>NZ_AWGE01000070.1 GCF_000495815.1 Asticcacaulis sp. AC466 | reverse complement strand
GGGAAGGGAGGGAAGAAGGGGGAGAGGAAGAGAGAGAGAGAGGAGAGGGAGGAGGAGGAAGAGGGAGAAGGGGGGAAAAGGGGAGAAGAAGAGGGGGGGGGGAAAGGGCAAAGGAGGGGAAGGGAGGGGAAGGAGGGGGAAGGGGGAAGGGGAGGGGGAAAAAGGTAGACGTAGTGCCCGCGGCTCAGGACCAGAAGGTTG
>NZ_AWGE01000069.1 GCF_000495815.1 Asticcacaulis sp. AC466 | reverse complement strand
AAAAAAGGCAGTGGTGTAGGCGTCACCCCCGCCATCGACAAGGTGGCAGGCACCGTAACCATCCAACACGACGCCATTCCAGCCGTTGACTGGCCCGCCATGACCATGGCGTTCAAAGCCACGCCATCATCTTTGCTCGACGGTCTGAAGGTCGGCGAAAAGATCAAATTCGACGTCAAGGTCCAGGGATCGGACGCTGAAGTCACGGCGGCAACACCACAGTAGCCCACAG
>NZ_AWGE01000068.1 GCF_000495815.1 Asticcacaulis sp. AC466 | reverse complement strand
CCCCCCCCCCCAAGGCGGGCTGCCCGTGTTCCCCCCCGCGTGTTAGCTTCCCCCAAACCCCCCCGTCACGAGCCCCGTCTGCATGCCCACCCCGCCGCGCCCCTACAACTTTGCCATGCCGCACGCCGATAGATTCACGCCGGTAAAGCACTGATGCCGCCAAGCGATATACGTAAGCCGACCATTATAGACGTGGCCAGCCGCGCCGGCGTTTCGATCAAGACGGTCTCCCGC
>NZ_AWGE01000067.1 GCF_000495815.1 Asticcacaulis sp. AC466 | reverse complement strand
TTTACTATGAAAGAATCTTCGCTTCTTACTCCAACTTTAACCAGCTCGGCAAATAACGCCTTTCAGCGTGGTGTTGTCGCTGGTACTTGCCGCGCGGTTTCTGCCTTAACAAATGAGTTTCAAGATTTGTTAGATAGCGCGCGTATTGATGAACGTAAAAACCAATCTCAGGTAGCGGCTGCGCGTTTGGTTCGGCTGGCGGCCCACATCACCCAAGAGGGGTTAACAGCGGTCGAGGCTGTGGAGCTGTTGCGCCAAGAGGCTGAAGCCATCGAGCATCAAGCGCAGGAGCTGCACTAAT
>NZ_AWGE01000066.1 GCF_000495815.1 Asticcacaulis sp. AC466 | reverse complement strand
ATAAAGTGGAATTGAGGGATACGCCATGTTGACGCCCACGCGGTGACGGCGGCGGCCGTATCAGTCAACAGCTCGCCGGTTTCATGATCGCGCTCGCCGTCCAGCGCGTACCCGTCGATGTTTTTTGCAATGTATTTGGCGATATAGCCCGCCGCACCGCCTTTATTCAGGTGCTTACAGTCAAAACGATTTTTCGCAGCGCCGCGCTCGTCCCCATCTTCAGCCATGGCATAACGGCGCACGATGTCGATCACCTGCTGGCGCTGTTTTTTGGAGGTAAACAGCATCATATGCCAGTGCGGCGTCGCGTCATGGTGCGGTTC
>NZ_AWGE01000065.1 GCF_000495815.1 Asticcacaulis sp. AC466 | reverse complement strand
TTTTTTCAAGCAGAAGACGGCATACGAGATGGTGAACTTGGTCAGGTGGTGACTGTCATCGACCGTGACACTGGCCGGGTTGATATTGGCGACGATGCCGTTGACGTAACGGCTGGCTTCGTTATTGCCGTTGGCCAGAACCGAGCCCTGGCTGACACCGTTGTAGAGGTAGTAGCCGGAACCCGGAATAGCGGTGCGCTGAATCGGGAAGGCCGTTGTATCCGTATAGGTGCGGCCGGTATAGTTGGGTGTCGCCACGTTAAGCGTATTGATGTTGACCGTACCGCGCGTGTAGGTCAGTTGATGGTTATCGACATCGCGTTC
>NZ_AWGE01000064.1 GCF_000495815.1 Asticcacaulis sp. AC466 | reverse complement strand
AGGTTCGAGACTCAATCAACCCACCATGTGATTGCTATTGCGATAGCGACGGTAGCAGAAAAGTTCGCTGCGAGTTTATCGTATCGTGTGGCGATGCGTCGCCAGTCCTTTAATCGGCAAAACATCCGCTCGATCTGGTTGCGCTTTTTGTAAGCAATGGGATCGAACGGATGGAACCGCTTTCGCGTTTTGTTGTTTGGAATGACAGGTATTGTTCCACGCTCCACCAAGAATTGGCGTAAGCCATCACTGTCATAGGCGGCATCTGCGGATAGAGTTCGCGCTCTAGGTAGAGGAGCGATAAGCGGTAGGGCTGCGCGAATGTCTCCCAACTGGCCGG
>NZ_AWGE01000063.1 GCF_000495815.1 Asticcacaulis sp. AC466 | reverse complement strand
TTAAATATGTCGAATGTGATTTTTATGGGTTTAGACCCGGCAAAGCAAGGTAGCGATATTTCACAGGTGGCTGTGTTGCTTGACCACGCCCGCCTTGATGAGCGTAAGAATCAAGCCGATCTCGCTGCTGCTCGTCTGGTGCGTTTGGCTGCACATATCTCTAAGAACGGTTTAACGGCTATTGAAGCTGTTGAGCTGCTCCGCCAAGAGGCTGAAGCCATCGAGCATCAAGCGCAGGAGTTGCACTAATGACTAACGTCGTTGAAGTTAATGGCACTTTCGCCATTATTAAAGTTGAAGCGCGAGACTCTAGCGCGGAAGCTTTAATTTTGGCTGACGTAAAAACCGATAAGGAAACTAAAA
>NZ_AWGE01000062.1 GCF_000495815.1 Asticcacaulis sp. AC466 | reverse complement strand
GGCGGCTTCTGGCTGCGTGAGATGGGCCTCTATGATGAGGCCGGGACGCTGATTGCCGTCAGCAACATGGCGGAGAGTTACAAGCCGAAGCTTGAAGAGGGCAGCGGCCGCACGCAGACGCTGCGCATGATCCTGATTGTCAGCAGCACCGAGGCGATTCAGGTGATCGCCGGTGGCGACACCGTACTGGCGACCAAGGATTTTGTGGCCGACGCGATCGCCGTGCATGAGAAAACCCGAAACCACCCGGACGCCAGCACCACGGCGAAAGGGCTGGTGCAACTGAGCAGCGCGACGACCAGCACCGACGAAACGAAAGCCAGCACGCCGAAGGCGCTTAAAACGGTTAGCGATGCCAGCATGAAAAAGGCCG
>NZ_AWGE01000061.1 GCF_000495815.1 Asticcacaulis sp. AC466 | reverse complement strand
CGGCATACGAGATGATACGGACGAAGACCGAGTTGGGTGGTGGGGCGGCTGCATAGAGACCGGCATCGTTATAGGCGTATGCCGGTACGGCCGTGCAGGCGACCGTCAGGAACGCCCAGGACATCATAGAGCGGGCGGTTGATTTCAGATCTTTGAGTAGACGGAGCAAGGCGGTCATCTTCTATCCTTTTGGTGAAGCTGAGAGGGTTTCGGGAACGCGGGCAAACAGCAAGGTCATGTCGCCCCCCAGGGCGGTCGAAAGCATGGGGCGCAGGCCGGAAAGACGCGAACTCCAACGGCTGCGCCCGGGAAAACGCGATTCATAGATTTCGAGCCAGGCGACCTCGCTGAAATTTGTCGCGTCATCACGCTTGGGTAC
>NZ_AWGE01000060.1 GCF_000495815.1 Asticcacaulis sp. AC466 | reverse complement strand
TACACGGAAAAATGTGAACAAGGGCGGATGGTCAGGTAGACCGGTTTGGGCCTGGCGAAGTAGTAGCAAGACTTTGTCCCGTGACTTTTTCAACAATATCGGCGAATACGAGCCTTAGACAGCCCGTGGCCTAGGTTCGAGACTCAATCAACCCACCATGTGATTGCTATTGCGATAGCGACGGTAGCAGAAAAGTTCGCTGCGAGTTTATCGTATCGTGTGGCGATGCGTCGCCAGTCCTTTAATCGGCAAAACATCCGCTCGATCTGGTTGCGCTTTTTGTAAGCAATGGGATCGAACGGATGGAACCGCTTTCGCGTTTTGTTGTTTGGAATGACAGGTATTGTTCCACGCTCCACCAAGAATTGGCGTAAGCCATCACTGTCATAGGCGGCATCTGCGGATAGAGTTCGCGCTCTAGGTAGAGGAGCGATAAGCGGTAGT
>NZ_AWGE01000059.1 GCF_000495815.1 Asticcacaulis sp. AC466 | reverse complement strand
AATAATCATTAGTTTGGGGATCTATCCAAAACATCGTATCAGATGGATGACGAAACTTTGTGTGTGTGTATCTAACTTGAGCACGTTTAACCTCACCTATTGTGAAGGATGTTATATGCGCGTTTGCATTTCTAAATTTTTGCAAATCTAAGAGAAGACTAACCGCACCCAATCCACTTATAAGAACACCTGAATTAGTGGGATTGAAAGCAGTTATAACCGGGTTTAGTTTAAGAGCATCCCCCCAAGTCATTTCTATATGCGGTTGTGCCGATCTCACGATGGCTGCTGCTAAATTTGCTCCCTGCGAGGCTTTTTGCGCAAGAAAAACCAACTCCCTATCAGTTAAATGAGAATAAGCTGAAGATACTCTATTTCCATTTACCGTTAGCCCATCAGTTAACGAACCAAATATAATAGTTCGGCAATAAATACACCAAGCCTGCCACAATGATGACATTAGTCCTTCTTGAACA
>NZ_AWGE01000058.1 GCF_000495815.1 Asticcacaulis sp. AC466 | reverse complement strand
CCGTCACGTCAAAGGCCAAGGGCTTTCCGCAACCGTTTGTTACGACATGGATTTTAGTCGTTCGGCCACCACGTGAGCGACCGATGGCCTGGTTGCCCGCCCCCCTTTTCCGCCGGCGGCCGAGCGGTGCGCCTTGGCGGTGGTAGAATCGATCATATGCTCATCATCAGGAAAGGCTTTGACCAAAGCCTCCAGCATTTTGTGCCAGATGCGCCGCCCCGACCAACGGTGAAACCGGTTATAGATTGTCGTCGGCGGACCGTAGGCAGACGGACAATCCTGCCATCGGCATCCGGATTTTAGAACGTGAATGATGCCGCTGATAATCCGACGATCATCATCGCGCCGGGCACCGGAATAGACCTTTGGCAACACAGGCTCGATTGCCGACCATTGCGCGTCAGTAAGCCAAAACTCATGAGCCATCGTTTTTCTCCTCGAACAAAACGATGAGAATCAATGTTCTCACATTAAATCAA
>NZ_AWGE01000057.1 GCF_000495815.1 Asticcacaulis sp. AC466 | reverse complement strand
TGTCGGTGGCAACCTCGTGTGACGGCTTACATTGGCAATACCACCGCGAAGCATATCCTCCATCGCCCCCCGGGCCGCTTTGGACTGCTCCTCATTTTCTGCAATCCATGACTCCATAGCGTCTTCCATAGACTTACCTTGCTCTATAGAAAAAGCCTTTACCGCCTCAAACTGCTTGATCATCTCAATGATTGCGTTGGCGTGCCCAGAACGAGTGGCGTCGGCCATGGCCTGAAAGCCTTCCGCAATATCGGTGGCACCAATGCCGTACACCTCCTCCAAAACATCATTGTGAGGCGCCAGAACGTAGCGATAGAACTCGTCCTCCAAAACTTGATAACGATTCCCGCGTATCATGACCCAAGTGGATTTCGCACGGAATTCAATGTCGGCCGTGTTAGGACCGAAGATGCCATCTTTGGTATCAGCGGAGGTGACCATAGCAAAGAACATGGCCTGCTCTCTCAGTTTTCGGCTACGTTCAA
>NZ_AWGE01000056.1 GCF_000495815.1 Asticcacaulis sp. AC466 | reverse complement strand
TGGCGAACCGTCGCCCGTGCTGGATAAGCGGGAAATTCTTGATTACATCGAGTGCACGACCAATGGCAAGTGGTACGAACCGCCGATCAGCTTCGATGGGCTGGCACGCAGCGTGCGCGCCGCCGTGCATCACAGCTCGCCGATGTATGTTAAGCGCAACATTTTGGCGTCTACGTTCATCCCTCACCCCATGCTGAGTCAGCAAGAATTTAGCCGTTATGCGCTGGATTATTTGGTGTTTGGGAATGCCTTTTTAGAGGTAAGGAAAAACCAACTCGGCGAGCCGTTGCGCCTGCAGTGTTCACCGGCGAAATACACCCGCCGGGGTGTTGAACCTGGTACATATTGGTTTGTGCAAGACTGGAAAGAGCCTCATAGGTTTGCACCGGGGAGCGTGTTTCATCT
The DNA here is from genome assembly GCF_000495815.1 of Asticcacaulis sp. AC466. Lineage (GTDB taxonomy): Bacteria > Pseudomonadota > Alphaproteobacteria > Caulobacterales > Caulobacteraceae > Asticcacaulis. The sequence goes on along the minus strand of NZ_AWGE01000056.1, from coordinate 119 downwards.
GATTGAACCAGACATTAACCAGGAACTGTATGGCCTGCCAGAATACCTCAGCGCGCTTAACTCCGCCTGGCTGAATGAGGCGGCGACGCTGTTCCGCCGCAAGTACTATCAAAACGGGG
>NZ_AWGE01000055.1 GCF_000495815.1 Asticcacaulis sp. AC466 | reverse complement strand
GTTTACTCTAATGAGTTAAAACTGATCTCTGACCTGATTAATTTATCCGTTAATCGAGGTGTGTTTCATCAATCAATTACAAATATTAGCGGTGTCGTTAAAGAGTCGCGCCGTGTCGCGGAATTAGGGCGACAGGCTCTAATTCAACTGAATAAAAAATCGGAGTTGCACTAATGGCCGACTTGATGGACTACGAACAGGAGCGGCAAGCGCTGGTACTAAACGCGCAGATCGCCAACGCCCGCAAATCCTCTGCGCTGCCTTCTGCTTTCGTTTGCGAAGAATGCGACGCTCCGATTCCTGCCGCGCGTCGCGCTGCCGTTCCCGGCGTTGATACATGCGTAAGCTGTCAGCAGATCCGCGAGACGCAAAATCACCTTTACGCGGGGAAGGCATGACGGAGTTCTCTATTTTGTTCGGCCTGCTGGCGTTGCTGGCAGGTCATTTTATTGCGGCTGATTTGAGTGATTCAGAATTTGCACGCAGACCAGAAAACCAAAATTACGATTAAGAGAATTGCGTCATGTTCCATTATCACGGTACGCCAGTTTGGGG
>NZ_AWGE01000054.1 GCF_000495815.1 Asticcacaulis sp. AC466 | reverse complement strand
CAAGACGTGCTGACCGACTGCTAAGGCAGTCACACCCGATAAAACCGAACAAAAACAGGAAGAAAAATGCGCAAGCAAACTCGTTTTAAATTTAATGCGTTTATGTCTCGCCTCGCCGAACTGAATGGCGTAGCAACCGGCGATCTGGATAAAAAATTCAGCGTTGAGCCGTCCGTCACGCAAACCATCATGACCCGCGTACAGGATTCCTCCACGTTCCTGACCCGTATTAATATCCTGCCGGTTAAGGAAATGAAGGGAGAGAAAGTCGGTTTAGGTGTGAGCGGCTCCATCGCCAGCACCACCGACACCGCCGGCGGCGATGAGCGCGAAACGGCCGACTTTGCCACGCTGGACACTGATGACTATTTCTGCCAGCAGGTGAACTACGATTTCCACATCCGCTACAACACTCTCGACTTGTGGGCGCGTTATCAGGATTTCCAGACCCGCTTACGCGATGCGATTGTGAAACGTCAGGCGCTCGACCGCATCATGATCGGCTTTAACGGTACGCACCGCGCCAAAACCTCCAACCGCGTCAAGTTCCCGCTGCTGCAGGACATTGCGCCGGGCTGGTTGCAG
>NZ_AWGE01000053.1 GCF_000495815.1 Asticcacaulis sp. AC466 | reverse complement strand
TTCTTGTACAGCGCTTTACTGATCGGAACGCTGCGGTTCTTTTTACCTTTGGTGCGGATGAAGGTGATCTTATGCGGTGTTATCTGTGACCGGGTAAGGTTTTCCGCTTCTCGCCAGCGTGCGCCGGTGCTAAGACATACCTCAACCACAAGCGGCAAATCAGAATCACCTCTGCTGCATGCTGTTAACAGCTCTGTAATTTGTGCGTGGGTAAGCCACGCCATTTCCTTTTCTGCGACAGTGAACTTGCGCATGTTCTCTAGCGGATTGGGTTGGTTCCATTCGCCAAGCCGGGCAAGCTCGCTGAACATACCGCTTAGGTAGCTTTGTTCAAGATTTACGGTGACTGGTTCTGCGCCGTTCTTCCACTTCTCGGAAAAGTAGACTTCACCGGACAGACGCTTATCACGGTAGTGCGCGAAGTCTTTTGCTGTAAAGGTAGTAGCAGGAGGATCGCCCAGTGCTTCAATCACAAGGCATAGTTTCTTGTAGGTGTTTTCACCAGCTGTGAGGGATTGGCCGTGCAGGTTGTACCAAAGTTTGGCGATCTCGCTCAACTTACGGCGATCTATTGCTTCGCCTAACCACGGCTTGTTATCCACCTGTTCCATGGTA
>NZ_AWGE01000052.1 GCF_000495815.1 Asticcacaulis sp. AC466 | reverse complement strand
TTTTGCTTGTTCCCCCCTCCAAAGTGGTATAGTGTCGCCAATAGACGACACACGCCTCTCATCGTCACATGCAAATAGTTCATGTAGCTATCATCACGAAATTTCGCCCCGCCGTGGGGCATTTTTTTTAGCATTTATCCTAAATTCGTTCCTTACCGTTCGTAATCACTTGCCATGATTTCGGAACATTCCTAACCTAAAAGCGTTATTCAGGGTTCTCAATCCCTCATAACAACCTTTGTAACGTTTGGTACACCAGAGACGAATCTTTGCCCGCTTCGGTGGGCTCTTTCAACCAAACTAAGGATGGGAATGCCTGCTCTAAAGACGACATCTGGATTAACGGCTACATCCGAAAAATCATTGATTGGAGGGCTTATGAGTATTCATTACCTTACCGATAGTGAAACGCAGAACTTAGAAAAGGTGAGCATGGTTCTGGGAAAATGCGTCATAGGTCTTCTTGTTCGCAAAAAAATAGTCAACACCGATAATATTCTTTCTCAAATAGTCGCAGAAATGGAAAAAGCATCCGATAACGATGAATTTCAGTTATATCGCGACACATTGGAGTTTGTAGGTACGCTTTCAAAATAACCGGGGAAACGTAACGATGAAAAATGAAATTGCAACCGC
>NZ_AWGE01000051.1 GCF_000495815.1 Asticcacaulis sp. AC466 | reverse complement strand
CGAGTGTGAGCCGGGTGGCAATGGGCAGGCGCTGGGATTAACAATGGTAGCCACCGCCAGTGGGTTCGATAACGCTGCCGTGCCGACCAACGTTCCCGATCTGGCTGTGCGTCTGTTGTTGGCGGGGAATGCTTTCGTTCTGAATAAACGTGTGGCGATAGATGCTGCCAATCCGCCGACGTTGCAAGCCGTGCCGATCAAACGACCGGGAGCCGGATTAACGCCGCAGGCGTTTAGTGCTAATGCGACATTATTGGCAGACTATCAGTAGTTAGAGTTGAAACTCTACATGGATGATTTATAGAGCCTATTGCCTTACCTGTTTTTAGTTATGCTCTGGAGTTTTTATGAATTTTCAATATTTGAAAAATGTGTTGTTTTTTTTACTCCTTTGCGGAGCTTTTTTTCCAGTTTTTACACAGGCAAAGCTTAATATGCTTGTTGACTGGAAGTATGATCAAAAAAACAACACCATGAACTTTACGATAAAACAGGCTTATGACAGCGGAAATAATTATAAAATATCGTGCAGTATCATTTCACCGTGTTATATGGCAATGACTTACTCTTCAAATGTAGGCTATCCGTGGAAACATAAAATCAGTAAATATGGATTATTGCCATTGTCAGTGGAAGATATCGTTTATAGCTTTAACAAAGAGG
>NZ_AWGE01000050.1 GCF_000495815.1 Asticcacaulis sp. AC466 | reverse complement strand
AACTATGGGGGTCACTTCTGACGGTAAGTAAAGCCTACGTTTTGGTGTAAAAACGTCACCACGGCTTGCTTTTCGCGGGAAGTATTCGATATAGCAATTACCTTCATCATCAAATGACAATTGCTGATTGGGTAATAGTGAAACCTCACTTGGACTGACCCCACGCTCGTAGACAAATTCTGTCCTCACGACGAGGCCCGTTCAAAGGCCTCCGGACTGACGCCGCCGAGGTGACTGTGACGCCGGGCCCGGTTGTAGAACACTTCAATGTAATCGAAGATATCCGCCCGGGCCAGATCCCGGGTTTTGTATATTCTCTTCCTGATGCGTTCTTTTTTCAGTGAACTGAAGAACGATTCGGCCACTGCATTATCCCAACAGTTACCACGCCGGCTCATACTGGGTGCCAGGTTATTGGCCCGACAGAACCGTTGCCAGTCGTCGCTGCCATACTGGCAACCCTGGTCTGAGTGCACGATGACCTCGCTGTCCGGTTTACGTCGCCAGACCGCCATCATCAGCGCATCCAGTGCCAGTTCGCGTGAGAGGGTCGGCTTCATCGACCAGCCCACCACGTTACGGGCGAAGAGGTCGATAACCACCGCCAGATACAACCAGCCCTGCCAGGTGCGGATGTAAGTGATGTCGGTGACCCAGACCTGATTGGCCCGGACAACGGTAAACTGCCGCTGTA
>NZ_AWGE01000049.1 GCF_000495815.1 Asticcacaulis sp. AC466 | reverse complement strand
GGTCGGCCCCTTGAGGTTCAGCGTTTCCGCAATTTGGCGCACAGAAAAGCCCTGCCAGTAGAGCAAGGCAGCTTGGCGGCGCGGATCGCTGATGATGGTTGTTGCCTGTGTCGTATTCATGCCGCCAAGGCTACGAAAGCGCCGGGCGACTCGCATTAAGCCCTTGTTGTACCTCAGATCTTCCAACCGCAATGCGTTGAGACGCTCCGCCATTCCCCCGAAACTAGCCCCGAACCCAATCACCACAACTGGAGCCGTTCACATGGCAAAGAAAGTTACTAAGTTTTTCCGCATCGGCGTTGAAGGCGACACCGTTGACGGCCGCGAGATCGGCGCTGCGGATATTCAGCAGATGGCCGCGACCTACAGCCCGAAGGTGTACGGCGCCCGCATCAACATGGAGCACATCAAGGGGATTTTGCCGGACGGTTATTTTCGCCGTTACGGCGGCGTGGTTGAGCTGAAGGCCGAGAAAATCGACGAGCCGGACGAACCGCTGTTGCACGGCAAATGGGCGCTGTATGCCAGTCTGGCCCCGACCGCCGATCTGGTGTCGATGGTCGGCGCGGGCCAAAAGGTTTTCACCTCGATGGAGATCCGCCGCGATTTCGCCAAGACCGGCAAGTCGTATCTGGTCGGGTTGGCCGTCACCGATGACCCGGCGAGCCTCGGCACTGACATGCTGGAGTTCAGCCG
>NZ_AWGE01000048.1 GCF_000495815.1 Asticcacaulis sp. AC466 | reverse complement strand
CGGGGCTGGCGCCGTGGCAGGTGCAGCAGCAGGGGCCGACGCCATCACCGGCGTTGACAGCGATAACATCGCCGCCGACAGCGCCGCCGTTTTCCGGCGCCCGGTCACGTTGGCCGGGCCGTTGACAATCTCCGGGCCACGCTCGCCAACGATGCCGAACTGGCCGCGCGGGATGAGGCCGCCCTTGTCGAATGCCCCCGCATAGCCCGGCCCCGGCATCAGCTCAGGCGCCGGGCGGTTGTATGAAATCGCCGGGTTAACCTCCGCCTCATCGTCGCCAAACTTCATCCAGTCAGGCAGCATATCCGTGAGGCTGGAAAACTTGTCTTTCAGCGCCTGCCAGCGCTCGCTAATGCCGTCAATGACCCCGTTAATCATGTTCATCCCGGCTTCTTTGAACTGCCCCGGCAGCGCTTTAGCCCCGTTTACCAGCCCCTCCCATTTGCCATTAAGCCAGCCAGTCAGCCGATCCCATGCCTGAACCGTGGCGGCGCTCAGCGCCAGCCATGCCGCGTTAACACGCTCGCCGATGGTGTCCCAGACGGCGGCGGCACGCTCCGCGATACCGCTCGCAACGCCCCAGATGCCGGTCAGCAGGCCGGGCAATCCGCCCAACAGCTGCAGCGGCAGGCTCAATCCGGCCGCGATCCATTCACCGAACATGCGCCCATAGCGCGCGGCCGTCTGTAGTTCGGCCTGTG
>NZ_AWGE01000047.1 GCF_000495815.1 Asticcacaulis sp. AC466 | reverse complement strand
AACTAATGAGTAAAAACAAAGGCCGCAAGCCATAGCCGCAAAAGAACCTGGCTAACATGAAAGCCGCCTCGCCGCAAAAAATGGAGGTGTTTACCTTTGGTGAGCCCAGCGCGGTGCTCGATCACCGTGACATTCTGGATTACGTGGAATGTGTGAATAACTGCCGCTGGTTCGAACCGCCGGTCAGTTTTACCGGGCTGGCGAAAAGCCTGCGTGCCGCCGTTCACCACAGCTCGCCAATTTACGTTAAGCGCAATATTCTGGCCTCAACGTTTTTTCCGCATCCTCTCTTGTCACAACAGGATCTTAGCCGGTTCGCGCTCCGCTTCCTTGTCTTCGGCAATGCGTTTTTAGAGCTCCGAAAGAGTGTCACCGGTCGCCTGGCGTCATCGGCGAAATACACGCGGCGTGACATTGAGGAGGATATCTACTGGTGGGTGCCATCCTTCGACCAGCCGCACGCGTTCGCGCCCGGCTCGGTGCTCCACCTGCTGGAACCAGGCATCAACCAGGAGCTGTACGGTATTCCGGAATACCTCAGCGCGTTAAATTCCGCCTGGTTGAATGAATCCGCCACACTATTTCACCGCAAGTATTACCAGAATGGCGCACACTCGGGGTACCTCATGCACGTGACGGACGCCGCGCAAAGCGGTTCCGATGTTGAGGCACTGCGTGATGCAATGCGCAGTTCAAAAGAACTCGGC
>NZ_AWGE01000046.1 GCF_000495815.1 Asticcacaulis sp. AC466 | reverse complement strand
AGTGCCAGTTAGAGATGGCACCCTCCTACAAGTTTGTGGGAGGCCCTCTAAATGGTGCTACATATCATGAGCGACAAAGAACTTTCGCGGCTTGAAGTTCTGCGCGATCTATCGGCCGGACGGCTCACGGTTTCGGCAGCGGCGGAGCTTATGGGGCTTGAGCGCCGGCAAGTCCAACGTCTGGCCAAGGCGTATCAGGCCCAGGGCGCAACGGCGCTCATTTCTAAGAAGCGCGGCCAACCGAGCAACCGTCAGATGCCAGAAACTCTGAAGTCCCAAACGTTGGCGATTATCCGCGAACGCTACGCGGATTTCGGACCGACTTTGGCGGCGGAGAAGCTCCGCGAGGTCCACGATATCACGATTGGACGCGAGACGCTGCGGCTCTGGATGCTCGAGGCCGGCCTCTGGGCGGACAGGCAGAAGCGCCGCGGACGGGTTTACCAGCCGCGCTATCGCCGGGAGTGCGTTGGCGAGTTGGTCCAGGTTGATGGCTCTGAGCATTGGTGGTTCGAGGATCGCGGGCCACAATGCACCCTGCTTGTCTTCATCGACGACGCCACCAGCCGACTGATGCACTTGCAGTTCGTCCAATCGGAGTCGACCTTCGCCTATTTCAACGCCACGCAGCGGTATCTGGAGCAGCACGGCAAGCCGATAGCCTTTTACACTGACAAGCATGCGGTCTTCCGCGTGAACAAGGCCGCCGGGCTTCATGGTGACGGCATGACTCAGTTCGGTCGCGCGCTGAA
>NZ_AWGE01000045.1 GCF_000495815.1 Asticcacaulis sp. AC466 | reverse complement strand
GCGTTTAGGTCGCCCCTTAACTTTTCCTCTTCCTGCGCCAGCCGACCGGCCGCCGCCTGCAACGTGTCGATCGCCGCGCGGGTATCGGTCAGCGCCGCCGCTATCCGGCCGTTCTCCTGCCGGGCGCTTTCCAGCCGTTCACCCAACGTGACAACCTGCCATTTCATCCAACCGGCGACGACCAGCGCCAGCACCAGAAACCACCCGATCGCGCGGCTCATGGCGCGGCCCCGATCAGGCAGTGGGCCAGCTCCGCCGCCCGGCGCCGTTCCAGCCCCGGCGATTTGACGCCGTTGACGAACACCCAGCGCGGCAACTGCAGGCAGGCGCTGCGCCAGTCCTGTCGCTTGATGAAACCGGCCAGCGTAGAGCCACAGGCGGCCGTGACGCCGACGTTAAAGGCAAAGGACACCACCGCGTCATAAACCGGCGGCGGCATCGTGACAGGCATACAGCGGCCTATGCCGCGCTCCACGCGATACACGTCGGCGATGAGGTTAACGGCAGCTTGGCGCTCGCTGATAACCGCGCCGGGCTTTACCCCGGCCGTGTGGCCAATGCCGCTTGTCCAGACGCCCGCCTGGCATTGGTAAGGCGATAAGCGGCAACCTTCAAAATCGGCCAGCAGGCGCAACCCAGCCTCAGAGATCTGCAGCGCGCTGAATTGCGGCAGCAGCACCGCCAGCGCCAGCACGGCGGCCACGCTGCAGCGTTTAGCGATTGAGTTCATCGTAAACCCTCCGGCTAACGCCTAGCTTGTTCAACAGCTG
>NZ_AWGE01000044.1 GCF_000495815.1 Asticcacaulis sp. AC466 | reverse complement strand
TGGAAGAATTTTTTCGTATATGACGGATGCTTGATTGTATTCTCCATTCAATGTTAAAACCCATGCCTTGCATGTTTGAAGGGCAATATCATTAGGATCTATCTTTAGAGCCTCACTAATTTGCTCATTAGCTCTATCAAACTCTTCCTCATTAATTAAGAACTGACTATACGCATAACGAGAAATAACCGATCTAGGAGCAATATCTATAGCCTTCTCAAGCTCCACCTCTGCCAAAAATGGTGATATATCTTTCAATAAATAACTATGTATTCTATAACATTCAGAAAAACCAGGCATCAGAGATTTTGCTTTTTTTATATTCTGCTCAGCCAGCTCCTTATCTCCTCCTTTATGGGCCGATAGAGCTTTCTTTAAATAAATTGAACAAATCTTTTCATCTTTAGTTGTCCATGAAATGACATTTAAGTCATAGTTATAATGATTTCTTAAAATATTTTCGCTAGCAATTATGCTTTGCAGCTCTTTACGTCGTGCCTTAACTTCATTATAAATTTCATTCGATATTGGCCTTACGCTATTAATATACTCTTCCGCTACACCTGTCAAAGTGTATACATACCCCCCTTCTGAGGACTTATCATCTGTTGAGATCAACATACTTGAGTTATGCAGCTGATGTAACGCCTCTTCGATTTCAATGGCAGGGACATCACTCAGAAAGAATCTAAGTTCAACCACCGATACTGGCTTCCTTAAACATGCTATGACAGAGATAGCTTTTCTCTCACTATCACTCAATCTGTCATATAAGTTTTCAAAACAAAAGCATAGAGCATCTTTAAAGTTATCGCTCCTTTTGTTTATAAGATCAGCATTACCAAAACCTGCAGCAACTGCTAAA
>NZ_AWGE01000043.1 GCF_000495815.1 Asticcacaulis sp. AC466 | reverse complement strand
TTCAGCCTCGCCTTAGGGGTCGACTCACCCTGCCCCGATTAACGTTGGACAGGAACCCTTGGTCTTCCGGCGAGCGGGCTTTTCACCCGCTTTATCGTTACTTATGTCAGCATTCGCACTTCTGATACCTCCAGCAACCCTCACAGGCCACCTTCAACGGCTTACAGAACGCTCCCCTACCCAACAACGCCTAAGCGTCGCTGCCGCAGCTTCGGTGCATGGTTTAGCCCCGTTACATCTTCCGCGCAGGCCGACTCGACCAGTGAGCTATTACGCTTTCTTTAAATGATGGCTGCTTCTAAGCCAACATCCTGGCTGTCTATGCCTTCCCACATCGTTTCCCACTTAACCATGACTTTGGGACCTTAGCTGGCGGTCTGGGTTGTTTCCCTCTTCACGACGGACGTTAGCACCCGCCGTGTGTCTCCCGTGATAACATTCTTCGGTATTCGGAGTTTGCATCGGTTTGGTAAGCCGGGATGGCCCCCTAGCCGAAACAGTGCTCTACCCCCGAAGATGAGTTCACGAGGCGCTACCTAAATAGCTTTCGGGGAGAACCAGCTATCTCCCGGTTTGATTGGCCTTTCACCCCCAGCCACAAGTCATCCGCTAATTTTTCAACATTAGTCGGTTCGGTCCTCCAGTTAGTGTTACCCAACCTTCAACCTGCCCATGGCTAGATCACCGGGTTTCGGGTCTATACCTTGCAACTAATCGCCCAGTTAAGACTCGGTTTCCCTACGGCTCCCCTATACGGTTAACCTTGCTACAAAATATAAGTCGCTGACCCATTATACAAAAGGTACGCAGTCACACCACGAAGGTGCTCCCACTGCTTGTACGTACACGGTTTCAGGTTCTATTTCACTCCCCTCGCCGGGG
>NZ_AWGE01000042.1 GCF_000495815.1 Asticcacaulis sp. AC466 | reverse complement strand
AAGTAGTTGATGCCCTGCTTCCAGGAAAATCCTCTAAGCTCCAGGTAACATTAAATCGTACCCCAAACCGACACAGGTGGTCAGGTAGAGAATACCAAGGCGCTTGAGAGAACTCGGGTGAAGGAACTAGGCAAAATGGTGCCGTAACTTCGGGAGAAGGCACGCTGGCATGTAGGTGAAGTCCCTCGCGGATGGAGCTGAAGCCAGTCGAAGATACCAGCTGGCTGCAACTGTTTAATAAAAACACAGCACTGTGCAAACACGAAAGTGGACGTATACGGTGTGACGCCTGCCCGGTGCTGGAAGGTTAATTGATGGGGTCAGCCGCAAGGCGAAGCTCTTGATCGAAGCCCCAGTAAACGGCGGCCGTAACTATAACGGTCCTAAGGTAGCGAAATTCCTTGTCGGGTAAGTTCCGACCTGCACGAATGGCGTAATGATGGCCAGGCTGTCTCCACCCGAGACTCAGTGAAATTGAACTCGCTGTGAAGATGCAGTGTACCCGCGGCAAGACGGAAAGACCCCGTGAACCTTTACTATAGCTTGACACTGAACATTGAGCCTTGATGTGTAGGATAGGTGGGAGGCTTTGAAGCGTGGACGCCAGTCTGCGTGGAGCCATCCTTGAAATACCACCCTTTAATGTTTGATGTTCTAACTCGGCCCCATAATCTGGGGTGAGGACAGTGTCTGGTGGGTAGTTTGACTGGGGCGGTCTCCTCCCAAAGAGTAACGGAGGAGCACGAAGGTTAGCTAATCACGGTCGGACATCGTGAGGTTAGTGCAAAGGCATAAGCTAGCTTGACTGCGAGAGTGACGGCTCGAGCAGGTACGAAAGTAGGTCTTAGTGATCCGGTGGTTCTGAATGGAAGGGCCATCGCTCAACGGATAAAAGGTACTCCGGGGATAACAGGCTGATACCGCCCAAGAGTTCATATCGACGGCGGTGTTTGGCACCTCGATGTCGGCTCATCACATCCTGGGGCTGAAGTAGGTCCCAAGGGTATGGCTGTTCGCCATTTAAAGTGGTACGCGAGCTGGGTTTAGAACGTCGTGAGACAGTTCGGTCCCTATCTGCCGTGGGCGTTGGAAGATTGAGAGGGGTTGCTCCTAGTACGAGAGGACCGGAGTGAACGCACCACTGGTGTTCGGGTTGTCATGCCAATGGCATTGCCCGGTAGCTAAGTGCGGAAAAGATAAGCGCTGAAAGCATCTAAGCGCGAAACTTGCCTCAAGATGAGTCTTCCCTGGGCCTTCAAGGCCCCTGAAGGAACGTTTAAGACTAA
>NZ_AWGE01000041.1 GCF_000495815.1 Asticcacaulis sp. AC466 | reverse complement strand
GGTTTATAAAAGTTATGCTGCCATCTCTTCGGTGTCGAGAGCGGCATAGTACATTTGTTCAGCCTCAGCCGGGGGTATGTTGCCTATAGGCTCAAGCAGCCTTCGGTTATTGAACCAGTCGACCCACTCAAGGGTGGCAAACTCGACAGCTTCAAAGTTTCGCCATGGTCCTTTGCGGTGGATGACCTCGGCCTTGTAAAGCCCGTTGATGGTTTCAGCCAAGGCGTTGTCGTAGGAATCGCCTACGCTTCCGACTGAGGGTTCGATACCGGCTTCGGCCAGCCGCTCGGTGTACCTGATAGAAATATACTGACTGCCGCGGTCCGAATGGTGCACCAGGCCTCCGCGATGAACAGGTCTGCGATCATAGATCGCCTGCTCCAATGCATCGAGGACGAAGCTGGCATGGGCCGTTCGACTGGCGCGCCAGCCGACGATCCGTCGGGCGTAGGTGTCGATGACAAAAGCCACGTAGACAAAGCCCTGCCAGGTGGCGACATACGTGAAATCTGACACCCAGAGGCGGTTGGGGGCAAGTGCGCGGAATTGCCGGTTCACATGATCGAGCGGGCAAGGCGCCGCCTTAACGGAAATCGTTGTACGAACGGGCTTTCCACGGATGACACCGTGTAGGCCAAGGCCTCGCATCAGTCGCTCGACCGTGCAGCGGGCAATGTCAAAGCCTTCCCGCTTCATCTGGCGCCAAACCTTGCGAACGCCATAGACCTCATAGTTCTCGGCAAACACGCGTGCGACCTCAGGCTTGAGTTCCAGATCACGCTTCGCCCGCGCCGACAGTCGAGCCGGATCATTGCGCTGAGCGACGCGTTCGAAATAGGAAGATGGGGCAATCGGCAAAACCCTGCAGATCGGCTCGACCCCGTACGCCTCCCGGTGATCATCGATGAACGCAATCATCGCTTGAACGGGCGGTCGAGCTCCGCCTGGGCGAAATAAGCGCTGGCCTTGCGCAATATCTCATTGGCTTGCCGCAGCTCCCGGTTCTCGCGCTCCAGGGCCTTCATCTTCTCGGCCAGATCAGTCGGAACGCCGACACGCTTGCCGGTATCGACCTCAGTCTTCTTGATCCAGTCGTTCAAAGTGCCTGGCGCACAGCCGATCTTCTGAGCCACCGACAAGATCGCTGTCCATCGCGATGGGTAATCGGCTTCATGGTCGAGAACCATCCGCACAGAGCGCTCACGGATCTCAGGGGAGAATTTATTCGTCGTTTTGTTCGTCATAGGCCCATCCTACTATTGAGTTAGGGCATCCGGCAAATCCGGGGCGGTTC
>NZ_AWGE01000040.1 GCF_000495815.1 Asticcacaulis sp. AC466 | reverse complement strand
AGCTGGAGAGCCGCAAAAACCTGTGGCGCAATTGGTCATAGGATGATTCACTGGTTTGCCATTATCTTGGGAGCGTCGCCTTGGATCCGCAGTCTCTGTTCAGCCTGAACGATCACCTTGAAGCCTTGAGCAAGGACGGTGACCCTCTGGAGGTTTTACAGAAGACGGTGGACTTCGAGTATTTCCGTGGACGTCTGATCGAAGGGCTTGGCTACGGCGACGGCAGCAAGGGGGGAAGGCCGCCCTTCGACCCGGTAATGATGTTCAAGGCTTTGATCCTGCAGGCGCAGCATAACCTGTCGGACGCGCGCATGGAGTTCATGATCCGGGACCGGCTCAGTTGGATGCGGTTTCTTGGTTTGTCGCTGGGAGATCGGACGCCGGACGAGAACACGATCCGGCATTTCCGCAACCGCATGACCGAAACGGGCACGCTGCAACAGGTGATGAAAGCGTTCGACTGGCAACTGCACAAGAAGGGCTACATCCCGATGTCCGGTCAGATCATCGACGCCTCACTGGTGCCGGCGCCGAAGCAGCGCAATACCGACAGCGAGCGAGACGCGATCAAGTCGGGCAAGAGCGCCCAGGACATCTGGCCAAACGCGCCGAACAAGGCCGCGCAAAAGGATATCGATGCGCGCTGGACGCTCAAGATCGGTGGCAAGGTCAGATACCGGGAAGACGGGACGCCCCTGCCCATGATCGCCTTGCCTGTGTTTGGCTATAAATCCCATATCAGCATCGACCGGCGCTTTGGCTTCATCCGGTCGATGGCAGTGACGTCAGCCTCGGCGCCGGATGGGCGCTTGCTAAAGCAGGTTGTCAGCACCGACAATACGAGCGGCGAGGTTTGGGCCGACAGCGCCTACCGGTCTCAAAGTAATGAAAAGTGGGTATCCGAACGGATGTTGACCAGCCGCATCCATCGCAGAAAGCCCAAGGGCAAACCGATGCCCAAGGCCACGAAGCGGGCCAATGCCGCCAAGTCTTCCATCCGCGCACATGTCGAACACGTCTTCGCCCATCAGAAGAACAAGTTTGGCCTGTTCATCCGCACCATCGGCCTCAAGCGGGCCGAGGCGAAGATGATCCTGGCCAATCTGGCCTACAATTTCGACCGCCTGATCTTCCACGAACGTAGCCGAGCAGTGGCATGACTGCGTCCAAAATCCGGAGAAATCCCGAAAAGCAGACAGAAAAGCGCCCCAATAGACACCGGTAAAAGCCGCAGAATCCACTACATCATCACTGGGCGATAAACCCAACCAAATTTACACGGTTTTTGCGGGTCTCCAGCT
>NZ_AWGE01000039.1 GCF_000495815.1 Asticcacaulis sp. AC466 | reverse complement strand
GCGTGGGTGCCGGTGGCGATTACGCCAACCTCGACGCGCTGGTAATGGATGCCACCAACACCCTGATCGCGCCGTGGTATCAGGAAGATCCGGAGCTGGTAGTAATCTGCGGTCGTCAGTTGCTGGCCGACAAGTATTTCCCGCTGGTCAATCAGGAACAGCCCAACACCGAAGCGCTGGCCGCCGATCTGATTATCAGCCAGAAGCGCATCGGCAACCTGCCCGCTGTGCGCGTGCCGTACTTCCCGGCGGATGCGCTGCTGATTACGCGCATGGATAACCTGTCGATCTACTGGCAGGAAGACACACACCGCCGCCATATGGTGGAAAACGCCAAGCGCGATCGCATCGAAAACTATGAGTCCATCAACGAGGACTATGTGGTGGAGGATTACGCCTGCGGCTGTCTGGTGGAGAACATCGAGCTGTTGGCCGTCAAGCCGACCGAGCCAAAAACCAAGGCTGCACTGCTGAACTCTGATGATGACATTAAGGCGTTTGCCGGTGCCCTTGTTGAAGCCGTCAAAGTTGCCGCTGCGCCAGCGGAGCCTGCCGCTGATACCGAGGTGAAAGCCCCGGAGGAGGCACCGGCAGACGACAAAGCGAAAGGCGGTAAATAACCATGACCAGCCCTGCCCGCCGTCACCTTATGCGCCAGTCAGCGGTCGAGGCCGCGCAGCGGGAGAATGACCCGCTGCGACACGCCAACGGCTATGAACGGATGATGCTTAAACTCAATGAAGATAAGCGAAAGCTCAAAAGGTGCGCTCACAAGAGCGTAAAGCCGAACTCAAGCGCCAACTGCTGCCGGACTATGCCCCCTGGGTTGCCGGTGTGCTGGCCGAAGGTCGTGGCGCGCAGGACGCCATTCTGATGACGGTCATGATCTGGCGTCTGGATGCCGGGGATATTCCCGGCGCGCTGGACATCGCCCGCTATGCGCTGCGCTACCAGTTGGCGCCGCCGGGCAATTTCGCGCGCTCCACGCCATACCTCATCGCAGAAGACGTCGCCGAGTCTGCCACCCGCGCCTTTGAGGCCGGGGAGCCGGTCAACATTGACCACCTCACGCAGACGATGGAACTCACCGACGCAGAAGACATGCCCGACCAAGTGCGCGCCAAGTTGCACAAAATCACCGGGTACGTCTTGCGCGCGGCGGGCAGGGCTGAACTGGCATTGAACCACCTTAAGCGCGCGCTGCAGTTGCATAACGGCTGCGGCGTGAAAAAGGACATTGAACGGCTGGAGCGGGCAATACGCACCACCGCCAGCCGCTGACAGAACGCGCCCCGCGCCGGGCGGCACGACGGCCGCGACAGGTTTCACCTCTTCAACGCCGTCGTCCACCGCCCCCTAACTTTCTGAGGTCATATGAGCACCGTTGTGATTAAGCGGCCACGCCCGGACGCGCCAGCACCGCGCCCGGAGGATGAGCCGATCGTTAAAAACGTCTTTTTCTGGCCGGACATTGACCCGGCGGACGTGCGCGACGTGATGCGCATTGAAGGCACCATCACCGCCCCGCGCCTGCGGCTGGCAATTAAAAGCGCGATCGCGGAGGTGAACGCCGAGCTGTTCACTTTCCGCCGCGACCAGATGGCCGACGGCTATCAGC
>NZ_AWGE01000038.1 GCF_000495815.1 Asticcacaulis sp. AC466 | reverse complement strand
GGGTGACGAGCGGCGGACGGGTGAGTAATGTCTGGGAAACTGCCTGATGGAGGGGGATAACTACTGGAAACGGTAGCTAATACCGCATAACGTCGCAAGACCAAAGAGGGGGACCTTCGGGCCTCTTGCCATCAGATGTGCCCAGATGGGATTAGCTAGTAGGTGGGGTAATGGCTCACCTAGGCGACGATCCCTAGCTGGTCTGAGAGGATGACCAGCCACACTGGAACTGAGACACGGTCCAGACTCCTACGGGAGGCAGCAGTGGGGAATATTGCACAATGGGCGCAAGCCTGATGCAGCCATGCCGCGTGTGTGAAGAAGGCCTTCGGGTTGTAAAGCACTTTCAGCGAGGAGGAAGGTGGTGAGCTTAATACGTTCATCAATTGACGTTACTCGCAGAAGAAGCACCGGCTAACTCCGTGCCAGCAGCCGCGGTAATACGGAGGGTGCAAGCGTTAATCGGAATTACTGGGCGTAAAGCGCACGCAGGCGGTTTGTTAAGTCAGATGTGAAATCCCCGGGCTCAACCTGGGAACTGCATTTGAAACTGGCAAGCTAGAGTCTCGTAGAGGGGGGTAGAATTCCAGGTGTAGCGGTGAAATGCGTAGAGATCTGGAGGAATACCGGTGGCGAAGGCGGCCCCCTGGACGAAGACTGACGCTCAGGTGCGAAAGCGTGGGGAGCAAACAGGATTAGATACCCTGGTAGTCCACGCTGTAAACGATGTCGATTTGGAGGTTGTGCCCTTGAGGCGTGGCTTCCGGAGCTAACGCGTTAAATCGACCGCCTGGGGAGTACGGCCGCAAGGTTAAAACTCAAATGAATTGACGGGGGCCCGCACAAGCGGTGGAGCATGTGGTTTAATTCGATGCAACGCGAAGAACCTTACCTACTCTTGACATCCAGAGAACTTTCCAGAGATGGATTGGTGCCTTCGGGAACTCTGAGACAGGTGCTGCATGGCTGTCGTCAGCTCGTGTTGTGAAATGTTGGGTTAAGTCCCGCAACGAGCGCAACCCTTATCCTTTGTTGCCAGCGGTTCGGCCGGGAACTCAAAGGAGACTGCCAGTGATAAACTGGAGGAAGGTGGGGATGACGTCAAGTCATCATGGCCCTTACGAGTAGGGCTACACACGTGCTACAATGGCATATACAAAGAGAAGCGACCTCGCGAGAGCAAGCGGACCTCATAAAGTATGTCGTAGTCCGGATTGGAGTCTGCAACTCGACTCCATGAAGTCGGAATCGCTAGTAATCGTAGATCAGAATGCTACGGTGAATACGTTCCCGGGCCTTGTACACACCGCCCGTCACACCATGGGAGTGGGTTGCAAAAGAAGTAGGTAGCTTAACCTTCGGGAGGGCGCTTACCACTTTGTGATTCATGACTGGGGTGAAGTCGTAACAAGGTAACCGTAGGGGAACCTGCGGTTGGATCACCTCCTTACCTAAAGATATTAGTTCGAGTGGCGTGCTCACACAGATTGTCTGATGAAAAAGTAACGAGCAAAAGCGTCATAAAAGTACGGTGTCGTGTCCCCTTCGTCTAGAGGCCTAGGACACCGCCCTTTCACGGCGGTAACAGGGGTTCGAATCCCCTAGGGGACGCCAAGCTTCCGACCCACCCGGT
>NZ_AWGE01000037.1 GCF_000495815.1 Asticcacaulis sp. AC466 | reverse complement strand
GTAAGCGGTGTTTAGCTCACACCTTGACGGCGTAGTTCCAAGGGAGAAGGTCGTCTATTTGGCTTTGCTTATGACCGTTGACGATCGCTTTGAGAGTATTGGTAAGGTAGGCATGGGGATCGACGCTGCACAATTTGCAGGTTTCGATCAGCGAGGCGATTACGGCCCAGTTTTGAGCGCCGGCGTCATGGCCTGCAAATAGAGCGTTTTTCCGGTTCAGGGCGATAGGCCGGATGGTGCGTTCAACAGTGTTGTTGTCCAGCTCGACGCGGCCGTCGTCGAGGAACAGGCTTAGGCCAGCCCAGTATTTAGCGATGTAATTCAACGCCTCGCCAAGCGGCGATTTGGCGGCGACACGGCTGCGGTGATTGTTGAGCCATGCCTCTATATCGGCCACTACGGGGCCAGATCGTAATTGCCGTGCAGCCAGACGCACCGCCGGATCGCTACCGCGGATGTCCCCTTCGATCTTGTAGAGATCGGCGATGCGCCTGAGGCCTTCCTCCGCGATTGGCGCCGGACCGGCGCGGGTAATCTCAAACAGCTTACGACGGGCATGCGCCCAGCAATAGGCCAGCCGGATTTCCGGGCCGATACGGTCGGGTGCGATCAGGCGATTGTAACCGGCATAGCCATCTACCTGCAAAATGCCGGTAAAGCCTTGCAAGATATGTTCTGCATGTTGTCCGCCGCGTCCAGGCGCGTAGGTGAAGGCGACACCGGGCGGCGCCGTACCGTTCCACGGTCGGTCATCGCGGGCCAGTGCCCAGAAGTATCCGGTTTTTGTTTTGCGTGCGCCGGGATCAAGAACCGGGGCGCGGGTTTCATCCATAAACAGCTTGGTCGACTTTTTCAGATTAGCGATCATGGCATCGAACACGGGACGCAACTCGAACGCGGCCCGGCCCACCCAGTCAGCCAGCGTAGACCGGTCAAGGTCAACGCCTTGGCGGCTATAAATCTGGGCCTGCCGATACAGGGGCAGATGGTCGGCATACTTACTGACCAGCACATGGGCCACAGTCGCTTCCGTTGGCAGGCCACCGGGAATGAGGCGCGCCGGCGCAGGAGCTTGATTGATGCCATCCGTGCAGGCCCGGCAGGCATATTTTGGGCGGCGGGTGACGATGACGCGGAACTGCGCCGGAATCACGTCCAGCCGCTCGCACCTGTCTTCACCAATGCAATGTAAGCCGTTGCCGCAGGCACAGAGTAGGCTGTCAGGCTCAATGACCTCTTCGATGCGGGGCAGATGGCCGGGTAAGGCCCCACGATTGGCAGCGCGAGACTTTGCCGCCCGTTTACCACTAGGCGCATCGGCCTCTTCCTCAGCGTGGATCGCGGCAATAGCGGTTTCAAGGTCTTCCAGGGCCAGTTCAAACTGACCCGGCTCGGCCTTCTCGGATTTGCGCCCGAAGGCCGCCTGCCTGAAGGCGGCGACCAGTTTCTCCAATCGCTCGATCCGGTCATCCTTGCGCAGATTACGAGCCTCGGAAGCCACCAGCATGGCTTTGAGAACCGCTATATCATCAGGCAAATTGGCGGGGTTGAGCATGACGGCAATCTAACAAAATCCGCTCTTACCTTCCTGCCTAAAATGCCCACCGAGTCATCTTGTCGCAGCTATTCCACCGCCTCCGGCGCACGCACTTCCAGGGCTCGGACCCGGCGCCAGTCCAGCCCCGAGAACAACGCCTCAAACTGAGCGTGGCTAAGGCTCATAAGTCCGTCCTTGATCGCCGGCCAGGTGAACACATGCGCCTCCAGCCGTTTATAGGCCATCACCAGTCCGGTGCCGTCCCAATAGAGCAACTTCAAGCGATCCGCCTTGCGCGACCGGAAGACGAAGACCATGCCGGTGAAGGGGTCTTTGTGCAATTGGTTCTTCACCAGTGCGGCAAGACCATCATGCCCTTTACGGAAGTCGATTGGCTTGGTAGCCACCATGATCCGTACCCGGTTTGACGGGAAGATCATACCGACGCCATCATGGCACACGCAACTGCCGCAATACGATCTGCTGAAGCGCCGTCTTCAAGACGGATCGTCACATTCCCGACTACGATCTCAGGCCTGATAGCCGGATGCGTAGCCGCGACCGGGGCCGGTTCGCTGACCACCAGAGCGCTAAATTCAACGTCGTCCTCAGGCGGCGGCAAGATCAACTTGCCCCTCCGCGCCAAGGTGCGCCATGAAGACAGGTGGTTCGCCTTGACCCCGGCACGGCGCGCCACTTCATTGACGCTTACCCCAGGCCGCAAGGTCTCTGCCACAAGCCGCGCCTTGACCTCATCCGGCCATCGGCGCGAACGCCGGGGCCCACTGCCGACCGCCCTTCCAGTGAGAACCTCCGGTGTAGTCTCCATGGAGAAAGTCCCTCTCGTTCAACTCTGAACAAGCCATGCGCAGATCAATGTCGACAAGGGAACGTGGGGGCAGAACACCGCTTAC
>NZ_AWGE01000036.1 GCF_000495815.1 Asticcacaulis sp. AC466 | reverse complement strand
CCCGCCCCCCGCGCCTGCCCCCCTGCCCCAGGTGGCGGCAGCGCCCATCCTGCCGCCCGCGACACCGCCATCATCGCCCCCCGCTGCACCAAAGCAGACCGAAGGCGACGTGCTGAACGCACCACTAATCCCCTATATCTGATCATTTTTCATCCCGCCGCGCAGATCGCTGTGCTAGTCCTGTAAGCGACTCGCCCCGGAGACAACCATGTGGACCCTGGCTCTTGCCTGCGCCTTCTTCCTCTTCATCCATCTGCTGATTAGCGGTACGACGATGAAGGAACAGATTATCGGTCGGATCGGCGGTGTCGCCTATTACATCCTGTTCTCATTGCTCTCGATCGGTGGCTTGATTTGGATGGGGATCGCCTTTGCCATGGCGCTGGGCGACCCGATGAATGTGGTCTTATGGAAGTCGGGCACCTTCCTGCGAGTCATCGGCCTGCTCGGTAATTTTCTGGCCTTCCTGCTGGTGGTTGTCGGTTTGACGACGCCCTCGCCAACCAACCTCCTGGCGCTGCGCCAGTTACCGGATAAGACCGTGTATGGCATTGTCCGCGTATCGCGCCATCCGGTTCTGGCCGGTATCGGCATATGGGCGGTGACGCACCTGATCACCAACGGCAATCTGGCGGCCTGGATATTTTTCGGGTCGATGCTGGCCCTGACCGCTTTGGGGGCCAATAATATCGACCGTAAGCGACTGGCCCTCATGGGGGACGTCTATGCGTCGATCAAGCGCCGCACCTCGATCGTGCCCTTCGTGGCGATTATCGAAGGCCGGACCGCCTTTGCACCGGAAGAATTGGGCGTCGCGCGCATGTTGCTGGCCGTATCGATGTTCTCGGCGATTGCTGCACTGCATGAGCTCTTATTCACCGCCCGCGCGATTTAACACAACTAAAAATAGATTAAGCACGCGCCCGCAATAATTTTATCGTGCCGAAAGCGGACAGGCGGAAATTTGGCTAATTTTCCGTTGATCTTATCACAATTGTTTGAACAAATAGGCCTATGCAGTAGCGCTTGGGTCGTTGCGACCTGAATAATTCAGGTGGGTGGGTTCACGTCGGTTATGAAAGTCTCAGCTTTCACCTTGTTGTTGTTTTTCATATCCGTGGCCTTGGTCATGGCTAGCCTGATCGGCTATTTCGGCATTGCACCCCAATTACGCGAATACCATTATTGGCTCATGACAGGCGGGTTCGCTGTATTGGCCCTCGGAATCATCTTCAAAGGCCAGCCGCAGTAAAGGCGAGCCGCGTTAAGCCGATACCTTATGTCGGTGCGACGTCTTCATCTATCGCCAAAGCCAGTTCCAGCGCCTTCAGGGCCGCGTCACCGGTGCACAACGGCGCGGCACGCGTTCCGCGAACGCAATCTAGGAAGCGGAAAACACTGGTCCCCAGCGGATCCTTGGCGATCGCCGCCTCAGCGAAATCCGGATTAAGCACGAACGGCGTATTGTTTTCGAATTTGCGGTTCAGCAGGTCGACGAACACTTCACCGCTCGGGTAAACGATACGCATAGTACGCTCGCGCTCGGCCGCCATACGGGACGCCTTGAAAACCGCCTTCATGCCGTTTTCAAAATCGACATCGGCCGTCACCTCATCCGCGCCGACGGCCCGGTAGCCGTCTTCGCTGCGATAGCTAGCCGTGGCCGTCAACCCGCCGGCGCCAACGCCCGCCAAAGTCAGAGCCAAATCGAGGTCGTGGATCATGAGGTCGAGCACAACAGACACATCGAGATTACGCGTCGAGGCCGTCCCGTTGCGTACCGCTTCGAGGCGCACGGGAATTTCAGGCACGTCATAAAGTCCCATGGCTTCGAACACGGCCCGTTCCTGATGGCCGCACGCCAGCACCAGGTTGGCGGCGCGGGCACGCTCGACCATAGCTTGCCCATCGTCTTCAGAAATGGCCAGGGGTTTTTCGGTATAGACATGTACTCCGGCATCCAGCGCTTTCAGCGCGACACCAGCATGGGCAAAGGCGGGCGTGGCAATGGTGACGGCATCGATGCTGGCCAGAAAAGCCCCGAGTTCATCGCCGCCGAAGGCCTTTACGCCGTGGGGCGCAGCTGCGGCTTCGGCCCGCGCCTTGTCGATATCGTAGATTCCGACAAACTCGACATCCTCAGCCTGCTTGTACTTATTGGCGTGGTATCCGCCGAATACGCCTGCTCCGGCTACGCCCACTCGCAATATGCTGGCCATGGTCCCTCACCTGTCACCAAAATCTCTGCGGGTACGGGCTTAACCCGTTTTGCGGCAAAAAAGGAATACACATTACGGACATAAATTGTGCAAAGCGTCATAATCCGCTTTTTCCCATGGCCCAAAGGGGCTAAAAGCAGCGGCACTTGTGACTATGGAGATCTCCCGTGAACCGATTGTTTGGCGCCTATGTGATCGTCGATTACAGCGCCGCCGAAGGCAAGAAGACCGGCGAATCCTCGGTATGGATTGGCGTGATGAAGCGCGACATCCGCTTCCGCCTGTCCTATCAGTCACATAACCCGGCAACGCGCGCCGAAGCCGCGACACTTCTGCGCACGCTTCTGGCCGACTTGCACAAACGCGGCGACCGCGTCCTGGTCGGCGTCGATTTCGCCCTGGGTTTCCCGCGCGGCACGGCAGCCCGTCTGCAACTGAAGACAGCGGATTGGCGCGGCATGTGGGATTTCCTGGCCAAGAACATCGTCGACAAGCCGGACAACAAGAATAACCGCTTCCAGGTGGCGGCGAAGATGAACCGTCTGATGACCGACGAAGCCTACCCGTTCTGGGGTTGCCCGAAAAGCGACGCACAGAAATGGCTATCGACGCTCAAACCGGACTCGTTCGGTGATTTCCCGGAATTGCGCCTGACGGAACAGGAAACCCTGAAGCTGCGCAAGGCCGCCCATTCCAAAAGTCTGTGGCAAATGCACGGCGCAGGTGTGGTCGGCGGTCAATCCATGCTGGGCATCACGGCGGTGAAATCTCTCGCGGAATCGCTGGGCGAGCAGGCGCAGGTGTGGCCGTTCCAGACCGGGTTCAACATGCTTACCGACGAAAGCGTGGCGGGCTTGTCGACCGTCATCGCCGAAATCTATTCGCCACTCTATGAGGGCGAACCGGAAGCCGGTGAAGTCAAGGACGCGACCGGCGTTCGACTGACCGCCACGGCGCTGGCCGAAGCGGACGACAAGGGGCAACTGGGCGCCCTGTTTGCCGGCCCCAAGGGCCTGAGCGAAGCGGATACCGCCATCGCCGCCACCGAAGAAGGCTGGATGCTCGGTGTTTAAACCGCTGGCGGTCTATATCCTGGCCGCCATCGCCGAAATTGCCGGTTGCTATAGCCTTTGGGCCGTACTCAAACTCAAGCAATCGCCCGCCTGGCTGATACCGGGCGCGCTCAGCCTGTGCGCGTTTGCGTGGCTTTTGACCCTCATTGACACGCCAGCGGCGGGCCGCGCCTATGCCGCTTACGGCGCCATCTACATAGCCGCATCGATTGGCTGGATGTGGCTGATCGAAAAACGGCCACCCGATCTATGGGATGGCGCGGGATTGATCCTGTGCCTGGCCGGTTCGGCGCTCATCCTTTTTGCACCGCGCACGGCATAGGGCCATCGCGACACACACCCGCAAGGAGTGATAACATGACCGCATACGTCATCATGATCAGGGACAGAATGATCGATCCGGACGAAATGGCCATCTACGCCGAATTGGCCCGCAAGGCGCGCGGCGACACGCCGCCCCGGCCGCTCGCCTTTTACGGACCGCATGAAACCCTGGAAGGCGCGGACGCCGACGGCATCGTTATTCTGGAATTCGACGATATGGACGCCGCGCGACGCTGGCACGGCTCCCCGGCCTATCAGGCTGCCATGCAGCACCGACACCGGGCTGCCGACTATCGCGTGCTGCTGGTGGACGGCGTAAAGCCAGCCTAGAGCGCTTTCCGAAAAGTGTGACGCACTTTTCGGAAAGCGCGTAAAAACAAAAAATTAGAGCGTCGATCTGATGCAGTCAGATCGGAACACGCTCT
>NZ_AWGE01000035.1 GCF_000495815.1 Asticcacaulis sp. AC466 | reverse complement strand
GGCTCATTAACGAGCAGTTCATGGAGACCCCGTTCTACGGCAGTCGCCAGATGGCGCGTCACCTCAAGCGCCAAGGCTATGAAGTCGGGCGCAAACGTGTCCGGCGCCTGATGGCCAGAATGGGTTTGCAGGCGATATACCAGAAGCCCAAAACGACGGTGCGGCATCCGGAGCATCGTACCTATCCCTATCTGCTGCGCGGCTTGGTCATCGACCGGCCCAATCAGGTTTGGTGTGCCGACATCACCTACATACCCATGCGCCGCGGCTTCCTGTACCTCGTCGCTATCATGGACTGGTTCAGCCGCAAGGTCCTGGCTTGGCGGCTCAGCAATACGATGGATGTCGAATTCTGTATCGCCGCCTTGGAGGAAGCGATGGCGAACCACGGCCGGCCGGACATCTTCAATACCGATCAGGGCTGCCAGTTCACCAGTCCGAGGTTCACAGAGCTCTTGCGTGACGCCAGCGTCCGCCTGTCCATGGACGGACGCGGACGCTGGCTTGACAATGTTTTTATCGAGCGGCTTTGGCGCTCGCTGAAATACGATTGCATCTATCTCCATGTCTTCGAGGCCGGATCGGAGGCCCGACTTGGCATCGGCAGATGGATCGAATATTACAATCGACACCGGCCCCATTCGACCCTCGGCGGACAGACACCAGACGAGGCCTACCTGGGATCGGGAATAACGAGGCAAGCGGCATAATCACACCACAGGCACAAGCTTAGCAAAGCCGCAAATCTGTCCGTGAAACCGGGACCACCTCATAGCTCAGATGCCGGAACCGTCCTATTAAATCGGTCAACGCTCAATAGCCGAAATAGGACCGGATGTCGTCGTAGATTAGCAGGTCTATGTCGAGAAACTCAGTGGTGCTGAGTTTAAAGCGTAGTTCAGGAAACGTCTGGCTGATAACTTGTCCCAAATGCGGCGCATCGTCAGGACCGGCTTTCATCAGGAAGGTAATCTCAACATTGTCTCTGAGAGACCGTTGAATGGTCGACAGAAAAACGTCAACCCGGCGACTATACCTCTCTCGAAAATGAAAGAAGTTTTTTTCACTAAACCTATTTGGAGATTCCCATCCTTCGGAGACCGCCAGAAATGGGTGACCCGGTGACTCATGGTTGAAAATCATTCCGTATCTTTTGTTGACGATGAGATCGCCATAAGGTTTGTCCGACACAAAACTATACAGTAATTCACCCGTCGGCGTATTGAACTGACCTTTAGGGTTTTCGATCAGATCTATGTCATCAAAAAAGTCATCAAAACCGGTTTCAATAAAATGACATAGTGCTTCGCGCGTGGTCCAGCACAAGTCGAAAACCGAAGTCAACCTCCCTGCGGCACGGTCGGGTAACAGCTTGGCTTCAATCGCAGCCATGATCGGCTGACAGTTCAGACCAACGGATAAATACTCAGCCATTATTTACACTTCCCTGTCGCAATTTTAAAATTGGCTCAATTGGCCTTGAATGCGTGCCAAGCAACGAGATCGGAGAAAATCAATACCGATCAAGAGGAAACAAATCGAGATCGTTCTGTCAAAACATCCCGCCGTTCGAGTGTTTCATACTTTCAAACTTCACCATCATCGAGCTTGCGCCCTACCTGGCAAAATCGCTCAGAGCAGACGGGGTAAAAATAATTAAAACGCCAGCCACATTCTCTTGACGTAATTTGCCCGATGATTTCTAGTCTTATCGCGGTTAACGCGTAAGAAAAACGGCGAAACTTTGGGGATCATATGTCGACGACCATCAACGGTACAGCAAATGGTGAGGTGTTAACGGGCACTGACGACACTGACTTAATCTATGGCAACGACGGCGATGATGTTATACAAAATTTCTCATCCGTAGCGAATAGAGATGAATACTACGGTGGGGATGGCAACGACATATTTTACCTGCACGACAGTGGGCAAATCCTCAACTATAAAGTGGATGGCGGCACTGGCCTTGATACCCTTTTCGCTTGGCGTATCCAAGATCTGGTCATTTCAAATGTCGAACGGCTCGTGGCCACGACGAATTCGATCGAAGCCACCGCTGCGCAGGCCAATCAATTTTCATTTTTCGCTACAACGACCAATTCGGCGACAATCTATCTCACACTCTACGGGCCTGGCGGAACAATCAATTTGGCCGGCAAGACAAGTTCCAGCCAGGGCTTTGAAGTGTCGAGTGTAGGGCTGACGTCAGCGTCGAACGTCACCCTAACAAGTCATGACGATGGCTACACGAGCAGTATGGCTGGAGATACGGTACATGCCGGTGAAGGCAACGATACGATCGATGCCGGAAATGCCAACCTAACAGATATCTCAAGCACAAATGCATTTTACGGAGAGGGTGGTGATGACCGCATAAGCCTGGGCTTCGGTTACAATTTTGTTGACGGCGGAAGCGGTAACGACACGATTATCACGCATAACGGCGGGGCTGATACCCTTTTAGGTGGGCTTGGGAACGACCTGTTTGTTTTGAATCCAACTGAAAGCACGCATAGTTTCGTAATTGACGGTGGAGACGGCATCGACACAATTGAAGCAACATCTCTCCAAGACGTTTCAGTCAGCAATGTTGAAAATCTTGTTATTTACCCTAACTTCACGAGCGAAGCTTTCAAGCTTCAAGGGTTTAGCTCGATACGAAATCAGACGGCCAGTTCAAGCCCTGTCGTTGCCATAGATCTCGTCGGCGCAGGCGGCACGGTTGATTTTTCGCATAAGATTGCATCGGGTACAGATCTTAACATCGATGCAAGTAGGGTAACTTCGGCGTTAAATGTTACACTAAGCAATGCGTCAAATGGTGGATATAACGTATATACTGCAAGTTCGTATGCCGATACTGTACACGGAGGGGATGGTAGGGATACAATATACGCTATGGGAAGTGCGGACTATCATATATATAGTGGTTCAGGTAATGATTACATTTCAGTTGGATCTGGCAATACATATATTGACAGTGGAACCGGTAATGACAGTATCTCATTAGACTCTGCCGGTAGCGGTACTATTATTGGAGGGAGTGGCGACGACACCTTCGGAGTTACGGGCACCGGTAAAGTGAATTTCAACATTGATGGGGGAGACGGCTATGATACGATTACTGGCGAAGACTTCACGTCCGCCAAGATCACAAACGTCGAGCTGCTGCAGATAGCTGGAAATTTTTCGGGTAATGTTGAAAGCCTAAATTCTTTCGCGACGGTCGAGAACTATTTAAATAGTAGCGCCGGAAATCTGTACTTTTTCCTTTCAGGGACAGGTGGCGTTCTGGATATGCATTCTCAGTTGCGGTCCGTTTATTCCGCGTCCATTGATGCAAGCGGTCTCACCTCGTCAATAGCTGTCACGACAGCTGCTGGGAACGACACCATAACAGGCACGTCATACTCGGATACCCTTAACGGAGCGGCCGGAGCGGACGTCCTGATCGGGGAGGGAGGCAATGACATTTTGATTGGCGGCGCTGGAGCAGACGTCTTAAACGGCACTGGAGATGTATCCGCGATCGCAAGCTATGTTACCTCCACGACAGGCCTGACCGTCAATCTTGCCAATACCGCGTCCAACTCAGGCGATGCAACAGGTGACACATTCATCGCAATCACCGGTCTTGAAGGTAGCGCATTTGGCGACACCCTCTCAGGTAACGCGGACAACAACACTTTAATGGGTGGTGCCGGCAGCGACATACTTGACGGTGATGCCGGGACGGATACAGCTGTTTTCGCCTTCAATTACAACAAGGCTTCCGTCCTTTCGCAAAACGGTGTGTTGTATGTCTACGACAGAGCCACCGGCGACTTTGACCAACTGAAAAATATTGAGCGACTGCAGTTTGCGGACAGGAACCTAGCCTCGAGCGATTCCGCATCGTTCGATGCCTTGGCTTATATCGCGTCAAATCGTGATCTTTTGTTAGGCTTCGGCGCCAACGCAACTGCGGGCGTTCAACATTTCCTCGAGCATGGGGCCGCTGAACATCGTCCCGTGGATAGCTTTAATGCCTTGGAATACATTGCATCTAACCTAGATTTATTAAAGGGTTTAGGATCAAACGTCCTTGCTGGCGAGTTGCACTATATTCAACATGGATATGCCGAACATCGGACCACCAGCGCGTTTGATGCCTACCAGTACATGGCCTCAAACCTGGATCTGGTCGCCGGGCTGGGCGGCGACACGGATGCAGCCCGAAAGCACTATATTGACCATGGCTTCAGCGAGGGCAGGCCGCTCAATGCTTTTAACGCCTTGAAGTACCTCGCATCCAATTCGGACTTGATCGGGGCTTTTGGCTTTGATAGCGGTGCAGCGGTGAAGCACTATGTTGAACATGGATATGCCGAACACCGCGCCACTTCGTCCTTTGACGCCTTGGAATACATAGCTTCCAACCCTGATTTGATAAGCGCCTTTGGTACTAATACACAAGCTGCGGAACTGCACTTTGTTGAGACTGGTTTCAGCGAGCATCGTGCGACGACATCGTTCGATGCGCTGGAGTATATCGCCTCCAATCCTGATCTGATAAGAGCGTTTGGCAGCAACACTCAAGCCGCCGAAATGCACTACATCCAGTTTGGCTATAACGAACAACGCTCGGTAATTGGTTTCGATCCACTCGACTATCTGGCTTCAAACCCTGATTTGATCACGGCTTTTGGCGCTGATATAAAGTCAGCTGAAAGGCACTATATTGAGTTTGGGTTATCGGAACACAGATCTACGAATGCTTTTAACGCTGCGCAATATTTGGCCAACTATCCAGATCTACAAGCAGCGTTGGGGAATGATCTTCATTCAGCCGAAATGCATTACATTCTGCATGGAGCCGCTGAACATCGTACAGATCACGCCTTCGGTTAGCCTTAATCT
>NZ_AWGE01000034.1 GCF_000495815.1 Asticcacaulis sp. AC466 | reverse complement strand
TGGTTGCGGGGGCCAGATTTGAACTGACGACCTTCAGGTTATGAGCCTGACGAGCTACCGGGCTGCTCCACCCCGCGTTGGGTGTCGTGTATTAAAAAAGACCGGCAAGCTTTTGTGCCGACCGGTCTTTTTTAATGTGTGTTTGTAATGAAGGGTCCAATACGTTGACCTTGGTAGACCTGGCGACGACCTACTCTCCCGCGACTTAAGACGAAGTACCATCGGCCCAGGAAGGCTTAACGACCGAGTTCGGAATGGGATCGGGTGGGGACCTTCCGGCATAGCCACCAGGTCAACCGAGACCAGCGTATTGTGAATGAGAAGACATTGTATGATTTTAGAAGCTTATGTTCCATGTGTTTTATTGAGGAACGATCAAGCCTATCGGATTATTAGTACCAGTTAGCTTCACACGTCACCGTGCTTCCACACCTGGCCTATCAACGTGGTAGTCTACCACGATCCTCAGCGAGACCTTGTTTTGAGGTTAGTTTCCCGCTTAGATGCTTTCAGCGGTTATCTATTCCATACTTAGCTACCCTGCTGCGCGGCTGGCGCCACGACAGGTCCACCAGAGGTATGTCCATCCCGGTCCTCTCGTACTAGGGATAGATCCTCTCAAGTCTCGTACACCCACGGCAGATAGGGACCAAACTGTCTCACGACGTTCTGAACCCAGCTCACGTACCACTTTAAATGGCGAACAGCCATACCCTTGGGACCTGCTCCAGCCCCAGGATGTGATGAGCCGACATCGAGGTGCCAAACTTTGCCGTCGATATGGACTCTTGGGCAAAATCAGCCTGTTATCCCTAGAGTACCTTTTATCCGTTGAGCGATGGCCCGTCCACGAAGGACCACCGGATCACTATGGCCGACTTTCGTCTCTGCTCGACTTGTCAGTCTCGCAGTCAGGCGGGCTTATGCCATTGCACTCGTCGAACGATTTCCGACCGTTCTGAGCCCACCATCGCGCGCCTCCGTTACACTTTGGGAGGCGACCGCCCCAGTCAAACTACCCACCACGCCATGTCCCGGACCCGGATAACGGGTCTCGGTTAGACGTCAACAGCAATAAGGGTGGTATTTCAAGGATGGCTCCACAGGAACTGGCGCCCCTGCTTCATAGCCTCCCACCTATCCTACACATGTTGCTGCTAACGCCAAGGCGAAGCTATAGTAAAGGTTCATAGGGTCTTTCCGTCTGACCGCGGGAACCCCGCATCTTCACGGGGAATTCAATTTCGCTGAGCCTATGCTGGAGACAGTGGGGAAGTCGTTACGCCATTCGTGCAGGTCGGAACTTACCCGACAAGGAATTTCGCTACCTTAGGACCGTTATAGTTACGGCCGCCGTTTACCGGGGCTTCAATTCGCAGCTTGCACCACTCCTTTTAACCTTCCGGCACCGGGCAGGCGTCAGACCCTATACGTCGCTTTACAGCTTCGCAGAGCCCTGTGTTTTTGATAAACAGTCGCTACCCCCTAGCCTGTGCCACTTACATCTGGTTGCCCAAATGCAAGTCACGCTTATCCCGAAGTTACGCGTGTAATTTGCCGAGTTCCTTCAGCATAGTTCTCTCAAGCGCCTTGGTATACTCTACCTGACCACCTGTGTCGGTTTCGGGTACAGTCTCTGTATGAGTTATTTCCAGGGACACGTTCCCTGCAAGGACAATCCAATAAGCCCTCACAAGTTACCGCATCCGTCACTTCATACTGGCCCAGGAATATTTACCTGGTTCCCATCGACTACGCCTTTCGGCCTCGCCTTAGGGGCTGGCTAACCCTACGCAGATTAGCTTTACGTAGGAACCCTTGGTCTTTCGGCGAGAGTGTCTCTCACACTCTTTATCGCTACTCATGTCAGCATTCTCACTTCCGATACCTCCAGCCAACCTCACGATTGACCTTCACAGGCTTACGGAACGCTCCGCTACCGCTCGCTAATGCGAGCCCTGATCTTCGGCATATGGCTTTAGCCCCGTTACATTTTCCGCGCAGGATCGCTTGATCAGTGAGCTGTTACGCTTTCTTTAAAGGATGGCTGCTTCTAAGCCAACCTCCTGATTGTCAAAGCAATCCCACATCGTTTCCCACTTAGCCATAATTTGGGGGCCTTAGATGCAGGTTAGGGTTGTTTCCCTTTTCACCATGGACGTTAGCACCCACAGTGTGTCTGCCGAACAGTTCTCTTGGGTATTCGGAGTTTGGTTAGAATTGGTACCACTCGCGCAGCCCGCATCCATCCAGTGCTCTACCCCCCAAGGAATAAATTCGACGCTCTACCTAAATAGATTTCGCGGAGAACCAGCTATGTCTAGGTTTGATTGGCCTTTCACCCCTATCCACAAGTCATCCGAATCTTTTTCAACAGATATCGGTTCGGACCTCCAGTTGGTGTTACCCAACCTTCATCCTGCTCATGGATAGATCACCTAGTTTCGGGTCGTCATGCGACGAACTTAACGCTCTATTCAAACTCGCTTTCGCTACGCCTACACCTAACGGCTTAAGCTTGCTCGGCACATGAAGTCGCTGACCCATTATACAAAAGGTACGCCGTCACCTCGCGTGGAGGCTCCGACTGCTTGTAGGCTTCCGATTTCAGGATCTGTTTCACTCCCCTTGTCGGGGTGCTTTTCACCTTTCCCTCACGGTACTTGTTCACTATCGGTCGTAGAGGAGTACTTAGGCTTGGAGGGTGGTCCCCCCATGTTCAGACAGGATTTCACGTGTCCCGCCCTACTCGAGTCTCTTGCTGTTTGATGTCTACGGGACTGTCACCCGCTATGGTCAGCCTTTCCAAGCTGTTCGACTTTATTTCACAAGAGCACTGGCCTGGTTCCCGTTCGCTCGCCACTACTAGGGAAGTCTCGGTTGATGTCCTTTCCTCCGGTTACTGAGATGTTTCAGTTCACCGGGTTTGCTTAATAAACCTATGTATTCAGTTTATTATACCTTTCAACAGCCAACTCATCTTAATGCGCCGCTTGCACGGCGAGTTCCACGTATAAAACGCAGGCACCTTACCCACCCACTCGCCCCTGCGTGACAGGGTCGAAGCAGGCATATAAGCCACTTCACTTGCTCATTAAAATGAGAGGACCGTAAAGGTGGGTTTCCCCATTCGGAGATATGCGGATCAATGGGTGCTAGCGCCTCCCCGCATCTTATCGCAGCTTGCTACGTCCTTCATCGCCTCTCTACGCCAAGGCATCCGTCAGAAGCCCTTTAACGCTTGATCGTTCTCAACAAAACGCATGTTTCTGACAAACCCAAACCCGTCAACGCCCTTGTCGAAAGGCTCCACCCTAGGGGAGTGGTGACGATTTGAGTTATACATACGCTTCTAATTTTGAGGTCTCATCCGCATACCCTTGGAAAGAAGTAGGTATATGCAGACTGTACTGAGACCTCGATTGTCAGACAATGTCTTCTCGGATACCCCCTAAAGCTATGAACATGCCGGGGAAACCCTTCATTTACAATTTCAACCAGGATCAAAGACCCTGAACCCGCCAGCTATCAAAAGACAACCAGCGAAACTTGCAACGCATCGTAAGCAGCTTACCTTGGCGCTCAACCTCTCAAGGGAGCGCCTGGTGGAGCCAGACGGATTCGAACCGACGACATCCTGCTTGCAAAGCAGGCGCTCTACCAACTGAGCTATGGCCCCTTGGTAGGCCCGACAAGATTTGAACTTGTGACCTCACGCTTATCAAGCGTGCGCTCTAACCAACTGAGCTACGGGCCCATAAGGCAGAAAGCACAAGATCATTCGACCCGGCTTACGATGCACACCCAACCCTACAAAAGTCCATAAGACCCCTGCCGGCTGAATGCGTATTGGAAAGAGAAACGAAGACGGCGGTGAACCGCATATATGTGAAGCTTCAAGAGCTTCGTTTAAGTGACATCCCAATAGATGCGTGAGCATCTGGAGGAATATCCTTAGAAAGGAGGTGATCCAGCCGCAGGTTCCCCTACGGCTACCTTGTTACGACTTCACCCCAGTCGCTGACCCTACCGTGGTCGCCTGCCCCCTTGCGGTTAGCGCAGCGCCTTCGGGTAGAACCAACTCCCATGGTGTGACGGGCGGTGTGTACAAGGCCCGGGAACGTATTCACCGCGGCATGCTGATCCGCGATTACTAGCGATTCCAACTTCATGCCCTCGAGTTGCAGAGGACAATCCGAACTGAGACGACTTTTAGGGATTTACCCTCTGTAGTCGCCATTGTAGCACGTGTGTAGCCCACCCTGTAAGGGCCATGAGGACTTGACGTCATCCCCACCTTCCTCCGGCTTAGCACCGGCAGTCCTGTTAGAGTTCCCAACTTAATGATGGCAACTAACAGCGAGGGTTGCGCTCGTTGCGGGACTTAACCCAACATCTCACGACACGAGCTGACGACAGCCATGCAGCACCTGTGTCCCAGTCCCCGAAGGGAAAGCTCGATCTCTCGAGTGGTCCAGGCATGTCAAAAGGTGGTAAGGTTCTGCGCGTTGCTTCGAATTAAACCACATGCTCCACCGCTTGTGCGGGCCCCCGTCAATTCCTTTGAGTTTTAATCTTGCGACCGTACTCCCCAGGCGGATTGCTTAATGCGTTAGCTGCGTCACCAACCGGCATGCCGGCTGACAACTAGCAATCATCGTTTACAGCGTGGACTACCAGGGTATCTAATCCTGTTTGCTCCCCACGCTTTCGAGCCTCAGCGTCAGTCATGATCCAGTAAGTCGCCTTCGCCACTGGTGTTCTTCCGAATATCTACGAATTTCACCTCTACACTCGGAGTTCCACTTACCTCTATCATACTCTAGGCTATCAGTTTTGAAGGCAATTCCAAGGTTGAGCCCTGGGCTTTCACCTCCAACTTGATAACCCGCCTACGCTCCCTTTACGCCCAGTAATTCCGAGCAACGCTAGCCCCCTTCGTATTACCGCGGCTGCTGGCACGAAGTTAGCCGGGGCTTCTTCTGTAGGTACCGTCATTATCGTCCCTACTGAAAGAATTTTACAATCCTAAGACCTTCATCATTCACGCGGCATGGCTGCGTCAGTCTTTCGACCATTGCGCAAGATTCCCCACTGCTGCCTCCCGTAGGAGTTTGGGCCGTGTCTCAGTCCCAATGTGGCTGATCATCCTCTCAGACCAGCTATAGATCGTAGCCTTGGTGGGCCTTTACCCCACCAACTAGCTAATCTAACGCGGGCCGCTCTAATGGCGATAAATCTTTCCCCCGAAGGGCACATTCGGTATTAGCTCAAGTTTCCCTGAGTTATTCCGAACCAAAAGGTACGTTCCCACGTGTTACTCACCCGTCCGCCACTATCCCGAAGGATCGTTCGACTTGCATGTGTTAGGCCTGCCGCCAGCGTTCGCTCTGAGCCAGGATCAAACTCTCAGGTTGGTTTGACCTTCAAAGACTCAGTATGCATATTACTGCGTACATAAGTGCGTTCATTAACGAGTTCCCACACGACATATCCCCGAAAGAATATGTCGAATGGTTGTCTTAAAGAGACCGCTAACTTTGATGTCGTTGAACAGTATCTCAACTGCTCGCCAGAACACCGCCGCCTGCGATTCCCTTTCCATTATCCACAATGTCAAAGACC
>NZ_AWGE01000033.1 GCF_000495815.1 Asticcacaulis sp. AC466 | reverse complement strand
AATAGCGACGGATAACTCACTGTGTCGCTACGGCCCGTCTGGGCGTGGTCAGAAATTTGCCAAGCTTCATGGTGGGTTGCTCAACAAGAAGGTTGTATATTTGAGCCATAACAAACACCAAAGGCAAGCTGATCAAACTTGCGGCAAGCGGTGCAATCATCGGATCGAGCAAGTAGATCACATACATCATGATCGGAAGATGTATGAGGTATAGGCTGAAGGATATCTTGCCCAGCCAAGCCAGCATCGGTGTAGATAGAGCCTTATTGACCTTGGGCATGGCGACACAGCACAGTATCGCATGAGCTGCAATCGTGGCGTACAGAATATCCTGCATGATGAACTTGTTCAGTAGGATCAGAGCTACAGGGTAAACCGCGCAAAACGCCGCGATATGCGCCCAATTTGCGATACGATCAAATGTCGAGATTAAAGCGGTACGCTTCAGCGCCAGGAAAATACCGGCAACGAAGAAAGAGAAGTAGTACGCTGTAAGGGCGATGGCGCTCAGGAACGAGTTGGCTTCGAAGAAATTATCTCCACCTAAGTGCACAAATACTTTGCCTGCAACGACGCAAAGCGCCGGCGCAACAACTATTGTGAGCCATCGAAAGCGCATGGCCACAATTAGAAGAAGCGGAAAGAGTATCGAGGCCCGCATTTCGATAATTAACGACCAGATTGGCACATTTAGAAAGGCTGTTCCACGCATTCCACTCATGAAGAGGTGGCCAAGAAAGGCAGAAACGGTCAGGTCGTTTGTCCAGTAACCGACACCGAGCTTCAGGTTGGGATGGCTATCCGTTATGGCATTATAAGGGATCGCGAGGAGGATGGTCGCTATAGCGAAGGGCAAATAGATTCGGCATATTCGCTTTACTAGAAATGAATAGTAGTTGGGACGCTCGAAATTGTACGAAAGAGTCAGTACGAAGCCACTCAGCACGAAGAATATAATGACTGACAACCTAGCCAGTTTGTCTACATCGAACGGGATATATAACGGGACGGCGGTCCCATTGAGCATGAACACGTGGGAAATGACGACTACGGTCGCAGCAATGCCGCGGATTGAGTCCAGACCGGTAAATCGTTTTGTCATGGTATCCCTCGGCCACGATCTAACGATTGCGGCTTCCAATGCGACATTGCTGGCGCATACACTACGGTCTTAGCTCATTCGAAGCTATGGGAAATGTTCGCAATTGCGAAAAGAACTTTCCTAAGGAGCCCTCCCAGGCAGGGGCCTAAGCTGCTTTTGAGTTTGAGGGCTTTCCAGTCAATGGCGACGAATGGAGCGCGGCCTCCGACATTATCCATCTAATCGCCTCGATGGGCGCGTCTATTAACGGGCGATCGCACAGATGAACCAACAATTTCCTGCGCTGAAGGGGCTGCCCCTCGCCCGCAAAGATGAGCTGCCGCGCCCGCGCCACATCGAGAGGCAGCTTGTAAGCATCGCGCCCGAGAGGATTGGACACTCCAAAAACCTCAGCAGCCAGTTCTGCCGCAAACGACAAGGTGCCAGCCAAACCTTGGACACGCGCCTGCGCTTGCGTCTCTTCAATGCCATCCGCCGTCATCTTGCTCATGGCGACCAAGACATCGAGCGCGTGCCCGCCCGTCGGCTCCCTGTGATACACGGCCTTCACGAGATTCATTGCTGCCACCATAGCAATCCCACGCAATCCAATGGTTGGCACCGATTGGGAGCCAAGCGGAACAGGTGTCACATCATCCAGGAATTCGATAATATGTCTCGGCGCAGGCGACCCAGGCTGCTGAAGTCTATGATGCAGATCAACAGAGTAAAGTTGCCCCGGCGCGAGAAGCGGCTGCTCACCCAGGAAAAAAGTCCACCACAATCCGCTGTACCCGTCCGGTATTCGGAAACCCGCATCCAGCAGTGCCCCCCGCGCCGCCTTGAAGTCTTTCGGACTCACCAGGATATCTGCATCCAAACAGGGCTTTGCGTAATAATCGCCGTATAGGATTTTCTGTTGTAGCGGGCCTTTATAAAACGCGTGCCGAATGCCCGCATCATGCAGGGCGCGGTTTGCCGCCTGGATGATCTGTAAGATTTTCGAGTTTAAAAAAGCAATTTTTTGAAGGTCTTCAGCGAATAGCTTCTGAACCTCAAGCGCGGCTTCACTGCCTATGGAACGCTTGAAAAGAATAGCCAACTTGTTTGTACGCGCAACCGGCAGAGCATCGGCAATATCACGCACGTTGACGGAGGATTCGTCAGTTAGCGCTGGCGAAAGGATCAATTTTCGCAAACTTGCGCATAAAACGTCCACGAAGTCCCCCGGGGAATATAGTTAGTACACTATAATAATTGATAGATCAGCGGATGAAAAGACCAACAATGATTATCTATACTCGGATTTGCGCTTGGCTTTTTTAGTCCTGCGCTTGACATCCTTTATCTCGGCAACGGCGCCCTCCTGAACGGTTATCACTCGATGTGCGCACCGCAAGACCGCCGGATTGTGGGTGATCAAAAGGATGGTGACCTTCTTGCTCAACTTGGTGAGCATATCGACAATCCAGTCCGTGTTATTGGCATCCAGCGCGCTTGTCGCCTCATCCAGGATCAGCAGGTCAGGTTTTTTCAGCAGGGCACGCGCAACGGCTATACGTTGTCGCTCTCCCCCCGACAGTTTTTGCGCCCCGTCTCCGACGATCGTATCTATGCCCTTTGGGAATCTATATACAAACTCCGCTTGTGCGAGCAGCAGCGCCTTGCGGATATCCTGGGCGGTTGCCGTCGGACGCGCAATACGAAGATTGTCAGCTATCGACGCAGGCAACAGATATGTGTCCTGGGGTACATAAGCCGTATAGTCGCGCCAGGCACGAGACGTCATGCCGTCAAGCCGCAAGCCATCAACAGCTATATGTCCAGTCTGAGGCGTTATAAAGCCCATAGCCAGGTCCGCTATTGTACTCTTACCGCCACCGGAGGAACCAATGACGGCCGTAACCTTGTTTGCAGGTACATCGAATGAGACGTCCTTCAAGACATCGCCGTCACCGTAGCTGAACCTGACGCGAGAGAAACTTAGCTTGTCCTTAAGCTTAAAATGGACAAAGCCCTCTTCCCCCACGGCGCGTTCTTTTTCCTTATTGGCGTCGCATTCCGTCATGACCTTCTGCATGGCAGCCAGGGCCTGAATACTCACCAAAAGGCTATGCAACTGAGATTGAATTTCAGAAAACCG
This sequence comes from Asticcacaulis sp. AC466, assembly GCF_000495815.1. GTDB lineage: Bacteria > Pseudomonadota > Alphaproteobacteria > Caulobacterales > Caulobacteraceae > Asticcacaulis. The sequence continues at coordinate 12,649 of NZ_AWGE01000033.1, read as the reverse complement.
CGGTGACAGACGCATAAAGATCAAAAGGAGTAAAACAATGCGCGCGAGGTCAAGCTTGTAGACCGCGTAGGAAAAATAGATAAAAAGGCAAGCAAAGATCGCAGTCGAGGCCTGAAATATCACGTTACTCAATGACGTGTATCTCATGAATTTGACGGTCTCAACACGCATACGATCAAGTATCGCGCCCAACTCAAGAACGTAACGCCCTTCAGCATTATAGCTTTTTGTTACCTTCAGGCCGAGTAGGAAGTCGTTGATCGTTCTGTACTGGGTTCGGCGCTCACGGGTGAGCTTATCACCGTACTCCGCACTGAACTTACGCAAGGGCGTCTGAATAAGGAAAACAAGCCCGCCCATGACCACAGCAACCGCCGTCATCTTGACCGAAACGAGACAGGACAACACGGTATAGATGATAAGAAACACACCATTTTGAAACAGCATAAATATGCTGATGGCGGATTGTTGGACGCGATCGATATCGCCTGTCAAAACATGGTCAAGATCGGCAACCCGCATCCGCGAAAAGGTAGACCAGCGGGCCGAGGCGATGCTCGTGAACAGATCCATACGCAACCTGTTCAGCGTCGCCAGCAGCAGGCTATTCATGGATAGCGTTCGGACGCGTGTAATCAGAGCGCTGGAGATAATGATTGCCCCAACAACGCTCAAAATCACCCAAAGCTCGGTTTCAATCGTCTGTCCTATCAGCGATTTGAGCGGGCCGGTCGGTATGGATAGATGCGTACTATGCTGCCCATCTCCCATGAAATGGAAGAACGGCAGAAGCATGACCAAGGTCAGGCTCTCCGTGAGCCCCCCGATCAGGAGCAGAGTCAGCGTCGCAATCACCCGACGTGGCGCTGTCAGAAAAATATATCGCGCAAGAGAAAAGCACAGGCTACGCGTCTCAGCCGCCTTATTTGACGTCTGGGTGAGGCTAGCCATTCACGTCCGTCTCTACGAGAGGCACAACCTCGAACAGGCGCGCCAATTGGTCAGGCACGACCAATCGCGCAACACGATTTGCTTCCGCCAGCTTGGCGCACTGGCGGACAATTTCAGTGCCGTTTGGCGTATTGAAACTGGCCTTGCCGAAGCGATGGGAATACGAAAAGCGCATAAGGATTTGAAACTGCTCCGTGACGGTCAGAGCTTCTACTGCAGGATCCGTACCACGTTGGAGATAATAGAGTTTCCCAACATCCGTCGCTTCGTCGTAGAAGGACTCTTTTACATTATGCTGGCGCTTTTCGACCCCCGGATAGGGAATTGGCGGCATGACCTCACTCCCCGATATGCTGATCGCGGAAGACGACTCATCCGTGAACTTCATCTGCGGGAACCCGGGAGCGATCTTCGCGATTCCGTCCAGGGATATCGGCAGCACATCGTCGGTCAGAAGCTTATAACCGCGCGACACGAAAGCCCCGGCGGTTGTGGATTTCCCGGCCATTTTATCGCCCAAAAATCCAACACCGGTGGACCCCAGACGCACGGCGCTTGCGTGCAGCACGAGCGAGCCCTTCAGTTGTAATAGCAGCGCCATCACCGATCCGAGGAGCGGCACGCGCATCAGGGACTCCGGCACGCCCGGATTGAGATCGACGACAATCTCCGATGTTCCGTGAATGTCGAATTTGCCAATGGCAGCCCAGTCCAGCATTTGGAGCTCTGGACCTAGCCGAATCGAACCACCATAGGCCTCCATATTGAGGTGGCGGTCGATATGCCCTGCCCGGACAATGACATCGGGCGTATCGCTGGACGCCGGCATAAGCTCGGGCATCTCGAAGGTCGAATGAACAACGAGACCATATACAAAATATCGGTAATAGTCTCTAGACATGTTACTTCATCGCCTTTTTCTTCTGTCTTAACCAAAGCGAAAGCGCGGCGGTCCGCCACAAAATCTGTATAGATTTTCCATCTAAAGAACGGACGTTTCGCTTTCCTTCTTTCAGAATAGGTCTTACAATATCCAAGTTAATATATTCACCAACTTCATCGGCATTTCTACTAATAATGTCTTCAAGCATGGGGACATGATGTTTGAAAATGCCTATACCTACGTGTGGTGCAAAATCGAACTTGCCTGTCCGCCATTGAATTTTAGACGGCAAGATACCTTCCATCGCCTGGCGCAGGATAAGCCGTGTCCAGCCATCTTTCATTTTTGAGCTGGACGGCAACGACATGCAAAACTCGACCATACGCTTGTCGAAAAACGGAAATCTGGGCTGAGTGCCGGCTCGGGCAGCAATGATCTCAAGATGCTCCAGCACATGGGTTATATGCGCGGATCGCAGGTTTTTTTCCTGCCGCGCCGCTTCCGTTTCGGCCAAACGTTTCGGCGCTGACGTGGTCAGATTACGATATTTTGCTTGCAGAAGGTCGTCGGGCGGCGGCGTCAGCCAGTTGATTGCCTTGATAAACGCCCGACGAACGCGATAGGCACCCTTGTATTTTCCGTGGCGAACAAACAGCAGAATGAATTGAGCTATGCGGCTTTCGCCATTAAGCCGTCCCGCCCCCGCCAATTCGCGCCACACGTCGCGCCAACGCCCCACGCTGGCCAATTCGTTGACCCGCGCCAGCCCATGCGAAACCACTTCATCGCCGCCGTGGCCATCGAGGAAGACCCGAAGCCCCTCTGCACTTATGGCCTGGTAAGCCTTATAGACCAGCACCGTGCCCGGCGAATTGACCAGCCGACCCTGGACCCGCATAAGCTCCTCAAGATTTTCCAAGGGCGCATAGCCGCTGAAAGACAGAAAGTGCGGTTTGAACGTGCCAACGGCTACAGCGGCTTCGATGAAGGGGCGTTCATTCAGGTTTGGGTTATCGTCAAAAACAATCGAAAACGTATCAATCGGCCCAGTGCCGTCGGCGACGGACAGCCTTGACGCCAGACATGAGATCGACGACGAATCCAGCCCACCGCTCAACATACTGCCGACCGGTCGCGCGGCTCGCATTCGACAGGCGATAGCCATCTCCAACACCGCCCTTAACTCTGCAGGCGCAGGCGCATCGGACTCGGAGCGCGGATTGGCGGTCGGCAGCCAGTAGGTCTCCACGACCGGCGCCTGACCTGGTGTGCGCAACAGCCGACTACCAGCCGGTAGACGCGAGATGCCTTCAAAGATGATGGTGTGTTCTTGGTAATCCCGCCCAACGACGAAGTCAGCGACCTGCTGGTGCAAAACTTCGTCCTGAGCCAGACTGCGGAAAGGTGCACCCGGCGCAACCAGAACCCTATGTTCGGTGGCGATACAAAACCCGGCATCATCATGTCGGTAGAATAACGGTCGAACGCCCATGTGATCGCGGGCAGCGAAGAGTGTGCCGTTATCCAAATCAAGGATAATAAAGGCGAAATCACCAATGAAATGCTGAACACAGTCCAGCCCCCATTTGGAAAAGGCGCCCGCAAGGACCTCTGCCTCCCTAACGCCTTTGTCCAGTGACAAGGCCGAAATCAATTCTTCCCGATTATCGAAACGGATATCGCAGGTGATAACAAGCTTGCCGAACGTGAAAATCGTCGGATCTGTCGGCTCCTCTGCCAAGACCCGCATAAAACCGACCCCCAAAGCCACACCGTTTCCGGTCCAGACGACGCACCCATCCGGCGCGCGATAAGGCATCGCATCCAACATCCCCTGAACCACGTCACCTGGGCGGCCCGGCTCATTCAAAACTACGGCAGCAATCGCGCTCAACGTCCCCGCCCCTTCATTTGCGTCAACAGTTTGAACTTTTCGAGTTCGTTGTTTTCATTTCCGACGACGACAGAGTCTCCGCTGATCAGCCACGCATGGGCCAACATTGCATCGGGCCCGTCTCCATTGGCAACGCCGATGCAGACAGTAGATCCGTACCCTTTTCGTTTGAGGACAAACTGAGCCGCCATCGCGCGTGACAGGCAAGTCGAATGAGGCACATATCGCGCGCTCACGGTCACCAATCGTCCGACCCATCTCGCCAACTCAGGCGGCGCCGGAGGACCATCGCTACTGGATATTTTTTGCTTGATCGAGGCAAACGTAAAGGAGCCGATATAGCTCCGGAAATACAGGTTCAAAGCTGTATATTTCAGCAAGGCCAACAGATCTCTGGCCATTCGCACGGCTTTGTAGCTGACTGGCATTTTACGACTGCGCGCTTATCAGTCCCCGTTCGAGCAGCGAACCGATCAAAGCCTTAAGGTCTTGGCTCAGGATTTCTGCATCTACATCAAAATGTCCCGCCATGGCGTCGAAGAGCTCGCCAAAGGCGCGTGGTGACTCAAGCAGCGACCAGACAAAACTGCCAGTCTGATTAAGTCGAAAATAACTGCCGGACTTCAAATCGAGCAGGGCCGCACCACCATCCAGTTCACACGCCACTACGTCGGAAGACGCCGAAAGAATTGTAGAAGAGGATAGCAATGTGAAGCTCCAGCAAAAAAAAGAAAAGGCCCACGTTAGGCAAAGCCTATGTGGACCTTTGTACTAACGCAAAAGTCTTAAGCAACTAGTACCTGTCGAAAGTTAGGACAGGTGACCCAGGATGCTGTCGCCTTGACCCAGAGCGATATCGGCAGTGGTGCCGGAGTTCGTGTGCTGGGTGGTGGTTTCGAAATCGCCGATCTTTTCGACGGTCGGAGCGACGTAAGCAACTTTAGTTTGTTCGGTCATGATAGCCTCCTTGAAGATAGCCACCGTATGGCGGCCCGAGGACATATAGGCCACAACACCCCGGTACAGTCAATTATTGAATTGTTAACCACGTTCCCAAAAACAGCATATTGACAAAATACAAGCCCCCCGATTATCCCCTGGGGAAAAATATAAGCATTTGATTTATATGCTATTTTTTTTGAGCGCAAAAAGAAAGCTTCATTTTTTCCCCATATAAACAGTCACTTTCAGAGAAAACTATTTTGTCGAAACGATGCAGCTGTCACATTTTTGCAGCGACTTCCCCCCCAGGTTGTGCTTAAACGCAGTTAAAATTCGCGCATTAAAATGACAAAGCGCTCGCCAAGCTTCTACGGCTGACTTAAAGTAAATTTCCATCCCGTCATTCAACCGGTGAGTAAGAATCATGTTGAGCATTCCGGTCACAAAAAAAGTGAGTCACGGGGCTTGGCTAGGCGCCTTCGCGGCCGCTACCGCTCTTATTGCCGCACCCTTTGGAAAGAGCGAAGCTGAGCCGGTTATCCCGCCGGACGCCCGGTTGGTCTGGTCCGACGAATTTAACTATACAGGCGCGCCGGATCCTAAGAAGTGGGATTATGACACCTTCGCCAACCGGGATTTTTGGTGGCATAATGAACGGCAGTACTATACCCGGGCACGTTCCGAAAATGCGCGTGTCGAAAATGGTGTCCTCATTATTGAAGCCCGCAAGGAAGACCTTTCGAGCCAGAAAGACTGGGTCGGGCAGGAATATAGCTCCGCCCGCCTGATTACGCGTGGCCGAGCATCCTGGACCTATGGTTTTGTTGACGTGCGCGCCAAATTACCCTGCGGGCGCGGCACTTGGCCGGCGATATGGATGTTAAGCGATAAGGGACGCTGGCCCAAGGACGGCGAGATCGACATTATGGAGATGGTCGGCTCCAAGCCCGGCGATATCCATTCTACGTTGCACTCATCTCAAGGCGTGCCGGAGAGACTTCAGGGCAATCTACAAATCAACGACGCCTGCAAAGCCTTCCACAATTATAGAATGGACTGGCGTGAAGATGGCTTCACCTTCTACGTCGACAGCACCGTCGTTTTCACCGCCAAAAAGGGAACCGCAAGCTACGACGAATGGCCTTGGGACCACAATTTTCATCTTTTGATGAACATTGCAGTGGGTGGTGCTTGGGGCGGAATCGATGGCATTGACCCAACCGTATTCCCGGTGAGACTGGAAGTAGATTATGTGCGGGTCTATCAATACCCTAAACAGCCCGCGAAAAAATAGCCATTCGCCAACTTCTCCCAATCGCGCCAACGTGGTAAACAACATGCGCGGACGCTGCATGCATCAACAGCCTAATATTGCGCCACTCGCGATTTAATAAATGCCTGAAGTGTTGGGTCCGTGCGGCCGAACAAGCGAATGACAATACCGCGAGCCAACAGATTAACAAGTCTACGCATGGACAGAGTCGAACTAGGCAACAATAAGGATTTAGCCAATTCTATCGCGCGAACATCCGCGGGTGTTTCAAACCTATCATCCACCACCATCTGCCGCCGCTCATCCTTAGACATAGTTGACCAAATTTTTGCGCGCAGAGCCTGCACTGTCCGCTTCAAGTTCAACTCACGCACCAGGTAAGATGCATCGAGGCCGTCATTTCGGGTCGTCTGTTCTGCATTTTCAGCCCAAACGGCTAAAGGCGTCATTGCAACGTAGATTGGCTCAACGATCGAGAAGGTTCGCATATATTCCTGTACGGTCGCCGTACAGGGAAATCCGATTTCAAGAGCGCTTCGCGTTTTTGCGCTCCAAAACAGTCCGCCGTTCGACACGCCAATAGCGAAAAGTAACGATTGCCGGAACTTATGCGCGTCATACAGGCCCTCTTTGTATAATCCATCAAGAACACCAGTCGAGCTTAGCGAGGCGTTCTCGCCTCCGCTATTATATTCAATTTTCTGATTGCGTAGAACAATATGCACTCCTTTTGATTCACACACCTCAATATTGGCGGCAAAAAAGGCGTCCAGGATAAAATTGTCGTCCTCTACAACGCAAAAATAATCGGCGCCGTGCGGATTGTCGGCGGAAAAACACTGATCAATATTCCTCGACGCAAACTTTTGTGGCTGGTTTTTATGATAGAAGATCCGGCTATCTCCTAACGCAGCGCACACCGATTCACCCGCTCCCTGCGGGTCGTCGTCATATACATCACAGACCCAATTTTGATGCGTCTGGGATTGCAATGATTTCAGGCAGCGCAGAAGCTGCTCCGGCCTTTTGTATGTTGGGGTCCGAACTTGTACAAGCGGCCCGTCAAGAGTCTGCACGTGCAATTTCCCTTTTTTTCCGAGTTTGCCCAAGGACTGGACGCATCCTCTCAACCTTGGCCTTCCTGCTAAATATCTTCAAATTACAATATACAAATATTGAATATATCAAGATTGACGGCAATCCAAAATGATAGAAAAATACCGCTTCAATAAAACTTCTTGAGAGAATGTATAGAAGCAGACCCAGCATATAGGCATATTCAATTTTGCATTCCTTAAACGCTAGATAAAGCGCCTGCAATATTGCCCCATAGAAAATGAAGATCTGCATAATTAAGCCAATATAGCCCAGCTCAACGGCGTTGGTAATGTAGACGTTGTGAAAATTGAAACCAGATTTACCGGCAATACCGAAGTGATCCCATATGGCTTCGGCGTCAGAATTACCGACAACCCAAAAAGCCCGGTAACCCGTGCCAAGCAAAGGGCGTTGAGCAATTAGTGTTCTGCCATATTCCCAAAGATAGGTTCTCCCGGTAAGGGTTGTATCTTTTCCCCCAAGCTTCAGAAGGGCACTATTTATCTCATTCGCATACCCATAATAGATCAGGCTGGCGAGCAATGCGAAGAATAGGCCTGCAAATATAATGAAGAATTTCAAGGTGTTCGGTATGCGTCGCAAATTTATGACAAACAGCATCACCATTATTGAGGGAAAAATTGTCACCAGCACGCCAAACGACTGTCCCAGAGATATCATCGGAACGCTGATGAGTGCCCCAATCGTAGCCAATATCCGAAGGAACTTCCTGTTGTCGGGGTTCAAAGCTACGGCCAGCGCAAGCAGAGAAAAATTGGCCATAAAATCTGCAAACGCATTCTTACTTTGAAAAATACCCAGCCAAGCGCCATCAAGGCGTGAGCGGCCGAACAAAATGCTGCACACCACACCGATTCCAAAGGCGTAGAAGAGTATTTTTAAAAAATCATTTACACTAATACGGGTCGCAATTACAATAGCAAAACCGAGTGTAATTATAAGCTCTAAAGAATACTTAAATGTGTCCCCTGGGTGCAGTGACCAGAATATGGACATCAAACAATAAAAAGGGAGAACCAATAAATACCAATATTTTCCCAATGCCAATACTGTCTTACCGAAATGGCGAAACAAGACAATTAGAACAAATAAAATAAACAGCAGAGCAGAGGCAGACTTAAATATCGGCTCAAGCGTAATAGATATGATGGCTCCACAGATAAGCAGAAAGTCCCAAGTGAATAAGACTTTGAGATTTTTTGGAGCTGTATTTTCTCTCATTGCTTCAGACATGACATTTCGTACTTTCCATACCATCCGCCACTAGACGTTTCGACCGGATATAACCTGAGGCGTATATCGCGTTCGGTCCGCGCGCGATGACCGTCAGGTCACCGTCAGGCTCTACATTCGCCAATTCGCACCAATCGTAACGACTAAGGTAGTTAAATCCAACTTCGAAGGGACGGACTGGAGCCAAGCGCCTTGGCCGGCCATTTGAAATATCGGCGGCCCTGCCTGCGTTCTCATCGACCAATTCAATTTCTGCAACAGACGGCTCCGCACGTACAGACGGGCTTGCCTTTGCTTTGGTCAGTCTTTCGACAAAACTGCTACCGAGTCGAAAAAGCAAGCTCGGGTCAGCGCCGATCAAACGCACAACTTGAGCGATTTCCCGTTTTTTAACGGCGTCGACTAGATTGGCAAACCGAAGGCCCGCTTCCAAGGATCTGCGCCGCGCCACGAGTGACCGCTCTAGGTCTGGCAACCGCTTGACTATGCTCTGGTGTTGCTTGTCATGATTAGCGATCATGGCCGCAATTGCCACCGCACTCAATCGATGCGAAATTGATTGGCCGTGGCGTCGGTAAAAGTAACTTGGAATCGGAAAGACGACAAACGTTGCGCCAGACAAGATGGCGCGAAGCAGAAAATCATAATCTTCGCCAATTTTCAGCGTCTCATCGTATCTGAGGTTTGAGACGACGGACGACCGGATCATAGGCTTTAAATAGCCGAGGTTAGGAAGATCAGCCTCTCCGGAATTGCATCGAACAAATAAATCTGCCGTTACGCTAAACGGCGCATCAGCATACCGTCCGGAAAACATTAAGGTCGTTGGCAGACGCGGACCATCGTGGAAGTACATGAGTTCGTCAGCCACAATATCCGCTTGCTCCCGCGCGGCGCCATTCAGCAGATGTAGAAGGCGATCGGGATGCAAGATGTCATCTGAGTCAACAATCGCGATCCAGTCCCCCGTAGCCACATCAACAGCCCTATTACGGGCACGCGCCGGCCCTGAATTGCTCTCGGCTGCAAGTACCTTTACTCGTGAATCGAGGGCAGCGAAGTCCGAGGCGATCTGGACGCTGTCATCGCTGGATGCATCATCCGAAAAGATCAATTCCAAATGGCTATGGGACTGACACAGGACAGACCGAATGGCCTCTGCAAGATGGCGCGCACCATTATAATTCGCCATAATTACAGAAACAAAAGCAGCAGACGCATCAGTGGTGGGCATCATAGGTCCGCAGTCCTAAACCAGGCAAACTAACATGAATGACCATTACGCGTGATATATCGATAGTAAAATTCAGGTCAATCGCTACATACGGAAAGCCCACATTACTGAGTATAGTACTTTTTATACTCTTTATAATAGTAACCGCTATCTCCGTAGCCGTACTTGGACTGTTCTTTTACGTTGATTTGCGTCAGGACAACGCCGCTGACCTGAGCGCCGACGTCAGTCAGCAGGCCCAGAGAATTCTGGACGGCCTTACGTGGCGTCTTACGCCACCGCACCAGCATAGCGACAACATCCGCCTTGCGACACAGGATACGCGTATCAACCACAGGAAGGACGGGGGCAGTATCCAAAATAATAACGTCAAAGCGGCTCCGCAGCGTTGCCAGCAAATCGTCCATCAACGGCGAGCCGAAAACATCGCGTGGCGTATAGGTGCTTTCCGCCAGAGGCAGGAACTTCACATTCGTGACATCGTCAGCAACCAGAACCTCGTCAAGCGTGGCGCTACCCGCAAGGACCTCAAGAAGACCCGCCGTAACTTCCTTGCCGATCATTCGGTTGATCGACCGGCGACGCAGGTCGCAATCCAGCAGAACGACAGACTGACCAGACATAGCCATCGTACGGGCAAGGCACATCGAAGTTGTCGTCTTACCTTCCCCAGGCAGCGAAGACGTGACGGCGATGACCTTTACCTCTTCTCCAAGGCGAGAATAGATTAAGGACGCCCGCAAATTCCGGAAGCCCTCCGAAAACACCGACAATGGCTTGTCCACAACATAGGCGACGGGCGTCGTCTTCGTTGACTTGTCGAGCGTTGAACCCAGATCACTGACACCGGCCAAGTAGGGCTGACCCAACAGTGTTTCGACGTCACGCCCTGTGGTCAGGCCGCTATCAAAAGCCCGGCGCAGGAATACGAGCGCAGTGGCAAGACCAGTTGCACACAAGAAGGCAAAAGCGACACCCAAAGGAATATTCGGGGAACTTGGCCCACCGGGCAGAGTCGCGTTGGACACAATCCGCGCATCGGTACGGTCAATACCTTGCTGAGCCGAGGTCTGTTTGAAACGATCAAGGTAGGATTGATACAGCGTTGAGACGGCATCGGCATTACGCTGAAGCTCATTCAGCTTCACCATTGCTTGGTTATTGCCGATCAGTTGCCCCCTCGCCTGGCCAACGCTCGATTGGAGCGAGGCGGTCCTTTGCCTCTGAATTTGCGCCTGCGCTTCAAGGTTGGAGATGATCCGCTTGATTTCGGCGTCAATCTGTTCGTCGATATCCGCCATCTGGCGCTTTGCCTTCACGACCTCAGGATGCAAAGGCCCATATCTGGACTGCAGATCGGCAAGTGACTGGCTGACCGCGGCCCGCTTCGAGCGCAGATCTCCGACGACAGGCGAATTCAACGCTTCGCCTACGTCATCCCCAGCCGAACCACTGGCCAATTGCCGCTTGGCGACAGCCAGGCGCGCATCGGCTTCGGCCTGATCGACCTTAACCGTGGCGAGTTGTTGGTCAAGAGTCGTAATCTGTTGCTGCCCCAGTGTGTTGTCACCTGTTGCATTGATCAGATTATTGGCAATTTTGTATTGTTGAAGCGCCGTTTCGGCTGCCTCGACCTGTACCTTCAGTTCCCCGAGGCGCGAATTGAGCCAGTTATTGGCTTCCTTGGTGGCTTCAAACTTCGCCTCGAGCTGTTGCGACAGATATAGGCGTGCCCATTCATTGGCAATGCGTGTCGCCTTCTGCGGCGACTTCGCCGTGTAGGAAATATTGATAATTCGCGTTAGCGCCAACCGGCTTACACTCACCCGGCTTTTGACGCTATCAACGATCGCTTCATGAAGCCGCTGCTTCGCGATAGGCGACAGGCCTTCCTGAGAGATCGGCTTTGTCTTGACCAGTCCGAAATACTTGGTCCCACCTAGATACGGGTTAAACTCAGGATCCAGCTCAAGATGCAGGGAATCCACCACCCGTTCAGCGAGCGCTGTCGACTGGAGCACTTGAACCTCTGTGTCAATCGTCGTCGTATCCGAAGGCAGTCCCGAGAGAACGTCCTGCGACGGCATCGTATTCATGGTTCGCGGGTCGAGCATAACCTGAGACGTCGCCGTATACAGCGGCGTCTTGGTGGCTATAGGGACCAAAATAAGCGCAAACGTGACTATAAATACGCCAACAAAAAACCGGGTAAACCGACGCAGGTCGGAAATCAGACTTCTAAGGTCGAATGTCGGAAGCACAATTTCAAAAGAGTCGTCGTCAATTCGCTTTGAAATCTGAGTAGGAGTCTTGGTCATTTTCGCTTCTTTTGACGCCGATTATCTGAGCGACGGGTAAGGCTTGACATTAGTATTGAAGGACTAAAGATATTCTAAAGAGGTTATCCACATACCCCGGAATACCTGCGCTACCGGTGGAATCATTCTTTGAGTATTGGTATTGCCCTTGGAAACTCACCCGCCGTGACATCATGTACCGGGCACCGAGCTCAAAGCTGGTCCGACGATCCGTCCGGTCTTCACCCTTATAGTCATCAGAGATCAAGCCGTAGGACGCGTGCAGCAATAGAGGCCTAAGCAATTCATAATCAATACGTAAGTTGGTATTGTTCGAAAGAAAGCTGGAAACGCCGATATCAGGGGTTTCCTGAACCGAGCTGCGATTGGAGAGCGTCACCGTCATAAGCTGGGTTGGGAAATACTCCACCTTACCGTTTACGAACGTCCCGCTTGCCGGCTTGAAGGCCGAGTTCTTGTATTTTTGCTCGAGATGACCAACCTCAACCTCGCCACGCATCAGACTGGTGATCTCGAAATTGGTGCCCACTGCCGCCGAATAGCCGTGCGAGTTACGGTTTACGCTGCTGGATTGATAGTCGCGACTGTTGCCCGAATAGGAGCCATAGACGGCGACGCTCGGACTAATGGCATAGTCTAATCGCCCAGAAAAACCTGTCGTTGAAAAATCGCGTCCATTCTGCGGAAGGATATTGCCATTCGCATCCCTAACATCAAAGAAGTTCAGCTTCGAGTAGTTCAGCACGCCGGTCATCCGGATGCGATTTTGCTCCCAAACAATGCCAGCGTTTACCTCGGACGT
>NZ_AWGE01000032.1 GCF_000495815.1 Asticcacaulis sp. AC466 | reverse complement strand
ATCGTACAAGGCCTCGTACCGCTGGCCATAGGAGGCGTTAGCAAAGAGATTGCTATTGCGCTGTATGTCCAGACGACCGGCGGCGCCCACCGTCCACTGCGTCGTGTTTTGATCTGAGTATTTCGAGTAGCTCTCAGAATCGACCGATGCCGAGGCTGAGAGCGCGTGCCTGCTCCAGTTTGATGTCAGCGTGGCCGACGGCATCGCGCTGATAAGCGTGTCCGATACGGTGTCCGTCGGCCGGTAGAGGACGTTATCGTTCGATGCGACACCCAGTTCAAGCTTCGGCGCCAACATGAATGCGCCGAGACGCAAACCAAGCGGCCGATATTCGTCCGGCATGCGATCGGCGACGGACACATTGCGATCACGACCGAAATTTGACGTATCTGCGAGCGCGAAGCCCGGGAAGAACAAAATAGCGGGGATGACGGCAGTCAACAATTTCGATTGGGTCATAGAAGCCTCGCGCACCGTTACAGTGCCTGAAAATTTTAATGGATCCGCAGGGTATGCGGCGTGGTGTCAGAATACTCTGGTGCAGGAAATCCCGTCGGGTATATGTCAGCCGTTAAGCCTGGGTTGAATACGCGAGTAAAAAGGACGGCACCCAAGCGCTAAAAATATCGCTCGGAAATCCGGACAGTATCACCAGGCGCCACCTGTAGAGACGAGGTGAGCGGCACCTGCTGCTCGCGCACCTCGTTGGCGTGGCGGATATAGACCTTCTTTTGGTTCGCTCTATAGGTAAATCCTTGCGCCAGAGCGACAGCATTTACGACGGTAATGCCGTTGCTGTAGGGATATTCCCCCGGGCGATTGACTTCGCCCAGGATATAAAACGGCCGGAACGACAGAACTTCAATATTGACCTTGGGATCATTCAGATAGCCCTGCTTATAGGCCGCGACTATGTTGGCCTGAAACTCTGCCGCCGTCAGTCCCGCCGCATGCATATCACCGATCAGCGGCAACGAGACCTTCCCGTCACCTGCGATCATGAACTCACCGCCTAGCTTTTCTTCTCCGAACACCAGCATCCGGATTTTGTCACCGGACCCCAGGCGATACTCATAAACACCTGTCGCTGTTGCCGGTGCCTGGGCAGCCGGCGGCGTGGCCATAGGCGGTTGCGCATTCTGGGCAAAGCTCATCTGCCCCCAAAGCGAGGCCATAAGCAGAGCCAGAAATAAGAAAACTGATTTCTTTGAAATCATCATGGACTCCATAAGCGCATTCCACGCTCTTGTGCGGCGCAACCTATATCAAAAATTGAGTTAAAACAACGCAGCAAAAGACCGTTCGGTTACATCACCTGAAATATAGTCCGCGTGTTATCTTTAAGTCGCACCGCCGTCAAGACGCTGGTCGCGTAAGCGCCAGTGTCCAAACCTATACGCCATCTGGTGTTTGTCGGCGCCTCTTCAGGCGTATGACCATGAACAACCACGTACTTGCAGGCCTTATCGACAGTCAGAAACGGCGTCCTGATCCACAGAAAGGTTTCAGCCCCCTGATCGTCCAGAGGCGTATTGGGCCGGACGCCCGCGTGGACGAACAAATAGTCGTCCACAATTACCAGCATTTTCATTTGCGCCATTAATTGGCGGTGACTGTCCGGCAGAGCCCGAGCAAATTCATCTCGTGTCTCGTTCCAGGCAAGCGGGTCAGATCTGAGATGGGGCAGAGATATTCCATATGAGGCCAAAGTGGCCGCACCGCCATGATCAGACCATGAAAGGCCCGCCGAAGGATCGTTCAGGAATTTGAGCAAAATCTCTTCATGATTGCCCATCAAAAATTCCACATCACACCATTCTGCGTTCTGTAAGGCTAAAATGCCATCCAACACGCCCTTCGAATGTGGACCTCTATCAACATAATCCCCCAAGAACACAATCAAGGGCCTCTCTTGGCTCAAGGCAGCATCCGATTTAATTTTTTGTAGCATTTTCTCCATGAGGTCCAAGCGACCATGGATGTCGCCCACCGCATAGGTTAAGCGCTTGATCCGCGCCTCTAATGGCTTTCGCCCCCTCAGTAACGCACCTAGAAATGACAAATGACTACCAAACGTGTTAATGTTGATGTTTATACTATGCCCATATACATAGCACCTCAAGCGCAAAGGGTGTATTAACGGAATTACAGCTTACGCACGACAGTAAACAAGACTGCGAGCGCCCCCATCAAGCGGGACAATCCTATGGCAGGCGATCTCAGCGCCTCTTGGCTCATAGTTGCGAACATGTTACGGGCACGCATGAACCTCAGTCTCGCCAAGATGCGCATGTGCACAAGCGTTATGCGCGTAGCCACCTTAATTACCTGCGCAATATGCGCCACGGCCCTCTGGCAGACGGCGCTTCCCCTCTCCGGCCCCATCGCGTTTCCGTTCTCGGAAACCTATTATGCCCGTGCCGCTGCCGCCCCCGTCGCGGCAGATAAAATAGCCTGGGCAAAAAAAGCCGTCAACGCGGCCCCTCGGCGGGCGGAAAATTGGCTCTTACTCGCTTACGCTTATCAATCGGCTGATAACACTTTATCGCCACGCGCCGTCGACGCCCTGCGACAATCGTATTCCGTCGCCCCCTTCTCGCCGGACGCTCACGATGGACGTCTTCAGGCCGTGTTCTCTAACTGGGGAGCACTACCCGCAGACATTCGTCGAATGGCCATTCGAGAGGCCAACCTTTACACGACGCGCGAAGCAGGCTTGGCGTTTATGAAAAGGCTGGCCCCGACCCTGCACGACACCAATGCCAAATTCGCAGCCAACCTGATAATTCGGGCGCGCGAAAGCCGCAAAGAAGCCGATTGGGCGCTGAACCAAGCCAATATAAACAACTGAGCCGAGCAGGCTGTGCCGGTGGCGGCTGGAACCTTTCCTACCGACCGCTCGTGTCGCGCAAAGAAACCCAGGTAAGACCCTCTGTTGCAAGCTGCCGAGAAACCCAGGTGTAGCCTGTCTGGTTCCACCTCTTGACACTGTAGGACAGGTTGTCCAGCACATAGTCACCATCCGTCGTCGCAACGACAAGGACGGCGTGGCTTTCGCCAGTGCGAGTCCGAACAATGGCTATGCCCATCGCAGCCGCCGGCATCCCCAGCCGCACCAGCTCCCGACGCTTTTGCAAAGCATAATCTTCGCAGTCCGCGCGATTGCCCTTAACGAGTCCGGGCGCGTTCCAATAGTCATTAACCTGATAGATATCCTGGTCCGTGTCCGAAACAAGTGTCGCATTGACGTCGCCATTTACCCGCTGCAGCGTTTTCAACGCGTCGCGATCTTTTCCAATGGCAATCATGCCACCCGCATCCTTTGCAGGAGAGCTGGTACCTTGGCCTGAGGGTTGCATCTCAGCCACGTCAACTGTTGATGAATTGAGTGGCGGGTTCGTAACATCGTCGCCATTAGACGAAAAAATATGCCACGCTCCCATAGGCTTATCCGCCCAAGCGAATACTCTTAGTTCTACGCCCGCCCCTAATGGCTCTCTCAATGGGACGGTGCCGCCGGTCAACGCCGGAAGCTTTTCTCCCTCGTCAGCATAGTCGTTGATCGCCACAAGCGTCATTTGGGGCGATGCCTGAACGATCCGACGCGCTCGAGGCATATCCGACGCACGCCTGGTCGACGCAGGGAAAGCGTCTTCAGATGCACCGCGAACGGCGGCATAGGCCAGTTGGGTTTTCCGCGCCAGCATCGCCTCCGCCTCAACCCGAATAACGGACGTATCTTGATCAGGCGTGGCGGCGCAATCCTGCGGGGACCGTTCGCACATCTCTAAAAAGCCTGTCGGCGCCAACATGCGACCACCCAATGGCATCCACTTGTCGCCACCCCTCACAGTTGTCTGCATTGCCATACCGGCAACGGCCAGGTTTACGGTTGGCGCCTTACGTTCCGGCAGGGTTGAACACGCCGAGAGGCCAAGGATAGACAGCAATACCAAGCCGCTACAATTGATAACAGAATATTTATGCGCGAGTTTCATGAGATACACCTGACCTGTGCACAAATAATCTCAGAAAGGAGTCAAATTCACGCTAATATTTATCATTAATGATCAGTAATTATATGTAGTTAATGAATATATACTGATATTGAGCGGCGTTTACTCGTCCTTAAGTGAACGTTTAAAGTTAATTTACGACAATTATACACCCCTTAAATCGGTCCACTTCAGCAGTTTATCGCGGCTTACAAAGTTAACCTTAACCATATTCGGACTTGAATTGGGGAATTCGACAGCTATTGGAAAGCCTTCCCGCGCAAAGCCCCCTTGTCCTCGCCTGGAAATTAATGTATTGGTAACCTATTGTACCGAACGACTGCCTGATGGGCATAAGTACTTGTCGGACACCAAACAATATGCGACAGGCGCGACTGCGCTTCGCTTTAAGGGATGTGGTATGCAGAAGTGGGAATTTAGACCGGGCCTGATTGCTCTCGTGATCGGCATATTGCTGGCTGGGCCCGTGGTTGATCCCGGCTTCCTCAATCCGCAAAACCTGGCCTTGTCTGTACAGCTTTCCGAAGTTGCCAAGGCTAATGAAGCCACAGCGCGCGGGCACCAAGGCGCCGCGCGGGCTGCGATAAAGGCCGGCATTGATGCTGGCGCGGTTGCAGGCATTGAAAACGGTGCGACGCCAGAACAGGTCACCGGCGCGATCGCCGAGGCGACCAATGCGCCGGGCAATTCCCCGGCGGTCAAGAGCGCGCTCGCCGACGCCCAAAAGGATATTGCGCCACCATCGGACGAGGCGCCGGGGGCAATTTCAACGAACCCGCCCGCCACCCTGACGACCCCGCCCACAATTGCACCTGGCGTAGGATATCGTGCGGGCTAGACGGCCCGCCCATCAGCCCCATTAGGCAGATTGCATGTCGGTTATAGCGCGACCAAGGGCGCGTTAAACGACACAACTGTCATCAATAGACCTTTCAATTTGCTGACCTAATGCGCGGGTCATTGCAGTTGATAGTTAACGCAAAAGGCGCGCTTCGAGCATGACCACGAACGCAACATCTTCGACACCCGACACACCGGCAACCAACGCCCCTGCTGCCCCCGCTACCGGTGCCCCTGCTGCCGAGGCGTCGCCCGCCGCAGCCTTGCCGTCCGACGCGGAACTTAAAAAGAAGCGGCTCAGAAGGACCGTCGGCATCGTGGTTGCGGCGCTCATCGTGGCGATTCTAGTGCGTACCCTTCTAATACAACCCTTTACCGTTCCGACATCGTCCATGGAGCCAAACCTCTATGTCGGCGATTATATGCTCATTTCGAAGTCGGATTACGGGTATTCTAGGTACTCACCCCCTATTACCATCGATGCAATAAAGGGGAGAATTTTCGAAAAAGTCGCCACGCGCGGCGACGTCGTTGTGTTTCATCTTGGCGGCCCTAAGAACCTCCACTCCGCCAAGCGAATTGTAGGTATACCCGGCGATAAGGTACAGATGCATGCCGGCCGGCTTTATGTAAACGGCTCGGCCGTTGTCCTGAACAATATGCCAACCGCAAGCGCCGACAAGACCGCCACGCAGCTGACCGTTCAACAGGAGACACTGACGAGTGGTCGCTCGTACCTCATTCAAACGGACTCGGGCCAGAATCGCGGACGCGAGACTCCCGTCTTTACGGTGCCCGCCGGGCATTATTTTGTCATGGGCGACAATCGCGACAATTCGCTCGATAGTCGCTTTGCACCTGACAGCCCTTACGGCCCGGGCATAGGATTCCTTCCAGCCGAAAATCTGGAAGGGCGCGTGGTCATGGTTCTCATGTCGTGGAAGCCGGGCTCATCAATTTGGAAGCCCTGGACCTGGTTGAATCTGCGCTGGGACCGTTTTTTCCATTCCGTGCATTAGGCCGTAAATTAAAACATCCAGCGGCGGCGTCTTCGAAGTAGCCCGCTTGGCAAACTCATATAATAGAATGGTAACTTTTCTGGACTGACCTCAGGTCGTATCATGCTGCCTCGGGGTCCATTTTGTAGGTCGCCCATGTTGATAGATCACCGCCTGGTGTCAGGGGTTACACTCTTCGGCATGCTTTATGCCGGCCTAGCTGGAGACCCGCAAGAACCGTGTAAATTTGGCTCGGGTGTGCGGCCTGTAATGACGGCAGTGGCTTCCGCCGCTTGAGCTGCGGCTATTCGGGGCTCCAGCTTGCGCCGCAACGCCTACCGCGCCACAGTCCACTGCAAGTGTCTGGTTCGGTGACTTCACCAATACGCTGCCGGATGGGCGGATCAGCAATGATAAGACGGCCCTTGTCCTGCAGCAGGCCGGTGCGA
>NZ_AWGE01000031.1 GCF_000495815.1 Asticcacaulis sp. AC466 | reverse complement strand
TGGACACCTCGAAAAACCTGGCGGAATTGGCCGGATCATGATTCCATATCTTGGTCGGGATATGGAGGATTTCGATGAAGGGAGGGCCTGGTCTTTTTGATGTTCAGGAGCGTTTGAAACGCTTAAGCGATCTGGGCGATCAGCTCGAAACGTACGGTCGGTTGGTCGATTTCGAAGCGTTCCGTCCGGATCTGTTGGCGGCCGTGGGTTACAGCGCCGGCGCCAAAGGCGGGCGGCCACCGTTCGACGTCGTACTGATGTTCAAAATCTTGGTCATCCAGGCGCAGAACAGTCTCAGCGACGAACGCGCGGAATATCTGATCAGCGATCGGCTGTCCTTCATGCGGTTCCTTGGGCTGACGCTGAGCGACCCCGTTCCCGACGCCAAGACAATCTGGCTGTTTCGGGAATGGCTCGTGAAGGCGGGCGCCATCGACGGCCTGTTCAAGCGTTTTGACGCCACGATCCGTGCCGCTGGCTACATCCCGATGTCTGGGCAATTGATCGACTCCACCTGCATCGCGGCGCCAAAGCAGCGCAACACCAAGGAGGAGAAGGCTGCGCTAAAGGCTGGTGAGACGCCAGAACATTGGAAGGCCAATCCGTCAAAGAACCGTCAGAAAGACAAGAACGCGCGCTGGACGGTCAAATATACCAAGGCGAAGGTGGCCGCCGACGGCTCCAAGCCGTCGGTCGACCTGGCCATTCCCGCCTTCGGCTACAAGAACCATGTCAGCACCGATCGCGCTTTCGGCCTGATCCGGACCTGGACGGTGACGGATGCCGCCGCCTTCGACGGCGCCCGGCTTCCCCATCTCCTGGATCCGACCAACACGGCGCGCGTCGTTTGGGCCGATACCGCCTATCGGTCGAAGAAGAATGAAGAAGCAATGGCCAGCCGCGGCTTCAGGTCGGAGGTCCATCGCAAGAAGCCCGTCGGC
>NZ_AWGE01000030.1 GCF_000495815.1 Asticcacaulis sp. AC466 | reverse complement strand
AGGGGCGCCACGGCAAAGACGATCAAACGGACTGAGCGCAGCAACAATCGCAAATCCAAGGTCCGCGCCCACATCGAGCACGTCTTCGCGGTTCAAAAGCAGAAGATGGGCTTGGTCGTCCGCACGATCGGCATCGATCGCGCCAAGCTCAAGATCGGCATGGCCAATATCGTCTACAACATGAGGCGATTTATGTGGCTCGAAGGCCGAAGTGTGCCTGCGTAGGAGGACCGAAGCCGAAAAACACCACTCTGGCGCCGAAGAACGCGCCGAAATAGGCCTCCAAACGGCCCGGCATGACCTGAAACTCCCGCACGCCGCCGATCAGACCTGTTGATAGAGGTGTCCAACTTTGTCCATTGATAAGGCTTAAAAGCCGGTGCTGGGTGAGTGGACTACGGCATAGAATAATCACTCTTGTGAAGGCAGCCATTGGGTCAGTTGCCCGAATGAAAATGAGCCGCGCGCGTCCGCCAATTAAGACTTTCGTTTAAGAATCGTCACGTATCTGTAAAGCCCCTGTCACCAAATCCCCTTATCGCGCTGCATGACAGGCAAAGAGGGGCTGCCCATGCGCATTACGAGACGTCGTACGCTGCTGGCCATGACGACGCTGACAGCTGCAACCGGCCTTGGGGCGACCACGCCCCCCGCCGCGCCCAAAGGACCGGGTTTCGAGCACGGCGTCGCATCGGGAGATCCGCTGACCGATCGCGTCATTCTGTGGACACGGCTGAGCGGGGTGGATGCCCCATCAGATGTGCAGTGGCAGGTGGCGCATGATGACGCCTTCACCCAGATCGTCGCGCAGGGGCATTTCGGTACCGATACGGGCCGTGACTATACGGTAAAGGTCGATGTCGCCGGACTGACCCCCGCGACCGACTATGTTTACCGCTTTCGTTACGGTCAGGTGGTGTCGCCCACTGGGCGCACGCGCACCCTGGCCTTGCAGACGGACAAGGTTGTTCTGGCCGCCGTCTCGTGCTCGCTCCATTCAAATGGCTATTTCAATGCTTATCGGGCCATAGCCGACCTTGATCACATCGACGCCGTCGTCCACCTCGGGGACTACATCTATGAATATGGCGCCGGCCTGACCGATTACGGCATGGGAAATGGACGTCTTCTTGGCCGCATTCCCGAGCCGCCGCATGAAATCGTCACTCTAAGTGATTATCGCACGCGCCACGCCCAATACAAACGCGATGAGGACCTTCAGGCCGCCCATGCCCGCGCGCCGTGGATATGCGTGTTCGACGACCACGAAATCTGCAACAACCCCTGGAAGGATGGTGCAGAGAACCATACGCCGCCATCCAAGGATGGCCCAGGTGAGGGGGAATGGTCCGTCCGCAAGGCTGTAGCGCTTAAGGCCTATCGCGAATGGATGCCCATCCGCGATCCGGCGCCCGGCAAGCTATCCGAAGCCATCTATCGGAGCTTCCGTTTTGGTAATCTCGCCGAACTGATCATGATCGAGACGCGATTGCTGGCGCGAAGCAAACAACTTGATTTTTCCGACCTGAAGATGGTCGATGGCCGACCGGACTTCGACGCCTTCCGCACGCAACTCAATGACCCGCAACGGGAACTGTTCGGGGCCGAACAACGCATTTGGTTGAACACGACGCTCCAGACATCCGTGCGCGACGGCGTGCGTTGGCAGGTCCTGGGCAATCAGGTCATCATGGCCAAGATCGCGGGTCCCGATCTGATTAAACGTTTCGGCCCCGAAACGGTTGCCAGCCTCATGGCGAGCTTGCCCGACAGCGCGCGTTCTCAACTACAGACGATGATTGGGCTGTTCAGCCGCCCGGATCCGTTCCCGCTCAATCTGGATGCCTGGGACGGCTACCCGGCCGAACGCGAACGCTTCTACGCCATGACGAAAGCCGCGGGCGCACGCACGATCGTCCTGTCGGGCGATAGTCACACCGCTTGGGCGAACGAACTACACGATGCCGCGGGCAATCAAGTGGCCGTGGAACTTGGCGTCACCGCCATCACCAGCCCGACCCGCTGGCTTGAGCTGCCCGGTCTTGATTTGGCCCAAACCCTGGCCGATCAGAACGAGGAAGTCGTGGCGGCGGACGATACCAACAACGGATTTGTGCTCGTCACCCTGACGCCCGACGAAATGATCGGCGAATGGAAATCTGTCGACACCATTACCTCGCGCCAGTTCAGATGCACGACGCAGCAGCGTTTCGTCGTGAAAGCAAGTGAAGGTGGGGCGACAAGGTTTGTGTAAATTATTGCTATATATCAATTAGTTATATAGAAATACTGATATATTAATTTGCCTTACTTGCCCTTGGCTAAATCATCGAAGGCGCGCAAGGTACCGATCAAATCCTTCATCTTGTCGATATAGATCATGTTAGGTCCGTCGGACGGCGCACGATCCGGATCCTCATGGGTTTCGATGAACACCGCCGAAACGCCAACGGCGCAGGCCGCCCGGGCCAGCACAGGCGCAAACTCACGCTGTCCGCCCGACGTCGTGCCCTGCCCCCCCGGTTGCTGAACGCTGTGGGTCGCGTCGAAGACGACTGGATAGCCGGTCTGGGCCATGATCGGCAGACCGCGGAAATCCGTCACAAGGGTATTGTAGCCAAAGCTGGTACCGCGATCGCACAACATGATGCGCTCATTGCCTGTAGAGGCGATCTTGTTGGCCACGTTCTTCATGTCCCATGGTGCCAGAAATTGGCCCTTCTTGACATTGATGGCGCGGCCAGTGGCGCCGGCGGCCAGCAACAGGTCAGTCTGGCGACACAGGAAGGCTGGAATCTGAATGACGTCAACCGCCTGACCGACCGGCACGCATTGACCGGCATCGTGAACGTCCGTCAAAACCGGGCATCCGAAGCGGTCGCGCACGGCAGCGAGGATATCCAGGCCTTCTTCCATGCCGATACCGCGGGCGGTGCCGATGGACGAGCGGTTCGCCTTGTCATAGCTTGATTTGTAGATGAATTTCGTGCCGGTCGGCGCGCAGGCTTCCGCGATTTTTTCGGCCATCATAAGGGCATGGTCGAGACTTTCGATCTGGCAAGGGCCAGCAATCAGGGCGAACGGTTCATCGCCACCGATGCGGATCTTAGTGGCGTTGAAATCACCGACCTCGATGACCTTTGTCTGGACGTGCTGCGGGGCGATCGACATGGGATATTCCTTAGTACTTTTTTCAGTTGAAAAGTGACCTTCACACTTCAACTGAAACGAGATAAAACAAAAAAATCAGTCTCTTATAGGTGAATGATCGATAAGAGCGTTAAATGACAGACTCGATGCGTGCGACATCGACGGGGTTGTTCAATTCCCAGAACACACGCCCCCGGCCATCGACCTC
This sequence comes from Asticcacaulis sp. AC466, assembly GCF_000495815.1. Taxonomy (GTDB): domain Bacteria; phylum Pseudomonadota; class Alphaproteobacteria; order Caulobacterales; family Caulobacteraceae; genus Asticcacaulis. The sequence continues at coordinate 35,514 of NZ_AWGE01000030.1, read as the reverse complement.
GACGCAGCGTATGGGCATGCCGTTTTCGAGAAACCGCAACTGCTCCAAACCTTCCCAGGTTTCGAGCGGGCCGACCGGCCAACTCGAATAGCTTTTGAGCGCCGTCGCGCGATACCCGTAGACGCCGACGTGATGAAAGACCGGAATGGTGTCGCCCTCGGCAAAGCGCTTGCCGGTATATGGGATGACTTCCTTGGAAAAATAGAGGGCGTTCATTTGGGCATCGAATACCGCCGTGGTCCCGCCGACCCGGCCGTGCAACCGGTCTTCGACAAAATTGGCATGGGTCTGCGCATCGCATCGCAGGACCGGTGTCGCCATCTGGACCTCGGGGTTGGCCTTCATCTCGCGGATCAGGTCCTCGATGAACCAGGCGGGCGTAAGTGGTGCATCACCCTGGAGGTTGACATAGAGGTCGGCTTCTTCGGTCAGGTGCTGCAAGGCGTCCGCGCACCGTTCAGTGCCGTTGGCGCAGGATTCCGCCGTCATGATGACCTGGGCGCCAAACGCCTCTGCCGCCGCCTTGATACGCTCATCGTCGGTGCAGACATAGACGCTCGTCACATCGGCGACGCCCTTGGCCGCCTCCCATGACCGCTGAATCAGCGATTTCGGCACGCCATCGCGGCCAGTCAACATGACCAAAGGCTTGCCCGGATATCGGCTAGAGGCGTAGCGGGCGGGGATCAGGATAATCGTCTTCATGCAACACCGGCTCTCAGGCAGTCGTGGATATGGATCAGGCCGACAGGCGTATGTGCGTCATCGACAACGAAGAGGCAGGTGATCTTCCGCTCGTTCATTATGCCCAGCGCTTCAGCGGCCAAGGCGTCGGGACGGATCGTCAGAGGACCGGCATGCATGACATTCGCGGCCGTCTTGTCCATCAATCCAACCATGTTACGACGCAGATCGCCATCGGTGATAATGCCCGCCAGGTGACCCCCGGCGTCAGTGATACCGACAACGCCGAAGCTTTTGGCCGTCATAACGAGCAGGGTGTCGCCCATCGGCGTCTGCACGCCCGTCAGCGGCAAGGCATCGCCGGAATGCATGAGCGCCTCGACGCGCAAAAGCTGGGCCCCCAACTTTCCTCCGGGATGGAAAACGCGAAAATCGGTCGGCTGAAAGCCGCGCTTTTCCATTATAGCAACGGCAAGCGCATCACCGAGCGCCAGTGTCATGGTCGTGGAGGTGGTCGGCGCCATGCCGATGGCGCAGGCTTCCGGCGCCGGCGGCAGGACCAGAGCAATGTCCGCCGACTGAAGCAGGGTCGATTGCGGGCGTGACGCGACGCCGATCAGGGGAATGGAAAACCGTCGCGTATGGGCAATGATATCGGACAATTCCGATGTTTCGCCGGAATTGCTCAGCATCACCACGACGTCGTCCGGCGTAATCATGCCAAGGTCGCCGTGGCTGGCTTCGGCCGGATGAACGAACTGCGATGGCGTGCCGGTAGAGGCCAGGGTGGCGGCGATTTTCGCAGCAACATGGCCCGACTTTCCCATCCCGGACATGATAACGCGGCCCTTGGCTGCGTACATGGTGTCTACGGCCTCGACGAAGCTGTCGGAGAGCGAGGCGGCAAACAGCAACAGGGCTTCGCCTTCTGTGCGCATGACGCGCGCGCCAATTGCCAGGATATCTGCGTGGGAATCGACTTGGGATGCTGGGGCTGTGGTCATGAACCTACCATATAAAGAGCGCGCACTTCATAGCAAGGGCTGTCGGCTGCGACAATTCAAAAGGCCACCGACTGTAATTTGCAAAGAAGGACGTAAAATTATATTTTATATCAATATGATATGGAAATATTTTATTGCTTCAGCGACAGGCGAGTTTATAAATCATTACGCGCAATGCCCGCCACAGTGTCCTTATACGCCATGTAGGCTCGGAACGGACTGCTGCCAGCCAGCTGAATAAAGGCGTCATGATTTAAATCAAGACCTCCGGTAAATGTGCCAAAAGCGGGCATAATCAATAGCTTATCGTTTACAGCAAATACTTTTCCGCTCAATCTGTGTCCGCGTAGGGACGTCCGTAGTTTCGGATGAAAATGACCAACAATCTGCGGGCGGTCGGTATCTTGAGGTTCGTGCCGAAACACGATTCCAGCCGTTTCAACCTCGGCCGAAAAATTCAGATTGCCTCCCCCAAGAAGACCGAGATCGTGGTTGCCTTCGACCAGGTGGCAATGATCCATTGCCCCGCATATCGCCAGTAGCTGATGCCGTACGGCGTCTTCCAGGCGCGCCCAGGCCTGGCGGTCATGAAAGCTGTCACCCAGAAGAATTAGGGATTTGGGCCGATAGATGGCCACCAGCTTTTCGAGGCGCAAAAGGGTGTCCAGCGTGTCGTACGGCGCAACGGCCGAGCCGAACTGTGCCAGAAAGCTGGCTTTTTCGAGGTGGAGATCTGAAACGACCAATGCCTCCTGAGCCGGCCAGTATAGCGCCAGTCCCGCATCCAGCACGAAGCGCTGACCGGCGAAATCGATCTCACACCGCGAGGGCATCTTCGACCTCATGCATCAGGGTTTCGGCTGTTTCCGCCAGGCTTTGTTGTGCCAGTAACGCCTCCATGCCGCCGCCGGGCAGGCGTTCAGTCCGGACATCCAGGATAACTGGTAATGACAGGGGCGAGGGACGGGGCAGGGCGCGGAATTCGATGTGGTGCTGGAATTTCAATATCATGTCGGTCAGGCGGTCGAGATCGAGCAGTTCGCGTTCGGCATCGGAGCGCGCCAGGGCGAGAAGCACGTGGTCTGGTTCGTACTTGCGCAAGACATCGTAGATCAGGTCGGTTGAGAACGTCACCTGCTTCAAAGTCTTACGGGCGGAATTGTTGTTCTGTTCGACAATGCCCGCGATCGTCGCGACGCGGCGGAAGGATCGCTTCAGCATCGGCGATTCTGCCAGCCACTCTTCCAGTTCGTCGGCCAGGATATCCGGCGACAAGAGGTCGTAGACCGTTTCCTCGTTAATGGGCTCCAGACTGTTTATCGCCAGGCCATAGTCGGTCACGGTAAAGCTGAGCGGATGCGCACCCAGGCGTTCCATCCGTCGCGATACCAGCATACCCAGAGTCTGATTGGCGCGCCGCCCCTCGAAGGTATAGAAAATGACGCAGTAGAGTTTGCCGCGTGGGAAGCTTTCGACCAAAAGGCTCTTGCGATCCGGCAGTTGTGAAAAACGGGCCTGGAGGCTCAGCCAGTTGCGCACCACGCGCGGCAACTTATCCATGGCGGTTTCGTCCTGAAGAAACGCCCGAACGCCTTCGGCCAGAAAGGTCGACAGCGGCATCTGCCCACCGGCGTAGGTCGGAATCATCGGTTCCTTGGCGGCGCTGGCGCGTGCCTCAAGCGTCATATCGACAATGCGTTCGAAAGCCAGGATTTCCCCGGCGAAGTAAAAGGTGTCGCCGGGGCGCAGACTTTGCCCAAATGACTCTTCGATTTCACCGAGATATTTGCCGCCGCGGCCATGGCGCCGTTTTACTTTCAACTTCCCCGCTTCGATGATGACGCCGATATTCTGGCGATGCCGCTGAATCACCGCCTTATTGGCCGGCACCCATGTGCCATCGGCCTGTTTGACCATGCGTTGCCAGCGTTCATAGTTGCGCAGGACATAGCCGCCATCGATGACAAACTGGAACAGGGCTTCGAACTGTTCGTAGGTCACGTCGCGATAGGACCAGGACTGAACAACAAGCGCGTGCAGGTCATGCGGCGTTACCGGCGCGGAACAGGCGGCGTTCAGGATGAATTGAATGGCTACGTCCTGAGAACCGGGCGGGGGATGATCGCCGTCCAGGTGCCGCGCCTTGATGGCGGCCATGGCGGCTTCGCATTCGAGCACCTCAAAGCGGTTGGCTGGCACCAGAAACGCCTTGGATGGCATGTCGACCTGGTGGTTCGACCGCCCGATCCGCTGAAGCAGGCGCGACACCCCCTTGGGGGCGCCCACCTGGATAACGACATCCACATCTCCCCAGTCGATGCCGAGTTCGATGGCGGAGGTGGCGACCAGTCCGCGCAACTTGCCTTCGGCCATCATCTTCATCGTCTTGGCACGCAACTCGCGCGTCAAAGAGGCATGGAAGATGGCAATGGGCAGCGCGTCGTCGTTGGCCTCCCACAGGAACTGAAAGAGCAGTTCGGCCTGAAACCGCGTGTTGACGAAGACGATGGTGGAGCCGGCACGGGCAATTTCCGCCATGATCTCCGGCACGGCATATTGCGCCACGAAGCCGGTAAACGGCACGACTTCCTTCGTTTTCAGGATGGACACCTGCGGCGGCTTTCCCATGGACGGACTGTTGAAATGGGCAACGGGTGCGCCCGTCTTGCCGAGCCACAGGCAGAACAGATCGGGCTCCGCCACCGTCGCCGACAGGCCGATACGGCGAAAGCCAGGGCGATAAGCCTCGATCTGTGCCAGGGCCAGGGTGATCAGGTCTCCGCGTTTCGACGCCGCGACCTGATGGATTTCGTCGATGATGACCGCCTCTACCGCGCTGAACATGTCGCGCGCTTCCGGGTAGCTGAGCAGCAGCATCAGCGATTCCGGGGTAGTCATGAGAATGTTTGGCGGCTTGGCGCGCTGGCGTTTGCGGCGATAGGCCGAGGTGTCGCCGGTCCGGCTTTCGACCCGCACCGGCAGGCCCAAGGCTTCAATGATCGCGGTGACATTGCGTTCAATATCGTAATTTAACGCCTTCAATGGCGATATGTAGAGGGTGTGAAGGCCCTTGGGCTGCGTCTGGGTGATATCGATCAGCGACCCGAGAAAGCCCGCCAGGGTTTTGCCCGTTCCAGTCGGTGCGGTCAAAAGAGTGGACTGCCCCGCTTGATAGCGCGAAACCATTTCACGCTGATGCGGTAAAATTGTCCAGCCCTGCTGGTCGAACCACTGCCGGAACTGGGTTGGAATCTTCGCCATGATCAATATGTATCGTGGTCACAAATAAAGACGAAAGGTGGAAGTTTGCACCCGCGCGACTGGATAGAGGTGAGGCCTGAAGGCGTATATTGCAAGGCGGGCGACGTCTATATTGATCCGATGCAGCCTGTGAACAAGGCGATCATCACCCATGGTCATGCCGATCACGCGCGATCGGGGCATGGACACGTCTATGCCACCGAAGAAACCCTTGCCATCATGCGGGCACGTTATGGCGACACCCATTACCTCATGAGCGAAAATCCGCTGGCTTACGGACAACGCATCACAATTGGCGATGTCACGCTCAGCCTGCATCCGGCCGGCCACATTCTGGGCTCGGCCCAGGCGCGCCTGGAGCACTCCGGCGCCAGCATCGTTTTTTCCGGAGATTATAAACGCAGGCTCGATCCGACCTGCGTCCCGTTCGAACCGGTGACTTGCGACGTCTTCGTCACCGAAGCGACTTTTGCCCTGCCCGTTTTCAGACATCCGCCGCTGGAAGAAGAAATCGCCAAATTGCTCGGCTCCCTGGCTCAGTTTCCTGAGCGTTGCCACTTGGTCGGGGTATATGCCCTGGGCAAATGCCAGCGCGTTATCTGTGCCCTGCGCGCGGCCGGTTACGAAGAGACGATCTATCTGCACGGCGCCATGTTGCGCCTATGCGAGCTATACCAGAGTTTCGGCATAGATTTGGGGCAGACAGACATGGTGACGCCCGAAAACGCCCGCGCCTTGGCCGGAAAAATCGTTTTGTGCCCGCCCTCAGCCCTTCAGGATCGCTGGTCACGCAAACTGCCTGACGTCTTGACGGCGGCGGCGTCCGGCTGGATGCGCATTCGCGCCCGAGCCAAACAAAAGGGGGTTGAGTTACCGCTGGTCGTATCCGACCATGCCGACTGGGATGAACTCACCCAGACTCTGAGCGACGTCGGTGCGCCTGAGGTATGGGTGACGCATGGCCGTGACGATGCGCTGGTCTATTATGCGCAACAACAAGGCTTCAAGGCGCAAGCGCTGCATCTTTTAGGGTATGAGGACGACTCCGATTAATCATCCGATGTCTCTCAATGTGATTGGCGAGACGAGGCGATAGCTACGCCATCCAGCCAATACCTATCTGTCCGCAATTGACACCGGTATCACTTCACGTTTCAGTCTAGCATACAAAAAGACCAAAGCGCTAAATGCAGGGAGAGGCAACAATGAATCGCCGCAGCAGTTTGAAGCTCTTATGCAGCGCCGTGCTCGCGGCCGCAACGCCAATCACGTTTACAGGCGCGACAGAGGCTAAGCCCGCAAAGGCCACACGCGTCGAAACCCGGGCGGGGCCGGTCGTGGGGCGAATCTACAACGGTCTCTCTGTGTTTCTGGGCTTGCGCTATGGCCAGGACACCGCGACCGCGCGGTTTCAGCCGCCGGTCAAGCCCAAGCCGTGGCGAGCCCCCTATATGGCCGATACCTACAGGGCCGCGTCGCCGCAGAGCGGAACCGCCGATGCCTATGGTCAGAGCGAGGACTGCTTGTTTCTCAATGTCTGGACGCCGGCCGCCGATGGCAAGCGCCGTCCGGTCATGGTCTATATTCACGGCGGCGCCTATAATGGCGGTTCGGGCAGCAGTCCACTTTATGATGGCACAGGCCTGGCCACGCGCGGCGATGTCGTTGTGGTTACCGTGAATCATCGCCTGAATGTCTTTGGCTATCTCTACCTGGCGCGTCTGGAAAAGCAGGTCACCGGTAAAGCCGGGCCGCTGGCCTGGTCCGGAAATTGCGGGCAACTGGACCTGCATCTGGCGTTGGAGTGGGTGCGCGACAATATCGCCGCGTTCGGCGGCGACCCCGACTGCGTGATGGTTTTCGGCCAGTCGGGCGGCGGCGCCAAGATCGCCACCATGATGGCTACACCTGCGGCAAAGGGTCTGTTTCACCGCGCCGCGACAATGAGCGGCCAGCAAGTGACGGCATCGGGACCGGGCAATGCCACCTTGCGCGCCATCACCTTTCTGGAAAAGCTGGGCCTGAAGCCCGACGCCGACGGGCTGGCTACGGTGCAAACCTTGCCCATGAGTACACTCGTCGCTGGTTTGAAAGCGGTAGACCCGGTTATCGGCTCGGGTGGCGTCTATATGGGGCCGGTCCTCGATGAAACCGTTCTGTGCCGTCATCCGTTCTGGCCCGACGCCCCGGCCCAATCGCACGATATCCCTATGATGATCGGAAACACGCATGATGAAACCCGGGCTTTTCTGGGCGGGGATCCGCATAATTTCAAGTTGACCTGGGATGACCTGCCGGCAAAGTTGCCGAAGGAGTACCGCGTCGATATAGACCCCTATCTCGTCATCGAGACCTACCGGAAACTATATCCCGCCATGTCGCCGTCCGACGTTTTCTTCGCCGCCACCACGGCGGGACGATCATGGCGCGGCGCCATAGAGGAGGCGGAAGCCAGGGCGCGGACGGGCGCCGCAACCTACACCTATCAGGTCGATTGGAAGTCCCCGCGGGACGGGGGAAGGCGTGGCGCTCCCCATACGATAGACATTCCCTTGGTCTTTCGCACCACGGCGACCCCGGACAGCATTTCGGGCGATACACCAGACGCACGCAGAATGGCCGACCTGTTTTCCGACGCGTTCATCGCCTTCGTCCGCACCGGATCGCCACAAACGACGGCCTTGCCGCAATGGACACCCTATAGTCTTGCCAAGCGTGAGACGATGGTGATGGACCTTACACCACAACTGGTCAATGATCCGCGCGGGGCTGAGCGCGAACTGTTTTCAAAGGTGCCTTTCATTCAGCAAGGCACTTGAGACGGCAGTCGCCTGCGAGTACCGCCAACAACCATATTTCAATCCTATTTTTGGCCATGCTATCGACACGTTTGATGCCGGGAACCTTTATATCGTAAGGCTGAACGAAAGATTGCTATATGAAAGCTTTTTCAAAGCTCCTTGAACGCCTCTATTTCGAACCGGCCACCTCAAGCAAGGAAAAGCTCCTGCGCGACTACTTCGCGACGACGCCGGACCCGGATCGCGGCTACGCGGTGGCCATCATCGGAAATGCGTTGAGTCTGCCCAATTTCAAGCGCGGCATGGTACTTGACTTGATCAAGGCGCGCACCGACCCGCAGCTTCTGGCTATGAGTTACGACTATGTCGGCGAATTGTCGGAAACGGTGGCGCATCTGTGGCCAGCGCCCGCTGTCGCGCCCAATGACCCCGATTTGCCCGCCTTGCATGAGGTTGTAGAGGCGCTACGTCATATGCCGAAGGTGCAACTGCCGGATTATATCGCCGCACTATTGGATCGCATGACATCGCCCGAACGGTGGGCCCTGCTTAAGATCGGCTCGGGATCCTTGCGGATCGGCGTGTCGGCGCGGTTGCTGAAGCAGGTGCTCGCCCGCTATGGCGGACAACCCATCGAACGTGTGGAAACCCTGTGGCATGGCATTGATCCCCCTTACGAGGAGCTGTTCGCCTGGCTGGAGGGCAGGGCGGATGCCCCTGCCGTGGAAGAGCGCCTGACCTTCACACCGGTCATGCTGGCGCATCCCTTGGAAGCGAAAGATCACGGCCTGATCACGCCGGACGCCTATGCCGCCGAATGGAAATACGACGGCATACGCGTCCAGTGCGTCCACAGCGCCGTCGGCCGGGCCTTGTTCACGCGTACAGGCGACGAAATCAGCAACAGCTTTCCCGATGCCGTCGCCCATCTCAATTTTCACGCGGTTCTGGACGGCGAGCTGGTCGTTCAGCGCGGCGCGGCACTGGGCTCCTTCAATGATCTGCAACAACGCCTGGGCCGTAAGAACCCGTCCGGCAAATTGCAGGACAGCCATCCGGCCGCCATGATCGTTTATGACGCGCTGATGCTGGAAGGCGAAGATGTCCGTCACCTGCCATATGAACAGCGGCGCACATTGCTTCAGGCCGCCCTGGAGACATATCACCCGGTCGGGATCAGCTTGTCGCCGCAAATCCCGTGGCATAGCTTCGACCAATTGGAAGCGGCGCGCGCCAGTGTTGACAACCTGTCGGTCATTGAAGGCCTCATGCTGAAGCGCAAGGATTCAGCCTATATCGCCGGGCGGCCGACCGGGCCGTGGTACAAGTGGAAAATTAACCCTAAACGCGCCGATGCTGTCCTAATGTATGCCCAGCGCGGGTCGGGCAAGCGATCCAGCTTCTATTCGGATTTTACCTTCGGGCTTTGGCGCGACGGGGAATTGCTACCGATTGGCAAGGCCTATTTCGGATTCACAGACGCGGAACTGGTGGAACTCGACAAGTGGGTGCGCCACAATACTGTTAAAACCTTCGGGCCGGTCCGCGAAGTCAAGAAAGCGCTCGTCTTCGAAGTGGCTTTCGATGCGGTCCATCGCTCCAGTCGCCACAAGTCCGGATACGCCTTGCGCTTTCCCCGCATCAGCCGCATCCGTTGGGACAAGCCCGCAGACGAGGCGGATCAGATGAGCCTGCTGGAAAGCCTACTGACCGGGGAAACCTAATCGTTACGGCCGGGGTTTGCGTGTGAGTTTCTGTGGACAGGCGCCGCGTAAATTCAGATAGTGCCACCATGATCAGACGATATCTTCTTATGGCCGGAGCAGCCTTGACTGTCGCGGCCTGTTCGCGACCCGTGGAAAAAAAGTCGGCGCCGGCGGCACCGGCGCTACCGCCCCTTTTGCCCGACACGATAACGGTTCGCTTGCAGACCAGCGAGGGCGACATTTTGCTGCGGCTCGAACGTAAGAAGGCACCGATCACCACCGCCAATTTCCTGCACTATGTCGATACGGGTAAGCTGGATGGGGCGCATTTCTGGCGTGCTTTGAAGGTCGGCGCGAAGCAGGGATTTATCCAGGGCGCGATAAGCACGCCACCCTATGCGCCAATCGCGCACGAACCGACCACCCAGACCGGCTTGTCGCATACCGATGGTGCGATTTCGTTGTCACGGTTCGCGCCGGGAACTGCGACCATAGATTTCACCATATCGGTGGGCGATATGACCTATCTTGATGCGGGCGGCACGGGCTCGACGGACAAGCTGGGCTACGCCGCTTTCGGCCATGTCGTCGAGGGCATGGAGGTGGTTAAACGCATCCTGCATGACCCGGTCGACCGCAAACGCGATGAGGATGGCCTGGAAGGCCAAATCCTCAAAGCGCCGGTGACGATCATCAAAGCCAGTCGAGTCCCGGCTGGCTAATCTAGGCCAGATCCTCGATCATGCCGCTCAGGGCCGCAACGCAGGCCCGCCCGAGTGCCTGAGACCGTTCAGGCGACCAACCACGCACAGGATCGGGCTGATCGAAGTGATCCTTAAACGGCATTTCCAGTGTCATTGCGACCGCCCCGAAACGCTCAGCCACCGCATTGGTCGAAATGGTCATATTGGCCGTACCCGGCGCATTGACCGTATAGCCGTGCTTCGTCTGGAAATAGGGCGTCTCCGCCGCCAAGGCCACGAGGTACTGATTATAAAGGGCGAATGACTTGTCGTTGAAGGACGGAATGCCTTCGAACCCGGCCATGAAGACATGGGGGATGGCCTCATCGCCATGGACATCCAGCGCGAAGGCTACGCCCGTCTGAGTCATCTTGTTGAGGACATGATAGACTTCCGGACTGCGTTCAAGCGTCGGCGTCTCCCATTCCCGGTTCAGGTTCACACCGACTGCATTGGTACGCAGGTGGCCGCGCGCGCTGCCGTCCGGGTTCATGTTCGGTACGACGTATACGGTCGCAGCATCCAGCAGAGCGCGGGCGCTGCCGTCCGTCAGGGCCTCGAGCGCCCCTTCCATCCACCATTCCGCCATGCTTTCGCCTGGGTGCTGACGGGCATACATCCAAACCGGGATCGGTCCGGTGCCGAGCGTAAGCAAATCCATGGGACGACCGTCCAGCGTTTGCCCCAGCACCGAATGGGCGACGCCCGCCGTGGCGGCGTATTGCGCGATCAAAGCCTGGTGGCGTTCGGTGGAATAGGGCGCGAAATAGGCAAACCAGACGGTGTCGGTTACCGGCGTATGGGTAATGGTCAGCACGCCATCGGTATAGTCAGTCTGCGCCTGCGTCCAGTCGGCATTGTCGGCACTGACGCGCGCCTGATACTCGGGCCAGCCGTCAGGGTAGGCCGAAGCTCCGGCATTGAGGATGCGCAGGCTCAGTTCGGTATTGGCCGCGCCATCGACACGAAAGTAGAACCATTGATAAAAATCGGAACCCGTATCGTGGCGAATTTCAAGATCGCAGCGGCCGCCCTCCTGCGCTAAGACGATGATATTGCCGGCGTCGAAATCGGCGGAAAGGGTAATAGTCATGCGGGCCTCACTACTAAAAATCGTTGCCGATGTGATTATCCTCGCGCCGCCGGCTATGCAACTCACGCTTTGACACAAATTTGCATCTTGGGATTACCCCTCTGAGAGGCGGCAAAACCTTAGGGGCGGCATTAAAGCGCTTGTCACCCGACGCCAAAGGCGCGAACCTCTTGGCATGACCCGCTATATTCTGGCCCTCGATCAGGGCACAACGTCCAGCCGCGCCATCGTCTTCGACCGGGAAGGTCATTGCCTGAAGGTGGCGCAAAAGGAATTTCGTCAAATCTTTCCGCAACCCGGCTGGGTGGAACACGACGCGCGAGAAATCTGGTCCACCCAGATCGGCGTAGCGAACGAAGCCATAGCGGGCGCCGGCCTGCGGGCGAGCGATATCGCCGCCATCGGCATCACCAATCAACGCGAAACGACCGTCATTTGGGACCGGAAGACAGGCCGCCCGATCCACAACGCCATCGTCTGGCAGGATCGGCGTACGGCGCATATCTGTGACGAGTTGAAGGCGGCCGGACATGAGGCGGTTTTCCAGCAAAAGACCGGGCTCCTGCTTGACGCCTATTTCAGCGGGACGAAGATCAGGTGGCTGCTCGACACCGTCCCGGACGCGCGGGAGCGGGCGCAGCGCGGCGAACTGGCCTTCGGGACCATAGACAGCTGGCTGGTCTGGAATCTGAGCGGCGGGGCCTTGCATATCACCGACGCCAGCAATGCCAGCCGCACGCTCCTCTATAATATTCACACCGGCGCCTGGGATGACGATCTTCTGGCCATACTGGAAATTCCTCGCAGCCTGTTGCCTGAGGTGCGCGGCAATAGCGAGGTCTACGGAGAGACTGCGTCGGGCATACTGGGGGCGCGTCTGCCGATTGCCGGCATGGCAGGCGATCAGCAGGCAGCGACCTTTGGCCAGGCCTGCCTGGAACGGGGCATGGCCAAAAATACCTATGGGACCGGCTGTTTCATGCTGATGAATACGGCCGCAGAAGCGGTCCCCAGCCAAAACAAGCTATTGTCGACCGTTGCCTGGCAATTGGGCGGGCAGACCACCTACGCCCTTGAAGGCTCGGTTTTCGTGGCCGGCGCCCTGGTTCAATGGCTGCGCGACGGTCTCGGCCTCATTCGAAATTCCGAGGACATCGAAAGCCTGGCGGCGTCGGTGCCTGACAGCGGCGATGTTTTTCTGGTTCCGGCCTTTGTCGGTCTGGGCGCGCCGCACTGGGATGCCTATGCGCGCGGCATGGTGATCGGGCTGACGCGCGGGACGACCAAGGCCCATATTGCCCGCGCCGCGCTGGAAGCGATCGCCTTTCAATCCGCAGACGTGCTGGAAGCCATGCAACGCGACTCCGGCGTCAGCCTCAAGGAATTGCGTGTCGATGGTGGCGCCAGCCGCAACAACCTCATGATGCAGTTTCAGGCCGATATTCTGGGCGTGCCTGTGGTTCGGCCCAAGGTCACAGAAACCACGGCCCTGGGTGCCGCCTATCTGGCCGGTCTGGCAGTCGGCTACTGGTCCTCACCAGAGGAGGTGGCCGCGCAATGGCAGATGGACCGCACCTTCTCTCCGGCCATGTCCGCCGACGAACGGGCAGAGCGCCTAACGCGGTGGCGCGACGCGGTGGCGCGCAGTGGCGGATGGGCGCAATGAGCGATCCGCGCCCGGCTTTGATCCAGGCTGTGACGGACACAACTGACTGGGACGTCATCATTATCGGCGGCGGCGCATCTGGCCTGGGTGCGGCCGTCGAGGCGGTAACGCGGGGATATCGCACGCTATTGCTGGAGGCGCATGATTACGGCAAGGGCACCTCAAGCCGCTCTACCAAGCTGATACACGGCGGGGTTAGGTATCTCGCCCAGGGCCATATTCATCTGGTCAGGGAATCCCTGCACGAGCGGGGTCTGCTGAAAAAGAACGCGCCGCATCTGGTGCACGATCTGGGCTTCCTGATCGCCACCTACCGGTTCTGGCGGCTGCCGTTCTACGGCATTGGCCTGAAACTCTATGACTTGCTGGCGGGACGGCTAAACCTCAGGCCCAGCCGGGCATTGGGCCGTAAAGGCGCGCTGGACCATATCCCAACCCTGAAACCGCAAGGGCTCACCGGCGGCATTCTTTATTTTGACGGCCAGTTCGACGACAGCCGTTTGGCGATCACCCTGCTGCGCACCTTCGAAGCCCATGGCGGGGTGGCGTTGAACGCTGCACCGGTTATTGGCATTTTAAAAGTATCCGGCCGAGCCGCCGGTGTTACGTTTCGCGATGACGAAACGGGGAGGGTGCACATGGCGCGCGCCAAGGCCGTTATCAACGCCACGGGTATATTCGTTGATGCCATCCGGCAGCTCGACACCGCCGACGCCGCCCCCCTGCTGACGCCCAGTCAGGGCGTCCATATCGTCGTTGGGCCGCAATTCCTGGCCGGGTCCACCGCTTTGATGGTTCCGAAAACCTCCGACGGTCGCGTTCTATTCGCCGTGCCGTGGCATGGCAGGACCCTTATTGGGACCACAGATACGCCCATGCCGGCCGTCGCGCTGGAACCCCGTGCGCTCGAGACGGAAATCGACTTCATACTGGCCACGGCTGGCGCCTATATGACCCCGGCACCGACACGCGCTGATATATTGAGCGTTTTTGCCGGCCTGCGTCCACTGGTCAAGGCGCGGGCGGTGAGTGACACCAAGACCCTGTCCCGCGAACATACCCTCCTGACGTCGGACAGCGGCCTGATCACCCTGACGGGGGGCAAGTGGACCACGTACCGCCGGATGGGGCAGGACGTCATCGACCTTGCTGCGAACGAAGCTGGATTACCGTCGGCGCCGAGCCGAACCGAAGGCTTGCGCCTGCATGGCTGGTCTGAGGCCACGCCGGCGGATCACTGGCGTGTTTACGGCAGCGATCTGTCCGAAGTCCAGGCTCTACCTGGCGCGCAGACCGCGTTGCATCCGTCGCTACCCTATACCGAAGCGGAAATCAGGTGGGCCGTACGTCGCGAACAGGCGCGGACGGTTGAGGACGTACTCTCCCGGCGTTTGCGGGCACTGTTGCTCGACGCCCGCGCCAGCATGGCCATGGCACCGCGGGTGGCAGCAATAATGGCCGAGGAACTAGACAGGAACGAGGGCTGGCAGGTCAGTCAGGTCGATGCCTTCACGCGCCTCGCAGATGGGTATCTTCCAAAATGATATTGGGCCGCGCATCCGGCCCATCGGTTGCCAGATTGACATGGGTGAGGCTCAGGCCCCGCACGTGCCGCGTCCATAAGCCATAGGCGGGGGTCGGGCCGAACATGCTGGGCTCAGGATAGGCGGCCGCCAATTCATCGGGCGTACCGGGACTGCCTACGAAGCCGCCGCGATAGGTGAAGGACACAGTGTCCAATGTCACGTCTTCGATTGGATACTGGGCAAGCCCCACGATCAAGGCGCTGTAATCGGGCAAAATATCCGTGGCTGTCATGTTGCGGATGGTGACGCGTCGGATCGCGCCGGGCGTCGTGCCATCAGGCCCACGCAGACGCGCCCCCAACCGCAGAAAGAGCGGCGCGGTCGTGATGTCCGATAGGGTGAGGTTTTCTGCGGTGACGTCTTCGATAGTCCCGCCATCCACTGTTTCCAGCGCCAGACCGCGCGACCGCTCAAACCGGCAATCGCGGATATGGATGCGGCGAAAATCGCCATAGGATTCGGTGCCGATCTTGATGCGGCCGGTGACCCGATCTTGGTCCGGAGATAACTGCTGCGCCCGGCCGAACGTGCCGTCAAGCAGGGTGCCCGGATCGAAGCCGCTCACGTGGCAATCGACGATATCGACGTCTTCCGTCGCTCGCCGCTCACCCAAGGCGAACGAGCTTTTGAGGACAATGGCATCGTCATTAGGCGTGTTGACCCGGCAGCCGTGAATGCGAACGCGGCGACACCCGTCTATATCAAGTCCATCCCGGTTGGTGTCGATGGTCAGGTTCGCAATGTCGAGATCGTCGCAACCGGTGGCCAGGACGGCAAAATGACCACCCCGCGCCAGGGTAAAATCACTCAAGACGACATGGCGGCAATTTTTCAGAGCGATAGCCTTATTGCCGAGACCCTGCATGGCTGACAGGTCCGGCGTCAGTTCCGCCATCACCTTAGCCGAAAGTCCCCGCATGCTCAGCGGGAACTCACCCGACTGACGTTTCCACATAGATCCCGGGCCTTCGCGCGTCAGGCCAACGCCATCGATGTGGCCAGGCCCGCAAATGGTCACACGCTCGAGGTTTTCGCCCCAGATCAGACTGTTGTGCCAGTGGCTGTGGCCAAAATCCTGGTACAGATCGTGGGGATTGTCTTCCGGCAGATCATAGGCACCGCCGTGGCGATCCGGATCGGCAGCTTCCAGGACCGCGCCCGCGTCAAGGCGCAGGGTTATGCCGCTCAGCAAACGGATAGAGAAGCTGAGGAATCGCCCTTCCGGAATGACGACCGTCGCGCCCGATTGGGCGGCGCGCGCAATGGCGGCATTAATGGCGGCGGTGTCGTGATGCACACCGTCGCCCGTCGCGCCGAAATCGCGGATATTCAGCATCGGAACGCTTAGCGCGCCAGCCAGCCGCCATCGACCGGAATAATCGCGCCATTGACGTAGTCCGACGCCCGCGAGGCCAGGAATACGGCCGTACCGCCCAGATCCGCCGGATCGCCCCAACGGTTAGCCGGAATGCGGTCGAGGATGGCCTTTTCGCGCACTTCGTCGGCGCGGATTTGCGCCGTGTTGTCGGTGGCCATGTAGCCTGGCGCGATGGCATTGGTATTGATGCCCTTTGAGGCCCACTCATTGGCGAGCAGGCGTGTAATGCCGGCAATGCCCGATTTCGAAGCCGTGTAGGATGGCACACGGATGCCACCCTGGAAGGACAGCATGGAGGCAATATTGATGATCTTGCCATAGCCCTGGGCGATAAAGTGACGGCCGGCGGCCTGGGCCATGAAGAAGGCGGACTTGATATTGACGTTCATCACGTCGTCCCAATCCTTTTCCGAGAAATCGACGGCGTCGGCGCGGCGGATCAGACCGGCATTGTTGACCAGGATATCCAGGCGGCCAAGGCCGGCCAGGGTTTCCGACAAAATACGGTCGACCGGCTCGACTGACATCAGGTTGGCTTCGATATTGATGAAACGACGACCAAGCGCCGCAACCTTCTCACCGGTTTCAGTGGCAGGCACGATACCGGCGGCGGCGATGTCGGCACCGGCTTCGGCCAGAGCCAGGGCGATGCCCTGGCCCAACCCGGTATTGGCGCCGGTCACGAGGGCGACCTTTCCGGTCAGATCAAACATGGAGTTGGACATAGAACTTTCCCCGTTTCTTGAGGATCGGCACAGTCCGATCCGAAACTTTTCTTGTGAATGAACGGCTCCGTCTCAAATCAGACGGATACCCAGGCCCGTTAGGCCAATTGGCAGATATCGAGCACCTTCATGTCGGTATAGTCGAGGTTTTCCCCGCCCATGGCCCAGATGAAGGCATAGTTGCTGGTGCCCGCGCCCATGTGGATCGACCACGGCGGGGAGACGACGGCTTCGTTGTTCTGCATGACGATATGGCGCGCATTGTCAGGCTCGCCCATGAAATGGAAAACCCGGTCGTTTTCGCCCAGATCGAAGTAGAAATAGACTTCGGAGCGGCGGTCATGCAGGTGCGGCGGCATGGTGTTCCATACCGAGCCCGGCGACAGAATGGTAAGACCGAGCAGAAGCTGGCAGGATTTGGCGGTCGTCGGCACAATGTACTGATAGATGATACGCTGATTGGAGGTTTCCAGCGCGCCGCGTTCCAGCGGCACGGCCTGATCAATGGAAATCTTTACCGTTTCATAGCGCGCGTGCGCCGGCGTTGAGGTCAGATAGAAGAGGGCAGGGTTGGCGACATCATCAGACGCGAACAGTACCTCGGCCGTACCCATGGGAATATAGAGCCCATCCTTTTGCGCCAGGCTGTAATCGACACCATCGACCTTTACCGTGCCGGTACCGCCGCCGACATTGATAACACCCAACTCGCGACGCTCCAGGAAGGGATGCCCCGCGGCGGACGCCGGCTCGGTCTGATCCGGCAACTTGATCGCCATATTGACCGGCGCGACGCCACCGATAACGAAGCGCTCGAAGTGCGTGTAATGCAACACCACGGCGTCCGGCGTAAACAGGCCGGTCATCAGATACTTGTCGCGCAAAGCCTGATTATCGGCGCCCGCCATCATGTCCGGATGCGTGGCGTGCAAGGTCTTGGCGAAAATGGAGTGGGTTTTACACATGGGGGTTTCCAAGCTGTGAAGTCAGATTTGCCCCATGTGTAGCAATCTATGACACCGGTATCAATAGTAAATTGTATTTGGTGATGATTAGACTTAAACATGTGAAAATATTAATTTAATCTCTAATTTCGCCCGATCAGAGCCGGGATTTGCCGCAGAAAGTCCAGATTGATACTTGTCGCGCCTTTCCAGGTGACAACAGGCAAGATGGACGCTTCCGTCCATTTGCTTGCCTTTTGCAATGAAATGTATAGGGCCTGGCCAGGCGTGTTGCCTGTCGCCAGGTCCCACGTCGTCTCGCTATTGCCCGGTATTGCCAAAGCTGCGGGCAATACCGATCATGATCGCTGGCCGCTCCTTGCGACTAACCGTGCGGGAGTCACCTTCGGGGGTGACGAAAATATCTGTCTGTTTCGACGAATTTAACAGGTCGAAGGCCCGCACTGACGCCGTCCATTTTGGCGTCAGCTTATGCCGGTACGTCATGTCGAGCCGATAGTAGCCCGTCTTATAGCCTTGCAACGCCACGCCACGCCCTTCGCCACTGAGGGTCAGTTGGATCCAATCCTTTGGTCGGGGCTTGTAGTCGATGACGGCATTTCCGGAGTAGGTCACATTTTGCCGGCGCAAGGTCTCCCCGCCGACCATACCGGCGACTTCGCTGTCAAACAGGTTGAAGTTAAGTGAGTAATCCAGCTTTTTTATCAAATTGCCCTTGGCCGTAAGCTCCAGTCCCGCGGCGCGCGACTGGTCGGCATTGACGACCGACTGGATGACAACCTGGTCCGCCGTAATCCGGCGCGTATCAGTCTGCGGGTTTTTGTTGACCCGATAATATAAGCTGCCATTGGAGCTGAAACCCTTGTCGGCAAACTCGTAGCCAATTTCGTAGGAATCCGTGTCCTGGGAGACCAGGTTGGGGTTGCCCTCGTACGCGTACAGGCGTGACCAGTATATGCGTCGTGGATTGAGCTGGAAGACATCCGGGCGCTGCGTGCGGTGGCTGTAACTGGCGACCAGCTTGGTTGTATCCGACAGGTCGCGGTTCATGTTGAGCGATGGCAGAAACCGCAGGTCGTTGCGCTTTACCGTGCCGGCGTCCCACGCATCGGCCTCGATCCTCAGGCCGGGCATGACCACCCAGCGGCCAAGCGGCGTCTGCCAGGTGACATAGCCGGCCAGGGTCTGGCGGCTGTAGGGGAAGGCGGTATCGATATCCGCTTCGCCCGGCACGATGGCTGCGATATTTTCGGAACGGCTGCGTGCATCACTGTCGTTTTGCTCAGCCTGAAAACCGGCCGTCAAACGCGAGTTGCCGAACGGGCGCTCATAATCGCCCTTGATGGTCACGCTGCTATCACTCCCGCTATTCAGGTAGATGTAGGCTTGCTCGGCCTGCGACGGCACCGTGTGGCTCAACCGGTGCGCCGAGCTTTCTTTCGATTGGCTGCTGCCGTATGTGACGTCGAGGTCGAAGTGCTCGTCTTTGATCGCGCCCGTATGCGTGTAGTGGGCCGTAATCTCGCCGCCCTCACCACTATCTGGGTTGACTGTGGATTCGGTGTGATCATCCAGGACGCCGGACAGGCCGGTGATCAAAACAGTTCCCGCATCCTTCGATAAGGCTCGCGACCTATAATGGTTGCCGCTGAGTTGCAAACGGTCTTTCGGGGTTAAGTCGTAGGCGACTGACGCACTTTCATAGGACGAGCGGGGCGACGTCGTTGACAACCCCGTGCCTGTGGTGGTTTCCGGCCCGGACGCCGTCTCCCATTGCTGCCTTCCGTCGGTTCTGGTCATCGTTCGCTCGCGGTTGACGCCTACGGACGCATTGGTTGTCCAGCGCCCGGTCTTGTAACTGACATTAGCATTGGCGCTGTAACGACCGTCACCATCGCCACGCACGCTCCAAATGCCGCTCAGGCCGTCCTTGCGCTTCTTTTTAAGAACCAGGTTGATAATGCCGCCGCTGCCATCAGAGGAAAACTGAGCCGACGGGTTGGTCATGACCTCGATATGGTCGATGTCTGAGGCCTGAAGATTGTTCAACACACCCGGGCGGGCTTCGACGCCATCAACCAGAACCTTGACCTGGCTGTTGCCACGTAAAGCGATGCGGCCGCGCGGGTCGACCGTCACCGATGGGATACGCGCCAAGACGTCAGTTGCCGAACTGAAGGCCGCGTCCGGGCGGGCGGAGACGTCGTAAACCCGGCGGTCGATCTTGTTGGTGACGGAGGATTTACGCGCGGTGACAACAATAACGGGGGTCTCGTCAGTGGCCTTATCCGTCTTGGTTGCAGGCGCCTGAGCCGGCGTTGCGGCCGGCGGCTCCGTCGCCTGGACAAGGACCGCCGCAGGACTAAAGGCAAGCACGGGCACGAATACAGACAGTACACCCACCACAATTCCCCTCTTAGGCTGCCAATCGTCGCACTAAGCGCGCCCGGTGGGCACCTACGCCCCAGAGCCCACATATACGCGCCTCCACCCAAGGCTGTATGCCTTCACCAGATGTGAAGCCCTGTCAAGATTGGCGACCGACTTCACCCAAGATGTGAACGATACCCAAGCTTGGCATAGAGAATAGATAGGAGGCTGGAATCTTTGTGTTCTTGATTATTTTTGCGGCGTCACAACGATCAGGGCCACACCTTGGCGCGGCAAGTCCAGATCAAGGGCTGTCGCGCCTTTTTGGATCAGGGCGGGCGCGAGAGGGACGCCGACCAACTCACTTGCTTTCTGCAATTCAGCGTATTGGGCATTGGTGGGCGCGATCGGCTCACCCATGGCTTTCCAAGTGGTAAAGCTATTGCTATGACGGCTGTCCACGCGATATTGCGTCACGGCCGCGCCCTTCGCGAAGGCCTTGGGCAGGCCCGTCAAGTCTATATGAATATTGGCATCCGGACCGGCCAGATCGTCATCATGATAGTGCCAGACCAGGATACTGATCTGATGCCCGTCGAAACTGGCCATCGATCCAACGTCGGGGGCGCCCCTCACACCCGATGTCAAAACCGCGTCGAGCGGCGCCTGATGATCGGAAACATCCAGAATCTGGTCGCCATCCATCATGGCAAACATCTTAAAAACATTGGCGACAGGCAGGTTTAGTCCATTGCTGGCCAACTGCCGGAAACCGGCGAAATAGCGCTGATCCTCGAACTCGAACGCCCAGGTTAGGGCGCCTTCCAAGTGCGCGCCGCGCCGTTTAGCCAGAGCCATCAAGCGGGGAAAGCTGGCGGCCGTGTAGCTGGAATACATGGTCCCGTTACGGTAGGCATTGGCCGGTCCCTGACAGGCGGCGCAACCTTCCGGATCGGACTCGCCGATTACGATCGGTTTCGATTTGAAAGTAGAATTTCCGACAATGGTGGCGAAACCCTGGTCCGCTGTCTGCAAATGCACATTCAGACCCATCTGGACGTGTCCACCATTGGCATCGTCTATGAATTTCGGGGCACCCTTGGCATGGAAGGAGATAAAGTCGGCCGGCGTACCGCCCTGGGTGACGTGATCCATGAAGGCGTTTAGCCACTGTGGATTTGAGCCTGCCATGTCGGGTCCACCGACACGCGCATTGGGCAGGGCGCGACGAATGGCTCGCACCGTAGTGTCGTGTAGCCTGAAGAATTCCTCACGCGTGCCGCCCCAGTAGAAATCAAGATTGGGCTCGTTCCAGGTTTCCCAATACCAGGTCTCGACCTCGGCCTGCCCATAGCGGTCTACGCAGTGCCTGACCCATTGATAGATCAGTTCCTCCCACTTGCCATAATCCTTGGGTGGATAAGCAACGCCACTCTTTATCCCCGCATAGTCAAGCCCCGGCCGCCACTCGTGACGATAGGGTTGCGGATGACTGGACAGGGCCTCCGGCATAAAGCCCGCCTGGACGTAAGGGCGCACGCCGCGGGCCAGGTACGTGTCGAGGATATGGTCGACAATCGTCCAGCTATAGACGGGATTGCCGTTGGCATCCTCGGTGTAGATATTGGTCGAGCCCCATTTCAGGGCGGGCGTGCCGTCTCCCGTGGTCAGCAGGTTATGGGTACGGAAATAGACCTGCCGGGGCTTCAACGCGCCCAATGTGGTCAGCAGGCGCTGGCCATCCTTCATGGTGGCGTAATTGGGCTCATCGGCACCGAAGAAACGCCAGATCGGCTCAAGGCGGCCTTCGGACTTGCTGGCGTCGACCTGGATATGGACCGGAAAGGTCTCGGCCAGGGTAGGGGAGGCGATAAGCGCTACCGCGCATGCCAGCCCCGCAAAATAACGAACTGACATGCGCGATATCCTTTTGCTTAGTCGAGCGACACGACGACGACGGACTTGGCCGGAACGTCGAGCGTCAGTTGGTTGCCTTTGATCTTGCCGCCCTTATAGGCGACGGGCGCGACGACGGCCTTGCCGCCGATTGGGTTGGCGGCATCCATCTTGTCAGCCGTCATCACCTGACCGGTGACTGTCTTGGCTTTCAGGTCTCCGATATCGACGGTGAGAACCAAAGAGTCGTTCGGATCCATGTTGGAAATACCGATATAGGTCTTTCCGTCCTTACCCTTGGCCGCGGAGGCGTTGAAGGCGGGCAGGGTCTTGTCGCCGATGGTATAGGTCGGCGCCGTAACATCAAACGGCAGAGCCGTCGCGTCCTGGAACGGCACGTACATCTTGTAGGCGTAGTAGGTCGGCGTCAGAGCGATCTTGTCGCCTTGGGTCAGGATCATGGCTTGCAGGACGTTGATCGTCTGGGCGATGGCGGTGAGGCGCACGCGGTCAGCATGATGATGGAAGATATTGAAATTGGCCGCAGCCAATACGCCGTCACGCAGGGTATTCAGCTGGTAGAGGTGGCCCGGATTTGTGCCGGCTTCGACATCGTACCAGGTGCCCCATTCGTCGACATACAGGCCGATCTTCTTTTGCGGATCGGCGGCGTCCATGACGGCGATATGCTTTTGCAGCAGATCTTCCATCCGCAGGGTTTGGTCGAACGTATTGGCCCAATCCTGTTGCGAGAAGCCGGTCGCCGCGCCCTTCTTGTCCCAATTGCCGGTCGGCAGGGTGTAATAGTGCAGCGAAATCGCATCCATGCGGTTGCCAATGTTCTTCATCAGCACCTCTGTCCATTTCGTGTCAAAGGCATTAGCCCCCGACGCGACACGGATCGCGTTATTGTCGCTGTTCTTGTGGAAGAATTCCTGGAAGCGGCGGTATTCGTTGGAATAATATTCCGGCGTCATGGCGCCGCCGCAGCCCCAGCTTTCATTGCCAATGCCGATCACCGGCACCTTGAACGGCTTGTCGCGACCGTTTTTGCGGCGCTCCTGGGCCAGGGTGTCATCGCCCGGCGAGGTCATGTATTCGATCCACTCGCGCATCTCCGTTGGGTTGGAAGACCCGACATTGACCGAGACATACGGATCAGCGCCGATCTGTTCGGCGAAGTCCATGAACTCGTGCGTGCCGAAAGCGTTGCTTTCGGGCGATCCACCCCACCAGTTGTTTTTCCGAGACGGCCGATCCTTGCGAGGGCCGATACCGTCCCGCCAGTGGTACTCATCCGCAAAACAGCCGCCGGGCCAGCGAATGACGGGCACATGGATGTCCTTCAACGCGGTGACGACATCGGTGCGGATGCCGCGCACATTGGGAATGGCCGAGTCTTCGCCGACCCAGATACCGTCATAAATGCCGCGGCCGAGATGTTCGGAAAATTGGCCGTAAATATAACGGCTGATTTGCGGCCCGGGCTGGTCGGCCTTCAGGGTGGCGGTGGCGGTCAATGTCTTGGCGTCGATCGCGGGCGCAAACAACAAGGTTGTCGCGGCAGCGATGACGGCCAGGATGCTGGAGGCAGTGTGTTTCAACATATGGTCCTCAGATGGTTTGGGTGGCGGATTTTAAAAGACGGCACTCGTAGACTGTCGCCCACTGGAACTGGGGCGCGGCAAACCTCACCGTAATGTGGCTCTTACCGCGCGTCAGGGCGTCGGGCAGGGCATAGGATTTCACCTGAACCTCAGATGACGGATCGCCCGCAAGCGTTTCGGTAACCAGCGGCTGCCCGTCGATCAGGATAGGGATGGCGCGTTTGCGGTCAGCGCCATTATAGGTGACCATCAGGGTCAAAGGACCCGGCACCACACGCAGATCGAACTGGAACGCGCCGTTGACCATGCGGCCGCGCATATTGATATGTGTAATGACGGAGGTCGACTCGTCACCCTTGAAATTGTGATCGGTTTCGGGCTGCTGTTCGCCCAATCGGATGATATCGACGGTGCGTGCCTCAATGTCTGCGGCCGCCTGGGCTTCAGCCTTGTACGCGGCCTCCGCGGCCGGCCACTCCGCACCGGTAAACCGGCGGAAATAGACCGCCGTGCGATTGTGATGTTGATCGAAATAGGGCCGCAGGACCAGCGGCTTGGGATAGCTTCTGTCGGCGGCGGTGAAGGTTTGCACACCGTCCATCGCGGGAACGAGGATATCGCGATCACTATCGGCAATGACGACGGGATCGATGCCCGCCCACGGCGCGTTTGTCGGGCCAAGATCCGCCGCCAGAACCAAAGGACCATTCAGGAAAGCGATAAGACGAGAATCGTCGGGCATAGCCTCGACATGGACCGCCATGGGCAGGCGCAGCGTCAGGACGTCGCCAGGCTTGGCCTTGACGATCAGGTAACCGTCCTTGGCCGATGCGGTTTCTGGCTTGCCATTCACCTTCAGTTCCGCCGCCGCGCACCATGAAGGCACACGCAGGCCAAGTTCTACCGGCTTTCCCGTAACGCGAAGGGTAACACTGTCCTGATAGGGGAAGCCCGTTTCCATGTCGATTCGGACACCCTTTTCGGCCCAGTCAAGCGACGAGGCGTAGAAGAGGTTGACGAGTACACGGTCGCCTGACGGCCCCGAGGCCCGCCAATAAATACTTTCACCATGTTTGGCATGGCTCTCCATGCCCGAACCGACGCAGCACCAAAAATCGTTTTCCGGCGTCGAATGCTTGCGTCCAAAGCCGGAAGCCAGCGGTGAGAAATAGGAGACCATGCCGGTGGCCGGATCTTGTTGCGACATGATGTGGTTGAGGTGGGCGCGCTCGAAATAATCGAAGTAACGCGCATCCCCGCTCCAGCCATAGAGGTGGCGTGTCAGGCGCAGCATATTATAGGTGTTGCAGGCCTCACAGGTTTGCTGGCCCAGGCGGTGGGCCAATTTCCGTGGTTCGCCAAAATGCTCAAAATTGGAGTTGCCGCCTATGACATAGGAATGATCCCGAGTGACCGTCTCCCAGAAGAAAAGTGCTGCCTTGGCGTGCTTGGGATCGCCCGTGAGTTCGTATAGGCGTGCGAGGCCGATGACCTTGGGGATTTGAGTATTGGCATGCTTGCCGGCCAGTTCGTCGCGGCCCTCGGTAATCGGATCAAGCACCGCCTTGTGGCGAATGCGCTGCGACAAGGTTAGCCAACGCGAATTTTGCGTACGGGCATAAAGCTCGGCATAGGATTCGTTCAGACCGCCATGCTCCGCCATCAGGATCTTCTGAATCTGCTCGTCGGACAGGCCTTCTAGGATTTTACCCAGATAGTCGCCCAGGCCGATGGCCACCGTCAGCGCGTCGGCATTGCCGGTCAGGGCGTGGGTATCAAGAACCCCGGCGAACACCTTATGATAGGTGTAAAGGGGAACCCAACCGCCGTTCAGATCGAAGCCAGAGGTGCGAATGTCGCCCTTTCGGAGTTCTTCGTAGATAATCTTGCCGTCAACCGTCTTGCCGTCACGATCGACTGTTGTGCCGCCGGCATACCCGTCGCCATGCGCCGCCTGGATAAGCTGAAGTTCTTTGACGATATAGGCCGTGCGCGCCCGGCAGGCGTCGTTGCCGGTTTGCGCGAACATCAATGAGCAGGCGCTTAGATAATGACCGAGACTATGGCCAGCGATCCCACGCGCCTCCCAACCGCCGTAAACTTCGCCCTTAGGCGGCAAACCGGCGGATACGTGGAAATTGTGCAGAAATCGGTCGGGCGACAGGGCCAGAAGATAGTCTTGATTGGCCATAACGGCCGTATCGAAGATCGATGCTTTCAGGCGAACGGCGCTGAGTGGAAAAGCCGATATACGAGACTCGGCAGGCGCTGCCTGCGCGAGTGTGGCGGAGACGCCGAGCGCAGAAGCGGCGGCAAGCGCCTGACGTCGTGACAAGCTGAGCATTGTTCCACCCTGAAGAATTGCCGACCTTTGGTGCCGGACATTATTGTAAGACAATATACACAGTCAAGGGATGGGTCAAGGGGCATTTGTCGGACAATACGTAGACGAGCAAGCGGCTTTAGGGATATTTGTCAGACAAATATCCCTACGACTCACTCTGTCGCGAATTAAGCGTCGCAGCTTAACGTATGGCGGTCCAGGATCGGCTGAGCAGGGTCGCGCAGGTGATAAGGCCAACGAGCGAATAGGTTTGCGGAAAGTTGCCCCACAGCTCACCTGTGTCGACTTTCACATCTTCCGACAGCAGGCCGGATGCAGTGCGCCGCCTCAACATGGCCTCGAACAGCTCGCGCGCCTCATCGGTACGCCCCATCAGGTGAAGCGCCTCGATGTACCAAAAGGTGCAGAAGTTGAATGCCGTCTCAGGTTCGCCAAAATCATCCGGCTCTATGTAGCGATAGAGATTGTCGCCCTTGCGCAATTGCCGCTCAACTTCGGCGAAGGTCGCCACGCAGCGCGGATCATCGGGCGGCAGGAAGCCCAGTTCAAACAATTGCAAAAGGCTGGCATCGACTTCCTCGCCTTCGAAAGACCCCGCGAAATAGCCGCCTTTTTCATTCCATGCCCGGGTTTCGATACTGTGGCGGATGATACGGGCGCGATCCGTCCAAAAATCGCTCCGATCCGGCAGGCCAAGCGCGGCCGCCGCGTTGCCCAGGCGGTCGCACGCCGCCCAGCACAACAGTGCTGAGTAGGTATGCACACGCGCTTTCGTGCGGAATTCCCAAAGCCCGGCGTCAGGCTTGTCATACATGGCGAACGCGCGCTCCCCCACCCGTTCCATAGCGTGAAAATCCTCAATAGTGCCGGGGCGCAGGAAACGCTGGTCGAAAAAGGATTGCGTCAAGGGCAGGATCATCTGGCCGTAAACATCATGCTGAAAATGTTCATAGGCCTGATTGCCGACCCGGACGGGTCCCATGCCGCGATAGCCGTGCATGTCGGGGGCAATCCATTCGGTCAATGCCGCGTCCATCGACACACTGTATAGCGGCTGGACGTGGCCGCCGGCCGACATGTCGGTCAGGTTGCGCAGATAAACCAGATAGCGCTCCAGCATGTCGGCAGCGCCAAGGCGATTCAATGCGCGTACGACATAGTAGGCGTCACGTATCCAGCAATAGCGATAGTCCCAGTTGCGTTGGCTGCCTGGCGCCTCCGGGATCGACGTCGTCATGGCGGCAACAATGGCGCCGGTTTCTTCATAGGCGCACAGTTTTAATGTGATCGCAGCGCGGATAACGGCCTCCTGCCATTCCAGCGGCAGATGAAGCGTACGTACCCACTCTTGCCAGTAGGCCGTCGTGGCCCGCAACATATGTTCGCAATCGGCGAGCACGTCGTTTGGGTAGGGCTCATCGGGCCCGAGATGAAAGCCCAATGTGCCTTCCAGACGGAAACTGCGGCTGCTTCGAACATAGGTGAGGGGGGCATTGGTGGTCAGGCGCATCGTTTCCGCGCCGCAATCATACCGGATATGGCTGGATCCGGAGGTGGCGGTAGCGTGGTCACGGCCCCAGTGTCCGGTCGGCGTCACGCGGATTTTCACGCGCGGTGCGCCATTCAGCGGTCTGATGATGCGGTAAAAGGCCCAGGGGCGAAAGGTGCGATTGAGGTTGTGCATGCGCGGTGCAAAGTCGATGACTTCAAGCGCATTTCCGTGCCGATCACGCATGACAGTGCGCAACACCGGGGTGTTACGCAGGTAGGCCTGCTCTATTGTCGCTTCATCTTCTATCTCGACCGACCAAACGCCTGCGTCCTCGCCGGCGGCCGGAGTGAGCAGGGCGGAAAAGACGGGCTCTCCGTCAACACGCGGGCAACAGGCCCAAACATAGCGACCGCGCTGATCGATAAGGGCGGTTGCGGCACAATTACCGATAGGCGACAGGTTGAGTGTGGCAATCATGGGAAAATCTCCGACAATAACGCATGAACATAGGGCACTGTTCACGAAATTCGCTAGAATCGATCACAGAAACGAGAGGCGGGTTGAAAATAGAATATTGCAGGTGCTAAGTTGATATCTGGATGTCAAATCGACCTCAATATTGAAATATCGTCTTTATTGATTTTTTATTTTTATACGCAGTCTGATAAATCTCAATAGATATTGGCAATTTGTCATAAATAGGGCTGCGGGATACTCACAACAATCTGCGTTCAGTGATCTGTTCACTGCGTTAAGCCCGATGTGAACTGGAGTGGTGACGAATGACTTGTGTTGCATTGCGGCGTAATATAGCCGGGCAGAACGCATGACGGTGGACAGCCTGGCATCCCACGAGGTCGTTCTGGACCTAGATAATCTATCCTTGTTTCTGGATCTCGACGGCACCCTCGCGCCAATCGCGCCCCTCCCCGAAGGCGTCGGGCCTGACCCGGTGCGCAATCGGATGCTGAGCCGGCTGTCGAATCGTCTCGAAGGCCGGCTGGCGGTTGTGTCTGGTCGCTCCATCGCCGATGTCGATCGCATCCTGGAAGGGGTGGTCACCTGCGTTGCCGGTAGTCACGGCCTGCAACGCCGCAACGCCAAGGGCGAAGTGTCGGCTGTACCGCCCCATCCCGCCCTGATGACCGCCATTGCCGACTTTCAGGCACTGGGCGTTGAGAATCCCAACCTTCGGATCGAACTGAAACCGCTTAGTGTTGCCTTGCACTATCGCGGCGACCCACGGGCCGAAGCCGATGTGCAAGCCGCAGCCCTCGATATCGCCCGGCGAACGGGGCTCAAGCTGCAATTGGGCCAAATGGTCGCTGAACTATGCACTCTGGGCGCAGACAAGGGGCAGGCCGTTGATTCCTTTCTGTCCGAAACGCCTTTCAATGGCGCTATTCCCGTCTTTGTCGGCGACGACTTGACGGATGAAGACGGCTTTCGTGCCGCCGATGCGGCTGCCGGATACGGTATTCTGGTTGGTCCCCCCCGGTCCAGCCGCGCGCGCTTTCGTCTTGACGATACCGATGCCGTCCTGGCCTGGCTGGATCGTAGTCTTGAAACCGGCCATCTTATCCTGGAGTATCCCCTTTGAGCCGTCTGATCGTCGTTTCTAATCGTGTCAATCCGCCCGCCGACTCAGGCGTTGGCACGGCCGGTGGCCTGGCCATGGCTCTGGCCGCCGCCTTGCGAGAAGATAAGGGGCTGTGGTTCGGATGGAGCGGCCAGACGGTCGAGCAATACACCGGGCAAATGTCGATGCAGAAGGTTGGTGGCGTCACCGTCGCTCTTCTCGATCTCGAGGAACAGGATCAGCAGGAATATTACAACGGTTACGCTAATCGTACCCTCTGGCCGCTGTTTCATTACCGGCCGGATCTGGTTAGTTACGAACGCAGTTTCGATGAGGGCTATGAACGGGTCAATACGCGCTTTGCCGAGACCCTGCTGCCGCTTATCGGTCCCGACGACTTGATATGGGTACAGGACTATCACCTCATTCCGCTGGCGAGGGAGTTACGCAAGCGCGGCGTTAAAAACCGTATCGGTTTCTTCCTACATATCCCGTGGCCGGCGCGCCGTATCCTGTCAACCCTGCCGCGTCACGCCGAACTGGTCGAGGCCATGTTCAGCTACGATCTGATCGGCTTTCAGACCGAGGACGACGTGGAAGCCTTTACCGACTATGCCGTCCACGATGCCCAGGCCATGTTATCGAAAGACGGCGTGGTTCATGCCTGGGGACAGGCGGCACGCGTCAAAGCTTTTCCCATCGGGATAGACGCTGACGACTTCGCGGAAACGCTGAAAAGCGAACGGGCCGAGCTTTTTCATCGCACCATGCTGAAAAGTCAGGGTGGGCGAAAAATGCTGCTGGGCGTCGACCGGCTCGACTACTCCAAGGGGTTGGAGGAACGCTTCACCGCTTACGAAACCCTGCTGGCCAACAATCCCGGCATGCATGGCCACCTGTTCCTGCTACAGATCGCGACGCGGTCGCGCGACGAGGTAGATGCTTATCAGGACCTGCGGGGGCGCCTTGACAATCTGTCGGGTAAGATCAACGGCGCCTATGCCACGATCGACTGGGTACCGCTGCGCTATGTCAATCGTCCATACCGACGTGATGAATTGGCGGGCATCTATCGCGCGGCCGATATAGGTCTGGTGACCCCTTTGCGTGACGGTATGAACCTGGTTGCCAAGGAATATGTCGCCGCCCAAGACCCGAGCAATCCGGGCGTGCTAGTGCTGTCACAGTTCGCCGGCGCTGCGGAAACGATGAAGGACGCCCTGATCGTCAATCCGCTGAGCCGCGAAGACGTGTCGGAAGCCATTCATCGCGGACTGACCATGCCTCTGGCGGAACGAAAGCGCCGTTGGGAATCCCTGTTCCACAATGTGCAGACGAATGATGTGGGGCGGTGGCGCGACGATTTTGTCGCCTGCCTGAAAGCGGCGGATTTACACCCGGCCGAAGATACCGACCTGACACCAGTGGCCGTTGGCGAGTAGGGGGCTTGCGGCACCGATAAGATTTTTATGGAAGGCTAAAATTCAGCACGCCGAGCTGATTATCGATCCTGATTAAGCCCTAACCGAGAGCGGCAGGGACATACTTGGCGGCCAAAGCCGGCAGCAGATAGACACATTCGATCAGCAGCACCGCATACATGGTTCCCAATACCGGCCGTCCGCCACGGAAATTGTGCACAATACCCGCCACCAGCGGACCACTGATCGGGCCGAGCAGAAAATAGGGGGCAAGACGCTTGATACGGGCCAGCACGGACGAACTCCTGAGTACACATCCATGTAATCAGAATTCCGAATGACCGGCAACAATTATTAACAAAAGATTAAACATCATATGATATTATAAATTCTGTGTGATTCTCTGGTACGCCGTGGCGTCAAATCCAGCGTTTCAGTTTCACTGCCTCTTCGGTGTAGAGGCGCTGGTTACTCTGCGGACGAATTAACCATACTCGTCCGTCTTTTGTTGAGTCGTCTTGCCGGAAAACAATATGAGTCAGTCAAATCGTCGCGATGCCATCAAATCCATGGGCCTGAGCGCCTTCTTATTGGGGGGAGTAGCCACAGCGCGGGCGGCAGCAGAAGTCCCGAAAGAAGCCGATATCGTAACTTGGGCGAAAGGTGTTGAGGGCAAGCGCCGGGCGGACTTAGGCAATGGCACCTTCCTGAACCCGATCATGGCTGGCGACCATCCAGACCCGTCGATCCTGAAGGATGGCGACGACTACTACATGACGTTTTCCACCTTCGACGCCTATCCCGGCCTGATCATCTGGCATTCGACCGATCTGGTGAACTGGCAGCCTATAGGCCCCGCGCTCACACAGAACATAGGATCGGTGTGGGCACCGGAATTGTGTAAGCACAAAGGGCGATTCTTTCTCTATATTCCGACCAAGAAAACCAGCGCGGCGGGTAGCAAGACGACCTCCTGGGTCATATGGGCCGACGATATCAAGGGACCATGGTCGACGCCCGTCGACCTCGACCTGCCAAACCACATAGATCCAGGCCATGCCGTGGGGGAGGATGGAACGCGCTGGCTGTTCCTATCCGGTGGCGACAGAGTGCGTCTGTCTGAAGATGGATTGCGACGCGTCGGCATGCCAGAGCATGTCTATGATCCCTGGCATTATCCCGAAGACTGGGATGTCGAAGGGTTTGCGCCCGAAGGACCAAAGGTTACGCGCCACGGCGATTATTTCTATTTGATCCTGGCCGTAGGTGGAACCGCCGGGCCACCGACCGGGCATATGGTCATCGCGGCCCGCTCACGGTCGATCAACGGCCCATGGGAACAACATCCGCGCAATCCCCTTGTCCGGACCGCCTCTATAAAGGAAAAATGGTGGTCGCGCGGTCACGCCACCCTTGTCGAAGGGCCTGCGGGAGACTGGTGGGGCGTATACCATGGCTATGAAAACGGCTATTGGACACTCGGCCGCCAAACCCTTCTGGCGCCAGTGAGCTGGTCAAACGATGGCTGGTTCGATTTCGGCGGCGGCGACCTCTCACTGCCGATTCGAAAGCCCAGGGCGGGCCCGCCACAGCCGCACGGCTTAGCGCTGTCCGATGACTTCGAGACCGACAAATACGGCACGCAGTGGAACTTCTTCAATCCGAGACCGACCGAATCCGGCCGTATCCGACGCCGGGACGGCGTCATGCATCTGACGGCGGCGGGGGAAGCACCCAGCAATGGCGCGCCGCTCGTCTTCGTGACCGGCGATCAGGCCTATGAAATCGAATGTGAGATCGACATCGATCCAGGCACGTGGGCGGGGTTGCTTCTGTTTTACGACCAGCAGTTATATTGCGGGTTGGGCTTTGATGAAAAGGCGTTTGTCACCCATCAGTATGGAATAGAACGCGGTCGGCCCGCCAATCCGTATGGCCGACGAATGCTTCTGCGGCTGAGGAACGATCACCACATTGTCAGCTTTCATACATCCGCCGACGGCAAAATCTGGAAACGTTTCGACCGGGGCATGGAAGTGTCCGGTTACCATCACAATGTACGCGGCGGATTTTTGATGCTCAAACCTGGCCTATATGCTGCGGGGCAGGGCGAAGCGCGGTTTAAGGCTTTCAAGTACCGTGCGCTTTGATCTGCGTTTATGCACAACCAAAGCATGTTCGGCCGAATTATATCCGGACGTTGAAATGCCGACTCAACTGACCATACCGGAGGCTGGAACGGAAGCCACAGCCTTGCTTTGCAAGCAGCTAGAGGTGAATCGCAGCCGGCGCCAAATACTGCGTTGACAGACCCAACGCGCGGGCCTCCTGCATGCTGAGCAGGTGCACAATATCAGGCACCGCTTCGGAGATATAGAAGGCGCGCCCGTCTATGTCATAGCTATAGCCGCCGACATGAAACACGGCCGGATTGACGCGATCCTTGCGAACTTGCTGGGGCGCGTCCTGTTCACGGAGCATGACCCATGCACTGTCATATAATCTTATTCCCATGGCGGGTTTATACCCATAAAATCGCCGCACCGTCTACCGTTTAACCACATAAGACACCAAATGATCACGCCAATGCGATCCAGTTTACTCTTCGCCTGCCAGCGATTTGATCAACTCCACGACCTTGCGCCGATGTCGCGGAGAGCGGATGCGCGGAAACGCTTCGGCAAGTTCAATTCCCTCCTCGGTAGCCAGGAACCCTTGGGCCGCATGCTCCGACGGCGAGTCGTACCCGCTTAATCCGGAGTTTGCGTCTGCGTATCCATCGAAAAACGATATTATGGGGACGTGTAAGACGCGGGCAATCTGATAAAGCTTGGAAGCGCTGATCCGGTTTGCTCCACGCTCGTATTTTTGAACCTGCTGGAAGGTCAGATTGATTTGTCTGGCGAGATCCCCTTGGCTCATGCCGAGGAACTTACGGCGGATACGAATATAGGCGCCGACATGCACATCGACAGGGTTGGGTTGCTTGTCGTCGAAAGCCATTCTACTTACTTTACTCCAGATTTAACGGACCCGTGTGCGCGTGCGGCGTGTTCCAGGCTATAGAGAATACAGTCCTAACGCGCATTCATGTTCCGGTTGTGGCGGCGGTTAAATTATATGTGACGACCTTGACACGTGCGCAGCCGCCTTCCGTCACGGTACGCTCCCGCGCGCTAACGAGACGGTTGTGGCAATCCGGATAAACAACCCACCCAGCCTTCGTAGTGGTCCATTTTTATGTGCAGGAGATCATTTGCGCGACGCGTCGCGAAAACACTCAGCCTGAGACAGGGTGTCGTGCGTTGGACAATCGCCAGCGATTGAGCAGGTATCGCAGACAAAATGGCTAACCTTATTCAAGCTTGTAAAGGAGACACGATTGCCAACCACCAAAATGCCTGCGTCTTTCAGCTTATGGAGCGTCCGGGAAAATGTGGCCAGTTCCATGCGCAGGCGCGAGGCGATAAGCGTCTTGGAATAGGGCAGCTCAAATCCTTTCGGATCAAAGTCATACAGAACACAAAGTCCCTGAAGGTAACAAGCAACCATTTGCGTGGCGGACATGGTCGACTGATGCTCGGCCTCCAGACGCGCTTCATTCAGGCGTTCAGCAAGCCCCTGAAGGAGGCGCGGTGCAAGGCGGTGAAAGTCTTCAAGGTTTTCACGCAGCCACTTGATTGGCACTTCTAGGACCAAAGCGTCGTCAACAATCCGCGCGCTGGACAAATGCGTTTCTCGCGGTTCCAAAACCTCTTCTGCGTTCACGCAATCCCCGGCGATAAGGATGTCAATTGTGGATTCGCGGCCATCCGGTGTTTCCCGAAAAAGTTGAATGGTGCCGCGGCACAACACCTTAAAACTGCGGACGGTCTCGCCATGCAGGAACAGGTAGGTACCTCTGTCGCATTTGCGCAGATGACTATGCGCCGCCAACAATTCTACCTGTTGCGGCGAAAGGTCGCCGAACAACGGTAGGGTACGCATGGCGTTTAAGTGTGCGTTCATCAATTCCTCTAGTGTCGATGCATACCCGGAAAACGGGTCCAAAATATCGGAATATATGTCTGGCGTCTCCATTTCATAGACAGCGTGCCGTTGTCATCAACCTGAGGGCTGAAAGACAGTCAGTATTCCTTTCGTATCTCGCTGCCGGCAACAGGTGACAATTTTGAATCCAGTTGATCAAGGTCAAACGGGCCAGAACCAACAAAGTGTACACAGTGTGGGTAACCGAAAAGGAGATTAACATGCAGACGCCAGAACCGCGACAGTTGATTTTCGAGCGGGAAGTGGGAGGGGTTGAAGGCGAGTTGACCATAATCTGCCATCCTGCGGACAAAAAGGCCCAAAACGCTCCAAAGAACGACGCTACGGAATCTGAGTCATCTCCCGACCCAGCCTGTGTCTGCGATCACGCGTCGGATTGACGAATCGTCGCTTGCCCGAAGAAGCCTTTGTCATGACCACAAACCTGATCCAAACCGACATTCGCTACTCTGGCCCGCCTTCAACCGCCACGGCAGTGGAGAGCAGGCAGGTAGCAATTCCGCCGATCCTTATTCGGACGGAAACCGTGTCGCTCAAGCTACTCCCGTCAGGTCAAATGAGCAGCTCGTCTCCGCCAGGCGTAGGTATTGCCGGCAAAGGTCTGGAATCGGAGGCCGACGGCACTTGGATGTGGGCTGCATCTACACATCTCGGCACCCCACTTGGCTTCATAACGCTTTGCCCCAAGGCTACCACCACAGAATGCAACTCCTCTTTCGGCCCGCAACTGGAGTTCGTCTGCCGCAGGGACGCTGCGTACGTGCACCTCATGCCGAAAGTTATTGGTGTGCTCATCGACTGGCTTCGCATTCACGACATATGCATGGTGC
The DNA here is from genome assembly GCF_000495815.1 of Asticcacaulis sp. AC466. Classification (GTDB taxonomy): domain Bacteria; phylum Pseudomonadota; class Alphaproteobacteria; order Caulobacterales; family Caulobacteraceae; genus Asticcacaulis. The sequence goes on along the minus strand of NZ_AWGE01000030.1, from coordinate 313 downwards.
TATATACGGATCATGCAGAGACTGATGAACAGCTCGCCAAATGGCTTATCGCTACAGGCTTCCTTTATACTGGGTGCCGCAGCAGCCAAGGCAAACGTCAAATGATTTGCTTGCTTAGCTGATTGACGAAAATCGGACAAAGACAAAGTCGGTAGAACGTCCAAGCCGTATGTGGCAACGGTAGTAGAATGAGCGGAGTGTCGGTCTTCGGGTACTGTAAATTTGAAGCTGCGGTCGATCAGGCGTTTAAGATTGCTATCTTTGGCAATAGGTTTTCAATTTCCCATAAGATATATTATGCGAGATAAATGTG
>NZ_AWGE01000029.1 GCF_000495815.1 Asticcacaulis sp. AC466 | reverse complement strand
ATTTTTTTGTGTCAAGCAATTCTTTTTAAAAAAGTTTTTCTTAAACACAACCACTACTAAAACCATAAGGCCTAAACAGCGGAGCGGCGTATATAACCGCTTAATTAAACCAGTCAACTGCTTATTTACAAAAAGTTTTTGTCAACAAACCGATAACCGAACCGCCGTACCTGCCCTAGGGCCTCTCCGGCGGAGCGGCGTTCCTAATGGAAGGCTTAGACGCCGTCAATCACCAAATGAAAACTATTCACATAAAGCGCGTTGGCGCGCCCCAAATCAGGTCAGCACACCATTGGCAACAGGCTCACCGAACACAGGAACGCCCCTCGCATCGTACTGTATGGGCTGGACGCGCGTGTGCCGGTTCGGGTCGAACAACGGATTGCCCTGTATCTTCTGATAGTCCCGCGCATGATAGACGAGCATGTCACGACCCGCCTCATCCACGGTGAAACCGTTATGGCCAGGCCCCCAGACATTATTCTTGGGGGAACTTTTGAATACGGGCTCTGGAGATTTTACCCAGGCATCAGGGCTCATGAGGTCGACATCATCGCGGGCAGTAAGCATGCCCATGCAATAGTTTTCATCGGTCGCGCTGGCCGAATAGGTCAGAAACAGGCGTGAATTACGCGCCAGGATTGCCGGCCCTTCATTGACCTTGTAGCCTATGGTTTCCCACGGCAAGGTCGGTACGCTCAGACGCGCAGGCTTGGCGCCCAGTCGCGTCGGTGTTGCAAGCGGCGCGAGATAGAGATTGCTGTTGGTTTCTATGCCGGGTTCATGCTGCGCCCAGCACAGGTAACGGACGCCCCGGTGTTGAAAGACCGTCGCGTCGAGATTGAAGGTGTCCCACGGCATCTCTACCTGTCCCGTCAGGGTCCATTTTCCCGTCAGCGGATTGGCATCCGCGCAGGTCAGGACATATGTCCGGATGTGAAAGAGGTCGTCGCCATTGCCCGCAGCGAAGTAAATATGCCAGCGGCCGTCGAAGCGGTGTAATTCCGGCGCCCATATATAACCCGCCATCTTGCCGCTCGCTGGACGTCGCCACACGACCGCCTCCTTGGCCGAGGACAGCCCGGCGAGCGTTTTGGAGCGCCGGATGATCAGGCGGTCATATTCCGGCACCGATGCCATCATGTAATAGTAGCCGTCCGGATGGCGTTCGATCTGGGCGTCGGCGCGTTGTTGAACGAGCGGATTGACAATCACGGACTTCCTGCTTTTCGCCCGCGCAAGGCCAGGTGCCAGAAGCCCAACTCCGGCAGATGCGATCAAGAGTTTGCGTCGGGTGAAGCTATCTGTCGTATTTGGCATTTGTCGTCCCTGCGGTCTATATGTCTGACTATTGCCCTACTAGTACCGCGGCATATGTTTTTGTCAAATACAGGCGGATCGGCCTCAGGCGGATGGAAGCAGAATAAAAGTCACCCCACGAAGTGAAGACCTTCGCGGGGTGACTATGGGCTAGGCAGGCTGGCAGCGGCAAGGCCTCAGGAAGCCTGCGACCGCCCGCTGCGTTCCAGTTTGCCCCAGCCGACGTTCAAGCCCCGCCCGGCCGACGTCAGCGCCTTCAGGACCACATAGTACATGATCTGACGATAGACGAAGCGCTGAGACAGCAACCAGAAGACCGGATAGGATTTCTCACGCGGCTCCAGCCAATAGGCAATAGCACCACAGATTGCGTCGATAGTCAGGAAGGCCAGCCAGTAAATAACCATGCGTTCCAGGTCGCCGCTGCTTTGCGCCCAGCCATGCTGCGACACCTGTACGATTGTGCCGATGATATTGACGATCAGGGCAAAATCGATAAGCGGCGAAATAACCGAGAAACCGATCTGGAACATCCATGCCTGCGGGATGCCAATCACAGCCAGCCCCCTCGGCTTGCCCGTCCGGAATATGGCGCGATGCTTCCACAGACATTGCAAGGTGCCAAAAGCCCAGCGGAAGCGCTGCTTCATTAGCGCGCCGAAGCTTTCTGGCGCTTCCGTCCACGCAACGGCGTCTTGGTCATAAGCGACCTTCCAGCCCTCGCGCTGGATAGCTATGGTCAGGTCCTGATCTTCGGCCAGCGTATTGTGCGGATAGTTGCCGACCTGAGCCAGGGCCGAGCGACGCCAGGCACCGACCGCACCCGGGACAACCATCATGGCACCGAACATGGCCAGCGCGCTGCGTTCCAGGTTCTGCGAGGTGACATATTCGACCGCCTGCCACTTGGTCACCCAGTTGAAACGATTGCCGACCTTGGCGTTGCCGGCCACCGCGCCGATTTCCGGTCGGATGAACCAGCGGACCAGACGGGCGATGGTTTCCTTTTCGAACTGCGTATCCGCATCCAGAGCGATGATGATTTCACCCTTGGAGGCAGCAATACCGTTGTTGACAGCACTGGCCTTGCCGGCGTTGGGCTGGGTAATCAAGCGCACACGCGGATCATCTTTGAACGCCTTGGCGACAATCGCGCTGGTGTCATCCTTGGAGCCATCGTCTATGACGATCACTTCCATGGCGACGCCCACACTCTCCAGAACCCGGCGCACCGAGCTTTCGATGACGCGCGCCTCGTTATAGGCCGGGATAAGGACACTGACGAAGCTGCTGTTGACATAAGCAGCGACGGCCTTGGCATCTTCGGCGTCGTCATCGCCCGGCGGTTCCATATGGTTGCTGAACGAGGCATAGATAGCCAGACCGGACAGCATCAAAGCCCGTCCGATACCAAGCACGATGGCGATGACAAAAAGCCATTTCAGTGCTTCGGCTGACCAGGCCATCAACATGAAGATGCCGATGTCGAACCGCACGGCCAGCAGATCCTGGCCGTTCAGCTTCGGCATGACCTGATCACGCGGCAGCCCAACCAGGTCGCCGACGGTAACAAATTCATAGCCTTGCGCCTTAAGCGTGCGAATGATGGTCGGCAATGCCTGGAGCGTTTCGGAGCGGACACCGCCGGAATCGTGCATCAGGATAATCTGACCCGACCGGCAATCGTCCTGCGACTGTTGACACGCCGCCGATTGCTCGCTCTCGGTGCCTTCCTGCACGCCATCCAGCGTGTTTTGAACGATTTTATCGACACCAGGCTTCGTCCAGTCCTCGGAATCGACGTGAAGACCCACATTGGTGTAGCCGAGCTGTTGGGCAATGAGGGCCGGCATCAGTTCGTCATTGGTCGTGGGCTCCGCGTCACCGAAATAGGGGGCGCGCAAAAGACGCATCGAACGTCCGGTATAGGCTTCGACCACCCGCTGGGTCGAGTTCAATTCAAACCGGATTTGCCAGTCGGGAATTTTCGACATGTCCGGATGGGTATAGGAATGGTTGCCTATATCGTTGCCGTCACGGACCATCTGACGCAGCAGCGCCGGATGACTGATGGCCTTTTCGCCGATCACAAAGAAGGTTGCCGGGACTTTTTCCTGTTCAAGGATCTTAAGGACCTGCGGTGTCCAGCGCGCATCCGGGCCATCATCGAAGGTCAAGGCCAACTTACCGGGCCTGTATCCGGCGCGGCGTACGACATAAGGCGTGGGGAGATCATGATAGACTTCGTTTTGCGCAACACGGGCCTTGTCAAAGGTTACGGTCCGGCTGCCCTTATGCGGCGTTTCCTCAATATGAACCACCTCGCCGTTTCCGTAGACCTGATTGTCGCCCAAGGCCGTCAGCGTATTGAAGCTGGGCGTCGCGGCCGTCTGATAATCGCGAAAGGCGTGCCAGATTCCGGGGTCTTCCGACCCCAGACGCCACAAGCCCACGCCCGACACGTTCGAGGCGGAAATCGTCAGTAACTGATTCCAGGCGCTTACGGCATCCAACAACCAGACTTCGTGGCGCACATTCTCCTCATCATAAAGGAAGTGGGCATTTCCAGAGGCCGGGTCAAACTGGATCGGCGCTTCGGATTCGCGTGCAACGCGCCACGCTTCCGCCACCGTCGACGGGTCAGCCTTCAGCTTGCCGTTGGGCTGCTTGTACCAGTCATAGCCGTAATTGCCGATACATACGATTGCCTTGTTGAGCGGCACGCTTTTCAGGACGTGCCCCAGGCGTTCGTTGAACCAGCCCTGCGCAGCAATTGGGCCGGCCGGATCGACCATGGAATGCTGGTCATAGATCATAAGAAAAAGTTTGTCCGCTGCGGCGGCAAACGCCTTAAGGTTCCAAGCATCATCATCAACCGGCGCCGTCAGGGTCAGTTGATAACCGCGAGCCGCGAAGGCCGCGCGCGCCTCAGTAACGAAGGTCAGATAGTTGCGGATGGCCGCGCCTTGGAGGGTTTCGAAGTCCAGCACCACCCCTTGCGCCTTTTCACGCGCCACCATGTCGAGCATTTGGCCTATCAGCTTTTGTCGGGCTACCGGATCTGCAACCAGTCGTGCCGTATTGGCCCCCTGCCATTGCCCGTCTGAGATGTTTTGCACCATTACAAGAACGGTCGGCTTATGCTGAGCGTTCTGGAGGGTTTCGGTGAACGGAAGATCAGCCAGATAAACGAATTTATTGTCAGTTCCACCGACATAGGCCAGTCCCGGAATGACGATATCGAGGTTATTGACATGCTTTTGCAACGAGACCAGCGAAGCGTCGTCACCCGTTATGTAGAAGGCAGCCAGGGTCTGTTGCACCTTCGACGTGCCGCCGCGCACGCGCAGGGGCGGATGGCGCGGGTTGGCACGGTTAAGAATCATCTTGGACGCGTGCGGTTTGGGATATTCCAGGTGCAGATCCAACCCCTTAGGCACCGGCACCCACAAAATGGAGACAACGACCCCGATGAACATAAGCACCGCTAATATGGCCAGGCTGATGACACCAATAAAGGACGCCTTCTTGCGACGGCCTGTGGGATCATAAAAAATCGGCTTTTGCTTGGACATTGGGACTCTGGAATGGAGGACGGTACTATGGCATCAAGCCATGCATTATTGGTGGTAGTCGGACGGGCTAAAACGCATCTTAAGGTAGTTTTTTTGTCAAGACCTGGCGGCTTTGCGGCTGATAGAGAATTTCCTGGCACGGCACCAGCCTTTTCGGCTGAAAAATGCTGTTAAGGTAAAGGCTCATATCAGGATTCAAATTGGCGCGTTCGACATTTTTCCACGGCCCGGCAATTCCGATCAGTTTATGATCAATCAGTGTCGTCGCGCCGAGATAGGCTTGAAAGTCATCGCGCGTGGCGAAGGGCGTGAAATCGAAATAGCAACGCTTCGAGACCACACCAGCCAGGCGATGCAGGAACTCGGAAGGCGTCTCCGGCGCATTGTCCGGCCCCATGCGCGGAGTCAGTAGCGTGACACCTTTGCCGTAATAGATCTCTTCGATATTGTCGACATTGGCGCCACCCAGATCCGGGACAGGTGTCTTGAAAAAGACCATGGTATCCGCCGGTGGCGTTTGACCTTTAAGCATCGTCAAGGAACCGGCGGGAAATTTGTACTCTTGGAACGAGTCTTGGATAGACTGAACCAGCGCACCGTTGTCGGCATAGGCCATAGAAAATCCGGCGCTGGCCATCATGGCGACCAGAGTGGCGATTGCCGAACCGCGACGCGCCTCGCGGGGCATTTCACGCACCCATAGCCCAACCAGCCCGGCGATGATCAGCACTATGCCGTATCCGATCGTGCGCGTGTTGTAGGGATCGAAAAGCGTCCGCAATCGCAGGATAAACGCCAGTGCGATAAACCCCAATCCCGCCAAAGTGATGAAGAGAGCCGCCGGGCGTTGCGTGTCGTGCACCGGCATGGGGGTGACAGATACGCGGCGGAATGAAATTCCGACCAGCAGGAGCGCGCATATCACTACACCCAGGCCATTGATACCCAGGGCGATCAGGAATTGGCGGATGAGCAGCAGGGGGGCTTCGGGCGCCGCTACGCGCGGCATGCCGGTAGCAAAGCCGGTGTTCAGGTAATTGAACGCCTGATAGCCGATAAAGACGAGGCCCGCGCCGCAAAAGACCGGGAAAATACGCCATGCCGTGCGTCGACCATAGGCAATCCAGGCGCACACGAAGAGGATAAAGGCGAACGGCCCGAAGAAATAGCGTGCAAAGCAACCAACAACCAGAAACGCCGCCAGCCACACATATCCCGCGACCTGCCGCTCATCCCTATGAATTTCCGAGATGGCGAAAAATATGCCGCAGAAGCAGAAAAGCAGCAGATTTTCCGACCATGTATACATACCAATGATCAGGGTGATGGGATTGAGCACGACCAGGGCCGCCAGGAAAATGTTTCTGGACGCCTTCAGAACGAGCCAGAATCCTGCCGCCAGAAGGATCAGGTTGGTGATCTTGCTGCTGATCATCAACACCGCCGGATCGGTCGATGGCGCAGTAAGCGCCAGAACGGCGGGATATCCGCACGGATAGACCGCCATATATTCACCGTGCAGGCTGCATCCGTGCCCGCTGCGCAGGGCCTGTGCCAACAGCATGTAATACCAGGAATCGACGCTGATATAGCCGAACAGAATGGCCAGCCCGGCAAACACCGCCAGAAGTGCAGCCACCACCACCAGATAGATGGCGTTGCGGGTCATCGAGATCTGAAGCGGCATCCGGCGGTCCTGGTCAATACGCTACTTAGGCAATACGGCCTATAAGCGGCTATTTACCATAACCTTTCGCCTCCGCGCAAAAATTTCGCGATCCTGTTTTCGATGACTAGAAGCAAAGGCAATGTCCCGAAGGACGAGGCCTCTGCTCCCTGTTTTGACCGGCTGACTACTTGGCCCCGTCGTCCTTTCTGCCCCCTTCCGCATCCGCCACGCCATCGGGCAGGCGGATGCCGCCGTCTGCGATGGAGAAGGTGCGGCGGAAGGTCAGGCCGTCGCGCGATTCGACCGGCGCAAGGCTTGTCGACTGCCCGGACTGGCCCCCATCGCTGACGGTCGCCACAGCATTGCTGCCATCACCCGTGCTGACCGCCGGTCCGGAGGTCCCGACCGGGGTCGTGAACGTGGTGCCGGGCGTTCCGGCCACGGGGTTGCTGGTCGCCGTTGTCAGGGCGCTGTCATAGCCAGGAGAGGTTGGGTTGACGATTTCACCCACATTGGTGGTCAGGGTCAGAGAGATCAATTTGTAGTTGGACAGATCCGTATTGGCGCCGGCGACATAGTTGGTCGAAGCCAGTTGCGCCGTTACCGTCTTGTCCTTGCCCGCCGTCGCGTCGGCAAACTGACCGGCGGTCTGGTTGACCGTGATCGATTCACCGGCTACGAGGCCGCTAAGTTTGTAGTTGTCGGTCGTAAGCGTCACCGCCGTCGAACCATCGCCGGTCTTCGAAATCGGCCCCTGTAGCGCCACGTCGAAGGCCCGCGTCGCGATATCGACTGTGGTTGAGGCGTTCGTGGCGTAGGCATAGTTGCCGGCATCCACGCCTGAAGCGTTGATACCCGTCACGGCCACCGTCTTACCGGTGCCTGCGTTCTTGTCAGACGCCGTGCCTGTGCCGGTAAAGGCGACCCGATCGCCTGCGACAATGCCATTGGACGCAAGGGTGACCGCGACGGCGGCTGAACCGTCATAGGTCTTGCCCTGGGCGCCGACCGTGAGGGTTACGGTCTTTTGAGCGATGTCCACAGTGGTCGTGCCGGTCGTGGAATAGGCGTAGTTGTCCGCATCCGCGCCTGAGGCATTGATGCCCGTGACAGCCACCGCCTTGCCCGCGCCGGCATTCTTATCCGACGCCGTGCCTGTGCCGGTAAAGGCGACCTGATCACCGGCCACAATATCGCCTGAGGACAGGTTGACGGCGATGCCGGTCGATCCGTCATAGGTCTTGGCGACACCGGCGGCGGCGACATCGATCGCCTTGCGGGCGATATCGACCGTGGTCGATCCCTGGGTATTATAGGTGTAGTTACCCGCATCGGCACCCGAAGCGTTGATGTTGGTCACCGCCACCGTCTTGCCCGTGCCGGCATTCTTATCCGAGGCCACGCCTGCGCCGGAGAAAGCGACCTGATCACCCGAAACCAGACCACCCGACGTCAGGTCAAGCCCCACCGAGGCCGACCCGTCATAGGTCTTGTTCTGCCCGGTCGCCGCAATCGTAACGGCCTTCTTGGCGATATCGACCGTGGTGGCACCCGTCGCGACATAGGCATAGTTGCCGGCGTCGGCACCCGACGCTGTAATATTGCCAATCGTCACCGCCTTGCCGGTGCCGGCATTCTTGTCAGACGCCTCCCCGGTGCCGGAGAAGACCACCTGATCGCCGTTTATGACGTCGTTCGATGCCAGGTTAACACCAACCGAAGCCGACCCGTCATAGGTCTTGTTCTGACCGGTCGCCGCAATCGTAATGGCCTTCTTGGCAATGTCCACCGTTGCAGAGGTTGGGGCCGAATAGTCATAGTTGGCCGCATCCGCTCCGGTTGCGGCAAAGTTTGAAATGGCCACGGTCTTGTTTGTGCCTGCATTTTTATCAGAGGCCGTACCTGTTCCGTTAAACGAAACCTGATCGCCGTTTATGACGTCGTTCGATGCCAGGTTAACACCAACCGAAGCCGACCCGTCATAGGTCTTGTTCTGACCGGTCGCCGCAATCGTAATGGCCTTCTTGGCGATGTCCACCGTTGCAGAGGTTGGGGCCGAATAGTCATAGTTGGCCGCGTCCGCACCGGTTGCGGCAAAGTTTGAAATGGCCACAGTCTTGTTGGTGCCTGCATTCTTATCCGACGCCGTGCCCGTCCCGGTGAACGAAACCTGATCGCCGTTTATGACATCGTTCGATGCCAGGTTGACGCCAACCGAAGCCGACCCGTCATAGGTCTTGTTCTGACCGGCGGCCGCAATGGTGATGGCCTTCTTGGCGACATCCGCCGTCGTGGTGGCAGTGGAGCCGAATACATAGTTGTCCGCATCTGCGCCTGAGGCGGCGATGGCGGAAACCGCCACTGTTTTGCCGGTGCCCGCATTCTTGTCGGTCAGGGCGCCTGTACCGGTAAAGCCCACGGTATCGCCGTTCAGGATATCGGTGCTGCCAAGCGTCACGCCCACGGCGGTGGTGCCGTCGTACGTCTTGTTCTGACCGGCCGCCGCTACGGTAATGGCCCTTTTCGCCACGTCGACTGTCGTCGAGGCCGTCGAGGCGTAGTCATAATTGCCCGCATCCGCGCCCGTGGCGGCAATAGCGGTAACCGCGACCGATTTGCCCGTGCCTGCGTTCTTATCTGCCATGGCGCCGTTACCGCTAAAGGATACCGTGTCGCCTTGGACCAAATCGCTGCTGGCTACGGTCACGCCGACAGCAGCAGACCCGTCATAGGTCCTGTTTTGGCCGGTCGCGGCCAGGCTGATCGTCTTCTTGGCTATGTTGGCCGTGGCGGACGCAGTGGTGTTGTAGTCGTAATTTCCGGCATCCGTACCGGCAGCGGCGATCGCAGAAACCGAAACTGTCTTGCCCGTGCCCGCGTTCTTGTCAGACGCCGTTCCGGTGCCGGAGAAGGAGACCACATCGCCATTTATGACGTCGCTGGACGCCAGACTGACACCAACCGAATCTGACCCGTCATAGGTCTTGTTCTGGCCGGTCGCCGTCACTGCGATTGACTTCTTGGCAATGTTCGCCGTGGTCGATGCTGTCGTGCCAAAATCGTAATTGTCGGCATCGGCACCCGATGCTGCGATCCCCGAAACCGACACCGTCTTGCCGGTGCCCGCGTTCTTGTCGCTGGCCGTGCCCGTGCCGGTGAAGGATACGGTATCGCCTTGAAAGATATCGGCGCTGGACACGGACACAACAATGCCGTCCGACCCGTCATAGGTCTTGTCCTGGCCGGTCGCCGCGATAGTAATGGCCTTCTTGGCGATGTCACCGTACAGGGTTTCGCCCGCCAGGCTATAGTTGCTGGCCAGCCCGGTACCGTCGGCGAGCGTGTAGGTGGTCGCAACCGATTTGGCGGTACCGGCGGCCTTGTCCGAGAAGAGGCCCGAAGCTGAAACCGAGAGGGTTTCGCTTCCGATCATACCACTGAGGGTGCCTGAGGTGACGGATGCGGTGCGCGTGCCGTCATAGGTCTTGCCGGTGACGCTTGATCCCGCGATCGTGAGCGTTTTCTGGGTCACGTCCACGGTCAGACCCGTTGGCGGTGCAAGCTGGTAGTTGCCGGCGTCAGCCCCCGTCAGACCGCCACTGCCGCTGATGATCACCGACTTGTTGGTGCCGACATTCTTGTCCGTAATACTGCCTGTGATGCCGCTGACATCGACCGTGACCTGGTCGCCGCTTTGAGCCGCGCCCGCCTGGGCGGTGCCCGTCAATGCAATACCGGTGGTGCCGTCATATTGACGATTGACCGCAGTAAGGCCGGTGACGGTGATGGAAGCCTTGGTAACAGCCAGATCTTCGCTGAACACGGCATATTGGTAGCCCAGGCTGTCGGTAACCGTGCCGTTGAGCGTGTAGGCATAGGTGCCGACCTGGCGCTTACCCGCGCTGGACAGGGTGCCGGGAGCCGCGAGCGAAAGGGTCTGGGAGCCGCTCAGGCTGGCGAAGCTATCTCCGTCGATGAAGCCGCTATAGTTCGAAGCGCCCAGGGTCAAGCTGGGGTCGGCCGATCCGTAGACGACCGAAGATGCATTGCTCGACACAGAAATGACCGGTGCGATGCTGTAGAGGAACCAGTTGCCGGAGCCCGCATAGCTGGGCGTCACACCGGTCGAATAGGCCTGGTTATAGTGCTTGCTGTAGCCGGTCATGCCTTCGGTGCTGGCTGCCGGGTCGGCGGAATAGACCAGATAGCGGCTGCCCGCACCGTAGGTGATGCCGGTATTGGAGGCGGCACTGTTGAGGAAGTTGCGACCGGCGGCCAGGACGATGGTGTTGGACGTTCCCGTCGTCTGGACCTTGCCTGTCGATGCGATGCTCAGGTCAGAGCCAGCGCCCAGGGCTTCGATGGTGATGTTGCCTGTCGACTTGACCGTACCATTGAGGGTCACGCTGCCGGCCTTGATGTTGATCGACGAGAAGGCCGTGCTGTTGCCGGCATCATTCAGAACAAGCGCCGCATTGGCACCGCCGCCATCCGCCGTGGTGTCAATCGTGAGCGCACCCGACCCCTTGAGCTGCTGAGAGCCCAGAAGGACGCGTCCGGCATCGTTGGTTCCGCCGGTACGGTCTGTGGTAAAGGTGATCGGACTGCTCGTCGCGATGTTCGAAGCACCGGACAGGTTGATATTACCGCCATTGGTGCTGAGCGCACCGGCGAAATTGAGCTGTCCGCCCGTATAGGTCTGGGTGCCTTCGGTGGCGATACCCGCAAGTGTCACCGCGCGCGCGCCTTGCGAAAGGACGGTCAGCGTGTCGACATAGTGGCCCGCTGCATTGTCGGCGCTGAGGCTAAGGCTGCCGCTGTCAGAGGCGGAGCCTATGGTCGCGTTCAGTCCAGCGGCAGTGGCCGATAGGGTACCAACCGTCATGGCACCGCTGCCGGATTTGATCGTGACGCTCTTGTTTAGATACGCCGGACCGCCCAGCGACAGGGTGGCATTGCTAGTGGTCAGATCGCCGTTGAGCGTGATGGTGCTGCCGGAATAGGTCTGGCTGCTGCTGGTCGAGACGCCACCCAATTCAATAGCGCCCTTGGTGCCGCCGGACCCGGCGCTGGCTGTCACGGACAGGGTCGTCGCCTGGAACACACCGGCGCTGTCACTGGTGAACAGATCGACCGCGCCGCCATTACCATTTGTCGCTGTGGTAGACGCGTTGAAGGTCGCCGCGTAACTCGAACCGTGGCTCAGGCTGTCACCACCGAAAAGGATGTTGCCCGCGCTGCCAGAATTGCTGGCGGCTGTTTTGAGAAGGAAGTCAGAGTTGTAATAGCCAACCGATGTTGCGCCGTAGGCCGAGAATGTGCCGTCGAGTAAAACGCTCTTGGCGCTGACATTTATGGAAGCGTCCTGACCGGTGCCGACGCTTGTGGCGTTCATGGCCAGACCGGCCAGATAAGCTCCCGCCCGATTATCCACCATATCGCCGAGGCCGATATTTCCACCGACATCGTTAGTAGAGTGCGAATCGAGCATCAGGGTCTTGCCCGATCCGGTCGCAGATATGCTGCCGCTGTACGAGCTGGACGAAGAGATATTGATCGTACCGCCCACGCCCAGGTGGCCGCTGTTGCTGTCGACCAGAACGGAGCTCAGCAGGTTTACACCATAGGAACCGTACAGGGAAATATTGCCGCCATCGGTGACAATGTCGCCGTTCAGTTTGAGATATTTACCAGAAAGGGTGTAGCCGCCGGTCGTCAAGCTATTGCCGTCCGCCTGGATGGTGCGGGCGCCGGCGGAGAGGCTGAAGGTGCGATTATTAGATGAGACCGCGACCTTGGTGGCATCGACGAGCAACTGGCTGCCGTTGTCAGAGAAGTTTATGTCGTCGGCGCCTTTGAGATCGATCGCAATCGTCTGACTGGCCGATACATCGCCCAATGAAACGCTGACGCTCTTGAAGTGGTTTTCCGTTAGTTCATGTATGCTGACGTCGCCCTGATAGGTACTGACATTCAAGGCTCCATTGCCCGCGCCAGCCGCCTTGGCGATCTGGATATCCTTGCCGCCGGCGCCGATGGTTGTGGCGGCCGGTGTCAGATCGTTGCCGACACTTAAGCTGACATCGCCGGCAGTGATCTGGGCGGCAGGACTACCCGAATTGTAGCTGTTCTGGGCGGCAATGACACCCGTGGCGTTATAACGATCGATGCCCAAGGTCAGCATCGTATTGAGATACTCACCGTAGTATAGCATTCCGGCATTCATGCGGATGGAATCGTCACCCAACAAAATGTTGCCGTCGGCCGCACTGAGGGTCAGGTTGCGGAAGCTACGCGATAAATCGATACCGGTCGTCGCGCCGAAGGTCGTGCCATCGGAAGCGCCACCCGAAACCGTAGGCGTCAATATGGATGACCCATCGGTCGTGAAATCGATATGGTCGCCGCCGCTGAACAGGATCGAGTGCGACCCCGCCGCCTTGACGTTGTCGAGGCTAAGGTAGCCGAAGCCGTCATTGAGCACTTTCAGGTAGGTGGACCCGCCGTTATTGTTGACCGTTAGCGATCCCGACCAGAAACCCTCATCGTGATTGTTGTCGGCGAGTTCGAGCGGATTGGCCGAGGTGCCAATATCGCTGCCGTTGAGCCTGATGCTGCGCCCGACAATGTCGGCGACACCGTCATTGCTGCCGGTCATGGTGGTGGCGTTGACGGTCAAGGAAGCCGTCCCGCTGTCCACCGCGCCGCTGGCGAAATGGATGGTTCCGGCCGACAAGGTCAGGTCGGTTGGATAGATGCCTTCATAGGCATTCCAGTCGAAGTTTCCGCCTGTCCGGATGCCGTTATTGGCTACCTGCACGACACCCGCGCCGTCGGTGGTCAGGTCGATGTGACCATTGCCGTTGCCGGCATCATTCATGATGTTGATATGATGCTGGCTATTGGTCTGGCTGCCGATCGACAGGTTGATGGAGGCGGTTGACTGCGTCTCGATCTCATTGACCCATGTGCTGCCGCCGCTGTTGGAAATTGACAGGCCGCCATAGGCCATGCCACTGGCCGGATCGCCTGCTGAGATTTTCAGGGCATTGGAAGAAGCGCCGATATCGCCCGTCGCCGCGTTCAGGTTAAGACCGACGCGCGTGATAATATCCGCAGTCGAGGCAGAGGTGTTTGTGCTGACGATGGAACCGGCGTTGACGCTAAAATAAGCGCTACGTTGCGAATTCGTGCCATCGTTGTAATAGACGGGATAGGTCGCCTGCCTGAAAATCAGGCTGTTGGCGTCGAGCGAAACCGTACCATTGACGGCGATATCGAAGAAGCCGCCCGTGCCGACGTCAATCTGACTGCCGGCCGCCATGGTAAAGTTCTGGCCCCGCTTACTGTTGACATTGCTGGCCAGTGAACCGGCATAAAAATTGCCGCCATTGGTGAGGACCTTGCCGCCGGCACCGAACAGAATGCTGCCGCTACCGCTGTTATCGCTGTCGGCCGTCAAGACGACATTGAGGCGGTTAGCTGTGCTGGATATCTGGTTGTTGACGACAATATCGCCTGCCGCCTGCAGGCTCAGGGTGGCGGCATTGCCATTGGACTTCAGGATATTCGCGTTGACCGTGATATTGCCGGCCGAGCTGCCCGTGCTGCCCGTCGTGATCGTCACCGATGTGCCGCCATTCAACGAGCTGTTGATGGCGCTGGCCAGGATGGTCGAGTCGGCGTTGGGGTTGTAGTTCGCGCTGTAAGCGGTACCGTTTGCACCCGATGTTGCGATGGTGACGTCGACCGGATCGAGCAGCCATTGGCCCGCCTCCCCGTTCGCCGCACTGGCGTCAACGGCGCCGACGGCCTGAAGCTGAGTGTGACCGGAGGTTTCCACCTGTCCGCCATTTCCGCTGGCCATGCCGCCCTTAGCGGTGATTGTACCGTAGAAGCCGGTGCGATCTTCCGACCACAATACCGCTGTGCCGCCCTTGCCCGATTGCATGGCACTGACATCGATCGTGGCATCGGGCGCCATCAAGACAGTCGACGCATTGCGGATGGAGGCGTCCTTGCCTTGCCAGCCGCCGCCGACCAGGACCGTGCCGCCACCGGTCGCGCCCGTCGCATTTATTTGAGACCCGTCAGCCAAGGTAATCGTATCGCCGCTCAGCACAACCTTGCCGCCGACAGTGGCAAGGCTCGACGCTTCGATAATTCCCGTGTTGTTGACAGACGATTTGGCCAGGGCATCGAACGCATCGGCGGTCAGATAAATACGGCCGCTGTCCGCCTTGATGACACCGCCATTGGCAACCAACGCGTCGTAGGCGCCCTGATTGATGGTCAGGTCCAGACCACCGGTATCAAGCCGGATGGTGACGTCGTTGGCGGCAATCAGGCGAACATCGCCCTGTGCGGCGTTGATCGCACCGTCATTAACGACCTGCGCACCGACCAGGGCGACAAAGCCGCCGGCACCCGCTGTAATCGTGCCTTCGTTGACTATGGCGCCGCTACCGGTTCCCGCCAGCCGATATTTGCCAGCCATGAAGTCGGCGACGGACATGTCGCGCGTCGAAGCCATGACCGCTGCGGCGCTGACCTGGGAGCCTTTGGCGAACAGAACGCCGTTTGGGTTGACCAGGAAGACCTGACCATTGGCCTGCAAAACGCCGTAAATCTTCGACGCGTCGCCGCCGAGCACCCGATTCAGCGCAACGGCCGAGGCGTTCGGCTGATTGAAGATCACCTTGCCATCAGCACCGATATTGAAGCTCTGCCAATCTATGGCGGCGTTCTGGCTGGTTTGAGTGATGGTTTGGGTATTACCCGACTGGCTGATCGTTGCCTGTCCGCCAACGACCTGGCCGCCGGTCGGCAAGGCGGTTGGAGCGACGGTCTGCGGCTCAGCGCCACGCATCACCGGCGTCGGCTGGATAACCGGTGTTCCCATGACTGGCGTTCCCGGATCAGCCAATGCGCCCGTAGCCGCCGACAGCAGCGCAATCGCGGCGGCCGCGAGGGCGGCGAACAGGCCGCCTTTACGCTTGCCACGCTTTTGAGAGACTTCCGGTATCGGGATATAGCAGCCCTTGGCGTCGCTCCACACCAGACGGTAAAACCGGTTCATGCCACCGTGATCGTACATTCGGGTAATCCTTGAATACTGGGTGCGCCCCGCGGCGCCGATAGATCTTGAAGACGTAAAATTTGTGAGGAATTAGAAGCTGTAGCCCAGGGAAGCCCACAGACGCGGACGGCGATCCGGCGCGGTTGTGGCGTTTTCACCGTCATGAAAAGCCATGGTGATACGGGCATTGACGTGCCCGCGCTGGGCCGCCGCCGACAGGCCATAGCTGTCGAGGGACTGCGCATTGCGGCCGGGGGCATACAGATTACGGCTGAACTGAACGCGGCCAGCGTCGTAGAAGGCGGCAACCTGCAATCCGCTGCGAACCTGATGGCGCAGTTCGACATTGGCCAGCCAACCGGTATCGCCGGCGCCTTCGCCTTGCGGATAGGCGCGAACGCCGTAAATGCCTCCGATAACGAATTTTTCGGATGAATCGAGATTCTTGCCGGCCGCTTGCGTGTTCAACGACAGGGACAGGCTGGTCTTCGCCGTCAGAGCCTGAAGACGGGAGGCACTGAAGGCGAGTTTGCTGTAATGGCCGGCCGTCATCGGCCCCAGTGCGTCAGTAGCGCGAGCAGCGGCGGAATTGATCTTCAGATTGCCCGAAACGTAGGACAGGCTCCAGCTCGTGTAACCACCACCGAAGAATGCATCGGTCATATCGCCGTAGGCCGCAAGCGTCGCCACAGACGCCGACTTATGGGTCACCACATTGACCGAAGCGATCTCGTCCTTCAGGTCGCGGCTTTCGACATTGGTACTGAGCCAGATATTGTGATTTAGGCTGCGGACGACAGGATAGAGAGCATAGAGGCCCGTAGTTCGGGCCGTGCCGGTGGCGTCGAGGCTGGCGAATTCGCGGCCCAGTTCGTAGCTGCTATTCGATACCGCCGCGCCGATGCGCAGGCCGTTGCCACCGAACGGCAGATCATAGGCGGCGCGCCCGTACAGCATGTTCTCGTCGGTCAGGGTCGTCTGGACCGAAAGACGATCGCCAAGATGCAGAGGGTTGTTGAATGCCGCCTGACCGCTCAGCCGGTTTTGGCCGGTGTAACGGTTACCATAGGTATCAAGGCTGATATTGCCTTCGAAACGCTTGCCCGCCCCAGCCGTTACGATCAGGTCCGACGTGCCAACTTCCGCGCCGGGCTTAAGCTTGCCCGACACCTTGCCGACACCCGGCAGGTCCGCCATCAACAGCAGGGCCCGGTCGGTCGTACGCGACACGATGACTTCGCCATTCAGCTTCTGGGCGTTCAGGACGGCCTGAAGGTAGGTCGTAAGCACGGCGCTGTGATTGTCGATTGCAGCACCCGCCAGTCGGCCTTCCAGCACCCGCACGACAACTATCCCATTGTCGATAGTCTGGGCCGGAATATAAGCACGAGCAACGACATAGCCGTGCGCCCGATAATAGTCGGTAATACGTCGGACGGCGGCGCGCAGTTCGCCTAAGGATTGTTCCTTCCCTTGCGCATCGGCTACCAGGGTCATCAGGACCGGCGTCGGCACATTGGTGTTGCCTTCGATGCGGATCGCCGACACGGTCAGGCGTTGTGACGGATCAGAACCTGGATCGGTCTCGTCGGGCACAGACAAGCTGGGCAGGGATGACGGGCGCTGCGGCGCCACGGGCTGGCGATTGTCGCGCAAGGTCTGGCCGGCATCCGGAGGCGTCGCGGTCTGGGCGAACGCCGTGCCCGACAGAAGACCGAAGGCCGTCGCCAGAAGACTGAGACAGGAAACGCGGCGGAGATGCTTGCGGGACATGATGGTTCTCGGATGCGGGATTGGACATAGGCCACCGTCGCAGGCATGCGGGCTACGCAGCCAGGTGGCGAAATTTGAAAGGAGAGAGTGGTATCTTTAAACCGGCTTTGGCGGTGTGCCGGGGGCCTGGCTATGAAAAAGGACATCCCTGTTAACGGCGGGATACCAACTTATGATAGCGCGGCTGAAATAGCCGCAGGCGTCAATACTGTACACGATACACACTCACATTGGCACGCGATAGACGCGCAACATTAAGGCGAGTAAGTGTCACTATTCTTAATAATTTATTACCGGATTTTTCTGAAAAGCGGGCCCGCCGCTGAAAATATCAGCGCCGAAAAAAATCAAAGATTAATGTTGAAAATGTAATAAAAACAGTCGGTAATACCGGCCATACTTTACGAAACCTGCGTGTCATACCGCATGGAATGGCTGGAGAATATCGAGATTGCAGCCGATACGCGTAGCCCCCGGCACCCTCGCGACGCGCGACAGTATAACCGCGTCAAACACCTCAAAAAACCGCAATCCTTAACCGGTTGCTGGTCCAGGCGGCGCAAAGTTCGCCGCCAACCTAAAAACATTTATTTTGTCGATTCACCGGTATTCGAACGCAATTGTATATGCCGTGACACAATCCAAACGTCGACCGCCTCTCGATACCCACCCCTCTTCATCGGATAGGCTGATAAACACTGATCATCAAACGACACGCTGACCCGTCAGGGGAGGCAGGCAATCTTACGATTTTCTTACTATTCGATAGGCGAATCCCATCGGATTTTTGTGTTTTGCAGCGCTTACATGAGCTCACCGCTACCGCTCATCTGAGGAGCGCTTCATGCTGCAATCCTATCTCGATGCCTTGATCCAAGAAGGCGTTTTAACCGTGCGGATCGGCGCAAACCGAACCTATCGTTTTGGTAGGCCTAGGCTGGACAGGCCCGATCTCGACATAGCCATACGCATCGACAGCCTGTGGACGGCGTTCAAGATCGGCGCGCAACCCTATCTCCATTTCGGCGAGGCCTATACCGACGGGAAACTTACCGTCGAAAAGGGAACCCTGTGGGGCCTGATTGAGTTGATCGGCATAAACCTGCCCAATGCGCCAAAACGGGGTCGATTTGCGCGCTGGCTGCATGGTTTCAGAAACTGGCTACCAGTTCATTCCCCCGACACCTCACGCCGCAACGTCGCGCACCATTATGACCTGTCGGAACGGCTCTATCGCCTGTTCCTTGACGAGGACATGCAATATTCCTGCGCCTATTTTCGCTGTCCGCAAGCCAGCCTCGAAGACGCGCAGATCGCCAAGAAGGACCATATCGCCGACAAGCTGTTCCTGACGCCGGGCCAGAGCGTGCTCGATATCGGCTGCGGCTGGGGTGGCATGGCCCTGCATCTGGCACGTCAGGCCGGCGTCAATGTCACGGGCGTCACCCTATCTACCGAACAATTGGCGGTGGCGGAACAAAGGGCGTTGGAACCCAGCGTCAATGCCCGCGTGCGGTTCGAACTGTGCGACTATCGTCTGGTCAGCGGCCTGTTCGACCGCATTGTTTCCGTCGGCATGTTCGAACATGTCGGCCTGGCCGGTTTCGACGGCTATTTCCAGACCGTCGCCGACCGCCTGAAGCCCGATGGCGTGGCCCTGATCCACACCATCGGACGGCGCGGCAAGACAAGCGGACGATCGGCCTGGCTCGATAAATATATCTTCCCCGGCGGCTATATCCCCAGCCTGTCCGAAATTACCGACTCCGTTGAAAAATCGGGACTGTTTATCACCGACATCGAGTCCCTGCGCCTGCACTATGCCGAAACGCTGCGGCATTGGCGAATGCGGTTCGAGGCGAACCGGGCCGAAATCGAGGCGTTATATGATGAGCGGTTCGGACGCATGTGGGAATTCTATCTCTGTTTCTGCGAACTCGGTTTCCGCTACGGCGATCTGATGGTCTTCCAAATTCAGTTGGCCAAAAAGATAGACACCTTGCCAATCACCCGCGACTACATGATGCCCCAGGCGTCCGCCCGGGTCGCGGAGCCGGTTCAGCCTGACGTCATGCCGGCGGCTGCACGAACGGGTTAAGGCGCTCAGCAAGCCCCCCTTACGCCGGCGCATTCGAAAAGTGCTTCACCGTGAAATTCGCGAAGGCCTGAGCCGTCTCGGCCAGCCGTTGCGGCAGGGTGAAGCGCGGCAGGAACAGCGCGACGGTGCGGCGCGGGTTGAAGCCTTGCATCCGCACACGCACCACATCGGGGGCCTCATAACTGTCGGGCATGACGGTCACGCCGACGCCCGCCCCGACCATGCTCAGCGCCCGTTCATCCTGAGCCGTGCGGTACACCAGCGGCGGCCGGACATTACGATCGGTAAAATGCCGGGAGGTTTCGGACAGGACTTCGCACCGCGACCGGACGATCATGCTGTCGTCAGCCAGGTCTTCACCACGGATTTCACTGGCCTGCGCTAGGCGATGGGTGGCGGCCAGGGCCAGTTTATACCCTTCCTCGAACAGCGGCACGGACGTGTCGTCATCGACCCGGCGAATCGACAAGGCGTAGTCGAGGCCGCGTTCGTCTAGGCGGTTGAGCAATTCCTGCTCGCTGCCATCATACAGATCGAACCGGACGCCCGGATGGGCAGCGCAAAAGCCCGACAACAGCCGCGCCACCAATGCAGCGGGCACAGTCTGCAAGACGCCTAGCCGCAGACTATTGGCCTGTTCCGTACGGGTGATTTCCGCCGACGCCATATTGACCTCGTGCAAGATCGCTTTGGCACGCGGCAGAAACCGGGTGCCCGCGGTCGTCAGAAACACCCGCCGGTTGTTGCGCACGAACAGATCGACGCCAAGCTGGTCTTCAAGCCGTTTGATGCCGGCTGAAAGGGTCGGCTGGGTGATCAGGCAGGCCTGCGCGGCCTTGGTGAAGCTGCCGGTTTCAACAACCGCCAGAAAATAGCGCAACAAATAGAGTTCCACGCAACCTCCGCGTCGTGTGACGCCATCATAGATAATATCTATATACAGGATAATAATTATCGATTTTTCCAATTCATGGAAATCCGCTAAGTTGGGGAAAACACGGGATTGGGGAAAACATTGGAACGCGCATGGCCTTCAAGAGCGAAATAGATCCGGCATCCGAGGAATTTCAGGCCAATACGAGGCGTATGCAGGGGTTGGTCGATGACCTGCGCGCCCTCACCGCTCGAATTGCGCAAGGCGGATCGCCATCCGCTCGTGACAAACATGTAGCGCGGGGCAAGCTTCTGCCGCGCGATCGGGTCGCTGGTCTGATCGATCCCGGTTCGCCCTTCCTCGAATTCTCGGCCCTGGCGGCCTATAAGGTCTATGAGGACGATGTCTCGGCTGCCGGCATGATAACCGGGCTGGGCCGCATCAACGGCACCGAATGCGTCATTGTCTGCAACGATGCCACCGTCAAGGGCGGCACCTATTATCCGCTGACCGTCAAGAAGCATTTGCGCGCCCAGGAGATTGCCGCGCAGAACAATCTGCCATGCGTTTACCTGGTCGATTCCGGCGGCGCCAACCTGCCCAACCAGGACGAGGTCTTTCCCGACAAGGACGATTTTGGCCGCATCTTCTATAATCAGGCCCAGATGTCGGCGCGCGGCATTCCGCAGATTGCCGTGGTCATGGGATCGTGTACGGCGGGCGGCGCTTACGTTCCGGCCATGAGCGACGAAAGCATTATCGTTCAGAAGCAGGGGACTATCTTCCTGGCCGGACCGCCGCTGGTGAAGGCCGCAACCGGCGAGGTCGTCTCCGCCGAAGATCTGGGCGGTGGTGACGTCCATGCCCGTGTTTCCGGCGTGGTGGATCACCTGGCCGCCAACGATGCCGACGCCTTGTCGATCGCCCGCCGCATCGTCGGCAATCTCAACCGAACCAAGACGGTCGGGTTGGCGACCCTGCCGGTCGAAGACCCGCTTTATCCGCCCGAAGACATATATGGCATCATCCCGGCCGATACGCGCCAGCCGTTCGATGTACGCGAAGTCATCGCACGCCTGGTAGACGGTTCCCGGTTCGACGCATTCAAGGCCTTATATGGCGAAACCCTGGTCTGCGGGTTCGCCCATCTCTACGGCTACCCCGTCGGCATCGTCGCTAACAACGGCGTGCTGTTTTCGGAAAGCGCGCTCAAGGGGGCGCACTTCATCGAGTTGTGCGCGCAACGCGGCATTCCGCTGATCTTCCTGCAGAACATCACCGGCTTCATGGTCGGCCAGAGATATGAGAACGAGGGCATTGCCCGGCACGGCGCCAAGATGGTCACCGCCGTCGCCTGCGCCAATGTGCCGAAACTCACCGTCATCATCGGCGGGTCCTATGGTGCGGGCAATTACGGCATGTGCGGGCGGGCCTTCGAACCGCGTTTCCTGTGGATGTGGCCCAATGCCCGCATCTCCGTCATGGGCGGCGAACAGGCCTCTAATGTGCTGGCCACGGTAAAACGCGACGGCATCGAAGCCAGAGGCGGCACATGGGCGCCGGAAGAAGAGGCGGCCTTCAAAGCACCGATCCGCGACACCTATGACGCGCAGGGACATCCCTATTACGCTTCGGCCCGGCTTTGGGACGACGGTGTCATCGACCCGGCCGACACGCGCCGCGTATTGGGTCTGGGCCTATCGGCGGCGCTTAATGCGCCCATCGTACCGACGAAATTCGGCGTTTTCAGGATGTAGACCATGACCGATCTGATTATCGATTCCGACGCCCGCGGTGTGGTCCGCGTCAGCCTGAACCGCCCGGCCGTGCACAATGCCTTCAATGAAGGGCTGATCGGCGATCTGACCCAGGCGTTCGAAGACCTGGGCAAGCAGGACGGCGTGCGCGCCATCGTTCTGTCCGGCAACGGCGCCAGCTTTTCCGCCGGCGCCGATCTCAACTGGATGCAGCGTGCGGCCGAACAGGATGAATTCGCCAACCGCGAAGATGCCCTGGCTTTGGCCCGCATGTTCGAAACCATCGACACCTGTCCAAAACCTGTCGTCGGACTAGTGCAGGGGGCGGCCTTTGGCGGCGGGGTCGGATTGGCCGCCTGTTGCGATGTGGTGATAGCCCAGCCCGAAGCGAAATTCGGCCTGACCGAGGTGCGGCTTGGCCTTATCCCGGCGGTGATCTCCCCCTTCGTCATCGCCAAGATCGGTCGGTCGGCGGCGCGGCGATATTTTCTGACGGGGGAGCATTTCACCGCCGCCGAGGCCCATCGCATCGGCTTGGTCCATGAAGTGGCGAGCGGGCTGGAGGCCGCGGGCGCACGTCTGATCGACGCGCTGCTGGCGGGTGGCCCCGAAGCCATCGCCGACGCCAAGGATCTGGTCGCCGAACGTCGCCTGACCGCCGACGTCACCGCAACGCGCATCGCGGCAAGACGCGCGTCAGACGAAGGCCGTGAAGGCATTGCCGCCTTCCTGGCCAAACGCAAACCCGGCTGGATGCTTTAGGACCTTGGCGATGTTCCACACAATCCTGATCGCCAATCGCGGCGAAATCGCGCGGCGCATCATCCGAACCTGCCGACGCCTGGGCGTGCAGACGGTCGCCGTCTATTCCCAGGCCGACGCTGATGCTGCCTTTGTGCGCGAAGCGGATCGCGCCGTCCTGATCGGTCCGGCGGCAGCGGCGGACAGCTATTTGCGGGGCGACCGAATCATTGCCGTGGCGATCGAGACAGGTGCGCAGGCAATCCATCCCGGCTACGGCTTCCTGTCGGAAAACGCCGCGTTCGCCGAAGCCTGCGAGGCCGCGGGTCTCACCTTCATCGGTCCGCGCCCCGACGCCATTCGCGCCATGGCACTCAAAGGAGCCGCCAAGGCCCTGATGACAGCGGCAGGCGTCCCGGTAACCCCCGGCTACCACGGCGAGGATCAGTCGCTTGAAACCTTGCAGGCCGAGGCCGGGCGCATCGGATATCCGGTGCTGATCAAGGCCGTGGCCGGCGGGGGTGGCAAGGGCATGCGCCGGGTCGACGATCCCGCCGAGTTTGCCGACGCCTTGATATCAGCGCAGCGCGAGGGCCTGAACGCGTTCAGCGACCCCAAGGTCCTGATAGAGAAATATCTCGAGATTCCCAGACATATCGAAATACAGCTGTTCGCCGACGAACACGGCCATGTCGTCCACCTGTTCGAGCGGGACTGTTCTTTGCAACGCCGCCACCAGAAGGTCATTGAGGAAGCGCCCGCCCCGGACCTGCCCGACGCCATGCGTGCAGCTATGGGAGCCGCCGCTGTGCGCGCCGCTCAGGCCATCCATTATCGCGGCGCAGGCACGGTCGAATTTATCGTCGATGTATCGCGCGGGATTGCGGACGCTCCCTTCTATTTCATGGAAATGAACACGCGACTGCAGGTCGAGCATCCGGTCACCGAGGAGATCACGGGTCTGGACCTGGTGGAGTGGCAGTTACGGGTGGCAGCCGGCGAGCCTCTACCCAAGCGACAGGATGAATTGACCATCAGCGGGCACGCCATTGAAGCGCGCCTCTATGCCGAAGACCCGCAAAACGATTTCCTGCCCGCCACCGGCAAGCTGGACAGGCTCCGGTTCCCGCCGTGGGCCCGCATCGAATCGGCTGTCGGTGAAGGCGATACGGTCAGCGTTTTCTACGACCCTATGATCGCTAAAATCATCGTTCACGGGCGTGATCGCAAACAGGCCCTGTCGCGGATGCGCGACGCCCTGATTGAAACGCAGCTTAGCGGCCTGGCCACCAATCTGGGCTTTCTGCGCCGGCTGGTGTCGGACGACGCCTTCGCCGCCGCGCACATCGACACCGGCTTCATCGGCCGCCATCTCGATCGGCTGCTGGCGCCATGGCCCGATGCGGAGATTCCCGCCTATGTCCGGGCTGCCGACCCGGGATCACCATGGAATGACATGACCGGATGGCTGGTTAATCTGCCGCCACGCGCGCCGCTCAATCTGAAGGCCGAGGCTGGCGAAGCGGCCATCGCCAGCGGAGACATAAATGCACCCATGCCAGGCAAGCTGATCGACGTGTTCGTTTCGGCGGGCGACAGCGTCGAAAAGGGCCAGAAGCTTCTCATCCTCGGCGCGATGAAGATCGAACACACCATGAAGGCGCCCAAGGCGGGCGTGATCAAGGCCGTCCACGCGGCGGCCGGTGACCAGGTGGGAGACAAAGCCCTTCTGGTCGAAATAGAGGACCGACCATGATCGACTTTCCCCACCTACAATTCGGCCACGGCGACGACATCGACGCGCTGCGCGAAGGCGTTGCCCGGTTCGCCGGGGTCGAAATCGCCCCCCTGGCCGAAGCCGCCGATCGCGATGATCAGTTCCCGATGGACCTGTGGCGCAAGATGGGTGAGATGGGCGTGCTGGGCCTGACGGCACCGGAAGATTTCGGCGGTGCGAACATGGGCTATCTGGCCCATACCATCGCCATGGAGGAAATCTCACGCGCCTCCGCCTCCATCGGTCTGTCCTACGGCGCCCATTCCAACCTCTGCGTCAACCAGATCGTGCGCAATGGCACCGCCGAACAGAAGGCGCGCTATCTGCCCAAACTGATCTCCGGCGACCATGTCGGCGCCCTGGCCATGTCGGAAACCGGCGCGGGATCGGACGTCGTTTCCATGCGTCTGCGCGCCGACCGCAGGGGTGATCGGTTTGTGCTCAACGGCAGCAAGATGTGGATCACCAACGGCCCCGATGCCGATACGCTCGTCGTCTACGCCAAGACAAATATGGATGCCGGTTCGAAAGGCATGACCGCCTTCCTGATCGAAAAAGGATTTAAGGGCTTTTCCGTAGCCCAGAAACTCGACAAGCTGGGCATGCGCGGCTCCCACACCGGCGAGCTGGTGTTCGAGGACTGCGAAGTGCCGTATGAAAACGCGCTGGGCATCGAAGGGCGCGGCGTACAGGTGCTGATGTCCGGTCTCGATTACGAACGGGTCGTCCTGTCCGGCGGGCCGCTCGGCATCATGCGCGCCTGTCTCGACGCCGTGATCCCATACATCCATGAGCGCGAACAATTTGGTGCGCCGATTGGCACTTTCCAGCTGATGCAGGGCAAGATTGCCGACATGTATTCGACCTGGGCGGCGTGCCGCGCCTATGTCTACGCGGTCGCGGCTGCCTGCGACCGGGGGGAAACCACGCGCAAGGACGCCGCGGGCTGCATCCTCTACGCCGCCGAAAAGGCGACATGGATGGCGGGCGAAGCCATCCAGTGCCTGGGTGGCAATGGCTATACCAACGACTTCCCTGTCGGGCGGCTATGGCGCGATGCCAAGCTGTATGAGATCGGCGCCGGCACATCGGAAATCCGCCGTATGCTGATTGGCCGTGAACTGTTTGAGGAAACGAAGTGAGGCCGTCCCACGTCACCCTGTACGAGGTTGGCCCGCGCGACGGCCTTCAGGCAGAAACGGCTATCGTCTCCGCCGCAGACAAGATCGCCCTGATCGACCGGCTGTCGAAAAGCGGCCTGACCCATATCGAGGCCGCCAGTTTCGTATCGCCCAAATGGGTGCCGCAAATGGCCGACGCCCGTGAGGTGATGACCGGCATCGCCCGCGCCGCCGGTGTGGACTATCCGGTTCTCACGCCCAATCTGCAAGGCTATGAAGCCGCCAAGGACGCCGGTGCGCGGACCGTGGCCATATTCGGCGCGGCCTCCGAAACCTTTAGCCAAAAGAACATCAACTGCTCGATCGCCGAAAGCTTGGCGCGGTTTCGCTTCGTCACGGATGCCGCCCTGTCCGACGGCATGCGGGTGCGCGGCTATGTCTCGACGGTCATCGCCTGCCCTTATGAAGGGCCGATCACGCCGGAGGCGGTGGCGTCGGTCGCCGAACAGATGCTCGACATGGGATGTTATGAGATTTCGCTAGGCGACACTATCGGTGTGGGAACGCCCGCCGATGTCGCGCGCCTTCTGGATGTCGTAACCGCGCGCGTGCCACGCGACCGGTTGGCTGTGCATTTCCATGACACCTACGGTCAGGCCCTCGCCAATATACTGACGTCTCTCGACTACGGCATCGCCACCGTGGATGCCTCGGTCGGCGGCCTGGGCGGTTGCCCCTATGCGCCGGGGGCCAGCGGAAATGTCGCCACCGAAGACGTATTGTACATGCTGAATGGCCTCGGCATAGCGACGGGCGTCGATATCCGCACCATCGTTGAGGCCGCCTGGTTCATATCGGACGTGCTTGGCCGGACGCCGCGATCCAAGGTTGCCAATGCCATGAGCCGCGCCTGATTACCTAAGACGGTCTATGCCAATCGCCTTGACCATATAGGCCGTCGCACAGGCGGTCAGCAGGGTCACCACCGCCCCCCAGGCCATGTCGATGAAGCTGAGGCTGACGGGCCAGGCGTTGATGACTGACAGACAGGTCAGGTTATAGGTCGCATAGGCGATCAGCCCGAAGAGGGCGGCGCGAAAGGCCAGATCGAGTAGGGAGAAGGCAGCATTGCCGAACAGAGCGGGGTAAACGATCAGATATGTCAGGCCGAACACATACAGCAGATAAAAAGCCACCGCGGGAATCATGTTGGGCTGCGCGCGCATCAGGCTGCCCATGGCCGGCTTATACAGCGAATTGCCCATGGTGGTGAGCCAGATGAAATCGAGCACTGCCAGAACAGCAAGGCCGATAAGGTAGGTGGTTGTGAAGGCTTTCATTCGATCATATCCTTGCAATGGGTTTCAGCAGCCACCCAAGCAAGGTCTTAGGCACTATCGCGGCTTCTTGAGCCACCAGGCACAGACAATCGACATCGCCTTGCATGGCCGGCATGTGACAGTCATCGCTATCGTCGCATTGGGCGAAATCGCCACGACGATAGTCGCCCTTGTGATCCTTGTAATGGCCCTGCAGCATGACGGTTATTTCCCGTCCCCGGTGTGTGTGTTCCGGCATGGCCATCCCGGCCTTGACGAACATCAGATAGGTTTTCGACCCCTTGACCGGCCGGTCGACAGCGATGGGCGCCAGCCATACCCCTGGTGCCACAAAATAACGGTCCTTGACCTGAACCTGCTTCAGGCTGTCAGGCAGTTCGAACCCCTTGAGAAAGGCCGGCTGACGAATGTCGCGGCGCGCCGGCGCCACGTCCGCTTCGGGACGCTCGATACGTGCCAGAGCCAGGTCCAGCGCATTGTCGCTCATCGCAATTCCCTCGGCCGCGTCAAGCAAAGCGCCGCCAACGGCGGAAAACACCCGCATATCGGTCCGGCACTGGGCGCACATGTCGAGATGGGTACGCACGCCCAAGGCTATGCCGGGCGCCAAAGCGCCACGGTGGTAATCCCACAACATCTCTTCGTCGGGGTGGTGAGCGGTACTCATACGCGTTCTCCTGATACTGTATCGAACCCCATGCGCAGGCGGGTCATGGCCAGACGCAGACGGGATTTGACGGTCCCCAGGGGGATGGAAAGGGCTTTGGCGATATCGCCGTGCGACAGGTCCTCATAGAAGGACAGGCGCAGAATGGTCTTTTGTTCGACGGGCAAGGTGTCCATCAGCGCCGCAACCGACCGGGCCGTCTGCGCATCGCACAGCTGGTCGTCGGCGGCGCGTTCGCCGTCACCCTGCCACAGGTCCTCGGGCAGATCCCGAACACGCTTGGCCTTGCGGGCGGCGTCGATGCGCATGTTTCGGGCGATCGAGTAAATCCAGGTCACAGCCGACGCCTTTGACGGATCGAAGAGATGCGCCTTTCGCCAGACATTGAGCAGCGCATCCTGCGCCAGATCCTCAGCCTCCTGGGCGGTCAGGCCCTGGCCCATGACGAAGGCTTTCACCTTTGGGGCAAAACGCGTGAAGAGGGCTGCATAGGCGGCGCGATCCTTCGTTTCGGCAATGCGCACAATGAGCATTTCCGGGGTCGCGGCGGCGTCTGCTGGATCCGATGGTGTCATGCGGACAGAAGACCCGATTGTCAGTGTGCGGTCAAAGTGCATTTTAAAGCCAGAAGCGAATTTATGAATGATGTACGCCTTCGACAGAGCGGCGGATCACTCCCGCACAAAAAAGGGGACAAATACCGTGCCTTTATTACGGTTGTGATCCAGGAGGCCCCGCATCGCGTAGATGTTCGGTAACCCCAATACACAGCGAGTCGTATATGTTTGATCGGTCCTCTTCCAAGCGGCAACGCATTGCCATCATCGGCACCGGCATTGCCGGCCTGTCGGCGGCCTGGATGCTGAACAAGAGCTGCGACATCACCGTATTCGAAAGCGAGGCAGAGGTCGGCGGTCACAGCCACAGCGTCAATGTCGGCACGGCCGAGGCGCCCGTGTGGATCGATATGGGCTTCATCGTCTTCAACGCACCCTGCTATCCCAACCTTGTTCAGCTGTTCAAGCATCTGGACGTCGAACATCAGCTTTCGGACATGTCGTTCGGCGTATCCGTAGACAAGGGGCGCCTGGAATATTCCAGCCTGGGTCTGCGCGGCCTGTTCGCCCAGACGCGCAACCTGTTCCGTCCCCGCTTTCTATCCCTTCTGCTCGATATCGTCCGCTTTTATCGCGAAGCGCCGAAGGACCTGGCGGCCCGGGCGCGGGAAAACTATCGCCTCGGCGACTATCTGAAGGATCGCAATTACGGCCGCGCCTTTATCGACGATCACCTGCTGCCGCAGGCGGCGGCCATCTGGTCTACCTCGGCGCGTCAGATCATGGACTACCCGTTTCGCGCCTTCATCGCCTTTTTTGAAAACCATGGCCTGTTGCAGATCATGGATCGCATCCTGTGGCGTAGCGTCGTGGGCGGCGCTCAGGCCTATCTCAAAAAGCTGACGCCCGAATTTGCCGACAAAATACACACCGGCACAGCCATTCGGTCGGTATCGCGCGATAGTGAAGGCGTCACCTTAACCGACCAACATGGCGTCGCCCGTCGTTTCGATCAGGTCGTGTTCGCCACGCACGCCGACACCACGCTTAAGATGCTGGACGCCAGTCCGGCGGAACGTCGCACGCTTGGCGCTTTCACCTACACCCGCAACGAGGTGGTTCTGCACACCGATACGGCTTTCATGCCGCAACGCCGCCGCGCGTGGTCGAGCTGGAACTATCTGGGTGAAAAGGATGCCTCGGACGAGCAACAGCTGTGCGTCACCTACTGGATGAATCTCTTGCAGGTCCTGAAGGACGCACCGAACTATTTTGTCACCCTCAATCCAACCCACGCGGTTGATCCAGATAAGGTCATCAAGCGGATCGTGTTCGAGCACCCCTTGTTCGACGTAGCGGCCATCGCGGCCCAGGACCGGCTGGGCGACCTGCAAGGCCAAAACCGCGCCTGGTTCTGCGGCGCCTATTTCGGGTCTGGGTTTCACGAAGACGGCCTGCAATCGGGCCTGGCGGTCGCGGAAGGCATTACCGGCGAGCGACGGCCGTGGGATTTCGACTGGTCGCAAAGCCGTATTCGCTATAACCCCTGGGCAAATGACGTCCTGCCGATGGCGGCCGAGTAATCCGTCATGGCCGCCGCACCGACGCAATCACCGCCCGCCCTGCACACCGCGCTTTACCGGGGCGAGGTCGTCCACCAGCGCTTCGCGCCGAAACCGCACCGCCTGAGCTATCGGATTTTTCAGGTTCTGATTGACCTGGATGCGCCGGTGACCACCCGCTTCTTCTCACGCAACCGTTTCAACCTGTTCGGCTTCTACGATCGCGACCACGGCCCGGACAAGGCGCGCGCCGGGACGGCGTCGTTAAAAGATCGTATGGTAGCCCTCCTGACCGGCCACGGCCTGTATGAGGCCGGCGACCGGCTGTTTCTGCTCGCCATGCCGCGTATGCTGGGCTTCGTTTTCAACCCGATAAGCCTCTATTTCGTGCAGAAGCCCGATGGCGCAATGCGGGCAATCGTCTACGAAGTCAACAATACCTTCGGCGACCGTCATTCCTATGTCCTGCCGGTGCGACAGACGGGCCGGCGCGTTACCCAGGCCAGCGACAAACGTCTCCACGTCTCTCCCTTTATGGACATGGATATGGCGTACGATTTCGACCTGATCGCACCGGCGGAGACCTTCGCATTGAAGATCGACTTGAAACAGGACGGCACACCTATGCTCTTTGCCGGCTTCACCGCCAAACGCGAACCCTTGTGTGACCGGACCCTGTTATGGCTGTTCTTCGCCATGCCGTTGATGACGCTGGGTGTGGTAATCGGCATCCACTGGGAGGCCCTTCTGCTGTTCGCCAAGGGGCTTCGACTGAAACCAAAACCACCGACGGAACGCTCGCAAATCTCCGTGGAGATTTAGCGCCTTTTTGTGGCCCAACCGGCGGGAAGTGCTTAGTGATTTTTGATTTTCTGCTGCCTATTCTGAGATTTTGAGACCGTGACTGTGCCGAAACGCTCCCTGCTTGGCCTTGTCGGATTGGCGCCGCTGCTGGCCGCCTGCAATACCCTCACCCTGTTCAATACCTTCACGCCCAAGGATGAGGCCCGGCGCGTGGCGCGCGATGTCCGGTTTGGTGAAGAGACCCGCCAAACCTATGACGTTTACGCCCCGAAAGGCGCCAGCACGGACCTGCCGGTGCTGGTCTTCTTCTATGGCGGCGGGTGGAATTCAGGATCGAAGGCCGACTATACATGGATGGGGCATGCGCTGGCGGCTCTCGGCTATGTCGTGGCAATACCCGACTATCGACTGGTGCCGCAGGTCGTCTACCCGGTCTTTCTCGAAGACAACGCCCGTGCCATAAAGCACGTCATCGCCCATGCTGGCGAATATGGAGGCGACGCCAGCCGCCTGGGGGTGGCGGGTCATTCTGCCGGCGCCTATGCGGCGGTCATGATGGCCCTGGATGCCCGCTATCTCGGCAATCCGTCGCCATTAAAGGTCTGCGTCGGCATTGCCGGTCCTTATGACTTCTATCCGTTTGACGTTGCGTCATCTATCGATGCTTTCGGTAAATGGCCCCGTCCCGCCGAAACACAGCCGGTCACCTATGCCCGTAAACTCGACACAAAATTCCTGCTGCTGCAAAGCCGGGCGGACCAGGTGGTGGGCCTGCGCAATGCCGTCAATCTCGATGCGCGCCTGAAGGCCGCTGGCACGGATGTGACCTTGAAGGTGTATGACGGCCTGAGCCACCAGGATACGGCCGCCGTCTACTCGGTGCCCTTCCGTCGCAAGGCGCCTCTATTGGCCGACACACAAGCCTGGCTGGCGGCAAACCTCTAACTACCGCAGATCACGTTTCCGCCTGGCAATGATAGGCGATGTACTGGGCATGAGACGGTGTCTTCATGACCGTGGTCTCGTAAATCTGGCGGATATGCTGGAAATAGTCGTCCAGCTTCTTTTCCGGCACATTCAGGGTCAATGGCGAACAACTTTCCGGCATGACACCCTGACCGATCAGCACCTGTACCCAATTGGCCTCTTTGAACAGGTCGTCCTCCTCGACAATGACGCGGCCATGCTGGCGGAAGAAATCGACCTTGCCGTTCAGACTGTCCGGCACATCCATGGTGCGGCAGTGATTCCAGAACGGGCTGTCGGCACGCTGGGTGGCAGTGTAATGCAGGACCAGAAAGTCGCGAATCAATTCGTATTCGCGCTGGGTTTTGCGGTTATATTCCGCGATCTCGATGGGGTTGAAACCCTTATCCGGGAACATATGCGCAAGGCGCTGCAAGGCGGTCTGGACCAGATGTATGCTGGTCGATTCCAGCGGTTCCATAAAGCCCGAGGCCAGTCCCAGGGCCACGCAGTTCTTGACCCAGGTCTTGCGCCGCCGCCCCGTTGTAAATTTGAGCAGGCGCGGCTCGGCCAGCGGCTCGCCGTCCAGATTGGCAAGCAGGATCTTGGCCGCCTCGTCGGTCTCCATGAAGGCGCTCGAAAAGACATGGCCATTGCCGGTGCGATGCTGCAAGGGAATGCGCCATTGCCACCCGGCGGTATGGGCGCGTGCCTGAGTATAGGGTTTGAGCGGTCCGGCCGATGCGCACGGCACGGCCAAGGCGCGATCGCACGGCAACCAGCGCGTCCAATCCTCATAGCCGGCCTTCAACGCCCCTTCGATCAGCACGCCCTGGAAGC
This sequence comes from Asticcacaulis sp. AC466, assembly GCF_000495815.1. GTDB lineage: Bacteria > Pseudomonadota > Alphaproteobacteria > Caulobacterales > Caulobacteraceae > Asticcacaulis. The sequence goes on along the minus strand of NZ_AWGE01000029.1, from coordinate 8,614 downwards.
CTGAACAGTCGAGGAAGAAATCACCGCCCACAGTCTCTCCGCCTTCAAGGCGCAGACTTTCAATAAAGCCGTCTTTGGCGCGCAGATTGACCCCGGCCACCTTGCCTTCACGACGCGTGACGCCTTGCGCCTCGCAATGTCCACGCAGATACCTGGCTAGCAGGCCTGCGTCGAAATGCAGGGCGTAATTCATGCCCTCCATGTTCGGCGTATTGGGGATGGTCTTCATATGGGTAAAGCGGTTGGCCTTGGCGGCCATGTGGTTCAGGCTGTAATCCCACAGGCTGCCGCCCTTGCCGCGCATCCGTTGACGTAGCCAGTACTGATGGAAGGGCAGGACGCCCAGCGGATTGCCCGGCGCACCGAAGGCATGGCTGTAGGCCTCGCCCTTTTCGTACCAGTCGATGAATTCGATACCAAGCTTGTAAGTGCCCTGAACCGCCTTCATGACCTCGCGCTCGTCGAGACCGAGAAAGACCAGAAGATTGACGAGCGGCGGAATGGTAGCTTCGCCCACGCCCACCGTGCCGATATCGTCTGATTCGATCAGGGTGATGTCGACCGTGTCCCCCAAAATGCGGTTGAGGAAGGTCGCACTCAGCCACCCGGCGGTGCCGCCGCCCAGAATGACGATGGTCTTGATGGGCTCAGCGGCCATGGCGTTTCCCCGAATATCTTATGAGCTTAGACGATCAGAATATAAAAGCACCCGCCGACGGGAGAGTCGACGGGTGCAAATTTATGTGACGTGTCGGCTTTAGAAGAACTTGTAGTTCACGCCGAACAGGTAGGTCGAACCATAGGTTTCATAGCGCATCACATTGTTCTTGTTGCCCTTGGTGTAGAGCTTGAACGGTTCGTTGGTGATGTTGGTCGCCGAGAACGATAAGGACAGGCCCTTCAGGCTGCCGCCCTGGAATTCGTAGCCCAGTTGGGCGTCGAGCAGGGATTCACCGGCGACATACCGGCTTTGCAGGCTGTTGGTATAGTCCGGCACTTCGCCAAGGAAAGCGCCGCGATAGCGATTGGACAGACGCGCCGAGAAGCCATGGTTTTCGTAATAGACGGTGGTGTTGATCACTTGCCTGGACAGACCCGGCAGATCGATCGGGTTGGTGCCCGACGGATTGATCTGCGATTCGTTGAACGCTCCTGAAACAATGACGCCAAAGCCGTTCAGGTACGGCGTGACGAGATCGCCCGGCACCGACAAGGTGAGCTCTACCCCCCGGATCCAGCCGCCGGTGCCATTTTGCATGACGGAGACCGTGCCGGTACGATTGGCCAGGGCCAGCGAATAGGCCGCTGGATCGGCGCCGGTCGGGATTGCCGCCCCGGTGTAGTCGCGCAACAGGGTCTGGTTATAGATGTAGGAGTTCAACGTCTTGTGGAAGCCGGCGATCGCGACGTATCCCTTGCGACCGAAGTATTTTTCCCATGAGATATCGACCGCCGTTGCCTTCCATGGACGCAGGCTTGGATTGCCTCCGGAACCGGACCAGTAATAGCTGCTGCCGTTGAACTGCACCGGTTGATTGCCGTTGGAGATAGGGCCATAGCCGACGCCCGCCGCCATGTCGTCCATACGCGGACGGGCGATGGTGACGCCAGCGCCAACGCGCAGGGTCATGTCATCCGACAAAGCGAAGTTGAAGTTGGCGCTCGGCAGGATATCGGTGTAGTCGGCACTTTCGGTTTTCAGGGTCTTGCCGTTGGCTGTGCCGTCGGTAAAGTAGGACTTGGCCGTCTGCTTGGCGTGCTGCGACTGAATGCCGATATTACCCGTGAGCGGGAAACCGAACAGGTGGGTGTCCAGATCGGCCTTCACGAACATAACATCGACATGCTCATCCACGTTCCAGGTGCGCTTGACCGTGTCCTGGCCGACGTCCTGCGTGAAATTAAAGTAGCCGTCTTTGTACATGGCCAGACCGTCGTAGGAGATCATCCCCGACGACCCGCCCAGGAAGGCGGCATCGGTGACGCCGAGGCGATACTTCTCAGGCACAACTTCCTGCGGCCCCGTCTTCAATGACAGGAAACCTTCGACGCCCTGCTTGTCCTTCGTGCGGTGCGCGGTGGTATAGCCGAAGCTGACGCTTGAAAAGACATTATCCATATGGCGCGTGGCGGCCAGCTTGATCGTCGACAGCTCGTCTTCGATATGCGGCGCCTTGACGTAGCCGGCACGATTGGCGACCGGGCCGCCCCAACCGCCTGGATCAGTCAGGAAGGTGGTGGCGAAGTTGGAATAGTCGACAACACCATGAAGCGTCGACAGACCGTAATCGTCCGGCGTGTCGAAGGTCACCGTGTCGAGCTGGCGGGTCGTAGAAGAGCTGGCGCCCGTACCGCCTGTCGATTCCAGAATGACGTCGTCGCGCGCCACTTTCGAATAGGACGCATCGGCCATCAGGTCCCAGTTGTCGTTCAGCTTGTATTCGGTGTTCAAGCCGATGGCGTCGAGTTTGGCCTTGCGATCATTGGTATAGTTTTCGACGACAGCGGCGACGTCGTTGAAAACGCCGTGTGTGACGAAGGTTTGACCCGCCGTATAGCCCGGCGCCAGGTGGTTGGCACCCCAGGCCAGCGGATATTCGATACGGGCAATCTTCTGCAATTCGCGGAAATCGGAATGATAGGCGTCCAGGGTCATGTGGAGGTGGTCGTTCGGACGCCATTCCAAGACACCCATATAGCCATCACGCTTCAGGTTCGACGAAATGATGCCGTCCTTGGCGCCGCCGAGAATAAGCAGATTCTGATTTGCAGGCAGACACGCGCCGCAGGTCGGATAGCCGCCGTCACCCCAGGGTTCCTTCTTCAGGACCTGATAGGGCGAGTCGGTATGGGCATAGCCCAGGGCCAGGCCGATCGTCTTGTTGGCGAACTGGTCGATATACATCAGCGAATAACGGTTGCCCGTATTCTTCATGCCACCGACGGCAGCGCTTTCGCTGTTCTGCTCGCCGCGGACATTGATGGCGGCGGCGCGCTTGCCATAGGCCAGCGGGCGGACGGTTTGCAGATCGGCGGTGCCGGCGATGCCTTGGGTCGTCATGCCAGCATTCGGCGTCTTGTAGATCAGGACCTGGGAGATCAGTTCCGACGGATACTGGTCGAATTCGACAGAGCGGTTGTCACCGGTGGAAACCTGTTCGCGGCCGTTCAGGGTGGTTACGGTGTAATCGGGGCCAAGACCGCGAATGGACAGCGACTGGGCGCGACCGTTTGTGCGCTGGGCCGCAATGCCGGGCAGGCGGGCAATCGATTCGGCGATCGAGGCGTCGGGCAGCTTGCCGATGTCTTCGGCGGAGACGGCTTCGACGATCTGGGCCGATTTCTTCTTGGCTGAGATGGCGTCCTGGATGCCGCGACGGATGCCTGTCACGACGATGGTTGTCGTGTCATCGGCAGGTGCCGTGGTCGTTTGAGCCATGGCAGGCAACGCGACCGACATGGCGGTCAATACGGCAGCCGTGGCGCCACAGGTCAGCAGGCGCGTCCTGAACGCCACGTTACGACCCTTTAATTTAAGCATATAAGCTCTCCTGGTGTTGCGTTTTGATCTTATCAACGCTTGCCCCGTCATTATGTGCGGAGCATTCGCCTTTGACGTCTCAACCCTCACGACACTCTTATTGGCGTCTAAGGCGCGAGTATCTACAACACCGTTGTTTTTGCAATGCTTTGCAAAAATTTGCAGCTATAAACCTGAACTATTCGTAATATTGTGGCTTTCAAGATACGAAATTATGGCAAAATGGACGATTTATATTATTTTACGGCAATATTTGGTGATGAAGCCTTTCGTAAGACAATGAAGTGGCCGGTACAAAATTTGACGCAAAGTGTAAAAAATTGCAAAAAACTGCAAATTCGTCGCAATAGCGATATGGCATGGATCGCGCCGCCTTACCCATAGGTCAATTAATGTTGACCGACGCACAACCAAACCGAGCTAGAGCGATCTGCCTTCGGATTAACTCAGGTCGAATATGCAGCCCGCTCGACATTTTGCGTTTTTCCGCGCCTCGCGTTCAATACGTAAGCCAAATTGAACGCGTGTTCCTCTAACCGCCGCACGATTCCCTGACTACCAATTCAGTGGCTACGATCTCAGAATGGCTTTCGTCATTGGAAATCGAGCCGATGAGCTTGGAGACCATCAGCTTGCCCGCGCGGGCCAGATCCTGCGAAATAGTCGTCAGGGCCGGATGGGTCAGCGAAGCCAAAACGATATTGTCGTAGCCCACCACCGAAACATCTTCCGGCACGCGCAAGCCGGCACGCATCAAACCGCGAATGGCGCCGAAAGCAATAATGTCGGAACAGGCAAACAGGCCATCGAACGCAATGCCTTTATTGATCAGGCTGAGGACAGCATTTTCGGCAGATGCAATTTCGAAATGTGTGTTGACGACCAGACGCGGATCATAGACGTGGCCCGATTCATTCAGGACATTGAGATAGCCCTGAAATCGCTGCTTCATTTCGGTACCTTCCGTTTCACCGAAATAGGCGATGCGCTTACGCCCAAGGCGCGCGAGGTGAGCCGTGGCGCGCGTGCCGCCCTGAAGATTGTTCGACCCGACGGTACAATATTTTTGGCCGGGGAGTTCCTGGCCCCACACAATGAACTTGTTGGTTGACCGCGCCAATTGGTTGAAGCGGTCGTGCAGATAGCTTTGGCCAAGGAAGATGACGCCGTCGGCTTTGATATTCTGCATCAGAGTGACGAGGTCGTTCTGGCTTTTGGGTGTCAGGTGCGACAGCAGCAGGTCGCACCCCATGTCCCGCGCCGCTTCGCCGACACCGGAAATCATTTCCTGATAAAAAGGATCTGAAAAGCGGCCTTCGCGGCCGTGCGGCGGCGGAATGACGATAGCGATCGTTGCCTGAGATCCCGACATCGACATCGGCATGTCCTGGTTCAGAACATAGTTGTGATCACGGGCAATCTTCCATATCCGCCGTTTGGTCACGCGATTGACGGCAGGGGAATCGTTGAGCGCACGCGACACTGTCGCCACAGAAACGCCTGCGATCTTCGCCAGATCCTCAAGCCTGATTTTACTCGAAAGTGTATCCATGCGTCCCACCCAAACCCTTTTCACACGGGCTTGGGATGAGAAAACATAGTTTCCTTTGCGAAAGCAAGCGCTTTCAAAAAACTGCAAAGACAGATGACAACCTTCCGCGCCAATGAATGCGCTGAATGGACTATTTTTTCTTCTTCGCCACTTTTCCGCCCTGGGCCACAAAGCGGATGGCCTCACCGCCGCCCGGCGCCATGCGGAGCTCCAGCGTGTCGGCGGCGGTCACCGGCTTTTCTTCGATAACGATGTCAAAGCGGGCATCGCCCGTCAGGCCAGCCTTTGGACCATCGCGATAGATTTGCGCGACGTACTTTTTTGCCGGATCGAGGAAGGTGAGAGGCACAGACACCTTACGTTCGGTTTCATCTGTCACCGCGCCGAGATACCAATCTTCCGAGTGACGATCCTTGCGCACGATGGTGGCATAGTCGCCAATCTCACCGTTGAGCGCGATTGACTGCTCCCAATCCACCGGCACATCCTTAATAAACTGGAACGGCTTGGGATATTTAGCGTAGTTTTCCGGCAGGTCGGCCGCCATCTGGATCGGCGAATACAAGACAACATAGAGCGCCAGTTGTTTCGCCTGGGTCGAGGCAATCGGTTTGCCCTGCCCCTGCAAAGACAATATGCCCGGCGTGAAATCCATCGGGCCGCTGAGCATGCGCGTGAACACCAGGTTGGCCTCGTGCTCAGGCGGATTTTGTGGATCGCCCCACGCATTATACTCCATGCCCCGCTGACCTTCGCGCGATACCCAGTTCGGATAGGTGCGGCGCAGGCCGGTATCCTTGATCGGCTCATGGGTATCGATGGCGATATGGTATTTGGCCGCCGTCGTGACGTTTAGCAGGTAATGACGAACCATTTCCTGGCTGTCGTTCCATGTGTAGCGGATCGATCCATCGGCGGCCCGGACGCGCGCCCCCCCGGCATCGGCGACATAGCCCGTCTTAACCGAATCGACGCCGTATTTTTCGTACTGGGCAAAGCCCGCCGCCATCTGCGGTTCATAGACTGCGACATTGCCGGAAGTTTCGTTATGGCCGACCAGATGCACGCCTTTTTTCAGGCCATAGGCCGAAATGGCCGCCAGATCGAAATCAGGATAGCTTTCGGTGAAGGAGAAGTTGTAGCCCTTGCCGAACCAGTCTTCCCATCCCTTGTTCCAGCCTTCGACCAATACGCCGCGGAAGCCGTTTTTCGCGGCAAAGTCGATATAGGCCTCGGTGTTTTCGGTCGTGGCGCCGTGGCGAGGTCCGGCTTCCCAGGTCCATTTATTGAGGTGCATCCCCCACCAGATACCGACATATTTATACGGCTTGACCCACGACACATCGCCCAGCTTGTTGGGTTCGTTCAGGTTGAGGATCAGGTCGGAGCCATTGTACAGAGCCGCCGCCGAGTCGGTGATTTGCATAGTCCGCCACGGCGTCGGGAACGGCGCATCACGCACCACCGGCGCGCCCATGGCCGACGGAGCCAGACGGGTTTTCAGGCGCTGGCCATCGACGCGACGCAGCCAGTAAGCGGCGTAATCGACCAGAGCGGCCTCATGGAAGGAAATATAAAGCCCCTTATCCGTCTTGATCGTCATTGGGGTCTGGGCTTCGCTGACCTCGTTCAGCGGCGTCTTTTCGTAAAGATATTCCTCACGGTTCCATTCGCCGGCCACGTCCCACCACGCTGTGGCCGGATCGGCGATGGCGAACTCGGTCAATTCGTCCATGATTTCAAGCTTGTGCAGTTGTGGCTGATCGGGGAACTCATAGCGGAACCCGAGGCCGTCGTCATAGATGCGGAACACCACCGTCATCTTGCGGTTATCCCACGTCTTCTGGACCACATTGACGCGTAATTCGTTGTAATGGTTGCGCGTCAGCCGGCGCTCGCCCCACGGCTGCTCCCAGGTATCGTCGTGCGTCGTCGTTTGTGTATCTTCGAGCGAGAAATAGCGGTCGAATTTCGGCGCGTTGGCCAGGATAAGGCCCAGGCGCGACGGATTGACGATGACCTGACCCTTTCTCACCACCTGATAAGACAGGTTGCCGTCGCCGCTCAGCATGACATCGACATGCAACACCTTATCCGGTGAATCCGCGCTGGCGATGGTCTGGAACTTCGGCGCGGCCTGCGACGACTGCGACACATCAGCAGTCGGGGCGGCGTCCTGAGCCAGGGCGGGAAGTGCGGCACCACCGCCGGCCAGCAAAAAGAGGGCGAGAGTCGTCAGGCGCGGCCTGGAGATCATGGCGGGTTTCCTTGTTCCTGTAATCGTTATCAAGCACGCTTTAAGCCAAGTTTGTCCGGTACAAAAGCCCTTTGCCACCGCAAAGCCGGTGCATACGTATTCAACAGAACGAATTCGAATTGAATACGTATTCAAGATTGCGCGCGCCTTAAGGCCCATTTAGCCTTGCCTGACGTCGTAGACAGCACGCGCCCTCAACGGCACAACGACAAACCGCGTGAATACAGAATATTTTTTCTAATTATTGCCTTACGCCTACTTTTTTTCTTGCGCAATACGCGTGCAAACGTTTACATATGAATTTCGGGTCTTAAACCGACGGCGTCAGCCATGCTGTGCGCGTTTGCGATCCGTTTTTGCCATTCCGGTTGTTGTGACGCGACCGGGATACGCCAATTGCAGAGTTTATGCTTTGTAAGTGGTATCTTCTCAACATAAACTTGGGCTTAGCAGCTTCCGTTGCTAGGCCCTTTCTTTTTCAGGGTTTGCGGAGGATGTCCGCTTTATGTAAATCCAAGAGTGGCAAGCAACTGACACGCAGATTCCTCCGAGCGGAGCCTTCGCAAGCTTCCCTTCCAAGTCAAGTTCACGCCAATCTATGAGAAGGTAGATGTGGCTGGCGGAAATAAATCCATGAGTTGAAATAGAAGCGAGGCAGGAGTCGATGACTGGTGATTATACTGAGGACGATGAACGGACGCTGTTGGAGAAGGCAGAGAAACTTCAGGCCGGTCTCGTTGCGGCGGCAACCCAAGACCCTGGGGGGCTCAGCTCAAGTGATTTTTCTCGGCTGCGGCAAGAACTTCTAACGAGTCCAGTGTCTCGGGAAAAGGTACCTGACATGCTGCGCCGGTACCGGGACGCAGGTCAATTTTGGCAGTTTATAAAAGGGAAGTTCAAACATTATCAGGAGCGCCGTGCGTACATATGGGATGAATTTAGACCCCTCATGGACCACTTAGAGTTTCAAGATAAAGTGCCGGGGATTGCTCCGATCAGTGATGCACTAGAAGATTTCGATCCGGAGAATGTGCATGGCATTTGGCAGAAGGCACTTGACCGCCGTTCCAGTGACCCGGAGGGCGCAATTACCGCTTCGCGCACGCTTCTCGAAACCGTTTGCAAATACGTTTTAGAGGAAGCTCAGGCTACCTACCCAGACGATGCGGACCTGCCCAAACTTTGGATGCTTGCTTCTGAACACCTGAACCTTGCCCCCCACCAACACCAAGAGGTGTGAACCGCCCCGGATTTTCCGGAGGCT
>NZ_AWGE01000028.1 GCF_000495815.1 Asticcacaulis sp. AC466 | reverse complement strand
GACTGGTGGCGTTGGTTCGGCCATAGACCGCCTTGCGCCTATCCTGGGCGGGTGATGAGATGTCGTTTCGCATAGAGGGAGGCGGCGGCATCATCTTCGCTCTGCACCAGAAGGCGGGGCACATCGTCGGCACCGCCAAAGCAGCCGAGTGAACGCCGTGCTCGACCTTACGCCAGCGCCGGGGCTTATGTCTCACGATCAGCTTGTCGCGGAAATAACTACGGCGGATGAGCAGAACTTCGCTGCCTACGACAGCTGCGACACCGCTGCCTACGCAGCGTCTCTGAGCCCGAACCTGGAATTCTATCAGGACAACCAGCCCGTCAAGAACAGCGATGCCGTGCTGACCGCCTTCGGCCAGCGCTGCGCGGAAGGCATCAAATTGCGCCGCAAACTGGATGCGTCCTCACTGATTGTCAACGCGGCACCGCCAGAAGATGCGATCGAGGCAGGCCTACACCGCATCTATTCGGTAAAACCCGATGGCAGCAAACATCTCGATGCGACAGCGCGCTTCACGATGGTGTGGAGCAAAAAGAGCGGCAACTGGCAGCTCCTCCGGGTGATCAGCTACGACCATCGCTGAAGGGGTCAGTATGACCCACGCTGGAGCAGGACGGCCGGCAAGGTCATAACCAGAATGTGGAAGTAGGTCACCACGCCGGTCTTGCGTACAAACAGGCGATCCATCGCCACGCGGCGCGAATAGGTTACGTCGTTTCTGCCGGCGACCTGCCATAGCCCGGTGATGCCCGGCCGAACAGACGCATAATGGCGGATAGACTTGCCATATTTCTTGACTTCGGCCTGCACGATGGGACGGGGGCCAACCAAGCTCATCTCACCCATCAACACGTTCCAGATTTGCGGAAACTCGTCGAGGCTGGTCTTACGCATAAAGCGTCCAAGTTGGGTGATCCGCGGATCGTTCTTAAGCTTGTGATCGCGTTCCCACTCACAGCGCGCTTCCAGGGACGTTTCCAAAAGTTGCTTCAATCGGGCGTCGGCATCAACCAGCATACTGCGGAATTTGTAGCACTTGAAGGTCTTGCCGTTTTCCCCAATTCGGACCTGCCCGTAAAATATCGGACCGCCGTCCTGAAACTTAACCAGCAGTCCTGCGAGGACGAGGATCGGCAGCGTGAAAAAGAGGATGCATAGGCTCAAGACAATATCGAGCGCGCGTATAACCAACTTTCCAGCGGTACGCGATGAGGTGCGTGACGGCCCTCTCTCTTTGCGGCGACGTTCGTGGACCATCTCAAAAGACGAAGATGGCATGATGACTTTCGATCCCATGGTTCCTGCCTTTATCCAATCCATCTTTAAATTCCCGGACCTGTCCGATGCAATACATCTACGTTCCTGACTGATTATTTTGTCAATTATTTTTTTGCAATGCAACAAATATGCCGAACAAGGATCGACAATTTCTCGATATCTCCTTGTGCAAGAGCCGTACCAGTTCAAAATTTTTCGGTAGCAGCGTTAAAAGTTGCACAAAGTCAAATAGATATAAACCCAAAGAACAGGTCCGGCCAGACTAAATATTACAGAGAATTTATAAACTGCGCCGAAATGTCCCTGATCGGGCTCAAAAAAAATGCGTGATAATTGTCATAGCTGTCTCTTTGGCGCCCCCGCAATGCACAATTGCACGCGGTCACGAAGCCGTTAACAGTCCCGACGCGACCTCGCCTGCGGCATGTGCGGCGACCTCCGGCGCCATATGCTACGTGCGTAAACGAGATCGACGAAGCTCATCGTAAGAGGTCACAAATCGGTCCCGAAGATGATTTGTGCCATTTTGAGACGATTTACCTATCTTAACGCTAACACTATTTTCTTTGATTTGTCGCTAAGGCAAGGTTACTGCCCAAAATCAATGCGACGAATGCGGCAATCACCGGTTCCTGCAAACCAAAATCCGTAAGTCCGTGTAGCAAAGCCACGATATATGCAAACAGGACGACCGCCACGCGACGACCGGCGCTGCCCCGGGTTCGGGCAGCCTTAACCATTGGGGCGAGTATAGCTATATTCAAGGACAGGAGGGCCGCCACGCCAATCAGGCCCGTTTCTTCAAACCACTGCAAATACACATTGTGGGCGGCCCGGATAATCGACAGAGCGGGATAATTCCCCCGTTCGATTATCAAATTGTTGACCGTATTAAAGGAGCCGAGCCCCGAGCCAAATAAGGGCTGCTCAAGCGCAATCTGCCAATGTGCGTTGAATATAACAGAGCGCGTGCCGACATCATCCCCCGATTGCCCCATACGCGCGACAAGTTCGGTAAGGGGATCATGGAAAATGACGGCAGCAAGAACGAGAATGCCGGCCCCCGCCGCCACCGCCCATTGTACCTTGGCTTTGCGCCATAACATATAGACTAAGGTTGCAATCGAGGCGATAACTGTCGCCATGACGCCGGCGCGCGATAAGGTCATAACAAGGCCAACCCAAAACAAAATGAGCAGGCACAAATAATAGGGCTTTATGCGGTGTAAAACGCTTCGGCCCTTTGAAGACACGTACCGCGAAACCAAGCGACCGAGCGCCAGAACGCTACAGAAGCCCAATAAGGTGGCCGCGCTGTTTGGCGAACTAAAGGCGCCCGCCAGGCGCCCAGAGGCTCCCTCATGGTCAGTGCCGAAAGGACCAAGCGAATATATGTCGCCGATGATCGCCACCAATGCCCAGGCGCCGGCAGCCAGCAGGAAAATGTCGCCAAACTTCTTCGCCTCACCGTCCGACGTCGAGAGGCGGAAGCCTAGCGCGAATGCGGCGGCGAGCCCTCCCAATTTGATCCACTCGCTCCATAGAGTGGAAGGGTCCACGGCGATAGACGCCGTTCTTGAGGGCGCGAAAAACACGGTGATGACAGCGGGAAGCACAACGGCCAGCCCCAGACACGCGGCACTCAGTAAAACAGGCAGCAACTCTCTGCGCAGACAAATGGGCGGCGTTTCGGTCAGCTTCACGCACCAGGCCAAACATGACAAAGCCGCAAGCACAGCATAAAGCGCAAATGCCTGCAGGTTTACATTGCCGCTGGACACCACAAGACCGGTTAAGACCGTGAGTGCACACGCCCCTGGTAAGGCCCATGCCTTCAGAAATCGCCCACGCGACAAGTTTGGCGTACGTAACCGCTGCGCCAGAAATCCGGCGGACCAGGCGAAATGCATGACCATCGCTGCCGGGCCAGCAAACCAGGCGCATGCCCTTTTTTGTCGGAAGCCGATATAGGACCCAAAACCCAGGCAGGCCACGACCCACAACACCATAGGAATACAGGCCCACCAGACGAGCGGCGTCAGGCCCGCGAACAAAACGGCCGGAAGAATGCAAACGGGTCCTAACTGTCTCAATTTCAAAGGCAGTTCATGCTTGGCGACGGTTCGCGCCCTGCCCCGTCCATAATTATAGTACTGCTTAAACAGGCTGACCGGATCCCGACGGGGAAAATAGGTGATGCCGTTATGGCCGTCCAGCCAGATCTTGCCGCCCAGCAGTCTGAGCCGGGTGTCGAATTCGGCGTCTTCATTATGGCTGAAGGTTTCATCGTAACCGCCAATTTTTTGAAACCACACGAGGTCAAAAAGGGCATGATGGCCGTGATCCACAAACAGACTCTTTCCCGCATGGCGATGTGCGGACCCGCCCGTGCCCAGAACTGAATTCTGAGCGGCCGCCACGCCCGTCTGAAAGCAATGCTGGCCTGCGGTGGTCATAGGAACCACAATGGACTGCGCCGATGACCGCGCTACGGCTTCCACAAGGTTTTTCACATAGTGTCGCGGATAGCCGGCATGCGCATCAATCCGGACCATAAAGCGGTAGTCTTCGCCATACACGGCGGCAGCCAAATTGACAGCGGCACTTTGAAGCCGTTTCTCATTATGTAACAATCTAAGCGATGGATAGGTCTCCATCAGGGATTGGACAATGCTTACGGTTGAATCGTCACTGCCGCCGTCGGCCACCACAACCAGATCGACATAGGCTTTTTCACCTCCACAAAAGCGTTCGATGAGACCGCCTATGTGATCAGCCTCATTCAGGGTCGGGATGACAAGGAGAACCCCCTTACGCGGGGCGTCGACGGCCTTCATAATCTCAACTCCCGTACGATCGCGCGCGCTTCGGCGTGCGTAAAGGCAAGATCGGCATAAGGAATGCTCATGCTGGCTTGGTGCAATTCCCTATAGGTCTCGGACGTCAAGCTTTCGATGAAGGTGGGCAACTCTGTCGCCGGGTCATCAAGCAAGACCCCAGCATGCCTGGACTTCAGCCAAGCGCCGGTTTCAACCGACGCCAGAGCAATCGGCACCGATCCGCAGATGCCCCCTTCATACAACCGGTTGGGAAGCAGCCAGCTTGAGTTCAACCCCTCTTCGAAATAGTCGATCGCCCAGGTGAAGTGGACCTGATCGTAAAGTTTCGGGAAATCACTGGGCGCATAGGGGCCGGTAAATCGCATATTGGGAATGTCCGCAATTCGGGCGCCAACATCTCCGACCTGTCCCAGATCGGGCTTTCCGGCAATCAACACACCAATCCCCGGCATACGTCGGGCCAGATCCATCAATATTTCAAGGCTTTTCCCACACCGCAAGACCCCGAACCAGCCTATCGTCCAGGGCGGCTGGTCGTTTGATTGCATCGAAACGCGCGGTTCGCCAACCGTTTCCAGACATTTGTTTTCGAGCAGTCGCACCTGTCCTTCATACTGCTGCATCCCAACGAAATAGATATCTCTGAATGCCGGAGAGCTTACGATTACGGCATTGGTTTTCTTCAGGAGAAATCTCTCCAAAGCCCGCAAGCTTCTCGAGACAAGCCCCTGCCCCAACATCTTCCGGTGGATGTCCAGACACTCATAGACCAAGGGTGGCTTTGTGGAAAAAAGCTCGCGTACCCAAAATGCGAGCAGCAGCATTTCAAGATTCCTGGCAACCATGACCTCGGCGTCTCTCACCTGCGCGAACAGCGCCGTGCGATTGAGGCAAAAGCGCAACGTCGTAAACACGCGGCTCAGGAGTTTCGCATTATAGGTACGGGCCAGTGGTACAACCTCGCAATCCAGGGAATTGCTCGGCGGCGTTTCACTCCTGTAAAACCCCAGCGCCTTGACCTGGGCACTCCCCCATTTGAAAAGGGTAATCCGACGCAAAACCGCCGCGTCGCTCAGGTCGTGCACAAAATATGCGATCTTCATATAACTTCAATTCCGGTTGTGATCGCCTGACTTTTCGTCTGCGCAACACGCCGTCGCACAGGCCAGCCTAGCCTAACGCCGCGCCAACTCCGCGTAGGCCTTAAGGTAAATTTCCCCTGCCTTTGGCAAGGACAAGGTGTCTTCAACATACTTGCGCGGTTGAAATGTGCCAAGCAGACGCCAGAACGCCTCATAGACCGATTCGAACTGATCGATCTTGAACCGGCGGCCGCACGCGTCGCTAAAATACGGAACACTCGAGACCTCAGTGTTCTCAAGAAGATAAGGATGAAGGACCGGGTCGATCATCTTGCCTTCATCCCACGCAAGGACTGGAATATTCGCCGACAGGGCCTCTTGATAGGCCAGCCCCTGGGTTTCATGTTCGCACAAGAAAATCAACGCCTTGGACTTCTTCAACGCCGCCTTGAATTCGGAATGGTGATGGGCGCCATAACGTAACACGGTGAACGAACGCCCATCCTGCGTCAAACGTCGCGTAACTCTGTCAAGCACAGCGGGGACTTGCGTGTCTCTGTTCCACCGAATTTTATCATAGACGATAAAGTCAACCGTCTTGGGCTCGTTTGCGTAATCGGGCCAATCACCCGTGTCTATGCCCGCAAACCACGTCAGAACCTTGTCGCCACACAAGGGCACATAGATGTCGGATATCCAATCCGATGGCTGAATTATCTTCTTGAACCTTGGGTCTTGGATTGTCCGCGCGGCCGCCGGCGGCAACCCGGGATCCCCTGGGCCCAAGATCACAGGATTGGGCAGGTCAACCTTCGAAATGACCGTCGGATATCCCGCAAGTCCAATGGGGTAGCCGGGGCGACGACGCGCCGCGGCAAAGTCATTGATGCGAATATCGCAACCTACAGCTTCGAGGCTTTTCACAAGACCAAGGAAGGCTGTATAAAAGCCTGTTCTCACCTGCTGGCGCATAGCGCTGCGCTTCAAGAATCTGGCGAGACGTAGTGATTGTGATATTAGCTCCCCACCAAAGCCGGGGATAACCTTACGCTCATAGCCATCGTAAAACAGCAGAACCAAAGGCCCTCGCGCGGTCCGCTCTAATCCATCAGCGATATCCGCTAAGTTGCTGGTCACCTTCATTTTATCTGGTCCCTTCGGCTGCCACACTTGTACTCATCTCGCATCCGCAACACAGGTGTCAACTACAACCGTGTCGCGGGCGAGCTCAGCGGACTGCGTATTCATTTTCGACGCTTTGCGAATTCGACCAAACCCATTAGACGATTTCGGGCAAAAACCAACATCACAGCACTATAAATCAAAGCTCCAGCGCCAATTTCAATGAGCAATTTCCATATCGCATTGAGGTCGCCACAGACATAGCTCGCCACAGCCACCGCAACCACCATCAAAGCAACGCCGATCAAAGGTGCGGAGACGGCTGTAAGATAGTCTTTTAATTTCATGTCTATAAGTTTAAACGCAAATACCAGCAATGCGGGAGAAAAGATTATGGATTTGGCAAGCAAACCATAGCTGAATACCATAATACCAAATTTAAAACTGAAGAGAACGGTTAATGCAACAGCAGCCCTATCGAATATATTATACCACATCCACCACTTCGCCTTTCCGTGCCCACGTATGACGGCAGATTGCAAGGGAAGGAGACTGTCGAATATGCCGATAACACAATATAGTTGCACTATACTTATTGCTGTTCTCCAATGCTCCCCAAACAGCAAGGGAATGAGTTCATTCGAAACAAGCGCAATGCCTGCGAATGCGGGGAGAACTATTGCATTGGTGGCAAATGTCAGGTCCAAAAACAGCTTCTTGCCTTTCGCTTGATCGTCTTGCAGAGACGCCATCAACGGATATGCGACCGTCCCTATCGGGCCAGGTATCAGGTCGGCGATCAGCTTTGTAATGCGCGTGGAAAAGCTGACAAGACCGAGTCCTAAGGTCCCGATAAGGCTTCCGATGAGAATTTGGTCAAGATTTAGCATGGTCAACATGCGGCTCGCGGAGGCGAACACGCCAAAATGGGCCAACTCTTTTATCTTGGATCGATCAAAGTCGAACCCAGGCCTCCATTTCACTGACAAAATCGTGCCGGCGAAGGACACGATCGATGAGGCCAACTGAGACAAGGCGAGCGCCCATATCCCGAAACCCATCAACAATATGCCTATGCACAAGACGGCGGCAACAACCGAGGCCGCTGTGGTGCGAATTGCCATGGCCCGGAACGACATTGTCCGGGACAAAATCGCGCTCGGGACACAATTGCTCAGGTCGAAGATCACCTTCAGCCCGACCACCGGAAGAAGAACCGCCAGCTCTTTTTCGTTGAGCAGCATCGAAATAGGCCACGCGGCCCCGACCAGAATGAAGTAAATCAGGATGGCCGATCCAAGACATAGCCAAAACACCGCATCCAGATGCTTCTTGACCAGCTCCTTGCGCTGGACAAGCGCATCGCCGAACCCGGCAGGTGCAAAAGCATTGGCAAAGCTGGTAATGCTATTTGCAAAAGCAATCAGGCCAAACTCGACGGGATGCAGGTAGCGGGACGAGACCATGAAGACCGCCATGCCGATCATGCCTGGCGCGAAACTATTGATCGAACTCCACACCGCTCCAAACGCCGCCTTACGTCCGTGGCCAGACGTAATTTGCGCGTATTCAGAGTCGACGGCCGGATCTTCCGCGGACGAGGTCGCGTTGAGCTGCGGCAGCCTCGAAGTTGGCAACTCGGTCATCTATTCTCTTCCTGTCCATACTGGACAATTTCTTTACCGCCAAAAAGGCCGTTTATTGCGCCAAGATGCAACAAGCCCCTTAGCAGACTTTTATTGAAACGCGGGCGAGAATAGCTACTGAGCACGGCTGCGCACGCGCAAAAAAGTGCCTTTGAAAAGGTCACGCCCAGAATCGAGAGTTTGCGCGGAAGCGATGGAGCAAGCGTTTCGACGATCAACCGACCATGTGTTTGTCCGGCTCGAAATTTCCGCCGCGCCAACCAACTAAAGCTGGCTCGATCCACCGGTACGGGCTCCCTGACAACGGCTGAGGGCGCATAGGTGATTTTCCCGCCATCCTTGAAAACACCGTAAAAGAAGTGCGTGTCCTCACCGCCACTCTTGCCGCGTCCGAGATCAAAGCGACGCCCAACGATACTCGGAGCAGCAAGGTTCAACAGAACATTGCAGGTGTAACCTGTATGAATGATTCCCTTCACGAACACCGGATAGGTCGAATGCGTATCGCCAGCCCTTATCCAATCCGGTGCAGTATCCGGATATACGGCTTCCACCGGCCCCAGAACAACGGCAGAATCCGATGCTCTAGCTTGGGAAATCATTGCATTCAGCCACCCAGGCGTGACCGTTTCGTCGTCATCTACAAACAGACAGTAGCCCCCGGACGCCTCATCAAGGCATGCATTGCGCGCAACTGAAATATTATGAGCCGGCGCGTGCAGGTAGGTCAGGTTAAGGTTGAGACCGGCGGCATGATCGCTGATTGTCGCCTGCGCTGTCGGCCGCACGTCGTTGTCAGCGACAATAATCCTCATCCTCCATCCATCTTTGATTTCGAGCGTTGACAGTGACGTCAGAGTGACGAGCACATGTTCACGTCTATAGGTACAGACGCAGATTGATACGTGCACGTCGTCGGTCATTTATTAAGTCTGTTATCGGGGACGGAGGAGATTGAATTGATCTGATATTAGATAATAAAGTCGAAATATAAAGCGAATTTAGCGAGTGGATTGTTTTAATTTACGCTAAAAGACTTGTTTACGCTAAAAGACTTGCGCATGGGAACAAATTTGCGTCGCCCACCTTCTGTTCCATCCTATCATAAGAAATAGCCCTTTGTGCCCCTATGCATTCCGGCCTTAGCGTGGCGTGATCATTGGCAAGCGTATCTAAGCCGAAACATGCGTCTTGGCGAGATGAAAAACCGATTGGGCGCCTTTACTGAAAAAACCACAATTCCCGGATAAGGCAGGACCGCGACGCGCTCACAGCCAAGTTAGCAGCCCGAATATCGCTGGCAACCTTTTTTGGCAGCATTTTTCAAGTATCCGTTATAGACACTCCCTAATATAGACCGTTATACGGAGCAGTTGCAGACGTAGCTGAAAGCATGCAAAAATACCAGCCATGAACATTGCCGTCATCATAGCCTCATATAATGCATCAAGCACTATTTTCAGAGCAGTCTCTTCGGCGTTGAAACAGGAGGGGGTTACTGAGGTCATCGTCGTAGATGATGCTTCCGCGGACGATACTGTGGGCGTAGCGCGCACCGCCGACGACAGGTCAGGCAGGTTAAAGATCATTCAACTCACCGAAAATCGTGGCTGTTCACATGCCCGCAACGTGGCCATAGAGAACAGCACAGCACCATTCATCGCGGTGCTGGATTCGGATGATTTTTTCTTACCTAATCGCTTCAAAGTTTTTGAGACCCTGACCAATTGGGACTTAGTCGCCGACAATATATGTTTCGTTCCTGAAGACGGTTTTTTGGACCGTACAGAACTGAACATCCAGAAATTTGATCCGAGCTTTACAAAAATTACGCTGGAAGACTTCGTCACCTCCAACATCTCCCGACTGTTTCGACCGAAGGCGGAGCTCGGATTCTTAAAGCCCGTTATGCGACGGCAGTTCCTTGACGATCACGGCATTCGCTACCTCGAAGGCGTAAACTTCGGCGAGGATTACGATTTATACAGTCGGTGCTTGGGCCACGGCGCGAGTTTTTACGTCACCAGTCACTGCGGCTATGTCGCAATCGAACGAACAAACTCTCTGAGCAGCACCCCCAAAACCCATGCTCATCTCGTTCTGGTTCAAATAGACGATGCACTCATTGAAATGCCGAATCTGCACTCACAAGCTGTCAAGGCGATTAGCCGGCACAGAGACCATTCTGCCCGAAAATACAGGCTTAGAACCGTCCTAGACATAAAGAAAGGCGACGGCCTGGGCAACGCACTCAAACAAATGCTTACAAGTCCGACACATTTTATCGAGATCAGCACAGACATCTTGATAGATAAGGCATCGGCGATCTTGCCAAAAAAGAAAGCGGATTCGGGCACACGACCACTTCGCTACCTTCTCGACGGCAACAGACACGCACAATACCCGACCCAGACAGTGCCTCTCGAGACGCTTTAAAACCTTAGGTCACAAAACGCTGACGGCGGGAAATAGGTCGATTCAAGACAAGACCGCCAATTTAATCTTTAAAGTTGAAAATCTGGACACGCCTATGAGTGCGTTTACGGCCGACATCGCCCCCGTTTTCAGTGGGCGCTTGCCGTTGCATGGACTGGCGATTTCTTAAACGGCCGCAGCCCATTAAACAGATGTTTAAGAGTTAACCTTACATTTTTCTCCAGCGTTAAGCATTGATAGGTATGCTCCATTATCCAAACAAGAGAAAAGATCAGTATGCCAAGCGTCGCAAAATCCGCCGTAAGCTTTGACCACGATGTAGATACCACCACTTTGACCGGCGAAGCCTCTGTCAACGAGCCTCCCCATCTGGCAATGGTGAGCGACGCCAAAGCTTATATTGGGAATGTCTCCGCTGTGCAAACAATGCAGCAGCAGTTGGTTCAAGAATTCGCCAGCCTGCCAGAGCCCGACGTTGGCCCTAAATATCCGGCGAAATTCGTCTTGGCCGGCGTCGTTGTCTTCTGTGGCATTTTTTGGGTAGTTGTCGCGAAACTCATCTTTTAGACTCGGCGCACAGGCACGCGGATATCGTCGGGTATTTACTCCCCAACGGCTATTATTCAGCTTGACACGCCACCTTTTTCGCCGCGACCACCTCCATCAACTGACCATACTGATAGGCCGGATTAAGCGCTTCACGTCGCGCATATTCGAGGGCACGCGCAGACAGCTGCTCATAAACGTTTACATCCCTCCATATCAGTTTTACGGATCGTACCCAATCTTCGATCGGTGCATCTCGTGAGATTACCACTCCACCCGGCCCTATTGCCTCCCCAAGTCCGCCGCAATCGGATCCTATAACAGGAATCCCGCTGCAATGCGCTTCGGACGCAACCCGCCCCCACGCTTCCTCCCATTGACTGGGCGCCAGCAAGATTTTCGTCCGGGCATAAATATCCCGCATGTCGTTGGAGCGGCGGACCAAGGTTACGTTTTGCAGCCCTGCAATATCCCGGTTGATAAGATCCACGCGCTCGTCTGGCAAGCTCCAGCTTTCGACAAATTGAAACGGGACCTCCGGACAAGCCGTGGCAATAGCCAAAGCCGTTTCATAGCCCTTTTCAATATTGGGGTTGATAAAGGTAATCATGTCCTTTGGGCCATCGGTGGCATACTTCTCCACCTCAATCATGGGCGGAATAACGACGCTTCGAACACCCGAAATTTTTTGATAAAAGTCTGACGTGTAGTTGGAATTTGCAATGAAAGAGGTGTTGCGCAAGCTGCCCGGATTACCGCCTAAAAGCTCGTATTCCATGTGCCGAAAATAAAGCACGGTTGCGACGCCCTGCGCTTCCATAGCGCGCGCAATAGCTACGCTGCCATTACCCTGCGCAAGAACAATATCAGGCTGGAAATAGGACACCACGTCTTTTGCTGAGCCTGCCACGTCCCACGAACGCATCGTTAGATGCCCCATACGCCGGTCGATAGCAAATTTCCGCCTAAAGAGCTTCATCTGGAATTTTGCGCCAAGCCCAAACGCCCCTCCACCGTAAAGCTGGCAAGTGAGGGCCGCGTCGTTGCCGTTGGAAATACAGCGCGCAATCAGCGCGGCCGTACTATTTTCCATGCCTCCATTCTCTTGAGGTGGATAACCGTTTCCGTTCGCGAAAAGTATTTTCATACCGTCCATTCTCCATCGGTTAGCGCGTGTGCAAAAGCTGTGAATGCACGATCCAGTCGCCGATTGGGATTACGTGGCGCCAATTCTACGGACGCACTAAACCTACTTATGGGCGACGTTGACGCCGATGTCCAGACATGGACTGGCTTCTATATTCCCGCAACTATTCGTTAACTGCCCTTGCGCGCGCGCCTAAATGTCTTCAATAGACATTTCTATATTGCACTGCGTGGGGTGCATACGCTTAATAGGCGTATTATGAGCGTGCGGGTTTTGGGACACAGGGCGATACCTTCAATGAAGCCGATAATTTGGAGCAATGCGCCGCTCATATTGACATTCTTGGGGCTTACGGCCGCAGCTGGCACGATAGGCTATTTTGCAATTGTAAAAAGGGATCCGGCCCAGTCTCAGCTTGAGAGGCTGGTTAAGCAAAATCTACCAAACTCAAAGAACGCCATATTTAACAACATCGAGGTATTTGTACTCGCTGACGGGTCAAAAGCCATGTGTGGCGAAGTCAAAACGAAGGATGGATCAGGGAAGTATGGCCAATATAGGCGGGTCATCGCAAAGCCGAAGATGGTCATAGCCGAATTTACAGATACCTATGATACGACCTTCGTACAGGCCTGGACAAATACGTGCATTTATCACTACGCCAATCCAATGACCCCGAGTGCAATGGAAACGGATTTGAGCGCCGAATAGCAGGCAAACCAACGGGTATATTTATTCTCCTTGCCAGCGTCCGTTCAGAACTAGCCACGCTTTGCGCGTTCCCGTCGCCAGTCACCCCTTATACGGCGATGATAAAGGCGAGCAAAAATAAGCGGTAATAGCGCCATGGCGACGCCAAAAGAATCGGCCACCCAGTCGGCAAATTCAGCATCTCGTCCTGTAAGTCCTTGAATGATTTCAATTGCCACTCCAAAAAGCGAACAAAGTCCGCCGATATAGAGCTTGGGGACTCTTGGCGCCGCCATAAAGAATAATAGGGTCAGACAGTAGAAAGCCAGAGCATGGGCTTCCTTATCGCTCAGGAAGAAAAAGCGTTCATCGCCCTGAAAGGGCCCAAGGGTTACGATGCAGACAGCGAGCCACAGCAGGACGAAAATGATCCGGAAACATAAGAGTAAGAACCGGCTGGCCTTGACGCTTAGCATTACACTCTCCTGACACCTATAAATTCAACGGCGTCAATACCGCGCCAAATCCAAGAAAAACCATATCCCACAACAGCTTGTCCGGGCGATCCTACAACCAATTTTACGCATATTGCTACGCGACAATGTCCACAGCATCTCTATTTCAGAACAGCTTCAAACGCATGACGCTGGCCGCAGATATTTAGTGGCTGCCCTGTATCGGACTCTGCCGTTGACAGTTCTGCCAAAGAAACCTTGGTCAACACTATATTTTGCACGGAGTTTTTTCTAAGACATTCATTCCGCACGCGTATTTCCATAATTTTATTGTGCCCAATCTGGGTTGCAGGCCTTAGGCTTCTCGTCAACGGAAACGCCAGAAGGACTACAAACGAACAGGCGGGCCATATTGACAATTGCCTGATCACTGTCGTCTAAGAATTTATGCTGCATATGCTTAAACAAGAAAAGAACCTGCTGATCGGCGCGCTTACAGCGCTAATCGCCTTCACCTTTGAACACACTATCCTTGAAATGGGACAGGCGGCCTCTCTGATCGCCGCCTCTGTCTTGGTCGTCGCGATCATTATGGTATCGCTACGCGTCGCTCATCATGCCGAGGTGCTGGCCGAAAAATTCGGCGAACCCTACGGCACCATGATTCTGACCCTTTCCGCCGTCCTGGTCGAAGTCATCATTCTGGTGATGATGCTCAGCCACACATCGTCTCCAACATTGGCGCGCGACACCATCTATTCGGCAGTCATGCTCGACATGAATGGTATATTGGGCCTCGCGGCGATTCTGGGCGGCCTCCGTTACGGCGAACAGCCGTACAATGTCGATTCCGGCAATACGTATATCGTCATGATACTGACAGGGATGGGCGTCTCAATGATTGTCCCGGAATTCATTCCGAACGTGCACTGGCAGGCCTATTCCGTCTTCACCATCTTTATAATGCTGATCCTATATGGCAGCTTTCTGCGCTTACAAACAACAAAGCACAGTTACTTCTTCAGCTATACCTATGCCGAAACCGGTGAAACAAATCACCATCGCGCGGGAAGCGCGCGCATGTCGGGGACCTTATTGGTCGTCGGCGTGGTATTGA
Organism: Asticcacaulis sp. AC466; assembly: GCF_000495815.1. Taxonomy (GTDB): domain Bacteria; phylum Pseudomonadota; class Alphaproteobacteria; order Caulobacterales; family Caulobacteraceae; genus Asticcacaulis. The sequence goes on along the minus strand of NZ_AWGE01000028.1, from coordinate 28,668 downwards.
TCGGCGCACTAGCCGAAGTCATGGCCAAGACCATGGACCATGGCCTTACAGGCACTGGAGTGCCACCCGTTGTGGCCGCTATTCTGGTGGCGGCCATCTCGGCGAGCCCGGAAATACTGACCGCCCTACGCGCCGCTCTTGCCAACCGCATGCAGCCGGTGGTCAATATTGCGCTGGGCGCTTCGTTGTCGACCGTCATCCTGACCGTGCCAGCCATCGAGATCATGGCCCTGATCAACAATCATCCCGTCACCATGGCGCTAACCCCGGTCCAAACCGTTATGACCTTCCTGACCTTGGTCGTCGCCGCCATCAATCTGCATGACGGGGAAACCAACGCCATTGAAGGCGCCACCCATTTCGTTCTGTTCGCGACCTTCCTCATGTTGTCTCTAATGGGGCTGTGATCGAGTTCCGACAATAGGTTTTCGGGCGGCCACTACCAGGCCTAAGCCCGAAAGGAAATTGACGAAACCTCAGACGAAAACCCTAAGGACGCGCCAAATCGTTGTTGGCCGGCCTTAAGACATATTAACATCCGTCCGCTATTTTCTGTTCGCATTTGCGACATATTCCCGATAGATATATCCCACTTACGGGTGGGGGACACTCTACGTACTTAATTCAGGGTTCCCATGACTGAGGCTGTTTTGGTTGCTGGCGGCGCCGGCTTTATTGGCGCACAGACCTGCAAAGCGCTGCATAAGGCGGGATACCTGCCTGTAACACTTGACAGTCTGGTTACCGGCTACAAATCTGCGGTGAAGTGGGGGCCGCTCATTCATGCGGATCTGCGCGACAGAGCTGCCGTTCTCAATGCAATAAAAACCTATGATATCAAGAGCGCCATTCATTTTGCCGCATTCAGCCTGGTCGGCGAGAGCACGCGCGAACCCGCCAAATATTATGATAACAATGTTGGCGCTGCCCTGGCGTTTACTGAAGCCCTCATCGAAGGCGGCGTTGATGCGCTGGTCTTTTCTTCCACGGCAGCGGCCTACGGCACACCTCAAACCTCGCCCATCCCGGAAACGCATCCGCTTCTGCCCATAAATCCATATGGCGCAAGCAAGGTGGCCTTTGAACAGGCGCTGCACTGGATGAGCGGCGCACACCCCCTGCAATACACAATCTTGCGCTATTTCAACGCCGCCGGCGCCGACCCCGATGGCGAAATCGGCGAGAGCCATGTACCGGAAACGCACCTCATTCCACTGATTTGCCAGGCCGCGTTAGGAAACGGTAAGCCGTTGACCGTCTTTGGGTCGGATTATGACACGAAGGATGGCACCGCGATCCGTGACTATATACACGTCGTCGACCTAGCAAATGCCCATGTCGCAGCGATAAAGCGGCTGCGCGCCGGTGGCGACAGCCAGGTTTTCAATGTCGGGACAGGTGAAGGCGTGACTGTCCTCGAAACGCTGCAAACAGCCGAACAGGTTATGCAACGACCGGTGCCGCACAGCTTTGGACCTCGTCGAACCGGTGATCCAATCGCTTTGGTGGCCGATGTTGGTAAAATCCGCGGAATGTTAGACTGGACGCCGGAACACAGCGACTTGCCGAACCTGATCCGGACGGCAATGCGCTGGCAGCGAGACAAATTGTATTAGGGTGTGTTTCTAAAGGTGTGGTGACGCTTTAGGATAAAAAGCACGTAAAAAGCTAGACCTTGCGGACGCTCATCTGGCAAGACACTCGAAATGAACGCGTTATGCGACAGATGCCAACCGCGTCGCTTGCCACTATTGCTGATAATAGTGACGGCGTACTTTTTTAACGCGATACAAGGGCTTTGGCGCAGGTAAACCCATACGGCTAGCCAAAAAACCGGCAATTTTCCAGATAATTAGCTTAACACGCCAAACCACAAGCGGCGTTTCATGCCCGATATATGCCATAAGATGCGCTCCGTTCTCAACCGTGCAATTTTATGTTGTTGCACCGCAACATGGCAACAGTGCGGCCTAGATATAAGGATTTTATAAAACTAAGACGGCCCAGCCACTGTGGGCGGACTAAGGGTACAGGGGGCATAGGGCCCAAGGTTAAGGCCGAAGATATGAAACCCGCGTAGGCGCAGAAGCAATCGCTGGTCAACGTGAAATATTTTTCATTTTTGCCGAGCGAATGCTACCTTGCACGTTCAATGTATCTATGAATCGATAAGATATTTTTCAATATTTTATAATTAGCGACGCACCTTAGAAAGTCCTTCGTCACGATGAAAGTCATTACTGAGCCGCAGCGCCGTCCGCGCGGCCGTCCGCGTGAGGACCTGTCAGACACCAAGACAAATCAGTCGCTGGAAAAGGCGCTTGGGATACTGAAATCACTGTCCGACCACGATGGCCTCAACCTGACAGAGCTTTCAGAGGCAACCGGCTTGCCCCCTTCAACCACACATCGCTTGCTTGGCACCCTGGCCGCTCATAACTTGGTGGCCCACGATGAGGCGACGCAAAAGTGGTCGATCGGCATCGAGGCCCTTCGTATCGGTATGGCCTTTCAACGCCGGAACCAGATTTTGATCGCAGGACGGCCCGCGATGATCGAATTGATGGAAGTGACGGGAGAAACGGTCAATCTGGCCTTGCTCGACGATTTCCAAGTTGTTTTCGTATCGCAGATTGAATGTCACGAACCCATCCGCGCCTGCTTCCGCATCGGGGAACGGCGCGCCCTGCACGCCTCCGGCATCGGCAAAGCGTTACTCGCTGAAATGCCTGACGCGCGCCTCAAACAGTTTCTGCAACGTCCTCTGCTGCGCCTGACGGACAAAACTATAACCGATCCCGACAGGCTACACGACGAACTGAGCCATATCCGCCAACAGGGCTGGTCTGTCGATGACGAGGAAGCCAACCCCGGCATGCGGTGCGTGGCCGCGGCGGTCTATAACGCGTTTGGCGAGGCGCACGCCGGCATATCCGTATCAGGGCCGTCGAGCCGCATTACACCCGAACGTCTAAATGACCTCGGCCGCCAGGTGCGCGACACCGCCGCCCGCATTTCAAGCCTGATCGGCGGTCACTTGCTGGCCTGATTTAGCTCTGGCACGGTAGGCATGCAAAATCGCCTCGGTATAACCGTTAGGCTGGGCGCATCCCTTAAACACGAGGTCACAAGCCGCCTGGAAAGCCAAACCGTCAAAGTGCGGCGCCATGGGTTGATACACCGGGTCATCGGCATTTTGACTGTCAACCACACCAGCCATGTGACGCATACGCTCCTGCACCAGAGCTTCGGTTACCAAGCCATGACGCAGCCAATTGGCAACGTGCTGACTGGAAATCCGCAAAGTGGCGCGATCCTCCATCAGCCCCACATCGTGGATATCTGGCACCTTTGAGCACCCTACCCCCTGGTCGATCCAGCGAACAACATAGCCCAATATACCCTGGAGATTGTTGTCCAGCTCTTCCGCGATCTCCGCCGCGGACAGGGCGCGATCAAGCAAGGGTGGCGTCAGGATGTCGTCCAGTGAGGCGGGTGTTCGTCCAGCGATTTCAGTCTGACGCGCATGCACATCGACCAGATGGTAGTGCATGGCGTGCAAGGTAGCCGCCGTTGGTGACGGCACCCAGGCCGTGGACGCGCCGGCTTGCGGATGGCCGATTTTCTGCGCCAACATATCATGCATATGGTCAGGTGCTGCCCACATGCCCTTGCCAATCTGGGCATGACCGGGCAGACCGCATGCCAATCCTATGTCGACATTTGCGTCTTCATACGCCTTGATCCACGGCGCCCCCTTGATATCGCCTTTTCGCATCACCGGTCCCGCTGCCATAGAGGTATGAATTTCATCACCCGTCCGGTCTAGGAAGCCGGTATTGATAAAAAAGACACGGTCTTTGGCCGCCGCAATACACGCCGCCAGATTGACCGTCGTACGGCGCTCCTCGTCCATGAGGCCGATCTTCAGTGTTTGAGCCGGCAAATTGAGAGCCTGTTCGGCGAAGGCAAAGGTATCGACGACGAACGCCACCTCATCCGGCCCATGCATCTTGGGCTTGACAATATAGGCAGATCCCGCGCGGCTGTTCGTTCCGGCGTCATGGCGAGCGATCAGGGCTGTTACCATCAGGTCGATCAGGCCTTCCGGAACTGGCTTACCCTCTGCATCGCGGACCGTGTCGCTATACATATGCAGGCCAACATTGCGGCTGAGCATCAAACTGCGGCCAGGTAGTATGAGTTGCCCGCCGTCCGGCGTCATATAGACCCGGTCCGCATTCAGACGACGCGTCACGGGGCGGCCCGCCTTGGAAAAGACGTCCGTCAATCTCCCGGTCGTGAGGCCCAGCCAGTTACGGTAACAAACAACCTTGTCAGCGGCATCGACCACAGCGACACTATCCTCCATATCCATGATGGCGGATAAGGCGGCCTCGACGATGAGGTCGGCAACACTCGCCGGATCGGTGCGACCTATGGCATGGTTCCGATCGATGACGATGTCGATATGCAAACCGTTGTGACACAACAGGATCGAACTCGGCTGGTCGGCGCTTCCGTTAAAACCAACAAACTGAGCAGGGGTTTGCAACGGCGCACCGTCGGCCGTCAGGCGGCCATCCTGACACCTGTAGGCGGTGACGTCGGCATGGCTGAGGCCATGTAACGGCACAAATGCGTCCAGCCACCTCTTAGCCTGGCGCCTAACGGCCGCACCCCGATCTGGATCATAATCCCCCGTGATAACAGCGGCCAATGCATCGGTGCCATAGAGGGCGTCATACAGGCTGCCCCAACGGGCATTGGCGGCGTTCAGGGCATACCGAGCGTTCGAGACCGGAACGACCAGTTGCGGCCCGGCTAAGTCGGCGATTTCGATGTCGACCGCTTGGGTCGCAACTGAAAAGGGTGCTGGTGACGGCCGCAGATAGTCGATGTCCGCAAGAAAGCGTTTGTATGCCGCTGGCTCGAACGGATTAGCCCCGTGCCAGGCGTCGATCTGATCTTGCAGATGATCGCGATGTTGCAAAAGCCTGGCGTTGGGTTCGCTGAACCTGTTGAGCAAATCCGCCAGCCCCGCCCAGAACACGTCCGCCGGCAGACCTGCACCCGGCAGCGCTTCGTCCATAATGAAACGATGGAATATATCGGCGGCGGTATAACGTCCGAAAGCGACCTGAGGCATGACACATCCGTATCTGAAGTAAGAACCCCAGATTAAGACCACATACGTACAGGGTCAATTTTTCTGAAAATTATTTCCAGCTCCAAAAATAAACAATAAGCTATTGAAAAGAATTATGAATTTATTTTTCGAAATTAAATAGCGGGATCAGCATTACCGTCGTAATGAATCCGCAGCCCGGCCTCACGTGCCGACTGCAAGCTATGAATAGCCGTTATACGCGGCACAAGATCCAGGTTTTTAATCGGGCGTCCGTCTATATCGTACTGATGATCTCCGACATTGAAGGCGGCAGGATTGCGTGGATCTTTACGAACCTGCAGCGGTTGCTCCAGGCCTTCTACAACGACCCATGCGCTGTCATATAAGCGAATTCCCATGCGAACCTGTCTAACCCTCATCTAATAAGAATGTTCTAGAGTCTTAAGGCTGCCACTGCAATAAAAAAGCCCTGAACCCGAAAAGGATAGGTTGCCGGCAGATATCGCTCTCTTGTCGAACCATACCGTGCGATCGTCTCGGCGCCCCCCAAAGTGCGCCAAGACGACACCTTCGCAGCCCACTTCGCCCCCCAGCGAAACGAACTGCGCAGTTGCACGGAAGCCATCGACGATGAGGCTTTCCCCGAAAGTCAGCATAGCAAAAAGGTCGACACAATTCGGCCCCTTTTTACAACCTCTACCTCCGGATGTGAGAAACAATATAGCAATATAACGGACTTAGCAACGATCCGGCCAATTGGTTTGTGTCTTTTTTCTGGCGGCGAAATAGCCAATGTCACCTATCATCGCCTTAAAGCGTGCGGCGGAAATAATCAACTGTGCGCCTTAATCCTTCGTCAAGCGAAACGGTTGGCTGCCAGTCAAGCTTGGCCTTCGCAAGGGTAATATCAGGCTGTCTTTGACGGGGATCGTCAGCCGGCAGCGGCATATGAACGAGGTCAACCTGCGCGCCCGTATGTTCAATGACTTTTTCCGCCAACGCCCGCATGGTAAATTCCGACGGATTTCCGATATTTATGGGGCCGGTTACGTCGTCCGGACTATTCATCAGGCGAATCATGCCCTCAATCAGGTCATCGACATAACAGAAACTGCGGGTCTGTGTGCCTTCACCATATAGTGTAATCGGCTCCCCGCGTAGGGCCTGAACGATGAAGTTGGACACAACACGCCCGTCCTCCGGGTTCATGCGTGGTCCATAGGTATTGAAAATCCGCATGATCTTGATCTTCACGCCATGCTGACGATGATAGTCCGAAAAGAGAGTCTCCGCGCACCGCTTCCCCTCATCATAGCAAGCCCGCGGCCCAAGGACATTGACACGCCCCCAATAGCTTTCCGTCTGCGGGTGGACCTCTGGGTCACCATAGATTTCACTGGTCGACGCCTGAAGGATTTTCGCCTTTGTACGTTTGGCGAGTCCCAGCATGTTGATAGCCCCAAGGACACTCGTCTTCGTGGTCTGAACCGGATCAAATTGATAATGAACCGGAGACGCCGGGCAAGCCAGATTGTAGATCTCGTCGACTTCCACATAGAGTGGGAAGGTGACGTCGTGCCGCAACATCTCGAAATTTGGATTTGCTATCAGATGCGCGATGTTTTGCCGTCGTCCGGTAAAAAAGTTGTCGACGCACAGAACCTCGTGGCCCGCGCTGAGCAGGCGCTCGCATAGATGAGATCCCAGGAAGCCGGCTCCGCCGGTTACCAATATTTTTTTCACTAAATCCCCATTTCTACTATTTGCATCGCAGCAATCCGTCTTTGTTTCCTTACGATATGGCAATACCCGAATCAACCGGGCATCACTCCTCAAAAGTCATCGCTCTTTGCGCTGCTTGGCGGCTTCTGCGGCCAGCTTGACGTCTTGCGCGCGGGAGATTGGCGCCACCAATATGCCCGACGGCGTGGAAATGACCATGATATCGGAGAGGCCGATAATCGAAACCACTGGTCCAGAATTATGCACCAAGCAATTTTGAGCGTCGATCAAAATGGCTTCGCCGGTGACGTGATTCGCGCGCTCATCCTTTTCCCCCAACCGCCACAATTCGGCAAAGCCGCCAACATCCGCCCAGCCGATGTCGCACGGAACGACCGCCGAGCGGGAAGTGTTTTCCATGACCGCATAGTCGACGCTGATGGACGGAACCTGGCCGAACGCCTCTTCATCGAGATGAATAATCGCGCCGTCGCGCCGGGCCTTGTCGTAAGCATCCTTGCAGGCGGCCAAAACCTCAGGCGCATAAAGGCTCAATTCCTCCAGCATGACCTGGGGTGAGAACAGGAAGATGCCGGCATTCCAGTCGTGCTGCCCCCCCTCTACGTAGCGCTGCGCTGTTTCGAGATCAGGCTTTTCCCAGAACTTTTTGATGGCGAAAATGCCATCCGACAAAGTCTCACCACGTTCGATATAGCCAAAGCCGGTCTCAGGATGCGCCGCCTTGATGCCGAAGGTGACAATGCGTGTCCGGGCTGTTTCGCTGGCTGCCACCACAGCTGCATGGAAGGCGTCGGGCTTGGTAATGACATGATCAGCCGGTACCAGCAGAACCAGAGCCTCAGGATCGATTTCGCGCCCACTCAAGGCTGCAATGGCGGCAACCGCCGCCGTATTGCGGCCGAACGGTTCGAGAATCACCGCTTGCGGAACCTTGCCAATAACCGCCAATTGCTTGTTAACGAGGCTAGAATGACTTGCGCCGCAAATCGCCACAGGTGCCATATAATTTTCGCCACCCAGTCGCAACGCCGTTTCCTGAATCATCGTGTTCGGCGTCGCCAAGGCATGAAATTGTTTAGGCGCCGCAGGAATAGACAGGGGCCACAGCCGAGTGCCGGAACCGCCTGACATTATTATCGGAATGATTTTACTAGCCATGAATGCTTCAGCCCTTCAGAGGAATACGAGCGATAAAGCATTTCCATGGCCTGACGTTAGATTTTTTTTCGATGCGGTGGCGATAACCTCCTAATAAAGAGAATATAGCGACCATACTGCCTCAAACCGAACTGCATTTTTACGAATTCCGACCTAAGCCGGCACCTCTTCTGCATCTTTCGAGATATCCCTATGACCGACATCGCCCAGAGCCTCCACATCAAGCAGCACGACCTGCGCCAATGGCTGTTCAATCACGCCTTGCCTATCTGGTGGGAAAAGGGCGGTGATCGCGAAAAAGGCGGCTTTTTTGAAAAACTCAATCTCGACACCACGCCCGACGATATCAACCGGCGCACACGCGTGGCGGCCCGTCAGGTATTCTCCTACGCTCTGGCCCAGCGCATGGGTTATACCGGCGAAACCGCGGCGGCCGTAGATCAGGGTCTTGCCTGGTTGAACGGGCCGGCGCGTAATCCGCAGTCGGGTATGCTGTATGCCGTTCTAAAGCCCGACGGCACAGTCGTGCGAGGCGAATTCGATTTTTATGACCACGCCTTCGCCATGCTCGCCTATGCCTCAGCCTTTCGCGTGCGCCCACAGGACCGCGCACTCGAATATGCCGCCGTAGCAATCCGCGACACGATCGTCGCCACCTACTCCCATCCGGTCCGCGGCTTCGAGGAATCAAACCCCCGCACCTTGCCGCTAAAGACCAATCCACACATGCACATGTTCGAGGCGTGCATCGCCTGGATCGAGGCCGGTGGCGATAAAACATGGCACGACATTGCCCAGATGATCGCCGATCTGTGCATCGACAAGTTCATTCATCCGGAAAATGGCTCCCTGCGTGAGTTCTTCGACGGCGACTGGAACCCGATGATGGGGGAAATGGGGCGAATCATCGAACCCGGCCATCAGTTTGAGTGGGCATGGCTCTTTATTCGTTGGTCGCGCATATCCGGCAACGCCAAATATATGAAAACCGCCACGCGCCTTATCGAGATAGCCGAAGACGCCGGCACGGATCCAGAGCGCAATGTGACCATCTTTGAATTGTGGGATGACTTCTCTGTCAAGGATGCCAAGGCACGCCTATGGTCTCAGACAGAACGCATGAAGGCCTATACCGCGCTGGCTCAATCGGCCGACAGTGATGAGGCGCGCCGTACGGCTGTGGTCAAGGCCGTAGAAGCCAGCGCGGGCCTACAACTCTACTTCAACACCGAAGTCGTGGGCCTTTATCGCGATCGCATGAAACCCGATGGCACCTTCGAAATAGAACCCGCCCCCGCCAGTTCCCTATACCACATCATCTGCGCCATCGATGAAGTCAGTCAGTTGATCGCCTGATTGAAAAAGCGGCTTCCCTTGAAAGCGCTTCCAATGTAGCCTGCCGTCAACGACACCTTGAGGAAACGCCATGAAACACCCGATCCGCAGCGGCCTGTTGGCCACGGCCTTGCTTGCTTTCGCCTCAAGCGCGGCATTGGCGCAGATACAGCCGTGGATGGACACGTCCAAGTCGCCGGAAGAGCGAGCGGCGGCGGCCGTTTCGGCCATGACCCTCGATGAAAAATTGGGGCTGGTCATGGGCTATACCGATCCGGAACAACTCGTCAAAGAGCCGGATGAGGTTGTCTCGGCGCAGATAAAAGCCGACGTCGTCGCCCACCATATCAAGGGGTCGGCCGGATATATTGCCGGCGTTCCCCGCCTCGGTATCCCGGCGCAGTGGCAAACAGATGCGTCGATTGGCGTACGTGTGGCCGGCATGGAACGCACGGCCCTGCCCTCGTCGCTCGCGACGGCGGCCTCATTCGATCCGAAAGTCACCGAAATGGGCGGCATCATGATCGCCAATGAAGCCAGGGCGTCGGGGTTCAACGTGTTTCTGGCCGGCGGCGGCAACTTGGCTCGCGAACCGCGCAATGGTCGAAATTTCGAATATACCGGCGAAGACCCTGTCCTGACCGGTGAAATGACCGGCGGCCTCATTCGGGGCATCCAATCGCGCCATATGGTCTCGACCATGAAGCACTGGGCGGTGAACGATCAGGAAAGCCAGCGCACAACTGTGGACGCCCGAATCAGCAAGCCCGCCATGCGCCAGTCGGACCTTTTGGCCTTCGAGCTGATCTATGATCTGTCCAGTCCCGGATCCGCCATGTGCGCCTATAACCTGGTCAACGGTGACTGGGCCTGCGAAAACGATTATTTGAATAACCAGGTGCTGAAGCAGGACTGGGGCTTCAAAGGCTATGTCATGTCCGACTGGGGCGCCGTGCATTCATCTTCCAAGGCAGCCAATAATGGCCTCGATCAGTTTACCGGCTATCCCTGCTGTGGACACCATGGTGCCTTCTTCTCGGCCAAAACGCTGAAAGCCGATATCGCGTCCGGCGCCATTGCCATGTCGCGCATCGACGATATGGCGCAACGCATTCTGTGGCCGCTGTTCGCCAAGGGCGTGGTCGATGATCCTGCAAAAGTGGGCCCGATCGATTTCAACGCCAGTGCTGCGGTTGCTCAGACAGCCGCCGAGCAATCGCTTGTCCTTCTGAAAAACGAAAATGACCTGCTGCCCCTCGCCGCGTCTGCAAAAACGATCGCCATGATCGGCGGCCATGCCGACAAGGGCGTCATTCAAGGCGGTGGCTCATCAGGCGTCACGCCGATCGGGGGCAATGCCGTCGTAGGTCTGGAACCCAAAACCTGGCCAGGACCGGTGGTCTACATCCCCTCGTCGCCGGTCGCGGCAATGAAGACCGTCAAACCGGATGCCACTGTTACCTATATCAGCGGCGACAATATCAAACAGGCCGCAGCACTTGCCAAAAAGAGCGATGTCGCCATCGTCTTTGTCACCCAATGGATGGGTGAAGGCATAGACAATCCGCTCGAACTGCCCGGCAATCAAGACGCGCTGGTCGCCGCTGTGGTGAAAGCTAACCCCAAGACCATCGTCGTCGTCGAATCCGGCGGCGCCATCCTGATGCCTTGGGCCAACCAGGTTCCGGCTATTCTGGAGGCCTTTTATCCGGGCAGCCGCGGCGGCGCGGCTATTGCCAACATTTTGACCGGCAAGGTCAATCCGTCCGGTCACTTGCCAATCAGTTTTCCGGCATCTAACGCCCAACTGGCCCACGCAGAGATACCCGGCTTTCATAAGCCTGACGGCATCAAGGTGTCGATCAGCTATGACGAAGGCGCGGCCATAGGCTACAAATGGTATGACGTCAAAGGCTTCAAGCCGCTTTTCGCCTTTGGTCACGGCCTCAGCTATACGCAGTTCAACCTGACAAACCTGAAAGCCGAGTTAGCCGGCTCGGACGTAAAGGTGAACTTCTCGGTGAAAAACACCGGTAAGGTCTCGGGCGCCACGGCCGCCCAGGTCTATGTGTCGGCCGAACCTGCGGCCGGCTGGGAAGCGCCCAAACGGCTGGGCGGGTTTGCCAAGGTCAAGCTGGAACCAGGCGCCTCCAAGACCGTTGAGGTCAAGATCGATCCGCGTCTGCTGGCGACCTACGACGAAGCCACCAATAGCTGGGTTATAAAGGCCGGCACCTATCATCTTAGCCTGGGCGAAGCCTCGGACCGCCTGTCAACCGCCACCGACATACAATTGCCCGAGACGAGATTTAGCGCCGTACACGCGCGCTGACGCGTCACTTCTTGGCAGTTCGTGCGCGCTCATAGGCATAGCCCACCTGCAGAAGTCGCGCCTCGCTCCACTTCGGGCCGATAAAAGACAGCCCAACCGGCAGTCCCTGAACCGTGCCCATCGGCACCGTGAGGTGCGGATAGCCGGAAACGGCCGGAAGCTGAGTGGCCGACGGACCGTTATATTGATCGCCGTTGACCGTGTCCGACATCCAGGCGGGACCATAGGTGGGCGCAACCAGAACGGAGACAGAGTTGGCTTTCAAAAGATCATCCAACCGGGCCGCTGCCCTGGCCTTGGCGCCAACGGCCTTGAGATAGACGGGATCATTCAACCCGGTCGTCAACTGCGCGCGCTCAAACAACTCCTGTCCAAAATAGGGCATTTCCTGTGCCGCGTTCGCGGTATTGAATGCGATAATGTCAGCCAGGGTTTGGGTCTTGACCGTCGCCGGTGTAGAGGCGAGATAGGTATTCAGATCGGCCTTCAGCTCGTACATCATGATGTTCATTTCATCGTCGCCGATGTCTGAAACGGAACTGTCCTTGATGTCGACCAAGACCGCGCCAGCGCCCGCTAACGACTTTAGCGCCGCCTCGAAGACAGCTGTTGTCTTGACGTCCTTGCCGACTTGGTCGCGCAGAATGCCGATGCGTACGCCTTTCAGGCTGAAACCCGCCAACTTGGCTGTGTAATCCAACTTATGAGCATCCGCTTCGCCGGTGGCGGTATCCGCGGGGTCGCGCCCAGCCATGACGCCGAGCATCGCTGCCACATCGGCAACGGAGTGGCCCATGGGCCCAGGTGTATCCTGGCTATGGGAAATCGGCACAACATAGGTCCGCGACACCAGCCCAACCGTTGGCTTCAACCCGACCAGGCCTTCCATCGACGATGGGCAGGTCACGCTGCCATCGGTTTCCGTTCCCACCGCCAGGGGCGCCAGGCGCGCCGCGACAGCGGCGCCCGAACCAGAAGACGAACCGCAAGCCGTACGGGCGTGATCATGCGCATTCGCCGTCAGCCCGCCCGTGGCGCTCCAGCCACTGACCGCACGTGAAGAGCGGATATTGGCCCATTCGGACAGGTTGGTCTTGGCTAGGATGATCGCGCCGCCATTGCGGAGATTGGCAACCACCGGCGCATCACGATGGGTGATATTATCCTTCAAGGCAAGCGAGCCGGCCGTCGTCGCGATAGGATCGGCCGTCTCTATATTGTCTTTTATAAGGACCGGAATCCCCATCAAAGGGCCTAGGGCTTTGCCCGCTTTACGCGCCGCATCCGACGCCTTCGCCTGAGTGAGCGCGTCAGGATTGACTGAGATGATCGAATGGAGGTCGCCGTCCTTGGCTTTGATCTGGTCCAGCGCCGCCTGGGTCAAATCGGCGGACGTATATTTGCCCGCCGCCATATGCGCCTGCATGTCGCTCACAGACACTCCGCCTGTGAGGTCAGCCATGGCTATGCTATAACCGTCAGATCGAACGACCGATTTCTGACAGGCGCTCAGCAAGATCACAGACGTCAAGGCAACGGCGAGCGTTCGAACGCGCATGATAATGTCCCCAATTTCTCGTGACTTCACTACAGTTTTACGAAAGTGACAAGTGAAACAGTTGCGCTCACGCACAAGCGCGCTATGAAGACCGCCATAACAGGAGGCACCTTTGGACCTGAACCCCATCATGCTGGCTGCCGGCGCAGAGATTATGCGCATCTACGCCACCGATTTTACCGTCATCACCAAAGGCGATGCCTCCCCGGTCACGGAAGCCGATCAAAAAGCCGAGACCATAATCCTTGAGGGTCTGAAGCATCTGGCACCCGGTATCCCCATCATCGCCGAAGAGGAAGCCGCCGCCGGTCGCTTTCCGACAACTGCCGGACGGTTTTTCCTGGTCGATCCGCTCGACGGGACCAAGGAGTTCATATCGAAGAACGGTGAGTTCACCGTCAATATTGCCTTGATCGAAGATGGCAGACCCGTTTTAGGTGCCGTTTATGCCCCGGCGCTTGGGAAAATCTACTGGGGCAGTGTCGGTACGGGCGCGTTTATGGCAGAGGTCATTGATGGCGTTTTGGGTGAAGCGCGTCCCATTCGGGTTCGCAAACCCGAAGGCGGCCTTATCGCGGTCGGTTCCCGTTCACATGGCGGTGCAGAGACGCAGGAATATCTGAAGACGTACGATGTCGCCGATTTCGTGGCGGCCGGGTCATCGCTTAAGTTCTGCTTGATCGCCGAAGGCTCAGCCGACATTTACCCGCGCATGGGCCGAACAATGGAATGGGATACGGCGGCAGGCGATGCAGTCCTGCGCGCGGCCGGCGGGCGCGTGGAAACACTCGATGGACAGCCCCTCACCTACGGCAAGCGATTCCAGAATACCGACGGAGACTATGCCAATCCACATTTCGTGGCCTTCGGACACGTCAGCGTTGGATCATAGATTAGGATTGCTGAACTATTCCACGACGCTTAAACGTTTGTGACGGGAGGGCGGTGTAGCTAGAAGGTGCGTCCGAATTGAGGTTTCCTGTATGACGATCACACCCGAACGCATGACCCACCTGAAACGGCTGGAAGCCGAGTCGATCTTCATCATGCGTGAGGTCGCCGCCGAGTTCAAAAACCCGGTCATGCTCTATTCGATCGGCAAGGATTCGTCGGTCATGCTGCACCTGGCCATCAAAGCCTTTTACCCGTCCAAGCCGCCCTTCCCGTTCATGCATGTCAATACGACATGGAAATTCCGCGAGATGATCAAGTTCCGCGACGATACGGCGGCACGCCTGGGCCTCAATCTGATCAGCCATACCAATCAGGAAGGCGTGGCCAACAACATAAATCCGTTCGATCATGGTTCCAACGTCTTCACCAACATCATGAAGACGGACGCGCTGAAGCAGGCCTTGACCGAACATGGCTTCGATGCGGCTTTTGGTGGCGCCCGCCGGGACGAAGAAAAGAGCCGCGCTAAGGAACGCATCTTTTCCTTCCGGACACAAAATCATGGCTGGGACCCCAAAAACCAGCGACCAGAATTGTGGAACCTGTATAACGCGCGCGTCAAACCCGGCGAAAGCATCCGCGTCTTTCCGATATCGAACTGGACCGAGTTGGATATCTGGCAATATATTCTGATGGAAAACATTCCCATCGTGCCGCTCTATTTCGCCAAGAAACGTCCGGTCGTCGAACGTGGCGGTCAGTTAATCATGGTCGACGACGAGCGCCTGCCGCTCCTGCCCGGCGAAGTGCCCGAGATGAAATCGGTCCGTTTCCGCACGCTGGGCGACTATCCGCTCACCGCCGCCGTCGAATCCGAAGCGGATACGCTGGAAGAAATCGTCGCCGAAATGCTCGTGGCGCGCACGTCCGAAAGGGCCGGCCGCATGATCGATCATGATGAAGCCGGATCGATGGAAAAGAAGAAGCGTGAGGGGTATTTCTGATGAACGCGATTGTTGCGGAAAAAATGGAAACCCAGGCGCTTATCGATTACCTGGCCAGCCATGAACAAAAAAGCCTGCTGCGTTTCCTGACCTGCGGCAGCGTCGACGACGGCAAATCGACCCTGATCGGTCGTCTGCTCTACGACACCAAGCTAATTTTCGAAGATCAGTTGGCGAGCATTGAAAAGGATTCGAAGAAGCACGGCACGGTCGGTGACGACATCGACTTGGCCTTGCTTGTCGACGGCCTTCAGGCCGAGCGCGAACAGGGCATTACCATTGACGTGGCCTATCGTTTCTTCACAACCGATAAACGCAAATTCATCGTTGCCGACACGCCTGGTCACGAACAATATACCCGCAACATGGCGACCGGCGCCTCCAACTCGGATCTCGCCGTCATTCTGATCGATGCGCGCAAGGGCATTTTGACACAAACGCGCCGGCACTCCTTTATCGTGTCGTTGCTCGGGATCAAACACGTGGTTCTCGCCGTCAACAAGATCGACCTGATGGACTACAGCCAGGCTGTATTCGACAAGATTGTAGCGGACTATAAGGCGTTCGCGGCCGATTTCGGATTTGAAACCCTTCAGGCAATTCCCATGTCGGCGCGCTATGGCGACAACGTCCTGAGCCGAAGCGAGAAAATGGCATGGTATGACGGCCCCACCCTGGTTGAGCATCTAGAAACCGTCCAGATCGACCAAGACCTGAGCGACAAACCTTTCCGTTTACAGGTCCAGTGGGTCAATCGCCCTGACCTGAACTTCCGCGGCTTCTCCGGCACTATTGCCTCAGGCACAATTCGTCCGGGTGACGAAATCATCGTTGCCAATTCCGGCAAATCATCGACGCTCAAATCCATCGTAACCTATGACGGGGAACTGCCCGTCGCCGGTGCGGGCCAAGCCGTGACCTTGACCCTGGCGGACGAGATCGACATCTCGCGCGGAGATGTGCTGACCGGCAAAGAGGCACGACCAGAGCTTTCCGACCAATTCCAGGCCCACCTCATTTGGATGAGCGATCAGGAATTGATTCCTGGTCGCACCCTACTGATCAAGATCGGCGCCAAAACGGTTTCAGCGTCCGTGACCGAGATCAAGCATAAGACGGACGTCAACACCTTCGCCAATTTGGCCGCCAAGACATTGAAGCTCAACGAAGTCGCCGTCGTCAACGTCGCCCTTCAGGAGCCGGTCGCGTTTGACACCTATGCCGACAATCACGCCATGGGCGCCTTTATCGTTATCGATCGCGTCACAAACCTGACGCTTGGCGCCGGCATGATCGATCACGGCCTTCGCCGCGCAACCAACGTTCATTGGCAGGCACTCGACGTCAACAAAGCCACACGCGCCGCCGCAAAGAACCAAAAGCCTGCCGTGCTGTGGTTCACCGGCCTGTCCGGCGCAGGAAAATCAACTATTGCGAATTTGGTCGAAAAGAAGCTGCTCAGCCTCGGCCACCATACGTATCTGCTCGATGGCGACAACGTCCGCCACGGTCTGAATAAGGATCTGGGCTTCACCGACGCTGACCGTGTCGAAAACATCCGCCGCGTTGCGGAGGTGTCGAAACTGATGGTCGATGCCGGCTTGATTACGCTGGTTTCGTTCATCTCGCCATTCCGTGCCGAACGCCAAATGGCCCGCGAGATGTTGGCCGACGGTGAATTTATCGAGATCTATGTCTCGACGCCGCTTGCTGTAGCCGAACAACGCGATGTCAAAGGCCTCTATGCCAAAGCCCGCGCGGGAGAAATAAAGCACTTCACGGGCATCGACAGTCCTTATGAGGCTCCGGAGAGTCAACAGCTGACTCTCAATACCGCAACCCAAGCCCCTGAGCAGTTAGCAGAAAAGGTTGTGACCTATATGATTGAGCACGGCCTCCTTGGCGACGGTTCTGACTACATGATCTAAGGCGCCCCAACCAAGTTGAAAGTCGCGCGGCCGGCTACGGGTTATGCGACGAATTATACAGCTGTCCCCAACCTTCAACTTGAATTATCTGCCGACGATTGACTCGGAATCCCTTATCTTTCTAATACGCATAGATTTCAATACAGGACCTTCTATGCAGTTTGAAAGATTTGCCGTCTCCGGGCCCGCGCTTATTCAACCTAAGTTAATTGGTGATACGCGTGGCTATTTCATGGAGGCCTTCAAGGATGCCTGGTTTCGCGAACACATTGAAGACGTAACCTTCGTCCAAGATAATCAGTCGCTTTCGGCCCAAGTCGGCACGATTCGCGGCTTACATTATCAGACTGCACCGGTCGCGCAGGGCAAACTTGTCCGGTGTCTGAAGGGAGCCATATTCGACGTCGCCGTCGACATCCGCCCAGGATCGGATACCTTCGGACAGTGGATCGGCGCCACCCTTACGGCCGAAAAAGGCGAACAGTTATGGGTACCGGAAGGTTTTGCGCATGGCTTCTGTACGCTAGAGCCTGACACGGTTGTCTTCTACAAGGTCACGAACCCTTATTCGCATCCACATGATGCCGGTATCGCCTTCGATGATCCCGAAATCGGGATCGATTGGCCCATCGACATTTCAAAAGCCGTTCTTTCGGACAAAGATAAGGTGCAGCCTAAACTTGCGTCTTTGCGTTAGGCCATATACTGGGTGATTTATTGACGCCAGTTGGGGGGGCTTGGTAGGTTAAGACTGCGGGGGCAATCGGCCTGCTTAGGCACCAGTTTTTTGAGGGATGATTTATTAATGCGTATTCTGGTTACCGGTGGTGCCGGTTTTATTGGCTCGGCTCTGGTGCGCTATCTGGTTGGCGAGGTCGGTGCAGACGTTCTAAACGTCGACAAGCTAACCTATGCTGGCAACCTTGAATCGTTAGGGCCGATTGACGGCGCCAACAACTATCACTTCATACAGGCTGATATCTGCGATCGCGCGAAGATCAGTGAGATTATCGCAGGCTTCAAACCAGACCACATCATGCATCTGGCGGCCGAGAGCCATGTCGACCGCTCGATTACCGGCGCGAAGGATTTCGTCGAAACCAACGTGATGGGCACCTTCTCGATGCTGGAAGGGGCGCGTCATTACTGGAATTCGCTTGAAGGCGAGGCGAAGGCCAGATTCCGCTTTCTTCATGTCTCGACCGATGAGGTCTATGGTTCACTGGGTGAAACCGGGTTGTTTGAAGAAACCACGCCCTACGACCCGTCATCGCCCTATTCGGCGTCCAAGGCGGCTTCGGACCATTTGGCCAAGGCCTGGCACCGCACCTACGGCCTGCCGATTGTGGTATCCAACTGCTCCAACAATTACGGCCCGTATCATTTCCCCGAAAAGCTGATCCCGCTCAACATCATCAACGCCATGGAAGGCAAGGCCCTGACCGTTTACGGCGATGGCTCCAATATTCGCGACTGGCTCTATGTCGAGGATCATGCCCGCGCCCTGCATCTGATCTGCGCAAAGGGTCGCGTGGGTGAAACCTACAATGTGGGAGGCCGTAACGAGCGTAAGAATATCGACGTAGTGAAGCGGATCTGTGCCATCATGGACCAGTTGCGTCCGCAAAACGCCCCGCATGACAAGCTGATTACCTATGTTACCGATCGTCCCGGTCACGATCATCGTTACGCCATCGACGCCACCAAGCTGGAAGATGAACTGGGCTGGAAGGCGTTGGAAAACTTCGACAGCGGTATTGAAAAGACGGTGCGCTGGTATCTCGATAATGAAATCTGGTGGCGTCCCTTGCGCGGCGAAGTCTATACCGGTGAGCGCCTCGGCGTTTTGAAAGCCTAGACGATGCGCATTCTGGTAACCGGAAAGAACGGTCAGGTCGATACGGCCCTACAGGTCCTGGGCGATCAGCTAGGGCTAGAGATTATCCGCATCGGCCGACCTGAAGTCGACCTCGCTCAGACAGATACAATCGAGGACGCGGTCCGCGCTGCCCGTCCGGATGTTATTATCTCTTCTGCCGCCTATACGGCCGTCGATAAGGCGGAAGCAGAACCCGAGCTTGCGCAGGCAATCAATGGCGACGCCGCCGGCGAGCTGGCGCGGCTCGCCAAAAACCTGAACATCCCTATCCTCCACCTGTCGACAGACTATGTATTCGCTGGCGACAAGGACGGCGTTTACGACGAGAACGACGCGCCAGCTCCGGTCAGCGTTTATGGCAAGACCAAGCTGTCGGGTGAGCAGCAGATCGCTGCACAAACCGACAATCATGTCATTCTGCGCACGGCCTGGGTCTATTCACCCTATGGCAATAATTTCGTCAAAACCATGTTGCGCCTTGGAGAGACGCGCGACGCGCTGAGCGTTGTCGCGGATCAACATGGCTGCCCGACCTATGCGCCTGAGATTGCGCGGGCCCTGTTGGCCATTGCGCAGCAGGTCGCCATCGACCTCGACCCCACCATCCGCGGCACATTTCATCTGACGGGACAGGGTGCAACGACATGGGCAGCCTTCGCCTCCGCGATTTTCGCCGGCGCCGTCCAGCGTGGCCGCAAGGATGTGCAAGTGAACCCCATCACCACGGCAGAGTATCCAACACCGGCCTCACGCCCCACAAACTCCCGCCTTAATGGTGACAAACTCAACGCCATCTATGGCCTGCAGCTCGATCCGTGGGAAATATCGCTTGCCGATTGCCTGGATAATTTAATCAACGTTCCAATTAAGGACCCATCCTGATGAAGGGTATCATTCTTGCCGGTGGCAGCGGTACGCGTCTGCATCCCATGACAATTGGTGTCTCTAAGCAGATGATGCCTGTCTACGATAAGCCGATGATCTATTATCCCCTATCGACCCTTATGATGGCTGGGATACGTGATGTTCTCATAATCTCGACTCCCCACGACTTGCCTTTGTTTCAGAAACTGCTCGGTACGGGTGAGCAGTGGGGTATTAAGCTGAACTATGCCGAACAGCCAAGCCCAGACGGGCTAGCACAGGCCTATATTATAGGTGCTGACTTCGTGGCCGGGTCGCCTTCGTGCCTGATCCTCGGTGACAACATTTATTACGGTTCATCACTATCCAGCTTCCTTGAAGAATCGGCGTCAATTACATCAGGCGCCAGCGTATTCGCCTATCAAGTATCTGACCCCGAAAGATATGGCGTCGTAGAGTTTGATAAAAACTTCAAGGCCTTATCGGTTGAAGAAAAGCCGACAAAACCGCGCTCAAATTGGGCAATTACCGGCCTTTATTTCTACGATCACCAAGTGGTTGACATTGCGGCCAATCTCAAACCCTCCGAGAGAGGCGAGTATGAAATTACCGATGTGAACCGTGTCTATCTGCAACAAGGCGAGCTGAGCGTCAAACCCATTGGCCGCGGCTACGCGTGGCTTGATACCGGCACGCCTGACAGCCTTCTCGATGCGGCCGAATTTGTTCGTGTATTAGAAAAGCGGCAGGGCTTTAAAATAGCGTGCCCAGAGGAAATCGCATGGCGAAGAGGCTTTATCACCGATGAGCAGCTAGCAATGGTGGCAGCTAAACTCGGCAAAAGTGATTACGGAAAATATTTGAGCAAATGTCTTTCCACATATTAAAAATATAAGAAAGCGACTTCTGATTGGGATGCAAGTCTCGCATGCGACAGATGAGCAAAATCAAACCGTGAACCATCTCGAACACTAGTTTTTAGTGGGTTCACTGGCAGCTGGGAGTCTTTATGAAAATCTTTGGGTATATTCCAGCGAGATTGGGGAGTGAGCGCCTCAAGCAGAAAAACCTCAAACTCCTAAATGGCGCTCCTCTGGTTAGCTACGCCTGCGAGGAGATGCTGAAGGTTGAAAATGTTGACTGGTTTTGCTTGAACACCGAGGCCGAGGAAATTGCTGAAGTCGGACGCTCGAAGGGAATAGACGTATATAAGCGTGATGCGAGCTTAGCTGAATCCCACGTCAAAACCGACGATATCGTTATCGATTTTGTTCGACAGAACCCTTGCGATATCGTTGTCCTCGTCAACCCCACAGCCCCCATGCTTAGACACCAGACAGTGGCGGCTTTCGTAGAGCAATTCAAATCTACCTCGCCCAGTGCGATGTTCAGCTGTTCGTCGATAAAGCGACATGCGCTTTTTAAAGGGCAACCCCTGAATTTCGAATTGGGAAAGAAGAGTCCGAGGACACAAGACCTCGAACCGGTCAAAATAATCGATTTCGTTATCTGCGCCTTCGACGTTAAGCAGGCACTCCAAAATTACGATCTCCACGGCTCTTTTTTGTATAGAGGTCAAATAGACTACTTTGACATACCTGAAGCGGAAGCTATTGATATAGATACAGATATCGAGTTCAAAATTGCCGATATTTTATTAAAGAAAAAATTGTCTTCAGAGATTCAAAATTTTTCTTGAACTGGCAGATCTCAGCGGAAGGTTATACCATGACATCATTTGCCATTACGTGTTGTTACCTAGAGCAACACGATGAAATATATAAGATTTTCTCAGAGATAGGCATTCAGCTTCTTGAGGACGGAATCGAACTTATTGTGGTCGGCAATTGGACCGAGCCTCCCGATTATCCGGGCTTTCACGCCGTTGTCTTACCGTTCTTGCTGTCAGAGCAGGGACGAGATTATTACAATTTTTACGCCGCAAGCAAACTACCTATGTCGATCGATGCTGACGCGGAATTCGCAGCCATAGACCAGCAGTGGGGGCCATCGGCTCAAGGCTTGGAGTTTAACTATTTTCTGCAACGTGCCGTCGCTTTCTGGCAAACCATTTTTGAGATATTGTCGCCCGTAGCTGTCTTGCCCTGGGGCGTGACCGCTCCTGTCTCTCGCGTGATGCTGAGAATGGCTCAAATACGCCAGATTCCTGCGTATATTATTGAGCGTGGCTACCTAGAAGACACCGTTATGCTTAGCGCGTCCGGGCAAACCGCTCTGAGCCCTTCGACATATGCGCCAGATCTCGTACTAAAAGCCAAAGATCTCGCATACCCCAAAAAAGACTGGGAGCGTATCAAGACCTATTATTCCATCAAGGAATCTGATCGCTACCAGCAGAATAACATACTCATTTCAGAAGACAGGCTGCACCAGTTTGCAAATTTGAACGGCCCTGTTTTTCTATATATTGGCAGTAACGATAGAGGGAGTGGGCTAAGCTTCCATCACCACGCTCTTGGCGAAAAAAACAGCCCTGCCTTTGAAAGCTCGAAAGAGGCCCTCGAAGAGGTATGCGTTTGCCTGAAACGCGTATATCCAGATTGCACACTGATATACAAACCCCATCCCGCGACAAAGTTCGAAATTGAAGCTGATGATTTAACCATAATCAACGCCTCAGATGTGAAGCTGACGCAACTCATAGACTATGCTGACGTCGTTATAAACTTGTCGTCGGGCTCACAGTTCCACACGATCCTGCAAGAAAAGCCGCTCGTCACACTAGCAAACTCCTTTCTGACGGGGCGCTCTGTGGCGTATGAAGTTCACACATTAGATGATATCGAAACGCAGCTGAGCCTCGCGGTCACTCGCACAGGACTTGAAGAACGCCTCGCGCGCGGTCGGGCGCTCATGGTCCAGCTCTATGATCGGTATCTTTACGGCACTAAACCCACTACACCAACACGCTTATTTACCAGCGATATTACCGAAGTGATAAAGCGGTATAAAAATTATGTTCCAAAAAAAGATCAGAAATTTGTCAATAACATAGATGAATTTCGCGCGTTTTTGGACGGGTCCTACAGCAAGAATTCGTGGAAGTATCGTGAAGATTATTTGAATTCAATAATTCAGATCGGGCACGAGGAGCGCGATGAACTTAGGCGAACAAACCAAAATTTACGCGAAGAGGCCGACCGCCTATTTGAAGAGCAGAAGCAATATGCCGTACAAAAGGCAACCCTTTCCGAAGAGATAGAGGTCCTGAAAAGGAGCCTGGCAGAATCAGATGGCGAGCATGACGCGCGCATTCAAGATCTTCATACCCAGCGTTCGACGCTGGAAAGTCAGCTCGTTTTACTTAATGAGACGCTTGCGGCCGAAAACGACCTTGCCGCAGAAAGGATCCGACAGGCTGACCAAAACGTCGCGGTCGCTCAAGCCGAAAGTGCCAAACTCGCTGCAGACATTGAAGACCTGGCCAGACAAAAAGCCGCCGAAAAGGAGAAACTAGCGGACGAAATCGATCAGTTGACAAAACAACACACAGGTGAACTTGCGAAACTTGCCGAAGAAATTGGTGAGTTAACGAAACAGCATATCGTCGAAATCACCACCTTGAAACAAGGCTTTCATGACACACTCGCCGAGGTCAATGGCCGCCTCATGCAGACGTTAGAAAAGTATAAGGAACTTGAGCAACACGCGAAAAACACCGACCACATACTTGATATGTACCGGCTGGGTTCTCCCACGCAATATGCCATATGGGGAACATTAAGGAGCAAACGCCCCTGAAGTAAGGACCAACAATATCTCGACTGAGACATTTCGTCGCTAAAGGGTTCAATCACGGTTGGAGTGGGGTAAAAAGCTAATTAATCCCAGCCTGGCTATTGCCTCGGGCGGGTTGCAAGGCTAACCATAAAATATCGACATATTTACCTAAGGATCGGATCGATGGGTGGCGTAGAGCTTGTAGAACAAACTGACATTGACACGGGGAACATAAGCCTCAAAGCCAGAGATTTTATTCTCCAGAATGTTGCGTCCTTCAGAAACGCTATGCCTTTTAATCACCTTGTTGTAGACGATTTTTTTACGGAATCTGCTGCAAGGGACTTGTCTGCCGAATTTCCGCCCTATGACTCGCCGAGCTGGTATTTTTACAAAAACAGCATCGAGAATAAGAAGGCGCTGAACAATTGGAATGAGTTCCCGTCAAAGACATACAAGGCCTTCACTGAGCTCAATTCACAGTCTACAGTTCAGCTCGTAAGCGCTCTGACCGGTCTGCCTCTTTACGAAGATAAAGGGCTGAATGGTGGCGGATGGCACATTCACGGCGTGGGTGGTAATCTTAATCCGCACCTTGACTACTCAATCCATCCAAAGCTTGGCCTGCAACGGAAAGTCAATATCATCATTTATCTTGGCGAGGAGATGAAGCCTGAATACGGTGGGCATCTTGGCCTTTGGAAGCATGATGGCCAAAACAATCAGCCCGGCGAACTAGCGCTCGAAATTGAGCCGAAATTCAACCGAGCCGTTATTTTCGACACCACCCAAAACTCCTGGCACGGCATGTCTCGCCCCCTGGCGCAGCCTGAGGGTGTATGTCGTAAAAGTCTTGCAATCTACTATCTGTGCGAACCGCCAAAGGGTACCGATCCCAGGGGGCGGGCTTTGTTTGCTGCGCGCGAAAATCAGCAGGGCGATCCCGAAATTGCGGCGTTGATCCGCGCGCGCGCTGACGTCGAACTTTCGAAGACTGTCTATCAAGGCGAATGAGGTCTTCCCTTGTCTCGTATTGCCTCTGAGAACAGGCGTTCCATTCACAATCCTTAAGCTCAAGACCGCACAGTAATCTAGAATGTCGAACTCCAAAAGCACGCCAAACAAGACGTCTGCCTCTGAAAGGGCTGAGCGAGCAAAAGCCAGTCCTGCCAGAAGCTCTGCCGTGAAGGTTACGTCAACCAATCTTCACAACGAAAATATGGTTGCGGACAAAGCTACGCAGTTAAAGCGTGCATCCACGACCAAGCCAAAGAGTCAAAGTTCTCTCGCAGAAGCAAAGCAGACATCGTCTGTGGACATCAACGATTTACTGCGCAAAGTCCAGGAACAGGATGCAACCATTGCCCGATTGAAACAAAATTTCGATCAGCAAGCCCTCACCTTGAATAGCTACAAGTCGGAGTTGCGTGCGGCCAACTCGAAATGCAGCAACATTAGCGCACGATACGATACGGTCGCTGCCCAAAACTATGCCATCCTAAATTCGCGTACCTGGAAGGCGACCGCCTGGCTGCGCAAAGTGGTCAGCGCCTTCATCATGGCGGCCCGCAAAGCTAAGCTGTTAGCAAGCCACAGCAAAAATCATAACGAAGCTATTGAAAAAGCAGAAGTATTAGCCAATTCACACATGTTCGATCCCCACTATGTGTGCAAGCAATTAAACATTACCAGCAACAATCGCCTAGAGGTTGCTCGCCTATTTTACACCAGCGATAGAACTAAAAATTTACACCCGAGCCCACTGTTCGACTGTGAATATTATAAGACCAAGAACAAGTTAACAAGGCAAGACGATGCCATTGAGCACTTTTTAACGATCGGCGCTAAAGAACATCTACCAACCCACAGGCTCTTTGACAATGAGTGGTATATTCGTGCGCTGCCGGAGGCAGCAGACGCTCCCGATCTGATAACGCATTATTTCGAAGTGGGTCGCAAGATTGGTATTACGCCCGTTGACCCTTCGCGAGTAGCCATTTCGCCTCTCATTGAAAGGCTGTTCTTCTATGATTTAGATACGCCTGAGGCCAAAGAGTTTGACGCTCTCATCTATGTCGGCATGAACGGTGACCTGGCGCATTTGCCTGAGGCGGACTTGCGCCACCACTTTGATCATCACGCGAAATATGAAAACCGCATCGGCACAGCCGTAGACTTATTCAATTTCCTCGACTGCTATCCGCACGAAATACCAATCGATTTTAATCCTGCCGAATACGCCGCAATACATCTGGATTTGGCTGAGCTCTACCAAAATCGTCCCCTGGAACTTATGCGACATTATTTGAAGCATGGCGTTGCTGAAGGCCGTCCGTATAACTTGTCGGATCTCTTCGGAGACTACAAGCCTACAGAACGCGTATTCTCAGAGAGTAGCCTGCAACATATGGGGGAGAGAACGCCTCTGTGTGTCATTATGCATATGTATTACACGGACATGTGGGATGAGTTGTCGGGTTACCTCAAAAACATTACCCTTCCGTTTGATCTCTACATCAACTTGGTGGACACGACCTGGAACACAACAATAATCAGTGAAATTCGAGCTTTTAAGCCCGATGCGCGCATATATATATCTGCCAACAAGGGACGCGATATCGGCGGTTTCTGGCGGTTGATGGACTCGACTAAATTCGATCAGTATCTTTCTTTTGCTATTCTTCATGCCAAAAAAAGCCCCCATGTCGCCGACACCATCGTTACCACTTGGAAAAGTGACCTTCTAAGCGCAATATTGGGATCAGAAGACATAGTAAGGCAGAACATTGCCGCCATGATTGAGGACCCTAAGATTGGCATCATAGGTTCGGCAAAGTGGCGCAACACTGACGTAGCCAGCAATTCGAAAACCTATGAAGACGCGATGGATTTCTACAATATTTCTGAAGAAAATCGCGATTGTGAGTACGTATCAGGCACGATGATGATTGTGCGCTCTGAAATTATGAAGGCTATTTATATGCCTTTAAAAGATTATGATTTTGAAGACTGCGACGCGAAGTCGTTAAGCTTCCACATGGACGGTCAAATGGCACATTCTATCGAGCGCCTATATGGCAATATTATGAAAGAACTCGGCTACGAGTTCCTTTGGCGATAGGGTGTAAAATGAAAATACTTTTCGTGCTTCACGATCTGAGTCTTACAGGCGCCCCTAAATTGGGACTGCAAATCGCAACTGTGTTCGCAGAAACGCACAACGTCACTTTGGTTTCGAAGAAGGCGGGTCCGCTGAGCGAACAGATCGACAGGTCGAAAATCAAAGATGTGATTATTACCGACACAAGTCACGAGATTAAAGACAGCCCAGTTAATGACAGAGTGGATTCTGCCGTCGAACTTATCAAGACGAAAAAGCCCGATCTTATTTATGTGAACTCAATTGCCGCTGCCGACTGGGTTCTAGCGGCTGTAGAGACAAATACTCGAGTGGTTTTGCACACTCACGAAATGAGCAAGGAGATCATGTCTCTCTTGCGACGCCGCATTTTTAGGCCCGAGGACATCCACCGGGCGGACTATATCGTTGCTGCCTCTGAAGAATGCTTAAAGGACGCCATCGATATTTTTAGACTGGACGTATCGAAATCCGAAAACTTTAGTGTTTGCGTAGACATTGACGCCGTAAGACAGAGTGCCGCGATGGATATGCCGTTTTTGCCCAAGCGGCACGACGGCCAGGCCTTAGGCTTTGACAAGAAGATTGTCGCGATGTGCGGATTGGCGTGTCTTAGAAAAGGCTCGGACATCTTTTACACAGCGGCTAAACTTATGCCCGAGATTGATTTCTTATGGGTCGGCCCGTGGGATGACAAGGCAGCGATAAACGCCAACACCGCACTAGCCCTCAATGAAGGCGCTCCCTTAGACAACCTCTATTGGACAAATACAACCGCAAACCCCTATGCTTTCATCGCCCGATCTGACTTCTTTTTTCTGACCTCGCGCGAAGACCCTAACCCGTTGGTTGTCCCGGAGGCCTTGTTACTGAATTTACCTACCGCGAGCTTTACAGCATGTGGTGGCTCTCACGAGTGGACGCGACGGTTCGGTTTTGCCTTATCGGGAGAAACAGACACTCTCCGTATGGTCGCGTTTTTGAAGCGTTACTTCGCGACTGCCTCCTATCGCCACGATAGGAGCTATACAAAAGATTTGCTGCCCCTTCTGGATTTGCGTACGAAGGCAAAAGGACTTCTTGATACTATAATCAAGACTGCGGCATGAAAAGCAGCCTTTCGTTCGTCACTCGCGAAGTAGGCTGCGGCTTTTTTTAATATGTCACGCTCAGCTTTGAGTTTTGCTACCTCCTTGCGCAAGCGATCAATCTCAAGCTGTTCCGGCGTCATTTGTCCCTTGCCGGGGAAGGCTTCTGTCGGATCGGCTGAAATGCCTTCACCACTTGCGAAGAACCGCCGCATGGACATCCAAATCGCGGGATGCCAGCGTGACCGAGACGCCGCGATCTGTGACCAATCTGACAGCCTCGATCTTAAACTCGCGGCTGAACTTTCTCTTTTCCATATGAACCTCCAGTTCGATGAACACCCTTTTCTTGGTGTCCGTCAAACCGGCAGTAGTGAGGTGGTCCCGGAAAATCGGACAAGGTGCTAAGCTTGTGTCGTTCTCTGTAAAGGATGAGACATATGACAGGCAAACGCACGAAGTATTCGGGTGATTTTAAAGCGAAGGTGGCGCTGGAAGCGATCAAAGGCGAGATGACCTTGGCGCAACTGGCAGCCAAGCACGGCGTTCACCAGACGCTGATCAATAGCTGGAAACGGCAGGCCATTGAGAATATGGCGTCGGCGTTTTCGGGCAAGGCCGAGCAGGCTCAGGCAGATCGGGAATCCGAGGTCGAAAAGCTTCACGCGAAGATCGGCCAGTTATTGGTGGAGCGAGATTTTTTGCGCAAAGCCTCCGGTCGCTTAGTGCCGGGCGGAGGCGAGAGATGATCGATCCGAAACATCCGACCCTGTCGGTGAAACGCCAATGCCAGTTGGTCTCGATCAGCCGGTCGTGTTTCTACGGCGGCCGGCAGGGCGAGAACGTTTTGAACCTCACCTTGATGCGGCTCATT
>NZ_AWGE01000027.1 GCF_000495815.1 Asticcacaulis sp. AC466 | reverse complement strand
AAGGCGATCAGGCGGGCATCAATTGTCCGCCGTTGATGTGCACGATCTGGCCAGTGACATAGGCGCTCATGCTGTTCGACGCCAGGAAGACGATGGCCCCAACACACTCTTCCGGTGTCCCGATGCGCTGCATGGGTATTGTGTTGCGCATGGCCTCCATGCGCTCAGGGGGCGTGAGGTCGTGAAACGGCGTTGCAATAACGCCCGGCGCAATGGCATTGACCCGGATATTGAGTTTGGCGAGATCGCTTGCCATATGACGCGTGACATTGTGCACGAAGGCCTTGGCCCCGGCATACAATCCCGAACCCGGTCCGCCTCCATTATTGCCCGCAATGGAGCCCAGGTTGACAATGGCCCCGCCGCCGCGCGCCTGCATGTGCGGCACCGCCGCCTGACTGCCTTCGATGACGGATCGCACATTAAGGTTCATGACACGCTCATAGAGGGCGGCATCCCAATCGAGAAACAAGGTCCGGGTCATCAGCGATCCGGCATTGTTGACCAATATATCCAGACCGCCCAGTTTACGCGCGGCGGCATCGACCAGTGGCCCCGCGTTTTCACGCGTCATCAGATCGGCCTGCATCAGGTGCGCCTCACCGCCATCGGCCGAAATCAGATCGACCACCTTTTGCGCTTCGGCTTCGCTGCTATTGTAATGGACAACCACCTTGGCGCCCAGACGCGCAAATCCCTTGGCCGCAGCGGCGCCTATGCCCGTGCTGGCGCCGGTAATCAGCACGCATTTTCCCTGTAGATCATCAAGCATCCTGCGTGTCCTCACCGTGACTTGGTTTATCATCCATATGAAGCTGTATTTTTTAAAGCGCTTCTATGCGGTTGTCGAGTTTACAACAGCCCGTCTGTCGAGCCAGAGAAAGCGCGCCGTCTGGAACGTCCCCGAAATGAGCGAGGCGACCACGACGGCCCAGATTAGCCCGGCCACGCCCCAGCCAAGGGCCAGACAAAAAACGAACCCCAAGGGCAACATGATGGCGCCATAGGAGACATAGTGGATGATCGTCGGCGCCAGCACGTCCTTGCGCGCCCGCAATGCCTGCGCCGCCACGACCTGCAGGCCATCGGGAATGAAGAACAGGCACGACAACAGAAGGCCCGCCTGAATGGTCGGCAGCAGGGCCTCATCGTGACTGTAGAACCGCGCGATGACGCCGGAAAGTAGCGCCGTGAACACAACCACGGCCGCCATGAACAGGGCTGCGGATATGAAGCTGACGCGGCCGGTTCGCGCCAGGGCGTCAAGGTCCCCGGCCCCGAAGGCGCGACCGACCAGAACCGAACATCCTGCCGACAGTCCCATGGGCACCATGAAGACGACGCTGGCGTAGTTGAGTACGACGGTCCAGCTGGCCACCTCGATTTCACCGATGTGACCGGCAAACATGGTCATGCCGGCGAAGGCCGCCACTTCGATGAAATAGGCCGCACCCGTGGCGTAACCGACATGGCGTTGTTCCACCGCGCCGTGATGGTCTGGCGCCTGGCGCCCCATCAGGTCGAACGGGCGCGTCTCCTTGAGGCGCAGGATATGGATGAGCAAGCCGATCGATTGCAGGGCGCGCGCCGTCAGGGTGGCCGTCGCTGCCCCGATCGCCCCTTCGAAATGGATGCCGAATATCGTGACGCGCCCCGGCACGAGCAGAAGCAGCAGCACGACATTAAGCGCATTGGCAATCAGGGTGGCGATCAGAGTATCACGCGTCCGTCCGAGGGCTTCGAGAAACTGCGTGCCGACCGCGCCGGGCAAGAAAAGCGGCATGGAGCAAGCGAATATGATCAATGGCACGCGCGCGCCTTCGACCATGTCCGGTTTGACGATCAGGCCAAGGAAAGGCGCCCCGCCCACCAGCAAGACAAGCATAAAACCGATGCCCAGAGTCAACGCATAACCCATGCCGCGTTGGAATACCGCGCCGATCCGATGCAGATCGCCGGAGCCCAGAAAGTGCGAAGTCTTGACCTGGACGCCCATGAGCAGCCCCATGGATGTCAAGGCAGGCACCCAATAAAGGGATTGGGATAAGGTGAGATACCCCAATTCGGCCGAACTGTGCTGGCCAACCACTATGGTGTCCATCAGCGCCATGAGCATGACGCCGACGCGTGAGGCGATGACCGGCCACGACAGCGCAAAAAGGGCGGCAAACGCCGCCCTCGTTTGAGGTTCAATTCGTGCAATCAGTCGCTTCATGCCGGGCTCAATAGCCGACTTTGTGATCACGCTCAATGCTTGGCGGGGATATGAAGGCGGCATTTTTTGACCGCTTCGGACACGCTTGCCGTGTAAAAACTGCCCTCAACAAGCCGATAACACGTGCAAAGCCTTATCCGCCCTAGGGTTGTGGTGTGGCACGCCTATTGCGACGCATACGCCATCCCTGAGGTTCAGAAGAACCGCCCCTTCCTCCTCCGGAGATTTACACATGCAGATCGCTTCGTCCTACGCCCTGCCCGCCAGTTACGGCACATCCACCGCCACGAAGTCCCAGACCTCTACCGACCCGCTCAGTCAGATCGCGCCGTCTTCGTCCGACAGCGCCGAAGCCAGTTTGATGAAATTCCTCAAGATGTCGCCAGCGGAGAAGATGCAATATACGTGGCTTAACAGCCACGGCCTGACCAAGGAAAAATTGGCGGCTAAATCGCCTGAAGAACGCGCAGCCATCCAGAAACAGATGATGCAGGAACTTCAGGAACAGGCGCGGCAACGCCAGGAAAAGGCAAATGGTACCGGCACGGCGATCAACGTCGTCGTATAGCAAAAAAGCCCGGACATGCGCCCGGGCCTTTTTTCGTTCTAAGCCGCCTTAGATGCCGCCATTTTCAAACTGTGCAGCCGTTCGGCCACCAGGAAACTAAGCTCCAGCGCCTGGTCGGCGTTGAGGCGCGGATCGCAATGGGTATGATACCGGTCACGCAGGTCTTCCTCGCTAAGCGCGAAAGCCCCTCCTGTACATTCGGTCACATTCTGCCCGGTCATTTCCAGGTGCATACCACCCGGATGGACGCCCTCGGCATTGGCGATATCGACGAAGGAACGCACTTCCGACAGGATGCGATCGAAGGGTCGCGTCTTGTAGCCATTGGCGGCCTTGACGACATTGCCGTGCATCGGGTCGATGGACCAAACGACAGGTACGCCATGCTTACGCGTCGCCGCCATAAGCTTAGGCAGACGCTCAGCGATCTTGTCCGAACCGAAGCGACCGATCAGGGTTAGGCGGCCAGGAATAGCTTCCGGATTGAGCGTGTCGATCAGGCGGAGCAGATCGTCGGGTTCCAGCGTCGGACCGGCCTTTACGCCAATCGGATTCTTGATGCCCTTCATGTAGTTGACGTGGGCACCGTCAAGCTGACGGGTGCGCTCACCTATCCACAGCATGTGGGCCGACGTGTCGTACCAGTCACCGGAGGTGGAATCGACGCGCGTCATGGCCTGCTCGTAATTGAGCAGCAAAGCTTCGTGCGACGTGAAGAAATCGACCTGGCGGATTTCCGGCTGGCTTTCCGGCTTGATGCCTATGGCCGACATGAAGCTGAGCGTTTCAGAAATCTTGTCGGCCAGGGCGCGATACCGTTCGCCCTGAGGCGAGCCGGATACGAAGCCCAGCGTCCACTTGTGAATATTGTACAGGTCGGCGTAACCGCCCTGAGCGAAGGCGCGCAGCAGGTTCAGCGTGGCCGAAGACTGATGATAGGCCTTCACCAGCCGCGACGGATCGGGAATGCGCGCGTCCGGCGTGAATTCCATGCCATTGATATTGTCGCCACGATAGCTGGGGAGCGTCACACCATCGATGGTTTCGATTGCCGAAGACCTCGGCTTGCCGAACTGGCCGGCGATACGGCCCACCTTGACCACCGGTTTACCGCCGGCAAAGGTCAGGATGACCGCCATCTGAAGGATCAGGCGGAAGCTATCGCGAATATTGTCGGCGGAAAACTCCTTGAAGGATTCCGCACAATCCCCGCCTTGCAACAAGAAGGCTTCGCCCTGCGCAACCTGGCCCAGAGCCGAGGTCAGGCGGCGGGCTTCACCGGCGAATACCAGCGGCGGCAAGTGCGACAGTTCGCTTTCGACGGCGGCCAGGGCCTGGCTATCCGGATAGTCGCTCGGAATATGCAGGGCCGGAAGTTCACGCCAATCTTTCGGGGACCAAATCTTTTTCATAGCTGTATTTACACTCACTGCCGGTTTCAACTCAACCGGAAACCAGAAGAGACCTATATAGGAAAAGAATTTACCGTGTAAAGTCTGATGCTTGTAGTTAATTTCGTAACTTTATACTGTGTGTCGCGGCGCGCACAGCCAAAACAGCGGCCATAACGGCAAAGGCGCCCAGGCAATAGAACCAGGACCGCCACAGACCATAGCTGATCGTGCTTATGACCAGGAACATGGTGGCTTGGGCCAAAAGGTAAGGCTGGAAACGCGCGGAGAGATTGCCGGTGGACACAGGCGCAACCTCTTCGTCAAGGGCGCGAAGTCCAGTTTCCTGCGGTACGTCAGTCATCTCACCTGTCACTTTCAGATTCCAGAACAGCCAGAACCAGAAGGCAGCGAGGATAAGCAGCCCCGGTATCCCCAGTTCGAGCCAGGCCTGCAACGCCATATCGTGCGGGTGATTGGGGATCATGGGCTCGAATTGACGCGAGGCTTCATAGCCCCACCCCCAGATGGGTTTTTCCAGCGAGCGGGCAACGGCGTAGCTCCAGATGTCAATCCGCGCCGCCCATGACGGCAGCAGGTCGGTTTTTATCTTCACGGCCAGTCCGCTTTTCATCAAGGCATAGATGATGGCCGGAAAGGCCAGCATCGGCACCAGGGTAAGCACCGCCAGTACACGCTCAGGCTTGAACGCTTTCAAGGCACGCGGCCAATACTTCACCCCATAAAAGACAGCCACCGACGCGAACATGGCCAGCAGGTGAGCGTTGGTGTCACTGGTGATGCCGGCGGCAACCACGGCAATAGCCGCGAAAATAATAATTGCCGGTCGGTGGCGGGCCGCCTGAACCATGGCCAACGGCCAAAACATCATCAGCAAGGCGCAGTTGGTGTTCGAAAAACCGACAATGAGCATCCGGTCCCGACTATGGAAGAACTGGTTGCTCAGGCTCTGACGCAGGCCGAAATTAGACACGGCCTCAATCATCTGAACGACGCTGAGAACCAGGAGCACATATACGAACCAATGGAATATGCGCGCCGCTCGCGCCTCGTCCTGCGATCGCGCCGCGAACATGGCGGCCCAAGCGAGAAACCAGATGACGATGGGGGCTTCGAAATACCGTTTCGACGCGGCATAGGCAGTACCGATATCGGCGCCGCGCGCCATCGCTTCGACCATGTCGGAGCGCAGCACGGCCAGCAGCAGCATGGCGGCGGTCAGGGCGGCAAAGACGCCGAACGCCTTCCATGAGCCGTGCGACAGGAACAGGTGCCCTAAAGAGAGTACACCGATCAGCGCCAGCAGCGACGGCAACCCGGTCGCGGCATAATAGGCCCAGACAGCGAACGCCGTCAGGCCAGCAAACAGCACCCAGGTCGTATAGCCATCGCGCAGCCGCCGCAGCGGGCTCTTGTTTTGCTCAGCATTCAGAAGCCCCAGCCGGTCGGTCATGCGCGTTTATCTTTCAAGGTTACCAATTCTTCCGCCGCTGTCGGGTGAACGGCGCAGGTGGCATCCCACTGCGCCTTTTTCAGTTGCGCCTTGACGGCGACCCCGGCCAGTTGAATCAATTCACCGGCTTCGCCACCGACAATGTGGACGCCCAGAACGACATCGGTCTTCTGATCGACGATCAGTTTCTGGAAAATGCGGCTTTCGCCCTTGATGAAGGCCGTCTTCATAGACCGGAAGCGCGTTTGATAGATATCGTAGGCAATGCCCGCTTCCTGCGCCTGGGCCTCGGTCATGCCGACCGTACCGATCTGGGGCTGGGAAAAGACGGCCGTCGGGATGTTTTCGTAGTCGTAGGCCGTCTCATTGTCCTTGAACGCCGTCTCGACAAAGGCGATGGCTTCGCGAATGGCGACAGGTGTCAGGTTCAGGCGATTGGTGACATCCCCGATGGCATAGATATGCGGATGGGTGGTGCGCGAAAAGCGATCAACCGGAATGGCGCCGTGCGAGTCCGGCGTTATACCAATAGCGTCCAGGTTCAGCCCTTCGGTTTTCGGCTTGCGCCCAGAAGCGTACAACACCTGATCGGCCATAGCCGTCGTGCCGTCGTTCAGCGAAATTTCCATGCCCGCATCGGTCTTTTTCAGAGCGACAGGATCGATCTGGGTGCGGACCTTGATCCCCCGCAGCGCCATTTCGTTGGCCAAATGATCGCGGACATCGTCATCGAAGCCACGCAAAATCTTTTGGCCGCGGTAGAAGAGCGTTACATCGACGCCCAGCCCATGCATGACACCCGCAAATTCAACGGCGATGTAACCCCCGCCAACAATAGCCAGAGTCTTGGGCAATTCAGGCAGGTTGAACATCTCGTTCGAGGTCAGGCCGTGTTCCAGAACGCCCGGACAATGTTGCGGCAGGAACGGCCAGCCGCCGGTGGCGATCAGGATGGTCTTGGCCGACACAATCCGCTCACCACCCTGCTTGCTGGTCAGGACAAGATGATGCTCATCCTTGAAGGCGGCGTGGGCAGGAATGACCTCCGCGCCCGCCTTGACCAGGTTGGCGGTATATATCTGCGACAGCCGGTCCAATTCGGCATTGTTGGTATCGCGAAAGACCTGCCAGTCGAAGGGGCCGGCTTCTGCCTTGGTCCAGCCGAAACCATGCGCGTAATGAACCTGCTCGGAAAACTCCGAGGCATAGACCATGAATTTTTTTGGCACGCAGCCACGCAGAACGCAGGTGCCGCCGGGACGATCCTCCTCGGCCACGCCGACCTTCAGGCCCAGTTGCGCCGCCAGCCGCGCCGCACGCACGCCGCCGGAGCCGGCACCGATGACGAAAAGGTCGTAGTCATACTTGTCCATATCGATACTTTCAGAAGACGCAGGGCCTTCATGCAATTGAAGAGACGCCCCAAGCGGGCCTTAGGGATGCAGGACCTTCACACCGTCGGGCCCGCCGATCAGCGCCACGTCCGCCAGATCAAGGAACAGGCCGTGATCGACCACCCCCGTCAACGACTTCAGTTCATGCGCCAGACCGACCGGTTCGTGTATCGCTCCGCAAGCCACGTCGAAGATAAGATTGCCGCCATCGGTAATCCAGTAGGGCGAATCCGCATTCGGTCCCGTCTTGCGCACCTTGGGCATCATGGCGATGTCGAATTCGGTCAGCACGTCGGAAATACGGTTGACCGTGCCCTTCCAGGCGAACGGCTCGACCTCGATCGGCAGGGCAAACCGGCCGAGCACATCGACGACCTTGGCATCGTCGGCAATGACGATGCAGGATTTCGCCTGCTCCCAGGTCAGTTTTTCCCGCAACAGAGCCGCGCCGCCGCCCTTGATCAGGGCCAGGCCCGGGCCGACCTCATCGGCGCCATCGACGCACAGATCCAGCGTGCCGACATCATTGATGTCCTTTATGACCAGCCCCAGGCTCTGCGCCAACTGCGTCGTCTGAACAGAGGTGGAGACCAGGGTCAAATTCATGCCGGCCTTGACCTGCTCGGCCACCGCCTTGACGAACCACGCGGCCGTCGATCCGGTGCCGAGCCCCACCTTCATGCCGTCCTTGACATAGGCGGCGGCGGCATCGCCGACCTGTTTCTTTTGTTCTTCGGGGGTCATTTTTTTGCCGCTGCCTTTTCTGCCGCCTTGCGTTCACGGAATGCCGTGGCCCAGCCGTCTTTTTCAATCTGCTGCGCCCGCTCGAAGGCCAGGGCGCCAGGCGCGACATCTTCGGTAATGACCGAACCCGACCCGGTCATGGCGCCATCGCCGATGGTCACCGGGGCGACCAGAGACGTATTGGAGCCGATAAAGGCCGCCTCGCCTATCGTCGTCTTGTATTTGAAATAGCCGTCGTAATTACAAAAGATCGTTCCTGCGCCGATATTCGATCCCGCGCCAACGCTGCCGTCGCCGAGATAGCTCAGGTGGTTGGCCTTGGCGCCATCGCCGATGGTCACATTCTTTACCTCGACGAAATTGCCGATGTGCGCCTCACGGCCGATGTCCGCACCGGGACGCAGGCGGGCATAGGGACCGATCAGGGCGCCCTCGCCGACGGTAGCCCCTTCAAGATGCGAGAAAGCGCGAATGACCGCGCCGGTGGAAACGGTGACACCTTCGCCGAATACAACGTTCGGCTCAATGGTAACGCCCGGTGCGATCCGGGTGTCGTGCGAAAAGAATACGGTCTGCGGCGCGGGCATGTGTACGCCGTTGTCCATGAAGCCCTTGCGCATGCCCTCCTGCCAGACGGTTTCAATAACGGCCAGTTCCGACTGGCTGTTGGCGCCGAGGACTTCGTTTTCCAGCGCAAAGGTGACGCGGGGCTGAAGCCCGCGCGCCCGCGCCAGCCCGACAATGTCGGTCAGATAGTATTCGCCCTTGGAATTGTCGTTCTTCACTTCGGAGAGAAGAGAAAACAGACGCTCACGGTCACAGGCGATGACACCGGAATTGCACGCCTTGATCTTGAGTTGCTCCGGCGTGCATTCGCGCATCTCGACAATGGCGTTGAGCTTGTCGCCGTCCAGCACCAGCCGGCCGTAGGCGGCGGGGTCTTCGGCGATGAAGCCCAGCACAGCCATGTCGGCATCCAGGGCGAAGACCGGCTCAAGCACCTTGGCGGCCATCAGCGGGCTGTCGGCATAGGTGACGATCACCTTGCCATCGAATGTGGCCAAGGCATCGCGGGCCATAGTGACGGCATGTCCCGTGCCCATGGGCGGATCTTGCGTGACGATATTCTCCGCGCCAACCCGCCGGGTCGCCACGGCGCGTACTTCGGGGCTATGGTTGCCGACAACGACAATAACGCGTTCGCAGCCGGTCTCATAGGCAGCGTCGATCGCGCGGTCCAACATGGTCCGGCCCCCGATTTTGTGGAGCACCTTAGGCAGCGGACTTTTCATTCGCGTCCCCTGCCCCGCCGCCAGAATGACCGCAGCGCGCTTCGTATCAACCATGTCACGACTCTTTTTCGTTTGCCTGTCAGGCCGATTTAGCCCAAAGCGAGCCAAAGCGAAACGGCTATTCTATGGCAAAGCAAAGGGATGCGGCGATAAAATGACTCTGGACGGCTATATCATTGCTTTCGATCTCGACGGGACGCTTGTTGACACCGCTCCGGATATTATTGGCGCACTGAACAAGGTGCTGATCGAGGAAGGCGTGAAGCCGTTTCACCTGGACGAGGCCCGGCCCATGATCGGCCGCGGCGCCATGGAATTGCTTCGCCGCGCCTTCGGACTGGCGGGACAGCCGCTCGCCGCCGAACAGGAAAGGCCCCTGCTCCAGCGTCTGCTGACTCTCTATGAGCAGCATATCGACGAACTGAGCCGCCCCTATGACGGCATGGTAGCGGCGCTGGATGTGCTTGAGGCCGCCGGGGCGCGCTTCGCCGTCTGTACCAACAAACACAACTACCTGGCGGTCGAACTGATCCGCCGGCTCAACCTGTCGCACCGCTTCGGCTCAATCAAAGGGGCGGACGTCGTACCGAACAAAAAGCCCGCCGCCGGGCATCTGCGCGCCTGCGTCGATGAAATGCAGGGCGACATGGCCCGCACGATCATGGTCGGCGATTCGGAAACCGACTTCCTGACCGCCCGGGCCGCGGATGTGCCGTGCATCCTTTTCACCTTCGGCTATAGCGAGCGCCCGTTAAGCGAGTTGACGCCCGACGCCCTGCTCGATCACTATCGCGATCTGCCCGATGCCATCGCCCGCTGCCTTACAAGACGGGCATAAAACAGAAAAGCGCTTGCACGGGGCGCGGACGCACGCTAAGACGCCGCTCCCGATCTGGTAATGGACGCGTAGCTCAGCGGGAGAGCATTCGCTTCACACGCGAAGGGTCACAGGTTCAATCCCTGTCGCGTCCACCACCACCCTTCCATCGAGAATTTAGCCCAATCCTGCGGCCCGCCTTATTTAAGCGGGCGCGGACTTACGCCTTCATTGGTCATCACCACCGGCTTGATGTGGCCGGTGTCATCGAAATACATGTGATCTATGGCCAACTGGCGATGATTGCCGTCATTGGTATCAAGCGGGCGGCGGTGGTAGACGATGTACCAGTCGTCCGTGCCTGGGATATTGACCACCGAATGATGCCCAGCGCCGCGTGCGATGGTCGTATCCTGCTGCAATATCTTGCCTTCGCGTTTGAAGGGGCCGAACGGCGAACGGCTCATGGCGTAAGCGACACTGTAATCCGGTCCGGTCCAGTCGCCTTCCGACCACATCAGATAGTAAATGCCCTTGCGCTTGATCATGAAGGAGCCCTCGACATAGTCGGGGTCGGGCGTGATCTCCTTGTACATGTCGCCGTCCGGAAACGGCACCAGGCTTTTGAAGTCGGCGCTCAGCTTGACGACGTTGCAATGTTTCCAACCGCCGTAATACATGTAGTACTGGCCGTCGTCGTCGCGAAAGACCATCTGGTCGATCGGTTGCGCGCCATTGTGAATACCGCCGATCAACGGCTTGCCGATCAGGTCGCGGAACGGACCTTGCGGCTGGTCGGCGACGGCTACACCGATCCCGCCCAGTTCACCTTCGTGCACATCGTTTGCACCGAAGAACAGGTAGTATTTCCCATCCTTTTCCACGGATGACGGCGCCCAGACGGCAAAAGACGCCCAGCTTACATTTTCGACATCAAGAACATCGGCATGTTTTTGCCAATGGACGAGATCGGGCGATGAAAAGGCGTCGAGAAAGGTTTGGCGCAGAAACGGCGCCCATATTTTGGGATTAGCGCGCTGCTGGATCTGGGCCGGGGTGAAATGGGTCGGTGGCATGGGGGCATCCGCGTCGGCTGACCAGGTCGGGAAAATCCAGTACTGGTCGCCGTATATGCGAATCTCGGGGTCGGCATACCAACCAGGTACGATTGGATTGGCCGCCAGGGCGCCGGACGATATGCCGGCACACAGAGCGACAACTCGGCACAACGCCTTGCGTTTCAAGCTTTTAAACACTTTTTCAACCCTCGAATACTCATTGATCCTTTATGCCGGTTCCGGGAGTCTACCTCAACACCAAGGTAAGAAACACACCCGATTCCATGGCGTCTGAACATATAAAAATCGTACCCCAATCTGAACACGAAGACGCGGCAACGCCGCGCGTCCTTCTCGTCGAAGACTATGCACCCAATTTGCTGGTGGTGGCGACCTGCCTGGAAAAGTTCGGTTATGCCTACGACATCGCCAGCAACGGTCTGGAGGCGGTCGATTTCGCCAAGGCGAATACCTATATTGCCTGCCTGATGGACGTGCAGATGCACGACATGGACGGGTTTGAAGCCACAATGGCCATACGCGATTTCGAAGCGCAGGAGGGCAAGGCGCATCTGCCCATTATAGGCGTCACAGCCCACGCCCTGTCCGGCGACCGCGAACGCTGCTTAGCTGTGGGCATGGATGACTATGTTGCCAAGCCATTCAATCCAGCGGCGCTGGAAGCCAAGCTAGCGGCCTTGCGTCCCTGATGATGCGTCAGGCGTCCTGCTTGTCCTCGCGCAGAATGCCTTCGAGTTCCTCGCGCGACAGCTTGGAGAAGTTGATAAGGTCGGGCTCGCTTTCGAAGAATTCGAACGACCGCTTGAGCGTCTCGATGTCGTGATTGCGGAACTTGCGGGCGCGGCGTTCGATGTCGGTCTTGGCGTGCCCCAGGGCGATCATGGCATCGCGCGCCAGGGTCAGGGAGGAATCCAGCGTTTCCCGATGATAATAGTCGACGCCTGCCCGATGCAGTTCGTAGGCATGGCGGCGGTTTCGAGCGCGGGCATAGACCATAAGGCCCGGGAAGTGCTGTTTGGCCAGCTTGACGATTTCAACGGCGGCTTCAGCGTCATCAACGGCGACGATCAACATCCGCGCCTCCTCCGCACCGGCGGCGCGCAGAAGGTCGAGCCGCGTGGCGTCACCGAAATAGGCCTTTGAGCCGAACTTCCGCAGCAGTTCCACCTGTTCCGGGCTTTTTTCCAGAACCGTGATCTCAAGCCCCTGGCTCACCATGAAGCGGCCGATGATCTGGCCGAAACGGCCGAAGCCGGCGATGATGACGCCATTGTGCTCATCGATCACGTCATAGTCGCGCTGAGGGATCTGGCTCATGAACATTGGCTGGATGAACCGGCCATAGGCGGCAATCAGGATGGGCGTGAGCGCGATAGACAAGGCGACGAGCAGGACCAGGAATTTCTGTACTTCTGGGTCGATGATGCGCAGGCCGCCAACCAGTTGCAGCAGGACGAAGGCGAACTCCCCGCCCTGGCTAAGGCCGAACGCAAGCCCAAGTGCTGGCGCATTATCGAGTTTGAACACCCGCCCCAGGCCGAACAGGACGATCCCCTTGATAACCATGACGGCCACGACGGCCGCGATCAGGCCGACCGGGTGAGCCATAAGCACGGTAAAGTCCATGCCCATGCCGACCGAAATGAAGAACAGGCCCAGAAGCAACCCCTTAAAGGGTTCGATGTCGGTCTCGATCGTACGGCGATATTCGGAATTGGCCAGAACCACGCCCGCGATGAAGGCGCCGAGCGCCGGGGAAACCCCGACCAGTTCCATCAGTATGGTGACCCCGATGACCAGGGCCAGCGAGGCGGCGGTAAAGACTTCGCGTAGATTGGCGCGCGCGATGGCGCCGAAGACATAGCGCGACAGATATTTCCCGCTGAAAATAACGCCCGCAATGACCGCTATGACGGCCAAAGGCTGGAGCCAGGCCGGCCAGTGCGCGATCAGGCTGGCGCTATGTCCACCGTCCGTCGCCAAACCGCCGAGATTGAGACTGGAGGCCAGCAAGGGGATGATGATCAGGATCGGAATGACGGCGATGTCCTGAAACAACAGGATGGCGAAGGAGGTTTCGCCCACCACCGAATGGGTCAGGTTCTTTTCCCGCAGCATCTGCATGACCAGGGCGGTGGACGACAGGGCCAAAGCCATGCCGACGGCCAGTGAGGCCTGCCAGCCATGCCCAAGCAGGATCCCGGTCGTCATCAGGGCCAATGCGGTCAGGGTGACCTGCAATCCGCCCAAGCCGACGATCTGGCGGCGCAACCGCCACAAAATGGCCGGCTCCAGCTCCATGCCGATCAGGAACATCATCATGATGACGCCGAATTCGGCGAAATGCATGACCTTTTCCGCCTCGCCAATCAGACCCAGGACGAACGGCCCGATGATAACGCCCGCGATGAGATAGCCCAACACAGACCCAAGTTTGAACCTCGCGGCCAGGGGCACAACCACGCAACCGGCGATCAGAAAGACGAACACATTGAGTAAAAGATGTATGTCCATGCGTCACCTTGCCTCGCCTCAGAATCCCAGACGACACTATCTAGGCACGAAGTCCCGTATGGCAAGGGCGATTGTCAGGCATATGCAAACCTGCAAAGATGGGCATTGCGGAAACGCGCACATGTCGGCTCACTACGTAAGGGTGCATCACGGATGACCAGCCAGTTTTCTTCGGTCGCCACTGAGTACGCAGAGGCGCGGCCGACCTATCCCGACGCCCTGTTCGACTGGCTGGCGCAACAATGCCCGTCGCACGATTTGGCCTGGGATGCCGGCGCGGGCAGCGGACAGGCGTCGCTGGCCCTGGCCGAGCGCTTCACCCATGTTCAGGCCACCGATGTCAGTGCTGAACAACTGGCGGCCATGCCTGCGCACCCCCGCATTACGCGTCATGTCGGCGCGATGAGCGGCCTGGCTTCGGCGTCCGCCGATCTGGTGACCGTGGCCCAAGCCCTCCACTGGTTCGACCTGGACGCCTTTTACAATGAGGTGCAGCGCGTCCTCAAACCCGGCGGCGTCATCGCCGTGTGGAGTTATGGCATTCCGCGCGGCGACGATGCGGCGTTGACCGCGGCAATAGACCATTTGCACAACGATATTGTCGGCCCCTACTGGACGCCGGAACGTCACCACGTCGAAAACGGCTATGCCAATCTGGCCTTTCCATTCGCATCCCTCCCGGTCCCGTCCCTCACCCTGTCGGCGGAGTGGACGATTGAGCGTCTGCTTGGTTATTTCCGTAGCTGGTCGGCCACGGCGCGCATGACAAAGGCCACCGGCGCTAATCCGATAGACGCCTATGCACCGGTGCTCAGAGACGTCTGGGGCGATCCGGATCGTGTTCGTACGATAAGCTGGCCGCTGATGATCAAGGCCGGTCATATGGCTTGACACCCAAGGGCGGCATAGGTTCAAGTGGCGTCATGCCTGCTTCAACCGGTCATGGCGATCTTCCGCCTTCGGATCATCCCGTCTTCGATTTCCACGAAGGCACGTCTCCGCTCGTTATCGCCGCGCCCCACGTCGGCACCTATATTCCGCCGGATATCGCCGCCCGTCTCAATCCGACCGGACTGGCCGTGGGCGAAACCGATTTTCATGTCCATCGCCTGTTCGACTTCGCCCGCGACTTGGGCGCCACAACGCTTTTCGCCACCCATTCGCGCTATGTCATCGACCTGAACCGCGATCCGGAAGGCCATAACCTCTACCCCGGAAAGTTCGAGACGGGCCTGTGCCCGACAACAGATTTCGACCGTAACCCGATCTATGCCCCAGGTCAGGAACCAGAAGCCGACCAAATCACCCACCGGCGCGACCGCTACTGGCAGCCCTATCACGACCAGTTGCGCCAAAGCCTGACCGCCGCAATTGCCCGTCACGGCAAGGTTCTGCTGATCGACGCCCATTCCATTCGCCCCGTCATTCCCAGCCTGTTCGAGGGCCGCCTGCCGGATCTCAATTTCGGGACTAATGGAGGGATCACCCTCCGCGGCGCGACCTTAAGTGCGCTGGCGGACTGGCGCGGTCGCGTGACCGGATACAGTCACGTGCTCGACGGCCGTTTCAAGGGCGGCTACACGACCCGGCATTACGGCGCGCTCTTCCCGGAGGCGCAGGTCCTGCAAATTGAAATAGTTCAGG
This sequence comes from Asticcacaulis sp. AC466, assembly GCF_000495815.1. Lineage (GTDB taxonomy): Bacteria > Pseudomonadota > Alphaproteobacteria > Caulobacterales > Caulobacteraceae > Asticcacaulis. The sequence goes on along the minus strand of NZ_AWGE01000027.1, from coordinate 28,116 downwards.
ACACTTACCTAGACTCCGGCACGCCGCACCTGTATGACGCCCGCATTGCCGAACCCTTGAGTCTGACCCTGCGCCCGCTTGTGGAATCGCTGGTCGCGTCCCTGTAATCGAGGCCCCCATGATCGCTTTCCACCAAAAGACCGCCGACCGAGGCAACATCATCGACGGCGCAGGCTACGCGGCCGCTCTGCGTGAGCGTCTGGCCGTCCATGTCGCCAATCTCAAGGCGGCGCACGGCCTGACACCTTGCCTGGTCGTGGTCATCGTCGGCGAAGACCCCGCCAGCCAGGTCTATGTCAAGTCGAAGGGCGAGATGACCCTGGCCATCGGCATGGAATCGCGCACCATCCGCCTGCCCGACACCACGTCGGAAGAGGAACTGCTTCGCCTCATCGACGAACTGAACCGCGACAATGACGTCAACGGCATTCTGGTCCAGCTACCGCTGCCGAAACACATGTCGTCGCTCAAAGTGATCGACGCCATCAATCCTGACAAGGACGTTGACGGTTTTCATGTCTCCAACGCTGGAAAGCTGGCCGTCGGGCTTGATGGCATTGTGCCGTGCACGCCGCTCGGTTCGCTGATGCTGCTGAAAGACGCCGCCAAGGCGCATGGCGATACCTTGGCGGGCAAGAATGCGGTGATCGTCGGCCGTTCCAACATAGTGGGAAAGCCGATGGCGCAATTGCTGCTGGCCGAAGACTGCACCGTCACCATTGCCCACTCCAAGACCCGAGACCTGGCCGAGGTGTGCCGCGCCGCCGACATTCTGGTGGCGGCGGTCGGACGTCCCCGCTTCATCGCCGGCGATTGGGTCAAGGATGGCGCCTATGTCATCGACGTCGGCATCAACCGCATCGAGGTCGCAACGCCCGATGGCCCCAAGGGCAAGCTGGTCGGCGACGTCGACTTCGATGGCGCGAAGGTACATGCCCTGGCCATCACGCCGGTGCCGAAAGGCGTCGGGCCGATGACCATCGCCTGCCTGCTCAACAACACCATCAAGGCGTTCTGCCTGCAAAATCACTTCCCCATACCGGACGGCGTGTGATGGGTGGCGTGGTCATTATTGGCGCCGGCCACGCGGGTGGCGCGGCTGCGGGCTTCTTGCGTCAATACGGCCATGCCGGACAGATTACCCTGATCGGCGCCGAGCCGTACCTGCCCTATCAACGGCCGCCCCTGTCCAAGGCCTGGCTCAAGGGCGAGGCGTCACTGGACGATCTCTATTTGCGCGGCGACACATTCTATGCCGATCAGACTATCGATGCGCGCGTCAATACACATGCGGTCGCCATCGATCGCGACAGCCAGACGGTCATGCTGGCCGGCGGCGTCGCCCTGCCCTACGATCAGCTAATTCTGGCGACCGGCTCAAAGGCACGTCCCTTTCCCGTCCCCGGCGCGGAACGGGTGCCGCACCACCTGCTGCGGACACTGGACGATGCCGAAGCGCTCAAAAACGCCCTTCGGCCCGGTCATCGCATCGGCTTGATCGGTGCAGGCTATGTCGGGCTTGAAGTCGCGGCCTCGGCGCGCCACTTGGGGTGCGAGGTGACTGTGTTCGAACGCGAAAGCCGCATCCTGGCCCGCGTCGCATCGCAGGCCCTGTCGGCCTTCTTCACCGAAATGCATATGGGACGCGGCGTCGGCATTTTTACCGAAGCGCGTATTGCCGAACTGTCGCTAGGCGACGGTGACCAGAAGATCGTGCATCTGGAAGACGGCCGCCCCCACACCTTCGACCTGCTTCTGGTCGGCATCGGCGCCCTGGCCAATGACGATCTGGCCCAGGTGGCCGGCCTGGCCTGCGCCAACGGCATCGTCGTCGATGAACAAGCGCGCACTAGCGATGCCAATATCTTCGCCATCGGTGACGTAACATCGCGCACTTTGCCGCATTATGACGGGCGCTTCCGCCTGGAAAGCGTGCCGAACGCCCTGGAACAGGCCAAGCAGGCCGCCGCCGCGATCACCGGCTTCAAGCCGCCCGTTGTGGAAACCCCGTGGTTCTGGTCCGATCAGTATGAGTTCAAACTTCAGATCGCCGGCCTGCTTCGGCCCGATTGCCGCGCGGTAGTGCGTGGCGACCCGGCATCCGGTGCGTTTTCCGTCTTTCATCTCGACAGCGGCAATCGTTTAAAAACCGCCGAATGCGTCAGTCGCCCCGCCGATTTCATGGCCGCCAAGCAATTGATCGCCAAGGAAATCGTGCTGGATGACGCGGTGGCCGACCCTGAGGTCTCACTGAAAACCTATCTGCAACGGTAACTATGTCGCACCGCACAGTTTGAGGGTGACTTTTGTCACGGACTGGGCTTAAGTCGTTTGCAATTATCCTCACCAAAAGAGGCAAAAATGCCAGACAACGCACCAGAAAACGCACCCATAAATTCAAAAGTCTATGCTGACGCCAAGTCGGCGCTGGACGGCCTGGCCTTCGACGGCATGACGGTCATGTCCGGCGGATTCGGCCTGTGTGGCATTCCGGAAAACCTGATCGCGGCCTTGCGCGACTCAGGCGTTAAGGGACTGACGGTCATTTCCAACAATGCCGGTGTCGACGGCTTCGGGCTGGGGCAGTTGCTGACAACGCATCAGATCCGCAAGATGATCAGCTCCTATGTCGGTGAAAACAAGGAATTCGAGCGGCAATATCTGGCGGGCGAGCTGGAGCTGGAGTTCAACCCCCAAGGCACCCTGGCTGAACGCATCCGCGCCGGCGGGGCCGGAATCCCCGGCTTCTATACCGCGACCGGAGTTGGCACTATTGTGGCCGATGGCAAAGAAATCAAGCGTTTCGGTGACCGCGACTACGTGCTGGAAACCGGCCTGGTGGCTGATCTGTCTATCATCAAGGCCTGGAAAGGCGACGCGCGCGGCAATCTGATCTTCCGCAAAACGGCGCGCAATTTCAACCCGATGATGGCGACCGCCGGCAAGGTCTGTATCGCCGAGGTCGAGGAAATCGTACCGGTCGGGGCGCTCGATCCCGACAACATTCATACCCCCGGCATCTATGTCGATCGCATCGTGCAGGGAACATTCGAAAAACGCATTGAACAACGCACTGTGCGCGTCAGAGAAGGAGCCTGATCATGCCCTGGAATAGAGACGATCTGGCCAAACGCGCCGCCGCCGAATTGCAGGACGGCTTCTACGTCAATCTTGGCATCGGCATTCCGACCCTGGTGGCCAACCATATTCCCGAAGGCATGACAGTCACCTTGCAATCGGAAAACGGTATGCTCGGCATGGGCCCCTTCCCTTATGAGGATGAAATCGACGCCGACCTGATCAATGCCGGTAAGCAGACCATCACCGAACTGGACGAAACCAGCTATTTCTCGTCATCCGATTCGTTCGCCATGATCCGTGGCGGCCATATCAACCTGACCATTCTCGGTGCCATGGAGGTGGCGGAGAACGGCGACATCGCCAACTGGATGATCCCCGGCAAACTGGTGAAGGGTATGGGTGGCGCTATGGACCTTGTGGCCGGCGTCAAACGCGTCGTGGTCGTCATGGACCATGCCAACAAGTATGGCGAATCCAAGGTGTTGAAAGCGTGCACCCTTCCGCTCACCGGCACGAAGGTCGTCAATCTGATCATCACCAATCTGGGTGTGTTCGAGGTCAAGCCGGACGGTTCGGGCCTGAGGCTGATTGAACTGGCGCCTGACGTCACCTTGGAAGAAATCGCCGAAAACACCGAAGCGGCCTATGAGGTTGCGCTGTCGGCGTAACGCATCCTGCTAAAAAAAAAAGCGCCAGGCATCCCGCCTGGCGCTTTTTTTTTATGAGAAGAGCCCTAAAGCCCCTCGACCTTTTGTCCCTTGGTCGCAGGCGCCATTTTTTGCGGCGCAATCGGCAAGGCAGCGACGGACGACTCGCTGAAAGCGATCAATCCCGTGACCACCTGGGTCACAGCCTGATTATAGCCATCGGCCATCATTTCCATGTCGTTGCGATGGACGGAGACATCGGCGCTTATAAACTTCTGGCCGACAACCATACGATCCGACAGGCGAATTAACCGCGCATCCAGTTCGACCGAAACGGTCGGCCGGTTGCGCGTATAGTCCGTCTGGAACTTACGTACGCTCACGTCCAGGCGATAAAACGCCGCGGTTGGACCGCGCGGTTCCAACCCGACTCCGTGACCGGCGCGGGCGAAGCCGGTGGCGATGGCGTCATGAAGCAGCGCCGAGGCCGGCGCCGTCCAGCGGGCTTCGGCGACATAGGAGGCCTGATTGCCTTCGACGGTCAGGATACGGTCACCGCCGCTGTCGGGCGGCAGGTTAAGTGATCCAAAAATGATCGGCGTGGGCGCGGCCCCCACGGCGACGGGGCCAGAGGTCGGGGCGGCCGGCGCCAAGGCCGAATCGTAACCGAAACGGTATAGTTGGGCCGGCTTGGTTTTGGGCAGCAGGGTGACACAGCCGCTCAGGAGCAGCGCCGCGCACGCGAGCGCCACGGCGCCGAGGCGCTTTGGCAAGCCCTTGGGTTTTAGTATAGTCATGGCCGAAATCATTGGTTCACCTTTCTTTCCTTGGCGACCGGGCGAGCGATTAAGCCTTGCGGACTGGCCTGTGCCTGATCGACCAGCGACTTAACCGACGCAGAGGCATCGTTCAGATTGCGCAGGCTTTCTTCAAGCTCGGGTATGGTGCTGGAATTGAGTTGGTCAGCCGGCGCCTTGATAGAGTCGGCCACCGCAGACACATGGTCGGCGGCATCCGCCAACTTCTTGGTTGCGGCATTTATCTGGTCCAGCGTCTGAGGTACGCGTTCTGACGCGACCGTGTTGGTCGAATTGGCCAACTTGGTCACCGCGTCGGCCGCCTGACCGGCGCTTATAATGGCCTCATGCGTATCGTTGATCAGTTGTTCGCGCCCTTTGAGCATGGCGGTTATTTCTTCAAGGTTTTTAAGGCTGTCTGAGAAGGTCTTGATATTCTGGTCCGACAGAAGCCGGTTGACGCGGTTCAGGCTTTCATAGGTGTTTTCGATCACCGAACCGGAGCCGGAAAGCAATTTCGACAACGCGCTTTCTTCAGAGTGAATCAGTGGCGGCGGCGCGTTCGGTTCGTGTTTCAACAGTGGCGCATTGGCCGACCCCGGCGAAATCTGCATGTAGTAGAGACCGGTGATCCCCTGCGGTTCAAGTGAGGCAATGGAATCGACACGCACGGGCGTGCCTTCGTCAAGTTGCACCGTGGCGATAACCTGGTGAGTATTGGCGTTGCCGAGGCGAAGCCCGGTCACCTCCCCCACCTTGATGCCGTTGAAATGAACTTCCGCGCCCTTGGTGAGACCATCGACCGGCGTGTTGAATTCGACCTCATAGGTGCCGAAACTCTTGTTAAAGTCGAACTGGATGAACCAGAAGGCAAAGACCAGCAGCACCAATGCCAGGGCAAAGGTGGCCAGACCAACCAGCGCATAGTGGGCTTGACGTTCCATGTTCTACGCCTTTTCTTTCTTGCTCAGACGACCACGCGGACCATGGAAATATTCGTGAATCCACGGGTGATCGGATTTTTCCAGTTGCTCGACAGGCCCCTTTTCCGCCACGTGACGGTCGGCCAGCACGGCGATTTCGTCACAGATGGCATAGAGACTATCAAGATCGTGGGTGATCATAAAGACCGTCAGGTCCATGCTGCGCGCCAGTTCCTTGATCAGCGTGTCGAACGCTGCGGCACCGATGGGGTCGAGACCCGCGGTCGGTTCATCCAGGAACAGCAGTTGGGCATCGAGCGCCAAAGCGCGCGCCAGGGCGGCCCGCTTGATCATACCGCCCGACAATTCCGAAGGCATGAGGTCGGCGGCGCGCAACGGCAAGCCGGCCAGTGACATTTTCAACAGGGCGATAGACTGGGCCTCGCGGCGGCTAAGACGTGTGAACTCCATCATTGGCGCCATGATGTTTTCGACCACGCTCAAGGTCGAAAACAGAGCGCCGCTCTGGAACAGCACGCCCGTCTTGGCGAGAATCTGGCGGGTACGCGCCTCACTGCCTTCGTACAGCTTGTGACCGAACAGGCAGATGTCGCCAGATGTCGGCTTTTGCAACCCCAGAATGGAGCGCAACAGAACGGTCTTGCCCGATCCGGAGCCCCCCACAATGGCGAGGATTTCGCCGCGCTTGACGGTCAAATTCAGGTCTTCATGGATGACATTGGTCCCGAAGCGGTTGTTCAGGCCGGTGATGACGATCGGATCGTCACTTTCGTTGTCGAGCGGTGGTAGGACTTTTCTCTTCATCAGAATACAAACCCGTTGAAGAGCATGGCGAAAACAGCGTCGATCATGAACACCAGGAAAATGGACTGGACGACCGCCGTTGTCACCTGACGTCCCAGGCTGATGACGTCATCCTTGACCGTCATACCCATACGGCAGCCCACGACGGCAATGGTGATGGCCAGGAACGGTGTCTTGACCATGCCGACAAACATATTGACCACCGGCACATAGTCATGAAGCCGCTGCACGAAGAAGGCCGGGCCATTGCCGAGCGAGCCCCAGATGGCCAGGGCGCCGCCAAACATGCCGGCGGCCATCCCGACGAAGGTCACCAGCGGCATCATGAGTACCAGCGCCACCACGCGCGGTAGAACCAACGCTTCATAGGGATCGATGCCCAGGACACGCATGGCATCGATTTCCTGGTTCATCTTCATTGAGCCGATTTCAGCCGCAAATGCCGACGCCGATCGGCCGCTGACAAGAACCGCCGCGATCAGCGGACCGAATTCTCGCAACACGCCGATGGCCACCATATCAACGGCGAAGACGGCGGCACCGAATTGCTTCAACGTCAGCACGAGCAAAAACGCCAGGGTCGCCCCCACGAACATGTTCGTAACAAAGACGATCGGCAAGGCTTCCAGCCCAGCCCGCTGCATCAGGTTGAACAGCGCGGCCCAGCGTATGCGTGATGGCCGCACGATCGAAACCATCCACAAGGTGATGACATGACCCATGAAGGTCGATTGGTTGATGAAGCCGCGCCAGAAGCGATTCATCAACTGCCCCAGATAGACCAGCATGAAATAGATGGGGTGCAACCAGAACCGGCGCTTTTCCGGATTGTCCTTCTGGTAGGTGTCCAGATCGCCCTTGCAGGTATCGACCAGGCCATAAAGCCGGTTCCACGATTCATTCTGCGGGAATACGTCGCCATCCAGCTTATCGCCCAGAACCTGACGCAGGACAAAGGCTCCGGCGGTATCGAGCGTCTCGAGTTTATGGCTATCGACCCGAACCTTGTCATAGCGCTTGATCGCAGCCCGCAAACGGCCGGCTATCCCTTCCAGGCGCATTATGACCCAATGACCGGTCAGAGTCAGCACAGCGGCTGAGCCCTCCCCTTCGGGCTCTTGGACGGAAAAATCAGCCTGAATGGATTTGGCGGCGGCCTTGGACATAGGGTCTTTTAGATAAAATCTACGCACAATCGCGTCAGCAACTGCCGATCATACATGCCGCTTATTGATAAAATGGCAATAGTAAACGTAAAAAAAGCGTACACTCCCGTTCACTTTTTGCAAGCATCTATTCCGCGACCGGCAGCCGGACGCGATAAACGCCTTTGAAACCCTCAGGCTCTATCGGCTTGCCCTTGCGCAGAACCTGAAGTTTTTCCTGACGCGCCAGACCGATGATAACCGCGCGAATTTTCGGCAATTCGCGCTGCCAGTTTTCACGATCAATCGTCTTGGCGACGTCATTGGGACTTATGGACTCTCCGTCTCGCACCTGCGATAAGAGCACCAAAATCGTGTCCTCTATAAGCTGAGACATGGGTGTAAGACTCCGGAGTTCTGAAATGAGTGAGCGCAAACTGGAAACAGTGACCGAAGGTGATTTCGCCGGCTGGGTTATGGAGCCCAACCGCGAAGGGTTCAACGGTCTGATCGGCCCCTATTACTACCAGGCGGAGGATCCCGCCAACGTCAAAGTGGCCTTCAAGGCGGAAAAGCATCATTTGAATGGCGGCGGCACAGTGCATGGCGGCTGCCTGCTGACCCTGGCCGACACATCGCTGTTCATTTTCGCCCTGCCCCATCTCGGCGAAGGCGCCGCCGTCACCCTGCAACTGGATGCCCAGTTTCAATCGCCGGGCCGCGAAGGTGACATCATCGTGGCAACCGGTGAAATCACCCGTGCCGGCAAGACCGTCATCTTCGGTCGCGGTGAACTGAAGGTCGGCGACAAGGTCGTGATGAGCTTTACCGGCATCCTGTCTCGCAAGCCGACCCAGCCGTCCGGGGACGCCTGAGCCAACGATGGATTCAATACTAAAACAGGCGGCGTCCGGTCCGGGCGCCGCCTGTTTTTATGCCAGTGAGGGCTGACTTACAGACCGTATACCGCGTTTGGCAAAGCGCCGACGACCGCAGCTGACAGGCAGGTGGCCAGGAACCCCCCGACCAGAGCTTTCCAGATCAGGCCCAGAATTTCCGGGCGGCGCTGTGGCATAAGTGCACCGAAACCGGCCGCGGAAATGCCGACCGAGCCGATATTGGCAAAGCCGCAGGTGGCATAGGTCAGGATTATGCGCGTTCGCGGCGTCATGTCTGCCAGGGGGATAGCCGCCAGTTTCAGGAAGGCGACGAATTCGGTCAGCACCATCTTGATGCCAAGGATCGAGCCGCCCTTGGACGCTTCCGCCCACGGTATGCCGATCAGCCAGGCCAAAGGCGTGAAGATAACGCCAAGAATACGTTCGATCGTGACCGGCTGTCCGCCCCAGTTCGGCAAACCGCCCAGCACCATATTAACCAGGGCCACCAACGACACCATCACAACCAGAATGGCCGCGATGTTCATGGCGACCATCATGCCGTCGGCGGTGCCTTTTGACACGGCGTCAACGGCGCTATCGTATTTGAGCGACGACGAATAATCGACCTTTTCCGCCTTGCGGTCCACGGTTTCCGGCACGATGATCCGCGCCAGCAGGACACCCGCCGGTGCCGAAACGATAGCCGCCGCCAGGATATGACCGCCGGCGTTCGGCAGGACGTCGTTGAGGATGAGGACATAGGCCACCATGGTCGATCCGGCGACATTGGCCATGCCGACCACCAGCATCATGAAGACTTCCGACCGCGTCAGCTTGTCGAGATAGGCGCGGATGATGATCAGGCTTTCGACATTGCCGACAAAGATGTTTGACGATACGCCAAGCGCGGAGGCGCCGCCCAGCCCGATCAGCTTTTCGAACACAAACCCGAAGGCGCGTATGATCACCTTCAGGACGCCGAGATGCCACAACAGAGCGGAAAGCGCGGCGATCACCAGGATCAGCGGCAGAACGCGCAGGGCGAAAACGAACAGTGCCCCTTCATTTGTCACCTGGTAGGGTTGCGTGCCGCCCCCCATATAGCCGAAGACAAACTGCATGCCGTGGCTGGTGGCGTCCGACAAGGCAGACATGCCTGCACTGATGCCGTCCAGCAGGACGCGGGATTGCGGAATAGCGAACAGAAGCAGGATGAGCGCGACCTGAACACCGATGGCGCCGAGCGCGAGGAAAACAGGAAACCGTTTCTTGTTTTCCGAAAGCCCCCAGCAAACGAGCAGAATAACAGCAATACCAAGCAGGCTTTGCAGGTTTTCGGGGCCGTAATGAAATGGCAAAGGCGACGCTCCTGAAATTACAGACGATACTAATCCAATATCGTCCGCGCGGTGGCAAGCGGCATTATAAAGAATTTGTAAACAAAAAAGGCGGACCTCCGAAGAAGCCCGCCGTTCCTGATGGTGAAATTAAGCCCTAGAACTTCGAGCCGAGACGAACGCCGATGGTGCGCGGCGTATTGGTGATGATATATGGCCGCTGCACGCACATGCCGCATTCCTGATAGCGGGCCAATTGGTCGCGTTCATCCGTGGCATTCTTAACGAATAGCTCCGCCGTCCACTTATCCCAATCGACACCAAAGGATAGGTCGACATTTGTGAAGGCGGCCAGTTTACCCAATGCCGCCGCCGGATTGATGTCGTTGCCGGTATGGGTTTCCAGAATGCGCGTACGGATGTCGGACGACGCGTCGGTCTGATGCGTGAGCGCCACCTGCCAGTATGGCTTATACTTGCCAACCCTGCCAGGTGTAGCGGGCATTGGCGGCCATTTTGAACTGTGGTGTGATGGGCAGGCGCGTGCCCTTCGGTGCCGAGACAAAGTCCTGCGTCCCGTCGATGACGCTGGAGCAGTCGGCGGCGGAATCGCCGTCGACATAACACAGGTTGTTGACCGTCTTGGCGTCGGTGAGCGCGGTGCTGGCCGACAGGCTGAGGCCAATAATCTGCGGCGGATTCCACGTTACGTCAGCTTCCAGGCCGCGAATGCGGGCATTGGGACCGTTGTGCACTTCGGTAAAGCTGTTGGCGCCCAGGAAGGCGAACTGGAAGCCTTTCCATTCCTGATCGTAGATGGCCCCGTTGACGTACATAGCGCCATCGAGGAGCTTGGTCTTGAAGCCGAATTCGTAATTGGTCAGATAGTCGGCGGCATATGGCCGGACATCGGCGCGGCGATTGATGCCCCCTGGACGGAAGCCCTTGGAATAGGTGCCGTAAATCATGTAGTCCGGCGTGATCTTCCAGGTCAGATTGAGCTTCGGCGAGATGCCATGCCCTTTCGCCTCCTTGGGAAGGATGGTGCCATCAGCCTGCTGGACCCCGAGATTGGTGCATGGGCTACCCGGGACGGCTGCCGGCAGCTTGGTTCCGGGTGCATCCTTCGGATTCGGGTCGCCTAAGCTGCCGGTCGTGAAACAGCGTCTCTCGCCTGAGCTGGCGCCCGCCGCGTTTGCCGGCCCAAGCCCCAGGTCGTATTCCGGGTTTTCGCCAAAGCCAAAGAAGCCAATCAGCGTGTTATCATATTCGAAGCCGCGCGCCCCGGCCGTAAATGTCAGAGTCGGCGTAATATCGAAGGAGAGCTCGCCAAAAACGGCCTTATCACGATCGATCCGCATTTGCTGGGTCAGCCACAAGGTGCCGGGATGGCCGGTCACCGACACGTCCGTCGCCAGCCCCGCGACCTGATAATCCTGATGGATCAGGTGCGTCTGGCGTTGGTAATAGAGACCACCGACGAAACGCAGGCGTTGATCCTGCGGCGTTTGGAAGCGCAGTTCGTGGCTGTTCTTGGTGAAATGGTCTTCACCAATAATCTGCTGTTGCGTGGAAATAGGGTCGCCGGCTTCGTTGTGGAAATAGAAATAGCCCGCCACACCGCCGACATCTGAGTACATGCGGTCATAGGCTTCGGCATAGTCGGTATAGTCCGCTGAGGTGCTCAGCTTGCGGTCCAGAAACGCCCCGGCATAGGTGACATCGAAAATGCCGATCTTGCCCTGAACCGTCAGGGCCGCCTGGTTGAAGCGGTCGCGGGAATATTCGGGCAAGAAGTGCTGCACCTTAAGATCGCCGACACTGGCGTCGTAACCCGCACTGCCATTGGCCTTGGTTTCCTGACCAATAATAGAGGCGGTTACAATCCAGTTGTCATCCAGGTCGACCTTGAGCGCCGCCCGACCGCCGGAAATGTCCGCATCGTTATAGTTGTTCTTGACAAAGGCATTGTTGTTGACGGTCGGACCGTCGATGAAGGTGCGGGTGCCCGGGACATTGTCGATAAAACCCGCCGTGTGGGTGTTCCATCCGACCAGGCGCGCCGCGATCTTGTCGCCGAACGGGATATTGACCATGCCCTCGAGCTGATTGCCGATGCCGCCATGCGCGACCGAATTCACCTGAGCATCGACACGGCCGTAAAACCCGCTGGTATCGGGCTTATTGGTAATGACGCGCAATGTGCCCGCTTCGGACGAGGCGCCATACAGGGTGCCTTGCGGCCCTGCCAGAGATTCGATGCGGGCGATGTCGTAGATATGGACATCCAGTGCGCCACCGATCGTCGTCACCGGCTGTTCATCGAGATAAACCCCGACGCTGGGCTGAGGGCCGGAGTGGTTGCCGTCACCGCCAGATGCCACGCCGCGAATATAGACGCTGCTGCCTTGGTAAGGGCTATTCTGGAAGGTTACGCTGGGCAATTGGGCGACAAAGTCGGAGAAGTTGGCGACATTGAGCTGATCCAGCTTCTTTGTCCCCAGGACCTGGATCGAGATAGGCACGTCCTGCAGGCGCTGGACACGCTTTTGGGCGGTGACAATGACTTCGACCGTTTCGTCGGGCTTTGCCGTTTGAGCCGAAACGAGACCGGGAATAAAGGCGGGAATGGTGGCGAGCATGGTGCCCGTCAGCAAGGTAGTGGTTAGGCGACGCGCATTCATGATGTAACCCCCGTTTGTCGGCAGATAGGGGCGAGACTGTTCCTGAGTTCGAAGTCCGTCAACGGACATTTGTTGCGATGCAAAATTGCGATCACAATTGTGTCGCAATTGCCACGCCACCTTACGCAGCGGCAACTTTTTAAAAGGATTGAGGAATGTCTGGATAGAGGTCCAGGACGGGACCCAGTGCGGCTTTTAGCGGGTCCAGCCACGGCTCGAACCCTTGCCAGCCTTCGGTGCCGGCCTTGAAAATCGGCTGGCGGACCTGTTCCGAAGAGGCCGTGCGAACAGCCCGCTCGGTTTCATGGAAGCGCAGGCAAGCGTCTTCGAAGCCGAGCCCGCAATGGGCCAACAATTTGCGCACCTCGGTTTCGGTCTCCTCGACCATGCGCTCATAAAAGACACGATGTACGCGGCCAGGCAGAACCGTATCGACATGATGCATCAGACGCACATAGTCGGCATAGTATCGCCCCATGTCGTCCAGGCTGTAGGAAAAGCCCTGCCCGCGTGCGAAATGCTGCTTGAAATTGGAAAAACAGCACCCGAGCGGGTGGCGGCGCGCATCGATTATAATGGCATTGGGCAGGATGAGATGGATGAATGGGACGAATGCCCAGTTATTGGGCAGCTTGTCGATGAACATCGGTCGGTCGGTCTTGCGCTGAACACGCGTCCGCGACAGATAGCTCTCCCCCAATGCCGTGAGGCGTTCCGGCGGAATATCGGCAACGCGCGCGGGATAGTCGTGGCCTTCGCGCGCCAGGGCCGGAATGTCGGGCAATTCGGACGTGCCCTCCACCTGGCTATGACTGGAGAGTATCTGCTCGATCAGGGTCGAGCCGGCACGCGGCATGCCGAGGATAAAAATGGGATCGCGCGCGTCGCTGCCCAAGCCAGCGCGGGCCGCAAAAAAATCCGGCGTGAACAGGTCTATACTTTGGTCAACCGATGCCGTCATATCGTCAGCGCTGTAATCGATTGACCGGCGGCGCAAGGCATTGCCGCGCGCGTAATGCTCAAACGCCTCGGCATGGGCTTTCTGATCTTCGAACGCCTTGCCCAAGGCGAAATCGAGGTGAAACCGGTCCTCATCGCTCAAGTCCGGCTGGGTCAGCGCCGCCTGCATGGCCGCCATGTCGTCGGATGAAAACCGAACCGTCTTTAGGTTAGCCAGGCTCCACCACACTTCGCCCAGTGTCGGCTGGATCGCCAACGCCGTTCGATAGGCGGAAATGCCCTCGTCTTGGCGTCCCACGGTTTTCAGCATGTGCCCCAGGCTCATCCAGACCTTGGGCTGGCTCGGTGCGCGCGCCACCACGTCCTTGTACAGGCGGATCGCCTCGTCGAAGCCACCGATTTTGCTGAGCGCCGCCGCCTTGAGATTGCTCAAGCCGATATTCTCATTGCCCCCGTCTGCCAGCAAAAGATCCAGCTCGGCTATCGCCTCTTCAGCGCGGTTTTGCTTATACAGGACGGAGGCCAGATTGGCGCGGGCAGCGCCGAACCCCGGCGCCAGCTCAACGGCGCGGCGCAGCAGGTTTTCGGAATCGCGGTAGCGCCCGATACGCGCCGCCACCTCGGCCAGCATACGTATGGCGGCCACGTCGAACGGATCGGCTTTCAGATGGGTACGCAGGATAGGCTCGGCGATTTCCAGGCGATTGTCGTAAAGCGCCAGCGCGGCCTTCATCAGGTCGGGATTTTGCAGCCCGTGCCGGATCGCGATCTGTTCGGGAGTATCGGTCATAACGCGATTAGTTCAGCACTATCGGCGCCCTGTCCAGCGCAAAGACGCAGTGATAAAAATTCGGAACGCAGCGGTCGGCACGCGGCAATTGTGACGACTTTACATTTCTCAACGAATAGTGATCTGTTAAAACCCGCAATTCTGTTTAAGAGTCGTATCTTGAACATGTGAGAGAGCAGACACTATGAGCCTGGCCCCTGGGCAAAGCGCGTCGCAGAATGACGCCACCACCCGTCACTTGCTGGTGGTCGATGACGATGACCGCATCCGCACCCTGCTGAAAGAGTTCCTGTCACGACAGGGATTTCGCGTCACCGCCGCCGCCCATGCCGACGCCGCCAAACGCATGTTGCAGTTGCTCGACTTCGACCTGCTGATCCTCGACGTCATGATGCCGGGCGAAGACGGCTTTTCGCTGTCGAAATGGGTGCGCAGCAATTCCAACGTCCCCATCCTGATCCTGACGGCGCGCGGTCTGCCCGACGACCGCATCATGGGGCTGTCGATCGGCGCCGACGACTATCTGTCCAAGCCGTTCGAACCGCAGGAATTATTGCTGCGTATCGAGGCGATACTGCGTCGCGCCGGTGTAAAACCTGCCTTGCCGAAATCGATCACCATGGGGTCTTTCAGCTTCGACCTGGAACGCTCGGAACTTAGCAAGAACGGCGCCCTGGTTCGCCTGACCGAGGCGGAATCGCAACTGCTCAAATATCTCGCCGAACGCGCCAATGTGCCGGTGGACCGTATGGACCTGGCCAAGGACAGCGTCGACACCACCGGCCGCGCCGTTGATGTTCAGGTCACCCGCCTGCGCCGCAAGATTGAACAGGATCCGAAGAACCCGCGCTATCTCCAGACCGTGCGCGGCAAGGGCTATATGCTGGCGCCAGATTAAGGCCATCCCGAATGGCCTTCAAGCTGCCGCGACTGAAATTCTGGCCTGCCTATGTCAAGCGCGCGTTGCCGCGCTCCCTTATGGCGCGCGTCCTGCTGATCATCGTGTTGCCGATCGCCATCATGCAGATCGCCGTCACCTGGGTGTTTTTCGACAAGCATTGGGAAACCGTCACCGCCAAGCTGTCGGAAGGACTGGCCGGCGACATCGCCTGGGCCGTGCGCGCCTATGAAGACGACCCGACCCCTAAGAACCTGCATAAAATCAAAGCCCAGGCTGACACCTCGATGCAGTTGTCGATCTCGCTGAGGCCTGGTGAGAAGTTGCCGACAAACCAGCGCCCGTCGATCTTTTTTGCCTTGAACCGTACAATGAACCAGGCCCTGGGCGATCAGCTCGAAGAGCCCTTCTGGTTCGACACCACCCGCTACCCCGGCTTCGTCGATATTCGCGTACAGGTCAAGGAAGGCGTATTACGCATTGTCGCGCCCAAGGACCGCGCGTTTGCCACCACCGGCTATATCTTCATCTTCTGGATGCTGGGCGCCACCTGTATTCTGACCGCCATCGCCATGTTGTTCATCCGCAATCAGGTACGGGCCATAGAACGGCTGAGCCAGGCGGCGGAACGGTTCGGCCGTGGCGAGGAAGACCCGAAATTCAAGCCCTATGGCGCTACCGAAGTCCGCGCCGCAGCCGAGGCCTTCCTGAAAATGAAGGCGCGCATACAGCGCCAGATCGAACAGCGCACCACTCTCCTCGCTTCTGTCAGTCATGATCTGCGCACGCCGCTGACCCGCCTGAAGCTGGAGCTGGCCATGGCCGCCCAGGACACCGCCACCGAGCGGATGAAGCAGGATGTGTCAGAAATGGCCTATATGATCGACGAATACCTGGCCTTCGCGCGTGGCGAAATGTCGGAAAATACCGACAGCGTCTCGGTCCGGCATTTCATGGACACAATCAGCGACAACATTGCCCGCATCGGCCATAAATTACAGACCGAACCGCTTGAGACCGATCAGCGCGTCACCATTCGCGAACTGGCGGTCCAGCGCGCCGTGACGAACCTTATCATGAATGGTTTCCACTACGGCAAGCATGTCCGCTTCCACGCCCGCGTCGAAGGTCAACGCCTGCTGCTCATTATCGACGACGATGGTCCTGGCATCGCGCCGGAAAAACGCGAAGAAGCGTTCAAGCCCTTTTCCCGTCTGGACGAAGCGCGCAACCAGAACATCAAGGGCGTCGGTCTCGGCCTGGCCATCGCCCGCGACATCGTGCGCGGCCACGGCGGCGACCTGACGCTGGATAGCAGTCCATCGGGTGGCCTGCGCGCCTGTATCAGCCTGCCGATTGCCCAGGCGTGATCATTGGCGTGATCATTGCTCAGGCGTCATCCAGGCCTGCGCTACGGCCTCGGCGATCTTGATGCCATCTATCGCCGCCGACAGGATACCGCCGGCATAGCCAGCACCTTCGCCAGCCGGATACAGGCCAACCGTATTCAGGCTTTGCATGTCCTTGCCACGGGTGATGCGAATGGGCGATGACGTCCGCGTCTCGACACCGGTCATGATCGCGTCCGGATGATCGTAGCGCGCAATCTGACGCCCAAAGACCGGCAAGGCCTCACGCATGGCGGCGACGGCGAAATCGGGCAGGCAGGCAGACAGATCGGTCAGATGCACACCCGGCTTGTACGACGGCAGCACTTCGCCGAATTCCGTAGAGGCCTGGCCCTTGAGGAAGTCTCCGACCTTTTGCCCCGGCGCCTTGTAGTTCGATCCGCCGGCGACGAAGGCCTGCGATTCCAGCCGGCGCTGTAGTTCAATCCCGGCAAGCGGATGGCCCGGATAGTCACGCTCCGGGTCTATGCCGACGACAAAACCGGCATTGGCGTTGAATTCCTTGCGGGAATATTGGCTCATCCCGTTGGTGACGACGCGGCCCGGTTCCGACGCCGCGGCGACCACGCGCCCACCGGGACACATGCAAAAACTGTAGACCGTCCGGCCATTGGCGCAGTGATGCGACAGGCTGTAGGCCGCCGCACCGAGATCGGGGTGGCCGGCGCAGGCGCCAAAGCGCGCCATGTCGATCCAGGATTGCGGGTGCTCAATCCGCACACCGATGGAAAAGGGCTTGGCTTCGATGAACACGCCACGATCATGCAGCATATAAAAGGTATCGCGCGCGCTGTGGCCGACCGCCAGAACGACCCGATCCGCTTCGAGATATTCGCCGGTGTGCAGATGCAAACCGCGTACGCTGCGGGTGCCGTCCGGCGCGACATGAACGTCGACATCCTCGACACGCTTTTCCCAGCGGTATTCGCCACCCAGCGATTCGATGGTCCGACGCATGTGTTCAACCATGGTCACCAGCCGGAACGTGCCGATATGCGGGTGCGCCTCGGTCAGAATTTCTGGCGGCGCGCCGGCCTTGACAAATTCGGTCAGCACCTTACGGCTGAGATGGCGCGGATCCTTGATCTGGCTGTATAGCTTGCCATCCGAAAAGGTCCCGGCACCGCCTTCACCGAACTGGACGTTCGATTCTGGGTGGAGTTCGCCGCGCCGCCATAGCCCCCACGTATCCTTGGTACGTTCGCGCACCACCTTGCCGCGTTCCAGTATGATGGGACGCAGGCCCATCTGGGCCAGGATGAGCGCGGCGAAAAGCCCGCATGGCCCAGCGCCGATAATGACGGGACGATGCCTGTCCGTATCCAGCACCGGCGTGCCGATAAATCGGTATTCGGTATCGGGGCTTAGCCTGACACCAGGATCGCCGGCCAGCCTGTCCAGTACCCCCTGCTCGTCCGTGACGGTCACATCGACAGAATAGATCATCAGGATGGCTGACTTGCGTCGCGCATCATGCGCCCGGCGCGCGACGGTGAACGACAGCAGGTCGTCCGGCGCGATGCCGAGCCGCGTCTGAATGGCGGCCGCCAGGGCTTCCGGCGCGTGGTCAAGCGGTAACTTCAATTCGGTGATACGCAGCATGGCCGTGCTTTAGCGGCAATGAAATCGCCACGCAACCGGACGCCCTGAGATTATATCCGGGACGAACGTCAAAAAAGCGCCCGCTCCTTTCGAAGCGGGCGCAAACTCAAAGCCCTCCGGGACAGTTCAGGCTTTCGTGCAGTCTAGAACTTCGCCGCGACGCCGAAACGCCAGGTGCGGCCGTAGAACTCATTTTCGACCAGTTGCGTGCCACCACCCATCGTCCGGCGCCAGACCGACTCGTTGAGGTTCTTGCCTTCGACATAGAGCTGCACATTGCGCGTCACGGCATAGCCGACCTTGAGGTCGAGCTTGCCATTGCCGGCGGTGTAGATGTCCGTGGCGGCGGTTTCACCCAGGGTATCGAGGTATTTTGAGCGATAGGAATAGGCGACCCGGGCTGTCCAACCATGCTTTTCGTAAGTCAGCTCGGCGGTGCCGGTCAGGTCGGAGGTATAGATCAGGCGAACATCACCACTGCGGCCGGGCGCACCGTCACTGCTCGAATCCTGTGCCGTGACATTGAGCGACGTGCCCAAGCCGTCGAACGGCGCAGGCAGGCTATCGAATTGCATGACATAGTTGAATTCGACGCCACTGACGTTGGCCGACTTCAGATTGACGGCCTGGGTGATCGACGCACCATTATAGACCGTGCCATTGATCAGTTCGTTATTGGCCGTGCGGCCTGTAACGAAGATCGGATCGTCAATCGATTTGTGGAAGACGGCGACCGAAACCATGCCCTTGCGGCCAAAATAATGCTCGAAACCGGCATCGAGATTGACCGATTTCAGTGGGTTCAGGTTCGGATTGCCGATGTCCAGCGCATCGTCGTCGCGGTTGATGTTGACGCGCGGCGCCAGGTCGACATAGTTCGGGCGGCCGATTGCCGTGGTGGCAGCGAAACGGGCCAGGGTATTGCCGCTGAAATCGTAACGGCCGACCAGGGACGGAAACAGGTCGGTATAGTCCTTCTTGCCGAAGCTGTTGAACGGGGTATCGAAGGGCGAATTCTCGTCGAACGCCTTGGCGGCATAGTCGGCGGCGGTGTGTTCGACACGAAGGCCCGGAGTTACGGTCAGATTGCCGCTGCGGATCGTAGCTTGAACATAGCCCGCGGTGACCTTTTCGCGGACATCATAGTCGCCGCCCAGATCGTCGGCCACGCTGTCAGCCTGTTGTAGCACCAGCAGGTTGTTGGTCTGGGCATAGGACAGGGATTTCAGGAAATCGACGGTGGGACCGAAGACGTTGCCGTTGATCGGCCCAGCCGGTTGCGACTGAAAATCCGACAGCAGCATGTTGCCGCTAACCGTGTACAGACGGTAATCGACCGCGCTGCGCTTATGGCGCTCCGAATATTTCACGCCGGTCTTGACGACTGTGTCCGCGCCGAACAGTGTGGTCGGCAAGGTGTAATCCACCGATGCCTGGTTCATGGTTTCGCGACCGTGGTCGGCCTCAAGCGCCGCTTCCTTGGCCTTGTACTTCGATGCGTCATAGGCGGCAGCATTCGGTGTGACGGTGAACAGTACGTCCGACAGGTCATAGGTCCCCTTCACGTCCTTCTTGCCGGTCTGATAGGAGAAGTTGTAGCGCGGATCGTCATCCTTGATCGCCGAGGACGACGTCACATCGACCTCCAGCTTGCCCGCTCCGACGGTAAATTCCCCGCCCAGATTGACGGTCGAGATATGCTCATCCTCGAAACGGTACTTGGCGTCGCGAACGGCTGCCTTGGCAGCAGCGAAGCTGGCCGTGCTGCCGACCGGGTTCGAAATCGTCGCGCCGTCGAGATTGACGCGGAACTGCTGACGCTGCTCCATGTCGGTAAAGTGTGAAAACAAGGTGCGGGCGTACAGATGGAGATCGTCGCTGGGCTTATAGTCGAAATTTAGCGCCGCGCCCTGGCGGTTGCGAATGACGTAGTAGTCGCGCAGACGCCAGTCATCCGGCACGCCGTTTTTCCAGCCATCCGTCCCCTGGAGATTGTCCGACGCCTGCGGACGACGTGACGAATTGAGCGCCGCCACGATACCGAAGGCCTGGTTCGGTCCAAAGCGCGTGCCCGCCGACACGTCGGCGTCATACGACGTCTTCTTGTTTAGTTCGAAATAGCCTGCCGAATAACGCGCGGTCAGGAACGGTTTCTTTCGGTCGAAGGCCGACAGGGTCTTGACGTTG
The DNA here is from genome assembly GCF_000495815.1 of Asticcacaulis sp. AC466. Taxonomy (GTDB): domain Bacteria; phylum Pseudomonadota; class Alphaproteobacteria; order Caulobacterales; family Caulobacteraceae; genus Asticcacaulis. The sequence continues at coordinate 7,950 of NZ_AWGE01000027.1, read as the reverse complement.
ACCGCGCCGGCAATGGCGCTGGCGTCGTATTCGGCGGTCTGATCCTTGATGACCTCGACGCTGCCGATCAGGCCGGTCGGAATCGTATCCAGCTTGACCGAACGTGTATCGCTTTCGGGTGCTGCAGCATCCTGACCGTTGATGCGCACGGCGGCGAGCGAGGGATCGAGACCGCGAATGACGACATAGCGCCCTTCCCCCTGATCGTCCGCGACCGTGACGCCCGGCATACGGGTGACGACTTCCGCGACGTTCTGGTCCGGCAACTTGCCGGCGTCATTGGCGGTGATCACTTCCCGCGTGACCTGAGACGCATGTTTTTGGTCGAGCGATTGCCGCTCGGCCGCACGCGTGCCGAAAACCACAACCTCAACAGGCGCTTCCGCCGTCACAGCTGCTTCCTGGGCCTGGCTGGCCCCGGCAAGACTAAGGGCGAGCGGGGCCATAGCCACGCCCGTCAACAAATACTTCATCGTATACATTTCTGAAACTACCCCATTTCAAAGAAATATTAAGTGCAAAGCCAATGGACTTTGATATACACACGGAAATATAGCTAATAGTCGGAGCTTATGATGTATTTGACAAAATTATGTAACAGATTTGTGACAGCCTCATCCATTGCCTTAACTGCAACACTCTTGTCAGGATGCGCAACTGTACATCCGGAATTAATTTCAGACTCAAAATTACTCATAAATGGAACCGGAACACCGGTGATTGCGGCAGCGGAAACGCAGGCCGTCGCTACGCTTAATCTGGACAGCGCCGACGACCCTGAAATCTGGGTCGATCCGAACGATTCACGCCGCGCCCTGATCTACGCCACTGACAAAAAAGCCGGCCTTTACGTGTACGACATCGACGGCAAGCAAAAGCAGTTCCTGCCGGTCGGGCCGATGAACAATGTCGATCTGCGCAGCGGTCTGAAAATCGCGGGCCTGCCCGATACCGTCATCGCGGCTTCGGACCGTGTAAAGGGAGGTGCCGCCCTCTTCACCCTCGACACTGCCGCCCTGCAAACCGCCCCATGGGGCTTCGTTGCGATACCGGCGAGCGAGGCTTACGGGTTCTGCATGGGGCTCACGCGGGACAATCGCCTTAGCCTGATCATGGTCGGAAAAGATGGCGACGTCACGCAATCGGTTCTGACCGTCGAAAACGGCCTGCCGAAGGCGACCGTTGTGCGGCAATTCGCGGTGGGCAGCCAGTCGGAGGGTTGTGTTGCCGATGACGTTAGCGGACGTCTGTACATCGCCGAGGAAAATGTCGCCCTATGGCAATACGGTCTCGACCCGGCCAGCGGCAATGCCCGAACAGCCGTGGAGTCCTTGCCGTCTCAGAAGCTGGTTGCCGATATTGAGGGCCTGACGCTTCTGCGTGAAGGCGCGAAAACCTATCTGATCGCCTCATCACAAGGCGATTCGGCTTTCGCCGTCTGGCGTGTCGAAGGGGCCACCCCGGTCTATCAAGGTCGTTTTTCGGTCTATCCCGGCAATGGAATCGATGCGGTGACCGGTACGGACGGCGTGGCGGCGCTAGGCGGCGCGGTCGGTCCCTACGCCAATGGCGTCGTCGTCATGCAAGACGATTCGGACACGGACGGCGAAACGCCGGCAACGACCCGTCAGCGCCAGAACTTCAAGATTGTCGACTGGAACTCGATCAAGGCCGCGCTAAAGATCGAATAACCGGAGACTAGCCCAGTTCTTTGGATCGCTTGTGCGCCGCTTCGACGGAGGCCAGGATGAGTTCATCCAGGCCTTCGCCGGGTTTGCACAGGACATTGAGCGCCGCTTCGGTCGTACCGCCGGGCGAGGCGACCTTCTTAATCAGGGCGTCCGGTTCCTCACCGGTTTCATCGAGCAGGCGCGCCGCCGAAATCAAAGTGCCGCGCGCCAGGTCGCGGGCGTGGCTGGTCGACAGCCCTGCCGCCTTGCCCGCCTTTTCCAGCGCCCGCACAAAGGCATAGACATAGGCCGGGCCTGAGCCCGATACCGCGGTCGCCGAATTGATCTGGCTTTCGTCGCTGAATTCGACCGTCTGGGCCATGGGCGCGAAAACGCCACGCGCCGCCGCCAGGGCAGCATCGGAGGCACCGTACAAACTGGCTACGCCCTTGCCCGTCGCCACGCCCGTCGTCGGCATGACACGCGCGATCGGATGACCGGCGAAGGCCTGGCCCAGTTGCGCCGTCGTCACCCCGGCCATGACCGAGATCAAGGCCGCATCATCGGCGATATTGCCGTTAAGGATTTGGGCCACCGCATGCCAGCCTTGCGGCTTGACGGCCAGGATGATGGTTTTCGCCTCGATCCACACCTCCGGCTGCGGATTGAGCCGCGCGCCGTCCGCGGCATAGGCCTGCGCCTCATCGCCCGGCTTCAGGTCCAGGATCATCATGTCGGACGGCGCCACATGTCCGGCGATGCGGAACCCCTTCAAAATCGATGATCCCAGCGCTCCGGCGCCAACAAGCAGGATCGGTTTCGCTAAGCTCATGTGGAAATCCTCAGATAGGCAATATGCGGTAAGTAGTCATGAGGTACGCCTCTGACAAGGCAGGATCAGGCTTCGCCGACCGTTTCGAACAGACAGGCCGCAAACGCGTCCCCGGCGCTTAAGGCGCCCTTGAACCAAAAATCGAAGGCGGGGAAGAAACGGTCAACGGCTTCGGCGGCGCTGTTGATCATATGCGCACTGGCGCCCACCGACGTCCGCTCAAGGGGATTGAGCGCGACCGTATGACGGAAAATGACATCCAATGTATCGGCATCGCGAAAGACCTCGAAATGGCCGAACCAGACATGCTGATTGACCAGCCCGATCAGTTCGTAAAGCCCGCCGAGACGCTCGATCGGCAAAACCTTGCCGGTGCCGCCTTCGACATCGAGCGAACAGCACAGTTGCAGGCATTCGCCTTCCGGACGCCAGGAAAACCACATTTCATAGGTCCGCCAGTCGCCGGTCAGGGCAAAGCCCAGATCGCCTTCCGGCGTGCGTTCAAATTCCAGCCCCTCCTCAGTCAGAATGGATTCCACCATATCGAGGGGATCGAAGGCGGCATCGCTGTCGAGGGTTTGAGGGGTATTCATAAGTCAGCTATCTCTTTGTGTAGTCAGTCTTGCGGTACTTCGGCATCGGGCTTCACGCCCTTGCCCTTCGGCTTGACGCTAAGCGCGGCCACGGCAGAGCGCAGTTCGGCGACTTCGGCGCGCAACGCTTCCAGTTCGTCACGACGCACCAAATCCATGTCGGCCACGAAGCGATCGCCCTGGGCGCGAAAGGCGGCCTTGGCTTCCTCGCCTGCGGCCTGGGCCAGAGACATGGCGCCGGTGGTCATTTTGGCAAGTTCATCGAGGAAGGGGTTTTGGCTTTGCATGGCAGGCACTCCGTAGGGCATGAAACAGACGCAGTATAGGCCTCCATCTCAATTCCGACAAACTTTTCATGATTCTGGCGAGGCCGCTTCTCTTTTGTGGGGACGAGTCACAGCGAAGTTGCTAAACGGGCCCTGGGGAGGCGCCATTCATCGCCTCTCCGTCGACATTGACTTTGGAGATTACTGGCTGATGCCGATCAACCTGCCGGATATCGATCCCGTCCTCATCCATCTCGGCCCCATTGCCGTGCGTTGGTACGCCCTCGCCTATGTCGCCGGCATAGTGGCTGGCTGGCTATATGTCGGCTCGCTGGTAAAAAAACAGGCCCTATGGACGCCGCGCCAGCCACCGGTCGATGCGGCGCAGCTCGACGACCTCATCCTGTGGATCACGCTCGGCATTATACTGGGCGGCCGCATAGGCTATGTGCTGGCCTACGACATGTCGATCATCTGGAAAAGTCCGCTTGATGTGTTCAAGATCTGGCAGGGGGGCATGTCCTTCCACGGCGGCTTTATCGGCGTGACCCTGGCGACTGTGCTCTATTGCAAGTCGCAGAAATTTGACCAGGCGCGCATGCTGAATCTCGGCGACCTGCTGGCCTGCGCCGCGCCCATTGGCCTGTTCTTCGGACGCATCGCCAATTTCGTTAATGGCGAACTGTGGGGACGCCATACGGATGCGCCATGGGGCATGATCTTCTGCAACAAATATATCGAACAACAGTATGGCGGTCCCTGTCCGGCGGGGCTGTATCCGCGCCATCCCAGCCAGTTGTATGAGGCCTTTGCCGAGGGCCTATTGCTGTTTGCCATCCTGTTCGTCCTGGTCCACGTCTATCGCCAATTCAAACGTCCCGGACTGATCATGGGCATATTCATCACCGGCTACGGCGTTTTCCGCATCATCATCGAAAACTTCCGCGAACCGGACGCGCAAATGCTGCCCTTCTTCAAGAACGTCATCACCATGGGACAATCCCTGTCCCTGCTGATGGTCGCCGGCGGAGCCTTCTTCATCTGGCTGGCCCTGCGTAACCCGCCGCCGCCCGCGGACACCGAAACACCGCAACTGGACGGTTGACGTGTCCCTGAAAGAACGGCTGATCGAGCAGATCACCCAGGAAGGCCCCATGTCGGTCGCCGACTATATGGCGCGCTGCCTGCTCGATCCCATCGACGGCTATTATACGCGTCACGTCCGTCTCGGTGCGGACGGAGATTTTCTGACCGCGCCTTTGGTATCTCAGATGTTCGGGGAAATGATCGGCGTCTGGGTCGCCCAGATGTGGCAGGCGCTCGGTGCGCCGGGCGCATTTCGGTTGGTCGAAATCGGCGGCGGCGACGGCGCGTTGATGAGCGATATCCTCCGGGTCGCCGCGCGTGTGCCGGGGCTGCGCGACGCCGCCCACGTCACCTTGGTTGAGCCTTCGCCGGCCTTGCGCGCCCTTCAGGCGAAGGCCGTGCCGGAGGCGCAGTTCGTGCCGTCGCTCGACCGGCTCGATGACGACCTGCCTGTGCTTGTAATTGCCAATGAACTGCTCGATTGCCTGCCTGCGCGCCAGTTCGTACGCGGTGACGAGGCCTGGTTCGAGCGCTGCGTCGGCGTTCAGGCGGGACGCCTCGCCTTCGGACTGGTCCCGGTCGGTGAGGATTTCGCCCCCCCCCTTTCCGCTGAGCCGGGACAGGTTATCGAAATTTCCCCGGCCCAGACCCGATTGGCCGAGACACTGGCCCTCCTGCTGAAGGCGGCAACGGGCGCGGCTTTGCTTATCGATTATGGCCGCGACCAGCCGGAAACCGGCGACACGCTTCAGGCCCTTTATCGCCACGGCAAGCGCGATCCGCTCGACGCTCCGGGCGAAAACGACCTGACGGTCTGGGCCGACTTTCCCGCCGTTGCCAACGCCGCCGCACGTGCCGGGGCGGCCGTCAGCCCGATCATATCTCAAAGCCTTTTCCTGTCACGCCTGGGCATTGCCGCCCGCCACGCCGCTCTGGCCGAAAAGAACCCCGATCAGGCTGCGAAATTGCAACGCCAATACGATCGCCTGATGGCGCCCGACCAGATGGGCGACCTGTTCAAGGTCTTAGGCATGGCCTTTCCGGTTAACATTAACCTCTTCGCGCTTGAAGCCGATCGCGCCGACCGATAAAGTGGCCTTACGCGCCAAAACGCGCCTCCCCTGCCATCGAAGAACCGAACCGCAGCCACATCCCCGCCACAAGTGGGGGTCTATAACCGCACACGCTCTTCTTGTCCCGCGCCGCCTGATTTGGGTGGCGACCGCTCTGATTTACAGGCCTGCCCATGTTCCTTCCTCCGCGTATCCTGCACCCCCTTCTCGATCTGGCTCAGATCCAACACGGCTTTTTCACCCGCAATGGCGGGGCGTCCGGTGACATTTACGGCACCCTCAATCTGGGTCTGGGCTCGAACGACGATCAGGAGAAGGTGGCGGAAAACCGCCGCCGCGTCGCAGCCAGCTTTGGCCGCCCGGAAAACTATCTTTTGTCCCTGCACCAGACCCATTCGAACATCGCCGTCAAAGTCAATGAACCCTTCACAGGCGAGCGTCCGCAGGCCGACGGCCTGGTCACTGCCCGCGCCGGCATCGTCCTGTCGGCCCTGTCGGCCGATTGCGCGCCGATCCTGTTCTGCGATCCGCAAAGCCGCGTCATCGGCTCGTGCCACGCCGGCTGGAAAGGCGCCATGGGCGGCATCATCGAATCGACCATCAAGGCCATGTGCCAGCAAGGCGCCAAGGCCGAACGCATCCGGGCCGTGGTCGGCCCCTGCATTCAGCAGGCGTCTTACGAAGTCGGCGCCGATTACGAAGCCACCATCGTCAAGGATGACCCCGAGGCTCGCCCCTTCTTCGCCGCCGCCGCCGACATGGACAAGCGCATGTTCGACCTGCCTGGCTATTGCGTCATGCGCCTGAAACGCGCCGGATGCGCCGAAACGGCATCAACCGGACATGATACCTGCGCCGATGCCTCGCAATTCTATTCGAACCGCCGCGCCTTCAAACTGGGCGAACCCGACTACGGCCGCCTGATCTCCTGCATCATGATCCGCGCGTGACAAAACTCAGGCGGGAACGTCTTTTTACACTTTCAAGACAGTTCCCCCTTGAACCCTAGCTCTCACCTGCTAAAAGCCCGCTCATTCGTACACGCGCCGCCAGCAGCCCCGGGAAATATCACCATGAAGCTCCTCTCCGCCAATTCCAACCGGACCCTGGCCCAGAACATCGGTGACTATCTCGACATGCCGCTGACCAAGGCGCGCGTACAGCGCTTCGCCGACAACGAAATCTTCGTCACCATAGATGAAAACGTGCGCGGCGAAGACGTCTTCGTCATTCAGTCGACCAGCTTTCCAGCCAACGACAATCTGATGGAATTGCTGATCTGCATCGATGCTCTGACGCGGGCCTCGGCCAAGCGCATCACCGCCGTCATTCCCTATTTCGGCTATGCCCGGCAGGACCGCAAGACCGGAGGCCGGACGCCTATTTCGGCCAAGCTGGTCGCTAACCTGATCACGCGCGCCGGTGCTCACCGCGTCCTGACCATGGATCTCCATGCCGGTCAGATTCAGGGCTTCTTCGATATTCCCACCGATAACCTGGTCGCCATCCCCTTCATGGCCAAGGATATCGCCGCCAATTACCAGACCCCCGGCGAACTGATGATCGTATCGCCCGACGTCGGCGGTGTTGTCCGCGCCCGCGCCCTGGCCGACCGTCTTGGCGCCGATCTGGCCATCGTCGACAAGCGCCGTCCGCGCGCAGGGGAGTCCGAAGTCATGAACATTATCGGCGACGTCAGCGGTCGTGAATGCATTCTGTTCGACGATATCGTCGATTCCGCCGGCACCCTGTGCAACGCCGCTAAGGCCTTGATGGATCGCGGCGCCACCGCTGTGTCCGCCTATGTCAGCCACGGCGTCCTGTCTGGCGCCGCCATGGAACGCGTCGCCAATTCCGTGCTGAAAGAATTGGTCATTACCGACTCCATCGAAGCCTCGGAAACCATTTTGAACCATGCCAAGGTGCGCGTCGTCGGCGTCGCACCTCTGATGGGCGAAGCTATCCGCCGGATCGCCAACGAAGAATCCGTATCGAAGCTGTTTGACTGAACCCGCAAAGGGAATCGGTCACCAAAAGTTTTTATTGCTTTGTCAAGCCTCACGAAGACACAAATTAACCATGCAGCGCATTGATTTTTAACAAAAATTCCAATCCGCCCGAAGTCCGCATTAACCCTTTTGGCGGCTAACAGCCATAATTTCGGCGTTTTTCCTGTTGAACACTGCGTCATACGGTTTAAGCCTTCTGAGGGGCTCATAGCCTTTTCGTCTCAAAACAGAAAATCACCAACCGTCCCCCTGTAATAATGGGGGCGGCACCTTGGAATAGGGGAACCTGCGTATGAAGTTGGCAATCACCAAGGGCTTTGCCTCAAGCCTGTTGGCCCTTAGCCTTGCCGTCACACTCGCCAGCTGCGCGACGGACGCATCGCCGCCACCGCCGCCGCCCGCGCCCGCACCGGCCCCCGCC
>NZ_AWGE01000026.1 GCF_000495815.1 Asticcacaulis sp. AC466 | reverse complement strand
GAGGCGGAGGCGCCACAACCGGCGGCGGGGGAGGCGGCGGCGGCGGCGGGGGAGGCGGCGGCGGAGCCGCTTCTTCGCCGAACGACCAACGCAGGCCAACGGTCAGGGTTTGATCGCTGAACTTACCCGAGAAGGTGCCAGGCTGTTGCCAGCCAGCGGTCGTCGCAGCAGCCGAAAGCGGCGCGATGCCACCGTTGAAGGTCGCCTTGCCAGCGTCCAGATAACGGTAGGTGACGTCGAGGCTCAGACGATCCGACAGTTCCCAGGCCATACCGGCCAGCAGTTGGTAAGCCGGGACCGTGTCCTTGCCAACCATGCTCAGATCGGCAACGCCATCACGAGGGCTGGTCGACAGTTGGCCGAGCATCTTCGCCTTCACGCTGTCGAGACCGACGCCCGCACCGATGAACGGATGGAAGGTCGATTCCGGCAGGATGTCATAGTACAGGTTGACCATGAGCGTCGTTTGTTCGAACGAACCCTTGGGGGAGCCGCAAGCATCGCCAGCGGCGCGGATTACGCCGGTGGTGCAGATGCCGCTGTCGACCAGAGCGGTCGAACCCGGATAGGTGCGCGGGAAGCCGCGAGCGCTGCTGATGTCACCCGGGCGGTAGCCGCCTTCGAGTTCCACACGCCAGTTCGGGCTGTAACGGTAGCCGAGACGGGCAAAACCAGCCCAGTCGTCATCCGTGGAGACATTGTAAACGTAAGGACCGCCGTCCGGCATGTTGCCTGACGAACGTGCCTTGTAATCCGACTTCCAGTTATAACCGAGGTCAAGCGCCCCGTACCAACCCGTAGGTTGTTCTGCAGCAGCGGCACCCGCTACCGCCATCGCGGCGAGAGCAGCGCCCGCCAACAATTTGAGTTTCATGTTATTGCCCTCTCATGGCCATCCAACGAACAGCCGATCATCTCGGCTGAAACCTTAGTACTCAGCTTCATAACTTTCCGAACTCGTTTTGCATAGCACCCAAATGCGTATTTGAGCGAATTATGCGCTTTTATAGCGCCTTTCAGGATAACTGACACCTGAAAGACACGCTTAGCCGGAATAAAGCCGTACCTGCCGTATATAGGTCAAACATCACCGTTAAAAAGCTATAGCACCAGGGGGGTGCATTATAAAAATTCCATAAACGTCGGAAAAACACTTGCGGTTTGCCTTCGCTTTCAGTAGAGACACGCCCTCTGATCGACCCCGGCGGCGTAAGCTGTCCAGAATCAGTCACAAAAATTCTTTATAAAATAAGGACTTTGTGCGGTTCCCCCTTTGAATACGGAGAGGTGGCAGAGTGGTCGAATGTACCGCACTCGAAATGCGGCGTGGGTGCAAGCCCACCGTGGGTTCGAATCCCACCCTCTCCGCCATTCATCTTGAATCTTTGATAAGTTAGCAAACTTTTCAAAGATTTGCGGCGTTTTAATCTGCGCAACATCACATAACGCCGCGTTTTAAAAAATAAGCATATAATACCACTTTTGTTGCGTTCGCAATGCGCCGCAATATGCGTGGTAGGCCTCGTATCGTGGTCGCCTCAAAATAGCTGCCCTGTAATCAGATTTCGCCAAAAATCGCATCTGCGACATGTGCGCGCTAATATCGACCTTTGACGGCGCTACAGATGTAGCTTAAGGGCCAACTGAACTTGGGTCTGCGCTTGCTTCGACAGCAAATCGTGCGTCATCCGCGCCGGACGGTCGCTTACGACATGCAAGGCCTCAAGGCCGCAATCCATATGGTCGCTCAACGGTCTCATCCAGGCAAACGTGGCGCTATAGCCGGTTTCACTATTGTCATCGACCGCGCGCCGGGAATAATCCCTTACGCCGAACCAATCGAAGCGTGCGCTTAATCGGCCGCCGCTTGTCAGTCGTCGCGACCACAACATATAGGCCGACTCGAAGTCCACATCGACCACGTGGCGCCCCTGCCCGACTGGCCAGCCCGTCGCGGTATGGCCGGCCATGTATTGCGTCAGAAGTTCATCTTGCGCATTAAGCCGGTAAGCTGCCCCAACGTTATAAAAGCGCGTCGCCCATCCCCATTGACGGTTGCGCAGGGCCATGGGATCGCCTTGATTGTCATAGACCTCGATGTTGATGGCGAAGGGCGCCGGCGGGCGCCAATCGATGCGCGCATAATAGCCAAGACGCCCGTCAACCTCGACCATCGGCCGGCTTTGCGCGGCCTGATTCGTCTTGAACAATTGATACCAGCCCTGCTTTTGGCCATCCGGCAGGGGCAGGCCCGTATTGTCGGCGGACGATATGTCGTGAAGGCTCCAGCCACGCCAGCTGAGAATCGTCCCCGCCGTATCGTCGCGTGTAAAGCCACCAAGCGTCAGCCCCACACCCTGTCCCCAGATATTGGCCTGGCCACTGATTTCGACGCCGCGCACCAGCACTTCCTCGCCGATCCAGCTGTTGATAGCTGAGGGCGTCAGGGTGCGCGGGACGGTCCAGCCTGTGCCGTCATGCTCCATGGATATCGGCGGAAACATTTGGCCGGCACGCAGGCTGTAGCGAAAATCCGAGCGTGGAACCGGCCGCCACTGGACATAGGCTTCTTCCACGCCAACCGGCACAGCCGCATCCGAAACGCCTTGAAGCAGGGCGTAGCCCGACACGGTGTCGGTCAGTTGCGGCTTCCACAAAACAGCCACCTGAGCAATGTCCGCCGCAGCTTCCCCACCATGACGTAGCTTGCCAAATCCACCATCGAGCCAGCCTCTCTCTCCGTCGGCATATGCCAGACGCAGGTCGGCCCATGCCGTATAGGTTGCCGGATCGAACAGCTGCGTCTCAGCCCGGGCCGACGCCGACGCGGCCACCATGCCCACCAGAAGGAGCACCAGTCCGCCTCGCCTATATCCCGGCCATGCCGCCATTTTTCAGGAAGCGGCCTTTCGATTGCGATAGGTTGGCATCTTTGTCTTGGCCTCGCCGACACCTATGAAGTCGTTGAGGAACAGCACCAGTTCGCCGAAGGGCATGGGCTTGGCGATTCCATAGCCCTGCGCGATATCGCAGCCCATGGATTGCAGCAGGGTGAACGACGCAGCGGTTTCCACGCCTTCTGCCGTCACCTTCATACCCAGACCGTGAGCCAGATCGATTGTGGAACGTACCAGCAAGGCATCCCGCTGACCGCTCTCGATTTCCATAATGAACGACCGGTCGATCTTCAACTCATTGGCCGGAATCTGCTTGAGATAGGCCAGCGACGACAGGCCCGTGCCGAAATCGTCAATCGATATTTCCAGCCCGCGGCTACGGAAGGTATTGATGGCTTCCAGGCCGATCTTCGGATCTTCGATAACCGCCGTTTCGGTGATTTCCAGGCAGATCTGGCCGACCGCCTGATCGCACAGGCTGAGCGCCATGGCGTTATAGGCTTCGTCCGACAGCAGTCGGCCGGAATAGTTAATGCTGATATCGAGATCGAACCCGGCCGACTTCAGCCGTCCCTGGTCCGCCAGACAGGTTTGCAGCACCTGTGTGGTCAGGTCGCGGATGGCACCGGTTTCCTCGGCAATGGCGACAAAGCGTTGCGGCGAAACGAACCCTCGCTCCGGGTGGTTCCACCGCACCAGGGCCTCGACGGCGGTAACGCGACCTTCGCGATAGCTGAATTTCGGCTGGTACCAGACCTGCAACGCCTTGCTCGCCAGGGCGGCATACAACTGGTCGGTCAACAGCAGCGTGTCAGCCAGTTCGGAATATGTGCGCGGATCAAAAAGGGCGATCTTGGCCTTGCCCGCACGCGCCTGATCCAGCGCGATCAGGGCGCGCTCGATCATTTCATCCGGCGCCGGACGGGAATTGACGATATGGTAGACACCCAGAGATACCATGACGTCCAGGCTCTGATCGTCCGTCACCTTGATACGTTTATCGAGACGCGCGGCGATGGCACGAGCCAGGGGCAGGGCCTGGGCGGCTTCGCATGGGGACAGGCACAGGCCCAGCGTATCGGCCGACAGACGAGCAATATAGGCATTGGAGAAGATGCGGGCCAGAATATCCTGAAGGCGCGACACCAGGGTATGGGCATAGGACACGCCCCACACGGCGCGGATGTGCGTATAGCGGTCGATCCCGATACAGACCACAACGACGCCGTTTTCCGTGCCCTTGTCGCGCACATTGGCGATATGGTCCTCGAACGCGGAGCGATTGGGCAGGTCGGTCGCCACGTCTGTTTTGGCCAGTCGCGTAATGTCGCGCTCACGATCTTCGATCGACACGGCCATGTCGTTGAACGCAGAGGCCAGGTCGGCCATTTCATCATGCGTGGTGATCTTGACCTGGCCCGGACGGCCATCGCGCAAGGCGAACGCCGCATCTTTCAAAGCCAGGATCGGCCGCGTCAAACTCCGCGCCAGATATAGCGAGCACATCACCACGCACATCAAACCGAACAGACCGATGCCCAGGAGCACGGTCAGCAGGGGCTGATAGGATTTCAAGGCGGCGTTCAACGGATAACTCAGCAACAGAACGCTTTTCTGATGGCCGTCGAGATTGGGCAATGAGGTCGCCACAGCAATCATGGTGCCGTGGCCACTCTTGATCATGCTGGCCGCGTTGGTGTGAAGGCTCTGGTCGATGAAGAAGCTCAGGGTAGAGGGCTTATAATCATTGACCTGCTCCTGCGGCCCAAGCCAAAGGCCGCCACGTGCCTGCGTCAGGATTGATGCCTTGATCGGGATGGACGACAGGCCCTGCAGATTCTGCATTTCTGCGTCATCCAGCCGTTGCGCGAAGACAACCCAGCCCTGACGGTCGGGCGCCATGACCGGCGCGGCCACGGCCTGATAAGGGTGGCTATCGACAGCGACGATGCCGTTGATGGCGTTGAATTCATTCTTGGCCGCCAAAGCACCAGCCAGCGCCCGCCCCAGGTCGCCTTTTTCGCCCACAACAGGCTGGCCGTCAGGCCCGATAATCAAACCCGTTTCAATATTCAGGCGCGATTGCAGATTGGTGAATGCCGATTCGACCGTTGCCGTGTCCTTGGTCGCCAGGGCGGATTTGAAGCCGAAATCCCGCGACAGCAACACCGCGTTGGTCTGGAGCGAGTCCGACTTCAGCGTCCAGATACGGTTGAACACGCTGGCCGATGCCTGAAGCTCCTTCTGGACGGAACTGCGGGCATAGGATACCACCGCCATGTAGCAGGCAAGCGCGATCATCAGCAGGGCTACCGAGAAAAGCCCGCCGAACATCACAGATAACTTGGTGCTCAGGCGTTTGAAGATCATGACGGTTCCAGTGACGCTTCCTCAGTACTGACCGGCGGTTGGCGCCGGAAGATGCACCTTGACGCTAAAGGCCTGGCTGCCCGACGTCTTGGCTATAGATCGTGCGATCTGATGGTCGGGCGCGTCCATATTGGGGTGCCAGACGGCCAGGCTTCCGGCTGTGTCTGGTAGTTTCAGCATGACGCGGCCAGCGCCATCGGTCGTGGCATAATAAGGGGTGGAGACGACACGAATATAGGCCGCCATCGAATCGTGGATATTGCAGCCGAGCGCCACCGTGCCTGGCTGCGTAAAGGTCATGGAGCGGCTCTTACCCTTGCCGTAGAGCGGAAACTGAAACTTGGCGATCGGCGAAAATGAATAGACGTGATGGTTCACACGGTCTTCGTTCGGAAACGCCACGGTGGTGCCCGCCGGCACCGCCAGAACATAGGGCACGAACTGGACATTCTTCTGCGCCATGACGAACGCCTTGCTCTTTTCCGCCGCCGGCATTGAGGCACCGCTATCGGGTGTAAAGGTCACCACCGCATTTGGCACCGGCTTTCCTGCCGTATCGGTCACAATGGTCGCCAGATCGCCAGCAGCCGCAGAAGTCGCGGTGAGAAGAAGTGAAAAGATGAGCAGCGATGGTTTCATACGCTCTGCATATCACAACAGTTATAAAACTCAGTTAAACCGAAAATTCGCGCATTTTATTTCTGAAATACATCCTTAAGAGCGCATTCAATCGTTAAGAACAGCTTATCCTGACACAGTTTGGCCAAGGTCATGCCAGTATCGCCGCAAAGGAGATGGCCCCCGATGAGCATATTGAGAGTAAATGAATTCAAAGCCCTGCCTGGCAGGTTCGAGGATTTGGTGAAAGCCTTCGAGGCGGTCGTGCGTCAAATTCGCACAGTAGACGGCTGCGAACGCTGCGAATTACTTCTGAAGATCGCCGATGGGCTGGATGCTGATGACACGCTGATCGTTCTGGAGGTGTGGACCAGCATCTCGGCACATAAACAGGCGGCTTCGGCGGTCGATCCCAACGACTTCAATCGCATCATGGCATTGTTAAGCACCCGCCCGGTCGGCCAGTATTACGAGGCCGTCGCCGAATAGGCTTTTCAGCCGGGACCATGGCCCTTATAGGAAGGCTGTTCCGACCTTGAGAGACTTCCATGGCCAATTTCGCCAGCGACAACACCGCCCCCGTTCACCCGAAGGTTTTGCAGGCGCTGAACGATGTCAATGCCGGTAACGCGCCCGCCTATGGCAATGACGTGGTTACAGAACAGCTGCAACAGACCTTTCGGACTGTGTTCAAGGCGCCCGACGCCCGCGTATTTCCGGTCTTCAATGGATCGGCCTGCAATGGACTGGCTCTGGCGCGGATGATCCGTCCCTACGAATCCATCCTGTGTCACCAGCAGGCGCACATCAATAACGACGAATGCGGCCTGCCTGAATTTTTCACGGGCGGCAAGATCGTGGGACTGTCAGGTGATCACGCCAAGCTCAGTGTCGCCAGCATCGGCAGCCTGGTCGAACAAACGCTGGAACACGCGCCGCACACCTCCCGCCCCCGGGTCATCAGCCTGACGCAATCCACCGAACTGGGCACCGTCTATTCACTCAGTGAACTTGCCGACCTCTCGGCCTTCGCGCGGGCACATGGCCTCTACATCCATATGGACGGGGCACGAATTGCCAACGCCGTAGCGTCGCTGAATTGCGATCCGGCCAAGGTGGTGGCGGGGGTGGACATCCTGTCCTTTGGCGGCACCAAGAATGGCGCCATGCTGGCCGAAGCCGCCGTCATCCTCAATCCGGCGCTGGCCGAAGATTTTGCCTATGTCCATAAGCGCGCCGGTCAGTTGCCGTCCAAGGCACGCTATGTTTCGGCACAGTTGCAGGCCCTGCTCGACGACGATTTGTGGATCACGCTCGGCCGCCACGCCAATGCCATGGCCATGGCATTGCGGGACGGACTGATCGACCGCGCGGGGGTTGGCCTGCTGCATCCGGTCGAAGCCAATGAACTGTTCGTCACCCTGCCCAAGGTCACCGCCGATCGGCTGTTCGCCCGAGGTCACCGCTTCTATCCCTGGCCGAACGCCGGGGCGGACGCCTATCGCCTGGTTACCAGCTTCGCCACCACCGACGATGAGGTGGCGGCTTTTCTCGCGGATTGCTGATGTCCAAAACCACACCCGGCACATTGCTGCTGTCCAAGGCGGGTATCGCCTTCGACCTTCATCCCTATGATTACGATCCGGACGCGCCGCGCGTCGGCTTGCAGGCGGCCGAGGCCCTGGGCATCGATGCGTCGCAAACCTTAAAGACCTTGATGGCGGAAGTCGATGGCAAGCCGGTCTGTGTCGTCGTGCCGTCGGATTGCGAGGTCAGCATGAAGAAGATGGCCGCGGCCTTTCACGGAAAGTCCGGCCAGATGATGAAGGTGCCCGACGCCGAACGCCTGACCGGTTACAAGGTCGGCGGCATTTCGCCCTTCGGCCAGCGCAAATCCACGCCCACGGTGATTGACGAAACGGCCCAGCTTTACGATGTCGTCTATATCAATGCCGGACAACGCGGGCTTTTGCTCAGCATTGCGCCGGACGACGCGGCCCGGTTTCTCAGCGCACCGTTCGCGGACCTGACAGCCTAGAGCATTCGTCGGCTCAGTTGAGCCGCCTCATGGCTGTCATTTTTTGTAACGCCTCATGTTTTCCGAAAAATGGGGTCCACTTTTCGGCATGAGGCTCTAGCTGCCGCCGAACCAGTTGTAACCGAGATCTTCCCAGTATCCGCCGGGATAGACATTGGTGACGAAGATTTCGACGATGTGCTTGGGGTTCTTATAGCCCAGCTTCGTCGGCATGCGCAGCTTCATGGGAAAGCCATATTTCGCCGGCAGTAACTGACCGTCGAAAGTGAAGGCCAGAAGCGTCTGGCTATGCAGGGCGGTCGGCATGTCGATCGATGTGAAATAACCGTCTGCGCATTTGAAGCCGACATATTTGCAGGTCGTATCGGCCCCTACCCGCTTGAGGAACTCGGAAAACACCACCCCGCCCCAGCGGCCAATGGCGCTCCAGCCCTCGACGCAAATGTGACGAGTGATCTGCTCGGTATAGGGCAAGGCGTGAAGATGTTGCAGGTCCCACGGCCGGCGGTCGGCAATCTTTCCCGACAGCTCCAGCCGGAATTTTTCACCATCGACGACCGGGGCCTTGTCGACGCTGTAAAAGGCGTTGAACGGAAACGGATGCTTGATATCGGCCTCGGTATAGGTCGGCGCCAGGGCGTTGGGGTTGAAGATCACCCTTTGCGCGCCATCGTTGAACCGCGACAGGGCCTTGAGGATTTCGTTGACCGATCCGTAGTGGTTGAGCGCTATGCCGGTCGCCAGCGACAGACCGCCCAGGGTCAGGACATTGCCGAGCAGGCGCCGCTTGGCCGGGTCCTTCAGCAGGTGGTTGGCTTCCTTGAGGATCGCCTCTTCGTCGTTCTTGATATCTGGCGTCATGTCAGCGGCCCCACAGCATGGCTTTGATCGTCTTCGGCACCAGTACGGCCATGACGACATGGATGACAATAAAGGCGACAATGCCGCACATGGCGTAGAAATGGATATAGCGGGCCGCTTCGTAACCGCCCAGCAGGACCCGCAGCCAGCCGAACTGCACCGACTTCCACAGCACAAGGCCCGACGCGATAAGCACCACCAGGTCGATCATGGCGAACAGATAGGCCAGCTTCTGAATGGTATTGTATTGGCGAATATCGGCGTGGCTAAGCCGGCCCCTGAGGAAGGCCTTGATGTCCGCCAACAGGCCCGATGGCGTCACCGGCAGGAACTGCTTTCCACGCCGGGTGAGCAGAAACAAAAGGATATAGAATACGGCGCTGGCGAACAGGACCCATATGGCGGCGAAATGCCATTGGATCGCGCCGCCCAGCCAGCCGCCGATCGTCCATTTGTTGGGGAACAGGGCTTCGCCGGTAAACGGTACACGCAGATGCATGAACCGCGTGGCGTTATAGATGCGCCAGCCACTTAGGATCAACACGATCACGGCCGCCGCATTCGCCCAGTGAATCAGCCGCAGCCACAAGGGGTGGATACTGCTTTTGTCCCCATTTTCACTCATGCCTTGCCTCCGTCTGTCGACCTTAACATCAATACGCTCCGAAACCCAGTTTGGTGACATAGCTGCGGAAATATTGACTTTCGCCTGCGCCCATGTTGACGTTGACGGAAAGAAAAGGAGCGTATGCATGGCCGATCCCAATCGTTTCAAGATGATCAACTGGTATCCGCCGATGATTGGCGCCGGCATCCGGGTCATAGACACCACCGCCGACTTTACGTCGATCACCGTCGAAATGAAGCTGCGCTGGTGGAACCGCAATATCGTGGGCACGCAATTCGGCGGTTCGCTCTACATGATGTGCGACCCGTTCTTTATGGCGATTTTGATGATGAATCTGGGCAAGGACTACATTGTCTGGGACAAGGCCGCGTCGATCCAGTTCCTTAAGCCCGGCCGCCGGCATGTCCGCGCCGTGTTTCACATTCCCCAGGATGAGATAGCCCGCATCAAGGCTCAGGCCGACAACAACGGCAAGTGCGAACCGGAGTTTGATGTCGATGTCCTTGACACCGAAGGCACCCGCATCGCGCGGGTGCATAAGGTTCTTTACGTCCGCAGGAAGCCAGACAAGGCCTAAGCCTTGGCTGCGGCTTCCGCCTGCTTCTTCTTGGCCGCCAGCATTTTGTCGACCTGCGCCTGGGCGAGCGCCTTGCGTTGCTCGGCCAGTTCGTTCGGCGTCAGCAGGCGATGTTTGGCTTTGTTCATTTCGGTATCTTTCTTAAATTAAGGCAGAAGCATACCACGCTGCACCGCCTCACGGCGACCGACTTCTTCCAGCCAGCTCTTAATAAAGGGCCGTGCCTGGATTAGAGGCTCTATATGATCCTTAACGCGCACACGATATTGCGCAAGCCAGGGATAGATGGCCATGTCGGCGATGGAATAGGCGTCTCCGCCGACATGCGGCGATTCGGACAGACGCTTTTCCAGCACATTGAATAGACGCTCCGTTTCCTTGAGGTAGCGCTCAACACCCAATGGCGTTGGTTCCGGCGCCGACAAGGCCCACCAGCCCAGTTGCCCCATCATCGGCCCCAAGCCGCCCATCTGCCACATCAGCCATTGAATGACGGTATAGCGTTCATGGGGAATAGTGGGCAGGAAGCGGCCGAAGCGTTCGGCCAGATAGATCAGTATGGCGCCTGATTCGAACAGGCTGAGCGGACCGCCATCGGCACCTTCATCAACAATGGCCGGTATCTTGTTATTGGGCGCTATTGCCAGAAATTCCGGCGCGAACTGCGCGTTCTTGCTGATATCCACCGGATGCAGAACGTAGGGCACGCCCAGTTCCTCCAGCATGATGGAAATCTTGCGGCCGTTGGGCGTGCCCCATGTGTGCAGGTGAATCATGGCGTGTCCTCTCATGTGATCGCTTGACCCTAGATAGGCCTTACCCGTCGCCATGCAAGTCAGGACGGCGTGAAGACCATCAGCCAGAAGATCACCACGACGGCGGGAAAGGCCAATGACCCCAGGATAAGCCACCAGCGATTCAGCACCCAGTAGATTTTCGGCAGGGGCGCGCCACTGGCCAAGGCTTCGGCAGCCAGGCGCTTCATGCGGATCTGCATCCACACGACCGGCACCCAGCAAGCGCCGGCAAACACATAGAGCCCCATTGCCGCCACAAGCCACGGCGCGGTTAGCGGATATCCGGCCATATGAACCAGGGCCAGGCCGGTCAGGGGCTGGATAATCACCGCCGGCGTCGTAAAGCACCAGTCGGCCATCACCACCGTTCGCGTGGCGAAGACGATGGCGCGCAGGTCGCGGGAAAAATTGGCCATCAGCATGAAAAAGGCTGTGCCTACACCCGTGCCGAACAGGACGGTCGATGACAGAATATGCAGCCATTTGACGCACAGATACAGCATGTCCGGCCGCCCCTTTCGTGATACCCTTTGCCCCAATGGACACTATAGACGCCACGCCTTCACCGCAACCGCAACGCAACATCTGGCTCGTCTATGATGGAGATTGTCCCTTTTGTTCCGCCGCGGCGAATGTCGTCCAGGTCAGGCGCGCCGTCGGCGACCTGCATATCTTAAATGCCCGCGACGCATTCGGACAGCCTTTGATGGCGGAGATCGCCGCCGCCAAGCTGGACTTGAATCAAGGCGTCGTGGTGAAATTCGAGAACCGGCTTTATCACGGGCCCGACGCGATCCACCTGCTGGCCATGATCGGTTCCGGCAATGACTGGCTGAACCGGCTGAACGTCAGTCTGTTTCGCAACAGGACGACGGCCGTCCTGGCCTACCCTGTCCTGAAATCGCTCCGCAACCTGGCTCTGGCCTTAGGCGGGAAGCGGCCCATATGACCGATGCCAACCCGACATTCGCCGCCGTCTTCGCCGACCAATGGGACAGATTGCCGCCGGCTATGAAGCTGCACTACGCCAACCGTCCGTTCTCGAACGATCGTGTCACGGTGGCGGGGACACTGACGATAGAAATGGGGGCGATGATGCGCCTCTTGGCCCCGCTGATGGCTGCGCTGGGACTTTTCACGCCACGGGACGGCAAGGATATTCCGTGCACGGTGCATTTTCTCAGCGAGCCCGGATCGAACGCCTTCATCTTCGAACGCTGGTTTCACTTCCCCGGCCGAGCGCCCTACAAATTCCGCTCCCGGCTGGTGCCGCAGGAAAACCGTGAGGTTATCGAATATATGGCGAGCGGCGTCGGATGGCGCTGCGTCTATGAATATGACGCGGATACAGTGCGCCTACTGCACCGCGGCTATGTCTGGCGTTTGTTCGGCCGCGATATTCCCCTGTCCGGACTGGGTACATTTTTGATGGGGCGTGGCGACGCCCTTGAGCAGGCAACCGGAGCGGCCAGCTTCCGTATGCGCATGACATTGTCCGGCGGGCTGTTCGGCCGGGCCATGGCTTACAGCTATGCGGGCGACTTCACTGTTAGCGAAATGGCCCTAATCGACACGGCCCTGAACGACATGGTTCTGACCGATGCGTGACATCCTTATTCTCGGCGGATATGGCAATTTCGGCAAGCGCATCGCCACAGCCCTTGACCGTCACGGCCTGCCCGTCCTGATCGCCGGCCGCGACCGGCATAAGGCCGAAGCCCTGTGCCGTGAGCTGCCCCATGCGCGTCCGCTCGCCGTCGATATCGACGAAAACCTGGTGGAGGTTCTGGCCGCTGAACGGCCTTCGGTTGTCATCCACACCTGCGGTCCGTTTCAAGGCGCCGACTACGGCGTGGCGCGCGCCTGCATCGCCGCCGGGGCGCACTATATCGATCTGGCCGACGGCCGCGATTTCGTCCGCGATTTCGGCCAGTTGGATGCCGAGGCCCGTGCCGCGGGCATAACGGCGATAAGCGGCGCCAGCACCGTGCCCGGTTTGTCGTCGGCTGTGCTCGATCATTTCAGGCAGCAATTCGCCCGCATCGATGAGATGGATTTCGGCATATCCCCCGGTCAGAAGGCGGAACGCGGCCTGGCGACCACCCGCGCCATACTGAGCTATGTCGGCAAACCCTTGCGTCCCTTCGCCGGCCACCCGCGCGCCTATGGCTGGCAGGACGCGCACCGCCAAACCTATCCCGTCATGGGCCGGCGTTGGCTCAGCACCTGTGATATTCCCGATCTCGATCTGTTGCCACCGGTCTACGGCCTGAAATCGATCCGCTTCGGCGCGGGCCTGGAACTGGGCTTTATGCATCTAGGCCTGGGGCTGATGTCCGTCCTGGTGCGCGCAGGCCTTCCGATCGATCTGCCGCGTTTCGCCAAGCCCCTGCTGGCGGTGAGCGACGCGTTCAATATCATGGGCAGCGACATCGGCGGCATGCATGTCATCCTCAGGGGCGTAGGCCTGGACGGCGCACCGCTGACGCGCCGCTGGTTCATTGTCGCCAAATCGGGAGACGGTCCGCAAATCCCGTGCGTACCCGCAATTCTTCTGGCCCGGCGTTTATACGAAAACGGCCCCGGCATATCTGCCGGAGCCTTTCCGTGCGTCGGTCTGATCACGCTTGAAGACTACCTAAACGAACTCAGGCGCTTCGATATCAGCGTGCATCAGCCGCCGAGATAATCTGGCTTGCCAAGCGGAACGCCGGAATGGCGCAGGATGGCGTAGGCCGTGGTGTAGTGGAAAAAGAAATTGGGCAGACCGAAACCGGTCAGGTAGGCCAGGCCGGTAAATTCCATGGTCCGTTGCGGGAACTTCAGCACCAGTTCACGCGTCTCCGACCCCGAGAAACCGGCTTCCGGAACCGATTTGACGAAATCGATGGTCTTTTGCAGGCGTTCATGCAATTCCGCGAAGGTCTTTTCGTCGTCGGCATAGCTCGGGTTTTCGACATTGCCGAGGCGCGCAGCGATACCCTTGGCATTGTCGCTGACCAACTGGATCTGCTTCGAGAAGGGCAGCATATCGAGCGCCAGGCGGGCATTGAGCACCGTTTCTTCCTTGACGTTCTTTTCGCCGGCCCAGGCCTCGGCCTTGCCCAGGATGGTCTTCAGATTGGTCAGCGCGCGCAGCACGATAGGCACGCTGGCCTGATACATGTTGATGGCCTCATTCGCGGTTTCGGGCATCAGATCCTCTTTCGGTTAGGTGAGACCCCGCATATGGGGAGCGGCCCGCTACTTGGAAGACCTGTTCTGCCTGATATATTCCAGCTCGCCTTCGGCGATCTCATTGCCCGGTTCCGCAACCAGCGAGTCGCTGTAGGCTTTTTCCGCTTCGTCCCAGCGATGCAGTTCGACCAGCACATAACCACGTTTGCGCAGCGCGCCAGCCTTCAACACATCCGGCAGGTCAGCGTTACGCGCCATGTAGGCGTCGAGTTGCGTCAGCGCCTCTTCGCTACGCCCAAGTTCGGCCAGGGTCAGGGTGTCTTCCATGATCAGGGCGTGATTGTCCGGATCGTTTTTCAGGCCCTTGACATAGACCTCATGCGCCGCCGCGAAATCTTGGTTTTCATAATCGGTCCAGCCTATGATGAAGGCCAGAAGAGGGTACGGCAATGGCGGCCGCTGCTCGACCTTGCTGCCTTTCAATGGCGACTGCGGTGACATCAGGTAGGCGGACAGGGCCAGGAACTTCGTGACATCCTCGGTATAGACAACGACCGTATCGCCGCATTTTTCCGTCGCCGCCGGCACGTCCGGCGCATGAGCCAGTGCCGCCTTCAGGGCTGGCATCATCTCATTGAGCTTTGCGATATCGTGTGCCTCGATCAGGTCGAGGGCTTTGGACGCCAACGCCTGATCGGCGTTTTCCTGCGCCGCATCGTGCGTACGGCAGTCGACGATATGAAATCCGCCTAACAGATCGGCTGGCGCGGCCTGAGCCGTCCCACCGCTCCCTATGCCCGGGACCGCAACGGCCAACGCCCCGAACAATGCCCCCAACACCGGCACGAAAACGTGTTTCGAAATCATAGTCATCCCCCTGTAATATTCCGCCGCCTTAGTATAGGCCGATATAGACCACAGTTTCGCACCCTCGGCAATCGGCGCGGGATGCCGTGCCAAAGGCACACAAGCCCGGAGAAAATTGTAACGCCCCTCTTGAAAGGGCAAACAGTAACTATTATTGTTACGCTTCCAATTTACGACTCACTCTAACGGGAGACCTCCCCATGTTGTTCAAGTCCTTCGTATCCGCTTCGGCGGTCGCTCTGGCGCTGTTCGCCTCGGCACCGTCCTTCGCCGCCGATGTTTACAAGCTGGAGCCCACCCATACGTCGGTGACGTTCCAATGGACGCACTTCGGCTTCTCGCATCCGTCCGGCAAGTTCATGAACGCCGTCGGTCAGGTCACGCTTGACGAAGCCAACCCGGCCAAGAGCTCGGTCGAGGTTTCCTTCGCCATCGATGGCATGAACACCGGCGTCCCGGCGCTCGACACCCACCTGAAGGGTCCGGAATTCTTCGACGCCGCGAAGTATCCGACCGCCACCTTCAAGTCGACCAAGGTCGAACCGACCGGCGCCGATACCGCCAAGGTGACCGGCGACCTGACCATCCATGGCGTGACCAAGCCCGTCACCCTGACCGTCAAGCTCAACAAGAAGGCGCCGCATCCGATGATGAAAAAGGATGACGCGGGCTTCAGCGCCACCGGCCAGATCAAGCGTTCCGATTTTGGCATCGGCGCCTATGTTCCGAACGTCTCCGACGAAATCGACCTCTTCATCGAAGCCGAATCGATCAAGCAATAAGACGCTGAATGGGGGTTCGAATGCTCAGATACGCCGCTCTGTTACTCTGCCTGTTGGCCACGCCGGCGATGGCGGGCGGCCCGCTGACATTCGAACCCGACCATACGTCGGTCACTTTTCAATATCCCCATTTCGGCCTGTCGCATCCGTCGGGTAAGATCATGGGGGCCAGCGGCACCTTGGCGCTCGATGAAAACGATCTGACAAAAAGCGCGGTTGACATCACCCTGGATATGGCAACCCTGACAACCGCCCTGCCCCCGTTCGACCAGATGCTTAAAGGCGACGACTATTTCGATGTCGTCAAATTTCCAAAGGCCAGCTTCAAAAGCACGAAGGTTGAACCCACCGGCCCGACCACTGCCAATATGACCGGCGACCTGACCATACATGGCGTGACCCAAGCGGTCGTGCTGGCCGTGGTGTTCAACAAGAAGGCCTTCAATCCGGCGCTTTTCAAGACCGGTTACGGCTTTTCCGCCACCGGCCACATCAGCCGCCGGGCGTTCGGCATGAGCAAGTTCGAACCGATCGTCGGTGACGATATCGATCTGTTCATCGAAGCCGAAGCCTATCCCTAGAGCCTCATGCCGAAAAAGTGGACCCCACTTTTCGGAAAAACATGAGGCGTTACAAAAATGAGAGCTATGAGGCAGCTCAACTCAGCCGACAAATGCTCTAAGACTCTGTTTGCGCCCCGTTTCTCCGCTTGTTCCGGTTAGCCGACCGGGCCAGATGACGCGGGAAGCGGTGCCAGAAAGTATTTCCCCAATGACCCGCGCTTCTCGCACGCCTACCGTTTATATCCCCCACGGCGGCGGCCCCTGCTTCTTCATGGAATGGAACCCCGCCGACATGTGGGACAAGATGGGCGCCTATCTGAAGCGCCTGCCGCAGGACGTCGGCGAAAAGCCTAAGGCCCTGTTGATCGTTTCCGCCCATTGGGAGGCGGCCGACTTTACCATCCAGACCAAGCCGGCGCCGGGGATGTTGTTCGACTATTACGGATTCCCGCCACATACCTATGAACTGAACTACCCGGCGCGCGGGTCAGAGGCGGTGGCGCGGCGCGTGCAGACCTTGGCCGCCGAGGCCGGGATCGCGGTGGCCAGCGACGCCGATCGCGATTTCGATCACGGCGTCTTCATTCCCATGCTGATGGCCTGGCCCGACGCCGATATTCCCACCCTGCAACTCTCCCTGAAAAAAGGTTTGAGCCCGCAAGAGCACATGGCGCTCGGCAAGGCGCTGGCGCCGTTGCGCGACGAAGGCGTCCTGATCATCGGGTCCGGCATGAGCTTCCACAGCATTCCGCGCCTGATGGGACGCGGGTCGGGCAGCGGTCCGGCATCGCACGCCTTCGACGACTGGCTGAGCGCTACGGTGGCGGGAGATGTGCAAGGGCTGACCCGGTGGGCCACAGCCCCCAACGCCCATGATTGCCATCCGCGTGAAGAACACCTGCTGCCGCTTATGGTCGTGGCGGGGGCTGGCGATGGTGACGCAGGCCGCCGCACCTATCACGAGGACAGTTTGGGACCGACGGGCATCGCCATCAGCGCCTTTCAGTTCGGTTGATTGGCCAGTTCGGTTGATTGGCGAAAACTCGCCGGTCATTGGCGGTAAAACCTACTGGCAAACTTACAGGCTCTAAGACATTAAAGTCGCACAAGATTGCGACGGCGGGTCGCAAGGCTGTAAACGGAAAGGACATCGCCATGTACGAACTGCATATCGGCAATAAGAACTATTCCTCCTGGTCGCTTCGGCCCTGGGTATTGTTGACCGCGCTCGATATTCCCTTCACAGAGCACCAGCATTATTTCCAGACCGACAACAGCGCCTTCAAGGCGTTTTCGCCGTCGGCCCTCGTGCCATGCCTGGTCGATGGCAAGACGACGATCTGGGATTCTTTGGCCATTGCCGAGCATGTCGCCGAAGATCACCCAGAAGTCTGGCCCCAACAATCGCGCGAGGCGCGCAGCTTCGCGCGATCGGCCGCCGCGGAAATGCACTCGGGCTTTTCGGCCCTGCGCAACCTGTGCTCAATGAGCGTCGGCGTACGCATCAAGATGCACGATACGCCGCCCGCCCTGATCCGCGATCTGGCGCGCGTCGACGATATCTGGCGCTACGGCCTGGCCAATTTCGGCGGTCCGTTCCTGGCCGGCGGCGCTTTTACCAATGTCGACGCCTTTTACGCACCGGTCGTTTTCCGCATCCAGACCTATGGCATAGGCTTTGATCTGAGCAAGGAAGCGCGCGCCTATGTCGATCACATGCTGGCCCAGCCCGCCATGCAAAAATGGTACGAAGGCGCTCTGGCCGAAACTGCGCGCGACGAACCGCACGAAGTCGAGATCGCCCAGTCGGGCCAGGTAATCGCCGACCATCGCGCCAAATAGCCTGTCCGCAAAAGGTGCGTAAATTCAGCTCCCGGGACGACAGAAGACTCGGGAGCCAAATCAAGTTGCACGCCTCTGGCGGTCGCGTCGGCCGGAACCGTCGAAAAGGCGTGGCCGGACAGCAGACGGGCTAATCTGCTCTGTTCGGATGATATGATCGCGAGAGGGGCACCACAATTTACCCTCGCACTTGCGAAATATTGCGCCTATATCGGCCACATGTCCCAAACCGTCGAAACCCGTAAGCCGCACTTTGTCGAATTCGTCGCCCTGATCGCCTCATTGATGGCGCTGGGCGCGCTCGGCATCGATTCCATGCTGCCCGCCCTGCCGGTCATCGGTCAGGATCTCGGCGTCACCGTGCATAATCACCTGCAATGGATCGTTTCGATCTATTTCCTCGGCATGGGCTTTGGGCAACTTTTCTTCGGCGTCATGTCCGACTGGCTGGGACGCAAACGCGTGCTGATCGGCGGCGTTATCCTGTACGTCGTGTTTGGCCTGATCGCCGCCTTCAGCCAGAATTTCACCTTCCTGCTGATATTGCGCCTGTGCCAGGGGCTGGCCGTCGCCACCACGGGCGTCGTCACGCGATCGATCATTCGCGACCTCTATTCTGGCTCGCAGATGGCCAAGGTCATGTCGATCAGCTTCGTCGTGTTTCTTCTGGTGCCGATTCTGGCGCCAAGCCTGGGCCAGGTCGTGCTGCTGGTCTGGCCGTGGCGCGCCATCTTCATCATCATGGCCGCCATGGGGACGCTTACGGCGATCTGGGCCTGGATACGTCTGCCCGAAACCATGAACCCGGCGGACCGTCATCGACCGGATATTTCCCATATCCGCCGCGTCGCCTTCTTCGTCATTACCGAGCCCAGTTCGATCTTCTATTCGTTCGCCATCACCTTCCTGATTGGCGGCCTTCTGGCCTATGTCGCCCTGATGCCGCAGATCTTTTCCGATGTCTTCCATAAGCCGCATCTGATGGCCATCATCTTCGCGGTCTGCGCCGCCACCATGGGGGCGGCATCGGCGCTGAATGCCTCGCTCGTGGTCAAGCTGGGCGTCAAGCGCATCTCGCACAGCGCGCTGACGGGCTACATCGTCGTGACCGCGATCCATCTGGCCTGGGCCGCCGCCGGCAAGGAGACCCTTGTCAGCTTCACTATATTGCAGGCTCTGACGATGGGCCTGATGTCGTTGTCGACCTCCAACTTCTCGGCCGTGGCCATGGAAAAGGTCGGCCATGTCGCCGGCACCGCTGCATCGTTGCAAGGCGTGATCACCACAGTCGGCGCCGCCGTCGTTTCCGGCCTGATCGGCCAGGGCTGGACCGGACATATCGCCTGGCTGCCCGGCGCGGCGCTCGCTTGCGGCCTCATCGCCATCAGCCTGATCGCCATTGCCGAAAAGGGCCGGCTCTACCGGAACAGCTGAACAAAAGATTCCATTTGCCAGCCACGCCGTTCCGTCATATACCTTGCATGACAAAGTAACTGGTCATGAAAGGCTAATGTGCCGCCCGCCACCGACAAGATGCCCGAAAGCCGCCGCACCCAGATGTACAAGGGCGTGCTCGAACTCGCCCTCATGCGCCTGTTGCAGGAGGGTGCGCAATACGGCCTGAAAATTCTCGACGGTCTGCGTGAGGAAGCGGGACTGGAGCTGTCGGAAGGCACGCTCTACCCGCTGCTGCACCGGCTGGAGAAGTCCGGACTGATCAAGTCGGAATGGCGCCATGAGGCCGAGGCCAGCCATCCGCGCAAATATTACGGCCTGACAGCGGCCGGCGCGACTGAACTCAAGGCGCAGGGCGATATCTGGCTGGAAATGACCGAACGGCTCAATGCCTTTCTGAAGAGGGGAAACTGATGGGTGCACAGGACGCCGCCGACATCGAAACCTGGCTGAGCTATCTCGAACAGGTGCTGGCTCCCCTGCCCGCCGCCGAGCGCGAAGATATCGTCATCGAAGCGCGGGCCCACCTGGAAGAGCGCGTAGCCGCAGGCTTGAGTGCGACCTCTGCCCTGGCCGGATTCGGCAAGGCCGAACAATATGCCCGTGCCTTTCTCGATGAACACGCCCTGACCCAGGCCCTGGACAGCCGTCGCGCGCTCACCATGGCCAGAACCCTTTTCCAGGTTGCCGGGCAAAGCCTGATCGCCACCCTGGGCCTTGTCGGATTTCTGGTATTTGGCGCCACTACCCTGGGCGCGCTTGCCTGCATCCTGCTCAAAATCGCCAGGCCGGAACTGGTGGGCCTGTGGATCGGCCCCGACATGTTCGTGCTGGGCATCGCCACCACGCGTCCCGCCGCTTCCGAAATGCTGGGCAACTGGATCTATGTGGTTCTGGCGGCGCTGGTGTTTATCGACGCCATACTGGCGCGTCTTAGCCTGGTGCTCGCGCTCAAGGGCCTGAAAGGCCGGTCTGAGCGAGAGTAATTCACAGGAGAAAATGCACCGGTCTGTTTTGAGGCTGACGGCGGATCGATACCCATGCCAAACAATACCCGCCGAAGCGTTGACGGGTGTTGCCGAACTGACCGCCTGAAGCGATTCAGGCGGTCTTTTTCAATTTACCGAATGACAACCCAGATGATTGGGAGATATGCTAAACTACCGCTATGGGGGAGATTTACATGAAGACGTCGTTGGCTTTGCTTGGGGGCGCAGTGGCCCTGCTGCTATCGGGACCAGCCCTCGCCGAAGAGGCCGCCGGCGACTGGGGCGGCATACTGGGCGGGCAGTTGCATGTCATCGTCCACATCAAGAAAGACGGCGCGGCCTATAGCGGCACGCTCGAAAGCCCGGACCAGGGCGCGGTCGTCATTCCCATCGATACGGTCACCACTACACCCGACCATCTCGCCTTTTCCATTGCCGCCATCCACGGCAGCTATGACGGCAAGTGGGACGATGCCCAGAAGACCTGGACCGGCACCTGGACCCAGGGCCAGGCCATGCCACTCGCCCTCAAGCGCCTCGACCCGGCCGCCAAGCCGCCCCCCATCGCGCGGCCGCAGGAACAGGCCATATCTGCCGGACCCAATCCCTATACCGCCAGCGACGTGAGCTTCGACAGCCGCGCGGCCGGCGTCAAGCTGGCCGGGACATTCAGCGTACCGAACGGCAAGGGGCCCTTTCCGGCCGTGGTGCTGATCGCCGGTTCCGGGCCGCACACCCGTGACGAAGACGTCTTCAATCACAAGATTTTCGTCGTCCTGGCCGATGCGCTCAATCGTGCGGGCATCGCCGTGCTGCGTTACGACAAGCGCGGCATCGGCCAGTCAAGCGGCGACTACAAGGCGGCGACCACCACAGACTTCACCACCGACGCCACGGCTGCCGTCGAATGGCTGAAAAGCCGTCCCGAGGTGAACAAAAACCGCATCGGTCTTATCGGTCATAGCGAAGGCGGGCTCATCGCGCCAGCTGTCGCAGTGGCCGATCCGTCCGTTGCCTTCGTGGTGCTGATGGCAGGCCCCGGCCTGCCCGGCGATACCCTGCTTCTCATGCAGCAGGCGGCCATTGCCCGCGCTTCCGGTGAACCAGAAGCGGCAATCGCCACCGGCCAGGCCATGAACAAGCAAGCCTTCGACATGATCAAAGCGTCTTCGAGCCTCGAAGATGCGCAAGGCAAGGCCAAAACGCTGGCGGCCAGCCTTGTCGCCAACGGCCAGATGACCCAGGCCCAGGCCGATGCCGCCGTGGCGCAACTGACTTCACCATGGTTCTATGAATTCCTCCGCTCCGATCCGCGCCCGACCCTGCGCAAGGTCAAGGTGCCGGTCCTGGCCATCAACGGCGCGCTGGATCTTCAGGTGCCGCCCAAGGCAGATCTGGAGGAAATCCGTCAGGCGCTGAAGGACAATGGCGACGTAACGGTCACCGAATTGCCCGGCCTCAATCACCTGTTCCAGACGGCGAAAACCGGCGCCCCCTCGGAATACGGCCAGATCGAGGAAACCGTATCGCCCGTCGCCTTGAAGGTCATTACCGACTGGGTGTCGGCGCACGCCAAATAAAGGCGCTCACCCCTTTTTCAATTCCGTTTCCAGCCATTCCATGTCGTCGTCCGACAGGCCGAAATGATGACCGGCTTCATGGATAAGGACATGGCTGACCAGGTCTTCCAGCGTCACGCCGGCGCTTTTGAGTCTGCCCGCTTCGTCATATTCGACGGAGGCAATCCATTCATCGAGGATCGGGCGGCGAAACAGGTGGATCATGGCCGGCAGGTCGCCCGTGACGGCTTCCAGTTCCGCCGGACGGCCAGTGTAAAGTCCCGTCAGCTCAAACGGATCCTCGATCCCCAATTCGCCGAGCATCTCTTCGGACGGGAAATCTTCCACAATCAGGACCACATCGCGCAGATAGCCCGCAAACGGATCGGGCAGCCGTTTGAGGGCTGCCCGGGCAATCGTTTCGATGTCGTCGAGGGTGGGTGCCAGACCGTGCACCTTAGCCCTCTTGCTCTTCCGACAAGCCCATGATGTGGAAACCGGCATCGACGTGGACAACTTCGCCCGTGGTCGAGAAGCCGAGATCGGAGGCCAGCCACAGGGCAGCGCCCGCGACGCCTTCCATCGAGGTCGCTTCCTTCATCGCCGAAAACTGACCCGACTTGGCATGAAGCCCGCGGCCGCCGGAAATACCGGCCAGCGACAGGGTACGCATGGCACCGGCCGAAATGGCGTTGGCGCGGATGCCCTTGGGGCCCAGATCGCGGGCGATATAGCGCGTAGACGCTTCAAGCGCGGCCTTGGCGACACCCATGGTGTTGTAGTTCGGAATGACGCGTTCGGACCCGAGATAGGTCAGGGTGACCAGAGACCCGCCGTTGGGCATCAATTCGGCGGCACGGCGCGCTGTATCGACAAAGGAGAAGGCGGAGATATTCATGGCCAGCAGGAAGCCTTCGCGCGTCGTGTTTTCAACGAACGAGCCTTGCAGCTCGTTCTTGTTGGCGAAGGCGATGGAATGGATGACGAAATCGATTTCGCCATAGATGTCCTTCAGCTTGGCGAAGGCGTCATCCATCGATGCGTCGGACGACACATCGCATTCGATCAGGTGCTTCACGCCGATCGAGGCCGCCAGAGGCTCGACGCGGCGCAGCAGTGATTCGCCCATATAGGAAAAGGCGATATCCGCGCCCTGGGCCGCCAGTTGGCAGGCAATGCCCCAGGCGATGGACTTGTCATTGGCGACGCCCATGACCAGACCCTTCTTGCCCTTCATCAGGTCGCCCTTGGGGAAGTTCCATTCGTCGGACATGCGATTATCTCTCTTGTTGCGGTTGGGTTTGAACCACGGAACTGGCCGGGCAAACCGTCTTAAAGGTCTTCTTGCGACAGAATGATCGAGCCGTTCGTGCCGCCGAAGCCGAACGAATTCGACATGATGGTGCCGATGGGACCGTCATGGCGCTTACGCAGGATAGGCATGCCGTCAAACGCCGGGTCGAGGTTTTCGATATTGGCGCTTTCCGCCGCGAAATTGTTCTGCATCATCAACAGGCAATAGATGGCTTCCTGCGCCCCCGCCGCGCCGAGCGAATGCCCGGTCAATGACTTGGTCGATGAGATCATCGGCATGTTGGCGCCGAAGACATCGCGCACCGCACCCATTTCCTTTTCATCCCCGACCGGTGTGGAGGTGCCGTGCGGGTTAAGGTAGTCGATCTTGCGCCCGCCGGCTTCGGCCAGGGCGATCTTCATGCAGCGCGCAGCCCCTTCACCCGACGGGGCGACCATGTCGTAACCGTCGGAATTGGCGGCGTAACCGACCACTTCGGCAATGATGTTGGCACCGCGCGCCCGGGCACGCTCATATTCTTCGAGAACGACCATACCGGCGCCACCGGCGATGACGAAACCATCGCGATCGCGATCATAGGCGCGCGAAGCAACCGCCGGGCGATCGTTGAAATTGGACGACATGGCGCCCATGGCATCGAACATGTCGCTGAGCGTCCAGTCGAGTTCTTCGGTCCCACCGGCGAACATGACATCCTGCTTACCCAGCATGATCTGTTCCGCCGCCGCGCCGATGCAGTGCACGGAGGTGGCGCAGGCCGAACTGATCGAATAGTTGATGCCGCGAATTTCGAACCAGGTGGCCAGGACGGCCGACGGTCCGGACGACATGGCCTTGGGCACAGCGAATGGCCCGATACGTTTCGGCGATGTCTTTTCGCGGGTGATGTCGGCGGCCGCGACGATGGCGCTGGTCGACGGGCCACCGGCGCCGAAGATAATGCCGGTGCGCTCGTTAGAAATATCGCCCTTTTCAAGACCGGAAGACGTGATCGCCTGTTCCATGGCGATGTGGCCATAGGCCAGGCCAGGCGACAGGAAGCGCGCCGCGCGGCGGTCGATCAGGGCCTGCCAGTCATCGACCTTCGGCGCGGCGTGAACCTGGCATTTGAAGCCCAGGCGCGCATAGTCTTCCGCAAAAATAACCCCCGAGCGCGCTTCTTTCAGCGACTGCGTCACTTCGTCGACACCCATGCCGATGGAAGAGACAATCCCCAGTCCTGTAATTACGACTCTACGCATGCAAACGTCCTATCTTCTGCCGCCCTGTGGCATTTAATCGTCGCCCCATTGAGCAGGGTCTTAACCGAGTTCCTTGGCGTCGAACAAGCCGACACGCAGGCCCATAGCCTGATAAATAGGCTTGCCGTCTGCTTCAACAACCCCGTCACCAATGCCCATGATCAGTTTGCCGGACATGACCCGCTTCATATCGATCTTGTACACGACTTTTTTGACATTCGGTGTCACCTGGCCGGTGAACTTGACTTCGCCGACGCCCAGGGCGCGGCCACGGCCGGGATTGCCCTTCCAGCCCAGGAAAAAGCCGACAAGCTGCCACATGGCGTCAAGGCCCAGGCATCCCGGCATGACCGGATCGCCGATGAAATGGCAAGCAAAGAACCAAAGCTCCGGATTGATATCCAGTTCCGCTTCGATATAGCCCTTGCCGAACGCGCCGCCCGTATCGGCAATCTGAGCGATACGGTCGAACATCAGCATCGGTGGCGCCGGAAGCTGGGCGTTGCCAGGACCGAACATCTCGCCGCGGCCACAGGCCAGCAGGTCTTCATATGAGAAAGATGAGGGGCGTTCGGTCATCAAATGGCTCCGCAGCATCTGCAACGTATCGTTTCATACGTTTCTGATGCGTGTAACATTAAAAAACGATGCGTTACATTATGCGGCGCGTCGGCTCAACCCTTTTGAGGGATTTATGCGGAGTTTTGCTACGGAAACCGATCAGCCGACCAGACGCAGACGCAGACGGTGCGCGTTCATCATGGCGCGGAACCGGGTTTGACGGAAAAAAGCCGTCAGACCATAGGCCAATTCCATGGCCAGGCAGGCGAGGCGGTATTCCACCTGGATTTTAAAATGACTCATCGGTGGCGCTCCGGCAACCTGAACAGATAGGTTACTATCGCGCGAACTGATTAAGGGCTTGGCCACCAAAGACGGTTAAGGAAGGCTTGCAGCGCCTTAATCTACGGACAACTGATCATTTAGGGGCAAAGGGGTCATTTCGGCGCAAAAGGATCTGGCCGTTTGCAAACCGCCGCCGTCTGCGTCCCCCACAGCTCGGATTCGGGCGCCCAGCCGGTCTGGCCGTCGGCGGAAATCCGGCACCACCCCTTCTTGCATTTATCGAGAGACGCCAGGGATCGGGGCCGCAAGGTGGCCCTCACATCGCTGTCGGCGGACGGGGATTTGCGAATGGCCACCTTCTGCCCGACCGGGCTCATGACCGTCTTCTGGGCCTGGATCATGCTGCGCGCCACCCAGGCCACGCCGCCATCGGGATCGCAGACAAGCCGCCAGTCGCGCGTTTCGGAAATGATCTGCACCGGCAATGTCGCCTGACGATAGGTCCAGACAATGCGGTTATCCTTGCTGGGCCCATTGCGCGCGTAGACCTCATTCTTGCGCAGCATGGCCCAGCGCGGCAGGGGTAATCCGGTCGGCGTGTCGTAGGTCGTGTCTTCGGCATGGGCCGGCACGACGCCTGTCGCCAGGCCCGCCACCACCAGCCAAAAAGCGGCCGCGAACGCCGGCAGGACTTGAAAAACGCGGCGCAACGCGTTTATGTCAAAAGCCCAGGGACGGACCGCGGCAAAAGAAACAGCTTTAGACTGACGCATAACGAACATGGGACTTTTGCAAATGACGGGAAGCCGTCATCATGGCCCGCAAGGGTTCAGATTTGGTTAACGGAATGCTAATGCACGCCGAATGCGGGCAACCGTCTCAGGCCGGAAAGCGCTACCTCTTTCACGCGCTTTTCGGGTAATATGCGGCGCAAATAGCCCCGCGATGACCGGCCGCTTCGGGAAAGAGCGGTAGGGGATCGACGATAACGCTTAACGAATTAAAGGCTTAAATGAACACGCAAAAACTCAAGGTCGTCCTTACCGTCAAATTGCCAGACGCGGTCGAAACGCGGATGCGTGAATTGTTCAACACCACTCTGTGGCTCTTCATGACGCCCATGCCGCCCGACCGGGTGCTGGAAGTCGCACGCGATACCGACGTGCTGGTCACATCGATCAACGACCGCATCGATGCCGACTTCTTCGCCAATTGCGGCGACCGTCTCAAGATGATCGCCAATTTCGGCGTCGGCCACGACCATATCGATATCGCCGCCGCCACCGAAAAAGGCATCATGGTCACCAATACGCCCGGCGTCCTGACCGAAGATACCGCCGAAATGACCATGGGCCTCATCCTGGCCGTGTCGCGCCGCTTCGTCGAAGGCGCCGAACTGGTGCAGAATGGCGAATTTTCAGCCTGGTCCCCTACCTTCATGCTCGGCCGCCGGATATTCGGCAAACGGCTCGGCATCATCGGCATGGGCCGCATCGGTCAGGCCCTGGCCCGCCGCGCCAAGGCGTTCGGCATGAGCGTGCACTATCACAACCGCAAACCGGTTTCGGCGCGCATCTCCGACGAACTGGGCGCCACCTATTGGGACGATCTCGACCAGATGCTGTCGCGCATGGACGTGGTGTCGATCAACGCCCCCGGCGGCACCGGCACCCAACACATGCTCAATGCCGACCGCCTGGCGCGTCTTCAGCCCCATGCCATTCTGGTCAATACGGCGCGCGGCCAGATCGTCGATGAACAGGCCCTGGCCGCCATGCTGCGCAATAATCGCATCGCCGGTGTCGGCCTGGACGTCTATGAGCGCGAACCGGCCATCAATCCGGAACTCATCGGCCTGCCCAATGCCATCCTGCTGCCGCACATGGCCTCAAGCACCATCGAGGCCCGCCAGGACATGGGCGATCGCGTCATCCTGAACATCAAGACGCATCAGGACGGTCACCGCCCGCCCGACCGCGTTATCCCCGCCATGCTGTAGGCGTGGTTTGGACGGATAAAAAAGTTTTTCACAGGATTTCGCAATTAGGCCCTTGCAATGTTTTCGGCCTTCCGTCTATAAGGCCGACCTCGCGGTGAGGCACACACCTCTCCAACGGATAATGCGGGCGTAGCTCAGCGGTAGAGCGCCACCTTGCCAAGGTGGATGTCGAGAGTTCGATCCTCTTCGCCCGCTCCAATCCTTCTTTAGGATTGCTTTTGTTGGTTTTTTGAAACCATCTTGTAACGGATAAGAGGCACCCTTTCGGGTGCTTTTTTCGTTTCTGCCCCTTGGCGTAAAGGGCTCGCACATTTTCAGCACTCCAACGATGGTTGCCGCCGCTCATTTGACAAAGGTGGAGATCATTTTGCACGCTTCGCGAAATCAATATGATCCGGCGCAAAATAAACACTTGAACCGTCCCTTGGGACCGCCCTTACACACAAGAGGGTTCAAAGGAGAATCTGGACATGAAGGCAAAAAGCGAGCGCTGGTTCGGGCCGAATGAAATAGCGAAAAGGCTTGGTTTAAGCACCAAGGCACTTCGAGTCTATGAACGTGAAGGTCTATTACATCCCCATCGCACGGAAGCTGGCTGGCGTGTCTATGGACCGGCGCATGTGGAGCGCTTGCACTTAATTCTTGTCCTACGTGACCTTGGCCTGTCCCTGAAAGGTATCAAAGCTCTAATCGAGGGCCGCCAAGCCGATCTTCAGACAGTGCTTGTAGTTCAGCAGGAGTCTCTTGAGGCCCAGCGTAAAAAGATTGATCGCGCGATCGACCTGCTGGTCACTGCCCGCAATCGGTTAAATAACGGGCAAACACTCTCTTTGGACGACTTCATCAATCTGACGCGGGACGCCCGCATGGACCAAAGACCTTCGCCGGTTATCCTTAAAGCCGACTTCGAAACAGCACTTAGAGATCAGTTTCCAAACATTGCCAATGAAGCCTTAGCCCATATTAATCAGGCCGTAGCGGACGGCCGAATGCCAACTAAAAACTACGCGGGCTCAAAGTTAGATACATCAAATGGCGACTTCACGACAGTGTTCGAAGACATGATAAAAGAGGCTTCGATATTGATGGCGGAAGGCGACGAAACATCTGACAGGGCCAAGGCACTTGCCCGGGACTGGAACGCCCAAAGCATTGGTCTTAAACCCGCAGAAAAGTCCGTAAGCGAAGCTATTCAAACTGCATTTTGGGGCACTGTTAACGATCCAAAGTCCCCCAAGAGCCCGATTTTTGATCCAGAAATCTTTCGCTTCGTGGCAACAGTTATAAAGGGGATGAAGGAAAGGGGAGAAATATAATTGCACAAACCGACGCATCGACTGACATTTGCGAAGTGCCCGCTCATTGGTCCAATCCCGCAGCCTCAGGGTCGTCCCCCCGAAGCCTTATCCGTCAGACACACATCCGACGACAAAACGCTTCACGGGGACTTATGGCTATCTCAGCGCGAAACAGGCCGAACGCCTATGCCGCCCTTACCCTCTCAAGGAACTTGTTGACCTCGGCATTGAGATTTTCCGCCAACTGACCCAATTCCTTAGCTGCACCAAGTGATTGCTCTGCCGCTGCGCCTGTTTCGGTAGAGCCCTGAAGGACGCCCGCCATACGTTGGGATACTTCGCCAGAGGCATTGGCCACATCCGACGTGGAACGTCCGATTTCCTGAACGGTCGCCATCTGCTCTTCCA
Source organism: Asticcacaulis sp. AC466 (assembly GCF_000495815.1). Lineage (GTDB taxonomy): Bacteria > Pseudomonadota > Alphaproteobacteria > Caulobacterales > Caulobacteraceae > Asticcacaulis. The sequence goes on along the minus strand of NZ_AWGE01000026.1, from coordinate 21,719 downwards.
CCGCCGCCGCAATCGCCGTGGAAATATCCGAAATCTCGCCAATCGTTCGGGTAATTTCGGAAATGGCGGTGACCGTATCATTGGTGGCGTTCTGAACGCCCGTGATTTGCGCCACAATGTCGTTGGTCGCATCGGCAGTTTGCGATGCCAAGCTCTTGACCTCAGTGGCGACAACCGCAAAGCCCTTGCCCGCATCACCTGCGCGCGCGGCTTCAATCGTGGCATTGAGCGCCAGAAGATTGGTTTGCGAAGCGATATTCTGGATCAGCGCCACTACATTGCCTATGCTTGTCGCCGCTTCGGAGAGTTGCTTGACAATAACGCCGGTTTTCACGGCCATCTCCTCGGCAGACTTAGCAACCTTTGCCGACTGTGCCGCCTGATTGGCGATCTCGGCTATGGACGCACTCATCTCCTCCGTAGCCGACGCAACGGTCTGAACGTTCATGGCGCTTTCTTCTGCAGTCTGTGTGACGGCACGCGACTGCTCTGTCGTTTGACTTGCCGTTTGGGTCAGGGTTTGAGACGTCGCTTCAAGTTCCGTAGATGCTGACGCCACAGCGCTCACCATCTTGGCTACGCTGGCTTCAAAACCATCGGCAAGATTGAACATGGCTTGGCGTTGGTCGCCTTCGGCCTGTTTCTTCAACGCCTCGCCATCGGCCCGTAGTTTTTCGGCCTCCGCAAGGCCTTCCTTGAAGATGCCAAGGGTCTTAGCCATCAACCCGATCTCGTCGCCGCGGTTTTGTCCGTCAATCTGTTGAGCCAGATTGCCGTTGGCTATTGCGTTCATTTGAGCCGTCAACCGGCCGAGCATCTTAGAAATGTCGCCAAACGCCACGAAGGCTGCGAAGGCTGTAATGGCCAATGTAATGAGGATGGACATTATGAGAACGTTGTTCTGAGCCTGATCAAGAGATTTTGTCATAGCCGCAATCTCATCCGCATTCTGCTTGGCTTTTTTATCTATTAAGCCCTTAAAATCTGTCCAGAATTCCAACACCTTTTCGGTTTCGTCTGCCAAAATTGGTTCAAGTGCCGCAGACTCGTTTTTCAAACCGAGTGGGCTAACCGTATGTTTCGCGGTGTCGTAAAGACCTTCAAAGCGCTGCTTGAAAGGCGCCAATTCCGCCTCATATTCAGGCGCGAGCGATAGCGTCTGGGTGTACCGCGTTGAGAAAAGTTCGTTCGCCCTGTCCATATCCTTGATCATTTGATCGCAAGTTGGATTTGGGCAGGGTTGCGCGGCAAGTCCGTTTTCGGCGGCCAACAAAACGTAAGGATTTTGGTTTAGACGCGCCATGTTCGTTAAGGCGGGAGCAAGCCGATCCGTGATTCGCGCATATTTCTCCTGCGCCGCATCCATGGACGCATTTTGCCAGATCGTCGTGCCAATGCTGGACAAGCCGAACACGACGATAATGCCAAGTATTTTGTAGCCGATTTTGATGTCAGATAATTTCATGTCAGCCCCCCCAACTAACTCATTGATGAGACAGCATCGAGTGATTTGGTTAACACTTAAATAACTTTGTTCTCCAAATTTGTCGCATTTATTAAATGCTGATTACCAATACGACTGAATTGAACCAGGTTGAAATCTACCCCTAAACAAGTATTAATGTAATAATTTCAATCAATTATGACTACTTAAATTGGTCTTTCGTCCACGAAGGTTGCGGGCAAGACGCCGTTCGCCGGGCAGACCTACGCCATTAATTTTGTTTAACTTGATTATCGCGCGCCCCTGACGCAGTTCTGAAAGCGCTTACACGGCATCGCGTTGATCGGAAACCTGGACGGCAGACCGAGGCGCGAACCGCCCAACACCAGGAGGCACGCTTTGAAGACAGTCTCATCCGCAGTCCCTTCACCTCATCGGATGTCACGTCGTGCCTGCCTGGGCGGGTTGGCAGCGGCCGCCGCGCTCACGCCCGCCTCGATATGGGCGGCCTCCACCAACGTCATCGATCGGCTGTCTCTGGACGGTGCGCCCGGGCTTGCCGCCGGCGTTGTCCGCAAGGGGCAGGTCAAGGCCACCGGTGGCAAAGGCATCGCCACCCTGGGCTCTAAAACGGCCCCTGATCGCAACACGATTTTTGAAATTGGCTCCCTGACGAAGACCTTCACGGCCTGCCTTATCTTCCAGCTTCAGGAAGAGGGGCGCCTGAGCATCGAGGCGCCGATAGGCACTTACGTAACCGACCTGCCCAAAGCCTGGCAGGGATTGCCCCTGTCGCAACTGCTCAGCCATACGGCCGGGCTGCCCAACTATCTCAATGGCGAAAATTTCCGCGCGATCATGCCGCAGGACCTTAAGCCAAGACAGCTTATTGCCATGGTCGCTGATCAGCCGCTCGTCTTCACGCCGGGGGAACGGCATGAATACAGCAATACGGGCTTTATTCTGTTGGGTATGGCCGCAGAAGCCATAACCGGCACGGACTATTGGGACACCTTGCAGACCCGGTTTTTCGGCCCGGCCGGCATGACATCGACAGGACCGCGAAACCGCGTGAAAACGGGCACCCGGCTGGCGTCCGGGCATTTCTGGGACGGTACGGCTTACGACACGGCACCACCGCGCGCCGCACCGGGATCGACGTGGGCGGCGGGCGGCTTGCTGTCGTCCGTGGCCGATATCGACCGCTGGTCCATCGCTCTCGATGAGGGGCGTATCCTGACCCCGGCCCTGCGTCAGAAGATGTGGCGGCCCGCCACCTTGAACAACGGCAGTCCGGCGGGATGGGGATACGGCTGGCAGGTAGAGCTTATCGACGGCCGAACCATCGTCTCCCACGGCGGCAGCACGGCCGGTTTTTCGTGCTGGTACCGGCGCGATCTGTCACAGACCCTTTCGACCATCGTCATGACCAATCAGAACGGCCTGGCCGACCCGAAAGCTATGACCGAGGCTCTGCTGACCTATAAATTGTAATCCCCCCGACCTAAACGGCCCTTGCGCAAGCCGGGAACCGGGCGCCGCCGCTCGGCCAAAGACATCAAAACGGGTCTATGCCTTAAGCAATTGTGATGTAAGATAAATCCCGCACCGTCATGTCAGGTATATTTCTTGCTGGTTTGATGGCCGCGGGCTGAGTCTGTCACAAAATGACGCGCCGCCCGCAGAGATTAAGGTGGGATTTCTCGGTATGTTATTGCAAAATGAGCATGATCTGATCGCCCTTCTCGGGGTTGCCGCATTCATTTTGCTCGCGCTCGCCATCGGCGGCGGGGTCATCGCCTCGCTGAAATCCTTTCAGGTCCGCCAATTCCAGGACCTTCTTTTCAAGGCGGAACGCAAGATCGACACCCTGGAACGGCGGATGTTCAACGTTTTGAACGCCGTCCCCGTGGCCCTGGTCGAAACCGATGTGACCGGAAAATTCACCTTCGCCAACCGGGCGGCGCACCAGCTTCTCGGCCGCAAGGATTCCGAACTGATCGGCCTGCGCTTCCATTCCGCTACCTGGGGCATTTCCTATCCGGACGGGCGCGTCATCCCCGCCGATCTAATGCCGATTGCCCGAACCCTGCGCGGCCAGACCGTCAAGGGGTTCCAGCATATGCTGACCAACCACGGCAGCCACGAAAAGGTTCTGGTCAGCGTGACCTCCATGCCGATCATGAACGGTGCGGGCGAAGTGATCGGCTCGACCTCGGCCATGGTCGAAATAGAAAGCTCAACCGGCGAAGGCGTTGACGATCTGAACGGCCTGTGGCGCGGGCATTGGTTCGCCGCCGCGACGGTCCCCTTCTGGGGGCTCGACACCAAGGGACAGATTTTGGACGTCAATAATGCGGCGCTCGACATCTTCGACCTGAAGCGCGAACAGGCGCTCGGTCAGAACTGGACCCAGTTCTTCGTCGAGGACGGCGATTTCCAAAAGGCGCTCGATTATCTCGGTGAGATTCAGGACGATCAGTCCCCGCACAATCAGGCATCGGCGCAACTGACCCTTAGGGTAACGAACGGCGACCGTCAGCCATCAATCGTGACGGCGTGGGTCGTGCGCACCCATGAAGGCGGAGAGCGCGGTCTGACCGTCATGGCCTTGCCGGCAAGCCAGGCCGCCGAGATGGGATCTGTGCCGATTTCGCACATGGCGCCTTCCGTCGCCGCGCTCGACGAAGACGACGCCCAGGAACTTTCCGACCATCGTCTGGCCGAAGAAGCCCGCGCCGCCCTTGGCATCGGGACCTGGCAATATGACGCGGACGCCGACACCATTGTCGAAGATGAGGGCATGATGGCCCTGATCGGCCGGGAATATGTCGGAGGCCCGACCTTGATTTCCGATGCGGATCAGGCGGCGGCCGATCAGGCCTTCAGCCAGCTTATGAGCGGGGAAACCGATCATCTGGCACTCGATCTGCGCGTCCGTCGCAAGGATGGAACGGAACGCTGGATCGCCCTGGAAGGCCAGGCCCGACCTTTGCCCGGTGGCGGGAAGCAGATTTACGGTGTTGCTTTCGATTGCACGGCCTGGAAGGGCGAAAAACAGATCGAGACGGTCGTTCAGACAACCGGGATCACCGAAGCGGATCTTGAGGTCGCCGTCGAAAAGGCGCGCGTCGAGGCGCTTTCGGACGGATTGATCGAAGGATTGGCCAGAGGACGGGCCGAGGCCCTGACCGAGGCCATGGCAGACGCCCGCGAAGCCGCCGACCGGGAACGGGAACGCGCGGTTGAAGCGGCTCTGGCTGAGGCAAACGTCAAGGCCAAGGCCGAGCTTGACGCCGCGGTCGCTGCCGCCCGCATGGATGCCGTATCCAGCGATGTCTACGGATGGCAATCGCCGCCGGTAAGCCAGCCCCTGCCCGACCCGGTAATTGTCCATACGCCAGACCCGGTCGTCATGGCGGAAAATGACGCCCTGAAGGGGCAACTGGACGCCCTGCGCAACGACTATGAACAGGCGGAGATCCGTCGCGACGAACTGCAACGGCAGCTTGACGAAATTATCTTCGCCAAACCCATTGCGGTCGAACCGGTTGAAGACCCGCGGATTGCCGAGTTGCAGGCGGAACTTGATGCCGCGAAAGCCGCCCAGACAGACCTTCAAGCGCAGCTGACATCCCTGTCGAATGCCCCAGCGCCGGAGCCCGATTTCAGCCAGCATGAAAAGCGCATAGACAGGCTGAGCGCGGATTTGAAGACGGCTCAGGACGCGCTGGCAAGCCTCGCCACGCGCTACAAGGCTCTAGCCGAGACACCGCCGCCCGAACCCGACTATAGCGCCCACGATGCCCGTATTGCGCAGGCCGAAGCCGAACTGGCCGCCTTGCGTCAGGCGCATGAGGCCTTGGTCAATGCCCCGCCGCCGCCGCCCGATACCAGCGCCTGGGAGGCCCGTCTGGCCGCCGTGCAGTTCGAAGTCGTCAAATGGCAGGCCGCGTATCAGGATGCTCAGGCAAAACTGATGGCTACCCCGGCCGTCGATACGACCGCTCTGGAAAAGCGCCTGGACGAGTTGCAGGCCATGCTCGACCAATCTCAGGCGCAGCAGGCCAATATGCAGGCGCGCGTCACTCAACTGGACTCCGCCCTCAGCAACGCGCAACGGTTTGAGACCGTCGGTCGCCTGACCAGCGATGTGGCGCAAGACTTCGCCCAGATGTTGAACGTAATCAACGGGGCGCTGGAAGTGATGGCCAAGCAGCCAGAGACGCCGGAAAACATCAAACGTCTATCCGAAGCCGCCCTTACGGCGGGCAAGCGTGGCGAACGCCTGACGCGCCAATTGCAGGCGTTTCAGTCAGAAGAGTTCTGACGTCCAGCGCGGCTCGTTCGGGCTAATTGACCAAGTGTGACGCCAAACTGATGACGGCGAACCAAAAAACGCCGCAGACAGCGGTTACGCCCGCTATCGTCCAGGCGAAGGGGTATTTTTGCGGCCGATAGGCCGAGATTTTGCGCGAAAAGATATAATATGCCGGGTGATCGAAACCGCCTTCGACATAGTCTTTCGCTGCATTATGAAAATTGAAGGTAGTGGCCATGTTTCCAACCTTTCTGCCTTTATCATTCTACCGGCCTCCATCATGCCGTCGTTTCACATAAAAAGGAAAGATGGGTCTTCGGCGCGAAAATAAGGACGGCGTTTGGCACGCATTTCGGTAGCCATCGGCCGTAAACCTGAATTAAACTGGTTCCATGGCGCGCTTCGGTTTCAAGACAGAGGATTTACGGCTGTGGGCGCTGGTGACGGCGACCGTCCGCCCGCACACGACCGCCAAACCCAAAAAGCAGGCCAAGCCACCGCAGCCAGAAACCGAAACCATTACGGTCGCCGACATGCCCGGGGAAATGACCGCCGAACGGCCGAGGCCGGTTCCTCTGACGCCGTTTAAGCTGGGGCAAGCCGTCAAACCCGCCGCCGGGTTCAAGATCACACGCGCCGCCGACCAGGCACCCGATCCGATTGAGCCAAAGCGCAAACGCCGCATCAGCCGCGAACGCGATCCGATCGAGGCGCGGCTCGACCTGCATGGGCTCACTGCCTTCGCCGCCGAGGCGCGCCTGAAAGCCTTTGTGCAACAGGCCTACGCCAATGACTACCGCGCCGTTCTGGTCATTACGGGCAAGGGCATGGCGGAAAACGGCATATTGAAGCGCTACGCACCGGAATGGCTGGCCGATCCGGCGCTATCGCATATCGTCGCCGGCATTTCCCAGGCCCATGCCCGCCATGGCGGGTCCGGCGCGCTCTATGTCGCGCTCAAGCGTCGAATAAATTAACCCCCAGGCCGACGCAACGTAAAGCGGGACTAGATCAGCCCACGCTCGGTCGCCAATTGCTTGAGCGAGACCTGAGCGCGCGGGCCGATATGACCGATGACGTGGGCGGCGGCCAACGAACCCAGTTCGGCGCAGGTGGTGACATGCAGGCCTTGCGTCAGGCCGAACAGAACGCCGGCGGCATACTGGTCGCCCGCGCCGGTCGTATCGACGACCTGAGGGCAAGGGGCCGCCTTGATGACATGGGTATCTTCCATCTTGGCCACCACAGACCCTTCGGCGCTGCGCGTCACGAACGCCAGGTCGGTCTTGCCGCGCAGATATCGCAGGGCCTTGTAGAAATCATCCGTCTCGAACATGGCCAGCAATTCGGTTTCATTGGCGAAGACCAGGTCGATATGGCGGTCGATAAAGGCCAGCAGGTCATCGCGCCAGCGGTTGACCACAAAGCCATCCGACAGGGTGATCGCCGTCTTGCGACCGGCAGAGCGGGCGACTTCGGCAGCCTTGGCGAAGGTTTCGCGCCCGGACGGGCTGTCGAAGAGATAGCCTTCCAGATAGGTGATCTGAGACGCCTTGATGACCTCTTCCTCGATATCTTTCGGGCTGATCAGGGCCGCTGCGCCCAGGAAGGTGGCCATGGTGCGCTGACCGTCCGGCGTCACATTGATCAGGCAGCGCGCCGTTGGCGTGGGATCGTCATGCAGAACGGGCGTCTGGAAATGGACATTCATCTTCTTGAGGTCGTGCGCGAAGAATTCACCGAGCGCATCATGCGCGACCTTGCCGACATAGGCGCATTTGGCGCCAAACGAAGCCGCGCCCGAAATGGTGTTGCCGGCGGACCCGCCCGACGCCATCTCCGTATCCTGCATCGCGCCCGACAGGCTGAGCGCCCGGTGCGCATCGATCAACGTCATGGCGCCCTTGTGCAGATCATGCTTGGTCAGGAAAGCCTCATCCGTCTGAGCGAGAACATCGACGATGGCGTGGCCGACAGCGGTGATGTCATAGGAGGTCGTCATATTTGTTCTCGTAAGTCTAGGGTACGGGTTGAATGGCGTAACCTAATGATCAATAACGGCTCTATGAGCAAGCGTATTTTAATCCTGACCCCGAATCCCGACCATCCTTCGCACCATGGCCGCTGGCCTTATGTGCTTGACGGATACCGCGAAGCCCTGGCCGGTATTGACGCCGAAATCTTCGACCAGCCCTGGTCCGACCCCGTGACGGAGGACTACGACCTCATCGTCCCGCTTGTCGCGTGGGGCTACCACAATGCGCCGGATGATTTCCGCGCCGCCATGACGCGGCTGGCCGGGCGGCGCGTTTTCAATCCGCCGGAAATCGTCAACTGGAATGTCGACAAACGGTATCTGCGCGATCTGGCCGATGCCGGGGTGCGGATCATTCCGACCGTGTTCGTCGACCAGGTGACGGATGAGGCGGTCGCCCGCGCGCGCCTCGACTTCGGGCAACAGGCCCTGGTGTTGAAGCCCGTCGTGTCGGCCGGCGCCAAGAATACCCTGATCTGGGAAGGCGACAGCCTGTCCGCCTTCACCGGCGGCGCGCCGGATGTGGAGGACCGCAAGGCCATGCCGCCGGAAGATGCTGCCATGATCCAGCCCTTCATGCCAGCGATCCGCAGCGAAGGCGAATGGTCCCTGCTCTATTTCGCCGGTGAATTTTCGCACGCCGTGTTGAAGACGCCCAAGAGCGGTGACTTCCGCTCGCAGCCGGACTATGACGCCAATCTACGTGTTCTCGACGCGCCAGCCGCAGCGCGCGCGCTGGCCGATGCGGCTATTGACTTCATCGGCCGTGACCGCCTGCTTTATGCCCGTATCGACATGGTACGCGCCAGCGACGATGGCTTCTGCCTGATGGAAATGGAACTGATCGAGCCCGACCTGTACCTGACCTATGATCCGGAAGCGGCCATGCGCTTCAAGGACGCGTTTGAAACCGCCCTGCATGTCTGCGGCTGTTCTGGACATGACCACGCACACGGCCACCATGATCATTGAAACCGACCGCCTGATTCTCAAGCCCCTGGCTGTGACCGACTATGAGGCGCAATGCGCCCTGTGGAACCAGGAACCTGTCTTTCGTCATATCACCGGCAAACCGATGGCCCATGATGAGGTGTGGCTGCGCCTGCTGCGCGATATCGGCCACTGGCAGGTTTTCGGCCACGGCAACTGGTCGGTCAAGCTCAAGACGACCGAGCAGCATATCGGCGTCATCGGCCTCTTCGACTACAGGCGCGACATCACCCCCGCCTTCGACGCGTTCGAGGCCGGATGGGTATTCGATCCGGCCTTTCACGGTCAGGGTCTGGCGTCCGAAGCGCTTCATGCCACTCTCGTGTTCGGTGACGAAAAGCTGAAGCTGCCCAAGACCCTCTGCATGATCAGTCCGGAAAACGAAGCTTCGTTGCGACTGGCCGAACGGCATGGCTATGTCCGCGTCCGCCATGGCCTGTTTCACGATCATCCCGTATTGATCCTGGAACGGCCGCACGCCTGAAACCTGCCGTTTATACCCGCTTGACGAATATAATATCTCATGTTTAGTTATTTAGATAATTAGCTAAATGAATGGATTTGTCATGCGTTTTGAAAATATCGATCGCGTCGATGGCGCAGAGGCAGATCCGGTGTCGGGAACGGTTGTTTATGCCCCCGTCAAATCCCTCTTCCTGCTGACGATGTATGGCGCAACCATCTACGGCTTCGTGCGTTATCTGCGTATCGACGCGGTATTGCTGTTCACGGTCAAGACAATGGTTGTCCTACTGCTGGGCCACAGCGTCGGCATGCACCGCCGGCTCATCCACAAAAGCTTCGAATGCCCGCTGTGGCTGGAACGCACCCTTGTCTATTTCGGCGTGCTGGTCGGCCTGGGCGGCCCCTTCGCCATGATCCGAACCCATGACTTTCGCGACTGGGCGCAAAGGCAAGGCCGTTGCCACGACTATTTCGCCCATCGGCGGACGCCGGTCATCGACGCCGTCTGGCAGATGCATTGCGACCTTCGTCTGGCGAAACCACCCCGGTTGACGATTGAACCAGAAGTCGCAAATGACGCCTTCTATCGCTTCATCGACCGGCATTGGATCGCGGTTCATCTGCCGTGGGCCTTGGCCTTCTATTTTATTGGCGGCTGGGCCTGGGTCATCTGGGGCGTCTGCACGCAAATCGCCACGACGGTTACCGGCCATTGGCTGATCGGCTATTTCGCCCATCAGGCCCATGATGATAACTGGCAGGTCACTGGCGCCGGCGTGCAAGGCCGCAATGTGCCGCTGGTCGGTTGGCTCACCATGGGGGAAGGCTGGCACAACAACCATCATGCCTTTCCCGGCTCGGCGCGGATGGGGCTTTATACCGGTCAGAGCGATCCCGGCTATCGGTTCATAAAGATGCTGGAGGCAATGGGATTGGCATGGAAGGTGCGCACCGCGCGCGATCTGGCCCACCGCCCGCAATTACAATGGACATCGGGTGCGCAACCGCACTTCAAACCGGACATAAAACCCTGCCCGACCCTGCACTGGATCGGCCGGCGCTTACGCTTTCGGATCTAGCTCTAAAGCAGGGGCAGCGTCTCGACCCCGATCTTGGGGCACAGGTCGCGCACGATACAGATGTCGCACTTGGGCTTGCGCGCCACGCAAACATAGCGGCCATGCAGGATCAGCCAGTGATGCGCCCGCGTCAGCCAATGTTTTGGGATGATCGCCATCAGTTGCGACTCGACCTTGTCCGGCGTATTGGCTGCGGCATCGACCAGCCCCAGCCGGTGCGACACGCGGTAGACATGGGTATCGACCGCGATGGCCGGCTCGATGTCCATTTCATTCAGCACGACACTGGCCGTCTTGTTGCCGACCCCCGGCAGACTCAATAGCGCCGCGCGAGTCATCGGCACCTGACCGTCATATTGCTCGATCAGAATGCGCGACATCTCGATCAGATTTTTCGCCTTGTTGCGATAGAGGCCGATCGTGCTGATCATGTCCATGATCCGCGCTTCGCCAAGCGCCAACATGTCCGCCGGATTATCGGCCATCTTGAACAGCGGTGCCGTCGCTTTGTTGACCGCCACGTCGGTTGTCTGCGCCGACAAGGCTACCGCCGACAACAGGGTAAAGGCATTGCTATAGTTCAGTTCGGTGCGCGGATCGGGCTTATCCGCTTCAAACCGTTCGAACAGTTTCTTGATCAGGGCAGGCTTAGCCAAGGGCTTCTTCGGCCATGACCGCCTCCCAGCTCAGCCACTTCTGCGCGACGGCGGCCTTCAGGTCGATATCTTCGGCACGCGCCATGAGCAGAAGAAAGGCAAACACATCGGCCATCTCCTTGGCGACCTCGGCCTTGGCCCCTTCGACCGGTCGGCGCGAGCGTCCCGTCAGGGCCAGATAGCTTTGGGTCAGTTCGCCCGCCTCTTCCTGAAGCTTCAGCATATACCAGTCCCGATCGGGTTTGATGTCATGAACCCGGCGATAACGGCCCAAGACGGCTTCGAGACGGTCGGTCAGGGTATCGAGATCGGGAAAGGGTGTTTCGGTCATCATGGACAGTCTCCATGGCTTTTTGAGATTTACGCCGATGCTATGGGGCGATTCTATAGGCCCGCAAGATAAAAGCCGCTTGCCGACCGCGATCGGGCCTCATAAACAGGGCGCATGACCGCCATTCTGTTCGTCTGCCTTGGTAATATCTGCCGTTCCCCCCTTGCCGAAGGCGTGTTCCGTGCCCAGGCGGAAGCCGCCGGTGTGGCAAACCGGTTCATTATCGATTCCGCCGGCTGCGGCGGCTGGCATGCCGGTGAACAACCCGATACGCGCGCCATCCAGACGGCGGCCCGCCACGGTATCGATATTTCCGGCCAGCGCGCCCGCCAGATTCAGACCGACGATTTCGATCGTTTTGACCTGATCCTCGGACTGGATCGCGACAATGTCCGCCACCTCACCGCTATGCGACCCGACACGGCGCGCGCCAAGGTCGCCCTGTACCTGGATGAAGCACTGGGCGTGGCCAAGAATGTGCCCGATCCCTATTATGGCGGGTCTTCCGACTTCGAAGCGGTCTATGCCCTGTGCGAAAAGGCGAGCACCGCTTTGCTAAAGCAACTGCTGGGTTAAACAGGCTGGCCTAAGCCGAAATTTCAATGCATGGTATGGTTTCATTTCTGACTTTCCAGTGAGCCATGCCATGTTGAACATTCCTGACGACCGCTTTGCCGCCCGTGCCGATGAGCACATCAACCTGGCGAATAGCCATTTGCAGGAGGCTGGCTCCGATCGCGTGGTTGCGTCCCTGGTTGATGCCGCTACGCGTTTTTATGTTGGAATGTGGGCCAACCATAATGTTGGCAGCGCCGAAGAAATGATCGCGCGTCGTGAGGAAGCGATCGAATCCTTCGCCGTTCAAAGCCGCCGCATGCTGGAGCGGCACCTGGACGAATACACGCGAAACTACGACGCCTATACGGCGACCGGAAACCTCAGCACCGGATCACGCTGAGCCCTAAACTCTTTCTATGTTCGCCCGTTTCAGCGGGCGCAGATCAACAACAGGTAATTCATGTCCGACACGCCCAATGTTCCTGATCCCAGTTTCTTCGAACGAACCAACGCACTGATCAATGTGGCCAATAACCAATGCAGCGGCGTCTCCGCCGATCAGGTCAGCCACTCCTTCACCAATGCCTCGACGCGCTTCAATGTCTGGCTTTGGTCGATCACCTCGAAGGATGTCGAGGACCTGAAAGCGCGCCGTGAACAGGCGCTGGACCTTTTGCTGCAGGAAACCCATGACGCCTTTGCGCGCCATTTCGATGAATATGTCGCCAACTACGACGCCTATGTGAACGCGAACCGCTAATCGATGGACGATCAATTCAATAACCGCGCCGATTCGCACATCCGCCTGTCGCACCAGCAGGCGACGCTGTTCGGGGAACAAAAGACGGCGGAGTCCATGCTTTATGGCGCCGCCTGGTATGCAGCCTGGCTGACGGCAAAGACCGCCGGCTCGAAAGATGAACTGGCGGCGCGCGCCGCCGCCGAAACCGAACGGTTGACCGAGGCCTTTCGCGCGGCTGCCGAAGCCGCCATGGCCGATGTCGTCACCCGCTTCGATGACCTGAACAAGAAAGCCTGATCCCATGGCAAACAAAGAAGAACTCGACTTCACCGGGCGCGCCAAGGCCCATATCGACCTGTGCAATGCGCAAAGCGCCCATGCCCACAGCGAAGACGTCGCCCTGTCGGCCATGTACGCGGCGGCGCGCTACACGGCCTTTCTGTGCCTGGGCGCGAACACGTCCGGCGAGCAGATGGCCGGACGCCGCGAAGAAGCCCTGGCCATTTTTGATGACCAGTTCCGTCAGATGTTCCTCGATTGCTACGACGAATTCGCGCGGGATTTCGACAGATCTAAATAGGACCAGATCCAAATAGACCCACTCCAAATAGAATTGGGCGAAATCGCTACAGGATATAACGACTGAGATCAGCGTCGCCGGCAATTTCGCCGAGGCGCTTTTTCACATAGTCCGCATCTATGGTTACGGTCTGGCCGGACATGTCCGACGCCGTGAAGCTGAGGTCCTCCATCACCTTTTCAATGACGGTGTGCAGCCGACGCGCGCCGATATTTTCGACCTTGGCGTTGACCGTCGCAGCCGCCTCGGCCATGGCGGCGATAGCGCCGTCATCGACGTGCAGGGTGACGCCTTCGGTCGCCATCAGGGCCTGGTTCTGTTTGATCAGATTGGCTTCCGGCTCCGACAGAATGCGGCGGAAATCCTCCTGGGTCAGGGCCTTTAGCTCAACACGGATGGGCAGGCGGCCTTGCAGTTCCGGCAACAGGTCGGAGGGTTTGGCAACGTGGAAGGCACCCGATGCGATAAACAGGATATGATCGGTCTTCACCGGTCCATACTTGGTCGAAACCGTCGTGCCTTCGATGAGCGGCAGGAGATCGCGCTGCACACCTTCGCGCGACACATCGGCCCCACCGCGTTCCGATCGCGAGGCAACCTTGTCGATTTCGTCGAGGAAGACAATGCCTTCGTTTTCCGCCAGTTGCAAAGCCTCGGCGGCCACGGCATCCTGATCGAGCAGCTTGTCGGACTCTTCGGCGACCAATGACGGGATAGCGGCCTTGACCGTGGTCTTGACCGTCTTCTTGCGACCGCCCATGGCCTTTGACAACATGTCACCGAGATTGAAGGCGCCGGGTTGTTGGCCTGGAATTTCCATCATGCCCATCGGTGTGCCGGTTTCGGTCATCGAAATTTCGATGTCCTTGTCGTCCAGCTCATTGTTGCGCAATTTCTTGCGGAAGCTTTCACGAGTTGCGGGGGCGGCGGTTTCACCGACCAGCGCGTCAATCAGACGTTCCTCGGCGGCGGCCTCGGCCTTGGCGCGAACGCCGGCGCGGTTCTTGTCCTTGATCATCAGCATGGCAGCTTCGACCAGGTCGCGCACGATCTGATCGACGTCGCGGCCGACATAGCCGACTTCGGTAAACTTGGTCGCCTCGACCTTGATGAACGGGGCCTGGGCCAACTTGGCCAGGCGGCGCGCGATCTCGGTCTTACCCACGCCCGTGGGCCCGATCATCAGGATATTCTTCGGCGTGATCTCGTCACGGATGTCATCGGCCGTCGCCTTGCGGCGCCAGCGGTTACGCAGAGCAACCGCGACCGCCTTCTTGGCATCGGCATGGCCGATGATATAGCGGTCGAGTTCCGAGACGATTTCCCGGGGCGAGAAAACATTGGGAGAAAAAGAGGTCATTTATGCATCATAGGTTGGAGTTTTGGACATAAGCGTGACCTGGCCCCAACGGGGGCTGTCGTGCTCAGCGTAAATGGTGAAACCGGCGTTCTGATAGGCCTTGATGGCGTGGGCATTGGCGGCATCCGGATCGATCAGGAGCTTAGGCACGCCCCGGGCCAGCAGGTCGTCCGAGAACTGGCGCAGGATACGCGCTCCCAGCCCCTGGCCGGTCAGGCTGACATCGCCGATGAACATATCTACCCCCATGGCGCCGGTCGGCTGATCGGCAAAATAGAAGCCATCATAAGCGTAGTTCGGATCGTAAAACTGAATATAGCCGATCGGCTTGCGGTTATATTCGACAATGAAAGCTGCGCCGTAATCCGCACCGATGAAGCCGAGAGCATCTTCCAACTCGTCTTCCGGCCCGGAGCCATCCTGCGTCCACCACGGCTGGACATGGGGCGACGACATCCAGATCAGCAGCAGACCGGCATCGCGTTCATGCAAGGGACGAAAGGTAATCACGACATCCCTCCGAACACAAGGTCACCGGTCATAGGATAGGCTATGCGCATCAGGACTCGAGCATTTCGATCGTCAGATGGTCATTGGTATAGACGCATATGGATGACGCGATCTTCATGGCCTTGCGCGCGATGACTTCCGCATCCGGCTCGTATTCGAGCAGGGCCCGGGCCGCCGACAGGGCGTAGACACCGCCGGAGCCGATAGCGGCAACGCCGTCTTCCGGTTCCAGCACGTCACCGACGCCGGTAATGGTCAGGACGGTGTTCTTGTCCGCCACCAGAAGCATGGCCTCAAGGCGACGCAGGTAGCGGTCGGTCCGCCAGTCCTTGGCCAGATCGACACAGGCGCGGGCCAGTTGATCGGGATAAAGCTCAAGCTTGGCCTCAAGCCGCTCAAGCAGGGTGAAGGCATCGGCCGTCGCACCGGCAAAACCGGTGATGACCTTGCCGCCGGACAAGGTGCGCACCTTACGCGCGCCGCCCTTGACGATGGTCGGCCCCATGGAGACCTGGCCGTCGCCGGCGATGACGGTCTTGTTGTTCTTGCGCACGGCGACGATGGTGGTGCCGTGCCAGTTCGGGAAGTTTGAGTCTGTCATGAGGCGTTAATTGGCGCTTTTCCCCTTGCAGTTCAAGTGCGCCCGGCGCATTTGACGCACTATGCTCACAGACGATGAAATCGACCGCTACGCCCGTCACCTGGTCTTGAAGGAGATTGGCGGTCAGGGCCAGATGAAGCTCAAGGCCGCCCGGGTGGCCCTTGTCGGCATGGGCGGCATCGGCTCGCCGGCGGCGCTGTATTTGGCAGCTGCGGGGGTTGGCGCGCTCGGCCTGATCGATGACGACCATGTGTCCATAAGCAACCTGCAACGCCAGGTGCTGTTTCAGACGCGCGACATAGGCGCCGCCAAGGCCGAAGTGGCCGCAACGCATCTGGCAGGCCTCAATCCCCATTGCGACTGCCATATCCATCGCCTGCGCCTGACGCCGGACAACGCCGTCGATATACTCCAGGACTACGACATCGTGCTCGACGGCTGCGATAATTTCGAGACGCGGCTATTGGTCAATCGCGTATGCCACGATTTGAAAAAGCCGCTGGTGTCCGCGGCCCTCGGACGCTTCAGCGGGCAGTTGGCGACCTTCGACGGGCGTCCCTGCTATCAATGCCTGGTGCCAGATATTCCACCAGACGCGGACACCTGCGAGCGCGTCGGCGTGGTCGGCGCTCTGGCCGGCATTATCGGCACCATGGCGGCACTTGAGACCATAAAGCTGATTACCGGGGCCGGCGATACGCTGCGGGGGCAATTGCTGATATTTGACGGGCTTGGCATGACGTCACGGACGGTGAAGCTGGCTGCCGATCCGGCCTGCCCCGTGTGCGGGGGTTAGCTATTTCGTGTTTACAAAAATTGTGTCATAAGAAACCATAATTACAAAATGGCAGGGATGAGGCGCATGGGCCGGGCATAGACCGCTTTCGGAACGGAATGCCGCATGACCACTGCCAAGGCTATCGACAAGGGGACGGGCAAGACGCCCGATAAGGACGGCGCGGATGCCCTCTATCCGACGGTCAAACATACCCTGATTGAAGATATCTATGCCTTCGCCATCGGCTGCGCCTTTATCGCGCTGGGCATTGTTATGCTGAAATCGGCCGGATTGACGACGGGCGGTGTGGCGGGTATCGCCCTGCTCGTTTCCTATATCGCGCCGCTGCCGGTCGGCCTGCTGTTCATCCTGATCAATATTCCCTTCTTCCTGTTCGCCTGGCCGGCCATGGGCAAGCGCTTCATGATCAAGACGGTTGCGGTCAATCTGGCCATCATGGCTGGGGCCAATTTCGCCCACTACGCCTTCAAATTTGAAACGGTGCATCCGCTGTTCGCTGCCCTGTTCGGTGGCACGATTATCGGCATGGGCATTTTGGCCCTGGCGCGTCATGGCGCCGGTGCCGGCGGTACGGGGGTGCTGGCGCTTTATCTGCAAAAGACGAAGAATATCAATGCCGGCAAGACGCAGATGGCGTGCGACGCCCTCATTATGGCGGCGTCGATCCTGATCCTAAGCCCGCAGCATCTGCTCTATTCGGTGATTTCTGCCGTCGCCATGAGCGGCGTCCTGGTCGGGTTTCACAAACCGGAACGCTATCTGGGCCGTTAGCCGCCTTATGCACGTCCGAACGCGGCACGCAGCTCATCCTTGGCTTTTTCAAGCACTGCCTTCTGGCTTTCCGGAAGGGTCTTGCCTGCCCGGTTAATATAGAAGGTCAGCATCGACATGGCTGAACGGTATGGGCTAGACTTGCGGCGATGGCTTTTTTCCGCCGACGCTTTAAGCGATTTCGCGATCGCTTTGGGATCGTGCGACTCAAAGATATGCGGCTTGGTATCCAGCGCGTTGGAATGTTCGGTGACGTCCTGGGACCATTTCTTTTCCGGCATGACGATGTCTCCACGTGAAGCGTCACACCGTGAAGAATTTTGCGTGAAAATGAAATGCGCCCGCATATGCCGACGCATCAAGGTCCAGTTAATCACCCTATTCGACTAACCGCCCAACCCCGTCAGTGCGCCCAATAGTTTTCTTTGATCGACATATTGCAGCATGTCGCCGATGGCGGACTGGACATTGGCGTCACCCAGCAGGCCTTGGAGGGCCTTCTGACCCAAGGCAGTGAACGAAGCCTGGATCGCCGCCTCTCCGTCGCTTTGAAGGGCTGTGCGGGTTTCGGTGGTACAATCTGTCGTCAACAGTCGGGTAAAGAGGTCGCCCCCGGCCTTGTTGATCGAGATATATTGCGACGCAGAGATAGCGCTCATGTCGGCCACTTTTGGATGGCGCGCCATGATGGCGAACGCCCAGCGCACCAATGTGACCTGATCGTCGGCCGAAGCGGACCGGACCAGGCAGGCCGACAGAGCCTGGGTCGCGGGTCCGGTGGCCGCATTGGCGGCGGCCGGAAGCGCCGTTGCGGTGACTGCACTGATCAGGAAAATTTTGAGGAAATGCTTCATGACGGGACCTTCCAGGACATATGACGACCAGGATGACCGAGCAATGTGGCACCGATTAGACATTTGCGGCCATTTCCTGTATAGCCTCGCGCAATCCCTGCAATCTGACCTTTGAAAGCCGCATATCTTGGCCCATACGCTTGACTTGTCCGTGAAATCCTCAGTTGTCACCCAGGCTGCTGCGCTGTTGGTGAACATCACCGGATTGACGCGGGCTGGCCTGATTGAGGCCTTGACCGAGTCCGGCGTGGTCGAACCGCGCAAGGCCAAGATGCGCGCCACGCAAATCTGGCGCTGGGTGCATCATTACGGCTTTACCGATTTCGACCTGATGACCGACATCGCCAAGGATCAGCGCGCGCTCCTCAAGGAAAAATTCTCGCTGGCCCGGCCGGAAATCGTCGAACGCCAGATCAGCCAGGACGGCACGCGCAAATATCTCATCCGCATGGCGCCGGGGATCGAGGTCGAAAGCGTTTACATACCGTCGGTCGGACGCGCGGGCGCCCTGTGTGTATCGTCCCAGGTCGGCTGCACCCTCAACTGCTCCTTCTGCCACACCGGTACGCAAAAGCTGGTGCGCAACCTGACGACGGCGGAAATCGTCGCCCAGGTCCAGGTGGCCAGGGACGATCTGGGCGAATGGCCGTCGCCGAAGGAAGACCGTCAGTTGTCGAACATCGTCTTCATGGGCATGGGCGAACCGCTCTACAACCTTGACCAGGTCGCCGACGCCATCGACATCATTTCCGACGGCGAAGGCATCGCCATTTCGCGCCGCCGCATCACCGTATCGACCTCGGGCGTTGTGCCGGAACTGGAAGCGCTCGGCAACCGCACCCAGGCCATGTTGGCCATCTCCCTGCACGCCACCAATGATGAATTGCGCGACGTGCTGGTCCCGCTCAACAAGAAATACCCGATCGAACAGCTTATGGCCGGCATCCGCGCCTATCCGGGCCTGTCCAATGCCCGCCGCGTCACGTTCGAATATGTCATGCTGAAAGGCGTGAACGATACCCCGGCCGAAGCCCGCGCGCTTATCCGCCTGCTCAAGGGCATTCCGGCCAAGATCAACCTGATCCCGTTCAATCCGTGGCCAGGCAGCGACTATCTATGCTCGGACTGGCGGACTATCGAAGCCTTCGCCGCCATCCTGAACAAGGCCGGCTATGCCTCGCCCATTCGCACGCCGCGCGGCCGCGATATCCTGGCGGCGTGCGGGCAGTTGAAATCGGAAAGCGAAAAGAAACGCGCCTCGGTTGTGCGTCGTGAACAACGCGACGAAGCTGCGTCAAATCGGGACACGGGTGTTGCCGAAGGCGGCCTGCCCTTTGCCTATCTGGCCGGCGACATGCTGGATTAACCTATTGTCTGCATTCAACAAACAGCCTGTCATATAAAATTTGTCCACAGGCCGTCCGCATGGGCTTGATCTTGCAGGGAAGTTACCTCATTAGTATGCGCGCCCGTTACAATAGTGACGGTCAGCGCAATAGAGGGGACCGCGCATGATGCCCGACAATTTTAACCTTAACTTCCTGTCGCCCGACGTCTTGCGGCCGGAAATGCAGGCCTTCGCGACGGGCTTTCCCATTACCCTGCTACATGCCGGCGTCACGCTTTTGATGCTGCTGATCGGCGCCACTGTTTATTCGCTGCTGACGCCGTACAAGGAAATCAATCAGATCCGCGACGGCAATTCGGCCGCTGCCGTTGCCTTTGGCGGCGTTATCATCGGTCTCGCCATTCCGCTGGCTGCCTCCATGGCGGCCTCGACCTCGCTGCGTGAGATTGCCCTGTGGGGCGGCGCCACCATCATCCTGCAACTGTTTGTTTTCCGGCTGGTCGATTTCCTGCTGGCAGGCCTGCCCAACCGCATCAATGAAGGCGAAGTCTCCGCCGCTGTGCTGTTGGTTTCGGCCAAGCTGGCCGCCGCCCTCATCCTTGCCGCTTCCGTCGCCGCCTAGAGCGTTTGCGATCATGTGGAATCGAAAAGGTCTTTATTATTCTGTTTTTGAACGCGTTTTAACCCGCTTTGGTATTACGGTATGAAACTGGACTGGCTCCTCTATGCCGCGGCCCTTACGACCATAGTGGTCGTAACCGGCAATTGGCATGAAACGTCCAATTCGCCGCCCGCCCCGCCACCACCGGGGATCGGCGAGATGGCTCTGTTCGCCAACTTCACGCCCTTTACCATTTCGTCTATCATCAACCTGCCCGTGGACGATCAGAAGATCATGACCGGCACGGCCTTTTCCATCTCGAAAAGCGGGGCATGGATCGTCGCCAAGGACAGCGTCGGGGAGTGCACCCACCCCTTCCTCAATATCGGCGGCAATCTGGCCGTGCCGTTCAAGACCCGCCCCGCCCCCGGTCATGATAATTTCCTGGTCGCCGTAACCAGTGGCGGTGGACGACCGCTAAGCCTAGTCGATGTAGCCAATGTCAAACCCGGCATGCGCGGCTTCATGATCGGTTATCCGGGCGGCAGCGTTGGTGAGGCCACGGGCCGTCTGATCGGGCGCACGACCCTGGAACGCTCCAAGCGCTTCCAGCACAACCAAGCCGTTCTGGCTTGGGCCAAAGCTGGTCAGACCGAAGGCCTGAAAAGCGATCTGAACCAATTGCAGGGCGGGCCGGCGGTCGATGACAATTCGCACGTGGTCGGCATCACCTTGCGGGAAAACCCGCGCCGGGGCCGCATCTACACCACCGTGCCGGAAACGGTGTCCGCCATTGCCTCGACCGTGGACCGCAAACCGGATTATGATGCCGAGAACACGCTGACCAAGCGCAACTACGGCATTGTTTCGGATACCTTGCGCCGCGAATACCGCGTGGCCCAGGTCGGCTGCATCATATCCTGACGTAATCGCGCAGCCATCTGTGCTAAATGCCAGACATGACCGCAAATCCGCTCGATCCCGTTCACCTCGCCCATCTGGCGCAATGCGATGCGCGCCTAAAGCCCCTCACCGACGCCTTTTCGCATATCCAGTATCGTATACGGCCCGGCGGCTTTCCTGCTCTGCTCGGCCTGATTGTCGAGCAGCAATTGTCAGTGAAGGCGGCAGACACCATCTTCGCCCGCCTGCGCGACGGCGTTGGCGACTTGACGCCGCAAAACCTGCTGGCCCACGATGAGGATCGGTTGCGTGGCTATGGTCTGTCGCGCCCCAAGATCGCCTATGCCCGCGCCCTGGCCGACGCCTTTCACAGCGGCGGATTCGATACCGGCACCCTTGCGGCGCTGAGTATCGAGGACGCTGCCGAACGTCTGATCGCATTGAAGGGAATCGGGCGCTGGACCGCTGAGGTCTACCTGATGTTTTCGGAGGGACGTCTCGATCTGTTTCCCGTCGGCGACGTTGCCCTGCGTGAAGCCGTGGGCTGGCTGGACAACCTGACGGAGCGCCCCAACGAAGCCTATTGCGCCGATCGGGCGCGCGACTGGTCGCCCTATCGCTCGGTTGCCGCCCATCTCCTTTGGGCCTGGTATGGCGCGGTCAAGCGGGGCGAAATGTCCCGGCAGATGTAGAGCGCATTTCGGATCAAAAAGTGCATCAAAACAAAAACCTAGAGCATTTGTCCGATCCAACATGATCGGGAAATGCTCT
>NZ_AWGE01000025.1 GCF_000495815.1 Asticcacaulis sp. AC466 | reverse complement strand
CAGACGCCGCCAGTTCGTCGACGGTCACTCCGGATTGGAACGCGGCGGTCAGTTCGCCATCCCAAGTCACGCGCTGGCCCCTAAGTCCGCTGCGCTCTTCGGGTGTCATCGCCGTGATACGCCGGCGGACATCGTCGATTGACCTGATCGGCCATCTCGCCCTGAAACTTGCCTCTAATGCCGGACTAATATTCCAGCTCACGTTTATCTTTCGGAACCGCAATGTCTCAACAAACGACGGCTCGGTCATTCTTTCAGTCGCCCGTCTATTTGAAGGGACGTTGGCTGTCCTGCGCTCTGCCGCCCCTGGCGTTCATCGCCCTCGAAGAAACGCCGGGCTTTAGCGGCTTAAATGGCATCAACGCGGCAGCCTTAATTGTATTAAGTCCGGTCGTTGTCGGCGTTGGGTTTGGCCTGACGCTTGGCATTGTTAAGTTGACGCGATGGATTGGCGGGAAGGTCAGGCTGCGTTCCCGGGGAGGTTTAGCGTTATTGATGTTGACGATCGTTGGCATTCTGAGCCCTCACGCCTATTTAGATGGCGACTGGCTGCTATTGGGCGTGATCGAAATCGCTTCACTCCCGGCTGCCCTCATGCTTGCGACTCTCCAGTCGCCCAAGCGTTAGGCAGTTGGGGGGAGGTAAAGACATGCTGTCCGAAAATCTGCGTTCGCTCCCTTACCTGGTCCATACCAATCGCGATTTGGGATTGATGCTGGCCGGCGCCCATAAGGGGGTGAATATCGGCATCACGACCTTCGGGACGTGCAAATCGCCACAAAACCTTGTGGCGTGATGCGGTAATATTTGCTGAAATCCTTTTCCGGAAATCCGGACCCGCCGCCTTCCGGGCCGAACCAGTCCATTACGACGTAGAACCGCGCGCCGAGCCGAGTTAGGTACATCCAGCCGTCTTCCAGTTCGAGCGGCTCTTTTCCCCCGCGGTCGAGATAAAGGGTGCACATGCGGCGCCATCCTGGGGCGCCGCATTCGGACCGCAGCTTATCCGTTCGACCGTCGCCATCGAAATCAGCCGGCGCGAAGGTGTATTCGCCGACATCGGCGGTCGAGGTAATCGGCCATTGATTGGCGGAGCGCGCGGCCTGCAAGCGGTCATAACGTTTTTGCCACGCCGGGGTGCCGCGAAGAGATTTCAAAGCCGGTCCGTCAATAGCTCTCAATGTCTCCCGGTTCAGGGCGGATACCTTATGAAGTGTCCGGCATGGCATCGGGGGCGTAGCCTGTGCAGTTGTGACTATTAACAGCGATGTGACCAATGGGCATATCGCGCGCGCGAGGCCGGTATATATGCCGGAATAGCTCAAAACGCCTGACATCTTCGCAGCCCTATCCCCGTTTCAAGTCCTTCATATGGACCGAGGAAATCGCGGAATACAACCGTAAATATCCGCCTTTTTTTGCCACTATCGCTCAAATGACCGTTCGATTGCCTCTTTGGGCGTTTGAAAATGTGCACTATGTTGGTGGTGAGACAGTGTAGGTTATGTTTATTTTGCACGTCGGCCGCGAGTATCTCCTACGCTTGCAGTGATCATCAACCAACTATGTCAGGCATTTTAAAATGCGCGTAACAAGTTTAATCCCAAAACTCACCATCCCTGCATTTGGCTGTATGTTGCTTGCCACCTCAGCGTGCTCACCGAATCAAGAGCCATTCAAGGAAGTCCAGTTCTGTCTAAATAATCCGAACGGCGTGTCTGAACTCAAGACAGAACTGATGCAGATTTCGTCCGCCGAAAAAATGAAATATATCGACGCTAGCGAAAAAACATATGATCAACTCGCACTTGCGCACTCACCTGTTGTTAAAAACGTGCCTAGGTCCAAATACATCTCAATTTACGTCGGAAAAGAAGCGGGGATGGGCTTAAACGCCACCAATCTTGGTCTCGGTACCGATCAAGTCGTGGTAAGTTTTTTTGAAGGAAATGATAAGAAATTCGCATCGGACTTCTCAATTAGAGTGCTTGAACAATTTGCAAAGCGCTGGCGTCTCCATGAAGTAGCAAAAAAATCTGGCGCATTTCCTTTAAAATGCTCGGAAGAGAATTAACTCTGTAAGGAGAGTTGTTATATCTCGACAGGTGCATGGTGCTATTGATTATGGGTTTTCTGGTTTCGTATCGCCTCCGCAATTAGGCTGCGATAAAAATGAATAAAAACAAGCCATTTCCGCCATTTGGAAAACTACGAAAGTTTCATTTGTCTTCGTGCACTTCATGACATTGCTGACGCTGGCTATTTTGTATTTTTAATTTTCAGCGGAGCATTATATGTTTTCATTCGCTCTGTTGTAAGTAAATTGAAGAATTTCTATTGAATCGTGATGTAATACACTTTAAAGACGGCATTGGGGTGCTGGTGCCAGTTATGGGGGTGAAATGAACATATTAAAAAGAATGTTAGCGTTGTTCGCTGTTATATTGTTGGGATCTTTTGTATTTTATTTGAAAAGGGCGTATATTTTAAATTTCTATAACTACGAATTGCTTTATCACTATAAGATTTATATTGCTGTTATTTCTATAACTGTGATTTCTTTTTTATTGTATTATGTCGTAAAAGGGTTTCCTAAGTAAGGTAATATCTTGTTGTGATTTTCGCGGTCATGTTTGTGGCTGGTTTAAGCGTGCTCTGACTGTGTAATATATATAACTGCGCCGGGAATTCGTCGTGCGAACCGAGGTCCGCCCCCTCTTGGCAAGCGAGGCAGTCATAGTCTCTCACGCCAGGTGAGGGCCTTTTTTGTGAGCCATGGATGGCTCAACGGCCTAAGACGAACACGCGCGGTCTGACCATCTTGTCGCCGGCGGGCCTGTGGGTTAGCGTGATCGGATGCAAAGACTATTGTTTATCTGTTCGGCAAACCGGTTACGCTCTCCAACCGCGGAGCAGGTGTTTTCCGAGTATCCAAATGTCGAGGCCCGCTCAGCCGGTTTGAATAATGACGCCGTCGATCCCTTGTCGCCGGAGCATTTCGAAGACATTGACTTGGTTTTTGTCATGGAAAAGGCCCACCGTAGCAAGCTAAGCCGGACATATAAGGCGTACCTGAAATCGGCGCGCGTCATCTGCCTGAATATTCCGGATGACTTCGAATACATGCAGCCGGAACTCATCACCCGCCTGAAAGCGCGTGTGACGCCGCACCTGCGGTAAGGAGGATTGGGGCGTCCACCCCGGTTTACACAGACCGTGGCGTGCGGATTTCCCGCCGTTGACAGTTTGCGCGAAGATATTGTTTGCTAACACCGGACAGAGGTGAGTGGCGCGAAGGCAATTGGATGGGCGGCGACGAACGTGAGAAGGCCTGTGCTGCGCCGCAAATTCCCATAGTCATGTCCGCCCAGGTCAATGGATATGGATGGGCGCGCGACACGATTGGCGAGTCTGGCGCGGCTGTTTACCGCCTCGATGGCAAGGGGCGGGCGCCCGACTTCTTTCTGAAGCATGGGAAAGATGCCGTTGCCGATGACGTGACCGACGAAATGGTACGGCTGGGTTGGTTGTCAGGGTTCATGCCCGTGTCAACCGTCGTGCAATTTGTCCGTACACCCAATGAAGCGTGGTTGTTGATGGCGGCGATACAGGGGAAAACCGCCTACCAAATTCTGGCGGCGGACCCTGACGCCCGTGCGGCTGTTGTTGACGCTCTGGCCGCATTCCTGCGTCGGTTGCACGCCATTCCGGTGAACCAATGCCCCTTCAACAGCGATCACGCCTTTCGGCTGGCCCGTGCACGGGCACGTATCGACGCGGGCCTGGTCGAGACCGATGATTTCGATGAAGAGCGGGAAGGGTGGACGGCAGAACAGGTCTGGGAGGCGTTGCAGGCCCTGCTTCCATTCACGCCCGATCCGGTCGTCACACATGGCGACTTCTCGCTCGACAACCTTCTGATCGTTGACGGCGAGGTCATAGGCTGCATCGACCTGGGGCGTGTCGGCATCGCCGATCGCTACCAGGACCTTGCCATACTGTGGAACTGTCTTGGCGAATTTGACCCGTCGCTTCAGGACAGGCTATTCCAGCAGTATGGTATTCCCGACCCCGACCCAGGCAAGCTGCAATTCCACCTGATATTGGACGAGCTTTTCTGAGCGACAATCGCTCCGAAGTCACATGCCTGATTTCGACACGCGCACTATGGGGTCATAAAGAGGCCGCGCCCGAGCGTCGCCGCGAAAAGGGCGTAGACACAACAGGCCAGACCGATGATGATTTTCCCGCGTGCGACAATCTGGGGTTCACCCGTTCGCACCCGTCGCGCAATGGCCAACAGAGGGATCGAGGCCAGGCCAATTTCCGTAAAGGCATCGTGTATATCGCCGATGCTGCCAAGCGTGCACAGAACGGCAGCCGCCACCGATGCCATTGTCGCGGCTGACCACGCGGTGATGACGACCGTCCTTGAATAGCAAGCCAGGGCGCGGGCGGTTAAGATCCAGGTGCTGATATAGAGGGCGACGCCCGCCAATCCACCTGTCACGCGCCACCACAGGTCCGGCGTCCCAAAGAGACCGCGACCACCGAAGTAGAGATCGCCATGACGCATAACCATGGCTTGAACGGCGTAGCCGCCTTCCCAAAACCAACTGAATGCCGTCATCAGGATCAGGAATAGCCGCAAACGGACGCGCGCATTGGGGACAAACCGCAGAGCGGTCAAGGCTATGGCTCCCACCAAGATATTGAATGCCGGGCCGGCGGGCGCGATAAGCCACGTCGAAGGATTGCAGCGGAAGACTGATGAGGTCAGCGTAACGACCTTGCCCCCCAGCGCAAGACAGGCCGAGCCGTGGCCGATGGCTTCGTGGTCGCTGGTGACGATGCACATGGCCAGGATGGCAATGGCGGCTATGGTGGCAATATCGGTTTTGGTTGATGTCGGCATAATGACCTCGCGGCTGTAATTCGCCGGACGCTAGGCGGTGCCGATCGGGGCGTCATGCCGATTTCGAAATTCGATCAGCCGATTTTGACGCCCGGCGGGCGCGATAGTCGCTTGGTGTCAGACCGGTCATTGCCTTGAAGGCGCGGTTGAAGGGACCGAGGGAGGCAAAGCCGGCATCAAGGGCTATGGTCAGAATGGGCACGGCATCCTGCGTCGGGTCATCGAGCGCCTGGCGGGCATCGCCGATGCGCCAGCCATTGATGAAGGCGGCGAAGTTGCGATGTCCGAGGCCCTGATTGATCAAGCGGCGCAGGCGGTATTCAGGTAGGCCGAGACGGTGCGCCAGGGCCGCGACGGTCAAACCGTCCTGGCGGTAGAGCCGGTCGATCGTCATCAGACTATCCAATCGCGCCAGCAGATGACGGTCGTTCGCCGTCAGCTCCACCGGCGCCTTGACGGCAAATGGCATGTCAATGGCGGTTGTCCGGACACCGAGCAAAAGCCAGGCCGCAAGCATGGCGATGGCAAGCAAGCCTGACGCCAGGATAAGGTTCGGCGTATCGGCGGCGTCGCGGGCGGTGCCGGCCATATCCGGCCCAATACTCAGGATGATATAGACGGCGCAGGCGGAAACGATAACGGCCCGGAGGCGGCGGCGGGGTTCGACAAGGTCGCCGCGCCAGGTGACGATCGTCTGTGCCGCAGCCAAAACAGCAAACAGCGGCGCCTGAAACGTGAGGATCATGGCTACCCATCGTCCTATGCCCGCAGCGTGTGACGCGCCGATCTGATTGGCAATTTGCAACAGGACAATGAACATCCAGACGGCGCCGTACCACGGCCGCAAACGAAACCCATCGTCAAAAAGCCGCCGTGCCAGCAGCCAGAAGACGAGATTATTGCCGGTCGCAAGCGTTACCAGCGCTACATTCCACAGCCCGGTTTGCGAGACGCCGGGAATACCAGCGATGGCGTGGGCGACACCTCCGGCAGCGAAGGCTGCCGCGAGCCGCGCCACCACCAGGCGTCCATGATCGCGCAAGATCACTGCCACTACCAAAACCAGCGCCGTACAGGCGCCGCCGCGCAGCAAGAGGTCGAGGGCCAACACTGGATCGATCATCAAGGCTCCGTACACGTGTCATGGGACATGACAGGATCATAGACAGGCGATTAAACCTAGTGCATTCGAGCCGAAAATATAAGGCGTACCGAAATCGGCGCGTATGACACCGCACCTGCGGTAAGGCGGATTGGGGGGCAAATGCGCGAAGTAAATTCTAGTGACAGGTGTATATATAGCTCGTAATCTGCCCGTGCAGACATGACGCACAAATCAATCTGAGTGGGGACCAGGATATGACTTTAAGCCATCGCCTTACGCGCATATTCCTTTGGGTGTCGGTCATCGGTGGTGGATTTCTTCTGGGGGCCAAGGTCTTTGACACGGTCGTCCTGGCGGGGGCGTGGAACCATGCCGTGCCGGACTCGCTGCGTTACCTGCCCTATGGCAAGGATTTCCCGATCGATACGGGCAGCTTTTTCATACCGGTATCGGCGCTGCTTTTGATCAGCAATTTCGGCGCCGCGATATCGGGATGGCGAACCCCGTGGAGCTATCGCGCGTATCTGGTTGTGCCCGCCCTGGGCATCTTCGCGGCCTTGGTGTTTACCGTTGTTGTGTTCTGGCCGATGAATGCGTCCTTGTGGTACTTTGCGCATCATCGCGAACGCGTGCCAAACCTAAGCGTCGCCGATGTTGTGGCCCTGGGCCGGCAATGGGTGTGGCTGGATTGGGGGCGGATTGCGGTTGTCGCCGTGTTTTTGCTGGCGTCTTTGCGCGCCTTCGGCCTGCCGTTTCCCGAAAAATCAGCCCCGCGCGATCCGCTTTGGGTTAACCTTGCCCTGGGCGCGTTTGTCGTGCTGGCCGTGGCGTTTGTCATCTATTTCGT
The DNA here is from genome assembly GCF_000495815.1 of Asticcacaulis sp. AC466. Taxonomy (GTDB): domain Bacteria; phylum Pseudomonadota; class Alphaproteobacteria; order Caulobacterales; family Caulobacteraceae; genus Asticcacaulis. The sequence continues at coordinate 48,363 of NZ_AWGE01000025.1, read as the reverse complement.
CGGGAATGTGTAACCTTAGGCGGCGCCCATAAAGCCGTGATGTTTGCTTGGTCCAGCCATAGATTTCATTCTCGGACGGGCGGCGCGACCTCAGAAGATGGCGCAGATTGGCGACCTTATGACAGGGGGCGGGGTAGGTGACTTAACTATCGAAGAAGAGCAAATCTGCACTCTCCATTCCGGCGCACCTATGAGCCAGGTGCCAACTCAGTCCGAGACCGCAAATTCGGCAATAAGAAAATCGACCGTCGCCTGATCCCTTAGCTTGCAGACGATGTTCTGGTTGGCGAAGGCGCCTTTGAACCACTTGGCCTGAGACGGCTCGACCGTCTTGCGCCATTCGATGCCCACGGCATATTCCGCCCGGTCAGCCGGTTCGCCCAGGCGCTTCATTCGGGGTTCGGCAAGCGGTTGGTCGAAAAGCGGGCCATCCGGCGTCATGAAGTCCGAGGCGAGTTGCGCTTCGCTGGTGACCGTGCCGTAACCGATATAGCCCTTGCCCTTGTCGAAAACGAAGACTTCATCGCCGACGGCCAGTTGCCTGAGGCGCTTGCTGTAGAACTCGCCGCCGCCGGCACTCACGAAGCCGTAGCGCTTCATGTCGGTCCAGGCGCGGTGCTCGCCAAGACCGGCATTGACGAAATAATAGCCGGACCAAGGCGGGCGCACCTTGCGCTCTGAGCGCTCTTCCACCTCTTCCTGATCGAGCAGGAAATCGGTCGTCAGCCATTCCTGACCATTGGCTTCGAAGACGTTGAAAAACACGGTGTTGATGGCAACGCCATGCTCTTCCGACAGATATTCGACGATCCGCCGCGATGCGGGATCGAGCTCGCTGGCCACGATCAGCATGGAATGGCTACCGTTGAGTTGTTCGGGAATGGCTTCGCCGAACTTTTCCCGGAAGGCGGTGCCAAGGCGTGTGCGCAGATACCGTTCGGCCCTTTCATAAATCTGCGGTGTCGTGAGTGTGCGCACCCAGGAGGCGTAGTCCAGCACCTGCGCCACGATTTCGCGCGGGGTGCGGTCCTTCTTCAGTTCAATAATAACCAGCCCGCCCGTCGCATCCATCGCCAGAAGGTCGATGAATTTGCCGTGGTCCGTCGGCACCTGGCGGCCGATCACCAGCGCATCCAGGCCGAGTAGCGACGGATCGGCCGCGACCCAATCCTCGATCAGGCTTTCCCGGCTCAAGGCGCGGCGCACGGCGGGGCGAAGCTTGCCATCGGCTATGGTGTAAAGGGATGTCATGCGGCGTCTTCTATGTCTCGTGGTGGGTAACTATCTGGTTTCCAGATGGCTTCAATTCCTTGAGCAGATCGAGGAAACTTAGAGCGCGGAGAGGCGGCGCCTCAGGTTTATCGGAATAGTCTAAACAGAGCCGATAGACCGCCGCCGACGGTCGCATCAACTGCCGTCTTTACTATCGCCTCACCAATTTGGCTTCCGGGCGATCGTGGTGGTTCCGCGGGTAGGCCGACAATTTGCCTCACTAGGCTAGGATTAGTCTGATAATTTTTCATGTATGTTTCATTTAGGATCGCAATGCGCGTGAAGAATGCGTCCTGCTCCTCCTGAGGAAAAGAACTGAGCTTTTGCTGCGACGAGGCGTAGAACTCGGTCCAAAGTTGGGCCACCTTTTGTTTCTGTCCCGGTGGAAGAGAAATGGCTCGGCGCCAGAAATCATGTAGATAGGTTTCTGGATTCAAGAGGATTGGTGTTTCCAAATTTGCCAAGATGTTCATCGTCCGCTGGTCGCCTTTAAGGCTGAGGCCGAGGTCACGACGTAGCTCCAGATGGTCCTGACGACACCGTTTTGCGAACCCTTCTCTAACGCTTTGTATGGTCGCCTGAAGAATATGCGCATCATTGGGCGAATAGGTACTCGTCCATTCGACCATGCGGTTTTCGAACGCAAAAATTTCGCTAACCGCTACATTCGGGTCGACATCAAAAAGCGTGATGATTGTCCGCCAATGGCGTTCGACGAGGTCCTCGATCTCGGCAATATCAGTCATAATCATATCTAAAATAGCCTCCGCCATCGCAACTCCAAGTAGTTGCACGTTTTCGATCGTATGTCACGAGTGGCAGGCGCAGGTGTGTAATCCTCCGTCAAAATAACGAATGGGGGATGAGATGGATGCGAGCCCGCCGAGGTATAGTATTGTAGTCGCAGCGCGGATCGCCCGTTGGCGAACCGTTTGATCTCAATGCCGGGCACACCTAAAGTGAAATAGGGCTCACGCACTCGGCTATGGTCAAAAGTGAACTGTGCATGTGGTCCTCCCCGAGGTTGTATCAACTTAATAGGACGGCCGCCGGTGGCAACTGACGTCTTCTGTTTAAGGCCATTTGGGGTACGCCTTGTGCAATTCGCCTTCTTTTTAACGGCTGAGCTTTGTCTGGCCATATGGCCAAAACGCCAGAAGGCCGAAAACAGCAATTCCGACGAGCGGCAGGCCTGCCTTGATCAGGAAGGCAGGTATTAAAAGGATCAGCCATCCATATTGATCCGGCTCCAAGTCAAAGAAACCAAACATCAATTGGCCCGCTTTCAGCAAGCATATCAATGTCATGGCGAAAGCTATCGGACGAATGACCATTTGCCACCATTGTGACAGTTTCTGCTGCGGTAGACGGGCGATCAAAGCCGCGAAACCGAACGCCGCTACGGCTATAGGCAAGAGCGGTGTATCATTGCGGTTGGGTGTATCGTGGAATTTATTCGTAATTGCCCCTACGCTGTCGTCGCCAACTATAGCTAAGCACATAGCGCCGATGGCCAGGGTCAAAAAGATAACGATCTCGATAAGCAGGTTACTGCTGATGTTTTGCGAATGAGTATCCGTCAGGGTGGCTTTGATAAAACGGACGGTAAGGGAAGCGCCGGTCCACACGAAGATTAGGGCTGCAAATATTGTAGAGATACGGTTCGTCTCGTCGTAAGTATTTCTCACGGCAATAAGGAAGCCCGAAAATACCATTGACAGGGTTATCGATCCGACCAACTGAAGTATGGGCCAACCCGCTAACAAGACTACCAGGCCTGCAGGCGTAAATTGGCTACGTAGGCGTCGCGCCAAAATGTAGCCAAAGGGCGCGGACAAAACAGCAAGAAATAGATAGTTTGACAGGCTATCGTCCAGGACATTGATAGTGGTTTTTAGGTGCAGGTAGTGAATAACCACGCTGAGGACCACGGCCTGCACCAAACCACCGCAATAGGCAATCGCCATGAACAATCGGGATGTCTTTGTCAGGGGCGAAAATGTGTTGGAAATTGGATGGTTATATATGCCAGTCTCCATTTTCAGGGAGGGGATTCGGCGCAAAATTAAGTCAGATCCCGCAGATGTATTAGGCGCGGACGAGGTCTGTTGGGTGGTTCTGCGCCTCTTGTTTACCGCGCGCCATATCGAGGCCGCTCCCGCATAAATAATGATTAAGAAGATCGCAGAATAGTTACCAACGGCCAGGCAAAGCAGGAATAATATCAGACTCAATCGCAAAGCATTATCGATGAACAGGAGCCCCAACCAAGCCGAGGGGCTTTTTACTCCCTGTTTGCATGTACGAAACAGGTCCCAGCACAGGTGTCCCGTTAGAAGCAAGAATGCGGGAAACGACAGCCCAAATATGAATAAACCTGCTGCCCCAATTAGACAGATGACAAAGGAATTCTCTTTTATAAAGCCTGTCATACCTATCCTCGGACGTAGTTCGATTGAGCTTGTAAAGGGGGGAAGCTCAGTGCATTTGTATTGCACTCAAGTTAACTTCAGGTTGCGGCTTCTGCTGCCTTCAAATTTGTGATCACTGGTAGATACCGCCTCCGCCAATATTTACCGGCGGGCGCAGGTGTGCCATCTTACGTTTAAATAACGCATGGGGGGTGAGAGGGACGTGAGCCCGCCGAGGTTTGTAGCGTTGGACGTGCTGCGCGGGCTTGCCGTTGCGGGGATGGTGGTGGTGACCAGTCCGGGGGATTGGAACAAGACCTATTCGTCGCTTTTGCACGCCGCATGGAATGGTTGGGTCATGAGCGATATATAGCCACCCATGGCGGCCGCCTTCTTGTTGTTCCGCCTTATAGCGCCAAAGAAGGATGCGCCCGTCTTCGGGCAACCGTTCGGCCAAAAGCAGGTCCATCAGTCGGTGGAGACCATCCAGACCCGGAACATTGCGCCTGTCTTCCATCAATCCTAGCCATGGGAGATAGCGTCCAACATCAACGATCTATGGGCGCTGGTGCCCGCCAGATTTCCATCTGCGACCGCCAGGGCCACGGAGGCCATGGCGCGCGCGGCATCGCCGCAGGCAAAGACTCCCGGCAGGCTGGTTTGCTTCATGGGATCGGTCTTGATGATGGCGCCGAGCGGCCCTTGCTCCAGGTCGAGACCAAGCTGGTGCGGGATGGCGCTGGCGATCTCAACCGGGGCCAGCGCGAACAGTCCTGAGAAGGACAGGGTTTGGCCATCGGCAAGCTTAACATCGGCGTGACCTGTGATCGCTTCGACGGGGCTGCGTTCCAGCGTGACGCGGCGGGCGGCCAGAGAGGCCAGTTGATCGGCGTTCGGCGCAAACGCGTCATTGATGAGGAGCGTCGTTGGGCCCCAATCCGGCAGCATGAGGGCGTGGTGCATGGACAGCTCCGATCCGGCGATGACGCCGATCCGGCCCTGGTTCAGTTCGTAGCCATGGCAGTAGGGGCAGTGGAACACGCTTTTGCCCCAGCGTTCCGCCAGGCCGTCTATGCCGGGCAGAACGTCCCTGAGGCCAACGGCCAGGATGAGCGTTTTTGACAGGTATGGCGTGTCCGCAACCGTCACTTGGAACGACGCCCCGGCCCGCGTGCCGGCGGGGAGGGGCTGGGCCATATCGGCCCGGCCGGACAGCCACTGCACGGTTGGATATGTCATGACCTGAGACCGGGCATTTGCCGCGATGGCGGCCGGATCGACACCGTCCTGAGTGAGGAAGCCGTGCGAATGTGCGGCAAAGCGGTTGCGCCTCAGGCCTTCGTCGATGACGAGAACCTGCCTTCGGGCGCGACCGAGTTGCAGGGCAGCCGACAGCCCGGCATAGCTGCCGCCGATGATAATGGTGTCGTAAATCGTATCGTTCATAACCGTCTCCTTCTTTCGTAACAACATAAGTGTCGTGAATGGGTGGAGTCAATAGTCATGATACTTCATTTGTATCGTGATGCGTTCGTGCTATATTGTGGCGCGATCTCAACAAGGAATTTTCAGGATGAGGCAAGACGGTCGGCTTTCGCGGATGCTCCACGTGTTGATCCATATGGATAAACAGGATGGCGCCATGACGTCCGAGGTGATCGCGCAGATGCTCGATGCAAATTCCGTCGTGATCCGCCGCACCATGGCGGGCTTGCGCGATGCGGGGTTTGTCGTGTCGGAAAAAGGCCATGGCGGCGGCTGGCGGCTGGCGCGGCCTCTGGATCAGCTTACGCTGCTCGATATTTACAGCGCGGTCGGAGAGCCATCCATTTTCGCCGTCGGACCGGCTTATGACATGCCGGGATGTCTTATCGAGCAGGCGGTCAATGCGACGCTGACCGGCGTGTTCGACGAGGCGGAGACCCTCTTGCGACGCCGCTTCGCACAGGTCACCCTGGCCGATATCGCCAAGGGGTTGGTCACATAGCCACAGCTCCATCCGGTAGCGCTCCCGCAAATATTTACCGTAATGCGCAGGTGTGCCATCCTCCGGCAAAATAACGCATGGGGCCAAATAGCGCATGGGGGAATAAGATGACTGTGAGCCCACCGAGGTTTGTGGCGTTGGACGTGCTGCGCGGGCTTGCCGTGGCGGGCATGGTGGTGGTGACCAGTCCGGGGGATTGGGGCAAGACCTATGCGCCGCTTTTGCACGCCGCATGGAATGGCTGGACCCTGGCCGATATGGTCTTTCCGACCTTCCTGTTTGCCGTGGGTGTGGCCATGGGGCTGTCGTTTCCGCGCGCGCTTACCACGCCGGAAGACCGTAAGCGGTTTTGGTTCAGGGTGGCGCGGCGCGTCTTTGCCCTGATTGTTTTGGGGCTCATACTGGCGTGGCTCTATGTCGCCGCCATTGGCGCCGGGGCGTGGTTCCCGGGCAAGGCCGGGTTGGAGAATATCCGTATTCCGGGCGTGCCGCAGCGCATCGCGCTTTGCTATCTGCTGGCGGCCGTCCTGATCGTCTTTACGGGCCGCACGCAATCCGACGGACGGCGGGACGTTAACCCTGTGGCTATTGGGATTGCCGCCGTGGCCATACTGGGTCTCTACTGGGCGGCCGTGACATTTATCCCCGTGCCGGGCTATGGCGCGGGGCATCTGGATGAGCTTCGCAGCCTGCCGGCCTATATCGACCGCCAGATATTTACGCCGGCGCACCTATGGCCACTGGGGTCGGCGCTATGGGCGGGGCCGGTCACCTATGACCCGGAGGGGCTTTTATCGACCTTTCCGGCCATGGTGAATACCTTGCTGGGCGTGCTGGCCGGGTATGTATTGCGGCGCTTTCCGCAAAAGGCGGCCCTGTATATCGCGGTGGCCGGGGCGATCCTGTTCGTGGCCGGCCTTCTGCTCGATCCGGTGTTCGTTATCAATAAGCGCCTGTGGACCAGCAGCTTCGCGCTTTTGAGCAGCGGGGTTTCGGCGGTTGCGTTGGCGGGGTTGCTCTGGCTTCTGAGGTTTCCGGTGGCGGAGCGTGCTTTGACGCCGTTGAAGGTGTTGGGGGCCAATGCCATTCTGGTCTTCACCTTGTCGATCGTGCTGGGCATGGTCTACTCCTTTCCGTTCTTCGGCAGCGGCGCGCACAGGACATCGATCCAGAACCAGGCGAATACATTTGCGCTTGGCTTCATTTCCGATCCCTATGTCGCGTCGCTTGCCTGCGCGATGGTCATGCTGGTTCTGATTACGGCCATCGTCTGGCCGCTCTATCGCCGGTCTATTTTCCTGCGTTTGTAGGGTGGGGAGGGCGCGTCCGGCGGTCGTTTCCGGACGCGTAGGGGCGCTGCGATCAGGCGGCGCCGTGGTCCGGCACAATGGCCATTACCCAGGTGATGCCGAAGCGATCCTTAAGCATCCCGTAGAGGGGCGAAAAGCCCGATGGCGCCAATGGCTGAATGAGTGTGGCCCCTTCGGCCAAACGGTCCCAATAGCCGGTCAGCGTCGGGGCGTCGGTGCCATTGACCGCTACGAAAAATGGCGCCTCGCCCGCATTCCACGCGCGCTCCGGCGGTACGTCGTAAGCCATCACATGGAAACCATCTTCGGACTGGACCTGTCCCCAGGCGATCAGGTCCGTTTGTGACGGGTCGGTAGCCCCATATATCTGAGCCCACGTCATCGACATTTGCGTCCCGCCGAACACTGAATGATAGAAAGCCAGTACCTCGGCGGCGTTGCCGCGAAAGTTGAGGTGGGGAACGGTTTGGATAGTCATGAGAAATTTCCGGTAAGAGTTGTTGACCGGACAGCTATCGACGATAAGGCCGTCAGTTTCTGGCAGTGGCGTACCGCATGGCGGATGTGCGGCCACCCGGTCAGCGCGTTATGCCTCTCTGACCCGGACGGGCAGACCCGCGCCGTTGGGGTTGGTTGCGGGACAGAGGATCAGACCCGTAATCTTACCTTGGACTCGCGTTCATAAGGGTCACCAAGTCCTTCAAGCACACCTTGGTGCACCAGGGCACGCACCCGGGCAATTACAAATGAGCATAGTGGTCTTGGCATTTGTCCGAGTCAGCAGAGGGCACGTATAGGCGTCCAGCAAACAAAATCGGTTGCCATGCTGAGGGCTTTAGCGCCACCTCAGCGTCGGTGATATCCGGCCGGTCGACGGAGCAGGCGGCATGGTTGGCGATGACTTGCCAGCGGCCGTCCTTGATCATCAGCAACGTAATCAGGCGATAGTCGACAGTGCCGTGCTGAACGGGTTTGTCGATGATCATGACATCGTCAGTCCCGTTATGATCGATATCAGCCACAACGGCGACGCAGCCCTTTGGATCATTGGCAGCAAAACAAGGCGGAAGGCCCTTGAATCTGGGCTCGGTTGTGAAAGGTGCCCCCAATACGCCACCCGGCTCAGGCACTTCGGGCGGGAGTTCTTGCGAGGGCTGAACAACTGTCCGGTTGGCCAGAGCTTGGATCAAGCTGGCGGGAATCTGCCTGCCGCCTGAAGCGATAACCGGAATCTGACCCATCTTTCCGGCCATTTTGGCGGCCGCGTTCAGCCCGGCATCGGGACGGTCAACATCACCGTCCTGCATGCATTCGGTGTCGAAGAAATTGACCGGCGTGCCATCGAACCACAGAGTGTCCAGCGTTGAATGCGTTACGGTTGCGCGTGCATTGTGCGACGCCGCCTGGTCGACTGCGCAAAAATACAGGCGTTCGCGCCGACGCCATTCGCCGCCTTCTTGTTTGTAGATTTCCCAGTGTTCCCGAACGATGGGATGCAGGTAGACTTGCATTGTGCCAAGGCTGACCTGCTCAAGGATAACCTCTTCCTTGCCATCGTTGTCCAAATCGAGCATTCGCAGACGGCACTCGGTCGTTTGATAGGCCCAGTTTGGCGGGGGAAACAGGCAGCGTATCCGGAAGCGCTGGTTATCCCAGAAGCTTTCGGGAATAGCTTGACCCGGTTTGAGGTCGCGCGACAGCATCATGCCGTCCGTCGGCAACCGCAACTCATTAAGCCGCGTTTCATGCAAAAGGGGCGCTGGAACGTCACAGAAATGCGCACCATTGCAGTCGAACTGGTGACCCTTTTCATGCCATTGATACTGTACCGCAACCGAGGTTTGGCGCATGACGGGATTGGGACTGTGCCGCTCGATATCGGTTAGGGCGTCCATGCCCCGTTGACCCGATCTGAGCTTGAGAAAGCCCCAATCGATCTGCGAGGGTTGAACAAAAGGCGCCGCGCTAAGTAGAACCTCCCGTTCGACATGAACCGGCGTCGGCAAGATGTTGGGCACATAAAGCACCATGGCGCCCAATGCGACAACACCAAGGGCTAAACCCAAAAGCCATTTTACCATGTTATATCTCCCCCCTCTGAGCCACAGCCTTTGCGTTTAATCTGCGCCTTTATGTCACCCCATCAATGCATATATAGAATGGGCTCGACGGCCTGATAGCGGCGTTGTTCGGGGAAGGGGGCGCTGACGGTTTTGACGTCGATGATCTGGCGCTTGATCTTACCGGCGTCGGTTGAGGCCTTGACCCAGACGGGCAGGCCGGCGCCATTGGGGTTGCCGGTTTTGATGAAGTTGGCGAAATAGCCGCTCATGATCGCCGAAACTTTCCGGTCGTCATTGGTCCAGGCGTAGAGCGGATTGACGTCGAGATTGCCCAGGGCATATTCGATTTCGGCGCTGTGGACCGCGCCCCATTGCGGCGGGCTGTTCGACGTATCCGCGACAAAGCGCGGGCGGACACGGGTGTAGTAATAGTAGTAGGTCGGCGCGCCGGTGCGGCGTTGCAGGTCGAACCATTTCCACGTCGGCAGTCCGAGGAAATTGTCGCCCGCCACCGCCGTGGCCGCCGGTAACACGTCGGCATCCGTCGCGGCCGGATAGAGGGCGAAAATCGCGTCCGCCTTATCGCCCAGCACGCGTTTGAGACCGGCGCGATAATTGGCCACGGTGGCCGGGCCGTTGCCCAGGATGGCCGCTCCGGCGGCTTCCTGAGAGTTGGAGCCGACCAGAAGCGGGACATGGGCGGCCTTGCCATTTTTGAACGTCACTTCGGGCGCTTCGGTCAGGAAATAGCCGTCGATCACCGCCCCAAACCGGGTCCCGCGGGCGTTGCCTTGCGCAGCCAGCAGGCTATCCGCCGGAAGGGCGCGCAGCTCGGAAAGGGTCGAGGCCTTGAGGGTTTCGGCAAAGGCCGCGCCCTCCTTTTCGGCATCGGCGCGCGCACGCGGCGTCCATTTTTGCATGAGGGCGCCGCTTTCGCCGATGGCCCCGGCGATCTTGTCCCGCGACAGGGGCGAGGCCATAAGGGCGCTGATCGACATTGAGCCCGCGGACTCACCGCCGATGGTTATGCGGTTCGGGTCGCCGCCAAAGGCCGCGATGTTTCGTTTGACCCAGGCGAGGGCGGCGGCCTGATCCAGCAGGCCGTAATTGCCCGACGCATGGTGCGGCGATGCTTGGGTGAGTTCGGGATGAGACAAGAAGCCGAACACGCCGAGCCGGTAGTTGAGCGTCACCACAACGATGCCGCGTTTGGCCAAAGCGGCTCCGTCATAGCGTTTTTCGGAGCTGTCGCCGGCCATGAAGCCGCCGCCATATACATAGACCAGGACGGGCAATTTGCCCTTCGACTTGCCGTCGAGATGCGCCGGTGTCCAGACGTTGAGATAGAGGCAATCTTCGCTGGGGGGCGGCGAGCGGAACATCATGTCCGAATAGAGCGGTTGTTGCATACAGCGCGGGCCGAAGGCCTTGGCCGGTCGCACACCCGCCCAGGGCGCGACGGGTTGCGGCTCCCGCCAGCGCAGATCGCCCACGGGCGGCGCGGCAAAGGGGATGCCGCGAAAGACCTGAACGGAGGGGGCCGTGGCGTCTGTTACGCCTTGCAACCGTCCGGCCTGGGTCGTTACGACCGGATCGGCCGCCGCGTTCGCCATAGTGGCCACAAACCCAAGCAGCAAGACCAACCCAAAGCGTGCGCGCATGACATTATCCTTCCCTGTCCGAGCCGCGTCCGCAGACCTTGGCGGCTTCGGTTGTTTTATGTTTCCGACCTGTGGGGATAGGGTAACATGAGATGTAGGGGAAGTGGGGGGGAAATTTTTTTACGTGACTGTTGGGTCGGATGATGGGGCAGATACTGTTGAAAAATTCCGAGTTCGATTATTTTCGAAGAAAAAGCTACCAGTAGAGATCATCGGTGAACTGTCGTGAAGGTCGAGATTTTTTCAATATTATCAAAACTTTGCTGTCATTTTGCTTATGTCTAGCGGCCAAGCCTGCTGACTTGCCCCATTTTGGCTGAGGTCTGGTAATGCGACGTGTCGTATAGCTGCGGAGCCGGTCCTGGGCATGTAGTGTGGCATGTCATGTAGGGGAGTGCGGCTGAACTCGCCTACATGTCTTTTGCAAAACGAGAGGCAAAATATTGCTGTCGAGATTTAAAGTTCCCTTTGGTAGGCTGTATGAAAAAGGAATCACAGTGCTTGATCAAGCAGAATACAAACGGCTAACGGTAGCTGGCACGACGGATCGCAAAAAAAAGTCGGCTCTCGGGCAATTCATGACGCCATCGACAGTCGCGACTTTTATGGCGGACCTATTTGAAATTGAGCCACGTGACCCCATTCACTTGTTGGATGCAGGTGCCGGCTTGGGCGCATTGAGTAGTGCATTCCTGAACAGAATTTCTGGAAAGAACCCCGTTCGAGCTGATTTGTTTGAAATCGACGAGCACATTATACCTCATTTGAGTGAGGTTCTCGCTCAGCACAGCGAACAAGGGTTCGACATTTCTATACGCCAAGAAGATTATATTGAAGTTGGGACAAATATGGCGGTCGGACATAAGCGGCCCTATACGCATGCCATCCTCAACCCGCCCTACAAGAAAATCGCTACAGCATCGTGGCACCGCCTAGAACTTAGAAGAGCAGGCTTAGAGACGGTCAACCTTTATTCAGGGTTCGTTGGATTAGCCATTGAAGCCTTAGCTCGCGGCGGTCAGATGGTAGTTATTATACCCCGCAGCTTCACGAACGGGCCTTATTATATGCCGTTCAGGAAGCTACTTTTGAGTCTGTGTGCAATTCGACGAATGCACTTGTTCGATGCCAGAAATAAGGCATTTAAGGACGATGCTGTTCTCCAAGAGACAATCATCTTGCACCTCGAGAGGGATGGTACGCAGGGCGATGTCCAAGTCTCCCGATCTACCGACGATAGTTTTGATGATATCGAGCTATTTAGCGTCCCTTTTACTGAAATAGTTCAGCCCAGCGACCGAGATCAATTCATTCATGTGCCTCTCAACGGAGATATAAGCGCACTAGAGCAAGTGCTGTTACGGCGGGCTTCCATTTCGGAACTGGGACTAAAAGTCTCGACGGGGCCAGTCGTGGACTTTCGGATGCGTGAGTATTTACATGCCGCGCCTGGCGGACCTGGCACAATTCCGCTCCTGTATCCGACACATTTTCGCGATTTACGACTGGAATGGCCGATTGATGGAAAAAAGCCTAACGCGATCACTTTTGATGATGATACCGCAAAATGGATGTACCCGAACGGTTGGTATGCCGTCTGTCGCCGCTTCACCGCCAAAGAAGAACGTCGTCGTGTGGTTGCTGGCGTGATCGACCCACGAGTATTGGGTGAGGCAGTAGCTATTGGCATTGAGAACCATGTAAATGTGTATCACTTAGGAAAGCGAGGAATGTCGGAAACGTTAGCCAAAGGTATAGCAACGTATCTCAACACAACAGCAGTCGATGAGCACTTTAGACGCTTCAACGGCCATACCCAAGTTAACGCAAGCGACTTAAAGAGCTTGCCCTATCCGATTTTGGCTGATCTCGAGAAGCTGGGAACCTGGGCGATCCAGACAAACGACTATTCACAGGACGCAATCGACCAAGCATTCGGTAAATTGTCATGAGTGCGGAAACTAACTTGCGTGACGCCCAGAGCGTTTTGGAAATTATAGGCTTACCTCGGCCGCAGCTAAACGAGCGGTCAGCATTGACTCTTTTGTCGCTCATGAATTTGCGCCCTGACTACGCTTGGTCTGACGCCGAGAACCCGCTAATGGGCATAACGCCCATGATGGACTGGATGAGAACTCACTACGGAAAGGAATACGCGCCCAATACACGTGAGACGATTCGGCGGCAGACAATGCACCAGTTTGTAGAAGCAGGCGTCGCGCTATACAATCCGGATGACCCCAAACGCCCCGTCAATAGCCCCAAAGCTGTCTATCAAATTGAACCGCATTTCCTGGCCGCGCTACGGACGTTTGGCACTGACGCCTGGTCTGCGGAAATAGCCGATTTTTTAAAGCGTCAGCGCTCTCTTGTAGACCGATATGCCAAAGAGAGGGAGCAGAACCGAATCCCGGTAACGCTGACAAACGGCAAGACGTTGACGCTTAGCGCAGGCGATCATAGTGAGCTGATTCGAGATATTATTGAGGACTTTGCAGCACGGTTCGTGCCGGGCGGCATTCTTGTTTACGCGGGAGATACCGGCGAAAAATGGGGTTACTTTGACGAAGGCTTGCTCGCCGATCTTAAGGTTGATCCCGGTTCACATGGTAAAATGCCCGATGTTATAATCTATGATAGGAAACGAAATTGGTTGGTACTTATCGAGTCGGTCACTAGCCACGGTCCTGTAGATGGAAAGAGACATGACGAGTTAACAAGGTTATTTAGCTCCAGCGCGGCTGGACTCGTCTATGTTACTGCGTTTCCAAGCCGCGCCATAATGGGCAAATATTTGTCAGAAATTGCTTGGGAAACAGAAGTTTGGGTCGCGGATTCGCCGTCACATCTAATACACTTCAACGGCGACCGGTATCTTGGGCCGCATAACATATGACCGCGTCGGCACGCAGGCGTCGGCGCAGCGCAGCGTCGCCTCTCTGTCGACCACTTCGCGCGTGCCGCAGGTCGGGTTCAGCGCATTGGTATCGGCGCGCGGAATAGGTGTGGCTGCCGTGCGACTGAGGCGAACCGCGTTGAGCTATTGCCGTGGTGGTTTTAGCAATGGTTTTTCTGACAGGCCAACTGCTCAACTTAATGCGGTCGGTGATGTTTCACCCTATGCAGGACGTAATGGATTTCTGCATTGCCCGGCACGGTGAGCTCAAGCGATCCGTCAGCGCGGAAACGACCCGCATAAGTGACCGCCGTCTGATTTCGTTTTCCCGACCGGTAGTCGATGCTTTCGTCATATGTCGTGAAGCTGATATGGCGCCCGTTGATTTTGACCGGCCAAGCTTTGCCGGCAGGGCAATCACCTTCGCAATCTTTAAAGATTATCGTTGGCGAAGGTCCGGGGCGGAAGTCTACTTCCACGCCTAGCAGGTCCCCGGCTTCCTCAATATACTGCACATTTGTGTAGACACCGCCCATTGAGGCGGCATCGCGGACAGGGGTAGCGTGCGCAGCCGCAGTGAAAACTGTAAATGCGACGCCTATCGACCACACCAGCTTCATTGTTGCCCCCACAAAGTTCGATCCGGACCTTACTGCTGCATGGGAGCATCGGCATGTCAATATCGTCGCTTTGAGGGCGGCAGCGCCACCGCGATGTTCTTCTTGCCTATGCCCGGTCCCTTATCGAGATGCCCGATCCCAAAATTTGCCCGCCTACGGATTTGGTGCAAAGATCGCCCTAACATCGCCTGTCGTGGCAAGGCCCTGTATTACCCGCCTAATTTTCCTTTTTGGGCATGGGGGCAAAGCGCGAGAATTGCCGGCTCAGGCCGATCATGAAGGTCGGGGATTGGCGGCTGCTGACGAAGCGGGTTTGCAGGAGCGGGGTATCGATCACCGTCACCGTGCGGGTTTGGCGGAAGAGGTCGTTGATCGAGAGGTCAATATCGATCTTCGGCGTCAGTTTGTGACTGTATTGGAGGTTCGCCTGGCCGGAGCCGGTGGTGTAGCCTTGGCTACTGAAAGATTTGCCAATCATCTTGTACGTCGCGTACAGGCGGTCGCCCTTGGGGAAGTTATATTGAAGGGACAGGCTGCCGTCCATCGATGTGCCTGACCGGACGCCGTCGATCTGGGGGTTGCGCATCTCGTTATGGGTCACGCTGGCGTCGGCATTCAGGGTCAAGGTTTTGCCGATCTGTTTGCTGAGAGTGGTGGACAGACCGAAGGCGTTTTGTTGGCGCCAGTTTACGCGCATGGTCTGCATCACGATATTGCCCAGGCCTTGCGGGTCAGGAATGATCTGCGAGACGGTTGCAATGGTGCGCGTATCGCGGCGCCAGAAGCTTTGGACCGTGTAGTTCAGCGTCTTTCCGTTGAATTCGTAGCGCGCCTCGATGGCGTCGTTTTCCTGCGGTTTCAGGTCCGGATTGCCGGCTTCGACGGAGGTATCCGACGAATAGACGATATGCGGATTGAGATCGGCGGCTTCCGGGCGTTGCTGGCGATGCGTGTAGTTGAAGCGCAGCTTTTGCGTCGGTGAAATGACATAGGTGGCGTATAGGCTGGGGTTCAGGCGGGTATAGGTCACCTTGCCTTCGGTGCGATAGGTCAGGTCGTTGGTGGTGAGAGACAGCGCTTCGCCGCGCACGCCGACCAGCACCGTCCAGCGGGGCGTAAATTCGCGCTGGAAGGTGGTGTAAAACGCCGACACCACCTGATGGGAGCGGAAGGCGTTGGTCAGCAACGGGTTGGCGATCAGGGTCGCGTCGTCGTCGCCGGGGCCGAAAACCTGGGTGTGGCGGCTATTGTCATCGATATCGACCTCTGCGCCCACGGTCAGCTGATCGTCGCCGACGGGAGTATTGTATTCGGTGCGGAGGGTTGTCTTGCGCCGCTCTTCATCGCGGCCATAGGTCTGTATCCGGGTGCCGACATTGGCCGGGATGGTCGAGATCAGGTAGGTATTGGCGCTGCGGTCATCGCTTTGGGAGGTGTTTCGCGCCACGCTTGCGTCGATTTTCAGCGTTTCGTCGGGCTTTTTGCCGTAATGGGTGTAGTTGAACGACAGGCCTTCGCTTTCGTTGACGAAGCGGCCCTCGTCGGCCTGGTCGAAGCGGTTGGTGATCTGGCCATTCGTCCCGATGGTGGTTGATTGCGACGCATTGGTCACGTCCGAAGGCGTGCGGTTGTAGTTGACGGCCGCCGCCAGGACGTCATTGGGCCCGGCATCGTATTGCAGGTTGGCGACGAGGAACGGGCCGCTGTACCGGCTGCGGCCCTCGCTGTATGAGGTCGAGGATTGGGGCGGGGCGGCGGTGGTGTCGAACGCCGTGGTTTGCGCGCTGGACCGATAGGTACTGCCGCCATCGGAATAGCTGGGCATGAGCGTCAGGCTCCACTTGCCCTTGGTTATGCCGAGAAACCCGGCCTCGAAGTTGCCTTTCGGTGCGCTGAAACTGGCGCTAATGACGCCAAATATCCCGGCGGGCATGTTGCGCTGGGTGTTGATATTGATGATCGGGGCGCCGTCGCCGGAGGAAAATTGCGAGCCCGGATTGGAAATGACCTCAATCGTCGAAATATAGGCCGATGGCATGGATTTCAACGCCAGGGCGCGATTGTCACCGGACAACATCAGCGACGGGCGGCCGTTCAGATAGACGACGACATTGCGCCCGTGATAGGTCACCTTGCCCGAGGGATCGACATTGACGCCGGGGATTTTATTGAGGGCGTCGGCCGCCGTGCCGGTTTGGGCATCGACATTCTTGGTGACGTCATAGACTTCGCGGTCGGCGGGGGTCTTTTTCTTGCCGGTGACGGTGACGGTCGTGCTGTCCGGGGCGGGCGTGGCCGTCGTATGGTCAGTGGTTTCGGCAGGGGGCGTTTGGGGATCGGTTGTTTGGGATTGGTCTGTCTGAGTTTGGGCGGTGGCCCGCAGCGCAAACCCGGAGCTGAGGCACGTCACAGCCAACAGGATACGGACAGATGATTTCACGATGGCCCCCTCAGTCTTTGATCGGCTTAGACGACTGACGGGCGCCTAAAGCGCCGATCACACAGCGTTGGTCCGATCACGCCATCGCTTTTGGGTATGTTGTCACCACAGAATACGCAGGGTGACTTGGATAAAGCAACCTTTTCGCGAGTTTTGCGGCACAATTAAGGGTGTAAATTGGCGTAATTTCGTTCATTCTAAAGCGGTATCATCAGACGGAGGGGAAAATGCCGCTTAACGCTGTCAGGACATACGGGATCTTATCGCGGCAGGTTGTGAAGCCGGCGGGACGTGCCTATCTTGAGTTTTCGGAGGGCTCTATGATTATTCTGATTTTTATGCTGGCGCTTGTGGTCGGCGCGCATGTGTTTCCCAACAGCGCTCCGGGCCGCTGGTTACGTGACCTGACAACGGGCGGTTGGCGACGCGTGGTTCCGGTCGCCATTGTGCTTCTGGGCTTGACCTTGCTGATGTCGGCTGCACCTGAATTATGGCCACTTGCGGCCGGTCTTGATGTGTCGTTGATCGCAGATATCCTGATGGCCGCGACGGTCGTGCTGGTGCAGCTTAATCTGAGACGTGTCCGTTCTGTTGTTCGGCGGGCTGCCGGTATGGTCACCCGCACTCTGCGCGCCATGCGGCGACCGCGTACCCGTCAGAGACGCAAGGTAGCCGCGCGTCGTGGCACATCTCGCAACGATGACGATGCGCCGGCTTTCGCTGTCGCCTAAGGCCTTAGAAACGGGCGTTGAGCCAAACCCGAATGGATCGGCGGATCGCCGTGCTCGAAAAGTCGATAATTTACATTCGGCCGGTCGCTACCGTTGAGGTGCCAATGATGGACCACCGTTTGGACTAGGGGGCGTTTGGGGCGCAGACTCACCCAAAACACACGTGTGTTTAAACCTTTGGTTATCGCGGCAGCTTATGATGGAGAAAAGCCAGTCCGGGGAGTAGCGATGATCAGCGTATTTTACCTCACGGGGGCGCCCGGGGCGCCAAAGATCGCCGAAATCCAGTTGGACCCCACGCACACCGTGCCGGACGAACCGGTGTGGATCGACCTGTATCAGCCGACGGCCGACGAGCTTCGGCTTCTGCCGCAGACGCTGAATATCGCCTTGCCGAGCCGCGAGGAAATGTGGCGCAATCACGCGCTGGGGCGCATGTACACGCGCGACGGCACGTCGTACATGATGGCCGCCGTGCTCGATGACGTAAGCGACGGATGTATCCCAAAGACCAGTCCGGTGACCTTTATCCTGACGCCGGATTTTCTGATTACGATCCGCGACATAGACCCGAAACCGTTTCTGAAATTTCAGGAAGATTTGTTGCTCAATCCGAAGCGCTACGCCACCAGCGCCGACGTCATGGAAGGAATGGTGGAGGAGATCATCACCCGCGTCGCCGCCGACCACGACCGGGTGATCAGGGGGTTGGACGGGCTGTCGCGGCGCATCTTCGGCGAAAAGGCGTTTGAAGACCAGCGCGGCAACCCGTCGCTGGCCATGCGCGGGGTCCTCAAGGAACTGGGCTTCACCGCCGATCTGAACTCCAAGATCCATGAGAGCACGTACAGCCTGGTGCGGCTGCTGACCTATTTCAAGGACGACCACGAGCCCGACAACATCGTCATCGGACGCGATGCCGAACGGCTGATCAAGGATTCACGTAGCCTCTCGGACCAATCGGCCTTTCTCAATGACAAGATCAATTTCCAGTTGGAAAGCGCGCTGGGCATGATCAATGTCGAACAGAATCTGATCGGCAAGATCCTGTCGGTAGTGGCGCTGATCTTCCTGCCGCCGTCTCTGGTTGTGGGTTTTTACGGCATGAACTTCGCCAATATGCCGGAACTGCATTGGAAGTACGGCTATGTCTTCGCGATCGCCGTCATGTTGCTCTTCGCCGTGATGCCGTGGGTGTATTTCCGGCATAAGAAGTGGCTGTAGGTGGGGGGAGGAGAGTTCCGGTTTAGTGAAAAGGTTTCGGTGATGGAAATGCCTGTTTCATTTTTTGAAGGAGCGGATCGCTATGCTCGCTCAAGCTGAATGGGAGGGCTACAGCTTGATACCGTCAGAGCGACTGGATGGGTGGAAAGCGAGCTAACTTTTCAAGCGCCAGTTCGTCGTGTCCGTGAACAACAAAGACTTTGCTTCGGCAAGGATGGCTAGCGGAAAAATGGGTGGCCTCGGGATAATAGTCGTCAATTCCAAGGGAGCTAAGATGAAATTGGGACCGGAGTGTCTCCCGGGTGAGCTGACTGATCTCAGCGGCTTTCATTCTTACGATTGGGGTATTCACCGGAGTATTCTCAGTGCTTTCGGCGACAAGAATTTCTTCTACAACGCCATCATGGATCGACTCGCCTTCCATTGTAGCCTTTTCAGTTTCAATCATCACAGATGACCTGCCGGCGACGATAAGATCCCCCGCCTTGATATACCAATCGGAGAGGGCACCTTTTTCCATTGCGGGAGAAAGCGCGGGCATAAGTATATCATTCACATTGATTTTCCCCGACAATTTCCAAGTTTGCATACGCTGCTACGACCTTGGGGATGCAAGGGGCTTTTGCAAAGTTCGCACGCCAAAGTAGATCAATGGCCGGAACTGTGTTACGCGTATGAAGGCATGGGGGGCAAAATGAACAACTTACGGGAACGACTACAGGTCTATCGCGATCGTCATGATCACGAATGGGTGCTTCTGTCAGGTCGCATCAATACCCTAATGACGTCGCAGTCATTTCTAATTGCGGCGTGTGCTGCCCTTTACGTCAACCGTGTCGGGAATGAGCACAGTAGTGGTATTATCGCAATGATCGCGTCGGTCGCTATCTTACTCTGTTTCATGGCGTCCCTAGTAATCGTCATCAACTGCCGGGTAATTTTGGATTGGCATATAGAGGCCAACCGACTTTACAAGGAGGATATGAACCGCGACCTCGCGGGTTACTACATTCCTCGAGACCAAGCCGACTTCAGGCATATCCTCACGACAGACATATTCAGCACATTGATCCCCCTTAGTCTCGGCTTTCTATGGCTAGAGGCATTGTGCCTGACCCTTGAGTTCTCACCGCTGCAGCCTACAAGTTGGCCTGTAGTCGGCTCATGGGGCTTGCCGAATTCCAACCAGTATTGGGTAGCCATCGGCATGCTTACTTGGGCAGGCATATTATTTGCACTTCATCTGTTCACCAGCCTACATAGCCGAAAACGGCGCGGAGGCGCCTCTGCGGCTTAATGGAGGCTGGCCGTGAACCAGTCCATCGATGTGGCGGCCAGCCATGTCATCATCACGAAATTCCGTGGCCCTGCAATATGACAAGAGCGCCGATTGGCTCTCATATGTGGAAAGAACGCAGAGCATTTCGGATTTGTATTTGCGATAGGCTATAGCTATGCTCGCTCAAGCTGAATGGGAGGGCTACAGCTTGATACCGTCAGAGCGACTGGATGGGTGGAAAGCGATCGGCAGCTATTTCGGTCGTGACCGGACAACGGTCATGCGCTGGGCCCGAACACGCGGACTACCTGTTCGTCGGTTGCCGGGGGGTAAGACCGCCACGGTTTTTGCCCTGACCACAGATCTGGCGCAATGGGCTTCCCAGCAAACAGGTCTTGACGACGATATGCCTGATGCCATCACCGGCAACGCACCCACGCATAACTTTCAGCGTCACTGGCGGCTCGGCAGCCTCGCTTTATTGGTGGTGTTGGCCTTCATCGTGATCGCCGCCCTGGCCTGGCCACGCGGATCGAACATGGCGACATCGCCCGAACTACCCAGTGATCCTGCCTTGAGTACGCTCTATCTTCAGGCCCGCGATGACTGGGCGCAGCGCAAGCCCGAAAGCCTGACACGCGCCATCCAGAATTTCGAGATCATCACGCAAAAAGAACCCGACTTTGCCCCGGCCTGGTCGTCACTGGCCGATGCCTATATTCTGGCGCGTGAGTTCGGCACAATGCCCGACAAGGTCGCTTTCCCCAAGGCCAAGGCCGCGGCTGAGGCGGCGCTCAAGCGCAATCCCGATCTGGCGGGGGCGCACCGGGCCTTGGGCTTCATTCTCTACTGGTGGGACCGCGACCCGGCAAAAGCCGGCGAAGCCTTTCGTCGGGCCAAGGCCTTGTCATCGCGCGATGCCCAGACGGCCTTCTGGTACGGCAATATTCTGGCTGACAACGGCCAGTCAGTGGCGGCCTTGCGCGAACTCAATACTGCGCGTTTGATCGAGCCCGGTTCCGTCGCCATTCAAACCGATCTGGCCTGGGCGCTTTGGGCGTCCGGACGCGAAAGCGAGGCGCGCACGGCGCTCGATCAACTCGCGCGGCAGCATCCCGATTTCGCCGTCATCTATGATTGCCAAAGCCTCATCAAACTGGCCGATGGCGACTATGTTGGCTACGTGCAGGATTTCACCGAATACGCGCGCCTTACCGACGACAAGGCCATGCTCGACCATGTCGCGCAACTGCGGGCCGCGCTTAAAGTCGGCTCAGCCGATGTGCAGACGGTTCTCATGGCGCAGGCGCTGGCCGAGATTGAGGCCGGCGATCGCCGCACCCACATCTGGCCGGTGTTTCTCGCTTCTGTTGCGCAAGACCGCAAACAGGTCGTTGACCTGTTAAAACGTGCCGAAGCGCGCCAGGAAATCTGGGGTGGCGCCGGCATGACTTCGCGCGTTACACGCCTGTGGATGGACGATGCTGAGATCATCGATCTGGTCCGCCGGCGCAAGGCGAAGTCCATAGAATAGAATTGACGACACGCGGCGCCGCCTGCGCCGCAGTTTGCACCGCGTCCGCGCCCTCATAAACCACCCCTTGCAACTATTTGCGACATGGGCAAAGCGCTCGTGATCGCTCACCCTTGCCTCAGATCAGGCCATCGCCAACCGATGGAAAACGCTGATCGGGCAGGAAGATCAAGCATGGAACAGATATCGCGCAGGGGCCTTATGGCTGGCGGTGCGCTATGGGTCGCAGGCGCCACAGGCAGTAGGGCTGCCACCCCAAGCTTCAAGCCGTACACGGTGATAAAATCGGCTTTGCAAAACCGTCAGACGGCCATCTTTAATGTGGCGGATCTGGGCGCTACGCGCACGCTTGTGCTGCTGCTGAAGGGAGAGATCACCGAAGTCCACGCCCATCGTAATGGCCTTTATCACACCAAAATACCGGCACGCTCAAGCAGCCTGGCAAGTCTAGCACCCGTCGATTTCAATCGCCTGATAACAGCCGCCGGCGGGGTCAATCAGCCGGTAAACGGTGCCCGCGAGACGAGATTTTACGCTCTTTATAACGCCCTGCGCGCCGAAGCCGCGACGCCCCTTGAAGCCGTGGTTCGCGTCGCCGACAGCGCCCTCTCTCTACAATTTAGTGACGATCCGTTTTTCCGTCCGTGGGCCTTTGAGTACCAGCCTCACGGACAAATCTACGCCGCCAATTTTTCCGGCGTTCGCGCCGCCTGGTCCATCGGAACACCCTCATGACACATCCGCTTTCCCGTCTTCTGCTTCTCAGCACTACCCTCCTGACACTGTCGGCCTGCGCGGGTACGACGCGTCATGCCCCGCTTGCTTTCGAAGCTTCAGCCCCTTCGGATGACGCCGCGAAGATGCGACTGGCCTCATCTGCATTTATGAACGGTGACAACACAAACGCCATGGCGCGCTTTGGCGATCTGGCGGCGCGCAATCCCTTCGACCCCAATCGGCAGACCCTGCTGGCGCTCAGCTATCAGCAATCAGCGAACGGTGAACCCGAAGCGCTGGATATGGCGATGGCCGGCTATGATCTGGCGCTCAAGTCCGGTCAGGACGCCTTCTGGGCGGCGGCGCTTGCCGGCCGGGCGGCCTATGATCGCGGGCGTTATGATCAGGCTCAAGGCTATTTCGCCAGGGCCGTGCTGATGCGCCCCGAAGACAGCCGCGCATTTTTGGCGCTCGCCACATCCGCCTATATGGCCGGTGATCCACAGGTGGCCAGCCTGGCGGCCGATCGCGTGGCCGAATTGTCTGCTGACGGTGAAACCCGACAGGCGGCTTTGCGCATCGGCGCCCTCGCTTATGCTGCCAAGGGCCAGCAAGCGACGGCCTGGACGCGCTACGAAGGTTTCAGCGCCCTGTCTCCCACAGACGCCAAGGCGGTCTTCCTGCGCGTCAACGAGCTGGTGCGGACGCAGGACACGGAGACGCTGCCGCAAACACAGGCCACGCCCGATTTTGCGGCGCCCGATCAGGTTTCGGTCGATGTCGCCATCATCCTGTCGCAGACCCTGCAAAAGGACTCGGTCGGCCTCAACCTGCTTGATGGGCTTCAGGCGCAATATGGCCATCAGAAACAATCGACCAGCACCGACGGCAATGTCTCACGCACCATCACCGAGTCGATTTCCATTCCGCAACTGACCTATAATCTCAATCTGTTCAACCGGTTCGGCCAGTATTATCAGGTGGTGGCGCGGCCCATGTTGACCGCCTATCGTGGCGAGCCATCGGACTTCTTCGTCGGGCGTTCGGCCAAGGTGGCCGTTGGCGGCGTCAATTTCGCCCAGCTTGAGAATGTCGATATCGGCACGCAGGTCAAAGTGACGCCGTTGGAGATCAGCGGCGACCGCACCAAGCTGCGCATCGAGGTCACACGGTCCTTTCTGGCCAGCGAGCCGGCAGGCAATTTCGCCGAGGCGCTGAACACCTGGCGACAGACTGTGGCGACCACGGTTGAGGTCAAGTTCGGCTCCACCCTGATCCTTTCCGGCCTTTCTGAGAGCGTGCGTGACGCCACGGGCTCGAAAACCCCGCTGATGGGTGATGCGCCGGTGGTTGGCTCCCTGTTCAACAAACGCATAACCACCAATCGCCGGGACTCGGTGCTGGTCCTTGTGACTCCTGCGCCCTCACAGGCCTTTGCCGGGCCGGCCTGGTCGCGGCCGGCCGATGTCGAACGCCTGATCGACCTGTGGGGCACGGTCATCGCGCCGGGCAGCGACATGGCCATCATCACAGCGGGCCTTGGCCACGCGCGTCTTTTCACCCGGGCCAAACGCGATGACGGCCGCCTGACATGGCCCAACTTGCCGCGCGATCAGGGTGAAATCCTCAAAGACCTCCTTCTGCCGTAACTCCACACACCACAAAGGACTATCGTCATGATGAAACATCTTCTGACCGCCACTGCTTTATGTGGTCTGACACTTGGCGCTTCGCCCGTTGTAGCCGGGCCTGTCATAATCGAATCCATTCGCAGTCAGAACTTCAATGAGTACCAGAATGAAGACCGGCCGCCATGTTCTGAGCTGTATAATGATCCGGGGTCTTACAGCTCCAGTGCGATTGTGTGGAAGCCGGGCGACGATGCCATCTATTTGTCCGGTGAAGGCAAGATGCAGTTTGAGGTCTATGCCCACTGGCTCGACACCTGGGAGGACGACAAGAACAACACAAGCCTGACCGGCATACCTGAAGCTTCGGCGAAATATCTCAAGGGCTTTAGCGGCGTCAGCAATAACCTGCGTGGCTGCGGCGCCATCGGTTCGGCGATCATCGAAATTACTCTTGGCAGGGTGCCTCAGATCCGCAATGGCTTCCTGAAAATAGCCGATGCACGCAGCATTCCGATCAGGATTTATAACAAGACCGCTTATGACACCGTATGGGACGACAACAATTTCGCCACCGGCGACGCGGCCAGTGTAGAAGGCTCATACCAAAGCGCGCTGGCGGAATATAGCCGTACCCTGCCTACGCGTCAGGCCGAGTACGAGGCCTGCCTGGCTGCCGAAGCGCCCAAAAAAGCGCAGTACGAAGCTGAGCGTGCGGCTGCTGAAGCGCAACAAAGGGCCAGCGGCGGCACCAGCGTCACCATTCCTGGCGCTTCGGGCTTCAGATCGCAATGCCGGGCGCCGACGCCACCCAAACGACGCACCCCCTTGCCCGAGGACAACACGATCGCCGCCTGTGCGGATTCACAAGGGCTGGACAGCCGGATTGTTGGCCGCCGCCTGGTCATGACCTTACCGACGAATGGTCTTAGCGCCGACTGTGCACGCAAGCATCTGCGCCTGAATTTCGAGTATGGCGTTAATCCAACGCCTTATGGCGTCATCCGCAAGATTTCCGGTATAGGGCCTCCGCCCGTGACCTTTACCCATAGCGGCAACGGCCCGGTGCCCAGCTTCAATATAGTGGCGTCTGCGACTCAAGGCTATTACGGCAAGGTCAACTTCCGGCCGGAGGAACTGCAGGGGCTGGTGGGGGAATACAAACGCCAGATCACCGTGAACCCAGGCGGCGAGATCCTCACCCTGACGATCAAATCCACCCCCGACTACGGCGTCAAAACCTTAAAACCGCCGCTAACCTTGCCCAATGCCATTGGCCGCCTCAACTCGTCTCTGGCCCTGACCGTTGATACCGTGCAGGCCACCTATCCCGGCCAGGTCTTCGTTTGGCAGGTTTCAGGCGATGGCGCTCAAGGCTGCTTCACAAACCTCCGCGGCGAAACCACGCCGCCGGCGAATGTCACGCAGTTTACCGTGGCACTCACCGCCACAGAAGCCGCAGGCTGTGCAGGCAAAACCTTCACGGTCACCGTCGGGCCACGCGATCAGCCAACCGGTACAGTCTTCGCCCGCACGGCCAGTTTTGTACTGGAGCGGTTAAACGCCCCCCTTCTGAAAAACAGCGACAAGCGCCTCACCGGCGCTCAGAACATCACCATTCCCCGCCCGTAAACTCCGGTCACTCGACCGGCCCTAAGCCCTGGAGATCACCATGCGAATTTACAAAAAAACATCAGTGCTGATAGCTGCCTTACTGGCCGTGCTTGCCGCGACTTTTGCTATGACGCTTTACACCAGCCCGTCTCTCGCGGATGGCCGGGCCGGGCAATGCGACGATCGCACGATCAGCGACGCCATTCAGGAAATCATTGGACGACGCCCCACCAGTTCGGGCACCGGTGGGGAGTGCAATGCTCAGCGCTATGGCACCACCTGGCCCAACATCGCAACGCTCAAACAAAACATCCGCAGCAATTTTTTCACCGGCCGACACGCCAGTGAGATTCTTGCCCGCGAGCGCTGCTTTGGTGCGCAGGGGCAAATGTGCAGCGCTCTGGCCGTCGGCCTGTCGGAAGGCGTCAAGGCTGGCCGCACCGTAAATTCCGACGGGACGTTCAATATCTACACCTCGGTCGGCAGCATCAATCACGACAATTGCTGTCTTGCCAACCCTAATGGCAAGATGTGCGGCGGCAATGCTGCGGCCAATGACCCCTTCGGTAACGGTAATGGCAAATGCGTCGCCGAATGGGACAAGGCGTGGTGGAATGCTCTCGATGGCCGCGCCTGGTCGGCGCGTTTCGACCCGCGCGCCGTGCCGAACCTGGCGATCGTTTCCAACCCCAGACAGGCACGATCACGTACGGGGCAGGAACTGGTCCGTTTCGAGACCGTTGCGACCCGCAATCTCAAGGCCCCACGCGGCCAGGCGCTCGATGTCGGGGATGATGAGTTCTGCGCCAGCGGCCAGGCTGACCGCAAAAGCGCCTTTGGCAAGTCATGGATCGAATGCAGATAACTCATGTGCAGGTCCCGCTGACGCCGGACCTGCTTCAATAGCCGGAGTAATTCAATGCGAAATCATGTCTTCTTTGTCCTTGGCCTAGTGAGTGCCGCCGTGATTTTCATATATTTTGGCGAAGGCGCCGAGGCTGCTTCCAACTCAACGGCAGGCCCTGTGACAGACCCAAGTCGCGTAGCTGCTCTTGAGCAAAAAGTGCGTAATATCGAGAGCCTTTTGGCGATTAAGGACATTCCCGGCAAGGTGTCAGAACAGGTGGGGCTGGAGGGTAGTGATCGCGTCACCATGAAAGGTGGCAAGCGAGTTATTGTCGAAGCGGGCGACGAGATCAGTTTTACAACAGGAGATGCGTCTCTGACTTTAAAAAAGGACGGAAAAGTCACACTAAGGGGTAAAGGAATCTCAATTGTTGGCGACGCTGTTGACGTCAATTCCTTGGCAAATACCAGCATGAAAGGCTCCAAAGTCGTCGGGAATTAGCCCGTCGACCGATCCCGCAACTCGGAATTTTAAATCGATCAGAAGGGGCTCGGCGGCGTGGGAACTCAACGCGGTTGTGAAATGCACCAAATATCGCTTTCAGGGGTGGCATAATTAGCGTGCGCTTCCACAATGTGCGCCAAATGCGAACGACCGAGTTTGGCCCTTGTATGGACCGGCTACCCATCGCAAGTGAGCCGGGGCCTTAATGAGTATTGCCCTCAAAAACAATCCGACTCTGGCAAGTCGGCGCTCTGCACCTGTGATGTCCGGTTTCGAGCGCGCGACGCCGTTTTGGCCCAAGAGCGGCATCGTCTATCGCGATTTTGCCGCTTCTATGGCATCCGCTGCGTCGTCGAGGCCGCGCAGGCGAGCCGCTTGCGCTGCGGTCTTGCCGTGCGGATTGCGCGTGGCGGGATCAGCGCCACGCATCAGCAACAGGCGAGCGACGGAGGCTGCCTGATCCTCGTCGTCCGGCAGGCAGAAGAGCAGGGTGGGGGCATCGTCGCCGGGAAGGCTGTGCGTGATGCGCGCCGGGTCTTCGTCGAGGACGCAGGCCAGGCGGTCCGTCAGGCCCAGCCAAGCCAGGCCGCGCACGTCGCGGCTGAGCGGCGCCAGCCAAGCCGTCAAGTGCGGGTGGCCAAGGACGCGCGACCATGTCAGCGGCGTGCCCTGCCATTTGCGTTCGCGCAGGTCTATATCGGCGCCGGCCGCCAGCAGCTTTTCAACGGTGGCCAGAGAGCCCGATTGCACGGCGCGGTGCAGCGGCGCAATGCCGTCATGATCAAGGCCGTGGGGCGAGGCGCCGAGGTCGAGCAGCAGGCCGACGGCCTCTGCATTGCCAAATTCCGCCGCTGCCAGCAACGTGCCGGGATGCCGGATCAGACCTGGATCTGCGGCAAGGAGGGTTTTGGCCGTGTCGGCATCGTGGGCCAGGATGGCTGCCCGAAAGGCGTCGAGCCCCTTCAGTTGTGTGACTGTTGCGCCGTGACGTTGCAGCAGGGCCGACATCTGGCCGAATCCCGACAACCGTGCCATGATCTCGACCGGGCGTTTGCTATAGCCGTTGACCGCATTGGCGTCGGCGCCGCGCGCCAGCAGCCACTGAGCGCGCTCCAGGTGGTTTTGGCCCACGGCATTGCCGAGCAGATAGTCGAGCGTGCTTTGCCCCATGTGGAAGCCTAGTCGGCCTTCGCCGCGCATCCGCCAGGCATCGGTCACGCCGGCGGCTTCGGCATAGCCCCATAGGATGTCGTACCAATGGGTGTCGGCGCCGACAATCGAGACATTGTAAAGCGACTGGGAATCGTAAGCGTCGGCGCCGGAGGCGATCAACAGGTCGAGAAGGGTATGGACTTGGGGGTGGCTGGGCCGGGCACCTTCGCCGAGACGGATGGCGCCGGTCAGCACCTTGAACGGCGTGCCCCAGCCGTCATCGAACTGGAAGTTCGGGTCCGCGCCGGCTTCCAGGAGCTTTTGCGCGATGAGAACCGCATTGGCGCCGTCAAGCCGGCCGTAGGTGACATAGGCCAGCGCCGTCCATTGTCGGCTCCCGCCGGTGCGAGTGGCGGCTTTTGCGTCGCGGGCAAGGAAACGGTCAACGGCTTCGATAGCGCCGCAAATGGCTGCCGTGAACAGGTTTTCGGTGGCTATCGAGGGGTCGCGGGCGAGGATGCGACGGGCGACGCCGACATCACCTTCCCAGGCGTGCCCAAGCACCAACTCGATGCGTTCGGCCCGATCGGTGCGGTCGAGGGCAAGGTCGTCGAGCGCGGCCCTGAGCGCCATCCAACTGGCGTGGCCGTATTCACGCGCCACGGCGTGCTGAATGTCGCGCAAGGCGGGCGCATCCGGCGCCTGTGGCCAGGCTGCGGCCAGTCTTGCACGCGCGGTGGCGTCATCGGTGCGGATCGCCTTCAGCCAACGCTTGGCGTCTTTTTTGAGAGTGTCGAGTGTGGTCTTGGGGGTAATGACCCGGGACATGGAAAACCTTCCTTCCATAGCCAGACGTCCGCTTACGAAAGGCCGGAGGGACAGGTTCGTAAGATATCAGGTTCGGGATGGATGGGAGCGTGCTCCCTTGCCGCGGACAGGCGGCGCTCCAATGGCGCGCTGGGGTAACAATATGAAGGGGTGGCGCGTTTGTCAAATGGCTGTCGTTCAGCCTTCGCTAAAGCTCCGACTGGCCAGTTGGGCGCTCAGGCGAAGTCGGGGCAAGGCTCTTTGCGCATTTTGAGGAACGGCTGAATTTTGGCGTCATGTCCGAAATCGTCGGATAAATGTCGTAAGAGACATTTGAAATCCAGCATAGGTTCAGACGATGCAAATACCCCTTCGGCAAGCCCCCCTTCGGCACATTGGCGTGTTGGGTTACGATGGTGTCGCGGCCATCGACCTGACCGGCGTTGTGGAAGCCTTTGCCATTGCGGATGGTGGGGGCTGGCGCGGGGCGCGCACCGTTTATGAGACCCGGATCGTGGGACTGTCGCAAGCGCCTTTTACCGCCGAATCCGGGGTGCGGATATTGCCCGATGTGACGCTTGAGACCGCGCCTGCCTTCGACACGATTGTCATACCGGGTGGCGAGGGTTTGCGCGAAGACGACACCAATGCCGCCATCGCGGGGTGGCTGCGGACGCGAAGTCCGGATACGCGCCGTATCGTGTCCGTCTGCACGGGCGTGTACGGATTGGCGGCCAGCGGCTTGCTTGACGGCCGCCGGGCAACGACCCACTGGCGTCATGCCGCGGCGGTGGCGCGTCGCTTTCCCAACGTCACCATTGAACCGGACGCCATATTCATAAAGGACGGCCCCTTCTATTCGTCGGCGGGGATGACGGCCAGTATCGACCTGGCTCTGGCGCTTATCGAAGAAGATCATGGACCGGCCCTTGCCCTGTCCACGGCGCGGCAGCTCGTCGTCTATATGAAGCGATCGGGCGGGCAATTGCAGTATTCGGAACTGCTCAGGTTCCAGACGCGCGCCGGGGATCAGTTCGCTGAGCTGGTGGCATCCGTGGCCCGCGATCTTGCCGGCGATTGGTCGGTCGAGACAATGGCCGGGCAGGTGGGGCTCAGCAGCCGGCAATTTGCGCGGCGGTTCAAGGCGACCTTTGACATGGCGCCGGCCGCCTATGTCGAATGGCTCCGCCTCGATGAAGCGCGGCTTCTTCTGTCCACGGGCCAGCGCACCATAGCCCGGATTGCGCACATGACGGGGTTCCAAAGCGACGATGCGTTCCGCCGGGCGTTCGAGCGGCGGTTTGGCGTGCCCCCAAGCGCCTACCGCGACCATTTTACCTCCCACACAGCCAATGAGGATTCCGATGAAATCGCAACATCTGCTTAGTCTTGTCGCAGCCACTGTTCTGGCCGCGACCCTATTGACCGCGATGGCGGAACCCACGCCGCCGGAGTCGGGTGAACCGCAATATGACGCCAAGATGCGCCTGACGCTTCCCGCCGATTACCGCGACTGGGTCTTTCTGAGCTCTGGCCTGGACATGAGCTATAGCCAGGCGCCTGCCATGTCAGGCGCGCACATGTTCAACAATGTCTTTGTGCCGCGCGCGGCCTATCTGGCGTTCAAGGCCACGGGTGTGTGGCCGGACAAGACCGTGATCATGCTCGAAAATCGTGGTGGCGCAAAGGACGTGTCCATAAACAAGCGCGGCCTGGTGCAGACAGGCGAGGTCATGGGATTGGAAGCGCATGTCAAGGATGCCCGTCTCGACGGCGGGTGGGGCTTCTTCAGTTTTGAAGACGGTAAGCCCGCCGCACAGATTGCGCATACGGCGGCCTGTTACGCCTGCCATCAGGATCATGCGGCGGCGGATACAACCTTCGTGCAATTTTATCCGACTCTGCTGCCCTTTGCGACCCAGCACGGCACGCTGAACCCGAAATACCTGTCGGAAATCGCCGCAAGCAAAGGCAATTAAGCGCGGAACATAGACGCCCTTACGACGGTTCAAGGGCCGGTCAATGAGGGGCGAATGCGAAGTTTGCCCAGCAGAGAGCAAGCCTAATTTCGCACAAAGGTGCCAACCGGCTTTGCGCCCTTTTCGCCTTTTTGCAGTTCGATCACAAAGCTTTCCATCGTCTCGGACGGGCGGCCCCAGTCGCGATAGAGCCGGACCGTGACGCTGGTGGCGCCGTTGCGATTGAGCACATCGGCGGCATAGACATTGGCCAGGACCTTGTATTCGCCCGCCGGCGCCATATGCAGCAGATATTCTTCGGGGCCGTACCCGCGTGTCATATCGTTGGATAGCCGCCCGCCGAGTTGGCTTCTCGGATTATTGTAGATCACGCGTTCGCCGGAGGGTTCATCGACCCAAAGATCCATATCGGTCTTGTCCGTGTTCCATTCCAGCGTGATACGAATATCGACATCCATCAGCGCGACCAGTCTGGGGTCAATAATATCCGCCAGGTCGGCGGCGGGGACGCCCAGAGCTTTGAGCTGGGCAACCAGGTGGTTGGCCTCCATCAGGGAGATGATCTCGATACCATCGTAGTCGGCATTCCATGGCGTCAGCACCACGTTCATCAGCAAGCCTAGCGCACGTTTATAGGTCGCGATGGCCGCCGCCCGGTCAATGGTTTTAGCCGCCAGTTGCTTGTCGGTCGCCTCAATCAGCACCAGGGCCAGATTACGTGTCGCCTGAGGTTTTTCCGGTGTCAGATCGTGAATGCGTTCATCCAGCCAGATGGCATCGCTATAGTCGCCATAGCGCGCCAATCGGTCGGCGGCGATAATCTGCGTATCGATATCGCTGGCCGGCAGGTCGAGCGCGTTGCGCAGTATGGCGGCGGCCCGGGTGGCATCCCCCTTGCGGAACACCCATTCCGCGACATCGAAATAGAAGCCTGGGGTATCGCCGAACGCCTTTTCCATCTCATGATAGGTCGTGTCGAACCCGGTGGTGTCGCCCGGCTTCACCGCATTCAGGGCCTTCAGATACGGCCGCTCCGGATTCCATTCCGCGGTTGTGATGCTCATGCCCGTGTTACGATCACCACCGCCCGAACGGTCGATGTCGACACCCGCAAGGGCTTGCGGACTTTTAGCCACAGATGCGTTGAGGGAAAGGTCAGCATTTTGCGACGAGATGTATCCCCCAGGAGCGGACGGCATCGGCGCGGGCGGTACGGGCAGGGGAGGCGGCGGCGCCATCGCAGGCGAAGGCGGGGTTTCTCTGGGCTGAACCGCGGGTGGTGGCGGTGGCGGCGCGTCGGCGCGCCGAGTCCCCGTTACCGTGACTATGCCCGCGATCGGGGCCACCTGCGTAGCTGTGCCTGTCTCCGTAACTGTGCCTGTCGGGGCGGGCTCAGACGCGAAGGCTTTTTTCGCTTGCGCCAGGGTTTTGTACTTAGCGGCGTACCAATCTTTTTGTCCGTTCCACTGGCCGAGAATAGCGTCGAAGCGCTTTGCTTTTGCCTCGGCGTCAGTCTTGGCGATCTGGTCGCGGGCCTGCACATAAGCCGTCCAGATAGACTTATCGATGTCCGCCGGTGGCGCGATCTTCGCCCGCGCATAGTCGCCGCCGGTTTCCAGGACAATGAAGCTGACATCGGGCGTCGCCACACTGTAACGCCGTGCCAGGGCAAGCCCCTTTTCGCGATCCGGCGCGCCACTGGCGTTGAGCCGGTCGATCAGGCTCGCGCCCCATAAGGCGCCCGCCCCATCATTATCCACCGCCTGAGCCAGGGTATAGGTTTGTTGTCCCGTGCCGTAGTCCACCACCAGCTTGCCGCCGGTCGGCGCAGGACCGAAGACGCGATAGCTGTCCGTCCCCATCGGCCGGATGGCATAATCGACCGGACGACCGTCGGCGTCCGTCAAATCCCATAGCTTCGGTCCGCGCATCATGAGTTGCGTCAAGGCGGCGTCATGGCCGGCGGTCAGATCGGCGAATACACCGCCATTACGGCCCGCCAGTGTGCGCAGCACATCGCGGTGCGCCGATTTCGACGCGCTTAGCGTCAGGACACGACACGGCCACTTACCGGCCTCAAAGGCATCAAGCGTCACACTGCCGTCTGACACCAGAAGGCAGACGTCCGCGCGTCCTGGCAGAACTTTTGCCAGACCGGCATAGCGGGTCGCACCGGCGTAATTGGCCTCCAGCAAGGCCTTTTTCACCGCATCGGGTGTGGGCGCGTCGAAATGAACGGTTTGCGGCGCGTTATCGGCGAAGAGTATCAGATCGACGGCTTGCGGTTTCACTTGCGCGATATAATCGGCCACGACCTGTGCTTCCGCCTGGGTATCATCGTCCCGATGCGAGCGGGACGCATCCCAGTAGAGACGCAAGGTGTGCACCGGGCTTTTACCGGGAGATTGGGCAGGCACCACAAATTCAAAGAAGGCATCGCCATTACGATGACGCATGACGGCAACGTCGTCCGACGCCTTGACCGCCACGACAATCCGTTTGGCCAAGAACAGGTTTTGGCCGCTATAGGGCATGGTAAGCCTGCCCTCGGCCAGGACGGGCGCGCCGGAGCGCAGCTCATCCGGCGTATCCATCATGGCCTTAACCGTTGCGGGTACACTGATGTCGAGACTGACCTTATCCACCCGATAGGCTGTAGACAGGGGCAGCTCAAACCGGCTATCCGCCCCCAGCGGTGTGACGTAACGGACCCGTATCGTCCGGCCTGACTGTGGCCGGATCGGAAAGACATGCGTGCGGAACATGTTGCGCGCGTCAACTTCCGCAAGCCCAGGATCAACGCCGGCGCGCACACGCTCCTCATAGGCCTCCCGTGCCTGGAATTTCGATTGCAAGACGCCCTCGACCATCCCGCCGTTAACATCGAGCGCATAGCCGGTGACATAGGCGTCCGCGGGCAGTTGCAGGCTGAAATCGCCTTCGAGCGTCGCCCCTGTGGTATTGGCGAAGGTAATGGTCAGGGTCGTTTGCGCCATATGGCCGGCCATATCGACACGGGCATCGAGCGTGGAAATGCGTAAGGAGGTTTCATCGCCGACCGTGCGATCGGTCCGAGTATTATGCGCCTTCAAATCCAGTGCCGGCGTGTCGGTCAGACGGGGCTCATCCGGCGCCGGTTTGCCAGTCGGGCGGACCTCCACAGGTCGCAGCAGCGGCGTCGTGGCGCCCGCAACCGCCGTTACGCCCAGCGCGATACCTATAGCCAGCCCGGCCGCGCCACGCTTCAAAATTGCTGAATATGTCATGATTTCCTCCCCGTTTCAGGAAGGATTGATCCGTCATAATGGCAAACTCATGGCCAGCTAATGGCGAGGGCCGGGTAGGGCCTTCATCGATGACAGGTCTGACCTGGCCTCTAATGGCGTGTGAAGGATTTCGCTACCTTTGGCTGAGTTTTGAATCGGGTGCGGCGACTTGCAACCATCGGTTAATTGCGCGTGACAGCTCCCTGTTAACGGGATAGATTGTCCAAAACGTCCCAGAGCCTGAGGGCTCCGGGTAGAACGTGTGCATGCCTTGGGGGGCGAACATGACCTATACCTTATCGCGCCGTAAAACGGTTTTGAGCGGCTGTATGGCCGGCGCCCTGGCGCTGGCGGGGCGTGCAAAGGCGCAGTCCGCTGCTGCGCAATCGGACACGGCGCGGTCGCCCCGGCCCTCGTTCGATACCTTTATCAAAAACCCTTATACCGAATTCTTCTGTATCTCGCCCGACGCCGGCAAGATCGCCTTCGTCATGCAAAAGGGCGACAACAAGATCCTGGCCTTCATGGATATCGATGGCGGCAACAAGGGCACAATGAACATGGGCACCGCCAAGGTCAGGCGCCTGGCCTTTGCCGACAACGACACCTTGTTGCTGGAAAATTCCTCGACGACCAGCCTGCGTGAGTTCACGGCGAACAAGATCGAAGCCTTCCTTGCGCACCTGATCAACGTAAAAACGCGCAAGATGACGACGCTGTTCGAGGGCATGGAGAATTTCTACCCGATCGTCGTGGGTGATCTGGGGGTCATAAAGGTGAATGGCGAGACGCGCGTCACCGCGTCCAGCATATTGATGGACCATGATCACGGGGTATATTATCGCCCGCTATACAGCTTTCCGACCCAGGGTGGGGTGGCGCATCTGATCACAACCCTGTCCGTGGAGACGACGGATGTGGTGCTGAAATCCGATGGCACGCCTGCCGCCTATGCCGAATATGACGCAGTCAATTTGCAATGGCGGCTGTTTATCAATACCAACGCCGCCGGGGCTGCGCCACGGTGGAAACTCATCTACACTGCAAAGACCAACCGGTTCAAAATCGACCTGGCCGGGCTGGGGCGCACGGATGAGACGCTCAGTATCATTCTGTACGACGATAAGGGGGCCGGCGACTATTACGAGATCGACGCCAACGGCAAGCTGAGCGAGCCCCTGTTCAACGGCGATGACGCCGCCGATTATTCGGCGCTTTTCCACCCCCGTACCCGGTATCTGGCCGGATTTCGTCTGCATAAGGACTGGGTCGAAAACCACTATTTCGATCCGACGCTCAAAAAAATCAGCGATGCGCTTATCTCGGTGTTTGACGAAGGCGACCATGTCTATATCGACAGTTTTGCCGACGACGTGCGTAAGGTCATCGTCTACGCCGAATCCAATGTCGATGCGGGCAGCTATTATTTCATTGATCTGTCGACGGGCCTGGCGACCTTCCTGGCCAAGAATTATCCGGACATTCCCGTCGACTGGCTGTCGCACAAGGACATCATCTCCTACATCGCCGGCGACGGGCTGGCCATTAGCGCCTATCTCAGCCTGCCGCCCTACGTCACCGCCAAGGCATTGCCGTTGGTCGTCATCCCGCATGGCGGTCCAAGGGCGCGCGACTATGCCGATTTCG
The DNA here is from genome assembly GCF_000495815.1 of Asticcacaulis sp. AC466. GTDB lineage: Bacteria > Pseudomonadota > Alphaproteobacteria > Caulobacterales > Caulobacteraceae > Asticcacaulis. The sequence continues at coordinate 12,774 of NZ_AWGE01000025.1, read as the reverse complement.
ATGCTCAGGTCCAGTGCTTGACCGCCGCGGGCTATGCCGTGCTGCAACCGAATTTCCGTGGCTCAATCGGCTATGGCGCCAGTTTTGTTCAGGCGGGAAATGGCGAATGGGGCCGCAAGATGCAGACCGATCTGTCGGACGGGGTTCGTTACCTTGTCGGCAAGGGGTTGGTCGATGCCAAGCGCGTGTCGATCATGGGCGCCTCCTATGGCGGTTATGCGGCGCTGGCCGGCGCGACGCTTGACCGGGGCGTGTACAATGCCGCGATCGCGATCGCGGGCGTGAGCGACCTCATCACCATGATGGAATTCGAGCAAGCGAACAACAACTGGCAGAACAATCCCGAGGTCAGCTACTGGAAGGACCTTTACGGCCCCCGGGACGGCTGGGCCGCCATTTCCCCGGCCCGCCAGGCCGCCAATGCCTATTGTCCGGTCCTGATCTTCCACGGCCGTGACGACAGCATCGTGCCATTTGAGCAGGGGCAACGCATGGCCAATGCCTTGCGCGATGCGGGCAAGACCTATGAGTTTGTGCCGTATGAAAAGCAGGATCACAATGAAAGCAACCAGGCAGACCGCGTCGATATGATCAAACGCTCGCTCGATTTCCTGGCGAAATATAATCCGGCCTGATTGCTTTGCGAAACGTGCTCTTACGCGAAGCTTTGCGTTACATTCATCGACGTTAATTTCATCCGTCAATAGGTTGGGCCGGTGGCTTCCCCGCCACTTAGTCACGACAATGTCAGTGGGTGGAGCGCCTCAGCATGATGACCGTCGCGCGGACATCATCACCCTGCGGAAGCGCTTCACGGCGACAGGATGACCGTAACCCGGTAAGGCGCCTTACCGGGTTACGGCTTTTCGTTAAGGGGAAGTGCAGCGCCGACCTGTCTGCTTTGGGGGCAGAGATGAAGTCCGGTTATGCCCATGAGCGGAAGTTCCCCAACAGCGGATGGATTATTTTTAAGGTGGCCTCGGCATTCGCGGGCGGTCCTTGTCAAAGGTTAATTTTTATCCTAAATAGGCGAGCATGGCGGATTTATACTGATTTCCGATTGGTGGGCTTTGTCAAGCTATTGGAAATTTGCAGCGCTCCGGCTTTAATAGCGGGGCGGGATTCGTCGACTCGCCTATCAGGACGCTTCGGCACTCCTATACAACTTCTTAAAAGAATCCTGTTTATAACTCGACTCTTGGCTGTATGCCTTATTGACGGCAAACTTCTATGTCACATATCGTTCACAACTACCGAGGGAGTATCGCATGAAATCCGAGGATCTTATCTAACTTACCCGTCTCCTCTGTGCGAAGGCCCGATTTAATCAGTCTCTTCGCACTGGGGGCGAGCAATGGATAGATTTCCGAGTTGGTTCGGGCCAATTGCCCGGGCTCTTGCCCTTGTTGCTTTTTTGGTGACGATTGGCGAGTGGACCTCGCTTTTTGCGGCGCCTGCGGAATACCTACTTGAGCACCGCGCCGAGTCGTTAACCAAATTTCTTCATGTTTTGTTGATGCCTTATGGCCCGATTTATCCAGAAAGCCCCGTCAATGGCTGGCTGTTCTTGATTGGTGCCGTGCTAATTGCGGTGATAGGATACTTTATCGTTGTCGGATCGATGCGAAGCACGGTCGACTATCTAAATCAGTCGGAAGTTCCGTTCACTGTTCTCAATATAGACATGAAGCTCGAACTTTGGGGTAACGATCTTGAGCACTCCAGAGTTACTCGCACCCAAGAATTTTTCCCTAATCGGCCTCGAACTGATGCTTATGCTTTCAAGCATCAGGCGACAAGTGAGCGTGGGGAAATTGTGAGGGGAAATCTAGATATAACATCTAGACTAAATAACACTCTTATAACTAAAGACAGGCACTTATACTTTTCAAAGCGTTCGTTAGAAATTATAGAAGTATTTGATCGGCACCTTAAAACGAGCTTCTTCGCGACATACTTGCCAAATGGCATTGTTCACTCGCTTTACAAAAGCGGAGTAATGTTCAAGGACGTTGTTGTCCGTAGGATCGCACACACTTGTCATTTAAACGAGTATAATGGTGAAGATCCCATTTACCGGGTCACCTCGCCAAACCATATGGCGGCGAAAGTGGCGGTCCAGATCATGTTTCCTGAGCATGTTGAAATTGCGAGGATGACGTGTATGCGGATAAAGGATCTCAGAGTCGAGTATCTGCACCCCGAAGATATCACGACCGAGGGCAAGAGAACTTTTTCGGTCGAGGTGAGGAATTTGTATCGGGAAAGTTTGGAGCTTCGGTGGTCCTATAAATAGAGGCGGTTTGCTGGGAGGTGCTCCTAGGACGCTCAGGCGCTGCGCAGCATTTTCAATAGGCGCCGGAAGTCGGTTGGTCGAGCCCCGTACTTGCGGTTATGGGATATTCTGATCGGCTGAGAAAGTCTCTTTTACTCAACGACCTATGCGTTCGGTCCCGGCAGGGTTGCTCTGGAAATTTGCGACATTGCCTTATCGGAACGCGGCAATGCCATGCGCCCGGCTAATCAAATCGTTTGAACCTCACCTTGATCTCACCGGACTCTGTCCACTCATCGGCGGTCCAGCAATCGTGGAGATATTTGGCGATGCTGCGATATCCGGCCAGGTCGGAAGGCTTGGTGATGTAGCCTAAGGGACGGTCGCCATGCGGGGCGCCCACAACTTGCGAGGCCGGCGAACTCGACAGGATCATAATGGGGATCTTGCCCGTTTCGGGACGCGTGGCGACGTGCGCCACGAACTGGGCGCCGCTCATCTTTGGCAGGTTGAGATCGAGCAGTATCAAGTCGTATAGGTCGTGATATTTTTCCAGGGCGCGCAGGCCCGCCTCAGCGGTGGTTTGCCAGCTTATAGTGGCGGTGGGCGCTGTGTCCTTGAACCCCAGTTTCACCAGAGTCGCGTCGCCTCCGTTGTCTTCAATCAATAGGATTTGCATAGAGGTCCGCCTGTCCGTTGATCCGATCACCGGTTGTTCAATCATGGTGACTCAATGGTAAATAAATCTTCAACCGGGGCGTGAACGGAGTAGCGGGCGTTGCCCGTGGCCAAATTGGGCGACCAATTGACGTTGATATCTAAATGTGGTCCACTAAATTCGAGAGGCTCCGGTTTTAAGAGGGCTTTCAGATCAGAGGATTCGCACGTGCATCGGTTTCGGGTCTTGCCCCTTGTGGCGTTATTCACTGTTGTGCTCCATGGCGCGGCGCTGGCGGACCCAGCCACGCAGGCGCAAGGGCTGTCCGCCCTGGTGGATCCGTTTGTCGGCGTGGATGGCGGCTCGACCGTCGGCGGCAACACCGTGCCCGGCGCGCAAATCCCGTTCGGCTTCGTCACCTTCAGCCCGGACACCACGCGGGGCGATACCAACGGTTATGACTCAGCCAGCCCGATCATGGGGCTGAGCTTGACCCATGTCAGCGGCACCGGCGGTGATAGTCAGTACGGCAATTTCCGCCTGTCGCCTACGGTGGGGCCATTGCGCGCCAATCATCTGGTCTTCGCCAAGAGCCATGAGGTGGCCGCCCCCGGCTATTACAGTGTTGTCCTGGGTAACACGCCCGACGAAGCGATCAAGACCGAAGTGACGGCCACGCGCATGACGGGCTTCATGCGCCTGACCTTCCCGCAGACCGCGGGCGCGTCCGTGCCGGGCAATGTCATCCTCAACGTCAGCTCCATTGTCGAAATGGGCGGCAAGGGCCAGCGGGCGACGGCCTCCCATGTCGATATTATCGACGATCACACCCTGTCGGGCTGGGCCAGTTTCGAAGGCGCGTGGAACCCGACACCTTACAAGATTTACTTCTATGCCGTCTTTGATCGGCCGGCCCTGGAGGTCGGCGCCTGGCGGGCCAGTCAGGGGGGCTTTGACGCCCATCCCGGCACCGGCAGCCTGGACGGACTGCCGCAAAGCCTGAGCCCGGCCCATAAGCAAAGCGTCATGGTCGATTACGATATCGATCAGGCCTTCGCCCACAAATTGGGCGGCTATGCGCGTTTTGACATCGCCAAACAGCCGGTCGTTCAGGTCAAGGTGGCGGTGTCTTTTGTCAGCGCGGAGCAGGCGAGGGCGCATCTGGCCGCCGAAGCAACGGGCTGGGATTTTGACGCCGTGCGCCAGCGCGCCCAGGGGCTTTGGGACCAGGCGCTGTCAAAAATCACCGTAGAGGGCGGTACGGAGGCGCAAAGGCGCATCTTCTACACGGCGCTCTATCACAGCGAGACCATGCCGCACGACCTCAGCGGTGACAATGCGTGGTGGACATCGACCGAGCCGCATTACGAAGACTTCTACACGCTGTGGGACACTTTCCGGACGCTGCATCCCTTGCTGACCCTGATAGAGCCGCAAAGGCAGCGGGACATGATACGCTCCTTGTTGGACACCTATAAACACACCGGTTGGCTGCCCGATGCCCGCATAGCCGGTGCCAATGGCATGACCCAGGGCGGATCGAACGGCGACGTCGTTGTGGCGGATGCCATCGTCAAGAATCTGGGTGGCTTTGACTATGATCTGGCCTATGCCGCGCTCAAGACCGATGGCGAGGCCGAGTCGGACAAACCGCTGCTTCAGGGCCGGGTGCTAAAGGACTATCTCACGCTGGGCTATGTCTCCTTAAGCCAGCCGCGCTCGGCCTCGCGCACCCTGGAATATGCCTATAACGACTTCGCCATCGCCGAGGTGGCCAGCCAGCTTGGCAAACCGGACGATGCGGCGCGCTACCTGGCGCGGTCACAAGGCTGGAAAAAGCTGTGGGACGACAGCTTGGGCTGCATCCGCCCGCGCTATGCCGACGGGGCGTGGCTGGAAAACTATAGCTGCACCTATGACTATCCCGACAAGTCCACGCCGTGGTGGGAGGCGCCCTATTATGAGGGCAGCGGCCAGCAGTATTCGACCTATGTGCCGCATGATGTCGCCGGGCTGATCGGCAAGGTCGGCGGGGCGGAGGCCTTTACCGGCTGGCTCGATCGCCTGTTCGACACCGGCCACTATTCGCAAGGCAATGAGCCGGATATTCTGGCGCCGTATCTCTATATCCATGCCGGTCGCCCGGATCGGACGGCAAAGCGCGTGCGCCGGATCATGGCGGATAATTACAGCCTGCAGCGGACGGGCCTGCCCGGTAATGATGACGCCGGGGCCATGTCGTCGTGGTTCGTGTGGAACGCCATCGGCGTGTATCCCAATGCCGGCCAACCGGTTTATTACATCGGCTCGCCGCTCTTTTCGGCCAGCACGATCCACCTCGAAGGGGGCAAGGCTTTCACCATCCGCGCCCATAATAATTCGGCCGACAACCTCTATGTCGTCGCCGCCCGGTTGAACGGTAAGCCGATCGACCGTGCCTGGCTCACCCATGCGGAAATCGTCGCCGGTGGCGTGCTTGACCTTGATATGGCGTCCGTGCCCGGAACATGGGCACAGGCGTTTACCCGCCCGCCAAGCGTCATACCTTCCAAATGATCCGCGTCCTGACAGTCGCAACCTTCCTGGCGTGCCTGGCCGTCGTCGCGCCGGGTGCACCCGCTGTTGCGAAGGCGAAGGGGGACACGCTGGAACGGGTGGTCATCGTGATGCGGCATGGCATAAAGCGGCCCAATAGCGATCCGCCTTTGCCGCAGCGGCTCACTGATCAGGCCTGGCCGGTATGGCGCGTGCCGCCCGCCGCACTGACCCCGCATGGCGAGCAGGCCATTGCGCGTATCGCCGACTTCGATCGTTTGACCTATGCCGGCCTATTGGGGCCGGGGTGCCCGGTGGCGGGCACGGTACGCATTGTTGCGGATACGGATCAGCGCACGATACGGACGGCGGAGGTCTATGCCAACACGGCCTTTAACGGCTGTGATGTGCCGGTGGCACATGCCGGCGAAGGCCAAACCGATGCGCGGTTTTCCCCGTTTAACGCCGATGTCGCATCGCCGCCGCTCGACGGTGCAGCGGTGAGGGAGGAGGCCCTGACTTCGGGCGACATGGCCGCCATCGATACGGCGCATCACGCCGATTACGCGCTTTTGAGCGAGGTGTTGCAGATGAACAGCTCGCTGGGGTGTCGGACCGATCAGGTGTGCAGCCTGAACGACATGCCCTCGGGCCTCGACGTCAGCGGCCGCGATCCAAAGGTCAGCGGCGCCTTGAAAATAGCGTCCAGCCTGTCGCAGATTCTCATGCTGGAATATGCCAACGGCTTCCCGATGAGCGACGTGGGGTGGGGTAGGGTGAGCAAACGCCAGATTACGGCGGCGTCGGCGCTGCATGCCGAAGAGTTCCGGCTGATTGCCCGCCCGAAGGCCGTGGCGACCTATGCGGCGGCCGGGCTTCTGAGCGAAGTGCGGTCGGCTCTGTTCGACCCTGCGGCCAGCCGTTATACGCTTCTGGTCGGTCATGACGGCAATCTGGCCTATATCGCCGGCGCCCTGGGGTTACACTGGCAGGCCCGGGGCTTTGCCGCCGATGATCCTCCGCCCGGCGGCGCGCTGATCTTCGAACTGTGGCGGGATGGGGCCGGGCGGGAATTTGTCCGTGTGCGGTTCCGTTCGTCATCGCTTGAGGGCATGCGGTATCTCACGCCCCTCTCTGAGAGGGCGTCCAAACGCATTCCTATCTTATCGTGCGGCAAACAGTCCGAATGCGGAGCGGCGCAATTCCGCGCGCTTATGCCTTAAGATATCGGCCGCCATGTCCGGATTGTGCGCGAAGGCGCCAACGCGGGTAGCCTGTTACGCCTGCCGTTCGTCTCGAATTGGCAGCGAGCCTTCGAACCTAATCTGAACCCGGCTCATTCCGCCTACGCGCTGGGAGTTGACAACGCTGAATCGAGGGCTTTTAGCGCCCGCATTGGAAATCCTCTAGAGCCGCCCCAGGCTTCTCTGTAGCCGTGGTCGCCGTATCTCTTCCAGATGCTGTGACCGACGGATTGAACGGCCTGCGCGTACTCGTCTAGATTTACGCGAGCTTCGAAATCGACGATACCCTTTTCTTCTGGCAACATCGCACCAATGTCTGCAAAAGTAAGTATCCGAAGCCTAGCCAAAGGTTTCCAAGTTTCGTCCACTATCAGACGCCATTCCATTGGTTCGCCGTCAAAGCTAGCCTCAAACCGCGTCGAGCGAAGTGCCGCCTGAAGCCCCGTTCGAATAAGATCATCGAGCGCGTCCGTGGTATAGCTAAACGCTCCAACGTCGACACTCCGGTCTCCGACAATTAGCTTAAAGCTCGACCAACCATACTTCCCTATGTCATATTGAATCGAGGTCGTGACTGGTTCCATTTCATTCTTGGTCTCCGCCCGGCCCGGCGACGGATAAATGGCTATTGCTGCGGTCGTCGCACTGAACGCGAGGAAGTCTCTTCTGTTCATCCTTCAATCCTCCCGTGTCGGATCAAGAGTAGCGCAACGGTAATTTGACACTTCGGACATTATGAGGGCTCCGCCAAACTTCCACCTTAACTCTCTAATGCAAAGCCCGAATGATACCAAATTTTGGCTGCTTTGGACGTGCAGAAGAATAGAACGTCCCATGGTGGCGTGTCATGGCCAAAGAAACCGATAAGATGCGAGAGCATTTATTATACCGTTTCGAGTTGTTGGCGCGGCGCGAGCAAGACAACTCGTCGCTCGGTGAAAAGTGGGCGTCTTGGATATATGAGACTGCGTCAGACTACGGGACTTCTATATTTAAACCCGTTTTCTCACTGATAATTGTATGGTTTGGCTTTGGTTTACTCTACATGTTTTTATTCCATCCGGAGTTCAACTCGCACGACGACTGGATGATGGCCTTTTCAGTTTCGACAGCGCGCCTTTTCCCATTTGGGGGCTTTGGCACGCTTAGCCAGATTTATGCGGACCACATTAACTCCGCCAATAACCCAAGCGGGGCGCACGCCTTTATGTATTTAGCCACACTCCAATCGATCATCGCAACAATATTGCTCTTTCTTACGGCGCTAGGCATCCGTCGAAGATTTCAAATCAACTAACGAAGATTGCAGATATGCAACATGCAACGACGTGACGGTCCTGCAAAACCTCCAAAGTGGCACTTATGCCCCGGACTGGCCACCTCTCTGGACAATACAGCCTGTTTCGATAGGCTAAGGCCGCGATACGGGGGACGTGATGAAGAAAATGGGCTGGCTGATTTTGTTCGCGTGCGTCTGCGTTTTGCTGGCTGTGACCTGGCAGCTCTTCGCGTTGCAGGTATTTTTGCCACCTTTCCAGTCGCGCCATGCCGCGCCGCCTGCGACGCTCACGCCAGTAGCCACAACCTTTTCGCCGGCTCAAAAGCTGGCGGGGCGTAAAGATTGGCGATACGACGGCATGCACGATTATGCCGCAGATGAAACCTTTGTCCCGCAACCGACTGACTATGTTCGGTTGGCGTTCCTGGCGTCGACCGTGGAAAAACCTTTCCAGGTCATTTTTATCTCGGATGCCCCGTTCCCGGTGAACGATTTCAGGCTTGAATACAATCTTCCCGTTTCGCAGGCAGCGACGGCCCACGTTTTAAACGAAACCCAGAGGTTGCCTTGCCTTGAGGCGTCGGCTGATTTGAAGATGCGAGACGATGTGTTCGATGTCAGATACAGAGGCAAAGACACTATTGTTCGCCGTTGTCTGATATCGAGGACGGATGGATGCGCCTTTCTTACGCGATCACGGCTGTATTTGCAGCTCTTTGCGCATCCGAGCCAGGACGCCATTTCCAGCATGGTCAATTTGGAACACCGGGTCGCGTGTCCTTCGACCTTATTCGATCTGGCCCTTGACCGGCGTGGGGCCGGACTCAGCCGCACGCGGTTGCAATTGAGTGGTAAGGGTATAACGTACCTGCAACCTGGGATGGGATTGGGCTGAGGCTTATGGGGGGATTGTTTTTGGTGTTGGCCTTGGCGGGCCTGCCCGCCGCATCAACAGCCGGCCGTCACCGGTCGTAAGTCAGGTGCCGGGTGCCGGGTGTCGGTGCAAGCACCCGTGACGGATGATGCAAAGGGACGCGCTTAAAGGAACAGGCGGCCAAAAAGATAACAGCTACGAGGAGGGAACCCTATGACGCTTTCGCATAAAAAATGGCTTTTGGCCCTTGTGCCCCTATGTATCGGCCTTGCGCAGTGTGATGTTGTCGAAGCCATTCACAATCCGCAGCCCAAGGACGGGCCGTATGCCTATGACTTAATCCTCAAGACATCTCCTAAAGCGGAAGCGGCTTTAAAGACGGCGGAATATCTTCAGGCAGATGCCTATTATTACGGTATTCCGAAGCCTGGCTTTACAGGCGAGGTTGACCCTGCTCATCGCGTGTACATAGGGCAAGAACGGTGGAATTTCTCTGCAAAACTACGTCGTGTTCATCTGTACGCGGACGCCGTCGACCCAAATAAATTGCCCGATGGCGTCGATGGTGAACCCATGGTGTTGGTAACTGTGGTTGGCACAGGCGCTCCCGAAAAGTCTGTGACGTGCCATCAGTATCTCGGCTCTGTACGGGCTGCCCATGAACACTCCCCCGAGATGCATTGCGAACTTGAAGGGGAAAATTATTGGGATGGGCTAGCGGCCAATTCCGCCGCAAGCAGCGCGGACCAATAGACGGGCGTTGTGGGTGGGCCGATCTGTCTGCCCGTTGACAGGCGCGTCGTTCGGCCTTGGAGAGGCGGCATGTCCGCCATGATGACCCCGATTACAACCCAGACAGACGCCCCGCCGAAGCGCGAGGCCGTCTCATTTCCGAACCGGCAAACTCCCGCGCCTCCGCCTTTTATTTCATGAGACTCATACCCACGACCGCAATGGTGTCTGAGGCACCTAATCCGTTGGGCGGGGCTTAAGGCATCCTGTCAAACCGGGGCAGGGCGGGGTCGAGACAGTCCCAGGCGTGGCCGGAGGCAGTGTAGGTTACGATCTGTGGCTGATAACGTTCAGGCTCATCGAGGCTGGCGGCGCGCACGGTGAAAATATCCGGTGTCGCGGCAAAGGTCATCAGGGTCGGTGAGCCGCAAATCCGGCAGAAGTGGCGTGTTTTCAGGTTGCCGCTATCGGCCCGCATGTCGAATTGTGCGGCGTCGCCTGTGATCCGGGCACCGTCGCGCGCGAAAACGATATGGGAGGCATGACCCGTGCCGCTTTCATGTTGGCAATCGCGGCATTGGCAATCGACCATGGCTATGGGCTCTCCGGCAATATCGTAACGCAAGGCTCCGCAGGCGCAGCCGCCGGTCCAGTTTTGTGTCATTCGGCACCGTCCGTTTCGCTGAGGGCTGTGGCCAGTCTGGGCAGGATTTTCTTCCAGCCGTTGCCCATGTTTTCGAAGGCGGTTTCGTTCTTGGGGAGTACAAATCCGGAATGGGCCAGACGCACCCGCGTGCCGCCTTCGCCCGGCATCAGCGACCAGGTGACGACGGTGTCCAGTTTGGAGCCATAGCCAGTATTCCCGTCGTCTCCGCCTTTCCAGCTGTAGACGAAGCGCGTCAGGGGGACGAGTTCGAGGATCTGGCAGTGAATAATGCCGTCCCAGGCGCCGGCGGGTGTCGTTTTGAAGGTGAAGCGGTTCCCCACGACGGCTTCGAAACCCGATGGCGGCATCATCCAGCGCGCCATCAGCGTGCCGGACGTCAAGGCGTCCCAGATGAGCGCCGGCTTATGCGGGAACACCTCATCGACGATGATGGTTTGTGTGTCAGTCATTATCAATTTCCTTCAAAAGTTCACGCAGATTGTCGAACCGGCCCTGCCAGAAGACGCCGTAGTGCGTCATCCATTCGACGAGCGGCGCCAGGCCTTGCGGTTGAGCGCGGTAAAAGACCTTTCGGCCTTCGGGCCGTTCAGCGACAAGCCCGGCCAGACGAAGCGCCTTAAGGTGCTGGGATACGGCGCCTTGGGTTACTCCACTATTGCGGGTCAGATCGGCGACCGTGATTTCGTCCGTGCCGGCAATCCGTTCGTACACGGCCCGGCGGGTGGGATCGGAGAGGGCGCGCAAAAGGGCATCGATGGATGGGGATTGGATCATGGAAATAAATTAGCATGTGCTAATGCATTAGTAAAGGCTAATTGAATTGGTGGCCTGGATGCACGGAATCCGGGTAGACAAACGCTGCATTTTGCGTTGCTCTTGTCAGGTCCGATGGCGTTCATGTCATCGCGGCTTAGCCGGGAGGCAGTCATGACCCGTATCCATCTGTCGCGCCGAAGCTTTGTGACGGGCGCTGCCGCCTTGGCGGGGCTAATGCCGAGTGCGTATGCGGCCGAACCGAAACTGGCGATACCCGTTGTCGATAGCGTCGCGATACAGATCCTTGTCGACAGCAGCCTGTTCGGGCCCTTTCTGGACGACATCGAGAAGCCGGGGCTGACGCTTCAGCGCAACAGCCGGCTAGGCCCGCCGGCGCCGCGCATGAGCGGCAAGACATTGGAAGGCCAGTTCGGTCTGTCCCTGCTCAATGAATCCAGAAAGGCGGGGCAGGTCAGACGTGTGCTGATCGACTTTGGTTTTACGCCAGATGTGTTGGCCAACAATCTGTCCGAGTTGAAAATCGATCCGTCGCAGATCGACGCGGCCGTATTGAGCCATGGGCATATCGACCATTACGGGGGATACAGGGGCCTGTTCGCGCAGAAGCGGCCCGAGCGGCCTTTGGCTCTCTATGTCGGCGAAGAGGAAGCCTTTTGCGAGCGCACAGGCCTTGGTGGCAACCCGCCGATCATCATGGGCGCGTTGGATCGGGCGGGCCTGAAGGACGCCGGTTTCGACGTGCGCCTGGCTCCTGATCCGACCGTTATCGCCGGTCACGCCTTCACCACCGGCATCATTCCCATGACGACGACCGAGCGGGCGGCGATACCCACGCAAATGCATCCGGGGGTGGGCTGCGACGCCCATCTTATCTCGCCGTCGAAGCTGGGGAAGGACCTGATCGCTGACGACGGCGAACATGAGCTGGCGACGGCTTATGTGGTAAAGGATCGTGGCCTGGTGGTGATTTCCTCCTGCGGGCACCGCGGGATTCTGAACTCCATCAAGCAGGCGCAGCGCATATCCGGCATCGACAAAATTCACGCGGTAGTCGGCGGCTTTCATCTGGTCGAGCCTAGGACCGAAGCGGAAGCCAGGGCAACGGCGGCTGCGCTTAAGGAGATCGACCCGAATTACATCATTCCTCTGCACTGCACCGGAGAGGTGTTTATCGCAGAAGCCATGCGCCTGATGCCTGAAAAGGTTATTCGATCCTATGTCGGCAACCGCATTATTTTGGCGGCCTAGGGGGACGTGTCGAATAATGAGCATTTTGTAGAGCCAACTGGCGACCGCCAATACCGCGTTAGGGCCGTAGGTGCGAAGCGCGCAAGCGCCATAACGGACGCCCAGGCGAAAGGTATCGAGCGTGCCAAAGCACTTAAGCCTGACCACAGGTGGCGTCTTCCTGCCGCCGTCTCTGGTTGTGGGGGTTTACGGCATGAACTTCGCCGATATGCCGGAATGGCACTGGAAATACGGCTATGTCTTCGCGATCGCCGTCATGTTGCTGTTTGCCGTGATGCCATGGGTGTATTTCAGTCATAAGAAGTGGCTGTAGGGGCGGGGGGCAGCGTTCCGGTTTAGTGAAAAGGTTTCGGGGATAGAAATGCCTGTTTCATTCCGGAAGGAGCGGATAGCGACGCGACACTAGTCGCTTTATAGTGCAGGGATGGTATATGAACGCGTATATATGGTCTGGACTTTTACGACGGGCCTCGCACCGGCATTGT
>NZ_AWGE01000024.1 GCF_000495815.1 Asticcacaulis sp. AC466 | reverse complement strand
AGAACGGTGCCGGAGATGATTGAGCCCGCAATATCTGCCACGCATTGTTCATCCATGCTGTCGCGAAGATCCGTAGCGCGAAGAATGCCCTGCTGGCACCAAAAGACGCTATCCGCCTTAACATCATAACCGTGTTTAGTCATTGGCAGGTCGATGGAAATTTCCGGCATCATGCGAAGAGGCATAACCGATGGGGAACCATCCCCTCTTATTTTGCACGCCAACTCTCGAACCATGTCAGAAAACTCATTTTGGATCCCCGATTGCCGGCGCTCTTGCTCGCTCAATCGGTGCCCATAGGAGTTGATACGGTCGAAAACATCGTCAACCTCGTCGTCACTCGCTTTACGCATAATAGACAAGGCTAAGGTGTAGTCCAATAAGGTGGTCGCTTCAGCAGTTGTTATGACCTGCTCTTGCGAAAGAGGAGAAAAATCGCCAGCATCCCAACGAACCTTGGCAGTTGGAAAAGCTGAAATAAGAAAATAACGACCATCTACTAACGAAAACGTACCCTCGATAAATGATACGAGTGCATTCAGTCTTTGTAGGCCGTCTATGATTTCGTACCGCCCAGGATCTTCATCCTTTTCTGCTAACAATATTGCAGGAACAGGGTATTTTCTAAGAACAGATTCGACCAGTTTTTGCTTTTCTTCTAAAGTCCACACCAGCTTCCTTTGGTAACGACGATTAACGAACAGCCGCTCGTTGGAATACATTCCATAGATTGACTGAATCGAAGTCGGTTGAGATGCTAGTTCTGCCAATGCTGGCTCCATCTGTATGTTATTACGATTGCCGCGGCATCGGCGACACGTGAGTTAACCCTAGCATAAATTGGACGGCTGGTGGCAATAACCAGTGTCAATTTTGTCTTTTCTGCCGCGATACTGGTCAGAATTGTTTGACCCCAAACTGCCAATGAGTCGGCTTCGGCTCAAACGGGTCCGAGCAGCATCAGGTTTCACCGATTCAAAGAAACAGCCGGATAGCGCATCGGAGCCGAATTCACTTCCGCTTTTCGCAAAACGTTAACGGGCACGAGTCCGGTACGGGCCAATGGCGGACATCACGCAAAAAATTAGGTATTACAGCCGATCGCGTCGATTTGCGCTTCGGTGCTATTTCGCCTTCTGTTAAATGCCCGCCCCGTTATGTGCGTTTCCCCAAGCCTCTATTCGTACTCGTTTTCGGCCAGCCATTTGTGGGCGGCGGCCTTGCCTTCGGCGATCTGGGCGGGGGTCATGGTCTTTTCCAGCTGGGCCAGGGCGGCCGGATCGCCGCCGCCCATGGCGATGGCCATACGGTGCCATTGTTCCGCCTGAACCAGATCTTTTTGCGTACCGTTACCCACAGCGTAGTCGCCGGCGGTCACGCCCGCCGCATCCGCGTCGCCCGCCAGACCGGCCTTGCGCATCCAGACAAAGGCGTTTTGCCGGTCCGGCTTGCCGCCGATAGCGCCTTCGCCATAGAGCCCCGACAGGATGACCATAAATTTGGCGCTGCCATTTTCGGCCTTGAATTTTACGAAGTCGAGGGCGGTGGCCGGACGGCCAGAGAGCTGAAACGGACCGTTCTGGATATAGGGTTTGAAGTAGATGTCGTTGGCATAGGCGGCACAGGTCGGATAGGTCGCCGTCATGACGGCTTCCAGGCTGCGCAAGCTATCGGCCGACTTGCCTCCGACCTTCAGCTGCCCGGACGTCGATTGCATGCGCGAAAGGGCGTCCGTCAGATTGTTTTGAAGCTGGAGGTTTGTTGTGTTTGGCCAACTGGACGCGTTGACGGCGTCTTGCATCGCCTTTTTCAAGCCGCTCTCCACCCTGTCTGTGGAGGTGTCGAAGCCAAAAAAGATGCAAAAGGGCGACACGGCGCTAAAGTCGATTACGCGCACGGCCCAGTTATATTGCGCCGTTTCGGCATGGGCGGTCTGGACGGACAGGGCCGCGATGGCGGCGGTGATGAGCAGCGTTTTCATGATCCCCCCTCAGAATATCGAGTCAGGGCCCGGTTGAACCAGATGCCACTGATGGTGGCAAGGGGAAAAAACGACGCAGGGGGTACGCCTTCATTTCCAATTGTCTGACGTTTTGATTGCCTTTTGGCCGGGGGATGGCGATAAGGTAAAAAACAGGGAGAATTGCCATGAGAGTGTTCGTACTGGCGGCCGCCATCGCGCTGTCCGCTGTTTCGTCGATGTGCTTAGCCGCCGCGCCCGCAGCCGGCGACAGCCCGCGCACCTGGACCGCCGACAACGGCAATGGCACCTTTACCAATCCATTGTTTTACGACGAATTTTCCGACCCGGACGTGATCCATGTCGGCGACTATTTCTACATGACCGGCACCACCATGCATGCCATGCCGGGTTTGCCCATCCTGAGGTCGAAGGATCTGGTCAACTGGGAATTTGTCGCCTATGCGCTCGATACGCTCGACCTGGGGCCCGCCTACCGGCTGGAAAACGGCCAGAGCGTCTACGGCCAGGGGATATGGGCGCCGACCTTCCGTTACCATGACGGTGTCTTTTACATCTTTTCCAATGTCAACGGCCAGACGACCCAGGTTTTCACCGCCACCGATCCGAAGGGGCCGTGGACGCGCAAGGCGATGAAGCGGTCCTTGCACGACCTGTCGGTCTTGTTCGACGACGACGGTAAGGCCTACGTCATCTGGGGCTATCAGGGCATCCGCATGGCGCAACTGACGCCGGACATGACCGATATCGTGGCGGGGACAGAGCGCGAAATCATCCCGGCCGGGGCAGGCATGGGGGAGGGCGTCCACTTCTATAAGCTGAAGGGCAAGTATTTCATCACCAGCGCCTGGTACGAAGGGCGCATGCGTATGCCCGCCGCCCGTGCCGATCGGATCGAAGGCCCGTACGAGGTCAATCCGGCCATCAGCATTGATGAGGATTTCGGCCTGGCGCAAGGCTATCGTGAAAGCGGCAAGACGCCGCCCTTCACGATCAGCCCACCTAATCCACAACCCAATGGCCGCATGTCGCTGCATCAGGGCGGGGTGATCGAAACGCCCGCCGGTGAGTGGTGGGGCTTTTCGATGATGGACTATAATTCGGTCGGGCGGCTGACCAGCCTGTCGCCGATTACGTGGAAGGACGGATGGCCTTATTTCGGGCTGCCGGGCAATCTGGGGCGCACACCGCGCACCTGGGTCAAGCCCAAAACCGAGGCGGTGCAGCCGGTCCGGGTGCCCTATGTCCGCAATGACGATTTTTCGGGCAAGCAACTGATCCCTGTCTGGCAATGGAACCACGTGCCGGTGGCGGACAAATGGTCGCTGAGCGAACGGCCGGGGTATCTGCGGCTGCATAGTCTGGCGGCGGACAGTTTCTGGCAGGCGCGCAACACCCTGACGCAACGCGCCATCGGGCCGATGTCCACGCCGACCGCGGTGCTGGATGCGTCGCATCTGGCGGTGGGCGATGTGGCGGGGCTGGGGCTGCTCAATCAGCCCTATGCCTGGATCGGCGTGGAACGCGATGCGGGCGGGCTGAGCGTGGTCCAGTTCGACCAGCAGACGGGCGCTGCCGCGCGCGTCTCCACCACCGCCAAACGGATTTGGCTCAGGGCCGATTGCGATTTCATGAGCGAAACGGCGCGGTTCAGCTATTCGATCGATGGGCGGACGTTTACGCCGTTGGGCGCATCTTTCACCATGGTATTCCAGCTCAAGACGTTCCAGGGCGTGCGCTACAGTTTGTTTGCCTATAACGCGGCGGGCAAGCCGGGCGGATATGCCGATTTCGACGCCTTTAGCGTCGATCAGCCGCATCCGCACGGGTTGATGCGGCCGATCCCCTATGGGCGGTCGATCCGTCTGAGCGGGTTCGGCGCGACAACGGGCATGGGGATAGCGGATGGCAAGCCGTCCGATGTCACTGTGGTCGATATGGGGCTGGGGCGGGTGGCGCTCAAAAGCGGGGACCGGTATGTGAGCGTCGCCACCGACGGCCCGGTTGCGCTGAGCGACGGGCCGCCGGGCGTGGCCCAGAGCTTTCAGTGGATTGAAACGCCCACGGGCGAACTGGTGCTGATGTCGCTCGTGACCAACCGCTTCCTACGCATCGATCCGGTCAGCCATGTCGTCACCGCCGCCAGTCCGGGGCCGCAATCGGACGCCAAGGACGGGGTGCGCTTCGTCTGGACGGCCGTGGGCGGATAGGCGTGCGCGTGTAAGGGGCCGTATTCAGGCCGGTATGGATGCGGCCGCAAGGTCGAGTTCCCTTGCTGGATTAGTGAAAATAGATAAAACCCTGATAATAACTGATTTGTAATTGGAATCGCCTGCTGGCAAATAGTAGCTTCCCTACGAAGGATTTGTTTTGATGCCCCAAGATTCGCTTAC
Organism: Asticcacaulis sp. AC466; assembly: GCF_000495815.1. Lineage (GTDB taxonomy): Bacteria > Pseudomonadota > Alphaproteobacteria > Caulobacterales > Caulobacteraceae > Asticcacaulis. Next base: position 64,890 of record NZ_AWGE01000024.1, on the reverse strand, counting down.
TCTCGACGAATACATGCCCTACCGGCTGGCCGTGGCTTCAAACGCGGTCAGCACACTGATTGCGACAGCCTATGAGAGTCTGTACGGGCTCAAAATCCCGGAATGGCGGCTGATCTTCATTCTGCGCGAAGACGGTCCGTCCACGCAGCAGGCGCTGGTCAAGCGCGGTGGCATGGATAAGGTGACGATTTCGCGCGCGGCCCAGAGCCTGGCCAAACGCCGCCTGATCACGCGCGCCCCGCACGAACATGACGGCCGGTCGCACCACCTGATTCTGACCCATGAGGGCGAGCGGCTGTATGCCGATGTCGCTCCGGCGGCGGCGGAATACGAAAAGATCATGCTGGCCGATTTTTCGCCGGAAGAGGTGACGCAGTTCAAGAAGCTGCTGCGCCGTGTCGAAGACGCCGCGCTCAAGGCGCAAAATGGCGTCGAAGGCTGATCTTTCCGGCGCGGGTTCGCAATTTAGCCGTTGTGCGCTTCCCTCGGGTTTGGCAATCTGTTAACCTTTCGGCTTGTTAACCTTTCGGCGGGTCATCCGGCAGGGTTGCCATATTGGGGGAGGGTTTCAAAATGCATGACGGTTTTGACGCGCCCACTCAGGCGCCGAGCGACTTCCCCAGCGATCCCATCTTCTATCATGACCTGCCGCTGATCGGCGCGGTGATTCTCATCGTCATCATGGTGGCGGTCGGATTGATGGTGTACCGCGCCACGCGCAAGCGGCAGTGGGACGGCTTTTTCGCCCATGTGAAAAGTGTTCGGTTGGTCGAAATGGCGTCGCGCCGGGCCATGGATCGCGCCTATGAAACCCCCGGCACCCTGACGCCCGATGTCATCGGCCTGATCGACAGCTTGACCGGCAAGTCGCGCGAGTGCGGCAAGGCGATCCGCGAAATGTCCTCGGCCCTCGATAAGGCGCTGTCCGGCGTGAAGGAGGTCGATGCCCCGCCGGGCGCCGGCGCGATCGGCGTTGGCGACAACAATTCCGGCACCATCATCAATATCGCCGTCAGCAACGTGCCCAACGGACATTTAGCCCCCGGTGTGGTGGCGTCCGCTGTCCCTGGAGGCGCAGTGGGCCAGGTCGCGCCAGCCCCCGCTGTCTCGCCACCCGCCGCCTTGCCGCCGCAACTCAGCCATGCCGCCAACATGTACGTGGCGCTCAACGCCCTTCATGACGAATGGAAAAGCACGCGCACCATGGCCGGCGCCTTGGAAGACGCGCGTAACCAGTTGATCGATCAGCCCGCCTGGACGCCGCCGCCGCGTCCCACCGACACGCCGGTAAGAGCCTGATCATGGTCCTTTGGTTTTCCGAGCCCGATTTCGATGGCACCTTCCATGACGCGCCTCAGGATCCGTATTATTCGGACCTGGATGTGTCCTATATCGATCCGATCTACATCTATATCGGCATCGGTCTGTTCGTCGCCATTGTGGTTGCTGCCCTGATCGGGGCCTATATCGGCCGTAACAATGCGCAGCAGCGGCTCGATCTGGCGAAGAAGCGGTCGGTGGACGCCATCTATGACAGCATCCGGCACAAGCTGGACCTGGCGCTGAAATCGCGCGGGCTTCAGATTATCGAGCGCGCTGCTCAGGTCCAGGAAGAAGTGCACAACCGCCTGGGGCACGTCATCGCCCTGGTCGACAAGCCGGGCAAGACGGTGGCCGCGCTGGAAAAGGCGCTGCCGGCGCCGGAAGCGCCAAAGCCTCCGGAGCACAAGCCCGCCAAGGTCAAGGTGCCGATGTCGGCCGAAGAACAGATGATCGCCGTCTGGGAAGCGCTCAATCGTTTCCGCGTCTTCTGGGCCGACGAAGCCCACGTGAAGGGGATGATCCGCGCCGCTCAGGAAGAACTGGCGCGCGCCGATTCGGCCCTCTATGTCCGGCAACTGGAAGCGCAATATATGCCCGGACCGCAGGGTAAGCCGTGGCGGCCGCCGTCGCCCTTTGGCAAAAAGACAGGCCCGGCTGCTGTGGTGGCCGCAGCCCTCAACGACGCCGATAAGGCAGGCAGCGCGCCGCTTCCCGCCGCCGCCGAACCGGTGCCTCAGCCTGACGCCGAGGCTGCACCCGATGCTGTGACGCCTCTACCACCGCCGCCTCCGCCGCCCGCACCCAAGCCGGGGCGCAAGAAACTACCGGCGCACAAGCGCAATATGCTGGCTTAATACCCATGTGCGCGGTTTAGAACCGCTTCATTGGTATTCGCTGTTTCAGCTCAGACGCCGCATGGCTCGCCGCATAAGCGGCGGCGGGCAGTCGCCCTTTACCATACGTCATGGCCAAAACGTCATGAGTTGAAGGTCATGAGTTTTGGTATAACTCGCTTTCCGAAACGCGTAAGGGCTTATGCCCACCTGCCACGCCGGAGAAGCCGGTCGCGTGCGGCCATAAAGGGGCGCTCGACGGCGACGTAGAGCAGGCTGGCGACGGCGATGCTGGTGACATAGTAGATGGCAACCTGTGACCAGCCGGTCATCCAGGCCTTTGGCAGGAACAGGGTATCGAGGTGGACGACCATCTTGTGCGACAGATAGAGGCTGTAGGAGATGGCGGCGATATAGCCGATGCCGCTCCACCGCGCCGGTTTGACGAAGCGTTCGCTGTCCAGAATGGCCGATAGCACAAGCGCCACGCCCAGCGAAAACAGCGGGTAAAAGACGACACTGCCCGTCTCAGACAGGATGACGCCGTCGATCTGGTTGAGATAGCCGGTGATGCCCAGACAGACTATGCCCAGCGGCAGGGTGATGACCGGTCGGGCATAGCGGGTCCAGGCATCGGCATAGAACAGGCGCACCGCCGCCAGACACACCCCCATGAGCAGGCCATCGAGGCGGGTATAGGTGGGGTAATAGATCGAGGTGAAAAAGCTGACGGGTTCGCCACTCGTCGCTGTCCAGTCCGACCACAGGACATGACGCAAAACCATGCCGCCGATCAGGACGGCGACGGCCGCCACGACCGCCGGCCATGGCGTGCGAAAGCGCCTGAGGACCAGGACAAGCGCGGGTAAGACCAGATAGAAATGTTCTTCGACACACAGGGACCAGGCGTGGGTGAAGGTGCCGAAAGTCTTGGCATCGAGGCCGAGATTGAGCGTGAAGGTGAGGTAGCGCCACAGCGGCGACATCGCCTCGCGTTCACGCAGGATCGGAAACAGGGCGTAGAGCGTCAGGATCAGCCAAAAGACCGGCAGGATGCGAAACGCGCGTTTGATGTAGAAGACGCGCAGGTCCGGTGCGGTGCCGCCCGCGACGGGGCGCAGGAGTTCCGAGCCGATGAGAAAGCCGCTGAGGACGAAGAAGACATCGACGCCCAGCCAGCCAAAATCCTTGATGTGCTGAAACAGCGGCGGGTAATCGACCGCGGGAAAATGCCAGCTCATGACCAGTAATATGGCCAATCCGCGCAATATATCCGGCCCGACGGCCCGCTCGGTTTTCATGCGACTCACCCCTTTGGGCGAGGCTAGACCGGCGGTGGTGCGAAGGGAAGGTGGGGCGATATCGCGCTATCTGTCCGCCGTGTCGTAGGCGGGCGGCATGCCGGCGTTGCGGCAGACCGCTTCGTAATATCTCTGGTACGCATTCATGCCATCCAGGAGATTGGATAGTCTTTTTCGGGCCAGCGCATTGACGGGTATCTGGTCGGCGATCCGGGTGAGGTTTTCGATGAGCCGATACGCCTGTTCACCCGGCAGGGCGATGAAGGGAAACCTCAGGTCGGGCATGGCCAGCACGCAAATGTCGCCTGGCTCGCAGAGCAGATCGGCCTTTTCATGGTCGTTGAAGACGGGGCGTTCGCCCGGTCCATGAGGCAGGCACAGGTCGCGACGGCCCAGATAGGTCAGATGTCCCGCCTGATACTCGGCGGAGGCATAGAGGCGGTGGCCGACGGCCATAAGGGCGAGATGCAGGGCTTGCACGCCGTCTAGGCCACGGGCGAAGAGTGTCGAACCGCGGCCTATGCCGGATATGCGGTAGTGACAGTCATACGTGTCGGCCCCATTCAGGCTTGGCGCCCAGATGAAGATGTCGACATGACGGTCGTCCTTCAGGTCGAACCGGCGGGTGACGATGGCGTCGGCAATATCGAGTTCTGGCATGTCTCCCCCCTGGCGACGGTACAGGTGCTTTATGCCATAGGATAGGCGATCACGCGATAGATGGCGAGGCGCGCTGTCAGGCCGTGTTGCGAACGACGCGTGTGTGCCGTATCCGCCGCCGCGACGTCAGGCGCAGCCAGGGCCGCAAGCGCTTGAACGGGTTCGACCGGTGGAACAGGCCGTCTTCTAGCCGTCGCACATAGGGTTTGAGCGCCGCCATGTGGCGCTCCAGGAAATGATAGGAAGCGGCCGCCGCCAATAGCGTCAGGGGCAGGCTGATCAGGGCGTTGATCCACCAGGTGTGCGCCCAGGCCTGGCTCGCGACCGCCTGCTGGATCGGGAAGCTGTAGAGATAGATGCCATAGGAATAGTCGCCCGTTTTCAGTATCTTCGGCAGTTGCGGCGTCAACAGGCCGATATAGACGGTCAGATAGGCGGCCGGCAGCGGCACGAGCGAGATGCCGCCCGGCAGTTCGAGCAACAACACCGTGGCGATCAGCGCGGCCAAGGCCAGCGACCCGTGGAAGGGGATGCGGCGACGATGAATGTACAACGCTGCGCCGACGAGGAAGCACAGGCTCAGTTGCGGGCCCAAGATGTCCTCATTGGGGAGGCTGTCGAGAAAGGGCAGGAAAAGGATAAGTTGCAAGCCTGCGATCAAGGCCGTCAAGACGTGACCGCCGAACGCGTTGCGCGTCATCAGCACCAGAACCAAAATCACATAACAGGCCAGTTCGAACGGCAGCGTCCAGAGGGACAGATTGACCATGTCCGGACACGGGTTGTTAGCGAACACACCGGGCAGTTCGAAGTGAAGCCAGCCGTTGCCGTCGCTGACCAGGACCGAATGCCACAAGGCAATATTCAATGAAAGGATGATCCGTAACCAGACGAAACCGGTCGGACGTGTCGCCACGTCATCAAACCGGCACGCAATGGTTGCCAAGGTGTTTTGTCTCACGGCCGCCGCCCCTAAGATATGTCGGCGGCATCATTACACCTTTAAGGTGAAGAAATTGGTTATTAAATCAAGCTCATGATTCGATTTCGTTAAATTTAGAATAGTTTTCAAAAAAGACTATTTTGCCAAACGTAGACTTGCGTAAAAAAGCAGCGTGCAAAAAATGCAATTTTTCCGGCTTTGACTCTAACAATGCAGGATTGTGGTCGCGCCCGTGCCCCCCGAACGGCTTACCCGCGCGGGATTACGCGCGACCGGATCGACAGGGCTTCGAACGGACCTTCGAATGGGCGGCGTTCGACCGTGACGCTAAAGCCGTTGAAGGGCGTCTCGCCGTCTTCGGTGAGTTGCGGCAGAAAGCCGTAATTCTTGGACCGGCACAGGCCTTCGTAGCGACGCATGTCGCGCAGGAATTCAATGGCCGTGTCATACTGGTCCAAAGCGAAGGTGTAATGGCCGGGAATAGCGTTGCTGATCCGGCTATAGGCGTCTTGATACGACATGATGGGGCTCCTCAGATGCGGCCAGACTAGGGATTCGGTTATCAGAAATCGATGAGGAATGCCCGTGTTTGGTATTATATTGCCGATCTGCTTTCACAAGCTGGAAAAACTGTGGCAGGCAACAATCGGTAGATTGTCACGTGAAAAAGCAAGGGAACATAGAGGAGATTTTGCGACCAGCGCTGTTACATCCTACTATCACCCCGACTTCGTATTTAAATCAGTTGGGCAATCTCCGTCGGGTGTTACGACTGGCGTGTTACGAGAGGGTTATTATGGCGTATTTGGAAGTCGTGACGCAGTAACGGATATCCAGATTGAAATGATTACAAACGACTGTAATGTTTAGGTAATCTAATGAAAATACTTATCCTCGCCTTGTTGGCAGTTTCAGCAGCAGGTTGTTACAAAAAAGACGTGACAACCGGAAACGACGAGGCTCAAATGATTTTTTCCAAGGTCAACTTCGCCGTCGAGCGCAGCTCAGAAAGGAATGCGGACTTCCGACGTGCGCTAGTTCGGAGTGCGACATCCAGGCAGATACGAGGGGGACCTGTAGGGGTGGGACCTGGCCTCGAAGGGGCTCCGACTTACCAAGTTGCGATTGTTGGCACATGCCAAAATGCGGTACAGGAAGTTGAGGCGCTTGTACGAGATAGCCTTCCGGAGGCTGGTGAAAGAGATGCAGTAGTGAAAGCTTATCTCAGTTCCGCCAAATGTGTTCCGGGGTAACGTGCAAATACGTTGTCTGCGCAGAGACGAATAAGCGGAAGGCCCGCCGTCGAGGCGTGCCCTGGCCCGTGCTGCTGCCTCTGGCACCGAATGAGCGTTGGCCATTGGACGGGTCCGATGGCACGACCCTTCTGTTCCGCGCCGCGTCCGACGGCACACCGGATTTTATCCAGTACCTGATCGACCGCGGGGCGAATGTGAACGCGAAAAATGAGCAGGGCGCTACGCCGCTATTTTACGCCGATGTCAGTGAGGACAATATGCTGGTCCTGCTTAAGGCGGGCGCCGACCCGACCGTCAGGAGATCGGGCTGGTCCGTTTCCGAAATCGCGGCGGAGCGTGGTTATGCTCGCGTACAGGCCTGGCTGGCGGCTCAGCATCCGCCCCAGTAACGCGGGGCGCCGCTGATCAGTTCCCACAGGCCGCCCAGGGCGCGGCACAGGCCGATGAAGGCGAACAGGACAAGGAAGACCGTGGCGGCCAGTTCGAGCGGGATCGGCATGGGGTGTTCGAAGAAGGCCGAAATCCGGGTGAGCAGGGCGGGGCCGCTGTCGATGTGCACGGCGGCCGCGATGGGGGAGGCGGTCCACACCCAGGCCGCCAGTCCGAGCTCCGACAGGCCGATGGCCATGTCGAACAGGCCGCGCACCCGCACGCCGCGCGGATAGGTCAGGACGACGGCGCCAAAGGCGGCCAGGACCAGGAAATAGGCCAGTACCGGCCAGTAGAGCGCGGCCTTAAGCGCCGGATAGTCCACCTGGGCCAGCGCGCCGGGATCGACGTGCATGGCGGCGTAATCGACGGGGATGGGCGTCAGTCCGAAGCTGAGCACACCCGTCCACCACAGGATGAAGACGACGGCGATGACGATGGCGGCGACGCCCCGGCTGGCGGACGATTGCCGATAGGTCCAGGCGAAGGGGCGATAGTCATAGGCGTAGTCATAGCTGTGGTCGCGGCGATCGGCACGGCGGTCGCGGTGGGTTTTGGGAGCCAGCCATTCGCTGACGTCGGTCCAGTCCCAGGCGGCAAAGTCGAGGAAACGCAGGTCGCGCACGCGCCAGGTGTTAAAATAGTCGATGGTGATGCCCTTGCGTTCGATGATCCACGCCGCCACGGTGGCGAAGCCGATCAGGGTCATCATGCCGGTAATGCCGGAGCCGATGGCGGTGCCTAAGGCTTCGCCCGGATTGGCCCCGCCGATGACGCGGCCGAAGAAGACCAGAACGGAAATCGCCACCTCAAGGATCACGGCGAAGCGCACCGCGAAGATCCAGTAGGGGTAGAGGGCCGTGCCCACGCTATATTGCGGTTCATCGCGATAGCGCGCCGCCACGACGATGGGGTGGCCGAATTCACGCAGCAGCGCTTCGGTTTCGTCCGGGGTGAGCGACCGCCCCAGCTCGCTTTCGCGCGCTTCGATCCGTGTCAGGATTTCGTCGCGCAATTCGGCGATAATATCTTCGCGTTTTGCGCGCGGCAATAACCGCGACACCGCCCGCAGATAGTCTTCCAACATGTCCATCTGAGCCTCCTGCCCACTCAATGTTTTAGGTTTTTCCGCCTATCGCCTTCAATTTTTTGGGTTAAATTGAAGGCGCGTCGCCCGGGCTTCCCGTAATCTTTTCCAGCGATGCGCTGATCGCCCGCCATTCCTGAACCAGCCGCGCCAACATGATCTCGCCGGCGGGCGACAGGACGTAAAACCGCTTCTTGCGCTTTTCCTCTTCGCGCCATTCGCTGACCAGAAGCCCCTGAGATTCCAGCCGCCGCAGCAACGGATAGAGGGTGCTTTCCTCCATATCCAAGCCGTCGTCGGCCAGGGCCTGACGCAGGGTGTAGCCGTAGCGTTCCACACGCAGACGGGCCAGAACGGCCAGGCTGAGCGAGCCACGCCGCAGCTCGGCGCGCAGGCTTTCGTAGAGGTCGCTCTCAGACTCCATGATACTTGGTCCCGTATAGTGTGTTACATACACTGTATATCGCACAGTATGCATATCGGCGCGGGCCCTGTCAAGCGGCCTATTTCAAGCGCCCCCCTGTCAAGCGCCCCCATGTCAAGCGTGGGCGATTAGCTATTGAACGGAATAGGCCGCTAGGGGGGGGCAGAGGCCCTTGGGCATCCAGTCGTGTACCAGGGTGGTGGGCGGGCTGTCCTTACGGTGCAGAATAAGCGCAAACCCGTGCCGCGTTTCGGTTCCCGTGGCCATCAGCAACATGGCGGGGCCTTCGCGGATGATCAGGCTGCTGCCCGCGCCTTTTGCCGTCTGCACGCTTTTTTTTGCGCCCTTAGTTGATAACCACGCCTTTGACTTGGACGACGCCGTTCACGGGGGTGAAGCTTATCCTGACGTCGTGGCGCACCTCGCAATAGGCGGTGGACCATATCTCCGTCCAGCGGCCATCGTCCTTGGGCGCCTGTTCTACCTTCGTGTTGTAGACAATCGGAACCATATCGCATGTGTCACGGGTTGGTGTCGCGCGCCGCACCTTTTGAACCAGATTGAAGGCGATCATGTCGGCGTCTTGCCGGGCTTGCTGAGATGCGATCGTTGTGCCGTCCGTCGAAAAAGCCATATTCGGCAGAAGGTTATTGCGGTCGTGCCAGGCCGTGAAATTTAAACGATGGGATTTCCCGCATCCGGTCACGTCAACCCGTTCGGCGACGATGATCTGGACGTCCTCAGGCTTGCTGGCCATGCGTTCCTTCGAGAAAAAATCGACGGACGTGTGGTAGTTGGGATCGGAAATGATGTCGTAACCGGCCGACCTATATGTCACATCGGGGCATTCACCAAAAATGTATTTGCGCCGGACCGTGATGCCGTCAAGGCTCAAATAGCTTTCGAATTTTTGCTTATAATAGTCTTGCCCGGTTTCACCCACCAATACGGCGGGGCGGTCGCTCAGCCCAAGCAAGGTGACCGCAAAAATAGCCCCAATCATCTTATCCCCTTACCCTAAAAAAGACACATCCATAGATAGAGTATATTGGAACGGCCCTCAATAGTCGTGCCTTATTTTTGGGAGGAGCTATTCCGCTTTCGGACCCTTGACGGCGCGCAGCAGCAGATAGCCGATGACGCCGGAAAGGGTGGAGCCGATCAGCACGCCGATCTTCACCTCGTCCTGAAGCACGGGCGCGGTGGCGAAGGCCAGGCCGCCGATAAACAGGCTCATGGTGAAGCCGATGCCGGTCAGTATGGCCAGGCCGTAGAGTTGCAGCCAGCCCGTGTCCTTTGGCATCCGGGCCAGGCCGGTCTTGATGGCCAGGGTCGAGGCGGCGAACACGCCCAACTGCTTGCCCACGAATAGGCCTAAGCCCACGCCCAGAGGCACGGGGTCGAGCAGGCTTTCCGGCTTGAACCCGCCCAGGGCGACACCGGCATTGGCAAAGCCGAATATGGGTACGATCAGGAAGGCGACCGGCTTATGCAGGGCGTGTTCCAGCCGGATCAGGGGCGAATGGTGGTCATCGCCCGCCGCCTTATGGGTATTCAGCGGAATGAACAGTGCCACGGCCACGCCGGCCAGGGTGGCGTGGATGCCGGATTTGAAGGTGAAAAACCAGATGACGGCCCCGACCAGCAGGTAGAGCCAGACCGCCTTGACCTTCAGACGGTTGAACACGAACAGAACCAGCAACCCGGCGAGCGCGGCGCCCAGCATGAGCAGATTGAGCTGCGCCGTGTAGAACAGGGCGATGATGATGACGGCCGCCAGATCGTCGATAATGGCGAGCGCGGTCAGGAATATCTTCAAAGAGGCGGGCACGCGCGAGCCCAGCAGGGCCAGGACGCCGAGCGCAAAGGCGATGTCGGTTGCCGCCGGTATGGCCCAGCCCTTGACGCTTTCGGGGTGGGACAGGTTGAACAGCAGATAGACGCCCGCCGGCACGACGACGCCGCCCAGGGCCGCGATGCCGGGCAGGGCGCGTTGCGACCAGGTGGCCAGTTCGCCGGTCAGGACTTCGCGTTTGATTTCCAGGCCGACGAGCAGGAAGAAGATCGCCATCAGGCCGTCATTGATCCAGTGCAGCACGCTGAGGCCGCCGACATACAGGTGGAGCGTGTGGAAATAGGTGTCGGCCAGGGGCGAATTGGCGACCACGAGGGCGACGACCGCGACCGCCATAAGCACTATACCGCCCGCCGCTTCGCTGCTCAGAAAATCGGTGGTCATGGAAAGTGTCTTTTTCAGCATGGTCTGGCCTTAATCTATATGCCCCCGTCTTACTTTAGAGGTGTCCGGGTTGGCGCGGCAAGTCTTTTCGGTACGGTAGCGGGGGGCGGGTGTGGCCATCATGCCACGCTTGGTTGTGTTTGGGTTGCATTGGGGCTTGCCGCCTTGCGTCTGGTTTCAAAATTAACTATAGCCCGCATCGTGCCGCGCCAATCGCGGCCATATGGAGAGTATGGATTGATAGGATCGAATAGCTGCCGGGGCATGAAGCCCGCCGCGATCCTGCCTTTCGTCTAAGCGCCCGTCCGGCGCCGCGGCGGGGCGGGAACGCCACCACCGCACGCGCGCCAGACCGTACACTTATGAGGCGGCTGACTGCCGGCCCACAGGTGCGGTCCCGTGCTCAGGTTCCCAAACATATGAATAGCCCCACGTCAGACGTGCGCCGCCGTGCGTGCGTCTGCGTCAAGCCAATACGAAGATACGACAATGAACGAACACTCGATCGTCCGGAGCGTCATGCTCCGCATCGCACGCGACATCGCGCCAAAATCTGTACCGGCAAACCAACTGATAGCGTGGGCCGGGCTCAATGCTCAGTGGGTGTTGGGGGACGAGACCATCGCGGACAAGAAGCCGGGCTGGAAGACCTTCCTGGCCAGCCTTGAGGCCGCGCCGGCAAACAACGCGCCGCGCCCGGCTGTGCTTGAGCTGGCCGACGAACTGGGGCGGCTGCTGCATTTCGCGCCGTTCGATGCGCGTTTGCTGACCCTGATGATCGCCTGCGACCGGCTGCCGCGTCTGGCCGACCTTCTGTGCGTGATGGGGCCGCATGTGCGCGACCTGCCGGCGGTGCTGGGTGAACTGGCCGGCGCCGATGCGGCCGATGCCGCGCGCCACGTCCGGCGCAGCGAGGTTTTGAAGCTGGGGCTGGTCGCCTTTTCGGCCCGGACGCGACATGACGGGCCCATCGATATCCGCTGGCCGCTGGCGCGTGTGCTCGACCGCGATCCGGCGCCCGAGACGCTGGGCGAAGCCCTGACCGGTCCGCGCCAGGAGACGCGCCTCGATCTGAGCGACTTTGCCCATGTCGCTGACGTACCGTTCTTGGTCCGGCTTCTGGACGGCGCCAAACGCGAAAGCGCGCCCGGGGTGAATATCCTCATCCATGGACCGCCCGGCACGGGCAAGACCGAGCTGGCGCGCGTCCTGGCGGCGGCGGCGGGATGTCCGCTGCATGCCGTGGGCGAAGCCGATGACGACGGCGAAGAACCGACGCGCCACGACCGCGTCCTGGCGTTTCAGTTGGCGCAACGTGTGCTAGGCGACCGCAGCGGGGCCGTTGTCCTGTTCGATGAGATGGAGGACCTGATCGGCGGTGTGCGTCGCTCGGAGGGGGACTGGTTCTCCGGACGCGAAGGCAGCAAGGTGTTTCTCAACCGTCTCCTCGAAACCAATGCGGCCCCGGTTATCTGGGTGACCAATGCCGTGGGCAATCTCGACCCGGCCATATTGCGCCGGATGAGCTTTATCCTGCGGCTCGACCTGCCGCCGCGCCGGGTGGCGCACCGTATTCTGGCGCGTATTGCCGGGGATGAGGGCGGCCAGCCCGGCGCGGCTATCGGTCAATTGGTCGATCAGGCCCCGGAAACGGCCAGCGTTCTGCGCGTCGCCATGCGGGCGGGGCGGCTGGCGGGCGAAGGGGATTGCGGCGCCCGCGCGGCGACATCGTTGGTGCGCGCCTTGCGCCGTGGGGAGTTGCCTCCGGAAGGGCCGGGGGCGCTCGACCTGACGCTTTACGAAGCCGACCGGCCGCTCGATGCCCTGTTCGGGGCGTTTGGAAACCTGGAGGCGCTTGACGTATCCCTGCTGCTGACCGGACCGCCGGGCACGGGCAAGACGGCCCTGGCCCACCATCTGGCGCATATCCTCGACCGGCCGCTATTGGTGCGACGGGCGTCAGATCTATTGTCCAAATGGGTCGGGGAAACCGAACAACAGATCGCCGAGGCGTTCCAGGAGGCGCGGCGTCAGGGCGGCGTGCTCCTGTTCGACGAAGCGGATTCGTTGTTGTTCGACCGCACGCGGGCGCGCACGTCATGGGAGGTGGGCCAGGTGAACGAGATGCTGACCTGGCTTGACCGGCACCCGTTGCCGGTCGTGGCGGCGACCAACCATCCAGGGCAACTGGACCCGGCGACGCTGCGCCGGTTTGTGTTCAAGCTCGACCTGCGGCCCCTGGGGCCGGAGCGTCTGCGGCGCGCCTTTGAACGTTTCTTCGGCATGGCGGCCCCGGCGGGGCTTACCGCCTTGCGCAACCTCACGCCCGGTGATTTCGCAGTGGTGGCGCGCCAACTACGTCACGTCCCGGCGGCGGACGCCCAGGCGATACTGGAGCGCCTGCGCGAAGAGAGCCGCGTCAAACCGGAGACGGGGGTGAAGATCGGTTTTTGATCTGGGGACAGATTGTTGCAATCAGGAGCGTAAGGCGCGTCTGTAATTCATCAATTGCGTATCGTATTTTTGCAAGTTCAGGTAAGTTTTTGTGATCTGGCAGGATTTGGGTAATGAGGATGCTTATGAAATTCGCAATTTGTAGTTCTTCAATCGACTGGGCTGCAACAGGCACTATGCTGCAAGGCATTGGCACCATCGGAGGTGTCGTTGCCGTTGTGTGGGCAGCAAACAAGGGCGCAGACACGTTTAATGCTTGGCGCAGGCAGAAAGTGGCAGAGCGCAGGTTAGATCAGGCGGAGCGAATTCTAACAGCGGCATACAAGGGGCGGCGTGCACTGGCGGAAGTACGTCATGCAATGATATCCGAGCACGAACTACTCGCTGCTGGAGAGCAGATGAAAGAAAAGGAAGGTTGGGCAGCGCAGACAGCTCCGCGACAAAAGCGGTTGGTGACTGCCCAGGCTTTTTACAACAGGATTAATCGCACTAAGGAGGAACGCGAGGCGCTTGACCAGTGTCTTCCAATGGCTCGTGCGCTATTTAGTGAGAATTTAGAGCAGGCCATTGAGAAGTTGATCCATCAATTTCGGGTCGTGCAGGTGGATGTGGAATGCTATGTGGACTACGAGGGCACAGATGCTGAGTTTACGAAAAAACTAAAGCGTGGAATGTATGCGCTCAAGCCCCCAGCGGGTGAGGTAAACGAAGTCACTGACGCAATGGAAGTCGCCGTGGCTACGATTGAAAGGATTTGTTTGCCAGTGTTACGCTTGGAGGCCTCACCCGAGGGCGGTCGAACATAGGCTTGTTCGGGGGCGAAGATCCCAAATTTCAGGGTTTTTAGCGCTGTTAACCCTCACATATCCTCGTCGTTTGGCGCCAGTAGCATGCGACAAGACGAGCTGTGGCAACCTGCCAACTCGCTCCCTCAAACGCCCGCGAGTGTCTATTCAGCCTGTCGCTGCCCGGCGCGCCGTTCGGTCAATCGCCTCGGCAACCTGTCGATACAGAGCCGGCGGCAAATCATGGCCCATGCCGTCGATCACCATAAGTTCGGCGTTCGGGATCGCGGCGGCGGTATCCTGACCGCAGGCGGGCGGGAAGAGCGGGTCCTCCGCGCCGTGGATGACCAGGGTTGGCGCCGTGACGGTTGCCAGACGTGCCCGCCGGTCGCCCGTCACGGCCATTGCGCCGACCTGGCGCCCGGTGCCGCCGGGATCGTAGGCGCGAGCGACCTCTTCCAGAACGAGACGGCGATGCGCCGCATCGTCAAAGGGTTGGCCTGTGCCGGCGATACGGCGCGCGAAGGCCAGGCTATGCGACAGGAATCCGGCCTCGTCCGCGAAGGGATCGGGCGCGGGGCGCATCATCATGGCCATGGCGTCCGGCGCGGCCTGGGGCAGGGCCGGATTGCCGGTGCTCGACATGATCGACGTCAGGGACAGCACGCGATCCGGATACTCGCTCGCCATAATCTGTGCGATCATCCCGCCCATTGAGCGCCCGACGACATGCGCCCGGTCAATAGCCAGACCGTCGAGCAGGCCGATGGCATCCGCGGCCATGTCGTGGAGCGTATAGGGCACGTCTGGTCGCTTGCCCGCCATCAGTGACGCCGCCAGCGCGCCGAAATCCAGGGGCGGGCAATGGCGGAAATGGGTCGAGCCGCCCGTGTCGCGGTTATCGAAACGGATCACGCGATAGCCCCGTGCCGCCAATTCTTGGCAGAACGGCTCCGTCCAGCGGATCCTCTGGGTGCCCAATCCGGCGATCAGCAGAATGGGTTGGGCGTCCGCCTGGCCGAAACTGTCATAGGCCAGATCGATGCCGTTGGTTGTCGTGATCGTCATGGGTGTATGTCTTTCAATCGCCGCTGTGCGGGGTGGCCAGGCGCAGGACGTGCGACCGGACGTCTTCCGGCCAATCGGCTATGCAGTGCTGAAGCTTTGGGCGATCGTCGGCGAAAAGGGCGCGCGTCGCCTCCTCATAGCCCGGAAAATCACCGGCGATGGCCAGCATGAACTGATAGGCGGCGTCCTGGGCGGCCCGTTTTTGTTGCCGCGTCCCGCCATTTCGCCGCGCCTCATCCACCAGCCGCCTCAGGACGGCGGAGGCCCCACCGGGCTGAGCGGCCAGCCATTCCCATTGCCGCGGCAGCAGCGTGATTTCGCGCGCGACGACACCGAGCCTAGGCCGTCCCCGGCCTCTCGGTTCGGAGGTCTCATCCATTTTTTCGGGGGTGGTCGCCGTGTCCGGCCGATAGCGCCCGGCGACCGTCTGAGGCGCCTGGGACAACCGCTCGACGATGTCGGCCTTGGTCCCCCTCAGGTCGAGATCGACGACGCCGCCCGTCGCATCGTCAAAGACGAGGATCGTGCGTGGTGTGCCGCTTTCGGTCGCGGTTTTAACGGCCAGCGCCACGTCGACAAGCGGGCCGGACAGCAGCCGTTTATGGCCGTCAAAGGCCGTGCAGGGTTTGGAAACGAGGGTGGACACGCGGTTTAGACCTTTGGTTGATGCCGATTAATACCCGGATAAAATACTTGCGTCAATATTACCCGTGTAATATTAGGAGCGGGCGGTCTTTTGGCCGCCGAGGCGATATCCATCGCAGCGCAAACGGGTTGAAAAGGTATGGCGACATGAAGGGCGAAGCGCGCAAGGCGGCCGTGGCGGCTTACAAGGAACGCAAGGTCGTGGGCGGCGTTTATGCGGTGCGCTGTGCGGCGTCCGGTGAAATTTGGGTGGGGCAATGGGCCGACATCGCGACGATCCAGACCCGGTTGTGGTTCGAGCTTCGGCGAGGGACACATCTTAGAAAGGACCTGCTCGAGGCCTGGAACAACCATGGCGAGGCACAATTCAGCTTCGAGGTTCTGGAAACGCTCGACGACGACACGTCGCCATATATGCGCGCCTCGGCTTTGAAGGATTTGGCGGCCCATTGGCGGGACAAATTGCAGGCCAGCCCCATCTGATGTCGGGTCTATTCAGGTCTTGCGAAACAACGTTTCCGTCATGTGGTCGATAAATACGCGCAAGCGGGGCGAGACGAGACGGTTGGATGGCCACAGAATGCTGAATTGCCCGGGCTCGGCCAAATAGCCGTCAAGCACCGTGCGAAGCAGGCCGGCGTCCACGGCCTCGCGCGCCAGGAAGTCCGGCATATAGGCGATGCCTAACCCGGAAATCGCCGCCCCACGCAAGGCCTCCATGTTGTTGCAGGTCAAGGGCGATGGACGCCGGAAGGGATCGACCCCATCCGCCTGCGTGAGCTGCCACGTCTGGAGCTTGCCCGACGTCGGGAAACGAAAGCGCAGGCAATCGTGCATTTCCAGATCGCGTGGCGATTGCGGGATGCCGTGGCGCTCCAGATAGGCGGGGGCTGCGCACAGGACGAAGCAGAAGGGCCCGAGGCGTCGCGACATCAGGCTTGAATCCGTCAGGGGGCCGCTGCGGATCACGGCATCCAGCCCGTCTTCGACCACATCGACGAGACGATCATTGAAGTCGATGTCCAGTTCGATGTCGGGATAGCGTTGCCGAAACGCCGGGATTATGGGCAGCAGGAAGCGGTAGCCAATCGTCGGTACGCTGACGCGGAGCCGACCGCGTGGCGTGCCCGTCGCCTCCGACACCATGGCCTCGGCATCGCGCAGGTCGTCGAGAATACGGCGGCAGCGCGCGTAGAAGGCCGCCCCTTCCTCGGTCAGCGACACGCGTCTGGTCGTGCGGTGAAGGAGCCGCGCGCCGACCGTGTCCTCCAATTTCGCTATGCTTTTGCCGACCGCGGAGGCGGATATACCGAGCGCGCGGCCAGCGGCCACGAAACTCAGATGCTCGGCTGCCTGCACGAAGGCCATTATGCCGCTCAAACTGTCCATGTCCTTATATTGAAGACTTTTTCTCCGTAATCAAGGGAAGCGCGGGTCGTTTATCGTCGTCCTATTCCGCGATATGTCCGGCGTGCGGCGGGATTTAAGTCTCTGCGTCGCTTTTTCCGCAGCCAGCCAAAGAGAGATCCGGCATGCCCCCTGCCAGAGTTGACACCCAAACCGGCAAGGTGCCGATCCTGATGGCGGTCTGCCTGGCGGCGCTTGTGCTGCCCCTCAGTTTTTCAGGCGGCGCGGTGGCGACACCGGCCATTGGTGCGGATCTCGGCGGCAGCCCGTCGGCGCTGAATTGGATCACCAATGCCTTCATGCTTACCTTCGGCAGTTCGCTCATGGCGGCCGGGGCGTTGGCCGACCAGTTCGGCCGCAAACGGCTTTTCGTGACGGGTATCGTCGCGTTCGCGGTTGTTTCGCTTGCCTTGAGTTTTGCCCCCTCCATCCTTGTCCTCGACCTCCTGCGCGCGGTACAAGGCTTTGCGGCGGCGGCCGCGCTCGCCGGCGGAACGGCGGGGCTGGCGCAAGCCTTCGAGGGGCCGGCGCGGACGCGGGCGTTCAGCCTTCTGGGCACAACCTTCGGCCTGGGGCTGGCCTTCGGTCCGCTTCTGGCCGGTTTTCTGATCGCGTCCTTTGGCTGGCGGGCGATATTTCTGTCGGGAACGGTCATAGGCGTGCTTTCGCTGCTTCTGACCGCCGGGGGCATGGGGGAGAGCCGCGACCCTGACGCAACCGGCCTCGACCGTTCCGGCGCACTGACCTTCACGGCCATGCTGACGCTTTTCACCTATGGCGTCATCGAAGCGCCGGAGGTCGGGTGGCGCCATCCGATTGTCGTGGCCTCGCTGATCGGTGCGGCCGCCATGTTGGCTGCGTTCATCGTCATCGAAACACGGTCGGCGCGGCCGATGCTCGACCTGTCTCTTTTTCGCTATCCCCGCTTTGTCGGCGTGCAGGTTCTGCCCATTGCCACCTGCTATTGCTATGTCGTCCTACTGGTCCTGCTGCCACTGCGCTTCATCGGCGTCGGCGGACTTGATGAGATTGGTGCGGGCCTGCGGCTGATTGCCCTGTCCGCGCCGATGCTGGTCGTGCCGCTTTTGGCCTCTTACCTTGTTCGCTGGGTTTCGGCGGGCATTTTGTCCGGCGCCGGCCTTTTACTGGCGGCTGTCGGGCTGTTCTGGCTCGGCCGTGTCGATCCGGCGTCCAATGGCGCGGCCGTGGTCCTTCCGATGCTTGTCATCGGCATTGGAACGGGTCTGCCCTGGGGGCTTATGGATGGGCTTTCCGTAAGCGTGGTGCCTAAGGAACGCGCCGGCATGGCGACCGGAATTTTCAGTACGACGCGGGTGGCGGGCGAAGGCGTCGCGCTGGTTATCGTCAATGCCATCCTGTCCAGCCTGACAAAAGCGCGGCTATCGGCCCTGACCTCCCAGCCGGGCGATGAATTGGCGGTGGCTTCGCAAAGATTGGCGATAGGCGATGTGCGCGGGGCCTCCGCCGTCTTGCCCAGGCTCACCGCATCCCAATTCCACGACAGCTATTTCGTCGCCTTTCAGCAGTTGAGCAACGGGCTCGTTATCATCACCGTCATGTCAGCGATCATCATTTTCGTTCTGCTAGGATGGCGGGATAGGCGCGCCGGGCCGTGATGCGGGATGCGGTTTTCAAAAAGACTTGCCGTGCATTGTCATGTGGCGTAAGGGGCGGTTATCGCGAAAAGCGACTGCTTCCCTTGAGCTGCCCGTTGGCGGAGTAAACAGGTGGACGAATTTACGTCCAGGCGGTCAAGCACACCCACCCATGCGCGAAAGCCATGGCTGGCCAGCGTTCTCCAAGCACAGCCCGCCTGACATCCGTCAGGCTAACCGCAAGCCGTTGGCGTCCGTGTGGCGTCGGCGCTTGCCTTGACCGGGACACGCCATGCGCAAACCTCTTGTCGTTATCTTTACCGCCATTGTCCTCGATGCCGTTGGCATCGGCCTCATCTTTCCCATTCTGCCGTCCCTGTTGCGGGACGTCACCCACGCCGCCAATGTCGCCGCCTATATCGGCGTCATGACCGCCCTTTATGCGGTGATGCAATTCCTCTTCGCCCCCGTGCTGGGGGCGCTTAGCGACCGGATCGGCCGCCGCCCGGTGCTTCTGATCTCGCTGGCGGGAGCGGCGGTCAACTACCTGTTCCTGGCGTTCGCGCCCCATCTCTGGATGCTGTTTCTGGGGCGGGCCATCGCCGGTCTGACCAGCGCCAACATGTCCGTGGCGGCGGCCTATGTCACCGACGTGTCGCCCGAAGACACGCGCGCCCGCCGTTTCGGGCTGATCAACGCCATGTTCGGCATGGGGTTCATAATCGGGCCGGTCCTGGGGGGATTGCTCGGCGACCAGTGGGTGCGGCTGCCCTTTATTGCGGCGGCGGTCCTCAATGGCGGCAATCTGTTGCTGGCGCTCTTTTTGTTGCCCGAATCCCGCGTCCCAAGCCGTGAGCTGGCCGCTCAGCCCTTCGATCTGGCGGCGCTCAATCCGTTCCGGCCGCTGCGTTGGGCGTTGTCGATGACGGGCCTGTTGCCGCTTATCCTCGTCTTCTTTGTCTTCAGCGCCACGGGCGAAGCCTATGGCACCAGCTGGGCCCTGTGGGGCAGCGATGTCTTCCACTGGAACGGGCTGTGGATCGGCCTGTCACTGGGGACGTTCGGTGTCTGCCAGACCTTGGCCCAGGCCGTATTGCCGGGGCTGGCGGTGTCGCGTCTGGGCGAACGCGTAACCATACTGACCGGCGTGGCCGGGACATGTGTGGCCTTGCTGGTCATGGCGTTTGCCAGGCAGGGCTGGATGGTGTTTGCGGTCATGCCGGTTTTCGCCATGGGCGGCATCGGTATGCCGGCCTTGCAGGCCCTGGCCAGCCGTCAGGTCAGCGACGCGCAGCAGGGCCAGTTTCAGGGCGTGCTGGCTTCGGTGGTGAGCCTGGCCTCCATCGTCGCGCCGCTGGTCTTTTCCAGCGTCTATTTTGTCGTCCGCAGCCGATGGCCGGGCGCGATCTGGCTATCGGTCATTGCCGTCTATGTGATCGGTGCCGGCCTGGTGGCCGGTTTGCGGTTCGGGCCGCGACAGGCGGAGCCGCTACAATGAGGGGAGCTTCGCGGGCCTATTCTCCGCGCCACCGCCAGCCGCCGTCGGTCGTCTTTGCACAGATGATCCCCAATATCACGGAGGAGATCACGATGACGACCAAGGTTGCGACGGTGAAAATCGCGGGGTTGGGAATGATCATGGGCAGTCCTGCGCCGGCGCCAATGACGACCAGCAGGTACACCAGCAGAACAACCCAGCCTTGCCAAGCTATGGGCAGCCCGGAACCATATCCATAGCGCTTAGGCCGAAACCAAGGTTTTGAAGGCATGACGCCTGTCCCCGTTGCTCAATATTCCGGATCGCTGTCGCACGCTTTCGCGTAGGTGCAATCGCGATGTTAGATGCGACGCAGTATAACGGAGGCGGCATCCTTGCGCAATCAGGCGAGGGGGGCTGAGTTGACCCGGAACGCCTCGACCAATCCGTTGACCTGTTCGATGTCCAACGGCTTGACCAGATGGACATCGAAGCCGGCGGCCCGGGTGTCATCGCGCGATTCGGGACTGCTCCACGCCGTTTGTGCAATGATCAGGCATCGCCCCAGGCTGTCGTCGGCGCGAATGTGCCGGCAGGCATCCAGGCCGTCCATGACCGGCATGGCGAGGTCCATAAGAATGACATCCGGTTTGAATGTCTTCGCCATCGCGACCGCTTCGGCACCATTGAAGCAGCTTCTGACCTCATGGCCATAGTCTTCCATGGCCCAGCCAAGCGTGGTGGCGGAGGCTTCGTTGTCGTCCACCACCAGGACACGCGACCTGCGGACGGGACGTTGTAAGGGGAGGCCGCCCGCACCGGGTTGGCCGGAGGGGGGGCGAGGAGACAATAGTTCTAACCCTGTGTGACGCATCTCAAATACCGTTGTTATATTTTGCAATAGTTATGACATAGTTCACGTAAAGGTAAAGCAAAAAGTGCGAAAATATGGCTTTAAATCAAATATATAGGAAAATTTTGCGTGTTTTGTAGGTCTTTGCAAATCTTTGCAAATCCTTGCAATATAATCACAGGTGGCGAAGCGCAGTGCGGCCCCGCAGCCGTGGGTGGAAAAAGTTCCATTTAGGCAATGACTTTAATTATATCGTTGTTATATTTCAGTGAACGGGTCATTCAAGGAAGGCATCTAAATGGATCGGCGCATATTTCTATCCGGCCTGACGGCCCTGATTGCGACGTCGGCGCGGGCGGACGACGCCGCGGCGGTGGCCGCCATCCAGTCGGCGGTCGAACAGATCGTCGCTCAGTTCATGGTGAGCGCGGGCGATCTGGTGAAAGGGTTCGCCACGCCCAAGGTTGTGGTGTCGTTTACCCCGGAACTGTCCTGGATCACGCCGGACGGCACCGAGGTGCATACGGCGGCGTGGGTGCAGTGCCCGCCTGATTTTCAGGGCTTCATCGCCTCGCTGCTGGGGCCGATTCCTCCGATGGCGCCGGGTCTGTTCTTTGGCGAAGTTTTCAACGCCTTTCTGGTGCCGCATGAGATGTCTCACTTCGTGGACGCCAAGCGCAACACTCTGCGTAACGGGGGGCGGCTGTATGACGGCGAAGTCCACGCCAACCGTGTGGCCGTGGCGTTCTGGCTGGGCCAGCCCGGCGGGCGGGCGCGTATCGAACGCCTGATGGCGGCGGTGGCGGTGGTCGAATCGAATCTGCCCAATCCCGTGCCGGATGGCCAGGACCGGATCGCCTATTTCCAGGACAATTACGAAAAGCTGGGGAGCAATCCCGCCGCCTACGGATGGTATCAGTTCCGCATGTTCCTCGATGCGTGGGCCTTGCGCGACGAAAAGGATTTCAAGGCCTTGCTGGCTCAGGGTGCTTAAGGCGTTGAGGGCTTAAGGGGGCGGTAGTCGGTCACAGGCCTGCGGCTCAGTTAACGCCATCTCCGCCGTCGCGATCATGACAGCCGTGGCGCAATCGCCTTTTTTCGGTCCTTATTTGTCGTTTCAATGGGAACCGCACGACTGGGGTGACGGCGGATTCGAGAACGAAGAGGTTTCGATGACTGACTTTAAATCCCGCGCGCTGTTTGTGGCGCTTCCTGTCATGCTTGTCCTGTCGGGCTGCGCCAGCCACCGCTATGTTGACGATAAGGTCGCCACGGTAAGCAGTCGCGTCGATCAGCACGACGCGCACCTGTCGCAGCTTGACAAGACCACCCAGGACGCGCTCGACCGCGCCACGGCCGCAGGCAAGCTGGCCGAGGGCAAGTTCGTCTATTCCGTCGTATTGAGCGACGATTCCATCAAATTCGACACGGGCAAGGCGGTTCTGTCCGACGACGCCAAGGGGCGTCTGGCGCAACTGGCCGACAAGCTGAAGGCCGACAACAAAAACGTCTATCTGGAAATCCAGGGCTATACGGATTCGACCGGCACCGATGCCATCAACTACCGCCTGGGTGAGGAACGCGCCGACAGCGTGCGCCGCTTCCTCAATAGCCAGGGCATTGCGCTCAACCGGATGGCGTCGATCTCCTACGGGTCGGAGCAGCCGGTCGCCCCCAACACCACCGCCACAGGCCGATCAGCCAACCGGCGCGTCGTGATCGTGGTGCTGTCCTAAATATCTCTGCCCCGGTCGGGTATGGCCCGGCCGGGGCGATATTGTTTTCGACGATTTGTCGGCACATACCGGTTCGTCGGGGTCCAGGGCGTGCATGGCGCTCAGATCGGCGTCAACGGTCAGGGGAAAGGTGAAGAGGGAAGGCAGAGGAATGGGGGAAGGCATGATGGTTGGCTCACAACAGGGGAGACAGCCCAAGATTACGCCCCGTCGCGTATCGCCAATGTATGGATTTGCCATACGCCCATAGAGATTTTGTATAGGCGGCGCATTGTGCGCTATCCCTTATGGCCGCATTGACCCTCGCGCCTGTTTCGCAACAGTTCCTGCCGGGGGAAGAGACTGTCCGGGCTGTCAAGAAAAATTGGCATAAAGCCGACATTTCCGGCTTCAAAAGCTGCTGGAGCGAACGTTTTAAGGGCTTATGCAGATCCAAGGAGCGAGTCTGCCATCGCCACGCGTTGAGCCCGAAAACCCAGAACCTCGATAATACGCGGTCCGTTGTGCAATAGTCCAAGATCATCTTCGCGAAGCATGGTCTTGAGGCGCCGGTCTACGCGCTTCCGCAATCGGGGAAATTCGATTTGGATGGGAATATCATCAGGAGATGTGAGGGGGACAAAAATGACCACATCAAGCACGGCGAGCGCTTTGCTGATATTGGCCAGTTCACGGCCGCCCGGCAGCCATTCAAAGCCCTCACGGGCGCTGACAACCTCCAAATAGGCGAGAAAATCGAGTGGGCAGCGGTCAAAGATCACGTCGCGGCCATGAGCATACTCCAGGATCAGCTTGCAGCTTTCAGTGAGCTGCTTTTCAAGATCAGGTATCGTTGCTCCATTGGAAAACGCAACCCCTTGCTGCTCAAGAAGCCAATAGGGCTCCGCCACGCTTTCATAGCTGCGATGAACGGTAGTGAAATCCTCGATGAATGTCGTCTTCCCTACGCCATGTGCACCCGTGACTGCAATATGCATGATTCCTCCCCCCTCCCGGCGCATATATAACGCCGGTCTCAAGCACGCAATACAAGACCCGAAGCTTCTTGAGAAAGCCGATTATAGACGTCCATGAGGGCGTTGTGCGGCTTGCGCCGTGGCCCAATGGCGGGTTTCACGGTTAGAGCGATGGGAGAAGGTCTCGCTGGCGCCGCGTTAGGAACGATTGAACCTGTGGGGGGAAGTCTGATAGGAGCAGCGGTTGAAACGGTATTCGGTGGTTGGCTTGGGGAGCGCTTGCGGATCGATATCCTAAGGCGGGTGGTGTGGGAATTAGTCCATGACAGACAGTAATATCAGCTTTTCGGGCTACCTTTCGAGGTGGAAAATTGTAGGCGTGGCCGCATTTTGCGGCATTGCTTCATGTAGTGTGGCTTTCGGGGATATTAGCCAACATACTTACTTCAGGTGGATGTTTAGCCCACTGGCGTTGCCTATTCGGATACTGCTCATTATCGGGCTTATCTTTTTCTTACTCGTTTCGCTGCGCCTTGCCCTCATGGCTTTCTTGAGAAAGCCGATTATAGACGCCCATGATTGTGTTGTTACGATGTATTTCCCAAAATTTCGGCGTTTCCCTATATCCGACATTGAGGAGATTGGAACCCTTTCCAACAGTGATTATTTTATCCGAGTGAAAGGCCGAAAATATGGTGTTTCACCCATGCTCTGTCAGAACAGCAAGTTGCTAAGACTAAATATGGAGGCGCTCAGGCGGCACGTTTCTGCTTCGTCTTAGCTAGGAGGCCGGCGTGGCGCCGTGCCCGCGAACGGCGTTACATAGAATTAACTTGTCGCAGGCGTTTTCATCTGAAACTTTATGAAGGATAAAAGCCGGAGGGGCAGATGAACGGAATTGAACTTTACGCGCCGCGGACAGAGCGGCATCGGCGGACGTGGACAGCGGCCGCCATTATTTTAGTCGTTGTCTTTATTGTGGCGGGCCAGGCGGCGACGGTGTTCGGCGTGCTGAAGCCGATGGGGTTTCATCAGACCGATCTGGAAACCAAATGGGTTCCCGCCCTGTTGCAACTTTTGGGGTTCGGCTTTTCGGCGCTGCTGGTCTTTGCCTGGGCAGGGCTGTTTGAATGCCGCAGCCCGGTCGCCCTGGGCTTCAATGCCAAGCCCTTGGTGCGATATGGTCGGGGGTTGCTGGTCGGATTTGGTTTCCTGACGACGGTCATCGGCCTCATCTGGGCATTGGGCGGCTATCGGGTTGAAAATCTGGGGGTGTGGGCAGCACCCGCACCGGCCGTGTTTATTCCGATCGTCTGTCTGTTCGGTGGGTTCATGATTCAAGGCGCGACGGAGGAGATTCTGTTGCGTGGCTGGCTGATGCAACTGGTGGCTTCGCGCCACGGCCTGATCGTCGCGATCGTGATCAATGCCATCGTGTTTTCATTGCTTCATGCCGGCAATATCAAGCCGTCGAAGGAACTGGTTCTTGGCCTGCTGAATATTGTCCTGTTTGCCGTTATGATCAGCCTTTACGCCATCAAGGAAGGATCGCTTTGGGGCGTGTGCGCCTGGCACAGCGCGTGGAACACCTTGCTCGGCGTCGGCTTTGGGCTTGAAGTGAGCGGTGAAAAGCTGGCCGTGACGCCGGCGGTGATCGATCTGGCGCCGGTGGGCGGCGCGCAGTGGTGGCTGACCGGCGCCAGCTTCGGTCCGGAAGCCAGTGTGGTGACGACGGTTGTGCTGCTGATCGGGACGGCCTATCTGCTGGCGACCGGGGCGTTGAAAGCGCAGGGCTACGCCAAGCCGGAGCCTGTACATACACCGGCGGCATAGACGGTCATTCGTCGTCCCGAAGCAGAATATCCAACATGGCGTCGCGATTATTGAGGAATTGCCGCGTGACCTGCACATGTTCGGTATCTTGGTAGGCGACCTTTTCCAGACCATATTGCGACACCTGCCAGATGTCGGCGTCCGGATAACCCAGGATGATCGGTGAATGGGTGGCAATAATGAATTGGGACTCCTGCGCGATCAGTTCGTGCATCCGCGCCAGGAACGCCATTTGCCGGGACGGGGAGAGCGCCGCTTCGGGTTCGTCGAGGATATAGAGGCCATTGCCGAAAAAGCGATTGTCGAAAAGCGCGAAAAATGACTCGCCGTGTGACTTCGCGTGCAAGTCTCCGCCATAGCTGCTGGTGGCGCCGATGCTGTTGATATAGGTGGCGGCGTTAAAGAAACTTTCGGCCCGCAGGAAAAAGCCGTCGCGCACCTTGCGCGTGGTGCGGACCGGGCGGACGAATTGGTGCAGGTCGGAATGGGAGGCGTGGCTGGAAAAGTTGAAATTTTTGCTGCCGCCTTCGGCATTGAACCCCCACGCCACGGCCAGGGCCTCGATCAATGTCGACTTGCCGGAGCCGTTTTCGCCGACGAAGAAGGTCACCTTCGGGTGAAAAGCAATCCGGTCAAGACCGCGCACGACCGGCAGGTTGAAGGGGTATCGGTTGGCGTCCCAGCCGGGCTCGCCATTGCGGAAAATGGCTTCCAACCAGTAGTGTCGGGCATCGATGGAACGCATCCGTCCTCCTGAAGCTTATGGTCCGGGCAAATGGCTTTTGTTGCGCAGCATAGCCGAAGTCCGATGCGTCGAATATCGCTTGCGCGCGTTTATCTATAGTGGCCCGTTACGGCTGCCTACGCGCAGGCTACGGCATGGGCGGGCGGCTATTTATTTTCTGCGCTAACCTGGCCGATTATACAGGCCAGAGCATTCGTCGGCTCAGTTGAGCCGTCTCATGGCTCTCATTTTTTGTCGGCATGAGGCTCTAAATTTTCCTGTTGCTGTGGCCCCAAGGGCCGGCCCTATAAGCAGACGGTTCGAAAAAAGGTGCTGCTTTGCGAAAGACTGGACTTCATCTAACCCTATCGGAAATCTGCCGCCGTCTGGGCGTCAGCCGGAAAGCCTTAAGGCTTTACGAGGCGCATGGTCTGGTTCGTCCGGATCGGACCGCTTCGGAGTGGAGGATCTATGGTCCGGAGCAAATATCACGTCTTCATCAGATACTGGCACTGAAACGTTTCGGCTTCCCGCTCAAACGTGAGGCCGAAATTATGAATGACAAGGTGCCTGATCTGGACAGGCTATTGGCGTTGCGCCATCACGTCGTAGTGTGTGCCTTCGCCGACTTTTTCGAAGGATGAAAACCCGATATTGCGCAAAATGTTTTCCAGGGCGCGCGGCGAGACCCAACTTTCATCGACTTCGTAGAAAATGGCCTGCACCCTGGCGGCGAAACCGGCTTCGGCAATGGAGGCGATGACCTCTTCTTCAT
The DNA here is from genome assembly GCF_000495815.1 of Asticcacaulis sp. AC466. GTDB lineage: Bacteria > Pseudomonadota > Alphaproteobacteria > Caulobacterales > Caulobacteraceae > Asticcacaulis. The sequence continues at coordinate 38,066 of NZ_AWGE01000024.1, read as the reverse complement.
GCCCTTCGACGTCTATTTTTATAACGATGGGTAGGTTCGCGGGCAGCAAGGGGGCGATCGATGCGGCGGACTTGATCTCAATGGTCCCGGAAATATGGCTGCCTTCTTGCCCCCGGATAGAGGCGACGCCGGAATGACCCTCCTTGACGTAGATGGGCACCTGCGCATCGATGTTCGAGATGCCGAACGGATGCGGGGCGATTGTCTCAGCCAGGCCGTTCAAGGCGATATTTTTTGTCAAAAGATCGAAGGTCTTTTTGACGGGCTCGAAACTGTGAACCCGTTGGCAATGCGGGTTTTTGGCCGCAAGGAGCGAATAGAGGCCCTGGTTTGCGCCTATATCAAGGAAAGCAAATGGGAGCGGATAATCGGCAAGATAACGCGCCAGATAGGGGCCATAGTCCGCGAAGGCGCACAGTCGAAAGGTTAAGTCGTCCCAATTGGGGGCCAGTAAAACGCCGTATTTCGATTTTACCGGTCGCTCAGGAAACAGTCTTGAAGAGGATATCTTGGCTGTGATGCTGAGTTTTCGGTTTATTTTCCGAACTACCCCTTTGGGGCCTTCGTTCATGAAGGTCCTGAAAATGTTCCTGATCTTCATCACGCAGCCTCACACTCTTCCGTCTTTGGTTGGCGTTTCGCGGCCTTACGTTTAGGCGCCTTTTTATCCGAAAAGTACAACACAGTTTTCGGAAAGCGCTTTAAGGTGCCGATCCTTTCTCGTAGACGATAAGTGAGACGCTTTCGTATGGACAGACGAACGTTTTTGAGTGGTGCGGCGGCCGTGCCCTTGACCGGATGCGCTATGGTGCCGGCCGAGCGCCGCCATGGACCGGGTGTGGCCATCACCGTCGATGACTTCAATTTGGCCGATGACGTGATGATGTCTGGCGAAGCGCGCGATGGGCGCATTCGCAAGGCCCTGGCTGACTACGGTATAGCCGGTGCGGGCTTCGTTGCCGGCAAATATGTCGATGCCGACGTGGCGCCGCGTGTTTTGACGGCGTGGTCGGCGGGCGGGCACATCCTTGGCAACCACACTTTTTCGCACGCCTATTATTCCGGCGCTGATCCGTCCGCTTATATGGCCGATATTCTGAGGTGCGAAGGCTTGCTGACGCCCTATGCCGGCTTTCGCAAGCTGTTCCGCTATCCGTTTCTGGCTGAGGGCAAGACGGCGGAAGGCCGTGACGCCCTTCGCGCGCTGTTGCGTGCCAATGGCTATCGCATCGGCCACGTCACAATCGATGCGTCGGACTGGTTCTATGCCGCCAGGCTCACCCAGCGCCTGAAGGCCGACCCCAGGTCCGATCTTGCACCCTATCGTCAGGCCTATCTCGATCATCTTTGGGATCGGGCCTCATACTATGATCGGCTGGCGCAATCGGCCTTCGGCCACTCGCTCAATCATACGCTCCTGCTGCATCACAACCTGACGACCGGTTTGTTTCTCGGCGATGTCCTGGCGATGTTCAAGGCCAAGGGCTGGCGATTGGTGGACGCCGCAACCGCCTTCAAACAACCGGAGTTTCGCAACGAATACAAGACCCTGCCGTCCGGCCAGAGTCTGGTGTGGGCGGCGGCAAAGGCAAGCGGCCGATATGAAACGCAACTCCGTTATCCCGGGGAAGACGAGCGCTATGAAGCGCCCAAACTGGACGCGCTGGGACTTTGAGGGGGCATAGGCCCATGCGACGGCCCTAAGCCATGGCGTACCGCTGCCTGGCGCTGCGGTCAGGCAGAACCGGCCACATAAAAAAAGCGTAACTTGTTCGATTGCGCAAAACAGATACCAGTGGTCGCCAACGAAACACTGTGATTTGGACATATGCGCTTTTTTTACCTGATATTGGCCCTGTGGCTGGCCCCGTCGCTGGCGTTTGCTTCATCGAATTTTACCCGTGTGATCCCGCCAGGCCCTTATGCGGTCGGGCTTAAGGTCGTTACGCAATATGATTACAGCCGTGGATATGGCGGCACCAGTGATCCGGTGACGGGCGTGCGCAAAACGGGTGAGCGGGCGCGTCCCATTCAGACTCTGGTCTGGTATCCCGCCGAGGCCTCCGGCGCAGGGCTTACATTAGGCGACTATTTGAAGCTGGGCGCAAATGACGATGATTTCGGATTGTCGGCAGCCGATCGGGCGGCGGCGGAACAGGCCTTTGTGGCCGGTCGCACCTTCCGCCTGTCAAAGGCGCGCGCCCTTGCCGAATTGACCGCCCCTATGCTGGCCCATGCCGATGCCGCGCCCGTATCCGGAAAATTTCCGGTCGTGATCTATGCGCCGAGCTTCAGCGCCTGGGCGTTCGAAAACGCCGACCTGTGCGAATTTCTGGCCAGCCAGGGCTATGTCGTCATTGCCAGTCCCAGTCTTGGCGCAAGCACCCGCGAGATGACGACGGATGTCGAAGGCATTGAGGCGCAGGCCGCCGACATCGGTTTCCTGATCAGCTATGCGCACAGCCTTGCGCAGGCGGACACGCGCAAGATTGGCGTAGTCGGATATAGCTGGGGCGGGATCGCCAATGTGTTTGCGGCCGCAAAGGATGGCCGGATCAATGCCCTGGTGGCGCTTGACGGATCGGTCCGCTACTGGCCGGATATGATAGCGCAGACGAAATATGTCACGCCGGCTCGCGTGACCGCGCCTCTGCTTTACCTGGCGGCCCGCCCCAAGGAGATAGAGCATGCCTCAGCCGGGGTTGATGAAACCAGCAGTTTCCTGACGAAGATGATCTATGCCGACGTCTATCGCGTCACCTTAAATCCCCTTCAGCACCCGAACTTTTCGTCGGTATTCGATCAACGTCTTGCCCCAGACGATGGCGATCGTGAATACGATAAGGATGAGATGTCCGCCGCATACGGATGGCTGGAAACCTATGTCCTGCACTATCTCGATGCCTATCTGAAAAATGATGCGACCGGACTGTCCTTCCTTCGCCGCACGCCGCGGGAAAACGGAACGCCCGCCCACATGGTAACGAGTGAGTGGCATGTCAGCGCCGGTTCTCCGCCGACCCGCGAGGCGTTGGCCGTTCAGGCGGCGAAAAGCGATTTCGCTACGATCGAAGCGGACTATCAGGCGCTAAAGGCGCGCGCGCCTGACTTTAGCCTGTCGGAAGGTGAGCTCAACGACTGGGGGTACAGATTGCTGGCCATGGACCGGACGAGGGCGGCCGTGAGCGTGTTTAAGCTGGCCGCCAAACTCTATCCAACCAGTGGCAATGCGTTTGACAGTCTGGGAGAGGCTTACGCCAAAAACGGACAAAAGGCCGAAGCCGTCAAAGCCTATACGCAGTCGCTTCAGCTTGATCCGAGCAACAGCAACGCCAAGGCGCAGTTGGAGATTCTGGCGCAGAAGAGCGCAAAGACGAAATAGGCACGTCGCGCTTTTTAGAACCGCTTCTTACGCTTAGCCTGTGAGGGCGGCGGCGCAGGCCTTGGCCCGGTCCGGTGTCAAACCGTCGGGTGCGACCAGCTTTTGTCGGGGATGGGTGGTTTTGGCGACGGGCAGATAGGTGAAGATCTGCTCATGGCCTTGGTCATCGTGCGTCTTGACGGTTACGGCCACGGCGCTGTCCGTGGGGTCGGCCGTGACGCTATGCCATGTCATGCCGTCGCGGAGGCCTGAGCGATAGGCCGGGCCGTCCGGCGTGCCCCCGACAAGGCTGCGGGCGGCAATGGTCCTTTCGAGGTCAAAGCCAAGCTCAACATCGGCCACCGGCTCCGTCACGACCGTGAGGCAGCCGCCGAACGCGTCTTGCGGCAGCGCAAGCGGCGCACCGTCGTCGATAAATCGCTTCATGTCATCGTGCAGGGGCACGCCCAATCCGGTAGCCACCGTGTCCAGCCGCTGTTCGAGCGGCAGGCTGGCGAAGGCCGGATCGGCCGCCACCGTGTCGCGCAAGCTGTGCATGAAGCGATCCAGCGGCACGCCTTTCTGCCGCCATTGCGCATTGAGGTAGATCGCCAGGATCGCGCCGCGATCATAGGCCGTTTTGTGCCACGTCTCATTGTCCCATTGGTGGTCGCGCAGCTCCGTATTGGGTGCCGTCTTGTGCGGTGACTTGGCATATCGGGCGAGCGTCTGGTTCCATTCAGCAATGAATTGCGCCAGGCTGACCACGCCCGCTTTCAGCGCCAGCTTGCGCCCGTAATAGTCGGTGAAGCCTTCAGAAAACCAGTAGCCCAGGGCTTCATTTGGTCCCTGGTCCATCTGGCCGAGCCGTCCGGGGTTCCAGCTATGGAAATATTCGTGCGCCAGGGTGAAGCTCATGGTTTCGAGCGGGGTGTCGGGGACGGCTATCACGGCGAACGCGCCGGGGCGGCCTTCGCCGTGGACGGACACATAGCCGGGCGCCGGTGTAATGGGGGCCAGGGTGACGAGGAAGTCCGGCTGGCCGTCGCCCCAAAAGGCCTGTTCGGTGGCGACGATCCGTTGCACCCGATCGCTGAACGCAGTCAGGGGGAAGTCGAAATGTCCGGCCGAAGCGATACGCAGCCGGGTGTTTGGCGTCTGGACCGTGTCAATGTGGACGTCGGTGCCGCCCATCAGTATGCTTTCGATCACATCGGAATCGGTGCCGTGCAACGATTTCAGGGTCTGGAGGTTGGACGCGAAGCGCCAGCCTGGCGGCATGTCGGCCGAAAAGGTGGCGTGGCGGGCGCCCTGGCTGGCAACGGTCGGCCAGACGGTTTCGCCCAGGATGTAGAAGCGGTCGGGGCCGATAACCGGATAGTTCATATCGGTCTTAGGCGCTTCTTCGCCGGTCTTGAGATTGGCGTCGATGCGGTAGCGGACGGTGATTTCGGCGCCCGGCGCAGCCGTGATCAACCGGTGTGCCGGTTGGTCTTGCGGGGTCGTGACGGCGGTGGCGCCGGTAATTTCGATATCCTTCAGCGCCTTGTAATAGTCTTTGCCGCGCACCCAACTGTCGGGCAGGTCGATTTCGGTAAGTGCCTCTGGGGTAAGCGCCTGAGGCGCACGAAAGCGCATTTCGAATTGGACGCCGGTCAGATGGCCATCCGACATAAGCGGCTTTAAGCGGTAATGAACCGTGGGATCTGGCGCGGCGTGCGTCGGTGCCGCGGCCAAAAGGCCGGCGGCGAATATGGCGGCCAATGGCTCCATTCGCTCCCCCTGTGCGTTTGGTTTAGGCTGGCCTTAAGCCGCCGGAAGGTCTGTCAATGTGTGAAGTCTAGCGCAGGTCCGGCGCGCGGGATATTCCAATTATATGCGGAGATTACCCGCCTTATTCTCCGCAGGGTTTGCGGAGAATAGGCAGAATGCCGTTGCCGATACTCGCCGCTTTTTACAGCCTGATCTCTTCGAACTGATCACCGGGCTCGAACTCACAAGACCGAACCGTGTCCACCACGTCATCAAATGCCTCATCCGGATGAGACGAAGTACAAAAATAGAAACTTTCGTGGATTTCGCTACTTACGGCAAGCGCGCCGATAGTCCGTCGAACCCTCTCACAGCCCAATCCAAAAACGGCAATGAGTACCACGCCGTCAGCCACACATCGTTTCACAAAATCAGCAAGCAGCGCTTCATCTGATACCGGGACATGTAGAATGAGTTTGCGGGCGAGCGGCATACGCAGACTATAGATAGTCAAAGGCTCGTCTGCCACTGGTTTTGTCATCCGACTTTGATTGGATTACGCCACCCTTGCCGACAATTACATATCGCGTTATATAACTGGATATGTAAAGCGGAGTCGTGCGATGGATATTGTCAATGAAATGGGTGCGGTGTTTTTGGGCAGCCGGTTGAAGCGGCTGGCTGAGCGGTTGCAGGCGGATGCGGCGCGCATAGTGGGGGAGGCGGGTCTGGCCGTTCAGCCGGCGCACATGCCTTTGCTGATGGCGTTGGACCGTCAGCCTATGACCATAGGCCAGATGGTCGAGGCGGTCGGGGTCAGCCAGCCCGGCATTACGCGCAGTATCGGTCAATTGATCGACATGGGGCTGGTCCAGTCCGAAAAGGGCGCGGACCAGCGGATACGTACCGCCTCCCTGACGCCGGACGGGCAGGCGGCCATTGCGCGGGCCAGGCACCTGGCGCTGCCGCGCATCGAGGCCGGGGTGCTGAGCCTGTTTGACGCGCTTGACGGTGATTTTCTCGGCCAGATATCGGCGGTCGAAGCGGCGCTCGATGACCGCTCCCTCTATGCGCGGGCGGGCGAGGGCGGGCCGCCCGTCTTGACGATCCGTGAGTACACGCCGGAATTGGCGGCGGATTTTCATGACATCAATGCCGAATGGATCCGCAGCATGTTCCGGTTGGAGGCCACGGATATCGAGGTGTTGCGGAATCCGGAGGAAAAGATCATCGCCCCCGGCGGGGTGATCCTGTTCGTCGAAGCGGCGGGGCTGGGGATCGTTGGGACTTGCGCCTTGCAAAAGACCGGGCCGGGCACTTTCGAACTGACCAAGATGGGGGTGCGGTCGCAGGCCCGGGGATTGAAGGCGGGGGAATTCCTGCTGGCGGCCATGATCGCGCGGGTGAAGGACATGGGCGCGCGCACGGTTTATCTTTTGACCAATGCGCGCTGCGCCGCCGCCATTCACCTCTATGAAAAGCTCGGCTTCCACCATGATGCGCAGATCATGGCCACCTATGGTGCGCGCTATGAACGCTGCGATGTCGCCATGCGGTTGGGCGGAGGGGAGTGATCACCGGAGCGTTATTGGCGTGTAATGCCGTCCTTTTGTAACGTGGTTATAATGACCGGTACGCTCCGTTGCCGGCACCCTTGAGAGGATGCAAAATGGCCAAGAACACAATCTGCCTGTGGTATGTTCGTGACGCGGAAGAGGCGGCGCACTTTTATGCCCAGACCTTTCCCGACAGCGCGGTTGGCGCGGTTTATCGCGCGCCGGCCGATTTTCCGGGCGGCAAGGCGGGCGATGTGTTGACCGTGCATTTCACCGTGTGCGGCGTGCCGTGTCTGGGGCTCAATGGCGGAGACGTGTTCCACCACAGCGAGGCCTTTTCCTTTCAGATCGCGACCGAGGATCAGGCGGAAACCGACCGCTATTGGGACGCCATTGTCAGCAATGGCGGCGCGGAAAGCGAGTGCGGATGGTGTAAGGACAAATGGGGGCTGTCGTGGCAGATCACGCCGCGCGTCCTGACCGAGGCCCTGGCCGCAGGCGGGGAGGCGGGCCAGCGCGCCTTCCAGGCCATGATGCAGATGAGCAAGATCGACGTCGCCCGCATCGAAGCGGCCGTGCGCGGGCCTGGGTGACGGGGCCTTAAGCCTACACAATTGCGCGCATTTAGGTGAGGTTCGAATCCCTCTCTGTCCGCCAATTCTGAGCCAGGGTGCGATATTGTGAGAGAATAGGTACACAGACGTCGCCGATAGCCGCGCGGGCCACATACGCGGATATTGAACTTGAGGTCGGGGGACATATAGGCAGGAAGCCCTCCAATTGCGACCATTCCCTGTGTATGATACGCAGCTCCTATGCCAGACGTTCAGCGCAAGATTGTGATTGTTTCCGGCGCACCGGGGGCCGGCAAGACCACGCTTGCCGTGCCCTTGGCACAGCGGCTCGGTTTCCCACTTTTCTCGAAGGACTTCATCAAAGAGACGCTGACAGACGTATTCGGCGATGGCGGCGGCGATCTTGCGGCCTCTCGCCGGATTGGTGGAGCGTCGATGGAACTCATCTGGTCGTTAGCAAGCCGCGCGCCGCATGCGGTATTGGAAGCCAATTTTCGTCCGCACAGTGACTACGAACGCAACAAGCTAACAGGCCTTGGGGCATCAATCATCGAGGTCCATTGCGATTGCGGCCCCGCCGAAACCGCTAGGCGATTTCGTAAACGCGCTGCTGCAAGTGAGCATCATGCCGCGCATCCGCTGAAAGAACTCCCCCCCGAAATGTTGGCCGAATATGATTGCCCGATGGGTTTAGGCGCGATCATCGAGGTGGATACCCGAACTCCAGTCGATTTAGATCGGGTGGTTGCGGATGTGCGGCGCCTGCTCCTTTAACGGAAGCAAACGCCCCCATCGCGCCAAGACTGGGCGGTCTCTTTTCCACCTGACCCGGCCATTCATAGTGCTCATCATCATCGGGCACGGCCCGCCACCTTGCCGATTTTACGCTATCGTGCAGTTTTTTGCGCTGGAGTATCCCAATTGCCGTCATTTTGTTGCGACGGACTTGTTTCCATAACCTGATCCTTAAAATTCGGGGCAAGCAGACACGCTCCGCCGCCCGAATGACAGACCTGTTATTGTAGGCTGGACATATTTAGACCGCCGGTCTAAATATGTCTGAGCGACTGCGATTGGCATTACGGATTGTCCCATGGATCAGCGACGTCAGGCACGTGTGCGACTGCGGCAACTTCCCGATCAGCAACGCGCCGCCTGGCTCGATATAGCAGAAGAGGAATTCAGGGCGTTCGGGTTGGAGCGCGCATCGCTGAACCGAATTCTAACGCGTGCCGCGCTCAGCAAAGGGCAGGCCTACTATTATTTCGCGGACAAGGGCGAGCTCTATCGCGCCGTCATTGAACGCGCCATCAGCGAACTTGCGGGCCTGATCAACGCGAGCCCGATTCAGCCAGAATCCGTTGCTGATTACTGGCAACAGACCGCCACACTCTTTGGCCATGTGACGGAGGTCCTCAAGCAGAACGACCGCTTGGCTGAGTTGGGACGTGGCATCTATCGGGAAGCAGCGGCGCAGGCCGCCATCGCGGATCTGCTCGATGCTCTCCATACCCAATTTGAGCGCCTGATCGAAACTGGACAACAGATCGGCGCCATCCGCTCGGACTTGCCGCTTACCTTGCTGACGGAGATGGCCTTCGCGGCCGCGCGGGAGGCCGACCGTTGGTTCGCGCTGAATGCGCAAACACTTCACCCTCAGGACGCGCGCGCCATCAACCACCGTGTGTTCAGCCTGTTCGCAGCGATGCTCGCGCCAAGCGATGGCGGCGACGCATCGGCGCAAGCCTCCAAACCGTACAAGGAATAGTCCAATGCCAACTTCCCGCCTCGTCATCGCCACGCTTCTGGTCGCATCCGCCCTGAATCTGGCGCTTATGGTTCCCGGGGGATTTGTTGAAACGCGAGATTTCAGCGCCTATCCCTCCATTGTGCTCGGCGCGTTCAACGTGTTTTTGACGGTGCTCGGTTTGGGCAGCCTGGTACTCGCCTATACCGTCACGAAAGCAGGCAGGGGATGCGGCTGGTCCGCGCTGGCGGGTTTCGCCTTCGTCGGCGTCTACCTGCTCGATCTCGGCCGTATTTTTCCCGTGCCATCCAACCCGATGTCGATGCTCCTGGCAACGCTGGAATGGATCGGCACAGGACTGGGCGTCGCCCTGGCCACCGCCTCGCTTATTCTATCTCGGCGCGCCATGGCGAACGCCGCGCCCGCAGTCACGCCATCATTGCCCCGGCCGGTCGTATTCGGCCTTGTCCTTCTGGCGCTGATCATTGTCGCTTTTGCGACCAAATCCGCGATGGGCATTTAGGGCGGCCTCCGAGAAAATTGCGGCATAAAATTCGACCAAATGCGCAGGTCACATCCAATGCCAAGGCGGCGTTATGGGGGTAGCGTAGACATAGTACCCGCCGTCATCGGCACGCGACACGCAGGCGACGATGGGCGTCCTTGCTCTGGCGCTGGGATTTCTCACGGTCGCCGGCATGGCCCGGCTTTGGCATGTCTATGTTTTTGCCTTTCTTTTCGGCTGCGCGGCGGCGTTTGATGGGCCGGTACGCCAGACCTTCGTTGCCGAACTGGTCGGAGATGAAGACCTGCACAATGCGGTCGCTCTCAACTCGACCTTGTTCAATGCCGCGCGGATGATCGGGCCGGCTGTCTCCGGCCTGGTCATTGCCGTGACCGGCACCGGCTGGGCTTTCCTGATCAATGGCGCTGCGTGTCGGCGTCGCGCTCGGCGGCACGCCCATCGGCGCACCGATTGTCGGCTGGGTGGCCAATCACTTCGGGCCGCGCTGGGCGCTCGGCATCGGCGCGGCGTCGGGCTTTGCCGCCGCCATCGTGGCCATTTTCGCCATGACCCGCCGGGACAAAAGCATTCGCTCCGACCCGTGATAGGTGGATGGAGACGGCCGCGTGTCGCATAGCCGCGCGCTATTCGCTCAGCTGTTTGCCCATGCGCAGGAGCGGCACCGATACGCCGTTGACGTCCACGGCGGTGGGTTCGATCACGTGGTATCCGCACGCGGCATAGAGCGGTTGGCCGCTCAGGGTCGCCATGAGTTCCACCCGGGTAAAGCCTTCGGCGGCGGCGGCCTTTTCACACAGGTCAAGGATGCGCCGCCCGACGCCGCGCCGGACGAAATTCGGATGGGTGTACATCGCCCGGACCCGCGCGGCATCGCGACGCGGATCCAGCAAGGCCGCATCGCGCGACGCGGTGCTATGGTCACCGCCATAGAGCGTGGCCCGCCGGCTCCACCCGCCGCAGCCGGCAAGTGCGCCGTCCGCCTCCACCATGAAATAGGTTTGATCGTGGACGAGCTGGGTATCGAGCCCCATGATCGCGCGGCTGGCTATCACCTGTTCGGGCGACAGGAAGTCGGTTTGAAGTTGATCGATTGCCAATGTCATAAGCGCATTGAGCGCGACGAGGTCCACCGGTGTGGCGAGCCTGGAGGTAACGGCGCCGATCGTCTTACGCTCCGACGCGGACGCAGGGTCGAGCAGAAGGCGCGTTTTGGTCATGGCCTCGACCAGATCGGCCTGTGCGACCGGATCGAGCCGTGCGATCATGTCCGCCACGGCGTCTCGCTGTCTTGCGTCGAGCATAGCGAATGTCTCACGCCCCGCCTCGGTCAGCCGAATGGGACGGGCGCGGGCGTCGGCGCCGCGTTCCCGGATGATCCAGCCACGCTCTTCGAAGCGCGTCAGGATGCGACTGACATAGCCCGCATCCATGCCCAGGCTGGCCTGAAGCGCATTGGCGCTTGCCGGTTCGTTTACTGCAATTTCGAACAAAAGCCGCGCCTCGGGAAGCGTCGCTTCGCTCCCCAGGAAGTGCGCGTCCAGTGCGCCGATGAGTTGCGTATAAAAGCGGTTGAAGCTGCGGATGGTGGCGATGGCGTCGGTCATGCCGTCAGCCTATGCCAAGACACTTGACGATGTCAACTATATGCATATCGCCCCATAATCATGGGCGTTCGCGCGTCGTCATCGAGAGGTTGGATCAACCGACCGGCGTGCGGCACGGCAGACGCCAATGACGGTGTCGCGCAGCCAACGGTGGGCAGGGTCGGCGTCCATGCGGGGATGCCACATGGCCGAAATCGCGATCTCCGGCGTGGTGACGGGAAGCGGAAAGCCGATCAGCCCCTGTGTCGCCGCGCTGCCTTCCAGATAAGACTGCGGCACGAGCGCCACCAGGTCGGACGCGCGTGCGATCCGAAGGGCATCGGGAAAGCCCGGCACGACGGCGACGATGTCGCGGCGCAGCCCAAGCGTTTCCAATGCGGCATCGACCGGTCCGGTAAAGCTGCCCCTGCGCGACACCACGATATGGCGGGCCGATGCATATTGTTCCGGCGTGATGGGGCTGTTCGACAGCAACGGATGGCCAGCCCGCACCGCGCCCAAAAAGCGGTCACGGAAGAGCAATTGGGTGCGGACCTCGGGCGCGAAGGGGCCAAGCACCCCGATTTCGAGATCGACGGCGCCATCCCGCAACGGCCCGGCCTCCTTAATCGGCTTGGGCGCGAACCGCAGGCGGATATGCGGCGCGGCCTGGGTCAGGGCGGCGACCAGAGGGGCGGCAAACGCTTCGACAAAGCCTTCATTGGCGCGCAGGGTGAAGGTTCGGTCTAGGGTTGCCAGATCGAGACGATCGCCCTGGGGGCTGAGAACCTCACGGGCCTCCTGCGCCACGGCATGGACCCGGTCACGCAGCGCCATGGCGCGGGGCGTCGGCACAAGGCCTCGGCCCGCCCGCACCAGCAGCGGATCGCCGGTTGCGGCACGCAGCCGCGTGAGCGTGCGGCTCATGGCAGACGCACTCAGGCCCAGACGGCGGGCGGCGCCGGTCACGCTGCCCTCGGCCAGAAGCGCGTCCAGGGCCGGGATAAGATTCAGGTCGATGGCATCCATCGCCCGATCTTACGCCATATGCCAAGATCGGTATAGCGTTGTATGCAACAATAGTTTGCGTCCATTGCGTCTGGCGCATGTCACGAAAGGCGCGCATCTTGGCGTCACCCGTCAAACGAGAGGTATCCCATGACGTCTACCGATTTAGAACAGACCGCCGGCACGATCCTGATCGTCGGGGCGTCGCGTGGCATAGGCCATGCCATGGCGGCAGAGTTCGTCAGGCGAGGGTGGTTCGTCATCGGAACGGTTCGCGGCCCAGATCGCGGCCCAGATAGGACCTTGCTGCACGACCTGGCCGATGCCTGGCCGACGCGCGTTGCAATCGAATCGCTGGATGTGACCGAGCCGGAGCAGATTGCTGCCCTGCGGACCCGCCTGGCCGGACGCGGCATCGACATTCTGTTCGTGAATGCCGGAACGGCCAACGCCGATCAGGACCAGAACGTCGCCAAGGTCTCGACGGAAGAGTTCATCCGCGTGATGGTCACCAATGCCCTCGGTCCCATGCGGGTTATCGACGGGTTGCAGGATTGCGTCGCGCCGGCCGGCCTGATCGGGGTCATGTCCTCGGGGCAGGGCAGCGTCAGCAACAATACCAATGGCGGCCACGACGTCTATCGCGGCTCCAAGGCCGCGCTGAACCAGTATATGCGCTGCTTCGCCGCCCGCCATGCCGATGGCGCCCGCGCGCTGGTTCTGATGGCGCCGGGATGGATTCGCACCGCATTGGGTGGGCCGCAGGCGCCGTTCGGCCTGGAGGAAACCGTACCGAAGATCGTAGACACGCTTATCGCGCAACAGGGCAAGCCCGGCCTAAGCTATCTCGACCGCGAGGGACGCACCGTTCCGTGGTGAGCGGCGCCGTCGCTCATCCGGGGATAAATCCGTTGGCGCGGAACCACGCCACTTCGTCACGCAGGGTGTCTTCTACCGAGCGGAAGGACAGGCCCAGTTCGCGTTCGCTCTTGGCCGGGTTGTAGCGCGAGCGGTCAGCCTCCTTGGCGACGGTGCGCGCCATGGCCCAACTCAGCAGCACCGGGCGTCCCGTCAGCCGGGCATAGGTTTCGTAACCGGCGGCGAGGACATGCAGGAGCCACAAGGGGATGCGGCCGCGAGGCGCCGCAACGCCTGCTGCCCGCGCGATCAGGGGGACGAGGTCGGCCATGGTCATGTGCCGTCCGGCCGCCAGATAGCGTTCGCCGCGCCGCCCCCGGGCATTGGCCAGGATCATCGCCTGTGCCACGTCGCGAGCGTCGACAATCGAGAAGGAGCCGGGGGGCACGCCGGGCAACCGTTTCTGCGCCACGTCCACCACCGTCTGTCCCGCCGAGGTCGGCCCGATATCGCCCGGTCCGTGCATCCAGCCGGGCAAGACCATCGCCGCCCAGGCATCCGGATGGCTGTCGAGGAAGCTCAGCACGACGCGGTCGGCCAGGATTTTGCTGCGGTAATAGTCATCCGCGTCCCGCTCTTTGCGCAGCATGGTCTCGTCGATGACCTGGCCGCGGCGGCCATGCAGGACGGCGATCGAGCTGGTGTGAACAAAGCGCCGCACGCCCGCCCGGTAGGCATGACCGAGCAGGTGGCGCGTCCCGTCGACATTGGCGGCGTAGAGCGCGTCCCAATGGCGGCCGCCCTTGTAAGAGTCGCGGAAATAGGCGGCGGTATGGAAAAGCGTATCGACACCGGCAAGCGCCGATGCAAAGCCCGCAATGTCGAGCATGTCGCCGCGCACGATGTCGATGTCGAGGCCTGCGAATTGCTGGCGCGCCTTGTCGGGAGAGCGCACCAATGCCCGCACCCGCCAGCCCGCCGCGATCAGTTCGCGCACCAGATTGTTGCCAAGAAGCCCGGTGGCTCCGGTTACGAAGGCAAGGGGCGCGTGGTGCGCCGGGTTGAAATCGTCAGGCATGAAACAGCTCCACAATGGCAGGAGTCTGTTCTATAAGTGTGGACTATGGTCCATGGTCAAGGGGTGATTTCGATGTTGATCGGTGCTTTTGCGCGGCGGGCGGGGCTCAGTCAGGACACGGTGCGTTTCTATGTCCGAAAGGGTCTGCTTGCGCCGCAATCGAGCCACCGGGGCGGGCGCAATCCGTATCAGATCTTCAGCGAACGCGATGTCTCCACCGCGCTGATGATCCGGTTCGCGCAATCGCTTGGGATGCCGCTGAAGGAAATCGCGGTGATCGCCAGCGAACTGGCGGACAAGGGGCTGTCGGCGCAGCGCGAGATGGAGATTATCGATACTCAGGTGGCGCGGCTGGAAGAGAAGGCGGCGGATCTGGCGCGGCTGCTCGCTTACCTGCACGCCAAGCGTGACTGGATGGCGCGCGGCAAGCCCGGCGATGAACCCCGGTTTTCCGAAGAGGGCCTTTGCCTCACGGCTATTGCGTCAGAGTGAGGGGCGGGGCGCGTTTCGGCGTGCCGGTCGCGGCCCATATCATGGGCCGGAAGCGGGGTCCGGGATCGAGGCGGTGGAATATGGTGAGATCGTTTCCCACCCCAGGGTCGAATAGAGGGCGCGGCCCTCGGTCGTGGCGACGAGCAATTCGGGGCTGGCGGGATTCTGCCTGGCGGTACGCAGGGTTGCCATTATGGCGTGTCCAAGTCCTTTCCGGCGATGCTGAGGCTCCGTTACGATACGGTCATAGATAAAGGCGTCCTGGGTCTGCGTCGCATACCCGCTTGCCGCCATCTCTCCCGCGTCGGAAAATATCCGTGCCGCCATTACCATGCCCGTGTGCTCAGTCTCTATTCTATAGCCCCCGGCCAGCGGCCTCGCTGTCGGCGCGCCACGTGCCCGCATGACATAGGCCGGCGCGTGAAGCGCCCAGCCCGTCGGCAGCGCCGTTTGCAATTCGTCCGCCGCACCGCAGAGTTTCAGCAAATGGCCGGGTGCCGCGATGGACTGCGCAAGCTCTTCGAGACCGGGGCCCATCTTCGGAAAAACCCAGCGAACGATCTCGGTTTTCGAATGGGTATCGACGCGGAAGCCGCCATGGTCGGGAACGGGCAAAGGCAGTCCCCGCGCGATCGAGCGGGCATAAAGCCACGCATGTAGAAGATGCGGATCTAGGCCTCGGTTGCGCATTATGTCTCGCCTTTAAACGGCAGGGTCCGCCCCTGACTGGCGGTGGATGGTCTGGCCAGAATCCGCCCGTGTTTCCATCCGAGTCAACTGGAAAGTTCCGCCACAATGAGGAGGGCAGAGCGTCGCACACCTAAATGTTTGCAACGCGCAAATTTATATTGACGCGCGCAACTTTAGGTGTCGCAATCTAAGCTCACATGCTGGGGGTGGGGATGGATTTCGCAGTCTTAGTCGATACAGGTTTGTCGCGCCCGGCGGGCTATGCCGAAGCCCATGCCGCAATGGTGACGCTCAGGGCAAAGGCGGGCGTTTGTGAACTCACGCGGGCGGGCGAGTTGAGGTTTATCGGCGACACCGATGGTTTGGACGCATGCCTGAATAGCATCGGTTCGGCGAAAATAACCACCTTGTCGCTGACTTCGGGGGGCGGCGACGTCGCCAAGGCGTTGCCGGTTGCGCGCCGTGTGGCGGGGCTTAAACTCAAATTGAAAATTATCGGGGTCTGCGCGTCAAGCTGCGCGAACTATATTGTCCCGGTGGCTGCGACAATCGAGATTATGCCGTACTCGATCATCGCCTTGCATGGCGGAATGGATAAGCATTTTCTCTCGACCGCCGAAGCACAGCTTAGGGCTTCCCTTGCCGCGTCCGACCCTGCGCCATCGCCCGAAGAGACAGATATGATCGTGAACTCGGAGCTTTCCAAATTGAAAGATCTTTTGGACGATCAGGAAAAATTTAAAGATGAGTACGGTGTGTCAAGCGACTGGTTCGAATTGAACGCCTATAAAAATTTTGAGATGAAAGACGGTAGCGGAAAAACGCCAATGGTGGCGGTATCCGAATCCTTCTTCAAGAAAAATCTCAAGGTTAATCTGTCCCGCTCTTCATGGTGGATGAAGAACCAGACCGATTATAATCTGGTCAGTTCGCTTTTCGAAAAGTCCTTTATTATATATGACGGAAACCCATAACCGTAAAATTATACCTATGGGTTCGCCAACATTTGGCCTCCGCCGCTATTTGTCCAGGCACTTCACGTCGGCTGAGGTGCAGTCCGTTTTGTAGTTTACGGCGCGGGCCTTCGCCCAGGTCAGCGGCACCGGGTGTACCGTCAACCAGGCGTAGGGGGCGTAGCTGGCGGCAAGCCCGGCGATGAACCTCGGTTTTCCGAAGAGGGGCTTTGTCTCACGGCTAGTGCGACAGAGGGAGGGTGAAACGCCGCGCACCTAAATGTTCCCAACGCGCAACTTTATGTTGACGCCAACAACTTTAGGCGTGGTCATTTCGCTCATCTATAGGAGATTTTTGTGACCAAATCCGATGCTAGCCTGCGGCGGGGAACCGCTTTGGGAAAACTCGCCGATCTTCTCTCGAATGAGGGCTGGGAGGCGCTCTGCCGTGACCTTGGGTTTGAGGGCGAGAGCAGGGACAGAAGCAAGGTCCAAAAGACGCCCGGCATTCTGCTGTCGAAGATTTCGCATACCCAGTTGCTGGCCAAGGTTCTGGACGATCAGGGACCGGCGATGGCGATGCTGTCGGAAGTCATGGGCTTTCTTGAGCGCCACGGGCATGCGGCGCGCACGACAGGCACCATCGCCACCCTGCCTGGGATTGAGGAACTCAAACCGCAGCACCGCAAAACAATGGCGAATTGGGACCAGGCGGCCATGCAGCGATTGGCACAGAACGGCACGCTCGAGGAAATGTGGGAGGTCGCCTCCACCGCCCTCGATGATCTGCTTGATGACGCCAGCACAGAAAATCCCGGAAGTTGGAGGCTATCAAGATACGGCGGCATCTACGAGCGACGTCAAGGCATGACCACCTACGATGAGGATATCATTGACATTTTGCGGCAGCAGATCGCCCTTGTCCGGGAGTCTTTGCCGAAAATCGACAGCGGAGAATTCATTGGCGGCGTGGTGGAAAAGTGCGACGAACTTGAAATTGCCTGCGACGATTTAACGGAAAATCACTATCAGGGATACCACTCTCACAACGATCATGAGGAAGCACTCGGCAAGATCGCGATTTTTGTCGAACAGATGCGCCTAACTGCGACCTTGCTGTCGGATATCGAGGGAGCTGCCGCTTTGATCGAGCTGGCTGTGTTTCGCAATTTGCCTCAGCTATATGAGGTCTGGCTTCTGTGCTTTGTGCTGCGGACGCTCGAATGCGCGGGATATACCATTACACTCGAAAACGTCGGCCAGGTCGAGGATCACAAGGTCTGGAATCTAAAATATGCCGGTGCCCGGACCCCGGTGGCAAAAATTGGATCGCAAGCCTGGGCTTTTTTCCAATTCAAGGCAAAGGCCGGATCAACCATGCCGGACTTTGCTATCTACGATAATAGCGACGCGGTGGGATCCGCGGTGATCGTGCTTGATGCCAAATTTTCCGAGAAAGGTGGTTATAATGCCTCAGATTACCGGGCAACGCTGGATAAGTACAAGAACCTGTCTCAGCACCGGTTTACCGTTGAATACATGGTTCGTTCCGAGATCACACCGGAGGTGGGCATGATGTTCGGAGTGTGCCCTGGTATGCCCGCCATCGAGGATTTGAAACGCGCGCTGTTTGAGGCCTTCACCACCCAGGATCGACCCGCCGTTGCCGTGATCGACTGCTCGGAAAGCTTTGCCGATAAATTGCCCGATGCCCTGGAACGCCTGCAAACCTGGGTCAACGCCGGTTTGCTGAGGGACGAATTTATCGTTTTCGCTGGCCGGGCCGAATTGCGCCAAGGGCTTGGAGAGCAGATTGGCGCAAATGCCATCACGCTTGAAGGTAACGAGGCTACGCGCATTGCTGACTTGGTCGGGCAACTGGGTGAATTGCGCAATCGGGCGGAACCTTTAGACGTTGTGCTTCTTTCCGATGGCGAGTTTGAGGACGGAAGCGTGGACAGCCTGTATGCCGCAACCGAAAGGCTGTGGGCGTTCGGTCTTCCCGTCCGCGCTTAAGAGGTGTCTGGGCCTCAGGTTCCGAATCCGTAAGCAAACGCTGATGCTATTTGTCCAGGCACTTCACGTCGGCCGAGGTGCAGTCCGTCTTGTAGTTTACGGCGCGGAAATTTGTATAGTTGGCAATGCCGAGGTCGAAGCCGTGGACGATGCGGACCAGTAGTTTCTGGTTCGGGGCGAAGGTGTAGGCCTTCACGACCCGGGCGCCGATCCTGGCCAGCAGCGGGTCCGTGTCGGCGGGCCAGGCGCCGGTTGTCGCGGTCACGATCAGGATTCGCGTCGTCGTTTTCTGGCCGTTGGAATAGTAGGTATTGGTGCTGTCCTGCACTGACGTCTCTGCGACTTCGGGCAGGGTGTTCACGGCATTGATGACATGTGGCAAGGGCTTGAGGTCCGCCTTGAGTCCCGGCATGGCCTTGTTGAGCAGGTCGGGCCCTGTCACCGCCAAGACCAGCGCGGCCAGAACGATGAGGACGGCCACTATGGCGTGGACGCGCTTGGTTTGCGGCGTAAATTCTTGCGTATCGGCGCGAACGACAATGGAGCCGGACAACAGGTCATGAACCAGCCGGCGTTCCGGCCAGGCGAACAGGAGCAGATAGATCTGCGCCAGGCCTATGCCGAAGACCACCGTCAGGTCGGCTATACCCAGGACCTGGAGCAGAGTCGGGTCGGCGATGTTGAAATACCAGCCATTCAGCATGAGTGGCCCTGACAGAATCAGGGCGCGCCACAGCGCCACAAACAGGTTGAGCGGTTTGCCGTTCAGGCCGACGACCTTCAGGCCCAGAATGCGTTTGCCAAGGGTGCGTCCGCCGCCGAGGTTGCTGCCCAGAATGCCGTAATAGAGGATACAAATCGCCAGTCCGATAAAGCGGCCGTTCGACCCGAGCGCCGACACATAGTCCATGGCCGCCCAGCCGATGCCCCAGCCGACGGCGCCCAGCAACAGCATGTCGATGAACCACGCGCCGACGCGCGGCCAAAATCCCGAAGCGTATCCGGATACGTATTTTGATTTTTCCGTCATTATCCCCACCCCCGTGTGTGGTGGCATATTACGCCAATCGCGCCGTCTGGCAAGACAGTCGTGAGCGAGGCGCCTGACCGCCCCGGCTGTGGACGGGGGTGAATGCAACTTGACGTCATCGCGGGTAAGTCCTAGCCTGCGGTATTCGCATAGCGAGATGATATGGGGGGGCGAGATGTTGGGGATGAATCGGCTTGTGGCGTGCGGTCTGATGATCGCGGGCATGTTGGCGCCGTTCACGGCGCAGGCCCGGCCGTGGCTCAAGGCGGAAAGCCAGCATTTCGTGATCTATAGCGCCGCATCCGAAGCGGCGACGCGCGCCTATGCGGCGAAACTGGAAACCTTTTACGACGTCACGGGCGCCTTTTATGACCAGATGAGCGACACCATCGTGCCGCAGACCGATAAGACGCGCTTTACCCTTTTGTCGTCGGTGGCCCTGTTCCGCACGGTTCGCCCGAACATCCCGCAGAACGGCTTCAATCCCGCTCTGCCGTGCCGGGAAGGCGTGCAATATTTTTCGACCGCTGACGCCGACCAAAACAATAGGCTTTACGGTCCGGCGCTCGACCCGGACATTGACCTCAACCTGGCCTATCTCTTTTTTGCCTATAACAGTGAGGTGCTGCACCAACGGTTTGTCAAACTGCCGGACTGGGTCTCAAAAGGTCTCAACTGGTATTTCATGACCGCCGTGTTCAAGGACGACAAGATCCTGATCGGCAAGGCGCCGCCGAATATCGCCATGTCCCTGGGGGACGGACATATCGAAAGCCTGCGCGACGACCGGCCGCTCGCCTTTGGCGATGTGATTGCCGACGTGCCGGTTTCCAAAAGTAATGCCGATATGTACGCCCTGCAAAGCTGGACCATCGTATCCTACCTGATGAGCGATCCGGACCGCCGCGCCAAGTTCTTCAGCTATCTGCGCCAGGTCGATAACGGCGCAGACCCGATGACCGCCTATAAGGCGACGATCGGGATAGAGCCGGCGCAGTATGATGAGGTGCTGAAGACCTATATGCGCAAGGGCATGCACTATATGAGCTACAAGGTCGCCAACCTCCCGGCGGCGGCGGTCACCGTTACGTCACTGCCGGACTATCCCGGCGATCTGCCATTGGTCGATGCGGCGATACAAACCTGTCAGACGCCCGAACATGGTCTTGAGCTGCTCAAGACGGCGCGAAAATCGGCTGAGCGCTTCCCGAACGACCGGCTGGCTCAAACCGTTGTGGCGCGCGGGGAGATACGCTTTGGCGATCCGAATGCGGCAAAGGCGTTTTTGGTCAAGACGCTTGCTGCCGACCCGAAGGATTATGAGGCGCAGTACCTGCTGGGGCGCATGTATCTGCAACTGGCCCACATGGGGCCACCGGAGGATCGGGCCAAGAATTACGCCGCGGCGCGGGCGGAACTGGGCAAGGCCTATAAGCTCAATCCGTCATCGCCCGAAGGCATCTATTTCTATACCCAGGCGTTCAGAGACCGGCCCGACTATCCCGATGACAATACCCTTCATGCCGTCGAAGTGGCCAATAGCTATAGCGGCGACCGCTACGACCTCTACTATGCCGACCTGCTGATGCGGCGTGGCCGTTACGCGGAGGCGATGAAAATCGTCGATGACCACCTGGCCGAAGCGAAGGCGCACGGCCGGCGTGAACGTGCCGATTTCCTGCAATCCGTGCACGATGCCCTGGCGGCAAAGACGCCGAAGGGGGAGTTCCCGGCGGACTTTGATAAATACAGCGCCTTGCCTGTAGACTGACGCCCCTTTCCCAGAGTATGCCCCATGCAGATAACGGCCATTTCGCAATTGCCCGAAGGCGCGCTGCTGGCGCCCTATCGGCAGGCGCGCGCCTATACGGATGGCTATGTCGTCGATCTGCCCGGTACAATGTCTTTGGCCGATTATATTCAGGCCTTCTATACGAGCGGCCTGTTCAAGCTTGAGCGACTGGTTCTGGCCGCCCTGGTCGCCAAGCCATCGACGGATGCCGATGTGGTGGCGCTGGCGGTGGGGCAATCCGCCCGGTTTGCCGCCTGGACGACGGAAGCGCGCACGGCGGACCAGATTCTCATGTGCGATTATCAGAGCAAGACGCGGTCCTGGTTGATGTGCGTGCCGAAAGACGGTGGCGGGACGCGCCTCTATTTCGGCAGCGCGGTGGTGCCGGAGCGCATTCTGTCCAATGGCGCGGTCTATCTCGGTCTTTTCTTCCACCTGCTGCTGCCGTTTCATATCGTCTATTCGCGTGCGCTGCTGCGCGCCGCCGCCCGTCAACTGCTTTGAGGGGAGGGGGGGCGGTTGACGTGTTGCCGACGGCATGGCCAAGATTGTTGAACCTCCGCTATTCGGATAATGGCTTTGCAGAATAACGATCTCGACAAGATGATTGCCATGAGCGCAGTGGCAAGCGGCAAGCCGGGTTGGCAAGGGCTCGCCGACTATCTGGCGCTTCAGGGCCGAGGAGTCAGGAAGCGCGCCCTGGCTGAACTCACGGAATTTGTGCAGGCCGCCGCTACCTGGTCGTTTGACCGTCGCCTGGACCTGTGCCTTTGGCTGTTGGAATCCTTAAGCCCGTATTCCATGCCGTCGCCGCTGCTTGAGACGATTGTCCACCCAACCTGCCGGGAATGGGGGGAGCGGGAGCCGGACACTGTCATCGCCCATCTGTGGCTTGGGCGGCTGGGACTCGGGGTCGAACATTACGAGCGCGCCCTTTATCTCGACCCCGCCTGCGCGGAGGCCCGTGGGTGTCTATGCGAGGCCATGATAGAGCCGGTCTGGTTCAATCAGCATCATTTGCCTGATTACTACATCAATAGTCCCGCCGCCGATCTGCTTGATCTGGCGGAAGCGGAGGCCATGTGGGTTGGGCGCGAGATTGGCTCGGTCGCGACCCAGTGTCTCAAAGATATCCATGAATATCGCGAGAATGCGCAAGCCTGGCTTCGCGACCATCCTCAGGGGCCTTAGCGGCGGCGCGCCTGCAAGGTCTTAATACATGTCTGCCCGCCATTGCGCGGGCGGAAAAAGCTGGCATAGTCGTGTTACGCGTCACGGAGCCATCCCATGAACGAGCGTCCCTTCCTGCCCAATCTGACGATTGCGTTTTTCGCCTATTTTGCCATTGCGCTTATCGGGCTTCATTTTCTGCGGCCCGATTATACGCCCGTCGATCACATGATCAGCGACTATGCGGTCGGCCGCTTCGGCTGGATCATGACCACCGCCTTTATCTCGGTGTCGCTGGGGTGCCTGTGTCTGGCGATAGGGTTGGGGCGCGATGGTCCGAAGACGGTTCTGGTGGCGATTGCCCGCGTGCTGATGGGGATCGCGTCGCTGGGGCTGTTGGTGACGGCGGCCTTTCAGACCGATCTGGAAACGGTCATGGTCAATACGACCCATGGCAATATTCATACGCTGAGCTTTCTGGTCAATATCGTCAGCCTGTTCCTGGCCGCGCTCGGCCTGAGCGTCAGCCTGGGGGCGGACGCCCGCTGGAAAAGCCTGCGCACGCCGGCCTTGATACTGGTTGCCGCCCTGGCTATCGCCTTTGTCGCCCAGGCCATGACCCTGCATCGCGGCGCGCCCTACGGCATCACCAATCGTATATTTGTGGTCGTCCTGATCAGTTGGCTGATGCTGATCGCGGTGCGGCTGCGCACGGTTTCCAGCCTTCCCCGCACGGCCTGAAGCCCGCCACTGTGCGAAAACGATTGATCGCCTGCGCCTAAAGTGATATCACTTTGATATACCTTTGGAGGGCTTGACCATGGCTAATGATATCAGACCCTTGAGCGACCTGGTGGCGCAGGGCTGGGAAATTCTGAACTATAGCGCAACCGATTACGGCGGTGCGGCCGTACAGCGGTTTCTTCTGCGCCGCCAGAAGGTGCACCGTGTCCTCAGCGTCCGACCGAAGCTGATGGGCAAGGGATATGTCGTGACCGAAATGGATATCTAGAGCGATAAGGCTTTCAGGGAGGCTGCCATGAGCGATCAACAGATCAACAGTACGCGTGAACGGGCCGTTGCGAGCGGTAGCGGCGGGCTGCTGCTTCTCGTCTTTGTGGCCTTGCTGGCCATCGGTATTGCGGCGCCGTTCCTGGGGGCGGGGCTGTTGGCCATACCGCTTGTCCTGGCGGCGCTATGCATCCTTATGGGTTTCTATACGGTGCAGCCCAACCAGTCGGTGGCCCTGACCGTTTTTGGCAATTACAAGGGCAGCGACCGCAATACCGGCCTGCGTTGGGTGCCGTTCTGGTACGGGCGCAAAAAGGTCAGCCTGCGGGTGCGCAACGTCACCAGCGAGGCGTTGAAGGTCAATGACCAGCGCGGTAATCCGATCGAAATCGCCGCCAACATTGTCTGGCACATTTCGGACTCGGCCCAGGCCCTGTTCGACGTCGACGACTATGCCGCCTTCGTCAACATCCAGATCGAGACGGCCTTGCGCGAAACCGCGCGTCAATACGCCTATGACCATGCCGAAGACGGTCAGCCGACCTTGCGCGAGGATGCGGAAATCGTCAGCCAGCGCTTGAAGGCGGATTTGCAGACGCGCGTCGCCGTCGCCGGGGTGTCGGTTGACGAAGCCCACCTCATGCACCTGGCCTATGCGCCGGAAATCGCCGGGGCGATGCTCAAGCGCCAGCAGGCCGAGGCGATTATCGCCGCGCGCCAGAAGATCGTCGCCGGCGCGGTCGGCATGGTGGAACTGGCGCTGGAACAATTGTCCGCCCGCGGCGTTGTCAAGCTCGACGAAGAACGCAAGGCGGCCATGGTGTCGAACCTTCTGGTCGTGCTGTGTGCCGATCGTGAAGCTCAGCCGGTCGTGAACACCGGCACGCTCTACGGCTGATCCGTGGCGTCGCCCGGTAAGAAAGCCTATCCTCTGCGTCTGCCGCCGGAGGTTCTGACGGCGGTCGAGCGTCTGGCCGCGGCCGAATTGCGCTCGACCAACGCCCAGCTTGAAATGTTGTTGCGTGAAGCCCTGTCGAAACGCGGCATACGGCTGAAGCCGACGGAAAAGGAGGAGTAGGGGCGTCTTGACTTCGGCGCGGATCGGCGCAGTTTAGGCCTTATTCCCTGGAGAACTGACCATGCTTGTGTTCGCGGTTGCCTTGGCCGTGGCGGCGACCTGTCCCGTCGAAAAGGCCCATTACAGCCTGCGCCATCAAAGGGACGTGACGCTGTCCGTTGTGCAGGTGGAGCGGTCGCAGGATTGGCCGTCCGGTATCGCGCTGGCCCTGCATAACCGCCTGCCCGGCCACACGACCTATTTCCTGCCGTGGAATGGGGGAAACGATGGCCGTCAAAACGTCGCCCACACCACCGACGTCACGCGCCCCGATTTCCATTTGCCGTCACCCGATGGCGGACCGGGCCGTTTGGGGGACATGGAATATATCGGTGCCGACGCCAATTATGACCTGATCAACCATGCGCCCCAAAAGGGAGACGCCGCACCGGCGCATATCCTGATGAGCGGTCTGGCGGATTCCAGTTGGCAAGGCGACGCCATCGATAAGCAGTTCTTTGATCTCGACGGCTGTTCTGGCTGATTCAGCCTCACCGGTTACCCAAGGACCGGATGAGGTCAATCAGAATCTGCCCGACCGTTTTGTCGCCCTTTGCCGATGAAGCCGCGCTCGCTTTGGCACTGGCTTCGGCATTGGCCCGGCTGGCGGCAGCCAGGTCGCTCTCCCGGGTGCGAAGATCGGTGCTTAGACCCAGATCGTCTTTCAGCACGTTTTCGAGATAGCGCCAATGCGGCTTGGTGCTGTTGAGCAAGGTCAAGCCGTGATCGAAATTGGACCCGTTCCAGCCGGCATCGCGGCTCACCACGGGCATGTCGCCATAGGCCGTCATCTCAAACGATGTTTGGCGCTCGATCGTTTGCAGGCCGGACGCGGTCATAAGATAGACTTCGAAGCGTTCGGCCTTGCTGTCTTTGACCTGAAACGGCACGGACACCGGTTTTGCATGGACGACCAGATCGCCGATGGCGATTTTCCCCGACTGGGGCGGCGCCAGACAGCCGCCTTGCCAGACGCGACCGGTGTCGCGCCAATCCTGCGCCTGGCGGCAGCCGGGGCGGTTGCGAAACAGGGTATAGCTGCGCTGATACAGCGGGCGGGTATCGCCACGGTCGGTCGGAAGCAGCACGGCCGTGACCGCGCCGTTGGCCAGATAGGTGATGCAGGCGTGGTCACAGGTCACGGGGCCATCGGCGCGATGAGATTCCGGGCCTTCGTCGATGCGCACAAGCCGCGAAAAAGACGGCTTTGAGGTCAGGGCGATGTCATTGGCCACGATCCGGTTGAAGGCGGCGGCCCGCTCTGTGTTGAGGAGGCCCGAAACGAGGTGCGCGCCGAAAACCACCACCGCTATGCTCATGGCGATGCGCAGCCAGACCGGTTTGGGCAGGACACGGGACAGAAGCGCATTGAGGCCGAAGGTGAGGGCCGAATAGAGGAAAATGAACGGGGCCGGGACCATCAACATGCCGATGAAAACGTACATCAGCAGTATGAGCACGGTGACCGGCAGGAAGAACAGCATGAAGCTTGCCACGCCCGACACGCCGAGCAGCCAAAGCCAGGCCTTCACTTCTTTTTTGACATGCCGCCCCTCCGGAGGGGCCATCATACAACCGCAGGATAAATAAGGTGTGTACACACCGCTGGAATCTCTTCGTGCGCTATGCGAAGGTTGGCGTGAGGCGTCGGTAGGATAAGTGAAAGCGGAGACAGGGCAGATGCATTTTAAATCAGCTTTGAAGATCTTGGCGGCGTGCGCGGTAGTCTGCGCCGCCGTTGCGGCTCCAGCGCGCGCCGAACCGCTCGAAAGCCACTATATCATTGCCGTACCCGCCGAAAATGCCGGGGGCGCATGGACACCGTCCGAGGCGCAGGTGGGTGACGCCACGTCCGCCCTGAAACGATACCTGAGAGCGCCTGTTGGCCAGGTTCGTCTCGGTTCATTAAATCAACGCAGCGAAAATGAGCGCAGGGCCATCGGAGAGGCCATCGACACGTACATATTCCAGTTTGAGGGCGTTCGCGTCTCTGCTGCGAACCGGATTTACGATTTAGACGCGTCAGGGCCGAAGGTCATTTTGATAAACGCTTTTTGTAGACGTAGCGGTGTGCCGGATGAAATGCTGACGCAGCACCTGGTTGTCGTCGCTGACGGTGGTGCGTGTTATTTCCGCGCGCTATATGATCCCGATAGCCAGGACATCTCGTATTTTCAGGTCAATGGCCGTCGGTGATGTGCGGTTGGGCGGAAACGCGATGCGTTGGCTATGCCGGTTGCTGGACTACAAGCCTGCTTCGCCGCGTCGCGCATGAGCGGCGTGTTCGGCGCGGTCCCTGATCAGGGTCAGCACATTGCTTTGGATGTCGCCCAGGAAGACTTCGCCCCACGCGGCGGCGTACAGGTTGACATGGGTTCGGGCGACGTAGCGCGTGCGCAGGGTCAGCAGGGTCCGTCCCGGCGACAGGGCCTTAAGGGTGTAGTCGCCCGATGCGATCTTAAGGGCCGGTCCATCGGGTGAAATATGTTTGTCGGTATAGGTCCGCAAGGAATCGTCCGGGAAGCTGAACCGCCACGCCAGCCTGTGTCCCGGTTCCCATCCGGTGATGATCTCGTCGAAATGGATATGATCGCCCCAATAGGCGGTGCGGACCGCGCCCACGCCGGTGCCGCGCAACACCGTGGCGCGCGGGCGGGGCAGGCCTACGATATTCTGCGAAAAGGTCCATTTGCCTTCGGACGGGGCGATGTGGGCGTTCGACACGGCGAAGGGCCATACGGTGGCGGCGTCCGCTTCGATCACGATGCGGCGCGTCACCGTAAAGTCTTGCGGCGGGTAGGGGAGTTGCCCTTCGACCAGCAGGGCCAGCAGCGGGAAGACGGCCAGCGAGGATTGGAACAGGGTCGGGTCGATGACGCGTTTGCGCAGCCGCCGCAGCAGGAACGCGCCGGCCCAGCCGGAGAGCAGCCAGATGGGCGCCAGCATGATCAGGCAGACAATCCCTTCGTGCAGCGGCCAGGCTGCCGCGGCGCAGATGAGGGCGACCAGGACGGCCGGCACCGTCCAATAAAAGCCGGCACCGCGCGCATGGGCCGGGTCGCCGATATAGCAGATCAGGGCCGACAGGATGGCGGGCAGCACGGCCAGAAAACTTACGCTGGCAAAGCCGCTTTCGCTGCGGACAAGAGAGAGGATGGCATAGGCGGCCAGCGCCAGGCAAAGCGCCAGGGCGAAGGCCGCGGCGACGCGTCGCCAGGCGGGGCTGCGCTTATACAGGGGCGGTGTCGCCGGGCCCGTCTGCTCGGTCATCTGTGGTCCTTAAGGGCCGGAATCGGCGGCGCACTTAGGCATGGAACGCCGGGGCGGGCAAGGTCAGGACGTCGTGGGTGGTGGGGCTTAAACCGTCTTCGAGGCCAAGGCGCCCGCCTCATATGGCGCGGGCTTGGCGGGCGCGGGCGTAGGGTTTGCGGGCGATGACACCGTTCCCAGCGCCTGTTTGGCCGCGTCGGACAGATCGACCTTATCCTGGATCGGGTTGCGCAGGCCGAACAGATCGGCGATCTGCTGCGCCCAGGTGGCGAATTGGTCCTTGGCGTCCGACAGCTTGAGCGCGGCGGCCAATTTGGGGTCTGTCCTGGCCTGGACGTAAGGATCACCCTTGGCCGAAGCGCTTTCGACATATTGGTCGAGTTTGATGCCCGCGAGCATGGAGGTGCGCCAGCTATCCACGTTGGCGAACGGCGCAGAGCCGCTCATGTCCGCTGCGTTGATGTGACCTCTGAAGAGAATTTGCTGGTCAGATGGGTTTTGCTTGTCGAAAAAGTCGAGCGCCGCCTGTCGTGCGCCGGACGCACCGCCGCTTTGCGCCCCCGCAATCATCGCCATGGTATAGGCCTGGCCGGTTTGTCTGACCTTCTGCGCGATCGCAGAACTAGATGTCACCTGATTGTATAGCTTTTGATTGTCGGCGCCCATGCCGATCATTCCGCCCGTGACGGCCATGTTTTGCAATGACGTATAGGCATCCAACTGTTCTGATTCAGAATAGCTTCCCGCCGCATTCGACACCCGTTCGATCAGGTCGCTGAACTGGTCCTGGTTTTTGAACGCCGCTTGCGGTTGCTCGGGTGGGGTTGCTGCCGGGGCGGCGGCGGAGGGAGCGGTGGTGACGTCCATAACCTGCCTCGTGCTGATTTGCGTAACCGCACCATATGCGCGCGCTTCTTAAGGTTGTGTTTCGATCGGCCCGATTTGTCAAGAGCGGTAGTGTATGCCCGGTATGCGGGCCCACGACATTACAACAGTTTAAGATGACAGCCTTCTGCCGGTCACCTAGCCTCCATGCCTCAGACGCCGGAGCATAAGCATGATCACCGCCCTTACCATTGCCGCCGTACTCGCGGCCGCTACTCCGGCGGCTGCCGACCCGCTGACGGCGGAAATCGGTGCGTTGGATACGCAGGTGTTCGACGCCTACAACCGGTGCGACCTGCCGACCTTTTCGGGCTATTTCGATCCGAAGGTGGCCTTCTACCACGATACCGGGGGCGCGACGTTTGAGCGTGACGCCATGGTGGACGGCGTGCGCAAATACATATGCGGCAAGGTGCGGCGCGAACTGATCCCCGCGACCTTCCGGGTCTATCCGATCAAGGACTACGGTGCGATCGAGGAGGGCGAGCACCGCTTTTGCGAGTTGGCGACGAACCGCTGCGAAGGCATTGCCAAGTTCGTCATGGTCTGGACCAAGCATGACGGCGCCTGGCGCATCACCAATGTCCTGAGCTACGGCCATCGGGCCGCGACGCCGCAAGAGCAGGCGGCCGCTGCGCCTCCGGTCGAGGTGCGCTAAGGCATCCTCTCGAATTTGGGAAGGGCGGGGTTTAGATAGTCCCATTCGTGACCGCGCGCGGTATAGGTCACGATCTGTGGTTGGTATCTTTCCGGCGCATCGAGACTGGCTGCGCGCACTGTGAACGGGTTCGGCGTGGCGGCGAAGGTCATAAGGATCGGGGAACCGCAAACCTTGCAGAAATGACGTGTTTTCATATTACCGCTGTCGGCACGCATCTCATATTGCGCCGCATCGCCCGTTGTCTTTGCCCCTTCGCGGGCAAAAACGATATGCGAGGCGTGGCCTGTACCGCTTTCCAACAGCCAGATTGTCTTGGCGTCGGGAATGGGGTCGCTCAGCGTCAGCCCAAGGAACCGCATGAAGGACAGCCGATCGCTGATCAGATATTCCGCGCGTTCGTCGCTGAGACTGTTCTGCGCCTGGATGACCAAGATTTTGAACATCAGTACGACGTCGAACGGTGGCCGCCCGCCTTTGGCGCCGGCGCTGTAACCCACGGCAGCCAACAGATCCGGACGGAACGCTTCGAAATCGACCAACCGACCGTACGTTTCGAGCTGATCGCCCAGATCGCTTAAGCGTTTCAAACGCTCCTGAACATCAAAAAGACCAGGCTCTCCCTTCATCGAAATCCTCCATATCCCGACCAAGATATGGAATCATGATCCGGCCAATTCCGCCAGGTTTTTCGAGGTGTCCAGCTATATCAGCGCTGTGGTAGGTAGGCTATGTTGTGGCTGGTGGTGCATCAGGTCTGGCTCCCGGGCGGGGGGAGGTGGCCACGCATCGACTGTGGCGATCTGGTGGCGATCAGAATGCCTTAATCCAAATGGTCAGCCAGTACCGGTGTGGCTTTGGCCCTGCCGTCGTCGGCGTAGGCGAAGACGGTAGGGCCAGGACGCAGTGTTTTGGTTAGGGGTGACGTATCAATAGCCTATAGCGCGAACGCCGAGACATTGGTACCGGCGATGCGCAGATGGCATGTCGCTGTGCTCGCGGGCTGGATCATACTTTATAAGGAAAGCCATAAACATCGCTAGGTAATGACAATTGATCCTTCCGGTGATTAAAGGTCTTTGAATAGGTGGAGAGATAAATAGCTAAAACACGAATTTATCTGATTCTATCCGTCTCATCCTTGACAATTTTGCCCTTAGAAAACTCTCCTACAAACAAGATGTTACCCTCTTTGTCCCACAGCACACCTTTACCCTCCCATCCGTGCAGCAACATCCCCTCATAGAGTCGACCATCAGCCTCTTTCCAGACGCCGGGGGTTGCAATATCTTGATCGTTTATCCAGGCTTCGGCGCCCGCAGGTGACTTCCAAACCTCATGGCCGTACCCGTGCCGACCATTGGAAAAACCGCCTGCCCAAGATTTAAACTGAGACACTTCATTGTCAGGGTTTACTTGGTAGGAGAGGAAACCATAGCCCACGCACCCTTTATCTCTTTCATAACGGCAGTAAAATTTATCGCCGATGGCGTCACCCGAACGGACCTCAGATACGCCATAACCTTGCGAACCATAAGCAACCCCAACCTGGTATACTTCCCCAGAATAAAAGTTGGAATTGTTCTCAGCGTCAAAATTTGCGTACCCCTTGACAACCTGGCCTTTAGGGTACTGCAATGCGATGGACGAAGCATCCTCAGCTTTTCGTTTTACATCAAATGCGATCGTCTCAACATCGATTACCTTTTGCTTGGTCTTACGCGCATTTAGTACTATTGTCTTGTATTCTTCAGGAAGCTGATCAGTGGAATAGGGGGGCGCAACTGTGCGGGACGGCGCTACAACCAAAAAAATCGATGCATACTGGTTGCGTATAAAATCCAGCCGCAAGGCATTGGTAGTTGGGCTATCAACATCTGAACTTTGCAGAATTGCCACGGGGGTGCCGTTAAAAACGACTAACGCACCACTCATACCCGCAATGAAAGATTTTGGTGCGGAGGGATTTAATGGGTTAGGGATGATTTGCAGTTGGATGTACTTGTCAGTAGATTTAATCAAATCGACCTTGAAAGGTAAGCCATCCCCATTTGAATCGACATACCAAACTTCTCGCTGACTTGCGAAGAGGGCATTTTGAATTGTCTCGCTGCTCGGGAGCGGCGCACATGTTTTACTTTTCAAATTCTTCTGTACGCCAATACCGACGTCAAGTGTTGTGTCATGCTTCGTCATCTGAGCTCTGTCTTCAATAGAGCGCATAGGACGCACGAAAGGTTGGGAAGTACCGGAGACGACATGGGCCGCAGTGACAAGAATACACTCGTCGCCTACAAGGAACCTGGCTCCATTTCCCTGTGCACCAAAATCGGTGCGTATATATACTGGATCTATCGAGCCGGCGAAAGAGCAAGGCGCCAAAAATAGCGAAGCGCTAATCGACATAGTTGCTTTCAAGTAAAGATTACGCTTCAATTTTGTTCTCCACTTTTTGTTGTCTTGTGAGTTTCGGAAAAATGCCTTATGGCACCAATTACGTTCAGAAGAAGTGCACCCGTTAATGCAAATATAGCCCATTGTGATTGCGCTCTAAGGCGGGCCCATAGAGACGGTGCTACCGCCAGATCAATATTTTCGGTAAGTCCACTTCGGGCAACTGACGCCCTTGCCGCAACAGTATGAACGACGACATGAAAAGCGCGGCGCTCAGTATCAAGTCGCAGCAAAAGCTTGGCGTTTGCTTCTTGTCCCTGATCATCTTTCAGGAAATGTACCTCATCCCCCAACATCAATGCGGACGTCTCACTAATTGTATCGATTGGAATGGGAAATGACTTAGTCCGCGTAATAATTGAGCCAGATTGAAGTAGTTCATCTGGCACGCCCGCCTGTTGCCCTAGTTGAATCTTACCGTCCAATACGACGGACTGATGTGACCACCCTGAAAATGGATTTGATACGATAAAGTCTCTTTCTTCATCGGCCGTCGATTTGCAGGTCCCTCGCGCGAATGGGGCGCCATTTTTTGCCAAATTTCGGACAGTAAGTGAGGGCTCTTTCTCACCTATCGTGAACTCTAATCTTAGCGGTGTTTCTGTGGGCGAGAACAACTCCACAGAGCGACTACAGTGTACAACGTCGGTACGTTGAAGGATCGCAATGCTTTGCGGAATTATGGTGCCGACCGGAACGTCTATGGACAACGCTTCCGTTAGCGCGTCTACAGAAAATAAAGCATTGTCGACCGGAGAAAAAACGATCCAACCAGCGGCCAGTACGACTGTTAGGTTTATAGCTAAAGTAGTCCAGAGGATGGTTCGGGAGTTCACCCGAACAATTGAGGCTTCGACGAACTGCGGCAGTCGCAGCGGCAGGGCCGCGACAGAGGTTAGCCATGCACCAATCTTTTTAAGCAGGTGCAACAACTGCGTCAATGACAGGTGCTTGTCGCTCATCTCTTTGCAGGACAGCTGGTTCTAAAAGTTCCGCTAAGAGGGGTGTCCCTGCCGTCTCCAGAAGCAACAACCAGCTCAAAATGGCGTTCTGAAACACACGGAGAAGCTTGAGAGACTTTGCAAATTGTATTGAAACGCTGACGCACCGTGTTCGCTTCGCTTGCAATTTGGTCAACGGGTTGGCAACCTGTTAAACTGCCGTTCGAAATATTCACTTTCGCCACGCTCCCCAACCCTAAGTTCACGAGCATTGAGGTTGAAGGCGAATTAATAACTGGCTCCCACCCAGCGCTTAGAATTGCACTGTCGCTCATACAGCGCGGAGACGACGAGGCGCGAACAAGTAAGGCGAGGTCCACCTGCGTTATATTCTTATTCTTGGCGAAAAAAGTCGAAGGAAGCTTTAGCTCAATCGATGGTCCTCGATATGGATTTTTGATGCGAGCAGATGCGGAATAGCCTCCACTAACGTGTTCAATCTCAATACATATCGTTTGATCCGTGTCCTTTATGCCAGCAACAAAAACTGTCGCGCTTGTTATTTTTAGTAAGGGGGCGCCACTTTGCCACCCGACCAACGTCGCTTGGTTGCTGATGCCTCTGTGGTCATAGTATTTTTCATTAAAATTGGCCGCAGGGACATTTATGACGGGGAGCGTGACATTCGATGTCGCGTTCACGAAAAAAAGTAATTCCATCGCCAAGTTGAAGAAGTTCATTGCTGCCCCCAGCGCTTGAAAGTCGACTTCCTATAGGAATCCCTAAAGTTGTCGTGTTTGTTAAGCTAATTGCGATTTGCGTTAACGGCAACTATGAATTGTGGGGTGCGTGCAAGCGGTGGGATGGGGTGTGTTGTCTTCGCTACACAACAGAAATTCTCAGCATGCGTCAGGTTTTCCGAGGCATTTAGCTGAAAGGCACATTTCGGTCCCACTTCCACCCTAATGCGCCCTCCCGGCATATTGTTGCATTTGAAACACTATCCGGGGTGTGCGAACGCAAAGGGCGCATTTGTTGTTGCGGTATGCAACATTTGTCCGTAATGGCTGCGGTGTCAGAGTGGTGTAGAAAGCGAATCCTTCTCATAATCTGTGGGTTGCCGGTTCAAATCCGGCTCCGGGCAACCGGGTAGCTCAATTGGATAGAGCAACAGAATAGGCGCTTTCGTCTGTTCCCTTTGACACCTGCGGCCAGTGGCGCAGACAACAGCTTCCTCGTGCCGCCGGTTCGAACCCGGTCGTGAAGGGTCCTTCGCGTAGCTCAGTTGGTAGAGCAGAACCTGCTGTTGTCGTTTTTTCCCTGGCCGTCTCAGAATTGGTTTTCCGTGGTGTAGAGTTCGGTTTCTTCGCTGCCACCATAGGGAAAAGGTGAGCCCTGGATGACGGTTTTCCGTCAAGCCAGCGTGGCCCGGATACGGCAATATCCGGCGGAAGCACCTCCCACCCGGATTCGCCTGTTCCCGGAAAGCCGATTCTGAAATACACCTCATCGCGCGGCGCGTCGAGACAGTCGGCATTGTCTTCGTTCAACAGAAGACTCATGCGGTCTGGGCTTTAGGACCCGCTGCCCCGCCATGTCGCCTGCGCCAGGGGTTGGTAGTGATAGGCCGCGCGGCCAAAGGCCAGTTCAAGATAGGTCCAGATCACGCTGAGCCCGTAAATCGCCAGGAAAGCCAGGGTGAGAATGGCCGGCACATTGGCCATATCGATCCCCAACCAGGTCGGCTCCCCGGTGTCCAGGCTATTCAGCGCGACGTTCCCGAAGGCTCCAGGCATTGCGGCCAGGCCGTAAAACCAAACGACGTTTTTCTGGCCAAACCTGAGCGCCACGGCAATCATGGCGGCGGCAAACGACACGGCCATCAGGACAAAAAGGCACCGGGCGATTACCCACGTCCCGCTCACCGCGTAAGGATTCGCCATCGCCGTCACTATCATCATCGCGCCAAACACAGGGAGTTGGATAGTCACGGACATCAGGTGCAGCATGAGCGTGCGTTGCAGGGCAGAGAGCGGCAATCCGGCGAGTACGCGCTGCGACAAGGCGGGGACATATCCGATGGCGGCGAGGGTTCCGACGAGTGGGACGTATTGAAGTATGTCTTGGGTGTCAAAGGTCTTGGTAAGTGGTGTGACAGCGGACAGCAAGAGGAGCGCGATGGTGACTACCGCCGCGGTGCGCAACACAGTCAAGGCGATTTTTAAGGCGAGCCTAAATAAGGCGTTCCAGCCGATCGCGGATTTGGCAGTGGCCGTAGGGGGCGAGGCCTGCGATTTCGGCGGCTTGAGTTGCCGGGTATTGGGCGCTGTAATGGGGATACGCGCGCTCAGTCCATAAGCCACCGCGACCAGGGTAACGGAGACGGCCGTTCCGGCCAATATCTCAGGGCGGAGGGTGGAAAAGGCGACAACGCCGGTCCAGCGGAACGCCAGGCTCAAAATGGCCACGATCAAAACGATCGTGCCGGTGACAGTGCCTGACGGTCCGAAGGTTGAACGCAAAAATCGCGGTACTGGCAGGATCGTGCCCATCAAAAAAATGAGGGTCAATTCGGCGCCGGCATAAACGCAGATGTCCGCCCCGCTTACGCCCAGCCAGCCGAAGCCTGCGGCAACAGAGGCCGCAATGCCGACCGTAATAAGGACGGCCAGGAACGGCAGCCCCCACAGACACCACCATTGCGCCTGTCCCAAATCCTTTGCCGACACCGGCAAGATGCGCCAAATGCTTGCTTTCTGAGTGACGCCTAAGGTGAAGGACCAGGTCATAAAAATCATGAAGAAGTTGGGCGACACGTTTCCGTGCATCCACAGGGCCGCCATAAGGCCGGAAATGACCCAGAGTATCAGGCCAATCCCGAGTTGAAGCCGGGGGGAGGGATCGAGCACCAGCCGGCGCACATTGGGCGACATCATGCGGCGACCTTTGGCATATCTGAGGCAAGCGCCACGAACAAATCTTCGAGCGTCATGGGTATGTCGGCGACGACCTGCAGGTTCCCGCCCGTGAGCGCATCGTCGGGGCACAGGCTGCGGTCGATAAGCAGCCGGACGCGGTTATCTTGGCGCGCGAGCACGCGGACGCCTTCGATAGTGGGCGTGCGGCCTTCGATCAGGCAATCGATCTGGCGGTAGCGGTCCAGTAGGCCATCCATGGGCGCCATGGCGATCAATTGCCCACCGACCAGAATGGCGCATCGGTCCGCCAGCCGCTCAAGGTCGTCCAACTGATGCGACGAGATGACGACGGTGCGGCTCTCGTTTTTTACGATCTCAAGGATCTCATGAAACAATACACGGCGCGCATTGACGTCGAGGCCTACGGTCGGCTCATCGAGGAGGAGGATATCGGCGTCGCGAGACAAGGCCATAATCAAAGATAGCTTGATACGCCCGCCAAACGACAGGGTGTTGATCTTGTCGGTGCGTTTCAGTTCGAAGGCCTTAAGCAGGCGGTCGCAGCGCGCGGCGTCCCAATCCGGGTAGAAGCCGCGAATGAAATCGATGGCGCGGCCGACCGTCCCCCAGACGTTAAAATTGAGGTCCGGAGTGACGTAGGCGACCCTGGCCTTGATGGCGACCTCATCGACCGGCTGGCTTAGACCCAGGATTTGGATATGGCCTCGGTTTGGCCGCCCCAGCCCCATGATGAGGTCGAGCAGGGTGGTTTTGCCCGCACCATTGGGGCCTATCAAGGCCAGTACGCAGCCACGGGGAACGGTTGTGTTGATCGGCCCCAACGCGAATTTGCCGGATGTGCAATACAGGTCGCTGAGTTCAATCGCCGGTGTCGTGGTCATGCCTGATCCTCCTGATCAATAATCCGCTGTAATAGGGCTTGAATATCCGTGTCCGACAGGTCGGCGGCGCGGGCATAGTGTACGGCCGCGCGCAAGGCCGCCATGGCGGCTTCGGCCTTTTCCTGACGCACCTGGCGCAGGCCCGCGTCGGTCACAAAGGCGCCCAGCCCCTGACGCAGGTAGATGACGCCGTCGCGTTCCAATTCTTCGTAGGCCCGTTTGACGGTAATCAGGCTGACCATCAGGTCGCCGGCCAGCACGCGCAGCGACGGCAGCGCCTCTCCGGGTTTGAGCCGCCCCGCCGCGACCTCACGCTTCACGGCCAGCACGATCTGCTCGTAAAGCGCGCCGTCCGCCGCGTGGGAGACGGGGCCGAACCTGATGTCGAAGCCGGACTGGGTCATATAGTGTGTATATTGTATATACACAGGTCGCGCAAGGGGTGTTTATCGCGCGGGTTGGGCGTCCGCCGGCAGAGTGGCGTTTAATCCATATGCTTCAGCTCTGGCCAGAGTGTTGGCAGATCGACCTTAAGGCCTTGGCACCAGGCGATGATCTTGCCGTTTTCGCTGTGCATCGCGTCAGGTGAGAAGGTGGTGCGGTAGAGGGTCGTCTTCTGGCAATAGGGATATAGCCGCTCCGGATGGTTCTGGACGACCAGCAGGTGGACCGGATGCTGACCGCGCAGACCCCAGAAATAATACTGGTTGTGACCACTGAGTGTGGGTGGCAGACCGTAGGGCTTGCCGTAAATATCAAGCGCAGCCGCTTCGCCATAGTTATCGACCTTGATGGCGGTTTTGGCGCGTTCGCTGGCGGGGATCTGGTTCCAGGCCGTTCCGACCTGATCGGTGAAATCGCGCCAGCCCAACTGGTCGGCAAAGACCTGGGGCAGGAGCGTGCCCGCAAAGCTTTTTTCCTGCTGTTGCGGCTTTAGGGGGAAGTGTTCGATAAAGGTTTTCAGCTCCGGCACGGTAAGGACCGGCAGGGCCAGCGGGGATATCCATGCCGAAAAGGCTATGGCCGCGACACCCCACCCGGCCAAGGCGATGCGGCCCCAGACCGGCTTGATCCAATGGGCGATCGACACGGCGCCCATGATGAACAGGACGGGGTAGGCCGCGCCCAGATAGTAGTCCTTGCCGTGGCTCACCATGACGAAGAGCGCAAACACGACAAAGGCGATGGGCACAAAGCGCATGACGCGCAGGCGGTCGATCACGAAGGGCCCGACAAGGCCGGATATCCAGACCGGCGCCAGTAAGGGGCTCATGATCAGGATTTGGTTGAGCAGGAAGGCGACAGGGGGCGTTTCGGCGTTCTTTGCCTTGGCTGCCGCCGCCAGTTCAAGGAACGGAAACCCGTGCAGGGCCTGCCAGATCACGGACGGCACGGCGATGATGGCCGCAATCGCGATGCCGATCCACATGTCCTTTCGGAACAGAAGTTTGCGTTCCGGCGTCGCCAGTAATCCCACGGCCAGGCAGACGCACCACAGGACCAGCGAATATTTGATTTCCAAATTAATGCCCGCGATCAGGCCGCATAGCCACAGCGCACGGCCTTTACCGGTTCTGGCCGCATGAACCAGACAG
The DNA here is from genome assembly GCF_000495815.1 of Asticcacaulis sp. AC466. Classification (GTDB taxonomy): domain Bacteria; phylum Pseudomonadota; class Alphaproteobacteria; order Caulobacterales; family Caulobacteraceae; genus Asticcacaulis. Next base: position 128 of record NZ_AWGE01000024.1, on the reverse strand, counting down.
AGTGTGATCAAGGTCCACGCCACGGGATCGAGGGCGGTGGTATTGAAGGTGGCGGCCATCCCCATTAAGAGAGGCGCTATGGTGACGCAGATGGCGGCGCCGGCCGCCGCGACCCCGTCGCCGCCCAA
>NZ_AWGE01000023.1 GCF_000495815.1 Asticcacaulis sp. AC466 | reverse complement strand
GACGCCTGCGCCGGCACCGGTCGTGACCCCCTCCGCACCGCAGCCGGTCGAAGCCCGTGCGCCCAGACCGGCCCCGGTTGCGCCGCAAGCGCCCGCCTTCCGCAATGAACGCACACCGCGCGAACCGTCCCAGTATACGCAGCGTGCGCCTGCCGAACGTTCCGGCGGTTTCAACCGTGACGGCAATCGTCCACAAGGTGACCGCCCTCAGGGCGATCGCCCGCCATTCAACCGGGATGCCAACCGCCCGCAAGGCGACCGTCCGCCGCGCGATCCCAATCGTCCGCAAGGTGATCGTCCGCCGTTCAACCGGGATGCCAATCGCCCGCAAGGTGACCGTCCGCCGCGCGATCCCAATCGTCCCTTTACACCGCGCGACCCGAACGCTCCGCCGCGTCCGCCGCGCGATCCCAATGCGCCCCGTGGTGAAACCGTGCGCTATAGCGCCAATTCGCCCCGTCCGCCCCGTCCGGCAGCCGGCGTTTCCGCCAATGCGCCAGCGACCCCTGAGGTTGACCGTATCCGCTCCTCGCGCGGCACCGGTGGCCCCGGTAAGGCGCTCGACGCCCGCAAGGCGGGTGACGAGGATGATCGTGGCGGCAACAAGCGCGGCAAGCTGGGGGCGCCGACTAAGGCCGTCTCGCAGACCCGTGGCGAGCCTAAGCGCCGCGAAGGCCGTCTGACCCTGCAAGCCGTTGTCGGAGACGATGAAGGCACTGCCGATCGGATGCGGTCCCTGGCGTCTGTGCGCCGGGCCCGTGAACGTGAGCGCGAAAAGCGTAAGGGGTCCCAGGTTGAACAGGCCCGCGTCGCTCGTGAAGTCATCATTCCCGACGTCATTACGGTTCAGGAACTGTCCAACCGTATGGCCGTGCGCGCCGTCGACATCATCAAGATGTTGATGAAGCAGGGCATGATGTTGAAGATTAATGACGTCATCGACACCGATACCGCCGAATTGGTCGCGTCAGAATTTGGTCACACCGTCAAGCGTGTGTCGGAATCTGATGTTCTGGAAGGCTTTATCGACGCTGAGGACCATGACGACGATACGCAACCGCGTCCGCCGGTCGTGGCCGTCATGGGTCACGTTGACCACGGCAAGACCTCTTTGCTCGACGCGCTGCGCAAGGCAGATGTGGCATCCGGCGAAGCTGGTGGCATCACCCAGCATATCGGCGCCTATCAGGTGCGGGTCGCATCGGGTGAGCGGGTAACCTTCCTCGACACCCCGGGTCACGCTGCCTTCTCGGCCATGCGTGCCCGCGGTGCCAATGTGACGGATATTGTCGTGTTGGTCGTGGCCGCCGACGACGGCGTCATGCCGCAGACGATCGAAGCCATCAATCACGCACGCGCTGCCAAGACGCCGATGATTGTGGCCATCAACAAAATGGACAAGCCCGGCGCAAAGCCGCAGAACATTATCAATGAGCTGCTGCAACACGAAGTCGTTGTCGAAGCCTTGGGTGGCGAAACCCAGGTGGTCGAAGTCTCGGCAAAGACCGGCCTGGGCCTCGATACCCTGATCGACGCGATCCTGTTGCAGGCCGAAGTGCTCGACCTGCGCGCCAATCCGGATCGTACGGCCGAAGGCATCGTCATCGAAGCCAAGCTTGACAAGGGCCGCGGTCCTGTCGCGACTGTCTTGGTCAAGCGCGGTACTCTGAAGCGCGGCGATATCGTCGTTGCCGGTTCGTCGTTCGGTCGCGTCCGCGCCCTGATCAACGAACGTAACGAGCAACTGGCCGAAGCCGGCCCGTCTATGCCTGTGGAAATCCTCGGCTTAGACGGCGCGCCCGATCCGGGTGAGGCTTTCGCCGTCGTGGAAAATGACGCTCGCGCCCGTGAAATCACAGAATATCGTGAACGTATCCGTCGCGAAAAGACCGTTGCCCCTGTCGGCGCCGTGTCGCTGACCGACATGATGTCGAAGCTGGCCGACAAGAAGGTCAAAGAACTTCAGCTCATCATCAAGTCCGACGTGCAAGGGTCGGGCGAAGCCATCGTCGGCTCTTTGGAAAAGCTCGGTACGGACGAAGTCCGCGCCCGCATTATCCACTCGGCCGCAGGCGCCATCACGGAATCGGATGTCCAGCTCGCCAAGGGCTCGGGCGCACCGATCATCGGCTTCAACGTCCGTGCCGGCAAGCAGGCGCGTGACCTGGCTGAGCGCGAAGGTGTTGAAATCCGTTATTACGCGATCATCTACGACCTGATCGACGACATCAAGGGTGTCATGTCCGGCATGTTGGCCCCGATCCAGCGCGAAACCTTCCTCGGAAACGCCGAAATCCTCGAAGTCTTCGATATTTCGAAGGTCGGCAAGGTGGCGGGTTGTATCGTCAAGGAAGGCAAGATGCAAAAGGGCGCCCGTATCCGTATCCTGCGCGACGACGTCGTCATCCAGGAAATGGGTATTCTCTCGACGCTCAAGCGCTTCAAGGACGAAGTCAACGAAGTCCAGGTATCGCAGGAATGCGGTATGGCCTTCAACGGCTTCCAGGACCTCAAGAAGGGCGATTTCATCGAATGCTTCACGGTCGAGGAAATCAAGCGCACGCTGTAATTTCCGTATTCAGCTGTAAAACCATAAAGGTGCGGGACCCAGGTTCCGCACCTTTTCTTTCATTTGAAACAGTCTACTTTTTCAATATTTTCCTGCTATAGCCAGTGTCATGCTCGACACCACAGACCTTGACCCCGCCCATTACGTCCTGATCATCAAATGTCCCGATACGCGCGGTATCGTGGCGGCCGTTTCTGGCTATCTCAACGACAACGACCTTTCGATTGTCGAGTCGAACCAGTTCAACGACGCCCATTCCAGCGATCCGCGCGGCGATATGTTCTATGTTCGGGTTGTTTTCAAACAGGCGGGGCCGCGTATGCCTCCGATGGCGACCTTGCGCGACGGTTTCAAACCGATCGCCCACCGCTTTGCCATGGACTGGGATATCCATAGCCTCGGGAACCGACCAAAGGTTGTGATTGCCGTCTCGAAGTTCGGACACTGCCTGAATGAACTGCTCTATCGCTGGCGCTCGGGTCTGCTGCCGGTCGATATCGTCTGCGTCATGTCGAACCATGACGACATGCGCTCATTGGTCGAATGGAGCGGCATTCCCTATGTCCATCTGCCGATGACCAAGAACAAGGCTGAACAGGAAGCGGCGTTTCTGGCTCTGATTGACCAATATGAGGCCGACCTCGTCGTTTTGGCACGATACATGCAAATTCTATCGGACGATCTGGCGCGTCGGTTGGAAGGGCGCTGCATCAATATTCACCACTCGTTCCTACCGAGCTTCAAGGGCGCGAAGCCCTATCATCAGGCCCATGCGCGTGGAGTGAAAATTATTGGCGCCACAGCGCATTACGTGACGTCTGATTTGGACGAAGGGCCGATTATCGAGCAGGATGTTCAACGCGTTCATCATGGCCTGACCCCGGAACAGTTGGTAGCTATCGGTCAGGACATAGAAGCCCGTGTATTGGCGCGCGCCGTAACCTGGCATGCTGAACGTCGCGTCATCATCAATGGCTTGAAAACGGTTGTCTTCAGTTAAGCTTTCGACCCACTAACGGCGTCTGACGGTTCTGTTGCTTCAGTGGCTGATCAGGTGGAGCACCAGATACGCAACGCCAACCCACGCGCTTGCACAGAACAAGACGGCGCCGACCATGGGAAGGTTAAGTCGAAGGGCGTGACCATCTGCACGAACGGTCATTTTTTTGACAGGGCGGTCAAAAGAAAGGGCGTCTGAGGAAAGCGACTTGGTCAAGGCCTGATACTCCAGATATACACACACCACACATTTGAGGTTAATTTACCAAATTGTCAAAATTTATTTCTCGTTTTTGGCAAGTATTTTACAACGCGTTGATGGCGAACAAATAATTTTTCAATGTGGACAATGGTCGAATGTGCGCACTTATCCACAGAAGGTTAACCTGTTGTGTCGCTTACCGCCAAATTACAGACATTTTAAGACTTGATTAACGTTTTGCTGCGCCGCAATATGATCGCACTTCCTTATTGTGTAAGCGTTCCGTCACATTTTCATCACGTAACTACGGACCTCGGTCATGTTCGAGATATCGCCTGCACATTCGCCTGTTGCGGGCGGTTCAAAACGGCCCTCACGTCCTAACGCGCGAATTAAGCCAGAGTTTGCCGTGACACATTATGCCGAATGCGGCGGCATTGGCATGGGCCGCTTAAGCGACGGTTCAGCCTTTCTGACACAACGTGGACTAGCAAAACTATGCGGTGTGCAAAACGCCCATATCGGCACCATCAGTCGTGACTGGTTGACGACGAAACCCCGCATTCTGGCCATCAAGGCGCGATTGCTGGAGTCGGGCCCGGCGCATCGCGAACTGACGTGGATGGGCCACCGCTTGTTTGCTTATGACGCGGAGACCTGCCGGGCGGTTCTGGACTATTACGCGTTGGATGCCGGCGATCACATTCAGGCAGAGGCCCAAACCCATCGTCTGCGCTTTCTGCGCGAAGACCTGGCCGAATTTATCCGTAACCAGTTCGTCCTGCCAGAAAAGACAAAACCCGCCCCTCTGCGCTTTACGCCCTTGCTACGGGCGCAGCCGGAAAGCCTTCAGGTGGCAGATGCGGTCATAGTCTATGTCTGTGGCCTCCTGGCGCTGTCGGCTTGGCTGGCTGACAGCTATATCGAGGGCCTGAAGCAGCGCGCCTTGAATGCGCCGTGGAATCGCCTTGGCCTGCATCTGCCGCTCAAGGCGATTCTTGAAATTCAGGCGGAAGCCCTTGGGCGAATAAATGGGACCTTTACCGTCAAATAAGTGCCGGCCCGCCACAGCCATTCTAGTGGCCCGTATAAGAAGTAACGGAACCAGAGATGAGCGGCGGCGACCTGTACGGCGAAGGCGGCGATGCCGATCAGCACAGCGGTGGACTGTTGCATGGTGGCGTGCAGTCCGAGGCCGAAGCTATAGAAGACCGGTACAAAAATGATCGATTGCAACACATAGAGAGTCAGGGTCATACGCCCTGCGGGTGCCAGCAGCCTCAGAACGCGATGTCCGGCGCCGTAGTAAAGCGACAGGAAGCCCAGGGCCAGGGTGGCCATCAGACTCAGGTCGAACCAGCTTGAAACTATGGTGTCCCACAGGGAGCGGGGCATGAACATGGCTTCGGACGTCGGAACCAAGGCAACCAGCTTCGACTTTCCGAGGTACAGCCCCAGCGCCACAACGCCGGCGATTGCCCAGCCGACCACACGGATCTTGGCGAACCGCTCTGGCTGACTGAAGAAGCCGACTCGACCCAGCACCATACCAATCAGGGATAGCCCGAGTATCTGGCTCAGCCGTCCGGCTTCCAGCATGAACAGCCATTTGAACGGATGTCCGTCCACCCAGTTCATTCGGATGGTTTCGATCAGGCTTTTACCGGTGAGATAGGCCTCCGGGATGGTGCCGCCCCAGGAAGCAGGCTTCTGATTGGCCCAGCCAGCGCCCTGCAGCGCACTTACCATCTGGAAGATCAGCAATGGCTGGCACAGGAACACGATACCAAGGGCAGTAACAACCGTATTGGATTTGACGCGATAGAAGGGAATGAGGAACAGTCCCATCACAGCCAGGACTTCCAGGACGTCGCCGCGATACCACAGGCCGTGTACGATGCCGATGAGCCCAAGCAGGACCAGACGCCAGATAAAGCGACCGGTGAAATCGATACCGCGCTTGGCTGATCGGTCCATGATGACGAAGAAGGATACGCCGAAGCACAGGGCGAGCAGGGCGAAGGCCTTGCCGGCGAAGATCGTGAAAATGATATCATGCCAAAGCAACTGGGTCGGGTCTGTGGCCTGATGGGCCCAGTACAGTTCATAAAGTTCCGGCATGTGGACGAGAAACAGGCCCATAAGGGCAAAGCCGCGCAGGGCGTCCAGCCCCTCCATGCGGGGCACGAAGTCGGGTTTTACAGCAGTCATTTCATCCCTGTATCTGTAAGGTTTTACCTCTTATAGCCCAGCCTGGCATTTTGGCGTGGAAAAATCAGCAAAAACGCCTATATGGACCTGCATGAAACGTAACTCATTTAAAGACAAAGCCCAGAGGGATTTGGGACACAAGACCCATGGGCGCGCTCCCGCCGACCAGGGACCGACCCAGCGTCAGCTGCGCGCCGGTGAGCTGGTGCGTCACGCACTCGTGGAAATTCTGCGTGAAGAAGACATCCATGATGAGGCCCTTCAGGGCGTATCGATCACTGTCACTGAGGTGCGCTGCTCGCCTGACCTGCGCCATGCCACCGTATTCGTCGAGCCGCTGGGCGCGGGCCTGGGCGGGGTGACGATTGCGAAAGAGCAGATCGGACCGGCGGTTGCCGCCTTGAACACGCATTCGAAATTCCTGCGCGGTATTCTGGGGCGGCATATCGACATGAAATTTACGCCCGACCTGCGCTTCCTGCACGACGAAAGCTTTAACGAAGCCGCGCGCATCGACGCCCTATTCATGCGTCCGGAAATCGCACGTGACCTGCGTCACCAAGACGAAACAGACGAAGACTAGAGCATCAGGCGGGTGATCACCACCCGCAATTGTCCATGGATTGGCGGCCGCCGGATGCGCGGCCGTTTCCATGAGGAGTACCCATGGCCCGAAAGAAAAAAGGCGAGGCGATCCACGGCTGGGTCTGTTTCGACAAACCGCTGGAAATGACCTCGACCTCGGCGGTCGGAAAGATACGCTGGCTGTACCAGGCGCAGAAGGCGGGCCATGCGGGAACGCTCGATCCCCTGGCGACCGGTATCCTGCCCATAGCGCTGGGCGAAGCGACAAAGACCGTGCCCTACCTGATGGAGGCCGACAAGGTTTACAGCTTCACCGTAACCTTCGGCCAGACGACGGACAGCTACGATGCCGAAGGCCGGGTGACGGCCGAATCCGACGCGCGCCCGACACGGGACGTCGTGACGGCAGCGCTTGGCCAATTCATCGGCACGATCGAACAGGTTCCACCGGCTTTCAGCGCCATCAAGGTCGATGGCAAGCGCGCCTACGACTTGGCGCGCGAGGGTCAGACGGTGGAGCTCAAGGCGCGTCAGGTCGAGATTTTCGACCTGACTCTCGACGATTTCACCGGCGACACGGCCAGCTTTACCCTGCATTGCGGCAAGGGCACCTATGTCCGTTCGGTGGCCCGCGACCTGTGCCTGGAACTGGGTGTTTGCGGTCACGTTACGCGCCTGCGCCGTGAAGCGGTCGGTGCGTTTGAAACAAAAGACGCAATAACACTGGAAAAGCTGGAAGATTTAGTGCATAGAGGCGCCCATCTTGAGGCTTTGCTTGGCGTAGAGACGGCACTGGACGACATCCCGGGCCTGCCCATAACGCAAGACGAGGCCACCAGATTGAAGCAAGGACGTGACCTTGCCCTTCTGCCCCGTCAGATTGAACAGCTTCGAACGGCTCTGAAAGCCCGTCTTGATGACGGCTATCATGAGTTTCCCGATACGGTTCAGGCGGTGTTTCAGGGACAGGTTCTGGCCTTGTGCGAACTGCGCGGCGGGACATTGCACCCGACGCGTCTTTTAAACCTGTAGCTTCTCACTAAGGAGAACCCCGATGTCGATTACAGCCGAACGTAAATCGGAAGTCATCAAGACCCACGCCCGCACCACCAACGATACCGGTGGCGCCGAAGTGCAGATCGCGATCCTGTCGGAACGCATCGCCAACCTGACCGAACACTTCAAGGAACACAAGAAGGACAACCATAGCCGCCGCGGCCTCCTGAAAATGGTGTCGCAGCGTCGTCGTCTTCTCGACTACTTGAAGAACCGTCACGCCGACCGTTATGCTTCGATCATCGAAACCCTCGGCCTGCGCCGCTAAGTTTCGCACTACCAAAGGGCTTGGGGTTCCGCTCCAGGCCCTTCTACATGACGACCGCCCTGCTTTAAGGGCGTAAAGTGCTTTCTGACGAAAGCCACGCCAGAAACGGCGATTATACACCCCGGCCGGACCTGTCCGGCTTGCTTATACACCCGCGAAGGGCCGACCTTCGCTTACACGCTGGGCAAAAAGTTCAAGAAAAAGCCCTTTACACGCGCCGTCCCGATGACGGCAGACCTTGGCGGCATGGGGCCGACCATCGTCAGAACGAAAGACACAAAATGTTCGACATCAAAAGAAAATCCATCGACTGGGCCGGCCGCAAGCTGACCCTGGAAACCGGTCGTATCGCCCGTCAGGCCGACGCCGCCGTGTTGGCCACCTACGGTGAAACCACCGTCCTGGCCACGGTCGTCTATGCGCGTTCGCCGAAGCCCGGTCAGGACTTCTTCCCGCTGACCGTCAACTATCAGGAAAAGACCTTTGCCGCCGGTAAGATCCCAGGTGGCTATTTCAAGCGTGAAGGCCGTCCGTCGGAAAAGGAAACCCTGGTTTCGCGCCTGATCGACCGTCCGATCCGCCCGCTGTTCGTCAAGGGCTTCAAGAACGAAGTCCAGGTTGTCGCTACCGTCCTGTCGCACGACATGGAAAACGATCCGGATATCGTCGCCATGGTCGCCGCCTCCGCCGCGCTCACCCTGTCGGGCGTGCCGTTCATGGGCCCGATCGGCGGCGCTCGCGTCGGCATCATCGACGGTGAATATGTTCTCAACCCGACTCTGGATCAGATGAAGGAATCGGTGCTCGACCTCGTTGTCGCCGGCACGGCCGACGCCCTGATGATGGTTGAATCCGAAGCCCAGGAATTGTCGGAAGACAAGATGCTGGGTGCCCTGATGTTCGCCCACCGTGGCATGCAGCCGGTCATCGACGCCATCATCGAAATGGCCGAACACGCCGCCAAGGAACCGTTCGACTTCGAGGCCGAAGATTTCTCCGGTATCGTCGCCGATATCAAGAAGCTGGTCGCCGACGATATTCGTGCCGCCTATGACATCAAGGGCAAGCACGAGCGTCATGCCGCTGTTGGGGCCGCTAAGGCCAAGGCCGCCGTCGCTCTGGTAAAGACCGAAGAAAACCCGGACGGCGTCGATGCCGCCAAGTTCGGCGCCGCCTTCAAGGAATGCGAAGCCGAAGTCCTGCGTCGCGACATCATCGATCATGGCAAGCGCGTTGACGGCCGCCCGGTCGACAAGGTTCGCGCCATTGTGTCGGAAGTCGGCGTCCTGCCGCGTACCCACGGGTCGGCCCTGTTCACCCGAGGTGAAACCCAAGGCTTGGTCGTTGCCACGCTCGGCACCGGCGACGATGAGCAATTCATCGACGCGCTGGAAGGCACCTACAAGGAAAAGTTCCTCCTGCACTACAACTTCCCTCCGTACAGTGTCGGTGAAACCGGCCGCATGGGTTCGCCCGGCCGTCGCGAAATCGGCCACGGCAAGCTGGCCTGGCGCGCTCTGCGTCCGATGCTGCCGGAAGTGGCGGATTTCCCCTATACGATCCGCCTGGTCTCGGAAATCACCGAGTCCAATGGCTCCTCGTCGATGGCTACGGTCTGCGGCGGTTCGCTGGCCCTGATGGACGCCGGCGTGCCCTTGAAGCGGCCGGTGTCGGGTATCGCCATGGGCCTGATCCTCGAAAAAGACGGCTTCGCGGTTCTGTCGGACATCCTGGGTGACGAAGATCACCTGGGCGACATGGACTTCAAGGTCGCTGGTACCGAAGAAGGCATCACCTCGCTGCAGATGGACATCAAGGTCCCCGGCATCACTGAGGAGATCATGACCAAGGCGCTGCGTCAGGCCAAGGACGGCCGTCTGCACATCCTCGGCGAAATGAACAAGGCCATCTCGGGCGCCCGTGAAGAGCTGGGCGAATTCGCACCGAAGATCGAAACGATCAAGATCGCCACCGACAAGATCCGTGAAGTTATCGGTTCGGGCGGTAAGGTCATCCGCGAAATCGTGGAAAAGACCGGCGCCAAGGTCGATATCCAGGACGACGGTACGATCAAGATCGCGGCCTCGGAACAATCGAAGATCGACGCCGCGCGCGACTGGATCAAGTCCATTGCCTCGGAGCCGGAAGTCGGCGCCATCTACAAGGGCAAGGTCGTGAAGGTCGTCGATTTCGGCGCGTTCGTGAACTTCTTCGGCGCCAAGGACGGCCTGGTCCACATCTCGCAGATCAGCAAGGAAAAGGTTGCCAAGGTGTCCGACGTCCTCAACGAGGGCGACGAAGTAAAGGTGAAATTCCTGGGCTTCGACGATCGCGGCAAGACCAAGCTCAGCATGAAGGTGGTCGATCAGGAAACCGGTGAGGACCTGACCGAGACGCTGGACGCCGAGCGCGCTGCCCGTGACGCCGCCCGTGTGGCGTCGGGCGAAGAGCCCGAGCTGGAAACGGCCGAAGGCGGCGAAGAGCGTGGCGGCGGTGACCGTCCGCGTCCGCGTCGTCGTCGTCGCGACTAAGATGGGATGACGGGTCGATGACCCGTTATCTTATCCGCTAAAAAGAAGAGGCGATCCCGTTTTGGGGTCGCCTTTTTTTGTTCCAGGCGGGATAAGGGACGCGGCCTATGCCCAAGAGGTGTATAAAATAGGCGCGTAAAGGAAATTCCATGTCCGACACGACGTCCGAAACGACCATTACCGACCAGACCCTCGACCGGGGCGCGATCCTGTTACTGGCCAACAAGGGGCAACCCGTGACCTTGACAGGTTGCGAGGTCGAAGAGGTCGACCTATCCGACTTTATTCTCAACGGCTGGGTATTCGATCAATGCCTGTTCAAGAAGACGAAATTCACCTCCGCCAAGCTGGAGCAGGCGCGGTTTACGTCATGCAAGGGCGCCCATGCCGATTTTACCAGCACCATTCTCATCGAAGCCAAGTTTACGGGCTGTGATTTCAACAATGCGCTGTTTCGCGGCGCGACCCTAACCCAGGCGGAATTCCGGCGTTGCAAGCTGACGGGCGCCAACTTTAACGATGCTCGCACCCTCGACATCGTGTTTGAGGAATGCCGGCTAAACGATGCCCGCCTGCGCGGCATTGCGTTCAACAAGCAGACCCTAAAGCAGCTCGACATGCACAATGCCGAATTGCAGAGATGCGATTTTCGCGATGTCGTCTTTGAAGATTGCAGCCTGCGCGATGCATCCCTGACCGATGCCCGCTTTGAAGGCGCGGACCTTCGCGGCAGTGATATCGGCGGGGTGCGCCTCGAAGACGCGCGCCGGTTCAAGGGGGCGACCATTTCGAAGTCTCAAGCCTCCGAACTGCTATCGGAGCTCGGCCTGCACGTGCGTTAAATCCGTGTTTCCCCCGCTCGCGGGCGACGTGGCGGAATGACGGGTCACCAGCCGGTGTGGGGCCATCTCATAAGCTTGCGACTGCCCTCGAAACTGTCCGCGAATTTGCTGAAGTATGATCTCTACGGCCCGTTGCGCCATGGCGAAGACGGGTTGGTGGATGGTGGTCAAGGGCGGCCAGACCATCTGGGCGAAGGGGGCGTCGTCAAAGCCGACGACGGATATGTCCCCCGGCACCCGTACCTCGCGTTCGTGGGCGTGATACAGCGCCCCGGCTGCCATGTCGTCATTGGCGCAGATCACCGCCGTAGCCGGGAAACCGCTGTCGATCAGGGCCCGCATATGGTCTGCCCCCGTGCTGAAGGTCAGTGTGCCGCGAAAGGCGCAATAATCCACCTCCCCAAGCCCGGCGTTCGTCAGGGCGCGACGAAACCCTTCGAAGCGCTGGGCGGCGGAGATATGATCGCGTAATCCGTCGATAAAGGCGAACCGCCTGTGGCCCAGGCCCAGAAGATACTGGGTCAGGTCATGGCCAGCGGCCTCGTCATCTATGCCCACTCCGGCGCTGAGCGACCGTGTGGCCGGGCCGGCGGCAATGCTGGCCACCGGGAAATTACGCGCCTTGAGCAGGCCGATCAGTTCGGCGTCGTCGGAAAAAGGTGGCGCCAGAATAACGCCGTCGCAGGCGTGCTGGATAACCGGCTCTAGGATGCGGTCGTGTTTTTTCAGGGAGTCGGGAAAAACCTGGGTCATCTGCAATTGCAATCCGGCCCGGGCGCAGCCCCGTTGTGCGCCGCTTTCGATGAGCAGGTTGTACCAGGTGACCGGCCCGACCTCGTCATTGGCGGGATAAACCAGCATCAGGCTGGGGACCCGCCCGCCGGCCAGAAGCCGCGCCTGGGCGTTGACCTTGTAGCGCAGGGCGTGAATGGCGTCGAGCACGCGGGCCTTGGTGGCTTCTGCGACTCGGCCTTCGCCATTGAGGACGCGCGAAACAGTCGTGCGGCCGACGCCGGCCAACGCGGCCACGTCATATATAGTCGGCGCCTTGGCCGTCATGTTTCTCCCCTGTGTTGCAGCGATAGTAGCGGTCGGTCGTGACGGGTCAAGTTGATGACTGTGGCCCGCCGGCAACGTTCGCATCTGCGGCACAAAATAAAACAATCAAAACATTCAATTTGTTACTTAAACAGGCGGTGCTGAGGTGACAAGATGAAAGCGTGGGAGCGGGTCCATTTTTGCGTCATCGATTGACGAACGGGGATGACATGGGGTCCTCTGGCGACACATTGTGGCACAGGGAAATCGCTATGAATCCCCGCCGTGTGGCCTGGTAACCAGGTCACCACGGTCGATTCGAGGCTCATCCAGACTATTTTGAATCCTCCTGGCCCGCATGACCATCACACGTGACAGGTCTGCAAACTGGCGAAGGCGGCCCCTCCCTAAGGGTCGCCTCTTTTTTTGACCGTTCGCAAACAGGACTGTCCCGCGCCGAACACGGTTACAAAAAATAGGCCTTTTCCCGCCAAATGGCCAGACTTCGTCTTTCCTTGCCGAATAAGGCTTTGCGGGTTTCCGCTAGGTCAATGCCTGTTTTAAGCGCTTGCGCGGCACCGATAATGGGCCTACGGGCGCAGGCATAGACCCCAAAAATGGGGCTACAAAAGAGGCCAAATATGATTTCAACGTCTGCGTACCGTCTTATGACGGGCACAGCGCTCGCCTGCGTGTGGCTTGCCACCGCCGTCAACGCTCAAACTTCCGAACCCTCTGCCGAAACGGCCAGTGACTCTGTCGAGGTCACCGTTACGGCGCAAAAAAAGCCTGAACCGCTTAGCCGTGCGCCCATCGCCATGTCGGTCGTGTCCGGTCGCCAGATGGAAAAAGCTGGCGCGCACGACCTGAAGGATCTTCAGACCCTGACGTCGTCCCTGCTGATTACGTCCACGGCCAATGAAGCCCAGACAACGGCGCGCTTGCGCGGCGTCGGCACGGTCGGGGACAATCCGGGACTGGATTCCTCGGTCGGCGTGGTGGTGGATGGCGTGTCGCGCGCCCGCACCGCTACGGCCATGAGTGATCTGGGCGTTCTGGATCGTATCGAAGTGCTAAAGGGGCCGCAGTCGGATATCTATGGCAAGGGCGCATCCGCTGGCGTCATCCAGGTTGTCAGCAAGCTGCCCAGCTTTACCCCGTCTCAATCCTATGAACTGACGGCGGGTGAGCAAGGTACATTTGGCGCCTCCGCCTACATTACGGGCGGGCTGTCGCAACATTGGGCAGGGTCTCTGTTCGCCACCAAGCGCCAACGTGACGGTCAGTATACCGTGCACACCGGTGACGGTCCGCGTAAGCGCACCGACGACGGAAACCAGAACTACGGTTCGGTTCGTGGCCAGTTGCTGTATGACGGTGACGGGTGGTCGCGCCTGCGCATCATCGCCGACTATACCAAGCGGGACGAATCCTGCTGTGTGGGCACGGCCATCGCTATCGGTGGCACGCGTGGTTATATCGACAGCCTGGCGTCCGATGCGGGTACGGCCAGCGTCGTCGATCCGAAGGGCCGCGAAGCCTGGTCCAATCGCCCGACCGATCAGGTCATCGTCGATTCCGGCTTGTCGGCGCAATGGGACCTGCGCCTGGCCAACAATGTCCAGTTGACCTCCATTACGGCCTATCGCCATTGGGACCATACCAATGGTTACGATGCCGACTTTTCGTCGGCCGATATCTATTATCGCGATCCGAACGGCGGGTTTGGCAATCGCTTCGATACCTGGTCGCAGGAAGTCCGGCTCAACGGCAAGACCGCGCACTACGAATGGATGCTCGGTGCATACGCTAATCAGGAAGACCTGGTTCGCCATGACGAAACCCTCTACGGCCGCGATTACGAAGCCTATCTGGGCCTGTTGCTGACCGGCGGCGCCAACCGTAACCGTGTATCTGAGCTGACCGGCCTACCGGTCGGGCAGTCCTTTGTGCCGGGCCAGGGCAATCACGACACCTACAGGCAGCGTGAACGTAATACGGCCCTGTTCGGTCACGCCGAATGGTTCCTGACCGACACCGTGTCCCTGCTCGGTGGTCTGCGCTATAACCATCAGACCAAGGACCTGACCTCGGCCTATACCAACAGCGACAACGGCATCGCCTGCGCGCGCGCTACCGGTTCGCTTGGCACGATCTGTCAGCCGTGGTCCAACCCGGCCTTCAATGCCCTGACCGTGGCGCAAAAAAATGCCGAAGACGCCACGACGGGCTCGCTCAAGCTGAAATGGCAAGCTACGCCGACAGTCATGGCCTATGCCTCCTACGCCACGGGTTGGAAGGGCGCCGGTTTCAATCTCGATCGGGAACAGATGGCCGATCTGTCCGCCGACCGCGATACCTCGTTCAAGGCGGAAACCTCGCGATCCTACGAAATCGGTCTCAAGAGCCGGTTCCTGTCGCGCCGCCTTGCCCTGGATGTGGCCGCCTTCGACGAACAATTCCATAACTTCCAGCTCAATACCTTTCTGGGCACCAATTTCGTCGTCAATTCCGTGCCACGCCTGCGCTCCAAGGGCGTGGAGGTCGAAAGCCGTTATGTGGCCGATGGTCTGATCCTCAATGGTGGCATTACCTATGATGACGCGCATTTCGGCCCGGAAGCCGTACCGGGCGTGCCGCTGCTTGCCAATGGGCGGGCCTCCTTCGCTCCGAAATGGTCGGCGGCCTACGGTCTCGACTACACCCATGGGCTTGGCAATTATCGCTTCAATGCCAGCCTGAGCGCCAAGTACAACAGCGATTATAATACCGGTTCCGATCTGGCGCCGATAAAGCGTCAGGACGCCTTCACCCTGTACAACGGCCGTCTGTCGATCAGCGATCCGAACGACCGCTGGTCGGTCGAACTGTGGGGCCAGAACCTGACGGACGAAGTCTATTACCAGGTGGCGTTTTCCGCGCCATTCCAGGCCGGCAGCTATAAGGCCTTCCTGGGGCAGCCGCGCACCGTGGGTTTGACCTTGCGTCTAAAGCGCTGATGCCTTCGCCTCCTCGCCGTCACGGGCGAGGAGGTGTCTTCAGCAGATGGCAATATGCGGCTGTTTGAAAAATGCCCCATTGAAAAATCCTCCTGGCGCGTGAGCCCAGGCCACAGAGTGGCCGCCCGGTGACTGGAGGCGGAACCATTTGTCTTTGAGGGCGTTTGTGCTAAGGGCACGCACCATGTCCGATATCGAAGCCGAAAACGGCGCCGCACCTTACCGGGTCACTGTTCTGACCATGTTCCCCGAGGCCTTTCCGGGCCCGCTCGGCGTGTCGCTGATCGGAACCGCGTGGAAAGAATCTCGGCGCTGGGCCTTGGAAACACTGGACATTCGTAACTTTTCGAGCGATAAGCGCGGCTTTCTTGATGATACCCCCGCGGGCGGTGGCCCCGGTCAGGTCCTCAAGGCGGATGTGATCGCTCAAGCTCTTGATTCCATGGAGCTTAATGATCGCCCTCTCGTCTATATGAGCGCACGCGGCAGGCCCCTGACGCAGGCGAAGGTCAAGGAATGGGCCCAAAAGCCCGGCCTGGTCGTTTTGTGCGGCCGGTTCGAAGGGGTGGATCAACGGGTGCTTGACAGCCGTGGGTTCGAGGAAATCAGCGTTGGCGATGCCGTCCTTGCGGGCGGGGAAGCGGCGGCGATGGTTACAATCGAGGCGGTGGTGCGACTTATACCGGGAGTTCTCGGCGCATCGGCCAGTCTGGATAATGAGAGCTTTGAGGATGGCCTCCTTGAGCAACCGCAGTTTACAAGACCGCGGACGTTTGAGGGCCTCGACATTCCCGAAGTGCTGCTGAACGGCGATCACAAGAAAGCTGCCAAGTGGCGTCAAGAGCAAAGAGAGGCAACCACGAAGGAAAGGCGTCCGGATCTCTGGGCGGCTTATCTTTCCAATTTACAGCCAAAAGGCAAATAAGCCTCAACGTGTGTTCGTCCGCAAGGATGGCACCTCAATCATTAGGAGCGTTCATATGAACCTGCTGCAGCAAATCGAAGCTGAAGAAGTCGCCAAGTTGAAGGGCGGCAAGACCTTCCCCGAATTCCAGCCAGGCGACACCCTGCGCGTCAACGTCAAGATCAAGGAAGGCGAGCGTGAGCGCGTCCAGGCCTTCGAAGGCGTTTGTATCGCCCGCGCCGGCGCCGGCATCAACGAGACCTTCACGGTCCGCAAGATTTCGTTCGGCGAAGGTGTCGAACGTAAGTTCCCCTTCCTGTCGCCGCTGATCGACAGCATCGAAGTCAAGCGTCGCGGTGTCGTCCGTCGCGCCAAGCTCTACTATCTGCGCGATCGCCGTGGCAAGTCGGCCCGTATCGCCGAGCGTTCGATGAACTCGACGCGCGGTTCCAAGGGCGCCGAACTGCGTGCCGCCATGCAGAACGCCGCGTCTTCGGGCAATGCCGACGCCGAAGCCTAAGCACGGATAGAGATAATAGGAAAAACCCCGCTGGCAGCGCCGGCGGGGTTTTTTGTATCTGCGGTCGACCGGACGGTTGCGACTATTGTGCCGACGAGTCCGGGCCGTAATTCAACCCGGGGGCGGGCGCCAAGCTGCTTGACGACGAAGACGCTGCGCTTTCTGAGCCGAAAGGTTTGAAATCCATCGGCAGGTGAAGCAGGCCTTTTACATCGGTTTCCAGATCGCCGGGCAAGCCCAGATCTTGACGAATGAAGTGGTAGGCCTTTTTGCTGGAGCAGCTGCAAACGCGCAGGTCATTGTTTTTGTTGCGCCAAAAGACCAGCGGATACGCGATGTTGACCTTGTTGTTGCGCAAAATCGGCGCGACCTGATTGATGAAATCGCGGGATGCCCATACCACGCCGCTTCGCGCCAGATCGTAATCGGCGACCTCTATATTCTCGGCCTTCCAGACCTCCGCCGGGGTATTGCGCCATTTCACATATAACGGCCAGCTGCGGTTCAGCCAAAGCTCAGCGATAGTGGACCGCTCTTCCGGGCTCGACTGCTTGACCGTACCGTTGTCGGCCAGGGCGAACGGAATGACACGGGTTTCGATATTGCCTTGCTGAAGTCTTGGGAATTCAACGTCTTCATAGGCGCGGCAGGTATCGCAGGTGCGGAATCCGACCATATAGACCCATTTTTTAGCCACAGGCTGGGTCACGGATGTGGTTACGCCTGACGCCGGACCGGTGGTTAGAATGGCCTTTTGGTAGTCGGGCGATACATAGTCGGCGCGGTCGAGCAGGCTTTGCAGTTTGGCGATGTCGGCTGAGTTTTGAATCGTAACGGGCGCGTAGCGTTGGAACTGATCCCAATAGAACCAGTACCCCACCCCAAACAGGGTCGGGACGATTACTACGAAGGCCATGGCCCACAGCAGGAATTTCCGGCTCATTCACAAACCCCCCAATGGGCATAATAAGCACCGCACGGCGCCTAAATCAGCTGCGACTATAATCGTTAACGCATACGGGGAAAAGCCATCATGGTTAATATAAGAAATCCATCCCAAACCCCTCTGAAGCGATGTTCATAAGCCTTTCCCGGTATTACCAGTGCAGGAACATGCTGATGAGTGCAAAAACCACACACAAAACAGCCGCAATCCAAAGCGTTATATAGGACGCGCGGTGTTTTGGCTGCCGCCGGTCCTCGGACACGGGCGAAGCGCGATTGGCCGGGGAAGAGTGGCTGGTGGCGTCGGTCATACCGTCAGTCATACAAAGTCATCCGCGATTTGCCAACCCCGATTTGCTGCTTGAGATGGCAGCGACGTTAACGTGTGGTTGCCTTGCGTAGGCTCTTGCGGGATTCCCGGAAACCGGTTTACGGAAGGATATGGCGCAACTGCATATCATCGATGAATTGATATATGAGCGGGCACCCAAATTGGTGCGCTCACCGGTCTGGCCTGCGCTCAGGCCTTTGCTCTACGCTATGCTCGGCCGGCAAAAGGCGGTGGATATGGCGGATGCGGTCGCGGACATGGGCGGCGCGGAAAGCCTCGACTACGTCTCCAACCTTTTGTCGCTCGATGTCAATGTAAGGCATCTCGACCGCGTACCGGCGTCGGGACGCTGCCTCGTGGTATGCAATCATCCGACGGGTATCGCCGACGGCATTGCGGTTTACGACGCCCTTCGTAAACGCCGGTCCGACGCCATTTTTTTTGCCAATGCCGATGCGCTTCGTGTCAACCCGCGCTTTGCCGATGCGCTGATACCGGTGGAATGGGTCGAAGCGAAGCGGACCCGGGAAAAGACGCGCGTAACCTTGCATGGCGCCAAGATGGCTTTCGAAGCCGAGCGCTGTGTGGTCATGTTCCCGGCCGGGCGCCTGGCGCGGCGAAGTGGAGAAGGCCGTCTGGTCGATCCTCCCTGGGCGCCGACGGCGGTGTCATTGGCGCAAAAATATGCCGCGCCCGTTGTGCCGGTCCATGTCGCCGGACCGAACTCCTTCTGGTTTCACCTGTTTCACACATTTTCCCAGGAATTGCGGGATATCACCCTGTTTCATGAATTCCTCAACAAGGCCGGCAAACGCTTTGACCTGACCGTCGGGCCGATCATTGATCCGCAATGCGAAGAGCTGGAAACCGAAGTTCTGAAAGCCTATGTCGAAACCCGCCTGAATGCCGATGCGGACGCCCCTTCCATGCTTGAAATCGATCTGACGCAACAGCAAACCCTTTATCTGGCGGATGAGGCGGACACCATCGCGCTCGGTGTTGCCCTGGCCCCGCATCTGAAAGCGGGAGACGTTGTCTATCTGACGGGTGAGCTGGGTATGGGCAAATCCACCCTGGCACGCGGGTTGATCCGCGCCCTGACCACACCGGATCAGGACGTGCCGTCCCCGACCTTTACCCTGATGCAGACCTATGAGACGCCTCCTTTCGAAATCGCGCATCTTGATCTCTACCGTCTGAAAGCGCCGGAAGAATCCTATGAGCTGGGTCTGGACGATGCCTTGCCACACAGTGTCTTGCTGATCGAATGGCCCCAGCGTCTGGCGCATTTGGGCTTTGACGACCGCCTGGATATCGTCCTAGAAGACAGCGACAACACCCACTCAAAGCCAGGCCGCCGCGTAACCCTTACGCCCCGAGGCCGCTTCAGGGACTGAGATGACAGACCGCGAGGCGATCAAGCGCCACTTCCTGCTGAGTGCCGGATTTTCTGACGCCGAACGACACCCCTTGCCGGGGGACGCATCGACGCGTCGCTATGAACGCCTGACCCTCACGGATGGCCGCTCCTTCATGCTGATGGACCAGGCGCCCGCCTTGGACATCCAGCCGTGCCGCGTCCATGAAACCGAAGCGGAACGGCAAGCCTCCGGTTACACGGCCATGGCGCGTCTGTCGGCTGGCCGGATCGAAGCCTTTGTCGCAGCGGCCCATTATCTGCGCGGTCAAGGCTTGTCGGCGCCGGAAATCTTTGAAGTTGATACCGCCAATGGTTTCCTGATCAGCGAGGATCTCGGCAATGACCTGTTCGCTCGTCTGATTGAGGCGGGAGCGGATGAAACACCCCTTTACCTCAGCGCCATTGAAGTCCAGGCCCATCTGCACGACCTGACGCCGCCGGCCGTGCTGGACAATGATTGGCCGCTTCTCAGCTATGACGATCTGGCCTTGAAGACGGGGGTGAACCTGTTTTTGGAGTGGTATCCGAAGTATGACCGGTCGGTGTCGTTGAATGAAACGGCTGTGGCGGAGTGGGAAGCGTTGTGGGCGCCGGTACGCCAGCGCGCGGAAGCCGGCGCCACAGTCTTTATTCACCGTGATTATCATGCGGAAAATCTGTTGTGGCTGCCTGACCGCGAAAGCGTCGCCTGCGTCGGCCTGGTCGATTTCCAGGACTGCCTGCGCGCGCATCCGTCGTGGGACCTGTTGTCCCTGTTACAGGATGCCCGCCGCGATGTGTCGCACGACCTCGAAGCGGCGTGCCTGGACCACTATTTCGGTTTACGCCTCAATGTCGATCGCGCGGCCTTCATGCAGGACTATGTCGCTCTGGCCACGCTGAACGAAGCCCGTATCCTCGGGGTGTTTGCCCGTCTGGTGACGCGCGATCACAAACCGAGATATGAGGCCTTCATGCCCCGCATGTGGGGCCATATCGCGCGGAATATTCGTCAACCGGGCATGGAAGGTCTGCACGACTGGTTTTTGCGTCACGGTTTCAAAGGCAGGCTGGCCATATGAGTCCGCAAACCGCTTTCATCCTCGCTGCCGGTCTCGGTACGCGCATGCGCCCTTTGACCGACGACCGGCCTAAGGCGTTGGTCGAAGTTGCCGGTCGCCCCCTGATCGACCATATGCTTGACCGGCTGAAGGCGGCGGGAGCGAACCGGTTTGTCGTCAATGTCCACTATTTCGCCGATCGCCTGGAAGCGCATCTTAAGGCGCGCAGCGATATCGACATTATTGTATCGGACGAGCGCGAAGCCCTGCTGGAAACCGGCGGCGGTCTGAAAAAGGCGCGGCCGCTCCTGGGTGATGATCCGATCTGGGTGGCCAATATTGACAGCGTCTGGTTGGAAGCGGCACCCGACGGTACGGCGCTGCAAGCTCTGGCCAACCAATGGAACGCGGCGGAAATGGACGCGGCACTTCTGGTCACCGCCATGGAAACAAGCCATGGGTTCGACGGGGCGGGCGATTTCTTCCTTGCAAAGGACGGTCGACTGTCTTTCCGGGGCGATGCGCCGAGCGCGCCTTTCAACTATATGGGCGTGCACATCACCCGCCCGGCGATTATCGATACGGAATTGGACGCGGCCTTTTCTTTGTCACGCATATGGCGGCGGATCGCGCCGCAAGGCCGCTTGTTCGGCACTGAATTTACCGGCGAATGGATGCATGTCGGCGATCCGGCCGCGCGGGATTTCGCTGACGGGCGGCTAAATTCCTGATCAAGTCGATAAATCAGCGGCCAAACCTGACCTAGGCACCTTGGCCGACTCAGCCCAGAATCGGCGCGATGGCATCCCACAACGACATTTTCGCACGGCCCTCGCCCCGCTGGTTTTCGATTCCGTCGGGGCGTTGTTTCCTTAATGACCTGGCCAGAGGTATTTGCGAATCCCTTGGCGACCGGCTGTCGACGGCCCAGATATTGACACCGACGCGGCGCGGCGCACGGTCCATGGCCCGGTCGTTTTCGCAGCAGGCTCGTCAGGGCGCGTTGCTGTTGCCGCAAATCCGCGCCATTGGCGACCTGGACGAAGGTGAGCCGCCGTTCGATCTGGACGCCCTGGGTCTTGACCTGCCGCCGGCGGTGTCTTCCCTGCGCCGCCGTTTTGAGCTGGCCCGCCTGATCACCCGTCACTATGCCGGGCTCGAAGGGCGTGACGTGTCGGCCAAGCTCGCTCTGGAACTGGCCGACAGCCTGGCCGGCTTTTTCGATTCCCTGGCCCTGGAAGAAGTCGATGCCGAAGATCGGTTGGAAAGTCTGGTGTCCGGTGCGGGTCAGGATCAATATACTTTAGAAGGCTGGGCGGAACACTGGCAGGTATCGGCCAGATTCCTCAATGTCGCGGTGCGTGAATGGCCAAAACGGCTGGCCGAACTGGACCTGCTCGACCCCTCGCAGCGCCAGGTCATTTTGATCCGCCGACTGGTTGATCAGTGGACGGACCACCCGCCGCAGGTTCCCCTCATCCTGGCCGGCAGCACCGGATCGGCGCCGTCCATGGCAGACCTGATGCATGCGGTCGCCATCGCGCCGCTGGGCGCCGTAGTCTTGCCCGGGCTCGACCTGCATCTTGCCGAAGATGTCTGGCGTCAGATCGAAGATTCGCATCCGCAAGGCACGATGAAACGGACCCTTGATCGTCATGGGGTTTCGCGCGACCAGATTCATCTCTGGCCTGCCTCAGTCGAGGCGGACCGCAAGGGCGATGCCCGTCGCCGCCTGCTCAATGAAGCGCTCCGCCCGGCTGAGGCGACCAAGGACTGGCTGAGCCAGATTGCGACCTTGAAGGCGGAGGACGGCGATCCATTCCGCGACGGCCTTGATGGCCTTATCGAGATCAACACGGCCCGGGACGAAGAGGCGGCATCCGTCATTGCCCTGCTCATGCGAGAAGCCATCGAACGGCCGAAGGATGTCGTGGCTCTGATCACCCCGGACATTGCCCTGTCGCGCCGCGTGGCCGCCCGCCTGTCGCGCTGGGGCCTGCAACCGGACAACTCGGCCGGTGAGCCGCTGCCCAACACCCTGACCGGCCGGTTCCTGCTCGATATTATGGGCTTGATGGAGACGCCGCACGATCCGGTTTTGCTGCTGTCCCTGTTCAATCACCCCTATTGCCGTTTGGCGGGTCGTCCCGGCCTGTTCGCCCTGGAGACGCGGGCCTTGCGCGGCGCCACGCCTACGGGGCTGGACATGATTTCCACCGCAATTGCGTCGGAGCCATCGGCGGTTGATCTGTGGACGGATTATCTGGACGTCATCAGGCCGGCCCTAGCCACGCCTGTAACCGACCTGGGTCAGGCGATTGCCGGAATCGTCGGCCTGGCTGAGAGCCTGGCGCTGGAAGACGGCGCCGTTCTGTGGCAAGGGGCGCCGGGCGCGCAGGCCTCGGAAATGCTGGCAGAGCTGATCCGCGAAAGCGCCGGTTTCCCGGTGTCGGGTGCGCGGGAGGTGCGTGACATTCTGTCCCATCTCATCGCCCTGTCCAAGGTCCGGACCGGCGGCAACACGCACCCGCGCCTGCTTATTCTCGGTGCCATCGAAGCGCGTCTTGTCAAGGCAGACAGGCTGATCCTCGCGGGCCTTGAAGAAGGCGTATGGCCCCAGGCGCCTGATCTCGACCCGTTCCTGTCCCGTCCGATGCGTGAGCGTCTGGGCCTGCCCAGCCCGGAGCGGCGCACCGGCTTGTCGGCCCATGATTTCGTTCAGGCAGCCGCGGCGCCGGAAGTGTATCTTGTCACCCGCCACCGTCGCGAAGGTGAACCACAGGTGCAGTCGCGCTGGCTGTGGCGGTTGCAGACCCTGTGCGATGGCGCCGAGGTCAAAATTCCGGAGCGCCCGCAGGTGCTGGATTGGGCACGCGCCATAGACTGCGGCCTGAAGGCCAAGCCGCCCACCCTGAAGCCTGCCACCCGTCCCGCGCCCAAACCGCCCGTAGCGGTTCGCCCGATGCAGATGCCGGTGACCCAGGTAGAGGTCTTCGTGCGCGACCCCTATGCCATCTATGCGCGCCGTATCCTGAACCTGCGGCCCATGGACCGGCCGAATGAGCCGGTCGAGGCGCGTCAGCGCGGGACGGCGATCCACAAGAGCCTGGAACGGTTCGGCAAGCAGGACCTGTTGGGCGAAGCTGGCGTGAAGCTGCTGACAACCCTGCTTGAAGATGAACTGCTGGCCACGAATCTCTCCCCGGCCCAGATGGCCTTGCAAAGGCCGCTGCTGGAGGGCATGGCGCGGGAGTTTGTCACGTTCGAGACCGAGCGCAGGGCCGGGCGGCCGAGCCTGCTGATCGAACAGTCCGGTGAGCTGAGGCTGGATACATCGCGCGGCGATTTTATCCTGACCGCCAAGTCCGACCGCATAGAGGTGCGCGACGACGCGGTCGACATTCTCGATTTCAAGACCGGCTTGCCTCCGTCGGCAAAGCAGGTTGCCGCCGGCTTTTATCCGCAATTGACCCTCACGGCGGCCATACTGAGGCACGGCGGCTTTTCCGGCATCGGCGACAAGCTGATCGGCGACTTGATCTATGTCCGGGTCGCGCCCGACGGCACAACGCAACGGTCGGCTATCCAGAAGGGCGAAACGGCGTTTGACCTGGCGGAAAAGGCTCTGGCCGGGTTTCGCCGCCGCCTGGATGACTATGCCGATCCCGACAAGCCCTATCTGTCGTGGACCGCGCCGCAATTCCTCAAGATTCGCGGCGGTGACTACGATCAACTGGCGCGCCTGTATGAATGGAATGTTCTGGGTGACGACGAAGCGGCCGAAGAGGAGGTCGAGGCATGACTGCGCAAAATATCGCCGCCGATCCGCGCGCCTCGTCCTTTCTGACCGCCAATGCCGGGTCGGGCAAGACCTCGACCCTCGTCAACCGGGTGGCGCGACTGTTGCTCAACGGCGCCAAGCCGGAACGCATTCTGTGTGTCACCTATACCAAGGCGGCGGCGGCGGAAATGCAGGGGCGGTTGTTCGAACGGCTGGGCGGATGGGCCATCGCGCCCGATGACGACCTGCGCCGCGATCTGGCCAGTATCGACGAGGCCGTCCACGACCTGCCGCAGGCCCGCGCCCTGTTCGCCAAGGCGCTGGAAACGCCCGGCGGCCTCAAAATCCAGACCCTGCATGCCTTTTGCGAAAAACTGCTGCGTCGCTTTCCGCTCGAAGCCGGCCTGTCACCGGCTTTTCAGGTGCTGGATGATTTAATTGGCGGCGATCTGGCCGAAACGGCACGGACCGGTTTGCTTACGCTCGACGCGCCCGAATTGGCGGGTCTGACCCAGGCGCGCGATCGCTTGATCCGTAAACTGAAGGTTGGCGGCTTCGAACGCTTGCTGGCGCAGTTTATTCACCAGCATGACGACATAAAGGCGGCGTTCGAACGATTGGAAGTACGCGGTGATTGGCAGACCGCGCTGTTCCACAGCCTCGGTCTGGACGGCATCTGCACAAGCGTGGAATGCCTGGACGCTTACGAGGCGCGGCTGGAATGGGAAATCATACGCGATCTCGCCGCCGTATTGAGTACCGGTGCGTCAAAGACCAACCAGGAAGCGGGGCAAGCCTTCCTGACGCTTTACGAAGGCTATCAGGCCGGTCAGGGTCTGGATTTCGACCGCCTGAAATCCATCTTCATCACCAAGACGGGAACGCCACGCAAGGCGACCTACACCAAAGAAACCCCGCCGGGTGACGCCGTCGTCATGGACCGCCTCGGGCGTGAAGTCGGCCGGCTGGTTGAGCAACTGAAGGCGGCAGAGATCGCGGAAAACACGCTGGACGCCCTGCGCCTGTTTGCCATCTTTAGCACGATTTATCAGACCGAGAAACGTCAGCACGGCGCACTGGATTTCCAGGACCTGATCAACAAGACCAAATCCCTGCTGTCCGACCGCATGATGTCGATTTGGGTGTTGTTCAAACTCGATGGCGGGCTGGAACATGTTCTGGTCGATGAAGCGCAGGATACGTCCGGGGACCAGTGGGCCATCGTCAAGGCGCTGACCGAAGAATTCTTTGCCGGCGCCAGCCAGACGTCGGTACAACGCACCGTCTTTGCCGTCGGCGATGAAAAACAGTCCATCTACGGCTTTCAGGGCGCCAAGCCCGACCTGTTTCTCGGCAATGGCGCCTATTTCGAAGCGCGGGCGCGTGAGGCGTCCTTGCGCTTTGTCGCCCCCGATCTGGTCGAAAGCTGGCGTACCCTGCCCGAACTGTTGGGCTTTGTTGACGCTGTCTTTGCGGAATCGGACCTGTCTCGCGCGCTCAACTTCACCGGCCATCCCATTGTTCACATGCCGCAACGCCGGCGTCATAATGGGCTGGTCGAACTATGGCCTCTGGTTCAGCCGATAGAGGTGCCAGAGGCGACAGCGGATGATGACGATATCGCACCCGTCGATGCGCCGTCGCGGGAACCGCCGTCAAAACGCCTCGCCAAGCAACTGGCCATGACGATCCGGGCGGAAATCGACACCGGTCGCGCTGTGTATATCAAGGGCAAGGAAGAACCGCGCCCCATGCACGCCGGCGATGTGCTGATCCTGGTGCGTAAACGCGATCATCTGTTCGAACATATCATCCGTGAACTGAAGATTGCCGGTGTCCCGGTGTCCGGCGCAGATCGGCTCAAGCTCGGCGACCATATCGCCTTCCAGGATCTGCGCGCCCTGATGCGCTTTTGCTTGCAACCCAATGACAGCCTGTCCCTGGCCTGTGTGTTGCGAAGCCCCCTGTGCGATCTGAGCGAAAACGATCTCTACAGGTTGGCGCAGGGGCGCGAAGGCGCGCTGTGGGGGCGCCTGCTTGACTACGAGGGCGTCGAGGACCGGTTTGTCGAAGCCCGCGTCTTTCTGTTGTGGGCGCACCGCACAGCGCATCACCTGACGGCATTCGACTTCCTGGCGCGTGTGCTCAATCGCCGGGATGGCGCGGGTCGGTCGACCAAGCAGCGTTTCCTGACACGGCTCGGTGATGAGTGTGAGGACGTGCTGGATGAAACCCTGGCGCTGGCGCTGAAAGGCGAGGGGGTCGGCGATACCGGCCTGGCGGCCTGTCTCGACCTGTTTGAATTTCGCGCGGCGCAGATCAAGCGTGAGCAGGAGGAAGGCGGCCGCAGCGTCCGCGTTATGACGGTCCACGGGTCCAAGGGGCTGGAAGCGCCATGGGTCATCCTGCCTATCGGGCCGCAGCATAGCTCCGCGACCAAGGACGACCTTTTGATGCGCAGCGATGACGGTGATCTGTACCTGTGCGCGACCGGTCGCAAGGGGGATACGGACCGCATCACCGCGATCCGTGACGCCAAGGCCCTGAAGGACGAGCAGGAGGGGTTGCGCCTCCTTTATGTTGCCCTGACCCGGGCACGCGATCGCCTTACCCTGTGCGGCTATGCTGGCCGGAAGGCGACCGGCAAAAACAATGCCTTCGCGCCCTGGTATGATTTGCTGAAGGACGCGTTCGACCGGCTTCCGGCGACACTGGAGCCGATGCCCCTGAAGGCGCCGTTCGACGATATGGAACAGGCGAAGGAGGTCATTGTGCAACTCCACGGCGTCCGGTCACCAGCCCTGACCGCCGAAGCGGCAATCCTGGCGCCGCAGGTAAAATTACCGGACTTCGTCACCACCATCGTGGCGCAGGCCGATGTCGATCTGGAACGTGGCGCCGAACGCTGGGCGGCGATTTCGCAAATGGGTGATGAAGATCGTGAGGCGGAGGAGCGCGCGCCGTCGCCTCTGGAATCGCAAAACGGTTTGGGCCGCTATCGCAGGGGCATATTGATCCATAAGCTGTTTGAAATCCTGCCCGATATCCCCGCCGCCAAGCGCGAAGAGGTGGCGATACGCTATCTCGGCCGTCAGGCGGACCTTACGGACAGCCAGCGAATCGAAATGGCCGGTGCCGTGCTGGCCGTTTTGACCGATGACCGTTTTGCCGAGGCGTTCGGGCCGCAAAGCCGTCCGGAAGTGGCGCTGGCCGGCGGCATCGGCCGTACCGCCCGCGGCGAAGACATCATGTTGTCCGGGCGGATCGACCGTCTGGTCGTTACCGACGACCGGGTGGTGATTATCGACTATAAATCCAATCGGCCGGCCCCTGACACGGCGGAGGGCGCATCGGTTACCTATCAGCGCCAGATGGCAGGCTATGTGGCGTTGCTGCGGCAGATCTATCCGCAAAAGACGGTTGAGGCGGCGCTATTGTGGACGGACGGTCCGAAACTGACCCCCTTAAGCGAGACTTTAGTAAATCTCCGCCTGGCGGAAATTCTGGCGCGTTGATTTCCGTCACCAATGCTCTTACATATTGGCCAACAGTTGAAAGGAGCCGATTATGGCTACGCATAAGATCACCGACGAATCCTTTGAAAACGATGTCCTGAAGTCCGACACCCCTGTGCTGGTTGACTTCTGGGCGGAGTGGTGCGGCCCGTGCAAGCAGATCGCGCCGATTCTGGAAGAACTGGCTGATGGCCTCGGCGACAAGGTCAAGATCGCCAAGCTCAACATCGAAGACAGCCCGATGACGCCATCGCGCTTTGGCGTGCGCGGTATCCCGACCATGATGTTGTTCAAGAATGGCCAGATGACCTCGATGAAGGTCGGCGCCATGCCGAAGGCGAAGCTGCTGGAATGGTTGGGCGAGAATTCAATCGCTTGAAATTGGCGATAGGCGTCGCAGTCGTCGCTTGCGGGTATTGAAAGATACCCGCGTCGCTAGCCGGCTAGCCTCTCATCCTATTTGAAGCGATTGCCGCCTGAGAATTAGGTCTGGGAATTAGGTTGGCCATGTTTCTTGCGACAGGGCCAGGCAGTCACCGACGAGATACAGCGATCCGCAGATGAGGACCCGCAAGGGGGTTTGAGGCAGACCTTTAATCGCATCCAGAGGGCTTGAAGCAACATCCGCTTCAAGCCCTTTGCTTTGGGCGGCGGCGGCCAGGTCGGCTGGGGGAATGGCGGCGTCGCTGCTGAACGTGACGCAATGGACATGGGCTTCCAATCCGGCAAAATGCGCAAAGAACTCTGCCGCATCCTTGGTGTTGATCAGGCCGCAGATCAGATGCAGCGGCTTTGCATCCCGCGCCTGCTGCCGGTCGATAAAGTCACGCAAGGCCCGGGCGGCATGCGGATTGTGACCGCCGTCGAGCCACAGTTCCGAGGCGCGGTCTTTCAGGGCGGTATACAGGGGCCCGCTCCTGAGTGCCTGTAGACGGCCGGGCCATTGGGCGGTGAGCAGCCCTTTTTCGATGGCCTCGACGCTCAGGCCGAGCATCAGGCCCGCCTTGACGGCGAGACCCGCATTTTCAATCTGATGTTCACCGGCCAACCGCGGCAGCGGCAGGTCGTAAAGTGCATCTTCATCCTGGAAGATCAGCCGGTCGCCTTCGCGCCACGCGTCTATGCCCTGGCCCATGCTGGTCAGGGTGACGTTCAGCTTAAGCGCCTGACGCTCCAGCGCCTGGGCGGCCTCGTCTGGCTGGCGGGCGCTGAGCGCGGGAACGCCGGATTTGAAAATCCCGGCTTTTTGGCGGGCAATAGTGCTGAGATCGTTACCGAGAAAGGACTGGTGATCATAGTCGATGGGCGTGATGACGGTCGCATAAGGCTTGGCGATGATATTGGTGGCGTCGAGCAGTCCGCCCAAACCCGTTTCCAGCAGCAACAGATCGGCGGGTGTTTCGCTGAAGGCAACAAAGGCCGCCGCCGTGGTCGATTCGAAAAAGGTCAGGGGCGCCCCGGCATTGGCGGCTTCGACCCGGCTGAGGACGTCTGCCAGATAGGTTTCGTCGATAAGCGTGCCGGCCAGACGGATGCGTTCGGCGAACCGGACCAGATGCGGCGAGGTATAGACATGGACCTTAAGCCCTTGCGCCTCGGCCATGGCCCGCAGCAGGGCGATGGTCGATCCCTTGCCATTGGTGCCCGCCACATGCACGATTCGTGGCAGGTGGTCCTGCGGGCGGCCCAGCGCTTCGCAGACGCGCAACATCCGGTCGAGGTTGAGGTCGATCAGCTTGGGGTGCAGGGCTTTCAGCCGTTCAAGCGGCGCATCAAAAGGCAACAGGCGGTCGGTCATGCCCGTATTTATCGCGTTTCACCACGGCCTGTCTATCCTCGCAGAGGTGCAGGAAAGCAAAGTCTTCCCAGCCGTACCTGCGCGTTTGTTTAGGCCGCCTTGCGCTTACCGCCCATCAGCATGGACATCAGGGCGCCAAGCACTTCCGGCAATTCTGAGCGTGACACGACGCGATCGACCATGCCCTTTTCGACCAGATATTCCGCACGTTGGAAGCCTTCCGGCAGCTTTTCGCGGATGGTGCTTTCGATAACGCGCGGGCCGGCAAAGCCGATGAGCGCGCCCGGCTCGGCCAGATGAATGTCGCCCAGCATGGCGTAGGACGCCGTAACGCCGCCGGTCGTCGGGTCGGTCAGGACGACGATATAGGGCAGTTGCACCTTTTTCAGTTCCTGAATGGCCAGAGTGGTGCGCGCCATCTGCATCAATGACAAAGCGCCTTCCTGCATCCGCGCGCCGCCGGCGGCGGTGAAGACGACCATGGGACACTTGCGAGCGACGGCGGCCTCTGCGGCGGCGATGAAGCCTTCGCCGGCGGCCATGCCGAGCGATCCGCCCATAAAAGCGAAGTCCTGAACCAGCACGACGCAATTCACGCCCTGGACCTGACCATAGCCGATCGCCATGACGTCACGTGCACCTGTCGCGGCGCGGGCGGCCTTCAGGCGCTCCTTGTAGGGCTTGCCATCGGAAAAGTGCAGCGGGTCTTCGACCACTTCGGGTGTGGGCAGAGACTCGTATTGACCATCGTCGAAGGTAAATTTCAGGCGCAGTGTGGCGCCGATACGCATGTGGCGGCCGGACGGCGTCACCCACAGCGCGGCTTCCAGGTCCGAGCGATAGATCATATCGCCGGTGTCCGGGTCCTTGACCCAGAGATTTTCGGGCGTTTCGCGCTTGTTACCGACAAAGTTGGAAATGCCTGGCGCGATCTTGCTCAGCCATCCGCCGCGCTCACGGCGCGGGGCAGGGGTCGGGGCTTGCGGCAATTTAGGGCCTTTGTTGGACTTGTCAGGTGTCGCCATAGGTTAAGATACTCCGATTAGCCCTTGGCCGCCAAACGTGCAGAATGAACAGCCTGTGCCAAAACTGTGGCCTTTTCCAGCACTTTCGCGCTGGCCGTGCCATTTTCCAGTAAACTTTCTGTTTGCTCTGTCGCGTCGCGGTTTGAGAGCCAGTGTTTGATTTCATCCACCAGCGCCGATCCCACGACCGCCGCATCGGCGATGCGGGCAATACTGGCCGCGCTGTCCGCGCTGCGGATTCCGAAACCAACCGCCACGGGCAGGTTGGCGGCTTCGCGAACCCGTGCGACCGCTTCGGCGATCGCATCGGCATTGGCTTCCTTTACCCCGGTGACGCCTGCCACCGAGACATAGTAGATAAAGCCGCGAGTCCGTTTCACAACCGTTAACAGGCGATCGGCGTCGGTGGTGGGCGTCGCCAGCCGGATCAGGGCGATATCGTTGGCGTCGAGTGCGTCGCTCAGCGCGTCGGCTTCTTCCGGCGGGCAATCGACCACGATCAGACCGTCAGCGCCCGCTTCGGAGGCGGTTTGTGCAAAGCGGTCGTAGCCGAGATATTCGACAGGGTTCATGTAGCCCATCAGGATGATGGGCGTGTCCTGATCGATTTCGCGGAAGCGCTTCACCAGGGCGAAGACATCGCGCAGCTTTGTTCCGGCGGCCAGCGACCGTTCAGCGGCGCGCTGAATGGTCGGCCCTTCGGCCATCGGGTCGGAGAAGGGGAAGCCCAGTTCGATGATGTCGGCTCCGGCGGCGGGCAGGCCTTTGAGGATGTCAAAGGTCGTTTCCAGATCAGGATCACCGGCCATAACATAGGCGATGAAGGCTGATTTGTTCTCGGCCTTCAACTCGGCGAAGCGCTTGTCTATACGGGCGACACTCACGACAGGGCACTCCCATTTTGTTCGCCCATATGCTTGGCGACGGTGGCGATGTCCTTGTCGCCGCGACCCGACAGGTTCAGCACCACGATGCCACCCTTGCCGACTTCGCGCGCCAGATCGCCGACCTTGGCGATGGCGTGCGACGATTCCAGCGCCGGAATGATGCCTTCCAGCTTGCAGGTCAGTTGGAAGGCTTCGAGGGCTTCCAAGTCGGTGCAGGTGACGTATTTCGCACGGCCGGTATCGAACAGGTGGGCGTGTTCGGGCCCGATGCCGGGATAGTCGAGGCCGGCGGAAATCGAATGGCCTTCCAGAATTTGGCCGTCCTCGTCCTGGAGCAGATAGGTGCGGTTACCGTGCAGCACGCCCGGCCGTCCGCCATTCAGCGACGAGGCGTGGCCGTTATAGACATCCAGCCCATGTCCGGAGGCTTCGACGCCGACCAACTTGACCGTATCGTAGTCGATAAAGGGGTGGAACATGCCGATGGCATTTGAGCCGCCGCCGACGCAAGCGATGAGGGCGTCAGGCAAGCGGCCTTCCATCTCCAGGATCTGTTCGCGCGTTTCCTTGCCGATGACGGATTGGAAATCACGCACCATTTCGGGATAAGGGTGCATGCCGGCAGCGGTGCCGATCATGTAGTAAGTGTCGTGAACATTGGTGACCCAGTCGCGCAGGGCCTCGTTCATGGCGTCTTTCAACGTGCCCTGACCATTGGTCACCGGCGAAACCTTGGCGCCGAGCAGGCCCATGCGGAAGACGTTGGGCTTTTGGCGTTCCACGTCGGTGGCGCCCATATAGACGATGCAGGGCAGGTCGAAACGCGCACACACCGTGGCCGAGGCGACGCCGTGCTGGCCTGCGCCGGTTTCGGCGATAATGCGCTTGCGGCCCATGCGTTTGGCTAGAAGGATCTGACCGATGCAGTTATTGATCTTGTGCGCGCCGGTGTGGTTCAGCTCCTCGCGCTTGAAATAGATCTTCGCGCCGCCGTGGTGCGCCGTCAGGCGCTCAGCGAAATAGAGCGGGCTCGGCCGACCGACGAAATGGGTCATCAGGCTGTTGAACTCGGCCCAGAAGGCGGGATCGTTTTTGGCGTCATGCCACGCGGCGTTCAGTTCCAGAACCAGCGGCATCAGGGTTTCGGGGACATACTGGCCACCGAACTGACCAAACCGGCCCTTGGCGTCCGGTTGGTTATAGCTGTTTCGCAGAACGGGATCGCTCACCGTGGGTATTCCTTTGTGTAAAGAGAAGGAGAAGGGGCTTATATAGCTTTTGCCGTGCGAAGAAAGCCCGAAATGAGTCCTGCGTCCTTCTCGCCCGGCGTCGATTCCACGCCGGACGAGACATCGAGCAGGGCGGCACCCGACAATTCAATCGCTTCACGCGCATTGGTGGCATCGAGACCGCCGGCCAGGAACCAGGGCTTCGTTCCCAGGTATCCCTGCATGAGTGTCCAGTCGAACCGCAGGCCCAATCCGCCGGGCAAGGCCGCGTCCTTGGGCGGTTTGGCATCGAACATCAGGTAGCTGATATACGGTTCATAGGCCTCGGCGGCATAAAGATCGGCAGCCTCACCAACACTTAAGGCCTTGATCAGGGGCAGGCCGGTCAGGGCGGCAATCTCGGCTACCCGCTCCGGCGTTTCCTTGCCGTGCAGCTGAATGAAGTCTGGTCTTACCCGATCTCTGAGAGCGTCCAATAAAGTATCGTCCGGATCGACAACCACAGAGACCAGGGGAAGCTGGGCGCCGGTGCCACGAATCACTTTCATAAGCGCCGCCATGTCATCGAGGGAGAGGTGACGCGGGCTTTTGGCGAAATGGATGAAGCCCAAAAAGTCAGCGCTGTCATTTATAGCCGCCTGAGCGGCCGCTAAAGTCCGAATTCCGCATATTTTTATCTTGGGACGCATAAAACACCTCGACTTCATGTGTCTTTGGGGAGAGCTTTAGCAAAAATCAAGATTTGAGATTTAAATTTCAAATTAAATAAATCGGCGCGTCACAAATAAGAAACTGCCGAAACTATATTAGGGTACGGAAAAACATGGCTGAATATGTGTTGTTATGCGACATAAGCAACGGAACTTATCTGAAACTGGCGCTTGCGCGCCGTGGGGGCCGTCCCCACGAAAATACACATTATGCTTGCAATAGTCTTGATGAATTCAAGACAGCGATTACCGATTTTCTGGAAGCTCAGGGTCAACCGACATTGGCCGGTGCCGCGATTTCGGCGGCCGGCTGGGAGCGCGGTGGCATTATTCACTTACCCAATCACGGCTTTTCCATTGATCGTGCCGACATGCGGCAATTTCTCGGTATTCAGCGTATCAATTTGGTGAACGATTTCGTCGCCAAGGCATTGGCTATACCCCGACTGGAGGCGAACGAACGCGAACAGATCTGCGGCGGAGAGGCCATGGACGAGCAGGTCATTGCCGTGATCGGCCCGCATAACGGGCTGGGCATGTCTGCCCTGGCACCCGACGGCATGGGCAACTGGACAGCTATGCCGACCGAAGGGGGCCATTCCGATCTGGCGGCCACCAGCGATCTCGAAGACGCGGTCCTGAGCATTCTTATTGAAAAGTACGGTCACGTATCCCGCGAGCGGGTCATTTCTATTCCGGGCATTAGCGACCTGTGGTCCGCGCTGGCTCATCTCGAAGGCGATACAGCAATGGCGCCTGGCATCGAAGAAGTGATTGCCATGGCATCGACAGGCGACGCGCGGTCTAAACAGGCGATCGACCTCAGCATGGGCTGGTTCGCTGCCATGGCGTCCGATGTCGCACTCATTCTGGGCGCACGTGGCGGGGTATATCTGGCTGGCGATCTGCTTGATATGATCGGCGATCTTTTCGACGTGCCGGCCTTCGTCAAGCGCTACGGAAATAAGGGACGCCTCAGCACTTACGTCAATGAGGTTCCGGTATTCAAGGCGACGGCGCGCGATATGGAGCTTATCGGCCTGGCAACACTGTTTGACTAAGCGGAATACACCCTAGAATCTATATACCTGAATCAAAAAACCCCCAGCGTAAACCGGGGGTTTTTCGATAGTCCGAGCCGGAACCCCGTGGAGAGGTGCCGACTCTTGATTACCTGCTCGGGCTAGGCCCGAGTAGTGGATTACGAGCCTTGCTTATCGCGCAGGGCGGCGCCGAGGATATCACCGAGCGAAGCGCCCGAATCCTGCGAACCGTACTGTTCGATGGCTTGCTTTTCGTCGGCCATTTCCAGGGCCTTGATCGAGACGGAGACCTTGCGGGCTGCCTTATCGATGTTAGTGACCTGGGCGTCGATGCGGTCGCCGACGGCGAAACGCTCAACGCGTTGTTCGTTGCGGTCGCGCGACAGGTCGGACTTGCGCACGAAAGCCGTCATCGGGGCGTCGTCTTCACCGAACTTGACTTCGATGCCACCGGAGGTGACTTCGGTGACGGTCACGGTGATCGTCTGACCCTTCTTGTAGGTGTCGCCGGTCATCGGATCGTTGCCGAGTTGCTTGATACCCAGCGAGATACGTTCCTTTTCGACGTCGACGTCCAGAACCTTGGTCTTGACGACATCGCCCTTCTTGTACTTGGCGATGGCTTCTTCGCCCGGAAGGTTCCAGTCGAGGTCGGACAGGTGAACCATGCCGTCGATGTCGTTTTCGAAGCCGATGAACAGACCGAATTCGGTCGCGTTCTTGACTTCGCCTTCGATGGTCGAACCGACCGGATGCTCACGCAGGAACTGATCCCACGGATTTTCCTGGGCTTGCTTCAGGCCGAGCGAGACGCGGCGCTTGGAGGCGTCGACTTCCAGCACGACAACTTCGACTTCTTGCGAGGTCGAAACGATCTTGCCCGGATGGACGTTCTTCTTGGTCCACGACATTTCCGAAACGTGCACCAGGCCTTCGACGCCCGATTCCAGCTCCACGAAGGCGCCGTAGTCAGTGATGTTGGTGATGCGACCGGAGAACTTGCCGCCGACCGGATACTTCTGGTCGACACCGTCCCACGGATCGGATTGCAGTTGCTTCATGCCGAGGCTGATGCGTTGCGTGTCCGGATTGATCTTGATGATCTGGACGCGGACGGCGTCGCCGACGTTGAGAACTTGCGACGGATGCGATACACGCTTCCACGACATGTCGGTAACGTGCAGCAGGCCATCGATGCCGCCGAGGTCAACGAACGCACCATAATCGGTGATGTTCTTGACGACGCCGTCACGGATTTCGCCTTCGGCCAACTGGCCAACCAGCTCGGTACGTTGTTCGGCGCGGGCTTCTTCCAGGATGGCGCGGCGCGAAACGACGATGTTGCCGCGCGGGCGGTCCATCTTCAGAATGGCGAACGGCTGTTCCTTGTTCATCAGCGGAGCGACGTCGCGGACCGGACGGATATCGACCTGGCTGCCCGGCAGGAAGCCCGAAGCGCCGTCCATATCGACGGTGAAGCCACCCTTGACGCGGCCGACGATGGTGCCCATGACAGGCTCGCCCTTGTTGAAGATAACTTCCAGGCGGGTCCAGGCTTCTTCGCGACGGGCCTTCTCGCGGCTGATGACCGCTTCGCCCATGGCGTTTTCAACACGTTCCAGATAGACTTCGACTGTGTCGCCAACCTTCAGGTTGCCGCCTTCGGCGCCAAATTCCTTCAGGGAGATACGGCCTTCGGTCTTCAGACCGACGTCGACCATGACGTATTCTTTTTCGACGCCGACGACGAGGCCGTGAATGACCTGGCCTTCCAGCATGTCGCGACCGTGCATCGATTCATCAAGCAGGGCGGCGAAATCGTCGCGCGACGGATTGTAATCGCTCATTTAGACTCTTTGTTTGTGGGCGCGTGTCCCGGTCTTCCGGATCCCGAAAACGACATGAGGCCGTAACGCTGACGGGGAAAGGGCGCGGGGGTGCGGCTTTGGATTGACTGATATTATGAGGTTTGGGAGGCAGCCTGGCGGCGGGCCCCAAGACATGAACCGCAGGCCTTTCGGCCCCGTGGCGTCCCTAAATGTATCCTCAAACGGCCTCTGGTGGATTTAACACGGCGGGCGTGTCACAGACGGCTTTTCACAAGGGATCGCGCAGTCGCGATGGCCGTGTCTATACCTAAGTCGGAGGTATCTAGCAAGAGCGCATCTTTCGCCATTTCCAGCGGCGCATCGGACCGGCCGGAATCGCGGGCATCACGGATGCGGATATCCGACAGAACCTCTTCCAGAGTCAGGGCCGGATTGATCTGGACAAGCTGTTTCCAGCGACGCTCTGCGCGCACCTCCGGCCGGGCGGTGACGAACAGTTTCACCCGTGCGTTCGGCGCGATCACCGTGCCGATATCGCGGCCGTCGAGCACGGCGCCAGCGGATTGATTGGCGAAATCCTGCTGATACTTGAACAGGGCGGCGCGCACCTCAGGAAGGGCGGCGACCTGCGAGGCGCGCTCACCGGCTTCGCGGCCGCGCAGCGCCTCATCGGCCAGAACCTGCGCATCTATCAAGGTGGCGGCGATGGCGGGGTCGATATCGCGCGCATGGGCGAGATGACCGGCGGCGCGGTACAGCAGGCCGGTATCGAGAAAAGGCAGGCCGTAATCGGCGGCGAGCAGCGAGGCGAGCGTGCCCTTGCCAGAGGCAGCGGGGCCGTCGACGGCGATCAGAATAGGAGTCGTCATAGTGTTAATAATGGTTAATATGCCACGGCTATAAGCAAATACGCTGCCGGTTCGGCGAGGTTGTTTGAAAAGCGCTGTAAGTTGCGTAATGTCAAGTCAGGGACCACTAGGGGCGGGCATGAATTTCTGGACGTGGATCACAGGGCTGTTCGCCGGCGACTTGCCTGCCCGCAAGTCGGCGGAAGCCAACCGGGCTGCCTTATTGAAAGCCATAGCCGCCGCCAATGGCGAGCTAAACGGCTTTTATCTTCAGCTTGAAGCCGTTGTGGATGCTTTTGCGCATGAACACATCTTCTTCGGGGACCGCTATTTCCGTCTGCGCTTCGCCATGAAGGCGGTCGTGCCGCCGGCCGATTTCAAACTGATGTGCCAAAAGTTGAAGGCGGATGCCGGGTTGTATACGCCCCGCGCGAAGGCTTTGGAACTGGGTCTGGCCGCCGACGGTTTTTATGATTTTCTGCGCCATCACAACCACGATGTGATCATCAACTTTCTGATGTATGACAACAGCGTGCGCAAGCTGCTCAACACCATAGAAGAAGTCCATCTGCGCCAGTTGGCCACCCTGGCGGCCGGCGCCGGCCAGCCGGGCGGATCGCCGCTCGGGATCAATGCCCTTATCGAAGCTTTCGACTCCGAGGTCCGGCGCTATGTCGCGGCGAAGGCGGGCTTCGCCGAATTACAAGCAGGTCTGGCGGGTCTGAAACTGGACAGGCCCATTTAATCGGCTATTCGAAATCCATCTCGACGCCGACGCTTTGCAGGTCGCGCCAGTAGCCCGGATAGGTCTTGGCCGTACAACCAGGGTCGAGAATGCGCAGGCCGTGGATTACGAGGGCGGCCTGGGAAAACGCCATGGCGATGCGGTGGTCGTGATAGGTTTCGATGTCGGCGGCGATCGTGCGGCCGATAAGCGTCCGGTCGGGCGTGACCAGCAGATCGTCACCGATTTCCTGCGCCAGGCCCGCCTGGATACGGTTGAGCTCCGTTGCGACGGCGTTGATGCGGTCGCATTCCTTCACGCGCAGATTGGCAATGCCTACGAAACGGACGGGGTGCATGTTGAATGCGGCCAAGACGGCTATGGTCGGAATCGCGTCCTGCATCTGGCTGCCATCGACGACGGCCGGAAGGTGCGGAAACTGCGCGATCACGTCATAGGCCTTGGCATCGGGCTGCATCATGTCCCGCGGCGCGATGCCGATGTCGATATCTGTGTTCAGGAGCGCATTTATGCCCCAGACGTAGGTCGCGGCGCTGGCGTCGGGTTCCACCCGGTACTCGCGCGCCCGATAGGGACGGCTATCAATGTCCCAGCTCAGCGGGCCGGTCTGGGTGATTTCCGCACCGAAGGCGCGCATGCAGGCGATTGTAATGTCGATATAGCCGCGTGCGCCGATATCGCCGTCCTTCACGCGAAGGCTGAACGGCCCCGTGCCCTTGGTGCCCGCCATCATGAGGGCCGAAACATACTGGCTGGACAGGCTGGCATCGACATCGATGGAGCGGGTGGCGAAGCCGCCATCGCTTGTCACCGTGACGGGTGGGCAGCCGGTTGGGGCGCTGGCTGTGACGCCGGTGGCATTAAGGGCTTCGACCAGCGGCGCGATCGGGCGCTTTTGCATATGCGCGTCGCCGGTCAGGACCGTCGTGCCGGCGATATTGGCGGCGGCGGCGGTCAGAAAGCGCACGGCGGTTCCGGCATTGCCGAGGAACAATGGCGTTTGCGATGGCGCCAATGTGCCGCTGCTTTCGACCACAAAATCCGTATCGCCCGTTTCGGTGATCGTGACACCCAGCTGCGTCAGCGCCCGCGCCATATAGGTCGTATCATCGCTTTTGAGCGCGCCGCTGATGTGGCTTTTGCCCTTCGCCAGGGCCGCGATCAGCAGGATGCGGTTGGTGATGGACTTTGATCCGGGCAGGGCAATATGTCCGGATAGGGTAGCGCGGGGAGGCACAAGTCTTATAGCCGTCATCGGGCTGGTCACGGGCGGGCTGGGCACGGGAAAGTCTCGGTTTAAACGAAAAAATGAACATTACGCCCAAAAGGGGCTTTGACAGGAGGCTTATCTAGTGGCAAGGGGGCCGACGCAATCGAATTTTTCTAAAGACTGAAAAGAAGGACGTCTCGTGGCTGATCCTGCCTTAGGTACCAAACAAGTTTGCCCGAACTGCACGGCAAAGTTCTACGACCTGAACAAACATCCTGCGCATTGCCCGCGCTGCGACTTCGAGTTTGATCAGGAAGAAGTCGTCCGTACACGCCGTTCGCGTGTCCGGACCACCGCCCCCGACTACGAGGATGCGGACGAAGAAGCCGAAGATCAGGTCAAGGGCAAGACCGCCAGCGAAGACGAAGACGAAGAAGAGCCGGAAGTCACCGCGCCCGAAATCGATGAAGTCGTCGCCGATGACACTCTGCTGGTCGATGAAGACGAAGACCTCGACCCGGCCGATCCGGCGCGTGTTGGCGCCGGCGCCGATGCGGTCGATATGGACATCGAAGACGCCGATCTGGTCGATGACGATGCCGATGACGTGCCCTTCCTCGAAGACGACGAAGACGCCGATTTCGATGAAGAAATCGACGGCTTGCCCGACGACCAGGATCGCGACGACATCTAAGTCCTGTCCAAGGGACGCAAAACAGATCCAAGATAAAGCTGCCGGAGCGATCCGGCAGCTTTTTTCGTATTGTCTGCCGCTGAAATATGCGCTACATGCTGAACCAAATGGTTCAGTATTTACACCCCCGCCTGGATGTCTCGTTCGCCGCGCTCTCTGATCCCACTCGACGCGGGGTTCTGGAGCAGCTCGGGCGTGCGGATGCATCCATCACCGACCTGGCCGACAGGTTTCACATGACGCTCACCGGCATGAAGAAACATGTCGGCGTCCTTGAGCAGGCGGGTTTCGTTATCACCGAGAAGATTGGGCGCGTGCGAACCTGCAAGTTGGGCCTGCGCCGACTGGAGGAAGAAGCCGCCTGGATCGAGCGTTACCGCACGGTCTGGGAGGCGCGCTTCGACGCGTTGGATGAGATTGTCGAGGAATTGAAAAGCCAGGAGAAGATCGATGGATGAAGCAAAGGGTGATGAGGTCGCGTCCGTCCGAAATAGTACCGAGATAGAGCGGACGTCTGAACGTGAGCTTGTTGTGACGCGAACCGTCAACGGTCCCGCTCGTATCGTGTTCCAGGCTTGGGGATGGACAGAGTGACGGTATGAACATAGGCCAACTTGACGTAGCGATACGGGCTGGTGCTGCCGTCACGATCCTCCTGCTGGCGGTCCTCCTGTTCGGCCAACGTCGGCAGGTTGGCTTGCCCGCTATTCTGTTCGCACCCCTGGCGCTGTGTCTCGCCGGGTTTGTAATCGGCAACACACCGATATCGTCGACGGTCCCGACAGGACTCGTCGGCGCCGTAGCCCATACCGTAAGCGGCTTCGCCGTTGTTTTTATATGGTGGTTCTGCCTGTCTTGCTTCGATAGCCGGTTCAGGTTGAAAGGTGGTGTGCTGGGCGTCGGATTGGTTTGGGCAGCTATTGCCGCACTGGATCGAGGGGTG
Organism: Asticcacaulis sp. AC466; assembly: GCF_000495815.1. Lineage (GTDB taxonomy): Bacteria > Pseudomonadota > Alphaproteobacteria > Caulobacterales > Caulobacteraceae > Asticcacaulis. The sequence goes on along the minus strand of NZ_AWGE01000023.1, from coordinate 38,795 downwards.
CTCGGAGAAGCGTACGCGGACAAAGGGCTCTCGTTCCTGCTCGTACCGCTGGGCTTCGCGATCGTCGGCCACCTGCTCTGGCGCCTTCTAGCCGAACGCCAAGGCGACCTGATCCAGCAACGCCATGACGCCCGGATCATGGTCGCGGTCCTGCTCGGCGGGATGCTCTTCGTCGACCTCGCGGCTGACGCACTGCTCGGCTTTGCATGGCGTCCGCTCGCTTTTGCCATGACCCAGAACGCGATGCTTCTCGCATTCGATCTGTGGCTGGCGAGCAGGCTGCTGACCGTCCGTGCCGACCTACTCCGCTTCGGCGTAGAGGGCGGGGAATCGCTACCGGTCGAAATAGCTTCGCAGGCGCGTCTTCGGCATGACGACGAGCTGCATCGCCGGCTGTCCGTCTTGATGGAGATTGAGCGGGTGTTCCTCAGTCCCGAACTGACCTTCGCTGTGTTCGTTGAGCGCATGAAGGCGCCGGAACGCGCCGTGCGGATGCTCATCAATCACGAGCTCGGATACGATCATTTCCGCACCTTTCTGAACCACTACCGGGTCGCAGAGGCGCGTCGGTTGCTCGGCCAGCGCGATGGCGATGACAAACTCATCGCCATCGCGCTGGACAGCGGTTTCGCCTCACTCCCCAGCTTCAACAGGGCATTTCGCGCTATCGAGGGCTGCTCGCCCACAGACTACCGGACGGCTCTCCGGCAAGGCGAATTAGGTGACATAATTGGTAAAAGCCGGGTTTTGATAAGCGAAATGCCGTCTTCTGATAAGACCAATTAGCCTTCCGAAGGTATCACCCCTCCGTAGAATAATATGAAGGTGAGCGCATGAACGGACTGATTGGCCTGGGGGGAACGCTGGCGGTCCTCCTCTTTTTGGGAACGGCGGTGGGATGCACGGATCGCCATCATTTCTCCCCCCGCTGGCTACTGGTCGCGGCGCTGCTGGTGGCTGTTAACGATGCCCTTCTCACCCGCGTCTACGGATCGCTTCCCGACCTGATCGGCGGAGCGTGGAACTGGCAAGGCAAGCTCCTAGCGCTGGCCATTACACTCGCGATCGCTTTATCGCCGGCGTTCGGCTTTCGCCGCGTGGGCCTCACAATCGCGCAGGAGCCGGGCAGCCTGAAGGCCGCATTGCCGGTCGCTGCGATCTACTGTGCCTTCTTCGTCGTCATCGCCGTGGCCTTTCCGGGAGGCAGATCCAACGGTGAGGAGGTCGCCTTTCAGTTGACAATGCCGGGCTTGGAGGAGGAACCCTTCTACCGGGGCATCCTGCTGTTTGCGCTCGATAAGGCGTTCACCGGCAGGAAGAGGCTACTAGGTGTCGATTGGGGGTGGGGTGCAGTGCTGTCATGCTTCTTGTTCGGGATGGCGCACGCCTTCGGCTTCTCGCACGGTAGCTTTTCGTTCGATCCTATCACTATGGCGCTAACGGCAATCCCTTCATTCATTGCCGTCTGGCTGCGCCTGCGCACGGGAAGTCTGCTTCTACCGATCCTGCTCCACAACTTCGGCAACTCGTTCTCATTGCTTGCTTAGCAGCGGCTTCCCGATTGGGAACGATGATCGGTACAGGAAACTCCGTGATTCGAACGGACGGAGCGGACAAACCCGCTCTTTCCAAAAATGGCCCAATATCCCTGACGACGGACAATCGCTATGTCGGTCCAGACGGTGCGCCGAGAAAGCATTTTCTAAAAGCGTTGGAGTTCTGAAACGGTGGACATTTCCGAAGACGAATTGGAGTCTATTCAGGAGGAGTTTGACACATATTCCCTGCTCAATGCCGTCGATCAAATCGGTAAAATCTGTGGACACCCAAACCCATCTGAGCTGCGCGAGAACATCCGTAAACTTCATAGCCTGGGCGATGGAGGTCATAAATGGAGGATTTGTCGGCAGCGCGTCTGAGATATTCGACCTTGCCCGCGAGATTGACGATCAGCTCGTCGACGTCAGTGAGGCACTGGAAATTCTCCAGAACGCAATCTCTAAGTTGCCGGGATTTACCCAGATGCCCGGAGGTCACGCCGCCCACCCGAATTGTCTGGACGAACGAGGAAGGTGATGACGATGGCGCCGTCACGACGGTGACGTTCGAAGAAAAAGACGGCCAGACGCTGCTGGTCTTACGCGATCTCTTTCCGTCTAAGGCAGCGCTCGATGAGGCCAGCGCCTCCGGCAGCACCAGCGGATTTGCCGCGCAGTTCGAGCAACCGGACGAACTTCTCTTTGCTATGGATATAGGCACCTGACGAGTGACGTCATTCATGATCCGGCCATTAAAAAACCCCACCACAGGGGCGGGGTTTTTTAATGGTGGAGCTTAGCGGAGTCGAACCGCTGACCTCTTGCATGCCATGCAAGCGCTCTACCAGCTGAGCTAAAGCCCCATCCTTTAACGATGGCCGAGGACGTTGCCGTCTCCGAGGCGGCGACTTCTAGCCAAGCCGTAACGGAGACGCAAGCTCTTTTTTCAACTTTTTTTTACCTCGACAATGTTCTTCTTTTGTTCCATTGCGCCTAACATGGACATGCTGTTCGACCTAGGCCTGGAAAACGATGTAACTGAAATGCTGCGACGCTTAACTTCAGCACCCTGCACCGTCCCGCCCTGGTTATCGATACGCATATTCAGCGTGTGTTCCAGCGGACGGGACTTGTGGCCGCAAAGGCCAGCATAGACGCCGCGTATGATCGCATCATGCCCGACCTAGCGCAGTGGACAGCAGCAGACCTGTCGCAACTGCATGTTTTGGTCAAGCGTCTGGGCCAGGTCCATTGCCATGCGCCAGCACCCGATTGCCGCGGCTGTCCCCTGGCGGAGGTCTGCAAGTCCTACAGGTCACGGTATGGCTCGAATCGCGGCTCGCCTTCTCGGCAAACCAGGTTATAATCTCGCCATGTCGACTATAACCCTGTGGCGGCCGGTGGGCCCAAAAGAGCTGGCTCTGATCGAATCGTCCGGTATGACGGCATTTCCACCCCGATTGCCGGAACAGCCGATTTTTTACCCCGTGACGACTCGCGCCTATGCCATCAAGATTGCGCGGGACTGGAATGTCCCCGAAAGCGGGGCTGGATTCGTTACACAATTTGAGGTCGATGCCACTTATTTGGCGCGATATGCGGTTGAAACCGCCGGTGGGCGGGAACATCAGGAATACTGGATACCTGCGGAAGACATGGACGCCTTCAACGCAGCCATTGTTGGCCTAATACAAATCGTGGATAGCTTCACCGCGCCTTGACGCCAATCGGATGGGTGCGTCATTGACGGTGTTCGTCACTCTTCATACTCTTGCGCCATGATCACCACCCTGGCCATTTCCGGTTACCGTTCCTTGCGCGACGTGCGCCTGGAACTCGATATGCTCAATGTCGTTACTGGCGCCAATGGATCTGGGAAGTCGAGCCTTTATCGGGCATTGCGCCTGCTGGCTGAGATCGCCCACGGGGGCATAATCCGAGCCATTGCTTCGGAAGGCGGCCTGGACTCGACCTTGTGGGCAGGTCCCGAACGATTTTCGCGCACTATGAAATCGGGCGAACACGCAATTCAGGGCACAGTCCGCAAGCAGCCCGTGGCTTTGAGGTTGGGTTTTGTCTCCGAAGACTATGGCTACGGCATTGATCTGGGATTGCCGCCGCCCTTGACATCGGTGTTCCCGCACGATCCGCAAATCAAGGCCGAAAGCCTGTGGATCGGTCAGGTTCTCAATCGCCGCAATGAAATTGCCAGGCGAAAAGGGCCGCTTATCCAGGTGCGTGACAAGGCAAACCTGTGGCAGGAGGTTTTGACCAACCTGTCTCCCTTCGACAGCATGATGACGCACGGCAGTGACCCGCGTGAGGGCGCCGAATTGCTTCTGGTACGCGAAAGCATGCGAAACTGGCGCTTTTACGATCATTTCCGAACGGACCGTGATGCGCCCCTGCGCAAGCCGCAAATCGGCACCCACTCGCCGGTCCTGTCGAGCGATGGCCATGATCTGGCGGCGGCGATCGAGACAATTCGCGCCGTCGGGGCGGCGGAGGATCTGGATGCGGCCGTGGATGACGCCTTTCCCGGGGCAGCCATTCACGTTGAATTTTCGGGCGCCTATGTCGAATTGCTCATGCAGCAAAAGGGCCTGCTGCGGCCATTACAGACGACGGAATTGTCAGATGGCACCTTGCGGTATCTGCTGCTGATCGCGGCACTTTTGTCACCGCGCCCGCCGTCTCTTATGGTGCTGAACGAACCGGAAATGAGCCTGCATCCGGATTTGCTGGCGCCCTTGGGGCGTCTGATCGCCGCCGCTTCCCGGCGTTCGCAGGTGATTGTCGTGTCGCATGCGCCAGAACTGGTGACCGCCCTGGAAGCAGCCGCCCCGGTCCGGCGCATCTTGCTGGAAAAGGAATTGGGCGAAACCCTCATCCGAGATCAGGACAAACCGGACTGGGAATGGCCGGACAGATAAGAGCCCACTCGGTTTGGTTAAGCCCTGATTCAGATCTTCCTCATCGAATCTTGATATTTATCGCGTATAGTCGACTCATGTTCATATGATGAGGCCGGCGCAGACCGGTTGGTAGGGTTCGAAACGATGCAAAAGATCGACGCTGTAAACTGGATTTCCGCCGCCCGCGCCTGCGCCCCCGCGCAATGCGCCGCCGCCTTTGTCTCCGCGATGGCGGCGCCGCGCAACCGTTCCAATACGGAAGCGCAGCGCCAGCCGGGCGCTCGCTAATCTACCATTTGACGGGTTTCGGATTGCGTTCGTCGAAATCCATCTGATGCCAGTAGGGATAGGCCGGATGCCGGTGTGACGCCGCATCCAGCGTAGCGACCTGTTCCGATGTCAATGACCACCCGATGGCACCCAGATTGGCCGTCAGCTGGTCTTCGTTGCGCGCGCCGATAACGATATTGGCCACGCCGGGCCGACCCGCCAGCCAGTTCAGCGCCACCTGCGGCACCGTTTTGCCGGTTTCGGCCGCCACCGCCTCAAGCGCGTCAATAACCCCATACAGATAGTCATCCTCGACCTGCGGGCCACCGCCTGCCCCGCCCTGGGCGATACGGCCCTCGCCCAGATGTCCGCGCTTGATTTTTCCAGTCAGGCGGCCCCAGCCCAGCGGCGACCACACCATGGTGCCGACACCCTGGTCGAGGCCTAGCGGCATCAATTCCCATTCGTAATCGCGACCGATCAGCGAGTAATAGCCCTGGTAGGCCACGAATCGCGCCAGTCCGTATTTTTCCGACGTCGCCAGATCCTTCATCAGGTGCCAGCCGGAATAGTTGGACGCGCCGATATAGCGGACCTTGCCCGACTGAACGAGGTGATCGAGCGCGGAGAGCTTTTCTTCCGGCGGCGTCAGTGCGTCGTAGCCATGCATGAAATAGACATCGATATGGTCGGTGCCGAGGCGTTTCAGGCTGGCTTCGGCCGCCTTGATGATGTGATAGCGCGATGACCCCTTGTCGTTCGGGCCAGAGCCCATGGTGAAGGTCGCCTTGGTCGATATCAGCACCTCATCGCGCCGCCCTTTTATCGCTGCGCCCAGGATCTCTTCCGACGCACCGCCGGAATAGACATCGGCCGTGTCGAAAAAGTTGACGCCGTGCGCCAGGCACAGGTCGACCAGGCGGCTCGCCTCGGCAACATCGACATTGCCCCACTTGCTGAACATGTTGCCCTTGCCGCCGAACGTGCCGGTGCCAAAGCTTAAAACGGGGACTTTCAGGCCGGACCGGCCAAGCTGACGGTATTCCATGGGGAGGCTCCTCTCAAAAAGCCCCCTTCATCTGGGGGTGTCGGTCGGCCATTTCAAACCGCGGCGGCAAAAAAGACGGCGTTAAATTCAGTCGTCGTTTCGCAATGCCGCGTGATATGGAAGATAGATGACCCTGCAAGACCGTTGGCATGATCTGGCCCGCGCGCTCGGCGTGAGCGAGGCGAAAGCGGCTGCCGTTTGGCAGCGCTTGTCAGGCGCGTACAGCGAACCGCATCGCCATTACCACACCCTCACACACATCGACGCCGTGATCCGCGATCTGGATCGTCTGAAGCCTGGATTCGTCGCGCCGGACGAAGCGGCTCTGGCTCTGTTTTTTCATGATGTCGTCTATGATCCCGCCCGTTCCGACAACGAAGATCGCAGTGCCGAATATCTCCGTGATACCTTGCCGGAAGTGGACACCATCCACGCCCAGTCGATGATCCGTGCCACCCGGCATCACCGACATGATGCTGACGCGGATACGAATCTCCTGCTCGACATCGACATGGCCATCCTGGCGGCGGACTGGCCGGACTATCTGGCCTATGCGCGCGGGGTATATCGCGAATACCTGCCGGTCTACGGTCATGACGCCTACGCCGCCGGTCGGGTGGCCCTGTTCCTGGAACCCACCTTGGCTCGGACACATCTGTTCCTGACCGACGCATTTGCCGCTGGTGAAAATGCTGCGCGCGAGAATTTGAACAGGGAAATCGCCCTGTGGCGCGATGGCGGGTTTGCGGCGCATTCGAACGGGGCTATAACACCGGCTCCCTGACATATGGAGAGACATATGGGCCGCATGATCACCCTCACTCGCCCGGATGGCGGTTCGTTCGACGGCTATCTGGCGGAGGCCGGCAAGGACAAGCCGTGCGTCATCGTCATCCAGGAGTGGTGGGGTCTCAATGACCATATAAAGTCGATCGCCGACCGGTTTGAATTCGAAGGCTTCAACGCGCTTGCACCCGACCTGTACCACGGGCGCATTACCCAGGACGCCGACGAGGCCAGCCATATGATGAACGGTCTCGATTTTCCGGGAGCGGTGCATCAGGATATCGCCGCCGCGCGCGACTATCTGGCGGCCATCAACCCCGCCGTCGCCGTCATGGGCTTCTGCATGGGCGGCGCCCTGACCATCGGCGCGGCGGTTCGCCTTGCCGGTTTCAAGGCGGCGATCTGCTTTTATGGCGTGCCGCCGAAAGCATTTGCCGATCCAGCCGATATCAAGATTCCGTTCCAGGGACATTACGGCACCCGCGACGACTGGGTCACACCGGAGGTGGTCGCAGGCCTGCAGGCCGATATGGAAAAAGCCGGAAATTCGCCGGAAATTTATAGCTACGACGCCGATCATGCCTTCTTCAATAAGACCCGTCCGGAGGTCTACGACGCGGACGCCGCCGAACAGGCCTGGATGCGCATGATGGCGTTTTTGCGCGCCAACCTCTAGCTTAGATTGACCTTTTCGGCGTTTGGGATTAGGCCAGTGCCAACGGGGACACCTGCGGTATTGGCCCAGCGAAAAGGCGTTTGTTTTGACTGTATTCTATCACGAAGGCGACCTGCCGGACGGGCTTGATCTCGGACGCATCGTCGCCATCGATTCCGAAACCATGGGCCTGCGCTTCCGCCGCGACGACCTGTGTGTGGTGCAATTGTCGAGCGGTGACGGCCATGCCCATGTGGTGCGCATGGACCGTCCGGGCTATAACTGCCCGAACCTGAAGGCGCTGCTGGCCGATCCGGCGGTGCTGAAGCTGTTCCACTATGGCCGCTTCGACATCGGTATGTTCGAACTGCACCTCGGTGTGACAACGGCACCTGTCTATTGCACCAAGATCGCCTCTAAGCTGGCGCGCACCTACACCGACCGCCATGGCCTGAAGGATCTGGTCCGCGAATTGCTGGCGGTCGATCTGTCCAAGGCGCAGCAAAGCTCCGACTGGGGCGCGGCCACGCTGTCCGCCGAACAACTGGCCTATGCGGCCTCGGATGTGCTGCACCTGCACGCCCTTAGGGACAAGCTCGATACCATGTTGGCCCGCGAAGGTCGGCTCGAACTGGCCCAGGCTGCCATGGCGTTTTTACCGCACCGCGTCAAACTGGATTTGGCAGGATGGGAAGATTGCGATATCTTCGCCCATAGCTGGGCCTGAACCAGAGCCCAAACCGAAAGCCAGACATGTCGGATATTCACGCACCGCTTGAGCCCTTAGGCGTCGCCACGCGCATGGACGCGGCGACGGAGGCGGCCGAGCGCCGCGTCCGCCTGTCGCAACAGGTGGCCGCCGTCCGTCGCCGGTCGCGGCTGATCAAGTCATTGCGCAAGCTGTTTCCGGCGGCGATGATTGGCCTGGGGGTTCTCAACCTGGGCTGGATCGCGGTCCAGACCGTGCTCAATTCGATGAATCTGTACGGCGGCAATTCCAACGAAATCCGCATGACCAATCCCCGCTACTATGGTCAGGGCGACAATGGTGACCACTATACGATCAGTGGGTTGGAACTCATCCGAAAGGGTAACAACGCCACGACGGTCACCCTGCGTGCGCCGAATATCGAGTTCAAGGGGGCCGATACCGACAACCCGACGCGGGTGACCGCGGCAAACGGGGTTTACGATCAGAACACCAACCGCATGACCCTGACGGGAAATGTGGTCCTCCAGGCGGGGGAATCGGATTTCGTGCTTAAGACCGAAGAAGCCGTAGCCGATCTGGCGAATTCCACGATCTACGGTAACAAACACGTTGATGGAACGAGTTCGGTGGGTCATATAGAAGGGGAATCCTTTATCATTTCGGATAACGGTAAGCAGCTGACCATGCGGGGTAAGGGCCCCATACAGGTTCATGCGAAAGAGAATCCGGTGCAGAAATGAAAAGGCGCGAAAAGGGACATGCTGCGATGAAAAAGCTTTTGATTTCGGCCGCCGTTCTTGGCCTGAGCCTGGGTGCGGGGATTGTCCTGACCGGCTCGGCCGGCGCGCAGGTGTCGTCTAAGGGCGGGCCGATCATGGCCAGCGGAAATACCATGGCCATCGACCAGAATGCCCGCACCCAGACCTTCGAAGGTCAGGTCGAGGTCTTGCAGGATGACGCCCGCCTGCGCGCCGACAAGGTTGTCGTGACCCGGGCACCCGGTCCCAATGGCGAAGGCATGGGTGAGGTGGTCAACATCGTCGCCACCGGAAATGTTTATTACGTCACGCCCGAAAACACCATGAAGGGCGACCTGGCGGTCTACACCAAGTCGACTGACGAGATGGTCGTGACCGGCGACGTTATCCTGACCCAGGGCCAGAACGTTCTGACCGGCAATCGTGTGGTCAGTGGTGTGTCCAGCGGGGTCACCACCATGGACGCGCATCCGACGGCGGGCAATGCCAAGGGCCGCGTCAAGGCGGTCATCTATCCGGATGACAAGAAGACACCCGCCAAGAAGCCCGCACAATAAGATGATTTCCTTCGAAGACCCCAAGTCGACCATTACGGACGCTGCCCTCAACGAAGGCATTGTCGTCGAAGGCATCGGCAAGACCTATAAGGAACGCGCCGTTGTCAAATCGGTCAGCCTACAGCTGCGACGGGGCGAAGTCGTGGGGTTGCTGGGTCCGAACGGCGCCGGCAAGACGACCTGCTTTTACATGATTACTGGATTGATCGAGGCCGATTACGGCACGATCAAGCTTGACGGACAGGACATCACCCACCAGCCGATGTATCAGCGCGCCCGCATGGGCTTGGGCTATCTGCCGCAGGAAGCCTCGATCTTTCGCGGTATGTCGGTCGAACAGAATATATTGGCGGTTCTGGAACTGAACGAAAAAAATCCGGCGGTGATCAAGGAGGACGCGACGCGTCTGCTTGAAGAGCTGCGTATCACCCATATCCGCCATAGCCCGGCCACCGCCTTGTCCGGTGGGGAGCGCCGCCGCGTCGAAATCGCTCGCGCCCTGGCTGGCAAACCGTCCTTCATGCTGCTCGACGAACCCTTTGCCGGTATCGACCCGCTCGCCATTTCGGATATCCGTGAGGTGGTCAACTACCTGAAGGGTCGCGGCATCGGTATTCTCATCACGGACCACAATGTCCGCGAAACCCTGGACCTGGTTGACCGCGCGTCGATCATCCACTCCGGCGAAGTCCTGTTTGAAGGTACGGCGGAACAGATCACCCATGACCCGGAAGTCAAGCGGGTCTATCTGGGCGAATCTTTTGCCTAAAACGGATGCTTGACCAAAATGGTTAAAGCCAAATTTTAACGATTTCATGCCAGAACTAAGCGCTGAAATTCGTTGGATAAAATATGGCGCTCGGTCAAAGATTAGAACTCAAGCAGGGTCAGGGGCTGGTTATCACGCCCCAGCTGCAGCAGGCGATCAAGCTGCTGCAGCTGTCGAACCTTGAGCTCGAGGCGGTCATTGAAACCGAGCTTGAGCGCAATCCGCTTTTGCAACGTGACGACAGCGACCCCGCACCGGACGGTGCCGCACCGGATGGCGCCGAATCGGAGGCGCCGGTCAAGGACGATTCAGGCGAATCACGCGAACTCGATCTGGGCGACCGCGATGCTATGGCCGCCAATTCCGACCTAGACGCTTCGGCATCCGACGTCTATGGCGACGAAGCGCCGACGGTGCGTGAACGCGAAAGCGTCGTGTCCGATTCGGGCGAAGGCCCTATTGTCGATTGGTCGAAGGCCGGCAAGGGCGGTGGCAGTTTCGATGGCGACGACGAAGGCCTGGAACGCGCGCTCACGCGCGAAAAGACGCTACATGAACACCTGACCGACCAAGCCCTGATTGCCCACTTCAGCGCGCCGGAAATGGCCATTGCCCAGATCCTGATCGATGCCGTTGACGATGCCGGCTATATGCGGGTGCCGTTGGCCGAAATCGCCGACCGTTTGGGCTGCGAACTGACGCTGGTCGAAAAGGTGCTGGCGACCTGCCAGGGTTTCGAGCCGACCGGCATCATGGCCCAAAGCGTGCCGGAATGCCTTAAACTGCAATTGATCGAACGCAATCGTTTCGATCCCGCCATGGCGGCTTTGATTGACAACCTTGAACTCCTCGCCCGCCGTGATCTCGGCGCCCTGCGCAAGGCGTGTGCGGTGGACGACGAAGATCTGTCGGAAATGATCGCCGAACTGAAGTCGCTCAATCCGCGTCCGGGCGCCGCCTTCGATGCCGAACCGAGCCAGACCGTTATTCCCGATGTTTTCGTCCGTGCCGACGCCCAGGGCGGCTGGCGCATCGATCTCAACTCTGACACCTTGCCGCGAGTACTGGTTGATCAAAAGTACCACGCCAAGGTGGCGACATCGGCCCGGTCGGATTCGGAAAAGACCTACCTGAACGAATGCCTGACCCAGGCGAACTGGCTGATCAAGAGCCTGGACCAACGGGCCCGGACCATACTCAAGGTATCTGCGGAAATCGTGCGCCAGCAGGACGCCTTTTTTGTCTATGGTGTGGAATATTTACGTCCGCTGAACCTGAAGACGGTTGCCGACGCGGTCGGTATGCACGAGTCGACGATCAGCCGAGTGACGTCCAACAAATATGTCGCCACACCGCGTGGGGTGTTTGAGCTGAAATTCTTCTTCACCTCGTCGATCGCTTCGAGCGACGGCACATCGGCGCATTCCGCCGAAGCTGTACGCCATAAGATCAAGCATCTGATAGACGGCGAAAAAACGTCGGGCGAAATCTTGTCTGATGACCGTATTGTTGAAATTCTGAAAGAAGCAGGCGTCGATATTGCCCGCCGCACGGTCGCCAAATATCGTGAAGCCCTGCGCATCCCCTCTTCTGTCGAACGCAAGCGCGCGATCAAGTAGCGCGTGTAAAAGCAATCACGGTGTTCTTCGGTTCTTCGCTTCCTATTGAATACAGTCTTTCAGTATGATGGGGTTTGCATAAGGCCGGAAACAGGCATAGAGTTACGAATTATAATTTACATTTATAAAAACAACTAATCTGACTATTGAAATTATATTAAATAACGCCACGATTGCGCACAGTAGATATCCTTTCATATGCCGTATTTGACATGTACAGCCATCTAGGCCGGCCTTTGCAATGATCCGGCACAGGTAGGGCCTGGGCCGCCGTTCAGCGATCAGCCTCATAGTCGGAAATCAGCCGCCAAACTCCGTCGTCACCGTTCTTTACGGGCGGCTGTAAGCTCGTTTTTTTGCCATCATGGCCCGTCGCTTCCGTGACAGACAAACTGTAATTAATCGATATTAATCAAGGGCGCTGCGACATTTCGCCCAACACAATTTCTTGACTGGCCATCGCGGCCAAGAGGCGTACAGTTGGACTGTGCTTACGAGCACCGAGTGCCGCCGACCGCTCCAGGCCGGCGACGGTTCTTTAGTCATTAAGAACGGAGCGACATATCGCTATGCAAATTCAAGTCAGTGGAAAACAAGTTGAAGTCGGTGAAGCGCTGCGTGCGCGTATAGAAACCGAATTGACCTCCGGTATTGCCAAGTATTTCGAACGTGGCGGCGACGCCGAGGTAACGATTTCTAAGCAAGGTCACTTATTCAAGGCGGATTGTTGGGTAAGGTTGGCGTCGGGCCAGACCCTAATTTCCCATGCCTTTGGCGGCGACGCCCACTCGGCTTTCGACGGAACCCTCGACCATATGGAAAAGCGCGTGCGCCGCTATAAGCGCAGGCTGAAACAGCATCACAATGGTACGCCGGTTAAGGAAGAAACGGCGAACGTCACCGTGCTTCGGGCGTTTGATGGTGACGACTCGGCTGAAGTCGAGCTGGACGATGGCATGGACCATGACAGCCCGCCGCATTCGATGATTATCGCCGAGACGGAGCAGGCGCTACGTACCATGACGGTCTCCACCGCGGTGGCTGAAATGGAACTCAGCAACTATCCCGCCATCATGTTTCGCAACGCGGCGCATGGCGGGCTGTCGGTAATATATCGCCGCCCGGACGGTAATATCGGCTGGATCGACCCAGAACGGACCGGCTCAAAAGCTGTGACGCAATAAACCAACACGATTATTGCCAGTGGGAGAGGTGGGTTGACCTTGTCGGCCCACTTCTCTATGGCATCGGGGCACGGACGGCGCAGGCCGGACGGCACAGGGTGCGGATGCGGCCGCAGTGACGACCACGGATCTAATATGTTTCTAACCACCGTGCTTGACCGGCATGCCATTCTCGGCAATGTCAGCGTCAATTCCAAACGCCAGGCGCTCCAGATGGTCGCCGACGTGGCTGCGCGTCAGCTTGGCGTCGATGCGGTTGACGTGCATCAAAAGCTGATTGACCGCGAAAAGCTGGGGTCGACCGGAGTGGGCATGGGCGTGGCCGTGCCGCATGCTGAAATAAAGGGCCTGGACCGGATGCATGGTGTGTTCGTGCGTCTGGAAACGCCGGTGAATTACGATTCGATCGATGATGCGCCGGTCGATCTGATCTTCGCCCTGCTGGCGCCCGAAAACGCCGGCACCGAGCATCTGCGTGCGCTGGCAAAGGTATCCCGGGTTCTGCGTCAAAAGGATTTGCGCGAACAACTGCGCAAGATGGAAAATCCCGACGCCATATATGCCGTTTTGACGGGTATTGCCGATTCGAACGCGGCCTAACCGGTAACCGTGATCGGTATAGTCCTGACATCGTCGATCGGCGTCGGTCGGACAAGATCTATGTGCAGCAGGCCGTAAGCCAGGCTGGCACCACTTACATCCAAACCATCACTCAGTACGAAGGCGCGCGTGAACCCGCGTAACGCTATGCCGCGATGGAGATATTCGCGCTCTGGGGTCTCACCGACCCTATCCTTGATCGCCGAAACGGTCAGGTGTGCACCCTTGACCTCAATGCGCAACTGATCCGCGGTGAAACCCGCAACCGCAATGCTGATACGCAGGTAGTCCGGGCCCAGGTTTTCGACATTGTAGGGTGGATAATTGTCATGGCTTCGCCCTATGCGTTCGATCAGTGATCGCATATCGTCGAAACCCAGCAAATATGGGCTGTCAAAAACCACTGTCCGTGTCATATCACCTGTCCTGAAGCCAAATCAGGATATGGGAGCAAGGCGCCCGTGCTCAAGCCATGAAATGCCCAGGCGGCGAAAAAACAAGCGCTTTCCGAAACCTGTGATGCCCTTTTCGGATAAAAAAGCGCGTAGAGGCAAACACGTAGAGCGCCGATCTGGTTCAGTCAGATCGGGACACGCTCTAAACCTGGCTTTCTAGGAAGGCCATCAGGGCGGCGCGGGCCTGCGGTTCCGTCAGATCCGGCGCATGGCCGACATGGGCGATATCGACGCGAGTGAAATCGTTGCATTGCGAGGCCATTTTTTTGGCTTCCGTGCTGTCGAGGACGTCGGAAGCGCTGCCGCGTATCAGCATCAGCTTGCGATTAGCCGCCAGAGACGCATAGCACGGCGCCAGGTCGTAATGATTGACCGAAAGGGTCATGTCCTTGAAAGCGTCAATAAGGCGCGGATCATAAGCCAGATGCAGAAAACCGTCACGCCCCTTGCGGAACAGGCGATGCGCCATCTTAAGCCAGTCGGCTTGGCTACGGTTAGGAAAGGCCGCTTTGTAGCGTTCCGCGGTGAAAACAGCCGCATTTTGCCAGTCGCGCATCGGCCTGTGCGGTTCGGCGACAAAGGCGGCGATGCGGGCCAGCCCTTTTGGCGACAGTACCGGGCCGACATCGTTGAGCACCGCCGATTTGATCAGGTTTGGACGCAGAGTGGACAAGACCATGGTGACCAGCCCGCCCATCGACGTACCGATGAAGATGGCCTGGCCGATGCCGAAGGCGTCGCATAGCGCCAATACGTCCTTGGCATAGGTCCACAGGTGGTAATTGGTCGCGTCGGGATCGTTTTCCGACAGGCCGCGCCCGCGAAAATCCGGGACGATGACGCGCCGGTCGGCCTGGGCAATCCAGGTGGCGACCTCTTCGAAATCGGCTGAATTGCGCGTCAGGCCGTGCAGGCAGATGACGGGCAGGCGGACCCTGCCCGATGCGGCCGGATAATCGCGCGCGTAATGGCGCAGGCCGTCTTCGCTCATCCACCAGCGATCATGATAGGCCGGCGCCTTGTGGCTTACGATGGTCAGGGCATCGTCCGCCAATCCGGGCACTGTCTTTCTCAGATTGAGCACGCGTCATTTCCGAACAATGGTTTTACAGACGCTAACCCGGATATGTTAACACTCCGTCACGGCCTTGGTCGGTTGAATTTGCGCATGGTCAGGCATCGAGGCTAACCATCGGTAGCCCATGCCGGGCGATAACCAGCTATCCGTCCGGGTGCTGAAGCCAGAGACCCTGCCAGAGACCGGATCGTCATAATGCCGGGCGTAACCGTTGGATCAGGGGCAATTATCACCGCCAACGGTATTCGCCGTTGGCGGTCTTTATGTCTTCGTCCGCTTCTAAATGCGTCGCCGCTTGCCTACTTTGCCGGTGCCGTTTGTTCCGAGCAGAGCCCCTTGTCACAAAGACCCTTTTGAATATCTTTCATCATGTCCGGCATGAGGCTCGACATGGCCGGCATGAATTCCTGCATGACTTGCGGCAGCTTTTTGAGAACAGCCTGACCGTTCGGGCTTTCGTAGAAGACGACCATGCTGTTGAGTTCTTCCTCCGTGAATACCTTCGCATAGGCCTTGAACATCTCATCCTTCATACGCGGCGTATATTTAGCCGTGACGCTGACGGTGACCTGGGTCACATCCTGCACCTGCTGATCCGTAATTTTGGGGTTGGACTGACGCAGGGATTGAAACATTGCCGGCATCATCTGCTCATACATCTTCTTCATCATGCCGTCGAAATCCATCGCTTGATCGAGGCGCTTTAGAAGCGCCAGCTTCGCCGGGGAAATGTCGGAAGACGCCGCAGCCGCTGTTACGGGCTCGGCATTGGATGTTGCGACACCGGTAAATGCCAAGGTCAAGGCTATGACGGAAGAACAGAATAGTTTGCGCAATGGAGGCCCCTATTTAAGTGCGTGACTGGTTTTTCAGCGGGGACAACGTAAACCCATTTGGCAGGGATATCCAGACTCGCCTTAAAGCTGTTGTGTCAAAGTTCGAACGCGCACGAAAAGCTTATCTTACCTGCGGGTGATCAGGGTATGCATACGGCGTGGCGTAGCGCCTGGCACGCGGTTGAGCTTGATCAGCCCTTCCGGCTCGCCCCACAGATCATAGGCGTCGGCACGGGTGACCTTGGCGCGGGCGAAGTCGCCGGCTTTCAGGCCGGTGAAGCCTTTCAGGAAGATATGACCGTCGATCTCCGGCGCATCGCCCCTGGTCCGGGCTATGGCTGTGCCGTCGTTGCGGATATCGTCGACCAGCACGTCCTGAACTGTACCGACCTTGCTGGCCAGCTTCTGGGCGGAGATACGCGAGGCCACGGCCATGAACCGCGCCAACCGGTCCTGCTTGACCTCTTCTGGCACGTGATCGGGCAAGAGGGCGGCGGCCGCGCCTTCGACGTTTTCGTAGGCGAAGGCGCCGACGCGATCGATCTGTGCGGCTTCCAGCCAGTCCAGCAACAGGTTGAAATCGGCCTCGGTTTCGCCGGGGAAGCCGACCACGAAGGTTGAGCGCAAGGTCAGGTCGGGGCAGATTTCGCGCCAGCTTTCGATGCGCTGCAAGGTCTTGTCCTGATTGCCGGGACGCTTCATCGCCTTGAGGATTTTCGGGCTGGCGTGCTGGAAGGGTATATCCAAGTAAGGCAGGATCTTGCCTTCGGCCATGAGCGGTATGACCGCATTCACATGGGGATACGGGTAGACATAGTGCATGCGTACCCAGATGCCGAGTTCCCCCAGGCCGCGCGACAGGTCTTCGAACGAAGCATCCCACATCTGGCCGCGCCATTCCGATTGGGCATAGCGGATATCAAGGCCATAGGCGGAGGTGTCCTGGCTGACGACCAGCAATTCCTTCACACCGGACTTGGCCAGGATTTCGGCTTCACGCAGCACCTCGGTGACCGGCCGCGAGGCCAGATCCCCGCGTAAGGAAGGAATGATGCAGAATGAGCAGCGATGGTCGCAGCCTTCGGAAATCTTCAGATAGGCATAGTGTTTTGGTGTCAGGCGCACACCGGCGCTGTCCTCGGGCACCAGGGCGCGGAACGGATCGGGCTTGGGCGGCACGATATTGTGCACGGCGTCCATGACCGCCTCGTATTGATGCGCGCCCGTGACGGCGGCGACATTGGGAAAGCGCGAGCGGATCAACGCCTCTTCGCCGCCCATGCAACCGGTGACCACCACCTTGCCATTTTCCGCCAGGGCCTCACCGATGGCGTTGAGGCTCTCTTCCTTGGCGGAATCCAGGAAGCCACAGGTATTGACGACGATGACGTCAGCGCCGGCATAGGAGGCGGAGGTGTCGTAACCTTCGCCTTTCAGCCGGGTCAGGATACGTTCGGAATCGACCAGCGCCTTGGGACAGCCCAGCGACACGAAACCCACCTTCGGGGCTTCCGATTTCAAGACAGCATCACTCATATGGACAAACTTGGGCTGGAGCGCCGCCCGACATAGGGTGAACCCATTTCGGATAAGACGCGTAAAAAACAGTATATGGCAAAATCTCGGGGGTTACTTCGCGACGTTTTTGCTATATGCGCTCCCCATACAGAATTATCCCGCCGGTTGGAAGCCTATTCCCGACATTACGACAGTCGGGCACAGTCGGGAAATCCCAACCCGCAAGCCCTGAAAGACCTCTCCATGCTGCTTTTTGCCGATACCGCCGACACCAAGATCCTTGCCGAACTGCTGGAAACCGGCCTGATTGACGGCGTTACCACCAACCCTACGCTGATCGCGAAGTCGGGCCGCAACATCCTCGAAGTCATCAAGGAAATCTGTGACATGTGCGAAGGTCCGATCTCGGCCGAGGTCGCCGCCACGGATGCCGCCACGATGATCAAGGAAGGCGAAAAGCTGGCCAAGATTGCTACCAACGTGGTCATCAAGGTGCCGTTGACCATTGACGGTCTGAAGGCGACCAAGGAGTTTTCGTCGCAGGGCCTGATGACCAACGTCACCCTGTGCTTCTCGGCCACCCAGGCCCTGTTGGCCGCCAAGGCGGGCGCCACCTACATCTCGCCGTTTGTCGGCCGTCTTGACGATCAGGGCGCCGATGGTATGCAACTGATCCACGACATTCGCGCTGTCTACGACAACTACGATTTCGATACCGAAATCCTGGCGGCCTCCCTGCGCAACAATACCCATGTGGCGCAAGCTGCCATCGCCGGTGCCGACTGCGCCACCCTGCCGCCGCAAACCTTCCGCGACATGTTCAAGCACCCCCTGACCGACAAGGGCCTGGAAACCTTCCTGTCCGACTGGAAGAGCACCGGCCAAAGCATCCTGTAAGGCGAGGCCACGCAAGCGTGGCATAAAAATTAAGGCCGGAGACCCTCGCGTCTCCGGCCTTTTTGTCGCGGTCTTTAAGCGGCGTTAACCGCCTTTTGTCATCTGGCGGTAAGGCTGTCTCGCTATGTTTGCGATGTGAAGGCGGAACCCATCCACATATCGTTTCATACGCCCGGCGTTGTTCGCTGGGGTTTGTCCGCCTTTGGGCTTGTCTTGATTGGCTTTGCGGGCAAGGATTTGCTGCGCGCCCTATGGCCGATGTCCGCTTTTACACCTGTGTTTGCCTTGCTGATGGGAACCGGCGTTGCGGCGGGCGTGGGCCTTATCGTTGCATCGCAGTGCGGCCCCGATGAGCGATGGCGGATTGCCGACGGCCGCCTGACAATCGTGCGGTCCTTGGGTCAGTTTCGCTCTGAGGTCGCCTATACGACGCGCGCCATTTTCGCCATTCACATCGACATCGTCGATAAGGACAGCGGGCCCGACGCCTATCGTCTGGTCGTCGTGCTCAACAGCGGGAAGCGCCTGAATTCTCCTAATTTCGTGACCTTGGCGCGCGCGGAGGCGGCACGCGATCGTCTTCTTGCCAACAGCCCGCAATAGGATAAGCTGACGCCGTTATCCTGTGGGGGAGGCGTGAGATGGCCGAAGAGTCCGATGCCGAAGGAACCACTGACGGTCCGCTGACAGAGGCGGAGCGTCCGCACCGGCTGGAGATGATCGACCTGTTGCGCGGGGCGGTGATCATGCTCATGGTCCTCGATCACACCCGCGATTTCTTCCATCGCGATAGTTTCCTTTTCGATCCCCTCGACCTTGAAAATACGACGCCGGTCCTGTTCTTCACCCGCTGGATCACCCATTTGTGCGCGCCGACCTTTACGTTTTTGGCGGGTGTATCGATTTGCCTGCAAAAGGCCAGGGGTAAGACCGGATGGGCCCTGTCGCGCTTCCTTTTTACACGCGGCCTATGGCTGGTTGTCCTGGAACTGACGGTCGTCAGTTTTGGCTTTAATTTCGGCTATCCGTTCTTTTTTCTGCAGATCATCTTCGCCATCGGAATCGGCATGATGCTGATGTCCGTCCTGCACTTCCTGCCCGGGCACTCCGTGCTGACCTTGGGTATCGCCATCATTGCCGGTCACGACCTTTTTGCGGGCGTGGATGTGAAAGGGCTTCCGCTGGGCGGTCAGCTTTTCTGGCATCTGACGATGCAACCGGGCGGGCTGGGCGCGTTCCCTGGCTTTATCGCCTATCCCGTCATTCCATGGCTGGGCATCCTGTGCCTCGGTTACGGTCTTGGCCCCGTTTTCAATCAGGAAGAACTGGCGCGCCGCCGGGCGGTGACCTTGCTGGCGGCCGGTATGCTTGCCCTCTTTCTTATTCTGCGGCTGCCAAACCTCTATGGCGATTCCAATCTATGGGAATGGCAGAAGAGTCCGGTTCTGATGGCCTTGGATATTCTCGACCTGTCCAAATATCCGCCGTCCTTGGATTACACGCTGGTTACGCTCGGCGTGGCCATGTGCCTGATGCTGGCCCTGACTCATTTGCCGAAGGTTTTGCAGGCACCCTTCCTGGCCTTCGGGCGGACCCCTTTGTTGACCTATCTCATCCACGTCTATCTGGTGCATGGGGGCGCGTTGCTGCTGGGGCTGACCATGGGCATTCCGGCGGCGGATTTCGCCGACTTCCTGTCTAATCCCGGCAAATTGGCACAAGCGGGTTGGGGCCTAAGCCTGCCCGAGGTATATGGCATCTGGCTGATGATCCTGGTCGCGCTTTATCCTGTCTCGCGCGCCTTCGCCACCTATCGGGCCAAACATCGCCGGTGGTGGACCAGCTATCTATAAGCCCTGGTAAGTCGAAGCTTAGCTGCCCGACATGGCTTCGACGATCTGGTTGACCACGGTCTCGACCTGGGCGGCGTCATCTCCTTCGGCCATCACGCGGATCAGCGGTTCCGTGCCTGAGGGGCGCACCAGAAGACGGCCGGAGCCCTTCAGGGCCTCTTCGCCGTCGCGGATCGCCTGTTGTACGGCGGGGCGGTTGAGTGGACTTTCGCCTGTATATTTCACATTCTTGAGCAGTTGCGGCACAGTATCGAACTGTTTGCCCAGAATGCTCATGGGTTTGCCGGACTCGACCAGCACGGCCAGAACCTGTAGCGCGGCCATAAGGCCGTCGCCGGTGGTGGCATGATCGTGCAGGATGACGTGGCCAGACTGTTCGCCCCCGAGGTTGAAGCCGCCTTCCTTCATCTTTTCCATGACGTAGCGGTCGCCGACCTTGGCGCGTTCCAAGGTCAGGCCTTGTTGCGCCATGAAGCGTTCCAGCCCGAGATTGGACATGACGGTGGCGACCAGGCCGCCACCCTTCAGCAGGCCGCGCCGCGCCCAGTTGGCGGCGATGATGGCCATGATCTGGTCCCCATCGACGATAACGCCATGCTCATCGCAGATCACGACACGATCAGCGTCGCCGTCCAGCGCAATGCCGATATCGGCGCGCAGTTCCTTGACCTTCTGCGCCATGGCCTGAGGCTGGGTAGAGCCGCATTTTTCGTTGATATTGACGCCATCGGGAGTGACGCCGATCGGAAAAACTTCCGCGCCCAGTTCGTACAGAGCCAGCGGCGCCACCTTGTAGGCGGCGCCGTTGGCGCAATCGAGCACGATCCGCAAGCCATTGAGCGTCAGGTTGCGCGGGAAGGTGGCCTTGGCAATTTCGACATAGCGCCATTGGGCATCGTCAACGCGTTGAACCCGGCCGAGCTTCTGCGGCTCTGCCACGCCGAGCAGGATGTTGCCATCCATGCGGGCTTCGATGGCCAGTTCGACCTCATCGGACAATTTGTACCCGTCCGGGCCGAACAGCTTTATGCCGTTGTCGGAAAACGCATTGTGCGAAGCGGAAATCATGACGCCCAGGTCGGCGCGCATCGATCGCGTCATCATGGCGACGCCAGGGGTGGGCAGGGGACCGAACAAGCGCACATCCATGCCGACGCTGGTGAAGCCGGCCACCAGGGCGGGTTCAATCATGTAGCCCGACAGGCGGGTGTCTTTGCCGATAACCACCAGATGGCGGCGGTCGGTATCGGACATGAACATCTTTCCCGCCGCCATGCCGACACGGTAGGCGACTTCGGCGGTCATGGGGAAGGAGTTGGCGCGGCCGCGTATGCCGTCCGTGCCGAAATATTTGCGAGTCTGGCTCATGGCGGTCATATGAGTGGCCATTTCTTCGTTTCTGTTGCGGATAGGATTGTAGCCATACAGCGACATTGCTTGTCGGTAGCTGGCGATTTTTTGGGTGACGAGGGCAATGAAGGCGGCCTCAAGCTTATCAACCGTTTCGGCGCGCGGCGCCTTGGTGGAGCCGTTTAAGGCGCGGAAGACGCTACTTTGGGCGATGGACGCTGCTTCGGCAACGTCCTTTATCGAAATGCCAGACGTGGCGACCGCGTCTTGCAGCTTTTCCCACTTGCCTTCACTCATGCTCATTTCCTCAATTACGGGGTGTAAGGTAGGTGAGGACGGTAAAAAATGCAATAATTTAATTGCAATAATGTTCACACCTAGGCTTACCGGACGATTTTAAGCGCCGATTGAGGCTTTAGCGCAAATTTGGCGCAATTTTGGGGGCGATTGCCATAATTTTGACAGCCTAAAGCCTCACCGTTATCGGTAGTAATTAGTAGCAATTTAAAAACAGTCGTGCTATTTAAAAATTGCACTTCTCAGGTGCCAGACAAAAGGACATGTTGGCTTATGTGCGGAATTATTGGGATTATCGGCAATTCACCCGTGGCGCCGCGCTTGCTGGAAAGCCTGCGCCGTCTGGAATATCGCGGCTATGATTCGGCCGGTATCGCCGTTGAGACGCTGACGGGTGCGCAGCGCCGCCGGGCGGCCGGCAAGATTCGCAACCTGGAAGCCGTCATTGCCGAGGCGCCGATCGCCGGAACCACCGGCATAGGCCATACCCGTTGGGCGACCCATGGCGCGCCGACGGTCGCCAACGCGCACCCTCACCACTATGGCAAGGTTACCCTGGTCCATAACGGCATCATCGAAAACTACGCGGAACTGAAAGCGGCGATGATCGCAGACGGCGAAATTTTCGAATCCGACACCGATACCGAAGTCATCGCCCACCTGCTCGATGGTGCGCTGAAGTCCGGCTTGAAAATGCAAGACGCGTTCAAATCCGTTCTCGATCGCCTCAATGGCGCCTACGCCCTGGCGATTCTGGTGGATGGTGAGCACGACACCTTGCTTGGCGCCCGTCGCGGATCGCCGTTGGTGATCGGTTGGAGCGACGACGAAATGTATCTGGGATCGGACGCGCTGGCTGTCGGCCCCTTCACGCAGCGCGTCACCTATCTGGAAGAGGGCGACTGGGTCGTGCTCAAAAAAGATTCGGCCGAGGTTCGCGACTTCAAAGGCTTCCTGGTCAATCGTCCGATAACCCTCGTTTCCGCCTCTGCCGCCATCGTTGAAAAGGGCAGCTACCGTCACTTCATGGAAAAGGAAGTGCATGAACAGCCGGAAAGCTGCCAACGCACATTGAGCGCCTATCTCGACCCGGTGGCGGGCGGCGTGCGCGAAGATATCAAGGCTGGCGTCGATTTCGCCGCCGTGACGCGTCTCCAGATCATCGCCTGCGGTACGGCCTATTATGCCGGCTCCATCGCCAGGTACGCGTTCGAGAAATTGGCGGGACTACCGGTCGATGTCGAGGTGGCTTCCGAATTCCGCTATCGCACGCCCGCCGTTACGCCGGGAACACTGGCCATCGCCGTTTCGCAATCGGGTGAAACCGCCGATACCCTGGCGGCGCTACGCTGGTGCAAGGATCAGGGTTTGAAAACCGCCGCCCTGGTCAATGTCCATTCGTCCACCATGGCGCGCGAGGCCGACATCCTGTGGCCGACCCATGCCGGTCCGGAAATCGGCGTTGCCTCGACCAAGGCCTTCACCGCGCAACTGTCCGCCCTGTTGTCTCTGGTTGTCTGCGCCGCCCGCCAGCGCGGCCGTATCACCACGCATGACGAGGCTCACCTGGTCCAAACCCTCCTGGGTGCGCCCGGCCTGATCGCCGAAGCGCTCGGTATGGATAGCGAGATCACGCGGATCGCCTACGATCTCAGCAAGGCGCGCGATGTCATCTATCTGGGCCGGGGAGAAATGTATCCGCTGGCATTGGAAGGTGCGCTAAAACTTAAGGAAATCAGCTATATCCACGCCGAAGGCTATGCCGCCGGAGAATTGAAGCATGGTCCGATCGCGCTGATTGATGAAAAGACGCCGGTGGTGGTAATCGCGCCGGACGACGATCTGTTCGAAAAGACAGCGTCGAATGTTCAGGAAGTCGCGGCGCGCGGTGGGCGGGTGATCATGATAACCGATGCGCCGGGCAAGGTACCGACGCTGTCGGGTGACGCTGCCAAGTCGCTGAAGGTCATTCAGGCGCCGGTCTGTGATCCCTTCATCGCCGCCCTGGTCTATTCGGTGCCGATTCAACTGCTGGCCTACCACACCGCGGTTCAAAAAGGCACCGACGTCGATCAGCCGCGCAACCTCGCCAAATCGGTCACCGTCGAATAGGTCCAATCGGGCGGATGCAGGCTTGCCATATTTTATGGCGGCCTGTATCCCGCCGCTATGAATTCCCGATATGTAAAAGGCTGCGGCCTCGCCCTGATGTCCGCCCTGTTGTGGGGCGTGTCGGGCGTGTGCGGTCAGTTCCTGTTTGCCCAGCGCGGCGTCAACACGGAATGGCTGGTGACGACCCGCATGTTGGCGGCGGCGGTACTGATGCTGGGCTTTGTCGCGGTTCGGGCGCCGGGTGAGCTTTTTGCTGTGTGGAAAGACCGTAAGGATGCCTTGCGCATGCTGGTGTTCGGCGTTTTCGGCATGCTGGCGGTCCAATACACCTATTTTGCTGCCATTAATGCCTCAAATGCCGCGACGGCGACCATCCTGCAATATACCGGTCCGGCGCTGATTGTCGGCTGGTTCGCGTTGAAAGAACGGCGCTTGCCGCGACTGGCCGAATGGCTGGGGGTGGCGATGGCGGTGGCCGGCACGGTTTTCCTGGTGACGCATGGCCGTTTCGGCAGCCTGTCCATATCGCAGATGGCGCTGGTCTGGGGTCTTGGGTCCGCTGTGGCGCTCGCCTTTTATTCCATCCAACCGCTGAGCCTGATGCACCGTTACGCCCCGCCCGTTGTCATCGGATGGGGGATGCTGATCGGGGGCGTATTGCTCAGCCTTGTTCGGCCGCCCTGGGCGATTGCCGGCACATGGGATGTGGCGACAATCGGCGCCTATGCCTTTGTCATCGTTTTTGGCACGCTGGTGCCCTTCTATGCCTACCTGACCGCGGTAAAGATCATCGGGCCGCAAACGGGCAGTCTCCTGGCCTGTGCCGAACCGCTGTCGGCCGCTATCATTTCGGTCCTGTGGTTAGGCACGCGCTTTGGGCCGTTCGACTGGTTGGGCACGGCGCTGATCCTGGGCACAGTCGTCATGCTTACCCTGGGCAAACCTGCGGAGACGTCGCCGAAAATCGAGTAGCTATTTCCGCGTGGCCGTCATGTCCGGACCGCCTTGGTGCAGGATGAATCTCTTCGGGTGATACCATAGCGAAACCGGCACCGGTTCATAGTTGCCGACATCACGGTCGCTGCGCTGCAACAAAAAGTGAGCGTCCGTGTCTCGTAACTATCAAGAAATACCTATAAGCGGCCACGCTCACGTGTGTTTTGCGGTATGTCGGTTCAGGGCTTGCCGCCTGTTCGGAGACCTGAACATGGAAAGCTGCCTTCCCGTCACGATTATCGATGAGGCGCAAAAGCCTGCCCAAAGACCGGGTGTCGTCCTGTTTGCCCTGGCCATGGGCAGTTTCGCCATCGGCACGACCGAATTCGCCACCATGAGCCTTCTGCCCTATTTCTCGAAGGACCTGCGCGTCGACGAAGCCACAGCGAGCCATGTCATCAGCGCCTATGCCCTGGGGGTGGTGGTTGGCGCGCCGGCTATTGCCGTTTTGGCGGCGCGCCTGTCGCGTAAATTCCTCTTGATCGCCCTGATGCTGGTCTTCGGCATCGCCAACGGCCTGAGCGCCCTGGCGCCCGACTATCACTGGATGCTGTTTTTCCGCTTTCTGAGCGGCCTGCCGCACGGCGCCTATTTCGGTGTAGCGGCCCTTGTCGGCGCGTCCCTGGTGCCGGTCGATAAACGCGCCTCCGCCGTAGCGCGGATCATGCTGGGCCTGACCATCGCCACGGTGATCGGCGTGCCCGCCGCCAACTGGATGGGACAGGTCCTGGGCTGGCGTGCCGGTTTCGCTCTGGTGGCGGCGCTGGCCGCCCTGACCATGGCGCTGGTCTGGACCTTTACCCCAAAGCAGGCGCGCGACCCGGACGCCAGCCCGCTGCGTGAACTCGGCGCGTTGAAACGCGGCCAGGTGTGGTTGACCTTGGGTATCGGCGCGATCGGCTTTGGCGGTATGTTTGCCGTCTATACCTATGTTGCCTCGACTCTTTTGACCGTAACGCAGGTTTCTCCGGGCTTCGTTCCGGTGATCCTGTGTATCTTTGGCCTTGGCATGACCGCTGGCACCCTGTTTTGTGGCTGGGCTGCGGACAAGGCGCAGATGCCGGCCATAGGTCTATGCCTTGTGTGGAGCGCCCTGTGGCTGGCTGTCTACCCCCTTGCCGCCCACAACATATGGGCCGTCAGCGCGGTGGTGTTCATGATCGGTGGCGGAGGCGGCCTGGGCATCATGTTGCAGACCCGCCTGATGGACGTGGCAGGCGATGCCCAGACCCTGGCCGCGGCGCTCAATCACTCGGCGTTCAATTTCGCCAATGCGCTGGGGCCGTTCCTGGCGGGACTGGTCATCGCCCGTGGCGCGGCGTTCAATGATACGGGATTTGTCGGCGTGCTGCTGGCGCTCGGCGGCTTGCTGATCTGGTTCGTGGCGGTCCTGGACAATCGCCGCCGCGCCCCGCGTTAGGAAATTTTCCGACATTTGAGCAAAAAATTCCGAAAAAAATGGCCGTGATGGGATGACAAACGAATAGGGATGGGCCATATGGGCGGCTCCTAACATCCCCTTCAGAAGGACCTATCTTCCGTCATGCGTGACTTTTATCGTATCCGTCGCCTGCCTCCCTATGTCTTCGAAGAAGTCAACAAGGTGAAGGCACGTCTGCGCGCGGCAGGTACGGATGTCATCGACTTCGGCATGGGTAATCCTGATATGCCGACTGCACAGCATATCGTCGATAAGCTGGTCGAGACGGCCCAGAAGCCGAAGACTCATGGCTACAGCGTGTCCAAGGGCGTTCATGGCCTGCGTAAAGCCATGGCTGGCTATTACGACCGCCGCTACGGTGTGAAGCTCAACCCCGATACCGAGGTTGTGGCGACGCTGGGTTCCAAGGAAGGGTTCGCCAACCTGGCCATGGCCATCACGGCGCCCGGCGACACGGTCATCTGCCCCAATCCGGCCTATCCCATCCACGCCTTCGGCTTTCTTATGGCGGGCGGCGTCATTCGCCATGTCCCGGCCCTGTCGCCTGAACAATACCTGTCGGGCATCGAGCGCGCGGTGAAACATTCGGTGCCGACGCCATCGGTGATGATCGTCTCCTATCCATCGAACCCGACGGCGCAATGGGTCGATCTTGATTTCTACAAGGAGGTCATTCGTATCGCCCGCAAACACGACCTGATCGTATTGTCGGACATCGCCTATTCGGAAATCTATTTCGAAGACAATCCTCCCCCCTCGATCCTTCAGGTCGAAGGCGCCATCGAACGCTCGGTTGAAATCAATTCCTTGTCCAAGACCTATGCCATGGCCGGCTGGCGCGTTGGCATGGTGGTCGGTAATTCGGAAATCTGCGCGGCGCTCGCCCGTGTGAAGTCCTACCTCGACTATGGCGGCTTTGCGCCGATCCAGGTCGCCGCCGCCGCGGCCCTGAATGGGCCACAGGACAATGTCGCTGAAATCCGCGCCACCTATAAATCGCGCCGTGATGTGCTGGTCGAATCGATGAAGCGTGCCGGCTGGGACATTCCGCCGCCGCCGGCATCGATGTTCGCCTGGGCCAAGATTCCACCGAAGTTCGAGCATCTCGGCTCGATCGAATTCGCCAAGCTTCTGATCGAAGAGGCCCATGTCGCCGTGGCGCCTGGTCTTGGTTTCGGTGAGTATGGCGAAGGCTATGTGCGTATCGGCCTCGTTGAAAACGAGCACCGCATCCGCCAGGCGGCGCGCAACATCAAGAAGTTGCTGCAACCGAATACCAAAACCGCCGCCGCAGCTGAATAGCTGCAAGGGCCGGTTGTCGCTTATAAAAATGTGATCTGAAGGGATGACACCCGTGTCATCCCTTATATTAAGCGTCTTTACGGCCACAGGCACACGGCTATCGTCATTAAGGGTTCATTATTGTTTTTGACTCGCGCTCCGTTTTAGGTTTCACTTGTTATTGTGCAGCGCACATATGTTTTTGCAGAAAACTGACATTTTCCGGTCGGTTTCCGCATCGAACAGACCGTGCGCAAGGCCTTAGCTGTGGGCCGATAACCAAGAGGTGTGCGCGTGGTAAGTCTAGAGTTCGATCTGAATACCGATTCCGAACAGGATGCTTTCTTTGGCGCCTTCTTCAAGTTCGTCGAAGCGGCCGCCATTACCGATGCCGATTCGATCTCCGTGCGTTCCGATCCCATGGGCGATCATCAGGTCAAGGTCGTGACATTCGAAGACGACAGCCAGGCTGATCAGTTCCAGACATACTGGACGCAGCGCCGCAAATGGCTTGGCTTGTGAGCCTATAAGGCTGTAGGCTTGGGTGTATGCTGGGCCTGAGACATCTTCCCCTCAAATATCGTTTGCCCCTGATCCACGGCGGATTGGGTGTTTTGGCGCGCCTGAAGTCGGGTGGGTGGACGAAAGCGGACGACGTGACGCTCAGGCGCGGTGATTTCATCGTATCGGGTTTTTTCACTGAAACGACGGGAATCGCCCAGGGCGGCCGCTTATCGGCACAAGGCTTGAAGGCAGCGGGCTACGACATCGTCGAACACGACCTGCGCCCGGCTTTCAAAAAGCTGTTCAGCAAAAACCTGTTCCACGGCATGCCTCTGCCGGGTCGGGGTGGCGTGTGGTACATCCACGCCAATGCGCCGGAAGTTCTTGTTGCGTTGCTGGCACACGACCCGAAATCGTGGGCGAACCGCTATCGCATTGCCTATTGGGCATGGGAAACGCCTAAGGCCCCGGCGGATTGGGTGTTCGCCGCCGACTACCTCCACGAAATCTGGGTGCCGAGCCTGTTTGTCCGCGATGCCTTGGCCGCTACCTTCAATGCCGCCTTGCGCGCCGATCTGATCTCGCGCCTGCGCGTCATGCCGCATCCCGTGCCGGTGCCGCCGTCCGTCCGTCATGACTCGGCGCGCCAGCGTTTCGATCTGAGCGATACAATCTGCGAGGTTTTAAGCCTGTTCGACACCAAATCCTCGGCGGCGCGTAAAAATCCATGGGGCGTGTTGGACGCCTGGTGTCAGGCCTTTCCGCAATCGAGCGATACGGCGCGCCTGACGCTCAAGGTCAGCGACCTGTCGGGCGATCCGGCGACGGCCCAGCGCCTGCTGGCCATAACCGCCGATCGTTACGATATCCGCCTGATGAGTGAACGCCTGAGCGAGCGTGACATGGAAGCCTTTACAGGCGCGTTCGATGTTCTGATTTCGCTGCATCGTTCCGAAGGGTTTGGCCTGTCTTTGGCCGAGGCCATGGCCGCCGGCGTGGCGGTGATTGCCACTGGCTGGTCGGGCAATGTCGACTTCATGACGACCGAAAACGCCCGCCTGGTGTCATCGACCCTTATTCCGGTTGACGACTCGGAAGGGGGATATGCCCACCTGCGCCGCGATCCAGCACAGGTCTGGGCAGATCCCAACCTCGCTGAGGCGGCATCCGATATTCGCGACTTGACCTATTCGCCGGCATTGCGGCAACGCTTCGCGCATAATGCCGTGCAGGCAATCCGGGCCCTGCATGTCCCTTGGCAGCGCGAAGCGCTTGTCGAGCTACCATTTAACACCGGTTTGTGAGCGCAGACGGCCGCTTTCACCGTCTATGCTTGACTCTGCATGGCTTTTCCGTCAAAGAACCGCCCATATCCGCGCATTCGCATGCGCTTCAGGCACAAACCCTTTACCAACACGGGGATCCGGCGTCAGCCGGCGGAGGTTGGGAAGGCTCCCCGACAGCGCGTTGCGCCCTCGGGGATTTTGTTTTTGTCCGAAATGCTGCGGCAGGCGGACCCAGACTTAAAGGTTTTTGGCAATGTTCGACAGTTTGAACGACCGTCTTTCCGGTTTGTTTGACCGCCTCAGCGGCCGCGGCGTCCTTTCGGAAAAGGATGTCGAAGAGGCCCTGCGCGAGGTTCGCGTTGCCCTTCTGGAAGCCGATGTCGCCTTGCCGGTCGTGCGTCAGTTCATGGTGCGCGCCAAGGAGCTGGCGACCGGCGAAGCCATCATCAAGGCGGTCAAGCCCGCCGACCAGGTGGTCAAGATCGTCTATGACGGCCTGATCGACATGCTGGGCGGCGAAGAGCCTGTGCCGGTAAACCTGAACGCTGTGCCGCCGGTCGTCATTTTGATGGCGGGTCTGCAAGGTTCCGGTAAGACCACCACCTCGGCCAAGCTGGCTTTGCGACTGACCAAGTTCGACCGCAAGAAGGTCATGATGGCCTCGCTCGACACCCGCCGTCCGGCCGCCATGGAGCAGTTGAAGCTGCTTGGCGAACAGACCGGCGTTGACGTGTTGCCGATCGTCGCCGGTCAGGGCGCCACCGACATCACCCGCCGCGCCCTGACCTCCGCCAAGCTCCAGGGCTATGACGTTCTGATCCTGGATACCGCCGGCCGCACCACGCTGGATGAGGCGCTGATGGCCGAAGCGGCCGAAATCGCCAGGATCGCCAATCCGACCGAAACCTTCCTGGTTGCCGACTCGCTCACCGGCCAGGACGCCGTGCGCACCGCCACCGCCTTCCATGAGCGCCTGCCGTTGACTGGCCTGATCCTGACCCGCGCCGACGGCGACGGCCGGGGCGGGGCCATGCTGTCGATGCGTGCCGTCACGGGGCTGCCGATCAAATATCTCGGTGCCGGTGAAAAGGTCGATGCGCTCGATGTCTTCGATGCCCGCCGTATCGCCGGTCGTATTCTGGGCCAGGGCGACGTTGTCGCCCTCGTCGAAAAAGCCGCTCAGGAACTGGATGCCGTCAAGGCCGAGGCCATGGCGAAGAAGATGGCCAAGGGCCAGTTCGACCTCGATGACCTTGGGGCTCAACTTCAGCAGATGAAGAAGATGGGCGGCATGAGCGGCATTATGGGCCTGTTGCCCGGCGTGCAGAAGGTCAAGAAGCAGATCGAGGAATCGAATTTCACCGACAAGGTGTTCGATCGCCAGGTCGCCATCATTTCTTCCATGACCAAGGTCGAGCGCAAGAAGCCTGACCTGCTCAACGCCTCGCGCAAGCGTCGGATCGCGGCGGGCGCCGGTGTCGAGGTTCAGGAAATCAATCGCCTCCTCAAGCAACATCGCCAGATGGCCGACACGTTCAAGATGATGTCGCGGTCCAACGGACGCGGCGCCATGGGTCAGATGGCCAAGATGTTCGGTATGGGGGCTGGCGCAGCCCCGCCCAACATGGCCGAACTGGCCAAGCAGATGGGGGCCAATCCGCAGGGCGGCCCCGGCGCGAACCCGCTTCAGGGCCTCAATCCGGCTCTCGATCTCGACAAACTCAAGGCGCTCGGTGGCGGAAAGCTGCCAGGCGCCACTCCTCCTTCGGGCCTGTTCGGTGGCCTGCCGGGCTTGCCCGGCGCAAAGCCGTTCGACCCAACCAAAAAATAGCACCTTACTAGTTAGGATACTGAAATGCTGAAGATTCGTCTCTCGCGCGGTGGCTCCAAGAAGCGCCCGTACTACACCATCGTCATCGCCGACGCCGCTGCGCCGCGCGACGGCAAGTTCATTGAAAAGGTTGGCACCTATAACCCGATGCTGCCGAAGGACGCGCAACGCGTGACCCTGAAGGTTGAGCGCATCGCCGAATGGCTCAAGAAGGGTGCTCAGCCGACCGACCGCGTCGCCCGTTTCCTGTCGCAGGAAGGCCTCGTGAAGTGGGAAGCCAGCAACAACCCGAAGAAGGGTACGCCGGGCAAGAAGGCGCAAGAGCGCACCGCTGAACGCGCCCAGCGCGAGCAGGACCGTCTGGATGCCGAAGCCGCCGCCCGTGAAGAAGCGGCTGCCGCGGCTGCCGCTCCGGTGGAAGAAGCTCCCGCTGAGGAAGCCGCTGCCGAAGAGCAACCCGCTTCGGAATAATGGCGGTTGGCGCTGCGTCTTCTCCGAACATGTGTGTCGGAATGAAGCGGGCGTAAACACAAATCTAAAGGGCCGGGATTTGCCTCCCGGCCCTTTTTCTATATAGGAACCCTCATGAGCAAACCTGACCTTATCTTTGTGGCGCAAGTCAGTGCCGCTGTCGGCCTGCAGGGCGAATTCAAGCTGCTGAGCTTCATGGACGATCCGTTCAGCGTCCTGGAATATAGTCCCCTGCTGAACGAAAAGGGTGAACCGGCCCTGGTCATCACCAAGGCGCGCGAGCACAAGGGAACCTTGGTCGTAAAGGCCGAAGGCGTTCCGGACCGTACCGCCGTCGACCGGATCAAGGGGCTGAAGCTGTACATTGACCGGGCGGATTTGCCTGAAATCGACGAAGACGAATACTACATCACGGATTTAATCGGCATGAAGGTCTTCGATACGGCGGGCGCCGAGATCGGACGCGTCATGAATGTCGATAATTTCGGCGCCGGCGATCTGCTCGATATCCAGCCTTTGGAAGGGCCTACCTACTACCTTCTGTTCACGGCGGAAAACGTGCCCGAGGTGAATCTGGCCGAACGGCGTATCGTCGTCGATCTAAGCGGAGTCTAGAGCGCCGATCCCACTGGCTCGGCCCTCTAGTCCCTTGCCTTTACGCGTGAATACCGCCTGAGACTTCGATACGCTGGCCATTGAGCCAGCCGGCTTCGTCCGAAAGCAAAACACTGACAATGCCGCCGATATCGTCCGGCAAGCCAACACGGCCCAACGGCGTACGGCTGGCGATGGCCGCATTCAGTTCCGCATCGTCGCGCACCCGTCCGCCGCCGAAATCGGTAGCGATGGCACCCGGCGCTATAGAATTGACGCGGATACGGCGCGGGCCCAGTTCGACGGCCAAATAGCGAGACAGAACATCTATCGCGCCCTTCATCGCGCCATAGGCCGATGATCCGGGATAGCTGAATCGAGCCAGGCCTGAGGACAGGTTGAGGATCGCCCCGCCGTCCTTCATCAATGGCAACAACTTTTGGGTCAGGAAGAAGACGCCTTTGAGATGTATGTTCGTGACGTCGTCGAATTGGGCTTCCGTCGTTTCGGCGAAGGGCGCGTACAGGGCCGTGCCCGCATTGTTGATCAGGAAATCGAAACGGTCCTGACCCCAGTTGGCCCGCAAGGCATCGCGGACCTGTCCGGCGAAGGCGTCGAACCCTGAGCTCACGCCGGTATCGAGCGGCAGGGCCACGGCCTTGCGCCCCATCTGTTTTAACTCTTCGACCAAGCTGTCGGCCTCATCCTGGCGTGAGCGATAGGTGAAGACAATATCGATGCCCTTGGCCGCCAGATGATGGGCCATGTTGCGGCCAAGGCCGCGGCTGCCGCCGGTAATAAGTGCGATTTTCATGAGGGTAGCTCCTTTGTGGTGCAGGCAATTTACTATCTCTAATTTTAGGGATAAATATCGATGAATAGACATCACTGTTCAGAAATTGAGAACAATGAACCGCCTCGAAGCCATGACTACTTTTGTTCGGATAGCTGAACTGCAAAGCTTCACGGCGGCGGCGATCTCTCTGGGCCTGCCGAAATCGCGCGCCTCGGCGGCCGTGAGTCAATTGGAAGCGCATCTGAAGACACAGCTTCTGTATCGCACCACACGCCGCGTTCAGCTGACACACGACGGTCAGGCCTATTACGAACGCTGTCGCGAATTACTGGCGGAACTGGATGAGCTTGATGCCCTGTTCGAACGTACCCCCTCGGCCCTGACCGGCAGTTTGCGCGTCGATATGCCGGTAAGCATGGCGCGGAACTTCCTGATCCCGCGCCTGCCGGAATTCCTCGGTCGGCACCCGGCGCTGGACATTGAGCTGTCATGTACGGACCGGCGCGTCGACGTCATCGCCGAAGGGTTCGATTGCGTCATCCGTGTCGGGGCCCTGGCCGATTCCGGACTGGTGGCGCGGCCTTTGGGCGTGCTGAAAATGGGTAATTACGCCAGTCCCGCCTATCTGGCGCGTCACGGTGAACCGAAGACGCTGGACGATCTAAGCGACCATTACCTCATTCATTACGCCCTGACCCTGGGCAGCCGGCCGTTCGGCTTCGAGTACCGCGACGCGGAAGGCTATAGGACGGTGGATATGGCCGGGCGCATAACGGTCAACAATACGGAGGCGTTTCAGGCCTCGGCCCTGGCCGGACTGGGCCTATTTCAGGCGCCCCGCACCGGCAACCGGCGAAATGTCGAAACGGGTGCGCTGGTGGAAATCCTTCCCGCGTTCGAAGCCGAGCCCTTGCCGGTGTCGGTCATCTATCCGCGCCGCCGTCACCAGGCCCGGCGCGTGCGTGCCTTTATCGACTGGGTCGCCGGGATCATGAGCGATTATCTGGACTAAACCGCCGCGAGGTGTAATGGTCCGGCCAACAACCAACAGAGCACAGATGAAGCGCCCCACCTCTTTCGATATCGCCGCCCTGGCCGGTGTGTCCCAGGCCACCGTCTCGCGCGCCTTGTCCGGCTCGACCTCGGTGAGCGAAGCCGTGCGCCAGCGCGTGTTCGATGCGGCGGCGCAGCTCAACTACACGGTCGATATCAATGCGCGAAAGCTGCGCTCAAAGAAGATCAATACCATCGCTGTGCTGGTATCCGAAGACCTTGATCATTCCGATAACCGGATCAATCCGTTCTTTCTGCCCCTGATCGGTTCCATCCTCGATTACGCCAATACGCGTGGTGTCGATGTTTTGATGTCGCTGCAAAAGGCGGATGCCGACTGGGGCGCCGACTATGGCTTTTCCCGCCGCGCGGACGGTATTATATTCTTAGGATACCGCGATTTCGAATCCTATCTGCGCCGGGTTGCCGTCCTGCGCCAGGTGGGTGAGCCGTGGGTAGTGTTCGGCCCGGTGATGCCGGAGACACCAAACCTGTTCATCGGCTCCCAGAACGAGGAAGGCGCCCATTCAGCCGTTGAGCACCTGATAAAAACAGGCCGCAAACGGATCGTGTTTCTGGGTGAGGCATCCGAGCAGCATTCCGAATTTTTCGAACGCTATAAGGGTTATCAGCGGGCGCATACCGAAGCCGGCCTGACGCCCGATCCGCGATTGGCCGTGGACTGCTTTATTTCACGGGAGGAAGGGGCCGCGGCCATCGATCGCCTGTTGGCGGACAGGGTGCCGTTTGACGGCGTGTTTGCCGTGACCGATCTGCTCGCCATCGGGGCCATCCAGTCCTTGCAGAAAAGCGGGTTGGCCGTGCCGGCTGATGTGTCCGTCATGGGGTTCGATGATCTTTGGGCTTGTACCTGCATAAACCCGACTCTTTCGACCGTGCGTCAGGATACAACCACGGCGGCGAAGGTGCTGGTCGATACGCTGGCGGCGCTCATTGATGGCGAACCGGTCGAAATGACGCGCATCCCGACGCAGCTTGTTCTGCGGGAATCGGCGTAACAAAAAAAAGCCCCCGGCGCCGTGGCGCCGAGGGCAAGTTTGGTCAAAGGGGTTGAGACTAATCTTTGACCTTGGAAGAAGACGAGAAGTGGTCGAAGGTGGCGGGGTTGCGGTCCCAGACCTGGCGATCGCGTAAGGACCGCAAGAGCTTGACATATTCGGCGTGCGACCAGGCCAGCGGTGTAGCGCTGTCGGTGCCTTCGCCGATGGTGTAGTCGTGGGCCGTCTTAAATCCGACGCCGTCGAACACCTGTTCGGGGATCATCAGGCCTTCATTGGCGAACAATTCCATGCCCTTGACATAGGTGGCGCGGATGGCGTCGATATCGGCCGCCGTTGCCCCGCCGGCTTTCAAGGCGTCGCGCGCCAGTTCGTAGTGACCACGTTCGCCGGTAAAGATCGGCCAGACCCGGCCGCGCTGATCGGCTGACATCGTGCCGTAATTGCCGCCGTCCGTACCTTCGCCATAGCCGTCATTGCCATAGCGGCGGAAGCCGGGAACGGTCACAGTACTGCCGGGAAAATGGAAATCGTACCGGACCCGCAAGTTTTCCGGCAGGGTCTGGTCGTCGATGACGGCCAGAGACTGCGTGATGGCCTGATCGTTCGCCGGGCGCACACCATAGCGGACCAGTTCCAGGAAACCGGCATCGATCATCAGGTCCGACCGCAGGCCCTTGCGGCCGTTTCGGTCGTCCAATACGCCCGGCGCATTGGCGTCTTCGGAGCGCGAGATGCGCAGATAATAGCTGGCAGGCCTGTCATCGCCGCGCACCTTGCCCGACGTCGTGAACAGGCGCTGCTCCAGCTTGCGGGAATAGTCTTCGGCAGTGGTTGCGTACAGTTTGGCGTCCTGCGCGTCGCCCGCCTGGGTGGCGATGTCGGCGGCGGCGACCAGTCCGGCGATAACTGCCGCCGTCGTTGACGGCGAATGGCCTTCCTGTTCTTCCCAGCGCTCTTGCTGGCTATAGGGCGGGGTGATGGTGGCGTGGTTCCAGTCGAGCCCGACCGTGCCGCCATGGCTCAGGAAATCGGCGGCGGGCTTGAGCATGGTCTTGTAGGACGACATCAACTCGTCCGTCTTGATCAGGCCGAGGTGTTCCAGGCGTGCGCCAAGCAGGATCGGCATGGCCGTCTGATCGAGCTGGACGCCAACCCATTCAGGCGTGCCATCGACATGGGCTTTTTGCATGAACCAGCCGGTAGCGCCGCTATTGCCCGGCGTTGAGGCCTTGACCTGAACCGTCGGCAGGTAGCGGAAGGCGGCAACGGGCGTTTGTCGGTCGCCCAGGGCGGCCAGGGCCATCGAGACCTGATAGAAGTCGCGCGGCCACACCGCCTTGTAACCCGTCGATGACACGTCGGTCGTGACGGTGTCGCCCCATGGATTGCTGAGAGAAGCGATCAGCGCACCGGCTGAGGTGTGGTCTTCCTGGGTCTTGAGCATCAGGGCCGAAGCGTAGAGCAGTTTGCCATTGTCTTCGGACAGGGGGATCAGGCTTTTCAGTTCGGTCAGGGAGGCCAGATAGTCTTCCCACCCGACGGCCTTGCCCTCACCGTTGAAATTGGCGAGTACGCGGGCATAGCCGGTTTTGAGCGTGGCGGTGGATTCGGTCGTCGCGACGGCGGTTGTGGCGCCGAAACCGACAGCCAGATCGACGGTCAGGGTCTTCGTAACCGTCGGTAACTGACCGACCAGAACGATATTGCCCTTGACCGTCGTGGCACTATGCCGCGCGCCCAGTGTCTGACTGGCCACCAAGTCCTTGATGCCATCGGTCGTGCCGGTATAGCCGACATTCGCCGCTTTGAAGGGCACGCTGGCCGACAGGTTGAGCGCGACACGGCCTTGCCAGGCCTGAAGATGGGTGAGGTCAACGCGGCCTTCGTCATCGCCCGACGTATTGGCCATGGACGGGTCGAGAATGACATAGGGCGTCACCGGTCCCTTCAATGCCTTGACCGTGACGCGGACCATCAGGGTCTGGTGGTCCGGATCGGTAAAGACGTCCTTGATGATGACGAAGCGGCCCTGCTTGTCCGTGTTGGTCAGGCGATAGGCGGGCGACAAAGGCCGGCCGGCGGAATCGGTATGCAGGTAGGCGACATGCGACGTGGTGTCGGTGCGTTCGAAGGCCGTCCAGCCCTTGCCGGTCACGGCAATCTGCATTTCGCGGATCTGGGCTTCGTGAATGCGCCCGTACATGGTTTCGGTGATGACGCCTTCGGCCAGCGAGAACCACACCTTCGATACCTTGCCGGTGACGGCGCTGTCGGAAAACTGATAGTTTTTATAGGCTTCATAGGCCGTGCCGATGCCCTGCTTGCCGGAATAGGACCAGGGCGAGGCTATGCCGGGACCATCGCTTGCCTTCGCATCGGCGATGACGGTCGGATTGTGGTCCGGCATTTCATCCTTTGCCGATACCGGCGACACAGCTGACAGGCAGGCGCAAAGGGCGATTGCACTGACCCAGGCGGGCGAATTTCGCTTGCGGTGTTCCATACGTCCTCACTGCCTCCGCGCGGCGTCCAAACGCATATCGGCGGATCTTGTTGTTTGACCGTTTCGACGGCCGTTTTGCCCATTATGACAAAGCACCCACGCTTCGTCGCGTTGCATACGTATTCACGGCGGCAAAAGGCGCATGAATACGAATACAGGGCCTGCGGCAGGGGTTTCGGGCACAAAAAAACCCTTTGGCCGGTAAGGGCCAAAGGGAGTTTATGTTGAGATACCAGTATTTTTTTACATTTTATTTAAGTAATAGCCAGCGGAGACGCGGTGAATCCTTACAAAGGTTTGGACACGCAGCGCGGTATTTCCCGCTATTGTGGGCAGTCAGGCAAGCTGAGCAAGTTATTAGCGGGGTAGCTATCTGGCTCTGTAGCGAGATAGTCTCTGCCGGACGTCGGATGGCGCTTAATTGCAATCCAAACACTCACATTATTTACACTAGTCCAAAAGCGATGTCCGCTCCTGATCCAGGCTATTACTTGATCGATTGAACCGCCATCCCAACCGGGACCACCTAAGCGGTCAATTCTGCGGTCCATGTCGTTTCCATCGCGACGTATCCAAGTTACTCGGTAGTCAGCCATGGATTTTTCCTTTCCATATGGCTGCTGGTGCGGTTGATGTTATGAGTTGAGTCAGGTACGTCTGTTACATATTGAAATAACCCGCCCAGCGTGGGTTAAAGTGGGCGGGTAGTGAGTTTAGTTTCCACACGCGACTCGCTACCCGTCTTTAACATAACGTAATTCTCAGATTCGTAAAATGTCGTTGTTGCCATCTGTTGACTCGTCCACAGATAGCTACTTTGGATGTTCTATTGCTTTTGTTGGTGTGCAAAACGCAACCAATGTCATTTTCTGTTAGCGGCACACTTATTGCTGCTTTAGATTGTTTGGGCTGCGAATTGCGTACCGGTTAGGCATTAGACGGGCGAGCGTCTATAGAGCTTAATAAACGACATGGTTTAACCCATGTATGCCGCGCAACACTCTGTGTAAGCTATTTCTGCCGATCCTTCCAAGTTGCAACTAGGAAGGCTGACATGCTGCCCGCGAGGTTAACGACAAGTTCAGCGTGGCGGGGCTTTGGTTTAACTGGCAAGCGGCCTTGGCCGTGGGCATCACCAATCTTGTTTCTGATCGCCCCTAGGTAATTTACTATCGATTGGCAATTGCCGAGGATGGATTTGAAGACCACT
>NZ_AWGE01000022.1 GCF_000495815.1 Asticcacaulis sp. AC466 | reverse complement strand
GCCGCGACCCCGTCGCCGCCCAAGGACCGCGCGGCGCGCGCTGCGATCCAGGCCAGGGCTCCCGCGGCCAGGGTCGCCGGAAGCCGCAGCATCCAGACGCTGTGGCCCAGGGCATAGAGCCCGGCCGACAACAGGGGCACGAGCGGCGGCTGATCGGCATAGCCGAAGGCCGGATGTTGCCCGCACACAATGAAGTACAGCTCGTCACGGAAGATGTCGTAACTGCCCGCGAACGCCGCATGAAGGCAAAAGGCCGCAGCGGCCAATCCGGCGGCGACATAATCGATTTTAGCCCGTGAAGGTGTCGCAGTCATACTCAACGTCATGGCCCAGTCTCCTTAAAGAGCCACCTGCTTGCCATCTGCGTTTTCAGCTGACCAGCCCAAAGCCATTACTGGCGGCGAGATTGGGACGAACGGGGATGAGTGGCAACCGTTTAGGGACGAGCGGCGGGTATGGTGGGACAAGCGCGGGGGGCGTGATGAGTGCCGTGCGCGGCTTCCGCACGTAGGCTTCGTTGCCGCTGCCGTTTCCTGCCTCTCCTTGCAGCGGCGCACATCACCGATTGGACCGCAAATTCTTTTGCAGAAACGGCACAACATCCGTCGCAAAACGCCCCTCAGGCCCCCACGTCCTGTCACCCCATCCGCCGTGATATTCCTCGGCCTCATAGGGGATGTCATATTCATCGAGCTTACGCACGAAGGCCTGATTGGAATAGATGTGGTCATAAAGCGTGTCATTGCGCCCCCAGTCGATCTTGAAGGCGCGCAGGCGTTTCAGATTGGCGGCATAGACGGGAATAAGGTGATCAAGGGAAAAGCTGTTCTGCAAACGCGCCGTCAGCACCGGATCAACCACCGCCTTGCCATCCACCAGCTTTACGGGCAGGTCGGCGTATAAGGGGGGGCTATCCGGATTAGGCAGGTGCGCCTGATAGATGCTCAGGAAAATCGGGGAATAGATATCGGTTTTCAGGTCATCCAAAGTCTTGGCTGCATAGATGGTCTGCCAGTTGCCGCGCGTAAATCCGGGCTGGATGCCATTGCCTGTGCCCACGGGATGCAGGGCATAGACCACGCCGAAAATATCCGGATACTGCATTCCAAAGCGAATAGCCCCATGCCCGCCCATGCGGTCCCCCACAACGGCCCGTGAAGCATTGGTTGCCAAGGTGCGGTAATGGCTGTCGATATAGGGGACAAGCTCCCTGACCATAAAGTCCTGCCAATTGCCGGTGACCGTTGAATTGACATACCAGGAAGTCCCAAGGGCTGTGCGAAAATCGGCCGTGACCACGATCACATCGCCCAATTGTCCCTTGTCTATCGCGTCATCAAGAAGCGTCTTGGCGTCATGATTGGCAAAGGGCGCGCTCTCATCCTCACCATAGGTGTTTAGGAAATAGACCACGGGAAAGCGCCGCCCCTCCTCGGCATAATGCGGTGGAAGATAGACCGTCACCTTACGCAATGGCGAGGTGCCAATCTTGTTGT
Organism: Asticcacaulis sp. AC466; assembly: GCF_000495815.1. Lineage (GTDB taxonomy): Bacteria > Pseudomonadota > Alphaproteobacteria > Caulobacterales > Caulobacteraceae > Asticcacaulis. The sequence goes on along the minus strand of NZ_AWGE01000022.1, from coordinate 83,707 downwards.
GTGAGAACTGCGCCGATTGAATCTCAACCGCTTCCAGGCGACTTTGGGCTAAGGCTGGCGCGGCCATGAACAACAGGCTTACAAGTGCGCAGGCGAGTCTTATCTTCATTGTCGCTCCCCTTAGGTCTTGCGTTTGAAGGGTACGATGAGGGTGTCCAGTTCTTTGTCGCCATCCCGGTTAAGGAAGAAGACGGTGTAGCTGTCAGGGCCTGTGCGCGAGAGGGTAAAACCATCGAAGAAATAGGTGTCGCCGTCGCGCTCAACTAAAAACCGCTCAAGGTGGGTGTCTTTCGGTTCCCAGCCGACGAGGCTTGATGTGAAATGCTTGACCTGTTGAGCGATGGTCGCGCCGATCTGAGCGAAGACCACGATCTCGTAAAACACCACACCGTCAGGGTTCATGGCGCGCACAAAGCCCGGCATGTGACCAAAGGCGATGGGCAGTTTGACATGTTCGACCGGCCCGAACGGCATCTGACCGACCCAGTCGCCTTCAAGCCATTGGAGATCACTAAGCTGACACGGTTTCGGGGGCTGACCGGGTTTAAGCAGCCGGATCATGGCGCGGGGATTGGTTTGGGCGCGGGCGTCGGTCGCGACACCGGCAAACGCCATGGCAGCGGAGAGGGCGCCGAGACAAGTCCGTCGATTGAGCACGGGTAAATCTCCTTAGGGTTCAAGTCGGTCGGTAATCATGTGTGCCGATTTCGCGCAGCATTTTAAGCTCGCCATCGGGGCCGCGTCGCCAAAGGCGCACACCGCCGCCGCTGACCGTACCGGCCTTGTCCCCGGCGCGCCAATCGACCTGAAATCTGAAATATTCTAGCGCGTAACCGCGACCCAGGTCCTGGCAATCCTCCGTCCATACCCTGACCGCATCGAAGGTCGCGCCGCGGCCGTTGTCGACATAGGCCGTGAGATAAGGCCGGATTTCCGCCATGCCGACCTTGGCCGTCGAATTGCGCGGCATGAGGATCGTGTCATCGGCATAGAAGCTCAGGCGCTTTGCCAGATCATGGTTTTTGACGCCTGCGGCATTATGTTCGTTCAATACCTTCAGCTCAGCCGCCAGAGCCGTATTGGGCGGCGACGACGGTGGCACACCCGGCATCAGATCGACAAACAAGGCGCGTTCATCAACGGGCGGGTCCACCCAGTTGCGCACCTCCGCCTTAAGGCGCAAGCTCGCATCGGCCTGCCTTTCCCAGACAAGCAGGTACTTGCCTTCCGCCGCCTCAGCCTGGCCGTTGGTCAGCCGCCAGGTGATGTTAAAGCCGCCGGTTTCAATCAGGGTCTGGCCGAAATCGAAGACTTCGCGGACCTTAGGTTGATAGGCCGTGATCTGTCGTTTGGCGCGCATCGCCGCCTGCCAGGCCTTAATCTGCGCCTTGCCGTAAAGCGCGGGTTGGGGGTCATTCAGGCTTCGGGCATTCTCAAGATATAGCGATCCGGCGTTCTGGCTTAACAGGGCGCGTCCAAGCGCCAGGTGGGCAGTCACGGCCTGGTCATAGCCCTGGTCGCCGGACGTTTGCACCGCCAAGGACGACGGGGGAGAGATGGCTGGTTGGGCCCTGATGTCCGGTGGTGCCGCAACCGCAGACATGCCAAAGGCCTGAATCGAGACACATATTAAACCAATCAGCCATTTGCGCATGGGGCGTGTCTCCGTGGGTTGCTACATCAGATTTGCAGCATCGCCTCTGTGGCGGCCAGCCGCAGATCGCCGAACGGGAGAGTGGTTCCGCCGAGCGGGATGGGCGCGTAAATGCAGATATGCTATGTCATGACCATGCCCCCACACGCTTCACCCGCGCTCACTCGTGTCTTCACCATTGCCGGCATATGGCTGATCATCGGATTGGTCATGGGAGGACAATGGTACGTCAATGATCTGGCCTATGACGCTGCCAAGCCGTGGTGGGTCTATTGCGCAGCGCTGGTGGCCTCCATGCTTTGGGCCGCCATGACGCCGATGGTATTTGCTCTTGCCGGCCGCATTGGTTTTGAACGCGGCCGCGCCCTGCGTTGCATCGGCCTGCATATCGTGACCGGTCTGCTGCTGTCCGTGGCGCACACCCTTGTTTACGTCTTCATTCTGTCTCTGATCTTCGGTAGCGGCGAGAACATGTTGTGGCGTAAGATGGCCGGTAGCCTTCAGGGCAATCTGCTGACCTATGCCACGCTGACCGGTATCGTCATCGCGGGGCGCGCCTATCGTCGACTGACCGTCCATGAACTCGATGCCGCCCGACTGCAAACCCAATTGGCCGAAGCCCAAACCGCCGCCTTGCGCGCGCAGTTGCAGCCGCACTTTTTGTTCAATGCGCTCAATGCCATTTCCGCGCTGGTCCGTTCAGAACCGCTCAAGGCCGAACGCATGATCGCTCGCCTTGGCGACCTGTTGCGCCTGTCGATCCACGGCCACCGCGGCGCTCAGACGACGCTGGGTGACGAACTGGATTTCACGGATGCCTATCTGGCCATTGAGGAAGCCCGGTTGGGGGAGCGGCTGACGCTAGTGCGCGATATTGCCCCCGATGCCCTTAGCGCCGTTTTGCCATCTTTGTTGCTGCAACCGCTCGTCGAGAATGCCGTGCGCCATGGCATAGCTCCTCTGCCAGAGGGCGGCACCATCACCTTGATGGCACGGATTGCGGAGGGGCACCTGCATTTGACGGTCCGAGATGATGGCGCAGGGGCCGGAGTGGTCAGGGAAGGGGTCGGCCTGACCAATAGTCGCCGCCGTCTGGAAAGGCTTTGTGACGGGGGCTTCGACATTGTCACCGCACCGGGGCGAGGCTTTCGTATTGATGTCCGGATACCCCAAGGAGCCGTGGCTTGATCCGCACTCTGATCGTCGATGACGAGCCTCTAGCCAGGCTTCGGTTGCGAAATCTGCTCGCGGCGGAAAGTGGCTTTAGTCTTATCGGCGAGGCTCATCATGGGGAGCTGGCCGTCACCCTGATCGAGGCTGAGCGGCCCGATCTGGTCTTTCTTGACGTTCAGATGCCGACCATGACCGGTTTCGAAGTTATCGCGGCCATAGGCGTCGACGCAATGCCGACGACGGTTTTCGTTACCGCCTATGATGAATTCGCGGTCAAGGCGTTCGAGGCTCAGGCCGTCGACTATCTGCTCAAACCTTTTGACGATATCCGCTTCGGTCAGGTTCTGGATCGGGTACGCAGGGGCCGCGCACCACTAGGTGAACGGCTAAAGCCAGTGATGGACCTGATTCCGACGCCGCCACGCCTGATCGCCCGCTCTAGGGGGGCGACCCGAATTATCGGTTTTGAGGAAATAGACTGGATTTCGGCGGCAGGGGATTATGCTGAGGTCCATTGCGGCCATCGCGCATGGCTGGTCAATGAGTCCTTGTCCGCCCTGACCAAGCGCCTGCCGATCGCCGATTTCGCCCGTATTCATCGGAGTGCGATTGTTCGATTGGACAGGGTAACTGAAGTCACGACCACCGCTCACGGAGATGGGACCCTGATACTAAAGACCGGAATGCAAATGAGGTTTAGCCGTCGCTACCGATCGTCGGTTGTTTCATGGCTTAGAGGCGGGACCAAACCGAGAGCATAAAATCTGGGAAGGGAAGCCCCGATGCCGCAGCCGCCAATCCGGCGGCCACATAATCGATTTTAGCCCGCGAAGGTGTCGCAGTCATACTCAACGTCATGGCCCAGTCTCCTTAAAGAGCCACCTGCTTGCCATCTGCGTTTTCAGCTGACCAGCCCAAAGCCATTACTGGCGGCGAGATTGGGGCGAACGGGGATGAGTGGCAACCGTCCAGGGACGAGCGGCGGGTATGGCGGGACAAGCCGTCGCGGCTATGAGACGCCCTTGGGAAGGCCCGCAAACATCTGGTGGGAACAGGCGTGCATCGTCCACTTCCGTTAGTGGCCTAAAGGAGACATTTGTACGTTTGCTCAAAGCGGGAAATGCGGACAAACACCTAGTCAATCCGCTACTCATAGTCTGTCGCGGAAAATGCCTGGTTCAGACACAATGCTACTTATCGTGAGCATTTAAGAGTATGTTCGATTCCAAATGGCCGAAAAAGAAGTTCGCAAACCAAGCAAGGGCATTACGGACGTGCTTGCAAACAATTTGCGGCGTTTTCGGCATGATCGGCATTTATCCCAAGAAAAACTAGCGGAGCTTTGCGGGTTACACAGAACCTATGTTGGTTCTGTAGAGCGCGGCGAAAGGAACGTCACGTTAAGTACCTTGGAAACTTTTGCCACCGTTTTAGAAATTGGCGTCCCTGAACTGCTCACGACGATGAAAAGCACTGAAAAATTGTCAGCCGGAAAAGCAAATGAGCAATAATATATTACCGCTGCAAAAAGTATACAGTTCCGACACATCAACCTACACACAGAAGACGGTGCGCCTTCGCCTAGAAGCGCTATTCCTAAACAACGTAGGTCTTGTGCTAACCAGAGATCAGATTTTAGCGGCAGCCACTGATCCTGTGACACAAAAAGAGCCGGAAAACTGGCATCAACGACTGTCCGAACTGCGCACCGATTCAGGCTACACGATTTTGTCTTGGCGTGATTGGAATGCCCTGAAGCCCCAGGAATACGTGTTGGCAAGTGTTGAGAAGCGTGACATTGCCGGCAAACGTGTTCGTCCCACCACTAAAACTTGGGCTAAAGTTATGGCTCGCGCAAATAGCGCGTGTGAATGGAAAGAAGATGGTCAGTCGTGTGGATTGGCCCAGGGTGCCGTGGACCCGATTGGGGGTGGCACAGTCAAACTCACACCCGACCATGTCACCCCTCACTCTGTCGATCCTAATAGCGACCCTGAGAACCCTGATCAATGGCAGGCGTTATGCGGTCGTCATCAGGTCATGAAAAAGAATTTTTGGGACGGTGCTACTGGTAAGGTTAATGTAATTGCTATCCTTCAAGCCGCCGGCACAGCTCAGAAAAAGGAAGCGCTCGATTTTCTAAAGCAATTTTTTGGAGAAAACGGTTAGAGATTGAGCGGCATATCTAACAAATCCGCTTTTCCCAAAAGCCGGGCGCTCACACCTTTGGAGACGGCTTTAAGCCGTGCCGCTCCCTCTCGAGAGCGCAACGCCTTCAAAGCGACTTCTTGAGCATCGATAGGAAGGCGAATCCTATAAACGCAGTCTGTAATGGCTGCCATACCACTAACCACCATTCCTACTTTTTCATGTAGTTTTCGATCAACGCGCGCCATTAGAATGTCGCCGGCCTGAGCGACAACCAACTTTTTGTTTTCCAGCATCGGCATGGCTGAAGGTAAATTTATTAAGCCAGATTCCGAAGCCAGATAGTCCGATGTATGAAATATTGGGTATCTAGAATCCCTAGCTTCGACAGTACCTACTGATCCTCTGACGACCTCCGCTCCCAGATGTCGAAGAGTTGTTACCTCTTTACCATGGTCAATTTTTGAGGAATGATAGTCGTAATCAAGCCGCTGCTCACCGTCAGCTTTGCTCACAAATATAGATTCCAACAAACCGTCCAAAGCGTCATATCTAAGTAGCTTTATTTTATCGCACTGATGTGCTTCTTTTGTAATAAAAATTATAAAGCACCGTGCATCGGTGTCATGAAATGAGTTTTGCGGGAGCTGTAATACACAATCTATTCGATGATTGGCAATAATAGCACTTCTAAGGGACTTAGCTCTATAACCTGTTATCATGCCATCAGGCATAATCATCGCGACTATTCCACCTGAGCGAACCAGCCTTAAATTCTGCGCCAGAAAAATGATCTCTGCCGACACGTCAGCAACGGTTACACACGCATCTTCGAGACGAGCGGATTGTAGAATATCGGCATAGTCCCGTTTCCATTCAGGCCGAAAAAAAGGAGGATTACATACTGCCAGGTCGAAGAAGTTATCTAACCCTAGGACATTCGGCAATTTTGGGTCGAACACATCGTGGCAAATGTGGGTATGCCTGACCGCCCCTGAGTTCAGAAGGCATGAACGTAAAGGTTCTACGCATGCGGGGTCGATATCAACGGTTACCGCCTCGGCGTTGCTCGACCATTTACAAACTGCTCCAGACAACGAACCATTTCCCGCTCCGAGGTCAATGACAGTCCTAATATTACGGTTAGCAATTTGAGCGGTTAGAAGATCGCCGACCTCGTAACGTGTGTAAAACCGGTTAAGGTTGTCCTCCCGTATAGCTCGGAATCTCGATACTTTTGGGGACGATGCGGTAGCCACGTTATTTCGATCCTATCCAAGGGGCACCTCCCCCCAACTTGGCTACTCATAGTCATCTGTCGACACCAACAAGTCAAGCGAACTCCGTAGCGAGCTGATGATTATATCCAGAAATCTATCTTGACAAGTTGCCAATACGTTCCCGTTTCGAAAAAATGTTCTGGTTGTGACCGGAGCGACATATTTAGTATTGTTGGCCAATGGTTGTTCAATATGTGGTGTTTAGGCGGCGATTAAGTGGCGAACTTCCAAGGACGTAACAGGCTAACGAACCATATCGACCGCCGAGTTACGCAGTCGATTTTATGCGCGTGACGACGTTGCCCCATTCAATGATCCGCTTGGTCAGAGAAATTTAATCGGCGATGACCGCTTACGGACGCTCCGGCTGTTGGCTCGGCAGGTGTCCGCTTTGGGCGCGAAGGCGAAGGCAGGTAGCCCCCCATCTTCCTGAGGTCCATAGGGAATAGTAGCTTCCCTTGATCCACCGGGCTGCGGCGTCTGCCGTGTCTTCAGGACGGGTGTTGAAGGCAATCGCGGCACCCGGGGCGCCTTTGTGCACGGCGTTCACATCGGCTTCGAACAGTCGCAGGTTCTTTGGCGGTATCCTCAAGCCTCCGCCTATGGTCACGCAGTCATAGGTCGTCGTACGGCCCGTATCGCGGGACAAGTGCGGGGAGGTGATGAGTCCCGCGGTAGGTCCCAAATGCGGAGTTGGGCGCACACCCGCAGCAGATTACGTCAATTTGCTGAGGTTGTAGCCAGGCCGCCTCACTTCGTATTTAATGTATTGTCATATGTGAATTTATTTTCATATATGGATGGATCGTCACGCACGCACGCACGGGCGTGGCTCACGCATCGAAAGAGACGGAGAAGAGGACCGATGTCTGGTAATTGGACGCGACGAGGCGTGTTGCAAACGGGTATGTTGACCTCTGCCGCCAGTGCGCTTGCCGGGGTACTGGGCGGAGCATTGGGCGCCTTGCCTCTACGCGCCATGGCGACAGGCTCTGACAATACGCATTCCCTCTGGTTTGATGCGCCTGCCGAACGCTGGGTCGATGGTTTGCCGGTCGGCAATGGCCGGTTGGGCGCCATGGTGCGCGGCGGAATCGTGGAGGAGATCATCTCGCTCAACGAGGATACACTCTGGTCAGGCTATCCGACCGAGACCGCCAATCCCGATGCTATATCGACACTGGCCGGTGTCCGCGAAGCTGTTTTTGCCGGCGACTATCACAAGGCAGATCAACTGGCCAAGCGGATGCAGGGGCCGTACAGCCAGAGTTATGCCCCCTTGGCGGATTTAAAACTCTCAATGCGGCACGCCGGGACCGTGACGGCCTACCGGCGTGAGCTGGCGCTTGACCAGGCGGTTGCGGCGACACGCTATGTCATCGGGCGCACACAGTATCGCCGTGACGTGTTCGCTTCCCATCCCGATCAAGTCGTGGTCGTGCGATTGTCAGCCGAGGGCGGCACCATCGCATTCGATGCGACGCTCGACACACAACTCCGCGCCGAAGTAAGCGCGACGGGGCATCGGCTTCTGTTGCGTGGCAAGGCGCCGGCGGCGTGTGCGCCGGACTATCGAAATGTCGCTGAGCCCGTCGTTTATGACGATGCCTTAGGCAAGGGCATGGCATTCGTGGTCGCCATTGATGTTGAAGCAGACGGGGGCGAGGTTTTTTCGCAAGGGAACATGATCTGCGTCCGCGGCGCCCGCGAAGTCGTCCTGCGGATCGCGGCGGCAACGGGTTTTCGAAGCTTCAATCTGATGCCGGATCTGCCGGTCAAAGTGATCGAGGCGCACGCCATCGATACCCTTTCGGCGGCCCGTAAGAGGCCCTTTGCCGATCTGCTGTCCCGCCACACCGCCGACCACCAAAGCCTGTATCGCCGGTCCGCCCTCCGGCTGGACGCCGATGCTACCTCTGGCACGACGGCGGCACGGCGTGAAGCCAATGCGGTTCACACCGATCCGGCCCTTGCCGCCCTGTTGTTCCATTTCGGTCGCTATCTTCTGATCGCCAGTTCGCGTCCGGGCACGCAGCCTGCGAATTTGCAGGGCATATGGAACGCCAAAGTGCGTCCGCCGTGGAGCAGCAACTACACCACCAATATCAATGTTCAGATGAACTATTGGCCGGCGGAAGTGACCAATCTGTCCGATTGTCACCGCCCTTTGCTCGACTGGATCGCGCGCGTTGCGGACAATGGCCGGAAGGTCGCCCGTGACTATTACGGGATGCCCGGTTGGTGCCTGCACCACAACAGCGACATTTGGGCGATGGCCAATCCGGTGGGGGAAACGACCGGCGACCCCTTCTGGGCGAACTGGCCGATGGGCGGACCGTGGCTTGCTCAGCATCTCTGGCAGCACTACGCCTTTAGTGGCGACCTCGCGTTTCTGAGGCAGACGGCCTATCCGTTGATGCGCGGATGCGCCGAGTTTTGTGCCGCCTGGCTGGTAAAGGATTCGGGTGGCGAATATTTGACGACCGCGCCGTCCATCTCTCCTGAAAACGAGTTTCTTGCGCCGGACGGCAAGCCGGCGGCGATCAGTGCCGGCTGCACCATGGACCTGGCGCTCACGCGCGAAATCTTCGCCAATTGCATCCAGGCGGCAGATCGACTGGGCACGGATGCCGCCTTTGCGCAACGGCTGCGGTCTTTGATGACGCAACTGGAACCCTATCGTATTGGCCATCTTGGTCAATTGCAGGAATGGTCCCAGGATTTCGAAGAAGCCGATCCCGGTCACCGCCACATCTCTCATCTCTATGCCTTTTATCCGGGAGACGAGATGGCACAGCCGGGCACCCGACACCTGGCGCAGGCGGCCACCGCTTCGATGCTGCGGCGTGAGGCAAACGGTGGGGCCGCGACAGGGTGGAGCCGCGCCTGGGCGACGGCCATCTGGGCGCGTGCCGGGGATGGCGTGCGGTCAGGAAACTCAGTCGATTTGTTCTTCAGAAATAGTACGCTCGATAATCTGTTCGATACGCATCCATCGCCAACGGGTCCGATCTTCCAGATCGACGGAAACTTCGGGATGACCGCAGCGATTGCGGAGATGCTGTTGCAAAGTCATCAGGGCGCAATCGCCCTGCTGCCCGCCCTTCCGCCAGCCTGGCATAGCGGTGAGGTTCGCGGGCTTCGGGCCAGGGGCGGGATCACCGTCGATCAAATCTGGACAGACAACCGGCTGCAAAGCGCGCGACTCCATCTGGAACATGCGGGCGTGACGTCGGTTCGCCTGCCCACAGGATGCCGCCTGGTTTCGGCGACCGCCGCCGGCCGAAAGGTATCCGTTCAGTTTGACGCAGACCTGTTTCGGTTTGAAGGTTCGGCGGACGACACCATAGATCTCACCTTCGACAGGAGCTGAGATCCCTCAATGACGGACCTCTGAAGTCCGGCGGTGCAGAGGCCTTGGCCTAGTTTCCCTTGATCCACCGGGCCGCAGCGTCTGCCGTGTCTTCGGGACGGGTGTTGAAGGCAATCGCCGCACCCGGCGCCCCTTTGTGCACGGCGTTCACAACGGCCTCGAACAGTAACAGACTCTTCGGCGGTATCCGCACGCCCCCGCCTATGATCACGCAGTCATAGGTCGTGGTGGCCAGTTGCGCGGTCAACATCTCAATCCCGGCATCGTCCGGTGAGATCATGCAGATGTCTCCGTGCCAGCCTTTTTCCGCGATACGGACGGCGGCGAGATCGATCCCCGCCTGTATCTTGGCGGCATCGAAGCCTGGCGGCAGGGCGGGATCGGAAAAGTCGACGGTGTCGGGCTTCTGGCCGACAAAAAGTACCTTGGTCATGGTGTGTCTCCTGATTTGGGTGGGGGGGCTGTTGGGTAGCGATTTTAGCGGTCGAAGGTGGCGGTCAGGAATTGGCCGATCAGATCAAGCGCCTTTTCAGACGCGGCCAGGGTCCCGACATTGGCCGGGAAGACGTGGGCCATGCCCTGCCAGACATTCAGGCGCACATCCGACCCTGCGGCCTGAGCGCGACGGGCATAGCGCCGGGCATCGTCGAGCAGAATTTCATCTTCGCCGACATGGATGTGGATCGGCGGCAGGTCAGCCAGGCTGCCATACAGGGGCGATGCCGTTTCCATATCTGCGGCTTGACCATTGAGATAGAGGGCGGCCGTTCGGCTCAGCATGTCCCGGGTCAGTAACGGATCTGCTTCGGCCCGCTCGGTCATGCTGGCTCCGGTGAGGGCCAGGTCGGTCCAGGGCGACATCGCCACACCGGCGATCGGCGCCAGGACCTTCCCCGCAACGGCCTCCGCCTGCATAAGGGCCAGAAGCGTCAGCGCCAGGCCACCGCCCGCCGAGTCACCGGCAATCGCGATCGACTTTGGCGCCAGGTCGCAAAGACCGCGATAGACGGCCACCGCGTCGGTCACTGCGGCTGGGAACGGGTGCTCCGGCGCGAGGCGATAATCCGGCACAAAGGTCGCCGACCGCGTCCGTGCGGCGATCTGGCCGGCGAGATGGCGAAAGGCGCGCGCCGACCCCAGGACGTAGGCGCCGCCATGGCAGTAAAGTATAAATTTATCAGGCCGTTTGTCGGGGGGCAGGCACCAGATGCCGGGCACGCCGCCGACCGTTCCGGCTTCGTAGGTAATGCCCGGCGCATCCGGCGTGTGCTCCATGACTTCGTCAAACAGACCGCGCGCGGCGGGGCTATTGATCGTCCCCTTGATGGGCGCCAGCGCCTGCCGCATCGCCGCGACGGTGCCGGCGTCTTTGTCGTCGAGCGCATGAAAGATTTCAGTGGAGGATGACATGGTGTTTCTCCTGAAAGATTTGAGGGCGACAGTGACGGTTAGAGGTTTGCCCATTGGGCGGCGGCGTCGGTGGCGAAAGCCCGGTAAGAACGGGGCGGGTGACCAAGCAGGTGCGTGAGGCGTGTCAGGTCGCTTTCCGTGGCGACGGCTCCGTCGGCCTGATAACGCGCGAACATTAAGCGCAGGTCGAGCGCGTGCCAGGCCGGTAGCATGGCTTTCAGGCGTTGCTCCATGGACACCAGGTCGTTGCCGCCATGGCGGACGGCGCGGCCAAGCGCGTGTGTCCATATGTCGGCAATATCCGGTCCGGTGAGGGCGTCGGGACCGACCAGATTGTAGGTTTCGATGCCAAGGGGCGCAGGGCTTTGGTCGCGACGGACCAATTCGTTTGCGGCGGCCTCTCCGATGTCACGCACATCGACCATCGACAGCCCCTTGTCGCCAATCGGAGCCGCATAGATACCTGCGTTCAGCAACGGTTCCTTCTGACGAATATCGTTTTGAATGAAGTAGGCGGGGCGCAAGACGGTGGCGGGCAAACCCAGGTCCGCGATCATACGCTCGACCGTATATTTTCCGGCAAAGTGCGGCACGTCGCTATAGGCCTCGCTCTGGAAGACCGACAGGTAGACTATACCCGTCACGCCGGCCTCACGCGCCAGGTTAAGCGCCAGCATGGACTGGGTCAGTTCGTCCGGAACATTCGGGGCCAGCAGAAACATTGTGCTGACGCCGTCGAGTGCGGCGCGCATGGACTCGATGTCGGCCAAATCGCCGCGGACGGCGCGCACACCGGCGGGCAGGTGCGCATTGTCCGGCGATCGGGTCAGGGCGCGAATATCTGTGGCGCGGCCATTTAGCGACGATAGAACCTGCGAACCTATCGTGCCCGTGCTGCCAGTAACAAGAATAGCCATGGTCGGAGTCCTTGGGAATGATGCGAGACCGAAGTGTCTCTGCCAGCAAGATAGCAGTTTCAAATTTGCTAAGAAGATGGCAAATATGAGATTGGGTGTCTCATATACGGAACGCAAACATGGACCTCGAAGCCTTGTCCTATTTCAACCTTGTGGCCGCTCATGGTGGCTTTGGTAAGGCTGGCCGGGTCTCAGGCCGCCCAAAGGCGACGTTGTCGCGCCGGGTTGCCGAACTTGAACGAAGCCTTGGGGTGCGGTTGATAGACCGGGGATCGCAGTCCCTGCGCCTGACGGAGGAGGGGCGGACGCTTTACGAGCGGACCGATGGGCTGTTGTCGCAGGTCGCCGAAGCGGGTGAAGCGGTCGTCCTGGGGGCGGCGACACCGCGCGGCCGGCTGCGCGTCAGTGCGCCCGTTGTGCTGGCGCATGTGGCGTTCGGGCGTATTGGCGCGCGATTTGCCATGGCTTACCCTGAGGTCCAGCTTGAGATCGTCGCCGAAGATCGCAAGGTCGACCCGATAGAAGATGGTTATGACCTGGTCATCCGCATCGATCCGTCTCCCGATGAACGTCTCATCGGCAGGTGCTTCCTGCACGATCGCCGCGTGGTCGTGGCGCCCGTAAATATGCCTGTGCCTCCGGAACGCACAGGTGACGTCAAGGCCGTGGTCCTGTCTACGACGCCCGCCGGCGCGACCTGGCCAATCGTCACGGCAGACGGAGAGGCGGTCTTCACCCCCAGCCCGGTGCTGCGCTTGTCCTCTTTGCTGATGGTCAGGGAAGCCGTCTTGGCGGGGGCGGGGGCCGCGCTTTTGCCGTCCCTTCTGGTGGCCGGCGATATAGATGCCGGTCGCGTCGCCTATTGGGGAACCCAGGCGGGACCACCCGTTGAAATCTGGGCGCTGCAAAGTTCACGTCGTCTTATCGGTGCGAAGGTACGGGCGTTTCTCGATGTCCTTGAGGCAACCTTCCCCAAGAAGGCCTTTACGGCGCCGTTATAGTTCGGCGTTCTCTCAGGTCAGCCCTAGTGGCCCGTAGATCTTTGCCGAGTGCGACAGCAGTCATTCCCATTTCGCAAATTGCTGTGTGCTTGGGCAGTTGGCGCAATCGACGGCGGGGCGGCATTTCTGGGTCGTCAGCAGGTCGTCGATTAAGCTGTCGAGGTCATCCGCCGTTTTAATCTCGCTGATGTTGCGCGCAAAGTGATCCGGCGTGAAACTGCATGGGGCGATGTAGCCGCGCTCATCGATGAACAGGAAGGAGTCCGCCACGCGACATTCGGGGACAGGGAAAACCTCGCCCAGGGTTGTCCCTCGTATACGGCGCAAATAATCGTCTCCGCCGATTAGTCGTGTGCCTTGCTGTTCGAGAGACGTGCGCAAGGCCGGCAATTCGGTTTCGAGCCAGGTGATGTCATCCAGGCTCAGGCGGTGGGCGGGATAGAACTCCGGGCGGTCGCGTCCACCAAGCTGGTTGAAGCAGATCTCGTCAATGCCCCAACTCGCGATTTCATGGCAAAGCTCACCAAACGTGCGAACATTGTCTTGCATCAGCACGACATTGGCGCGCAGCGTCAGGGATGAGGCGCATGCCTGGAGTTCGGCATTCAGGTCGTATACGCCTGTTTTTAGTTTGCTGAACGCGCCTTTCCAGCCACGCCTGTTGTCGTGAAAGTCGGTAAAGCCGTCGATGGAAACGGTCAGTTCCGAGTAGGTGTCCAGCACGTGCCGGCGTATGCGCGGGCTATTCAGCGCCGTGCCATTGGTCGTCGTGCTGATCCGCAGTCCGGCGTCGTGGGCGGCGTGTGTCAGGGGCTCTAATTCAGGCCACAGAAAAGGCTCGCCGCCCAGCCAGCTCAACAGGACCTGCCGCCTATGTTGCACCTGCCATTGGTGCAGCACAGCGATGAAGGCGATCACCTGTTCCGGTTGCGCCTGCGACCCGTCAATATCCAACCGTTTGTCGTAGGCGCAAAACGGGCAGGATAGATTACAATGGTTCAGCACCCATCCAGACGATAATCATCCGGCGATCCTCAGGCGTCGAAGGCCGCGACGCGGGCGCGGATGGCGGGGCAAGCGCGGTGAGGTGATGACTCACGGTCGATTGCAAACGCCGGGTTGGGAGTGTGCCGACTGCCAATATTTCCGGCTTGGGCGGGAAGACGAAGTCAGTCCCACAATTCGATCTGGCCAGTGCGTGCCTGTATTGACCCGTCATGCCCTTCCGCTATTGTAAGGCATGAAACGCCCCCTGCTTTGCCTTGAAACGTTGAAGTCTTGGAAAGGGCTCGACGCTTTCTACAAAGCTTTCGAGGCTCGCGGCTACGCAGCGCACCGGTGTCATATCGATCTGGTGAGGGCTTCCGATCCAGGCTCCGAGTGGCAGGATAGTCTCATGCTCTATTGGGAAGAGCTTGCGAAAGAGACATTGTCCTCCGGCTGGATATCGGGGGTTCGCGGTGAAAATCTGCCTGGCTTCTATCGATCCCCATTTCTTGACTTTATTGAAGCCTCAGAGAAACCGAATCAGTCTTTGGGAGAAAAGCGCGTAACGGTACACCCTTTGGTTGCGTCTTATAATGCGCGCCGGTCGGCGGCGTTACGTGGTGGAACGTCACCTGAAGCGCCAAAATATTTCGATCCTCAGGCCCGCGTAAAGGTTGCTGAATATAATCGAATGGGAGTGTCGGCCACGGACTGGGATGGCAAGGCCAATGCATTTGCGGCTATCTTTCGGGAAAAAGCCGAGGCTGCGGGCTTCGAACGGGGAAAACCAGTTGAGTTGTTTGGGGGTATTATCAATCGGCTATGGTTTCGGCGGCCGGGCCCGGATGGATGCTTTTTTTGCATTGGTTATCAGAAGATCGGACCGAGGGGCATGTCTTGGTGTTTGCCCCTTGAATTCTGGATTTCTTCAGCCGATTCTCCAGGTGAAAGGAGGGAGCTGGACTTACAGACTGTTATTCCGGGCCTGCGGAATTACCTATTATTCGGTAGGGTATTGTATCCCATGGCCTATTATGCCGATACGGAGGAAATGGCAAAGTGTGCGACGATAGGCATACAGGCCGTGGTTACCGCCTATGCCATTTTAATTGAATCTCTGTCGTGGTGACAACGGGAGAGGCCGGTTTGCCGACTGTGCACAGCCACCTATTGTTTCCGCGTTGGACGGATATGATTGAAAGTCCTCATCCGCGACGTTTCGCGCCTTTCGCCAACGGTACACCAGTTGTTAGGCGGCGATAAACACTCATTAAACCAAGCTAAGTACGTCACTGAGTGCCCCCTTTCTGAGGGTAAGCCGTAGCTATATCTCCTTTGCGCGGCTAGGCGAAATCAGGCCAGCGTTTGTCAATCAGCCAAGATATCTCTTACTTTTTGCAGTGCATTTGCCATCTTGAGGCGTGATGCCATCCTCAGGCGTCGAAGGCCGCGACGCGGGCGCGGATGGCGCTTAAGCTATCGTCGCGCAGCAGTTCGCCATTGCGCCATACGGTCTCAAGCGCATTGCGGCCGCCGTCGACGGGCTGGAAGTCGCCATCTCTTACTGCTACGGTCCGAAACGCGCCGTTGTCGCCAGCCAGCCCGAGCAAGCCGCGCTTTGACCGTTTGCCGGCATCGGTGACCGGGTCCTTATAGACGTCGCGCCAGACGCCGCCCACCTTGGCCGCCGACGCCTTATAGGCAAATTGCAGGGTGTCGCGGTCGCATTTTTGCAGCAGCGCGCCGCCCATGCCAAAGGCGATATTCGAGGCGCTGAAGCCTTCCGCCGTCAGCCGGTTGAGGATCGCCTCGATGCTGGTCGGATTGACGCCGTCGCCCTGAATGACGCGGACGTTTTTCAGGACGCGATAGCCCTTGGTATTGGTATCGGTGCCGAACTTTTCCGCCAGCAGACCGACCGTTTTCGCCACCACCGCGACCGGATCGCCGCTGTCCGGGCGCACCACCAAGGTGGCGCCGCTGTCTATCACCTGCTGGCGCAGGCTTTCGCCCCACATGTGCTCGACGGCGTGAAACAGATCGTAGGAATCCGACACGACGGCGAATACCGCGCCGGGCTTGCCGAATTGCCGGATCATATTGGCGTAGGCGGCCTCTTCGTTCGGACGCTCCCAACTGGTGATGGTGGAGTGTTCGGCCGCCGGGATGGAAAAGCCGGCAAGCGGCGCATTGTAGAAACGGCGGGCCGCAACCAGGGCCGTCAGGGTATCCGTTCCCTGAAAGTTGGTCAGATGCGCCATGCCGCCCAAGCTTGCCGACTGGTCAGAGGAGACGCCGCGCGCGCCGAAGTCGTGCAGTTTGAAGGGCAGTTCGGCGTCGGGCGTATCGGACGTAGCGATCAGATGCTTGCGGATCAGCTGGCGGACGCCGTTACTGATCGTCGCCACCGTGATTGGATACCATACGCGCAGCAAGGCCGTTTCGACATAGCTGGTGAGCCAGAAGAAGTCCGGGTCGGTATTGACCACCGTCATCATGGGCAGGCGCAAGGGGGCAATCGTGCCTTCCGGCTGGGCGCGAATTTCCAGGGGCAGGTGGCCGCCGTGGCGATCGATCAACAGCTCCCAGCCCGCGCGGTGAAACGGCAGACCGTGCGGCACCAAAATCTCTTCGGCCTCGTCGATATCGGCCCTGGTGACGGGCCTGGAGAACTCCGCTTTCAATATGGCCTGGAGCCCGAAGAAGAGCGCCTTTTCGTAGGCGCCGCCGCGCGCTTCGACATAGGAAAAGACGTGTTCGGTCGCGGGCGGGTACTGGAGGAAGTGGCTGGTTTTGTAACTGTCGGTATTGAGGATCGGGTTGGTCGTCATGACTGAAGGTCCTTCACCTCGGCTATCTTTTGGCTCGTTTCCAAGCGGCGTCCGGCGCGGCGCACACGGCGCCCGTATGGCGATTGTCGCGAGCGGCCGCCCAGGCGCAGGTAGCCTTTCACCAAATCCAGAGGGTGTCAATGTCCGCGTCTGGCGCGGCCGGGGTCACAGGGAACCGGACGGGCAGGGGGCCTGCATGTCTGGGCGCTGCAAGAGGGCGGTGCGGGCCTGACTGAGGTCTTTGCCGTCGCGGGCGGGCGTTTCGGCGGCCCCGGCCAGGCCGGTCCAAAGGGCGGCGTTGAAGGCGGTGGTGTCGAGGTGATCTTCGATTTCGAAGTTCTGGCCCTTCATCGCCTGCGCCCAATAGGCCGCCGTGCGCAAGGGGCAGGTCTGGGCCACAGTGGACGCCACGAAGGCCTGCGGCGCAATGGGCAAGGCGGTCGATTTGAGCACCAGTGACGCGTGGGCCGTGTAGGTCCAATCCTGTTGCTGAGGGTCGAACGCGTCCGCCATCGGCACGGCCAGGGCATCGTTCAGCCCCATCGGTTTCAGGCCGAGAACGCCCTCTATTGTGCGCAACATATTGATCGTGGTGTAGGGGGCGGACACAACCGCATGCTGGCGCACATAGGGGCCGACGATATAGGCGATGCTGCGGCGGGCGCTGACGTGATCGGCGCCGTTCTGAGCGTCGTCTTCGATAACGAAGACCAGGGTGCTGTCCTTGATGGTGCTGTGGGCGATGCGTTCGATGACGAGGCCCAGCGCATAGTCATTGTCGGCCATCTCGGTTTCGACCGTGTTCACGCCGTCGATGGCCGTATCGAAATCGCCGAAATGGTCATGGCTGATGCGCAGCAGGGTCAGGGCCGGTACGGACTGACTGGCCTCTTGCTCAGCGAATTCGCGCATCCATTCCTGCACGTTCCAGTAGTCGGGGAATTTCTGATCGAAGCCGCGATAATAGGGATCGCTCAAACCCGCCAATGCGCGGTCATCGGCGGTGAAAACCGTCGTCTTGTCGGCAAAGGCATGGCGGGCCAGCGGCGCAGAACCGGGTTCGCCCGCGTCATAGGGCATGTCATTGGCAAAGCCGTAATTGCGCAGGGACAGCCCCGCACGCAGCGCCGCGTTCCACAGAAAACCCTGACCCGGCAGGTCGTCGTCCTTGGCGTCGGGTGAGGTGATGGCCAAGGGCCCGGGCAGCACGTCATCATCGTCGCTGGCCTTGGGGTTGGCGGCGCGCCGCGCCTTGGCGGGGAGGGCGGTGTTGAGGTTACGCGACGTGCCTTCGGATTCATAGGCCAGACCCCGGCCGGCATAGTTGACCGGCGCGGTTTTTTCCAGGAGGTCGGTGGCGCGCGCCGCCGTGGACCACGACCAGCCGGTGCTCGATTGCTCGCCCGAATCCATGAAGTTGTCGAAATTGACGAACTGGCGGGCCAGGGCGTGATGATTGGGCGTCAGGCGTTCGCCCAGAATGGCCAGGCGCGGATCGCCATTGCCGGTCTCCAGATCGCCCAGGACCTGATCATAGGTGCGGTTTTCCTTGATGATGAAGACAACATGCGAAATGCGTTGGTGAATCTGGGCCATGACCGCATCGCCGCGCGCCCGTTCGGCCTGTTTATCGAGGCCGGTGTTTTCCGCCACCTTGAGCGTCAGGCTGGCCAGTTCGGCGGGACGCGGCAAGGGGGCTTGCAGCAGGCCCGCCTTTTCAAGCTGGAAGATATATTGGTTTGACGCGCCGCACGCCGTCGGTTGGGCGCGCTCGACCGCGACCTTGGGCTGGCACCCCTGAGGGTTGGGCCCCGGCGGGCTTTTGCGGTTGGCGACGAAGACGCGGCCCCGGTGCGTGGCCACCGCGCTCGGATACCAGCCCGTCGGCATAAGGCCTTCGACGCGGGCGCTGGCGCCGGAGGTATCAAGCATGGCCACGGCATTGATGCCGCCAAAGGTCACCAGAAGCTGGCCATCCGGCAGCAGGGCCAGCGCATTGGGATTGACGCCTTTTCCTAATTCACGGGTGTCCATTTGTTCGGGCATTTGCTCGGGGAAGCCCATGGCCGCCTCCTGGAGCAGGCGATCGTCAGACGTATCGATGACGGCCAGCTTGTCGGCATTGTCTTCGGTGGCGTAGAGGCGATGGCGCACGGGGTCGATAAGCAGGGTGGTCGGCTCGCCTGCGACGGGCAGGCGGCGCGCGACACGGATCGCCTCGCCATCGATGTCGAGCGCAATGATCTCGCGGTCGCGGGCGGCGCTGACATAGGCGTGGCGCGCGTCGCGCCAAACGACATCGAACGGGTATTCGCCGCCGGCCACGCCGCGTTGGCCCGGGTCGATCTTACCCGGCCTAAGGTCTTGTTCCGTCACCTTCGCCGTGGCCAGGTCAATCAGGCTGACCGAGTCGTTGTAATAGTTGGCGACGAGCAGGCGTCGGCCATCGGGGCTGACCGCCAATCCCGCGGACTGCGGCTTGACGTCTATGCCAATGCCCGCACTGTGCCCCAGCGCGATGGGCTTACCCGTCTGGTGGTAGCCGCGTTTTCCGCGCACAAAGCGATAGACCGCGTCATCGACGCCGCCCGAGACATAGAAGCCCAGGCTGTCCGGTCGCCAGGCCACGCCGTAGAAGGCGTTGGGTATCTCAAGCGTTTGGCGGTGCACGGCGCCTTTGGCGGTCAGGTCATAGACAAAGACATATTGCCCGGATTGGTCTTTGAGCAGTTTGCCGTCCGGCCCGTTATAGCGGTTGAAGCCGCTGGTCAGGATCAGCATGTGCCGTCCGTCCGGGCTGATGCGCAGGGCGGCGGCCCCGTCGGCGACATAGTCCGGATACGGCCCGATCCCGGTGCGCAGCGGCGAAAACACGGCCGCCTTCGTCGCTAGAGGCGTCACCGTCTGACCGGTCGGCAAGGGGCGCGGGGCCTCGGCACAGGCCGCGCCTGCCGCCAGAACGGCGAGAGTAGCCAGGGCGGGCATAAATGACCTGATCATGGACGTGACCTCAAAAGACATGACGATAGGCTCCGTCTTTGGCGCAGATTGGCGAAGCTTATATGACAGAGGGCGGAGGATGTGAATTAACTCTCTAAGACGCGCACATCCGGGCTCTCCATTCCGGTGCATCCTGGCCACCTGTCCTTGATTGGCGCCAGTCATGCTTAGAGCGTATTCCTGTCTGACTGAATCGGATTGGCGCTCTACGTCCTTGCTTAACCGCGCCTTATTCAGTCGCCGGCTTTGCTATCGCCAGCGATCTAACGAGTTGGCGACTAAGCTTCGCGTTCAGCAGGGCGGCGAGCTCCGTATTGGTCTCTTTTGACTCATGATTCATGATGACCGTAGAAATCCACCCGCTATCATCGCGCACACCAACAATGATGATCTCGAAACGCGCGTCCGATGCCAGTATGGCCAGCGTGACGATATAGTCGCGGCTGGCAAGGTGTTTTCTGAAAATGTCGGTTGCAGAGAGATAAATGCCCTCAAGCGCACGCAGGACGGCTGCGACCTGATCGCGCCCGCAAACCGGGCAGTCGAGCAGGTTTGAGCGCAGGATGACGTCGTCCGCCAACTCGGGAATGAGGGTAACGCCATCCTTCTCAAAGATGGCCATCAACCGTCACCCGCGACGGGAGCATTCACGTCGTCGGTTCGCGGAAACGTTACGGTGAACGAGGTGCCGTCCACTTCAGACGACTTCACACTAATGGTTCCCCCGTGCGCGGTCACAATCTGACGCGAGATGTAAAGCCCAAGCCCGAGGTTTGTTGAGATCGGCTTGCTTTTCGTGTCCTCGTTCGATTGAGCGCGGGTCATCGCGCTGAAAATCGAGCGAATTGCGTCCGGACCGATGGGCGCACCTTCATTGTGCACGCACAGGACGACCGCCTTCGGCAGGCCTTCGACCGTCATGCGAATGGGTACGCCGCGAAATCCGTATTGCACGGCATTGCCAAGCAAATTGGACAGCACCTGCCCGATGCGGGCCTTGTCCCAAAACCCACCGACATCGCCGGTCACCTTTAACTGAAATTCCCGGGTCGGGTGAAGGACGCGCATCTCATCGATGAGTTGGTGACTGACGAAACCCATATCCATTTTGTCGCGCACGATCGGCAAACCGGTGCCCAGTCGCGCGCGCGTCAGGTCAAGGAGATTGTCGACGATTTCACTGGCGCGGGTACAGCTTTCCTGGATTTGCGCCTGGAGCATACCCTGTCGCTCGTTCAGTCCGCCGATCTTTGTCGCCAGTTGCGCTGACATCGATATGGCGCCCAAGGGATTACGCAGATCATGACTGAGAATGCCCAGGAACAGGTTGCGCGAGAGATCCAGCTTCTTTGTGTAGTCCCGGATCGATTCCGCGACGGACTGGTCGATCGCCTCGTGGAACCGGGTGAGATCCTTTAAATCCTGGCCGGTCACTTCGGTCAGGGTGGTGCCCCACAGTTTGACGATACTGGCCCGAAGCGCGCGATATTCAGACACCATCTGATCCATGTCGAAACCGCCATCATATCGCAGGGAGGCATGGGTCTCTGCGGCACTGGGATATGGCCCCGGCGCCTTGTCCCCCCGTGATTTTTCAGTCTGCTCAGCGTCGGTCTGGGCGGATTCCAGGTCTTGGACAATGAAGGTGAGGAGTTCCTCTATATGGTCCCGTAATGTCAGCGACCCCAAATGCTGGTCCGCAGGCACGAGGGTCAGGGCAAAGCCTTCCCAATCGGCCACAATTTCCTTGGTATTTTCCGTGATAAACGCCGCTAATCGCATGCTTGCTCTTTCATGAGCCGGGACGGTCCTCCCCAGCGATGCAAAGGACTGCGGTCGTCTTAGGCCAGCCGGATGTGTGTGTCTTATGCTTTGGTTGTATCGCCACAGCGGTTACGCCTACAGGGTTGCACGTATCGTTTCAATGACGTCGTGGACGATATATGGCTTGGAGATGAACGGCAGACCCGCCAGTTCGTCTGTCGACCGCGACCGGCCGGAGGTGAGGATGACTTTGACGCGCGGAAAATCCTCTTTTACAGCGTGCGCCAGGCCCAATCCATCTATCGCGCCCGGCATGTTGATGTCGGTGAATATGAGATCGACGTCGTCCTTCGTCACAAGGTAAGCCAGGGCATCGTCTGCGGAACAGAAGTCAACGACATCCAGATTGGCATCTCTCAGGGTCTCTACGATCACGAACCTTAAAAGAGGCTCGTCTTCGACAAGCAATATTTTACCCATGAACGCTACCCCATTAAGCCTGTAAGGCGCATTAGGGAACGGCCTGAACGTCCGGGATAGCCCATCTGCGACCCTCAATAGAGTATTTGTACGAAACGTACTGTAAGTTTTCGATATGACCCTGTCGCGGGCGTCGCAATCAGAGTCATCAACCGGTTTTTCAGTACGATTCGTACATTTCACCGTGCGGTGAACAGCCTGTGATATTCGGATTCCGGCACGCCATAGAAACCTTCGGCATAGTCTACGAGCCCATCGCGTCTCAAGATGAGGATATTCCCCCGCCGAGTCGCAATCAGACCGAGGCGTTCCAGCCGCCGCAAAGCGATTGTCACACCTGGCCGGCGTACCCCCAACATGGTCGATAATGTATCGTGGGTGAGTTTCAGATCGTCTGTCTTCAGGCGGTCCTGCGCCATCAGAAGCCATCGGCTCAACCGATGCTCGATCGTTCCTTCGGCATTGACGAGGACGGTATTGGACGTCTGAAGGTGAAATACAAAGCCATACAGGGCGAAGCGCTGCGCCAGGGTTGAGCTTCTGCCGATCAGACTGCGCAGGCTTACGGCCTGAATACTGTACGCCGTGCCATCGGACTGCATGACGGCTTCGTTGGGCGACTGGGTCGCGCCCGTCACGACCGCCAGGCCGGTCATGCCTTCAAAGCCGATGAGCCCGACTTCCGCCTGCCTCGTGCCCGGACGGCATGACGCGACAACCGATACCAGCCCGGTCTCTATGAAATAGGCCGTTTCTATCGGCTTGTTGGGCGTTTCCAACCGTTGCCGGAAGGTCAGGGTTACGAGCTTCAGATGCGGGCGCACCAGGTTGGAATCATGGTCGTCGAGACCTGAAAGAATGAGATTATGGAAATTGGGTGTGGACGGGTTGTGGGGCACGGATCTCACCTTGTTCAAGGTAAGAGCCTGCGCGTCTCTCAACTGCCGGGCACCTGGGGACCAAAATCGGCAGTAGCACAGTGTACACCCCTTCGCAGGCCGTGCATATGGCCGCAAATGTACGTTTCGTACAGGATTGCCATTAATTGCGCGCCTATTCTAAATGTCCACCATCCGGGGTTTGTCGTCATCCCTTTCCGGTTTCGCCGCCGCGCCGTCTGGCCAGTTCGGCCCGCACCAGCGCGTGGATGTCCAGCCCGGAGATCGTCAGGCCATCGATCTTGGCGGTGTCGATCGAGACGCCGCTGAGATTGACATTGGTCAGTCGCGCGCCGCTCAGATCGACATGATCGAACGCCGCGCCAGCCAGCCGGCAGTGGGTGAAGGCGGCCTCCGTCAGGTTCCGGTTGTCGAAGCGGCGCGGTTCTGGCGCGGCGCCCTTCATCGGCTGACCGACGTCGATGCGGTTGCCGTCCAGGTCGGCGAAGACGAAGGCGCGCAGGCCATAGTCCTTGTTGGCCAGCGATTTGATAATCCGTGTCCCGGCCGCGACCAAAACCTCATGCAGGGCGTCCACATTGTCGACCAGCAAACTGGCGACATTGCTGGTCGAAGGCGTGTGGGTCTTGACCAGGCTGAGATGCAATTCGGCGTCGTCCTTTTCCAGGATCATGAAGCCGACGGGATCGCCATTTTCGAAGGTCTTTGTGAAGCCCAGGACCTCGCGGTAGAAGGCATAGGCCTTTTGGATGTCGCGCGTGAAGGCGGACGCGGCCAGGCGCCCGAAGGTGATGTTTGAAATCGATGAGGTCATCGCTTGCTGTCTCCCCGTGGAAAATATACGGAAAGGGCAGGGGCGGCGGTGCGCTTACCCGGAATGGAGCGGTGTCCGGCTTCGTTTTTGCCACAGACACCTGGCCAGGGCAAGGGCCGCGCATTCCAGTGTGTACCCGTTGACAGGCGCTTCTTTCGGCCATAGAGAGGCGGCATGTCCGCTATGATGACCCCAATTACAACCCGTAAAACACTCCGCTTCGGCGGGGCGTGTTCGGGTGTGCGCACGGTCTAAGGCGCGACAACCCAGACAGAAGCCCCGCCGAAGCGCGGGGCCGTCTCATTCCGAACCGGCAAAATCCCGCGCCTCCGCCTTTTATTTCAGGAGACGCCTACCCATGACTTCATCCCTTTCTCATGCCGCCCCTCATGTCGGCCCCAAGGTCGGCATTGTCGGCGCGACCGGTTTGGTCGGCGAAATGATGCGCACCTTGTTGGCGGAGCGCCGGTTCCCGGTGGCGTCGCTGCGGCTTTTCGCTTCGGCCCGGTCAGCGGGCAAGACTATCGCCTGGGGCGGGGCGGAGATCGTCGTCGAAGACGCCGCCACGGCCGACTATGCCGGGTTGGACATCGTGTTCTTTTCCGCCGGCGGTGACACGTCGCGGGCCTTGGCGCCCAAGGTGGCGGCCGCGGGCGCGATCGTCATCGACAATTCGTCGGCGTGGCGCAGCGATCCGGACGTGCCGCTGGTGGTGGCCGAGGTGAACCCCGACGCGCTAAACCACATACCCAAGGGCATTGTCGCCAACCCCAATTGCACGACCATGGCGGCCATGCCGGTGCTCAAGCCTTTGCATGACGCGGCGGGCCTAAAGCGATTGGTGGTCAGCACCTATCAGGCCGTTTCGGGTGGTGGTGACGCCGGTATCCGCGAATTGGAAGCCCAGGTTCAGGCGGCCCACAACAGCGCCGATCTGGCGCGCGACGGCGGGGCTGTGGCCTTTCCGGCGCCGCAAAAATGGGCCGTGCCCATCGCCTTCAACGTCGTGCCGGTCAACTATGTCATCGGGGCGGACGGCTATACCGAGGAAGAGAACAAGCTGCGCGACGAAAGCCGCCGCATCCTGGATATTCCCGGCCTGCCCGTATCGGGGACGTGCGTGCGGGTGCCAGTCTATAGCGGCCATTCCCTGTCGATCAATGCCGAGTTCGAGCGCCCCATTGCGGTGGCCGAGGCGATGCGCCTGCTTGGCGATGCGCCGGGCGTGGTGGTGTGCGACGTGCCCAATCCGTTGGACGCGACGGGCAAGGACCCGGTCTTCGTCGGGCGGGTGCGCGCCGATCCGACCGTCGAACACGGCCTGGCTTTGTTCGTGACGGGCGATAATCTGCGCAAGGGCGCGGCGCTCAACGCCATTCAGATCGCGGAGGTATGGCTGGCGCGGGCTCAGGCGTAAGGGCATAAACAGGCGGATGGCTGGGGCACCGGATAAGCGCCCCAGCCTGGCTGATTTTTATCCCGCCACGTTGTCCGGTTCGAATGCCATCAGCCGGCGCACGGTCCGACCGAACGCGGCTTCGTCGGTGGGACCCGCGTCACTGCGCCACGCGACAATGCCATCCGGTCTCACCAGTGAGGCCCCCGCGAGCCCCGTTCCGAAAGCTTCGGCAAAAGAGATATCGTCTGCGACGACGACGTCACGCCCGACGACAACAACGTCTATGGGGAGGGGTGTTTTTGCGCATAGCGCGCGGATCACCCTTTCCCATTCGACATTTTCCGTGATGAGCGCGTAGCGCCGTGTGAACAGTTCGACGGTCGATATTTTCTCTCCGCCGAGATCTATCCAGAGGTGAGGGGCTCTGACGCCCGGCTGGCCGGCCCAGTCCGAGGGAGAGGCGGCGTCCGGCAAATCGCCATCGGCGGTATCCACCGCGAATGAGCGATGAAGCTGACCCAGCTCCATGGCGTCATCGCCGTAGAGCGTGACGGAAGACAGCGGCGTATCCAGATATTGCGCATAGTCCGGCCGCGCGAAGGTTTGCTGATGGCGAAGCCACCCTATGGGTTGGCGTTCCTGGGAATAGGTGTCCAGGAGGGAGGGGTTTGAAAGGCCATCGAGCACAAATTGAAGCTTCCAGGCCAGGTTCCACACATCGTCGATGCCCGTATTGGCGCCGAAGCCACCGCGGGTGGGGGGAAGCTGATGCGCGGCATCGCCGGCGAGGAAGACGCGGCCCTGGGAATAGGTCGTGGCGATGCGTCCGGCCATTTCCCAGGCGCCGGAGGTGATGATGTCAAAGGGCAGGTCGGCGCCCAGGGCGCGGCGTATGTCGGGCGCATAGGCTTCGGCCGGTTTCGCCGCCCCGCCGTAGAACATGAGCACCCAACGGCTGTCGCCATAGGTGGTGAGGAACGCCTTAAACCCGTCCTGCTCAATTTCGAACTGCTGAAAGCCGCGTTCGAGATAGGGGTCGGCGGCCGGGCAGTGGAACAGGACCGAACGGATGTTCATCAGGTGGCCGACCCCTTCGCGCGCGATATTCAGGGCTTCGCGGACCGGGCTGTCGGCCCCATCGCAGGCAATCAGATAGTCAGCCGATACGGTCGAAATCCGGTCGGTCTGCCGGTCGCGGACGGTCACCGTGACGCCGTCAGGGTTTTGCTCAAAGCGGATCATCTCCGTGGACAGTCTGAGCTGTGCGCCAAGCTCAAGGGCCCGTTGCCGCAATATCGGCTCCAGCTTGTCCTGGGCGAAGGCGGCGGCGCCCATGGCCGACAGCGGCCGTTTCGGGCCGACGGCTGGGGAGCTGTTCGACGGCGTCCAACGGGTTTCGTCCCTAACTGCGCCGACCAGGCTGTCCACCTTGGCGCGCCTCAGCCGGAAATCCGGGTCCACGCGCGGAATAAGCGACTGAATGCCGATGGCGCTGTAAAACTCCATCGTATGCTCGGTGAAGCCTGTCGCGCGCGGGTGGAGCGCGCTGCCGGCATGTTTTTCGATGACGATGACGTCGATATTCCGCCAGGCGAGAAAGGCGGCGGCCGACAGTCCGACGAGACTGCCTCCGATGATGATGACCTTGGTGTCGTGCATAGGTTTACCCTTTAAGCCCGTCCGGAGACGGGACGTGAAGGACGACCGGGCTTGTGCGCACGAAGACTTTGAGCTTTGAAAAAGCGAAACCCACGGCACAAACGCAATACGTCCGTTACCGTCGCGGTCCGCGGCCCAAATCGGGCTGGATAGAGGTCCGGGTTAAAATCCAGACTGGCCGGGGCTCACCAAGAACCGGCCCACCATTTTTCGACGCCCTTTTTTACCGGCAACAGAGGCGCTGAGTCAAGGTTTAGGGATGGGTCAAGGTTTAGGGAGCGGCATGGCACGCCGGCACCAAGGTGGGCGGGGTGAAGCCGTCGAAATCACAGGCCAGCTCCGCCGCGTCTATGCGCGTGGCGGTGTCGCGCAGCACATAGGCGTTATTGACGCGCAGAATAAAGAAACAGTGCGGCGCCTATTAACGGTGGACGAAACCGGACACGGTAAGGGCGCGCGGACGTCGTCATAACGCAACGTCCGCACGCGATTTTCGCTGTGCGTTATCAGATCGTCAGACAGTTGCTGCCATGGAACGCGGCTCCCCCCGGGGCGCGTGCGCACTTAAGCCCCAGCCTATTCGGCGTCTTCGGCCATCGCCTTTACCAGCTCCAGGATCTTGCGACGCTGGCGCGGCCCGCGGATGCGCGGGAAGCTGGCGGCCAGTTCCTGGCCTTCGGCCGAGGTCAGGAAGCTGCCGATCGACTGCTCCGCCGACGGTTCGCCGAACACCTGAGCGTCGCCTTCGGCATAGCCGCTGAAGAAATAAACGACCGGCACGTCAAGCGCCTTGCCGATAGCCCACAGCATGGAGGCCGATATGCGGTTCGCACCGCGTTCGTATTTCTGCACCTGCTGAAAGGTCAGTCCGATGGACTTGGCCAGGGCATCCTGGCTCAGGCCCAACGACTTGCGACGCGCCCGCACGCGCAGGCCAACATGAAGATCAACGGGATTTGGGGTGGTTTCGTCGTACGCCATCTACACTTCCTGATACCGAATCGGAGGGGAGAAACTCCGGGGTTTCCTGCTTTGCCATAACATGTTTATTTATAACAGGTCGCTCAACCTTCGGACGTTTTTAAAAGAAACTATCGCTACTTATACCCGTATACGCGACTTCTTACCATTATGACACAATTTATAACCGCGATTTTAATCCGATTCGGCGCTGGGGGCGTATACCGTTTAAACACTCCAGGATGTGACCGGGCGGCGGACAGGCATGTCATTTCTGCGTAAGCGCGCGGCAGGACAGGCATATGGATACAAGTCGGTACAGAGTTATCAGAAACCCCGATACGGAAAAGTGGGAGTTGCAGAACGAAAGCACGGGCGAGGTGTTGAAAAGCTTCCGCACGCGCGATCAGGCGCTGGGCCGGCGGGTGGTGGAACGCACCATCGGCAATACGGGCGTGGTGACGGTTTATCGCCTCGACGGCACGGTTTCCAAGGTGCTGGAATATCCCGTTCGCGCCCGGCGGTAGGCGCAGGCGTCGCCCCAGGCTTTGGTCAATTGGCCCATATAGTCGCGATGGAGGCGGGCGAGGGCGGGGTGGCCGTCGCGGTCATGCCGGTCTGCTCGCAATCGCAGAATATGATTGAGATCCAGGGCGTCTTGATCGCTCAGGTGCTCCCAGCCGAAGGGCGTGCGCTGGGCCATGGCGTCGCCGACGCAGCGAAAGCGCGGCTCACGGATGGACGGGAAGGGGAGGAGGTCGCTCATGCTGCTACCGCCGCGTGAGGGAGCAGCGCCGCCAGCCAGTCCCGCGCGCTTTGCAGGCATTCGCCGGCGGTATCGGCATCGCCGTCCTTCAGATAGCGTTCGGCGTCGTTGAGGCGGTCGATGGCGCGGCGCGTCATGTCGCGGGTGAAATCGGGCGACGGGGCTGTAGGGACTTCGTTCGGCATGGGCGCGGAGGGATCGCCGCGTGCGCTCAGCCAGGCGCGCAGGCCCGCTTCGGCGGCGTCACGGGTTTCGCCCGCGGCCACTTCGAACCAGCGGTCAAAGACGGTATAGGCCGAGGCCACGAAACGGCGGGCAGGGTCGGCGGGCGCGGTGTGTTCGATCAGCTTGGTCAGCATCGTAATCTCCTGAGGGTGAGATTACGATATTACGTTAAATCGTAATTCGCAAGATAAATTACGACATATCGTAATTTTTGAGCGCATGAAAGTGAGAACCCCCACCACCGCATCTCAACGCTTCGCGTTTCGTGCGGTCCCCCTCCCCACCGTAGGTGGGGAGGTACAAAATTATAGCACCTCCCCAACTTGTTTGGGGTTTGGCGCAGGCGAACGTATAGCGTTCGACAAGCCATGGGACCGCGCCCGCAGGGCGGGGTGGTGGGGTATCTGACTTAAGGTCGGCGCAGCTTGGGCGAAAGGGGTACGCTTGCCGTTCGACTTGCGGTATACAAAAGGGTATGCGGGGGACAATGGACATATCGCGCAAGGACATCACCACGGAGCGGTCAGGGTGGCAATGGCCCGGCCTCCGGCGTGCCCGTCCGCTGGACCGTGATATTGTTGCGGACATATTGCGCGTCGATCATGCCGGCGAATGTGGCGCCATACGCATCTATCAGGCCCAACTCTGGGTGGCCAGGTGGCGCGCGCCGGACCTTGACGATTTTCTTAGTCGTACCCTGGCCGACGAAATCGGGCACCGCGACCGGTTCAACGCCCTGATGACGGCGCGTGGCGTCAGGCCTTGCCGCCTGCTTGGCGCGTGGGGACTGGGCGGGGCGGTGCTTGGCTTCGTCACGGCAGTGATGGGGCGGCGGGCCATTCTGCTATGCACCGCCAGCGTCGAACGCTGCGTTCATCGTCATCTCGAAGAGCAGATTCACTGGCTAAGGGCCCGCGATGCCGCCGTGGCCGAGGCCATTACCGCCATTCAGGTTGAGGAGCTGGCCCATCTGGACTTTGCCGAAGCGCACGGCGGCATCGCGCAAACGGCCTGGCAAAAAGCGTTGGATTGGGGTGTCACCACGGCGACCGACTGTTTGATCTGGTTATCCAGCTATGGCGCGTCGGCGCGTCTTGTGCGGTGGGTAAGAGAGTAGGGGCGGGGGAAAAAGTAAGAACCCCCACCCCCACATCTCAACGCTTCGCGTTTCGTGCGGTCCCATGGCTTGTCGAACGCTATACGTTCGGCTACGCCAAACCCCAAGCAAGCCAGGGAGGTGCTATAATCTTGTACCTCCCCACCTACGGTGGGGAGGGGGACCGCGCCCGCAGGGCGGGGTGGTGGGGTATCTGACTTAAGGTCGGCGCAACTATTGCGATGGGTAATGGAGTTGAGCGATACTGATCCGTTTATGTCAAAGCAAAGCCGCATGACCTCTGCATTCGTCAAGGCGTTTCCGGCGGCGTTGGGAAGCGTTGCCGAAGAGGTGATCCGGGCACTGCGTCTGCCCACGGATCATGTGCCGGGATATTTTCACGTACAGGTTTGCGGCGAGCCGGTGACGATACCGTATCGCGTATATCCGCCTGTGTTGAATCCGACGCTGGGCGGGCAAACGCCGGTGCACCGCCAACTGGCCCGTTGCATACTGACGCGCAGCGCGAACGGGTTCGAGCGCCAGGCCGCATTGCAAGACGTGCTGACGATACATACCCCGTGGGCTATTCCGTTCGTCATCGCGCTGATAGGCGACTATGTCGTCCAGATCATCGACGATATCAACACTGCTATGCCGCACATCGATCCGGTGCTCATTGCGCGCCTCATTGCCGAGAACCCCGATTTTTACGAAGTCACGCGCGCACGGGTGATGAGTTACTGGGACTGTTATTACCGGGACGCGTTTGATAAGGCGGATTACCCCGGCTTTCAGGTTTTGGCGAAATTGGACGCGATCGTTAAGGCGCGTAAACATCAGATCGGAACCCGCTCTAATGGGGAAGATCGTCCGGCCATTGCTGCGCCTGATGGAGCACCCGAATAATGCGGATTGTGTCCTCGACAATACGATACACCACGGTGAAGGGATAACCCGTCACGATCAGTTCGCGCGTACCCGGAAAGCGACCGGGTCTGCCGCTTTCTGGAAAATCCACTAACCGTTCGGTTTGCGCGTCAATGGCATCGTCGATTTTGACGGCGATCTGCACGCTCTCTTCAGCGATGTGATTAAAGGTATTTATCCGGTCTTCGAGGGCGAGCGGCGTCCAGTCAAGTTTCACGCATCCCCCGCCGCCGCACGCAAAGCTTTGGCCTTGATTTCCGCCATACGCGCTTTCACGTCTGCGTGCGGGATAGGCGGGCGCGGATCATCCAATGCGTCCTGCACCTTTGCGCGAAACCAGGCATCGTAAGCGTCCTGATCGACCGTCAGGCCAGCGGGTAAGGCCCCTTCGTTCGCAATGCGGGTCAGAAGAATGCGCACCGCATCCGAAACGGTCAGCCCCATTTTGCCGAGGACCAGACCGGCGCGCTCTTTGATATCACCATCGATGCGTGCCTGAACCATCTCACTTGAAGCCATGACGGACCTCTCTTTCGGCGATGAGTGTATTTCATCTGTAATACAGGCGCCAGCCCTATTTCAGCAATGGGGTAGGCCCCAGCGACGGCCGCGGGGCCAACCTAAAGGTCAATCTTGTAGGGGGACCGCGCCCGCAGGGCGGGGTGGTGGGGTATCTGGCTTAAGGTGCGACGCACATTGGACGCCATCGTTAAGGCGCACAGCGCCGCCTGAACCCCGACCCTGTCTCACCCTTACGGCGCGTTGATGGGCGCGTTTCGGCTAAGTCGCGCTGCACTGTTTCAGAAAATCGCGGACAAGGGCGCGGTCGTCGCTGGACAACTCGACCGCCATGGTCGTGCCCGTTGTGAACAGCGACAGCATCTTGCTTTTCTCGATCTGGCGCAACTGCTTGTCATCTTTGGCGAGGGTTATGGTCAGGTTCCAGCCTTTCGTGGCGTTCGCTACGGCCTCGGCCGCCATAAAGTCAGGCGAGCCCTTTCCGGTGTAAAGCGCCATGACCGACGCGCCCGGTGTGATGGTGGCACCCGGAGCGTCGTCGATCTTTTGACCGGTCTGTATGTCGAGTAATTCCGTCGCGCCGAAATAGGTGATGCGGACGTTCGAAGGGGTGCAACTGAACAGATAGGTGGGGGCCTCAGGCGCCCCAAGGGACAGTTGAACCAGATGGCCGTCATGGGGTGGGCTGAGTGTCCAGCCGGCCGCGAAGGCGTGCGGCGCTGTAAACAGCAGAACCGCAAAACTACAGGCAAAACTACAAATCGTCGCTGCGCGTATGTTCATTTCATCTCCTTGCCGTTTGTCGATACCGAAACAGGTTTACGCCAAATTAGGAGGCGAGCGCGTTTTCGGCCGTCTATTTATGTTGGGCCAGCCAGGCCTGCGCGGCGGCCTTGCCCTTGCTGAGGTCGGCGGCGGGGATCACCTCTTCCAAGGTTTTCAGCGTCTTGCCATCGCCCCCGCGCGCGGCGGAAATGGCGGCCCACTTCACGGCTTCGACATAGTTTTTCGGCGCGCCATGGGCGGTGAAAAAGTCGCTGGCCACGGCGTCGGCGGCGGTGGCGTCTCCGGCCTCAGCGGCCTTCAGCCACCAGGCGTGCGCCTTGCCGTTGTTCGGATCGGGGCGGAAGCCGTTGTCGTACATGGAGGCGGCATTTTTCATGGCCGAAACGTCGCCGTGCGCGGCCTTGAACTCAATCAGGCCGAAATAGGATTGGGGCTGGCCGGATTTGGCATAGGCGGGCGCGGTGATCAGCGAGGCAAATTCGGGGCTGGCGGCGTAGCGGCTGCATATGGGCGACCAATAGCCGAACAGCTTTTCGATGCCTTCGTATTGCGGTTTGGCGTCCAGTTGGCGCAGCGCGCCGAGTGTGCCGGCCGCTTCGGCCTTATCGGTCGCGGTTTGCATGGTCGCGCGGAAATGCGGGAGGATGGCGGATTGGTCGACGCCGCCGGCGGCCACAGCCTGGGCGCGGCGCATGACTTCGGCGGTGGTGGCGTCGAGATCGACGGCGTAATCAAAGTCTTCGCAATGGTTGGTGGCGGCCATGAAGGGGGCCATGGCGTCCAGCGCGGCATACGGATCAGCGGCGTGCGCAGCGGTGACAGATAAGGCCGCAACGGCGGCGGTGATCAGCAGCGTTTTCATAAGTCCCCCCTAAGGAATCGTGGTGTCATTTGCTTGAACCAGATGCACGCAGCGGTGGCAAGGCGAAAGTGGGGCGGTAGTTGCGTATGTCGTTCACAATTATTGCTTGCGTATTGCGTCAACCTTCGCAAGCGGGGTGAGGGGAAAAGCCAGAACCCCCACCACCACATCTCAACGCTTCGCGTTTCGTGCGGTCCCCCTCCCCACCGTAGGTGGGGAGGTACTATAAGTTGGGGAAGTACGATATCTTGTACCTCCCCACCTACGGTGGGGAGGGGGACCGCGCCCGAAGGGCGGGGTGGTGGGGCATCTGGCTTAAGGTTGGCGCAGCGATTGCCTCATTTGGCGATATGGGTTTTGGCCGTCGGAAACATGTCCATCAGGCGCATGACCAGGTCGTCATGACGGGCCTTGTTCGGGCTCCACGGGAATTCTACCGTTCCGGCCTTGGACAGTTCTAATCGGATGCGGAAATAGTCCGGGAAGCCGCTACGGCGCACCTGGGTTTTGATGGCGATCACCTCTGTGCCGTCGAAGGTTTTCTCAACCGGCCGCCAGCTATAGCCGCCGCTGTAGTCGATCCGGTCGTGGCTGAACCGCCAGACAACGGGCTTGTAGCCCAAGGTGTTTCTAATACTGAAGGGCGCCAGGATAAGGGAAACGAGAAAGAGTAGCGCCATAAAGGCATCACCGAGCCCGTCCGGATCAACCGACGGATGACGCCACTGTCCCCTGTGCCAGATATCCATCAACAGGCCGCAGCACAGCGCGGCGAACACCAGTTGAGACAGGACGCCCCAAACCTTGCTGCCTGCCTCCAGGCGCTCGGCAATGGTGATGGTGTCGTCGTCGTATGTGACCTCTATCGTCATGGCTGTCCCCCCCCTGTGCAGACGAACCTGTGCAGACTAAAGCGCAAAGCCGCTGGGCATCATGCAGTCCCGCGCCAGCCACTTCCCACCGTTGCCGTGCCGTTGGCACTCTTGGGTGGTGAATCCACGTAATTTGTAACGAAGCATCACGCTGAGGACTATCTGTAATTGCATCATCACGATATAACGTTCTGAGAATCAACATGGAGCGGAGAAAATCCAGTGGCTGACGCGGGCAACAATTTAAGGATCAAGTTCGGGCTAGCGGCCAATCCCTCTCTTGCACTTCAAAGACGTTGGGCAGATCGCGTCGAGGAACTGGTTCGCCTAGGATTCCGTATAGACCAAGCTGGCGAAGGTGCCGCCAAGGAGTTGTTTTCGGACTATCGCACGCGCGCTTACGCGTCAGCAGGCGACACGATTGAGTTTCTACTAAGGCAGGTCAAGGACAAATGACGGATGTGCCGGTCTGGGTGCCCGTCGTGGCTGCACTTTCGAGTGGCATAGGGGGAATTTTCCTCGGAAGATTTTCCATGTCAAAAAAGGAGCGTGCCGATGTATCTCAAAAAAACTATGAGAATGCGGTAGCCGCGACCGCTCCAGTTGATGATGCCTATAAATCTTATGTCGCTGCCCTCAGCACATATTCAAAATCGCAGGACCCGAGCTTTGACGAGTTTCTGGCTCTCGCTTCTTCTGGCGATAGCTACTTTACTCAAGTTGGAAAAATGTGTGACGCGATTATTGCAGATAAGGTCGATCCCAATATCCGCGATGCAACCTGGTTGCCCAAGATTAAAGTCACATTCGAAAGAGTGTTACCTGCACATTATGATGCTCTGGTAACCCAAGCTAAGAAGAAAGGGTACCGCTACACTGGTAAGCTACGTCGGTCAGATCACGAGAGTGTCTATACTGTGGCAGAGAAATACTCCACAACGAGTGCTTGGTTACGCCCACACGAAGACGATTAGACGCGATTTGCCGCCGCATGGACCGCAGGGATTTGACTGATATTGGCGCTGCTTTCCGACCGGTCAACAGAGAGCGGAAGGATGACCTCCGTGCCCAATGACCTGTCGTTGCCCAGGGGGGCGCAGGCTTCGGCGGCGGTGACGTCGTGGTGGGCATCTGGCTTAAGCCCGCCCCCTACATCCGGCGGTTAAACCACACGACGCGGCCGATGATGTTGATTTCGTCGAGGAAGACCTCATACGGCGGATAGGTCGGGTTTTCGGAGATCAGCATCGCCTTTTCCGGGTCGGAACGGTGGATGCGCTGGACCTTTTTGACCACCAGGCCGTAGCCGTCCCACAGGGCGAAGACGCCCGGCGGCGACGGATTGATGTCGGCGTGGTTGATCAGGATGCGGTCGCGGTGCCACAGCAACGGATACATGCTGTCGCCGGTGACTTCGGCCATGGACAGGGTGCTGGGCGACAGGCCCAGTTCGTCGGTGATGAACCGCAGGGGCACGGCCCAATGTTCCTTCACCTCTTCGCGGTCGATCACCGTGCCGCCGCCCGCCGCCAGCCGGATATCGTAGGCGGGAATGCGCACCAGCCCGTCCGAGGTCGTAACCTTTGGCGCGTCGGATTGGGCCGTCATAGAAGACGTCAGGGGCGTCAGCGGCGTGTCGCGGATCAGGCGCGGTTCGACGAAGATATCGTCCGCCGATATGCGATAGGCCAGGGTCAGCTTTTCGATATTGCGATCGATCATCCCTTGCCCCGGCTTGGTGGTAAAGGATTTGAGCGTCGAATAGGGCACGCCTGAGGCATCGGCGATCTGAACGAAGGTCAGGCCGTTCATCTGGCGCCATTTTTCGAAATTGAGCTGGCGCTGGGTAAATGCGGAGTCGGTCATGGGCCTATTTATCGCATCGATTACGAAATTTCGTATTGCTAAGTATCGTAATATTCCTTGCAAATCGTTACGATCTTACGTAACTTCGGAATCGGACACTTTCCCGGAGCCGAACATGACCTACCGTCCCGCCTTACCCACACCTAACCGCACATACGGCGAGCCCTATGCCAATACCAGAGGGTACAATGACCCCTATGGCCGCGATCTGGGGCCCTATCCCCGGGCCGAGGTCCAGGGCGGCGTCGATCCCGATTTCGACGATGCCGCCTTGCCCATCATTGTGCGCGGTTTGCGCGGCCGCCGTCCGATGCGGGGGGCGTTATGACCCCGCGCGAACGCGATTGCCTAAGCGCCATCCGCCAATTGAGCCGCGATGGCCTGTCGCCGTCCTATGCCGCCATCGGCGCGGCCATCGGCATTGTGTCGCGGTCCGGGGTGGCGCGGTTGGTCGAAGGGTTGGAACGGCAGGGGCGGGTGGTGCGCGATCCGCGCCGCGCCCACGGGATTACCGTCATCGATCCGGTCCGCGTCGAGATCGGTCGGCTGGTCGCGGCCTATGGACCCCACGCCGTGCGCGAGGCCGTGCGTGAGGCCGCAGGAGAGGTGGCATGAAGATCCACGCCTATCCGTTGCATATCGGCGACTGGCGCTCCGGCACGGTGCGCATGAGCCTGGCCGAGGAGGGGGCTTACCTGCGGCTATGCAACCAATACTACCTGGATGGCGGCATCGGCTGGACCGAAGCGGAGTGCCTGCGCATCTGCGGCGCCGTAACGCGCACCGAAAAGGCCACGGTAAGGGCCGTTTTGGCGGCCAAGTTCGGTGTCACGGAAACGGGCTATATCCACGGCGGAATCAATGGCCGGGTGGCGCGCATCGAAATGGCGTCAAACCGTAACCAGGCAAAGGCCCGCCGCGCCGCCGGCCTGCGTTGGAATACCGCATCGGACACGTCTGAAAGCGATGCTCCAAGCATAGCCGAACCCATGCCAGAGCCTATGCCAGCGCCTATGCCCCAGCCATGCCATCCAGAATCCATAATCCAGAATCCAGTAGATGGTGATGATAGCGCGCCCGATTTGCGAGATGATTTGCGGGATAGCCTGGGCTGGCCTGCCGACCGGCGGCGGTGGATCGGCGATCTGATTGCGCTGACGCACTGCGCCGACCTCAGCCGCCACGCCTGGCCCATGCTGGGGGCGGGGATTTTGACCGGATGGCATGAAACCGACCGCTTCGAATGGCGCGATGTCGTGGCCGGCATTACCGCCACCGTGCACCGTATGCGCGATCCGCCGCAAAGC
Source organism: Asticcacaulis sp. AC466 (assembly GCF_000495815.1). Classification (GTDB taxonomy): domain Bacteria; phylum Pseudomonadota; class Alphaproteobacteria; order Caulobacterales; family Caulobacteraceae; genus Asticcacaulis. The sequence continues at coordinate 46,729 of NZ_AWGE01000022.1, read as the reverse complement.
TGGCGCTATTTCGCGCCCGCCATCGCCCGCGCCCGCGCCGACCGCACGCAACCCAGCCCGCCTCATGAGACCCGACATGGCAGCCGTACCCGAAAAACCGCATCAGACCGCCATCAGGACAGCACAGTCGCGGCTTTCCGCCACGTCTTTGCCCCGCCTGGCCCTGGCGCGGCTGAGCCTGACTGAGATGCTGGCCGACGCTGACGCCAATGCCGAGTCGCGGGCAGGCCTGACCGCCGATGCGCAGGCGCTGATCCTGGCCGAAACGGCGGCGACGGAAGCGGAAATCGGGCGGATCATCTTCGGGCTTCTGGTCATGTACGAAGGGTTCGAACGGCGTGGCGAGCAGGTGAAGACCATGGTGGTGGCGCAATGGCGGCACAGCCTGGGCGGATGGCCGGCCGATGTGTTGCACGCCGCCGCGCAACGCTGGCTCAATGGGCCCAAGGCGGCCTTTGTGCCTCAGCCGGGCGACGTGCTGGGGCTGTGCGAAGAAATCGGCGGTTATCGCCGCGCCCTGGCCCGCAAGGCCGCGCGGTTTTTGGCCGCCACGGAAAATCAACGGAGTTCGCGATGAAGAAACGAAACAAGAAGGCGCGTATCACCCTGTTGTCGCCGGAAGAGATGCGCGCCCGCCGCGCCACCATCGACGCCGCTCAGCAGGCGCGCGCCGCCGACCGGGCCTTGGCGCAGGCAGCGGAAGGGCGAAAGGTCGAAAACTGGGGCCTCAATGGCGACGGCGGGCTCTACGATTACAAACGCCATGTCGGCACGCGGATGACGCGCGACGCGGCGGGCAAACCGCGCGGGGTGTGGCGGGCCAATCCCTTCACCGTGTTGGTGACGCGCGGCACGATCGGCCGTGACGAAGGTCATGCGGGCATGGATTGGCTCGGCATCTACGCCGCGGCGCACCGGCTCGACGGGCCACCGGAAGAAGGCCGCATCGCACCTGCCGATCCGGACGCGGGCTGGAGCCACGAAGACCGCCACCGCTTTTATGTGCGCCTGCTGGCGGCGGTGGCGGAGCGGCTGACGGCCAAGTCGCGGCAATTGGCCGAGGCCTTTGCGCAGGCTCTGGTCGAAGACGACCGCCCGCCCGATTGGCGCACCCTGGTCGAACGCGAACTGGCGGTGGCCGACCCGGCCAAACAGACCGTGCGCTTTCAGGTGATGTGCGAAGAGCTTATCGACGCCATCCCCCGCGCCCGCAAGGCCGTGCGGGAGGTGTATGAGGCGGCGTGAGGGGGGCAAAGCTACAGAAGATCGCAACGCCAAAGCCGGTGCTTGATTTGCCGCCGGAGGAAGAGTCGGCTACTTAATGCTCAGGGATTCATTCAAACGAATAGGGGGATAGAAATGGGTTTGGTGCGGCCTATTTTGGGTGGGACGGTTGTTTTTGTGATGTCCGCGATGTTATTCGGCGGCGTCGTTTTATATCCGGACGCCCCAATACAAAAATGCGATAGCGACAACGATTATTTTTACAAAAATCACCCCGATGGATACTGCGGGAAGCAGGGCCAGAATCACACAGAAGCGGAGTTCCGCCAATTCAAGGTATGGGAAACCAGTATGATGGTGATTTGGCCATTGGGAATATTGCTAGGTGCACTCCTTCAACGGAAGCGCTCCTAGGGGGCCTCAACAGTCCGTTTCCGGCGTAGCCCAGGGGCGATAGAATTTTCCGCGGGTTTGCGCAGTATATAATCGCTTTTCTGGCGGAGGGAGCGCAAGCCGTGCGGGAGGTGTACAAGGCGGCGTAAGGGGCGCACTTGCTCTACTTCGGCCGTGACCTCATAATTGCGGTCTTGTCTCGACGCTGTTATCGTAAAGATGCCTTAGCCGAGCCGGGAGGTATGACTTGGCGAGGCGAAAAGCTGGGGCTCTCGCGAGCAAAAGGGTTTCTCCCGTCCCCCCAGCACCATTCATGTTAGACTCGGTACAGGTTCATCATTTATTCGTGAGCCGATATGACCTTGTTGTTTTTGAACTGCAAGGCGAGATCCGCCGACGTCAGTCTGACCACGATGGCGTCGATATCCCAGCAGTGATAGTTTTGCTTTCGGTTGCAGGCAAAGGCATTTGGTCGAACACTTCGTCAGCAAGCACAAACCGCTTTGCGGGAGTCGCCGCGCGAAACAATAACAATCCTTTGATATCCTAAGATATGAATCGGGGTGTTACGAGTTACGCCTATTCGGAGTCGGCTATTTCAGGTGCAGGTACGCCTGCCTGCTTTAAGGCACGGGCCAGTTTCCCGTAAAGATTGGGATGCCCTCTTTTACTTTTCTCGTCTTCCTTGACGGTTGTGTGGAACCAACCCGAGTGAGGTAGGGTCATGTGGATTTGGCCGGTTTCTTTGTTGTACCAGACGCCGACATTGAGATAGGCGGTGTTACCGCCTTTTTCGCTTTTACGGATGTCGCTAATCATGTGTTGTTCCTGGGGGGGCTGCTAATTAAAGACCTCTTTTGGTTGCCGAATGTCGAACTGCACGCAATATCTAGGAACAGCTGACTAAAAGAGGATAAGCCTTAAACTATAAATGCTAGAGTTGTACGACTTCGCCAAATCCCAGCGGCATCGTTACGAAGTCGGATTTAGGGCATGTTGGAAGCGCTGGTGGGGTGATTAAACCAGCCTTTACTCGGAGAAACCCAACAGGAATAGGATTCTTTGGGTGGCTTGGCTCTTGTCGTATTTTCGCAATGTCAATTGGTTGTTGGCATCATACGCCAAAGCCGTTGCGGCTTTGATGATCGGTTCATGATCTGGAATTTCACGCGGGTGCTTTCCAGCGTTGAACATCTCAAATCCGATGACAATCTTACCTTGTTTTTCCATCAGCGCTGGTGTGTCTGGATGATCTTCGTTGAGATCATTGGTGATTGCGCCTCGGTAGGTAGCGTTCACAAGGATGGTTGTCAGGTCTTCAGTCAGCACCGCGCGCTGTTCAGCTTGCTGGCGTTCATAACTTTCCTTCACCTTACGCATGAAGCTGAACATGTAGCCCTCCAATCAATTTCGGGCAGTATGCGATGAAAGCGTGTGGTAACAGCTAATGGTTGTGGTTAAGCGTCATTCACCGTTACATTACACGACAATGATATAGCGCTTAAACGATTGTTCGGATCAGTTCGGTTCAATTCTCAGGCGCCTCCGTGTTCCATATGTCGAGGCTGACGGGCTGTTTACAATATACGGCCACGCCGGCGCCATAGCCTTCGATACGCTGCCATAATATTCGCATTAATTGATACGCGGCGGCGCTTTCTGTCGTCTCAAGGACTTCCGGCGAACGGCTGTATGTCTTTTTGCCGAAATGGATGCTGGTTACCTGAAGGCGCACAAGGCGGCCGGCACCCCGCCGTCGTCGCACCAATGAGTCCCAGTCCGCTCGGCCTTGCCGCCACCAGTAGAATTATAAATAGCCTGAATATCTGCTATTTGCGAAGCTGTGATAGTCGTCATTTCACGAACTTATAGAAAAAATCGTATTCTAATTTGAGTGAATTATCAGGGCGCTCTAAATCTAGGCCGTCAAGAAATCTTTTAGTCACGGCCCATTCGAGATTACTCTTAATCATCTTGCCACATTGGGGAGGGAAAACAGAAATATGGCCACCATCCAACTCATAGGACGCGCTTGTAAATGAGATGTGCCACACCTCATCTTCTGTCAAATATTCACGAGTTCCAAAGAAAAATTGAGTGTTCTCATCAATATAAAAGTATGTCTTGTAGTCAGTGCTTCCATGAGATTTGATAAACGCTATACCAAACTCACCGTTTGGACCAACGGCCGTCTTTAGTTTATCCTTCAAGACACCCTTTACCTTAATCTCAAAATTCATATTTTTCTTCTCTGAGAACAAACAACCCTAAAAGCCTCTTGCCATAATTCACGGTCCAATCCGAGTAACGAACAATCTAAGTCAGTTTATCCAGATAACCGCCGAAAGATACCGCACCGCCGCTCAACCGAAGGCGATGGCCGGGCTTTGCCCCTTGGTCAGTCCTCGGCTATCGAGCGGATGCGCTGAGCCGGATTGCCGCCGACCAATGTGTCCGGCGCTACGTCTTTGGTGACGACGGAACCGGCGGCGACCACGGCGTTCTCGCCAATCGTCACGCCGCCTATGATCGTCACATTGGCGGCGATCCATACATTGCGCTAAACACAGACGCGGCCAAGTCGCTCAATGACTCCCCCCATCGCAATCATAATCGCAAAGAACATAAACCCCAAAATTTGGCCCAAATACTACTGGTAATGTCAACGTAATGCCAGTATTTGTGGTAGATGAACCGCCTGATGATGGCCTGGGATGATAATGATGCGCTTGATCATTAAATGTTCGATAATTTTGTCTTACGTAGCAATTGTTGGATTTCCATTCATTTTTTTCATATCGTATGTCCAGAATATGCCTAAGCTGCCGGAGATTTATATATTATTAGGTGCGTGTCTAGGTATTCCTGCATTGTTGGCGAAATGTAAGAATTGTGGTGAGCGATTACTTCAACCCAAAAACATGGTGCCTGTTATATTTGATATTCCTGTAATACCTCTTTCCGTTGTTGACTGTTGTCCAGCATGTGAGAAAGATCCTATGGTTTCTTCATGAGATTGTGTTCGGCCGAAACTTCATAAATTGCGGCCCTGTCTCGACGCTGTTATCATAAAGCTGTCTTAGCCGAGCCGGGAGGTATGACTTGGCAAGGCGAAAAGCTGGGGCTCTCGCGAGCAAAAGGGTTTTTCCCGTCCCCCCAGCACCATTCATCTGAGACTCGGTACAGGTTCATCGTTTATTCGTGAGCCGATATAATATTGTTGTTTTTGAATTACAGGCGAGATGCCCGCCGCCGTATAGTTTTGTGAACGGCCGTATGTATTTTTGCCGAAATGGATGCTTGTTACCTGAAGGCGCATAAGGCGGCCGCCACCCCGCCGCCGTCGCACCAATGAGTCCCAGTCCGCTCGGACTTGCCGCCACCAGTAGAGTTATAACTAGCCTGAATATCTGCTATTTGTGAGGCTGCGATAGTTGTCATTTCACGAACTTATAGAAAAAATCGTATTCGACTTCTTGGGTGTTGTCAGGCCGTTCTACATCTACAGCCTCAAGAAACCTCTTGTCGGCGGCCCACTCTAAATTGCTTTGAACTATTTTGCCGTATTTAGGAGGGAATGCTGAGATATAGACCCCATCAAGCTCATAGGAAGCACTAGTAAACGAAATGTGCCACCTCCCGTCTTCCGCCAGAAATTCATGAGTTCCAAAGAAAAATTGAATATTATTATCAATATAGAAGTATATTCTATTGTCGGTACGTACCTGTGACCTGATAAGCCCTATGGTAAACTCACCGTTTGGACCAAAGGCCGTTTTTAGGTTATCCTTCAAGACACCCTTTACCTTAATCTCAAAATTCATATTTTTCTTCTTTGAGAACAAACAACCCTAAAGCCTCTTGCCATAATTCACGGTCCAATCCGAGTAACGAACAATCTGAGTCAGTTTATCCAGATAACCGCCGAAAGATACCGCACCGCCGCGCAACCGAGGCTGATCGGCGCTTTGCCCCTTGGTCAGTCCTCGGCGATCGAGCGGATGAGCTGAGCCGGGTTGCCACCGACCAATGTGTCTGGCGCTACGTCTTTGGTGACGACGGAACCGGCGGCGACTACGGCGTTCTCGCCAATTGTCGCGCCGCCTATGATCGTCACGTTGACGACACACGCTTCGCACGGCAGGGTGGACCCATGATCTTTTTTCTCATCGTCCCCGTTTGGTTTGTGATCGTCTGCGCGAGCGGTGTCTTATTATTTTTCAAACGCACTCGCTGGCTGAGTGCCTATCTTATTGTTTCATCTGGGAAAGACCTTATCAACGACCTTTTGGGTGTTGCAAATGACAATGCCCTAGACGCAATGTACGATGGAGCGTTTGGCAAATCGAAAATAAATATAGCGCGTTCTGAGGTACGATGATCATAAAAGAGCACAATAGGTATTCGATTTCATTAGCCTTTCTGTCTTGTATAATTGCTTTATTGGGTATCGTGGCATCTATATTTGGGGTGTCTGGGATAATATTTGGGCCGATTGTTACTGCGGTTGGCATCATTTTCATGGCTGCTGCGATAAAGCTTAGTAAAGATATCAATTATAATGTCGATAATGCAGGGCCTGAATTTTACAAGCGGATGGAAAATAATAGGTTGCAGAATATGGTGGGGGTAGGGGGTTTCCTTTTATCTGGAGCTTTTTTAGTCCTGATCAGAAATCTATCTTTAACCGCTGATTCTCGTCTTTATTTAATTATAGGGACTTCAGCTATATGCTTATCTTCGTTGTTAAGATGCTGGTTTGTTGGGCGTGAAAGGGCGAGGCTCATAAAAAAATTTGGCGTTAGGGAGTAGGTCAAAACCGTTGCGTCAAACGCGGCATATTTGAGGACATAACCCAGTGCGGATGACTTGCACTACGATGCCGCCCGAAAATGACTTTCGGCAGAATTTAGTCGTCGTCTTCCTCGCGGTTTGGAGAAAACATCTGGTCGTCAATGATAAATGGCTGACCACCTTTGGGCTTTCTATAGTGTGCTATTTGATCGGTATGGGTCTCTAAAATGTTAGACAGCCCTTTGCCATCCAGACCGCTAATTTCCGCCAACTCTTCATCCGTCAGTGGATCGGTTGACTTTGCGGAAATTGTTATGACTTTCATCAAAGTCGCGTCGGAAATTCTCATCATTGACACTCTCGTATAAATTGAATTTGATGGAATTATCGGCATACCGTTTAAATCAGCCTAATAAGGCTTCAGCCAGTCTGTCTTTGGTAGCCCGGGCGGTGACTATAACCGCCGTCAGGTGCTGCACCGCCACGCCACCGACGGTGGTGGGGCGGTTTCTGTCGTCTCAAGAACTTCCGGCGAACAGTCTTGGTTTTTTGGATTTGAGGAACCGCTAGTGAAACACGACGGTCGAGAATACGCTTATGTCGTCGGTAGCGATGTCATCCGCGATGGGATGTATGTTGAGGTTAGCGACGAACCGGATGGCGCTAACGCAATTCTTGAAATCTTTTATTCGGATGCCAGTCACAAAATGACTGTCACGCTTTACGGGCCGGATGTGCCGCTCGAAGTCGTGGAGTGGGCAATATCTATTGCCCGAGAACGCCTGCCGGTAAAAACGGATGCAGATGATTGAGTCTCGCCCCCTTGGTCAATCTTCGGCGATCGAGCGGATGCGCTGAGCCGGATTGCCGCCGACCAATGTGTCTGGCGCTACGTCTTTGGTGACGACGGAACCGGCGGCGACCATGGCATTCTCGCCGATTGTCACGCCGCCTATGATCGTCACGTTGGCGGCGATCCATACATTGCGCTGAATGACGATGGGGCTGGCCGTCACGCCCGCTCGGCGCTGTGACGGCGCGACGGGATGGCCTGAGGTTATGAGGCTGACATTCGGGCCGATCATCACGTCATCCGCAATCTCGATGCCGCCCAGGTCGTACATCGTGCAGTTCTGATTGATAAAGACATTGCGACCGATGCGGGTGTTGCCTCCGCCGGTCGCGTACAGGGGCGGGACGAGGGTTACGGTCTTATCCAGCTCCGTGCCTATCAGTTCGCCAAACAGGGCGCGAACCTGGTCCGTATCGTCATAAGGCAGCCGATTGATGGCTGCCGTCAATTGCCAGGCCCGGCTTACGGCCGCCACCATGGCCGCCGATTCAGGCGTCCCACGGGGGATGAATCTGGAGCGGTCATTCGTCATTGGGTGTCCGTTTTGTCGGGTCTGGGTTCGTCGGCTGAGAATGCCGCAATGAAACGGAGGTCGCAATGCTGTGCGGGGAAGCGATGTGCGAAGAGCTTACGGCGGAATCTTTTCTTTGGGTGAAATCCGAATATAATGAACCGGCCAGCGTGATGGAATTGGTAGACAGATCGCTACAGCGATCTCAAGCAAGCGCTTGGGTGCAGGTTCGATCCCTGCCGTTGGCCCTTTATGAGTTTACAGCCTAAAATTACCGTGTTTCTTGCGAAAGCCGATTTTTGGGCTGGGAGCGTTAGCATGAAAAGAGAGGCCGCTTGCCGCCAGATAGTTGGTCGATGGTGCTCAGGTGTTGGACTGGCTTGGATGCTGGTAATCGCCGGAAGCGCTCAGGCTGGCGGTAGGGCGAGCGTCTCTGCGGTCCACGGCAATATTGTTTGCGCGAACGGAGCGAAATCGTCCACCTTGTCCCGTGAGGGAAAAGACGAAGAGCCGGTATTGTCTCCGGATGGGCATACAGTGGTCTTCGTTCGTGTCCTTGTTCAACAAGTGCCCTATGAAATGTTCACCAAGCGGTCTGCCCTATGGTTGGGCGATTGTCGCGATCTTAAGACGCGCGTATTGGTGCCTTCGGTATTTTCTTTAGAGCCTGCCAGCGGAAACCTTGGTGATCCGGGCGCTCCGCATTTTTCACGTGATGGCCGGTTCGTCTACTTTTCTACGTCAGCGACGCCTACAGATGGCGCGGTCCATAGAGTGAATGTGCGAACCGGCAAGGAGCGCTTTATCGCGTACGGCGGCGGAGATCTCCGCGTGTTCATCAGCGGTCCTTATCGCGACAATATCTTGACGCGACAGCATGCGTGTCACGAGACGTCAGGGTGCGGCTACCCTTTTTACATCTTCAGTCCTAAGGGCCGAGAGATTGCGCAGATTCCGCAGAGTGAAGGGTGGGACGAGCAGGCGCTTAGGCGATGGTTGATGTCAACAAACAGCGAGGTTCAGTAGTCTAATGCGTTTGAACAGGGCAAATTGTCGTGGCGAAGTCAGGCAACAGGCCCGTGACTTTCAATGCCTTGAGGTACGCGCCGTTCTCGCACGACGCCCGGCTGGTATCTGTCGCGGAACAGCGCGCAATCCCGCCATCGGCGGCGCGGGGCAGGGCCTGGTCCAGCTTGGCCCGCTTATCACCGGATAAGCTGTCGCGAAAATCGTCCAGTCGTTGGAGCAGATCGGCGGGAGCGAGACGGCTCTCCGCCGTCTTCAGGCATTGTTCGGCGACGCCCGCATCTGAACCGGGAATGGCAGGGGTTGCCTGGGCGGCGCCGAAGGCCAGGGGCAGGGCGACGAGTGCCGCGCATGTCTTAAAGAGATTTGCCATCTGGCTCATCCGACCCTTCACATGATGCGCATAGACGCACGCAATTCTGTCCTTTTTTTAGCGAGAGTGTATCGCCCCAGACGCATCGCCCCAGACGCATCGCTGCCGCGCAACCGAGGGTGACGGAAGGCGTAAGCCGGCTTGCGTTGATCGCGCCAGTGTATAAGGTCGGGCGTGAAAGCGAGGCGCGATGGCAAAGCCTGGATGTGTGATGTCACTGGTTGTGAGCGCCTGTCTGGCGATGTGCGCCCCGATGGCGTTCGCTGCGCCGGCCGAGGTGGAAGTGCATGCCTTGGCGACGCCGCAGGCCGTTACCGGCAGCGATGGGGCCCAGCACCTGGCCTACGAACTCGACATCACCAATGTCTACACGTCGACGGGTGTGCTGAAGCTCGCCGCCGTGGACGTGATGGATGCGGACGGGCGGCGGACCCTGGCGCGCTTCGCCGGAGATGAGCTGGCCTCCCTTCTGCCGCCGGGGACAGCTTTGGCCGACGACAAGACGCTTGCGATTAATGGCGGCGGCCACGCCTTTGTTCTTGTCTGGCTGACCCTTCCCAAAGGGACGCCCGTCCCGGCCAGGCTTTATCATCACCTCGAATTCAGGACCGCGACGGGTGCCGTGGACACGGTCGATGGTGTGCCCGTGGCCGTCGAAACGCGACCGCCGGTGAGGCTTGGGGCGCCTCTGCGCGGCGGCCTCTGGCTGGCGGACGAAGGCCCGGGCAATGCCCAGTCGCATCACTGGGGCAGTCTGGTCGCTGAAAATGGCGTGCTGACCATTCCCCAACGCTACGCTATCGACTTTTTCGGCCTGGATTCACGCGGCCACGCCGTGTCCGTGCCCATCGACAAACTCGGGGATAGCCAGCCGGCGGATTGGGCGGGCTACGATGCCGAAATTCTTGCCGTGGCCGATGGCGTGGTACGTGGCGCCCAGGACGGGGTGCCCGAACACAAGATGCTGGCGCCACAGGTGGCCAGCGAGATGACGCCGAAGGCCCTTTACGGCAATTTCGTTATCCTGGAGATCGCGCCGCATGTCTTTGTGCATTACGCCCATATGCGGCCGGGCAGCGTCACCGTCAAAATCGGCGCCACAGTCCACCGGGGCGACGTGCTCGGCCACCTCAGCTTTACCGGCGGGGCTGGCGCGCCACACCTTCATATGCATGTCTCGGACACAGCGGGCTTTGGCCAATCTCAGGGGCTGCCGTTCGTATTCGACGGGTTCACGCTCAAAGGCCGCAGCACGGAAAGCGATGTCCTCAACCGCGATACCGACCTCCATCTGACGCCGACAGCGGCGCGGCCGGTACGTGATGCCTTGCCGCTGAATGGAGACCTGGTGACATTCTGACGTGCGTCCCCGAGGCCAGGGGCGGGCGGCTTTATCCGTTCGCCGCTATCTCCTTCTGTCGCATCCGGGCGGTGACGATAACCGCCGTCACGTACAGCACCGCCGCGCAACCGAGGCTGATGGCCGTGTCTTGGGCCGGGCCGAACGGCATCAAGGCCACGCCCGCCGCCGCCGCACCGATCAGGCCCAGGCCGGTCAGCCAATAGAGCGGCGCGCGCAGGCCGATGGCCAGCGGGAAGAAGTGCAGGCCGACGATGAGGGCGATGAAGGCGACCTCCCATTCGGCGTGGCCCATATTGACCAGCACATTGATGCCGCCGAAGATGGCCACGCCTTCGATGGCGCTCCAGATCATGACCGTGCGGCCGACGCGCTTGCGCTCTTCCGGCGACGGGGCCGGGACATTGCGGCCCGCCGTCACGGCCAGAAGGATCAGCATGAACGACGCGACAAGCGGTGCGAACTGCGCCCACAGCGGCTGACCCGCTATATGCAGCCCCATGAACGCCCATATGGCGGCGAACACACTCAGGACAATGACTCCGTTACGCATGACGATCTCTCCCTTGGTCCAATGCAATGGCTGGGTTCTACATAAAGAGCTTTATTTTGTAAAGTTCTTTCTTATGGCAAGGAGATGCGTGTCATGACCGCTCGGGAGGTTTAGTCTTCTGGCGGTTGCCAAAGCTCGATGGCGTTGCCTTCGGGGTCATAGAGGCGGGCGAAGCGGCCGGTTTCCGGCGTATCCCATTCGGGATTGGTGGTGACCGCGATGCCCGCCGCCGTAAGCGAGGTGATCAGGGCATCGATGTCATCGACCCGCAGATTGAGCATGAAGCTCTTGTCCGCCGGGAAATAGTCCGTGGCCTTGGGGAAGGGGGCGAAGATGGTCGTCCCCGCCGATTGTTGCCAGCCTTCATACCCGGCCGTGATGCCCAGGTGGGTTTGATACCAGGCCGAAAGCGGGGCCGGGTCGTCTGAGCGAAAGAAGAAGCCGCCTATACCGGTTACGGGCATGATCGTGGTCCTGCGTGGGTCTGTCCTAAGGGAAGCTTATGCGGCCAAACTTATGTGGACTTGTGGCGGCTGTCTACCGAAAGGTTTCAGGCTGCTGATTCAGGCTCTTGGGGGAGGCGCGGGCGGCGCAGGCAGCTCAGCAGCACGCCATTGGCCGCTACGAAACCGAGCATCATGTAGGTCACGACCGGCTGAGCCCATACACCGGCAGCCAGGAACATGGCGAAGGCCCAGAAGACGGCGTGCAGCATGACGAACATGCTGCGGCGGGCGGCATAGGCGCGGGGATTTCCCGAGGAGGGGCGGTGACGCGGCAGGCCCGCCAGGGTGAGCCACACCGCCGAAGCCGCCGCGAAAACCCCCAGGCCGACAACGGACGACGCCATAAGGTTCAGCCCGGGGGGCACGAAAACCCAGGCGGCGATATAGGCCAGCCCGCCCAGGACGAACAACCATCCGGCCATCCGTTCGGCGGTGCGGATCGGGCGCGGATCGGCATCGGCGCCGATGGGGCGGGCGACCTTGGGCAGGAAGTTGCCGAGCACCACGAGCAGGACGCCAAAGGCGATGCCGCAGATGCGTTTGGCCATGTCGGCCTCGATGACACCGAGCTTGCTGGCGATCCCGACGCCCAGGACGGTCAGGCCGACGAGGGCGGAGGCAAGGGTGAGGGGCTTTACGAGAGGGTGGCACACGGCGGTGTCGGCAGGACGGTTCGGGCTCATGGGCGGGGCGCCTTTATGGGTGTTTCGGGGGTAGGCGTTTCAGGTGTGTTCAGTTGCCAGCCGAAGGCCTGGGCGAAGCCGAGCAGGGCTTCTTCCAGCACCGACATCTGGATCTGGTAGATGACGGAATTGCCGCTCTTTTCGGAGGTGATCAGGCGGGCTTCGCGCAGGACGGCGAAATGGGCGGACAGGGTCGGCTTGGCCACGGTGAAGTGACCGGCCAACTCACCGGCGCTCATCGGGCCGGACTTGAGCAGCTCCAGCACACGGCGGCGGGTCGGATCGGACAGGGCTTTGAAAACGAGGCTCATGATTTGTATTTAGCTAAACATCGAAATAGAGTCAAGCGGTGTTGTGGGGGGGCGCTGGCTGGCAGTAGTAGTATCAAACTACGAAGAAGGTCATGCGGCCGATGAGGTGATGCTTCATCATATTCATCCTTGGATGCCATTCGAGCAAGAATATGTCTCTGACTTTTCTTACGGCTAGGTTGAGGTGCGGTGCGCCTGAATGCAGGAAGTGGAGCCATCCACGTCATCACCGAAACGCTCTGTGTGAAGTTGTCTGTCGGAATGTAGAATGAGGTGAAGGCTAGTGATGTTTGCGGCTATTGGAAAATTTGCTTCGGGTTAGCATTTAGGAACAAGAGAATTTTAGCCCGTTGAAACCACACTACAGCAGCGATCCAACTCAATAGCGTCGCCAAAACTCCCCCTATGGCCAACTGCCACTCCGTGGGTAATTTCTCCCATTTAGTTTTGTTTAGGCGCGAGTTGTTTTTCCAGGCCGCCTTTGCTTTGCCCGCGACATGTAATTCTCCCGTTTTCAATAGTTGTGCGTTCGAGTCGCCAATAAAAAACAATGTGTCCGCAGGTGTCACTTGGAGTTGGATGTCATCTAAATAGAGATTATTGATGTTTCCAGTTGCCGAGACAGTTCCGATCGGTTTTTCCCCATCATTCTGCAAATTTTGAGGCTTTTTGATGTAAACCTCCGTCCAGCCATCGAAGCCGCTATATTTTAGATTATATTCTGGTTCCGAATACATAACGGGGATTGTATTGTCTGGTATTAGATTAAACATTATTGTCACCAGAATTGCGTCCGGCACATATATGTTAACGTACTCATTTTTGTTTGAGGCATTAAACAAATCCTCGTCGTCCCCCCTCCGGCACCTTAACGGAGCACTTCCGTTCCACTTGCCCGTTCTATGGAATCGAAATTTGGTGGTCCTGCTGTTGCTCGTAAATGAGATATCCCTGGGAACCACTGTAAAGCTCTTATTTTTAGGACCGAACAGGGAGACCTGAGCCCAGAGCTGAAGTTTATCATTTCCCGCTACTACGTATTCACTGCTGTCACCGGAGAAGTGGATAATACCAAGACTCCCGCCTTCCTCCTGATTAAGCGTATATGAAGCCGCTTTTTCGGCTTTTAAATTGAATTTGGACAGACCTTCGGGCTTGGCGACAATTTCAGTTGTCCCGCTATCAATGTCGAAGCGAAACGATTTAACATTGTCCGTCACAAAGCCAGGACGGCCAGCCGGTAGTTTTAAAAGTTCGTCTTGAGCACAATCTAAGAATAGCGTGGCCTCCAGTCGATAGTCTCGCGAAGCGGCTGCTCTAGTCCAACTACCAGCTATACCTCCTTTGGTACTTGATGTGCGAGAGTATCCATCGAATTTGACGCCTGGGATGAGGCTATTAAATGGTTTACCGTTTGTTGGTTCGACGATCCACCCGCTCACCGGCGCCTTAGCCAAAAACTCGAATTGAATGGGTAAATTGGCAAAAAACTGTTCGTAGCCAAGATAGCAACCGGCAGATATGAGTACGCCAAAAGCTATGAGCGAGGCAGCTCCGGCGAACTGAGAAATAATTTTGACGCTGGAGGAATGAAGCCTGACGAGGCGGTAGAGCCAGAAATTCGCTCCCGCCAAAAACGAAATAAGTATGCTGCCGACGAGATTACATATTACATTCATCGAAAATTCGACGTCGGGAGGATTGGGCAATAGGGACGACAGTGCGTCCATAATGTTTAATGACACAAATGCAGAAATGAATATTAGAAAAAGCCAACGTTTTACAATTCCGGCGTAAATTGAAATAAACGATACTGCTCCGGCGCAAATTAGATAAGGCCAGTAAAAACCTCCTTGAAGCCAATCTGACAGCGATGCGGAAAGCGCGATAGCATTTCCATTTACGGCCGCGTAAATATTTGCCGACTTGTTGCTAACGGAAGACAGGATCGCTTGTTGGAAGTACGGGCCCGTGGAAATGATAAAACTGGTCGCTAAGGCGAATGGCACAACAAATGTCAGCCACGCAGAAACACTCAATTTTGGCAGCTTGGCTAAAACCGCCGCACCAAAGTTAATCAGTGCCCGACGAATGCGCAGTCTTATCATTTATCCATGCCTAGAAATCTATGCTTTTATCATCTGAAGTTTGAGTGCGAAAAAATAACCGAAAATTTATTTAGCCTATAGGCAATACACCTCCCGCTGAGGCCGAACAAATGTGCTATTTTGTTCTCGACACTGAACAGATGGCCGCGTAACTTTTATAAACTGGTCTTTAGAAAATCTTGGGCGGTTCATCCCTTTTCAAGCTTTACGGGGTTAGCGGTCGCTATAGCCAGCCGGCTAAAGGTGAAGAAGAGCAAATTTACTTTTTCATTTCTGCGTCTTGTGGCGTGCTGGACACAATACATTGAAGTACCGACATGGAATGCCTACCAAATCAGATGTGTGATGTGTCAAATCGATTGAAGTTACCTTGTCTCGGGAAACGAAATGCGCAGTGCCGTCGTAGACAATATAGCCCCGCTCATACGACCTCAGGACCGCTCCTTTGAGCTCTCCCTTTTCAAGCCTTACCGTTGAATATGTCAGTGGGGCTGGCACCTTGGGTGCTGAATTGTATGCGAAAATGTAGAGCATGCAGAGAAGCGGAACGAATGTATTCAGCAACACTCGCACTCCTTTCGGCAGCAATTCAACGACTGATGCGCTATTGAGGAGTATATTGAAGGCGAAGACGAAAAAAACGAAATAACACAAGGTCACGAAGGGGTCCGCTTGCGATCCAAGCGCAGCGTAAATCAAAAGCATGGTCACGCCCACGATCGCCACGAAAATAATTTTAGATTTCCGGCTCAGCCCTGAAGAAGCGCGGCCCGTCAGATCGTCGGCTAGCGTACTTGATATGACAATCGCATAAGGAACGACTCGAGGCAGCCAGATCAAAGTACCAATCGACAGATCACTGAAGCTCAGGGAAACCTGATTAGTATCCAAATGGAGACCCTTCAAATATCCAACCTCAAATACAATACTCGCTAAAATGCTCGCCGCTGTCATGCAGGTTATCCAAGCGGTGATCGCCTGTGCGTCTAATCTGTGATCTTGAAGAGCTGTCATATTTCCCCCGAACAATCTGCATTGAGTATCATAAGTTGCAGTTTGGTCAACCGCGCGACGGAGGACGCGAGAATTAATTGACCTTGAGATAGGCCTCTCTGCATGGTATTTTTGGAAATGTTGGCAGGGAGTGTGCACGTCAAGCGCGACGACCCAGACGGCGCGGATTAGATTATGCCAGAGAACCTCAAATGCCTGGGGGGCCGGGATCGGGCGCGGCGGGGCAGGCGTGCTGAATGACGTCCAGTCGGACGATTTCCTTACCACCGCTTAAATAGCTTGGCACAAAAGCGACACGGATTCGGCTATCGGCATGTACAAATCCGTCTGCCGCTTCAGGCCTGTGATAGCCGTTGCGAACATCGCCCACACTGTATTCGAAGCGCTGTCCGCCTATGGCCCAGTATTCACGTCCGTCCTCCGAACGGGACGAATATTCAGAACCCGGATGAAAGACATCCAGGCATCCTTCAACCTCGTGAAATGTTTTGTTCTCAACCCTATGACGCGCATCGAAAGCCCAGGATGCATCATAAATCGCCGCGATTGAGGAGAAAGTCAGAAAGAAGACGCTGAAAATACCCCAAACCCAGTAAATCTTCCGTTCATGACGGCTTTTAGAGATGGTGATCCCGAGACAGACAAGGCCAGCTGAGATGAATAAAGCGAAGAAAACGTATGATGGATTGATACGTTCGGGATGACTGACAAGATCGAAAACGGTCACGTAATTATCGGTCATCAGCGCCCCCAAACCGTATAGAGTCTTCGTAGTAAAACCTTTCTGCATTCTCGACAATGTTTGGGGCGGCGCGTGTAGACGGGTTTACCCTCAGGGCGTGATGGTAACGATCACCCGTTTGTAGCGGGTGAGCGGTGGCGTGCCTTTGTCGGTGACCTTCAGGATGAAATGCGCCGTCTTCGGTTCGGTGACGGTGGGGGCGGTGACCCAGACGGCGTAGGTATTGTCTGCGCCGGAGATGGGGATGGGTGTCTTCCAGTCGCCGATTTCGGGGTAGTGGAACCATTGATAGCTGAGGCTGTCGCCATCCGGGTCGCTGCTGCCCTTTGCGCTCAGGCCAAAGGTCTGGCCGGACTTTACGGTAAGGTGGTCGGCGTGGCCCAACCGGGCGACGGGCGGGTGATTGGCTTCGGTATAGGGTTTGGTGGTCCAGTCCATGCGCGCGGCAAAGTCGTTCTGGAACTCTTTGCGCCAGCGCCAGATCGTTATTTTGTAGCCGGTCGCTGTCTTTTCGGCGGCTTTGGTCGTGCGGCCGTAGGGATTGGCCAGCGTCGGCGTGTAATCGTCCACCGCATTGGTCCAGATGGGCCGCGGCTCCTGTTCGACCGGCACGCCGCCGGTAAAGCCGGTCGGATCGGTGGTGGCCCGGTCGGGCGTATAGAGGGTGTAGCGGCCGCCCCAGCCACCCCAATCGGGGTGTTCCGGCGCGTCGAGCCCGTTGGGAATGAGCGACAGGAAGGACGGCGTGTCGCCTTCCATGCCGTAGGCGACGTCCGGATACATGGCGCCGAGCGGACCGTGGCCTTGCTGAATGTGTTCGGCCAGCCAGGCATTGCTGATCTCGCTATTGTCCTGACCGGGTTCGACCGCCATCATCCCGCCCCATGTCGCATTGCCGTAGCCGCCGGGGCTTACGATGTAAAACAGGTCGGGGAAGGTCTTTCGCATCCAGATGCCGGTGTCGTCCTGGTCGGAGATGGTATAGACGCGCAATTTGGCGATCAGGCGCGCGGTTTCGGCCGGACTGCGGGTCGCCTTTATCTTATAGAGCGCCTGGGCCAGGACGTTGGCGCCGCCCCAGACCGACACATAGATCGGGCGGGGATCGGGGGCGTCGAGCAGGGCGATGATGCGCTCAGAGCCGCCGGAATCCTTACCCGCTCCAACCCCCGCCATGCCGTAGACCGGCAGGCCTTGCGTCACGCGCGCCGAAAGGGTTTTGGCGTCGGGAAAGCCGGTTTCGTGTTTGAGCAGATTGGGCTGAACCTTGCCATAGGCGGCGATGACGGCCTGAAGCGTTTCGGGCGCGACCCGCGTTTTCAGGTGCACGGAGGTCGTGGCGATCAGGGCTTCGATATCGAGCTGGTTGGCATAGAGCAGGAGGCGCACCATCGACTCGCTGTCGTCCGGTTCGTTCTCGATGTCGGTGAGAATGATAACCCGATGCCGGGCGGTGTCTGCGGCGACGCCGGGCGCCGGCGCCGCCAATGCCGGAAGGCTGGCCGCGCCCGCCAGCGCCACGGCGACGGACAGTATGAGTGATTTCATCGGATATCCCCCCAAATTTTTCGCCGTCCATTTGTGTCGCGACGTGTCTATTCCTCCGACTATTGCAGGGATCGTCACCCCCGGCAAGGCGCGGACACATTTAGGTTCGCCGTCGCCGCGAAAGGCCGGACCCTAACCCGCTTTGGCATAGGCATTGATCCATGCCGGCGGTTTGCGCGCCCGCGCCGCCACTCAGGGCTATCGCGGCCGCAACCGAGCCGCAAGGGTGGTTTTAGAGGGCCGGAGCGGCGGGGAAGTCGACCGGAATCTGAGTGACCGCGTGCAAATAGTTGCTGATGGTCTTGTCGCCAATCGCCATCACGACATCGACCAGGTTGCCCTGGCTCCAGCCTGCGTCCAGGAAGGCCTGCGTCGTGGCCGCATCCGTATGGCCGCGCTTGAGCGCTGTCTCGCGGACAAAGAGAGCGAGCGCGTCAAGCTTGGCGTCGAATGACACCCGGCCTTGGCGGATTTCGAGAATCTGCGCATCGCTGAAGCCGGCCATCTTGCCCAGCATGGTGTGCGCGGCCAGGCAATATTCGCAGTCATTGACCTGGCTCACGACCAGATTGACCACTTCACGCGCCTTGCCGCTGAGCGACGATTTGGCATTTTGCAGGGTCAGATATGTCCCCAATGCCGTCTCCGACAGGGCGAACGTGGCGAAGAGGTTGGGAACGAAGGTCAGCGACTTTTGCAACTGGTCGAATATGGCCTGGTTGGCGGGGGAAACGGCATCGCGGGTTGGAACGGTGAAGATTGTCATTGTGGGCTCTCCTGTGCTGAAGCTCGCCACGAAGATAGCTTGTGCCACAATGGAATGTAGCCTATCTTTTCGACTAAGATATATGCCTAAATAGAATGAATGAGCGGGTCATGGACCGATTGAGCGCGATGCAGGTTTTCGTCCGGGTCGTCGAATCCGGCTCATTTTCGGCGGTGGCGCGCGAGCGATCGACGACGCAGAGTACGATTAGCAAACAGATCGCGGCCCTCGAAGACTATCTGGGCGTCAAGCTCCTCAGCCGCTCCACGCGGGCCTTGTCCTTGACGGAGGGCGGGGAGCGTTATTTCGAGGAAGCCCGCCGTTTGGTCGCCGAATTGGGCGCGGCCGAGGAATTGGTGCGAAGCGGCACACGGCAACTCACCGGATGGCTCAGGGTTGCGACCTCCGTGGGCTATGGGCGGCGGGTTCTTATGCCGCGCGTCACGGCGTTCCTTGAGGCCAATCCGGCGGTCAAGATCGACCTCAACCTGAATGACGGCTTTATCGATCTGATCGAAAGCGGGATCGACCTTGCCATACGACTGGGCGACCTGTCCGACAGCAGCCTGATCGCGCGCCGTATCGGCTCAAGCCGCCGCCTTCTGCTGTGCGCGCGATCCTATGCCGAGCGGATCGGCGTCACCTTGCCCGAACTGGGTCAGCCCCAGGATATGAAACACCATAATTGCATTGGCTATACCGAGCTTCCGACCAACAATAGCTGGGAATTTGTCGGTCCCGACGGTGGGGCCGTTCCTGTCCGCATCGCCGGAAATCTGCAATCGAACAGTTCGGAAGCCATCCGCGCCGCGGCCCTGGCAGGCATGGGCATTTGTTACGTTCCCGATTGGTTGTTCGCGCCCGAAATCGCCAGCGGTGAGATGGTCGTCCTGCTTCCGCACTGGACCACGAAGCTCATTCCGATCACGGCGGTGGTGCCGGCGCACCGGCGCAACGTCGCCAAAATCGAAGCGCTTATCAGCTTTCTGACACCATAATGGGGCCGAGGTCTGGAGGGGGAGAGGCTATGGCCTGCCGGGCTATCGGCCCGATATTAAAGCTCCCTCTCCAGGGCATGGAATGTGTCTGCCAGCAATTCCGCCAGGCTGCGCTTGCCCTCCTCGCGGTTCAAGGCCTCCGTTGACAGGCGGATGGCGCCGATCGACAGCATGGCCACGATCCGCAGCCCCGTCTCACGGTCCTTGCCGGGCCACTTCTCGCAAAGGGCGTCAAAAAGTGTGCGTTCGTGGTGGATATAGCTCGCCTGTTTGCGCGCCTGAACCACCGCGTTTGCGCGCATCAGCCGGTCAATGGCCATCATTTCCTGCGATGAGAACGGGGCGCAGATTTCGATGACCGCATTACGTACGGCCTCGATTGGCCGTATATTGTCCGGCTGCTTGCGTAGGGCCGCAACGATCATGTCCCCCATCGTGCTTTGCATCGACAGCAGGATCTCGTCCTTGGAATCGAAATAATAGAAAAAGGTTCGTCGCGAAATGCCCGCCGCCGTCGCGATATCGTCAAGGGTAGTGGCCTCGTACCCCTTTTCGATAAACAGGCGCATTCCGGCATCCGTAATGCGTTGCAAGGTCTCACGACGTTTGCGTTCACGCAAACCCGGGGCCTTTGCCGTCGCCGTACTGTTTTTGCTCATTATTTTATCGGTTGTAAAATTACACTCAGTGTAATATTAATTTTACACCAAGTGCGACTTTTTTGCAAAGGATGAGATCATGGCTAAGTGGATGGCGTCTGACATGCCGCAACAACGTGGGCGGCTGGCGATTGTCACGGGAACGGGCGGGCTGGGGTTTGAAGACGCCCTTGCCTTGGCGCGCGCCGGCGCCGAGGTGATTATTGCCGGACGCAATCCGCAGAAAGGGGTTGAGGCCGTAGCCCGCATTCACGCATCCGTGCCATCGGCCCAGATTCGTTATGAAACGCTCGATCTTGCCAGCCTGGCCTCGGTCGCGGCATTTGCCCGTCGCCTGCATGACCAGACGGATAAGGTTGATATACTCATCAACAATGCCGGCGTCATGGTGCCGCCGAAACGCCAGGAAACCGAGGATGGCTTTGAGATGCAGATTGGCACCAACTACCTCGGACATTTTGCCCTGACCGGCCAACTTATGCCCTTGCTCAGGACGGGTGGGGGGCGTGTCGTTACGCTGTCCAGCATAGCGGCCCGTCAGGGGAAAATCGACTTTGACGACCTTAATGCGAGACAGACGTACCGCCCTATGCCGGTCTATTGCCAGTCCAAGCTGGCCTGCCTGATGTTTGCCATCGAACTGCACAGACGTTCGGTTGCCGAAAGCTGGGGCGTCACCAGCATCGCTGCACATCCCGGAATTGCCCGCACGGAATTGCTGCATAACGCGCCGGGACGCGGCAGCGCGATGGGGCTCATCCGCTCCCTATTGTGGTTTTTATTCCAGCCGGTGTGGCAGGGCGCGCTGCCGACCCTGTTTGCGGCGACGTCTCCTGCGGCCAGGTCAGGCGCTTATTACGGCCCCGATAGCCTGGGCGAAACGCGCGGCTATCCAACTCTGGCCAAGGTGCCGCCACAGGGGCTGGACCTCGCCGCGGCTGCTCGCCTGTGGGATATGTCCGAAGCGCTTACGGGGACGTCTTTTCAGGGTGCGTGATTTTCGGGGCGCCTGATGGTCTTCAACGAAAGGCCTGGGTGCCGGTACGCTTGGGGGCGTAGACATGTCTGGCTTGGGCGCACAACAGACGGCCGGCTCTCTCCAGGGTTGAAAGAGCGATGGGGGTGACGTAAGAAAACTTGGGTCTGGGAAGCGCTTACGGGGGAGAACATGCGTAGATTGCTTTTCGCCTTTGTGGGAGCGCTGTGCTTATCCGGCTCTGTGGTTACCGGGAGCGCGCAAGATATCGGGAGCCCGATTCTGCAATCAGGCGGTATCTATATTGTGCCGCCCGATCACAGCTGCGCAAAGTATGCCGTCGCCTTATCGCCGGGCGGACATAGCCTCATTGCCTGGCATCCGACGAACCCTCACATAGGCCTCAGCCCGCGTGAGCTCGCCGATGACTTTACCATAGCCGCGCTTGACGCCGATTGCCTGCTTAAGAGAACGGCAGGGTGCAAAAGTACCCAGTTTTACGTCACGAGCCCGACCGTCCATTCGGTCTATTGGAGTGGGGATGGCCAGACGCTCTTTGTCATCAATGGTGACGGTCTATTGTTTTCGTTCCGCATCGCAGCGGGGGAAGTCTTGGAGAAGCAGCTCGTCGGCAAGGTTGCGGATAACCTGATGGGACCTCACAGCTTTACCATTGCAACGTCCAGCACCACGACAGAGCCAGCCGCCGAACTTGAACGGCTGACGGGAATATTCTCCAGACCACGATTATTTGCACAGGAATTCCGCAAGACAAATTTCGTCGTTGATCGCTCCAACCATCCGACTTTGGTGGGAGAAAGCCCTGAAAACCTTGGCCTATTTGTTTTGTCACAAGATCAGCCCACGGCAAATGCCGACATACTGTCGACGTTCACAGGACAAGAAGGCGGGTCATTACCATTTGTTTTAAGGTCAGCCTCAGGAAATCGATGGCTTATTGGCCAAAACAATGTGTCACTATTGCAGGACGCGCCGGCGAACGATCCCGAACGCAGGATAATAGAGCGGTTTGAAAATGGCAGTTGGCCGATCATAGATACCGATACCGGCCTGCTTGTCGGCATTCACAGCGAAACGACGGTGTTACTTTTTGCCGTTGATCCTGTGTCGCGCGCCATTCAAAAGAAAGTCCTGTCTGAGGTAAACAGGCTGCATGGCGCGATCGCCAGCATCAGTATTTCTTCCCACTCCGGGCGTGCCGCGTTTGCCCTGCGTCAGTTGGGTCGGGGTATTACTTCGGAGATTTATGACGCGACTTCCGGGGGGGATGCTTTGGCAGTGGCGCAAAGTTGTACCGATATTTCTTCGCATAGCGCGGCTGCGCCCGTTATCTGGGATGGTGGGGAAAAAGGCTGGGCGCTTCCCATGCGCCTCTATCACGGCTCAGGCGCCAATGGCCTTATTGTCTTTCTGCACGGTGGGCCAGCCTCCAGCTCATCATTTGATCCCGCTTGGGAAAGTCTCAATGAATTGTTAGACCAAGGCTACGATGTCGTTACGGTGGATCCTAGCGGTTCGACAAACTCGGTGGCGCAAGCGCGTCGATTAAGTGGGATGGGCGGTCGCTCTCTTGAAAAGGATGCGCGTCTAGCCGCCATTCAGATTGATCGGCTATCGAAAAAATACCCTCGTGTCTCGCTACTCGCTGAAAGCTTCGGTGGCGCTTGGGCACCATCACTCTATCGCCATCTAAAGCACAAGCCGGGGCGTGTCGCATTGGCTGCGCCATTGGTGCGTTATTTGCCACCAGATATGCGTGATAAGGATACGGCCACCACCTATTCCAAGCTTTTTGAACGGTATTATCTTTTGGGTTCGGAAAGCCTCGGTGAGGACCGCTTTCCAAATTGGCTAGCCAGTAGTTACGATCATCCGCCTTTCGGCCTTGGCACACTGACTATACAAGGGGATGCCGATGCTTTATCCCGGCCGGAGCAATTGCCGGACGATATGCCGGGCGTTCGGATTGTCGTTACGGGGCAGCATCTTCAAGCGTTAAGAGCGAGGATATCCGTAGCCATGGTCAACTGCTGGCTGACCTGGACCTGTGATGCAACAACTGTTCGATCGCAGAACAAACAGTAATTCAATGCAATACCTTCAATTTGAAACCTCTGAATGTGGCCTGACTGCCTATTCCGCGTCCCGTTTAGGTGCGGCTGGGCGATCTGACCACCGCATCGAGAAAACCCGGTCTTGGGGTGTCGCGAACAGGGTGATATTTTACGGGCGGGAAAAGATATGAATCCTATTGTCAAACAGATATTGCTCTACGCCATATTTCTTGGGTGCCTGTACGCCTTCAAGCATCTGTCGATTGGCGATATGAACAATAACGTCATTGTCGTCGGCTTTGGCTGCATCGTTTTGCCGGAGCTGATCAAGCGGCCTTTGCAAAGCCTTGCCGCCAGTTTCAAGACATAGCTTTGGGGGGGGCGAAACCTGTCCTGGCTTTTGCGCGTGTGCAAAATCAGGCGGTTAGTTTGGCGATGCTTTGGTGTCGCTTGCCTTATCGATTTCCTCCATGAGGGCGTCGCAAATATCGAGGTCCTCAAACAGCTCGTCACTCGTCGCTAGAGCCAGATCGACTCTGACATCGTCACTTGGCTCTTTCGCATCCTCGAAATGATCCGCCAGATTGGCCCATACATAGGCCAGGCCTTCATAGTTTCTCTCAAGGTCTTTCAGCTTCTGGGCCTGTTCAGGCGTCGGGTTTTCGCCGGCCGCCTTGCTCGCCGCCGCCAGATCCTTTTCCATTTGATCCATCATCGCGCTGACTTCATACGACAGACCTAAACAGCGCGATCGGGCTTCGGGTGTGTCCAGTGGCGCCTTGACGTCCTGAGCGGCCGTTGGGGTGGCTGGGGCGATCAGAGCCGCGACAAAAAACATGACGGGGACGGGGGCGAAAAAGCGCATGACATTTGCTCGTGCTAAGGGTTTCACAGGCCGGCCTTAAGCCTGGCGGTGGCGGCCTGGGAGACGCCCTTGAGCGCGCCCGTTACATCTTTCTGCCACAGGGCGGGATCGACGACGACGTCGAAAGACTGGGTCTTGCTCATGCCCACGCCGCCCATAAGGCTTATCGCATTGCCCAGAATTTCGCCGGTCTTCTGCCCTTTGGTGCGATTGTCGTCGGCGGCCAGAATTGCGTCGCTGTCGATCATCAGGGGCGCCTGCAATTCAAGACGCAGGCGGTTTTGCGGGTCGATCATGGTCGCCTTTGCGTTGGGCGTAATCAGGAAGACCTGGGTCGCCGCCGGTTTGATTACCAGACCGAACTCGGCCTTGGTCTTGGCATTGCGGGCGAGGGCGCGTAAGCCCCGGCGATCGCTGGCCGACAGCGAGGCAAAATCGACGACAGCTCTGAACCCGGCCACCGCCGCGCCCGACTGGCTCATCAGGTCAGCCTCCTTACGAACGATCTGGGTATTGCCAATCGCCGTCATCGAGCCGCCGCCGGCAAGGTCAGGCAGCATGGTCGGCAGGAAGTAATAGTTCATGCCGGTGGGGGCAAAAAACAGCGAGCGGACCGAATTCATCCCCTTGACGGTTTCGCCCGACGGCTTGGATGCGGCCATGATGTCGTTGAAGGCGCTGTAGGTGCGCGCCTCTTCCGGCGAGACGACCTCAAGCCCGGCGGCCTTAAGATCGGCGACAAAGCTGGCATATAGCTCGTCGGTTATGGCCTGCATCTGCGCCGGTGTCGGGCCGTCGAGATGGACGACGGTCTTGGCGTGGGCGCCGCCGGCGCCGGTGGCATTGGCCTGTGCATCCACGACGAACTGGATCTGGAAGAAGGGAATGATGACTTTTTTCACCCCCCTGGCGCCATTATCCTGAGACATCCAGAACAAGGCGTTGCCGTCCTGGGCGTGTGAGGCATTGGGGTCGAAATCGACGGGCTTCTGGATCGAGACGGCTTTTTCCGCCAGGGCCGGCTGGCAGGCGGCCATTGCCAGGGCAAGGGTGAGGACGGCCAGGGCGGGCAAGCCGCTTGGTTTCATCTGGCAGCTTCGTTTCATAGTGTGTTCCCCATAGATGTGCGTAAGCGGTGTCCGCCGTAAGATTGGCGGCACACTATGGGCGGACTTTTTCAGCGTCACCCTCTGAACAGAGGGGATGAATGAAATAAAAAACAGGGTTATGAGGGTGGGGCCACTGAAACAGGAACTGAGCTTGCAACGCTTTTCGATATCGAACCTGACCGGCGTTCCGGCGTCCCGCAGGCCGCGCGCGTGGAGACTATGGCTGGTTCTGGCGATCACCCTTCTCAGTGCGGCGTTAAGTTTCGGATTGGCCTTTCAGGGCAAGACGCTTGACGGCCTCATCCGCGGCACCGACACGCTAAGCCTGGCGGTGCCGGGCCATCCTCCATTGCCGGTGATCAGCCTCAGGGCGGCGGGGCAGGCCACGCCGTTCGTCGTGCTGCCGTCCGATCTGGTGACGCAAATCGACGGGCTGGAAACCTATGCGCAGGTCGATGCGCATCTCAAACGCCAGGACGAGATCGTGAATATCCTCAAAGGGCCGTCCGTCCTGGTGGGGCTTCAAACCGCGGGCAGACCGGCCTTCGAAACCGCAGTTGCGGTCAGAACGCTGTGCCTATCCGACCTCGACAGCAGCTTTTGGGTGTCTCTCTGTGTCGGCCTGACGGCCTTTCTGGTCGGCGGGTGGGTGTGGTGTCTCAAGCCGGACGAGAAGGTGACTCAGGGGCTGGCCGTCAATGGGTTCGGCATGCTCATCGCGGCGGTGTCAAGCAGTGCGACCTTTGCCAAGCCGCTGGCTTTGCCGTCGGGTCTGATTTCCGCACTCACTACGCTCAACCATCTGGCTACGGTTCTTTTCGGGCTGACACTGCTCGGCATCTTCCTCCTCTTTCCAAAGCCGCTCATCTCCGACCGTCAATACGCGGTCTTTCTGGCCGCCGGCGTGCCCCTCCTGGTCCTGGATCAGCTTCGCCTTCTGGGCATCCCCACCGGGCTTTTCATCTTTTGCTTTCTGGTGGTCATTGCGGCTGTCGGGCTCGTCGCCATTCAGTTTCACAACACCCGGGGTGCGCCGCATTTACGGGCATCGCTGATATGGATGGGGCTTGCGGTGATTGCCAGCGGCGGCATCTGGTGCGTAACCATTGCGGCCTATGCGATTCAGGGGCAGTTCGACACCATGCCCGAAAGCTTCATATTTCTGAGCTTTCTGATCCTGTACGTCGGCATCGCCGTGGGCGTCGCCCGGTTTCGCCTGTTCGATGTCGGCGAATGGGCGTTACGCGTGTTTTTCTTTACGGCCGCGGCGCTTCTTTTCATCTGTCTCGATGCGGGGCTCATCTATCTGGCCGGCATGGCGCACACCTCCGCCATGGCCTTGGCCTTGCTGATCACCGCTTTCGGCTATCTGCCCTTTCGCGACATGTTGTGGCGCCGGTTCGTGCGGTCGAAAACGCTTAGCGACACCGAACTTATGGGGCACGTCCTGGAGATGGCGTTCGAGCCGGAAATGTCGAAACGTCAGGGTCAGTGGCGCGATTTGCTGCAAAAACTCTTTGTCCCGCTCAGCATCTCCCCGTCTCCCGTCCCGGTCAGTGCCACCTGTATCGACCCGGACAACCTCCACCTGTTTGTGCCGGCCCATCTCGACACGCCGTCGCTGCAAATCTCTTATCCTCAGTCCGGGCGCGGCCTTTTCGCGCCACGCCATATCGCGCTGGTGGATCACCTGTTGCGTTTGTCCCATAAGGCGGCGTTGGGGCTGACGGCCTATGAGCGCGGGGCGGCCGAGCAGCGTCAAAGACTGGCCCAGGATCTTCATGACGACGTCGGCGCCAAGCTGGTCTCCGGCCTGATCGTGGCGGACGAGGCGTCGCGCCCCTTCATCTATGGCGCCCTGAACGACATTCGTGAAATAGCGGCGGCCCTTGTCAACGAACGGGCCCCCTTGGATCGCACGCTTGCCGAGATGCGTCACGAGACCGTCCGGCGCCTCGATGCGGCGAACATCGCGCTCGACTGGCCGTTATGGCCGGAAGACGAAGCCTTTGTTGAGCTGACGGCCTTGCAGAAAAAGGCGCTGGCCTCGACGGTTCGGGAGGCAATCACCAACATCATCAAACATTCGGGCGCAACCGGCGTGACGGCGGCATTCCGGCTGGACGGGCAGGTGTTGGCGGCCTGTGTGACCGACGACGGCGCCGGATTTCCTAAGGCGGCCCTGGACGGACAGGGCGGCGGCCAGGGGCTGAAAAGCATGGTGGACCGGATTGGCCAGATGGGCGGCAAGGTCCGTTTCGAGACGCTCACCGTCGGCGCGTCCGTCGCATTCGATATTCCGCTCACCTCCGTACCCGCCACCAAAAGGGAAGCACACGCATGACGCCCCAATCCGTTTGTCTGCTTGTCGAAGACCAGACCCCAAACCAGGTGCGGATGACCCATGCGCTCACGGCGGCCTTTCCCGGCATCCGGGTCGTGGTTGTGGGCAGTCTGAAAGAGGCGAGACGTTGGTTGTGCGACGAAAAGCCCAGGACCGGTCACGTCTTTGAACTGGCGGTTATCGACCTGGGCCTTCCGGACGGTTCGGGCGTCGATTTGATTTCCGACATCGCAAAAAGCCATCCGGGCGTCACCTGCGTCGTGTCCAGCATCTATGACGACGATGTGCATCTCTTCGATGCCCTGTCAGCCGGGGCGAGGGGCTATCTGGTGAAAAACCAGGAACCCGAAATGATCGTGCATTATCTTCAGCGCATTTCACAGGGCGAGCCGCCCTTGTCACCCTCCGTCGCCATGCGATTGCTCAAGCACTTCCGTACGCATACCGTCACCGAACAGCCGGACATCCATCTGACCGGGCGTGAGACGGAAACCCTGGCGCTGCTCGCCCGTGGCCTGACGATCGCGGAGGTGGCCAGACACCTGCTTCTGAGCCCGCCCACGGTTGCGGGCTATGTCAGAACTATCTACCAGAAACTGAATATCTCAACCCGGGCCGAGGCCACATTGCAGGCGGTCAAACGCGGCCTGGCTTAAGGTCCGCGCCCTTTGACCTGACCTCAATCGCGATCCGGGGCGCCCAGAGGGAAAAAGTGGCGGTAGGGACGCGCTTCGTCCACAACACGGGCGACCGACGGGCGGCGCAAAAGGCGTGCCCGATAGGCCTTCAGCACCGGGTAGGCGTCGCCGATCGGGTGGACCCAGTCGGCATAAAAGAGCGCAGGCGCTGCGGCACAATCGGCTATCGTAAACCGGTCGCCGGTTGCCCAAGCGTCGTGCAGGCGCGTTTCCAGCCAGCCATAGGTCTTTTCGAGCATGGCGTGCCAATCGGCCACGCCGCGCGCATCGCGTTCGCCGGCGCTCCGCAAGCTGTCGCCGACGATGCGCTGCATCGGGCTATGGACATAGTCATCGAAAATGTCCGCCATCATGCGCGCGTCCAGCGCCTCACGCGGATCGGCCGGCACCATCGGCGGCGCATCGCCGTGATAGAGGTCGAGATATTCGATGATGGCGTTGCTTTCGACGACCGGACGCAACCCGTCGATCAGCGCCGGGAACTGACCCGTCGGCGACAATTCGACGATGCGCGCGGCATTTTCCGGGTGGTCGCCATCGATCATGCGAAAGGTAAAGGCCACATCGCGTTCATAGAGCGCAATCAGTGCCTTCCAAACGAAGCTGGCAAAGGGGTGGCCGTAGAGGTCCAGTGTCATCCTATGGCTCCATTGTGGAGGAGGGTGTCAAGCGCATCATATTGCAAGGCGGTGCCATGGCGGCGGCTTTCGGTTCCGTCCTGGCCATCGAAGAAAACGATCTGTTCCGTATAGGCGACCTCGGTCTTATCGCCCTGGGGCACAAGTATCAGGCTGGCCAACGTGGTGGAATGGAACCGATCGTTGTGGTGCAGGTCGTAGGCGTAGACCAGACGTTGGTCCGGCTCTATCAGGTGGAAACGCGCCTCGAAACGCGGCACCATGCCGCTCGTATTGAAACGCCCGGTGACAAGCTCGGTGCCCCCGACACGAAAGTCCAGGGTGTGCCGGGTCAATGTCCAGTCTGTCATGGGGCCCGTGAACCATTGCAGCTTGATCGCGGGATCGGACCACGCGCGGAAAATACGCTGGGGCGTGGCCGCCCAGGTGCGCCGGAGCGTAAAGGTGCCGTGGAAAAAAGGCGTGGTCATGTCTGATCTTCCGGTGTTTCAAGCAGCTTGCCCAGGTGATCGAAGCGATCTTCCCACAGGCGCCGCCGGTCGCTTAGCCAGGTTTCGACCGTCAGCACAGCCTCAGGGGAGAGGCGGCATTGGCGGGTTCGGCCGTGCTTTTCGGTGACGATGAGGCCGCTGGATTCCAGCACATGGACGTGTTGGTGTATCGCCGCCAGCGACGAACTATAGGGCCGGGCCAATTCGCTGACCGAGGCGGGACCGCGCGACAGGCGGTCCAACATGCCGCGCCGCGTGGCGTCCGACAGGGCGTGAAAGGCGCGGTCCAGGGATATCGAAAGCTCAACCATATGCTTAAGTATTCATATCGATCGCAAAAGTCAACCAAATGCTTAAGTTTCGTCGTGATCGGCTATCGTTGGGAATGACCTTGCGTGCCTCATCGGAAACGGCGTTCACCCGGATAATATCAACTTCAAATTGGCTCACGAACTGGAGCAGGCGTTTATGCAGCCTTATTCGCCGCGATGTTCATTCGGCTGCTCTTTGCGGCAAGGATGGACCACGCACAAGTCCGCTTTGCCTGCGAGCGGACATTGCCGTTGGCTGTTATTTCTCTGGGACGGTGTTCCAAGCAAATTTTTTACCCGCAGTTCAACTAAACGTAGTATTTGACGTTTTCAATGCTCATAGGGAGATTTGTGTTGTCGTCTACTAACAGCCCCAACGCTCACATATTCGAGTACCTCGATTATTACTGCGACTCAGACAACAAGACGGACTACGCGGTTTTGCTCACCGGCCCCTGGGGCGCGGGCAAAACCTATCTCATCAAAGAGTATAGGGAGCGCCTTAAGGCCTCACTAAAGACTGAAACTCTCTTCGTCAGTCTCTATGGCATGTCTTCAACTGATCAGATTGATTTTGAATTTTTCAGGCAGTTGCACCCTGTACTGGCGTCGGACGGCATGAAGCTAGCCGCAAAGTTTGGCAAGGCGTTTTTGAAGGGAGCCCTGAAGATAGACATTGATGCCGACGGTAAAGACGATGGGACCCTAAGTCTAGCGCTTCCGGATTTGGATTCGGCCGCCAAGGGCGCTAAACGACCGAAGGACTACATCCTTATCTTCGACGACCTGGAGCGCAGCAGCCTCGACCTGGCGATCGTCCTCGGATATATAAATTACATTGTTGAGCACCAAGGCTCCAAAGCCATCATTTTGGCAAACAGCGCGAAAATCCGGGGGGTGGGCGACGAGTCAGAAAGTGACGAGAAGGAAGGAGGAAAATCCTCTGCCGACAAGGCCTTCGACGCCATCAAAGAAAAGCTAATAGGCCAAACTCTTGAAATTAAACCCGATGCGGAAGCAACGCTCGCCCCAGTCCTGGAAAGCTTCCCGAAAGGCATGGCGCGGGACTTCTTGATAGCGCACAGAACTGATATCCTCGACCTACAACGTGAAACGGCAACAGGTAATCTGAGAACACTGAAGCATGGCCTGAAGACGTTTGAGCGCATGACTCGCGCATTTGAAAGCTGCCACTGGGCAAACCAGAAAGCGGTTATGGAAATATTCCGTGCTTGTTTCATTCTGGTAGCGGAGCATAAGCTTGGTAAATTGCCTAGGAGTGAAATGGCTAAGTTGGATGGCGTAGCGATCCGGTCCTTGATGTTGTCGGACACCAAGAAACGTCCCGACTTCAAAACCTATGAGTATCTCAAAACCAAATACCCGACCTTCCCCTTTCGTAACACTGTGCCCTCGACGAAAACCTTTGCCACGCTAATTTGTGATGGTTGTCTCGATTGGGAAGAGCTACGTGCCGAGCTGAACGACAGTCCTCATTATAGGAGCCCGCGTGCCGAACAGCCTTGGGAGCGGTTGTACCATTATTGGACAATGAATGACGCCGATTTCGACGCCGATTGTGCAGCAGTGGAGGCCGCCTTTCAGAACCGCGAGTATGTGGAAACAGGGGTGGTGTTCCACGTCTTCGGGGTGAGGCTCGCCTTTGTTAAGGTCGGATCTATCTCCCAGACAGCAGATGACGTCGTCCGCGAGTGCAAGGCTTATATCGACTTTCTTTCCGATAACCGCCATCTGGCACCTGACTTTTCTGCCGACGCATTCCTGCCCGAAATGGGCTATGGAGGGCGCGCATATACCCACGGCGAAACGCCTGAGTTTGCCGAGATCGTTCGCCATTATCAGGTGGTCCTGGCGAAGATTTCTGAGGAACGGCTCACCGAGGTCGCCAACGGCCTAATGGCGCTTATAGATTCAAACCTTAGCCAGTTCACGCGGCAGCTGGTGTTCAACAACTTCCAGCACGCCCTCTATTACGACCGTCCCGTCCTTGCTAGGATCGCGCCGATTGACTTCGTTGAAAAGATACTTTCGGTCGGCGGGGAGGCACAAGTAGATATATTCAACACGTTGAAACTGCGATACGAGAACGATGTCATCCGGCATGCCTTGGCGCCGGAGCGGGCATGGTTGAAAGCCGTATCAGACGAATTGACTAGACGATTACCTTTTACAGGCAAGTTGTCGAAGTATCGCCTTCAGACCCGGCTTCAACACGTGATAAAGCCGATCCTCGATGCCGCCGATAAGCAGGATGCAGAGGAGAAGGCGTCGAGAGCGACGGCCAAGGGCGCCTTCGCCGACGGCGCGCCTCCCGCGAAGCCTGCCAAAAAATCTACGACCAACTCATCCGAAAAAGGTTTGCGCAGCAAAGTGCGCAATCCAAACGGTAAAAAGAACAAGGCTCCACATGGGGGCGCAACCGAACGTGGCTCGGGCTGAGCCTGGCGGCGATTGCCTTTATCGTGTTCGCGTTCGAGGCCGTCAACGTGCTGAATTTTGCCTATCCGGTCTGCAACGCGTTTTGAGGCGATTGCTGACCTAACAGCATAGGATCTTGGCGTCAGTCACCATAATATTTTCTGGAGCAATTTACTGTCGATGAGTTTTACGATTTCCTTCCGATAAGTATATAGTAAATTGCGCCACATATTATTGTATAAATCGGCACGACTATCATGGGGCTTACTGCTGCATCGATAGATTTGTTGTAAATACGTAAAATCATGTACGCAAAGAAAGCGCCAAGTGTTGCAATTTGGTAGATCCGTATTTTTGACACGTCTTTCGTCCTATGTTGTCCCAAACATCGATATGTCCCAGACGCTAGATCAGGACCGCCCGATTATGGATACCGCTGCGGCTTTTCCGGCGTGTATATTTAACACCATTATCTGCGGCGGGGCTCCGAAACGCACGGGCACGCCGCTTTCTCCTAAGCCGCGCGAGACAATCAAAATGCGGTCGCCGCGCGTAAGCCACCCTTTGGCGGTCTCTTCCAAATAGCGTGAGTTTCGGACCGGCGCGCCAATCCACGGAAAGCGAACCTGACCAGCGTGGGTATGCCCGGCCAGGATCAGCTTGGCTTCCGGATGGTCGCCAAACGGGTCCGGTTCGTGGATGAGCGTTATCACGGCGGCCCCCTTAGGCACCCCGTTCAGAGCCTGTGCGAAGTCCGGATGGCCGGTCGTCAGGTTGGCCAGGCCCGCCAGCCACATATCGCCACCGGGGCGCGGGACGCGGGCCGACTGATTGACCAGGACATGCACGCCCGCCTTTTGAAGTTGACGCGCCGCTTCGTCGCAGCTCCACCAACAGTCATGATTTCCCAGGACGCCGTAGACGCCAAGCGGCGCCGACAGCCGGCTTAAGGCCTGAAACCCGTCATCTTCGCGCGCCGTGTCCGCCTTTGAGCGCGCCCAAAGCTGGCGCATTCGGTGCACCGTCAGCCAATCGGTGCCGACATAATCGCCCCCCAACAGCACGATGTCCGGATGTAAGGCGTTCACCTGCTGCACAATCTTGCGAACGCGTGCCGGGGTCATATGCAGCGGATCAATGTGGAGGTCGGTGAGAAATACGGCGCGTATAGGGGCTGTGCTCTGAGGCCAATAGGGCGTCTGCACGTCGAACCTATCGACCGTCAGGCTTTCCGGCTCGAACCAGAACGCGTCCGCCGCCAGACCCGTCAGCAGCATGGCGCCAAGCGCCAACATCCATCGCCCTGCCTTCAGTTTACGCACGCGAACCAAACCATTTCACTTTGAGCCATAAATCGTCCGGCGGACAGTGGACGATTCACCGGCCGCTTTCAACGTCTGACTACGCCCCCCATTTGGCGCCCCTATCTGGCGCGCTTAAGCTTGAGCCGCGCGCCGGTGCGGGGGCGCGTCCTCTGACTCGATAAGACCCGTATCTGTGGGACCCGTATCGGTCGGAATCGTCTGCACCAATCCGAACCAATAGTCCTGGATGACCCCGATCAGATTGTCATAGTCGTCCAGGCTTATCGGCTTTATGACGTAGCCGTTGGCGCAGTCTTTATAAGCCGTCTGAAGGTCTTCCATCTCGCCGGTGGTACTTAGGATCACGATTGGAATGTTGCGCAGGGTGGGGTCCGCCTTGACCTGCTTCAACAGATGCAAACCGCTCATTCTGGGCAGATTGAGATCTGTCAGGATCAGGTCGGGCAGGTCAAGCGCTTCATATTTCCCTTCGCGTTTCAGCATCGAAAGGGCGAGTTCCGCCGATGTGGCGACAATCACCTGGCTGGGTAATTCCGAGCGGCGGAAGGCAAGCTTCATAAGCGTCGCTTCGCCAGCCGTATCCTCCACGAGCAGGACACGGGGAAGGTCGGTTCTTTCGCTGATCGTCGACATTTTAAAGCCTCCGCCACGGAAACTGGATATCAGTTCGCATTTTGGCTGACATGACTGTATCGGCAATTTTATTGTTAAACGATGCGTTTAGTAGGGTTGGGTTTTAGCGACCTGAGGTGCGCTTTCTGGCCCGCTTAAGCTTGAACAGCGGTCCGGTGTAGGTGCGCACCGGGTTGCCGCGTTCCAGGTTTTGGTGGGTATGGGTTACTTGATTGGCTTAAAGAAGCGATCCGGTCGGACGTTGAGCCAGGTCCAGGGTTTCCACAGGCTGGCGCCTTGCTTCCATGACAACAGCACAAGTTTAGCTGGACCTTCCAGGTTTTCCTCCGGCACCATATCGACGCCGCCGGTGGACATTGGGAAACGGCTATCCTCGGAATTGTCTCGGTTGTCACCCATCATGAAGTAATGATGCGCGGGCACGACAAAAACCTCCGTATCGTCAACCGCGCCGTCCTCGACCATGTCCTGCATCAAATGAGGACGCCCGCCCGGCAGCGTTTCGCTGTATTCGGTGGCTGTGTCCGTGCCGTTGAAAAACTTGGCGTCATTCGCGTGAACCAGGCCGACGCGGGTGGCGGGCACCGGACTGTCATTAACGAACAACTGGTTGTGTCGCATTTGAACGCGGTCGCCGGGCAAGCCAATGACCCGCTTGATCAAGTCTTTCTTATTGTCACCGGGAAGCTTGAACACCACCACGTCGCCGCGCGTGGGGGCCGTGCCAAACAGGCGCCCCTTGAGGAAGGGTAAGGTCACCGGCAGGGAATATTTTGAATAGCCGTAGTTCCACTTGGATATGATGATGTAGTCGCCCTCGTACAGAGTGGGCTCCATCGATGCCGAAGGAATGGTGAAGGGCTGGAAGAGTAGGGAACGTAAGACAAGAACAAGAAGAAGGGCGATCGCGATGACGGCGGCGGTTTCCTTAAGTTCCTCGATCACCGTCCGGGTCAGTGTTCTGGCCTCGGCCTGCTCTTGGTCCGATCCCGCATTTTCGGCAGAAGAGGCGAATGGCCGGGGTAGGGGATTGGGGTTTAGACCAGTCATAATTTACGTCTCGCACGCATGGCAGGCTTCCTGTTTCATTTGGAGCCTTGGTAGCCATCGCGCGCCCTTGCCGGCAAACTCTGGTCTATTGAGCGGGACTTAATTTGCCACAGGCGGGCGCGTTTTCAGCCAGACGGCCAGATTGTCCCGATATCGCCGGCTCAGTTTCAGGCGCTGTCCGCTTTGCAGCGCGAGCCACGCGTCCCCACGCCCGGTGCCCGTAATCTCGATGACGCGATCAAGCCGCACAATCGACGTTCTGTGGATTCGTGCGAACTGATCGACTGGCAGCGTGGCAAGCACTCGGGTTAATGAGCCATCGATCAATACGGTCCGCTCGCCCATGTGGACCTCAACATAGGCGCCGGCGGCACCCAGCCAGTCTATCTCGTCCAGAGGCACAATGCGCGTGCGTCCGTGCGCTCGCGCTATGAGGCTGGTGGAGGGCGGCGCAGTGTTTTGCAAGTTTGCCAATTGCGTCCGAAGCTGGTTGTCGCTGGACTCCCGCTCACGCAGAGCCGTGTAGCTGTCCTTCAACGCGACCAGCCCTACGATAAGAGCGTAGATCATCAGGTTAAAGTGCATGCTGGCGGATAGCTTGAGCGCCAGCAGATGGATCGTTTCGGAACCGTCAGGTTGGCCGTAAGCAAGCCAGCTACCGATCACCACAAACAGCAGGGCGTTGACGACGACGGTCAGGGGGCCGCAGAGAATATGGATAGCCAAATTCCGCGGCCATGCCTGTCTCTGAAGCAGGTTGAAGCGCCGCCCCAGCCATAGGGTCGTTGGGGTTAGCAGGGCCCAAAGGGCGCACCACAGAAAACTGCTTGGCAGGATTTGAGATAAGGGTTGCGTTTTGCCGTTCACGCGCGCGGCCATATCGATCTGTATCGACACCAGCAAGAAAATGATCGCCCATACGCCAACGATCGTAGCCGCCTTAAGGGCTGCGCCTTTGTAAGGTCCCGTTCCGGGCCAAGGTGGCGGACGGGTCATGAACTGATTAAGAGCTTTCATTTTCGGCGTCTTGCGTTGTGACCTATGGGTCTTGGCATATGCCACTATCCTATCAAATCGTGCGGTCAAGCGCAGAAAAATGATCCGTCACGTCGGTGTGAGATAGGGACCAGGCGCCTACCTGGGGGCAGACCTCGCCAAATCGTTGGATCACGTTCTTTTCTGCTTTTGAGTGTGGGGGGAAATGGACTGGAGGTCCGTTTTAGGCGCCGATTTACACTGCTGTTGACATCGCGTTCGTCGATCGCGTTTCATGCAGGCTGGGAAGTCGTGTTCCTTCGGTCAGGGGAGATAAATAATGCTTCGCCGTTCCTTCATCAAATGCGCACTTGCCGGGGCCGCTAGCGTCTCCGGCGGATCGGCAGTCCATGCGTCGGAAAATCCTTTTATCGAGACCTACCGTAAGCTTATCCGTGAGAGTATGAGCCGCAATCGCTTAACCGGTGCCAGTGCCGTACTCGTCCAAGCAGGCGGCGTCGTCTGGTCCGAAGGGTTTGGCTATGCTGATCGCGAGAACGGTCTTGCCATGGCGTCCGACACCCTCGTTCCAATCGGCTCTGTAACGAAAACCTTCACGGCCCTCGCGCTGATGCAACTGCAGGCGGACGGCTTGCTCGATATCGACCGTCCCGTAACCGATTATGTGCCGCGCCTGCGTATTGAGACACGCGGTGCGGACCTCAATCTGGTGACGGTACGCGCAATAATGAACCACACCTCTGGACTGCCAAGCGATATTTTTAAAGATACAGGCCTTGAAGACGCTAATTACGTCGACGTGGTTAATTTGCTGAACGACACGGCGCTGGCGGCATGGCCGCAAACGATTGGCCTCTATTCCAATATTGGCTATAGCCTGCTTGGCAATGTCATCCAGCGCGTCAGTCAGCGTGCCTATCCAGAGTATGTAAAAGAGCGAATCCTTGCGCCACTGGGTATGACACGCTCGGGATTTGTCACCGATCCTTCCCTTCGGCCACGCGCGCGGCTTTACTATCAAGATGGCCGTCTCACGCCCCCCCTGGAATTGCGTGATCAACCTGCCGGCGGCCTCTATTCTTGCACCGATGATTTGGCGCATTATGCGCTTGCTCTCATGCGGGCGTGGCAAGGCAAAAGCAATCCGGTGCTCGACGTTAAATCGGTGCAAACCATGTTTCGTCTCTCCAACCAAGACATCATGGTAGAGAGCAATAAGAAGGGGTTGGGCTGGTTCATGTTCAAGGACGGCAACGCTTTCGCCATGTATCATGCTGGCAGCACTGGTTTTGGCAATGCGTCACTGCTCCTGATGCCTCAATTAGGAATTGCCGCGGCGATTCTGGTCAACAGTGTTGGCGGCAATGCGCTGGCAAGCGAATTTGCGTTCCGTGTGCTTGAGGACCATGGACTTAAGCCGACGAGCATTCGTCCAGTTTCCCACCTGGCGCCGGCAGACCCCAAGGCGGTTGAAGTTCGTATGCCACCTTCGGCGCTGGTCCGTCACGTTGGCGACTATCCGCGCAAGCGTACGTTTGCCAGGGTCACGTTTGAGCAAAACGAGCTGTGGCTACATGAGCCGGAGGGTACGCTCAGACTTCAGCCGATGTCAGATGGAAGCTTCCTGCCTTATCAACAAACTCAAAGCGCCCCATCTCAGGCGGAAGGCGGTGAGCGCTATCGGTTCGCTGATGTTGGTCCGTACCATGTGTTATTCGTACAATCGCAGGAGGAGGGCGATTATCAGGCGGGATACCGGGTCACAACACCTCCGCTCAATGACGTTTGGCGAAGGCGCGTTGGGCGCTATGATCATTTCGGCTATCAGATACCGGGAGCTGAGCAGATACTGTTCAGTGAAATCGAAATTCTTGAAGAGCGCCTGCTGAGTATGAAACTAGCCTATAATACCGGAACTTACGCATATACGTTGGTTATCGACGGTCCCAGCAGGGCGTTTACGGGCGGTCTCGGACCCGAGACGACGGGTGAGTTGGTGCACTTTACCGACGAAGGCGTCATGATCTATTCCGGCCTCACTTTTCGGCGAGTCTAAGCGCCTGAATGGCGGGCAGCTCTCGGTGAAAAGTAACAGAACATAATCCTTACGAAGCACGGCCTATATTTCCAAGCCGTTTGCTTTAAATGCTCTGACAACCTGTATTTCCGCTTTGATCTAGCGTAGCTGGCCAAACACGAATGTCTGCCTTGGGCGCACAGGCGAAGATGGTTCCTGCGCGCTGAGCCGAAGACGGATAATGTCCATCTGCAGGCATTCGTTTGGTGAGTCAGCGGATCATTGATGCAAGTTGCGCGAACGCATCGGCAATAATGGGAACCTTCGCGGCAAATTGGACATCGCTGTTGAGTACGGCGCCGCGCATGATGTCGTCGCTGAGTTCGAGGCCTGGCATCAGGGTTACAGACTTCGCCTTTACCCCATCCATCACCTGCTTAAGTTGCGCCGCGCATTTGCCGCCGCCGTGGCCGCCGTAGGTGACGATGAGCACCGGCTTGCCATGCCACTCGCGGTATAGATGGTCGACGGCATTTTTTAGGGCTGCGGGATAGCCCCAATTATATTGCGGCGTGACGAAGACTACTGCCGATGCGTTAGTCACCTTGTCGCTCCAGGCCTGCGTCAGTGCGCTGGCGTAGGGGCCGACGGCCGGAATATGCGGTTCATCATCCATGGGTAGCGACCATTGCGTCAGGTCGATGATCTCGTACTCAAGCGATGTGGAAGCGCGACCGATACCGGCCACCCAACGAGTGATTTGCGGGCATAACCGGTTAGCGCGGACACTACCCATTATGATTAGAACTGGAGACGTCATTGCGAATCCTCTTAGTATGTGCATAATACACGTAATTAATGCGCCACTTTAGGAGCGATGTAAAGCGTGTATAGTGCACATAATGATGAGCTAGCGTTGGCGCTGCTGAGTGTGGTCGGTGCCATGAACAGCCCCCGCCAAGATGCTATGTTGGTTGAAGAGGCTGGAGTTGAACTGGACCGCGCCCTTTTCCCTCTCATATCGTGCATTGGTCGGGCCGGGTCTATCGGCGTGGTTGACCTGGCCGATCAGGTCGGCCGCGACCATTCGACCGTTAGTCGGCAAGTCGCCCGTTTGGAATCAATGCATCTGGTCGTTCGTCAGCCTGGCCTTGACAAACGTGTCAACGAGGCCGCGCTGACTCCTACAGGTGCCGATACGGTGGCCGCTTTGACCGCTGCGAGGGAAAGGCTGATGATCCGGTTTCTTGCCGACTGGTCCAACGCGGAAAAGGCAGATTTAACGCGTCTGCTGGCCAAGCTGTCCAACACGCTGAAGTCTCTTCATAAGGCTTGAAGCTTCGCTTAAGGCGTCATCAAAATTTATTCAGGCTACAGTAATCGCTTTTTGCTTCCGCTTTTGAGTAATTACCTAAGTTAGCCAGTGCATGTCGCCTTTGGGGCGCTAACCGGCTGTCGCGGGCGGTGGTGCGTCCCGCGACAGCCGGTGCGCTATCTGGCCAGCTTAAGCTTGAAAAGCGGGCCGGTATAGGTGCGCACCGGGTTGCCGCGTTCCAGGTTTTGGTGGGCGGACCATTGCTCAAGCTGCGCCGCCTTACGCGCCCCGGCACGTCGTTCCTCAAGCCGTATGGCCAGTTTCAGTATCGCCAGTTTGCGGTTTGCATGCTGGGATCGCTGTTCCTGCGCCGTCGTGACCAAGCCGGTGGGGCGGTGGGTCGCCCGTACCGCGCTGTCGGTCTTGTTAACATGTTGTCCGCCCGGTCCACTGGCCCGCAGGGTTTGAAAGGCGATATCGTCTTCGCGCAAATCGGGCACGGTGTCGGGGGAGGGCGCAGGCGCCACCCCCACGAACCAGTTACGCCGTTTGTGCCCTGGGCGGAATGGGCTGTCGCCCACCCACAGGATGGTGCCCGTGCGGTCGCGAGCAAACGCCTGGGCCTCATCGCCGCTCACCCGCAACAGCAGAGACGTCGGCAGGTCGTCCTCTGCCTCCAGAACCTCGCAGGTCACCCCTTGCTTGGCCCCTTCGCGCGTGAAGGCCTGAGCCAGGCGGGCCACCACCCATCGGCACTCTTCCGGGCCCTTGCCGGAGGTTAAATGCAGAATGATATCCGTCATTGGGCCCTCGTTTTGTAGCTGAGCAATGGCCGAAGCCTTGCTATGACACGGATAAGGCCTGCGTCCTCCAGATCGGCGATGACGCCGGCTATATCCTTGTAAGCCTCAGGGGCTTCTTCGTAGATGAGGCGGCGGTCTTCGCAGATGACGTGACTGGACAGCTTTGTGCGCTGCAAGTCGGCCACCCGAAAGCGACGCGACAGGCGGGCATGGGCGTCGTTACGGCTCCATTTTCGCCCGGCGCCATGGGCCAGTGAAAACAGCGCCTTGTCGCCGCTGTCCAGAACGGGTTCGGCCAGATAGCTGAAATCGCCTCTCGATCCGGGGATGACGATGAGGCCGCGATCCGCCGGCGCCGCCCCCTTGCGGTGGAGCCAGCCGGTGCGGTGTTCGGTCACGCTGTTGTGGACGATGTCGAGACAGCGACGGCCGGACAGGCCGATGGCGTTCAGGAACCGCTCCGCGATTATGGTTCGGTTCACGACGGCCCACGCCACGGCCTGATCGTGCCGCAGCAGGTACGCCCTGGCGTCCGGGCGGGTGGCCAGCAGGCCCAGCTTGCCGGTGAGAGCCATCTGCGCCTGGAGGATCGCCTGGCCTAGGCCGCGCGAACCGCTATGGACCATCATCCAGACGCGGTCATCGCTGAGATTGAGGGCCGCAAACCGTTCAGGCGCCAGGATGTCCTCGATGCGCTGAAACTCGACGAAGTGGTTGCCGCCGCCGATCGTGCCGAGACCCGGACTGGCCAGGTCGATGGGCAGGCCCGCCGCGGCCAGGGCGTCTTCGACCGATCCGTCCCAGGGATCGTCGAGGCCATGGAGCTTGCGTTCCACCTGGCCCACGCGGAACTTGCGCACCGCCAGGCTGGTTTCCCACAGCGCCATCCCGCAGCCGATATCGCTGCCGACCAGGTGCGGCCATATGCGGTCGGGCGACCAGAAGGCTGCGCCCACGGCGATACCGTTGCCGGCATGGAGGTCGGGCAGGCCAACCACCCGGCCCATGCCGTCAAGACGGGCCGTGGCATCGAGCTGATCCAGGGCTATGGGGTCGAAGCGCGCCCGGTCACGCCCGATCAGGGTGAGTTCACAACATGTTTTCATGCGTGGCCTCCCGCGTGAGCGTGGCGCACATCGGTTGAATGGAGGGCGCGGTCGCCGCCCATATGCGGATCGTCAGAAGGGTGAAAAGAAGCAGCGCTTAGTGCGCAGCTAAATAGGGTCAGGCGTGCGTTTGCGCCCGACAGGAAATTGCCCATGCAATTTGTTCCTGAATAGTATGGATAGGGAAATCGATTTCGAGATTGAGGAACAGTACTCGCATGATTTTCTCCTTTCCGAATTCAGGGACACGCCGGGACTGGCTACCCGGCCTCATAAGAGATTGTGAGGCACAAATCAACCCGATTTGCGAGGGGGCTGTATGCTCTGGGCCTGGCGCGGTCATTGCCCCTGCTAACTTGCCTTGGGTGGGTTCACGATATCCGCGTAGCCGTGCGCCCGCAGCCAGGTAGCCACGCGTGGCCATTGGCCCGACGATAAAAACTGGTGGAGTGTCTTTGGGGTATTCCCCAGGCGTGGATTTGCGCCGCGTTCAAGGAGAAGAAGCGTCATATCTTCGTCCCAAACGGAAACCAAAGGCGTTTCCCCGTCTTTGTCTAGCGCGTTGATATCGGCGCCATGGTCGAGAAGGAAGGTAATCATGGCTTCATTATCCCGCTGTCTGTGCAGGAGCGTCTGGCCGGCGGCGTCGCGCGCATTTATGTCGGCGCCCAGGTCCAAAAGGCGTTGCGCGACATCAATAGGTGCGGACTCGTCCGGATATCGGGTCGGGAGTTTGAAGAGGACAGAGACCGGAATATTCCCGGCATTCGGATCAGCGAAGGTGAGATCCGGTTGGAACGGCAGGATTAGGTCCAAGGCCACCAAGTCACCGGATTCGACCGCCGCCTGAAACGCCCGGTCAACCTTCGCGTGGTCGATTTTACCGTCGCTTATCAAGGCGCCATCGGCGACCAATTTCGCGGCAATATCGATTCTCCCGGCGCTTAGCGCCGCCTCAAGGAGGGTGCGAGGCTCGCCGTCTTCCTGGGAAATGCCAAACGCATCTTGCGGCGCTCCCAATGCCAAAACGGCGAGAACGACTTCGTCTTTCACGTATTTGTTTTCCGCGATTTGGAGCAGAAAACGGCCGGCAGCCTCGGTTTTGAAATCAAATCCATTTTGTTTGAGTTGGTCGATGGTCGCGAGCGTGGGCACCCACCAGCTTCCCATATCGATCACATGCCGCACGCCAAAGGCCAGGAAGTGACCGTCCGGTGGCAGACCGGTGCCTGTCTTTTGATCGTATTCGGTCAAGGATTTGGTCTTACCGCCCAATGTGATTTCGATACGGGAAATGTATCGGCCCTTGTTTTCGGCGTGGGGCGGGTAGACGTCCCGCAAGGACCAGAAGTCGGCGGCCTGCGCCTCATGCAGGAGCCGTGCGACCGATTTTGGGTCCACCGTGTAGGCTTGCGGGCCAAGAAAATAATAGGGGCTTGTGTCTGAGTAGATTGCCCTGCCATCGCCGTGGACCTCTATGCGATAACCGAAGTAGGGCATGTCCTGGATGATTGTGACCTGGTGTACGTCGCCGTCGGGCATGGGGATTTCCCGTTGCGGCAACTCGTATTCGCGGACGTCAAGGTCCGCTATAGCCTCGGTCGGCTTGCCGTCGATGACAAGGGGGCGAAATCGCCATCTGGATATCTCGTTGGCCCAGGTTCGTCTCTGCGCCGTCAATTCCGGCTGGGTGGTCTGGCCATATGTGGGCGCGAGGGCAAAGCAGCGCACGCGGCCGTTTACGCCAACAATCAATTGTGCCCGAAAGCCGAATTGTGTCGTCGTATCGAACCGGTAGTAAATCTCAGGGTCCGTTATGATCCCTTCTAAAGCCGGAAATTCGCTGGAGGGCTCAAGCTCTGAGAAGGCCCTGTCTATGTCGTCGGGAGAGCGCGCGTTTCTAAACGAGGCGCTGGCGGGCCGAAAGGCGGTGGCGATATCCGTTGGCGTGCAGTCGGGCGGCATGGCTGCCATCGCCGCACCGGGTGTGGCAAGGCCAAGGGCCGCCGTCACAAGGAAACGGTATAGTTTGTTTTCCATAAATCCCCCCACATCCCCGTGCCAAGTATGGCGGATTTGCCTGAAAAGGCCAGTCCCGGGTCGCTATTTTGTACGCCAACCCACTCTAGCTAGGACGCGCATAAGCAGTTGACGAGATCATCTTTAGGACGAACATATTGAACATGTGATTGGCA
Organism: Asticcacaulis sp. AC466; assembly: GCF_000495815.1. Classification (GTDB taxonomy): domain Bacteria; phylum Pseudomonadota; class Alphaproteobacteria; order Caulobacterales; family Caulobacteraceae; genus Asticcacaulis. Next base: position 2,921 of record NZ_AWGE01000022.1, on the reverse strand, counting down.
TATAGATTGACCTTGCCGGCCATCTCGCCCTGAACTTGGCTTCTAACGCCGGCTAACCCAGTTCACGTTTCTCTTTCGGAGTGGCAATGTCTCAACAAACGACGGCTCGGTCATTCTTTCAGTCGCCCGTCTATTTGAAGGGACGCTGGCTGTCCTGCGCTCTGCCACCGTTGGCGTTCATCGCCCTCGAAGAGACGCCGGGCCTTAGCGGCTTAAATGGACTCAACGCGGCAGCCTTAATTGTATTAAGCCCGGTCGTTGTCGGCGTTGGGTTTGGCCTGACGCTTGGCATTGTTAAGTTGACGCGATGGATTGGCGGGAAGGTCAGGCTGCATTCCCGGGCAGGTTTAGCGTTATTGATGTTGACGATCGTTGGCATTCTGAGCCCTCACGCCTATTTGGATGGCGACTGGCTGCTATTGGGCGTGATCGAAATCGCTTCACTCCCGGCTGCCCTCATGCTTGCGACCCTCCAGATGCCCGAACGTGAGCCAGCTAATTCGGTTGAGGAAGACAGTGGAAAATAGGTCAGAACCGCCAACCTTTACAAGGACGTACCATCACGGAGACGGCCGGGAGTTGCCTGTCAAGATTTGGGCGCCGGATGAGTCAAGTGTACCCATGTTTTGTTGGTTTAAAATTGGCGATGAAAATGTTCGGCGGGCGCCCGGTTCAGACCCGTTGGAGGCCCTGTTTAATGCCATGAAAACCATCGAAATGCTGCTTAGCGGGATTAGGAATAACCGCGATAAGGGTTTGCACTGGAAAGACGCGCTCGAAGAGGGCGATCTGGGTTTGCCCGCTTTTTATGGCCTGGAGCATCAAGTCTCCGACCCAAAAGGCGTAGATGGCTAGCCTTGCCGGGGAATGAGGGGGGACTATGACGGAGGCATCTGAAAAGGCACCGAACCGGTTTTTGGTTGCCGTTGGGGGATTGATTTGCGGGGGCGCTATAGCCAGTTGGTTCGCACTTTTTCATTTCGTAGACAAATGGCTGGTCAGCGCCCCAAGGGCGCCTGGGGGCGAATTCATCTATGCGCACGTTGATCATGGCGGCCTGAGCTACTTCAACGCCCTACAATCGACGGCGTTGCATCTGTATATTCCCCTTTGGTGCATCGCGTTTGTTGGGGGATTGATCCTTAACGCTGCCTTTGGGGAAAATGCCATCAGCCGACGCCGTATAACCCGGGATATGTTGCCCGGCTATGCGTTCGGAGCCGTAGGCGCGATAGTCGCAATCGGGATCATCTTCTTTTTTGGCCATGCGATTCTAGGCGCGCTGGTGAGCAGTCCATTCGGTCCCAGTAATGATGATCTGAGTATGGTCACCCATAACTGAGATATATACGACGGCGCGCGATGGATGGGGGCCATGCAGTCAATTTTACGTCTTTTCAGCCTGAAAGGCCGGCTTAACCGAATAGGTTTCTGGCTCAATTGGACTGCGCTTTTGGCCATATCTGTCTGCCTTGCCGGTTTGTGGATCTGGGTGGTGGACCGTGCGGGGATTGTTCCTGCAACCTTGGCGATTTTGCCGTTTCGCTTGCCGTTGCTGGCGCAGCAGGTTTCCATGTATGTCCGCAGGCTGAGGGACGCCGGAAGGCCAGGGGATGATGTGATTTTTTTGCTGGCGGTTTATGCCGTAATGACTGTTGTGGCCCTATACATAGCGTCCGGTGCCATCAGTGCGCGAACGGAATGCCAGCTGACGGGATATGACAACTGTGGGGATGCCGGCGGTTTCGAACTATTTACGTTTCTGTTTGGTATTGGCCCTTTGACGGGTTTACCTGGACCCTTATCGTTTTTCTGGGCCTTGTCGGTGGGCCTGGCCAAGCCGCGTGGTCGCGCCCTTGCATCGGCAAGTCCGGCGCAATAGTGCGGATGTGAGCAGTCCATTCGGTCCCAGCAATGATGTGAGTATGGTCAGCCGGAACTGAGATATACTGAAGCGCGCGATGGATGGGGGCTCAACCTAATGATGATGAGGCGAGATATCAGATTGTATGCGGTGGCTGTGATCGCCGTGATCAGTCTCGCCATTTTAGGGGGTTATATTATTCTGTCTGCGCGGAGCAGACATGTAAATCATACGCCTGATTTTTTAAAGAACGAGATTTTAAAGGGCAACCTAAAATATTACGATGAAATGTTCATGTATATAAATTACAACCCGAAAAAAATAGACAAGTCTGATCGGCTGTCCTTACTAAAAAAGATGGCTGAAAATGGGGGATTTGTCTACAAAAGGCATTATGCCTATGCGCTTTTGCGTTATGATATGTGTGAGGAAGCGGTTGACTATATAGCTGACGAGAAGATTGCGAGCCGGTTTGCAAATCGGCCTGATGCGTTGCAATTGATATCAGACAGCACGGGGCAAACGGGTCAGTTTTGTCCGCCTTTTCATACGACGAAAATCAATTTGACCGCCAAAATTAAGTTCGCTGCATCTGACATTGACATGTTCAAAGGTTATGACGCCGTCTGTGGAACCGTTAATGGCCGTCGCTTTTATACTTACATATTCTCTGATGACCCAAGAATAGAAGGCATTGGAGAGGCGGTGGATGAAAACAATTGCCGCTTTGATGAGGGGTATGCGGACTACTGCCTGGGATCGCCCGTTGCGGGTAAGCAGTGTCGGGGATTTGACCCGGAAAAGAGCGATGACATCATCTATCCGCCTCGAAATGTAGGCCGTCGCTGATTTTACCGGTCATTGCCTCACGCCCCCCATCCTGGGCCGCCCATGCCTTCATAGCGGCGACCAACCAATCCGTGAGGCCGGGGCCAGGCCTTCGAAATGGTTTCTGTAGTCGCCGTAACCCAGGTAAACGTCCGCCACGCTGATGTAATATTGCGGCGTGCAGGGCGATCCCGTGACGGCCGTGGTCATGACGCGGTGGCGGGCCAGC
>NZ_AWGE01000021.1 GCF_000495815.1 Asticcacaulis sp. AC466 | reverse complement strand
GGGCGGCGGCCGGGGCGATGGCGGCGGCGCCTTCGCGGGTGGCGCGCTGGACGACGAAGCTGGTGAGGAAGGAACGGACGGTGATGCCGTCCCAGGCGCGGGCGGCGCCGTCGGTCGGCAGGACGTGGCTGGGGCCCGCCGCATAGTCGCCGAAGGTTTCGGCGGCGTAGGTCCCGGCGAATATGGTGCCGGCGGCGGTCAACAAGGGGATGACGGCATCGACGTCGGCGACCTGGATGGCCAGGTGTTCCGGACCGTAGAGGTTCGACACCTCGGCGGCATCTTCCAGCGACGGGACAATGAACAGGCGCGCCTCTTCCAGGGATGCCTTGGCGATGGTGGCACGCGGCAGGCGTTCGACCTGGGCGGCCACCTCGGTGGCAATTTTCTGGGCAATGGCGGCGGACAGAGCAAGCAGGATCACCTGAGCGTCCTTGTCATGCTCGGCCTGGCTGAGCAGGTCGGCGGCGACCAGCTTGGCATTGGCGGTGTCGTCGGCGATGACCAGCAGTTCGGACGGTCCGGCGGGCATGTCGATGGCGGGACCGCCCGACAGTTCGGTGGCGTAGCGCTTGGCCTCGGCGACATAGGCGTTGCCGGGACCGTATAGCTTGTCGGCTGCCGGATAATCGCCCAGCACTCCGAAAGTCAGGGCGGCAATGGCGTGTGCCCCGCCGACGCGCCAGATCGAGCCGAGCCCTGAGGCGCCACCGGCAGCGAGCATCATCGGGTGAAGTGACCCGTCCTTGGCCGGGGGGGTGACGCAGATGCGGTTGGGCACACCGGCAACCAAGGCCGGCACAGCGGTCATGATAAGGGTCGAAAACAGGGGGGCCGTGCCGCCGGGCACATACAGGCCCGCCGTGGTGATCGGACGGTAAACCCGTTGGAGGCTGAGGCCGGGCTTGGGCGCGATCTGCGGTCCGGCCTGGGGCAGTTCGGCCTGTTGAAAGGCGCGGACATTTTCAACTGCCAGTTCCATAGCGGCCAGGTCTTCGGCGCTCAATTGCGCCCGTGCCGCGTCTACGGTTTTGGTGTCGAGCGTGATTTCGACCGGCGCGTGACCATCGAGCTTGACGGCCCAGTCGGAGACGGCGTCAAAGCCGCGCGCTGCCACATCATCGAAGATCGCCTTGACGGTATCGATCACGCGGGCGTCGCGCCGGTTTTCCGGCCGGGCCAGGGCGCGCTTGCGGTCCGCCGCGCTCAACTCTTTCCAGACAAAGGTTTTCATGTACGCACAGTTGCCCGTCAGGGCGTCCTTTATTTCATCATTTTTTCGATAGGCAGGACTAGGATCGCCGAAGCGCCCGCCGCCTTAAGCTTGTCCAGCGTGTCCCAGAAGACGTTTTCCTGACAGACCGCATGGACCGCCACCACATCTTCGCGTCCAGCCAGTTGCATGATGGTCGGCGCATCGGCGCCGGGGATCATCTGGATGATGTCGTCGAGGTGTACGCGCGGCGCATTCAGCATGACATATTTGGCGCCGGTCGATGCCGTTACTCCGTCGAAACGGCGCAGCAGCATGTCATAGGTGTGGGCCAGTTCGGCCGGCGGGGCGTGGGGCGCCTTGATCAGCACGGCTTCGGATTTCAGCACCAGATCGGTCGCCTTCATGCCGTTGGCTTCGAGCGTGGCACCTGTCGACACCAGGTCGCAGATGGCCTGGGCGATCTTCATGCGAGGGGCCACTTCGACTGCGCCGCGCATTTCAACGATTTCCGCCTGTACGCCATTGTCTTTCAGCCATTTGCCGAGGATGTTGGGGTAGGAGGTGGCGATCCGCTTGCCGTTCAGCCAGGACGGGCCGTCATAGGTCGCTTCGTTGGGCACGGCGATCTTCAGTGTGCATGAGCCGAAGCCTAAGCGCATCACGATCATCTCTTCCAGATCGCGATCCGGGAAATGTTCAGCCAGAACATTGTAGCCGACAATGCCCAACTCGGCCACGCCGTCGGCGACGAAGGTCGGGATGTCGTCGTCGCGCACACGCAACAGGTCGATCGGCTGGTTCTCGATCCGGTACAGCAATTCGTTGGCGCCCTTCATGACGCGCAGGCCCGCGCCGCCGATCAGTTCGAGCGAGCGGTCGGCCAGGCGGCCGGATTTTTGAACGGCGATACGGAGGCGGGGGTCGGTCATGTCTTGTCTTTCAATCTGTCCAGCACCAGCCGGTAGCCTTGATGCGGCATTTCCCGCAGGAAACGCGCGACGCGGGTGACGGTGGTGGTCGAAGCGCCGGTGCGTTCGGAAATGTCGCGGTAGGACAATTGGCCATCGTCGAGCAACCGCGCGACCTTGAACCGTTCGGCAAAGGCGCGCAGTTCCGACGGCGTGCACAGGTCGTCGAGAAAGGCCTTGACCTCCTCGATCGTTTCCAGCCCAAGCAGGGCCTGTGCCAGGACGTCGGAATCCTGCTTGCTGATTTTGCCGTCGATTGCCATCTGTTCTACCGTGGTAGTGTGTTATCGTGCTGATACATTAACACATGTGGCGATGCAAGGCGGATTTTCAAGTTTTTCGTCAGAAGACGCTTTTGGCGTCCATCCAGCGCGCCTTGGCGTAGGCCACGAAGGCCTGGCTGGCCTCGGGCGTGTCGAAGGCCTGTTTGGGCACAATCAGGGCGCTGTTCGGCCGAGTAAAGATCAGCAGCGTCTTGCGGGTTTCAACCAGGTCGAACACCTCTTTCCAGGTCAGGCCGCTTTCGGTTTCGCCGACCTGTTTGATGACGCGGGTGTCCGTCAAGCGCAGACGCTGCGCACGCTTCGGCCAGGGGCCGATCAGATAGTTGACGACCTGCCACGCCCAGACAACAATGGGCCCGACGAGGAAGACCATGATGGCGGCAAACAGGGCGCCGATAATGAGGCTTACGATAAACAGGATAATGTACAGAAAAGCGGAGACGACGTTGACAGACTGAAGGCCGGGTATATTGGCCCCGATGCCCAGCGCCAGCAGTAGGGTGACGATCCCGGTATAGATCAGGAAACGCCGGCGGGCAGTCTTGCCGAATCCGTTCTTTCTGAGCCAGGCGACGAAAAAGGCCGACTGGGCGCCAAACCCGATGCGATAGTCGTTCGTGCGTAAATCCATATCGTTTATGTGCGGCAGCGCCGAGCAACCGTCAATCGTCTTGGCCGCTGCTATGCTCTATGTCGAGCTATATCGTTCGCGCGCCGCCAGCCCCAGGCCGCTGGCCACCGAAGAGAAGCGGTCGCCATAGGTCATGCGCGCCTTCGGAAACGCGGCCTGCATGGCGGCTTCGAAGCCGGGCAGGGCGGTCGAACCGCCGGTCATGAATAGGGTCTGCACCGCGTCTGCCTCAAGACCGGCGCGTGTCGTCACCGTTTCCAGCGCCACGGCGACCACCTTTGACACGTCCTTTTCAACGCTGGCCGTCAAGGTGTCGCGGCTAATCTCAAGCCGCCAGTCAGGATCGATGGCGGTGAAGTCGGCAATAGTGGTTGCAGCATCGGACAAGGCGATCTTGGCCTTTTCGATGCGGTTGGCGATGTCGTGACCGGCCTGCTTTTCGATGACTTCCAGAAGGCGGCCCGTCTTTTCGCGCTCACCCGACAGATAATGAATCTGGCGCAGGGAGGTCATGGATTTTTGGGTATAGAGAAAATTGATCAGGTGCCAGGTCGCCAACTGGAAATAGGGCTGTGTCGGAAATTCCAGGCCGGTCTTGTACCTGCCGCGGAAACCCAGGTCGCGCATGGCGGTATCGAGGCTCAGGCGGGTATCGAAATCGGTGCCGCCGATATGCACGCCGGCATTGGCAAGGATTTCGCGTGTGCCCGGCCCGAGGCGCAGAACGGAAAAGTCCGAAGTGCCGCCGCCGATATCGACGACCAGAACGATATCTTCCCTTTTCAGGCCTTCGGCATAGTCGCGCGCCGCGGCCAGGGGTTCGAACTCAAACGATATGGTCTCGAACCCTTGCGCCTGCGCAATGCCGCGTAACTCGGCTTCGGCGCGGGCATCGGCATCCGGGTCGCCATCGACGAAGTGCACCGGGCGGCCCAGCACGACCTCGGTGATCGGGCTGCCGGCAAAGGCTTCGGCCCGGCGCTTCAGTTCGGCGATGTACAGGCCGATAATGGCGCGGAAGTCCTTGCGCCCCGATCCGATCTGCGTCGTTTCCTTGATCAGTGACGACCCGAGGATTGATTTCAACGCACGCATCAACCGGCCGTCATAGCCGTCGAGATATTGCGCGATGGCTTCGCGGCCAATGGTCACGGTTTCGGTTTCGAAGTTGAAGAAGACTGCCGACGGCAGGGTCACGGCTTCGCCTTCGATGGGGACCAGACGCAAATGCGCGCCATCGCCGACGCATACGGCGGAGTTGGACGTACCGAAATCGATACCGCAATAGAGAGACATAAGACTGCTTTCCGGGGAGGGGCGGCGTCTTTAACCGCCTTTGGCCGGTAACACCAGTGTTAAAACGCGTAAAATGAAGCCAAAAGAACCTGTCCGGTCGATAGCATCGCAGCCTAAATCTCGATCAGTACGTCCGGCAGTTCGTTGGGATTGTTTTCATCCGGCGGAAAATGAGCGGACAGGGCGGCGCCGCATTTTTCCACGGCGGCTTCGAAGGCCGTGGTCAGATCGCCCGAATGGATATGTTTCAGCAGCACGTCGATGGTTTCGTTCCAGACGGACGGATCGACCTTGCTGTATATACCCTGGTCGGCGATGACCTCGACGAAATGTTCCTCAAGCGCGCAGAAGATCATTACACCGGTCTGGCCGGTGGTGAGGTGAAGGCCGCGCGCATAGAATTGCTCCTTGGCCTTTTCGTGAGCGCGCCGGTGCTTGGTCGCCTTGGGCGTGAGCAGCAGCTTTAGCGGCGAAAACCGGATGATCGCATAGACAATCAGGAAGATGGCGACCTGGATCAGGCTATATATGGCCAGGGCCTGGACATGATTATAGTCCGACAGGACCGCATGTGAGGCTTCCCAGCCGGCGAGGGCGGAGGGCAGGTGCGCGGAAATCGTGTCTTCGATATCGATGCCGAACAGGGCCAGAATGAATGGGGTCACCAGCGCGATACCGAAACCCCAGGCCAGGGGCGTTTCGGCATAGTCGAGCGACTTTGCCTTGACCACGCAGGTGATTTCGCCGGAGGTGGTTTCTTCGGCACGCGCGATGGCCGCATTGATGCGTGAATGATCGATTTTCAGAGTGCCCATGCCTACCATCCTCCTGACGAACCGCCGCCGCCGAAACTGCCGCCGCCGCCACTGAAACCGCCTCCGCCGCCTCCGCCGGACCAACCGCCGCCACCGCCCCAGTCACCGCCGCCTCGACCGCCACCTCCCAGGAGGCTGCCGAGCAGGAACCAGGGCAGCCAGCCGCGCGAGAACATGACGATCAGGATAATGATGAAGATAATGACGGGCAGGGGAAAGCCCTTGCCCTCTTTCTTGACCTCGCTCTGAGCCGCCTGCGCCTTCTGGATGGCGACGCCGCGATCCTGCGACAGCTGGGCGATGATCTGGTCCGTGCCGGCGACGATACCGGCTTCGTAATTCCCCGCCTTGAATTGCGGCAGGATGGCGCGTTGGATGATGATTGACGACAGGGCATCGGTCATGACCGGCTCCAGGCCGTAGCCCACCTCAATCCGGACCTTGCGTTCATTCGGCGCGACAATCAGCAGAATGCCGTTGTCCTTATAGGTCTGGCCATTGCTGGCCTGAACCTTACCCGATTGGCCGATGGCCCAGTGACGCCCCAGCTGGTAACCGTAGTCAGAGATCTCATAGCCTTGCAGGTCGGGCACGGTGACGATGACGACCTGATCGGTGGTGGCGTCCTCCAGGCCTTTCAGCTTGGCCGTCAGATCTGCCTTGGTCGCTTCCGACAACAGATTGGCATCGTCGACGACGCGGCGATTGTTCAGGTCAGGAAAGGTCGGATCGGCGAAGGCCGAACTGACCCACAGGCTGGCCATAAGCACAGCCAGAGCCACCCAGAAGGGTTTGAAAAAACGGTTCATTCTGGATGGCCTTTGCCGGTGTCTGGCTTAGTTCGATGCCGGCGCAGGGGCGGCGGCGGCAGGCTTGGGCGTGTCGAAGCTGATGTCCGGCGCCTTGTCGCTGCCCGGAGCGGCGGTGAACAGTTCCATCGGCTTGCTGTCGCCATACATGGTCTTCGCCCAGATCACGCTCGGGAAGGTGCGCAGGCTGAGGTTATAGTCGGTGGCCGCATTGTTGTAATCGCGGCGCGCAATGACGATGCGGTTGTTCAGCCCTTCGATCTGGCTTTGCAGGGTCAGGAAGTTTTCATTGGCCTTCAAGTTGGGATAGGCTTCCTGAATGACCATCAGACGACCCAGGGCCGAGGACATGCCGTCCTGAGCCTGTTGGAACTGCTTGAACTTGGCCGGATCATTGATCGTCGAGGCGTCGACATTGACCGAGGTCGCCTTGGCACGGGCTTCGACGACAGCGGTCAGGGTGCTGTTTTCGTGCGACGCGGCGCCCTTGACGACGCTGACCAGTTGCCCGGTAAGATCGGTGCGGCTCTGATAGGCGTTCTGAACCTGGGCCCAGGCATTCTTGGCCTGTTCCTGCTTAGTCGGAATGTTGTTGACCCCGCAGGCGGCCAGGCTCAGCGCGGCGCCGAGGACGGCGATAAAACCGATAACGCGGGTGAATTTCATGTTGGGGAGCTCCCTTTGATGCCCATGCCATGCGGGGAGGCAGCCGAACGCGCCCCCTACGCTCTACACATGTAAGTGTTCATAGACCATTTTAAAGAGGGACAAAAGGGGTCTGTCTGGGGACAAATAGGCGTAAAAGCGTAAGGACAAGCGTCGCGGTGTCGGTTATGCTCACTCAGGGTCGGTAACGAGGGGCGTATGAGGGTTCAAGTTTTAAGCATGACGTGTGCGATCGCCCTGATCGCTGCTTCCGCATATGCCACACCATCCATGCATAAGGCGCCGACCTATGCCGAAATGCAGGCCTACCGCGCCCGCCCGTTAAAAGAGCTTCAGGCCCTGGCCGATGGCGGTGATAACGTCGCGGCCGATGCCCTTGGGCTGGCCTATCGCGACGGGATTGGCGTCGAAATCGATCTGGACCGGGCCCGGGCCATATTCGAAAAAGGCGTGGCAGCCGGCGATCCGGAGGCAATGACGGACCTGGCCGGCCTCTACTATGCCGGTCTGGGTGTACCAGTTGACTACGCGAAATTTATCGCCCTGAATCAGCAGGCCGCCGATCTGGGCTATAGCGATGGTTACCTGAATCTCGGCGACGCCTATCGTGACGGCAAGGCGGTGCCGCGCGATTACGCCAAGGCTATGGCCATGTACAAAAAGGCCCATAGCTTAAACGGTAGCCCCTATGCCTTGAGCGGCCTGGCGCGGCTCTATATGGACGGCTCCGGCGTCACGGCCGATGCTGCGCATGCCACGACCTTGTATCAGCAGGCGGCCGATGCCGGGTTCGCCCCCGCGCACACGGACATGGCGATCGTTTACGAATACGGCCTGACAGGCCAGAAGGACATGAAGCGGGCGCGGGCCGAATACGAAACGGCCGCTGCTATGGGTGAGCCCTATGCCATGTACTGGTTGGGCAAGGCCGCCATGGACGGGCGCGACGTTGCCGTCGATCAGGCAAAGGGCATCGACTGGGTGCGCAAGGCCGCAGACCGTGGCTTTGCGGAAGCGCGCAACGCATTGGGCGACGCCTATTTCAGTGGCTACGGCGTCAAGGAAGACCAGGCCGAAGCCTTTCTGTGGTATCACCGCGCCGCCTTACAAGGCTTTGCCGAGGCGCAGCGTAATCTCGGCCTGATGTATGCCGGCGGTCTGGGCGTCAAGCAGGATGCGGCGCAGGCCTTGGTATGGTTGAAACGCGGTGCGGAGCAGGGCGACGCTATCGCCCAGAACCGTGTTGGCCTGATCTATCATAACGGCTCGGGCGTTGCGGCCGATCTGCCAGAGGCGATGAAGTGGTATAGCCTGGCTGCCGATCAGGGTAACGGTGACGCGCAGTACAATCTGGCCCTGATATATGAAGAAGGGGGCAAGGGCGTCACGTCCGACCTGGCAAAGGCCTATACCCTGTATCGCAAGGCCGCCGACGGCGGTGATGTCGCCGCTCAGGTACGGGTCGGCAATATGCTGATGGACGGTGACGGCGTTAAGGCCGACGGCAAGCAGGCTCAGACCTATCTGCTCAATGCGGCGAAGCAAGGCAATGCCACGGCTGAAAACAGCTTGGGCTACATGTACCAGACGGGCCAGGGTGTCGCGGCCGATGGCGCCAAGGCGGTTGATTGGTACGAAAAAGCCGCTGCGCACGGCAACGCCACGGCCATGTACAATCTGGGTTACATCTATTTCTACGGCGCGCCGGTCGCACGCGACTACACCAAGGCAAAGACCTGGTTTGAAAAGGCCGCCGCCGCCGGTCAAGACGACGCCAACTATTATCTCGGCCTGATCTATTATGAGGGCGATGGCGTTGAGGTGAATTACGCCAAGGCTTTCCCATTATTCATGAAGGGCGCCGAACGGGGTGATTCGTGGTCGCAACACTATGTCGGTCAGTCCTACCTCAATGGTGATGGTGTTACCAAGGATGACAAGGCCGGCTTCGAGTGGGAGCAAAAGTCGGCGCAGCAGGGCAATAGTTGGGCGCAGAACCAACTGGGCTATATGTACCGTCATGGCCAGGGCGTGGAAAAGGACGACGCGAAGGGGGTGGACTGGTACCGCAAGGCCGCCGATCAGGGCCTGACTGACGCGCAGGAAAATATCGCCTATCTGTATCTCAACGGCGAAGGCGTGGAAAAAAACGAGGCCGAAGGCTTCAAATGGTACAGGCGGGCCGCCGATGCCGGCGCCGAAAGCGCCTTGACGCAGGTGGCCATCCTGTATCTGTCCGGGCGCGGCACAAAGCAGGACATCCCCGCCGGTCTGGACATACTTAAGCGCCAATCGGAAAAGAGTGCCGACGGGTTGGCGACACTTGGCCTTGTCTATCTCAATGGCGTTGGGGTGGATATCGACTTTGCCCAGGCGCTGCCCCTGTTGAGCCGCGCGGCTGCAGAAGGCGATGCCTACGGCCAGTACAAGCTGGGCACCATGTACGAATATGCCATGGGCGTGCGCCAGGATCGGGTCACGGCGCTGAAATGGTATCTGCTGGCGGCGGCGCAGAAGGACGAGGATGCGGCAGCGGCGGTGAAGGCGATCAAAAAGGACATGTCTCTGTTTGATGTCAGCAAGGCGCAAGGCCTGGCTAAGACATTCGCCGTCACACCGCATCAGAACAAGCTGGCGGCCGCGTCCTAGGTTTTAGTGAAGTCTGTTAGGTCCATGGCGCCTTAAGTTTGGCGGTTTCACCTTTCAGAACCGATATGGTGTCGCCCAGATAGCGTCCAATGACCTCAAGCTCGGCCGGCGTATATCCCTCTGCCATTTTCGTCATGGCAAGACTTAGCGATCCGTAGATCGGCCCAAGCTGGGCATCGATCTGTTCCGTCTGGCGGATATGGACCAGAAGGCTGCGGCGATCGTCCGGATTGGGTGTTCGTGCGGCGTATCCTGCCTTTTCCAGACGATCGACAATACCGGTGATCGCGCCAGTCGTCAGCCCCGTTGCGTGCGCCAACTGGCCGGGCGTTGCCACCGTCATGCCCCGCAATACCCCCAGGCAGCGGCTTTCGGCGGCGCTCATGCCCAAGGTGCGCGCCACGGTTTCATGAAACGTGATGACGGCGGTTGCCAATTCACGGCCCAAGGCCGACGCGCTTGAATGTATCTTAGGCATAAGATAATTATATATAAGATATTTCAGAAGGAAAGTCCTCATGTCACAAATAGACGATAAAAAATCGTGGGTTTATAAGGCCTTGCCCGCGATAACCCTGATGCTCATGGCACCCTTGATCGCAGAAGTGCTGCCTGGCGCGACGCGTGTAAGCTCGCTGTTCGTCTTTCCCATCGAGGTACTGATCTGGGGCAGTGGCACGGTTTTGATACGCTTCTTCGTGCGAAAATATCGGCTCGGTTGGCTGAACCTGGTTCTGCTGGCGACGGCGCTGTCGCTAGCCGAAGAATTGCTTATCCAGCAAACCTCCTTCGCCCCGCTGGCCATTCAGATGAACCACGCCGACTATGGCCGCCTGTTCGGCGTGAATACGGTCTATCTGGTCTGGGCTGTGATATATGAGGTCATCTTCGTCGTTTGCGCGCCGATTGCTCTGTGCGAAATGCTGTTCCCGTCACGCAAGGCGCAGGCATGGCTCAATGCCTGGGGTGTCGGTATCCTGATGGTCCTGTTCATCCCTGCCTCTTATGCCGCCTGGTTCGGCTGGAATGTGGCCTTCCGCGTCAATATCCAGCATCTGGCGCCCTATAGCCTGCCGCTGAGTTATGGCGTCATATCCGTCGCCCTCATTGTCGGACTGATCCTGACGGCTCTTGGCCCGACGCGCCGCCTGATCGCCACGCCGGCCAAGCCGTTGACGCCACCTCATCCCATTGCCTTGGCGATCATGAGCGTCCTGACCATAGGGGGCGTTTTTGCCCTGGAAATCCTGGCGTTCGGCGTCGGACCTGAGGTTCCGGTGGCCTTACCGTTGACCGGCGGTATCGCCCTGATCCTGGCCTTGTCCGTCTTCGTGCCGCGCTGGATGGCGTCGCCCCACTGGAGCCTGTGGCACAGCATCGCCATGATATACGGTGCCGTACTGAGCAATTTTATCTTCCTGTTCGCATCGTTCATCGGCGCCTCTGCCCTTGATCTGTACGGTAAGGTCGCTCTGGATAGTATCGGAACCGTGCTGATGCTGTGGCTGGCCGCATTCGCTCTGGCGCCGAACCGAAAAGCGCGCCAGAGTGAGGCATGATCCATCGTATCTTACGTTCGCTCACGACCTGGCCGGACCGGCGCGGATGGCTGAAATGTCTGGCCGTTTCGCTGGTGACGGCCCTGTCCGTCGCCGGGTTGGGAGTGGCGGGCGCCCTCATTCACTGGCAACCGCATGTGGACGGCTGGGGGCTTCGGTTGATCAGTGTGCTGTGCATCCCAGCGTTCAGCGAAGAGCTGGTTTTCCGAGGCGCTCTGGTGCCTGATGACAAGGACATACAGCAGCCGGTCATATGGATCGGAGCGGCGGTGGTCACGTTCATGCTCTGGCATGTCGTCGAGGCAACACTCCTGCTGCCCAATGCCAGGCTATTCCTGCAACCGGTTTTTCTGGTCTGCGCCGGCCTGCTCGGTCTGGGCTGTGCGATCATGCGCTATCGCACGGGCTCGCTATGGCCATCCGTTTTCCTGCACGCCGCGCTGGTGTGGATCTGGCAGACCTGGCTCGGCGGTCCCGATATCGCTCAGCTTATGCGCTGATCAGGCAGCCGCCATTTGAGGCTGGTGCAGGCTTTTCTGCATGACATAATCGGTCAGACCGCCGAAATCCGACGGAATTTCCCGGGCGATCTTGAAGCCGCTGCGCAGACAGAAATTGACAGCGCTTTCGTGTGTCTTGTGCACACAAATGACAAGGTCGTCGGCAGGCGCGAAATAGTCCTGGGCCGCCAAAACCAGCGCCTTGCCCAAGCCAAAACCACGGAAATCAGGCAGGACGGCCAACTTTGTCACCCATATGCGCGTGCCTTCAAGGTGGGCGCAGCAGAAACCGACATCGACACGACCGACACGCATGACGAAATAGACATGGCCGCGGTCCATGATGTCGTCTTCAAGCCGATCGCGGTTGAACATCTGACTCGCCAGTATTTCGAGCTGATCGGGAGCTATGCTGCTGCGGTAGACCTTGGGCCAGATCTGCATAGCCAACTCGTGCACAATATCCAGCTCAGAGGCGGCGATGGGACGGGTTTGGGGCGTGAGTGTCATGGCGGTACTCCATGGTTTCTGTGTGCGATGCGTCCTCAGATCGGTTTAATAGGCTCCGGAATTTTTGCGGAATTAGGGCGGATATGTAACCGTCCGGTCGAATTGCGACATTCACACCTTAACACAGAATATCTGCGCGGGTAAGTTGATAAATATACGATAACAGGCTTGTTACAGTGCTATTTTTCTCGCGCCGCGAGTATAGTTGATAACAGGTAAATATAAGGCAGTCCAAATATAGGCACTGGAGGTGTTGGTTGTTAAGGCTTTGTTAACTATTGTAGTCCGCGCTGCATGACATAGTCTGTGAAGATGTAGGGACCCATTTGCACCGGGACCTCGGCTTCGACTTTGAAACCGGAGCGCAGGTAGTAACTGATCGCCGGCGCATTATCCTTGTTGACATAGAGCGCCAGTTCTATCGCGGGCGCAGTTATCGCGTCCTCGACGGCGAAATGCTCAAGCGCTGTTTCCATCAGGGCCTTGCCGAGGCCCAGGCCACGAAATTCGTCGCGGACATAGAGCTTCTTAAGCCACAAACGTCCGCCTTCGCGGTAAGCCGAGGCGTAACCGACATCGGTTCGGTCGACGCGCACGATCCAGAAGGTGTGGCCGTCCTGAACCATTTCGCGTTCCAGGTTATCGGTTGCATACAGGACCGCCAGCATGGCGTCGACGCGGTCGGGGCCGATGATGTTACGGTAACATTTCGGCCAGATGACCAGCGCCAGTTCGCGAACGATTTCCAGTTCATCGACGTCGATCCGACGTATCCGGATAGTCCGGGCCATGTTCCGCTTCCTGCTTATAGTTCGTGTCTTTATCAGAGCACAGACTATGTTGCAGGTTTTGGAATTCGCCAAGAAAAAACTAACGGCGGAATTGAGGAGATGCTGGACGGACGATACCTACTTCTGCGTTTTCAGGCCCACCACGCGGCCCGGGTTCCCAGCCGCATCCAGATAAACTTCATCGCCGACGCTCTGGCTTTCCAGTACCGTAACAAAGCCATTGGCTGCGGGTTTTGAGCGTGTAACGTGCGCGACGGCTTCCGGCGCGCTTGACACAGGGGCGGTGCGCAACGCTTCACCTATCACGCGCCCGGTCAGTTTGCCTTTTGACGGCAGGTCAAAGCCTAGAATATGCGCCAAGGTAGGCGTGATGTCGGCATTGGACACCGGTGTGGTGTTGGCGAAGCCGGCCTTGAAATCGGGGCCGATGGCGGCCATGAAATTGCGGGTATTGGCGCGGGTGAAGCCGCCGTGGTTGCCTTGTCCCTGCTGCAAATTGCTGTCGGTGACCATGACCGAGCAGACTTCCGGGTTGCCCCAGCGCTTGACGCACGACGGCAGGGCATAATCGGCAAAGCTGACATATATGGCCGGTCGCGGTGTGCGGGCTTCGCCCTTGAGGCCGACGGCGCTCATCGGCAGGGTCCCCGGAATCTCGCCCAGTGCATCATCGACAAACAGGGCCGTGACATAATCCTGCTGCGTCAGGGCAGCGATGATCTTCGGCGCCAGATCCTTGGCCTTTGCCGGGTCAAGATAAAGCAGCTCCGAACCGCCCGAACCGAGCGCCAGGATGTCCGGGTTGGCCGGATCGGCGCCGATGGCGGCGGAATTGTGCGGATGTTCGCCCTTGGCGACAGTGATAGGCGTATTGTAGTTGTCGAACAGGGGCAGGTTGAGCGCATGCGCCAGATCGATAGCCAGGAACCCTTCGGGCAGGAAGCCCTTCACCGTGTCGTCGGGATAGGATTGGTGCGCCGCATATGAGGTTTTCGACTGCTTGCTGATGGTCGAAAATCCGTGGTCGGCGGTCACGAAGATGTCGGTGTTGTCGTAGACGCCGAGGGCCTTAAGCGTATCGATCAAGGCCTGGAGATTGTCAGAGGCATTGCGCACGGCCGCCAGTGAGGTCGGGCCGTTGATGCCGGGCGACAGGACGTTCAGGCTGTCACCCGTATTGTGTTGGGTGCCATCCGGATCGCGAGACCAGTAGACGAGAGCGAAGGGTTTTCCGGCCGCAGTAAAGCGCGGCAACAGCACCTTGGTCGTGACATTGACGAACCATTTCTGCTGATAGATGTTGGCGACCTGGACACCCGGCATGTTGTAGGCACCCGCTGACTGGTTCAGGCCGCGATCCGGCGCCATGGTTTCGACGCCGGCCGCCTTCATGGCATCGACGATGCTGGCATCCAGCGGCACGGCACGGCCCCTTTCGTAGTGTGTACCGGTGCTGTCATCGATGAAGATCGTGCTTTGCCCGTCGCTGGCGGCGATATCCTGAATGAGGACGGGGCCTTCCTTGCCGACGGCGGCTGTCTGGTATCCATGGGCGCGCGCCAATTGCAGCAGGGACATCTCGTTGAAATAGTTGCCGTCGTATAGCGAATTGGTTTCTTTCAGGATCAGGTCGCTTTCCATGAAATGGACCTTGCCAGGTTCGGCCTTGAGCGGAGGTAGGACCAGGGCATTGGACCATTCGCCGGTATCGCCGACCCCATGCCCGGTGGCGATGACCGACGCATTAACGGTGGTGACCGTGGGATAGACCGAATGGGAGTTTTGAAAATCGACCCCTTGCGTCTTCAGGGTAGCCAGCGTCGGCGCTGTTTCGGGATTGACGATGCCGTAGCGCAGGCCGTCGGCAACGAAAATGACAATGTTGCGGGGCGGTTTCGCCTCCTGCGCCTGGGCCGGTACAGAGGCCATGTACCCTAAGGCGGCCGCGCACATCAGTCGGGCAATATGATGAGAGGAACGGGACATGGCAGACTCCTGAACGCTTTGCCTGAATGCTTGATAGGCTTCGCTATGAGCCCGGAATACGACAGTTTGATGCAAAACCCGGCTGGACAGGCTTAAGGCAGCAAAAAAAATACGGCAAGGTGAAAGTGGCCCTATCCAGATTAGCCGGTTTGTCGAAACAGGATCATGGCCAGCGGAAAAAAAGATGCTAGAAAGAAAGCATCGATCCCGTGGAGCGTACATGAAGCGCATAGTTTTGAGCATTTTCGCGGCCGGCCTCGCGATGACCGGCGCCGCACACGCAGCCGATACGGTCGATCAGGCCATCGACATCTGCCGGGGCAAGGTCAATGACACGGCCACCAAGCCGGATGACAGCAACCCGAACACCATGTTTTGTCGTGGGTTCGTCGCGACCATTCGCGACCACGACAGCGCAAAGGCGCACACCTGGTTCCTGAAATCGGCTGAGGCCGGATATGCTGTCGGGCAATATTTCGTCGCCACCCAGTTCGAGCATGGCGATGGCGTCGATCAGGACATTCAGCAGGCGCTGGCCTGGCACCTGAAAGCCGCCGAGCAAGGCCTGGCGGAATCGCAGCATCAGTATGCGCACATCTACTTCTTCGGACGGTCGGCTCAAGGGGTTGCGCCGGACCCGGACAAGGCCTTGCCCTGGTTCCGCAAGGCGGCCGATCAGGGATATGCCGAGTCTCAGGCCTATCTTGGCCTGGCCTACGAACTGGGGACCGGCGTACCGCAAAGCTACACCCAGGCGCAGATCTGGTACCGGTTGGCGGCGGCTCAGGACAATGGCTTCGCCCTGGCGTCGCTGGGGGACATGTACCAGACGGGCCGTGGCGGCGAAAAGGATGAGGTCAAGGGTTTCGAGATGATCGAGAAGGCGGCGCGCATGAACATGCCGACCGCGCAGCTGGCCGTGGCCCATGATTATCGCGACGGCATAGGCGTCAAAAAGGACGCCGTTACGGCGTTCGTCTGGTTTGCCCTCTATAGCTATAACAAGGATGGCGAGCGTCCGGCGGACATGGACGCGTTGGAAAAGACGCTCACACCGGCGCAGGTTGCAGAAGCGACCACCCGCGCCCAGAGCCTGTGGACGGAAGTCAACAAGTGACATAGCCGCCGAAGCGGGGGAAACGCCGGCGGCTATGATGGCGGCCTGATCCGTGAATCAAGCCGCGAACGGCAGGTCGAGCGCGTCGGCCACCGCCTTGTAGGTAATCTGGCCATTGGCGATGTTCAGCCCGGCCTTGAGGTGCGGATCGGCGGCAAGGGCTGCGGATACGCCCATCTGCGCCATCTTGACCACGAAGGGCAGGGTGGCATTGTTGAGCGCCAGGGTGGAGGTCCGCGCCACCGCGCCCGGCATATTGGCCACGCAGTAGTGAACGATACCGTCAACAATATAGATCGGGTCCTGATGCGTCGTGGCGTGCGATGTTTCGAAGCATCCGCCCTGATCGATGGCAATGTCGACAAGCACGGCGCCGGGCTTCATGGTCTTCAGTTGCGCCTTCGACACCAGCTTGGGCGCCGCTGCGCCGGGGATCAGAACGGCACCGATAACCAGGTCGGCTTCCTTGATAGCGTCAGCCAGGGCAGCCTTCGACGAATAGGCCGTCTTTACCCGGCCGTGGAACAGATGGTCGATTTCGATCAGCTTATGCGGGTTTATGTCGAACAAGGTGACATCGGCCGACAGCCCAATTGCCATCTGGGCCGCATTGACGCCCGATACGCCGCCGCCGATGATGACGACCTTGGCGGGGGCAACGCCGGGGACGCCCCCCAGGAGAACGCCGCGGCCTCCGAAGGCCTTGTGCAGGTAGGTCGCACCGACATGGACCGAAATGCGGCCGGCGACTTCCGACATCGGACGAAGCAATGGCAGACCGCCTTGCGGTTCAGTGACCGTTTCATAGGCGATACAGGTGGCGCCAGACGCCATAAGGGCTTCCGCTTGCGGCTTGTCGGCGGCGAGATGCAGATAGGTGAACAGGGTCTGGGTCGGTTTCAGGCGCGCGCACTCCGCCAGTTGCGGCTCCTTCACCTTGACGATCAGATCGGCGATGTCGAAGGTTTCTTCGGCTGTCGCCAGAATAGTCGCGCCGGCGGCGGCATAGTCCGCATCGGAAAAACCGATGGCCGCACCTGCCTGGGCTTCGACGAAAACCTCATGTCCGAGGTGAGTCAGTTCCGCCACCGAATGGGGCACGAGGCCGACACGGTATTCGTGATTCTTGATTTCCTTGGGTACGCTGATCTTCATGGCCGGGCTCCGCTGTTTTTGATGTTATTAGTTTCGTTTGTTCCTTGATTATGATCCCATTACGCGCGTAAAGTTTGGAAATTTTGTAAGTTGATTTGGCAAGGTGTTGGAGATATTCTCAAAACCATGGCCAATCTCGATAAATTTTCCGACCTTGATTCTTTTGACCGCGAACTGATCAAGGTGCTTCGCAATGATGCCCGCGCCACCTCCGCCGATCTAGGCGAGGCGGTGGGTTTGTCCCCATCGGCGGCGCACCGCCGGGTCAAGATTCTGGAACAGAAGGGCGTGATCACCGGCTATCGCGCCGTCATCGCCGAAAATGTCCAGGGCAAGCAGGGTACGGTGTTCGTTCATGTTACCCTGACCGACCAGCGCCGCGAAACGTTTGAAAAGTTCGAAAAGGCCGCGCTGGCCTGCGCCGCCATCGAAGAATGCCACCTGATGTCGGGCGAAGCGGATTATCTGCTGAAAATCGTTCTGCGCGAAAGCCTGTCCTATGAAGACGTGCACCGCGACGTTCTGTCGATCATGCCCGGCGTCTCCAAACTGGCCTCGTCCTTTTCGATCCGTACGGTGAAAATGGGCTGACGCCTGCCTGTTGTCCGGCTTGCCTGTTCGTTCTCTGAAACGGCGAGGCGCGGTCTTGCGCAGGCAGGGTGCCGAAACGGTGGGAAGGTGCTAATCTTGCCAAAAAACAGGGAAGATTTCATGCGTCATATCCATTACCTGCCTATCCTCAGTCTTGTGTTCACCGCCGCTGCTGCTTCGGCGATGCCGGTGAAGCTGGACGACCTGTTCCAGGATCACATGGTCCTGCCGCGGCATCAGGCCCTCATTACCGGAACAGCCGGGCCAGGCGAAGCGATTACGGCGACCTTCAACACAGCGGTTGCAACGGCCCAGGCCGATGCCCATGGCCGGTTTCGCCTGACCCTGCCCGACGTCGCCGCCGGCCAGACCGGAACGCTCAGCGTCACCAGTCCGTCAGGTCGCCAGGATGTGAGCGACGCCATTACCGGGGATGTCTTCCTGTGTTCCGGCCAATCGAACATGCAGGTGCCGGTGACCCGCAGCCTGAATTACGACAATGTCATTGCCAATTCCGCCAACGACACGATCCGTAACGTCAATATCGCCGCTCGGACCGGCCTGGCGCCCGGTGATTATTTCCAGGCCCCCGTGAGTTGGAAGAAGGCTGGCCCAGCAACGACCGCCGATTTTTCTGCTACCTGCTATTACTTCGTCGCCGCGTTGCAGGAACGCGTGCATGTGCCCATTGGCATGGTGCATTCATCGCTCGGCGGATCGAATATTACCGCGTGGTTGGACGACGCCTCTTTGGCCCGATTTCCCAAGTACAGCGAAGACTTAGCCCTTCTCAAGATCGCCGCGAACGACCCGCATGCCGCCGGGGCGGCAATGGGCAAGCGCTTCGAAACCTGGTGGGCGTCCACCGGCGACAAGACAACGCCCTGGCTGGCGACGGATTTCGCCAAGTGGCCCAAGGTTCCCGACCTCACCTTGAACTGGGAACGGTGGAATGTCCCGGATCTGGCTGCCTATGATGGCGACGTCTGGTTCGCCACCCACGTGTCCCTCACGGCGGCGCAAGCGAAACAGGCGGCGGAACTGAACCTCGGGCACGTCGATGACATCGACTACACCTGGGTCAATGGTAAACCACAGGGCTACAGCGCCGGAAACGATCATCCTCATGGCTATGTCTTGCCGGCGGGCACGTTAAAAGCCGGCGATAATGTCATTGCCGTCAATGTCATCGATCTATGGAGTATGGGCGGTCTGTATGGCGATACGCCGCCCACCCTGAAAATCGCCGGTGAAACCGTGCCTTTGACGGATTGGCGTTACCATCTGGTCAGTGCGGCGCAAAAATATCCGCCTCGCGCCCCATGGGATGCCACGGGTGGGCTCAGCATCTTGCACAATGCCATGATCGCACCGATGGGGCCCTTTAGCTTTGCCGGCGCCATTTGGTATCAGGGCGAAACCAATGTCGGTGATCCGGACTACCAAGCACTGTTGACGGCGCTTATGGGCCAATGGCGGGGCCAGTTCGGCCCGGCCTTGCCAATAGCGGTGGTGCAACTGGCCAATTATGGCCTGCGTCCCTCTCAGCCCGTGGAGTCCAACTGGGCGCGTCTTCGTGAGGCGCAGCGTCTGGCGGTGCTTGCCGATCCTCATGCCACCCTGGCGACGGCGATCGATATCGGCGAATGGAGCGATATTCACCCGGCGAACAAGAACGAACTGGGCAAACGTCTGGCCCGCGCCATGGCGGTCAAGGCCTACGGCATGACTGGCCTGTCGGAATCGGGACCGCAGATCGCAGCCATCACCCGTGATGGTGATGCCCTGGTCCTGCGCTTCACGGGTCTGGAAGGCAGCTTCGTGGCCTATAGTTCGCGCCACCCCATAGGCTTTGAACTTTGCGGCGCGGACGGATGTCAGTTTGCCGAGGCGGACATCAAGGGCCGCGAGATCGTCCTGCATGACGCGGCCATGGCCACAAAGGTGCGTTTCTGCTGGGCAGATGCCCCGACATGCAACCTGTATGATGGCGAAAACGGCCTGCCGGCCTTGCCGTTCGAAATGTCCGTCAGACCATAAAGGGGCAGGCGGACAATAAAAAAGCCTCCGGGACCGCCTATTCCCGGAGGCTTTTCTGTGTGCGCCGCTCGAACCTGGCGCAGTCAGAAATTCTTCTGATTTAAGTCCCCCTAAGGCGGCGGGGGTATTTTAGACCGCCATCCTCACTGGATGGTTTCCAGTTCCTGTCGCTGGACCGTCTTGATGCGCTCAATTTCTTCCTTGAGCTTAAGTTTCTTTCGCTTCAGTTCCTTTAGGTATAGAGAGTCGACGGAGGGGCTACGCTCCTCCCGGGCGATGATGGATTTGAGGGATTGATGACGTTGGTCGAGTTCACGAACTCTCGCTTCAATGGTCATAAGGCAATGTCCTTCAGTATCTCTCTGTGCGGACCCCATTGTCCGTACCCAGACAGGGAACACCCGTGCGAGGCGAATGTAGAATCACAATCCGTTACATCTGATCACGGAAGTGAGAGAATTATAGTTTCACGCGCATTAAGCAGTTTTACCGCATGACAATTGATAAAAATAAAGCCAATCAACGCCTTATTGTCGCCATAAGCGGGGCGTCCGGAGCAATATATGGTATTGCCGCCCTGCGGGCACTGCGCAGCGCCGGCATTGAAACCCACCTGGTCGTGTCGAAAGCGGCGGCCCTGTCGTTGGGCGCGGAACTGGATATAACGCTTGCCGATGTGCACGCCTTGGCTGACGTCGTCTATAAGCCGGCCGATATCGGTGCCGCGATTGCGTCAGGGTCCTTTCGCACCCTGGGGATGCTGATTGCGCCCTGTTCGGTGAAGTCGATGAGTGAGATCGCCACCGGGGTCACGTCCTCCCTGATCAGCCGCGCCGCCGACGTCTGCCTGAAGGAACGTCGGCGCGTGGTTCTCATGGTGCGTGAAAGCCCGCTGCATCTGGGGCATTTGCGCACCATGGCGGCGCTGACGGAAATGGGCGCCATCATCGCGCCGCCCATGCCGGCCTTCTATACCCGGCCTGAGACGCTGGAGGAGATGGTCGAACAAACCGTGGCGCGGACACTGGCGCTCTTTGATGTCGATGTCCCGATGAAACGCTGGGGCGAGGATGTCGGCCTGTGACTGGGCTGTGGTCATGGGCGGTGGGCGTTTATGGTCGTGTCCCGGTGGCCGCCCTGTGTCTCGATCTCCAGGACGCGGACGGCCAGAATGTTCCTCTTCTGCTGTGGGCGGCCTGGCTAGGGCACGAAGGTATTGTCGCCGCTCCGGTTGCCGCGGACGCCGTGCTCATCACGAGGCAATGGTCGGATTCGGTGATCGTTCCGCTGCGACTCATGCGCCGCCGCCTGAAATCGGTCGTTTCAGAAGCGGATGAGGCGGTTCGATTGCCTCTGCGCGAGAAAATCAAGTCAGCGGAGCTGGAGGCCGAACGCGCCCTGATGCACCTGCTCGAACCGCTTTCCCTGACGGCTGGCGACGCAAAAACCGATACCAATCATACGATTAGCGACCTAATATCGGATAATTTGCTGGCGATCGCCGCCGCATGGTCGCAAAAAATGCCCTATCAAAAACTGCGCCTGCTCAGTCAGGCCCTTTCTTAGGGGCAAAAAATGAGGTATGATGCCTTAACACGGTGGGCCTTTGTGCCCGCCTTTTGTCCTTTAGCGTCAAACCTTTAGCCAGAGAGGATCGGGCATCTCCATGCACGACGACAGCAACATCCGGACACTACGCGGAAACGATAATCTGCATCTGGTCAAGGATGGCGAAGTGGCGAAGGGCGAAACCGAACGCCGTATCGGCCAGCGTATCGAAGGCGAACCGCATTTGGAACTGGTGCCCGACGAAGTGGTGGCCCAGCCGGATGACCTGGAACCGCGTGTCCGTGAGCTGCCGATCGACGGCAAGGTTGTCATCCTGCGCAATGAATGCGCGCTGCTCAAGCAGGAGCACAAGGATCTGGACGAGGCGATCAGCGCCTTGCAGCACACACGTCTGCCCGATCAGATTTTGCTGGCCCGCCTGAAGCGCAAGAAGCTTTACCTTCGCGACCAGATCGCCAAGATCGAAGACAAGATCAGGCCCGATATCATCGCCTAAAACCCGATATCATCGCCCAAAAAACGTCAGATGAAAAAAAAGCTCCGGGCATAGGTCCGGAGCTTTTTTTATATAAGGCAGTTGCTCGACAAAGGTGTGTCAGGCCGCAACCGTTTCGCTTTGGCTGGCGCCTATGAAGGTGCCTTTGATCTGCAGGTCCGCGTCGAGCCAGACGATGTCCGCGCGCTGGCCAATCGCCAACGTCCCGCGTGAGGCACCGAGCCCGAGGAAATGCGCCGGAGCGGTGGCGGCCATGATGGCGGCCTCCGGCAGGGTGCGGCCGATATGGCGGACCGTATTGCGCACTGCGGTGGTCATGTCGAGATCCGACCCGGCCAGCGTGCCGTCGGGACCAACGCAAACGCCGTCGCGCACGACGATCGTCTGGCCGTTCAGCACGAAGGTCTTGGTTGCCGATCCAACAGTCGGCATGGCGTCGGTGACCAGCATGAAACGGTCGATCGGACGCGCCCGCAGAGCGATCCGCATGGCGGCCCAGTCGACATGGTGGCCATCGGCGATCAGGCCGCAATAGCTGGTTTGATCTTCCAGGGCCGCGCCGACCACGCCGGGTGCGCGATGGGTGAGGGGGGACATGGCATTGAACAGGTGGGTGAAGCCTGTCATGCCCGCCTTCAAGGCATTGACCGTGGTCTCATAGGTGGCATTGGTATGGCCGGCGGCGATGATGACGCCGGCCTCTACCAATTCGGCTATGTCTTCCGGTGTGCAATTTTCAGGCGCCAGGGTGACCAGCGTCTTGCCGGCCTTCAGGCTTTTGAGCAGGGCCTTGCTGTCGGCGTCCAGCGTACGGAACATGTCCGGATTGTGGATGCCCTTGCGCTGCTTGGAAATGAAGGGCCCTTCGATATGGATGCCCAGTACGCCGGGCACGCCGGCTCGGACAGCGGCCTCGGTGGCGCGCATGGCGGCGTCGATGACCGACAGTTCGTCACTGATTAAGGTCGGCAGGAAACCGGTGGTGCCATAGGCGCGATGGGCAGCACCGATAGCGGCGATACCGTCGATGCTGGTGTCGTCGTTGAACAGAACGCCGCCGCCGCCATTGACCTGGGTGTCGATAAAGCCAGGCAACAGATAGCCGCCGTCGACATCTATATGCTGGCCACTGCCATTGCCATCACCGATGTGGGTAATGGTTTCGCCCTCGCAACTCAGATTGCCGCGAACGATGCCGCCCGGCGTGACGATCTGGGCGTTCAGGAAGGTAACAGAGGACGTCATACGGTTTTCGTGACCTTGTTCAGGTGGGGCGGACTGTCGGGATCAAGGCCGCGCGCCACGGACAGGCCATTGGCGAGACGGTAGAAGCTCTGGATCATCAGAATGGGTTCCAGCGCGGCATGGCTGGCCAGGGCGGGCAGGGCGATGGTGCCCGCGACGGCTTCGACATTGGCCAGCATGACCGAGGCGCCGCGCCCGGCAAATTCCTGTGCAACCTCGCGCACGCCGTCACCCGCAGCATCGGATGTCGCGAACGCCAGGACGGGGAAGCCGTCATTGACGATGGCCATCGGGCCGTGCTTGACCTCGGCCGACGAGAAGGCCTCGGCGTGCAGCGCGCAGGTTTCCTTGAGCTTCAGGGCCGCTTCCTGGGCGACGGCGAAGCCGTAGCCGCGACCGATAACGAACAGGTTATTGGCGTCCGACAGGGTCTTCACCGCAGACGTCCAGTCGAGCGCAAAGGCAGCCTTCAACTGCGCAGGCAGGGTCTTGAGCGCATCGAGAAGGGCTTCGTCTCCGGCCCAGCCCGCGGCAATGGCCGCCAGTCCGGCCAGTGAGGCGATGTAGGATTTGGTGGCGGCGACGGATTTTTCCGGACCGGCATACAGGGGCAGCAGGACATCGGCCATGGCCGCCAACGGAGAGGTCTCGTCATTGACCAGGGCGACGATGTAGGCCCCCGCCTTGCGGTGCGCCTCGACCGTGGCCAGAAGGTCAGGCGAGCGGCCCGACTGCGAAATGGCAATGCACAGCGAGTCCGCTGCGACGACGGGCGCGGCATAGATGGACGACACCGACATTGCGGCGGTTGAGGTCGGCACGCCGGTCAGGGTCTCGATCAGATATTTGCCGAAGGTGGCGGCGTGGTCGGAGGAGCCGCGCGCCACGGTGGTGACAGAGCGCGGCGGGTTGGCCTGAAGATGCGCCGACAGTCGCGCAAGGGCCGCGGCATTGGTGGTGAGAAAGCGTTCAACCGCGGCGCCGCCTTCGGCGGCTTCCGAGAACATGAGCGTTGTCTCGGCATCAATCAACGGTTTGGTGGCAAGCGAGGACATAAGACTTCCTTAGGGGAGGGGAGGTGGGGATCAGCTGATATCATTCAATTCGGCGACGACATCATAGGCATCTCCGCGATAATAGGACTGGGTGAATTCTGCGGCACGGCCATCCTGAAGAAAGCCGCGCCGTTCGATGAACAGGCCAGGATCGCCGGCCTTCACGCCCAGGCGTTCGGCCTGTTCAGGCAGGAAGGAGATGGCGCGCAGACGTTGCAAGGCGCGCACCGGGCGATGGCCGGTCTTTTCCAGCGCTTCATAGAGCGATGTGGTGACCGCCTCCGGTGAGGTCAGGCAGTATCCGGGGATAGTCGAATATTCGAGGGCCATTGTCGTGTTGTCGGCGAAACGGATCCGATGGAAACGATAGACCAGTGCGCCGGGTGACAGGCCGAGCGATAGGGATTCTTCCGGGGTAACGGCCCCGGCGGATTTCGAGACCCATTCCGAATGGGGCTTACGCCCGCGCGATATCATGTCTTCGGAAAAGGAACTGAGTTTGGAAAAACTCTTTTCGACGCGCGAGGCGACGAAGGTGCCTGCGCCGCGCCGGCGCATCACCAGCCCCTCGGATACCAGACCGTCAATCGCCTTGCGTACCGTGATGCGGGATACGTCGAAATCCTCGGCGAGATCGCGTTCGGGCGGTATGGCGTCGTTCTGGTGCAGATGGCGGTTCTGGATCGCTTCTCGCAGGACACGTTGTAGCTGGAGATACAGCGGCGCTGGATCATCCTTGCTCAGACGGCCGATGGTATCGGCAAACGACATATGGGCGGCTTTTGTAGGCGATTTGAGTTGGTCTGTCATTTCGGACTGGGCATTCATGCAGTGCCTCCCGACAGGAGGGATTTCAGGTGCGCCACGGCTTGGGCCGACGTGCCGCTCTGGCTGGCGTTAACATAGCCAAGGGCGGCGGCGCGATCCTGACGTAAGGGCAAAGGCTGGCTGCACGAGGCATGGACCGCAGGCACGCCAGACGCCAGAATGGCGCTGACATTTTCGGCGGTTATGCCCTTGCCGGCCAGGATTTCAATGCGGCCGTTCGCCTGTTTGACCAGTTGGCTCAAACCGGGCGCGCCGTCGGCGGCTGTGTTACCCCCACCAGATGTCAATATAGTGTCAATGCCGAGCGCGATGGCGAGTTCCAGTGCTTCGACAGCATCCGGCGCCAGATCGAAACTGCGATGCAGGCAGATCGACAAGTCGTGCGCTTTGGCATGACTAACCAGATCTTGTAGTAGCTCTGTGTCGAGGCGTCCGTCCGCCAGGTTGGCCCCCATAACCACGCCTTCCAACCCGCATCCGGCCACGGCGGAGATGTCGAGACGCATCAGATGACGTTCATCGATTGTGTAGGTGAAGTCCCCGGCGCGCGGTCGGATCATGACGCGTACCGGCACGTCCAGTTCGGCAGCCAGCGTCATCAGGCCTAGTGAAGGTGTTAACCCGCCCTCCGACAGTGCCGCGCATAATTCAATGCGATCGGCGCCGTTTTCAGAGGCCACACGCAGGTCGGCCGCGGTGTCAACTACGACTTCCAGCAGGACTGACCGCGTCAGGGTGCGGGACGTGTCGGCCATCATGCAACGACCTGTTCCGGGGTCAAGCCGTTGTTGATGCCATGCGCCATCAGCAATGCCCCCTCCATGGCGTCGTGTTCGGCTTCGGCCAGCAGGCTGCGCGCTTGCGGATTGATCCAGGGGGCCAAGATAGGGGCCATGCCGCCGACCAGGCAAACCCGGTCTGCGCCAACCGCGTGAAGGCGATTGATATAGCGCGCCAGATCGTCGGCCGATTTTTGCACGATGGACACAGCAACCGGATCGCCCTTGTCGGCAAAGGACATGACCATGGGGGCCAGGGTTCCGTAGTCGCGTGGCTTGGCGGTTGTGACCCAATGGACGATATCCGTCGGGTGGCCGCCGAAATGGGTGAGGATGGCGCGCCCGAAATCGCTTTGCGGCGCCAGTCCGTCATGCCCTTCCAGAGCGATACGAAGCGCCATACGTCCGAGATCGGCCGCCGAACCGTTGTCGCACACTTCAAAGCCCCATCCACCGATCTGGCGGCCCCGGCCCTGAACCCAGGCATAGGCGGCGCTGCCGGTGCCGGAAATCAGTATGCCGCCGTCACGCCCGGAAAAGGCGCCGAGACAGGCCGTATGGGCGTCGGATGACGCGTCGCAACGGCCGAACTGCGGCCCGGCCTTTATTGTATTCTCTGCGTCTTCGGCCGACGAAATGCCCGCCAGACCGAGTCCGATGCTGATGCGGTCCCAAACGCCGGCAGAGTGACCTGCCTGGACCAGTGTCTGGTCAAGCGCGCCAAGTATATTGGCCCACGCCAGGTTGAGACCCAGCCGGATATTGGCGGGTCCGCTTTCCGCTTCACCGAGCAGGACGCCTTCGGCATTGCGCAGGCGCACGCGGCATTTGGTACCGCCGCCATCGACACCGGCAAACAGCGACAGACGGGCATTTGATTGAGTCATAACAGGCAACATAACACAGTTCGCTGGAGCGGGATCGGGTGACGGCGCGTCTTTTCAGACGTCCGATGGCACGGGGCCGGTGACGGTTTTCTTACCTGCTGCCGTGGCGAACAGGCTGAAGAAGAGGATGTAGGCGTAACAGACGACCATGAGGCCCATGAAAACGAGTTGGAACGGATAGACTTCCTTAAGGTGCGCAAACAACTGAGGAATGACCGCACCGCCAGCAATGCCCATGACGAGCAGAGCGCCGCCGAATTCGGTCAGCTTGCCCAGGCCGCGTATGCCGAGCGGGAAGATGGCCGGCCACATCATCGCATTGGCGAAGCCGAGCAAGGCGACAAAGGCGACGGACACATATCCTTTGGTCAGGAAGGCCGCCAGCGTCAGGACGATGCCGAGTATGGCGGACAGGTTGAGGTATTTTTCCTGGCTGATGAAGCGAGGGATCGAGATCAGGCCGACGACATAGCCAACCAGCATGGCGACCAGGGTGCCCGACGTGAAGTATTTGGTCATTTCCAGCGGCAGACCAAAGCCATTGGCATAGGTCGTGATGGCGTCGCCAGCCATGACTTCGGCGCCGACATAGAAAAAGATGGCGAGGAAGCCGAAAAACATCTGGATGTAGGCGAACCGCGACCCCTTGCCAGAGTCGGGGTTGGAATCGTCGCCCAGGGCGGGCAGGGGCGAAAACCAGGTAAAGACGGCGAGTATAGCCATCAGGCCGGCCATCAACATGTAGGGGGTATGAATGCGGGCGGCAAAGGCGTTAAGGATGGCTTCCCTGGCGGCGGGATCTGTTGCCGCTTTGACGTCGGCTTCGAACTGACCCAGGCCATGCAGGATGAAGGTCCCTACTAGGATGGGCGCCAGAAAGCCAGCGAACTTGTTAAATATACCCATGACGGCGATGCGCTGTGCGCCCGATTCGATGGGGCCGAGAACAGAAATATAAGGGTTTGAGGCGGTCTGCAGCAGCGAGACGCCCGCACCAATGATGAAGAGGCTGGTCAGGGCGCCGGGAAAGATTCGCATGGTGGCGAACTGGCCGAACCCGGCCGCACCCAATCCCATAATAAACAGGCCCAGCGCCATGCCCCGTTTCAGGCCAGTGGCGCGCAGGATGAAGGCTGCCGGCAGGGCCAGAAAAAAGTAGGAGAGATAAAAGACCGAAGGCACCAGGAAGGCTTCGACGTCAGTCAGATTGAACGCCAGTTTGACAAAGGTAATCAGGGGGCCGTTCAGCCAGGTAACGAAACCAAAGATAAAGAAAAGCATACAGAAGAGGAGCACGGCCCCCCATGGCGTTTTCGACTTTGATGCGACGGCATCGGGCATAGCGTGTTTCCCCTATAATACCAATTTATGTAAGTGGTATGGCTTAACTAAATCCAAAAAGCAATCGATCTTAATGAAAGTCGGCAAAAAATTGCCAAAGGGGCCGTAACTGCACAAAATCGTATCATGACGCACTGGTGGATGGCCGATCAACGCGATATATTTGCAACCTCTCGGCCTGAGGTTGAGCCCAATTTTATATGTTTCGTGTCGTTCTCGTGCCTTTGCGAGCATTAAAACCACTGGAGTGCGGCATGTGGTGCGCTAATACTACGCCGTGGTATTTAAATGGTACTCTTTTGACTCTGTAACGTCTGGCCAGCGGCACCAAAGCATAGGTCGGGCCTCTCGGATAACCGTCTCAGCGTGGACACCCGGCAGTCAGGACACCGTATAGCCCAGTGCCTCGATGACGGGCCCGACCTGGGGCAGGAACGGCTTGAAAAAGCGTTCATAGGGCTTCCAGCGATTAATCGACCGGCTGTTGAGCGGTTTTGATATCCGGGTATAGGACGGAGTCGGCGTGTGGTGCGGGTACGTATGGAAACGCAGGGTTGCCTCATGAAAGCCTAATCCCGCCCGCCCGAGGACGCGCAGGGTGTACCCCTTCTGATCCGTGACGAATTCCTCGTATTTCAAGGTCAGGTCGGGGTGGCCCACAACGGCGTCATAGTGCGTGTTGAGATCGTGCGTCGCCACCATGTGCTCGATGATGGTCTCGATCTTGTAGCCGGCATTATAGCCATGGGTCAGGTTGTGCGACAGCATGGACAGGGCGACATCGAGCGGGTGACGAACCATGCGAATGATCTTCGCTTCAGGGAAGGCCAGGCGGATAAGCGGCCTATACACCTCGTTCAGCGGCATCTTGTCAGTGAAAAATAACGTGTCGCTTGTCAGGCCGTAGGATTCTGCCCGCCTAAGATAGTCGTCGCGCAGGGCGCTGGCGACGTGACGGTAATCAAAGGCCTGGGCTTGCGCCAGGCGCTGGGGAAAGGGCGTACCGCCGGGCAGCAGATCGTCGATCAGTGCGCGCCATTCATGCACGAACGGCAATTCGCCCCCCGCGCTGACGTCCGGATGGGCGTCGAGCATCTGTTCGATCAGGGTCGTACCGGAACGCGGAAACCCCAGGATAAAAATCGGTTGCGCCACATCTTCGCGGCGTCGCGCCTGTGGCAGACGCTGCATCGTCTCGGCGGTGAAAAAGCGCTTCATGGCTGCAAATTCCGCCGCCACATGCGGCGCATCGTAGCGGACGCCCATGTCATCCGCCAACCGCGCCTTGGCGGTGACGAAGCCATGCATGGCCTCTTCGTGGCGGCCCAGTTTATCGAGCAGGCGCGCGCGATCGAGCATGGCCGGGCCGGCCAGTGTGCCCCGGGATTCGATGAGCTCGAGCGCCTGTTTCGGCTGGTCGGCGTGGCTGAGATAAAGCGCGCGCAGCAGCGTGAAATCCTCGCCGGTCCGGCGGCCGAGGGCTTCTGCGCGCTCCAGCCATATGAAGGCGTCGGCCATGTCGCGCTTGGCCTCGAAGGCGCGCGAAATATGCGCCATGATTTGCGCCGACTCCGGTTGCAGCCGGTGCGCTTCCAGCAGAACGGGCAGGGCCTCCTCGATGCGGCCCTGGCTATACAGGATCAGGCCGAGATTGACGAAAATCTGCGGATGCGGACCGGCAAGGTCCAGGGCGCGGCGGTTGTGAAATTCGGCCGCCGGCAGATCGTCTTTCTCGCCCAGAATGACTGCCAGTTGCAGATGTGCCTGCGGATCGTCCGGCAGGTTGATGATGGCGTCGCGGGCGGCGGCTTCGGCGGCGGCGCGGTGCCCCTGATTGTGCAGCAGGAGCGTCAGGTCGTTGAGAGCCCAGGGCGAGGCAGGGTCGTATTGTATGGCCTGCCGCATCGTGGCCTCGGCACCGCGCTCATCGCCGCGCGCCGCCTGTATCACCGATTTCAGTTCCAGGGCATGCCCGTCGTCGGGGGCTTCGTTCAGCCGCATGCTGCATATGGAAAACGCACCTGAGACATCGCCGGCCTGAAACGCCTGTCGGCCTTTGAGCACAAGGGGATGCGGGGATGCGGTCAAGAGATCACTTCCAAACTTTTACTAGCGTGGAAGATGTGGCCGATTCTTGTCTTTCAACAAGCTTACCGTTTATCGGTAAGGGTTTGCATCACATAGGCCCGCAATTGCCTCTCAATTTCGGGTGTCATCGCGCCGAACAGGCCGCGGGCATGGGGCGGAATATGAGCCACGGACGGGTCGGGTTCGAAGAGATAGTGATCGAACAAGGTCCGCCAACGCAGGCGCTCTTCGTGCGGCAGATCGCGCAGCGTCATAAGCCCGTGCATCAGGGTTGTGAGCGGTGTTGTGCGTGCCAGGTAGGCGGGCCCCTCCCGCCACCAGAAGTTGATCATGGCGCCGAAGCTGTCCAGCGATTCAACATGGTGGAAATAGAGACTGGGGACGTATAGCACATCGCCCGGCGCGAGATCGGCAACCTCGGCGTGACGCATGGCGTCGCGGAACTTGGGAAACTGCGCGAAATCGGGCGCGTGGAAATCGACGAGGCTGGTCGGCTGTCCGGCCAGGGTGAGGTCGAGCGGTGTGATGTAGAGGTTCTCGATCTGGTCGGTAGGGAAAAGGGTAAACCGCCGCCGGCCGGCCACAACGCAGGCGAGGTTTTGCGGCAGGTCCCAATGGGCGGCGGTGCGTGTCCGATTGCCTATCCATAGCGAAACCATGCGCGGCCTGTCTTCCGGCATGAGGTCGAGCGTGTTTTCCGCGGCCACGTCCGGCATGATCTGCTGGACCGGCACCCCGCCGGCATAATGGCATGGCGCGGTGTCGTCCTCACGGTCGCGCAGCAGCAGATCGGCGATGGTGGCGAACGGCAACTGCCGTTGTTGGTGGTTGAAACCACGCAGGTCGTCGCTGAAGCTGTAGCGGCCGTCTATTTCCGGCCTGGCCGATAGCAGCATGACCTTGCGATCATTGGCGCGGGCTTTGAAATAGTCGCAGATGGCGTCAGGGCCTTTGGCGGCTTCCGCGACCGCCGGCCAATGACGGGCGGCACCTTTCAGGATGGCCGGACGCTGGACGGGGAGGATCGCGGTTTCGAACCGGTGGCGATCGACATTTTCAAAAACCGCCACCTTCGGCGCGTCATCCAGCCACATAAAATCCGTACTCCCTGTGGCTGTCTGGGTATCATTCGGTCCTTTTGGGGTCAAGGCGCGGCACCTTTTCGCATTCGCCGACGGCTCCACAATTGAACTGGAGGGAAACCTGACTTGCGGCTAATCTTAAGCTCAAGTGCGCCGCTTCTGACGGCGGCGCCGAAGGGGCGAATAGGGATGACCGGCAATCAATCGGGGGCAGATGGCGACCAAATAGGGACGAGGCGATTCATTCCCTGGTCTCTCTATGGCATCATCGCCCTGTTTCTGCTCATCGTCATACTGGTCAATATTTCGTCTCACATGATTGAGGACCCCAAAACGGCTTTGTGGGAGCCAGCCCTGTGGGAGATGTCCAGCTATGCCGCCATCATGCTGCTGACCCCGGCGCTCTATTTCAGCTATCACCGCTTCCATTGGCGACGTCTCGGCCTGCCGCGCTTCGTGCTGATCCAGGCGGGGGCCTGCCTTTTGTTTTCGCTCCTGCATATTGCCGCCATGGTCGCCATCCGGGAGTGCGGATACAGCCTGGTCCACCGGACCTATAACTTTGCGCAGGGGCATCTGGCGCTGGAGCTGATCTATGAAGGCCGCAAGGATGCGCTGACCTTTCTGGTGGTCATGGGCTTCTGCTGGGTCAATGAGCGGTTGACGCAACCTATGCCAGCCCTTTTGCCGGACCGCATTGAAATTCGCACCGACGGTCGAACCGTCTACGTGTCACCTGCTGAAATCGTCTATGCCGAGGCGGCGGGTAACTATGTCGAACTGCATCTGGCCTCAGCCCCGCCTCTATTGGTGCGCGATACGTTGGCGGCCTATGACAAGCGGTTGTCGCCCTACGGCTTTGCGCGTATCCACCGTTCGCGGTTGCTCAATCGCCGCCATATGCGCCAGGTGTCCAGCACGGGGTCGGGCGATCTGCGCATCACCTTGAACGACGGCCGTGAACTGGCTGGCAGCCGCCGGTTCCGCGATCAACTGTACTGAAACGACGGCGGCCGGTCGGTGGGGGCGTGGCCAAAGGCGAGATTGGGTGTATCCGACATGACAAAGCGCAGGACGCCGCCCTGCATCAGATCGGCATGGCCGATCCATGACCGCGTCTGCGGCACGCCGCGCCACGAAACGCTGTCGATATAGGGTTTGTCGTCACCGGCGCCATCCGCCAGGACAGTCAGTGACCGGCCGTTGCCCAGCGCGATATCCGCCTTCGGGAAGAGGGGGGAGCCGAATACATAGACGCCGCTGACCGGGTCGACCGGATAGAAACCCAGCGCCGACAGGATGTACCACGCGCTCATCTGGCCGCAGTCCTCATTTCCCGCCATGCCGTCCGGCCCGTCGCGATACTGGCTCCTCAGGATATCATGAATGCGGGCCTGGGTTTTATGGTGCGCCCCGGCATAGGCGTATAGATAGGCGATGTGGTGGCTGGGTTCATTACCATGCACATATTGGCCGATCATGCCGGTCATGTCGGGCGGCGCATCGGGGGGCAGGTCCGAAGAGGCGTTAAACAGGGCGTCCAGCTTCGCTTCGAACGCCGCGTCACCGCCGAACAGCTCTATATGGCCATAGAGGTCGTGCTGATTGAGGAAGGTGGCCTGCCACGCATTGCTTTCCGTATAGTCCCACCACCGTTTTGAATTATACCCCATGCTGCGCGGATCAAACGGCGTGGCCCATTGGCCATTGGTCAGGCGCGGGCGGCAGAATTGCGTCGCCTTGTCGAATACCTGACGGTAGGTGCGGGACCGTTCGCGCAGCAGGGCTGAGTCCATGTAGGCGCCGGCGGCCTGAGCCATATGGGCCATAGCCCAGTCGTCATAGGCGTATTCCAGCGTCTTCGACACCGACTCGCCTTCCAGGTCGCACGGGATGTAGCCCAGTGTGCGATAGGCATTGAGGCCGGGTGTGTTGCGGTCGAAGGCGAGCTTGCGATAGAGCGTCCAGGCGCGCTTGGCCACCGCCGATGTCCGATCGCCGAACAGGCCCTTATGCAGAGCCTCGGCGATCACCACCGCGGAATGCCAGCCGATCATGCAAAAGGTCTCTACGCCCTGCAATGGCCAGATGACCGGGCCCGCCGGGCTTTGCTCGCCCTGTTCGATCAGGTTTTCGGCGAACGCCATGGCGTGCTGGGGCGCGATAAGGGTCATGAGCGGATGCAGGGCGCGGTACGTGTCCCACAACGAATAGGTGCTGTAGTTGAAGCGGTCCGGTGGCAACTGGTGCACCTGCTTGTCCATGCCGCGATAGCGCCCGTCGGAATCGCTGAACAAGGTTGGGGCGAGGTGCGTGTGGTAGAGCGCGGTATAAAAAATCCGGCGCTTTTGCATGTCGTCTGTTTCGAGGCTTATGCAGCCGATGGCGCCGTCCCAGGCCGCGCGCGCCTCCGTCACCGTTTCATCGAAGCGGAAGCCCAGGCCATCCGAATCCAGATTGGCCAAGGCGCCGTCTATATCGACGGCCGACAGGGCGGCCTTGACCAACAATGGTCCGCTCAGGTCCTTGCCGAAATGCAGCGCGACCTTCAGCGATGTCCCGTCATAGGCGGTGGCGCCGGCTATTTCCGTTTCGTCCTTGTAGAAGGTCATCGAATCCGCGGGCTGCGACAGGCGCAGGGCAAAATGGATGACGCGCCCCTGCGCCCACTGGCGTACGACGCGCGACCCCACCAGCGTGTGTGCGTCGAGCAGCTTGATCGACGAGGAGATTAGCCGCGTGGCGCTGCCGTCGTAATTGCGAAAGCCGTGTGCCCAGTCGATCAGCAGGTGCGCGTCTCCGGCCGGAAAGGTGTAGCGGTGCAGGCCTGCCCGCGCTGAGGCTGTCAATTCCGCCTTTATGCCGGTTTCGGGAAGCACGATGCTGTAATAGCCGGGCATCGCCGTTTCCGCGTCATGACTCATGCGTGTACGATAGCTGCCCTGCGGATCGGCCAGCGTGCCAGGCTTGATGCGCACCTCGCCCAGCACCGGTACGACCAGCAGGTCCAGCATATCGCTGGCGCCGGTTCCGGACAGGTGGGAGTGCGAAAACCCCAGCAGGGTCTTGTCGTCGTAATAATAGCCCGAGCAGGCATCCCAGCGCGCATTATCTGTGTCGGGCGACAATTGGATCATGCCTAAGGGCACACTGGCACCGGGATAGACGTGACCGTGGCCGCCCGTGCCGATCATCGGATCGACAAACCGGATATTGCCTCCCGCCAGCGCAGTCGCGCCCTGGGCCGATGCCAGGCGAGGCAAACCCGCCGCCAGGCCAGACGCGGCGCCCGAAGCCAGTAATGAACGACGCGACAGCATAGGCTTCCCCCCAACACGCATACAGCACGCTACACGACGAGTTTAGGCTTGCGCCGCACGATGTCCAGCACCAGTTCGCCGAAAAGCGTATTGGCCCAGGCGAACCAGGGCCGCGTAAACTTGGCGGGATCGTCCTTGTCGAAGCTTTCGTGAATAAAGCCGGTGCCGGCGGTCGTCGTCTGGAGGGTTTTCAGGCTCTGGGCGATTTCAACCTCGTCATCGCTGGTCAGGGCCCGCATAATGATCGACATCGGCCAGATCATGTTCATGCCGATATGCGGCCCACCAATGCCTTCGCCTGCCGCGCCGACGAAGAAGTATGGATTGGCGTCGCTCCACACCGCCGCGCGGGTGGCTTGATACAGAGTGTCCTCTGTCTCGCACGCGCCCAGATAGGGCAGGCCGAGCAAGCCGGGCGTATTGGCGTCATCCATGAAGAGGGTGTTGCCAAAGCCATCCGCTTCATAGGCCCAGACAATGGTGCCGTCGGGCAGGCGGTGGCGGCCATATTGCGCCAGCGCCGTGCCGATTTCTTCAGCCAGGCCGGTGCATTCGGCGCGAAAGCCGCTATCAAATCCGAGTGGGCCGGCCATTTCGGCCAGATGCCTCAGCGACACGGCGGCAAACAGATTGGACGGAATCAGGAAGGGCAGAACGCAGGCATCGTCCGAAGGACGGAAACCCGAATGGATCAGCCCGACCTTTTTCGTCGGTGCGCCGTAGCCGTTCAGCGGCATCATTTCGGTGGAGGCGGTCGCATTGCGCAGGAACCGGTAAGGGCCGGGATCGGTCTTGCGCTGCTGAACCCGGAAGGTATGCACGACGGTGCGCATGGCGTGACGCCATTCGTCGTCGAACGGTACAGTATCGCCCGTTGCCTTCCAGTAGCCATGCGCCAGACGCACCGGATAGCACAGGCCGTCGAGCTCCCATTTTCGTTCGGCGACACCGGGCTTCATCTCGGTATCGTCCGATGCTGACCATTCCAGATTGGTCATGGCTGTCGGGTCGCGCATGAAGGCGTTGGCGTAGGGATCAAGCAGGATGCAGCGCGCCTGACGCCAAATCAGCCCGCGAAACAGGGTGGTCAGCGCCTTGTCCTTGGCGGCATAGGGCAGGTAGGGCCACACCTGGGCGGAGGAATCGCGCAGCCACATGGCATCGATATCGCCGGTGATGATGAAGGTATCGGGCTTTCCATTGACGACCGAGGTCGTGACGGTGGTGTCCAACGTATTGGGGAAGCAATTTTCGAACAGGTCGGCCAGCGACTTGTCCTTCAGCTTCTTCTTGGTCTGGGTAATGACCTGCTCGATGGCGGGGCTGGTAAAGCGGCGCTCGGCCAACGGCGGACGGCCGACTCTGGCAGCGGTCTGGGCGGGGGTTTGGGCTCGGGCTTGACCGGCCACGGCAATGGCGCCGAGCGTTAGCAAAAGTTCCCGCTTGTTGAGCATAATGCCGTCCCTTGTTTTTCCTGTTGCCGCATACTGGCAAAGGACGATCGGGGCGTAAAGCCTATGCCCGCCTAAGGTGTGGCGTGACGCGCGCGTGTAGCCGGAGCTATAAATTCAGCAGTGCTGGATCGCCCCCCTGGGCCGTAATATTTATGCTGATCGCCCGTTCCGAAGCGAAGCGCGTCAAAGCCAGCGGGCCGCCCGCCTTTGGACCCGTTCCGGACAGGCCTTCGCCGCCGAAGGGTTGGACCCCGACCACCGCGCCTATGACGGTACGGTTGACATAGACATTGCCTGCCGGGACGGCATGCATGATCTTTTCGGCAAAAGCCTCCAGGCGCGAATGTATGCCCAGGGTCAGGCCGTAACCGCGCCCGGCCAGAGCCTTCGTCATCTCATCCGGATTTTGCGAGTCGTAGCGGATGACATGCAAGATCGGTCCGAAGACTTCGCGTTCCAGCTCGGTGGGCGATGCCAGTTCCGCCAAGGTCGGCCCGAAGAAGTGCCCGTTCAGGCCCTCCGGCATCGGCGTGCGGTGCAGGATCTTGCCTTGGCTTTGCAGGGTTTCGAGATGAAGCTGGAGGATATCTTGGGCATCCGCATCGATCACCGGGCCGATGTCGGTGGTGAAGTCGGCAGGGTCGCCGATGGCCAGCATGTCCATGGCGCCTTTTAGCGTCTCGATATAGCTGTCGGCCAATTCGTGGGGCAGGAACAGCAGACGCAGGGCCGAACACCGCTGACCGGCTGATCCGAAGGCCGAGGCGATGACGTCGTCGACGACCTGTTCCTTGAGCGCGGTGGTATCAACAAACATGCCGTTCAGGCCGCCGGTTTCGGCGATGAAAGGCACGATCGGTCCCTCTTTTTGCGCCAGGGTCAGATTGATGCGCCGGGCGGTATCCGTACCGCCGGTAAAGGCGACGCCCGCTATGCCGGGATAGGCCACCAGCGCCGCACCGATTGTCGCGCCGTCGCCGGGCAGCAGGGCCAGAAGGTCGGGGTGCAGGCCCGCGCCGTAGAACAGCTTGACGGCCTTCTGGGCGATCAAGGGCGTCTGCTCGGCGGGTTTGGCCAGGACGGCATTGCCGGCGGCCAGGGCGGCCGCGATCTGGCCGGTGAAGATGGCCAGCGGGAAGTTCCACGGTGAGATGCACACGAAGACGCCACGACCGTGCAGGAGGTGGGCGTTGCGTTCGCCGACCGGGCCGGTCAGGGTGGTCGGCGCCGAAAACTGCTCGCGCGCCAGTTTGGCGTAATAGCGGCAAAAATCGGCGGCCTCGCGCACCTCGGCGATGGCGTCGGGCCAGGTTTTTCCGGCTTCGCGCACCATGACGGCGCACAGCTTGTCGTGCTTGCTTTCCAGCGCGTCGGCCATGGCCTCGAGAACCGTCGCGCGGCCGTCGCCCCCGGCGTCGTTCCACGCCGGTTGCGCCGCCTGGGCGCGCGCAAAGGCCTCCTTGATCATGACCGGGTCCGCTTCATGGACATCCCCGACGATGCGGGTGATGTCCGCCGGCGCGAAGATGTGCGCGGCATAGGTGGAATGCGGTTTGCCGCCGATAAGGGCGTTGGCGTCTTTGCGGTCGGCATCGAGCGCATGAACGGCGCGGGTCAGGCGGTCGCGAACCGCGGCGATGCTGACATCGGGGCCAAAGCTGTTCAGCCGGTCGCCATACAGGTCGCGCGGTAGCGGCAGCCGCGCATGGCGGTCGGGATGGGCGCGCACCTTGTCGACGGGATCGGAGATGACATCTTTCGGTTCGATCTTTTCATCCAGCAGGGCGTTGACGAAGGACGAATTGGCGCCGTTTTCCAGCAGGCGGCGAACCAGATACGGCAGCAGGTCTTCATGACCGCCGACCGGCGCATAGGCCCGCAAGGGAAAGGCCTCGAACTGTTCCGCGGCCTGGGCATAAAGCTGTTCGCCCATGCCATGCAGCCGCTGGAACTCGACCGTGACGCTGGCGGCATTGGCCATGCGGCGCACCGCCGCCAGCGAATGGGCGTTGTGGGTGGCGAACTGCGAATAGATGTGCGGCGCGGCGTCGATCAGGGCCTTGGCGCAGACCAGGTAGCTCAGATCGGTCGCCGCCTTGGTGGTATGGACGGGATAGTCCTCGCGGCCCATGACCTGGGCGCGCTTGATCTCCGTGTCCCAATAGGCGCCCTTGACCAGACGGACCATCAGGCGGCGGCCGCTTTTTTCTGCCAGCACGCGCAGGGCGGCGATCACGTCGGGGCAGCGCTTCTGATAGGCCTGGACCGCCAGTCCCAATCCCTTCCAGGCGCCCAGTTCCGGCTCATGGCACAGCCGGTCGAGTACTTTCAGCGACAGGGCCAGACGGTCGGTTTCTTCGGCATCCAGGGTAAAATTGATATTGGCGCGGGCGGCCAGGACAGCCAGCGGCTTGAGGCGCGGGTAGAGGTCCGCCATGACGTCATCTATCCGGGCGGCTTCGTAGCGCGAATAGAGGGCCGACAATTTGACCGAAATGCCGTGATCGGCTTCCGGTCCCCGGCTGGCCACCTTTGACAGGGCGACGATGGCGTCTTCGTAGGCCTTGGCGTAGCGGACCGCATCGGCTTCGGTACGCGCCCCTTCGCCCAGCATGTCGAATGAACAGAGATAGCCATCCTTTTTCGACCGCTTCAATGCCGCTTCGATGGTGCGGCCCAGAACGAACTGCTCGCCCATGATGCGGATGGCCTGGGCGACCGCCCGACGGGTAACGGGCTCGCCCAGCCGCGCCGCCAGGCCGGTAATATAGCCGCCGACATCCGACTTGGCCTTGTCCTCAACATCAATCATCTTGCCGGTCAGCATCAGGCCCCAGGTCGAGGCATTGACGAACCAGTTATCCGATTGGCCCAGATGCGAGGCCCAGTCGGCCGAGGCGATCTTTTCGGCGATCAACTGGTCCCGGGTCGCCTCATCCGGCGTGCGCAAAAGCGCTTCGGCCAGGCACATGAGCGCCAGGCCCTCGGCGGTGCCAAGCGAAAATTCCTTGAGGAAGCTTTCAACCACGCCCTGACGTTGGGCGGCCTTGCGTGTGGACCGCACCAGCGATTCGGCTTCAGCCCGCACCACGGCGCGCGTCTGGTCGTCAAGCGGATTGGCCTGAAGGAGGGCTGCGCATATCGCCGCGTCGCTTATATATTTATGGCTGTCGAGGCTATCCCAATCGAAGACATATGCGCGCAGGGCAGGGGCGGAATCCGGCATAGTAACCTCCTATTTTTGTTGCATTGGATACTACTGCAAGGCCTCGAAAGATAGACTATTTTTGGTGCAGGCTATCACGTTTGCACGATGACGCACGGGCTATTTGCGGCCTATCGCTTTCGCCGCCGCGACCCCCGTGGCGAAGCAGGCCTGAAGCAGATATCCGCCGGTCGGCGCCTCCCAGTCGAGCATTTCG
Source organism: Asticcacaulis sp. AC466 (assembly GCF_000495815.1). Lineage (GTDB taxonomy): Bacteria > Pseudomonadota > Alphaproteobacteria > Caulobacterales > Caulobacteraceae > Asticcacaulis. The sequence continues at coordinate 69,847 of NZ_AWGE01000021.1, read as the reverse complement.
CCGACGGCATAGACGCCGGGCAAAGCCTTCAATTCAAAGTCCGGCGTCAGGGCGTTGAAGCTGACGCCGCCGGCCGAGGAAATCGCACGGTCGAGCCCTTGCGCACCGGTCAGGCGCACGCTCACTGCCTTGATGTCGTCCGCCTTGACTTCGTGGACCAGAGCGATGGCGGCCGGGCCGAGATTGAGCGCCTTGCGCAGGCGGTTCGACTGGCTGTCTTTTGGTGAGGCGCGCTTGAGCTTGTTCACCACCTGTCCGGCGTCGAGATCCGGACGCAGGTCCACGACCAGGTCGGCGTAACCGGTCTTGGTGATTGCGTCACGCAGGGCGGCAGACAGGGCATAGACCGCGCCGCCTTCGACCCCGCCGCGCGTCAGCATGAGTTCGCCCTTGACCGTGCGGCCGGCGAATTGGGCGGCGATGTTCTTAAGCGGTTCGCCGGCAAAGCGGTCGGCGAACAGGGCGCTCCAGGCCGTCTGGAAACCGACATTGGCGGGCTGGAACGGCACGATCTCAACGCCGTTTGCGGCTAGCCCGTCCGCCCAGGTGCCATCACCGCCAAGCCGGGGCCAGCTTGCGCCGCCAAGCGCCAGTATCGTGGCTTTCGGGACGATGCGGATATCGTCATTGAATAAAAGCGCATCGCCATCCCAGCCGCGCCAGTCGTGACGGGTATGGAGGGTAACGCCCTGGCCTTCCAGCCGTTTCAGCCAGGCGCGCAACAGGGGCGAGGCCTTCATCGCCTTCGGGAATACGCGTCCGCTCGACCCGACGAAGGTGTCGGCGCCCAGGCCATCGGCCCAGGCGCGCAAAGCCCTGGCGTCGAAGGCCTCCAGTACGGGGCGCAAAACCTGCGCCCGCTTGCCATATCGGGTAACGAAGCGCTCGAAAGGCTCCGAATGCGTGAGGTTCAAGCCGCCGCGACCGGCCATCAGGAACTTGCGCGCCACCGACGGCATGCGGTCGTAAATCGCCACCTTGACGCCAGCCGCGCTAAGCGTTTCAGCCGCCATAAGGCCGGCGGGGCCGGCGCCAATGACCACAACCGTGTCTGGAACTATATGGGGTAGGGACATTTTACGAGATATGGCTGGAGAGAGATATGGTGCGCTCATAGCGTGGAATGGTCGGCAATGCCAATCTCGTCCGATGCCGCCATGATTATATCCGACATCACCACTCATCGAATCCTTATGCCGGAAGTGTGATCTTGCGACTCACGTGGCGATCTTGTCCACGCAATCTGAGAAAAAGGGACAGACCCCATGATAAGCCCGATGAAGCGCATTGCTATGATTTCCGTTATCGCCCTCCTGCCGATCCTCGCTGCCTGCCACACCGTTCAAGGTGCCGGCAAGGACGTTACCGCCGTTGGCAAGGGCATGGAAAGCGCCGCCAAGCAGTAAGACGCGAAGCGATCGCAAATCTATCTTCAGCCCATGGTGTAGGTGCGCCATGGGTTGTTTTATTGACTGTGCTTGGCGACGGTTTGCATGGTTGGTTCAATTCCCGTAAAATCGCCGCAATTGCGAGTCACGCTCGTAACACCAAACCTATCTGAGGACTATTATCATGAAGCGTATTGTTATTGTTTCCCTTCTCGCTCTGGCGCCCCTTTTGGCCGGGTGCCATACCATCCAGGGCGTCGGCAAGGACATCACCGCTGTCGGGCGCGGCCTGGAAAACACCACGCACTAAGACGTCTGATGAATCGCCGCGCGCTTTTGACGGGGTTGTCTGCTGTTGTCCTGACCGGACCGGCCCAGGCTAACCCTGTCGGCGCAGCGCCTTCCCGGCGTGATGCGTTTTTGGCGGCGGCGCATGAACAGACGCGTCGCTCCGTAACCTATGACGGCACCTATACCCGCATCCCTTACCCCATGGGGGATGTCGCCCCTGACAAGGGCGTGTGCACCGATGTGGTCATCCGCGCCTATCGCGCCATCGGCATAGACCTGCAACAGCGCGTCCACGAAGACATGGCTGCCCATTTCGCGCTGTATCCGCGCACCTGGGGGCTCAAGCAGCCGGACAGTAATATCGATCACCGCCGCGTCCCCAATTTGCGCGTTTTTCTGTCGCGGTTCGGCCAGGCCTTGCCGGTCACGACAGAGCCGGGCCATTACGCCGCCGGTGATCTGGTTACCTATCGCATACTGGGTAAGATGCCGCATATCGCCGTGGTCAGCGACCGCATGGCCCTTTTGGACCGGCGGCGTCCCTTGATCATCCACAATATCGGGTGGGGCCCCAAGGAAGAAGACAGCCTCTTCATGCTGGGCGCCGAGCTGACCGGGCATTACCGTTATGCCGTTTAGGCGTTTCGTCATCTGGGGCGTTGAACGTCTTCTGGAATGGCATCTGGCCATGCTGTGCCTGCTGGCCGTGCGGTTTCTGCTTCCGGTCCATGACGAAAGCTATGTCAGTCTCAATGCCTTCGTCGCGGGTGTGAGGGAAACCTGGCGCGCGGGAGTGGACGATGCCCGCTTCATGACCGATGCCTTCATGAACGGCGACCGGCTGCTGTATGGCTGGAAGACCTATGTTGCCACAGCCTATGTCATAGGCGTCCATATCTATCTGCAGAGCCTGTATCTTTTTACATCTCTGTTGGTGCGACGCGTCAGTGACGGTCGCGACACGCTGTTTTCCATCGCCGCCTTCCTAGTGAGTTTCGTTATCTTCTGCGCTCTGAATTTGCCCAGTCATGATGCGGGCAGCCTGCGCCTGGCCCTGTGTCTGTTGATCGGTGGGTTGGTTGTGGTCGGTCTGAGCGCCGAATTCGGTAAGGCTTTGAACGAAAAGCCAGTGCCGCCTCGCAACATGGCTTCGCGGTCAAAGTCTTCGCGGAGTCGGCCCGCAACAGCCTTTTCGATCGGCCAGCCCGAAGTTTCCGCTGTGCCCGAACGAGACGCCGGCTATTCAGTTTTCCGCCGCAAAGCGCTCTATTTCCGCGAGTAGCTCGGCCTTGCGGTCATCGCTGGCGAACGCGCCGGTAATGCCGTTGCGCGCCAGGGTCAGGCAGTCTTCGCGGCTGATCAGGCCGCGCCGCGTCAGGGCGCGGAAATTATCGTTCACATAGCCGCCGAAATAGGCCGGGTCGTCCGAATTGATCGTTGCGCGTAGCCCTTTTCGCAACATGTCAGGAATGGGATGGTCGTTGAGGTCCGTAACGACGCATAGCTTGTGATTGGATAACGGACACACCGTCAAGGTCAGGCCTTCGGCGGCGATGCGCGCCACCAGGGCCGGGTCTTCCAGTGAGCGGTTGCCGTGGTCGATGCGGTCAATATGCAGCACGTCCAGCGCCTCATAGATATATTCCGGCGGGCCTTCCTCGCCCGCATGGGCGCACAGTTTCAGGCCCAACTCGCGCGCGCGGGCGAAGACGCGGGCGAATTTCGCCGGCGGATGGCCGACCTCGGAACTGTCCAGACCAACGCCGGTCAGTCGGTCGAGATAGGGCTCGGCCACGGCCAGGCTTTCAAAAGCCGCCTCTTCGGACAGGTGGCGCAGGAAGCTGTGGATCAGAAGGACGCTGAGGCCGAGGGCTTTGGCGTCTTTCGCGGCGCGGCTCAGTCCCTCTATGACGTGGGCATAGGGCACACCGCGATCGGTGTGGGTCTGGGGATCGAAGAAGATTTCAGCATGGCGGACGTGGTCGGCGGCGGCGCGGCGGAAGTAGGCCATGGCCAGATCGTAGAAATCCGCCTCGGTGCGCAAAACGTCCGCGCCCTGATAATAGATGTCGAGGAAGTCCTGAAGGTTGGAGAAATCGTAGGCGGCCCGCAGGACTTCGACATTCGCATAGGGCAGGGTGATGCCGTTGCGCTGTGCCAGTTCGAACATGAGCTCAGGCTCCAGCGAACCCTCGATATGCAGGTGCAGTTCGGCCTTGGGCAGGCGGGAGACGAAGGCGTCAAGCGCTGAAATGGCGTGTGTGTCGGGCATGGGGGAAGGTCCTCTTGCGCCTATAGTCGGATCAAATGCCCCGGTTTGGCAAGCCCGCCAAGGCACTTTAATGTTGGCGTCTCGGCAATGTTGGCATCTCAGCGCGAACCGTAACAGCGTGCGCCCCGCACGCCGCCGCTGACGCGGCCTCTGAGCGCCCTTAGTGTTTTTCAAGGTCGCGCAGGTCCAGACCGCGCGTTTCTGTGCCGTAACGGATGAATAGGCCCAGCGCCAGGACGATCGGCACGATGATCATTCCGGCCGCGATACCGAGCGGCGGCACAAGGGCGGTAATGCTGAGAGTCTGGGCCAGGACGCCCCCGCCCTTGGTGCAGGCGGCGATCCAGCCGGTCGCCCGCCCGCGGATTTTCAGCGGATAGCTTTCCGAGGCATAGGGCAGCAAAATCGCCAGAATGCCGTTTGAGCCGATGATCAGCAGGGCGATGGGCAGGACCGGGCTACCGCCGACCTTACTTTCCAGCAGCAGCACCCAGATCAGCCCGGCCAGGGTGATCGTCACCATGGTGGTAAAGGCCCATTTGGTGCTCCACTGGCTGTAGATCCACGTGCAGACAAAAACGGTCGGGAAGGCGATCAGCGCCGATTCGGCCAACAGTTTCGATGACACCGCCATCGAATAGCCCTTGGCGACAAGGTCGTTGGGCAACCACAACAGCAGGCCGAAATTGATCAGGCCCCAGGCCAGGGCCGCTATGGTCAGGGCGGCCGTCTTACCGATCAGGCCCGGCGTCCACAGCTTTGGTTCGCGGCCATCGTGCCGGGCGTGGTGATGAGCGAAGGTATCGTCCGTGTCCTCTTCGTTTTCAGCCAGCCTGTGGCTGACCGTTCCGAAGCGCGCCATGATCCGCTGCGCCTCGTCATCGCGTCCGCGCGACAGCAGGAATTTGGCCGATTCGGGAATGAGTCCGCCCATCAGGATAAGGATCAGGCCCGTCGGCAGGTTTATCAGCCACAATATGCGCCAACTAAAGGTCGGGACCAGCAGGTAGGAAAAGCCGGATGCGGCGAAATAGCCGCCGACGGCGCCCAGTCCGCCGACCAGGACTAGCGCCCAGCCGCGATGGCGCGACGGCATGGTTTCAGCTAGCAGGGCGTAGGTGACGGGCAGCATGCCTCCCGCCCCGGCCCCCATCAGGAAGCACATGATTTCGTTCCACAGCAGGCTCGGCATGGCGCCGCAGATCGAGGTGCCGACAAACACCACAGCCGACAGCAGGATCGAGGCCTTGCGGCCGTAGATGTCGGCGATAATACCCCACAGGATCGAGCCGCAGACCGTGCCGATCAAGGCGAAGAAGGGCACCAGCGAGGCCTGGGCCTTAGTGACACCGTATTCCTTGATCAGTCCGGGCATGACAAAGCCGAGACTGGCGGGTTTCATGACATCGATGATAAGGGCGACGACCAGCACGACCATGAGCAAGGCATGGGCGGGGCCGAGTTTTGCGTCCTCTGGCGCGGCGACGGCGATGCGTGTGGCGGACCTGACCTGCTCGCCCACACCTACGGGAAGAAGGCCGTAGGCGGCGATGAATATGCCCGCGACGATCAGGAACATTCCAAACAGCATGCCGTTGTCCATTGGCATGCCGGCGAGGGCAAAGCCCATGTCCTTGCCCATCCAGAACATGGGCAGGTGCAGCAAGACGCCGATGGTGACGCACACGCAGCCGAGCCCAAAGGCCCAAACCCCGCGTCTGTCCAGAAATACCTTCGCGTCCATGTTCGCTCCCCGACTGTCCGTCTAGGGATACGCGAAAAAAGGCAAAAATAAAGCTTTAAATTCAGAGCGTTGCTTGTCTACGGTACTATGGGCATGTAGTGATGTTTCTACCTGTTAGGGTTTGAGGCGCGCCATCAGTGCCGTCGTCAGGAAATCGGCGACACGACGGATACGGGCATTGCTGCGCACCTCTTCGTGCATGACCAGCCAGACGGGCAGGGCCGGCAGCCGCATGCCGAGATGGAGCCGCTCCAGCTGTGGGCGCGCACCGGCCAGCAGGTCCTGCGCGAACCCTATGCCGGCACCGGCCAGCAGCAGGTGCCAGCAGACCATCTGGTCGTCGGTTCGCACAGGGAACTGATTGCGCGTCACGGCAAAGCCATGGGCCGCATATCCTTTGATAATGTCTTCCGCGCGATCGAAGCCAATAACATCATGCGTCAAAAGGTCGGTGAGCGTCTGCGGCCGGCCGCGTCGGTTCAGGTAGTCGGTGGTGGCATACAGACCAAGCGGCGTGTCGCCCAGCTTGCGCGCAATCAATGCGTTCTGTGTCGGATCGAACATGCGCAAGGCGATATCGGCATCCCGGCGCAACAGATTTTGCGCGGTATCGGAGGCAACCAGCTCGATCTGTATCAACGGTTCTGCCTGGCGTAGATCGGCGACAATCGGTGGCAGGATCAGATTGGACACCACGACCGAGGCCGTGATGCGCACCGTGCCGCGCAGGGTTTCTCCCTTGCCCTGGGCTTTCAGGGCCAGCGCCTCGGCCGCCTGTCCCATCAGGCGGGCATCATCGACCAGGGCAAGCGCCGCTTCCGTCGGCTCAAGCCCCCTGACTGAGCGATGGAACAGCGGGGTGCCGACGACCGATTCCAACTCTCGGATATGTCGGCTCAGCGTCGGTTGAGTCGTGCCTGTGGCGGTGGCAGCGGCCGATAGCGATCCATAGTCGACCGTGGCGAGAAAGGAGCGCAGCAATGTCCAGTCAATCATCGCGAGTCCATCTATTCAAATATGAATATTAAAGATCAAATTTATGGCAATTTATATGCGCAATCAACTAGAATAAAGTCATCCTGTCAATCAATGGAGATGGCAAGATGAAAACGGTTCTGGTTCTGGGCGCCAATGGCGGCGTCGGCAAGGCGGTGACTAAGGCCTTTCTCGGTGCAGGATGGCGGGTCCTCGGCCTGGTGCGCGCGGGTAAGACGGTGGCCGATGGGATCGTCCCCATATATGCCGACCTGTTCGATGCGGCGGCGGTCGTTCGCGAAGCAGGTCATGTCGATCTGGTCTTCAACGGCCTCAACGTGCCATATCCGGTATGGGACACGCAGGCCCTTGCGACCTACACGGCGGCGGCCGACATTTGCGAAGCGTTGAACGCCCGCCAGATCTACCCCGGCAGTGTTTATAATTTCGGCAGTCGTATGCCGCGCGCCCTGACACCCCAGACGCCGTTCGCGGCCGATACCCTGAAAGGCCGTATTCGCGTCTCTATCGAAGACCTGTTCCGGCAGCGCGCCGAAGCGGGCCGTCTGCGCACGATCCTGGTCCGGGCGGGCGATTTTTTTGGCGCCGGGGCGTCACAAAGCTGGATGAATGCCCTGGTGGCCAAGGAGCTTGGCCGGGGTAAGATCGTGACGCCGGGCAAGAAAAAGACGCTGCACGCCTGGGCCTATCTGCCCGACTTGGCGGCGGTTGTGGTGCGGCTGGCCGAAATCGAAGCCTCGCTCGGCGCCTATGAGGTCTTTCATTTCGAGAACCACAACGTCTCGGCCAGGGCACTCGCCGAAGCGGGGGAACTGGCTCTGGGGCGCAAGGTTTCGGTTAAACACATGCCCCGTTTCATGTTCTCGCTTATCGCCCTGTTCAACCCCTTCATGAAGGCAGCCCTGGAAATGCTTTACCTCTGGGACGTGCCGCATGGCTTGGTGGATTGCGGGGAGGGGGCGCAGAAAGGCCTCGCCCAGCTTATCGGGCCGCTACCGCGCACCCCTCTCGATCAGGCGATGAAGACCTTGTTATGACTTTTTTTCAGGTAGGATTTGAATTGTCAGGTGAGGCGTCTATATAGGCGACATGACCTCCCGGATTTCGCAACTGACCTACGCCATCGGCGATATCCACGGGTATGACGACCTGTTCGAAGCCATGCTCGATCGCATCCGCGCGGATGCCGAAGCCTTGGGCGAACGTCCGCGCATCGTCCTGCTCGGGGATTATGTCGATCGCGGGCCATCGTCGCGACAGGTGCTGGAACGGGTCCGGCTTTTGCAGTCGGCAGGGTGGTGCGACCTGATCGCACTGATGGGCAATCACGAAGACGCCCTGCTGCGCTTTCTCGAAGAGCCGGAGTTCGGCGAAACCTGGCGTGACTGGGGAGGTGCTGCGACGCTCGAATCCTATGGCGTCGCCATGCCGTTCATGGCGGGGTCAGAGGATATCTGGTCGCAGGTCAGCCGCGACTTCGCCGCCGCCTTCGATCCGGCACATCTGGCTATGCTACGGCAAATGCCGGCATCGTTTCAGGCGGATGACTATCTGTTCGTTCACGCCGGCGTGGACCCGGACCGACCGTTGGCCGAGCAGGACAGCGAAATCTTCATGTACATTCGCGGGCGGTTCCTGCGCGCCGAACAGTCCTGCGACTATGTCGTGGTCCACGGGCATTCGCCGCACAGGGAACCCGTCAATGCCCGGTGGCGCATCGGCATCGACACCGGGGTCTACTATACCGGCGTCCTGACGGCGATGCGGTTGCACGGTGAAACGCGAACCCTGCTTCAGGTCAGCCGGAATATGGACCATATCACACGACCGCCACCGGTTTTCTTCTGACACAAGTCAAAAGGCGGGACCCGGTCCCGCCTTTTTTACATAACCAATCTCTTTATACGCGTTTTGCGCAGAGCCTAACCTTCGCCGGCCAGGGCCGTGTCGAGTGTCTTGCCGTCGCTGGCCCACAACTGGCCGATATGCAGGGCGACCGGATCGGGGAAGATATAGGTTTGTCCTGCGGCAATGCCCTTGACGATTTCGCTGGCGCAATGCTCCGGAGAGGTCTTGTCCATCGGAATATCTTTGGCCAACTCGGTATCGATCGGCCCGGGGTATATGCCAAGCACCTGTATTCCAGACCCTTTCAACGTCGCGCGCAGGGTCTGTGTCAGGGATTGCAGCGCCGCCTTCGATGCCGAATACCCGGCCAGGCCGGGGGCTGAGGTCAGGCCGACCACGCTGATGACATTGGCAATCGTCCCTGACCCGCGGGCCGTGAAGGCCGGTGTAAAGGCGCGGATGATGCGTAAGGTGCCGTAATAGTTGACATTCATATCGCCGGCGATCAGTTCGATCGGGCTTTCGATGAAGTTTGCGAACACGGCCGTGCCGGCATTGTTGAGCAGAATATCGGTGTCGGGGGCCAGCTTTGCGGCGGCGTCGACCGAGGTCTGATCGGTTATGTCGAGTTGCAACGGCACGACACGGGCATCGCCGAAATCGGGCAGGGTGTCGGTACGACGGGCGCCGGCATAGATTTTCTTCACATCGGTTTTCAGTAGTTCGCGTACGGTGGCGGCGCCGATACCGCGATTGGCGCCGGAAACGAGAACGGTTTGATTGGCATAGGACATGGTGTGGCTCCTTGACTGCCGTCGGTAGCGGCGGCGCGTTTATGTAAACAGATCGGTTTACATCGCTGTAGGTAAACAGATCGGTTTACATTGTCAAGCACCTGTGCTATGAATTTTTTGGAGTTTGCACACTCGATACGATGCGATGAGGGACGTCATGGCTGACACGCGCGCCGCGCCGAACAAACGGCAGGAGATCATTGATCAGGCCTATCGGCGCTTCTATGACGGTGGCTTCCACGCGACGGGCATAGACACGGTCATGGCCGATACCGGCATTTCGAAGCGCACGCTTTACAAGTACTTTCCCAGCAAGGAAGACCTGATCGAAGCCGTGCTCGATCAATATGGCTGCGACACGGAATCGCAACTGTTCGCCCCGGCCATGGCGCGTAGCGACGATCCACGCCGCCAGATAGAGGCGGTATTCGACGTTCGCCGCGACCTCATGGCGCAAAAGGATTATCAGGGCTGCCTGGCCATGAAGGCCGGTCAGGAATATATCGGCAAACACGAAGGCATCGTCGCGCGCGGCAAGAGCGCCTCACTCTACGTGGAAGACAAGTTCATCGACCTGTGCCGGAGGGCGGGTCTCACGCGGCCGGAGGACACGGGGCGCCAGATAAATCTCCTGTTCCAGGGCACGGCGCTGACAGCCCAGATGCAGCGCGACCTCACCGTGTTCGATCTTGCCAAAAAGGCCTTGCACATCCTGTTCGCGGCCGCTGCGGCCGAGAACTGAGGCCAGAATTGGAAAGCAGAATTGGAAAGCAGAACTGAGTATGCGGCTATCGGATGGCTGACCATGGCGCTGGCGTAAGGGCTTGCGTGACTCCGAATCCTCGCGGTATTTTTGGACGGGACGAATAACGCGCCCGGGCGGCGAATTTCCTTCACAAGCCGGTAGTCTGCGCCTAAGCTTAGGGCAGAATCCGGAGCCGTCATGCAATTGCCGAACGCTCAACTGGGCGATGTCATCCTGGGAAAAGTCGTAAAGCGTCCGGTATTGCGCGGCGTTGCCATGATCAAGCGCTACCTGCAAGGGTCCGAGGTCTGGTTCATTGTCCTCGCGTCGGGCGTAGGGTTGGTGTCCGGTATCATGGCGGCCTTGCTTGGCCATTTCGCCCATGCCCTTCAGGCGCTGCTTTACGGTTTTTCCCCCGACCTGCGTCTCAGCGCCTTGCCGAAGATCGAGCCCTGGCATCTGGTCGCCCTGCCGATCGGCGGCGCGGTGCTGGGTGCCGTGCGGATAATCTTTCCACGCAGAACCCGCGCGCCTATCGATGTGGTCGAAGCCAATGCGCTGTACGGTGGTCGTATCCCATTGCGCGACAGCCTGATGGTGTCTTTCCAGACCTTCCTGTCGAACGGTTTCGGCGCTTCGGTCGGACTTGAAGCGGCCTATGCCCAGTTGGGCGGCGGCTTTGCTTCGAAGGTCGGTCAGTGGCTGGACCTCAAGCGGCAATCCCTGCGCACCCTGGTCGGCGCAGGCGCAGGGTCCGCCATCGGTGCAGCGTTCGGCGCGCCCCTGGCCGGCAGCTTCTACGCCTTTGAGCTGGTGCTGGGCGGCTATACGCCGGCCACCCTGGCGCCAGTCGCTGCGGCGTCGCTGATGGCCGTGCTGGCGGCGCAACTGATGAACATCGAGCCGTTCGTCATCGCGTCGACCGCCGGCCAGACGATCGAGATCGCCGGCTATCTTCTCTACGCCCTTCTGGGGGCGATCTGCGCGGGCGTCGGAATTGCCATTATCCGTCTGGTGGCCAGCGTCGAGGCGGTCGTGCGCAAACTGCCGGTTGGTGATGTCTGGCGCCCGCTTCTCGGCGGCTTCTTCCTTATACCTGTCGCTTGGGCCGCCCCGCAGGCCCTGAGTTCCGGTCATGGCGCCATGCATCTCTATATGGCTCAGCAGGCTTTGGTTGTTACCCTTTTGATCGTTTTCGCGCTCAAGCTCTGCGCTTCGGTTATATCTCTGGCCTTTGGCTTTCGCGGCGGTCTGTTCTTCGCCTCGCTGTTCCTGGGGTCATTGCTCGGTTCCGCCTTCGCCCAGATCGTCAACCAGATCTATCCGCCAGCCAATCTCGATATTCTCAACGCGTCTCTGGTTGGCATGGCAGCCCTGGCGGTCGCCGTTGTCGGCGGGCCGATGACCATGTCGCTCATGGTGCTCGAAGTCACCCACGACTTTAACCTGACTGCGGCCGTCGTCACGGCAGCCTTGTGTTCGAGCGCGATCATCCGCGAACGCTTTGGCTATTCTTTTTCGACCTGGCGCCTGCACCTGCGCGGCGAAACCGTGCGCAATGCCCGCGATATCGGTTGGGTCAAATCCCTGACTGCCGCCAATCTGATGCGCAAGACCCATACGATCCTGAACGAGAATACAAGCATCGCTGCCTTGCGTGAACAGGTGCCGCTCGGTGCAACCTCCCGCGTTCTGCTGGTCAATGATGATCACGAGTATCGTGGCATGGTGCCGACGGCGGAGGCGTGGATTGAGACACAGGACATGGTGACGCCACTCAGCGCCCTGGCCCGCCAAAGCGAGGTCTATGTTCGCCCGGATATGGATATTTCCGCCATCATGCGGGTATTTGAGCATTTCGGCGTCGATGACCTGGCCGTGGTCGACGAAAATCACAAACTTTTGGGCCTGTTGACGGAAAAATACGTCAACCGGCGCTACGTCGAAGAACTGGAACGATCCCAGCGGGAATTTTTCGGCGAGATGTAGCTTTACGCCGCCATGACCTGCAACGGCGCGGGCCGGGTCAGGTCCACGGGGCGGTTACGCAACCAATCCTCCCATTGTTCGGGATGCAGGACCACCGGTTCGCGGTCACGGATGGTGCGCATGTCGTCGCCGGCGTCCCTGGTAATAATGGCGAAGCTCCATATGTCGCCTTCGGCCAGGCTGGCGCAATCCCATACGCCGGCGAAGGCCAGGGGCTGGTTATCGCCGCGGGCGATGCGCCATTTTTCCCGCGCCGTTTTGGGCCCTGACCATTCATAGAAACAATGCGCGGGCACCAAAGCGTGACGGTAAAGCCAGGGCCCTTTGAACGCCGGCTTTTGCGCGATGGTGTCCAGGCGTGCATTGAAGGTGGTGCCCTTCCAGTCCTTCAGCGTCCCCCGGTACCAGTGCGGAATGAGACCGAACCGGGCAGGGATGATCTCCAGCTCCCAGGTTTCCGGGTTCTGGACCACTATTGGTGCGCCGACGGTCGGCGCGATGCGGGCGGTTTCGGCGCTTTCCATGTCGTCGGGGAGGGCGGTCATTCCCAGCGTATTCTTAAGGAAGCTGAGATAGAGCAGGGCTTCGAAATGGCCGCACATGGCATGTCCTTTACTCTGAACCGGGAAGTCACAGACTGATATGGCCGTTCGTTAATCCGACGACAACCGCCGTGACCCGATTGACGGCATTCAATTTGCGGAATACCGCGCGCATGTGCGTGTCCACGGTATTACGGCTGATGCTCAAAATCAGGCCGATCTCATCATCCGTCTTGCCGGCGGCGACCCATGTCAGGATTTCGCGCTCCTTCGGTGACAAGTGGGGCTGGGGTCGGTCCGGACGGCCGTTCATCCTTTTGAATACGGTGTAGAATTGGTGGCAAAGGGCGTTCAGCATGTCCAGATGCGGGCGTGTGGCGTAGCGCTGCTCCGAGGATGCCAAACCCACCCCCGCTATGGCCGAAGCAGCGCCGCGAATGGGGATGCCTACCCCGTTATTCAGGCCGGCCTCCTCGGCCAGGCGCATGAAACGGGTCTGTTTTGCGGTGTAGGTCGTTGTTTGTTCAAGGCTTTGCCAGGTAAACGGCCTATCGCGTATGATGCCGGCGCGCATGACGGGGTCGTAGACGGCGCAGTCATTTTCAGAGTAGTATTTCACCCAGTCTTCCGGATAGGAATGAAAAACGACGTGCCCACTCAGTTCGGGCGGCAATTCGGCGTCATGGCGAACGATAAATACGATCCGTTCATAGCCGTACTGGGCCAAACCCTTCCGCAGAAACCCGAACAACTCTTCTCCATCACGAGCATGAGCCGTATCCGTGACAAAATCCTCGAAGAGGTAGCGGTTGACCGAATCGAACATGCGCTGACATAACCAGAGTTGGATTGTGTGTTAGCATGTTACCGTTTGCCAGTCTTGTAATTAAACGCGCTATTCCGATATACGGAAAAGATACGCGAATTGTCCGCACATCGGGTCTCCCTCCCGAACGTGCGAACAATCCGTGCCCCCGCGCCCCCCGGCACATGTCCTGAAGAGATCAAATTCAGGACAGGTTGCAATCACTAATGCATGACGGTTTTTGTGCTGTGGTAATTCCGGTGCATCCGAGCGTCGAGCGCGGCATGCCGGGAGTCACAGTAGCGGGTCAGGAAACTGTCGAAGACGTCGTTAAGGCCGTCTGCCAGAAGCTGATCGCCGGTTTCCGCAGCAATTCCGCGCAAGGTGTCAAGCCGGCTCAAAACCTCCATCACGGCGTCGTCATGACTGCGCGTAGCGGTCAGAGTATCTGATTGTGCCTTGATTTTATCTGTCATATGCACCTCTGCCAGCCTTCACACAGCGGCACCAACCAAGCATATCGAAAGAAAACGCGCCATCACGAGAATTCGTGACCCCCGTCCGCAAGATGTGGAAAAGCGCTCGCGACGGCGTTTCAGGGACGAATTTCAGGGACGAATAACGCCTTCCGCGATGCCGCGCACCACGGCCGTCACGCGGCTATGGGCGCCCAGCCGGGCGAAAATTTGCCGCATATGGGTATCCACGGTGTTGCGACTGATGCATAGGATGTCGGCAATTTCCTGGTCGGTCTTGCCGGCAGCGACCCAACTCAGGATCTCGGCCTGCTTCGGCGTGATGCCCTGGCCCGGAGACTGGCCCTGAGACTGGCCCTGAGACTGGGGCTGAGACTGGGGCTGAGGGTGCGCATTCAGGCGCTTGTAGCTAAGGTAAAACTGGGCCGTCACGGCGGCGATCAGATCGGGATTGGCGTAGGTGGCATCGCGCCGCTCCGTTGAGGCAAGACCAAGACTGGCCACCAGTCCGCTACGGCCCCACATAGGTGTCGAGATGCCATTATGAAGTCCGCCAGACCTCGCCACGTCGTAGAGCCGGGTCTGAACCGGCTTGTAATCCGACCGCCTTTCGTGTGCTTCCCAGTCCAGGCTGGTCGTGCGGGTGCGAAGGGCAAGCATGATCGGGTCGTACCGATCACACGCATTTTCCTTGTAATAGGTCCGCAGCTCTTCCGGAAAATTATGCAGAACCCCGCGGCCATGGACGCGTTGCGGCAGGTCCGGATCATCTATGACCCAGAGGCTGATGCGATCGTAGCCATGCTGGGCTACGGCGCGTTTCAGCAGCGCGAACAATTCCTCATCCGCCGTCGCCCGATGGGTGTCGGTGACGAAATCCTCGAACTGATAGCGGTGGATGACATCGAACATTGGGCTACTCACGTTGCGTCAGCTTACTACAAAGCGCATCTGTCCGCTAGCTCAGCCGGTAAAGGACGGCGCCATGCGGCGGAACCGTAGCCGATACCCGGCCGTTGACGACACCCAGGTTCTGGTGGGTCCACAGGTCGCGTACGCGCGCCGAGGTTCGGCCTATACGCTTGAGGTCGAAGCCGATTTCGCTGGGGGCCGGGCCGTCAGACGTGTTGAACATGGCAAGGTAGTGGTCGCCATTGTTTGCCAGTGCTGTCCAGAAGTGGCAACCGTCAGCCAGGAAGTGCGGCTGGTTGCCACGGCTGTTCTGATTAACCGCCAACACTTCGTCATTGGTCAGCAGATCGAGCGTGGCGCCGTCGAGATGGCGCAGGTCGCCGCCCATGATCAGGGGCGAACGGGCAATGGACCATAGCGTCATAAGGGTCTTCTGTTCTGCGGGCGTGAATTTGCTGTCGCGTTGTCCCATAGCCAGTCGGCCGAGCGGAAGCATGTCGGCGTCTGGCCATGCCCCGGCCGTGCGATGCTCGTTCCAGTTTTCCAGACGTGTGAATTGGCTCAGGAGCAGCGGCCATTCGTCCCAGAAATCGTCGCTGATCCGCCACATCTGCGCATATTTTCGGACATGGTCGGCGCGCGGCACCGGTGTTTCCCCAGGTGACAGACTCAGGATCATAGGCCGGCCAGTCTTGACGATGGCGGCATGGGCGGCTTCGATTTCCGGCGCGTTCGCGTCGTAAGGTCGGCTCATATCGTCCATCTTGACGAAGTCGACGCCCCAAGATGCGTAGAGGGCGAACACGCTGTCATAATAGGCCTGAGCACCCGGTTTGGTCATGTCGACACCGTACATGTCCGGATTCCAGGTGCAGGTCCTGTGTGTATCGGCGATGTCGCGCGCGTGGACCTTCGTGCCCAATATCGGCAGGTTGCGTTCGACCGCCAGACGCGGAATTCCGCGCATGAGATGGATGCCGAATTTAAGTCCCAGGGCGTGAACCTGCGCGGCGATCTGGGTAAAGCCGCCCTTGGCCGCCGAGGGAAACCGGTTCGGCGCAGGCAGCAGGCGGCCGTAATCGTCCATGACGGGGACGGGCTTTTCAGCGTAGCCGTATCCTTTAGCCCCCGGTTCATACCACTGGATGTCGATGGTGAAAATATTGTACCCGTGCGGCAGCAGCTTTTCGGCCATGATATGGGCCGTTTCGAGCGCCTGCTCTTCATTGATTGTGGTCGCAAAACTATTCCAGCTATTCCAGCCCATCGGTGGCGTTGCCGCCAGTAATGGCGTCTTGGATGTCACTTTTTTCGGCGCTGCAACAGCAGCCGTAGCCAGCGGCAGGGCGGACAAACCGGCCAGCAGGCCGCGGCGGTCGGGCGTAAATGTCATAGTATCCTCCGGTAATAATTGTCTGAGTAATAACACGAAGGCATCCGAAATCCAGAGCAAAATGACCTTATGGAACTTTTACCCGGACCCGTGGGATTGGCATGATAACCTTACGGACGGGCGCGTAGAATAAGGCCACTAGATCGTGAAAAAATGACGTTTTTCAGTGCATTGGCGTGTCTGTCGGGGTGCATTTCAAAGACAACGCTGCCGCCGGGCGCGAAGGAGATATGATGCCAACTACCAAATCTTCGCAAATCGCCCAAGACGAAAGTGTAGCATCGCCCGGACAGGACGAGATCGATACTCAGAACACCCAAGCGGCGCCCGAGAGCGAGGACCGTTACGACGGGCACGGCCGCTATGACCGCCAAGACTACAATGACCGCCAGAACGGCTGGCAAGCGAATGGTCGCGCCGATAACCGCGATGACGATCGTTACAACAACGACTGGCAGGACGGCGGATGGCGAGAAACCGCCCAGGCCGTCGATGATCACCCCTGGCGGCCAAATGACGATTGGCGCAATGAGCAGCGTAACGGTAGCGAACGTGACCGCGATCGTGGGACTTTTGGCAATTCGCGTTTTTGTGACGACGATTATGGCTACGGTACGTCAAACGGGGAAAGCCGCGATTACGGTCAGTCCGATAATGCCGCTGGTAGTGATGGTGATAAGCAGGCTCGCCAGCCACGCGGATATACAGCTGAGTCGGAAAGAGACTACACTGATCGCAACCCGGCGCAGGAGCGCGATGCGTAACCGACATACGCGTATGACGTCGGCGCGTATGACGTCGGATTCTCCGTTTATCGGCGCTCTTCAAGCCCTCGCTGTAACATTTGAATCCTAATGGCGCGGCGGAAAGCGACGCGCCATTATGTAGGCCCGCAATCAGGGGCGACGATGGTCGGCATGACGGCAGATTGACCCTGAAGGCAGATTGACAAAGTTGGCGAAGAGGCGAAACGTCCGCGACAACGGATCATCAAAGGAGCGCCGCCATGGCCAAGGTCACGGGTTTGTCGGGTAACGAAATCTATTGCATGGCGCTGAAAGGCTACACGGCCGGCGAACTGGTCGTCGGCAACAGTGTCAATTCCATGGGGTTTCTGGGATCGCTTGGCGCTGGGCTGAACAATATCCTGGGCGGTGAGATTCCTCAGGTGACCGCCGCCATTCAGGATGGCCGTATGCACGCCTTCGCCCGGATGACCAAGGAGGCGCAAAACTATGGCGCCTCAGGCGTGGCTGGCGTCTCCGGTGATCTGCGCGCCTTTTCCGGCAATACTGAATTCCTCTTTGTCGGCTCCTGCGTCTTCGCCAAGACCGGCGGCGGCAAGTTCTTCACGACCGCCGGAAATGCCCAGGAACTCTATTGCCATATGGACGCCGGCTATACGCCGATCCAGCATGTCTTTGGTAACATCGCCTATTCGATGGGCATAGGCGGTAGCTTTATCGGCGCACTTAAGCAAATCGGCCGAGGCGAGATTTCGGAATATTCCGACGTTTTCAACAAGACCCGGCACAAGGCGCTGGATCGCATTGTTTCCGCCGCCAAGGCTGATGGCGCCAACGCCGTGCTCGGTATTCGCACCACCATCCTGCCCTGGATGGGAACGCATGAAATGGTCATGACCGGCACGGCGGCCAGCCACCCCCATCTCGACCCCGACCACGTCGTCACGTCTGACCTGACGGGTGAGGAGCTGTGGTCGATGGCGTCGCTTGGTTACGCGCCCATGAAGCTTCTGATGTCGACCTCCATCTATTCGTTGGGCCTGGTTGGCGGCATTTTTTCGGCCCTTAAAGCGTTCGCCAAGGGCGAGATCAGCGAACTGACCTCACTGGTCCACGACGCGCGCGAGCACGCGCTTGACCGCCTCAAGGCCGAGGCCGACTCCATTGGCGCCGAAGAGGTGGTCGGCGTAAAGACCTATATTATCGAAATCGGGCAGGGGTTAATTGAATTCATGGCGATTGGCACGGCTGTGCGCAAGGCGCCGGGCATGGCCACGGCCACCCAGATGATGCCGGCCCAGGCCATCGTTCATGACAAGGATACCTGGATGGATTCGGACATGGGCATGTCGCTGATGCGCCCGGCCGACAGCGCGGGCGCCTGACCCTCTTCGACGACATTGCCGCCTGCACGGTGTGCGCAACGCATCTGCCGCTCGGTCCCCGTCCAGTAGTACGCGCCGACCCGCGTGCGCGTATCCTGATCGTGGGCCAGGCGCCGGGAACCAAGGTCCATGTCTCGGGGACGCCATGGGACGATGCGTCCGGCAAACGGCTGCGCGATTGGCTGGGCGTAACACCGGATCAGTTCTACGATCCAACGCAATTCGCCATCGTGCCTATGGGCTTTTGCTATCCCGGGCGCGGACAGGGCGGGGATAACCCGCCGCGACCGGAATGCGCGCCCTTGTGGCATGATCGTGTGCTGGCCGAATTACCGAATATAAAACTGACCCTATTGATTGGCACCTATGCTCAGACGCGCTATCTTGGCGATCAGCGCAAATCCACGCTCGGCGATACGGTTTGCGCGTGGCGCGATTACGTAGCTGAGGGGTATCTGCCCTTGGTGCATCCCTCACCGCGCAACGGCATATGGTTGCGCAAGAATCCGTGGTTCGAAGCCGAGGTTGTGCCGTATTTAAGGGCGCATGTGGCGCGAGTCTTGGGTGGGTTAACGCCCGGCTGAAGGTGCAGAAGTCGAACCCGTCCTGCGGCATTCCTGAAGCTCGGACCACAGTGTTTCCACCAATCTGGCTGCGGGCATAGGACGAGCCAGCGGTGCGCCCTGACCTGCCCATTGGGCGCCGAAGCCGTATTCATTTTGCGCCTTGGCGGCCGCGTGCAAAGCTTTACCGGCGTCGTACGCGATGGGGTAGTCGGGCGCTATCCGGCCCCCAACCGTCCGCGCCAACGCGGTGAATCGGTTGGCAAGCGCTCGCGCGGGCCGTCCCGATATGAGTGCTGTCAGTGTGGTATGATAGCCGCCTGGTCCGAATAGGGCCATTCGGTAGGCTTCATCCGCTGCTGATTCGGGGCACGCGATGAAGGCGGTGCCGAGTTGCGCCGCCACAGCCCCGAGGTCGAGTACCGCCGCAATGCCTGCGCCATCCATTATACCGCCCGATGCAATGACCGGCAGGCGGGTTTCGCGAAGTAGCAGGCGGGTCAATGCCATGATACCCAGCGCGTCGTCGGGCTCAGCGGGGTCGAAGATGCCGCGATGGCCGCCGGCTTCGATCCCTTGCGCCACGATGACATCTATGCCTGCCGCCTCTATCGCGCGCGCTTCGGTCAGGCTGGTCGCGGAGGCCAGAAGCACAATTCCCCGCTCGCGCAGGGCGGCGATGGCATCGGCGGACGGCACACCGAAATGGAAGCTTATGACCGGCGGCGCGGTTTCCAGGAGCATGGCCAGCATGTCTGGGTCATCGGCAAAACTCTTGTAGATCGTCCGCAAGGCCTTTGGTGGTTCGGCTTCGAACGTTGCAAACAGGGGCGCAAGCCAATCCAGCCACGCGGCCTCCCGTGCCGGATCAGGTGTTGGGGTGTGGTGAACGAACAGGTTGACATTGAATGGCCTGTCGGTTCGCGATTTCAGTTCCGCGATCATAAGGCGCGCACCGTCCGCGTTTGTGGCGCCCACGGCGATCGAGCCTAAGGCGCCAGCGTTCGATACGGCGGCCGCCAACTCAGGCGTGGATACGCCCGCCATCGGGGCCTGGACCAACGGCACCGATAAACCAAGGCGATCTAGGAAGGAGGTTGGAGAATGGAGCGATGAAGTTCGAGGCATATTCATGACCTGTATCAGGTGAAGGTCGCCATGCCGGCAATTCAAGGCTTGGCAATCTAAAGATAGGGGGGACCTGTGTCTGGCGCCACTATCCGGCCGCGGAGACCGAAATTCTCCAAACAAAGCGGCCGACCACAAGCTTTGGATTGGCACGAAACCGTCACAGCTTGTGGCCTACGCGGCGAGGTTCCTTCCCGGAATTCTGTTTAACTCTATACATCGCACCGTCGTCCTTTGGTGGTGTCGGGCGTACGGTGAGTTGTGACCGGAATGCAACGCGCGCAACCAAAGTTTTACCGTTGACATTTTCTCGTCAAATTCCGCTGGATCGGACAACGTTGTCATGGTAGCGGTATCTTCAATTGATTTGAGAGGACGGGTCGCACGTGAGTTGCGCGCCACATTACCTCCGGTTGGGAAGTACGCTTATAAGGGGATTCAATCCCGAAATTACATAGAATTCCGGCGGATGCGGCGCGCTTATTGGCGATCTGTATCTGCCGGTGGATAGCTGTCACTTTAGTGCATCTGCGTTCGCAATCTGCGGGCAGGGCGGTGGAGAGCAGATGAGTGTTATAAAAAATCACGTTGGGAGAACTTACATGTCTAATTCTGTATCGCGTAAACCCGCCCGCAAACTGGTGCGTGCGGCGTTCTTGAGCGGCGTATCCACGCTGGCCTTGTGTACGCTGGCCGCGCCAGCCTTCGCCCAGGATGCCCCCGCAGCCGCGCCGGCCGCCGACGATTCGACCGTCGTTGTTGTCACGGGCCTCCGCGGTTCGCTGCAACGCTCGATGAATATCAAGAAGAACGCGGACGGCGTCGTTGATGGCATTTCGGCCGAAGACGTCGGCAAATATCCGGACACCAACCTGGCCGATTCGCTGCAACGCGTGACCGGCGTGTCTATCAACCGCGTTAACGGAGAAGGCCAACAAATCACGGTTCGCGGCTTCGGACCGGGTTACAACATGACGACGGTTGACGGTCGCATCATGCCGGCCAGCACCATCGGCGTTATCGGCGGCGGCCAAGGCGCCGACGGCAACCAGGGCAACACCCGCGCCTTCGATTTCAGCAATATCGCATCGGATGGTGTTTCGGCCGTTCAGGTCTACAAGACCGGCCGCGCGGATCTCAATTCCGGCGGTATCGGCGCCACCATCAATGTCGCTACCCTGCAGCCGCTCCTCCATTCGGGCCAGAAGGGCAGCTTCAACATCAAGGCGTTGAGCACGGACAATCCGGGTCTCGGGACGGTTCTCAAGAAAAAGAGCGTCACGCCTGAAATCTCCGGCGCCTATCAGTGGACCAATGACAGCAGCAATTTCGGCGTCGCCCTCTTTGGCTCCTATCAGGAAAAAACAGGCTCAACCCGTTCAGACACGGTCAATTCCTGGAATGTTCAAACCTATGCAAAATGGCTGACAACCGGCCAGGCGCCTACGGCGGCAAATATCACCAACGCACCGACCGACATGAATCAGTTGATCGCGGTGCCGACAGACAGCCGTCTGACCTATGCCGAAAATGAACAGAAGCGCTCCAATCTTGCCGTCACCATGCGCTGGAATCCGACAGAGGATCTGACCATCACGGCCAACAGCTTCTATACACATACAGAGCAACAAGAAGCCCGCTCCGAGCTCACCAACTGGTATTCGCGCAGCCCTTACAAGGCGATCACGTTTGACGGTAACCCGATCGTCAGTTCGGCCATTTCGGCCACCGACACGATCCCTACGGGTAAGGACCAGGGTTACGAAAACCAACTGCGTGCCGTGCAATCGACTATCAAGTCGACGGGCGTGAATGCGAAGTGGCATCCGACCGACAACTGGACCCTGACGGCCGATCTGTCGACGTCTGAATCCAGTTCGGGCGGCAACAACCCGGACGGATCATCTTCGGTAACTGTCAGTTCGGCCCAGACCTATGTCGCCTCCAACACCACCGTTTTTGGCAGCCTGGCGGCACCCGTTCAGCATGTCACGCTCGATCCGACCAAGTCGGTGACTGGCAAGCAGGACATCGCCTCGCTCGCTTCGGGCTACAGCAACCAGTACTTCTCAAAGCAAACGGACAAGATTCAGCAGGCGAAGTTTGACGCAACCTATTCGGTTGATGACAACAGCAGGCTGAGCTTCGGCCTTGACGCCTACAAGAATGTCAATGAATCGACCTTCAGCGGCTATCAGGCGCAGTTCGGCGATTGGGGCGGCCTTAACCCTGGCGATTTGCAGAAGTATGGCACGTCCGACATCAAGACCTTCTGCCTGGCTTGTCAGTTCAAATCGGTTGATCTGGATACGGCCAACGGAACGGCCTACCGTTATAACGCCGTGGACGCCTACGCGGGTCTGAAGGCATATTACGGCAGCGCCGGCTTCGCGAACGTCCTGCCTTCAGGCGGTGCCAAGGCAAACACGCCTAAGCTCAACGGCTTCAATCACAACGAAGTTGAAGAACAGGTCACCGCAGCCTATGCGCAGTTCTCCATGAAGGGCGAGTTCCTGGCCCGTCCCGTGAAGATTTTGGCGGGTGTGCGTTATGAAGACACCAAGGTAACGGTTACCGCCTATCAGAACATCCCCACCGGCCTGCGCTGGGACCAAAAGAATAACTTCTCTGTCATTCAGGGTTCTGACGTTCAGCCGTATAGTGTTAAGTCTCACTACAGCAACCTGTTGCCTAGCCTCGACATGGCTATGAACATTACGGACAGCTTCATCGGTCGTATGTCCTTCTCGGTGACCAATGCGCGTCCGCAATACAGCTCCATGTACGCAACGACCGGTGTTAACGCGCCAGGCGATGCCAGCTATAATGGCGGCATTTATACGGCCTCGTCCGGTAACCCGGCTCTGAAGCCGCTGGTCTCGGAAAACTTCGACGTCTCGGCGGAATGGTACTACGGTAAGAACAACTATGTATCGCTGGGCTACTATCGCAAGGCTGTGCAGAACTTCATTGGTAACGGTACGACCACGACCAACCTGTTCGGCATAACCGATCCGGCGTCCGGCCAGGCGGGCACGCGTTCCGGCGCAGCAGCTACCGCGCTTAAGGGCCTTGGTGCCGCCACCAACACCAATAACCTGTCTGCCATGACGATCCTGATCGATCAGGCCGGTGGGAATGTCGCCACGGCGATAGCTGAATGGAACGCCAAAACCGCTCCGGACGGACATGTGTCCGCCGACACGGATGCGCTTTCAGTCTACCTGTGGGGTAATCCGAACTGGAAGGTCGCCAGCAACAGCAGTGATCCTCTGGCGACGTTCACCTTGTCGCAACCGATCAATAACCACACGGCCAATATTGATGGTTTCGAGTTCGCTGTGCAGCACTTCTTTGGTGACACCGGCTTCGGTGTCGCGGCAAGCGCCACCACAGTCAATGGCGATGTGAGCCTGAATGACGCCGCCGATCCACTCGGCAGCAACCAGTTCGCGCTGGAAGGTCTCAGCAATACCTACAACATTACGGGTATCTACGAGAAGTACGGCTTCGAAGGTCGTATCGTCTATAACTGGCGCGACAAGTATCTGGCGCAGGCCAATGCATCGCAAAACGGCGGTCGTTATGTCGCGGCCTACGGCCAGTGGGATGCAACTCTGAACTATGAAATCAGGCCTAACCTCATGCTGACGTTCGAAGCTCTGAACATCAACAAGGGTCATGTCGTGCAATATATCCGCGTGCCGACCGATGTTGTCATGTATCAAGAACTCGATACCCGCTACGACGTGGGCCTTCGTTACAAGTTCTAAACCGGATACGGGTTTACCTTGATGGGAAGGCCGCATAACCATGCGGCCTTCCTTTTTATGCAGAGCGTTTTCCAAAAAGCGTGATGCACATTTCGGATGGAAAAAGCGCGTAGAAGCAAACACGTAGAGCGCCGATCTGATATAGTCAGATCGGCGCTCTACGTGCGGCGGGACACGCGAATAATCGAGGCAGGCAGATGAGTGCACAGGGTGTAAAAAAGGTCGTTATCGCCGGCGGCGGGACGGCAGGCTGGTGCGCGGCGGCGGCCCTGTCGCGTCTACTTGGTCCCGTGTTGGATATAACTCTGATTGAATCTGCCGATATCGGCATAATCGGTGTCGGTGAAGCCACGATTCCGACCGTACGCGCCTTCCACCACCTGCTCAGCGTGGACGAACAGGCGTTCATGCGTGAGACAGATGCGACCTTCAAACTGGGGATCGGGTTTGAAAATTGGGCGCGCGAGGGTGATCAGTATTTTCACTCCTTCGGCACCATCGGCAAATCGCCCTGGATGGGGCATTTCTACAATATCTGGCTTGAAGGCCGATCCAGGGGCATCGGCGGATCGCTCGATGATTACAGCCTGGAGACAAAGGCCGCAAAGGCTGGAAAATTCCAAATTCATAAGAACCTGCCGATCAATTATGCCTACCACTTCGATGCGGTGATGTATGGCAAATATCTGCGAAAGTTGAGCGAGTCCGGGGGCGTCAAGCGGCACGAAGGCGAGATTAAGAGCGTCCAGCAGCAGGCGGAAACGGGCTTCATAACCTCGGTCACCCTGGCGAGCGGAGAGGTAATATCGGGCGACCTATTTATTGATTGCACCGGCTTTCGCGGTCTCCTGATCGAAGAAACCCTGCATACGGGGTATGAGGACTGGACTCACTGGCTCCGCACCGATCGGGCGGTGGCCGTGCAAACCCAGCCCGCCGGCCCCCCATTGCCCTATACGAAATCCATTGCCCATGCCGACGGGTGGCGTTGGCGCATTCCGCTTCAAAGCCGTGTTGGAAATGGCCTGATCTATGCAAGTGCGCACCTGTCGGATGAAGATGCGGAGGCGCGCCTAATGGCAAGCCTGGATGCGCCGGCGGTAAATACGCCGCGACTGATTAAATACCGAACCGGCAGACGTAAGCAGATATGGAACAAGAATTGTGTAGCGGTGGGGCTGGCCAGCGGTTTCATTGAACCGCTTGAGTCCACGAGTATTCACTTGTTTCAGAAGTCTGTACTGGATCTCGTTCAGAACTTTCCGTTCTTCGGAATTAACGATACGCTGGTGGCGCACTATAACAGGTTGGCGCAGCAAGAGATTGAATATGCGCGTGATTTCGTCATTTTGCACTATAAGCTGACGGAGCGGAGCGATAGCGCGTTCTGGCGGGAAAACGCAGGCATGGATGTGCCCGACTCATTAAAAGAGCGGATCGAACTGTTCCAGGAGTCCGGTTTGGCCTTTCAGGGGCCGGGCGAATTGTTCCGCACGGACTCCTGGGCGCAGGTCATGCTCGGGCAAAGACTTGAGCCGAAGGGGTGGCATCGTCTGGGCGCGTTAATGAACGAGGGCGAACTGAATCAGGTTTTTGCCGGATTGAAGTCGACCATCGATGATACCGTGGCTAAAATGTTGCCTCAAGACGCTTTCCTGAAGCAATATTGCCCAACCGCTGTAGTGTAAGATATGCCATCCAACCCGCCCATGGACCTGCCTATTATGGAAAACAGCAAGCCCACGCTGCTTGATAATGTCGAACATCACGACCTGCGTCTCATTCCTGGTCACTCCGCCGCCTGGGGGGATGCGGTAAACCAGGTGCGCGTTTACCCGAACGAATTCGCCGAGGTCCAACGCGAATATCCCATCTTTTTCCGAAAGGACGCGCAAGGGAGCTTCTATGCTGTAGCCTTGCTCGGCTTCGACCGGGACGAGAACCTGTTCCTTGATGGCATGGGGTGGAATGCCCGTTATATTCCGGCGGAGCGGGGGCGCGGGCCCTTCCTGCTCGGTTTTCGCGAAGGCGCCCATGACGATACGCCGATGGTGCTTATAGATCCGCTGCATCCACGCCTCAGCCGAAATGAGGGCATTCCCCTGTTCCTGCCCCATGGCGGCAATGCCCCCCTCCTGGAACACCATATTCAGATTTTGCAGACGCTTCATAGCGGCCTGACCCTCAACGATGATGTTTTCGGCGCCTGGCTCGACGCTGGCCTTCTGGCGCCGGTCAAGGTCGACATACAGATTAACGATGACACGGGCTACGACATCCCCGACCTGTTCTCGATCAATGCCGAGGCGTTGGCAAAGCTGGATGGCGCGGTTTTGGCCGGGCTCAATGCGCGCGGCTACCTGGGATTGGCGTTCCAGGTGCTGACGTCACTGGCGAATGTCCAGCAACTGATCGCGCTCAAAAGCCGTAACCTGCAAGGGGCGTAACCGTATGTCGGGCGTCATCGCCAAAAGCCGCACGGTTACCGGTGTTGCGCCGGATCAGATCCCCTATGACGACCTTATGGCAGCGCAGGCGCCGGTCATCCTGAAGGGCGTTGCGCGGGATTGGCCATTGGTGCAGGCCGGACTCGTTTCGGCTCAGGCCGCCATGGACTACCTCAAGGGCTTCTATCAGGGGCGGCCGGTGACGCTTTTTGTCGCCGAGCCCGAAGTGGGCGGGCGTTTCTTTTATAATGACGAGGTTACCGGTCTCAATTTTCAGGGCGGTCAAGCCGACCTCAGCGTCGCCCTGGATCAGATAAGCAGCCATCTCGACACTCCGAATCCGCCATCCTTCTATATCGGCTCGACCGATCTTGATATGTTCCTGCCGGGAATAAGGTCGCATGATGAACTGGTTCTCAACCACCCGATGTTTACCGCCAATCCGCCGCTGGCCAGCATCTGGATAGGCAATCGCACAACGGCCACGGCGCATTACGATATGTCGCATAATCTGGCGGTGTGCGTAGCCGGGCGGCGGAGATTTACGCTGTTTCCGCCGGATCAGGTCCACAATCTCTATCCGGGGCCGCTTGAGCCGACGCCGGGCGGGCAGGTGCTCAGCATGGTCGATTTCAATGCGCCCGATTTCGATCGCTATCCGCGGTTCCGTGACGCGTTGGCGGCGGGGCAGGTGGCTGAGCTGGAACCGGGGGATGTGCTGTTTTATCCCGCAATGTGGTGGCACCATGTTGAGGCGCTCGATCCCTTCAATATCTTGATCAATTACTGGTGGAATACGTCGCCGGCGTTCATGGATACGCCCCAGACCACCTTGTTGCACGCCATGTTGTCGCTTCGTGACCGACCGGCGCCGGAAAAGGCCGCTTGGCGGGACCTGTTCGACTATTACATTTTCGGCCCTGCCGAAACCGCCGGCGCGCATCTGCCCGAAGCGGCGCGCGGCAATCTGGGGCCGATGGACGAAATGAAAGCGCGTCGCCTGCGCGCCATGCTTCTCAAACGCCTGAACCGGTAGCAGGGCCCAACCTTTATCGGATAAAGGTTGGGCTGCGTCCGTATGTACCGTCAAAACGGACGTTTGGTCCCAACGATATGTGCAAACGTAGCCCCGACGGCGATGAGCGTCAGTCCGCCAGCCAGCAGGAAGGTCAGGCGCATTCCTGAGGCGATGGCCAAGGCCGATGCGTGAGCAAAGTCTTGCGTCCCCGCGCCAAAGGCAAAGATCATGCCCATCAAGGAGGCCCCGGCAATCAGGCCGATATTGCGTGACAGGCTGAGCCAGCCTGAAACCGTGCCGCGCCGTTCCTTGGCGACGTTGGCCAGCGCGGCGGTGTTGTTAGCGGCCTGGAACAGTTGGTAGCCGGGCGTCAGCACGATAATCGAGATTAGGTAGCCGGCCAGACCGATTATATTCGGCAGAAGCGCCAGCATGAACGCGCCAGAGGTCAGGAGGATGAGGCCCAAACCGAGCGTCCGGCCGCTGCCCCATGCATCGACCAGCCGCCCGGACAGAACGCCGCTGAAAATGGAAATCGCGGGCCCGACCGCCATGTCGCCGATTGCCCGGCCCCCTCGCATATGGAATGCCCAACCTTCCGGCGGTTGTTGGATGTGGCGGGCGGACGCGGTGGAAAGCGCGGAAAAACGGCAAAGCCGAAAAAAGTCATCCGCTCCGCATGACGCTGCGAAGACAGGAATCCATCGACGCACCCGTTTTGAGGCTTGTGAATCAGATAAGTGTATGCTTATGTGTCGTCATGATAGAGAACGCCATATTCAAGGCTTTGGCTGATCCCACCCGCTGCGCGATCTTCGAGAAGCTGGCGACCGGCAGCATGAATGCCAGCGCTTTGCGCGAGGGTATGACCATCAGCCAGCCCGCCATGTCCCAGCACCTCTCGGTTCTAAAGAGCGCGAAGCTGGTGCGGGAAGAAAGACAGGGGCGGTTTGTAAACTATGAGGTCGATCCGGAAGGTTTGGCACTCATAGCCGGATGGTTGGCGAAGTATCGCGCCTATTGGCCCGCGCGCATCGATGCCCTCAAAGCCTTGTTGAAGGAAATGGATCAATGACCGACAGTAAGACAGACGATCAGGGCAAAAGCATTGAGCTTGAGTATGACATCGACGAGCCACCGCATAAGGTCTGGCGCGCGATCAGCATTGCGGAGTTTCGAGAGCGCTGGCTGTCGAAAGAGGCATTGGCCGACCCGGAACCCGCTTCTCTCACGCCGGGGCAAGAGGTGCGCTACAGGATGCGCGAAAGCACCCCTCCGTTCCTGGAAAGCGTAGTTACCTTTCGCCTTTTGCCCAATGCCGCCGGTGGAACCCGTCTATGGATCATTCACGAGCTCACGGACGTAGGGTTCAATCGGATGAGCGGTGCCGGGGCAAACGCGAATAGCTTGCCCCTCTTGCTCGCCGCCTGACGCGGCTAGCTTCCCCTCTAAATTCTGGAAGACAGGAGTTCGCCGATGCGCGAAGCGATGCAACTCGTCCCCATGGTCGTAGAACAATCAAGCAGAGGAGAGCGATCCTTTGACATATACTCTCGTCTTCTTCGCGAAAGGATCATCTTTCTCAATGGGGAAGTGAACGACAGCGTGTCTGCGCTTGTCTGTGCGCAGTTGTTGTTCCTTGAAGCGGAAAACCCCAGGAAACCAATCAACCTCTACATCAATTCCCCAGGCGGCATGGTGACGAGCGGCCTCGCCATGTATGATACCATGCGTTACATCCGCGCGCCTGTGCATACCCTCTGCATGGGGACAGCCCGCTCTATGGGATCGTTCCTGTTGATGGCCGGAGAACCGGGCCAGCGGGCGACGCTCCCGAATGCGAGCATCCTTGTCCATCAGCCGTCCGGTGGCTTTCAGGGACAGGCCTCTGACATGCTCATCCATGCCGAAGAGATCCGGCGCACCAAGCACCGGATGACGCGCCTCTATGCCGAGCATTGCGCGCGGACTTACGAGGAATTTGAGCGCGCGATGGATCGGGACCGCTTCATGACCGCAGAGGAAGCGTTGGAATGGGGTCTGGTTGATCGCATCCTGGACGTCCATGAGGAGAAGCAGACTGCAAAGGCAGGCGCCTAGCTCGAATTAGAACGGTTCAGTCTCGCCGGAGATGCTTTAAGGCGACGTAGCCGCCAACCGGTCTGTCATTGCGGTCATAGACTGTGACGTCTGCATCTCTCGCGATATGGGGGGCGATGTGATTTTCCAGCCACCACTCAACTGTTTTATCTTCGTTGCAAGCCCGCTGATAGCGATAGGAGGTGACATGCGCTGCCCCTGCCAGGTCAATCGATATCTTGATGCGGTCCACCTCACGCACCTGCCCAATGAATTTTGCGACTGTAACTTTTTCGTCAGCCATATGCCCCTCCTGGTTGATTATTGGAAGGTATACGGATGAGGCGTTTTGGCAAGAGCCCAAAAGCCACATCAATCGCGTTGTTACTGGCTGAGGCTTTTGTTGAACCGTGACGCACGGACCCACGTCTATGCTATGGTACTCCACGTCGCACCATTTCCTGATATCAGTCTGCGGAGGAGCGGCTTTCGTGTGCGCCGTCTGTCCCGCTAAGTGCGTCTCTCTGGGCTGCCCAAGTCAACAGCGCGTCGAGCGCCGGACACAAGGCCTGTCCCCACTCGGTAAGGGCATATTCGACTTTCGGCGGCACCTGGTGATGGATGGTTCGAATGACGATGCCGTCCTGCTCCATCTGCCGCAGTTGCTGGATGAGCATCTTCTGTGACACCCCGGGAATGGCCCGTTCCAGATCCGAAAAGCGCAAAATCCTTCCGCCGAACAGATGGAAGAGAATGATCAATTTCCATCGCCCTTCGAGCAGCTTTAGCGCCTGCTCGACGCCCTCGGCCGCCGTTTCGCGGGTGTAGCCGGATGAAGGCTTACCTTCGGGTGAGTACCTTACTTTTTTGTGCGTTCTTGTCATTTTCGGAGTTTACGACCAACTACGTCGTCATGCAACGCCGTCAGCGTGATGGCGCCACAAACCACGAAAGGGAAACCTGATGTCTGTCGATTTGCCTGCTTCCATAGCCGCCTATTTCACCGCCGACAGGACGGAGCGCGCAGCCGTTGCCGACTGTTTCACCCAAACTGCCATTGTTAAGGACGAGGGCAAGACCCATTCGGGGCGCGAGGCCATCCGTCGCTGGAAGACGGAATCTGCAAGCAAATACACCTATGTCAGCGAACCCTTCGCCGTGGCGCGAGCAGGAGAGCGGACGATTGTGACCAGTCGCGTCACCGGAAATTTCCCCGGCAGCCCGATCGACCTGCGCTACGCCTTCACCTTGGATGGGGACAAGATCGCGGCACTGGAGATCACGCTGTGAGCTTTGATCTCAACCTGCAGGGCTGACGTGCGCTGGTCATGGGCGCCTCATTATGAAGGCGGCAAGGCCATCGTCATGCAAGGATTGGGCGGCATTCCATTCGGCCGACCCGCGAGGTCGCTGGCCTCATCGCGTTCCTTGCCTCACCGCGCGAGCGCGAGATTACCGGGACGGAATATGTCATCAACGGGGGAACCGTGCCCACCGCCTAGTCTTGGGCGAACCGCGCATCGAGCTTCGTCAACTGGCTTGTGAAGCCGTCGATAGACATCTTCGTCCAGTGCGGATCTAGGTGGGGCTGCAAGGCGATGACCATGCGCGTTTTGTCGCCAACTTTTAGAAACTGGACGTCAATAACGCTATCGTATGGCTCGGTGCCTGCTACAAAGTCGATCACCTGAACCAGGCGGAGCCGTTGGTTGGGTACAAACTCTCCGTACGAGCCCTTGATGCTTGTAGAGGTCGGCTGCCCCATGCTCTTCATCGCTGCTATCATCTGAGGGCTGTCGGCGATCATCGCATAGGCGAGGACACCCCCCTCTCGTGCCTCAAGGGTCTGGACCTCAACCCGAAAACCAACAGGGCCCCACCAGGATTCGAATCCTTCCTTTGTCGTCCAGAGTGCCCACAAATCCTCGAT
The DNA here is from genome assembly GCF_000495815.1 of Asticcacaulis sp. AC466. Classification (GTDB taxonomy): domain Bacteria; phylum Pseudomonadota; class Alphaproteobacteria; order Caulobacterales; family Caulobacteraceae; genus Asticcacaulis. The sequence continues at coordinate 38,583 of NZ_AWGE01000021.1, read as the reverse complement.
CGGCGCAGAATAGGTGCGCTCGATAACGACAATAGCCTGGGGCCTTGCGCTCGTTTCTGGCGGCGGTGAAGATGTCATTGGTCTGTTTCCTCTTTATGGATGGGTGGGGAGGTTCGCCGCACAAGCGCAGCGTCGAAGCGATCAAGACGCGCCTCCCAGAGGTTTCGGTAGGTGTCTAACCAGGCCTCAAGTTCGCGGAATGGCTCAGGGCGAAGGGCGTAAAGGCGGCGCTGGCCGTCGGGCCGGACCGACACGAAGCCTGACCGTTGCAGCACCCCAAGGTGTCTCGATACGCCGGATTGGTGAATGCCCGCTTGTTTGACGATATCATTGACCGGCTGCTCACCGGCGCGCAGCGCTTCCACGATGCGGCGGCGAGACGGATCAGCCAGGATTTCGAAATTTGATAATTGCGCCATGACGCATATGCATATTGGTGCATATTTAAATCGTCAAGTGTAAACTCACGGCCAAGAGTGCCGCTCTGTATTTCCATTCTATTTGTGAAATGAAATAATTATATAAAATCAAATAATTAAGTGATTTTAGTGAAGGCGGAGAGGGCTTGGCTGCGCTGCGCTCCGCCGAAACCGTCGCTGCGCCTGGCTTTCGAACCCCACATTTTTGTAAGTACCGAGCGAATCTGAAGCGCCGGATCGCCATTAAAAAAGGCCCCCTTGCGGGAGCCTCTTTTTAATGGCGGACAGAGAGGGATTCGAACCCTCGGTACGCTTGCACGTACACACGCTTTCCAAGCGTGCGCGATCGACCACTCCGCCATCTGTCCATCCATCAAGGCCGCGCCCGGTCAAGGCGCGCGGAAGGCGGCCTTTATACCCATGCCGGACGAATGAGCAAGCCCGGATTGCCTCTTACACCCGCTTTTTTTGTAACTATATTGAACGCCGACGCGTATATTCCTCGCAATCGAGAAGGAAAGTTCCCCATGTTCGGCCTAAAATCCCAAATGGTCACCCGTTCAAACGCCCTCAGCGGGCGCAGCGAGGCGATCCCTACCGAAGACACCCACTTCGTTCTTCACACCCCGATCAAGGGGCCATATCCCGCCGGATCGGAAACCGTGGTCTTCGCCATGGGCTGTTTTTGGGGTGTCGAGCGCAAGTTCTGGGAGCAGGACGGCGTCTTTACCACGGCGGCCGGCTATATCGGCGGCTACACGCCCAATCCGACCTATAAGGAGGTCTGCACCGGCCAGACGGGCCATACCGAAGGCGTTCTGGTTGTCTACGACCCGCAAAAGATCAGCTTCGCCCAGCTTTTGAAACTGTTCTGGGAAAGCCACGATCCGACGCAAGGCTACCGTCAGGGCAACGACGTCGGCACGCAATACCGGTCGAGCATCTACACCACGACCCAGGCGCAATACGACGCCGCCATCGCCAGCAAGGCCGAGTTCCAGAAGGCGCTGACCGCCGTGGGCAAGGGCGCCATCACCTCGGACATCTTTCCGCCGGCGCCTGACGGCGAATCGGCGGGGGCCATAGCGACCGAAACGCCCTTCTATTTCGCCGAAGGATATCATCAAGGCTATTTGGCCAAGAACCCGGATGGCTATTGCGGCCTGAAGGGCACGGGCGCGGTCTGCGCCATCTGATTCGGCGACTGAGACTGAAAATGCCGTGCGCTCCGATCGGGCGCACGGCATTTGTGTAACCGGGCGCCAGTGAACCGAACTGTCTGAAAGCGCGTAACTACTGCATGGCTTGCGGAGTTCATCATGCCCTTTAAAACTGTATCCGCCTTGACGGGGGTGGTGTGCCTGATACTCGCCGGTGTCTGGCTGATCCTGCCGCAATGGATACTGACCCACTGGCAGGTGGGCTACGACTATGGCGATGGTCTGGTGTCGCGGCGCATGGCCTGCCTGTTCGTCGCCTTTGGGGTTATCCTGCTCAGCATCCGCAAGGTCGATGTGCGCGAAGCGCAACGGGCGGTCAGCAACGGCGTCATAGTGGCTTGTCTGTCCCTGATCGCGCTTGGACTCTATGAATGGCTCAGCGGTCATGTCGGTGACGGCATATGGTTCGCCATGGCGCTTGAGGCCGTCATTTGCCTAGGCTTTTTGACGGTCAGAGCCCCAGCCCGCGCAACACGGCCGGTATCTGTTCGCTAAGGTCTTCCGAAATCAATCCGGGCCCGAACAGGCGCGCCGCCTCGGCATGAATCCAGGCGGCGGCGCACGCGGCTTCGAACACCGGCATACCCTGCGCCATCAGCCCGCCCGCAATACCGGCCAGCACGTCGCCCGATCCGGCGGTTGCCAGGGTGGCGGGGGCAGCGCGATTGACGACGATGCGGCCGTCCGGCGCGGCAATGACCGTATCCGACCCTTTCAACAGGACCACCGCGCCACTGGTTTGCGCAGCGGCCAGGGCGGCGTCTTCCCGATTTTGCACCGCGCCGAACAGTCGGGCGAATTCTCCGCCATGCGGCGTCAGCAATGTGGGCGCGCGAATTACGCCAAACAACTCTTCGGGCCGCGCCTTGAAAACCGTCAGAGCATCCGCATCCAGAACGCAGGGTTTTCCGGCAGTCACGGCCGCCAGGACGCAAGCCCGGGTGCGGTCAGTCACACCCGCCGCCGGCCCCAGGATAACGCTCGATATACGTGGGTCCGACAACATGTCGGCGAAGACATCCGCGTCCTTGGTCGGGCGAGTCATCACGGCTTCAAGTGCGGTGGCGTAGACGATCAGGCTGGCCGGATCGCAGGCCACGGACACCAGGCCCGCCCCGATACGCAGGGCGGCGCGGGCTGCCAGCCGTGACGCGCCTGTGCTGGCCACCGGGCCGCCCAGAACCACCGCGTGGCCACGATCATACTTGCTGCCGGCGCTCGATGGGCGGGGCAGGGCGCTTAGCCACAGATCAGGTGCGTTATCGGTCATAGGAAGGGGAGTGTCCTTTCCAGGGTCGGCGTGTCAACCCGGCTGTAACGCGGGGGCAAACCGGCGCGCAGCCGCATCCAGTCCTCCATCATCGCCGCCTGTTGTTCATAACCGTACCCCGTATAGGCGCGCCCGTCGATCCGGTAGTGGTAGCGGCCGCGTTCCCGCAGGATATATTTCCATAAGGTCAGGCCGGTTTCATATTGCCAGACGTGGACCAGTTCGTGAGCCAGCAGGCTGATACGTATCGGATCGGCGCCGAAATCGGGCAGCAACCCCGGCCAGAAAATGTTTCGTCCCCGCACCACGATTTGTGTCCCGCGGCCCGCCAGCCGAGCAAGATGCGATACCCAGTGATGTCGGTCTATCAGGCGCACCTCGGCCACAGGCACGGCCTGGGCCAGCCCGTCGGGCAGGGCAGACACTTCGGCGGCGGTAAGCCCCCTTATAGAATCCTCGCGGTGTGAATCCGTGGCGGTCATCAGGCCTATTTCTTGCCGAACCACTTATCCGTCAGGCGGTCATAGGTCCCGTCCTCACGGATCGACAACAAGGTCTGATCGACGGGGCGGCGCAAATCGCTGCCGTTATGGAAGACGAAGCCATAGTCTTCGCTGTGAAAGATCGGACCGACGACGTTGACCGTGCCTGATCCCTCATGCGCGGCAATATATTGCAAAACGGGGGCATCATAGACGACGGCATCGACCTGTTTCGCCCGCAGCGCCTGATAGGCGGCAGCGGCGTCACGGAAGGCCAGGATGCGCACGCCATTGCTTTTGAGGTAGTCCTCCGACGTACTGGCGGTGACGGTGGCGACCGTCTTGCCGACCAGATCGTTCGGACCGTTGATTTCGCTTTTGAACTGCTGGACGGTCAGTGTGGCGGTCAGGGTCGCCGTGTAGAAGGCGACGAATACCACGCTGGTAAACATCCACAGCACGGCGACGACTCGTGAAATCCAGTGACGCGGCATGGAATCGGCCTGAGTGGCGAGCGTGCCCATGCCCCAGAAAAAGGCCTGGAAAATGCCGGGGAAATAGGACTTTGACGGGATCATGCCTTCTGGATGATGCCGTTCCGCCAGCCAGATGATATGGGCGGGGATAATGGTCAACAGGCAGGCAATGCCCAACCAGACCAGTATGGCCGGTGAGAATAGCAGGTGCAGGAGGCTCTCAAGCGCCGTCGATTCCGGTCCCGGACGCGTGCTGCGCACCAGAATCTGGAAGCCGCCGTTGAGGATGGGCTGGGAAAAATCGAAACGCTGGTCGCGGTCTGCGGTAATGGACACGGCGCCGACGCCGACATCCGCCTCCTTGCGGGAAACAGCCGTCAACTGGCCTTCGACGTCCGGTTGGGTGGTGTAGGTGCTGTGCCAGTGGCGGCGCTTAGCGATCTCGTTCCACAGATCAATGCTAAAGCCCGAAAACTGGCCATTCTGTTGCTCGACAAAAGGCGGCAGCACGCGCACGCTGACATGGACGGTCCTGTCCTGGGCGTGAGAGAGAGAAGGCGACAGCAATAAAGCTATCGCGACAAACAAGGCTGAAAACGCCCGCATTCATTTCACCGTCCGTATGATACCAAGCCTTCACGACACAAAGTCTGGGGTTGCTCAATGTCAGCCATATCGCGATCCCAGACCACTGATCGAATCTGGATATTCGATCATCGGGCCTTATAAACTTATGCAAAGCCGTTGCCCATAGGAACGCATCCGTGTCACGATGATGTCGGACCCGTTCAAGGGCCGCATCACCCCTGTTTAGGCACGTTTTGACCGCAAAGTGCGCTGTACCGTTCTGAAAGGCTTTCGTCGTGACACCCCTATTTGAGCCGCAACCGCCCGTAATGATTCTGACGACGCGCGGTGACGCCTTTCCAGTGCGCAGGGTGTTCTGCATCGGGCGCAACTATGCCGCTCACGCCATTGAGATGGGCAGCAATCCGGAGCGCGAGCCGCCGTTCTTTTTTACCAAATGGGCGGAAACGGTCGTGCCGTCGGGGAGCACAATCGCCTATCCGCCGGAAACGCAGAATTACCAGTTCGAAGCGGAGCTGGTCGTGGCGATTGGCAAAGCTGGGCGCAATATCGCCGCCGAAGACGCCGCATCCCACATCTATGGCTACGCCACCGGGCTCGACATGACGCGGCGCGACCTGCAATTTGCCGCGCGCGACAAGGGCCGCCCATGGGATATCGGCAAGAATGTCGAACAGGCGGCACCTGTCGGATTGATCCACCCCATCGCTGACACGGGCCCCCTGGATCACGGGGCGATTACCTTGACTCTGAACGGCGAACGCAAACAATCGGGCGACCTGTCCGACATGATCTGGTCGGTCGGGGAAATCATCGCCTTCCTGTCGCGATATTATCGCCTGGAGCCCGGAGACCTGATCTATACCGGTACGCCGTCCGGCGTCGGGCCGGTAACGCCAGGCGACCGTATCGTCGTCGCCATCGACGGTCTTAGCGACACGGTGATTATGGTGGGGGCACCTGCTGCCGACTAAAGGCCAAAAATTAAAGGATTGTGGCCCTTCGGATTTCCCTAAAATAGCCCTTATTGCAAACTTATATGGTTGGGTGCAGCCTGTTTGCTGCTTGTACACCCGCGCTCACAAGGAGACGCCATTATGATTAATCTGAGGAAACTGACGGTCCCGTCGCTGCTTGCACTGGCGACCGTGTCGCTGGGCCTGCCGATGGCGGCCCACGCCCAATACGACACCCGCGCCTATGACGGGTACTGCTACACGCGCAAGTCCGACGCCGGCACCAATGGCGCTGTTTTGGGCGCGGTCATCGGCGGTCTGGCCGGCAGCCAGGTGTCGAAGCACGAACGCGGCCTAGGGACGGTCGGCGGCGCCGTTATCGGCGGTGTGATCGGCAACCAGGTCGGCAAGTCGTCGGTCAAGTGCTACAACGGCGCCTATTATGCTTATCGTCCGGGCCGCTATTATTCGCCGCCGCCCGCGCCGGAAGGCTATGACATTATCTATTTCCGCGACCGTCCGCAGACCGGCTATTACGACAACGTCTATTACGATCCGCCCAGCCAGCAGGCCTACAATAACGGCCGCTCGTACAGCGACGACAGCGATTACCAGTCCCAGCCTTACAATAGCTCTCAACCCTATCGCAGCTATAGCGACAATTCGTCGAGCCAGTATTCGTCCTCGACCTATCAAGGTTCGTCCTATGGCACCTCGCGTCCGCGCAGTGCTCAGGAAGGCTGGCGCGACGATCAAGGCCAATGGCATGACGGTCGGCCGCGCAATGTCGGCTGGCAGGATGACGCCGGCCGGTGGCATGTCGGTCAGGTCGTAGCTTACGGTTGGCGTGATCGCAACGGTGGCTGGCACGAGGAATCGAACAGCTATCAGAGCAGCAATTACAGCTCCGGCAACTAACCCAACAGAAAGCCCGGGAGGTGGCGACGCGCCGCCTCCCGGTCAAACCTTGTCCTCTGCCGTGCCGATCTGTGAAGGCCGAATGAGGAGAATTTGCGGAGAGGCGGCGGCCATGGGCTGCTGGATGCCCCAGTTAATCTGGTGCTGCGCGGCGGTGGCACGCTGAACGCAGCTCGCCGTCTGCAATAGCATCATAAATCGGGCTGTTCCTAACGGCCAAAATAGGTGGAAAAGGCCGCTTTGCGCAGATTTCCACATTGCCTCTTTATGGCAGTCACCGCGATTTTTGCCCTCAAATATCCTGCGCCTCCTCTTTGAACGCGGGATAAACACGCGTTTCCGGTTGAGGGGTGGCATGTCATCTGAAGTATCCAACCTGTTTCCGTCGAGCCACGGTATGATGGCGGAAAAGGTGCGCCGGTTCGATTGGGGCACCACCTCGCTGGGGCCCATTGAACGCTGGCCGGCCTCTTTGCGCATCGTCGTCGATCTCATGCTGTCGTCGGCCTTCCCGAAATGTCTGTTCTGGGGGCCGGATCTGATAGCCATCTATAACGACGCCTACCATCCGTTGACGGGCAACAAACCGGATTCGCTGGGCGAACCCTATCGCGTCACCTGGGCCGAGGTGTGGCAGGACATGCTGCCTATTATCGACAAGGCCTGGGCCGGCGAGGCGACCTTTATCGAAGACCACATGATACCGGTGGCGCGCTATGGCGTGCCGGAGGAAGCCTACTTCACCTTCTGTTACTCACCGGTTCGCGATGAAACCGGTGCCGTGGTCGGCATCATGGATACTGTGGTGGAGACTACCAGCAAGGTAACGACCGAGAAAAATCTGAAGTCCGAGCGTGAAGCGCTCATGCGGTTGTTCGAACAGGCGCCGACCTTCATGACGGTCTTGCGCGGGCCGGATCATGTGTTCGAATACGCCAATTCGCCATATCTCAGCCTGGTGGGCAACCGCGACATCATCGGCAAGCCGCTTGCCATGGCTCTGCCCGAAGTTGTCGAGCAAGGGTTCGTCGACCTGCTGCATACGGTGTACAAGACCGGAGAGGCCTTCACCGCCTATGCGGCGCCCGTCAGTCTGATCCAGCCGGACGGCACGGTCGAGGAACGCTTCCTTGATTTTGTTTATCAGCCTATTCGCGACGCCGACGGCACGGTCAGCGCGATCTTTGTCGAAGGCGCCGACGTTACGCCACGCCATTTGGCAGAACAGGCCTTGCAGGACCGCGACGACCGGCTGCGGGAACTGAACGAAAGCCTGGAACGTCAGGTCGCTGACCGGAGCGCCGAACTCGACCGTATTTTCCGTAAGTCCCGCGATGTACAGATCGTGGTGGGTTTGGACGGCGTCTTTTTGAATGTATCGCCCGCCTGGGAAACCATACTGGGCCGCAAGCCATCAGAAGCCATCGGGCGTCACTTCAGCGAATTCATTTGGCCAGAAGACGCCGCGCACAGCCAGGCCAACCTGGATCAGGCCATCATGCGCGGCGACCTGACCGATTATGAAACCCGCTACACCCACGCCGATGGTTCGCCGCGCTGGATTTCCTGGCGAACCACGACGGAAGGCGACCGTATCTACGCCTATGGTCGCGACGTCACGCACGAAAAAAGACAGGCAGAAGCGCTGCAACATACCGAGGAGCAGTTGCGGCAGGCGCAGAAGATGGAGGCGGTGGGCCAGTTGACAGGGGGCATCGCCCACGACTTCAATAACATGCTGGCCGTCATCATGGGGTCGATGGACCTGCTGGGCCGGCGCATAGGCGACGGCGATCCACGCGCCAAACGGTTCGTCGATGCCGCTTTGGAAGCGGCCAAGCGCGCCGCTAACCTGACTCAGCGGTTATTGGCCTTCTCGCGCCAGCAGCCACTGCGGCCGGAATCGATTAACGTCAATGCCCTGGTCGCCAACATGTCCGACCTGCTGCGTCATTCACTGGGGGCCGATATCCGCCTGGAAACGGTTCTGACGGGCGGACCGTGGCAGACCCATGCCGATCCGAACCAGCTTGAGAACGTCATCCTGAACCTCGGCGTCAATGCACGTGACGCCATGCCGGACGGCGGGCGCCTGACGATCGAGACGCAGAATGCCCATCTCGACGACCGCTATGTCGCCGCTCATATCGGTGTTCCGGCCGGGCAATATGTGCTGATCGCCATTACCGACACGGGGGAGGGGATGACCCAGGACGTCCTGGCCAAGGCCTTCGATCCGTTCTTCACCACCAAGGCGGTGGGGAAGGGCACGGGCCTGGGGCTGAGTCAGGTCTATGGCTTCGTCAAGCAATCCGGCGGTCACGTAAAAATCTATTCCGAGCCTGGGGAAGGGACGACCGTAAAGATTTACCTGCCGCGCACCCTGGGCAAGGATGTCGAAGCCGAGGAGGACGTCACCAATGCCACCGCGCTGATGGGGGAGAACCGCGAGGTAATATTGGTGGTCGATGACGAGCCCGCTGTACGCCAACTGAGCGTCGATGCCCTGACCGAGTTGGGCTATCGCGTACTGGAAGCCGAAGGGGCGGCATCGGCGCTGGCGCTGATCAACCTGCATCCGGAAATCGCGCTTCTGTTCACCGATATTGTCATGCCGGAAGCCAATGGCCGAAAACTGTCCGATGCCGCCCGGTTGATCCGGCCTGACCTTAAGGTGCTTTACACGACCGGCTACACCCGCAACGCGGTTGTACACAACGGTGTGGTCGATGCCGGCGTCGAGTTGATCGGCAAGCCGTTCAGCATCGATCAGCTGGCCGCCAAGGTCCGCGAGATGCTCGACCGCGTATAGCTCTTGAGCGATAAAAGGCCCTAATTACCCGATGAATAGGTCGGCCAGCTCAGGATGAGCCCATATTTATCGACCGCGGCCTGGACATCGGGCCGACTGCGTACGGTATTGAAAAGCGCACGGTACTTTACCTCCAGGGCGGTCGGGTTCGGCGCCGGCAGATAGGTTTGCAGGTCGATCAACGCGCCGTTTCGCGTCTTGGGATCGTCGAGTTGCGCGATGACCAGCTTCGCCAGGCCGTCTGCGTCCCCGACGCACAAAAGCGCCGAACGCAGAGGACCGTAGCCGTCCTTGGCGTGATCGCGCATGTAACCGAGCGACGTCGCCAGATTTGCCTGATCGCCCAATTGCTGGTAGGCGCAGACCCGAACCTCTTCGGCGGCCATCAGACCGTAAGGACTGGCATCGTCTCCCTTGGTAATGCCGGCAACAGCCGCAATCGCCTCCTTGGGGCGCCCTCTTTGATAATAGAGGTCGCCGAGATTGACCGACTGGCTGACGGTGTCGCCGGCCTTTATGCCTTCGTCACGCGCCTGGATTTGCGCCGTCAGGGCATCTTCGCTCCGGCCCAGATAGTTCAGCAGGAAACTGCGCAACATGATCACCCACTGGAGTTGATCATCTGTGTCGGAGAAAGCCGGCTTGTCCTTCGGGGCGGCGGCCATCTTCGCCAGGGCGTCGTCGAGAATAGCCAGGGCCTCTTTCCACTGTCCGGTATTTTTCAGCGCTGACGCCAGGGACAGGACACTTTCCAGTTCCGCCGGATGCGCGGCCACGCGCGTGCGTGCATCCGCGATTTCCTTGTCCTGAGCGGCCTTGTAGCGGGCGGCGGCCTGGCTGACGTCGACAAAGCGCTGGTATCTCTTGTCGACATAGATCGGCATCAGCGAGTCAGGATAGGTCAGGCTGGCCAAGATATCCTTCGCGCCGGCCTCGTTGCCGGTTTCGACATAGACTTCGAACAGACTGCTCCATAGGCCTTCGTCCGTGCCTGGACCGCTATCGGCCTTGTAATCAATCTTTCGCAGGCCTTCGAGTATGGCCAGGCGTTTGGCCGTGCCGTCGGGCAGGTCCTTCGCCTTGCGCAGGGCGCTGAATATCGCTGACGAACTGAGATTGAGCGCTGCCTTGGGATAGTCGGCGATCAGGCGGCTGACAGCATCGACCATTTCGGCGTCCTTCTCCTGTCTCCAGGACAGGCCGACCACCATGAACCAATAGTCGGAATCGCGCAGATCGGGCGCCATTTCGCCGGCCTTTATGAGGGCGTCGTAAGCCGGGGCCGGATTGTTAAGCTCTCGCTCGCACACGGCCAGCATATAGTAGGTCCAGTAACGGAAGTCCGGCTTCATGCTGCCGAACGCCGGGCTTTCGATGATGCGCATGAGGTCGCCCTTGGCGCCAATCGTATCCTCGGACTGCCCTTCGTTTATCGCCTGGCGCAACAGGACTTGCAAACGCGCCTGCTCCGATGCGCTGACCTGTGTGGCCGGCGGCTTTAGCCGCGAAGAGACCGTGTCGGCGTGCGCGCATGGCGAAACGGCAAGCAGAAGTGCGGCCGCGGCGATGGTGTACTGTTTCATGATGGTTCCCCCCAGTCCCGTAATCCCTCAGTCCGGTAATCTATGATGGCGGTCCCGGTTTGTCATCCGTTTTTGCCGTTGACACGCGAAGGGGAAAGTCATCACTTGAAACTATCTTTCCCTATTGATGAGTTTGCCGTGAGCCTGATCGCCTTTTTCGCCGCCGTCGCCCTGTCCCAGGCCGTCCCGGCCACCGACCCGATCCTCCACCGTTATGATGGCCTGGCCTTGTCGCCGGACGGTGCGCGAATTGTCACCATCGATTCTCGCATGCCGGTAGGCAAGCCTAGCGCACCGCATGGTATCCTCACGCTCCGCAATGCTGCGGGTAAGGTCACGGGCGAAGCAGACCCGTGCACCACCTGTCGCTATAGCGATCCGGCCTGGTCGCCGGACGGCAGCCAGATCGCTTTTCTCGCGGCGGACGGCAAGGCGGGTACGGCAACGCTCTACGTCCTTAAGGACGGTCAGCCCCGCATCGTGACCACTCTAAAAGGCGTGGCCGCCAAGCCGCGTTGGTCGCCGGACGGCAGCACCATCGCTCTTCTGGCGGTGGAAAATGCCCGCAAGCAGGTTGGCGCCACACAGGCCGGTGCCGCCCGGGTCGGCGAAATCGGCGCGGCCACCGCGACGGATGAGCAGCGCATCGCCACCGTGCCCGCCGCCGGCGGCACGCTCAGCTTCGTGTCACCAGACGACACGTGGGTCTACGAATATAACTGGACGCCGGACGGCAAGGGTTTTGTCGCCACCGCTGCCAAGGGGGATGGCGATAACAACTGGTGGACCGCAAAGCTGGAATATTTCGGCCCCGGCACGGAGCGTGTCATTGCTGCGCCGAAGACCCAGATCAACATGCCACGCGTATCGCCGGATGGAGCCAGCGTCCTCTATATCGGCGGCTTGATGAGCGACTTCGGTTCAATCGGTGGGGATGTCTATACTGTGCCCCTGACCGGAGGTGAGCCGCGCAACCTGACGCCGGACTATCCTGCAACCTTTACCGGCCTGACGGTTACGCGGGGCGGTGTCATGGCGACGGTGACACAGGGCGGTGAAACAGGTATCGCCCGCATCGACCCGGTCAGGGGCGGAGTCAGCCAGGTCTCGGTATCGGCGGTTGGCACCATGGCCGGTGACGGCCGCGTTGCTTTTGATGCAGCGGGCAAGACCGCTGCCGCCGTTGTTGAAAGCTTTACGAAGGCCCCGGCCATCCATATCGGCAAACCTGGCGCTCTGAAGGCCGTCACCACCGACAACGATGCGCTCAGCGTACCCTTCACCGCCCAAAACGTCACCTGGCGCAATGATGGCTTCAACGTTCAGGGCTGGCTGCTCACGCCCGCTGGTCTGGACCCAGCGAAAAAGCACCCGATGATCACCATCATCCATGGTGGTCCATCGGCGGCGGTGACGCCACGCTTTTCCAGTTCCGGCACGGCTTATGACTTGCTAAAGGCGGGGTATCTGGTCTTCCAGCCCAATCCGCGCGGGTCCTACGGCCAGGGCGAAGCCTTCGTTCTATCCAATCGCCGGGATTTTGGCGGCGGCGACCTGCGCGATATCCTGGCCGGTATCGACGCGGTCGAAAAGCTCGCGCCGGTCGATGACGCGCGCCTCGGCGTCACGGGCGGATCCTATGGTGGCTTCATGACCATGTGGACCGTTACGCAGACGAATCGTTTCAAGGCCGGGGCGGCAGGCGCCGGTATCGCCAACTGGATCAGCTATTACGGTCAGAACGGCATCGATCAGTGGATGATCCCCTTCTTCGGGGCGTCGGCCTATGATGATCCGGCCATATACGACAAGCTGTCGCCGATCCGCTACATCAAGAACGCCAAGACACCGACCTTTGTCTATGTCGGCGAACGCGACATCGAAACCCCGGCGGCGCAATCGCTGGAGTTCTGGCACGGGCTGAAGGCGCAGGGTGTAGATACCACGCTCATGATATACGAAGGCGAGGGGCACTCTATTCGCAAACCGGAAAATAGCGCCGACCTGGCTAAACGAATTGTCGCCTGGTTCGATAAGTATCTGAAATAATCAGAGATCGAAGGTGCGGGTATCCGGGACGTGGGGGCTTGGCACCGCACTGCCCGTGCTGGGTTGTGCGTCGTCGCGCGCACCTTCGTCCGGCGCGTCTGGCGGGGTTTCGCCCGCGTCGATGAGGTCCTCCGCCGTAGCGTCGTCGGCGTTTCCGGCCGGTCCGGCGGGTGCGGTATCGAGCGCCGCGCGCGTGGCCTTCAACGTTTCGGCGTCGGAGAGCGGCTTTTCCCCGTTACTGGTGTTTAGCGTTTTTTCGTCCGTGCCTTCGGGCGGAAAGGGATCGGGCTGGTTCGTCCTTTGCTCGGTTTCGGCATGTTCAGCGGTTTGGGCGGTGGTCATGTTCATAGGATTCTCCTCTTTCCGCCAATCTAGGACAGGGCCGATAAGTCCGGTGTGCGATACGCCGTGACAGGCGTAAGAAAATGATGTGCGAAACCGGTTGCCAAGCGGACCAAAATTTCGATACTTCGCGCAGGCATATGCAAGGAGTTCAGGCGTGTCCGATACCTCACACAACAAACGCACCTTTATGGCGGCCGGTCTGGCCTTGACGGTCCTGCCGCTGGCGGTGACGGCCTGTTCCAAGCCCGCGCCGAAAAAGACCGAAGTCGTTGCACCGCCTCCACCCCCGCCGCCTCCACCGCCGGCCGATACGGTGACGGTCAGCCTGCAAACCACAAAGGGGGAAATCGTCCTCTTGCTCGAACAAAAGAAGGCGCCGATTACGGTCGCTAACTTCCTGCATTATGTCGATACGCACAAATTCGATGGCGCCACCTTCTGGCGCTCGCTGAAAGACGGCAATACCGGCTTCATCCAGGCCGGGGCATCGGGTCTGACCTATCCGCCGATCAAGCATGAATCGACCAAGGAAACCGGCCTTAGCCATACGGACGGTGTTATTTCCATGTCGCGGTTCGCCCCCAATACGGCGACCAATGAGTTCACCATCATGGTCGGCGACAATACCTATCTCGACGCAGGCCCCAAGGCATCGGACAAGGAAAAGCTGGGTTATGCCGCCTTTGGTCATGTCGTCAAAGGCATGGATGTGGTCAAGGAAATCTGGAAGGGCCGCATCGACAAGCACACCCGCGAAGGCGGCTGGGCCGGTCAGATGTTGGCCGAGCCCGTGATCATTACCAAGGCTCAGCGGGTCGGGTAGGGATAGCGGCTATCGCCCATCGATGCGGGATTTGCTCGACGCGGGATTTACTCACTGCGTCGCCGCAATCTAAGAGAGGCTTACCTCAGCCGCGCCGCCGCCAGAGAAGATTTGATGCATTTCGCGGCGCACCGTGTCGCGCGCCTCTGTCCGTGACAGGAATATGCCCCAAAACCGCATATTGCGGAAGACTTCCCAGCTGTCGCCGCGCGGCGCGATCGAAAACCGCACAGGCACGTTTGCATTCGCCAGGTCCGGTTCGCCGTAGGTCGGCCACAGGTCATCCCAGCGTGAGGCGGCGTGCAGGGTTATACGGGGCATTCGGTTCCTTTTTGAAGAGTCATGAAGACGCCCGGCGTCGTAACGCCGGGCGTCTGTCGCAATATTGTTCGATATCAGATTGTTTTGAGATCGACCGCGGAGTCGCGGCCGCGCTCATTGGCAACCTGGAAGGACAGCTTGTCGCCTTCGTTCAGGCCGCGCATTCCGGCCTTTTCGAGGGCGGTGGCATGAACGAAGACATCAGCGCCGCCCTCATCCGGCTGAATAAAGCCGAAGCCCTTGCTGGCGTTGAACCATTTAACTGTACCGTTGGCCATGGTGGCCTCCTTGCGCACATTCGTGCAGTAACGTCGCGCAAAATTGCACGCCGAGTCCGAAAGTAGCGATGCTTGGAAGAGGCCGGTTAAGGCGAGCAGACAAGTCAGGGTCTGATTTCGAATAAATACAATATCCCATCAATGATAAAGTGCTGCAAGGTAAATGTGTAATTGATGGCAATTTACTTATTAGGTGCAAATTCAATTGCGAATATGTATGTTTTAAATAGGTTATTGTGCAATAATACTTTGATTTGGCGCCCGCGAACGGCCAGGCGTCCGTGCACACCCCAAGCGGACACTGAAGATCAATTCTGGGTCTGCTGGACCTGTAGATTCAGGACCTGGAGGGGCCGAGCAGGCATTTTTAGTGATAAGTGCCCTGCGGCCATAATGCCGGCGTGTTTCGCATACGCAAAAATAATCCACCGCCCGCTATGGCCTTTTGAGCGGGATTCGGTTATAGAGCGCGCAAATCCAGACTATCAAACCCTTCCCCGGCCTCTCTCCAAGCGCCTTCTGATCGAAGTGCACCGCACTTTTCGGACCAGAAACGCGGCCCAGAATGAGAGGCTTTTGCGCGTTTTGCACCGTGTTAAAAGGCCCTATATGAACCTGCGTAATATCGCCATTATCGCCCACGTCGACCATGGTAAGACCACTCTCGTCGACCAACTGCTCGCCCAGTCCGGCGTCTTCCGCGCCAACGAGGCGACGGTTGAGCGCGCCATGGATTCGAACGACCAGGAACGCGAGCGCGGCATCACCATTCTCGCCAAGTGTACCTCCGTGCTCTGGCACGGCAAGGCCGGCGAAACCCGTATCAACATCATCGACACGCCGGGCCACGCCGACTTCGGCGGTGAGGTCGAGCGTATCCTCGGCATGGTCGATGGCTGCGTCATCCTGATCGATGCCGAAGAAGGCGTCATGCCGCAAACCAAGTTCGTGCTCGGCAAGGCGCTGAAGCTGGGCCTGCGTCCGATCCTGTGCATCAACAAGGTCGACCGTCCGCACGCCGATCCCGACCGCGTCCACAACGAAGCCTTTGACCTGTTCGCCGCCATGGGCGCGACGGACGAACAACTGGACTTCCCGCACATCTACGCATCGGGCAAGAACGGTTGGGCGACGCTGGACATGAACCAGCCGAACGACACCCTGGCGCCGCTGTTCGACCTCATCGTCGATCACGTGCCGGCGCCGAAGGTCGTCGACAACAAGGACAAGCCGTTCCAGATGCTGGCCGTCCTGATCGAATCCGATCCGTTCCTTGGCCGCCTGCTGACCGGTCGCATCGAGTCCGGCAAGGCTGTCCCCGGCCTGGCCATCAAGGGCCTGGACCGCGACGGCAAGGAAATCGAGCGCGGTCGTATCACCAAGGTGCTTGCCTTCCGCGGCCTGAAGCGCCAGCCGGTTGACGAAGGCGCCGAAGCCGGTGACATCTGCGCGATCGCCGGCCTGTCCAAGGCGACGGTTGCCGATACGCTGTGCGACATGTCGCTGGTTGAGGCCTTGCCGGCGCAACCGATCGATCCGCCGACCATCTCCATGACCGTTTCGGTCAATGACAGTCCGCTGGCCGGCCGTGAAGGCACGAAGGTGCAGTCGCGTATCATCCGCGAACGCCTGCTGAAGGAAGCGGAATCGAACGTCGCGATCCGCGTCACCGAAACCGATGAGAAGGATGCCTTCGAAGTCGCCGGCCGTGGCGAACTGCAACTGGGCGTGCTGATCGAAAACATGCGCCGCGAAGGTTTCGAAGTCGCAATTTCGCGTCCGCGCGTCGTCTTCAAGACCGACCCGGAAACCGGCGAAAAGATGGAGCCGATTGAAGACGTCATGATCGACGTCGACGAAGAGTTCACCGGTGTGGTCATCGAAAAGCTGTCGGCCCGCAAGGCCGAGCTGAAGGACATGGGCCCGTCGGGCGCCGGCAAGACGCGTATCACGCTGAAGTCGCCGTCACGTTCGCTGATCGGTTATCAAGGCGAGTTCCTGACGGATACCCGTGGCTCCGGCGTGCTGAACCGCGTGTTCTCGCACTACGAAAGCTACAAGGGCGTCATCGACCAGAACCGCAAGGGCGTGCTGGTGTCCAATGGTGACGGCGAAACCTCCGCCTTCGCTCTTTGGAAGCTGGAAGAACGCGGCACCATGTTTGTGGGCGGCAACGAAAAGACCTATATGGGCATGATCATCGGTGAGAATTCGCGTCTCGACGATCTCGATGTCAACCCGATGAAGACCAAGCAATTGACCAACATCCGCGCCTCGGGCACCGACGAAGCCATTCGTTTGACGCCGCCGCGCCGGCCGACGCTGGAGCAGGCCATCGCCTATATCGAAGACGATGAACTGGTCGAAGTGACGCCGAAGTCGATCCGTCTGCGCAAGAAGGAACTGAACCCGTCGTTCCGCAAGAAGCGCGTTAAGGCCGACTAATCGATCTTGAAAACGGCCCCGGAAACGGGGCCGTTTTTTTATGCCTCAGCATAGCACGACACCTTTTTTGTTTTCTTTTTGTTCCGCTCTTGACTTTTATCCACAGTGAGAACAAATTAAGAACATCTCATGAGGATGTTCCAAATGCTGGATATGAAAGCCTGGTCCTGCCCGCCGCAAGTAAAAGATCTGCCGCGCGACACCAAGATCGAAATGACCTGCCGAAGCTGCAAGCGCCAATGGGGCGAAAGCGTGCAAAACCTTGTCGAGGCGCACCGATTGGGCGTCGAATTCATCGACCTGCTGGAATGGAAGTATCGTTGCACTGACCCTACCTGTGGCGGCATGGTCCATGTGGCGGTAAATGGCGAAACGCCCGTAGCGCCCCAGGTGCAGCCGCGCGCCACCATGCTGGGGCGGGTACGCGCAGTGGAACGCATGGCCTATCCGGTTAAGGCCGTGGTCAAGTCGCGTATACCCGCGCCTGTGGCCGTTCCGGCGGGCCGTAGCCAGCTCGACTTGCCGCTTTTACTTCCGCATTGAGTCTTTAGGGGGCATGTTTTTAAGCTGGCTGTATGAAAGCCCCCATTCTTAAGCCTGATGCCCGCCGCCCAAACAAACCCCGCCCAAACAAACCCCGACGGTCCGCCGCCCGATGGCGGCTGGTCGCAGCCGTGATATTCACCGCTGTTCCGGGCATTGCCTTACCGACATTTGTCCACCATCTGTACGCCGTCCGACCGACCGTTACCGACGTGCGTGCAGGCTTCGTTAATCCGCATTTTCACCACGGGGTCGCCTATTACTTCGCCCATACGGACGAAACGCTGATACGCGCCCTATCGTTTTGGCTGCTCGCCGGCGTGCTCCTGCTTATGTTCGCCGCCGGTCAGATGATGCGTCGCCGTTTGATACAGTGGCTTAAGCCACCGGCACCAGAGGCTGTTCTGGAAAATTCAACCGAAGTACCGCCCGAATCGTCATCTGAATCGTCGCCAGCTAGCCCAGCTTAAGATTGGCAGACGTCGTCACCCGGGCTATGCGCGGGAACACATATTTGAACGACAGGGTTTGAGCGTCTTCCGATACAGTTGTGCAAGCGTCTTCGACGATGACCAGCTCGTAGCCGCGCTCCCAGGCATCACGCGCCGTTGATTCCACGCCATAATTGGTGGCAATGCCCGCCAATACCACGGTGTCTATGCCCCGCCGCCGCAAGTGCAGATCAAGCGGCGTACCGTAAAAGGCGCCCCAATTGCGCTTATGGATGATGATGTCGCCGTCCGCATACAGCCCATCCGCGAAATCGCTGTAGTCTTTTGGGGCGCCCCCATCCGGGCGCGGCGCAGGGGAATCCACGGGCTGGCGCAGGGCGTCGGCCCAATCGGCAGCGAAGCCGACATGAACCAGCACAACGGTCGCACCTGCCTGACGAAAGCGGTCCGCCAATCCCTTGGCGACGGTGACGACCTGTTCCCCGGAATAAGGCCGCCGGTCGCCGCCTATAATGCCCTTTTGCAGGTCAATCAGCACTAGGGCGGTGGTGTTGGCGTTTAACTGCATATCGGTTGCCTTACTGGATCACCGCGCAGGCAACGCGAACGCCAGCACCGCCGATTGGCTGGGTGGTATAGTCGTCGGGCAGGGCATGGATGACCACGGATGATCCGTCGGCGTCCATCAAGGCGGGGCGTGAATCACCGCCTTTGGCCGTAACGAGGGTGGAATACAGTTCGGCGGTCGCCACCCCGTCCGCCCCGGCATAGATATTGGTCAGATCGCCCGCGTCGTTGCCGTCCTTGTTAAGTAGGCCGTGAGTCACGGGCGTGGCGCTGTGAACATGGCCGCCCGCCGAAGCGAACTTGTCGTCGCTGCAAGAGCCTTTTTCGTGAAAGTGAACGGCATGCCATCCCGGAGTCAGGCCCTTGGCCTCCACTCGCAGGATGATGCCGTTGGGGGCGGGTTTGATGGTTATGGTGCCTCGGTCAGAGCCGTCGGGCCCCGCGAGCTTTCCGCTGAGTGTATCCGAGGCAGCAACTGGCGCAGGTTTTGCGGTGTCCTGAGCCAGAGCCGGATAGGATAGGGCGGGGATGGCGGCGGCCGAAACCAGGGTAAAGGCGAGGGCGATAGCGCGCATGACGGGCTCTTTCTTTCCGGAAAATGACAATTGAGAATCATTCGTAAACACAAATAATGGCGCCTAAGCGGCTGAATTATAAAGAACCGATAAAATTTCCATCGGCTGGTAAGCGCGGCCGTCCGTCATTTTCTTTGACTATGCCCGTCACTATTATAGGCTCTGCGCCGGCGGATCGCCCAATCGGCATCCCGGGGGCATTATGGGCGCGACAGAATTTATTGACACCGTCATTTCGCGCATCGCATCTGCCTTGAACGGCCGCGCAAAACGCAGCGAAGACATACAGGCCCTGCCGGATCGCCGATTGCTGCGGGATGTGTATCTGCCCGCTTTTGGCCGGGACGGTGGCCGCATCCTGTGGGTGGGGTGCCGCCGCTATACGTCAGGCTACTATAAGATCATGGAAAGTCAGGGCGCCGAGGTATGGACGACCGAGCTCGAGCCGCGCCTGAAACGGTGGGGGCGCCACAACCGTCATCGGACGGGTGACATCTGCCTGGCCGATAAGCTGTTCGCAGACATGCGTTTCGACGCGGTGATCTGTAATGGCGTGCTGGGCTATGGCGTGGATTCGGATGCGCAGCAGGTCCAGGCGCTGGAAGCCATGGCGCGCATCATAAAACCGGGCGGCCGTTTGCTGGTCGGGTGGAACACGGACAAGATCGCCGACCCCATAGCCGCCGGCTTTACGGCGCCCTGGTTCGCGCCGGAACCCTTTGCCGGTCGGGCGGCGCGCGTAACCTTCGCCGATGTCACCCATGTCTATGATACCTTCGTTCGTCTTGGGTAAGATTACAAACAATTCAACGGTCCCCCCGTTGCAGGCGTGACGCGTTCGTCCTAGGCTCCGCCTTCACAAAAACGATAAAGTAGGTTGGTGATGATCGATCGTCGATTTCTGGTTGGCGCGTTAGGGGCTTTGCTCGGCCTAAGCGCGACAGATGCTTTGGCCGCCAGGAAGAAAAAGGTGGCAGCGAAATCATCCGGTAAAAAGTCCACCAAGGCGACAAAAAAAGGCAAGGCCACCAGCAAGAAGGGCCGCAAGGGCAAGCCAGAGCCAAAAAGGGCGCCGCCAAAGCCTGTAGAACCGGCACCGCCGCCTGCGCCGGATGTAACGCCGCCTGAACTTGCCGCGGCTCTCAAATCCGCGTTCGATGCCATATTGCGCGACATGTTGATGGCATCGCCGGCCCTGGCCACCTCGGCAGGGCTGGATACGGGCGAATACGCGGTGTTGAAATCGCGTCTCGACGATCGTTCCGATGCGGCCAAGTCCGCTAACATCACGCGTTTGAAACGGTCGGTAGATCGCCTCAATGCCATAAACCGCAACGACTTGGCCGCCGTGGATCGCGTCAATTACGATACTGTCCTATGGGACATGACCAATCAGCTGGCCCTGGCGCGCAATTTCAGTTTCGGTGACAATGGCCTGTTCAGCGGCGGGTTTCCCAACCCTTATGTCATCAGCCAGTTATCCGGCGCATGGCAATTTATTCCCGATTTCCTCGACAGCCAGCACACGATAGAAAAGGCGGCGGACGCCCAGGCCTATCTGGCGCGCCTGTCGGCCTTTGCCGTCGCGCTCGATCAGGAAACCGTGCGCGTCAAGGCGGATTTCGCGCGCGGCGTCGTACCGCCCGATTTCATCCTGACCAAGACCATTAAGGCGTTGACCGCGCTGCGTGATACGGATCCCGCGGCATCAGGCCTGATTAATTCCCTTGTTACCCGCACGGCGGCCAAGGCAATCGCCGGCGATTGGCAGGCCCAGGCCACGGCGATTGTCACGGGGCCGCTGAAAGACGCGCTCGGCCGCCAGATAGACGCCTTGACCGCGCAGCAGGCCGTGGCGCGTCATGACGCCGGTGTGCTGAATCTGAGCAATGGCGACGCCTATTATGCCCAGTGCGTGAAGCTGAATACGTCCAGCGGCCTCACGCCTAAGGACATCCATCGCCTGGGCCTGCAAAAGGTGACGGAGATCACCGCTGAGCTGGAAAGCCGCTTCCGGACCATGGGGCGGACGCAAGGCACCGTCGCCGATCGCATGAAGGCGATGTATAAAGACCCGCAATACCTCTACAGCAATGACGATGCCGGTAAGGCGAAGCTTCTCGACGATCTGAACGCTCGGGTGAGAGCGGTTCAGGCCCGGTTGCCGCAATGGTTTGGCGTGTTGCCGCGCACCCAGGTTCAGATCAAGCGGGTGCCGGTGTCCATCGAAGCCGGGGCACCCGGCGGATATTACAGCCCCGGCTCGATCGATGGATCGCGGCCCGGCATGTACTACATCAATCTGCGCGATATTTCCGAGCTGCCGAGCTGGACCCTGCCGACCCTGACCTATCACGAGTCCATTCCGGGTCATCACCTCCAGGGCACGATCCAGCAGGAAACCCAAGGATTGCCGATGTTGCGCAAGCTGTCTAGCTTCAACGCCTATGTCGAAGGCTGGGCGCTCTATGCCGAACAACTGGCCGGCGAAATGGGACTGTACGACAGCGATCCGGCGGGCCGCATCGGCTATCTGCATGATGCGCTCTTCCGGGCGGTGCGCTTGGTGGTCGACACGGGTATGCACGACATGGGCTGGAGCCGCGAGCAGGCCATCACCTACATGGTCGACACGGCTGGCAAGGCGCCAGGCGAGGCCGCCGCCGAAATCGAGCGATATTGCGTTTGGCCCGGTCAGGCCCTGGGCTACATGGTGGGCAAGCTCGAATGGCTTAAGCTGCGTGATGCCGCCCGCGCAAAGCCCGGTTTCGATATCAAGCGCTTCCACGACATCGGCCTGTTATGCGGGGCCGTGCCGCTGGACGTCCTGGACGATGTTTATAAGGCCGCTGGCCTGATTTGAATGTGACCTATACCTGCGCGTTCGGACATGCCGGCGCGTAAGAGGAGAGACTATGATGATGAACCGCCGGAACATGCTCGCAGGCGCCACGGCGCTGACCGCCATTGCCGCCACCTCGGCCTGCTCGACCAAGCCGAAGACCGACTTGCCAGCCAAGCTCAATGCCACGTTTCAGTCGATGTACGACGAAACGGTGGCCAATTCACCGATGCTGGCCACGTCGCTCGGGCTCGACAAGGGCAAGCTGGCGGGGCTTAAATCCAAGCTTGATCCTGCGACCCCGGAAGAGCGCGCCCGTCTGACGGCCTATTACGAAAAATCGGCTGCGGCGTTGAAGGCCATCGACCGCACCAAGCTTACCGGCATGGACCGGATCAATTATGACGCCGTCCTGTGGGATACCGAAACGACGCTGGAAGGCTACAAGTCCAGCAAGTTCGGTGATGGCGGCACCTATTGGGGGCCCTATCCAATCACGCAATTGACCGGTCAGTACCAGTATGTTCCGGACTTCCTCGACAGCCAGCACAGCATCGAAACCAAGGACGACGCCGACGCATACCTGTCGCGTCTCAGTCAGTACGCGACGGTGCTGGACCAGGAAACCACCCGCTTCAACGACAGCATCGCTGCGGGCATTGTGCCGCCGGACTTTGCCCTGCAAAAGGCGATCCGCCAGATGCAGAGCCAGGCCGGCGCCAAGGCCGATGTGTCGCCGCTGGTGCAATCACTGGCGCGCCGGACCAAGGAAAAAGGCATAGCCGGCGACTGGACCGCGACGGCGACCAAGACCTATCAGGACGCGGTCGTTCCGGCCCTGTCGCGTCAGATCGAGGCCCTAAAAGCGGCGCTGCCCAAGGCAACCCATGATGCCGGGGTTTGGCACGTGCCGAACGGCGACGCGCGCTATGCCTTTGGGGTCAAGGCCAATACCTCCACCAATATGACGCCGGATGAAATCCACCAGATCGGCCTGGACAAGGTCAAGGAGATCGACGCCGAACTGGAAAAGATTATGCAGGCCCACGGCATGACCAAGGGGACGACGGGTGAGCGCATGGCGGCCATGACCAAGGACCCGCAATTCATCTATCCCAATACCGATGCGGGCAAGGACAAGCTCCTAGCCGATCTCAACAAACAGATCGATGTCGTTTTCGCCAAGCTGCCGCAATATTTCGGCGTCCTGCCGAAGTCGAAGGTCACTGTCAAACGCGTGCCCAAGGCCACGGAACTCGGTGCGCCCGGCGGGTATTACCAGGGGGCCTCGCTCGACGGATCTCGCCCCGGCGCCTATTACATCAATCTGCGTGACACGGCCGAAGTGCCGTCATGGACCTTGCCGACGCTCACCTATCATGAGGCGATCCCGGGCCACCACATGCAAATTTCGATTCAGCAGGAAAACAAGAACCTGCCTGAACTGCGCAAGATTTCGGGCTTCAACGCCTATATCGAAGGCTGGGCGCTCTATGCCGAACAACTGGCCGGCACCGATATGGACATGTATGCCAATGACCCGTTCGGCCACATCGGCTATCTGCATGACGCCATGTTCCGCGCCTGCCGGCTGGTCGTCGATACGGGTATGCACCACAAGAAATGGTCGCGTGAACAGGCCATGGATTTCATGAAGACCTATACGGGCGATCTCAACGAGACCGAGATCGAACGCTATGCCGTATGGCCGGGCCAGGCGCTGGGCTATATGGTCGGCAAGATCCAGTGGTTGAAATTGCGCGAGGCGGCCAAAACGAAGGCGGCAGCCAGTTTCGACATCAAAAAATTCCACGATACCGGCCTGTTGTGCGGCGCCGTACCGCTGGCGGTTCTGGAACAGGTCTATCAGGACGCCGGCCTGATTTGAGGCGAGCACCGAGGTATGCATGCTTGCCGCCACCGGCTGCGGCGGCGGGCAGCATACCTGTAGCCCTCTGAATCTATTATCGTTTCAAAATTGTTCTCATGGCGCGAAGAGAACATATTGCGAACGTGGAACAAATGGGGTACAAGAAATTCTCACGACGAAAGAAACAAACCCCAGCCGGGGAATCGTGACATAGAAGGGTTTGGTTATGTCATCTCAAGCGGTGTTGAAATTGGTAGGTAAAAACGAAGGTGAAAAGCAGCGCGCTCTGGAAGCGGCGCTGGCGCAGATAGATCGTGCGTTCGGCAAGGGCTCGGTCATGAAGCTCGGCGCGAACGGCAAGGTCCAGGAGATCGAATCGATTTCCACGGGCTCGCTCGGTCTCGACATGGCGCTCGGTATCGGTGGTTTGCCCAAGGGCCGCGTCATTGAAATCTACGGTCCGGAATCGTCAGGCAAGACGACCCTGGCCCTGCACACGGTTGCGGAAATCCAGAAGCAGGGGGGTACGGCGGCCTTTGTCGACGCCGAACACGCGCTTGATCCCACCTATGCGCAGAAGCTGGGCGTTAATCTGGACGATCTTTTGGTATCGCAGCCCGATAACGGTGAACAGGCCCTCGAAATTACCGATACCTTGGTTCGCTCCGGCGCTGTCGATATCGTCGTCATCGACTCTGTCGCGGCTCTGACGCCCCGTGCCGAAATCGAAGGTGATATGGGCGATAGCCTGCCGGGTCTTCAGGCGCGTCTGATGTCGCAGGCTTTGCGCAAGCTGACCGGCTCGATCTCCAAGTCCAAGTGCATCGTTATCTTCATCAACCAGATTCGCATGAAGATCGGGGTCATGTACGGCTCCCCTGAAACGACGACGGGCGGCAATGCCCTGAAATTCTACGCTTCGGTCCGTCTCGATATCCGCCGCACCGGCGCTATCAAGGTGCGCGATGAAAACATCGGCAACAGCGTCAAGGTCAAGGTGGTCAAGAACAAGATCGCGCCGCCTTTCCGTGAAGTTGAATTCGATATCCTGTTTGGTCAAGGCATTTCCAAGATTGGCGAAATCATTGATCTCGGCGTCAAGGCCGGCATCGTTGAAAAGTCGGGGTCCTGGTATTCTTACAATTCGACCCGCATCGGTCAGGGACGTGACAATGCTCGTGATTTCCTTAAGGCCAATCCCGACATGGCCAAGGAAATCGAGAACGGCATCCGCAAGAAGTCCGACACCTTGTCGGAAGAATTGCTGGGCGTACCGGAACCGGATGCCAACGAAGGCGATGAGTCGCTGTAGGATTTGATGGCGCGGTCCAAACCCATGCTGCCGCACCACTGGTGAAGAAGACGCTCTGAGAAGGGCGTCTTTTTTGCCATGTGTGCCTGGTATTCGCCAAAAAGATAGCCTTAGCCGCGCAAAGGTCTTTGCGCTCGCGAATAAGCCCCTCTATATACAAGCCCTTATTTCTTACCCCGAACCGAAGCAGACCATGCCGTCCTTAAACCAGATACGTCAGACCTTCCTCGATTACTTTGCCCGCCAGGGTCACGAGGTCGTCTCGTCCTCGTCGCTCGTGCCGCATAACGATCCGACCCTGATGTTCACCAATGCGGGTATGGTCCAGTTCAAAAACGTATTCACCGGTGCGGAAACGCGGCCCTATAACCGCGCGACGACATCGCAAAAATGCGTCCGCGCCGGCGGCAAGCATAACGACCTGGATAATGTCGGCTATACTGCGCGCCACCATACGTTCTTCGAAATGCTCGGCAACTTTTCGTTCGGCAACTATTTCAAGGCCGAAGCGATCGAGTTTGCCTGGAAGCTGATCACCGAAGACTACGGTATCGACAAGAATCGCCTGATGGCGACGGTCTATATTGACGACGATGAAGCCTTTGACCTGTGGAAGAAGATCGCTGGCCTGCCGGAATCGAAGATCGCCCGTATTGCCGGATCGGATAATTTCTGGTCGATGGGCGACACCGGTCCCTGCGGTCCGTGTACGGAAATCTTCTACGACCACGGCGATCACATCTGGGGCGGACCTCCGGGTACACCGGAAGAAGACGGCGACCGTTTCGTCGAAATCTGGAACCTCGTCTTCATGCAATTCGACCAGCAGGCCGATGGCGCCCGCGTCGCCCTGCCGAAGCCGTCGATCGATACTGGCATGGGCCTGGAACGCGTCGCCGCCGTGCTTCAGGGTGTGCACAACAACTACGATATCGACCTGTTCAAGACATTGATCGCAGCGTCGGAAGAGGCCACCGGCGTCAAGGCCGAAGGCGACACTCTGCCGTCTCACCGGGTGATCGCCGATCACCTGCGGTCGTCGTCCTTCCTGATCGCCGATGGGGTCACGCCGTCGAATGAAGGGCGGGGCTATGTCCTGCGCCGCATCATGCGCCGCGCCATGCGCCACGCCTATCTGCTGGGGGCGCAAGAGCCGCTTCTGCACCGCCTGGCGCCGACCCTGGTCGCCGAAATGGGCGGCCATTACGGCGAACTGAAGCGGGCGGAAGCCTCCATCATCGACACTCTGCGCCAAGAGGAAGAACGTTTCCGCCGTACGCTCGGTCGCGGCATGACCCTGCTCGACGACGCGACGCGCGATCTGAAGGACGGCGATGTCATGAGCGGCGAAACCGCCTTCAAGCTCTACGACACCTACGGCTTCCCGCTCGACCTGACCCAGGACGCCATTCGCGCCAAGGGGCTAAGCGTCGATCTGAACGCCTTCGAAGATGCGATGGAAAAGCAGAAGGAAATGGGCCGCAAGAATTGGGCCGGTTCGGGTGAAAAGGCCCAGGCCGCCGAATGGTTCAGCCTGAAAGACAAGGCCGGCGCCTCCGAATTCGTCGGCTACGACACGCTGTCCACCCAAGCCCCCGTTCAGTTGCTGGTGCTTGACGGCGAAAGCGTCACTGAGGCTCTGTCCGGCGATACTGTTGAAGTCGTTGTTGGTAAGACTCCCTTCTATCCGGAAGGCGGCGGTCAGGCCGGCGATACGGGGGAAATCGTGTGGCAGACCGGCAAGGGACGGGTGCTCGACACCTACCGCCAGGCGGGCGACCTGATCGTGCACCGTGTGGAAATCACCGAAGGCACTCTCAAGACCGGCCAAGCCGTTGACCTGAAGGTTGACGCTGCAAAACGTCAAACAACCCGGTCCAATCACTCGGCCGCCCACCTGGTCCACGCTGCCCTTAAGCATGTGCTTGGGCCCCATGTTGCGCAAAAAGGTCAGCTTGTCGATGCCGACCGCATGCGCTTCGATTTCAGCCACGGTGCGCCGCTGAGCGACGACGAATTGGCGCGTATCGAAGCCGAGGTCAATGCCGTCATTCTGCAAAACCAGGCGGCCGCCACAAAGTTGATGTCGCCGGAAGACGCTATTGCCGCCGGTGCGGTGGCCTTGTTCGGCGAAAAATATGGCGAAGAAGTGCGTGTCCTGGCCCTGGGCCATGCCTTGAACGGCGAAGGCGACTATTCGGTCGAACTCTGCGGCGGCACCCATGTCGGACGCACGGGCGATATCGCCCTGTTCAAGATTATATCCGAAACCGGCGTTGCCGCGGGCATCCGCCGTATCGAGGCACTGACCGGCGAGGCGGCGCGTCAATATCTGCTCGGCCAGGCAGGCGTCGCCACGGCGTTGGCCGATCAGTTCAAGGTGCCGGTCAATCAGGTCGAGGCGCGCGTCGAAGCCCTGATCGCCGAGCGCAAGCGTCTGGAACGCGAACTGTCCGAAGCCAAGCGTGCCCTGGCCGTCGGCGGTGGCGGCGCGGCCTCGGGGCCACTGGAAATCAACGGCACCAAGGTCATAGCCCGGGTGCTCGACGGGGTTGGCGGTAAGGACCTGCGTCCTTTGGCCGAAGACTTCAAGAAATCGATTGGCAGCGGCATCGTCGCTCTGGTGGGTAAGCTCGATGGCAAGGCGGCTGTTACAGTGGCAGTGACGCCGGACCTGACCGGTAAATATAACGCGGCGGAATTGGCCAAGGCGGCGGTCATCGCCATGGGCGGCCAGGGCGCGGGCGGTAAGGCCGACTTCGCCCAGGGCGGCGCGCCGGACGACAGCCAGGCTGACGCCGGTATAGAAGCG
This sequence comes from Asticcacaulis sp. AC466, assembly GCF_000495815.1. GTDB lineage: Bacteria > Pseudomonadota > Alphaproteobacteria > Caulobacterales > Caulobacteraceae > Asticcacaulis. The sequence continues at coordinate 10,625 of NZ_AWGE01000021.1, read as the reverse complement.
GTCAAGGCGTTGATTTAAAGCCTGCATCGCCGTCAGGAAGATGATACCCTGCCTGGGAACAGGCAGGGTATTTTCATATGAACAGATTGGCGGGCAAGGTGACCCTGGTGACGGGGGCAGCCAGCGGTATCGGTGCCGCCATTGCGGAAGCCTTCGCCGCCGAGGGCGCGGTCGTCGTCATCAGCGATGTCAATGGCGAAAAAGGCGCGGCAACCGCTGAGCGGCTGGGGCAAAGTGTCTTCTTCCTGCGCCACGATGTGACGCGTGAGGCGGAATGGGAGGCGGTGATGTCGGCCATTGTGGCGCATCATGGCGGGCTGGATGTTCTGGTCAATAATGCCGGGGTTATGGGCACGGAAGGTGGTCAGCTCCACAATCCGGAGCAGACGACGCTCGACGAATGGCGCCGCGTGATGACAATCAATCTCGATAGTGTGTTCCTGGGGTGCAAGCATGCGATCCGCACCATGCGGCTTACCGGGCGTAAAGGCTCCATTATCAACATGTCGAGTCGATCCGGCCTGGTCGGCGTGCCGCATACGGCCGCCTATGCCGCCAGCAAGGCCGCTATCCGCAACCACAGCAAATCCGTAGCCTTGTACTGCGCCGAACAAAATCTTGGCATTCGCTGCAATTCGCTCTATCCGGCCTCGATCCGCACGCAAATGTGGGACGCGATGATCGACGATGGTGACGACGAAAAAGCCCTGCTGGCGGGCATGCCGCTGCACCGTTTCGGGCGTCCGGAAGAGGTGGCCGCCGTCGCTATTCTCCTGGCATCGGACGAAGCCACCTATATTACCGGATCTGAATTCAACATCGATGGCGGCATATTGGCGGGTACGGCGACTTCGCCCAAATAGGTTCAGCCGTGGGTGAGCACGAGCGCCAGAGCGGACAGGGTGAACAGGCTGATCAGGGTGGATTGGGCCACTGTCTTGGCGGCACCATGAAACCACAGGCCGTACATCTTGGTCTGGATAAAGACGCTGACGGCGGTCGGCGTGGCGCTTAAAAAGACGCAAACCTTGAAGGTCATTGGATCTGCCTTTAGCCCCCACAGAACAAGGGCCACACAGGCAGGGGCCAGCAAAATTTTGCCGGCGATGGCGATAATGCTCGTGGCGTCGGGCCGCACCAGATCGGCCGCCGGCATCAGGGCCAGCATCCCGCCGAGTGTGACCAGGGCGACGGGAGGTCCAGACTTACCGAGGATATCAAGAGCGCCTTCAACGGCTGGCGGAAAGTGCAGGCCGGTCAGCATAAGGAGGACGCCGACCAAGGCGCCGATCACAGTTGGATTGCGTCCCGTATGGAGCAGGGCATCCCTGAACGTCTTCCCCGAAGCCTTGGCCAGTCCGGCGCAACCTAAGCTGAACAGGATCAGAAAGTCTACCGCGACAACCAGCGCGCCGGTGTGGGCGACGTCCGGTCCGAACAGATTGATGGTGATGGGAATGCCCAAAAAGGCGGAATTGTTGATGAAGGCGGCCATGCCTGCGGCGATCGACTCATCCGCGCGCCCCTTGAACACGCGGGTGAGGGCGATGACGATGGCGGCGGTGGCAATCATGGCGCCGGCATAGGCCGCGAGCGTGCCGGCCAGCGCCGGGGAAAAGTGGGGTAATCGCGCGAAACTGACCATGAGCCAGCACGGAAATGCCAGCCAGTAAAAATAGGCCGACAGGCCATCCAGTCCGTGCGCCGTCAATCGCTTGAAACGGACCAGCAAGACGCCTAATGCGATAAAGCCGAAAAAGATGATGACGCGGCCCAGCGTATCTAACATTAAGGCGCTTTCCGAACGTGTGACGCGCTTTCGGGCTAACGGCGCGTGAAAACAAAAACCGAGCGTGTGCTCTTCGACCTCAGGTCAGATCGAATACCCGCTATGGCCTTACGACCTGTCGCCTTCGGGTTCAAGCCGCAGGCTTGTCTTTCATGGCTTCGCTTTCGACGGTAGGCAGGCCTATGTGGACCAGCTGCCAATGGGTCAGTCCATGGCGTTCGAAGGTGAACGTCGTCGTGCCGTGCATCTCGTCCGTCACGGTCAGTCGGGCGCGTTCCAGGCTGAAGAAGGCTGTCTTGGGCGAAGGCGGTTTACCGTCATACCGCGTTGGTTCGAAACGGTTCGCGTCCTTGGCGACCCCGTAGGTAAGGCCGAGTATGGCCTTGGGCGTCAGGTAGGTATTGACGTCTATGACCGGCTTGGGCGGCGCCTTGGGATTGGGGTTGGTCAGGTCGTTGAATAGATTGCCGACGGAATCGGCGACGGACTTGAACGCGTTGCCGGTCGCGCCGACGGGATCGTTAAGCGCCGAAGGGGCCGGCGCCGCCAGGCCTTTGTCGCCGGCATCGAGTTGCGCCTTCAGGCTGACGCGGACCGTGTTGAAATCGATCAGCTTGGCTAGGGCATCGATGTCCTGGCTCTCGCATGAGGATCGCACATCATAAAAGGAAATGATCGGCGCAGCATAAAACAGGCCCGCAGCCCCGGCGACGATCAAAACCAGTATTAAGCTCAGAACTCTCGACACAGTCCACGCACCCCTCGAAACCAGTGTTAACCATGATTAACACGCCAAATCGGGATTGTCGCCCCTGTCACCGCGCTAAAACGCCGACTGTGTCACATGCGCCGCGTAACCACGACGTCTGGTCTATTTTCCTTGCCAGACCTGAGGATGGGCTTCGAAATATTTGATATAAAAATCGGCCACGCGCGCGTCGGCCCGGGTGGACGGATGGCCATTGCAACCGATGGCGTCGAGTTCGGGGAGGCTGACCCGGTCAATTTTCGTGTCGCCGGCGGCCTTCAATGCAGCGAAGACGTCGTCCGTGCCGCCGATATAGCCTTCCTGGCGTTCTTGCGGCGTGGCCAGGACGATCCAGGCATCTGGATTTCGGGCCCGGACCTTCTTGACGAAGGCGGTGTAGGTTTTCACGTAATCGGCACGCAGATTGGCGGCGTTTTGCCACGGTTCATCGGGCCGAACGTCGGTGGAAAAATCATTGCCGCCGATGCCGATCACGACAACCTGGGGGTGCCAGTCGAGTTGGCGGACCGGGGTTGGGTCGTCGAAAATGGCCCGCTCGTACAACATCGGCATCCGGTATTTCGGGTGTTCGCGGCCATCATAGTTGCGCACCATGCCCAGGCCGGAAAAGGCGTTGATCTGGTAATCGGCATTGAAGTGTTTGGCGGTGACAGGACCGAAGCCTTGCTGAGCGTCCGTAGTTTCAAAAATCTGCTCAGTCGTACACTGGGAAAAGGCCGAGGTATTGCCGTAGCCGACCGTTAGAGAGTCGCCGATGAATTCGATCTGGCGGGGCCGGGGACGGCTGGGACTTGCCGAGGGTTGGGCCATGAAGCCCTGAAACTGACCGGTGGCATACTGTGTTTCGGATCGTTTTTCGACACGAACCGTGTGCGGGCCGCGGCCGGTTGCCTGGATGGTTATGGTTGTGTGACCAGGCCGGTCGAGGACCATCAGGGGCTTTTCGCCGATCAGCACGTTAAACATGTTGGCGTCGTCGTTGAAAAGCAGATTGACATAGGGGCTGTCGAACCGCGCTTCGAAATAGACACCTGGCCATTGGTAGCTATACCCCATCTTTTCCTTGCGCACCCGCCCGCCGACGTGAACAGGCAGGAAGCTGATGGGTGCAGCGCTGATGCTGTCGACAACCTTATCGGCGGCCCAGGCGGGCGTGGCCAGCAGCACTGCTGCCGTCAGGACGATGGATTTGAACATGATGGGGCTCCCTGCCGCGTTTGCGCGATCTAAGGCCGCGTGGCGGTAAAAGACAAGGCTATATTTGCCGTGTCACAAGGCCATGGACATAGGCAAGCTTCTGCGTGATCACGGGCGTCAGGATGAAGGGGTAGAGGTCGCGTTCACCCATGCTGTGGTGGATGCTGTTGAGGGCGACACTGAGCGGAATCCACACTTCGGATATACGCGCGAAATCCAGGACTGAATACGGATCGAAGCTGGCATGAGCGGCCATGATGTCATGCGCACTGGGGGCCAGCGCGATGCCGAACATATGGGCGGTTTCCAGCGAATCGACGATATGCAGTACGTGCGCGAAACATTCGGCGAAGTCTTCCCACGGATGGGTGGTGGCGTAATAGCTGATATAGCGGTCACCCCAGCCACGAGGCGGGCCTGCCTGATAGTGATGGTCGAGCGCCTGTTGGTAGTCGACGCTTTCATCACCGAAGATCGCGCGGAAGCTGTCGATCTTGCCCGCGTCGCGGACCAGCTTGTTCCAGATGAAATGGCCGGTTTCGTGGCGGAAATGCCCGAGCAGCGTGCGATAGGGCTCGTTCATCATGGCGCGTTGCTGTTCGCGGGTCGGGTCGTCGGCCTCGGCCGTGCGAATGACGATATGACCTTCGTCATGGCCGATCAGGACCGGATTGCATGTGCCGTCGGGCAGGATCTCATCGTCCTTCAGATCGAACAGCAGGCCGCCTTCAGGGTCTTCTTTCCGGCTAGGCCGGGGCAGATCCCAGCGCAGGAAGGAGTAGAACAGGTGACGCTGGGCGTCGGAAATGGCGCGCCAGCGACGCAGGCCGTCCTCGGTATTGGCGTTGGGCACCAGCCCGTTGTAACGGCAGGCCTGGCAGAATTCTTCCGGGCTGTCATCGCGAACCAGCCAGTTGCAAATGTCTTGGGCGGCGTTGGGACAAAAGCGGTAAACGAATTGCTGCTGATCGACGCGGCGCCACTTGTCCGGCTGCTTGGCGTCGGGTTGAACCGCCATCAGGCTGATATCTTCGCAAACGAAGCCCAGCCGGAAGCCGCAGTTGATACAGGACCGGTTCTCGAAATAGACCGGATTGCCGCAATTGTCGCAGCGGAAAAGTCGCATTTTTGCCCCATCGTCAATCAGAATTAGGCGCGGACCTTAGCCCGCGCGCCGATAAGAAATCGATGCGGTGGCGACGACATAAGATGCGACTGCCGATACGTTCAGGGGTGTGGCCAGAGATCGGCGTGTCCCTCAATATAACCGATCAGGCTATCGGCCACGCTGCGATCGTCTGCCACGTCCGGGTGCCAGTCGCAGCCGCCGAACCCCAGGCCGTTCATCGGTATAAAATCGATGCGGCTTTCTCCCGCAGCCTTGAGCAGGGCCACAACCTTTTTGACTTCGGACTGGATTTCGCCATTGGCCTGGTCCGTCGCCATCAAGATGAAGTAGGCGCCCGGATTAGCTGCGCGCAGGTCCTGGACAAACTCGACATAGGTTTTTTCGTAGTCGGCGTGCAATTCTTCGCGCGTTGTCCAGATTTCACCGCCATGCAGGGGCGTGGTGAAGTCGTTTGTGCCCAATCCGATGACGATGATCTGGGGCTTCCAGTCATCTTTGGTGGCCGAAGCCGACACGCTGGCGGACGGGCCGGTGAGGTTGATCGCGTTGAGATAGGCCTGTGGCAGGTGCAATCCGCTGGCGCCGTTATAGTTGCGCACAACGCCGCGCCCGCTTATGGCATTGATACGATATTCCGCCTTGAAATGCTTGGCGGTCAACGGGCCAAAGGCGAGTTGCGTATTGGTGGTGGCCCAGACCTGTTCGCCGGGGCAAGTCCGCGACGTCGACATATTGCCGTAGCCGACCGTGTAGGAATCACCGATGAATTCGATCTGGCGTTGGGATGCTTCCGGTGCGGGGAGGACGTCGGCGGGGTCGGAAACGAAGAAGCCGGTAAATTGCGCTGCCGTCGAAGCGGATTCGGTCAGCTTCTCGACACGGATGGTGTGGTCGCCAGGCTTGAGCGGTCCAAGCTGTATGTCGCCTTCACCGGGACGGTTGGCTGTGTCGATTTGGCGTCCGTCGACATAGATGGCCAGCTTATTGACCGAATCGTTGAGGCGCATGTGAACCTCGGTCCCTTTGAACCGGGCCTCGAAATAGGTGCCGGGCCATTGATGGGTGTAGCCCAACGCCGGATCGTCGCCGACCGGCACGACGCGGCCACCTATATGCAAAGGCAGCACCGTTCCAGCGGGTACGCCAGCGTGGGCAGCCGGCGAAAGCGCGCTGCCGGCCAGCATCACACCCATTAAAAAAGCCGTTCCCAGACGCATCGGTCATCCCCCTAAAGTTCCAACCTCGCATCCGAAAACGGCTTATTATGACAAGAACGTCTGTTGGCTTATGCCGCCAGCGCCTTGTTGAGGTTCTCGCTGATCTTGTCGAGGAAACCTTCAGTCGTCAACCAACCTTGTGTCGGACCGACCAGCAGAGCCAGGTCCTTGGTCATGAAGCCGGCTTCGACCGTGTCGACGCAGACCTTTTCCAGGGTTTCGGCAAAGCGGTTCAGCTCGGCATTGTCATCCAGCTTGGCGCGGTGCTTGAGGCCTTGCGTCCAGGCAAAGATCGACGCCATGGAGTTGGTCGACGTGGCTTCGCCCTTCTGGTGCTGGCGGTAGTGGCGGGTAACGGTGCCGTGGGCTGCCTCGGCTTCCATGATCTTGCCGTCGGGGGTGACCAGTGCGGAGGTCATCAGGCCGAGCGAGCCATAGCCCTGGGCGACGGTATCCGATTGGACGTCGCCGTCATAGTTCTTACAGGCCCAGACGAAACCGCCGGACCATTTCAGCGCCGAAGCGACCATGTCGTCGATCAGGCGGTGTTCGTAGGTCAGGCCCAGTTCCTTGTACTTCGCTGCATATTCCGCCTCGAAGATTTCCTGGAAGATATCCTTGAAGCGGCCGTCATAGGCTTTCAGGATAGTGTTCTTGGTCGACAGGTAGACCGGATAATGGCGAGCGATGCCGTATTCGAACGACGCCCGGGCGAAATCGCGGATCGACTCGTCGAGGTTATACATACCCATGGCGACGCCGGCACCGGGGAACTGGAACACTTCGTATTCCTGCACCTTGCCGTCTTCGCCTTCGAACTTCATGGTCAGCTTGCCGGGGCCGGGGACCAGGAAGTCGGTGGCCTTATACTGATCGCCGAACGCATGGCGACCGACGACGATCGGTTGGGTCCAGCCCGGAACCAGGCGCGGGACGTTCTTGCAGATGATCGGTTCGCGGAACACGACACCGCCCAGAATATTGCGGATGGTGCCGTTAGGCGACTTCCACATCTTCTTCAGGCCGAATTCCTTCACGCGGGCCTCGTCCGGGGTGATGGTGGCGCACTTGACGCCGACGCCGCACGCCTTGATGGCTTCGGCCGCATCCACCGTGACCTTGTCGTCGGTGGCGTCACGGTGTTCCATGCCGAGGTCGAAATATTGCAGGTTGATATCGAGATAAGGATAAATCAGCTTGTCCTTGATCAACTGCCAGATGATCCGGGTCATTTCATCGCCGTCGATATCGACGATCGGGTTCGCTACTTTAATCTTCGCCATGAAGGGCTTCCTCTGTCGGAATCTGAGCTTATGGAGGAAGGCGCACAGGGCCAGACCTCGAAGCTAACGGCGCCTGCTATAGCGGAAAAGGTGGCGGGCGCAAATAGCACAAATTCACCGATCAGGCGTAAGTCGCTCCTCTCAAAACGTATGGTCATCATCCAGTATCTCGCCCAAGCGGTCCAGATGCTGTTCCCAGCGCGACCTACGGGCCTTCAGCCAGCCCTCAAGGATGTCAAAACCGCTCCGCGTCAGGGCGCATGTGCGCACGCGCCCTGTCTTTTGCGTCACGACCAGTTCGGCGGCCTCGAGTATGGCCAGATGCTGCCCCACAGCGGTGAGGCTCATGTCATAGGGCGCCGCCAGGGCAGATACGGACAGGGCGTGATCGGTCAAGCGTTCGACCATGTCACGGCGTGTCGAATCGGCCAGCGCCTGAAAGACACGGGCCGCTGTCGGTTCGGTCAAATTGTCTCTCCCAGGCGGTCGAGCAGGTGACGCCATCCATCCTGGCGCATCTGAGGTCCGTCGGCATTCTCGAAGAAGGCGCCCTGGTGCGTGCAGGTCAGGCGCGTGCCGTCGCCGGCGGCTTCGAATTCGAAACTGACCAGCGAGCCGGAAAACGGCGTACCGTTCATCATCATGTTCGAGCCCATGACGATCCGCCGGTCGGCGACAATATCGAGGTAAAGCGCCTGGCTCGACAAAACCGCCCCCGGAAAAGGCGTATTGTCACCCATAATGGAGCGAAGATGTTCCTGCCCGCCTATGCGGAAATCGCTTTCGAACATCGCGCCGGGTTGCGGATGACCCGGTGCGAACCAGCGGGCCTTGGTGGCCGGATCGGCGAAGGCGGCAAAGACCTTTGCGACCGCGTGAGGATAGGTCTTCTCAATAACGAAGGTGTGGTGAACAATCGGCGATGTCATGTGGGCTGTCTTTCTAACAGTGAAGTTGTGGCTTCACTATTGCTCCGAGTGATGAAATAGTCAAGTTAAAACTTGATCATTGTCGCGGCCCTTTTCACCGCCGCGGCAGTTCTCTATAAGCCGCTGCCATGACTGACACCTCTCACCTTCCCTGCATTATTCTTGATCGCCCCCAGATGGCGGAAAACATCGGCGCCGTGGCCCGCGTCATGGGCAATTTTGGACTGACCGAATTGCGCCTGGTCGCGCCGCGCGATGGTTGGCCGCAGGAAAAGGCCTGGACCATGGCGGCCGGCGCGCACTGGCCACTGGATGATGCCAAGATGTACGATACCGTGGAAGCCGCGACCGCCGACCTGCATACGGTTTACGCCACGACGGCGCGCAACCGTGAAATCGTCCTGCCCGTCATTACGCCACGCGACTGCGCCGACGACGCCATGACGCGGATGCAGTCGGGCCTCAAAACGGGCCTTCTATTCGGCGCCGAACGGGCGGGGCTGGAAACCCAGGACCTCGTCCATGCCCATTATATCGTCACCATCCCGGTCGATCCGCGCTTCCAGTCGCTGAACCTGGCGCAGGCGGTGAACATCGTCGCCTATGAATGGCGGTTGCAGGTGATGGCGGCGCCTAAGGCGGATTTTACCCGCAATCAGGACCCGCCGGCCGAGATGAAGCATCTGGTCGGGCTGTACGAGCATCTCGAAGCGGAATTGGACACATCAGGTTTCTTCTTTCCGGAAGCCAAGCGTCCGTCGATGATCCGCAATCTGCGCGCACCGCTTAACCGCGCCGCCTTGACCGAGCAGGAGGTCCGCACCTGGCGCGGCGTGGTGACGGCCTTGACGAAGGGCAGGGGGCGCGTTCTGGCGCGCCTGGCGAAAGAAAAAGGCGAGGACGAATAGGCGTGGGCGCGCTTTTAATTGTCTGTTAGGTCTCTGTATGAAAACGTCCGCCGTCGTTAACAGAGGGGGCTCCCATGGCCGGATTTGAACTCTATGCGCCGCGCAAGGCGAGCCATCGCCGGACATGGACCTGGGCGATAATCGTTCTGACGGTTATCATGACCTTCGCCAGCCAGATTGCGGCGCTTTTGCCCTATATCATCAAGACGGCCATGGCGGTTCAGGCCAACCCGGCCCTTGGCAAAGGAGTGCCGCCGCCCGAAATCGATCCGCTGGCGCTTTTCTTCATGACCGCGCCTGTGATTGGCATGATCCTGCTATGGGTATGGCTCTTTGAACGGCGCGGTCCGGCAACCATCGGCTTCAACGGTAAGGCCTTCCTGCGCGTGGCGCGGGGTTACCTGATCGGCGCGGGCTTTCTCGCCTTTGTCGTCTGTAGTCTGTGGGCGTTGGGTGTTTACGAGGTCGAAAAGCCGGGTGTCCTTATGGCGCCAAGCCTGGCGGGCCTGATGCCAATACTGGGCTATGCCGTTGCATTCCTGATACAGGGATCGTCCGAGGAAACCGCCATGCGCGGCTGGCTGATGGGCACGGTCTCGTCACGGCTAGGGATCATATGGGCCGTTATCATAAACTCGATCGTCTTTGGCGCTATGCACCTGCTCAACGTCAAGCCGTCGCCGGAGATGTTCGCCGGCTGCGCCAATGTCGCTCTCTTCGGCATCTTCATCAGCCTGTATGCAGTGAAGGAGCGCTCCATCTGGGGCGTCTGCGGGTGGCATGGTGCGTGGAACTGGCTGCTGGGTGTAGGCTTCGGGCTGGAAGTCAGTGGTATTAATCTCAAAGTGGCGCCCTTGGTTGTCGATCTGAAGGACGCCCCGAATGCGGCATGGTGGTTGTCTGGCGGCAAGTGGGGGCCGGAAGCCAGCATCCTGACGACGGCTGTCCTGGCGGCGGGGATTGCATGGCTGATCTGGAAGGGCGCATTGAAGCAAATGGACGGCCAGCCTGTCGAAAAGGCGTCATGAAGCCCTATGTGGGGATAAACGCCGTTATATGAAAAGGGGCGTTGACTCTCACAGGGCGGCCCCTTAGAAGCCGCTCTCCCGACGCGGAACACGCCGACGGCGACGACGGAAAGCTTAAGGGTCTTAAGCGGACTGACGTCCCGGACAGCGAATTTCGAACAGGGATCAGTTACTTTTACGATGAAAATCGCCGTAAGGCGGGTGTCGTCAATAAGCTAACCGATAACCCGGTTGTCTTTATTTATTTTTGATAAATAGGTTGACTGGTTGAATTAAGCGGTTATATACGCCGCTCCGCTGTTTGGGCCTTATGGTTTTGGTGGCGGTTGTGTTTAAGAAAAACTTTTTTAAAAAGAATTGCTTGACACAGAAAATT
>NZ_AWGE01000020.1 GCF_000495815.1 Asticcacaulis sp. AC466 | reverse complement strand
AATCCTCCACGAAAGCCCTGCTCATTTGGTCAGCAAGAGGCTGAAGAAAATAGCTCAAAGCCGATTTGCTCTTGGTCCTTATATGGACTTCAACTGGCATGCCCGACACAAGACTATTACGATAATTTTGAGGGAGGCTCATTCGGTCTATAATTAAACGGGCCGTGTAGAATTTTACACCTGTTTTTGAATCAACTTCCACGTTGTTTGAAACAACACCCACCTTGCCCTTCCCTTCTGGGACAGCACTCGCGTCCAAGGCAGAAAATTTCACAAATGCTACACTACCTACGCGCACACTATCAATCTTCTGTGGTGGGATCCTTGCCTCTATAATGAGGTCATCGTTTTTCGGGACAACAAGCATAAGAGTTTCTCCTGCCGCCACGACGCCACCGCGCGTGTGAACATTCAATTGCTGCACTCTCCCGGCAACCGGCGTACGAATTTCAACTCGCCGTGAGGCATCCTGTGTCGTAATTTCCCGACCACGGAGCTCGCCCAGTTTTAAGTCCGTATCTTTGAGGTCATTCAAAACACTTGCATCGAACTCCGATGCAAGCTGTAATATTTGCTCTCGAAATTGAGCTTGCTCTGCCTTCGTCCTTGCTATGGAGGAAACCAACTCGCCTCTCTGGCCAGCAAACTGTTGGCCTTGACGCTGCAGTTCACTCACGCGGCTGAACGGGGCATAGCCCTGCTCGTAAAGTTTCCTGACCGAGGCCAACTCTTGACCCACAAGTGCGGACTGCTGTTCAGTTGCCTCTACTTGCGCATTTAGACCCGCAATGACATGATCACCTTGACCGATTTGTTCAAGCAGCTGCGAGCGCCGCTGAGCATTGAGATAGCGGCGAGACTCCAACAAATGGCGTTCCGAAACTAGGATAGCTTTGCGCGCGGGTGGCATATCGGACCGAACTTCAATCGCATGCTCGCCCTTATGATCCCTCTCTGCCTCAAGCCGGGATCTACGCGCCGATAGTTGCCAGATCTGCTGGTCGATGACGTCCTCGTTTGCGCTGACTATCGTTTGGTCCAGGCGGGCTAAAACTTGACCGGATTTAACGTCCTGACCTTCACTGACCAATATTTCGCTTACAATACCCCCGTCCCTATGCTGAATGCTATTAACCCCAGAAGACAAGGCGATTTGTCCACTGGCAATAACCGCGCCGGAAATATGGGCAAGGCCACCCCACAAAAATACAAACATCAAAACTGCGGCCGACAGAAAAAGGCCAAGGCGGCTTTGCTTTGAGATACTCATGCGATCGCTGGGACTAGAATGGCTTGCAAAATCTGCCTTCATTTCACCGGTCCTGCGAATCCTTGGGGCATAAAATCTCTTACTTTACTTAACACCTCGTCTCTTGCACCAAATACCACCTGGCGGCCTGTGCCGAACATCATCAGCTTCGTTGCACACTGCAAAATAGCAGACCGATGGGCGATAATGATCGTGATACCGCCGCGGGCCCTAATTCGGTCGACGGCTCGTACGAGCTCCCTTTCCCCATCCGAATCGAGCGCAGAATTTGGCTCGTCGAGCACAGTGACGAACGGACTGCTGAAAAACGCGCGCGCTAAGGCAATCCGCTGTCTTTCGCCCGCAGACAGCCTATCTCCCCTTGGCCCAACCTGGCTGTCAAACCCGTCTGGCAAGCTACGTATAAGGTCTTCAACGCCCGCGGCTTGGGCGGCTTCGACGATTTTCTCAGACGCAGCGGACGTGTCAAACCTACATATGTTTTGGGCTACAGTCCCATCGAACAGGTCTACAGATTGGGGAAGATACCCCATAAAGGCGCTCCTATCTTCCTCTGACCATTGAGAGAGTAAGGAGCCATCAAATCGAATTGACCCTCGCATGGGTTTGAGTAGGCCAACAAAGGTTCTGACAAAAGAAGATTTACCAACACCACTTGGTCCCAATATGCCAAGCACATCTCCTGCGGCGAGTTCAAAATGAATATCGGTTAGAACAGGCAGGGCCCGTTCTGGCACCCCAATAGCGAGGCCGTCTACTTTAATACGCGTCATGGGAAGAGGTAGCCTGGTGTCAGGTGAAGATGTAGCCAGTGGTAGAGTCTTATCAAGCCTGAAATAGGCATCCCTTGACGCTACAAATCCGCGCCAAATGAAAAGGGCCTGTTCTACAGGCGATAAGGCTTTGCCGAGTAGAATTGAGGAAGCGATCATAACACCCCCTGTTGCCTTGCCCGTGATCACCAAATATGCCCCCATCCCTAAGACCAATGATTGCAAACTATTTCGGAAAAATCGCGACACCCCCCTGTAGAAACTGGCTGTATCACTGGCTTCGATGACTGCTTCACCAGCTCTTTCATGACTCGCAGACCATAATCGCGTCAGGTTGTGCCGCATGCCTTGTGCGACAACAGTCTCCGCCCCTTGCTTTGCAGCGAAGGACTGGGCACCCGCCTCGACGGTGAAACTGAACGATACTTTTTGCTGCGTGGCGAGTTTTCGATCGGCAAGCATGGTGGTAGCCACCAGAAAGGTGGCCCCCAATAACCCGAGAACACCAATACAGGGATGTAAAAGAAACAAGGCCACAACATATAGCGGTATCCACGGCAAATCGAATAGGGCCGATGGCCCGCCACTGGATAGAAAATTACGAAGTTGATCCAGGTCTTTGAAGGGTGCTGCCTGAACGGAAGCCCGTCTACCGGGCAGTCCAGAACTCACGTCCAAGTTAAAAACCGCCCCCTGCAAGCTAAGGTCGACGAAGCGCCCAATGCGTGCGAATAGCTTGGCTCTAATATGTTCAAGAACGCTGGTCGCGAGATAAAGACCTACAACCAGGACAACTAAGGCTAGTAGTGTTTCCAAGCTATGACTGGGAAGGACGCGATCATAGACTTGTAACATGAAAATCGAGCCCGATAGCGCAAGGAGATTTATCACTGCCGTGAAAATCGCGGCCGAAATAAAAAAACTCCTAACACGAGCGAAGACGTCCCGGACTGAGGCTGAAGGCACGGGATAGGGCTCGCTTTTGTAGCCAAACAGTTTCATAAACCAGAAATCTCTAAAGCGTGTAACGAGCATCCGATGAAGTCCGATGTTACGAGAATGCCACTAAGCACAGAGTTTACTCTTTTTGCTCGACGAAGGATACGTATTCAGCCGAGACGGGAATATGCGGCTATGCCCGCAATTTCAGCCCTCGTCGTCGTGACCCGGCGCTGCGCTCATCCCACAGCTCCCCGCCGATCACCGACGCTCCCACCAGTATCCAAAACGGAAAAACCAACCGCCAGAGCTAACTTTAAACTGATTTAAATCCCGGGGGCAACGTCGTAGACGATGAGCGTCGCCCTCGGCGTCGCGTGGCCGGGTGATCACGTTGCAGGAACTTGGTTAAGAAAGCGCTCAATTGTATGACAAACTATAATATCCGGCTTATAGGATTTTACTTGCTCTTCGAGCATCTGAGGCGTCCAAACAAATCTGTATGACGTAAAATAGTTTGAAAACCACCAGGAAAGCTCTTTGCTGGTGTTGCCTGCGCTGAAAAATGAATTTCCGAAGACCAATACACGTTTATTGAATGGAGCAGATTCGTTTTTCCATTCGACCTGCGTACCGATATGACCGCCGCCGGGTGGAGTGATGTGATTAACCTTTCTCCTGACTTCATCGAGTTCGACAAGCTCGGGTGACACCACTTCGCGCGTATATTCATATAACGGAACGCCCAAAAGCCGTCTCGCAATGTCACCCGCATGGATTTCCGTTTTATCGCTCCAAGACACTTCAAAGGGCTCCTCCAGGTTAAGCCTCCTCAGGATGAGCCGGAATATTTCGTATGCCCCTCTGTTACTCGGGTGGCTATCCGTCTTATAGAAAAGCTCGGTCCGAATTTCAGAGTTCAACATCGGTTCAAAGGTTGGCAAGTACGTCTCGTTGTCCTTTTGGCTGTCTTCGAACAAGCTAAGTATCGGCGTACAACCAACGAACCTTGGGAAGCCGTATTCACCTACGATTGAGCTTTTCTCTGGAAAGCAGAGCTGCACATAATCTGTTGAGTAGCTTCGGAGTCTATTCCGCCGAGCGTCCAACAGGGAATCCCACTTTCCAATCGTGTTTAAGAGTTCAGGCGCATCTCTTGCCAAGAGATATTGACTTCTGATTTGGTTGCTACCTTCTTCCAGAAATATGTAGCCTTCCGTACCTATGGCGGCGCTTCTGTCCCCCGACATCGTACCCTTACGGATAAAGACGGGCGTAATGCCATTCATCGGTTGATTATAGCTTCCCTCTAAACTATCCCACGCCCGATTTAAAACAGCCCGTTCGTCATATGACAGTGTTTTTACATTTATCAATTCTCGTAACAACGTCTTCATATTTCGAGATACGAATATATTTTGGTTTTTTTTTATAAAAGATGCAATTTCCTTCTTAATTTTCTCTGCCGACATCGCTTCCTCTATTCGAGGATTCATGTCTAAAGCCTTAGAACTCACAAACTGGCTTTCTAATTTGACAATGAAACCCGGGAAAAGATTTTTTTTAGATAAATCTAGAGGCAAATCTAGTTTAAACCCATGTAAACCATCACCATATAACGCGACTATATCATCACGCATCATCGAGGGGCGACACTCTGCAATCAACTTCTTGTTGAGATAAGCTTTAACTTTAATGTCCTTGATATCTGAAGTAGATACGGCCCAGCCGACAAGAGAATTGTCGCTATAGGCATCGATATGCCCTATCAATTCCATTGCCATGTGGTCCTCCCGGTTAGACGCTCTGTAGCCATGATTATAGAATATAGTTTTGACGCCGCAAAAAAGCTCTTCAACGTGTGATTTCGGTAAATGAATACAGCTCTACCTTAGGGACCGGACGACATCAATCCGTGAATATGCAACGGACCTAAAGATGTCGGCCCCGAGATACCTCGGCCACTTTTTTGCAAAAGCAGCCATTTCCGCTCGCCTTCGCAACCTCTTCGGCGTACTCAAATCGGTCCCCCTACTCTCGCCTTCAAGGTGATAAACCTCGGCCCGGGCTGCAAACACGGTCATCCAGCCTCTATCGGCAAGCTTGAGGCAAAGATCGACATCGTTGAGGGTTACCGCGAAATTGACCTCATCAAACCCCCCCACGGCATTGAATTTTTCCTTGGAAGCGCAAAGGCACGCGCCGGTAACTGCACCTCGCAACGAATTGGTGGCCAACTGGGGCTCGTCTGCTTGCGAACTGTAGATCATTCCCGTCCAGGGATGGCCGCAAATTTCCGAAAATCCAAATGCTATTCCGCCGTGCTGCAACCTTCCATCAGCGAATAAAAGCTTCGCCCCAACGGCGCCCACATCATCACGAATCGCAAGCGCCATCATTTCTGTTAGCCAGTCGCTCCTATGGAGTATAACGTCGTTGTTCAGAAAAACAATATAAGCGTTACTTGCGGCCACGACGCCAATATTGCAGAGCCTCGAGAAGTTAAACTCAATATCGGCGCGAATGACACGGAGGCCCTTTGATTTGTAAACCTCAAACAAGGATAGGGTATCTTCCTCAACAGACCCATTGTCCACCACGATAACTTCATGGGGCCAATCTGTATTATCATACAGACCTTCAAGGCACTTAGACAGCAAGTCGGACCTGTCTCGAGTAGGAATTATGACCGTGCAGGGCGGGGGTGAAGAAGGGACCTCTGCGCTCATCGAGTTCCCTTCAGGCGCTCGATCGCTTTTCGCCAATGGAACCGATAAAACAGAAACGGCTTCACGTTCGGACCACGACATAAGGACATCAGGATCGATGCAAGCCTTGTGCGCATACGGTGTTGGCCATACAAAATTATACAAGAACGGGTCCCACGCCACGCGCGTTGTAGGTATGTCTGCGACCCATTTGTCGCATAAGATCAGGCTTGAAGCAGGATTTTGTATGATGAATTCTGCGAGGATTAAAAGCGCATCAGGTGTGAGCACTTCGTCTGAACTACATACGACAACATAATCGTACTTGTCTTCGGTGTTGAGCGTAAATTGTCTGTAGTGTTGACCATCTAGGACTTCATGTCGCCCTTGTGCTTTTATGAAGAAAGTCGGGCCATTGGAGGAGACAAGCAAACGCTGCGCCAATCCCGCCCCATCTTCAACATTCCCTCTTAGGTCTTGGGCAGTTAATCGTCCAAGCCTGGATTGTTCGATACATCCTGTTGCGGTTACACCGAAATTCGCGCCTCCGAATAATGCGTTGCGCACATTTTGGAATAAATTGTCGCGCCCTTGTTGTGAGGTTAGAGCACGGAAAAACCGCTTGGCGAAAAAAGTCCCCAGCTTGAGAGCGGGTACCGCCCTAAGCTGCGCCGATCGCAACCTATAAAAGCCCGGCCTGATACCGCAGGTGATGACAATATCGTACGTTCCTTCCGACAGATGAACAAACGAGGAAGAGTCGCAATCGCAGCTTAACTCCACCAGCTGAAAGTTTTCTTGGTCACGGAGCACAACCTCCAAAACGCTGTCGCGTCCGTCGATCGTTAACTCATACCATCCCTTCGGGACCATTATGCCGACGTAACAATATTCTCCCCATGGCTGATTTACCCTAATACCCGCCACTTCGGGCGAGGCACCCATGTCGCGATAGTTTGCACTTGAGAGAAGATCTAACGCCTTGAAGGCCATCTTGAAGTCTAGCTACTTATATTATTCGCTACCGAAAGGCTTCAGCCTTGAGTTGCAGGCTGCTTGATCGCACGCGCTGCAAAATCCCAATCTTCAACATTCCCAAAAAATACCTGCTCGGAAGAATCGAGAACCAAGAGCTTGTTACACATACTTTTTATCAGATCGAACGAATGCGACGCTAATATCATACCACGCGACTTATCGACAAGGCTTGCCATTCGATCTGTTGCCTTGTGTATAAAATCAGCATCTCCAGTGCTCAGCCATTCGTCAAACAGAAGAATATCTGGGTCTAATGTAGTAGCCACCGAAAAAACCAGTCGTGACGCCATGCCTGAAGAAAAAACCTTCACCGGTAAATCGATGTAAGATCCCAAGTCGGAAAATGCAATAATGGCATCCATTTTGGCGAGCACCTCTTTTGTGGTAAACCCTCGCATGCGCCCCATATTGATCACGTTGTCGCGGCCCGTCAAATTTGAGTCAAGACCAAGATTAACGTCAATCATCGAAGATATACGGCCATTCACGAGCACAGTTCCGCGGGTGGGTTCGTAAATACCGGCAATCAATTTTAATAGAGTCGTCTTGCCAGCCCCATTGTGGCCAATAACGCCAAGCCTGTCGCCTTCGTTTAGTTTAAAATTTAGAGATGATAGGGCTTTGACGTGGATGATATCACTGCCGTCTTTGAGAAGCTTTCCCCCTACCGAAAGATTGGCAATCAAATTCCTTAACGACTGGGCTCTGACAGAATAAATTGGATAAACCAGATCGACCGACTTCAATTCAACAATCGTAACCATAACAATCTACCTCAAATCCAAAACGCAATTTTACCGCGATAATGTCCGAACGCCAAAATCCAAACAATAAATCCTAAGCCTAGGCTAATCGACGCCTGTTCCCATGCCAGGATGGAAGGCATATGCCCTAGCAAGGGAGCCCTGATAAGCTCTGTAAGCCCAAAGAATGGATTAAACTGAATAATCGCGGCCCGCCAGCCCGTCATATGTTGAGGTTGCCAAAACACGGGGGTGAGGAAAAATATCATCTGCTGTAAAAACGGCAACAAAAAACGCAGGTCCCTAAAGCGGGCAGCAAGCATCGACGATATAGTTCCCCAAAGAAAGGAATTGACGTAAACTACAACTAAACCGATGAATAGAGTCCAGTTCGGAAACGCCAAGCGCTGAAGAATAAGCATCGCTATAAAAAACGCGACAATATTATGTAAAAATATAATAAAGGTCCGAGTTACGCTTTCAAAAGAGTAGAAAGTGTAAGGATATGCGTGATTTTTTATAATGTTCGAAGAAGATATATATACTTCAGGAGCATCGTTGAGAATATAAGTGCCAGAAAGCGTGAATGCCAATATACCGGCCATTACGTAAGGCAGTACATCAGGCAAATTCTGGTGCTGAATCCCTCCCATGACAACTCCCAGCGCCAATGAGGTAGCAACCATTGCACCGGAAATCCATATAGAACCCAAGACAGTCCGCTTATATTTTGAGGAAATTTCGTGATATGCTTGATGCAACCACACGTGATACAAGGAAATTCCTCGCATCAAGTCTTTTGTAGATTTAGTAAACATACAGACCTTCAGATGATTACTTTAGGTTTAGAATGAGGAGGGGGGCACCCCGGGCGGGTATTAAAGGTGTTTCTCATCTTACACCAGTTCTTTTTCGTTTCAGATTAAAATATCCTTACAAACTCACCACGACTGCACTCGGCCAATGACAGTCCCCCCTTAGATACTGCACTGTTTATGTCTCGGATATGTCATGCTCCTCGTTTAGGTCGTCTTTTAAATTAAAAACGCCGGATTGCGGCCATACCTACGTTCTAGGAACACCATCCCTATGAGGCTTTGTATGTCATTGTGCTTGAAACACGTGTTATTTGTCTTTTTTTTGGGCGCGTTGACCCTTTCCGGCTGTGCAAAAAAAGACGATGCCGGGGGCAAAAAGGGACCCGGGGGGCCGGCCAATGTCAGTTATGTCGTGGTCTCGACCCAGCCCTTGAGCCTGACCCAGGAATTGTCGGGAAGGACTTCGGCCTTTCTGGTATCGGACGTGCGGCCTCAGGTGGGGGGCATTATCAAATCGCGCCTGTTTACTGAAGGCGGTGTCGTGTCAGCGGGGCAATCGCTGTACCAGATCGATCCCTCGACCTACCAGGCGGTGTTGGCAAGCGCCCAGGCGCAACAGGCACAAGCTCAGGCCAATTACGATGCGGCTAAACTGAAAGCCGACCGTGCCCAGCAACTGATTGCCATCAAGGCCGTCAGCCAGCAGGACTATGACGACGCCCAAACCGCGCTGAAAACCGCTGCGGCGACGCTCGCCCTTCAAAAGGCCAATGTGCAGACGGCCAGCATCAATCTCAACTATACCAAGGTCGCTTCTCCCATTTCCGGTCGCATCGGCAAGTCGGCAGTTACGCCCGGCGCGCTAGTGACCGCCAATCAGACGACACCCCTGGCCACCGTTCAGGATCTGTCGAAAATCTATGTCGACATCACCCAATCTGCCACGGACATGCTGCGCCTTAAGAAATCGCTGATGAGCGGTGAACTCGGCGCGGTCGACCACGCCGATGTCAGCCTTACGCTCGACGATGGCTCAGCCTATCCCCTGACGGGTCGTCTGGAATTTTCCGACGTTAGCGTCGATCCGTCGACCGGCGCCGTAACCCTGCGCGCCATTTTCGCCAACCCTGAAGGCCTGCTGTTGCCGGGCATGTATGTCCGCGCCCGCATCGTGAAGGGTACGGTGGCGCAAGGCATTCTGATACCTCAGTCCTCCGTGGTCCTGGACGCCAAGGGCGGTGCCAGCGTGCTGTTGGCCGGTGATGACAACAAGGCGCACAAGCAGGCCATCAAGCTGGGCCAGATGCAGGGCAGCCAGTGGCAGGTCATGGACGGCCTCAAGGCCGGTGACAAGGTGATCGCCGAGGGCGCCATGAAGCTGAAGGACAAGGGTGCTATCAAGGCGAAGCCCGTCAAGCCCGCTCCTGCAACGGAGCAATAAGTTATGCTGTCGCGCTTTTTTATCGTCCGGCCGATCTTTGCCTGGGTCATCGCCATCGTCATCATGCTGGCCGGCACGCTGGCAATCTTCACTCTGCCGATCGAGCAATACCCGAAGATCGCCCTGCCGCAGGTGACGGTCTCCGCCACCTACACCGGCGCCTCCGCTAAGGTGGTTGAGGACTCGGTGACGCAGGTGATCGAACAGGGTATGACCGGGCTCGACGGCCTGAAATACATGACCTCGACCTCTTCGACTGGCTCGGGCTCCGTCACGCTGGTTTTCGAGGCCGGCACCGACCCCGACGTGGCTCAGGTTCAGGTGCAGAACCAAGCCAATTCGGTGCTGCGCCGCTTACCCACCGATGTGCAGACCTTGGGCCTGCGCGTCAACAAGGCCTCAGGCTCGACCCTGATGGCCATTTCGCTCTATACGGAAGATGAGAGCCTTTCCAATGCCGACCTGGGCGACTGGATCGCCTCCAACCTGAACGATCCAATCTCGCGCATCGAAGGCGTGGGCGACACCCGCGTGTTCGGCTCGCAATATGCCATGCGCATCTGGCTCAACGCCGATAAACTTGCCAGTTTCAGCCTGACACCCGCCGACGTCGTGGCCGCCATCCAAGCCCAGAACACGCAAGTCTCCGCTGGCAATCTCGGCGCCGATCCGGCCAAGCCGGATACGGCGCTAACCGCCACCATCACGGCGCAATCGCAGCTCCAGACGGCGGCGCAGTTTGAGAACATCATCGTCAAGAACAACACGGCTGGCACGCCGGTCTATCTGCGTGACGTCGGCCGCGCCGAGCTTGGCCCGCAATCCTACGGCAATATCGCCCGGCTGAACGGCCACACCGCATCGGGCATGCAGATCACCCTTGCCACCGGCGCCAATGCGCTGAAAACGGCAGATCTCATCAAGAAGAAGATTGCTGAACTGGAACCCTCCTTCCCTGCCGGCGTCAAATACGCGATCCCCAATGACTCGACCGACTTCGTCAAGCTGGCAATCGAGGACGTGGTCAAGACCCTGATTGAAGCGATCGTGCTGGTTTTCCTGATCATGTTTCTGTTCCTGCAGAACTGGCGCGCCACGCTCATTCCCACCATCGCCGTGCCGGTGGTTCTTTTGGGCACCTTCGGCATCCTTGCCGTCTTTGGCTATTCGATTAACACCTTGACCATGTTCGGACTTGTGCTGGCCATTGGCCTTCTGGTCGATGACGCCATCGTCGTGGTCGAAAACGTCGAGCGCGTCATGCACGAAGAGGGCTTGGGCCCGCTCGAAGCCACGCAGAAATCGATGGATGAGATCACCGGCGCCCTCGTCGGCGTGGCCTCGGTTCTGGCCGCGATGTTCGTGCCCATGGCCTTCTTTGGCGGCACGCAGGGTATCATCTACCGCCAGTTCTCGGTCACCCTCGTCTCGGCCATGGGCCTGTCAGTTGTCGTCGCCCTGGTCCTGACGCCGCCTCTTTGCGCCACCTTGCTGAAAGCGCC
The DNA here is from genome assembly GCF_000495815.1 of Asticcacaulis sp. AC466. Taxonomy (GTDB): domain Bacteria; phylum Pseudomonadota; class Alphaproteobacteria; order Caulobacterales; family Caulobacteraceae; genus Asticcacaulis. Next base: position 113,680 of record NZ_AWGE01000020.1, on the reverse strand, counting down.
CCAAAAAGTCGACGGCGCGGCCGCGCATGATCCACACGCTCCCGAAGAGGACGTCAAGGTCAAGGGCTTCTTGTCCGGTTTCAACCGCGGCTTCCAGATCTTTTCCAATCGTTATCAAAAATCGGTCAAGGGCATTATCCGCACGCCCGGCCTTTTCATGATCGTCTACGCCGCTATCATTGCAGCTGTGGTAGGGCTGGCCATGACCCTGCCGACCTCTTTCCTGCCCGATGAAGACCAGGGCGCCCTGATGACGCAGGTACAGTTGCCGGTCGGCTCGAAGACCGACAAGACGATTGCCGTACTGAAGCAGGTGCAGGACGTCTATCAGAACGACCCCGCCGTCAAATATGTCTTTACGATCGCCGGCTTTGGCGGCTCCGGCTCGGGTGAAAACCAGGGCATGTCGTTCGTGCGCATGAAGGATTTCAAGGAGCGTCACGACGACAATATGAAGGTGTTTGCGCTCGTTGAGCGCGTCAACAAGAAGTTCTCACAGATCCACAACGCGCGCGTGTTCCCGATGATTCCGCCGGCGGTGCGTGAACTGGGCAATTCGTCAGGTTTCGACCTCCAGCTTAAGGATGTGGGCGGCGTCGGTCACGACACCCTGGCCGCGGCCAGCGATCAGCTTATCAGTATGGCGGCGAAGGACCCGCTTCTGAGCAATGTCCGCGCCAACATTCAGGATGACACGCCGCAACTCAAGCTCGATATCGACAATGCTCGCGCCGGCGCTATGGGCGTTTCGGTGGCAAACATCAATTCCCTGCTCGGCACCGCGCTCGGCGGCACCTATGTCAACGACTTCATCGATCGCGGCCGCATCAAGCGCGTCTATGTTCAGGGGGACAAGGAGTTCCGCAGCCAGCCTGAGGACATCAACCGTTGGTATCTGCGCAATTCCGCCGGCGAGATGGTGCCCTTCTCGACCTTTGGCACGTCACGCTGGACCTTCGGACCACCACAGCTCCAGCGCTATAACGGTGCGGGCTCGATGGAGATCCAGGGCACTGCCGCAGCTGGCCAATCGAACGGTAAGGCTATGGACAAAATGGAAGAACTGACCAAACAACTGCCGGCAGGCGTTGGATTTGAATGGACAGGCATTTCGCTGCAGGAAAAGGAATCTGGCGCCCAGGCCCCTGCCCTCTATGCGCTTTCCATCCTCGTCGTCTTTCTGTTGCTGGCGGCGCTTTATGAAAGCTGGTCAATCCCGTTCGCTGTCATTCTTGTGGTGCCTCTCGGCGTCTTCGGCGCCCTTCTGGCCACTTGGTTCCGTGGCCTCGATAACGACATCTACTTCCAGGTCGGCCTACTGGCCACCATGGGTTTGTCGGCCAAGAACGCCATATTGATCGTCGAGTTCGCCAAGCTGCTGCACGAGGAAGGGCGCACCCTGATCGACGCCACCCTCGAAGCCGTCCGTATCCGCCTGCGCCCCATCGTCATGACGTCGCTGGCCTTTACCTTCGGGATCATGCCCCTAGCCTTGGCCAATTCGGCCGGTTCTGCCTCGCAGCACGCCATCGGCACCGGCCTGATCGGCGGCGTTCTGTCGGCGACCTTCCTGGCCATCTTCTTTGTGCCGCTTTTCTTCGTCTTGGTGCAACGCCTGTTCCGTCATGACAATAAGCCACAAGACATCGCGGCGCGTGAGGAGGCGAAAAATGCAAAACGCTAAACTGACCCTGATGCTCACGCTCGGCGCCGTGACATTGAGCGCCTGTACCCTGGCGCCTAAATATGTCCGCCCCGCCCCGCCCGTGGCGTCGCAGTGGCCGATCGACACACCGACCACGGCGGACGTTCATCTGAAATGGCGTGACCTGTTCCTCGATAAGCGCCTGCAGGCGACCATCGACCTGGCAATCGCCCAAAACCGCGACCTGCGTGTTGCGGCTCTGAATATCGATCATGCTCAGGCCCAGTATCGCATCCAACGCTCAGCCCTCCTGCCGGACATCAACGCATCGATAGTCGGTGCACGTACCAAGACCACCGATACCTACAGCGCCAATCTCGGTCTGGCCGCTTACGAAGTGGATCTCTTCGGGCGCGTCCGCTCGCTGAAGGATGCCGCCCTCGAAACCTTCTTCGCCGAACGTGAAAACCGCAACGCCGTTCAGATCAGTCTGATCGCGGCGGTCGCCCAGCAATGGCTTACGCTGGCTGCCGATCAGGACGCTTTGCGCCTGGCAAAGCAGACCCAGGCCGGACAGTTGGACACCTTGAATATCGCCGAAGGTCGCGCCCGCATCGGCGTCCTGAGCGATCTTGATCTCAACCAAATCACAGTTCAGGCTGAAACCGCCCGCGCGGATGTCGCACGCCTTGAAACCGTCATCGACCAGGACAAAGCCGCCCTGACATTGCTTGTCGGCGCGCCCCTGACACCGGGCCTGTTGCCCGACGGCCTGGCTTCCGGCCTGGTGACCGATACCGTGCCGGTCGGCCTGCCCTCCGATGTGCTTCTGGCGCGCCCGGATGTCCTGACGGCTGAACACGACCTGAAATCGGCCAATGCCAATATCGGCGCGGCCCGCGCCGCTTTCTTCCCACGCATTACCTTGACGGGCTCGACCGGCTCATCCAGTTCCGACCTCGACGGTTTGTTCAAATCGGGTACCAATACCTGGAGCTTCTCGCCCGCCATTACCGTGCCGATCTTCGCCGGCGGCGCCAATCGTGCGGGCCTGGATAGCGCCAAGATCAACCGCGATATCGCCGTGGCGCAATACGAAAAGGCTATTCAATCGGCGTTTTCGGATGTGAGTAACGCCTTGGCCGTAAGGTCGCGCATCGACGAACGCCTGAGCGCCCAGACCGCCGCCACCAATGCCGCCAGTCGTAGCCTGACCCTGTCACAAGCGCGCTACGACAATGGTTCGGACAGCTATCTCGTCCTGCTCGATGCCCAGCGCACCCTCTACAGCGCCCAGCAAACGCTCATTAGCCTTCAGGCCTTGCGCGCCACCAATCTAGTGGCGTTGTATAGGGCCCTAGGGGACGACACGAGTCTGAACTAGGGCAAATGTCTAGCAGATTGACTCAATAGCGGGCGGCTCACCTAAGCCGTTCGGATATACCCGCGTACAATCAAGCCCCGTTCGGTCATCTCCAGCGGCAACTGCCCCAGACCAGTTAGAATCCTCATGGCCAAGTCCAAGTCCTGTCGAACACGGCGGACAGGGGTCTTGTGACTGGTCCGATGCTCCGCGACACGTGGAAACAACAGCCATTCGATTGATCGAAGCGGGATTGGACCCAATGAAATCGTGTCGAGCCAGGGGCGGGGGACGTGCAAATTGGCGCCTGGATTGCCTATTCGTTCATCAGGGCTTTCAATGAACTTGTATATGCATTGGCGCAGTTCCAATTCTTGATGCGCCTGAATCGCAGCAAACACCTTTCGCCACTTCGTGTCCGACATAAGCGAACCGATCGTCGTGCGGCGTACACAACGACGAACATGTTCAAGTTCTGCGCGGTCATGAACAGCCATGTTGACAGGCTATAGTAATATCCCACCTTTGTCAGCACTCTCTCGAGATTGCGCCAAATGCCCACGTGTGCGGCTCGTCATGGCCACCAGATAATAAGAGCCATGCCGGTCAGTATTAACGCAACGCCAGCAACATACAGCCAGATGTGCGCCAAAGGCGCCTTCGTCTGCTCGACATCGTCGTAAGCCGTCGGCCTGGTCGTGATCTTGTGCGCCTTCGCTTTCGCGTATGGCGGTTTCGTTTCTGCGTACCTGATGTGTCTCATTTTCGGCATTCCTGCGTCAGGAATACCTTTACCTGCAAGGTTTATGCCTGAAAGGTTGCCCGTTAATGGTCGTTGCCTCACTCGAACGATGGCCTCACTACCCCCGACGCCTATGTTCCGCCTTGTGTCCAATTAGCTTTGGCGATCTTTCCTACGAGAAAGGCCATCAGGGCCTGAACGCGGGTCGGACGCAGCGTGCCGGGAGGTGTCACCAGATAAAGAGACAAGGGCGGGGGCGCCCAGCCTGGAATAGCGACCTCCAGACGCCCCGCCTGGATATCGTCCCACACCAGAAAATCTGGCTGCATGGCTATGCCCGCACCGCCAATAAGGGCGGGACGGAGAATATCGGCATTGTTCACCCGCAACGGGCCCGGCACGGTTACGGAATACTGCCCCTCGGCAGCGTGCTGGAACCGCCACATGCCCTTGGCGCGACCGTTGGTATAAACAAGACCGACATGGTCGGTAAGGTCTTTGGGGTGAGTTGGGCGTCCACGTTTGTCAAAATAGCTCGGCGCCCCGACAAGCAGAATACGCACCGGGGCCAATCGCCGGGCCATCAAACTGGAATCCTCAAGATCGGAAATCCGCAAGGCCAGATCAAACCCGTCTTCGACAATGTCGATAAAATGGTCGGCCAAGGTCAGATCGACCGTCACCTCCGGATAGAGGGCGAAAAATTCCGGCAGCATGGCCCCGAGATGCGCAATGCCAAACGACATGGGCGCCGTCATGCGTACAGTGCCGCGCGGCCGCGCGGCCAGGGCCGACGCTTCCGTTTCCAGGGCTTCTGCACTGGCCAGCAAGCGTGTGGCACCGTCCAGCGCCGCCAGACCGCTTTCTGACAAGGCAACACGGCGTGAGGTGCGATGAAACAGGGTTGCATCCAGTTTCTTCTCCAGCCGGCCGATGACTTTTGATACCGTCGCCTGAGACAGCCCCAGATCCTGGGAGGCGGCAACGAACGAGCCGGTTTCGGCCACCTTGGCAAAAACGGCCCAGGCCTCAAAGTCTGGCAGCTTCATGATGTCATTTTTTGAAATGGTTTCTTTCTATCATTTGTATTTCAGACGTCTTGGCAAAAGTCCATAGTGTGTTCAGACAGGACGCACACGGCGCCCGGCAATTTTAGCAAGTGGAGATATGACCATGATCGAACGTAGACCTTTTGACAGCCTCGGCGGCGCCAACCACGGCTGGCTGGACGCCAAACACCATTTTTCGTTCGCCAGCTACCGGGATCGCGCCCGCGACCAGTGGGGCAATCTGCGCGTCTGGAACGATGATACGATCGCCCCTGGAACAGGCTTCCCGCCCCACCCGCACGCCGATATGGAAATCATCACCTATGTGCGCGAAGGTGCCATCACCCATCAGGACAACCTGGGTAACAAAGGCCGTACCGAAGCGGGCGATGTCCAAGTTATGAGTGCCGGCAGCGGCATCCGTCATTCCGAGTATAACCAGGAGCCAGGCATCACCCGCATCTTCCAGATCTGGATCCTGCCGAGCGAAACCGGCAAAGGACCCGCATGGGGCACCAAGCCGTTCCCGAAGGGCGACCGGTCCGGCAAGTTCGTGGCCTTGGCCAGTGGTTTTGCCAATGATGACGACGCCCTGCCCATTCGCGCCGACGCCCGTGTGCTGGGAGCGACCTTGAAAGCTGGCGAAACAGCGGAATATAGTCTGGCCGGCCGCAATGGCTATCTTGTGCCATCGGCCGGATCGGTTACCGTTAACGGGGTACGCATTGATACCCGCGACGGTGCCGCGATTGCGGATGAGCCCCTTATCCGCGTCACCGCCTTGGAAGACTCGGAACTTGTTCTCGTAGACGCCGCCTAACTGCTGTTTTAGTCGCCCAAAGCGCTTTTGGTATGAAAAAAGCGCATAAAAGCAAAGAATTAGAGCACCGACCATCAGATCGGGACGCTCAAGCGTACACCAAACCCTCAACCCAATCGCAAATCGGAGATACGACCATGACCAGCAATAGCTATGTCACCACCCAAGACGGCACCCAGATCTATTATAAGGACTGGGGCCCCAAGACCGCCCAACCGATCGTTTTCCATCACGGCTGGCCATTGTCATCCGATGACTGGGACACCCAGATGCTCTATTTCCTGGGTAAGGGTTATCGGGTCGTCGCCTTTGACCGCCGGGGGCACGGCCGCTCGACCCAGGTCAGCGACGGTCACGATATGGACACCTATGCCGCCGATGCCAATGCAGTGGTTGAGGCTTTGGACCTGAACAACGCGGTCCACATCGGGCACTCGACGGGTGGCGGTCAGGTCGCCCGCTATGTCGCCCGCTACGGCGGCAATGGCCGTGTCGCCAAGGCCGTGCTGGTCAGCGCCGTCACCCCCATCATGCTGAAGACAGAGGCCTTCCCGCTGGGCTTGCCGATAAGCGTATTCGATGGCCTGCGCGAACAGACCGCCAACAATCGGACCCAATTCTTCAAGGACCTGCCCATCCCGTTCTATGGCTTCAACCGTGAAGGGGTAAAACCTATTGAAGGGGTGATCGACAACTGGTGGCGCCAGGGCATGATGGGCAGCGCAAAGGCCCACTACGAAGGCATTAAGGCGTTCTCCGAAACCGATCAGAGCGAAGACCTGAAGGCGATCGACGTGCCGGTCCTGATCATGCACGGCGATGACGATCAGATCGTGCCCTATCAAGCCGCCGCCCTGGAAGCGATCAAGCTGGTCAAGAACGGCACCTTGAAAATCTATGAGGGCTATCCGCACGGCATGCTGACCACCCACGCGGACGTTATCAACCCGGACCTGCTCGCCTTCATTCAATCCTAACCACCACCCGCGGGCACCTGGTAAACGGGTGCCCGTGATCGCATCTATGCGGGCCTTAGATATAGGCAGATATACCCTGCGCCACTTCCCGAAGCGATGGGAGGCAGCGGATGGTCACCAGACCCGGCAATAGCCGTGGAGTTTATTATTTACCTCAGTGGCTTGCCGCTTCGTTTGCCCAATAGCTCTCGGTTTCGAGTTCACAAAAAAGCACCGGCGGTTTCTGGCGAGCCAGTCGGATCGACCCTGTGAACGTGCGGCATGTTACCGCCTTGCCGGGCAGGCCGGTGCTGTCAACGGACACAAGAACCTGAGGTTCACCCTCGCTCGTTTGCGACAATTTTTTCGCATCGAGCGGGCTTCCATACAGATGGATCCTACGAGCGCTATTGGCATATTCAAATATTTCCCGGCCGAGACTGATGCGATGAAGCCTGTCGGCTTCGCCAATAAAGGCGGGCTTGGCGTGACCATAGTAAAAGGCATCGACGTATAGGTTTTCAGCGCTTTTCAATGTCACCTCCGCCTTTGGTGACGTCTTTAGGATCAGGTCAAAGCTGTAGGGGCCTTCCTTCGGCTTTGGGTTGTGAATAGCTTCGATCACATCGCACTGCGTCAGACCAAAAATCAGCGGCACCACGGCCATATATCTGGCAGGATTAAAATACTTCATGCTCTCCCCCCCTCTGAGATGAAAAACTAAACACGGAACAAGCATGCTGTCCAAAAGAGTAGAGCAACTTGTCTCGAGCCTAAATAATCATTAATTTTCAGCAACTTAAATTGTGACCCGAAGTCAATACTAAGCCCCGTATGCCGCAATCACTTTCCGAACCGCGCCCTACGCTTCGCTGGCGGGCGCTTCAATTCGGAGACCCAGCCGTCATACGATGAGTTGCGCACACGTCGTTAAATCCGAAACGGTCCAGTGGACGTATACGCTATAACACACACCCTCTGGATAGTCGGATGTACATGTTATGGCGCGCTCTCAGCTTTTACCTATCTATGGCCTTGGTCGCGCTGTCGGCGGGATCCGCCATGGCCGTTGAAGAACCTGCCTTCAAGCTGGTCACGAAAGACAGTGACATCGAGATACGGGACTACCCGGCGCTGATCGCAGCCGAAGCGCACGTCAGTGGAGATCGCCAGCCCGCCATCAATGAGGGCTTTCGACTAATCGCTGACTACATCTTTGGCAACAACCGGCAAAAATCGAAGGTCGCTATGACCGCTCCCGTCACCCAGTCGGCCTCCGGCGGCGAGAAGATTGCCATGACGGCGCCGGTGACGCAGGCAGGCGATGGAAAGACCTGGGTGGTGCGGTTCATCATGCCGTCGCGATATACGATGGCCACCCTTCCGCAGCCCAATAATGCACGGGTGTCGCTCGTGACCATTGCGCCTCAACGCGTAGCCGTTATCCGTTTCTCTGGCTTGGCCGGAGAGACCGACATTACGACACGGACGCAGCAGCTGAAGGCATGGCTAAACGCCAGACATCTGACGACGGAGGGCGATGTGACGCTGGCGCGCTATGACCCGCCCTGGACGCTATGGTTCCTGCGGCGCAACGAATTGCTCATTCCAATAGCCGCCAAGTGACGTAATCCAAGGCCGGGAGTACTCAAATGATCACTGTTTTGTTTGATGGCAAATGTGGCCTGTGCCGACGCGAGATCGGCTTTTATCGCACCATGGCGCCCGCAGATCGCTTCCAATGGATCGACGTCATGGCGGACGATGATGCGCTGTCACGCCTCAATATTTCCCGTAAAGACGCCCTAGTGGCGATCCATGTCATCGACGACGTGGGTGACCGCCTGACCGGCGCCGATGCCTTCGCAACAATCTGGAAAGCCTTGCCTGGCTTTCAGTGGTTGGGCCGGATCGTCTCAGCGCCCATAGTCAGACCCCTGGCGCGTTGGGTCTATGCGGTTTTCGGCGCGCTTCGCTTTCGGTTTCACGGCTACGACAGATGCGAATTGTAGCGCACATGTCTAATCTGTCCGCCGAACCGCGCCTGCATCCGTTGATCGCCCCCCTTACCCTGGGGGGCGCCCTCCCGTTTATCGGCTGTGCCATAGGGGCGTGGCGTTTATGGCCACTGTCCTTTGATCCGGCCTATGTCGCGGTGGTCTATGGCGCCGTCATATTGTCCTTCCTGAGCGGCATTCAGTGGAGCACGTTCCTGCAGGGCGCCGTGCCGAAACCCTGGGTGATCGTGGCAAGCAACCTGATTGCCCTTCTGGGCTGGGTGTGCGTGCTCCTGTTTTCAGCCCATCCGGCGGGCGTGTGCCTGTGTCTGGCTATAGGGTTCCTCTTTGCCTTGTGGGTGGACAGCCGTCTTTCGCGTGGCGGCTTTATCCCCGAACGCTTCTTCCGCTTGAGACAGATCATAACAACCATTGTCGCTCTCTGCCTGGCCATCACCGCCGTCGCGGACATATTGATATAGCCGAACCAGATCGGATGCCTTGGCAGATAAATCTGCCTAGCCAGGGCCAAACAGCTATACTGCTTAATAGCGGTGTCACACCGCCAACCGGGAGTACAGCTATGACAGCGAACAGTGCGGCGAAGAGAGAATGGACACCCGCGGACATTCCTTCACTGACCGGCCACAACATTATTATAACCGGCGCGAACAGTGGCATCGGATATCAGGCGGCGCTGGTCCTGGCCGCGAAGGGCGCACAGGTTACGCTTGCCTGCCGTGACAAACTTAAGGGAAACGCTGCGCTTCAGGCTATCCGTCAAAGCGTGCCCGATGCCCGCCTCGTCCTTGGTCATCTCGATCTGGGCTCCCTCTCATCGGTGAAACGCTTTGCAGACAGCGTACTGAGCCAAGGCCTACCGCTACATTGCCTGATAAACAATGCCGGCGTCATGACGCCGCCGCGCCGGCTTGAAACCGCAGAGGGCTTCGAATTGCAGTTCGGGACCAATGTGCTGGGGCATTTCGCTTTGACCGCCCTTTTAATGCCAGCCCTTCAAAATGCCATTAGCGCCAATACAGTTGATGCGCCCCGCATAGTAACGCTCGCCTCTATCGCCCATAAGCGTGGCCGCATCAATTTTGATAATCTGCAATCCGAGCACGGGTATTCGCCAATGGCAGCCTATGCGCAGTCGAAGCTGGCCGATCTGATGTTCGCCTTGGAACTGAACCGGCGACTGCGTGCGGCGGGTACGGATATCTTATCCGTCGCCGCCCACCCTGGCGTCGCCAGCACCAACCTCTTCAAAACGGGGGATTACCACGGCATCGAAAGAGCCGTGCGGAACGCCATGGGCCCTCTGATTGGCTTGGCCCTCAATACCGATGCGGCGGGCGCATTACCCACGCTCTATGCGGCGACGGCGGATGCCGTGGAGGGCGGGGGTTACTACGGTCCGCAAGGCCTCCTGGAGGTCCGCGGCAAACATGTGGGAAAAGCCCAAATTGCAGATCAGGCGCTGGACGTGACCGTCGCCAAGCATCTGTGGCAAGTCTGCGAAGACCTCACCGGTGTCCCCTTCCCGGTCGGCGACCAGACGAACTGAGACTGTTGAGGTCTCTGATGGGTCTAAAGCTGGGCTTCCAGCGCGATCGCCGGCTCTCGATGCGTGGCGCCGGTTGCAACATGCCACGGCGCTCCTGCCGCCTGTGTGAACGTCATACATTCCCCGTTAGCCACAGGGTGCAAGTCGTGACAGCGGCAAAGGCGCGCATGATATCCATCTCGCTGCCCCCAGAATTCAGGAGCAGCAAATGAGCGGCCTGCATGAATTGACCATGGCTGAAAGCGTAGACCAAGACCGCATCGTCCAGCTGGGCAAACCGGCCCATGGTCGGCCGCGCCCCGTTAGCCGTCTGCATACTGACCGTAAGCCAAATGGACGTCGCGTTGCTTAAGGCACCAGTACGGCGGCTCCGTCGAAACGCCCCGCACGCAAGTCGGACAGTGCCTGATTGGCCTGAGTCAGGGCATAGGTCGTGGTCTTGGTGGTAATGCCGATTTTCTGCGCCAGGGGCAGAAAATCGAGCCCGTCCTGGCGGGTCAGGTTGGCGACGGAAACGAGCTGCCTTTCCTCCCACAACAGACGGTAGGGCATGCTTGGGATATCGCTCATATGGATGCCGGCGCATACGACGCGCCCTCCTTTACGCACGGCTTTGAGGGCCAAAGGCACAAGCGCCCCCACCGGCGCAAATATGATCGCGGAATCGAGTGGCTCAGGGGGCAACTCATCCGATCCTCCCGCCCAAACTGCGCCCAGGGACAAGGCGAAGGCCTGTGTCGCCTTGTCGCCCGCTTGCGTAAAGGCATAGACGTCGCGGCCCTCACTGTGCGCCACCTGAGCGATGATGTGGGCGGCTGCGCCAAAGCCGTAAAGCCCCAGACGCTTGCCTGTGCGCCCGTCAGGCTGGCCGGTCAGGCATAGGGATCGCCATCCAATCAGGCCTGCGCAGAGCAAAGGCGCCAGGGCTACGTCGCTACCCTCTTCGCCCAGGGGAAAGGCAAAGCGCGCATCGGCAATGACCGAGGTCGCAAAACCCCCGTCCCGCGTATAGCCTGTAAAAAGCGGATGGTCGCACAGGTTTTCCCGCTGCTCCACGCAGTATGGACAGTACTCACAGGTATGGCCAAGCCAGGGAATGCCGACCCGCTCACCCAGCCTGAGGCCGTCTACGCCCTCCCCAAGGCGATCGATACGACCGACAATCTCGTGGCCGGGAATGATAGGGTAAATCATGTCGGGCAATTCACCGTCCAGCACGTGCAAATCCGTCCGGCATACGCCGCAGGCGGTGACGCGCACACGGATTTCACCGGCGGCCGGGGTACGATCCGGAAGGTCCGTCCACACAAGCGCCTCCCCAGGCCTGTTGAGCACCATGGCCTTCATGCCCCCTCCCGGAGGGCCTGCTTCATCCGTTCATTGAGGGCTTGAAGCACATGGGGAAGCGCGTCCGGCAGGTCTTCGGCAATAAGTCCGATACCCAAGTAATTTGCAACCTCGCCATGAAGCCATGCCGCGGCTGCGGCGGCGTGGAAGACGTCTAGCCCTTGGGCCAGAAGGCCTGCGATGAAGCCGGTCAGGACATCTCCGCTACCACCTGTCGCGAGGTGTGCGGGGGCATTCGCATTGACAATCGCACGTCCATCGGGCGCGGCAATTACGGTATCGGCCCCTTTGAGAAGGACGACCGCGCCACTTTCTACGGCTGCCCTACGGGTGCGTAACAACTTGTCGCCTCCCGCAGTAAAGAGGCGGTCGAACTCGCCCTCATGCGGCGTCAGCACGCAAGGACCGTCAATAGCGTCGAACAACCGGCGCGGGGTTTCAGCAAACGCGGTCAGGGCATCCGCATCCAGAACGGTTGTGCGACGGGCCGCCAACGCAGCCAGAACATACTGGCGCGTCGCGTCTCCGACATTGGCCCCCGGCCCGATGGCGATAACATTGCGGCGCGCGTCGGCAAGAAGTTCCGTAAACCCGGCCAACCCATTGAACGGCCTCACCATCGCGCTGGTGAGCGCGGAGGCATAAATCATCCATGTATCGGGCGGAGAGGCCAACGTCACCAGCCCGGCTCCGGCGCGCATGGCGCCGCACGCCGTCAGGCGACTGGCACCCGTGACGGTATCTCCCCCCAGGACAAGCACATGGCCGCGTTGATATTTGTTTCCATTTATCTCCGGCCAGGGATAGCGACTGAGCCAGAGCGCCGGGTGGTTTTCAAAGGTCATGGGTGCAATGGCGTCAAGCACGGACGCTTGAATGCCGATCTGGGCGACAACCAGATCACCGCACAACTGACGCCCCGGCAGAAGCAGGTGCCCCGGCTTCTTGCGGAAAAAGGTTACGGTCAGATCGGCAGCAGCAGCCCCACCCAGAATTTGCCCGGTCGCGCCGTCAAGCCCGCTGGGAACGTCTATCGCGCAGATATCCAGGTCGAGATTAACAAGCGCTTCAACCATGTCTCTCGCCTGGCCTTCAACCGGCCGGGAGAGGCCGGCGCCGAAGATGGCGTCTATCACCAGACGAAACCCCTCAAGACTGCCTGACGAAAAGGGGACGAACCCGCCCGTCCACAATAGGGCCTGATGGGCGGCATCGCCCTTGAGTTCGCTTAATTCGCACAGGAGCGCGATCTTGACAGGCCACCCAGCGCCGTCCAGGTGTCGCGCACAAACAAAGCCATCTCCGCCATTATTCCCTGGACCACACAGAACCAAAATAGGCTGCCGTGTCCAACGCGCCTGTATGGCCGTCGCCACGGCCGCACCGGCCCGTTCCATAAGATCAAGGCTGGAAATACCCAAAGCAATCGTGGCCTGGTCCGCAGCATTCATCTGCGCGGGGGTCAGCAGAACCTGATCAAAATGGCACAACGAGTCAGTTTCCAACGCGGACATCCTTAAATCTCTTCCCGCCTGCCGCCAGATCCTGGTCAGACGCCGCCGCTGGTGTCTGCGGCGCCCGAACCGGCGCGGACACCAGCGGTAGTTCTAAGCGATAATGATATCGTTTTCGATCGACGTCACGCCCTTTGCAGCCCAGGCCACTTCTGAGGCTTCCTCCCAGTCGCTCCATGTCTCGACCTTGCCGGTCAGCGTAACCTTGCCACCGTCCGCCGCGACCTTGATGCGTTTGGTGTCGAACCAAGCCCGGTTGAGCGCGAATTCAATATCCTCCGCGATCACGTCCGTATCGATCTTGGGCTTGACAACAGCCTCGTTAGACACGCCGATGACGCCCATCAGGCGGCGGATATCCTGTGCGGCGGCTTCCTTTTGGAAGTACCATTCGACCTGACCACTGAGCGTTACCCACCCTTTGCTGACGGCGACCTTGATCGCATCACTCGGCACATTACCATCCCAGGCCAGTACATTGACCGCCGCGAGGGCGATATCCTCGTCGTCCCGCTTGGCGTGCGAGTTCAGTTTGATCTCTATCTCATTGGCGATGGCCTTTACGCCCTTGACGCGGCGCACGGCATGCTCAGCGTCGATCTTGCCGCTGTAGGTTTCGACGTGGCCCGTCAGCGTAACGATGCCGTCCCGTGCCGCGACGCCGATATGGGCGCTGTTTACGTTTGGCGCCCAGTTCAACTCATCGACTACGTTCTGTTTCAGATCTTTATCGGAAGCCATATTCGTCTCCATAACGGGCTCGTTGAACCATCGCCAAAAGGTTTGAAATGGCTTGAGGCGACGGATACACCCTCAGGAAGAGGCTGCGGGGCGGACGCTAAGCCTGCCCGAACCGGCGATACAGGCTCGGAAACTACTCAATTCAGGCGGTGCCATGTACGATCGACGAGGCCAGTGCCTCACGCCGGCTTTCGGACTCGGAAAAGACCTCGACATGAGCAGCGCTGGCGTTCGCCAAGATAGATTTGGCACGACGCATGTCTTCCGCCGACCCATGCGCCATGACCAGAAACTTATCGGCCTTGATGGCCTCCTCGTAGCGGATTACGCTGTCCTTGGGGATGCTGAGACTGACCAAGGCAGCCGTCAATGCGCTGATCCCACCAACCACGGCGGCCGTTTCTACGGCCATGATTATGGCGCCGGCAAAGGCGCCCAGAACGATGAGCGGCCCGACAACCGGCGCCGTCACGAACAGACCGCCGACAAACAGGCCCCACAGACCGCCCCAGAAGGCGCCGCGAGAGCCCCAGAAAGCCACGCGATCGCCGATATTGTAGAACCCAACGACCGTCTCGTCGGTATGGTATCCCTGGCCGACAACACTGAGGTTTTTAATGTCGAACCCCGCCTCGCCAAGAACTTTGACGGCGGTATCGGCTGCGGGGTGATCGTCAAAAATGGCAATCGTTACGTCGGAGGTCTTCATGGGGAGTCCTTTTGGGGCTAACGGCGTCCGCGAGCGCGCTAACAGCGGACAGGTGGTTCTGCCTTCCATTTTTGCCTCGGGCCAGCCTCGGAAACTACTTAAACCCACTTGTGCCTTTGATCAGGGAAGCTATCGACGCAAACAACCGACTGTACCGTGGACGGTTGTTTTTGGAATGCGGCCTCCAGCCCCCCGATAGATCGACGTGATCCATGCCTGGGGTAATTACGTATGCAGCGTCAGGGCATATGCTATGGGACCAAACGACAAACCTTTGAAGCGTTTTACGCGGGATCATGATGTAGTCTGTGCAGACTGCCTTACTGCCCCCGTGTTCATCCGCCATAACGGTCGTGACTACGTCGTATGCGAAGTCTGCGGACATAAGGTGGCGTCATTTGAGGCCGCGACAAGCGCATCGCATCATGTTTCCCGGCGCCATGTCTCGCTAATCTTGCCCTACTTTGAAAAAAGTAAACTGGAAACGGGCATTATGCGTAAGCGCCTGGCACCGTGCACAAGCGGAAAACCGAAATTCATATACAGGGCGTGGGCTGAGACAGACGTGCTTGACGGGTGCTGAGGGGCAATTACGCATCCGGTCGCGCCGTGACTGACTCGCGCTGCTGCATCATCGGACCAACCCGGATATCGGATTGCATATACGTAAATCGGCCTTTCGCTGAACCAGGTCGCGCATTCGCACGTATACGTACGAAACGACAAAGGACGGCCATGGACGCCACAGGACAGACCAGACGAAATCCATTGCGGGCCGCCGCTATCTCAGCCGAGCTGGTGCTGACGGCGGCTGCTATCGGCAATGCGGCAACATTTGCCAATTTGAAGACGTGGTACGCCTATTTGCACAAGCCGGCCTTTACGCCGCCGAACTGGGTATTTGGACCGGCCTGGGGCACTCTCTATGTTTTGATGGCGGTGGCCTTTTGGCGCATCCTGACGCTTCCCGACACTGCGCGAAACAAAAGGTTCGCCGTTACCAGCTTTCTGGTCCAGCTTGCCTTGAACGCCTCTTGGTCTGTGGTGTTCTTCGGCATGCATTCGCCCGCCGGCGCGCTCGTCGTCATAGCTTTGATGATCGTCGCCATCGTGGCGACCCTGATCAGTTTTCTACGTTTTGACCGCCCGGCCGCCCTGTGTCTGGTGCCCTATCTGGCTTGGGTGTGTTTCGCGACGGCGCTGAATGCCGGCGTCTGGAGTCTTAATCGCTAATTAGGGCGTATCGCCTCCCAACCGGTGGCGAGACAGGCGGCCCATGACGCGCCTGAATATCTGAGGAAGTGAGAGAATGAGTAATCCAGATTTGCCCGTCCCCGGCGAGGACATTGACCCGGTATCGACGCGTATACGCAAACGTCTGCAGGCTGCCAAAACACGCTTCTTCGCCAACGACAATATCTCGGCCTTTATAGAGACCGGCGAACTCATAGAGATTGAAAATGAGGTGGCCGAGAAATTTGCCGCTGTGCTGGACAGCCTTGTGATAGACGTCGAGCAGGACCACAATACGCGTGAGACAGCGCGCCGCGTCGCCAAGATGTATCTGCGGGAAGTGTTCGCCGGCAGATATTCGCCCGCGCCACCGGTGACGGAATTTCCCAATATCTCCGCCCTCAACGAACTCATGATCGTAGGGCCCATCACCGTGCGAAGCGCCTGCAGCCACCATTTTTGCCCCATCATGGGTCGGCTATGGATCGGCCTTATGCCCAATGGTCACTCCAACCTGATCGGGCTATCCAAATATGCCCGCGTTGCCGAATGGATCATGTCCCGTCCGCAGATTCAGGAAGAGGCTGTCACTCAACTGGCTGATCACTTCATGGAGCGCGTGCGACCAGACGGCTTAGCTATCGTCATGGAAGCGGACCATTTCTGCATGCATTGGCGCGGCGTCAAAGACAATGAATCGAAAATGATCAATAGTGTCATGCGGGGCTCTTTTCTAAAGGACCCGGCTCTACGACGCGAATTTCTATCGCTTATCACCCCCAGCCGCTGAGGCATATCATGCTTGTTCGTTGTCTCTATGCCAGCCGCCCGACGTCACAACCCTCCGCGTCGCTTCTTTCCGACATCCTCGATCAATCGCGCCGCAACAACCCCGCCCGCGGCATAACAGGGCTGTTGTGTTACACCCAATCTGTCTTTGTCCAGGTGCTGGAAGGCGATCGTGAACAGGTCTCGATACTGCTGGCAAAACTGATGCAGGACGACAGGCATCAGACCGTAACCGTTCTGCTGTTCGAAGAAATCGCCGAACGTACCTTTTCGGGCTGGACCATGGGCCAGGTAAACATCGACCTGGTCAATCCGGGACTATTGCTCAAGTATTTTCCGAAACCGAAGCTCGACCCGTTTGCCGGCACAGGCAGGACAGCCATGGCCTTCCTAATGGAACTGGTGGCCACCGGCGCCATCGGGGCCTGAAGTATTGACGGCATGCTGACAGGGCATATGGGGAAAAACATGGCAAATTATCTCATTTTGGCGGCATCTAGCGCCATCGGTCAGGCAACCACCGAACGGTTGAGATCGCAAGGCCACCGCGTTCTGACCACTGCGCGGACTGCCGATAAAATCACCCCGGATTACATGATAGATGTGTCCGACTTTGACGCTGTCGAGCATGTTTTTGCCGAAGCGGGCCCGTTAGACGGCGCTGTCAATTGCAGTGGATCGCTTTTGCTGCGCTCGGCACACCTCACCTCCCGCGCTCAATTCGACGCTGTCATCTCGGCATCCTTGACGACGGCTTTTGCAAGCGTTCGTGCCGCCGGTAAGCATATGACCGGCGGAGGCTCCCTTGTTCTTATATCGTCTGCCGCCGCACTTGAAGGGCTCGCCAATCACGAGGCGATTGCAGCAGCGAAGGCGGGTGTCATCGGCTTGATGCTGTCTTCAGCAGCCACCTATGCGCCTATGAACTTGCGCATCAACGCGGTGGCACCCGGCCTCGTGCAATCGCCATTAACCGCACAACTGACGGGGAGCGAGGCGGCACGCAAAGTGTCTGAATCGATGCACGCCTTAGGGCGTTTGGGCAAACCGCAAGATGTGGCAGCCGCTATCGCTTTCTTGCTCGATCCGGAGAATGATTGGATTACCGGTCAAACCCTCGGGGTTGACGGTGGACTAGCGCGGGTCCGGCCCAAGACGAGGGTGTAGAGGCGCGCGCCATCGCGCAGCCCGGATCGGGTGGATTCGCGGCGTCCTTATTTTCGCCACATCGGTCGGCAAAGTCGCGATCGGGACGGAGACCATAAAAGGACACCTGTTTTGCACGACCCCGTTACCGCTCTCGTTGTTACCCTGTTCAGTTCGCCGGGTGTGGCGCTTCTTATGGCCGGCGCCATTCTTCTCTTCGGGATAGGCTTGATTGTCTGGTCAAGCATCAGCGAATATCGCCCCTTGCAGGAAGAATTGCGTGAAAGGTGGAACCTGATTTCGGCCCTGCGCGGGGGCGCAGCGCGTACCGCGTTTTATAGCCAATTTTCAAACCTGGATATCCGTTTCGGCGGCACTGCGAACAATGCCTCTGCATCAGCCGCCCTGGTGCTGGGATGGTCGAACTACAGAAGCCTTCTGGTCGACACCGGTGACAACACATACGCCACCTCCATACGGGCGGCCGAAGCGTTTGACCGTCTGGACGAGCCGGCACGCAGCCTGGAATGGTGGGCCAATATCCTTGTCGCCATCGGTCTGGTCGTAACCTTCCTCGGCATTGTTGCGGCGCTCAGCGAGGCCACCGCCGCCATGGCCGATACCAAGGGTGCCGGCATGGAAGCCGCCCTGATGGGCCTTCTGGCCATTGCGGCCACCAAGTTCTGGACGTCCATCGCCGGTGTTCTGGCCTCCATTATCCTGCGCTTCGTCGCCCGCCTGCGTCGCAAGCGTATCCAGTCCCTGGAAGCCACCTTGTTCGAAAGCCTGGATGCCTGCGTGCAATTCATGCCGCCGGAAAAAGTCATGCTCGAACAACTCAAGAGCCTGAAGCGTCTGGAAATCGCCTTGTCGCGCGAGGCGGCGGCATGAAGTTCCGTCACCGGCGCGCCGAAGATGTCGAGGAAGGCGAAAGCTATTATGTCTCCATGACCGACATGATGGTCGGCGTTCTTTTCATCTTCATCATCTTGCTCAGCTATTTCGCCCTCAATTATCGCTCGACGACCGCGGCCCTCACCAGCGCCAAGGACAGCCAGACGGCCCTGCTCCTGCAAACGGCGACCGCGCTTGAACGTCGCGATGCGTCCCTGGAGGTCGATACCAAAAACCGCATTGTGTGCCTACCCGGCAGCGTACTCGGCGATTCGTCGGGCGACCGGCACTGCTTCGCCTATTCGGGCGGCACGGAACCGGTCAAGCCAACGGCCACAATTGCCGCCGCCGATCGCGCCGCCTTTATGTCGTCGTTAAATGCACAATTGGGCGAGGTGGCCCGTAGCGACCTGAACGCGGCCACCCTCTCCTTTACGGCCGACCAGCTGTTCGTGACAGGGACAGCCACCCTGAAGCCTGAAGGTCAGACTATCGCCCAAAAGGTTGCCCAGACCCTGGCATCGCAACTGCCCTGCTACAGCTATGGCGTAACCCCGGCCGGCAGTTGCGCCAACGACACGAAAATGGCCATCGTCAACGTGGTGGCCAGTGTGAATCTCGATGTCAGCACGCCGCAAGGCCGCGCGGCACAAGCCCTCGCCCTGGAGCAATCCGTGGCCTTACGGGACGCCCTCATCGCCCATCAGCCGCAGCTTGCGCAGATGCGCGGCCAACAAGCCCCCGGCGGACAGCCGCTGTTGCAGGTCGCGTCCTATGCGCAGTCCCAGGCAAACGCGGCGGGCAGAGGCGCAAATCTGTCGATTGAATTCCGCATGGCGCAGTAGGCTCAAAGCGCGGAGGCGTGAACATGCCCACGCCTCCGAATACGGTTTTTGGTTACCTCTTGGCGTATATACAGGCGTTTATACACCGATTTTTGACGATTAGGTTCTAGGCTTAGGAAACTCCTGATTCGAGGCGGGCCATGGAACTTAAAATCACCAAAATCGGCAACTCACTGGGCGTTATCCTGCCACGTGAATTGCTTACGCGCCTGAAGCTGGAAAAGGGCGACACCATCTTCATTACCGAAACGCCTGACGGCTATCGCCTGTCACCTTACGATCCCGCCTTTGCCGAACAAATGCATACCGCGCGCGAACTGATGAAAAAACGCCGCAACGTCGTTCATGAACTGAGCAAATAGCATGGCCTTTCTGCTCATTCGCGAGGGCGTTATAGAGGCCGTTCAGGCCGAACTGGTGGCGGACCACGGCGCCAACGCCGACCGCGCGACGGGTTTGCGCGAACGCAGCATGATGAAGATGATGCACGCCCGGGTCCATGCCCTGAATCAGAGTTCAGCAACCGACCTGGCCAGCCTGGCCGCCTGCTACGGCTATGCCCTGGCACATGATCAGCTCTTCCATGGTGGTAATCTGGCCGTCGCCTTGATCACGATTGAACTGTTCCTCACCTTGAACGGTTACATGCTGAGTGCTGATGATACCACCTGCTTCCTCGGCCTCATGGTTGTAGCCGACGGCGAACTGAGCGCCGAAAATTTCGCAAGCTGGATACGCAACCATATCGTGCCCATGCCGCCGAAGGCCGGATAAAGGCAAATCGAGGGTGTCGATTGACATAATCGCCGTTGCTCGCATCGGAAAGCCACGCGATTAACAGCATAACAAGAATATCATATTATTTGTCTTCTATAGATTAGATCGCCGAGGTTAATGCCGGGGCAATACGTATTAACAATTGGCGCATAACAATCACGTTCGATTATGTTTAGAGTTCTTTACTGCCTCAAGGATCAACACGACTGGAGATTAGTACTCCTGGCCGGAGTTATCTGCCTCATCTCTTGCTTTGTATCGGCACTCATCATCGGGCGTGCGCAGACTACCCAGGGCGGACAACGCCTGCGCTGGATTCTCGCTGCCGGCATGGCCTGCGGTTTCGGCATCTGGGCCACGCACTTCGTCGCCATGCAGGCCTTCAACCCCAAGATGGGATTGGCCTACGACCTGACATTGACCCTTGTGTCACTCGTTTGCGCCATGGCGATCACCACGGGCGGCATCGAAATTGCCGTCAGTCGCGCCTTTCCCCATGCCCGTCTGGTCGGGGGCAGCGTCCTTGGGTCCGGCATTGCCACCATGCACTATCTGGGTATGATGGCGCTGGATGTTCCAGGATATGTTGAATGGGCGCCCGACCTCGTTATAGCATCGATCCTCATCAGTCTCCTGCTCGGCGCCCTCGCTCTGTGGACCATAACCCTGCCGGCACGCAGCCCATTGCGTCGTCTCGGCGGGCTTATATTGCTGCTAACGATTGTCGGCCACCACTTTACCGCCATGGGCGCAGTCACCATTCGGCTCGATGCGGCGCGCAAGATCAGCGGACTGGTCCTTTCGCCGCAAGCCATGTCGTTGGCCATCACCGTTACCGCTATCGCTGTCTTGAGTCTGTGCGTCTTTGCGGTCGTTTCAGCTCGCCGTTTGGACAGCTTGCGCGCCGACACCGATCGCCGCTTCCGCGTTCTGCTCGAGGGGATGGAAGACTATGCCATTTTCATGCTCGACACCCGCGGTAACGTCGTCGACTGGAAGGCCGGCGGGGACCGCATCAACGGCTATCTGGCTTCGGACATAGTCGGGCGTTGTTATGCCGACGTGTGTGCCGCAGATGCTGCCTTTCCGGACGATTACCGAGCGGCTCTGATAAAGGCCGCCAAGGAAGACCGAGCCGAAATTGAAGGTCCCGCCCGCCGCGCCAACGGTAAAATTTTCTGGAGCCACACCCTGTTGCGTGCATTGCGTGACGACGACGGCAAATTGCTGGGCTTCGCCAACATCACACAAGACATCACCGAACGAAAGACAACTCAGGATCGTGTGATAGCGAGCGCTAGAAATCTCGACGCCGCCTTGTCCAATATGCCTTTGGGCCTGCTGCTATTCGACCGGAACGAGCATCTGATCCTCGCCAACTCTCGCTTTTCCGAGCTATATGGCCTGGATCCGGCGTTCATGGCCCCCGGACTGACCTTTCGAGCGCTGTCGGACCATATCGTCAGCATTTGTCTGGGCAGGTCGGTGGATCCCGAAACCCTGGCCATGCACCATGCACGCCACATGGAATTGATCACCAAACCCGGCGGCGGGACCATGGTGTCGGATCTGTTCCAGGCGCGTTCAATGTCGATTTCGCATCGGCCGACCTCGGACGGCGGCTGGGTATCGACGTTCGAAGATGTGACGGAGCGCCGGTTGTCCGAACAACGCATCGCCCATATTTCGCGCCATGATGGCCTGACGGCGCTGCCCAATCGCTTGCATTTCAACGAATATCTTGATCAGGAATTGACTGCCGCAGCGCGCAACGGCGAGCAGGTCGCGGTGATCATTGCCAATCTCGACCGCTTCAAGGACATAAACGACCAACGCGGACACAGCGCCGGGGACACTGTCCTGAAGGCTGTGGCCCGTCGCCTGTCTGATGCGGCAAACAGTTGCGGGCTGATTGCCCGGTTCGGCGGGGATGAATTCGCCATCGTCAAACGCTTCGACCGGCGAGAGACGGTCGAGGCCAGGATAGCCGCGCTCAACGACGCAGTCTCTGTCCCCATTTCACTCGACGGAGGGCCGATTGCAATCCAGGCCAGCTTCGGCGTGGCTCTATATCCCGGTGACGGCAGCAGCCGAGAAACCTTGCTCAATAACGCCGACCTGGCGCTGAACCGTGCCAAGAACAATGCAGCGCAAAAGGTTTGCTTCTACGACTCCGGAATGGATGAGGCCGAACGCCATCGGCGTGCCTTGGCCGCAGACCTGGACATCGCATTGGCCAATGAAGAATTCCGGCTGTTCTACCAGGTGCAGCATTCCGTGCGCACCGGGGAGATAACCGGCTACGAAGCCCTGATCCGCTGGAAACACCCGGAACGCGGCTTCATTTCTCCGGCGGAATTCATCCCCATCGCCGAGGAAAGCGGCGCAATCGTCGCTATCGGCGCCTGGGTCCTGCGGGCCGCCTGCTTAGAAGCCCTGAGCTGGCCCAACACAGCCAAGATCGCCGTCAACCTCTCGCCGGTTCAGCTTAACGACATCACTCTGATAGAAACAGTTAAGTCGGTGCTCATTGAAACCGGCCTGTCCCCCTCGCGCCTGGAACTGGAAATAACGGAAACCACCATTATCGGCGACAAAGTCCGGGCCCTGCACCTGTTGCGCCAGATCAAGGCGCTGGGCGTGACCATAGCCATCGACGACTTCGGCACCGGCTATTCCTCCCTGGACACCCTCAATTCCTTCCCATTCGATAAGATCAAGATCGACCGCTCCTTCTTGATGGAGGCCGATAAGAGCCCACAAGCGCGCGCCATCGTCCGCGCTATCCTGGCGCTTGGCAAATCTCTGGGTATACCGGTTCTGGCGGAAGGCGTTGAAACCGAAAGCCAATTGGGATTGCTGCGCGAAGAAGGGTGCGACGAAGCTCAGGGCTACCTGCTGGGGCGGCCGGTCGAGTTCATTGACCGAAAAGCGGCCTGACCGGCCGTGATCTGGCCTCTCCTACCGCTTGGCACCGTCAAAAAAGCCCAGCGGAATCGCGTTCGCCATCGCTGCGGCACCTGCGTCATTGGGATGAAGATGGTCGCCGACATCGAACTCAGGCCTTAGCTTCGTCGGAGCGTCCGGCTGGCGCACAGCCAGGTCGAAATCGAACACGCCATCAAAAGTATGGCTTGTTCTTAGCCATGTGTTGATCGCCACGCGGCGCGCTTCCTTTTCATCGGAATAGTAGCCGCTAAAAACCGTACCTTCGAAAGGCGTAAGGGTGCCGGCATAGATGCTGAGGCCGCGCTCATGAGCCCGTGCCGCCATCTGGCTCAGGCCGTCAATAATATCCTCGGCTGACACATAGTCTAGAGACCCAGGCCCTTGCGCATGTCCCAAATCGTTGATGCCGATAAGGACAATCACGGCGGAGACATTCGGTTGGGCCAGGACATCACGGTCGAAACGCGCCAGACCGTTGTCACCAAACCGTGCCCATTGGCCGTGGTGCAGCACGCGATTACCGCTGATGCCACTGTTGACGACGCTGAGCGGAATGCCTGCCTCACGCAGACGGCGCCCGAAAACCTCCGGCCACGTACCGCCACGATCCGGTGTAAGACCATAGCCATCAGTGATGGAATCGCCGAAAGCAATAACAGCGCTTTTGGCCTCACCACCCGACACTTCGATTTCCGCAATCCAGGGAAATGCCTGGCCTAAGCCAATGTCCGCGGAGGACGCGCCTGTAAATTCGGCCGCGTCGGTCATCCGCCCTGGCGCCGTGTAAAGGACGCCGCGCTGAATATCGTGAACCGTGGATAGCGCCGCCGGACCAGCGGCATATACGCTGACCGCCAGATCGCGATCGGCGGTGACGTCCAGGGCGATAGGATCGCTCAGCACATAGGCGCCGGGCGCCAAAGTCACGCTCGCTTTCCCATTGAATGTCACCGCGCGGTCACTGGCGACGTCAATGCGACTGCCGGACACCCGGCGCGCCACGTGTATCTCGTCAAGCCGCAGCGGCTGGCTGCCATAGGCATTGGACAGGCGCACCCTCACGGCGCTACCGCCAGCACTGACGCGCACAATCTGACGCAAGGTCGTGTCCTTGATCTGCAAGGCGCTGCCGGCAGGCTCCGGCGCGGCATACCAGGCGGGTATCCAGACCGCCTGATTGGCCGACGGCTGCCGGGGCGCCTTAGCGGCTACCGGCATCGCCTGAAGCCCCGCGACACAGACAAGAGCGGCGACAATAGAGACAATCTTCATAAGCGGCATCCTGAGGGGAATCGGTCAAACCTTACATGACGGGCAGACGTGTGGACAGATGCAGACAGCCGCACCTCGACGCGTTTCGCCCGTCCAGTCTGCACCGGCTCTTTCACGCCTCAGTCCGTCGGACCGCACCACCCCGGCAGGTAACTGGCTTCAGGTGTTTTGGCGATCTCGCACGCCTGAGCAAGACAGGTCTCAAAGTTCTTCGCCAAGGCCGAACTTTTGATACGCCGTCGCAGAAAATCGGCCCATAGGAACTCGCTGAATGGCACCGTGTCCTTCGCGTAGCCGCCCGCCCGACGCAAAGCCCCGGCCAAAGACCGGTACGGATCATCGACCAAATCCTGGACAGACGTAGGAATATCCTCGTATTTGCGCCGCTGGCCCGATTCATCGAAGGGGTGCATCCAGTTACGGTTGTCGAGGACAACCCAGAACGCGTCCTTGGTGAGGTGGCTAAGATCGCTGACGACCGACACGAGCACATCCTCGACACCTTCATCATGCAGGGCTCGCGTAAGGTGGTGATGGTCGATGATGTAGGCGCGCTGTTTGGGACCCAGCACGACAGGGATCATATGGCGGCCCAGAAACACCTCGCCCTTGCCGTCCCGCTCGCTCTGCCATCTCTCGCGCTTGGCGGCAACTTCACGCATACCGACCGTCATCTGGGTCGGGCGCAGATCACGGATGGGTGTGGGCTTGACCCGAGGTTCACGAACCGGATGCATTCACATCTCCCGTAGGCATAGTGAGTGAAGGCTTCAAGGTATTTACCGCCTCATCGACACTGTGAAAAAAGCACCCTTCGCCCAGTTCACGCATAATACCGAAGCGCTCAAACGCGTCCTGCGCCTTGAGGGATTCAAGTCGCGCCAAGGCCAGACGGACCTGGTGAAGGCGGCAATAGGCGATGACATCTATGAATGCCTGCGCTGCAGAATAGTCAATATCGGCTATCCCGCTGGCTTCTAAAATGACGACCTGAGGCAGAGGATTCGCCGCGCTTATTTTATGGATCATGCCCCGCCGGAACACGTCAGCATTGGCAAACAGCAGAGGCGCCTGAAACGCCACAACCAAAATGGCCACATCTTCCGGCGGCGAGGCATTCCCTTTTTGAGGCCACCAGATCGTCGTACCGGGCAATCTGGACAATTCAACCGGTCGGGTCTGAAGGATCATGGCGACGCCATGCAGCAGCGACAGACCGATGCCTATGGCAACACCAGTCTGTATCGGAAGCGCTATAACCGCCACAGCGGTCAAGATAACCAGACCGCCCTCTAGCGGCGTCTGTTTGATCACCTTAATGACAGTGCCAACACGACAAATGCGTTGGGCAACAAACAACAAAATACCGGCGAAGGCCGCCTGCGGGACAAGGGTGAACAGATCGCCTCCCCAAAAGATGACGATCACCACACAGACGCTCGCGACAATGGCGGCGAGTTGCGACGTACCCCCGGCCTGTGCCACCACAGCTGTGCGCGGCGGGCTGGCATTGACCGGAAAGGCGCCCACCAGGGCAGCGATCAGGTTTCCCACACCCATGCCCCGAAAATCGCGATCGATGTCCGGTCCGTCGCCTCCGGGCGACGACATCGACTGACTGACGGCTGCGGTTTGCATCATGACGATCAAGGTAATGATAAGGGCCAGAGGCACCAATCGCGCCCATCCTGAAAAATCCGGGAGGGTCAACTGAGGCAGCCCAAACGGTACGGCACCCATAACGGATACGCCATGTCCGGTCAGTTTGAAAATGCTGACGGCCAGTGTCGCCAGCACTATGGCGATGAGCGCGCCCGGAAGGCGGCCGCTCAGCTTTTCCGAGACAAGCATTATTGCCAGCACGCCCAACCCCGTCGCCAACGTGTACGGGTTAAGCGCCGCCATATGCGCGATGATATATCCCACGTGCGCCGGCAAGGTGTCGCCAGAGACTGAAATCCCTAAAAGCTCAGGTAGCTGCGACACGACAATGTGCCCGCTAATGCCAATAAGAAAGCCGGTGATAATAGGAACGGACAAAAGGCCCGACACCCATCCCAGCTTCATTAAACTGCTGACGATCAGCATGCCGCCGACCAGTATCGCCAAGGCCGCCGCTTCGGCCGGAAGAGAACTTGCGTTGGTAACCGCAAGCGCCGCCAGCGTGCCGGCAAAAATCGGCACCGTGGTGGAATCCGCACCAGCCGTCAGGAGGCGATTACCACCGAACAGAGCAAACCCTAAGGTCGCCGCAACGAAGGCGAATATGCCCGCCTGCGGTGCAAATCCCCCCAGGTGTGCCGTGGCAATCTGCTCAGGCAGGGTTATGGCCGCCAAGGTCAGCCCCGCCGTCAGGTTTTGTCCCCACTGCGCGGCGGCCCAGCCTCTAAAAGGCGGGAGACGATATGCTAAACTGAGACGGCCGTCGGAGTCTATGGACCTGATCCCTATGTCTTTGTCACCGGAACTGGCGCTCCCGATGTGTTGTACGCAGCGCTCTCTTCGAACGGAAAAAACGTAAAATGTTTTCAGGGGCCGATCTGACCGAATCAGGGCGGCCCCATCACTAGGATCCGTAGCTTGCTATCAGGTGTTTGGCGATTTCCAATTCCTGCGTGTCAAACAGATCGGCATCCAGAGCCCCTTTCAATGCGATGGCGTCTTCCTCACGAACAAGCCTTTTCTTTTTCAGCAGCCGCCTGACTCGCTGTCCATACAGCACCTGTAACTCTGACAACGTCATGAGGCCTTCGGCGCGCATGACATCGTCGATTCCTTGGCAGTCTTCCGCAGATAGTTGAAAACTATTCTCGACAAGATCTCCGAGTCCAGCTTCAAGCCCCCTGCGCTGTTGCAGCGGCGTACATTCTGTTTTCCATTTTTCGATGTCGGCCCAAATATCATATTGAGGTATCATCTGCTCCGCCAGCCTGAGCAATACCTTCAGAAAGTAATCAAACTCGGTTGATTGAATGGCCATCTTTTTCCCCAGATTCATTCAGTTGCTTACGTAAAGGTCTATATCAAAAACTGACCCTCTACGACGTACAAAATTTACCATATTTTTATGACTGGACAGAAGAGATCCTGACTGTCCACCGCCCGTCATTCCTCTGGCCGATCACTCCCATGATCCGTCACTCTAACGACCCGTCAGTTGTCTGCACACGTCTTGAAAACGAGTAATATTGGAGAGGGCAGCGTCGCCGTATCTAAGCCGTCGCTGTTCCATCAGTAACTTGCAGTCGTCCGCCAATGACGACGCATTCGCCTGCGTCGCCCGTTCGAGGCGCGCGCAAAGGGCAATGGTTGCGGCCTCGTTACCGCTCGGAAAATTCGTCAGTTGCTCCCTTACCCGGCCCGCTCCGCCACGATAGGCGGCTGACTGATAGGTGGGCCATCGCGCCTCAAGCCGGCAATCACTCTCGACTTGCTCACGAACAGACATGTCCTGTATGCCGGCGAGGTTCGGCGGGGTTTGAAGACCGGCGGCGCACCCGCTCAGTAAGCCCGAGCCTATCAAAGTCCCCGAACCTATCAAAATCCAGACATGGTTTTTCGCCATCTTCGCTACCGATCTGCGGTCGGCGCACCGACCGCAACATAGAAGGCGACTGTATCTAGGTAGCGTTGCAATCGGGCGGCATCCACCACGCTATCCGCCTGTGCCTTGGCCCGAACAGCGGCCAGAAGCTGGATCTGACCGCCAGCGCCTTGCGCCGCCTGGCTTTGGCTAAAGGCCAGATTTCTGTCGGCCGCGTTTTTGACGTCCAAGGTATGCGCCAATCCCGTGGCATCGGCATACAACGCATCCAGGCAATCTGCGACATTTGAGAGTGCCTGCAAGACCACGGAGTGATAGCTGGCCTTGGTGGCTTCCAGTTGTTGTGTTGCCGCTCTCGCCTGATGCTTTAGGGCCACGGCGTTCGTTATGGGCTGTGTCAGACCCAATGCGATGTTCCAGTATCCGTTTCCTTGATTGACCAAATGCGACAATTGACTGGCCGCTCCCCCCGCACTTCCGTCCAGCGAGATGGCGGGCAGGCGGGCCGCCTGGGCCACGCCTGCGGCCGCATAGGCAGCGCGCAAATTGGCCTGGGCCGCCAATATATCCGGACGTTGAGCAACCAGTTCCGCAGGGGCGATATAGGGCAGATTATCGGGCAGTGAGAACAGGCGCAGACCGAGGGGGGCCGCGACAGGGTCCGCCGGCTCATGACCGGTCAGGCGCTTCAGCACGTCCTGAGCCACATTCAGCTGGTGGCGAAGACTCTCTTCCTGAGCGGCATCTTGAGCGGCGGTGGTCTGATAAAGAACAAGATCGGCTTGGCCGATGGCGCCCAGAGTTGCCTGGATCTGCATCAGTCGCAGCGTTTCCTGGCTGGCATGACGTGCGGCTGTAGCATCTGCCAGCTGGTCCTGAAGGCCGGCCGCCGTCAGTTCAGCCGCCACCGTGTTGCCGATAAGAATCTCCCGCGCGGCCGTTGTCTGATAGGCCTGGCTGGCAACAAGCGCCTTGGCTTGCTCCAGGCTGTGATGATTTTGCCCCCAAAGATCAACGGCATAGCTTACGGCCACCTGGCCCGTATGCAATGTGTAGGTTGGCGGAGGTTCATTGCCGGATAAGGGATTGGCAAGCGTATCCGAATTTTTGCTGCGCTGTAGCGCGTAGTTTATCCCGACCTGGGGCAACAGTGACGCTTTTTGCGCCGCATACATTTCCTTGGCGGCCGCCAAGCTGAAGGCTGTGGACTTCAGATCCGGATTTTGCGCCAGGGTTTCCGCGACCCGCTGATTCAGCTCATCCGACTTAAAAGCGCGCCACCACTCAGTGTCATGACTTTGCGTACCAAGGGCTTGGGTTGCCGCGTCAGCATGCGGGAGCGCTCGCGCATCGCCGGAGCTGGCGTAGGATTTGAGTGCGGGCGCGGACGGCGCGATATAGGCCGGACCGACCGCGCAACCGCTTAACCCCAGCAGGGAAGCGACAGCCAGAGAGGCAGACAAGACGAGAAGCGAAGACGAAACACGAATATGAGTCATTTCACGACCTGCGCACTTGTGGTCAGGGGGTCGGCTTCGTCCGCTTCTTCCGAAATCAGGTGACGGCTGACATGTTTGGAAAAAAGGCTCAGAAGAACGGGAAGTACGGTCAATATCAGCAGGGGCGCCAGGCTGGCCCCACCGACAACGACGATGGCGAGGGGTTTCTGGACCTGCGAGCCAACGCCGTTGGCGACTGCGGCCGGAAGCAGCCCGACAAAGGCAACGAAGCAGGTCATGACGACCGGACGCAGGCAGTGTTTCAAGGTCAACTGCATGGCGCGTGTCCGTGACAGGCCATCATCTATCGCCTGATTGTAGGTCGAGACAACGATAATCCCATCCATCACCGATATGCCCAGCAAGGCGACAAAGCCGATGGCAGCGGATATGGAAAACGGCGTATGGGTCAGCAGAAGTCCGGCCACACCCCCGATCATGGCAAGCGGCATGGCCGCGCCGGCGATCGCCATATCCCTCACCGATCCGAAGTTCATGAACAAAAGCACCAGGATAAGGCCAATCGCCACCGGCACGATAACCGAAAGTCTGGCCAGGGCCTGGTCGAGTTCGCCCAGTTCTCCCGCCCAGGATATGTGGTAGCCGGGCGGTAATTTGATCTCTTTATCTATCCGTGCCTGCGCTTCCTTGACCGCGCCGCCCAGATCGCGCCCGCGCACGGAGAACTTGATCGGCACATACCGCTCCCCGCCTTCCCGGTAGATAAACGACGCCCCCGAGACCAGCTTTATGTCCGCGACATCGCCCAAGGGCACCGAAATGGGAAGGCCCGTCGGCGATGTGCCCGTGACGGGAATGCGGGAAATAGCGGCGATGTCATTGCGGTCAGACGGCGAAAATCGAACGATAATCGGATAGTTGCGGTCGGTTCCCGGCTCGTAATAGGCCGCTGCGTTTGCGCCGCCGATAGCCGCCTGAACGACAGCATTTACATCACCTGTATTGAGACCATAGCGCGCCGCCTTTTCACGGTTGACCGTAATGTTCAAGGTGGGTTGACCCAGAGAGTTGAACACACCCAGGTCTGCGATACCGCGCACGTGAGACATGGCTTCTTGTATGCGTCCCGCCGTCTTTTGCAGCGTATCGAGATCAGGGCCAAACAACTTGATGGAGTTCTCGCCTTTGACGCCGGAGGCCGCCTCTTCGACATTGTCCTGTATATATTGCGAGAAGTTGAACTCAATGCCGGGGAAGCGGCCCGCGAGCTTCGCGTTCATCTGTTCGATGAGCTTTTCCTTGGACAGCCCTTTCCAGGCGGCGTTGTCCGTGAACGGTTTGAGCGGCACGAAGAATTCTGCGTTGAAAAAGCCCGTGGCGTCGGTTCCATCGTCGGGACGGCCGTGTTGCGAAATTACGGTCTGAACTTCCGGATATGAACTCAGAATACGCCGAATATCGTTGACGTAGCCGTTCGAGGCTTCGAGCGAGACCGAAGCAGGCATGGTGGCGCGTATCCACATGTTGCCTTCCTCGAGATGCGGCAGAAATTCCATGCCCAAAAATGGTACCGCTACAGCGGCAAACAGCGCAAATCCGCCGGCGATCGCCAAGGTCTTCAGGCGTGACTTCATGCACAGCGCCCAAAGCGGACGAAACACACGGTGGAGACGCGCGACCAGCCACGTATCCTTTTCTTCAAGGTTTTTCTTCAGAAAGACCGCGCTGAGGGCCGGCGTTATGGTGAAAGTCGCGATCAATCCGCCAATAATGGCATAGGCGTAGGTCGTGGCCATGGGACCGAAAATCCGTCCGACCACACCGGTGAGGGTGAACAGCGGCAGGAAGCTCGTAATTATGATGACGGCGGAAAAGAATATCGGCTTTCCGACTTCGCTGGCCGCCTCCAATATGGCGGAGCGCCGCACGCCGCCGGACAGGACTTGCGCCTTATGCGTCGTCGATAACTCTGACAGGTGACGGTAGATGTTTTCCATCATGATGACGGTCGCATCGACAACAAGCCCAAAGTCAATGGCGCCGACCGACAGCAGATTGGCGGAATCGCCCTTGACGACGATGATTATGACCGCGAAGCACAGGGCGAATGGAATTGTTGCCGCCACAATGAGCGCGCTGCGGACATTGCCGAGAAACAGCCATTGCACGATGAAGATGAACAGAATGCCTTCGACGAGGCTGTGGAAAACCGTCTCCGTCGTTATCTTAATCAAATCGCTACGGTCGTAGATACGCTCGATATGGACGCCGTAAGGCAATATATTGCCGGCATTTATGTGATTGATCTCGGCTTCCACAAGCTTGATGGTCGGGGTGCTTTTTGCGCCGCGCTGCATTAGGACGATGCCCTGAACGATGTCGTCATCCTTGTCCTGTCCGGCGATGCCCTGACGCGGCAGGTTGGAAACGACCACCTCGCCCAAGTCCTTTATCTGGACGGGAATGCCCTTTGCCGAGGTAACCACCGTGGTGCGAATATCGTTGATCGATTGAACCAGGCCGACCCCGCGGACAATCGCCGACTGAGGGCCGAAATTGACCGTTTGACCGCCGACATTGACATCGGCGTTGCCGATGGCAGCCAATATCTGCTGCACGGATATGCCGTAGGCATTCAGCTTTTGCCGGTCCAGGACGACTTCGTAGCTTTTGGTTTTGCCACCCCAACCGGTCACATCGATCACACCGGGCACCGCCTTTAAGCGACGCTCCAGCATCCAGTCTTCGATCGTCTTCAGATCTGTAAGGCTGTACCCTTTGGGGCCCACCACGCGGTATCGCATGATCTCGCCAATCGGACTGACGGGCGATATGCCCGGATGCGCCCCACCGGGCAGCGCATCCATCTGGCTCAGCTTGTTGATGACCTGCTGCTGCGCCTGCTCGTGCGTCAGGTCATAGGTGAACTGAACCTTGACGTCAGACAGGCCAAACAGGGAAATCGTCCGCACGCTGGACACGTGCGGTATGCCCGCCATCTGTATTTCCACCGGGATGGTGACATTACGCTCCATCTCCTCCGCCGAATAGCCGGTCGACTGCGTCACCACTTCCACGGTGGGGGGCACCGGATCGGGATAGGCTTCGATGTTCAGCTGTGTAAAGGCAAAGACGCCAACGGCCATCATGGCGGCGAGCCCCATAAGGATAAGCACGCGCTTTTGCAGGGCGAAGTTGACGATATATCTCATTATGAAATGCCTTGAATTCGGGAAATCGACTGGAGTGCTGTAACCGCCAAGCCTCAGCCCAGTCCGGCCTTATCAACGAACAGCCCGCCCTTGACGACGACCCGATCACCCGGTGCCAACCCGGTCAAAATCTGAGCAAAACCGCTGTTGACGAGACCGATTGTCACGGGACGGCAGTGTGCGGTACGGGCTTTGTCGACAACCCAGACCCGCGCCTGATCGCCCTCGCGGATGACGGCATCGACAGGTATGGCCAAGGCGGTCTGGGTGCGCTCGCCCGAAATGTCGAAGCTGGCGAACATCTCCGGTTTCAGCGCACCATCCGTATTGGCGATTTCGGCACGGACGGGCAACCGATGTGTGTCCGGATCCAGGCTGGGGGCGACCGAGCGAATCCGGGCCGTATAGGGCTTATCGGGATAGGCTGTGACATGCACCGACACCGTTTGACCGACAGCAATCTTGCCTGCGTCGCTCTCCGATACTTGGGCCTGGAGCCACACGCTGGAAATATCGGTCAGGGTTATGGTGAGCGTTCCCGTACCCGTAATCATAAGGCCGGGTGACACGGCGCGCTGCACGACCACGCCAGAGATCGGCGCGCGCACGACCACTATATCCTTGCCACCAAACGCGGTGCCGCCCAGCTCATTGGACGAAACGCCCAGAATGCCCAGCTTTTCCTTTTCGCTCTGCAATGCCGCCTGTGCCACCTGTGCTGCGCCGCGAGCTGTAATGAGGTCATGTTGTGCCTGTTCATAGTCCTTCAAGGCGCCGCCCGCCGTCCGGTACACCCCTTCGGCGCGTTTCTCGGCGGCGTCCGCCAACGCCTCCTGCGAGCGCGCGGCCGACAGATTCGCCTCAAGCGCCGCAACATCCGACCGCGCCTGGACGTACTCGTTGGCGGCAATGGCAAATAAGGGCTGGCCCTTGGCGACCCGCTGGCCTGGCTCCACCATGACGGCAACGACGCGCCCTGTGTAGGGCGAATAGACCGATACGGTTTGATCGTCGTTTGTCGTTATTTTGCCATCCGCCGACGCGATATCGTGAAAATCGCGCTGACTGGCCGTTGCGAACGTCAATGCGCCGTACTGATCGGGTGTCAATTGGACCGTGCCCGTTTGAGCGGCTGTTTCCGTTGCTGCGGCTTCGTCATGCCCCTTGCCCAGGCACAACATCAGTATGCCGGCAAGGCAGACGGCAACGGCCAACCCCAATAGCCAAAGATCCCGCCTGGCAACGGATTGAAAAAGTGACCCAGGCTTCATGCGCATCGTGAATTCCACCTCATGCCGCAGTGCAACAGTTGCGATGCGGCAGCGCAGCGACACTATATCTGCTGACCTTGCCGGGTGATGGCTGGAATATTACAGATTGGAAAGGTAGCCGTCAGATCACCGGCAAAAAGAGGCGGGCAACAAGGCCCGGCGATGCCGATTCCAATTGAAGGCTACCGCCATGAAGGGTGGCAATGGCCAAGACAACGGACAAGCCGATGCCGTTGCCCGGCAAATGCCGGCTTTGGTCCAGACGGAAGAAGCGCTCGGTCACTTTCGTAAGGGCATCGGCGGGAATGCCTGGGCCGTCGTCACGCACTTCCAGGCATGCACCCGTTTCATTTAGAAAGGCACTAACATGGACATGGCTACCCGCCGCGGTATGCTTGATGGCGTTGTCGATCAGACTGGCCAAGGCATTGGCCAACAGGTTCCGGTCGCCGCTGGCTGGCACGGACACGGCACAGTGCGCGATCAACACCACGCCTGCGGCTTCGGCTGTGGCGTCATAGAGCTCCACCATATCCTGGACAATACGCGCCAGATCGATTGGGTCAGCCACCTGGGTGCGCACACCCGACTCAGCTTCGGCAATCTGAAGCAACTTTTCAAAGAGCCGGATCAAGTCATCGATGTCCTGCACCGCTTCGACGAACGTTTCGGGGAGGGTATTCAGATCCGCATCCGGCCCGATGGCCTCATCGAGTTTATTTCGCAGGCGGGTCAAGGGCGTGCGCAGGTCATGGGCGATGGCGTTTGAGACGTGGCGAACCCCCTCCATCAGGTGCTCGATACGGTCAAGCATCCGATTGATATCGACGCCCAGCCGTCCGAACTCGTCATTGTTCGATGCCGGAATACGGCGGCTCAAATCGCCGCGTTCGATTTCATGCGCAATGTGACGAATATGGCCAATGCGGCTTTCGATAAGCCTCCGGAACAAGATAGCGCCGGCAACAACCAGGCATATCGACAACACCATTCCGACCAGAATAGAGCGAATAACCAACTCGCCTATCATCTGTTGCTCTTGGAGGTCCTTTCCAACGATCAGCCGGTAGCCGTCAGACAACCGGCGGATGATAAGCCGGGCCTCCGTTTGTTCGTCGTTGCGCGATACTGTACGCGTCAGGGGGTAATCGGTTTTCGTCGCGGCGTCTGGCCATCGCGATAGATTGCCGGCGACCGGTTTGTCGTCCGGCGAAAGAAGCAGAAAGATTTCCGTATCGCTATCGACGCCGTCGTTAAGCTGCTTCCGGATCGCCGTGGCCAAGCCGCTGTCCTGACCGCGCGCAAACTGTGCGCTCAGGCGCCTGGAAATAGTGATTATCTTTGTATCTGTGGCTTGGTTGAGCACACCGATGGTTCCGGCGTAGAAGGCAATCGCCAGTAAGGCAATGGCGCCAGCCAGCACAGCGCCATAACCTATGGCCAATCCCGAAGCTATGGAACGCGTAAGCTTAATCATTGATGCCGATCATATAACCGGCGCCGCGCACGGTATGAATCAAGGCCGGCGAGAACGACTTGTCCACTTTCGTCCTCAGGCGGCTAATCTGAACATCAATGACATTTGTCTGCGGGTCGAAGTGGCAATCCCACACAGCCTCAAGCAGCATGGTGCGCGTGACCACCTGCCCGGCATGACGCATCAGATACTCCAGAAGACGAAACTCTCTCGGTTGCAGGTTTATCAAACGTCCCCCCCGGGTGGCGCGCAGCGAACTGCGGTCCAGAACCAGGTCGGCGACCTGCAACTGATCGGCATCGGTTTGGGGTTCGCCGCGACGCAGCAGGGCCTCCACACGGGCGAGAAATTCCGAAAAAGCAAACGGTTTGGAGAGATAGTCGTCCCCGCCCGTCTTCAGTCCGCGTACCCGTTCATCGACACTGTTCAAGGCGCTAAGGATCAGGACGGGGGTTTTCTTTCGCAGATCGCGGAGCTTTGCGACAATAGACAGCCCGTCGACGCCTCCGGGCAGCATGCGATCGAGAATAACAATATCCCAGGTTTCGTTTATGGCCTGATGCAGGCCGTTCACGCCATCGCTGCAGGCATAGACGATATGCCCAGCCTGCTTCAGACCGTTGCAAATGTATTGCGAGGTTTTGACGTCATCCTCAATCAGCAAACACTTCAAAACGGTCTCCATCGTCCACCCGTAACAGCCAGTGGTCTGGACGTATCACCACAGTAGGACTTAGGCGCCTAGGGCGCAACATCGCAAAACAATCGGCGCCGATCCGATCGAAAAAGCGCTCTAATACTGGGTATGAAGCCTTAGTCCCAGGATCGACACCGGCCCTCTATCCTTGTTGTAGGCGGGATTTTGGACGTATTGATAGTCAAGCGCGGCCACGACCGTCTTCGTCAGAGGCATGCTGTAATAGGTTTCAAATATATGCTCATCACGCTTGTGCGGCAACGCGCCGTCTCCGATCAACGGACCCAATCCGCCCGCCGCCAGATAGGCCGCGTGTTGACGAGAAATGGCGTTGTCGACCAAGGCTAGGCCCACGCGATCCTGGCCCCGGTGCCATGCCGAGCCCACGACGGAGAGACCAATAGCGCCCGTCCGGTCAATATCCGTGAACTCATAGGTCTCAACATGACCATCCGAAACGCCTAGGCGCGCAAAGAGACTGACATCCGGCGTCAACACCTGATCAGCGCTGATAGCCACGCCGGAACGGGATCGGTAGCGCCTTAACGTTGCAGTATTGGGGACCTGACCCGGCGGGGTCTGCGCAAGAACCTGAGAGAACGATGCCATGCGAGCACGCGAGACAAAACTCGTCATGCGCAAGGCGCCGTCAAGATGATTGATCGAATGGTGTTCCTCGACTTCAAAAACGCCCTGAACCTGGTGAAAATTATCAAGCGTCGGTGAATTGGGAACATTTGACATGTCAAACGCGCCAATGCGTGTCACAAAACGGCCGACATAGGCTTCTGCCGCGACGCCATACGTGTAGCCCCAGGCGTCGGCGGCATAATCGAAAGAGCCGGTATCAATGACCGACCAGTTCAAGAAATCATGGCGCGGATCATGGGCGGAGACGGACGCATCGAAGATGTCCGGCACACCGAATTTACCCACCGTAAGCGTTACATGGTCCTTTGAGCGGACAGACTTGAATTGATTGAGATCAGCGTCAATGGCTTCATTTTCCCCGCCCAGATCGAAATTCTGGCGCAGGAAGAAGCGCGGCAATTTCAGGTAAGGTTTTTTGGCACCAATCTTATAGGCTTCGCCACTCGAATAGCCGGCCAATCCCAAGGTGTTGGAAAGCCCGAACCCTTGGTCAATTTCAGGATTTATCCAAACTTCTGCGCCAGACCACGGCCGATATCCGATATAAAGCGTCGCATCAAAGGTCTCCTTGCCGTTGGCTTTTGGCGAGAGACTGTTGGCACCCGAATATGGGGCTTTAAACCGATCATTCCCCTGAAGCGTAAATGTGCTTTGAAAATGAAAGTTGAAGTCAGACGCCGCAGGTAGAGCATTAGACGCCCGGCTTGATGACGGAAAAAGGCCAAACAGGAAAAGGACCACGACAGCAAGAGCAGCGGGTTGCATATCTATGAAGCGGCGGCTGTTTGGTGCGATCTTTATCAACGGAATCCCTTTCATATTTCGGTGACGGCCACTTAAATGGAGAGTGAATGGGTATCAAGCAATTCCGATTGCCCTTTGCTGACCTTGCTCAGAACCGACCCGGAACGGGCTCATATCGCCGATTTATTTCGCTCACATAACAAAAAGAAATACTTAGAGAGAGCACTCATCGAAGAGCATCCCTTGATCGAAGATTTTCCAGATTGGGAATGGACGAGACGGTATTTAAGACATAATACATATGATATAAATAATGACGCAGAGCCCCTCTGTTGCGCCTAAAAATGACCGGAAGGATACGCCTTAATGAAAACCCCAAAAGACACCGTCTTGGTCTGCGGCCTCATCTTGTCAATGGCCAGTACTTTGCTGATCGCGCTCCCTGCCCTTGCGCAATTGCCCCCCATGCCGGACATTCCCGCCGTCACGCCTCCTAAGTCTGACCGATTGTCCGGCTCGGTCAACCTGGCGCATCGCCCTAAACCCGTGCCGTCGATTGTCTACGTCTCCGTAACAGGTTCAGATGAGGGGGACGGCTCATCGGCCCGTCCATTCGCCACGCTTACGCGCGCTCAGACCGCGGTGCGCGCCCTCAGCCAGGACAATGACGTGACGGTGACTATGGCCGATGGCGTTTACCGACTGGACGCGCCCCTGAGATTTGCCGCCGCCGACGGCGGCCAAAACGGATTCGCGGTGCGCTACAGGGCCGCGCCCGGCGCACACCCAGTTATTTCCGGGGCCGTGCGCATACAGGGCTGGACCTTGGCGGATGGTCCCCGTAATATTTGGGTCGCCGACATGCCCCGTGGCATGGACCCGCGCCAGATTTGGGTAAACGAAAAGCTGTCACGCCGCGCTGCCGTCGTGGCACCTCGCCAGGCCTTCGAATTTTATGACTGGGGCTTGAAGATCGTCGATCCGGCCTGGCGCTTCCTGGCCGATCTGCCCGACCAGAACCGTATGGAAGTCGAAGGCCTCGGCTGGTTCACGGACCGCCACGCCACGATCGCGCGCATCGACGGCGACCGTATCATCATGCAGCAACCCGGCTGGCGCAACAATATCGTCGGCTACGACACCCTGGCCCGGCCGGTCTCACCGGACACTGCCCGTCTGGAATTTGTCAACGCGCTGGCCTTCCTGCGCACCGAAGGCGAATGGTATGCCGACCCGAAAGCGGGTAAAATCTATTACAAGCCGCGCAAGGGTGAGGACATGGCGTCGGCGACAGTCGAAGCGCCGCGACTGGAATGGCTGATGTCGATTAGCGGCACGTATGAGCGTCCGATTGTAGACCTTGAATTCACAGGCCTTAGCTTCCAATATACGAGCTGGTTGCGCCCTTCCGGGCCGGAAGGCTACGCCAGCCAGCAAAGCGGCGCCTATCTGGCCGGCAATCTGCCCAACTATCCAAAAGATCCGATCCGCGACTGCAGTTGGGGATGCACGGCCTTCGAGGCCTCCCGCAACAAATGGAGCCAGCAACCGGCCGCCGTCCAGGTCGCGGCCGCCGAGCGTATCACCTTCTCGCATAACGAATTTACGCACCTGGGCCAGATTGGGCTTGGCATCGGCAACAATGCCGAAGCCAATGCCAGCGGAATAGGGCTCGGTGCCAGCACTATCAACGTTGTGCGTAGCCGGTTCGTAGACCTTGCAGGTGGCGCCATAATGGTCGGTGGCGTTACACCCGATGCGCATCATCCTTCGCGCCCGGAAATGACCGTCGCTGACATTCTGATTGCCAATAACCTCGTTCAGAACATCTCCCAGGACTATCACGAACAAGCCGGCATCATGGTCACTTACGCGACCGGGGCGACCGTCATCCACAACGATGTCTCGGAGGCGCCTTATGACGGCATTGATATTGGCTGGGGCTGGGGCGCCAACGACCCCGGCGGGTCACCAGCTTACCGTACCGCCAATCGCGCCTATTACGACCAGCCGGGCAATCTGGTCTATAACAGCCCGACGATCCTTCGCGACACCGTGGTCTTCGCCAACCGCGTGCACAAGGTGAAGCAATCCTTCCCTGACGGCGGCGCCATATATCACCTGTCCGCCGATCCCGGCGCCCTGATCGCCGAAAACTATGTCTACGACGTACCCGGCGGCATTGCCCTTTATCTCGACGAGGGGTCGCGATACATCACCGTTCGCAACAATGTGGTCAGCAATGTCGGCGTCTGGCTGAACCTCAACTCGCAGGACAACCTGGCCCCCCGGCGCACGGCCATGGACAATATCGCAAAGGACAATTGGTACAATTCGGGCGTCCGCCACGGATCGTGGACCGATTACCTGAACAATCAGTACCTTAACAATACCGCCGTCAAGGGCGAGGCCTGGCCAGAGGACGCCAAGGCGGTCATCTCGCGCGCCGGTATCCAGCCTGAACCTGCGGCTGAGGCGCAGTAGCTGGCGCGAGCTGAAAATCAGAGCCAGTTACGACTTATGTCGAGATGAGACTAAGTTTGCCTGACCTATATAGAAGAGATATAAGATCCATATAATGGAGCGTCCCAACTTACGATGAAGCTGGAATTTGAACGGCACGAAACCCTTAAGGCAGAGGCGACCCATCGCGATTTTATTTCGAAGCCACAAGAGGCGCGTGCTTACGAAGCATTTTTGCAGACAAAAGTTGACAAAGCCCGGATGTCAATTGCCGCCGGTCATGGCATTTCCGGTGCCGAGGCCGAGGCTTTTATGGCTGAAAAGCGCAGTCAGGTGATTGGCTGACTTGAGCCTTCTTTGGTAAAAGCACTACCGACCGATCGACGGACTTTGACCATATTGCAAAAACCCCTAGGCCGCGTGGCGCCCTGGTTACATCAGTCTCCGAACTAGCAATCGCTTGGGCGGGGCCTCTCTCGCAAACGGACCTTCAAACCTTAAACACGGCCGTTCCGTCCGGCCCCAGGGTAAGGGTCCTTTCCGTGCCGCGATAGATGATCCGCACGTCTTGCCCAGCGCGCCCCTTCAGGTGGCAATGGGTCAGGACACCGGCCCGCCAGGCCAGATCGACCGTCAGAGCCCCGCGCGCCCGAAGACCGCGCACCTCGCCGGACGGCCAGGCAGATGGCAGGGCCGGCAGCAGCCGAATCTCCCCGCCCCAGGATTGCAGCAACATCTCCATTATGCCGGCCGCGCCACCAAAATTGCCGTCAATCTGGAACGGCGGATGCGCGTCGAACAGATTGGGATAGGTGCGTTGCGGTCCCACCAGGTCTTTCAGGACGCGATAGGCGTGGTCGCCCTCACCCATCCTGGCCCATAGGCACAGGCGCCAAGCCGTCCCCCACCCCGTGGCCATGTCGCCGCGAATAGTCAGGCTTGTCTGCGCCGCACGTATCAGCTTCGGCGTATCACGAACATTTATCTGATCGCTCGGATAGACGGCATAGAGGTGCGAGACGTGGCGATGTTGCTGTTCAGGCGCCGCCGCATCCCAATCTTCAAGCCATTCTTGCAGCTGGCCGCCCTGCCCGATCCGATCCGGCGCCAGCCGGTCATGCCGTTGTTTCAGCTGAGCGAGGAAGCCGGCCTCGTCTCCCGTCAATTGCCCGCAGGCAAGCGTGTGCGCAAACAGATCACGAATGATTTGCCTGTCCATTGCCGGCCCGGCGCAAACGGACGAGCCGAACGGATGCTGGTTTTCCGGCGATACGGAGGGCGAGGTGATAAGGCCGCGCCCCTTTGGGTCGTCGATTAGCGTATCCATAAAAAACAGGGCCGCGCCCTTCATCAGCGGATACAGCCGGGCCGGCAAGGCGTCGTCACGGCTATAGTCATAGTGATCCCACAGGCTGTTGCACAGCCAGGCACCGCCACACGGCCAAAGGCCCCACATCGGCCCATCGATCGGCGCGGTGGCCCGCCAGATATCGGTATTGTGATGCGCCACCCACCCCCTGGCTCCATACATCGCTTTGGCGGTCCTTGCTCCCGTTACGGCCAGCTCCTCGACCAGCCGGACCAGCGGTTCAACGCAAACCCCAAGCCCAGCCGGATCGGCGGGCCA
Organism: Asticcacaulis sp. AC466; assembly: GCF_000495815.1. Lineage (GTDB taxonomy): Bacteria > Pseudomonadota > Alphaproteobacteria > Caulobacterales > Caulobacteraceae > Asticcacaulis. The sequence goes on along the minus strand of NZ_AWGE01000020.1, from coordinate 72,176 downwards.
GTAATTCATCTCGGTATTGATGTTTATGGTGTATTTGCTGCCCCACGGCGGGGTCGTGGATTCATTCCATATGCCTTGCAGGTTCGCCGCCTGAGTTCCCGGCCGGGATGATGAAATCATCAGATAGCGCGCGTACTGGAAATATAGGGCCTGGAGGCCCGGATCATCGGTTGTCGCCGCTGCCTGAACGCGGTGGTCGGTCGGCGCCAAATCGGCCGCTTCCGGCCGCAGATCGAGAGAGACCGATTGGAACAGCGGTTGATAGTCCGCCAGATGGGCCTGCTTCAGGGCGCTGTAGGATTTTCGCGCTGCCGCCTCCGTCTGTTTGCGCACCCGCGCGACAGGATCGCCACTGACATCGGCATAGCTGACGAAACTGGTCGCCGCCGCGATCAGCAGGGTCACCGTCTTGGCACCGCGCACCTTCAGGCTGCCCTCTTTAACCGTCACCTGGCCATCTGAAAGGACTTTTACCCGAACCGCAAAGGTCACGGAGGCCGGCGTGCTTTCGCCCGCCTCATTGCGTCCGGTGCACAAGAGAGCGCCGTCTCCGTCCGCAACCATAGCCGCTCCGGCCGGCAACGGGTCGCTGGCTTCCATCATCAGCCAGTCGGTGTTCACGGGCGGCGTCAGTTTTTCGTCGTGGCCCCCATAAACCGCACCGGGCACCGTGACAGACCGTGGCCCGCGCCAGCTCAAATCGAAGCCGATCAACCCGTTGCGCGCCTCGAGGCGCAAGACGATCACTTGGTCCGGCGCCGATGCAAAAGCCTCCCGCACCGACTCGTGTCCGTTCTCAGAGGATAGCCGTGTCGTTGATATTGCCGTGGCCAGATCAAGCTGGCGTTCATAGTGCTTGGGCTTCGACGCGCCGTCGAAGGTCAGCAGCAAGTCGCCGAGGGTGCCATAAGCCGCCTGGTGAAGGGGTTGTCCCATCATCTTGCGGCTGGCCAAATCCGTGGCGGCCGCATACTTGCCGTCGGCGATCAGCTGGCGAACCTCCGGCAGGGCGCTATAGGCCTGCGGGTTGTCCGCCGAATAGGGCGCGCCGGACCAGAGCGTATCTTCATTAAGCTGGATGCGCTCCTGAGCCACCCGTCCAAAGATCATGGCGCCCAGCCGGCCATTGCCCAAGGGCAAGGCCTCCTCCCAGAAACGCGCCGGCTGCCTGTACCACAGGACATTTTTGCGCTGTGCTGTGGCCGGTGCCTTAGCCAGTCCCGGGGATGACGCCAGCGCCAACGCCGTCGATGCGGCCAAAACGCCGCGCCGCGTCAGATGTCCCGTTTGGGCGGCGATATCTGCGCCTACCCCGCTCATTTGGTCACCGGCAACTCAAATGTCGACACCGGCAACTGGGCCTCGTCGAACAGGTTGACGACCGGAAAATCGCTCCAGGCGTACCTGATCCGGCTTATCGGATTTACGTCTCCCTTGAGGTGAACCGTCGCACCCTCTGCGGTGGCCGAAGCATAACGGCAGGTGCCGGGGGCCTCGCCGCACAGCTCAAAGCCGATCGCAACGGCGCTGCTGCGCGTATGCAGGGCACCGGTCACATCCGTGAAGTGCAGGACGACATCACCACCGTCAAGACGGGCCGAAGCGATCCGAGGGCCCGAAGGCGGCAAGGTCGCGCCATAGGCCAGCGCTCGCATGGCCCGCGCCATCCGCCGCCCGACCTCGTGCTTTTCGCCGGGGTGAATATCGAATGGATCGCCGAGGTCAATCGTCGAGACCCAGGCGGCGTGGCCATCGGTTTCGGCCATCCTGCGCTCGGCATCACGCACATTGGCCCATCCGCTCTCCGACGGCTTTGTCGCCGGGGTGCCATAGCTGGACAGTTGGATGATAACAAAGGGCAGGTCCGGTTGGCCAAATTGACGTCGCCAGTCCGTGGCCATCGCCTTGAGACGCCCCTCGTAACCGGGAAAGTCCGTATCCGATTCCCCCTGATACCAGGCAACGCCTTTCAGGCCGTAGGCGCCCAGTGGCGCGATCATGCCATTATAGGCCGTGCCGGCGCCCCCCATGTCTTCCCATGGCGTATGCGGCGGATTGCGCGGCGTTTTTGGCGCAATGGAATACAGCCACTTGTCAGCCAGGGGCTGGGATTGACCACCCGCCATTTGCAGCGTCATAGCCTCGGCCGGCCCCCGCATGCCGCCATCGGCGTAGGTGTTGTTGATATTGACGACGATGACGTTCTTGCCGGCCTTGAGCAGCCCCTTTGGCACGACAAAGGCTTTCAAGGGGCCCGCCTGATCAGCCTCACCCAATGACGTGCCATTTATCCACGCCATGCCAAGATCATCCAGGCCGCCCACGTTCAGGACGGCCGCCTGACCGGCCTCGGTCGCAGGGATGTCAATCTCCCTACGGAACCAGACCATGCCGACATAGCTGGCCAGGGCGGGATCGCCCCATTTCTGCCAGACAGTGATCGCCGGCACGGGCTTCCATTGCCGCGCCGTTTTCGGCTGCCACGGTTCCTTACCGGGTGTGTCCCCCGTATTCTGCCGCCACCACGTCTCCCACTGGCCATTTGCCGCCAGTTCAGCCGCCGAACGGTCGCGGCCATACAGTTTCAGCAAATCGGAACGCGCGCCCAGGCCCACGCTGGCCAGGGCACGTTCACCCATCCACGGACTGATCTGCGTGCCGCCCCAACTGCTGTTGATGGCGCCAATCGGCACGCCTTCGCTGTGCCGCAGCGTCTTGACCATGTAATAGCAGTTGGCCGAAAAGTCGGCGACCGTCTGCGGCCCCGCAACCTGCCAGGCCGCAGGATGGTCAAAGGCGTCGCGCGGCGTATAGGCGACGGCCTTTTCGACGGTCATCAAGCGCAGGTCCGGATCGGCGGACGAAAAGGACTGACCAAAGGCATCCTGTGCGCCCTTGACCGGCAATTCCATGTTGGACTGCCCCGAACACAGAAAAACATCCCCTATCTGAACATCTTTGGCGACAACCTGTCCGGAGGGCGCTTCTGCGGAAAGAGCTATCGAGCCAGGCGTATCAACGGGTTCGAAGCCGGCAACAAAGCGCCCATCGGAATCGGCGACTGCGGTGGCAACCTTTGCGCCAAAACGAACAGAAACCGTCTCGCCGGGCAAGCTTGTCCCGCTGATTGACACCGGCCGACCGCGCTGTATGACGGCGTGATCGCCATAGAGCGGATCGAACTGTGGGGCCGCCAAGGCCAATACCGGAAGACCAAACACGCCCGCTGCCAGCCCCCAAACTGCTCTATTCATCATCGCATTTTCCTGACTTATTTGTATTACGCGTTGCGGTCCCCCCGTCCTACTCCGGTATGGAACGGGCGCTAGCGATGACAACATCCCCAGCCTGGTAAGCGATACCCGCTTCGGGCTGACCTGAGCCAACGGACACCTGATACCGCCCGGCCATGACGGAGCGATGGCCGTCACGATCAACAAAACTCAGATCGCGAGGCGACAAGGTGAAGGTGAGCATCCGGCTTTCTCCGGCCTTCAGGGACAGACGTTGGAATCCGCGCAAGGCGAGCCGTGGTGCGCCCTCAAACGCCGGCGGCGTCAGATAGAGCTGCGCCACTTCGTTTCCGGTACGCGGCCCGACATTTTTTACCTTCACGGTGACGGTCAGGCCGTCCTCCGCCTTGCCACCGACCGGTTGAATTTGGAGCGTCTCATAGGCGAATTGGGTGTAGCTGAGCCCATATCCAAAGCCATAGACCGGCTTGCCAGTGAAATAGCGATAGGTCCGGCCCTTCATCGCATAGTCGTCGAACGGCGGCAGATCGCTGACGCTGCTGTAGAAGGTGAGCGGCAGGCGGCCGCCCGGATCCGCGGCCCCGGCCAGGACATCGCCAACAGCCCGACCACCAGCCTGACCCGGATACCAGGCTTCGACGATGGCCGAAGCGTTTTCCTTTGCCCACGACAGATCGAGCGGGCTGCCGTTCATCAGTACGACGATCAGGCGTTTGCCAGATGCCTTGACCTGCTCAAGCATCTGGCGCTGGTCCGCCGGGATATCGAGCGAGGTCTTGTCACCGCCCTCGAACCCTTCGATCTTGACCGGCATCTCCTCCCCTTCCAGATCGGAGGTCAGACCGACAACGGCGACCACGACATCGGCGTTTTTGATGCCCTCAGCCAGGTCTGCTTCCGGGGTGGCGGATATACGTTTCCACACCAGACCGGATGGGGCGCTGACCCCCGCCTGGGTTTGTAGCTGCAGCGGGTAGCGTTTGCCCTTTTGCAGCGTCACAGTCTTAAGCTTCAACGGTTCGGCCCAGCGCGAATAGGTCTTGGCCTCCAATCGTACGCCATCGTCGAGCTCAATCGCGCCCATTACGCCCGTCAGGCCGAGACGGTAGGTGCCTGTTGCGGGCGCGACGAAATATCCGCTCCAGACAACCTTGTTCTGCTCGGACAGTCCGGCGACTTCGCTGGCGCGCGACGACAGATTAACGTCCGTGCGCGTAGCCAGCGGCCGGGATTCAAACTGCGTCTCCGATGTCGCCTCCGATCCGGCGGGACGCGGTGCCGCATTGTAATATTCGGCTTTCAGCCCCGGCTTTCCCGAAGGCGTCAAAAAGACGGCATTTGGGGCCGGGTCGCCATCCGTTATTGAAGCGCCAAATGGCACAAGGGTGATGGCGGCTTTCGGCATCGCGGCGCTAAGGCCCGCTTCTACGGATATGGGCGGCGCACTTTGCGAAGACGAATAATTGCCGCGTAGAACACGCGTTGCATCGGCAAGCGGGCCGACGAGGGCAATCTTTACGTCGGGCCTGAGCGGCAGTACGCCGTCATTCTTGAGGAGGACCAGGCTTTCAATGGCGGTCTTGAGCGCAAGCGCCTGATGGTCTGGCGTGCCTATGGCCGACACCGGTGTGGCAGACAAGGACCGGCCCGGCAATCCTGCCAGGTCGCCATTGCGGTAGCGAGCCGAAAACAGACGCACCAACGCCGTGTCGATATCGGTCATGCTGATCAGACCACGCGCATAGGCCTCCTTGTAACGCTCGCCCAGGCCCGGCGTATCCGATAGCGTGGCGCCATTACATTCATTGTCCACCCCGGTCTTGAGGGCGACGGCAACAGCCGCGGCCGGATCGGAGGCATATTTGTGGTGGTTGGCGATATCGACAACGGCGTCGCAATCGGAAACGACATACCCCTTAAAGCCCCAGGCCGTTCTAAGACGATCCTTCATGAGAAAGTCGTTGCCACACGCCGGCTGGCCGTCGATGCGATTATAGGCGCACATGATCGAGCCTGCGTGACCATCGACAATCGCTGCTCGGAAGGCGGGCAGATAGGTGTCTTCCATGTCGTGCGGCGACACAAAGACGTTGGCGACGTGACGGGTCGATTCCGGCCCGCTGTGAACGGCGAAATGTTTGGGCGTGGCAATGACATCCGGTGTTTCAGGATCGTTGCCCTGCATACCCTGCACAAAGGACACCCCCATTTGCGCCGTCAGATATGGATCTTCCCCGTAGGTTTCCTGGCCGCGCCCCCAACGCGGATCTCTGAAGATATTGATGTTGGGCGACCAGGTGTCCAGCCCCGTCCCGATATGGCCAAGCTGTCCGGTTTTGCGGCCCAGGGTGTGAAGCGCGCGAACCTCTACGCTGATCGCTGAGGCGACGTCCTTGATCAGGGGGCTGTCGAATGTCGCGGCCAGCCCGATGGGTTCAGGGAAATTGGTTGTCGGGACAGCGCCGATGGCGCCATGCAAAGATTCCGTCCACCAGTTGTAGGCGGGAATGTTCAGCCTGGGGATGGACGGCGCCACGTTCAACAACTGCGACACCTTTTCATCCAGGGTCAACTGCGCCACCAAAGCCGCCGCCTTTTCCGTCGCCTCTTGCCGTATGGACGACTCTGGGGGTGCCGCCAGTGTCTCCGCACGGGTGGCGGTGGCGGCAGCGCTCACAGCCAGGCAGGCCGCCAATACCAATCCGGATGCGCATGAGCGTAATATGTTAGACATTTCGTTTCCCTTTTTCCCTGTATTTTTTATGTGCTGAACTGCCAACTGCGCCATACTCCAGGTGTTCGATGCCGCGTTCAACCGTCACCACTGACTCCCGCCCGCCTCTATTTCGCCGCCGGCTGGGTAAAGAAGAGCGTCTTGCTAAAGAAGGGCAGGACGTGGTTCTGGAAGCGATCCGCCACGCCGCTCACATGGTCACCGGAATAGATCTCGAAGCTATTCGCCACGCCGCCATTTTGCATGACGGTGTGTATATCCTCGGCGTCGACTTTCAGGCCGTCGCGATCGCCGACGTCGATGGCAATGGCCTTGTAGCGGCGCAAATTGAAAATATACTGGTCAACCATCGACAGCGGGGCATTGGCCGCCCAGCGGTTCAAAACGGAAGGCTGGGGCACCCCGCCCTTGGTCGGCAAGTCGAGATAGAAGGGCGGGTTCTTTGGGTTCGGCGCCCAGGCCGCTGAAACAGCCAGGGTTCCGCGCGTGAAAAACCCCAACTTTTGGCTCTCTTCGGGCGACTTCAATGCCTCAAGCTGGGCCGCATCCTCAGGCGATGGGGCGCCACGGGCCGACAGGCAGCACGGGCTCATCGCATAGAGCGCGGCATAGACATCGGGATATTTCATGCCGAGGCGCAGCGTACCGTAACCGCCCATGGAATGCCCTGCAAGGCCACGACTGGCCCGATCCGCAATCGTGCGATAGTGGGAGTCGATATAGCTGACGAGGTCGTGGGTGATAAAGCCTTCCCAGTCGCCAATAGTCACCGAACTGGAATACATGGACCCATTGTGCAGGGTTTGCGAATTGGGCAATACAATGATCATGCCCTGGGTTCCGTTCGCATAGGCGCCTTCGATGCTTTCCAGCGCCTTTATTTCCTTGCTCCAGATATCGTTATTGATCGAATACCCATGGAGCGCATACACAACGGGATAGCGTTTTTTGGGGTTGGTCGCATAGTCCGGCGGCAGATAGACGATGACGGTCCGGTCCGCCGACTCGCCTTCCAGATTGCCTTCCAGTGATACACTGTGGACCGTGATGCGTTCGACACCGACAGACGGCGCGGCGTGAAGCGGCCCAGCCAGCAAGGCCAGGCAAACGACTGCGGCAACTATATTTACGGGTTTCATAACGATCCTCATTGGCCTGTGATTTCAAATTCATATACGACTGCCGAGGTGGGCGGCACGGGAAGCCCGCGACCGACCATAGCGATGTCGACAGTCTGGATGGTTACGCCGGGCTCTTTCCCAACGACATTGGCCGCTTCGAGATTGGGGCCGCTCAAGCTGTATAGCTTGCCATTCGCGGCGATGTTGATGCCCTTCAAATCCAGGACGAGCTGCCGCGTCGCCGTGGTCGCATTGACGACACCCACGATCAGCTTTTTGCGGTCGGGGCTCAAACCGGCGACGACATCCAAGGGCCAGGTCGAGCTGCCCGCTACGACCTGGGGGTGGTCGAAACCGACCGGATACTTGGGTGACGGCCAGGGTGTGTCGCCGACGACGTCTAGCGGGATTACCCCCTCGCCGAAATGCTGACCATAAAACTGGAACACCTTGCCGGTCGAATTGAGCGTGGCATGGGTTGGCGTAATGTCCATGGTACTGCTGCCCATGGTAAAGGCCGACATACGAATAGCCTCGGTGTGACGCAGCATTTCCTGCAACACCATGGCATAGGCCAAGGACGTCTTGAGGTTTGGCGCCGCCGGGAAATAGGCATATTCGTCTATCGACAGGAACATGTCCTTCTTGTCGATCACCGGATATTTGGAGCGGTAAATCTTCCACTCCTCCGCCTTCATCAGCACATTGTTGGAAGGCTGGCGGGCAAATTCCAGAAGTTCGTCCTCAGGCGGCGCGTTCGGACGCTTTTCCGCCGTGTCATACCAGTGCTCGGTGATCCCATCAAAATAGCCCGACGCATTGGCAATCAGCCCGCCCGTCCAATCCAGTTCGGTGCCGAATTTCGGTAAAATGCTCTGTAGATTGGCATTCTCCTTGTCGACCCCGGGCCATTTGCGCTGGTCCGGCATGGCACCCGAAGCCAGAAGCGTAATCGATGGGTCCGCCCGTTTCATCCTCTGAGCGAAGTCGATGTGCTTGATCGTATAGTATTCCAGCGATGTCTTGCCGATTTGCCAGTCCCCGTAGGGCTCGTTGCCGATATTCCAGTATTTGATACCGTATGGCGCCGCGTGCCCATTCTTCGCGCGCTTGCCCCCCCAATAGCTTGTTGCCGGGCCGTTGAGATATTCAACTTCTTCGGCGGCCGAATTGGCGTCGCCCAGACCGGCATTCACCGTCACATAGGGCTCCGTGCCGATAAGGGCGCAAAGCGTCATATATTCGTCCATGCCGATGTCATTTGTCTGCATGGCGCTCCAGGAATGATCATACATTGGTCGCCGCTGATCGCGCGGCCCAAGGGCGTCATGCCAGTCCCAGTTGGATAGATAATTGCCGCCCGGCAGGCGCCACATCCCTGATTTCAGTGTCCGCAATTCCCGTACGGCGTCGGCGCGCCAACCGTCCAGATTGTCGGCGGGCATTAAAGAAACGGCACCGATACGAAAGCTCCCCTGTCCCGTGCCCGTAATTTCAAGACGTGCGGCGTCAGAAGACGCCCCGGCGGTAAAGGTGACAGGCACTGTCTTCCATGCGCTGCCACTGACGGGCAAACGTAGCGTCTGACGATCGGCCGGCCCGTCGCCCCACACCAAAGACACCGATATTTTTGCCCCAGAGGGAATAGAGACCACGATACGACCGGAATAGGCTTTCCCGGCGACAAGGCTCAAACCCGACTGGGAGATGCCATGCGGACTGTCGCCGACCAGCGCGACTTTCGCACTCTGGTCGCCGACAAAGGGCGCTGTCTTGTCCATGCTAACGGAGTCAGCCGGCCCGACAGCGCGCCAATGGCGATCAGGGCCGGTGAACGACGGCCGTTTGGGCGGCGCGTCCTGCCCTTCGGCAACGATTGGGAAATAAAACTTCCGGTCATCCAGCATTTCGGCCCACAGGCTGCGATCGATCGCGCGTCCGATAGGCTCGATAAACATGCCGTATTCATAGCGGCTGATGGGTCTCGACACCTTTGAGACATCTATGCCCGCCCGAACGGGAAATACTTGCGCAACCGCCGAGGGCTCCCCGAAAGCGGGGCGCACGACGCCTGATAAAGCGATCGCGAAAATAAAGGTAGCGCTAACATTTTGCAATGGATTCCGCATATGGTTCTTCCCTGTGTGACGACCGGTATATCCGGCTCTCCCCCAGGAAACCTAACCTGGGCTTTTTGTCTGACTTAATGTAGATAAACCTGTGCCGTTGCCTTTTGCAAGCCTGTAAATAGGCCATATCTGCAAGGCTCAAAAATGCGTATGTATTCAGGACAGCTTTCGCCGATCGTTGCAGGCAAGGATCTACGACCGAGATGGCGGAAGCTCAAAAGGCGCTTGAAACATCTGCCGTCGAACAGCGTAAGACCGCGATGCTGAAACTTGGGCATGATTTTGAACGTTGAAACTAGCCATATGCTTTATTTCAACATCGTACTTGTGTGGGAAACGGGTTGCGGGGACGGTCGCTGTCCCGTCAGATGTCAGAAACCCTTCGCCGCAGTCTCTCAACTGAGCTTTCCGGCGTGGTAACCACAGGACGACCCGTGCTGATCTCAATTGCCGAGCCAGCGCGCGCCAAAGAAAACTGGCCCAGAACGATCGCATCCACATCGCCAAGGCTTGCGGCGGCGTGCGCTGCCAGTTGATCATGACGGTCTGCGTCGCCGGATTTTAAAGCTGCCAAGGCGCCGTCCGCCAGAACAGCGTGGACATCGATTTTTCGACCACGGACAGCCGCCATGTCGAGCAGTTCTCGTTTGAGGGCGTCCAGAGACGGCGCGAACGTCACGACAAGACCGATCCTGTTCCCCAGCTCCAGCGCCGCTTCGAAGGCAGCTTCATTCGGCCGCAATACCGGCACTGAGACGCGCGCTTTCACCGCCTCGATCGCCGGACCGAAGGCCGAACAGGTAAAAAGTATGCCTTGGGTCCGACCACCCTTGCCCTCGCTAGCCAGGGCATAGTCAGCCAGGGTCTGAAAACGCGTCATCATGGCGTCATCCAGCTTACCTGCATGCGCCAGATCGACTGCCAGTGAGGTATCGAGCAGATCGAAGGTATAAGCCTCCGGCCACAGGTTTGCGAAGGCCGCCCGAATAGGCAGGACCGATTCTTCCAGGGCATGGATCAAGGCAATACGCACCGGCCCCGTCATGGGTTGACCTTCAGGATGCGGATCAGCGCTGCATCGCGTTCACCGGCCAGAGTATCGACAGAGCGTCCGGCGGCTTCCTCGGCGACACCCGCCACCAGCTTTGCGCATACCTCCGGCGTCAGCTTGGGCGAACCCAGGGCAAACCAGCGTCGTTCCTGGCTGGGGCCGAGGTGTTTGAGATAAGCTTCCATGCCACCAACGCCACCCCCCAGGTGATAGGCCATATGCGCGCCGACCACCGACCAGCGAAGACCGGGCCCGTGCACCAAAGCGGCATCCACTGCGCTGACATCGGCTATGTCCTCGGCCACGATATTGACCGCCTCGCGCCACAAGGCTGAAGCCAGCCGGTTGGCGATATGCCCCACGGCGTCGCGTTTCAGAACCACCGGCTGGCGGTCCATGCCGGCATAGAAGGTTACGCTGCGGGCGCGGATATCCTCATCGCGGGCGTAGATTTCCACCAGCGGCATCAGATGCGGCGGATTGAACGGATGCGCCGTAATCAGGCGTTGCGGTCGCTTCATCCCGACCGTAAGCTCTGACCAGGTCAGGGACGAGGTACTGCTGGCAATGACAACCTCATCGCCGACAGCCGCCTCGATCTGCGCGTAAAGGTCCTGCTTGAGTTCCAGCTTTTCCGGCGCATTTTCCTGCACCCATGTCGCACCGACAAGCGCTGTTTCCAGCTCATCGGTGAGGGTCAGGCGACCGGTATCGGGTCTCCCTGTCGGCATCAGTTGCCACACTTGCTGGCGGGCTTTTTCAACTCGTTTCTCGAAATCGGCCAGCGCCGTCGGAGACGGATCCCAAGCGGCAACGTCGTGGCCGTGAGCGGTCATAAGGGCCGCCCAGCTGTCACCAATCAGGCCGCAGCCGATGATGGCTGTTTTTTGCCTAAGCAGCCCCTCAGTCATCGGACAAGTGCGCCTTCCAACACATCCAGTCCCTCATCGATCAGGGCGTCTGAGATAGTTAAGGGTGGCAAGAACCGCAGGGTTTCACCAAAGACCCCGCAGGAAATTTGGATCAAGCCCGCCTCAAAGGCCTTGCCGATGACGGTCTTGACCGTGGTCGCATCCGGCAGGTCAAAGGCGTTCATGGCACCGAGGCCGCGTATATTCGTGACCGGCTGGAGATCATTACGCTGCGACCACTGCGTAAAGCGATTGCGCAGGCGCTCACCGATAGCAGTGGCACGCGCCACGAGATTTTCTTCTTCGATGACGTCCAGAACGGCCAGCGACGCCGCACAACTGAGAGGCGCGCCGCCATAGGTCGAGCCCAGACCGCCGCCATCCACCGTATCCATTATCTCCGCCCGTCCGACGACACCCGAAATCGGGAAACCGCCGCCCAGCGCCTTGGCCATGGTCATCAGGTCGGGTTCGACGCCACTGTGCTGCATGGCGAACATCCTGCCGGTACGTGCGAAGCCGGTCTGGACCTCGTCGGCGATCAGCAGAATGCCATGCTCATCGCACACCTTACGTAAGGCATTGAGCAGTTCCGGTGGGGCGATATGAAAACCACCCTCGCCCTGGACCGGCTCGATGATGATCGCTGCCACCTGATCGGGATCGGCGTCGGTTCGCAGGATACTGTCGAGCATCTTGAGACTGTCTTCGACAGTCACACCGTATTGTGACACCGGGAACGGGACGCGCCAGATCTCAGCAGGCAGGGTGCCGAACCGCTTTTTATAGGGCGCCACCTTGCCAGTGAGTGCCGTGGTCATCAGGGTGCGGCCATGGAAGGCGCCGGAAAAGGCGATGATGCCAGTGCGGCCGGTGGCGGCGCGGGCAATTTTCACCGCATTCTCAACCGCCTCGGCGCCGGTATTGAAGAAGATGGTCTTGGTGGGGGCCGCAATGGGCGCGATGGCATTCAGCCGTTCGGCCAGTGCGACATAGCCTTCATAGGGCATGACCTGAAACGCAGTGTGGCTGAACGCCTTAAGCTGGGCTTCAACCGCCGCGACCACTTTCGGGTGACGGTGGCCTGTATTGCAAACCGCGATGCCAGCGGCGAAGTCGATATAACGACGACCTTCGATATCCCATATCTCGGCATTTTCAGCCCGGGCGGCAAACACCTGAAGACCGTTGACCACGCCTTTAGGAATGGCAACGATACGGCGGGTATATAGTTCGGCATTGGTGGTCATGATTTGTGTCCGTAATTTAAGAAGTTAGATGCCGCCCCTAGATTCCACCCAAGGCGAGGTACTTGATCTCGATAAAGTCTTCGAGGCCGTATTTGGAACCCTCACGACCCAGACCGGATTCCTTCATGCCTCCGAAAGGCGTGGCCGGATTGGAAGTCAGGACTTCGTTCGCGCCCAGCAGGCCATATTCCAGCGCCTCACCCACACGGAAGACCCGACCAATGTCGCGCGTCCAGTAATAGGCGGCCAGGCCATAGGGGGTGTCATTTGCCAGTGCGATAACCTCAGCCTCGGTCTCAAAGGAATAAAGCGCCGCCACGGGACCGAAAATCTCGGTGCTGAATATGTCCATCTCCCGCGTAGCCCCCGTTAGCAAGGTCGGGGCAAAATACTGGCCGCCACGTTCATGCAGGGCGCCGCCGAGCGCCAGATAGGCGCCCTTCTCGACGGCATCCTTCACCAGACTGCCGACCTTATCGACGGCAGCCTGGTTGATCAGCGGCCCAATGCGTGTGCCCGCTTCCAAGCCCGGCCCAACCGGCATGTCCGCGATAGCCGCCTTCAGCCGTGCGGCAAATTCCGCCATGACACCCGACTGGACATAGATGCGGTTGGCAGCGACACAGGCCTGACCGGCATTGCGGAACTTGGTGACAATCGCCCCCGCCACGGCCGCGTCGAGATCAGCATCGTCAAACACGATAAAGGGCGAATTACCGCCCAGTTCGAGCGACAGCTTCTTCACCGTGCCAGAACATTGCTGCATCAGCAGCTTGCCAACGCGGGTCGAGCCAGTGAAGGATATCTTGCGCACGTCCGGGTGCGTAGTCAGCACATCGGCAACGTCTTCTGCACGTTTGGCGGTCACAACCGACAGGGCACCGTGCGGAAAGCCGGCGGCCTCGGCCAGCATTTGCAGCGCGAGCGCCGATAAGGGCGTATCCTCGGCTGGCTTGATGACGATGGTACAGCCCGCCGCCAGCGCCGGCGACACCTTGCGTGTGATCATCGAGCTTGGGAAATTCCACGGCGTGATGGCACCCACCACGCCGATCGGCTGTTTCAGCACCAGGCAGCGCTTGTCCGACGCATGGCTCGGGATGATGTCGCCATAGAGGCGCTTACCCTCTTCGGCGAACCACTCGATGAACTGCGCACCGAAGACGATTTCGCCGAGAGCCTCGGCCAGCGGCTTACCCTGCTCAAGAGTGAGGAGTTCAGCCAGCGCATCCTTGCTTTGGAGGATCAGGTCGTACCAACGCCTAAGGATATCGGCCCGGGCCCGCGCCGTCAGGGCAGACCAGTCGGCAAAGGCTGACTTCGCAGCGACTACCGCCGCCTCGGCTTCCGCCGCGCCCATATCGGGCACATCGGCGATATGGCTGTCATCCGCCGGATTGATGACCGCGAAGGTGGCAGTGGTTCGATGTCTCATGCCCAGCCCCTCGGCAAAGGCTGAGGTCTCGAACAACAGTTTGGCGCCGGCGGAGGACAGGTTATGCGGAGACGTCATGTCAGATATATCCAAGCTTTTGGGCCGTGGCATCAAGCGCGCGGGTCAGGATGGCGACCATCTCGTCAATTTCGTTCCGAGTTATGGTCAGGGGCGGGCTCATCACCATGGATTGCCCGACGGCGCGCGCGATGAGCCCCTTGTCGTAACAGGTCTCGCGACAGAAGATGGCGGCGTTGTCCTCTGGGGTACAGACTTCACGCGTCGCCTTGTTGCGCACCAGTTGCAGTGCCGCCATCAGGCCGACGCCGCGGCGTTCACCAACCAGTGGATGGTTCTGCGCCAGGTCTTCCAGCCGGGATTGGAAATATGGGCCGATATCGTCACGTACGCGCCCGACCAGACCTTCGCGTTTGATGATCCCGATATTGGCCAAAGCCACGGCGCAGGCCACGGGATGGCCGGAATAGGTATAGCCATGCGGCCACAGTCCGCCCTTTTCAATCACGTCGAAGATGCGGTCATGGACGCCCACCGCCGCAACCGGGATGTAGCCGGAGGACAACCCCTTGGCCATTGGCATAAAGTCGGGCTCTATGCCGAAGGTTTGCGACCCGAACCAGGAACCGGTACGCCCGAAACCGCAAATGACTTCGTCGGCGATAAGCAATACGTCATACTTGCGGCAAATACGCTGGATTTCCGGCCAGTAGGTTTCCGGCGGCACAATTACGCCGCCCGCCCCCTGTACAGGCTCACCGATAAAGGCCGCCACTGTGTCGGCGCCTAGTTCAAGGATGCGCGCTTCCAGTGCCTGCGCCGCCTTCAGACCGTATTCAGCCGGTGAGAGCCCGCCGCCATTCACATACCAATGCGGATGCTCGATATGGGTGATCTGCGGCAGCACGCCGCCGTCATTGGCATGCATCAGGGGCATACCGCCCAGGCTTGAGGTCGCTACCGTCGAGCCGTGATAGGCCAGCGTGCGGCTGATAAGGGTGCGCTTTTCAGGCTTACCCATCAGTTGCCAGTAGTAGCGCACGAGCCGGATAATAACCTCATTGGCCTCCGAGCCCGAATTGGCGAAGGTGAAGTGGTTGATGCCGTCCGGTGTCAGTTCCGCCAGGGTCTCCGCCAATTCGATCATCGTCGGCGTGGCGCTCTGGAAGTGGTTGTTATAATAGGGCAAGGCCGTCATCTGAGCCTGGGCCGCATCGGCCAGCTCAGGGCGACCATAGCCGACATTGACGCACCACAAGCCGGCCATGCCGTCGAGAATACGGCGACCGTCGCTGTCTAATACATAGCATCCCTCCGCACCGGTAATAATACGCGAGCCCTTGTCGCGAATGACGGCCGGATCGGTGAAGGAATGCAGATGGTGGGCGCGGTCGGCTGCCTGCCAATCAGACGTGGAACGCTCGAATTCATTTCTTGGATAGGTGTCCATCAGCGCAGCGCCTCTACGGTGGAATTGAAGAAATCGTTGTCGAGAATGGCCTCGGCGCCGCGCGGCTTGGCACGCGAACTGAGCACCGCGATCAGCACATCCTGCGCCGGATTGAGGTACATGTACTGGCCGAAGATGCCGCGCGCCGCATAGGCGCCATCGGCCAGGGATCCGTTGATGTCAGGGACGGTCCACCACATATAGCCATAGTCGAGCCGTTCACCGCCGACCATGCGCGACACTCCGGCCTCGGCCATCCAGCCTTCGGGCAGGACAGATTCGCCGTCGATCACGCCGCCGTTCATGATGAACCGGCCAAAACGAGCATAGTCCCGCAAGGGTGCGCATAACCCGGAACCGGCCACTTCCAAGCCGCCCGGCGACTCCAGCCACCAATAGGCATCGGCTTCCATACCGAGCCGCGACCAGATGCGCTCGGAGAGGTAGTCGGACAGCCACTTGCCGGTGGCAGCGTGGACCAGGGCGCCGACCACATGGGTCTCGCCGGTCGAATAGTTCCACCGGGTGCCGGGCTCGGCGACGCGTGGCAGAGACGCCATTAAACGCATGATCTCGCCCGGCTTCTGCGCTACCTGTAGAGCCAGCATCTGCCGGCGTTCGGAGGCTGCATTGACCTGGGTGTCGTCCCACTTGACCCCCGATGTCATTTGCATCAGCTGGCGGATGGAGACACCCTCATAGGCCGAGCCGGTCAGTTCCGGAAGATAGGCCGTCAGCGGCTCTTCCACGCTCTGGATATAGCCGTCGCGGATGGCGCAGCCGACAAGCGTGGTGGCCACCGACTTGGCCATCGACATCGATACCCAGTGTTCAGAAGGCGCATTGCCTAGCTCGTAGCGTTCGTGAACGATTTCGCCGTTCTTCATGATCAGCAGACCGGCCACGCGATTGCGCGAGACATAGTCGTAGAGATCATAAACGGCTTCACTTTTTGGGCCGTTGGCGTGGATCGGAAAGTCCTCGAGCGTGCGCGACGCATAGGCCAACGGCTTGACCGGACCGCCGCGGCGGATGACACGCGTGGCGAAGGCGCGATGGGTATTTTTCAGGGTATGGACCTGGAAATCCGGCATCAGTTGGCCGGCATAGAGCTCGGTCATGTCGCCGACATCATTATCGGAGAAACCGTCCTCGATCGGGGAAACCATTGCCGGCATCCCCGGCGTCTGCAAGCGTGACAAAGGCAATCCCTCAGTGTGTAAGTTGACGCTCAACCTCTACGCTCGAAACCCCTTCCGGCGAAGGTGCGTACCACGGAAAAGGCGGTGCGTCCAAAACACCATGACTGGAAATATGCCATACAGTACAATGACTTAGTCTATCTCAGACAGTCAGGCTGCCGGGCGGCGGAAACTGGCCAATTCCCGGTTCAGTTCATCGATCAGCCAACGCCGGTAGCGCCGTATCAGTGGTGTCTCCCAACGATCGGCGCGACCGATGATGAGGTATTTTCCCTCGGTATAGGGCTGGAAAGCCGGATTACCGCGGCCAATTTCCACCAGTTGACCAGACTTGAAAAACGCCTGCCCGACCAGCGCATTGACCAGCGCCACCCCGCGTCCGTGCAGGGCGGCATCGAGTGTCAGGTGCCCCTGCCACAAGCGCGGGCCGGTCAGGTCTAGTTCGTCATAGACCCCGTGAGCGGCCAGCCAGTGCGCCCAGCTGTCGAAGTCCATCTCATGCAGCATGCGCTGGTGGATTAGGTCGCGCGGCGTCTCGATCGGTCCTGCCTGGGCGAGATATTCCGGCGAGGCGACGGCCATGACTGCGACACTGGCCACCTCCTGGGCGCGCATGTCCGCCGGCAACTTGACCGTGACGCGGTAGGCAGGAACAAAACGGATCTCGATGTCGGACTCGTTGAGTCCCGCCAAGGCGTTGCGGTCGAGCGAACGCAGCTCGATATCGACATCCGGATGCAGCTTCTCGAACATGCCGACCCGGCGCGACATCCAGTGCAGTGCAAAGCCGGGCGAACAGGCAATGTTGAGATGATTGTGATAGCCCCGCCGCATCAGATCGATGGTGGAGGCGGCAATAGCGTCCATCGCGTTGGCGATATCCTTATGGTAGCGCCGGGCATCCTCGGTCAGGACCACGCCGCGCGCCGTGCGTTCGATCAAGCGCGCGCCGGTCCATTGTTCCAACGTTTTCAGGTGGCGACTGATGACCGCATGGTCACGGCCGAGGCTCCTGGCTGCTTGGCGTACACCGCCGAGACGCGCCACGGCATCGAAGGCGCGCAAAGCCTCGAAAGGCGGAATGGTCTTGCGTGACGGCGGGTTGTAGGCGGCGCCGCGATCCTCTTCATGCGTATCCATCCGGCACTCCAACTATACGGGCTTCGGCAACAAGATTCGGCACAACGGCGCATAAAGTGCGAGCAATATAAGCGTACCCGCCAAACCAATCCCTGCATGTAACAACCAGAATAGCGGTGGATGCAAGGGCTCGTAAAAACGGCCGAGCCAGCCGGAAAAAATGCCGGCAATGAACAAGCCAATATAGTGACCGCCGACCATCATCGATTTCACCTGAACGGGCGCGCTGCGGGCGACCAACGCCAGAGCAACGGGTGAACACAGCAAATATCCCGCGCCGATAACAAAGTGAAAGACCAGCGGCCAGATCACGGCAACCTTGCCACTCCCGGCCACCCACTGGCCTATGCTGAGCAATAGACAACCACCGCCAAACAGAGCGCAGCCAATGGCAAGCTTGGCGATATCGCTGGGCTCCAGCCCACGCTTTCCCAGCGCTTTCCACATAGCCATGGTCACAGGCGTCAGGGCCAATACGGCGAAGGCGTCGAGCGACTGAAACCATGTGACAGGTATGCTGAGGCCAAAGCCGATACCGAGGCTGACGTCGTCACGCAGCCATACCGGATAGGTGTTCCATATCTGCGATTGTACGGTCCAGAACAGCGAGGTGATCAGGATCAGTCCACACAGCACCCCAATTCGTCCCCACTCGGCACTAGTCATCCGTGCCGACTGCGCTTCTGTTTTCTTCGCGGGCGCCTTGAAATGTTTCAGGCCACGTAAATAAATGCCAATTCCGACCAGCATGCCTATACCTGCGGCCCCGAAGCCATAGTGCCAACCGTAAAGCTCGCCGAGCGTGCCACAGACGAGCGGCGAGACAAAAGCCCCGACCACCACCGACGTAACATACAGGGTATAGCCGTCGTCGATCCGCCGATCGCCGTCTGGATAGAGCGCGCCGACCTGCGCCGCCAGATTGCCTTTCAGCAGTCCCGCGCCACAGATAATGCAACCCAGTGCCGGCAGGAAGGCCGGTTCGAAGGCCATTAGGAAATGCCCGGCGGCCAGTAGCAATGCGCCGGTCAGCACGGCCGGTGTGCGGCCTATCAGCCGGTCGCCGATCAACCCGCCCACCACCGGACCAAAATAGACCAGGGCGACATAGATGCCGAATATTTGCGCGGCCAGCGCCTGCACTGACAACGGTCCGGTGACGCTTTCGACCAACGACCGGAATGCATTGAACCCCCAGACGTGATCAACCACGCCCGGCGTCAGCAGGCGGCCGGTCATATAGAGCATAAGTAACGCCTGCATGCCGTAGAAGGAGAACCGCTCCCACGCTTCGGTAAAGGCGATATAGGCCAGGCCTTTGGGATGACCCATAAAATCGTCTTTGCTCATCAGGCACTCCACAAAATGAAATTGGCCCGCCACGATAAAAGCGGCGGGCCGGTACAGTTATCAGAAGGTACGCGACAGGCTGACACCGATGGTGCGCGGCTTGGTGCGCGACGACTGTTTCCAGGCGTCGTAAGGATCGACCAGCAGGTTCTCATTCGTCAGGTTGGTGACGTAAAGTTCCGCTGTGATATCGGACCAGGTCACGCCAATCCGGGCATTGAGCAGGCTTATCCGGTCGGAGGCCTGAGTGCGCGGGACGAGGATCGAGTCATCCGTGGCGTAGGTCTTGTCGCGATAGACATAGTCGACGTGGACAAAACCCGGCATATTGGCCGCCCAGTCGAAGCTGTAATCCGCCGCGATGGTGGAGGAGAATTTCGGCGCATAATCCAGACCGTCACCGACCTGGAAGTTGGTCGTTTCCCCGGCTGCCAGATTGATCTTGGTGACCTCGCCGTCGATATAGGCAGCATTGGCCGACAGCGTCAGGGCGGGGGTGACACGCCAGTCGATCGTGCCCTCCAATCCCTTGATCTCCATCTCGCCGATATTGCGGGTATAGCTGATATAGCCGGCCGGGAAGTTGAAGAACTGGCCGGTGCGCAGGGCATCGTCATATTTGCTGTAATAGGCCGCGATGTCGAAGCGCACCTTGCCGTCGGCGACAATACCCTTAGTACCCAGTTCGTAGTTCATGAGCTTTTCAGGATTGTAGGGCGGCAGACCGGCACCATTGAAACCGCCCGACCGGAAACCCTTGGAAATATTGCCATAGAGGTTCCACTTCGGCGTCAGAGCATAGGTGAAATAGACACGCGGATCGGTCGAATCAAAGGTCGCCTTCTGCACCGTGCCCGCCAGATCGGTCGCCGTTTCATCATCCTTGAAGGACCGAATGCCGGCGCCGATCAGCAGTTTGTCGGTGATCTTGTAGCCGATGTCGGCAAAGGCCGAGACCGATTTCGACGTGTCATATTTGCGGTAAGTAAACGGATAGGTCCCGCCTGCATAGTAGGAGATGCCCTGGTCGTCGAGATTACCTTCAGCATCCTTGTAAAAGGCACCCACCGTATATTGCCATGGCCCCGTGCCTTCTGAGGTCAGACGAATTTCCTGGGTGAACTGCTGGGCGCGATCGGTGATGCCGTCGAAGCCTTCGTTCTGAACAGCCGCCGAGGTCGTCTTCGGCCCGGCGATATAGGTGGTGGCGTAGTTGCGGTCGAGCTCGACAAAGCTGGTTGAGCTGGTCAGGCGGCCGATGCCCGTCTTATAATTGGCTGTGACGTTCAGGATTTGCGAGCGATCATGGCGCGGCGGTAGCAGGTCATAATCCGGGCTGACTGGCACAGGTCGGGTACGGTCCGGATTTTCGTAATCGAGACCAAATTTGCTCTTCATCGAATAGGTTGTGGCCGTGGCTGTCAGGTCGAAATCTTCGGTCGGCTTCCACAGCAGTTTGGCGCGTAAATTGTATATGTCCTGGTTGTTGCCGTCCTTGATGCCGAGGCCGGGCTGGTCGATCCAACCGCCGCCGCTTTCATAGTCGCCAGCCAGACGCAGGCCGAGCGTGCCCTTAATCAACGGCAGGCTGACGGCGCCGGATACCTTGGTATTGGTGTCGCCCTTGTCGATCGAAGAGACATCGCCCTTGAAAAAGCCATCCACGCGGTTGAGGTTCGGACTCTTGGTGATAAACCGCACGGTGCCCGCCATGGCGCCCTGTCCGTAGAGCGTGCCCTGCGGCCCCTTCAGGACTTCCACCCGTTCGAGATCGAGCGCGCGCAGATCGACCTGGCGGAAGCCGCCGGTCAGGGTCACCGGTACATCATCCATATAAGACGAGACCAGGGCATCCGAACCCCGAATATTGGTGGCGCCGCGCAGGAAGATCTGCGAGGAGCCCGGACCGTCGTAACGCAGGATCAGACCCGGCACCGAATAGGACAGGTCCTGGACCGTCTGGATATTGCGCTTTTCCAGCGTATCGGCGCTCAATACATTGACCGCTACCGGCACGTCGATCTGGCGCTGCCGGCGCTTCTGCGAGGTAACCACCACTTCGATGACCTCATCCGCCGTCGGAGCGGCCGTTTCCTTGGTCGCTTCCTGAGCCTGCGCCTGCGCCACCGCCCCAATTCCACTCAGCACACCACTTACCAGCATGGCCGACAGGAGTGCGCGTGCCGACACACTCCCTTTAACCGTCTTGAAAAATCTCGATGTCATTTCTTGTTATCCCCTTCGCGTGTGTGGGTATCCACGGCATCAGATTGTTTTTGTGACGCTCCTGTGACTAGGCGCGTAGCCGGTCCAGACCGGTGCGCGCCACGCACCGAACGTCTTACTTTTTCGCTTTCTGCTTGATCCCCGTCTGTTTCCACAGACCAGGATTGATGACAAGCGTGCCGGACTGGTTGAAATCGAGCACCGTTGGATAACGGCCGGGCACAGCGAAGGTGCCGGGCCCCGACGGCACCAATTCCACCGCCTGATCGAGCGGCACATTGAACGCCTTGCGCACACCGGTAGCCCGGCCAAACAGCTTACCGTCCTTTTCGGTGACCGAGACGGTGACAAAGTTTGAGAACCGGTAGTCGCCCGCGTAACCCGCCAAGGCTTTTGCAGAAACAGCCGGCTGCGGTGTGATAACCGGCAACGGGTCCTGTGGGGGCACAGAATTGAGGATAGCGTCCCACATCAGATCGGAAGCGATGGCGCCGATTTCGGTGCTGTCGGCAATCCCCTTGTCGGCCTCGATCTCGCCGGTGGATACGGCGTAGAGCGCGTCGCCGTCATTCATCGTCGAGAAGGGCTGGATGCCACGCGCCATGGAGGTATGAACCTGGATCGCCAGACGTTGAAGTTCCGCCGCATCCATCTTTTGATTTACGACCACTAGGCTGATCGTCGTGTTATGCATCGGCCCGCTCGGCGTGGCCCATCCGGCCTTGCGGCTTTCCGGCAGGTTATGCATCAAATCATTGACCGTGATATCGGCTGGCCAGCCGGCATCGTTGTAACAGGCGGCCAACTTGCCGTCCCGGTTAACCACCACGCCGTAAGGGTTGGCTACGGTAAAGACAGCGACCTTCAGGTCGCCAATCTGGCGAAACGCGCCGCCCTGCCCGGAGTGCGCCTTGCAACCGAAGAAGTAACCCGACATGGTCATGCGTCCGGCCCCAGCCGCGCCATTGCGGAAAACACCCGGCTGAGCGGCGCGATAGGCCGCTTGAGCCAGTTTTTTGTCTGGATAGATTTCGTTGAGACGACGGTCGCCATAGTCGAAAATGATCGCGCCCAGTGCCACCGCGATGGAATCCCAGTTGCCGGTATTCCTGCCGTCATCCTTGAGCGCGCTGGCCACCGCCGTGGTGCTTTCCAGGCCGTAGGCCGAACCGCCGGCAAAAACGACCGCGTCGAAATCCGAGGTCGGATAGCCCAGCCGCGCCAGATCGGTATTGACCGTGCCAGGTGCGCCACCTCGCACATCCACGGCCGCCATGACCTTCTTGTCGAAGCTGAAAACCGTGACGCCGGTGGGTCCTTCGCTATATTCGCCCGTGCCTATCTTTAGCATCGGCCAGTCAAATTTCAGTTCCGTACCGCCAGCGTTGATTAAGGGTTTCAGATTGGCCTGGCTGTCCGGTGGGGTCGGTGCTGGGGTCTGGGCCACGACGGGGCCGACGGTCAGCGCCAAAGCAAAAGCCGAGGCTGAGACAAGAAGCAGAAAAGACTTGGTCATGTGTATATCCTCGTGGACTGATCAGACTGGGGCCAGCAGCAGACTATGCCGCATTGCAAAAAATGTCGCGTGTGGTGCGCCAGAGTCACCACTAAAACCACGCGCGCAGGCACTATTGGCGATAGAGCCGAAAATGCGTCTGGCCTCATGGCCGATGAAGTCAAGCTAGATCAAGGATTTGTGACTGTCAGGATGCAAAGACCGGAGGCAGCGGTGACGCAGGCTCACCACCCGCTCCGCTTTTTATGAATGTTGTCCGGCAGGGAGGTATGGGTATGATTACCGGCCGTCTGTGTCTTTTCAGCACGCCGAACAGTCAGGAAGAAATATGAGCCCCAGCCTTTTCCGCGCCGAACCCTATATAGCCGCGGACCCAGCCACCATAGTGCGCGACTATCCCTTCGCCACCCTGATCCTGCCAAACCTGTCTGCCACTACCACAGCCATCGTTTTCGAGACGGATGACAGCACCAAAACCTTGATAGGGCATATGGCTGGGCGCAATCCACAGGCCAGGGCCATGCAGACCGGCGACAAGGTACTGGTCATCTTTGCTGGCCCGCACGCCTATATTTCACCGCGCTGGTATGTCGAAAAACCAGAGGTGCCGACCTGGAACTATGTCGCCGCCCATGTGCGCGGCAAGCTGGAAGTCATTGAGGACGACGCTGGCCAAACCGAAGTCTTGCGCCGAACAATTGAAGTCGCCGAAAATGGATTTGACGATCCGTGGACGATCGACATGGCCGCCGAAGGGCGAGTGGCCTTTCTGCTGCCCAAAATACGGTCCTTCCGCATCCATATCGACACCATCGAAGGCACGACCAAGCTCAGCCAAACCCATCCGGATGGCGATCGACATCGCATCATCGCCGGGCTCAAAGAAAGGTCTAGTTCGGATATCTCCGATTTGATGTCGGTCGTTCGGGATAAGCCGCTACTTTGACGTCAGATGCTGTCCCTCATCCAAAAGAAGCCCGCGGAGCTTGTCATAGCTGATCGCTTGTACCGGCACACCCTCTTCAAGAGACAACGAAGCGGCAGCACCGGCTGATTGGCCCAGGATCATAAAAACGGGTTCCATGCGGATGGACCCGTAAGCGATATGGCTGGCCGATACCGCCACGGGCACCAGCAGGTTGGATGCCTCGTTTTCTTTCGGCACAATGGCACGATAGCTAATCTCGTAAACTCTGCCCGGAGAGACTTCGATGTTGCCTTCGTTACGAACATGACCCTTAGCATCCACATAGCGGCGGCTATTGTGAGAATCGAGATTATACGACCCAAGACCGACGGGCTCCGGTGTCGGCGTCGATCCGCGCAAATGGTTTTCGGTCATCACGAAATCCGAAACCATTCTGCGTCCTTCGCGAATGTATAATTCGTGCGGCCAATTGCCATTGTCGGTAAATTCATCGGCACAAAGTCCCCAGGCGGACGTGGCTTCGCGCACGTCCATCGGCACGCGTGGGTCATGTTGCAGGAACCAGAAAAAGCCTTCCTGATACGAGCGATGCTCGGCTGCAATTTTCTCCCGTTCCGCATAGCTTCCCGTCGGGTAGCTATAGTTCATGCCGATATCATCGGTGGAGAATGCACCGTAGTTGTTCGTATCGGTCTTGCCATGCGGGATCGCCGCGAAGATACCAAAAGGCCCCCGAAAACCGGCATCCAGATAACGTCCCAGAACTTCGTACTGCTGAGGATCGTAATTATCCGGCTTGCGGAAAGCCACACGATTGCCAGGATCCTTCGTCATGCACAGGCGGTAATTATAGGCTTGGATGCGTTGGTCACCGTCCCCGTCCTGCCCAGGCGGTTCGGCAGATATGCGCGGCAATAGCCCGCTTGCGGGATTGCCAGGCACCACATAGGGGTCGATATCTTTGACAAACTGGTGATTGGTTGAATTCGCGGCCTGTATGCCATTCAGAGTTTCGCCATATACAGCATTGGCTTCTCGGCCAATCGTGTAGGAAACCCCTGCCATGGCCAGCAGGTCGCCTTCATAGGTCGCGTCGATAAATACGCGGCCCGCGTAGGTATGTCCGTCAACCGTGTGGATCTTGCGGATACGCGCGCCGTCTTTTTCGACGCCTTTTTTGGTGTCGAGCAGTAGCGCCTGCCTGAACACAGGTTTCACGCCGGCATCGCTGAGCCACCGCGTATAGATCGCTTCCGCGACATGGGGCTCAAAAATCCACATTGTTTCCCGATCCACAGGCGATTGCGACTCGGCCGTCTGTCCGCGCGTCGATCCCGTATATCCCTTGGCGGTGTAGTACGCCTTCACATCGCGGTAAAATTGAAGTGCCTGTCCGCCAACTGCATCATGATCGCCTGCGTCGGCAAAACCCAGCCCATTGGCGCTAAGACCACCGATATGGCTCCCGGGACACAGCAGCTGTACGCTGTGACCATGACGCCGCACTTCGAGGGCTGCGGTTATGCCTGCGGGCGTACATCCATAGATCAGGACATCAGAGGAGGTAGCGGAATAGGCCTGACTACTGGCGCCCTGCGCCATCGCAAGACCCAAAACCGTGATAACCAGGAACTGTCGCATAAGTCATCTCCAAAACAGAAAAAGGCCGATGGTGCTACGGGCAAAAGAGCACCATCGGAGTTAGGGCCGAGGAATGAGATCCACGCCGTCGGGAGAACTAGAAGGCAGCGGAAACGCCGAGATAAATACGCCGGTCGTCGAGATAGGAGCTTAACAGGCGGGACTTGTCACCAGCATAGAAGCTGTTGAGATCCTTGCCGATATTGACAGCCTCAAAGTTCAGCTTGAAGACGTCAGTGAGCTTGTATGAGGCCGAAGCATCCCACTGACCGCGCCCAGCCGCCCAGCCGCTGCCGCCGCTGGATGCACCGCCCTGGTAGAGGAGGTACGCGCTACGATATCCATATCCGATACGACCGCTGAATGCCCCCTTCTCGTAATAGGCAATGATATTGCCGCTATCCTTCGACGAATAGGGCAATGGCAATGCCTTCCCTGTAATACCGTCAATGCTTGGCGTCTTGCTGTCCGAATGGGTATAGGTAATGGCGTAGCCCAGTCCGTCAAAGGGGGCGGGCAGGAAAGACAGAGCGTGCTGATAATTGAATTCAAAGCCCTGCACCTCGCCGTTCGTGCCGTTGGTCGGGCGCGTCACTTGATAGGTGTAGGCGGCCGAGCCGGTCAGGGTATTGTTCGGCGCCTCGGGGTGTTCTTCCGTGGTCTGCATGTTGATTGTGAACGCAGAGACATCCTTCTTGAACAGCCCCAACGATACCATGCTGGCCGGCGCAAAATACCATTCCGCCGTCAGATCGTATTGGGTGGCTGAATAGGGCTTTAGGTCCGGATTGCCGGCGCTACCTGTCATGCTGACCGGTGCCAGCGAGATACCGACGCCTGTCGAGCTGAGATCGGGCCGGGCAACAACCTTGGCGGCTGAGAAGCGCAAGTTGATCTTTGAGGTTGGCTCGACGATCAGGTTGAGATTCGGCAAGGTCGAATTGAAATCCCGATCGGCGGTTGTCGGCAGGGCATTGGAACCGACGAGCGTGTAGCCGAAGATATGACGCTGCATCTTGACCTGACGCACGCCCACGTCACCGTGATAGGGCATTCCGAACGCGTCGCCCTTGTAATTGAACTTGGCATAAACGGCATCGGTCTTCTGTTCGACCTGGTTGATGGTCGCTTTTGCGCCATTGGAATCGAACGAAGGCGCCGTTGCACCAAGGAAATTGCGCGCGGCAGTCATGTCGACAGTTCCGGAAAGAATCGTTCGCGGGAATGCCCCCGTCTGACCGTCAAACAGGTTGTTGACGACCGAACCGTAGTTTAGGCCAAGGATTTCGTTGGCGCGTAGACTGGTTGCCGGTGTGGGATCGTTCAGGCTCAGAGCCGGATAACTGGCGGCGGCGTTGCCGTTGAATACCTCGACCGTCTCGGTACGCGCACCCACCTTGACAGACGACAGGAAGCCGCTGTCCAGGGTGTATTCGGCATCAAAAGCGGCGTCGCGGCCGCTGTTGCGGTGGATATAATCTTGGTCGAAAGTGGCGTAGATTTCGTACTGCGCCGGATCCAGCACGTTGAAATTGGTCGCCAGATTGTAGTTGGGAGAAACCTTCGAGCCGTCGGCATAGCTGTAACCGACATTGACCACGTCACCGGATATCTGGCGCGCGACAAGGACATTGTCGTTGCCTGCATTGTTGTTGCCACCGTCTCCCTGAAGCCCGGTGCCTTTGCCGTCGCTGTTAGACGCCCTGAAATCCAGCGTCCAGCGGCCCACAAAATAGTGCGCGGTCACGCTGGTGAACGAATTTTCCGAATATGAATTGCCGGCATAAAGCAGAGGCCGAAGCGTTTGATTGGCAAAATTGCCGGAAGCGAGCGTGCCGTCGGAAAGTATGACGCCTTTGGTTATACTGTTGGTGAGGATGACCTGTTGCGCCGTACGTGTCCGGTCGACATCACGACGCGACTTAAGGCCATCAACGGTCACGGTCAGGTTTTCGACCGGGCGCCACTGCAGCGTACCGTTCAGCGCCCACCGGTCATCTTCGTAAGCGTTAGACCAGGTCTGCAAGCGCAGCGGTCGGTAAAACGTATCAGCCACGCCGTCACCTGTGACGTCCACGCCAGTCACTTGGGTCCAGCCACCGGACTGATAGAGATCGCTGCGGCCGTAGGATGTCGAATAAGTTGCCGCCAACAGCGCCCCCAACTTGCCGCCGTCAAACTTGTTGCCGAAAAAGGCGGATGCCTTATAGCCCATCTTGTCTGCCTGATCGGCGTAAGAGCCTTCCGCCCGCAAGCCAAACAGGGGTTTTTTGAGGTCAAGCGGTCTGCGGGTGCGCAGGTTCACCATGCCGCCCAACCACCCTTCCACAAGGTCCGCCGACGGCGCCTTGATCACGTCGACGCCAGCCAGGAGTTCCGGCGAGACATCTCCCAGGTTGGGGTTGCCATTGCGCTCGCTGCCCACGAAGCTTTGCCCGTTGACCAGCAACGTGTTCAACTGGATGCCGCGCACCGTAAACGAGCCACCCTGCCCTTCGACGCGCGTAATTTGCACACCCGGAATGCGAGCCAGTGTTTCCGCGATATTCTGATCGGGCAATTTGCCGATGTCGTCCGCTGTAATCGAATCCATGATGACAGATGACTTGCGTTTCAGATTGATCGAGTCGGCGATAGAGCGTCGGATCCCGGTAACAACGACGACGGTTTCCTCTGAAGGCGCCGCAGCGGCCTCAGTCTGGGCCCCGGCCGGAATGGCAAAACCACTACCCGCGGTCAGAGCCAGCAGCGAAACCAGGCCGAATTTCATTTTATATGCGTGTTGCATGAGCGTTCCCCTTAGCGCCGCTGCTGCGGCGAAGTGCCAACCCCTTCACACGTATATCGACAAAATCTTTCTCAAGCTCAGAATGCAGATAGCATTCGAGCCAGGCCTTTCGACTATTAGTCGATAGGTGGAAAGAAATATTTTGAAGACGATCAGAATTAAAATGGAATATATATACCGTGCTGAATTCAGCGCGCTTCTATTTAAACCAATATGCTTTTCAATCCCGCCCTGTACGTGATGTAGAGATCATTATTATTGACCTACCTGATTTCAGGTCTGTCCTTTAGTAAGAGTCGTATGCGTGAAAAACACGAACCAGAAGATGAAAATTTTTTCCTGGCCTATTTTTCTGGCCTGACCTTCAGAACGTATCCGTTTGAAGTTTTAACGGCGCTCACAGGATAGGCCGCTGTTACACCGGTGATAAAAGCGGCGGCGTCCCCGGCACGATATATACCAGATACCCGGATATCGCGGCCGTCAGGATTTTGCAGCTCGATGGAAATGTCCGCGTAACGCTTGGCCTCATCTATGGCGGTCCGAAGCGGCGTGCCGTCAAAGACAAGCTGGCCGTCACGCCATGCCATACTATCTTGCAGATCATTCGCGCTCAAAGTGTCCGTGCGACCGTTTGCAGCGGATTCACCGCTAAAGGCCTGCCCCGGCGCCAGCAGAGCCACCGTTTTCTTCGGACGAGGCCAGCCGCCCAGCCATTGGCTCATACCTTCATCATTCGCCATGACAGAGACGCGGCCCTCATAGAGGATGACACGACCATCACCGCGTTGGCGATCAACGGAAAATTCCGTGCC
Organism: Asticcacaulis sp. AC466; assembly: GCF_000495815.1. GTDB lineage: Bacteria > Pseudomonadota > Alphaproteobacteria > Caulobacterales > Caulobacteraceae > Asticcacaulis. Next base: position 43,217 of record NZ_AWGE01000020.1, on the reverse strand, counting down.
TGTCGCAATAACGGTCCGGTCGCCAGCCGCCACAGTAAACGGCCGCAGCGCGTCCTTGGCGACATTGAAATTCGCCCGCCCCGAGGTCAGCCATATCTGCCGCCGCCCATCCTCGAAATGCACCTTGATGGCAGAATTGGCATCGAGGGCCACCCGCGAACCATCGCTCAGTTCAACGGTTCGCCATTCATTGCCGATCGTCCGATAGGTGGTCGAAAACAGATTTGAGCGGATGGACGGTGTGGCCAGATACAGCCCCATACCCAGAACGGCGCAGGCCACCACAGCACCAAAACGCTGCAAGGTTTGCCGCAAAGCGGCCGTCCGGTTCCGGCGGGCGAAGCTGGACCAGGCCTGACCTCTCAGGACATCCAGTTCGTCGCTGCTGTCTTGATCAAGGGTCTGCAAAACGGACAGCGCCCGCCGAAGGGTCTCCGCATTTGCTGCGTTGGCGTCAAGCCAGGCCTGCAGTTTCAAATGTTCGGCACCCACCACATGGCCGGCATTGAGCCGCAGCGCCCACTCGGCTGCTGTTTCCTTAACGGTGTTCTCTGCATCCAGATTATACATGACGGTCATGCTCCCGTCCGGCCGTCAGAGTCAGGTGGCTAAGCGCCTTGACAATGTGCTTTTGCACGGCACGTACCGAAATCCCGTATGCCTTGGCAATATCCAACTGCGGCACGCTATCCAACCGATCCAGTATGAAAATCTCCCGGGTCCGTTCCGGCAATTCCTTCAACGCCAACACGATTCTGGCCAGTTCCTCCCTCCCGGACAGCAATCTTTGCGGATCGACAAAATCAGCACGATCGTCCAGGGCGAGATACATCGCCTCCGCCTGGGTGGCTCGATGGCGCAGCGTCGACATCTTGTTGCGCAACAGATTGGCGGCAACCTGAAAGATGTAGGCATCCGGGCTGCGCAGTTCACCAATAGCCGAAGACATCAACCGCAAAAAGACTTCCTGCGTCATGTCCTCCGCATCCGAGCGGCCGACACGATGACGCACAAAGAAGGCAATGAGTGGACGGCGATACCGCTCATTCAGTCCGGATAAGTCGGAGTTCGTCCTGGCCGTCACGTTTTTTGCCTCACCTAATATACAGTAAGACAATCGGGCGCGACAAACACGTACCGACGCGCGCATATCTCAACGAAAAAATTGATGACCCGCATACGTCTTACCCTGCCTTTCAGTAAGTTACGGTAAGACCGACAAATATACGCCGATCATCCTGCCAGGCATTGTTGAGCCTCTCCGGCAGCCCGACATAGCTGGAGGACAGGGACCGCATCACATTGATGGCCTCAAAGGTCAGGCGGGCGCGATCGTTTAGCGCCAAAGAACCGAATATATCCATTTGTCCCCGCGACCGCATGAAAATGCTACCACCGGCAGCAGCCGCCTGTTGGGCCTCCAGATAGCGACCTCGGTAATTGTAGGTGGCGCGTATGGATAACAGAGTGTTTTCCCAAAACACGGTCAGGTTTCCACTGTCCCTCGACATGAACGGCATGGGCAATCTGACACCTGTAAGTTCGTCCGAATTTGGCGTTTCCGACCAGGCATAAGTGTAGGTGAGTGCATATCCGACCTTGCCGAAACCGGCGGGGAGGATATGAAGGGACTTTTGCAGATTTACTTCCGCGCCATATATTTTCCCGTTCGTCCCATTTTCCGGACGGATCATGGAATATTGGGTCGAGCCCGTGGTGTTGTTTGGCGCTTCCGGATGATCTTCCGTCGTCTGGACGAGACGGGTAAACGCTGAGACCTGCTTGGCGAAAACCCCGAGTGACACCAGATCGCCAGCGGCGCCATAGTGTTCGAACGCAACATCAAACTGTTTAGCCTTGTAAGGATTGAGGTCGGGATTGCCCGCCGTACCGGTATTGCTGACGGGAAACAGAACAATGCCAACACCGGTCTGGCTTAAAGGCGGGCGGGCAATGACATCGGCCGCCGCAATCCGCATCTGGGTCAGGCGGGTCAGTTTCACACACAGGTTCAGGCTTGGTAAAAGATCGCGGTAGGTCTTTGATACTGACAGCGGATTCGCCGTTACACCGTCATAGACAAACCCTTCTGACAGCCGGCTGACTCCGACTGATCGCGCACCAATATCGCCCGAAACCGGCATCCCAAGCCACCGACCTGTGAAGGCGTATTTTATATATATGGCCGCGGTTTCCTGCATGACTCGGTTAATTGTCTGCTGTGCCGACGGATTGTCCAGGCTGGGCGCAGGCAATCCATAGGCTGCCCGGAAGATAGCCGGCGAGAAATATCCGGTCATCACGCGCCGTTCGAACCCACCCGATTGCCCCGCCATGAAGGTGTCAACCGGGCCGGTGAAGCTGAGGCCCGGTACGTCCAGCGCATTGAGAGTGCCTCCCGTCATCGAAAACAGGTCTGCAGGCACGACGGTAACCGCATTGCCCTGAAAAATACGCACATTTTCAAGGCGAACGCCCCAACTGAGCTTGTCCCCTTTGGCATTCATCGTGCGGACATTGGAGATTTCTCCATCGCGTCCAACGTTCTTGTTGACATAAAGTCTGTCGAAATAGGTATAGGCGTCGTACGACCGAAGGTCGAATCTGTCAAAATTTGTATCGAGACGAGAGTCCGGTGGCCTGGACACACTGAATGTGTTCAATGTAAGGGCAGCGCTGCTCCCTTCCTTTTGGCGCAGCACGACAACCTCATCATTGCCGGGATAATTATTCATATCGCCCCCATCGCCCTGGCTATAGCCGTTGCTGGCTGAGGCCTTAAAGCGCCATTGACTACGCGCATTGCCAAAACGCCCTGCGACTGTTGTCGCACTTGTCTTGGCCTGACTTGACCCGTCGTAAATCAGCGGTCGGACGATGACATTGTCGAAGCGGCCAGCCAACAGGGTGTGGGACTTTGATACGACGGCTGAGTCTATGACATCTCCCAATATGATCTGGTTCGCATTGCGCATGCGTCGATCCCGTCGAACCGATTCATATAGGTCGAGACTGAACTCGCTGTCCGCGGTTGGGCGCCATTGCACCGTGCCCGTCAAAGCAGCCCGACGGCTTACATAGTCTGTCAACCACTCCTGCACGCGCAAAGGCCTATATACCACCTCCGTCCCACCATCCGTAATGATATTGGTACCCGTCCAACCACCCGAACTGTAGGTATCGCTTCGCCCCGCCAACTCGGACACCGAACCGGACAGAAGAATACCTAGTCGCCGCCCAAAGAATGTGCGGGTATAAAGCGCCGACGACTTTGCGCCCGCCTTTCGCGCCAGATCGGCATAGTTGACTTCGCTCTGAATCGAGATGAGCGGGACCTTGAATTCAAATGGGCGTTTTGTCTGAAGATTTATGATGCCGCCGAGCCAGCCTTCCGGCAAATCTGCCGACGGAGTTTTTATAACATCAATACGCGACAGGAACTCTGGCGATATATCAGCCAGCCGGGGATCGCCATTACCACCGCTGCCAATGAAAGACGTTCCGTTCAGTTCAAGGCGGTTAAGGCCGATACCGCGAACCGTCACCGACTGCCCTTGTCCTTCGACACGCGTGATCTGGACACCCGGCATACGGCTCAGACTTTCGGCAACATTCTGGTCCGGAAGCTTTCCTATATCTTCCGCTGATACCGTATCGATAATCAGACCGGCTCGGCGCTTTGCCATCACCGCCTCAGTCATTGAATGACGTATGCCCGTTACGGTCACTTCCAGCGGCTCCTCCTGGGAGACTTTGGGACGGATCGGGACCACATCCGGTGGCTTTGGTGGCACCTGTGCCGAGCGCGGACGGATGAGGACTACGCCTCGCGGCAGGTTTACCGCCTCTAGGTCGGTGCCCTTTAGCAATATCTCGAGCGCCTCAGAAGCACTGTAACTGCCACGAAGAGAATGGTTCCGTGCGCTGGAGGGAATATCCGGATTTAAGGATATCTGTGTTCCCGACTGCCGGGCATAGAATTGTAAAGCGCGCGCAATAGGTTGAGAAGAAATCCTGAAGTCGAACAGCATCTCGTCAGCGTAACAGGCACCGGCGCCCAGAGCCGAAACAAACGCGAACACGCATGCGCTGAAGACGCGCCGCAAGACGCGGCCTTTCCTTTGTCTGGCCCCCATGCTCTCTTCCTGTTTACGCACGGCACTATTTGGCCATTTCATAGTAAGAGTGCTTTCGTGGCAAAACACGAACCCCGTTTATAAAATTATTTTTGTTTCGCGCATCGATGTTCAGATTGCGTCCTTGAGGTAGCAACGAAGCCAGCCAAAAGATCAGAAGTAGTATCGGTGACTCCGCCTCATTTTATACATTATCGACTTCCCTGGAGCGCTTACCGTATTTGCCCTGCCAATAGAAAAAAGCCGCCCACCCAAGGAGGTGAACGGCTTTTGGCAGGCTGGTTTACGGCCGGCGTCTAGAAATTGTAGATCAAGCCAAGACGCAGATTTCGGCCAGGCTCGACCACCGCATCCTTGGTCGAAGACGTCGCCTCGCGCATCTCAACATCCCCAAGGTTGCGTACCTCCGCGAACAGGGAGACGTTCGGCGACTGCGGCAGCTTATATGAGGTGAAGATATTGACGGTCGTGTAACCGTTTGTCGGAGTCTCAAAAGTGGCAAGACGCGATTTACGCGCATCGACGGTCCGCACTTCTGCATAGGACTCCCACCCGCCGCCCTTGCTTTCCAGTCGAAGCGTCAGGGCTTGGGGCGGAATGCGAACAACCGGACCGATATCGGTGTTGCCGTGCGTGTAATCATAGGCCGCATTCAAGCTGAAGGCTTGGCCAAACGCCTCGCCAAGACGGGCATTGGCCTCGATTTCCAAGCCGTAGATGTCGGCATTGGTCTGCACATACTCGAAGATTGGCATGCCTTCGTCGTCGTTTCCGCCGGTGTCGCGAAGATCGATGAAGTTGTCGAAGTGGCTTGTATAGATATGGGCGTCAACACTGAACCGCTGGTTTTCGAACGATGCCAAATGACCGGTGAGTTCAAGACTGTAACCCACTTCGGTTTTGAAGTTCGGATTGCCGACGATGTATTGGCCAGTGGCGGCATGAGGACCGTTGGCCAGGACTTCGACATCCGCCGGCGCCCGTTCTGAGCGTGTCAGGCTCAAACCGACGAAGGTGTGTTGCGAGGGCCGATAGAAGCTGCCCAGAGAGGCCGACACCGTATTGAAATCGCGGTCGAAATTGGAGGCGCTGGAAACAATCGATGTCTGGTCAAGGCGTGCGCCGCCCTCGACACCCCACGCGCCGCTGTCATAGCGATACTGGGTGAAAACGCCCGTCTGTTTGGTCGTGGTCGAGGGCACAAAGGCTTCTTCGCCAATGGCTTCGAAGTCGCGTTTTAAAGCGTTGACGCCCACCGTCCCGCTGATCTTGCCAAGCCCGTCTCTAACTAGGGCGGCGCGAAATTCGCTACCCTTGGAGAGGAATTGCGTCCCAAGTTCTCCGCCCTCGACCTCGGCGTGATTATAGTCGGAATAGCCAGCCGAAGCGTCCAGACGATTGAAACCGCCCCAGTTCAGGTTAAGCGCGCCACGCGCGTCCCAGCGTTCCTGATGCAGATCGATGTGCACATCCTGCTCGATCGCCGTGCCGTAGGTGTAGTCGGTATTCTTGTAGCTCAGGCCAACAAACCCTTGATCACCGACATAAGAGACCCCGGCGCCGATATTGCGCATGTCCTGAGCGGAATTGGTCTGCTTGTGACGCATATCGGGTGCTTCACCTTCCGCTTCACTAAAGGACAAGAGTTGCGGCGGGACCGGCGTGGCATAGTCCTTGGTCTTGTGGTCGAAGGCGTCAAAGGTGAATATCCACGGCCCCTTCCCTACCTTGATATTGAAAGCGCCTTGCAAGCCTTGGTCCACTGTCGTGCCTTGCAAGGCCAGCGTGCCCTCGTACCCCTTGGCCGGCGCCTGAGACGGAATGCGGTCGTCTATGACATTAATCACACCGCCAATTGCGTTGCCGCCGTAAGCCAGAGCGGACGGGCCACGCAAAACTTCAATACGGCGCGCTTCTGTCGGATCGCTCGGCACCGCATGATCTTGCGACAAGGCCGAGACATCGACCATACCCATGCCGTTGTTGAGGACCAGGACACGGAAACCTTCCAGACCCCGTATAATCGGACGGCTGGCGCCGGGCGAGAAGCTGGACGAGCGGATGCCGGGCAAATAGGCCAGCATGTCGCCTAGTCCTGTGGGGGGCCTCTGGTCAATTTCATCGCGCGTCAAGATATCGACATGGGACATCAGAGCGTCTTTGGGAATCCGGTAACCGGTACCTGTAACAACAACGACCGTTGCGCCGCTTTCTGTGGCTGGAGGGACATCCTGAGCCTGCGCGCCAAATGCCGCCGCCAAAGACGATAACCCCGCCAGAAGTGCGGCTTTGGTAAGCGGGCGATTGCGAGAAGGGAAAGACATGGCGGAATCCTCAGAAAATGCTGCGTTGCCACATCTGTTATGTAATAACATACGATAGGTCAACCGCAAAATCGCCACGGAATTGCAATCCTGAAATATTTGTGTGCAATATTTTGCCCGCAATATCTCGTTCGAGAGGCCCCAGTCATCTTTGACCTTGGTAAGGCCCCTATCGCCCGCGGGTCTTTGGTGCAGGCGCCGGCGACCACTACGGGCCAAAACTACGCCCCGGCGTCATGATGCCGCACCGACACAATCTTGACTTTCTTTGCCGGCCCGTGGTCGAAACGGAATAATCGTAAATTATGGATGGCGAGTGGCGGTAGCGAAGCAAACGGATGAAAGATTGCGCGCAGAACTCAGGTTCTGGGCATGCTTTGCCGTCATGTTTGCGCTGCTGTCCCAAGCCCTGTTTCCCGTGCAGGCAACGGCAGGAACAAGACAGGGAGACTATCGTGTCTTCCTGTGTATGGATTCCCCAGGTGCGACGCCCACGGTCGATGTTGCCGCCGAAAAGCTGATCACCTCCCACGAGACGTCAAAGCGCTATCAAGGCCTTAAATGTGCAGACTGCGTACTCGCCTCGATAACCGCCGTAGCCTCGCCGGAGCAGGTGGCCATACCCGTCAGCTACCTGTTAACGGTCGTTACGCTCGCGATCGACCGTGCCCGACAGCCCGTCGGCGCCCGTGCACCGCCGCGTCCATTTTCCTGCGGCCCGCCGTCCGAAATTTAAGCCCGTTCATCGCGCACGACCGGATGTCGTGCGTTTTTCTGTGCTTTCTTTTCGGATCTTCCATGAAAACCTATTCAAAATCCCGCCAGGGTATCACTTACGCTACCCGCTGGCGCCTGATAAACTCCATTTCCATTTTATCCATCATAACCTTGTTTAGCGCCCCGTTAGTGGCGGCCGCCGATGATGCCGACCCCACCGAGGTTGTCGTGACCGGACAGCGCCCATCTGACGTTGCCCTGACAACTGGCAAGGACAAGACCGGCGATACCGGCAAGCTGTTGTCAGGTGTTGCCGGCGTTGCGGTTCAAACAGCCGGCGGCGCGTCCAGCCGCCCCGTCATTCATGGCCTTGACGACGAACGCGTCCGGATCACGGTTGACGGCATGGACCTGACCTCGGCCTGCGCCAATCATATGAATCCGGTTCTTGGCTATGTACCCGCCACCTTTGTCGATACCATTGGCGTGCAGGCAGGCATCACACCGGTCAGCAATGGTGGCGACAGCCTGGGGGGCACCATCTCGATCCGCACCGCCGCGCCCCTTTTCGCCAAATCAGGTGAGGTGCTGACCACCGGGCAAATCACCGCCGGCTACCGCAGCAACGCTGAAGCTGCTTATGGTAGTGCCACCGCGACCGTAGCGTCCGATACCTTAAGCCTACGCTTAAACGTCGCGGCAGAGGATGCATCCGACTATAAGGACGGCAACGGGGACACGGTCACCTCGACCTTTTACAAGACGCGAGATATTAGCGCGCTCGGCGCCTGGCGCCACGGCAACCATCTGTTCAGCCTCAGCATTGGCGCTCGTTCGATTCCGGGACAGGGTTTCACGAACCAACAGATGGATATGATCAAAAACACGTCCACCTTCGGCAATCTGACCTACGAAGGCACCTACGACTGGGGCAAGCTAGACGCCCAGGTTTATGGCCAGGCCGTTCACCATTTGATGAACATCGGCAAGGACAAATTGACCCTGCCCGGCACAATGATGATGCCGGACATGCCCATGAACACGCGCGGTATCGATACCGGCGCCAGCCTGCGTGCCGAAATCCCGACCGATGTCGGCACGGCCCGCTTCGGCGCCGAATACCGCCATTTCGGGCTTGACGATTGGTGGCCGCCGGTCGCCGGGACGATGATGATGGCGCCCGAAACCTTCCTGAACATCAATGGGGGCCGCCGCGACCGTACCAGCCTCTATGCCGAGCTGGAAAAGACCGACGCCGGCAAGTGGGGCTATCTGGCCGGTATCCGTACAGACCAGGTGGTGACCGATACGCACGATGTGGTCGGCTACAACATGATGTACGATCATGCGGCCATGACCTTCAATGCGGTCGAACATAAGCGCACCGACACCAACTGGGACGCCACTCTAATCGGCCGCTATTCGCCCACAGAGACGACCACGTTCGAACTGGGCCTGGCCCGCAAGTCGCGGGCCCCCAACCTTTACGAACGCTATGCCTGGGGCACCGATTGGATGTCGTCGCTGATGATCAACTGGGCCGGCGACGGCAATGCCTATACCGGCAACCAGAACCTCAAACCCGAGGTCGCGCATACACTCAGTGCGTCGGTCCTGTGGCATCAGGGGAAGGATGGCTGGACCGTCAAGCTGGCCCCCTACCTGACGCAGGTCGATGACTTCATCGACGTGCGTCTCCTGCAAAGCCTGTCCAGTGGCGACGCCGTGCTTAACCAGTTGCAATTCGTCAACGAAACCGCACGCCTTTATGGTGTTGACCTCCATGCAGAAGGCCCCCTTTGGACCTCCGCGCGCTTCGGCAATGGCCGCCTGCACGTCTCGTCGAGCTATGTCCACGGCGAAAACACGCGCGATAACACGCCGCTCTACCACATGATGCCATTCAACGCCCAGATTGAGCTGGAGCAGACGGCGGGCAACTGGACGAACGGGCTGGAGCTGGAAGCCATCAGCGACAAGACGCGCGTCGATCCGCAACGCCGTGAGCCCGAAACCAAGGCTTATGCCCTCATCAATATCCGCAGCGCATATCAGTTCAAGACGACGCGGATTTCGTTGTCGGTCAATAACCTGTTTGACACGTCATACGCCCTTCCGCTTGGCGGCGTGAGCGTCGACAACTACCTGGCTTCGAACGGAACAGCGGCCTTCGCGCCGGTGCGGGGCATGGGACGATCGATCAATCTCAGTATCGCCCGGTCATTTTGACGTGTAGGTAGGCGGCGACAGGGCGTGGCTGGAGACAACGCCCTGTCGCCGCCATTTTGCCTTCCGCTTCCATCATTTGCAACGCCGCCCATATCTTTTTGGTCGGATGCGATAGCTGCAATCGTAGACTGTCGACGGATCAGGCCGTGATATCTTCCGAGGGACGGCCGATCGAGGTGTAGGTAAAGCCGTGCCGCGCCACTTCTTCCTTGCGGTACACGTTGCGCAGGTCGACCAGGACCGGCGTCCTGACCAGAGTCCTTACCCGCTTGAGATCAATGCCGCGGAATTCATTCCATTCGGTGACGATGACAACAGCATCGGCACCCGCTACAGCGTCGTATGTGCCTTCGCAATAGGTGATCGGCGGCAGGACCGATTTAGCCTGCTCCATACCTTCCGGATCAAAGGCGCGGATCGTAGCGCCTGCCTGGGTCAGTTCCGAAACGATGGTAATCGACGGTGAATCACGCATATCGTCGGTTTCCGGCTTGAACGTCAGGCCCAGTATGGAGACGGTCTTGCCCTTGGCATCTCCGCCCAAAGCCTTAATGATCTTATCGGTCATCTTGGATTTGCGGGCGTCGTTAACAGCCACCGTGGTTTCGATAAGGGTGATGGGTGCACCGAAATCCTGAGCTGTTTTCACGAGCGCCAGGGTATCCTTGGGGAAGCACGAACCACCATAGCCAGGGCCCGCGTGCAGGAACTTGGTGCCGATACGGTTGTCTAGGCCTATGCCGCGTGCCACTTCCTGCACATTGGCGCCGACGGCTTCGCAGAGGTCAGCCATTTCGTTAATATAGGTGATCTTCATCGCCAGGAAGGCATTGGCGGCATATTTGATCAGTTCCGAGGTGCGGCGCGTGGTGAACATCAGCGGCGACTGGTTGATGAACAGCGGACGGTAGACCTCGGTCATCACCGGACGGGCGCGTTCATCTTCGATACCGACCACGATGCGGTTGGGAATCATGAAATCCTTGATCGCCGCACCTTCACGCAGGAATTCCGGATTGGAGACGACCGCGACATCAGCGTCGGGGTTGGTTTCGCGAATAATGCGCTCGACCTCGTCGCCGGTGCCAACGGGCACGGTCGACTTTGTGACGACAACGGTGAAGCCATCGACCGCCTGCGCGATGTCGCGGGCAGCGGCGTAGACATACTTCAGGTCAGCATGACCGGTTTCCTTATTCGTCGGCGTACCCACGCCGATGAAGACGACATCGGAACTGGCCACGGCGGCCTTGATGTCAGTCGTAAAGCTTAAGCGGCCGGCCTTGACGTTATCGAGGGTCATTTCCTCCAGACCCGGCTCGAAAATCGGTATAATGCCTTTTTTCAGACCTTCGATCTTCTCAGCATTGAGGTCCATGCAGATTACGTCATGGCCGAATTCGGCGAAACATACACCCGAAACCAGGCCGACATAGCCGGAACCGATCATTGTAATTTTCATCGTAAGGCCCTCTTTGCCGTAAACTATTGCATCGCACCAAAACCCGGATTTTTACCCCAAGGCAAGCGCTTTCTCCCAAAAAATGGGTTAATTGAACACTTTAGGTTACAAGTGTTAGCCCTGCCGTCGCCCTATACGGCGCCGTCATGCTTGTCCTTTCGGCGTCGGCCGAGCAACATCCGGCTTTCCAGGTGGGCCCGCAAAGCACCATAATAGGCACGCAGGAAGTTTTCATCATTGGGGACGTCTTCAGGGTTTTGAGGCTCCACCCAGCCGATACGCGTCTTGATCTTGTCGGCGACCGCCTTCATCACCGCCGGCTTGCGCTCGCGCAGGACTTGTTCGAGCACACTCAGTTCCATCTCGCCATAGGCCAGTTGTTCGGTCGTGAAGCTTATCCCTAGGCCTCGGTCGCCATCCAGGTCAGCCAGGTCATAGCTTAATGCGGCCTTTGGCATATGGACGACGCGTGTGCCCGCCAGGAAGTCGCCCAAACGGGCGTGCTGTTTGTTGAATAGCGGCAGTAGCAAAAGAGCCAATGCCCAAAGCGCAGCCAAGGCGGCAGACCCGCTCTTTTCTCCCGCCAGAAACACCCCGATCAAGGTCACGGGGAGATACAGTTCGACTTCCCGCAAGGCATTACGCGTGAAAATCGCCGCCGGTGTGAGACGTCCGCCGTCGTGGGAGATGACCCGTAGTTTCATGAGACGCTTTCCGGGCGTCGCCGCCTTCGGCCCCATCTCGAAGAAGATGAAATAGCCCGAACGGATGAAAAACATGAAGAACAGCAGCAGGATCTCGACAAAGGAACTAAGCGCCTTGTGTGTCTTGTCAAAATCGACGTGGATGGGCAGCGCGATCCAGATGATAAAAACGATGATCGGAACGAAGACAATGATCAGCATGTCGATCAGCAGCGCGCCAATCCGTTCGCCGAAGGTCGCATTGATGAACGGCAGGACCACGCCCTCAGGTGTCAGAATATCGGACGTGGTGCGACCGATTTCGCCATAGGAGGCATTGGCGACCAGATCGCGCTTTGGGGCCGCCTTGGCAGCTTTCGCGGCGCGTGCCATCAGCCCCCCTCCCCCGTCGCGGGCGCAAGGCCGGTAAAAGCATCGGCCGGCGCCTTGCGCCCGACGCCCAGGAAGTAGCAAGACCATACGGTCAGCATGACGAGGCCGATGAGGATACGCCACAGGCTGTCGGTAATGGTCTGGCGGCCAATGCCTTCGAGACAGCCCGCCACCGTCAGCATGATGGCGACACCGATCATGGCCGTACCGCTGAGCAGGCCTGCCTCAGCCAAAGCGGTCCGCCGGGTGGCGTCGCCGGGGAACATGAGGCGCCGGGCGATATGAAAGCCGCATGCCGCGGCGATGATGAGGGCGAAAAACTCCGTTGTACCGTGGATGGTCAGCCAGGCCACGAATTCGTAGCCCAGTCCCTTGGAGGCAAACAGCCAGATCATGGCGCCGGCCGTGATGCCGGTATAGAGAGTGATGGCGAAGGTCGGCAGTCCGAATATAGCCCCCATGGCGAAGGTCATGATGGCAACGCGGACATTGTGCGTCATCAGGAAGACGGCAAACGGCGACAGGGCGTGGCCTTCCGCCCCCCCCATGCTTTTGCGCAGGGACTCCACCGATGCGCCCAGATCGCGCCCTTGCGCCTGATCCGGCGGCATCAGAACATTGTACCAGTTCGAATCAAAGGCGCACAACAGCCAGCCGGCAACGCCACCCACTATGAGAACCAGGAAGGTCAACAGCATTTCACGCGCCAGCTTGCGCACCGCATTGGGCCAGGCATGGATGAAAAAGCCGCTCAATACGTCCTTCAGCCGGGTCTGCGGGCCATAGATGTAGACATAGGCCCGCACGCACAGGGCCTGCAGATAGGTGATCATGTTACGGTCGAGCGAAATCGACTGTGCCATCGACAGGGACGACATGGTAGAACGGTAAAGCACCGGCAGGTTCAGCAGTTCATCAACGGAAAAGCTGCCCAATCCCTGGCGCTCAGCCTTGTCGAGTTGACCGGACAGGGCGCGCCATTCCCCTTGGCGGGCTTCGCGAAACTTCTGGCTTTTCAGGCGCAGGGCGGGCCTGGGGGCATCGGACGGGCCGGGACGATCAACCATGGGGCATCCTCTCCTACAACCGGTCGGCGCGTTTGAGCGCCAGATATTTGCTGACGATTTCGGTCGCCATGTGCTCTGTCGGGGTTTCCAACACCTCGACGCCCTGACGGCGCAGTTGGGCGAAAACCTTTTCGCGCTGGGCCGCCAGTCGGCGGGCGAAAACGGCGCGCGTCACGTCCTCGGGCGCCACGGGCGTCTTCGCCATCAGGGTTTCGACCACCTCGTCCTTGAATGCGACGAATAGCACCAGATGCTTTTTCGACAGGCGATTGAGGCTTTCGACCATCAGGTCGGCGCTGATTTCATCGATGAAATCGGAGAACAGAATAATAAGCGACCGTCGCGCGACCTTGGCGTTGAGGTCGGCCAACGCCAAGGTATGGTTCGATTCCTCGGGTGAATCGTCCAGGGCGGACAATTGGTAAGACAGGGTATGGAAGCCGTTCGTCCCAGTGATTGGCGGGGCCGAATGATAGGGCTTCGCCGCGAAAGCAAAGGTGCGCACATTGTCCCCGACCTTGAGTGCCGTGTAGCCCAGCAAGAGACCGGCATAGATGGCGCGGTCGAGCCGTTTCAGCCCGCCCAGTGGCTCGCCCATCAGGCGGCCGGTGTCATAGGCCAGGACGATGTGGTGATTGCGTTCGGCCTGGTACTCGCGCGAAAACAGCTTCATGTGGCGCGCGGACGAGCGCCAGTCTATGCGGCGATGGTCCTGAGACGCATCGTATTCGCGCAAGGCATGGTATTCCGAGCCATTGTACAGCTGGTTCTGCACCCGCACGCCATAAATGCTATCGAGCGAAAACAGATCGGCGGCGTCTTGCTGCACGCCCTGTATATCAGGCGTCACCACGATTGAGATATTAAGAGGCAGCTTCGCCTGGACATAGACAAGACCCAGAGCACCCTGCCAGCGCAGCCAAGCGGCATCGATGCCACCTACCCCCCGGGCGTTCGCCTTGAGACTCAGGCGGCCATGGAAGGCTTCCCCGTCGCGGGCCAGCCTGCGTTCGTAGACGGAAGCCGCCAGGCGAGGATGAAGACCCAGCCGCAGTTCGATCACGGCCGGCTGACGCCATTTGGTAAACTGCACGCTGAACGGCACGTCACTGGTGCGCCCAACTCCCAGAATAGGCGGCGCCTTCAGGTCAATGACAATCCCCTGCCCCACCGGCGCGAAGACGCCATCGAGCACGGCCAGCACGAACAGCAGGACGGCCACCAGAGGGACCCAAACCCAGATACCGGGCGCGAATATGCCTACCCCGAGCGCGACGATAACGCTCAGGCCCAGCAGCACCAGCAGGCGGGGGGTGGGGTAAATGGGCATGAGTTACCGTGGGATTTCGATACGCTCGAGCAGACCCTGAAGGACGCGGTCGACGTTTTCCCCCTCGATCTCGGCCGATGGCGACAGAAGGACACGGTGACGCATGGTGGCGGGATATAGCGCCTTGATGTCGTCGGGCAGGACGTAGTCGCGACCATCAAGTACGGCACGGGCGCGGACGGCGCGGGCCAGCAATGCGCCCGCCCGCGGCGATGCCCCAACCGACAATTGCGGCGTCTCACGCGTGGCGCGGATCAGGGCCACGATGTAGTTGAGATTGGCGTCATTGAGCTTGACCGTCGACACCACCTCTATGGCTTCCTTTAGTGACGCGGCGCTCAGCACCGGCGAGACACCGGCCAGAACGGGATCCGTCGTCGCCGCATTGCCGGCACTGTCAACGATGCGCTTTTCGTCCTCGATCGACGGATACCCCAGGATATGCTTGAAGAGAAAGCGATCGAGCTGCGCTTCGGGCAGCGGATAAGTGCCTTGCTGCTCAATCGGGTTCTGGGTGGCGATAACCGTGAAATGCGGCCCCAGATCATGTTTGACACCGTCGAGCGTGACCGACCGCTCTTGCATGGCTTCCAGGAGAGCCGCCTGAGTTTTCGGCGGCGTACGGTTGATTTCGTCGGCCAGAAGGAGGTCGCAGAAAATAGGACCCTTGGTTAGGGTGAAGCTTGAGGTCTGGAAATTGAACAGGTTGGAGCCGAGCACATCGCCGGGCAGCATGTCGGGCGTGAACTGGATGCGCCCCAATTTAAGGCTCAACGACTGGCAGAACACGCGGGCCAGAAGGGTCTTGGCCGTCCCCGGCGGGCCTTCCAGGAGGACATGGCCGCCGGAAAACAAGGCCGTGAGAAGCAGATCGACCGTATCGTGCTGGCCTATAATGACCTTGCCGATTTCGGCGCGCAGGCGCGCGGCCAGGGCTTGAATATCAGGAATGAGCACGTTGTATCTCCGTCTTCCAGGCGTGCAGTTTGAGCGTGATGCCGATGAGTTGGTGCACGGTGAGGACCTTGGCCGAGCGGGCCTTGAGGTCGGTGAATGAATCGGTCGTCTTATGCGCCTGGCCAATGCGTTCAGCCAGATCGTCGGGGGCTTCGGCCAGGGGACCGGTATGGCGACCGGCGACGTAGCCGCGCTCACGAATGACGCTATCGCGAATCAGATCGGCATAGGCCGGACCGAGGCGGGTTTCTTTTAGTGTGATGGCCATCAGACGGGCCGCATTGTCCGCCAGGGTTTGCACACCGCGACCCAACGGCGCGTTCAGGGGCGCCTCGCGCGCTGGTCCGAAGCGGGCGAAGGCGGCCCACATGAGGCCAAGCCCCGCGATCAGCAGGCACAGCGGTACCCCAATGAAGGGGGGGCGCGCCAGGGCGTGAAGCAGGTCATGATCGAAGCTGATCCCGTTAAAGGTCAGGTTGAACACGATGTGGCTTTTCGCCCCCGCAGGCGTTACAGCCGGTGTCACCGCGTCAACCAGATTGAGGGCGGCGACCACCTTCTGCGGGTCGGCCAGGATGAGATTATTGAGCAGGTCGGGATCGCTGAGCAGATAGACCGGCACCTTGGGCTGGGGGCGGCCACGCGTAACGATCACCCGCGACAGCACGGGCTGGCCTTCCGGTCCGGTCAGGATGGGTTGCAGGTTGGGCCCTTCGATCGACTGAAGGGCCGTAATACGGCTGGCGGTTAGCGGAGCTTTGAATAGGGACTGTCCGGAGGCCGGTGTCAGGGTGACGGCGCGGGACACGCCTTCGTGCATGGTGGTGCGCTTGCCGGCCTTGCCCGTGGTGACAACCGCCTGCATGTCACGTTTGACGGCATAGTCCGCCTTGTCGAAGGTCACCAGGCGATCCCCACTACGCACTGTCCGTGTGAACGCGTCCTCGCTCGGGACCCTGGCGGCCGTTTTGTCGTCCGGCGCCGGTGTGTCCGTCATGGGCGCCAGTATCTTCAAAGCGTCGGATATCGTGCTCGTCCCGATCAGGCTTTGACCCATGGCCCAGCGTGGATTGAGCCGGTCGGGTCCGGCCTGCCACTTGGGCGCGACGATCAGCACCGCCCGCCCGAGCGGCGATTGCAGGACGTGGCGAGATCGCCGGGGATCGGGGATTTGAACCGCGCCATATTGCGGGTCGGCCGAGGATGTGTCGGCGCTGGCGGCCGAATCCGAGGTGGCACCATCGGCACTGGACAGCGCAGGACCGACGGAGGTTGAAGCTGAAGCTGACGCCGACGCGCTGGCCGAAGCGGTGTCCTCATCCTCGAAATTATAGGCATAGGTCAAGGTGCCACCGTCGTCATCCAACGTGATGATTTCGATGTCGGCCTTGTCCAGTAGCGGTCCGTCCTCCATCCGATTGACCGTGACGGTGTGTCCCCTCGCCTCCAGCAGCCGTCGCAGGCCGGAAAACCCTTGGGCGGACACGGCGGTGATATTGGCCGACTGTCCACCTTTCGGCTCCGCGTTGACGTCCAACAGGGCAATCGCCGCCATAGCGAACAGGCCGAGGCACAGGAAGGCCGCAATCGCGGGCAGCCAGCCCGATGCCTTGCCCAGACGCTCGCCCAGTGTCTTCTTCACCGCCGTCATGCGATCCCCTCCGCGGCCAGGAAGGCGACATAGGCCGCGCGGCAGGCGTCGAAACCAGCCTTGCCGACCGGGATGCCCGCGAAATAGCTTTGTTCCACCCATCGCACGATTTCAGCGAAGGCCGGACGGGCGGCTTCCGGCAGGAGGGAATGGGTGAGAATGTCGCGGGCGGAATAATGTTTGCGCACCAGATCGCGACGGAAATTATTGATATCGGCGACCGAGCGGACGAGGAGAAGGTGAACGGCCTCGTCATACGCACCTTTTTCGGCCAGGGCATCGATATCAGCCAGGAGCGCCACGACGGCGTCTTTCGTGGGGCGCCACGGCGTTTCGCCACGCAAGTGATCGCGGGCAAACAAGCGCTGGAACCGTGACGTGATCAGCAGCCGCACCACCGGCGACAAAAGCAGCGCCAGCAGGGCAATGGCCAAGGCGCCCAATATCCACGGCATGAACGGTCCGAGGGGTTTGAACAGGTGCGCCAGGTTTTGGAAAAATTCACCCACCGCATCGGCGACTTTTTTCCAGAATTTCAGCGCTTCCAGATCCGGTTTGGGCGCCGCAGTGAAGGCCGTTTGCAAATCATGCCGGGAATTGACCTCGGCAATCAGCTTTTGCGCCTCCTCAGAGGTCAAGGGCGCATTCGGGTCAACCTTGCCCGCAGAGTGCGCAGCCAGTGGCAAGGTGCTTGCGGCGGCCCCTGTCTGCGTCAAATGCGTACACCCCCAAAATTGCCGGCCGGTGGATGCCCCCACATCCACACACCGCTCGATCTTAAGCGGTGCTTGTCGGACCTTAGGGTGCAAAACACACTATGGTCAAGTGTGTAAGCATATGTCACCGCTCACGACCGCCGGTGTCGGCGCCGACGGCTCAATAAGTCCGGCCAGCCTTAGGTCATTCCACAGACCGGATGGAATTTGGGTGCGATAATAGGCCAGGTTCGAGGTGACGGTGTCTGGCCTGCCCATGCCCGGAATAACGCTGACCACGACGGGGTGCGCCAGCGGGAATTGTAAAGCGGCGGCAGCCATTGGCACCCGATGCGCGCGGCAAATGTCTTCAATCCGGGCAACACGTGCAACGATTTCAGCCGGCGCGGGGCCATAGTCATAATTTGCGGGCCCGTTTCCAACGCCTTTGATCAAGATGCCTGAGTTATAGGGCCCACCCAGCACGATGGAGACATTGCGCGAGACGCACCGCGGCAAGAGGCTGTTTGCGGGCGCCTGTTCTAGAAGCGTGTAGCGGCCAGCCAGCAGGACAACGTCGATGTCTGCATGATCCAGCACCTCGTGGCAGACGGCCTCTTCGTTCACCCCCAGTCCGATCGCCCTCACCCGCCCGGCTGCCTTCAACGCGTGCATCGCCTTCAAGCCGCCGTCGATAAACTCACGGAAATGGCGGGGCGCCTCATCACCGTGCGTGAGTGCACCGATATCGTGGGCATATATTATGTCCACCCGATCCCGCTTCAACCGCGCAAGACTGGCGTCAAAGGCGCGCATGACACCGTCATAGCTGTAGTCGAAGTACTCCTCAAATGGATCTGCATCCATAAAGCCGTGGCGCAAGGTCCCCACCGGCGGGCGGGCAATTGGTGTGAGACGCCTGCCCACCTTCGTAGAGATCACCACGTCGTCTGGCAGGAACGTTCCAAGGCGTCGTTCGCTGAGGCCGTGGCCGTATCGGGGAGCGGTGTCGAAATAGCGAATCCCCAGGTCCAGGGCACATTGCACCGTCGCCGCCGCGTCATCATCAGACACAGCCCGATAGAGATTGCCTATTCCGCCACCGCCGAAGCCGATTTCCGATACGGTGGCATTGGTCAATCCAATCCGATTGGCGGGGATATGTGTCATTGCCCCGCCTCCGATACCTCATCGATCGATCCCGACGGAACACCGGCTTTACGGGCGTAAATCGCTATCACGGCAAAGCAAACCACCGGCAACACGAACGCATATTGCAGGTGACCGGTAGTCTGACCCAGCCATCCCATTGCGGGCGGGAAAACAGCCCCGCCGATAATCGCCATGATTATGTAGGAGGCGCCAATCGAGGTCTTGGGCCCCAGTCCCTTGATGCCGGTTGCAAAAATGGTCGGGAACATGATCGACATAAAGAAGCTCGTCAGCCCCAGCGCGATGACCGCTACTATTCCAGGCGACACGGTGACAGCGAGACAGAGCCCGATATTGAACAGCGCATAGACAAGCAGCATGCGTGTCGGGCTGATGCGAGTCATGAGCGCGGTCCCAATGAAGCGCCCGATCATGAACAGGGCCAGGCTGGCCGACAGCATGAAGGCGGCCTGTTTTTCAGAAAACTGAGGTGTCATTTCCTTGACGAAATCGACAAAGAAACTCCAAATTCCCACCTGCGCGCCAACATAGAAGAACTGAGCGATAACGGCGCCAAGCAGGTTGGTCTTGCCCGGCGCGGCGATGTCGCCGCTTGCATGATCACTTTGCGACACCTTGGGCAGCTTGACGAAGGCAATTGCCAGGGCAAGTGTTATAACGACTGCGGCCAGCACAAGGTAAGGGACTTGAACCATCCGGGCTTCGCTGACGCGGAAGGCCAAAACCTCGGCGGCAGTCATGGTTTTCAAGGTGTCATGGCTATGCTCGACACCGGAAAATATGAATAGGCCACCCAGGATCGGCGCAAGTACGCCGCCAAAGCCGTTAAAGGCCTGCGCCAGGTTCAGCCGTTGCGAGGCACGCCCCGGATCACCAAACGCTACGATGTACGGATTGGCGGCCGTTTCCAGGAAAGCCGCGCCGGAGGCCAGGACGAACAGGGCGGCCAGGAAAACACTGTATTCGCGCACCATAGCCGCCGGAAAGAACAGCAAGGCACCGCAGGCATAAAGCGTGAGGCCTGCCAATATGCCCGCCCGATAACCAAATCGCTTCATCAGGAATCCGGCAGGCAGGGCCATCAGAAAATAGGCCAGATAGAAGGCAAACTGGATCAAACCCGCCTGCGCGCGGGTCAGGTCGAGGGCTTTCTGAAACTGTCGAATAAGGATGTCGTTGAAATTGTTGGCGATCGCCCACAAGAAAAACAACGACGTCACCAAGACAAACCCGGCGGTGTAACCGCGGGTGATAAAACTGCCCGTCACTGGGCCAGTCCGCCCGGATTGACCGGACGAGCCTGATAGATCCACCATTTTGTCCTCCTGTATGTGCGGCTTTGCCGCTTATTTTTTTGTGATCAGAATGTGGCGATCGCCTTTAGTACCGAACCCTGGTTTGCGATGAGGTCCTTGATCATGGTCGGTGTATCCATGAGATCAAAATTGTGGGTTCGCAGCATGTCGCTGGGGATCGCGCCGGAGCGCAGATTCTCGATCACATATTCGAAATCCTCACGCGTCGCGTTGCGGCTGCCCAAAAGGGTTGTTTCCCGCTTATGGAATTCAGGATCCGAGAACGCTATGGTGTCCTTCACGACGCTGACCAGGACGTACCGGCCGCCATGCGCAACATAGGAAAAGCCCTTCTCGATAGCCTTGCCGTTGCCGGTTGCGTCGAACACGACGTCAAAATATTCACCGTCCGAACGGGCTTCGAGAAACGCTTGTAGTTCCTCCCCCACCTGTTTCACGTGCTCGATACCGACCTTGTCACGCGCATAGGCCAGGCGTTCCTGACTGGTGTCGATCAATGTAACCGCTGCCCCGGCGAAGGTGCAAAACAACGCAACGCCGACGCCGATAGGTCCGGCGCCGACAACCAGCGCCCTGTCCGCCTTCGTCACCTGACCGCGCCGCACAGCGTGCGCGCCAACGGACAGGAACTCCACCATAGCCGCCTGATCGGGTGACAGACCATCAACCGCGATCACGGCATGGGCTGGAACGCAGATAAATTCGGTCATGCCGCCATCGACATGAACACCGAGAACCTTGATGTTGACGCAGCAGTTTGGCTTTTGCTTACGGCAGGCGACGCAAGTGCCACATGGGATATAGGGATTTATGGTAACAAGCTGCCCGATCTGAAGCGGTGCCCCCGCATCGACCTCGGCAACCTCTCCAGCCAGTTCATGCCCCATGACGCGTGGGTAGGCCAGAAACGGCTGATTGCCCGAAAAGATATGGTAGTCCGTACCACACAGTCCGACACGCCGAATACGGATCATCACCTCACCGGGCTTGCGGACTGGCGCGGGCCTGTCTTCAATGCCTATAGAAAACGGTTTGTCGCAGACGATGGCTTTCATAGAGAGTCACTTCAGAATTAGGAATTAAATATCATCTGTGGCAATGACTATCATATATAACACTTTACACGCAAGCCAGATTGGGCAGACGGCCAAATATGTAAGTACGGTGGTTGAAGCCGTCATAAATGTGCGCCGGCATTCCCCGCCAGTGTTTCGGTGACTTCTTTTATGGTCAGACGTAGCGCCGGCCCTTGATGTAAAAGAAAAGCAATAAACAACTGTCCAATACTACGCTTAACCTGAATCGGCGGCCCGGGGACTGCTTGGTCAATCCATACCAAGTTAACCACTTACCTTATTAGCAAATTCATGAATTGATACTATCCCGATGAACTTGCGCTTTGTCGACTTAGTAGTAATAGGTGTTTGCGATGGGGCTATCGCGTTTTTACTCCCGCTTAAGCACCTATCTGACAGGCGCTGAACCATCAGGCACGAACGTGTCGATGAAAAACAGCACAGTTGCAAATGCCTTTGCTGCGGCGATGCGCACCAGCATGTGTTACTTCCTCGTCTTTGCTGCTTTCTATTTTCTGATTAATACACTTTTTTACCGTGTAGAGGGCGACCCCGGTTTCGTTCCGGCGGTCTCCTTGATTACCCTGTTCATGTGCGTGGCCTTCTGGGCATACAACCGCCAGCGCGCATCGGCCGTCCGTTTGGAAATCACCGGCCATGTCGTAGGCTTTTCGTTTATAGGGAACGCGCTTCTCGATATCTTTGCCGGGTATCAGCCGATCAAGCTGATGTATCTGGTGTTGCTGGTCCCAGCCTTCGCTGTGTCTGGTGTACGTCCCCGCGTCGTCTACACAACCTCGCTGGCTTCGATCTCCGGGCTTCTCGCGGCGGCCTACTGGCTTGATCCGGGTCAGTTCTTAAACTGCTGCTGGGTTTCGTTCACCAGCCTGGTTATTGCTGTCGGTTTGTCGCGAGTAACACGATCGGCTATGCTGCGAGCTGTCAAAGCCAAAATCGACTCAGACCTTAACCGCGATCAGGCTATGTCGCTCGCCACCTATGATACCCTGACAGGTCTTCCAAATCGGCGGGCATTCCTCAAGGCCCTGGACAAGCACTTGTCCCACGACGCCACCTTCTATCTGGGCCTCGTTGATCTGGACGGGTTCAAGCCGATCAATGACATCTACGGACACAACGCTGGCGACCAAGTTCTCATCGAAGTCGCCAGACGCCTGAGCTTGGCCTGCGGCGAGGCGTCAACCGTCGCCCGTCTGGGCGGCGACGAGTTCGCGGTTATCCTGCCCGGACTAGACGAGGCCGGGTTAAGGACACTGGGTGACGCCATTTGTGCCGCTTTGGCCGAGCCTTACACGCTGAATAACGAAACCGCCTACCTGTCGGCATCGGCGGGCTTCACCGAACGGAGCTCTGGCGAGCGCAATACCTCCAAGCTTCTGGAGCGGTCAGATTACGCTCTCTATGAAGCCAAGGAGCGCAGTCGCGGGATCGCCGTGTTGTTTGACCGCGGCCACGAAGAACTCATCCGATCGACGAAGGCTGTCGAGCAAGCGCTGCGCGGCATTGACCGCGAGAGAGAACTCACCCTCGCCTTCCAGCCGCAATACGACCTAAACAAAAACTGCATCGTTGGATTCGAAGCCCTGGCGCGGTGGCATAGCGACAAACTGGGGCGAGTGGCGCCAGATGTGTTCATTCGCGCAGCCGAGCGGTCCGGCTTGATTACAAGCCTGACACCTACCCTGCTGGAGAAAGCCCTGCGGGTCGCTGTCACCTGGCCAGACAATATCCGGATATGTTTCAACCTGTCGGCGCGCGACCTGCTGTCGCCAAAGTCCGTCGATAGAATACTAGAGGTCGTTGGGGCATCCGGCGTTGCGGCGCACCGGATTGAGCTAGAAATCACTGAGACCGCGATGCTCACCGATTTTACCCAAGCCCTGAGAGCAACCACTCGGCTCAACAGTATCGGCTGCCGTATCGCGCTGGACGATTTTGGCTCCGGGTACACCAACTTCAGCTACTTGAACCGCATCAAGGTCGACACGGTAAAAATCGACCGCTCATTTGTTTTGGCGCTTGGTCGCAATACGCATGCCAAAAAAATCATCAAGTCGATGATAGAGCTCGCCAGCAATCTGGGCATGGAACACGTCGTGGAAGGCGTGGAAACCAACGAAGAACTCAGCGAGGTCAAATCGGTTGGCGCCACAATGATTCAAGGCTTTATATTTGGAAAACCGATGCCAGCGGAGGACATTGCTGCCTATCTATCAGAGCGTACCCCCCAGAAATGCGAGTCCCTGGCCCCGAAGCGTCTCCAAGACCTTGTGTCCGATATGGCCGGTTAGGACAGGCGGCGGTCTAATATATCTAAAGCTGCAACCGATCATCCCGCGTCAAAGCCCCCTCCCCCCTCAAGTCCTTGATGGCGCGCGCCAAAACCGCATCCCGCCCCCCAGCGATATCCTCAATCGTCGAGGAAACAAAAACGTCGGGTAAGAGTCCGGTGTCCGGTTGCGGCGTTTTGGGGTATTGACCGATCAATGGCAGATCGACCTCCAATCCTGAGTTCTTCAGGCGCAGAAAAAAGAAACAGCCCCCATTTATACCGCGCCGATTTCCACCGGTAGGCTCGCCGTAGATAGACGCCAGCTTCAAATCGCGCATGACCTGGATAAACTGAAAGGTGGCGGAGCTATTTTGTGCGCTGCTCAGCACGATGACCTTGCCCTTGAACCGCGGCCCTTTGGGCTGGATCGGCTGTATTGCGTCACTGTCCTCAGCCAGGGCGAAATAACCGTTTCCGAGATATGTCCCGCCTTCGCCCAGATGGTGGAAGCTGCGGTCCCAAGTATCCAGACAGGGCCGCAAGTCCTCCGGAGTCGAGCGGAAGCGAACCAGCCGATCAATATCAGCAGCCGGTGATACCGGTTGGTCGATCAGGTGGGCCAGGATTTCACGGCCGCAGTCCAGACCGCCTTCGTTTTCCCGGATGTCGATAATCAGTCCCGTGACAGATGTCTCAGCAATCTTCTGGAACATGTCTGCAATTTTTGCCCGCCAATCCCACTTGGTGTCGTAAAGCGCCCAGCCGGGCATTTTGATGACGGCAACGCCAAGCACCGGGAATGAGAGCGTCCAATAGTCGGGGCTATCACGTGTTGTTTTTTGCGGTGATGCCTTCAGGCGTGCGGCGCGGTCGATGGGTTCGACGCGCAGAGTTCGAACGCCACCGTCCGGACGCATGCGGACAGTCAGCGCACGTGTGGAGCGGCTAGGCGGATAGAGCAGGCTATGGAAAATATCGAAGGTTTCGAAGGCATCGGCGCCCTGTACATCCAGCAGTTTACGTCGCTTTGCGTCGTTTGCGCCGTCAGCTCTCAGGTAGGGCATCAGTTTGCTTTGAATGTCGGCGACGGGGACACCGTCGATCGACAGGATTTCGCTGCCTCGGACTATTCCATCGACACCGAGCGGATTGTCCGTCACGACCATACGCGCGCCTGTCCAGGTGAAGAAGAACGGTAGCCGTGTCCTGCGCTCAAAAAGCTGGGCTGCGACACCATCCGACTGATTGTAGAAATTGCCGTAGGTGTGTCCGCATTTGATCGCCGCTGTCAGCCGGGCGATGTGCAAATATTGCGTATCCAAGGAGGCCTTCGCCTCAAGCGCCTTCGCTAACGCGTCCAGCCTCGCATTGAATTGCGCCGGCGTCTGGTAGCGATAAAGACCGGGATGCAGAAGGGTGTAGGCTCGCCGCAGGGTGGGCAGGTCAGCGCGCAAAGCGGCCGGATCTACCTCCCCCGCAAGGGCGGGCAAGGCTGGGCTAACCCCTAGCGCTGCCATACCGGCTAACCAGGCCCGACGATTAATGTTGTGCATGTCATACCTCCTGACGCCCGGCCACACACCGCAAATCCGGAGGATTGTCGCCTCATTCGCCGCCTAAATGCGCGATTGGCGGAATATGAGACGCTCTGGCCTTGTAGGCGGAGGGCGTCATTCCCGTGACGGCTTTGAAAGCACGATTGAAATTGGCCTTGGAGGCAAAGCCTACCTCCGTCGCCAAGGTAAGCAAGTCGCTGTTTGATCCCGCATCCAACCCACGGGCAACCGCCCGCACCCGATAGGCATTGATGAAATGGCTGAACGTTTCTCCCAATCCCTCCTTCAGGCCACGCGACAGGGTGCGCTCAGACACGGCCAGACGTTTGGCCAGACCGGCCAATGACAGATCTTCCTCCCGCCACCATCCCTCTGCCTCAATACGGACGCGCCAGTCTCTCACCAGAGCCGTGTAGTCTGTTCGCGGTGCCGGCTCAGGCGTCGTGCAGGCATGTGGCCAGTTCAAACCGCTGTAGCGCCATCCCATGAGTCCCAGGATATAGACGAGCAGGCAAAACGCGATCATCACGGGAAAGCGTTGGAAATAATCGAGGGGATGAACCCACCAATGCCACGCGGAAAATCCGACAGCCGTCAGCCAATACAGCCCGATAGTGCCTAATATGGCACCAAGCCAGGCGGTGCGTGGCCGCGCGTCTCCGAACCGTTGGACCAGCCACGCGCTATAGGCGAGGTAGGCACGACCTGACAGAGCCAGGTAGATGCCCAATTGAATGAAATAAAATCCCTGCACGCAGGGGGCGACCATATGTCGGTCCGCTCCCGTAAACCAAGCCCACTTTTCAGACATGGGCAACGCGAAACACACCACCTGATATGCCAAATGCGCACCCAACGGCGCAAAATGATAACCGAGGCCGTTTGGACGAATACCCGTCGTCAGGCAAACAACATAGATCCAAAGCAAGGGGCCGAACGAGAGTGACCAATCGAGCGGGCAAAAGGTGAGCCATGGCCATCTGTCATAGGCGCCAGCGTAGCCAATAATGTAGACGAGTACGCTCAGCAGAACCGCGCCCAGAAGCATTGACAGCGCAGCATTGGCGAAACGGTTGTGGCGACTCCGCAGGATGAGCGCCGCCAAGACCGCGCCGTTTGCCGCGCCGATAGAGAGAATTACAGAATAGAGAGTCATCGCACCCATCCGTGACGCCGCTTACGGATTATAGACCCACACCTAACCCCACGCGTCAAATTCTGAAATTCGGACGGACCGTGCATACGCAAAGTGATATAAATCGCCGTCTACTTCGGTAAGGTGACCCAAACCTTTGCATTGGGGTAGTCGATTGTCAGGGTGGTGCGGTAAAAATAGTCCAACCCCACAATACCATCTATCTGGCTGCCGGCGGCGGCGCTGATGCCGGCCAGACTGTCCGTTACAGTCACGTTTTTCAGATCGAATTTGACCGCTCCCACAGCCAGGTTTGCATCCGCGCGCTTAACGGTCACCGCCCCGCCTGCTCCACCGAGGACACCTTCTCCTGTGGGCGTAATGTGGGCGCGGGCGGCGGTCTCTGGCGACAGGCTGGTCACAGTGGCGCCGGTGTCTATCTCAAAAGTGAATGGCCCCTCCCCGTTGACCTTTGCCTGGACGAGAATGATCGGCTTTTTTGCCGCGAGGGTGAAGGTGAGGGCCTCACCCTCAGACGGCGCGGGCGCCGACAGATCGATCTTGCGCGTGGGGTAGTTGATTGAAAATCTGCGATCACGAAGGAATTGGTAGCCGATGATGGCATCGACCGGATGCCCGATCTGGCCCGCCATGTTGTCGATCATAGGCAAGACGGCAACTGGGGTATGAACCAGTTTCACAGGCCCAAGTGAAAAAAATGGCAGGTCAGCCGTTCTGTAGCTCTGGCGTTTGCTTCCGACCGCGGTCGATGTCTCCGGAACTATTTCATCGGACATTTCAAGCGACAGCGATTTCGCCGCCCTTGTGCTTAAGAATAGCGAAAAGGGCGCAGCCGCGCCCGTGTCGAGCACAACCGACACCGGGGCTCGGCTCTCACCGAGTTGGCCCTTGACGACTAGTAAGGGCGCCTGGGCAGACGCATATTCAAAAGGAATTGTATCAAGCATTTTTTCTGGGTCCCATGTGTGCTTATTTCGCGACCTTTATCCAGGTCGAATCCGGTTCGGCGAGGATTGCTTTCAGAATGGCTTCTGAGCGCTTCTGCCCGTAGCCTTTTCCGTAGGCGCTCGATGTGATGGCGACGACCATGTGCCGACTGGGCACAATATAGATCTTGTTCCCGCCGTTCCCTGACGCAAATGAGACGGTGACCGGTTGGCCGTTGATTTGCTGGCTCTTGGCGTACCAGAAATAGCCGTAGCCATCCGCATAAGGATCGGTATCCGAAATGCTGACCTTGGGCGACAAGGCATCAGTAAGCCAGGCTGCGCTGACAATGCGGCGGCCTTTATAAACGCCCCCTGCGCGCACCATCTCCCCGATCTTGGCAAGATCGCGTGTCGTCAGCGACAGATTGCCCTGTCCTTTCGTATAGCCGGACGCATCCGACGCCCAGTGCCAGCGCGTGATGCCAAGCGGCGCGAACAAGGCGGTACTGGCGAAGGTCTCCAATGATCTGCCTGTGGCTTTGGCGACCACCACGCCGGCTGTGTATGCGGTGACGGAATTGTAGCGATAACGCATCCCCGGTTGATCGGCACGCGGGACGGACAGGACGAAGGCAAGCGGGTCGGCGGCGTCATCCATCCTGTCTTCGTTACCCGGCGACGCCGGGTCTTCATCGAACGCAGCCAGGCCTGAGCGCATGGTCAGAATGTCCCGGAGCGGCACCTCTCCCACCGGGCTACCCTTCGCCTCAGGCCAGTACATGGCGACCGAATCGTCTATGCCGTGGACTGCCTTGCGATCGATGGCGATACCCACCAGAAGCGAGGTGATGCTCTTGCCCGCCGAACGGATGTCATGCAGCGAGTCTGGCGTTTCGCCGTTGTAATAGCGTTCAGCGACGACGTGTCCGTCGCGCAAGACCACTACACCCTTCAGGTCGGGGTGCGCGTCCTGATCGAAGCGCACCAGCACGCCGTCGAATGTGGGCTCGCTCATAGACACGGCGGGCGTAAGGCTTGCCACCACCGATAGGAACACCACGGCAATCAGCGACTTCATGGCTTTGTCCGATCCCTATTATCGCTCAGGGACGAATAGCGCCTCCATCTGATCCGCCGTCAATTTAACATTCGGTAATTTTCAACCGCCGAACACCGATCACCAGATCCGCCCCCTCCTCCGGTTTAATGTCCCGCCAGAATGATGCAGGCCCTGAGCCCCGGGGCGTTGTCTTCAAGGATTAACTTTCCATTATGCAGACGCGCGGCCGCCTCTACAATGGCCAGCCCCAAACCCAGGCCTTTGGGCCGGGTGTCGACACCGACCTGCGTGAACCGTCGCACGGCATCATCCCGTTCCTCCGGCGCTATGCCGGGACCATTGTCGGCGACCAAAATTTGAGCACCGTCACCGTAGGCACTGATTTCCAGATCAACCTGTCCCCCATCAGGAGCGTATTTTATCGCATTATGGACCAGATTAGAAACGGCCTGCATCAACAAGGTGCGATGTCCGTGGATATGCACCGCTGTGACCTGCAAATTGAAGTGGATGGCGCGCTCTTCGGCCAAGGGCTGAAAGAGGTCATAGACACCTTGGGCGAGAGGCGAGAGCGCTACCGCCTCCATGGCGTTGCGTGATAACCCGCCTTCTGCTCGGGCAATATCGATAAGGCTGGAAAAGGTCGAGATGGTCCGGTCCACCTCGGTCAGCGCGGCTTCAAGGGCGTTCTGCTTGTCTTGCAGGCCACCGCTCAGGACTCCGTCTTCTATATATTTGCGGGTCTGCGCCAGGGGGGTGCGCAGATCATGCGCCAGGCTGTCGGTGACGATACGCAAACCGGTTATCAAGTCTTCGATTCGTGCGAGCATCATGTTCTGCGCACGCGCGATCTGATCGAAAGGACCGTGCCCCCTTCTATCCCTTGCCCGGGCCTGAAAATCTCCAGACGACACTTTTTGCGCAGTCGCCGACAATTCCCGGACCCTCGCCATTATCAGCGATGTGATGGCCATAGCTATAAGAATGCATGTCACGGCAACGATGGCGATGGCGACCCATACCGACCCGATGACCGTATCTTGAAAGCTTTCAAGCGCCTGATTGTCATGACCGACCAATACGACCATGCCATCGGACAGGCGACGGGTTGATATACGCAGTTCACTACGCCCTTCGACATTCCGACGGGCAAGCCAGAATGCATTATTTTCGAGTGAGGCGGGCCAGGCTTTCAGATTGCCGGCAATAAGAGCGCCATTTGCATCCTTGAGCGCAAATACACTGGTTCTTCCGTTCAACTCCGCCTGCTGCGATACTTCGAGGATCAGTCCATGCCGGCCTTCGGCGCGGTCGACGATCGAGAAGAGGTCCAGTTCATCCTTAGCTGCGTTCCTCTCTTGAAGCGAAATCAGGGCCTTTCCCCTGGCATCGACAAATTCGACGGCAACACTATAGGCCAGACCAACAGCCAGAATGATCGCGAAGATGAGCAGTAGCCCCCGCAAAGGCCACGCTCTGGTAAGTCGCGACATCATGGTGTGTCCGCCAGGCGATATCCAACGCTGCGCACGGTGTGCAATAGCGGCACAGGATGACCATCGTCGACTTTTTTTCTGAGACGACTTATGTGCGTGTCGATCAGACTCGTATGTGGGTCATAGCGATAATCCCACACCTGTTCGAGCAGCATGGTACGCGTCACGATCTTATTCTTGTGCCGCAACAGCTGTTCCAGGATCTGAAATTCGCGCTGCAAAAGGTCAATGACCTTGCCGCCGCGCGATACGCGCCGTGACAGCAAGTCCATTTCCAGGTCGGCACATGTCAGCGAGGTCTCTGCGGTGCCATTGCCCTTCGATTTCAGAAGGTTTTCGAGTCTGAGTTCGAATTCCAGAAAGGAAAACGGCTTGCCCAGATAGTCATTGGCGCCGGCACGAAGACCATTCACCCGCTCATCCGCATGGGCCAGGGCGGAGAGAATAAGAACCGGTATATCCTTGTGCGCAGCCCGCAGCGCCCGAAGCACCGACAGGCCGTCGAGGCCCGGCAGGTTACGGTCCAGAACAATCGCATCAAAGGGCTCGGAAATGGCCATATGGAGGGCATCCGGGCCATTTCCGACCTGTTCGACCGTATATCCGGCCTGACGCAAACCCTTGGTAACGAATTCCGCGCCGTTTGGATCGTCATCGACAACAAGTATTCGGTAGGGCATTCATCATTTCCGCGACTTTACACAAATGTAAGGCATATCCCAAGGATTTGATAGTCTGGTTGATTAAGGTGCAAGACTTGACCCAGGAATTGCACATTGCGACCGCTTCGAACCGAACTGGCCATCTGTTTACTGGGACTCGCTGCCGGTACGGCAGTCGGTGTGTGTTTTAACGCGCCACGGGCAGCCGCCGTCATTGTCCTAGTAGCAGCCATTGCCGCTTTCAGCCGGATGATCTGGCGCACCCTGTTCTAGACCCTATCCCGATTTGACTGAACCGGAACGGCGCTCGCCGCTCTGTTCCAGAGTGTATTCGACCATCGCTACATCTTACCGCCAGTGCAATGCCGGAGTAACATTTTCCTCCGTTGCCCGAACCTTTCATAAAATTAAAATTCACGCGAGTTCTGCGAGAGATGCGGCGGTCTAACCTTGTTCGACATCGCTACAGGCGCGTCACACTCCGCGCCTCACCGTAATAAGGAGAAGTGTTATGATACTGTCGCCTAAGGGGAAAAAAACAGCCTCTTCCCTCGGCCTTGCCATCGCCTTGGCTCTGACCGCCCAAGCGGGAACCAGCGAAGCACAGGAACACCGCCACATGGACGGCCAGGCACAGCGGCATGTTGAAAGCCAACGCGACCCCATGGGTTATTCGCGCCTGGACCGTCCCCACGGCATCGACGTACGCCCGCGAACCTTCGACCGTCCCGGCTACACACACAATTTCCAAGCCGTCCATAATTTTCACATAGGCCCATACCATGCGCCCGCCGGGTGGAAATATAGCCGCTTCTATTACGGTCAAATATTGCCTCGGACATACTGGGCGGAAGAGTATTGGCTCGCAGATTACTGGCTTTTCGCCCTGGATGTACCCCCTATCGGCTACGAGTGGGTCAGGTACGGTCCCGATGCCATTCTTGTAGACATCCATACGGGCGAAATTGTCCAGGTGGTCTACGATACGTTCCGCTAGCACTTTCTGGTGGTGACGATTGTGGGCGCATGACCGAACACCACGTGTGTCATTTACCTGTCATGGATGACACCAATATTGGCATCGTTCAGCAAGACGTTGTCAAAAGGCACATTATGGTCACCCGGCCTGAGTGCGAGCCTTAAAGAAATACAGAGGGGCCGGACAGGTGCGATGCTGTGTCTTGCCGGCCTTGATTGACCCCAGTTCAGCCCCGTTCAGGAGCGCCGCACCGCATGCCAAACACCAAGACTGCCTTTAGGTGGAGTTCCGACAAAATTGCCTTCGGTGTCTTAGCCCTTCTCAGTCTCGAACCGGCTTTAAGTGCCATTTTAGGGCGTCTTGCCAAAGGCGGCTGGTGGTTCGGTGATTTTGACGCGCTTCTATGCGGCGCGACCAGAATCGCGGCAGGTCACTCTCCGTACAGCCTCACGCCAGTGTGCAGCGGTCTTGTGCCCGCGCGCTTCGTCTACGCCCCCCAAATCGGATATGCGGTCGCGCCGGTAGTGCAAGCGCTCGGCCCCGACGGGGCGCGCCTAGCCGGGATGGCGCTGTTCATTCCCTTTACCCTGCTTATTTTGTGGTATGCCGTCCTGAAACCTACGCCGCGCGTGCCCATGACCATGAAGCTTTTCGCGCTTATGGCGGTTCGCGGCAGCCCCCTGGCCAGCGGAAACGTGGGAGCGATTTTGCACGGCCTGATCATCGCGGCCATACTCAGGCTCAAGACATACCGCTGGCTTTTTATCATCGTTGTCATTGGTTGTGCCCTCGTCAAACCTTTCTTCCTGGCAGCCCTGATCGTCCTGTTGTTCGAAGAACGCCCCCCTGAAAACGCGTCTGACGGCCTTTGTTCCGGCGCTTGTTTTTGGTGTCGCGGCTCTGACAGCGCTTATTTTGACCGGTGGCGCGTATGGCGCGCAATGGCAGGAAGCGCTCCACACCACCGTCTTTCAGGCGCAGCCTGGCCGGGGCTTTTTGGCCTGCGTATGGTATTTGGGTCTGCGTCCGGACACGCCCCTTGTTATTCTGGCTTACGGTCTCTTCGCAAGCCTTATGGTCGGTGCGGGCCTCGTCCTCGCGGAGACGGCGAAGCTTTGTGACAGCGAACGCGTCTTGCTCGCTCTCGGCCTCGTACAACTTATCAATCCGCGCCTGTACGAATACGATTATGACCTTTACCTGCTCTACCCGGCCATGGCCCTGGTCGTCATGGTCGCGAAAGACCTCAACGTCCGGGTATTCGCCTGGCTTCAGGGCCTTTTCATCACCGTCATGATCTGCGATTTCCTGATCAGTCTGATAGGCATCAATATCCTGCCTTACTTTCCGGGAACATTTCTCACGCTTTGCGCCCTGTTCCTGACAGTCGTCGGTCTCAGTCTCAAGCATCAGACGCCGTTTTTTAGACTGTCGGACTTACCAGTCCTCCGAAAGGTTGGCTTTCAGTCTCAATTTCAGCCGCCTCGGGCGGATAAGCCATTTAGCGAAAATAATATGCCGTAAGCTGACATGGCGCCAATCTCGATAATCCGTCGAAGCAGGTGATGTGACGACATATCGTCCTTTTTAGGGGTACGAAGACGTGATCGATAACGACCTTCAACAAGACAACGCGTCTCATTCGACCCCTACGCCTCATACCCTTCCGAGTCTGGATCGGAAAACGACTTTGGGCACCTGGCTGTAGCCGGTGATCATCCTCCTGGTCGCTATTGCGGCGTAGACTACATTACGTCTCATAATGCACCAACGGCCTCGCCTAAATCTACGCGCAGCGGCAAGCCCACTGTCGGCGATTATGTTGCGGCTAAGGGCGATCTGCCCGTCTATCTGAACGCCCTGGGCACCGTCACACCTGCCGCAACGGTCGTGGTCCACACCCAAATCAGCGGTATTCTGCGATCCGTCGCCTTTACCGAAGGGCAGATGGTCACCAAGGTACAGTTTCTGGCGCAGATCGATGCGCGGCCTTATGAAGCCGCCCGTCGGGCAACTGGAAGGCGCGGTGCTTCGCGATCAGGCAGCCATCCTGCGCGGATCGAGCGGCCTGTTTGTGTATGTCCCGTCAAGACAGGCTCACGCGACGGCGAGCACACCGCCCCCCTGTCTGGCCTAATTAGAGCATGTTGTGATCTTTGCGACGCAACGCCCTATTCGGTCTGATCTGTCGACCTTCGGAACGGTCCGGCATAGCCCGGCCGGGTTCCGCGTCGCCGGTCAGGACCGGTAAAGCTCGGAATACTAATCCACTCCCGCTTGCTCCTCATGACGCGCTGAACATGGTCCATAAGAACTTGGGCTGTAAAGGGCTTAGCGATGATTTCGTTCACGCCCGCATCGCGCGCCTTGGTGACATTGCTGCGGACCGTGTGCCCGGTAATCATGATGATCGGCAGGGTTCTGTTGGGGCTATCGGAGCTCTGGCGCAAAAGTTTCGCCGTCTCTATACCATCCAGTTGGTCCATAACCAGGTCTAGGATCATCAAATCAATGGGAGACGTTTTCAGAATTTCAAAAGCCTCGATGCCGCTCGAAGACTGTTTGACGTTTCTCACCCCCATGGTTCGAAGGATTTCCGAGACGATTTTCCTGATATTGTGACTGTCATCCACGACCAGAACATTCAGGAGCGACAAATCTACAGGACCGGCCGTTTCCGTTTCAGTCTTTTTCATTAATTTAATCCCCGAACGCTTCTAACTACTGGTAGTCCTCTCAGGCAGGCCAGGGTGCGGACATAGACGAGACAGCGTAATACTCGACCAAAGCCTGTTGTCCAGCGGTTCCAAATCGCTTGCACGTTACCCAGACTGAACCCTGACTCTTCATGGAAGGTTAAGACGGCGAGGCGGGTTCATTTCCGTGCCCCCTTCGCGGATGATGGCCGACGCGCCTTGGCGCGCAAACCGAGGCTAATGCCGGCGCGTGAGCGCCGGCGGTTCACCCTTATGCCGCCCTCACTGTTGCGAGGAACTTGTCCATTTCATGATGCAGCCGTTCCGCCTGCTGAGCCAGTTCAGCCGACGCATTCAATACCTCGGTGGCCGAGGTGCCGGTCTGCTCCGCCGCCAAGGCAACGCCGGTAATGTTGGAGGTCACTTCCTGCGTGCCAATTGACGCCTGGTTGACGGCTTGAACGATTTCCTGCGTTGCCGCCGTCTGTTGCTCGACGGCCGAAGCGATTATCGTGTTGGTCTGATTGATATTCTGGATCGTGCCTGAAATATTGGCGATAGCCGAGGCGGCCTTGGCGGTCGCTTCCTGGATATGCGCTATCTTGGCCGATATCTCGGTTGTCGCACTCGCTGTCTGCCCGGCCAGAGCCTTGACTTCGGACGCGACAACGGCAAAGCCCTTTCCAGCCTCTCCCGCGCGCGCCGACTCTATGGTGGCGTTTAGGGCCAGCAGGTTTGTCTGGCTGGCCAGCCCTGCGATCAGGTCGACCACGCCGCCGATACTGGCCGTCACTTCGTTCAATTCCTCCACGATTTTGACGGCGCCGCTCGCTTCTCGCACGGCTTCAGATGAAATGGTCGCCGACGTCTCGACCTGGCGGCTGATTTCGTTGACCGACGCGCCAAGCTCCTCAGCCGAGGACGCCACGGAGGTGACATTTGCCCCCGCCTCTTCCGCCGCCGCCGAAACCGCGATCGACTGAGCCGATGCCTGTTGCGCGGTTGTGGACAGCTGTTGAGCCGAGGCCTGCATTTCGGTGGCCGCGCTCGACACCAGGGTCACAATGCCACCCACGGAACGCTCGAAGTCATTCGCCAGCTTCAGCATGATCTCGCGCCGATCCTGATCTTGCTTTATACGCTCAGCCTCGGCGCCCGCGGCTTTCTGCAGGGCTTCCTCTTCCGTCACGACGCGAATACGATCCACCGCGCGTGAAATGTCGCCAATTTCGTCACGACGCTCGGCGCCTACGATTTCACGCAGCTTTTCACCCATTGCCAGCCGTCCAAGCGCTTCCGTCAGGCGCGCGATGGGGTTTGCGACGTTATTTGCCATAATAGCAATAACGATCACACCCAGCACCGCGACAACGGCCGCGCAAATCAGCTCCCACATCACATCGCTGCCACCACGTTTTTTGAGCGAATTCGACAGCCTGTCGGCATCCGCCATGACGACGGTGCGCGGAACCGAAATAATGACGGACCAATATTGCCCGCTGCGCCCCAGCTGCACCGGGGCATAGACCCGCATATCGTCGTGCTGTTTGTCATAGTTCACGGTGGATTTGCCAGCCTTTATGCCATCTATGGCGTTCCAGGCCAGGGGATCATAGCTTTGAATGGACTTACCTATCGCATCCGGAAAAGCGCTGGACGCTACGACAAGACCATCTGATGTAACAATCGTAACATTGCCCTTGCCGTCGTAGATCGACTTCTTGACATCCAAGGCCAAGGCCTGAACGAAAGACAGGTCAAAATCGGCGCCGGCCACACCCTTAAATTGGCCCCCGATCGTGATGGGGACCGACATGGTTGCCAAGAAGACGTTACGGCCTTGCACGATGTAAGGCAGGGGCGCGAGGATGCTTTCATGTCCGGTCGTTTGCGGCCCGATAAACCACCCGCCCTTCACCAATCCATTAGAGTGGAGGTCGTGACTGTCATATTCCACCAAGGGCTGGATGGCGACCAGACCTTGGCCGTTTCGGGTCCAATACGGCAAAGCCCGCCCCGTTGCGTCCGAACCCACATCTTTTCGATTAACATATGCGGCATCTGCACCGTCGATCGCGTTTGGCATCCACGCACTATAGGTCCCGTTAAAGCGCGGGTTGTCCTTTAGGACGCCGACCAGAATGTCATTCAGTTGGCGACGCCTCTCGCCTTTTGGGGCACCGTCGGGACCCGCGACAACCTCAAGACTGCGCGCCATATTTCGAGCCGAGGAGAAGGCTGTGTCGACTTCCGTTCTGACCATTCCCGCCTGAGCAGAGGCCAGCCGGGTAAGGGACTCGCTACTGCTGCGGTCCAGCAATCCCTGGACGTTTTCATTTACAAAATGTGTCGTTTTCCCTGACGAAAAGACACCATAGCCGACCAATGCCCCCGTCGCCGTTAACAGGCACAGCGCCGACAAGGCCACGATCTTGGTTTTAACAGAGTGAATATTCATTTGCTCCTCCAGCCGCCTGGCAATGGCGTGGAGGAACCATCAATCCCACAAAATTAATATGGCCTTAAGGGAAACCTATTCAGCCATAATAAAAATGGCCAAAATACTTACAAAAATGCCGGATTGACGCAATTTGCGACATGTTACGAAATATCAGATACGTTAAAATATGATACAAGTATATATGTATGGAATTTATATTATATCTTTCAAGAAAGAATTCAACCGCGAATTTAATATAATACCATTAAATACTTTAAACATATCGATATGTATCAATTCAATACAATTGGAATTTATCCGTGAAAACCAGTGTCAACTAAGAAAAACAGATCTCGTCTTCACTACGTTTTCAAAAGAAATGAATTGTTAGCTTTTCCATAACATTGTTAGCCGGCTAATGAGTTTGAGGTATTGAGCATGTTTAAGAATTCGCAGGCCGAGGCGACATTGTCGGCCTTTTCTAAGTCGCAGGCGCTGATCGAGTTTGCCATGGACGGCACCATCCTGACGGCCAACGACAATTTCCTGACGGCCATGGGGTACAGGCTTGATGAAATCAAAGGCAAACATCATAGCCTGTTCGTTTCCAGCGCCTATGCCCAGACGGAAGACTACAAGCAGTTCTGGCGTAGATTGAACCAAGGCACGTTCGACACGGCTGAATATTTGCGCATCGGCAAGAATGGAAAAGAAGTCTGGATCCAGGCCTCCTACAATCCGGTTCTCGACAGGCACGGCAAACCGTTCAAGGTCGTCAAGATTGCCACCGATGTGACAACACAAAAGCTGAAGACGGCCGAATTCGAAGGCCAGATTGCTGCCATAAACAAGGCGCAGGCGGTCATCCATTTCGATTTAAACGGGGTCGTTTTGGACGCGAACCAGAACTTTCTCACAGCCTTGGGATACGATCTATCGGAGATCAAGGGCCGACCCCATTCAATGTTCGTTGACGCTGCCTATCGCGACAGCGCCGAATACAAGCAATTTTGGGATGCTTTGAGGCGCGGAGAGTTCCAGGCTGCGGAGTATCTGCGCATTGGCAAGAACGGTAGGGAGGTCTGGATTCAGGCCTCGTACAACCCCATATTTGACGCCAAGGGCGTTCCGTTCAAAGTCGTTAAATTCGCCACCGATATTACCCCGCAGGTTCACGAGCGCATGCGCCGCGAAAAAATCCAGGTGGGCATCAGTCGGGATCTGGGTGAAATAACGGTCGCCATTACCGATGTCGCCAAGCTCGCGTCGGGAACAGCTACAGCCTCCACACAGACCTCGTCAAACGTACAGGTCGTCGCCGCCGGGGCGGAGGAACTCGTGGCCTCGGTTTCCGAGATTAACCAACAAGTCCACCTGGCACTCCAGGTATCGCAGGCGGCGGTGCAGAAGGCTACGGACACGACCGAGATCGTGTCAGGCCTGTTTGAAGCAACGCAAAATATCGGGGAGTTTGTGGTCCTCATCAACCATATCGCTTCGCAAACAAATCTCCTGGCCCTCAATGCCACCATAGAAGCCGCCCGGGCCGGCGAGGCCGGTAAGGGATTTGCGGTCGTCGCGTCCGAAGTCAAGACTCTTGCTTCCCAGACCTCAAAGGCGACCGACGAAATTCGCAGCCAGATCGCAGGCGTCCAAAATTCCACACAGAACGCGGTAGATGCGATAAGTCAGATCACGGACGTCATTGGCCAGATCAACAATATTTCAACCGGGATCGCCGGCGCCATGACCGAACAGTCGGCTGTGGTGCGCGACATCGCCTCCAATATGCAGCTGGCAGCCGACAGCGTGGAAACCATCACAAATAACGCCACGACCATTGCGAGCGCTGCTGCACAAGTCGATCAATCCACCAGAAGCGTGAGCGAGTCGGCTCGCGCATTGGGATAGGCGGCGTCAGCTGTCTAAATCGCAGCGCGTGATTACCGTAAACCTGCCCCCCACTTCCTTCAAAAATAGGGAAGTGCTCGCATAACGGCAGAAAAATTTACCCCCATTTAACTATATAATACGATTTTTGAGGAACGGTGGCATTTGGCCGCCGTTTCGTCGTTATCAGGACCTCTACCTCCGTATGTCAGACCTGTTGAAGCTTAAAGCACAACGTGACCGGTTTCTGGCCTTCGCAATGGCTGCGGCGGATATATTGGTAGAGGTTGACCGCGACTCCAGAACCCTGTCGACCTTTGGCGCCACACAGACCCTGCTACAGGGGGAGAGCGCAGGCGAACCCTTCGTGGATCTATTCGTAGAGCAAGACCGCCCCCTTGTGGCCCGCTTGCTGGCCAAGGCCTGGGAGTCAGGGCGCATCGAACCTGTCGTCGTCAGGTTGCGTCAGGCCAACGGCAGCGCTATTCGGGTGAATATCGGCGCCTGTCATTTTCCCGACGGGCAAACCCTATTTATCACTCTGACCTTATTGTCGGCCCTGCTCGCTCGGCTGGTGCCTCAAATCGATCCCGTCACGAGCCTGCTCTCCCTTGAGGAATTTCGCGACCTGGCTTCCGTTGTCGTCGGTCAAGCGGCCGATGAGGCCGCCTCTCCGAAGGCCATGCAGCTTATCGACCTCCCGGGGCTGGCAAATGCCCTGGAAGGCCTGCCCGCAACCAAATCGGCGCAGGTGTTGGCCGAAGTCGGCGCCGTTTTGCGCGCCAATGCGCTGAGCGGCAATCTGGCGGGTCAACTTGGCCCTGATCAGTTTGCCGTCGTAACGTCCGGCACGACCCGAGCGGATGACGTTCAACAGCGGCTGGATGTCAGTGTCTCAGATGCCCTGAAAATGGCCGGCACAAAAAAGAATGTCACCTCGCGCGTTGTGAATATCCAGATCGATGCCGGCGACCTGACGCCGGAAAGCGCGTTCAAGGCCATTTCCTACGCCCTGCAGAGTTTTGCGACCGGTAATGAGGCCGACCTCAAAAGATTTCAATCGGGTCTGTCCGCTGCCCTCGAAGCCACGGTCGGCCGGTACAGTCACACCCGGGACCTGATTACGCAACGCCAATTTGAACTGCATTTCCAGCCGGTCGAGGACCTGCAAACGCGCACCGTACATCACTTCGAAGCTCTGGTACGGTTTGACAACGGCCAATCCGCTTACGAGACGGTGCGGTTCAGCGAAGAAATCGGCCTGGTCCAGGAGCTCGATCTCGCCACAATCGATCAGGCAATAAGGGTTCTTGAGGGACGCTCAGACATATCCCTTGCGGTAAATATCTCCGGTGCATCGATCGAAAACGACGGCTTCAGGCACGCCTTGATGAGTCGGCTGGCAAGCGAGCGAGCGCTGAGCGAACGGCTGCTGTTCGAAATAACCGAATCCAGTCAGATTACCGATCTGGACACGGCAGCTACGTTTCTTGGCGGCGTAAGGCGCCGCGGCTTCAACCTGTGCCTCGATGATTTCGGCGCTGGAGCTGCCGGCTATAACTATTTGCGCGCCCTCGAGGTCGACTACGTCAAAATCGACGGCAACTTCCTTCAAGCCGCCGTCAGAAATGAGCGGCAGCGCGCCCTTATACACTCAATCAAGGTCCTATGCGATGACCTCGGCGCCAGCATAATAGGCGAGATGATCGAAACGGAAGAGATCTTGCAATTGGCCAAGTCGATGGGACTCAGGTACGGGCAAGGCTATCTTCTGGGCAAGCCGCTGAAAGTCATTCCCCCACGGGCCATGGCTCCGCCGGCCAGGCGCCAGGGATACAAAGAGACGTGGGGATGACTGCGGTACAGTTTTACTGACGGCCTTTTCGGACAGGCCTTTTCCGACGGGCGCGTTCGGCCCCAATAGTACGTGTAAGCGTTAATTGCTGTGAAACCAGGTGGCCAGCGCGCGGCATTGTCCCGCAGCTTCGCTGCACCTTCATATAAGAGAGACTACCCATGAGCAGGTCAAGAGCAGCGACCAGTGCAGCTCCCAGAAAGCTGGGGCGCGACTTGCGCAGTCTTGTCAACCTTGGAGAGACTGCCTCAACCAGTCGCGTTCTAAATCTGTCCCAGATACACCTCGCCGCCGCAAATGAGTCCGACTACGCAAGACGGCCGTTTTTTAGGGACTCGCGGCTTAACAAAGCGATCTTGATAAAACACACCTTGCGCACGAACGAATTGGAGATTTTTCCGAGGCCACGCCGCACCGCGACGAAAATCATTCTGCCATTTGATCCGACCGATCTCAAACTCGGGGGCGCATCGGTTTTTGTCGGTCAACGCGGCTTTGACTCCTTCTGCAAATCGCAACTCGCCTCGAATTCGGATGTGGCGGTGAATCCGGATGTGCAAATTTTGGGTCTGCTCGACTCAATTCCCGCCCTCGATCCCTTCCTGGTCAGGGAACTGCTGGCGCGCAACGGTTTTAAGCCGGCCCATTGCTACCTCAAGATTTCACCTGCCGATATCCAGCGCATGATCGGCTTCGCCAATGCGGAAATCGAGAGGCTGGTAAAACGCGCATTCGGCTCCACTATCAATGGGGCCTCCCTAAAACTCGCCACCAAGATTTTGTCGAACGAGCTTGACCAGGAACTGATGCCCCTAAAGCACACCCTGCGTTTGTCGGATGCCGAATTTTCCGAAGGCATT
This sequence comes from Asticcacaulis sp. AC466, assembly GCF_000495815.1. Taxonomy (GTDB): domain Bacteria; phylum Pseudomonadota; class Alphaproteobacteria; order Caulobacterales; family Caulobacteraceae; genus Asticcacaulis. The sequence continues at coordinate 2,136 of NZ_AWGE01000020.1, read as the reverse complement.
TTTTCGTGGCGCGGCTTCCTGTATTTCAAATGGCGGTTCTTTGAGCTCCAGGAGGAGATGCGCACCGTGATTTCTGGCCTGTCAACCTACCAACCGGCGGGCAAGCCTGATGACGCGGTAAAAGCCTATCTGGAGGAAGCCCGACCGCGCTTGGGGCGGAGTATAGGCCAGACCATGATCCACGTGGGCCGCAGCCTCGCCGTCTATGACCAGGCCTATGCCGGACTGGTCGATCGCGCCGACCCGTCACGTTTCAGGACCTTTCTGCTGGATGGGCCCAAACTCTTTTATGCCCTGGGCGAAAGTATCGCCATCCTAGGCCACATCGCATCGTTCTGGCAGTATCGCATGGGCCAGACGGATCTAAAGTCGCGCCTTCATGTCGAAGACTATGCCGATATCCTCATGGACTTCGAGGACAGTCTCTCAAGCCTGGATGGCGACACATGAGCGGTCACCGGCCCAAAGGCAATACGCGCGAATTCCGCAACCTCGCCAATATCGCCGAGACCGCGTCCACGTCCCGCATACTGAATCTCGCCTATGTTCATCATCACGCCAACGAAGAGCCCGAATACAAAAGAAATCCGTTTTTTCAGCATCCGACCCTAAATAAGGCGATACTGGTCAAACACACCTTGAGGCCCAATGAACTGGAAGCCTTCACGCGGGATCGCCGTACCGCAACAAAAGTCATTCTGCCCTTTGATTCAACCGATCTGAGATTGGGCGGAGGCGCGTTGTTTGTCGACCAGGTCGGCTTCGAACGTATTCTAAGGGAGGTTTGTGGCGGAAGCGCGATGGACATTCAGAGTGATTTGCGCATTCTGAAGATGATCGACGCCCTCCCCTCCCTTGACCCCTTCATACTCAAAGAGTGTCTCGCCCGACAGGGCGTCCATCCGGCCGGCTGCTATTTCGTCATATCGAAAAGCGACATTGCGTCGATGATGTCGTTCGCCAACGACGAGATCGACAAACTTGTGCGGATCGCATTCGGCGACTCGCAGAGTACCGCCTCCATGCAGTTTGCCAGCAAGATCCTGTCGGACAACGTGGACAGCGAGCTTGATCCCTTGCGCGCCACTCTGAGACTTAATTCAAATGAATTCTCAGAAGGGCTGTTCTCCTGGCGCGGATTTCTATACTTCAAATGGCGATATATTGCCTTACGGGAAGAATTGGGGCGGGTGATCGAGGGGCTGGCCAAATATCAACCCCGAGGGTTTACCGACGCCGACCTGAAGGAATATATCACGACAGCGCGGCCCCGCATTGCCAAAGATATCATGGCGACACTGACCAGCGTCGGCAAGATTCTGGAAAACTACGATTCCGCTTTTGCGGCGCTGACGAAGGACCTGAACCCAACACCGTTCCGAACCTTTTTGATTAATGGTCCGGCCATGTTTTTCGAATTGGGCGAAAACGTCGGCGTCCTAAGCCACATCGCGTCGTTTTGGTCCTACCGCATGGGATCGAGCCGCACGCACCGCCTCTCTTTGCTTGAGTTCGCGGAATTGCTGATCGATTTCGAAGAGAGTCTTGCCTGCGTATTCGTCGACAAATAGACGCTGACAGGGCCAGCCAGCTTTGCCTGATGGCCCAGCGTCAAAAAAGCGTTTTCTTCATATAGTGACGCATATCGCAGTACCACCCCGATAGAGGCGTTCGACGGCGACCTGAACATCTATAGTCGGCTTGAGCAGCCTATCGGATAAAGACGGTATCGGCTTCAATGCTGATCATGGCGTTCATCTGCTTGCTGGCCAACTCCTTGCAAAGATGTTCCAGATCAATCAGCTTGAAGGGTTTGGCGAGTATGTAATCGACATGAGCCCTGCGGGCACGATTAATGGCATCGCTAATGCTGCCATTATCTGAATAGTCCCCTGCGGTCATGACAGCAATATTGAGATCCGGCTGCATCGCCTTATACTCGTGCAGGTGATCCAAAGAATTATCCTCCTCCAGAAAAATATCCAGAAGAAGCAGATCGAAGACGGAGGTCCTTAGTTTTTCATAGGCTTCCGCGTGGGAGGCAACACTCTCGGCGTGTGCGCCAAGCTTTTGAAACATCGCGCCAATCGCGTGTGCCTGGGTGCTGCTGTCTTCTACGATCAAAATGTTCTTTGT
>NZ_AWGE01000019.1 GCF_000495815.1 Asticcacaulis sp. AC466 | reverse complement strand
GATTTTCCCAGCCCAAATTCATTCTAGATGCGATGACCGCCTTCCGTTCGAAGCGCTTTGGCCACCTGCCGGCTCGTTCGGCCACCCTCTGCGTGATGCGGGGCATTTCTGCCTTCCGCCTGCAAGGTGCAATGCACCCGCTCGCGCTTTTCACTTGGCACATTGTAAGAGGGAGTGGTGGTGCGGGCGGCCGGACTCGAACCGGCATGGGGTTGCCCCCGACAGATTTTCTTACCACTTCGGCTTTCGCCGCCGCATTGGCGTTCGTGGTCTGGACTATCCCTTCACCGTGCCCTGCTGGGTTTAGGTGCTGCCCGTCTAGTCTCTACACCTTCCGGCTTTCGCCGGCTTGGCTCGGGATTACCAGTTAAGGCTTCCCCGAATTTGAGCAGTTCTACTCATCGGATTTCCCCGATGGCACTCAAGTTTGGTCTAAGTCTGTAGCGTCTACCATTTCGCCACGCCCGCATAACCAAGTCGGCTTATAACGGTGGCACGCCGCCTCTGTCGAGTAGATTTCGACGTATATCCCCCAATGATAACCGTCGCGCGGTTCTGGCAGGTTTGACCGCCAGAACCGCGCAACAGGATGGATCAGGCTACTTGGCTTCCTTGGGCGGAAGCTTGAAACGCACATCTGTATTGGCGATCAGCCACAGGGTCGCCGTGTAGGCCGCAACGTTTTGGCTCAGTTGCTGCGGGTCAACGCGATCGATCGTATCATTGGGCGTATGGTGCGTATCGAAATAGCGATAGCCGTCTTGGTTCAAGTCGAAGGCCGGAACGAAATCGTTCATGGCGCCCGAATCCTCACCGCCGTTCGGCACCGCCTTAGTGTCGATATAGATGCCAAGCGGATAGAGCAGATTACCGATATCGGTGACGAAGGTCGGGTGGTCGGTCTTCATCAGGGCGATATTATTGATCTTGTCGGCACCGAAATCGGATTCGGCGTGGACGACATAGTTCGACAGTTCGGCCTTGTGCGCTTCGCGGAACGCGCCGCCGCCGGTTTCGCTAGTGGGCGAACCCGCTGGCTGGGAGACTTCTTCGGAGCCCCAGAAGACAACGCGGATCGTGCGCTTAGGCTTGAGATCATGGTCGATCATGACCTTGGCGGCGGCCATGGTGATAGCCGTGCCCGCGCCGTCATCGATGGCGCCTGTGCCCAGATCCCAGCTATCGAGGTGCCCGCCGACGACAATGACCTGTTCCGGGTGTTCAGAGCCGACCAGATCCGCCACAACGTTCTGCGACGTGCCCAGGCCTTTGAAAATGCCGGTCGTCGTCATCTTGATGGTGATCGGACCGGCCGTCCCCTTGGCCTGCATGGCATGGATGCGCGACAGCTGCGCGGCGTCCGGCGCGCTGATGGCCATGGATGGAATGCCCTTGCCGTCCGTCCAGGTAGAAGCGCCCGCGTGCGGGAAACGATTATTGTCGGTGCTGAGCGAGCGCATGACAAAGCCGACGGCACCGCGCTTCTGGGACTCAATCGGCCCCTTGGAGCGAACCGTCCCCGACATGCGGCCATAGCCCGACCCATTCGAGGCCTTGGCCATGGGCTGGAGGATGACGACGATCTTACCGGTCACATCCTGCTTTGAGTCGAGGAATTGCTGATAGGTGTCGAACATCACGGTTTCGGCTTCGACCGTCCCGGCCGTAGACCCACCCAGAGAGACCCCCACCAGGGGCTGGGCAAAATCACCGGTGATAGCGATGGTTTCCGGACCGCCGCGCGCCCACACATGGAGCGGGAAACTTTCGATATGGGCGTTTTGGAAACCGAGCGCCGTCAGCTTCTTGACCGCCCATTCCGCCGCGCGCTTTTCGGACTCGCTGCCCGCCGGACGCGGACCGAACCGCGTGGTCAGTTCTTCCAGGAAATCGTAGGCGACATTCGACTTCAATGCCGCATCGCGCAAGGCGGCGGCCTGATCGAACACCGACACGGCCACGGCCGTGCTTGCCATCGGTGCCTTGGCCTTCTGAGGCTTGGCGTCTACCGCGGTAACCGCCGTCAATGCCAGGATAGCGGCCAGGGCGGTGGCCAGTGGGGCGGATGATCTCATGTACATTCCTCAGATTAAGCGGTTATTTCTTCAAAACCGGCCAACGGGTTACGGTCTTTCCCAGACTCCACGACCGAAACTAGAGCCTCTTTCAGCTCATTTACGGCAGCATCCAGCGCATCCACATCCTGGCCGCGCACCACTAGCTGGGTGCCGAATTCACCGTTCAGCGACAGGCCGTACGGATAACTGCCAAGCGACAGCTGCGGATAGCGTCCGTTGATTTCCCGTAAAGCGTCGGCGGCATAGCTTTCACCGACATAAGCCAGTTTGATGGTGCGCGATTTAACCGTCCGGCCGGTGCGCAAACGCGGCGCCACGTCTTCCAGCATAGCTTCCATGATCTTGGGCACGCCCGCCATGACGAAGACATTGCCGATCTGGAAGCCCGGTGCGGCGGATACCGGATTGGCGATCAATTCGGCGCCATGCGGGATGCGCGCCATGCGCCGGCTGTTGTCATTAAGCGCCCATCCCATTTTGAGCGCGCGGTCGGTCAGGGCCTTGAGCGCGGCGGGATGTTCACTGATGGCGACACCGAACGCCTTTGCCATGCAATCGGCCGTGATATCGTCGTGCGTCGGCCCAATGCCGCCGGTGGTAAAAACGTAATCGCAGTCGTCGCGCAACGCGTTAACGGTGGCGATGATCTGCGCTTCGTCATCGTGAACCATGCGCACCTCCCTCAGGTCTATGCCCAGGGCGCCGAGGAATTTGGCGATTGTGTTGACATTGGTGTCGATGGTACGCCCGGACAGGATCTCATCGCCAATAATCATGATGGCGGCGGTTGGATTGGTCGTCATGAAAGGCACTCCGGTGGAAAACCTATTGATCGGCTTCGACGGCCTTATTCAAGGCCGACTGCTCGCCAGATACAAGCGATTCTTCGCCGACATCGAATTGGATACCGGGGAAATCATTACAGCACACTGCCCCAACCCCGGCAAGATGCTGGGCCTCCTGGAACCGGGCACGCCGGCGCTGGTCACCTGGCTCGATGATCCGACCAAAAAACTGTCGTATCGGCTCGAAGCCCTCATGGAGCGCGGGACATGGGTCGGCGTCAACACGCAATGGCCAAACCGGGTCATTGCCCTGGCTATCCGCGACGGTCTGATCCCGGAGGTTGCAGGCTACGGCCACATTCAGCCAGAGAAGAAATACGGGCACAATTCACGTATCGATCTATATGCCAGCGGCCACGCCGCCCTGCCTGACGCCTATATCGAGATAAAGAATGTCCACCTGTCGCGCCGGCCAGGACACGCTGAATTTCCCGATTGCGTAACGGAACGCGGAGCGAAGCATCTCTATGAACTGATAGAGATGGTGAAGGCCGGCTACCGGGCTGTGGTCATCTTCTGCATCCAGAGAAACGATTGCAGCGATTTCGCCATCGCCCGGGACTGTGACCCAGGTTTTGGCCGCGCCTACGATGCCGCTTGCGCCGCCGGCGTCGAATTTATCGCCGTCGCCTGCGCCTTCGCACCGCGCGGGCTCAGCTATGACCGCGCCTTGCGATTCGCCGCAGAATAATAGGTTTGACCAATGTTTCGCCGTGGTCAGATGGGCAACTTGACGCCCGACGGCTTTAAATGTTACCGCTAACGTAGCTATAGGCGCCGTCAGATGCGCCCTCTGTGCACAAAGGAAATGCCCATGACTCGCACCCTGACCCCGGCAGGCCGCCTTTTGGCGTCAGTCGCTCCGTTGGCACTTTTCATAGGCTTGAGCGCCCTTCCCGTATCCAGCCAGGCGGCGACGGCCCCGTCGCCCGCCGAGGCCTATCTCAATAAAAGCCTGACGCCTGAGGCGCGCGCCCGTGATCTGGTCTCGCGCATGACTTTGGAAGAAAAAGCCGCGCAGATGCAGGACAATGCGCCAGCCATTCCGCGCCTTGGCCTCAAACGCTATGGCTGGTGGAATGAGGTGCTGCACGGCGTTGCCCGCGCGGGCCATGCCACCGTCTATCCCCAGGCCATAGGCCTGGCCGCCACATGGGACGCCCCCTTGATGCACGACATAGGGGACGCCATCGCAATTGAAGGCCGCGCCAATCACAATGCCGCCCTCGCCCGCGACCCGTCCGGCACCGACCGCTATTTCGGCGTCAACTACTGGTCGCCCAATATCAATATCTTCCGCGATCCACGCTGGGGACGCGGCCAGGAAACCTATGGCGAAGACCCTTACCTGACGGGGCACATGGCCGTGGCTTTCATTCGCGGCATTCAGGGCGACGGCACCCTCCATTACAAGGGCATCGCCACGCCGAAGCACTTCGTCGTTCATTCCGGTCCCGAACCGTTGCGCCACGGTTTCAATGTCGACGTCTCGCCGTTCGATCTCGAAGACACCTATACGCCCGCCTTCCGCGCCGCCATCGTGGACGCAAAGGCCGACTCGTTGATGTGCGCCTATAATGCCATCGACGGTTTCCCGGCCTGCGAAAGCCCGCTACTGCAACACCGCCTGAGGGAAGACTGGGGTTTCAAGGGCTTCGTCGTCACAGATTGCGATTCGATCGACGACATGGTGACCGGGCATAAGAAATATCCCGATGCGGCCTCGGCCTCGGCGGCGGCGGTCAAGGCCGGCGCCGATCTCGATTGCGGCTCGACCTACAAGGCCCTGCCCGACGCGGTGAAGCGCGGCCTGATCAGCGAAGGCGAACTTGATGTTTCGCTGGAACGGCTAATGACCGCGCGCATTCGCATGGGGTTGATCGACGGCGGCAAATATGACGCCATCCCCGCCAGTGAGATCAATTCGACAGCCCATCGCGCCCTGGCGCTACGCACCGCCGAAGAGGCCATCGTCCTACTGTCCAACCCCAAAGGCCTGCTGCCATTGACGGGCGGCGAACGGATAGCCGTCATCGGGCCGAACGCCCAGCTGTTGCAAAGCATAGAAGGCAACTACACCGGCGCGCCAGTAAATCCCTCCCTGCCGCTGGATGCCATGCGAACCGCGTTCGGCGCTCAAAACGTCAGCTATGCGCCTGGTGCCCCACTGGTTGACGGTATGCGCATGCCGGTGCCGGAAAGCTTCCTGCATCCCGCCGCCGCAAGCGCCGTTGCCGGACTAAAAGGCGAATATTTTGACAACAAGACGTTTACCGGCACGGCCAAACTGACCCGTGTCGATCCGGTGATCAATTTCGATTTCTATCGCACGGCGCCCGACGGCTTCGAGCCAATGAATTTTTCCGTGCGCTGGACGGGGGTTCTGGTGCCGCCGGTCGCCGGAACCTACAAGCTGGGCTTCCGGATGCAGCCACCGCGGCAAGGCCAGCCCATGCCTGAGGTGAAGGTTTGGGTGGATGGCAAGCTGGTCATCACGCCTGAACTGGCCCAGGCCGCCGGCAAGGATCAAGCCTATTGCGGGGGTGGCGCCTGCGCCCAACCCCCGATGGCACCGGTCGCCATCACTTTCACCGACACGCGGCCGCACGACATTCGTATCGATTACGTGCGGGCAGCCGAAGACCGCTCCATCTCGCTGGACTGGGTAGCGCCTGTTCAGCCTTTGATCGACGGCGCTGTCGCCGCGGCCAGGGCCAGCGATATCGTCGTGGCCTTTGTCGGCCTGTCGCCGGATCTGGAAGGCGAGGAAATGGCCGTCAACTATCCCGGCTTTTCCGGCGGCGACCGGACCAGCCTGGCCCTGCCTGACACGCAGCAGCAGATGCTCAAGGCGGTAAAGGCCACAGGCAAGAAACTGGTCGTCGTCTACCTGACTGGCGGGGCAATCTCCGACCCGTGGGTCGAACAAAACGCCGATGCCGTCGTCCAGGCCTGGTATCCGGGCGAAGCGGGCGGTGAAGCCATAGCCCGTGTGCTGACCGGCAAGGTCAGTCCGGCGGGCCGCCTGCCCTACACCGTCTACCGCGACGTCGCCGATCTGCCTGCCTTCGAAAATTATTCCATGAAGGGCCGCACATACCGGTATTTCGACGGCCCTGTACTATACCCCTTCGGACACGGCTTGAGCTATACGCACTTCGCCTATGCCGACCCCAAACTGTCGGCACCGGCGATCACGGCCGGTGAGACTGTGACAGCCAGCGTCACCGTACGCAATGCGGGCAAGCGCGACAGCGACGAAGTGGTGCAACTCTATGTCGCCAAGCCAGGCGATGCGGCCAAACCCGTTTTGGCGGGCTTCAGCCGCGTGCATCTCAAGGCCGGTGAAAGCCGCGTCGTCAACCTCAAACTGGATAGCCGCGCCCTGTCGCAGGTCGATGCCCAGGGGACGCGGAAGGTCGTACCCGGCGCCTACACCGTCAACTTCGGTGGCGGTCAGCCGGGCCATGCTGAAACGGTGTCAGCCGGGTTGACCGTCACGGGTGAGACCAACCTGCCGAAATAAGCCCCGACGCGTTGTGCGCTTAGATCATCCCTTTTGCGCCAGTTCGTCCTTGAAGGCATCGAGGCTGAGCGGCCGGCCGAGGAAGTCCTGGATCAATGCGTTGGCGTCCTCCGAGCCGCCGGGTTCCAGCACCAGCTTACGATAGCGCACGGCCGTCGCCGGGTTTCGGATGCCATCCGCCTTGAACCGGGTGAACAGGTCGAGCGCGATCGCCTTCGACCAGACATAGGTGTAGTAGATGGCGGAATAGCCATCGAGATGCCCGAACGCGGCATAGGAGTGAGTGCCCGGCACCGGCGGGAACAAGGAATAGCGAGCGATCTGTTCGTCATACATTTTCGACAGGTCGAAATCCGGCTTGCGATTATAGAAGTTGAGCGAAACGGCGGCGTAGGCGAGTTGCCCCTTCCACTGTCCCGCTTCCCCGAACCGGCGACCGGCATTCATCTTTTTGACCAGGGCTTCGGGAATGACCTCGCCCTTGCTGTTGGACGCGAAAGTTTTCAGCGTATCGTAATCCCACGTCCACTCTTCCAGAAGCTGCGACGGCGCTTCGATGAAGTCCCATTGCAGATTGCCCATCGACTGGACGCCATAGCGGGTGTGGCCTGAATAGAGGGCATGGATCAGGTGACCAAATTCGTGCAGGAAGGTCGTGACGTCGTCATGATCCATCGGCCCCGTGGCGGGGAAATTACACACCAGGGCGCCGACGGGCACCTGACGACCTTCGATACCGGTGCGGATCGGGAACTGGGCGGCGTGGTTGTATTTGCCTTCGCGCGGGCTCATATCGAGATAGAACCGGCCGACCAGCGTTTTGCCGTCATAGAGTTCCCACGCTGTAACTGACGGGTCCCAGACCGGTGTTTTCCACGGACGGAAATCGGCGCCGAACAGGTCGTGGATCAGCTTGAAAATACCCGTACGTGCCTTGTCGAGCGTGAAATATTCGCGCACCACCTCGGCATCCACGTCGTATTTCTGCTTGCGCAAACGGTTCTGCATGTAGGCATTGTCCCAGCGCTGCAAGTCCGTGATCGACGGGTCGATCGTCCGCGCAAAGGCGAGCAGTTCGGCATAGTTGGCATCGGCGCCCGGCTTGGCGGCGACATTGACATCGTCCAGAAAGCGCGCGGCGCGTTCGGGCGAACCGATCATCTTGTCGGCGGTTATCAGGGCGGCGTAGTCGCTGTAGCCTAAGGTCTGAGCCAGTTCGTAGCGCTTTTCCAACAGCGTCTTGAGCGTCGCTTCATTGGCCGGGTAGCCACGATTGGAATAGGCCATCAAAACCTTGCGGCGGGTTTCGCGCAGGGTGGCAAAATCGAAGACCGGCAGAACGTCAGGATAGGCGAAGGTGAGATGGACGAGACCATCGGCACCGGGTTTATGTGCAGTGATATAATCCTGCGGCAGGCCGGCCAGGTCTTCGGGCTTAAGCGCGATGTCGCCGGTATCGTCGCGAATATTTTTGGCGAACAGAATGCCCGTCTCGGTGATTTCCGTCTGCAAGGCGGTCACCCGCGCCCGGGTAGCGTCGTCCTTGTCGACGCCGGCCAGACGATAATTGGTCAGCATCTTGTCAAGCGAGAACCGCGTCTTCGCATCAAGGCCGGCCGTCGGTATCGCCGCTAGGCGATCATAGATGGGCCGGGACAGGGATACGGCCGTCGCGAGGTCCGATATCTTCGGCAAAATGGCTTCGGCCGCGTCGCGCACAGCCTTTATGGGGCTGGTCTGCGACACAAGATAGAGCTCGCTGCTACCGTCGCTCAGGATGAGGGATAGCGTATCGAAGGCCGCAAAATCATCGACCAGGGTCGCCGGCCCCTTGCGGGCTTCCAATGCCGCCTTGGCCTCATTGGCCAGAGCCAGGGTGGCATTGCCACGCGCGGTGATGGCGTCGGCCGTTGTGTCGGTCAGGTGCGATTGTGCCAGAAAGGCGTTCACCTTGGCGTCAAACGCGGTCGGCTTGGCCCGCACGGACAGGGCGGTGGTGGAAAGCAGGCCGGCGGCCAGGGTGAGACTCATGAAATGGCGACGGTGGAAAGACATGAACAGCGCGCTCCCTATGATCAGGGGCGAAGTGTTAACCGCTTCTAGTTCTGCGCGCAATCATCTCTGCTCTCCGCCGACCTCGCGTTTCTTGGGGGCCTTGGCCCCCAGGGCTACGACGGCCATCAGCGCCGGCATCAGCGCTGCCTCCTGGCCTGGCACTGCGAAATAACGCGGCTGCCAGTCCGGCTTGAACTTCTCTTTGTAAGCGCGCAGCCCCGCAAAATTGTAGAAATCGCCACCGACCTGGTAAATGACAGCCGCAATCTTATACCAGGCGCGGCTGAGCGGTTTGGCGTCAAGACCACCCAAGGGCGCCATACCGAGCGAGAAATGGCCGTAGCCCTGATCACGGGCATAGAGGATCAGTTGCAGGAACAGATATTCCATCACGCTGGGTGGTGAGCCTGGTTCGTATCGCATCAGGTCCAGGGTCAGAAGCGTCCTGTCCTGGGTCGGCCACAGGTTGGCGAAGGCGACGATCTCGCCGTTAATCCTCACCACCGCTACCGGCGTCAGACGCACATAGTCGGATTGGAAGGATCCCAGGGAATAGCCCTTTTCCTTAGCGGACTTCGTCTTTAACCATGCATCGGAAACCGCCTTCAGCCGCGGCATGTGCGGATCAAGGGCTTCCGGCGCAATGACCTCAAACACCGCGCCCAGGCTTTCGAACCGTTTCAGGGTCTGACGGAAGCCGTATCCCTTCTTGCCCGCCAGATCGAAGGTGCGGGCATCGACCAGGGCTTCCTCCCCGACCTTATAGGGCCACAGCCCCAAGTCGAGAACCAGCGGCAACATGGCCGGGCTGATCTGATAGAAGCTGAGGCGGGCATTGGCCATGGAGGCCATTTCCTTCAATTCCCAGCACAAGGCGACGGTTTCAGCGCGCGGACCAACCGGCTCTCCCATAACCACCCACTGCTTGCCCGAAACGCCATACATAAGAAATGCCGTCCTGTCGTCATTCCACAGGATGTGCTTGTCGCGCAGGAGCGCCAGCCAGGCCTGGGGATTGGAGGCTTCTGCCACCACCGCCTTCAACTGTTCTACGTCTTCCGCTTCGGGCATAGGCGGCGTACGCCGGGCGATACCGAACAGACGATACAGCGCCAACAAAACAATAGTCACCAACATGATGACTACACCGCGCAGGAAGCGGGACGTGTTGGCGTGGTAGGAGAAGTTGCTCCACAGCGACTGGGCGTAGGGCACATGCTTGTAAACGAAAAAGCCCAGCCAGATAATGAAGCCAAGGGTCGCCAGACTTACCAGCGGCCACACCGGATTGACGGACATGCTAAGCAGGTTCGAGCGCCGGTTGAAGGCGCTTTTGCACGGTATCAGCAGCATCGCGCAAATCGCCAGGGTCGCCGCCGGGACGAGCGCCAGCTCGCGTGTAAACGAGAACACCGCGCCGGCACTCAGCAGCGCAATGGCCATATACCAGGCGGTATCGATACGCTCCCAAAGACCGCGCGCGACGAAGATCATCAACACACCGATGACGGTGCCGATGGCGTGCGAAAATTCGACGAGACCCAGCGGCAGGGATCGTTCCACCAGCGGCATCACATCCGGGTCGATAGGCGTCAGTACGGACACCAGGAGCAGGCTGCCGATGACGAACAGCATCATGGCGAATATCTTAGGGATAAGCCGTGTCGCGCTGTCGAAGAGAATGTGACGAAGGTCCGGACGTGTGGTCAATCGAGAACCCAATTGAAAGTGATTTCGAAGTCGCGTCCGACCAGGGGCTGGTCGGCGTCGTCGCGGTCAACCTTAACGATGATGTCCCGGTCAAGGAAGCGTAGAATAGCGGTATTGAACCCGTAGCCGAAAGGCTCCTCCGTTACCGGCAAGCAATCCGTGACAGTCAGCTGTGCAGAAATATGGCAGACAACATCGGATTGGCCTTCGACATCGTCATTGGCCGCCTGGTCTGGATAGAAATCGTCGGCCTGCGCCATATAGTCCCAGAAGTCGGTCTCGACGGTCGGCAATCCGTTTTGCGGCGGCAGTCGGACGAAAGCGAACTTTTTCGGGAGATTGTTCAGGTTCAGCATCGGCGGCAAGGCCTTCAGCGCCGCCGGGTGCGCGTCGAGCCATGCCTGGGCAACCGTCGAACCCCGCAGGGCGCCATAGCGGTAGAGCCGGGTAGCGGCAATCACGTCCTTTTGCCCGTCATAGATCGCTGCCATGTGTTCGACCGCCGCCAGCGAGCCGCTGGCCATGGCCTTGCGGAACCAGCCCGCCCGCTCTTCGGGCGTGGCCGACAAAGCACCAAGCCGATCCATGGCCTCCGCATTTTCCCGCTGCGCAGCCATTTCGTACTGCATGCGCGCATGAGAAAGGTTTGGACTCCCCTCCAACCCCTGCTCGAAAATCAGTCCCTGAGCATAGAGCGCCTTGCCGCCACCGGCCGTTCCCGCCAACCAGCACAGGCTGTCTGCCCGTTTGATATCGCGCGCCCGCTCCTCCCCCAGTACATATAAGAGGCACAATTCGGCCTGAGCATCCGAATTGCCGAGCGTGGCGGCCTTTTCATACCACCTCAAGGCCAGGTCGCGGTTGCGTGCGACGCCATGCCCGCCGTCATAGACGCGGGCGAGCAGAACCTGAGATGCCGTATCTCCGCCCTGAGCCGCCAGGCTCAGCCATCGGAAGGCTTCCGCCTTTCCGAGATGGTGGCGACTGGGAAAATAATAGCTCCCGAGCCAAACCTGAGCGGCGAGATCGCCCTTTTCGGCGGCATAGATCTTATCGCGCACCTTCACGGCGTTCAATTCTCGGCCAACAGCCTTGCGTGCCGATGTAATGGCGGCGCGCGCAGAGGCGTCCGGTTCAGGTGCGACGACATCCTTGAGCGTATCGATTGGCTGCCCCTGTACCGATTTGGGCGGCAACGGCGTATTGACGGCGAAAGCGGCGAACGGCGTCGCCGCAACGGCCAGTATGGTCGCACATATAGAAAATCGCGCTATCGTCCGCATGGCCCACCCCGTTGAGTCGACCGTATTCACCACACTTCGGCGTCGCCGACAAGCTTAGCCCGCCTTCTTAGCCCGCCTTGGCGCACCAGTTGTCACGAATATCCAGTTGTCGGCACAGGGATCTGGCCTGATCCTCTCCCGCCACGGGACCGAGCTTTAGACGCACCATAGGCTTGCCTGCGGCCGTGGTAATTTTCTGATAAGTAGGCTTATACTGTTCGACGCCGGGATAGCGCGCCTGCAATCCCTGCCAGGCATCACGCGCCGCGTCCGCCGTGCCGAAGGAACCGACCTGAATAAGACGGCCCGACGCATTGGCATTTTGCATCTGTTCATTGGCCGCCATGGCCTGGGCAGGCTTAGCCCGTATGTCCTTGGTCGTTTGGGGGGGCGTCGCTTGGGTGGCAGGCGCTTCCGGGGCCACGGGACGCGCCGTCAGGTCGCCCGGAACACCGGTGTCGAGAGGCTGGCTATCACCACCCGGCGGCAAGGACAGCGGATCGACGATGGCGATCTTGAACTTCGGATTGGCGATCGGACCGTCGCCCTTCCTGAGCAGTCCGCCCTTGCCCACAGTCAGGTCCTTGGCCGTATTCACCACCAGCTGCACATCTTCGCGGCTGATGCTTTTCGCATCCGCACCATCGGCTGGCGCGCCACGGGCATCCACCGGCACTTCCTTTATACGAGCAAGGGATTGCGTCAGCGTGCGGTTGTCACAGGCGGTCAATCCCGCTGTTACGGCAACGGCAGTGCACAAAATCAGCGCTTTACGAAGGGGGGCAAGATCGGTCATAACCCAGATTATGCGCCAACCCGGCCAAAAAAGGGTTAGCGACTATGGTTAATGACGGATTATTGATATGCCGGATACCGCCCAAATGCCCTTCAATACCACGCGTGTCCGCACGCTTCCCGCCTTACGCTCTGCCATAGGCACCCTGCGTGACGGCGGCCGCACCATAGGCTTCGTGCCGACGATGGGCGCTTTGCATGACGGCCACATAGCGCTTGTCCGTCACGCCAAATCCCTGTGCGACACGGTGGTGGTATCAATCTTCGTCAATCCGCTGCAATTCGCCCCGACCGAGGATCTCGACCGCTATCCGCGCGACGAAGCCGGCGATGTCGCCCGCCTTCAGGCCGTGGGCTGCGATCTGGTCTATCTGCCGACGCCCGATGTTCTCTATCCCAAGGGTTTTGTGAGCCGTATCGAGATGACAGGGCCGGCACTCGGTCTCGAAACCGATTTTCGTCCTCAGTTTTTCTCGGGCGTCGCCACAGTGGTGTCGAAACTGTTCAATCAGGTTCGACCGGATGTCGCGGTATTCGGCGAAAAGGATTTCCAACAGTTGGCAGTGGTTCGCGCCATGGTGCGCGATTTCGACATGGGCATTGATATCGTGGGGATGCCGACAATACGTGAAGCCGACGGCTTGGCGCTGTCGTCGCGCAATGCCTATCTCAGCGCCGACGAGCGCGCCGTTGCGCCCGAGTTACACACCGCGCTCGAAGCTATCCGGGACGGCGCGAAGACGATCGACCAAGCCAAAGCCGGTCTGGTGGCCGCCGGGTTCGGTCAGATCGATTACATCGCCCTGCGTGACGCGGACACCCTTGGCGAGGTAACTAGCGATACCCGGACTAAGAGGCTTTTGGCCGCCCTGTGGCTTGGCAAGACGCGTCTGATCGACAATATCGCGGCCTGATATCTACCAGACGCCGGCTTCCTTGAGCGCCCGCTGCATATCGGGCGGCAGATCCGTTTCGCCTTCGACGATATCGCGCGGCGCCTCATCGGGCTTGAGATAGCGCCACCCCTGAAACGGGCGGCGCGGCTGGGCTTCGGTCAGGATGTTACGTGTGCGCAACCCGATGCGCCAATGGTCGGCGTCTTCATCGAACGAGACGATTTCGCGCCGACACAGGATCACGCCCTTGATCACCCAGTACAGCGAACCGCCATCCAAAAGCTCTTCCCAGCGGGTCGGGCGATTGCGCGTATGGATGTAGGAAATGTCGCCGCGCGCGCGCTCCCATCCCAGCAGATCATCCAGGCTGTCGGCCCCTACGCACAATTTTACCAGATGAATGTCACTCAAGCGGAACGAGCACTTTCCAAAAAGTGTGACGCACTTTTTGGATTAAAAAGTGCGCAAAAACAAAAGCGAGAGCATTTATCCGATTCACTAGGTTCGGGAAATGCTCTAGACCTTAACACGGTTAAAAAACAGGCTTAAATATTTAGAAGCAAATCAGGCGCACTGCTATAGCCAAGCCTGAAAAAAGTGTCCGGCGGCTCAGCGTCTACGCGCGTGCTGGCCCGGAAAGTGCCTAAGGAACGTTTGACGTAAACACATATGGCGAAAGACAATCCTTCCCTGCAAAGCGCCCTGGAAAGCCTGTTCGGCACCACATTGGGCCAGAGCGCAAGCCTTATCTCCCTGCCCGGCGGGTCTCAGTTGTTTAGCGCCGGGGACGAATCCGATCACCTGTACCTGCTACGCTCGGGCCGCCTCGGCGCCTTCCGCCACGACGAGGATCATGACGAACTATCATTGATCGGCATTATCCGTCCCGGTGAGCCGGTCGGTGAAATGTCACTCATCGCCGGAACGCAACATACCTCAACGGTCATCGCCCTGCGCGATTCGGACCTGCTCGCCATGCCGCGCGACGATTTCTTCGCCGCCATGGAGTCGCGTCCCGAACTTACCCTGGCCTTGTCGAAGAAGATGATCGAACGCGCCAAGCGCGAGACGCCCAATGTCACCCCGAACGTCTTCGCCTTCTACGCCATGTGCGACTTACCGATCCGTGACATTGTCGAGCGGGTTGCGGTTCAGATCCGTGCGCTTGGCTACCGCGTAACAGTCATCGACAAGACCTTTCACGGCACGACACCCGAAGCCTTCAGCCAGATCGAGGCAGAAAACGACTATGTGCTGCATGTCGCCGAGTCCCACGAAAGTCACTGGCGGCTACTGAGCGCCCGCCAGGTCGATCACGTCTTTCTGTTGGCGGATGGCGAAACCGCTCCCGATGCGGCAGCCAGCGCCTGGGAAAAATCCATTCTGCATCGGGCGCCTGATCTGATCCTGCTCTATCCCGCCACCATCGCCAAGGCGCATATACGCGGCCGGACCAAGGCGTGGCTGGACGTCATAAAGCCGACGCGCTGGTTTCACATTCATACGGACGATGTCAGCGATGCGGCCCGGTTGGCGCGTATTGTTGCCGGCCACAGCGTCGGCGTGGTCTTTTCCGGCGGCGGCGCGCGGGCCTTTGCCGAAATCGGGGCGATTCAGGCCTTGCGCGAAGCCCATATTCCCGTCGATTTCGTCTGCGGATCATCCATGGGCGCCATCCTGGCCGCGACCCTGGCAATTGGCTGGGACGAGGCGGAGATCGACGAACGAATACGCGATGCCTTCGTTAACACCTCGCCACTCGACGATGTCATTTTCCCCTTCATCTCTATGGTGTCGGGCGCCAAGGTCGATAAACGGCTGGAAACACATTTCGGCGATCTCCAAATCGAAGACATGCCCCTGCCCTATTTCTGCCTGTCGTCCAATCTGACGACCGGCGTCCTGAAGGTCCACAAGACGGGATTACTGCGTCGGGCGTTGCGAGCTTCCATTTCGCTGCCAGGCGTACTACCGCCCGTGGTGGAAGATGGCGAAGTGCTGGTCGATGGCGCGGTAATGCGGTCTTTCCCCGCCACGATGATGCGGAATACGCACCTCGGCACCGTCATCGGCGTCGATGTGACACGGGCGCGTGGCCTCGACCCCCGCGCACTGAGTATGCCGAAAAACCTGGGCTCGTGGTTCGCCAGTGGCGACTGGCGGCGCGGCCCGCCGATCGTCTCCGTCATGATGCGCTCAGCCACCATCACCACCGCCGCCGACCTCGCCCTGTCGCGCGCGGCGACAGACCTGCTGATCATTCCGGAACCGGAAGGCGTCGAAATTCGTGATTGGAAGGCCTATGATAAGGCGGTAGAGAGCGGCTATCAAACAACCGTTGCGACCCTGAGCCAACTCGATTCACCGGTGACGACCCTTCGCAAGATCGGCAAGAGCATCCATCCCAATATTCCGGCTTTCACACCCGACGATTCCTACGTTGCGACGGCCAAGGAAGTTCCGAAAAAGCAGGGCAAGACGCCCCGTCAAATAGGATGATGTGCGTTACGCTTTTCGCAAAGCGTTCTAATCCTTTAGCCCGCCAAGGCGCTTCATGATCAGCCATACCGATATCGAAACACATAGGATGCCCACTGCGGCTGTGGTGACGGACAGGAAGGTATAGTTTTCGGCGATACCGTTTCGGATGACCGCCTGATCGTGGGTGGCTTGCCACCAGGCGGCAGTCGCTACGCCCAAACATCCGAGGCCGACCGCACTTGCCGATGCGGGCCATAGTGTCTTCACAATCATTTCCCACCAGGTCAGCCCCTCTTCCTCGTGCGCCTCCGACGATAGGGCAATCCGGTCGCCATTCATCATCCAGGCTTGGCTGTCGTCCTCGTACGGTTCGGCATAGGTGCCGACCGGCGCACTGGATGAAGGTGCGGCGCGCAGGAAAGGCTGTTCGGGTTCAGGATAGAACGGATGGGCGGCCTTGGCTGGTGTTTCATAATCCTGGGGCAGCGGGCGCTGCATCTGTTCGCGCCAGTTCAGACCGGCCAGTTCGGCGGCGTGGGGCGCATTGGACGGGGCAGACATATTGACGGGCGCGGGACGCGGCACCTCGACAACCTGCGGCGTATGCACCGACGGCGCGGCTGGAACCGGCTTGGCGTACGGATTTAGCGCGGTGATAACAGGTGGCGCCATAGTGGTGGGATTGCCCGGCGTATAGGAAACGCCCGGCGCGTCGTCGTCTTCCGGCGCTTGTGCGGCTTTTCCAAGCGCTTCCGCCCGGGATGACAGCTCAAAGGGGGGCGATTCGACCGGCGAGGGAGAAATCACGCTATGGTGCGTGAACGTCGACTCGGGATCGGCGACCGGCGCCACTACCGCCTGTGCCGCTGTAGGCGCAGGCGAAGGGCTAGCGGATAAAGGGCGGCCGAGAGTTCCACCTCCGTACGGTGAATAGAGACGCATTAACGCCGCTGCGGCCTCGGCCTTGCGCTGCTTTTCGGCCTCTTCCTCAGGTGTCAGTTGGCTGACCGGGGTCTCAACCGGTTGCGCGACCTGCTGGCGGGCGCGATCCTCGGCCTCGCGACGGGCCTGTTCGGCAAGTTCGCGCTCTTTTTGCTCGCGCGCCAGATGTTCGCGATTTTCAAGCTCAAGACGCTCACGGTCAAGACGTTCGCGGTCCCGACGTTCTGTCTCCTGACGCTCAAATTCTTGACGTTCAAGTTGTTGGCGTTCAAACTCTTGACGTTCATGGTCCTGGCGTTCCCGCTCGAGCCGGGCCTGCTCCCATTTCTCTTCCTGGATACGGGCCTGCTCCAGACGTTCGCGTTCCAAGCGCGCCTGCTCAAAACGTTCCCGCTCGATACGTTCCTGTTCCAGCCGCACCGCCTCTATGCGTAACTGCTCCTGGCGGGCGGCTTCCTGACGGGATTGCTCGGCACGCTCTTCTTCCAACCGCAACTGCTCCAGGCGAATTTGCTCGGCACGCCACTGATCCATCCGCTCCTGATCGAGACGGACCTGCTCCAGCCGGGCGGCTTCAAGGCGCGCAGCCTCTTGGCGGGCCGCTTCCTGACGCGCCATTTCCTGAATATGCATCTCCTCACGGACGCGCGCCTCTTCACGCAGGCGGGCCTCCTCACGCAAACGGGCATCTTCGGCGGCACGGGCGGCAGCCATCGCGTCTTCGCGCGCTTGCGCCTGCTGGCGTTGCTCCTCCTGGGCACGGCTGATGGCCGCCTGAACCTCGGCGCTCATTTGCGGTTCCATAGGTGCAGCCGGCGGAACCTCTCGCATGGCCTGGCTGGATATTGCTCCCTGCGGCAGATGCTCGACCACCAGTTCCTGGGGTGGGATGTAGGGCGAAACGTCTGCCACACGGACAACGGTCGGCTTTTCAGCGGGCACCGCCTGCGCGGACGGAGCGGCATGCGGTGCGCCCAGATCGATAATTTGACGGTCTTGTGCCGCAGGTGCCAGGGGAACTGGTGTGTGGGGCGCAGGAGCTACAGGCGCAGCCGGCGATGGGCTGGCATAGGGATTGAGATAGACGGGGTTCGGCGCCGCGGGCGAGGATACATAGGTCTGAGACGGCGCGCTATAGGGTGGCGGCGTCACAGGCTGTGTCGGCGCTTCGACCGGCGTTGCGGGCGAGAAGGCGGTATCTTCGACAGGCCGTCCAAGCGTGGCCGCAGAATGGCTCACCTCTTCGGGTGTCAAAAAGAGATTCTTTTCGGCTGCCCGACGACGGATCAATGGGGCCAACACATAGGTCTGACCGTTGAATTCCGCCGAGCGCCAGCTATCCATCGCCAAAGCAGCGTCCGCAAAGCGGCCTTCATTGATACGCTTCAGGACAGTGGACTGAGCAAAATTGTCGGCGCCGATATTGAAGCAGAAGGATACAAGGGCATCGAACTGGTTCTGGTTCAATTGCGTCAGGACCAGGCTATTGATCGAGTCCACGATCGGCAGCAGATCGAAGCGCAACAACGCATCCGCGTCTTCCTGAGTGACGCGAGCGCCTTCACGAGCCGAGAAGGTGTGTCCATAGCCGAGCGTCCAGCGGCCGTCTGGCAGACGGGCCGCAACCGTGCGCAATCCTTCAAAACTCTTGATGAGCTCGACCCCGGCGCGGGAGACTTTATGACGCGCTCTCATCCCTGATCCTTGAACCCCAAATCCAGCATCCGGCGGATACGAACATCTCCGCCAGTGACCCAAAACGATACAGTTCGGGCCGGTACGCCTTAGGGGTAGCAAACCACAGACCGTTTAAGGTTTACAAGAGTATTATCGCAGCCAGTCCTAAGAAACTGAAAAAACCGCAGAAATCCGTCACCAAAGTGACAAAGATGGGCGATGCCCCGGCTGGATCGACACCGAATTTCGCGGCCGTCATCGGAATGAGCGTTCCCGCCAGAGCGGCCATAGTGAAGTTGACCAGGATGGCCCCCGCAATCACCGCCGCCAGTTTCACGTCATGCCAGAATAGCAGCACGACCACGGCGAGCCCAAGCGCGACACACGCCCCGACCAGCCAGCCGGAAATGACTTCGCGCCACAATGTACGGCCCGCATTGGCGGCCGTCAGTTCGCGCGCCGACAGGGCGCGAACGGCGACGGTCAAGGCCTGGGTGCCAAAATTGCCCCCGATTGAGGCCACCACAGGCATCAAGGCTGCCAGGGCGACCATCTTGACGATTTCATCCTGGAACGCGCTGATCACCGTCACCGAGGCAAACGCGGTCAAAAGATTGATCAAAAGCCACGGCAAGCGAGATTTCACCATGCCGACAATGCCGGTGTCACGACCTTCCAGATCCGAAACACCGCCCAGAGCCAGGATATCTTCGCGGTTTTCCGCCTGGATGATGTTAACGATATCATCGACCGTAATCTGGCCGACCAGACGACCGGATGCGTCGACGACGGGGGCCGAGATCAGGTGATACTTTTCGAAGATATAGGCCACCTCCTCCTGGTCCATATCGACGGTGATTTCTGTCGTCGGATCCATGAGGTGGGATAAGACGGTCTCGCGCCGGGATCGCATCAATACAGACACGGCGATAGCCCCGACCGGCCTGTGCGAGGGGTCAATGATGTAGATGTCGAAGAACAGTTCAGGCAAATCCTGGCCCGCTTCCCGCATGTGGTCGATAGCGTGACCAACCGTCCAGAAACTGGGCGCGGCCATGACCTCACGCTGCATCAAACGACCAGCGGTTTCTTCCTCATAGGCCAGCGATGTGACGATGGCTTCGCGCTCACTCTCCGGCATGGCCGCCAGAACGGCCTTTTGCTGATCCTCCTCCAGATCTTCGAACACGGCGGCCGCGTCATCGGAATCCAATTCCTGCAAGACCTCGGCGATATCGGCCGTGTGCAGGGTTTCGATGACTTCCTCACGGATATCATCGTCAAGTTCCGGCAGGATATCGGCCAGGGCATCGGACGGAATCCACGGGATGACTTCTTCGCGATAGTCCTCCGACAAAAACCCCAGAAGATCGGCGATGTCGGCATAATGCAGCGCGTCGAGTAGTTCACGCAGACGCAGGCCGTCGCCGCGATCAGCGGCATCGATGACCAGTGATATGTAGTGCGGGTTAAGCGCGTAATCGTCGGTAAGCGCGAAGTCCTCGATCTGCTCCGGCGTGCGAAGTTCGGCGTCTATTTCGTCGCGCTCGCGGCGGTCCTTCGGCACAGGCGCGACCAGGATATCAGTTTCGGCGGAACCGGCTTTTTGCGGGGTTTCGGACTTCTGGCTCATGGCTCAGGCTCCCCAGCTTGCGCCACGCGCATTTTAAAAGGCCGTATTCCGGATGGTGCGGTCGAGAAGACTCGAACTTCCACGGGTTGCCCCACAGCGACCTCAACGCTGCGCGTCTACCAATTCCGCCACGACCGCACGTCATCCGGAGAGGCGGGCAGATAGCAACACTTTGATGCTTTGGGAAGCCCTTAAACGCAAAAATCTGGGGGTAGTGAAAAATAAGCCCCCCGCCAGCGCCAGATTGCGCCGCCAAAGCCTAGTTGCCGATGGCCATGAAGTCGTAGACATTAGCTGGGCGGGTAACAACAATGCTGATTTTTTCTTCAAAAATCTGAATTTCGCCGCGGGCGACCGGATGGTTGTTGGCCAGTATCCACACTTCGTCGTGCTCGTGCGCATCAAGCGGAATGACGGCGCCACGGCCCATACGCAGCAGTTGCGCCATCGGCAGAACCGAACGCCCCAGCAATACCGAAATTTCGACGGGAACGGCCCCGACCTGCGAATTTGACACGAAATATGAACCCCAGAACGCCACACCGGCGCTCACATCGACAAGACTCCCTATATAGGGTCTTGCGTCTTAAAACTTTATGACACATTGAGGCGACATGCTTTCCGAGACGTTAAATCCGCTTCCGTTCGCAAAAAAAGATGGCCCGCCGCCGGAATGGGTGGTGGCGCCGGCGCCGGTCCCCTACCCTGAAGCCCTTGCGGCCATGGAAGCGCGCGTGGCCGCCATCCACGATGGCACAGCGCGTGAGCGGGTCTGGCTTGTGGAACACCCACCGTTGTACACCGCCGGGGTGTCGGCCAAAAAAGAAGACCTGATCTCACCCGACCGGTTCGAGGTATTCGACGCCGGGCGCGGCGGCCAATATACCTATCACGGTCCGGGCCAGCGCGTGGCCTATGTCATGCTCGACCTCAACGCCCGGCAAAAGGACGTGCGCGCCTTCGTGCAGGCCCTGGAGCACTGGATCATCGACACCCTGTGGCGCTTCAACGTCGAAGGCCATATCCGCGACGGCCGGGTTGGCGTATGGGTGGAACGGCCGGACATGGGATACCCCCTGACTGAAGACAAGATCGCCGCGATAGGCATCAAGCTGCGGCGCTGGGTCAGTTTCCACGGCATCAGCCTCAATGTCGAACCGGACCTGTCCCATTTCGACGGCATCGTGCCGTGCGGCATTACCGAGCATGGCGTGACCAGCCTTCTCGACCTAGGCCTGCCCGTCACTATGGATGAAGTGGATTACGCCCTGCGTCAGAGCTTCGAAGCGATTTTTGGCCCGGTCGAAGCGCTCTAGCTTTCACGCATCGCCGTACGAAAGAGCGTGCGGCCGTAACGGTTGTCGCCGCGTTCCCCCGGCATGACGCAGAGATCGATAACGGCCCACACCAGCACGAATACCGCGATAAAATCAAAAAAGCCCGTTGGACGCGGCCAGACCATGACTACCGCCAGGAGGATGATCGCCGCCCACCAGCCGGAGCGCCCACGGTCATGCAGCCGCTTGGATACAACGCACGCGCCGCAATAGATCAGCACGGGATAAACGATCCAATTGAGGAATTGCAGGGCGCCGGTCACCACCGATTCATAAACCGCCAGAAAGAGTAGCAGTACCCCCGCAGCGATGATGGAGGGCACCTGCCCCGCCCGCCCGGTGGACGAGAAAAACAGTTCGCTCCAGTCGATCTTCGGGGTCATGGCGGCTCCTAAAACGCAATATCCCTCGCCACTTAAACCATAGTGGCAAGGGATAAAAGCGAAATCCGGCGTTTAGTGTGGTGCCCTATTTTGTCAGCCTAGTCTTCTTGATCGACTCGAAGATGCTGGACAGGGCCGCGTTTAACTGAGACGCACTGGTCAAGTCGTAGAAATAGCTGTCCTTGCTGGCGCATTGACGCAGCACGGTTGAGTCGCCCTCAATCAGCTTTACGACGAAAACGGTAATCCCCTTGGCCTTAGCGTTCGCGCAGGCCAGCGACATGCGCGCATTGACGTAAGGCGCGTTGTTATCCGAATAGCTGGGATAGTCACGATTGGCGTTGTTGATGCCGTCGGTAACGACGATCATATATTTCTTGGTGCTTGTATCGTTCCATGCCACCCCACCGGTCATCGGCGCATCCGGAGACAGCACTTCCATCCCCCACTGTATACCGATGGTCACATTGGTATTTGCGTTGTTGCCCCCAGGCTTCATCGTCTTGACGAAGCTGCGCGCCGTCGTGATGTTATCGTTGAGTGCCTGAACTTCCTTGAGGTTACCATCGACGCATGGACGGGCCGTATAGAGCGACCGGGGTATATCCGTCGTATAGGGATCCGCAGACGCATCGTAATCGTAGCCAATGCCATGCAGGCGATCAATAATGCAGCCCGCCCATTTCGATTTGGAGTCCGCTGTCGCTGGGTAGTAGTACAGACGCTTCAGGCCGTTGTGGTTGTTATTCACCGAGGAGGTGGCGGCTGATTGTCCGTAACCGGCATTATTATTTGTGCTGAAACTAAGGGCATTGGACGGCACGCCTTTAGTCCCGCCAGGCATGGTATTATAGCCAGCGTTGTTGAGATTGGAACCTGTAGACACAGCAACCGCCTGGCTGGACAAGGCCTTGGAGTAATTCAGCGAAGTGGACGTGCTGGTGCCGCCTGAAGAACAGTGTTGCCCGGTTTCATTGGTGTAACAGGATGCGCCCGTCGTTTTTGTCGTCGTCTTGGTGAAATAGGTTTGGGTGATCGAATAGACCTTATAGGTGCCGCCATCCATTTCGTACGCCTTGTAGGTCACTTCGTAATAGGGAAGGCCGTCGCTGGCATTGGTATAGGTCCGATAAACACCCTTGGCGTTGCTGCGGCACGTCGCAACGTCCTTTGCATTGGCACACACCTTGTCGAAAGCGTCCCATGCCACGGAGCAGGCGTAACTATCGAAGCCTGTGCTGGTCGTGCATTGTTCGCCCAATGACTGCGTTCCCCAGTCGATAAAGGGATAGCTGGTATCTGCCTTTATCTTGACCTGGGTATTAAAGGGAACGATGGCGACTTTCGTGCCACTGACATTGACGCCGCTGCTGTTGAGAATACTGCTCAGGACGCTGTCCACTGAAGCTTGCAGCGCAGTCATGCGATTATTGCTGCTGGGGTTGCCATTGGCGTCAAGGCCCATGGAGCCGGTCGAATCGAGCACAAAGGCGATTTCGGACTTCGACATGGTCGACTGCGCCTTCGACACCACCGCAATATCGACGTGATCCATGCCGAGGAAAGCGCCGAAAACGGTCGTAACCTTGGCGCTTACGGTGTAGGCTTCGGTCATCGTATTGCCGATGGTTTCCGAGGTAAGCGCCTTATTGATGGCGTAGACATCCGGGTTTTTCAGATTGTCCGTAAATGCGAGGTCGGCCGCTACCTGACGCTGGGCATCGGTAGACTTGCCCATGTTCATGACGCGCAAGACCGCAGCGTCAGACGAATCCTGTAATTGCCGGCGGGCGATAATGACCCGGGAAAAGTCGATAGCCCCGCCAATGGCGATCAAGATGACAAATACCGACAAGCCGAAGATAACGGCTACATTGCCGCGCGTCTGCCTGACGAAGGCGCGACCGAAGTCACGCCTGGCACGCGCAATCCGTTTAGCTATGTCCACCGATAGTAAGGCCATTGTCCCTGCCCTGTCCCAAGTTAGAGACGACAAGGATGACACAAAAGCCTTAAATTTGGGACAACACCATGTTTACAAAGCGTAAATAGGATTATGCGGTGAGGCGGGTCTTATAGATGGTCTTAAAGATCCCACTCATGGTGCTGTTGAGCTGAGCCGCATTGGTCAGGTCATAAAAGTATCCAGGCTCGGTGGCGCAATCACGCAACATCTTGGAATTGCCCGCAATGACCTTAACCGTAAAGACCGTAATGCCCTTGTCCTTGGCGGCCTGACACGCCTTGGCGGTGCGCTTGTCGATTTCCGCCCGATCGGCTGTCCAGCGACTTTCCGTGTTGTCGCCATCGGTGACGACAATCATGTATTTCTTGATATTGGGATCGCTGAACGCCACGCCCTCGGTGTAGGGTTTGTTCGGCGACAGGGCTTCCATACCCCACTGTATACCGATTGTGATATTGGTATTACCATCTGGCGTCAGCGTTTTGATGAAATCGCGCGACTTGGAAATATCGGCGTTCAAGGCGTGCACTTCCCTTACGCCGCCATAGGCGCAGTCGGTGCGCAGGTACAGCGAATCCCACCGGCCCGGATTGGCGGCCTCGCCCGAAACGTCATAACTACCTGTCTGGCTTCGGTCGGTAATACAGTTTCCGGTGCCGCCCTGGATCAGCTTATCCTTCGTCATCTCAGAAAGGGTGCTGTCATCTAGCCGGACCTGGAGATTGAACGGCACGATAGCGACCTTGCTCTTTGTCACATTGACGCCGTCTGCGTCGAGCAGGCTCTTCAACGCGCTGTCCACGGAGTTCTTGAGATTTGGCATCTTGCCCGATTGGGCCATAGACCCGGTCGAGTCGAGTACGAAAGCGATTTCATAGGTCGACAGATCCACGGTGGCCGTGGAGATGACCTTTATCGGGTAATTCTTCTGACCGATAAAGGCACCGAAATAGGAGGTCACTACAGCCTGGGCGACGTAGGTCTGGGTCATTGAACTGCGGTCGACCGTCTTGGTTAGATTGCCATCGACATTATAAATGTCGCTATGGACTTTCATATTGTCGTGCAGGGTCTGATCGGCGGCGACTTGCAATTGCGCGTCGCTTGCCTTGGTCATGGCCATTGTACGTAGGACAGCGGTGTCGGCCGCATCCTGCAAATGACGCTTGGCCAGGCTTGCCCGCGAAAAATCGACGGCGGCGCCTACGAATCCCATAAAGACGAAGGCACAGAGGCCGAATATCATCACGACATTGCCTGAGGCATCGCGGCGCCACAGATTAAAGAATTCTACAAAACGCGCACTGACGATTTGACGGTCGGATTTCACGGCCTATGTCCTCGCTCTGCTTAACGGCGCGTCCCGAAGCGGGACAGGCGCTTAACGACTTGCAAACCATGTACCTACAACCTCTGTTACACCCCTCGGTCCAATCGCACCCATGGGCGATGGCGTCCGCTGACGATGTTGCGTTCATGGCATGTGGCGTCGACGCCGCCCCGGTGCCCAGCACAGGAAGACACTAAAGTTAAACGCGAATAGACGTATGCTATTGAAAAAGATGCGTAAAATCTGGAATGGCCAGATCTATCGACTGACACAGGCCTAAGACGTCCTCAGGCACTGGCGCCGAAAGCGTAAATTCCCCTTTTCCTTCCGGATGGGGAAAGGTCAGTTGCAAAGCATGCAGCATCAGACGCGGCACCCTGATGCCCGCCAGGGACAAGGCGCCGCCATATCGCGCGTCCCCAGCGATAGGTGCGCCCATTTCCGCCAGATGAACCCGGATCTGGTGCATCCGGCCGGTATGCGGACGGCACATGACCAGGGCCGCTTCGTCGGTGCGGCTCAGGACATCGAAGTCGGTACGCGCGGTCTGAGCATCCGGATGATCTGCGTCGCATACCCGCGACCAGGCTTCGCGGCCGACTTCTTCGCGGCGGAGCGGATAGTCCATGACGCCCCGGTCCGGCAAGTTATGAGGATTGGAAACCACCGCCAGATAGGTTTTGGCGAAAGCGCGGCGGATCATCGCCTTGCCGAGATAGGAGGTCGCCGGCTGGGTCTTGGCGACGAGCAATATGCCCGACGTATCGCGGTCAAGCCGGTGGATCAGATTCGGGCGTTTGCCGTTCGACCGTGCGAAGGCCCACATCATATCATCGAGATTATGCCCGCCGCCCCGTCCGCCCTGGCTGGACAGGCCGGACGGCTTGTTGAAGCCCATGATGGCGTCGTCTTCGTACACGATCATGGACTTTACCCAGGCAACCTCATCCGGGGTGATCGGCTTGGGCGCCTTGCGCGGGTTGTCGCTCTTGCTGATCTGCGGCGGGCGACGGCGGCCGCTCGCTAGCGCCTGGCGATGCTGGGGGGACTGTTTGACCATGGCCGATGCCTACCGCTGGCGCGGCCTCGCGTCAAATCATTCACGCCCTTTTTGACAAGGTTGGATTTTAGAACACATTGGCTTGATCGTTGCTTTGCGATGGTTGCACGAACAAAACAAACAGCATGATCCCTCCCCAAAAGGTCAGGCCGAGTAACTGCCACCAGCCGCTGCGGTTTATGTCGTGAAGACGACGCGCGCCAGCCGCCCAGGTGGGTATCAACAAGACCAGGGGCAAGATCAGCCCCAAACCGAACGGAACCATCCTGTTAAGGATGATTGCCGCTATATTGATCAACACGGCCGCCAGATAAAACCACCAGAATTCCGATCGCGCCGCACGGCCATTGAAGTCGGCAAACTTGCGAAAGCAGACGCCAACGGCTTCGCCAAATCCCACCGGCGCAGGCACATCCCCAAAGCGGTTAGGCCCATTGGGCTTAATCGCAAACACCAGAAGCGCAGCGGCTGCCGGCACTAATATAACGAGCAGAATAATCAGCCAGTGCCAGATCGAAATTGCACCCATGAAAGTTCCCCCTTTGCGCCCGGATCAGCGCGTCTGCTTTTTGTCCCGCAATTCGGCCCAGTATTCAAGCCGCTGACGCGTCTTGCCTTCATGCCCCTCCCCTTTGGGGTCATAGAAACGCGGACGCCGCATGCCATCGGGGAAGTAGTTTTGACCGGAAAACCCGTCCGGGTCGTCGGGATCGTAGATGTAGCCCGCGCCATAACCGATGTCCTTCATCAGCTTGGTCGGCGCATTGAGAATCACGGCGGGCGGATCGAGATGACCGGTATCCTTGGCCAGTTTGATCGCCGCCTTGAAGGCGGTGTAGACGGCATTGGATTTCGGCGCCGACGCCATGTGCACCACCGCCTGAGCCAGGGCCAGTTCGCCTTCCGGAGAACCCAGCACCTCATAGGTGTCGCGAGCGGCGTGGCACATGAGCAGCGACATAGGGTCGGCATTGCCGATATCTTCCGATGCCATGCGGATTAGCCGGCGCGCGATGAACAAGGGATCGTCGCCGCCATTGAGCATCCGCGCCAGCCAGTACAGGGCAGCGTCGGGATCGGACCCCCGCACCGATTTGTGCAGGGCGGAAATCAGGTTGTAATGCCCTTCCCGATCCTTGTCGTGATTTGGACGGCGCTTTTGCAGATGAGCCAACAGGCCGTCGCTATCAAGCGGCTCGGTGAAACCCATATGATGCAGCGACTCGATCAGACTTAAGATATAGCGCCCGTCCCCATCGCTGAGCAGTTTCAGCGTGTCGCGTGCCTCGGTCGTCAGGGGCAGGGCCTCCCCCAGATGGTCCTCGGCGCGGCTGATCAGCGAATCCAGCGCCGCGTCATCCAGCCGTTTCAGCACGAAGACCTGACACCGCGACAGAAGCGCGCCGTTGAGTTCGAAAGACGGATTTTCGGTCGTCGCGCCGATCAAGGTGACAACGCCAGCCTCGACATAGGGCAGGAAACTGTCCTGCTGCGCGCGGTTGAAGCGATGGATTTCATCGACGAACAGGACGGTGCGCGCGCCCATTCGGTGCGTTTGCTGGGCGGCTTCAAACACCTTTTTCAGGTCGGCGACGCCGGAAAACACCGCCGAAATCTGCTGAAATTCGTAACCGGCGGCTTCGGCCAGCAAGCGTGCGATGGTCGTCTTGCCAACGCCCGGTGGCCCCCACAGGATGAGGCTGGGCAAAAACCCGCGTTCGATGACGCGGGCAATGGCGCCATCGGCACCCAGAACATGGTCTTGCCCAACGACCTCGGCGATGGTCTTCGGCCGCAGGCGATCTGCCAAAGGCTTGGCGGCCTCATCGACCTGCGGCAGGGCCGTCCTGGACGGTTCGGTATAGCCGAACAGGTCGGCAGTGGGCGCTCTTGACATGAAACAAATATAGAACGTTACGGCGTCAATTCAATGGCTTAAATGTCCGCCGTAGCCTAGCGGGCCTTGACCGGCTTTTCCTCGAAACCGTAAATCGGCTTCAACAGATCGGACACACCGTCGATGCGTTCCAGATGCGGATATCGCAGCCCGCCATGGTAATCGAAACGCACAGTGCGGAAATATTCGCCGTCCTGGAGCATCATCTCTATGACATCGGTATTGCCGGGCTTGTGCGCGGCGACGATGGCGTCTTTGAGACGGCCCACGTCGAAGGCGCGTCCATTGACCGCCAGTACCTTCATGCCCGGCGCCAGACCCGCCTTGAAGCCCGGGCCGTTCCATAGCACGTCGCGCAAGGTGCCATCCTTGTTGATCGCCAGCCCCAGGCTGAAGCCAAAGCCTATGCCGCGGCGCGCTTCGTTGCTTTTGATAAAATCGTTTGGTGTGTCGTCATAGACCAGCCGGTATCCTGCGCGCGCCAATCCGTCGATCGGCGCGCCGCCGCCGGTGCGCGTAATCCGCGTTGTCAGGAAATTGGCCCAGTCATAAGGATAGACGTCGTTCAGCGTACGGACCACATCGTCGAATGTATAGGGCGCCGGCAGGTAAGATCCATTGTGCACGCCGAAGAAGGCACGGGCAAAGTCATCAAGCGATTTGCGGCCCTTGGTCTTGTCACGGATAAGGGTGTCGGCATCGAGCCACATCAGACCGCCTTCGGCATAATAGTCTTCGGACCTCTGCCAGGATGGCCATCCCTTGGGGCCGCGATTGGAAATGATGGGGTCATAGGTGGTGTCTTCCAGGTCGCGCCACTGGCGGGCGGGCAGGATATCGTAGGTCGCCGCCGTCACGGCCAGCATCTGAAGGCGCTGGTCGAAGGTGTACAGGCCCGCCCGGCTTTCCAGCACATCGGTCCAGTAGGTGGTGCCACCTTCGTAGACCCACAATAGCTCATCGCGCATCGGCTCGTCGAAGGTCGCGGTGAACTGGCCCGCCGGACGGCGGAACTTGCCGTCCCAGCTATGGATATATTCGTGGGCGATGATGTTGCGCCCGAAGCCCTTCCCCGCCGTCGTGGCGAAATAGCCCGGCTCTATGCCGATCTCCGACGACCGATGATGCTCAAGGCCAATACCGCCCATTTCGTTCGAAACCGCCACCAGCCAGCTATAGTGATCGTAGTGCCAGCCACCGAACAGCTTGTAAGCTTCCTGCACGACCTTGCGGTGGATTTTCAGAACGTCGTCCGATACCTCCAACTCTTTGGGGTCATCAGCGACCAGGTCCATCGATACGGGCGTGCGGCTGCCTGGATCCATGTCGTAGCGTTTGAAGTACCGGCCGGCGATCAGAGGGCTGTCGATGAGATTGTCATAGGAAATCGGTTTGAAGGTCACGACGTCCCCGTCGCGTTTTTCCGCTTCAAGCGCCGAGCCATATTGCCAGCCCGCCGGCAGGGTCACATGCACCTGAATGGGAATCCGACGGGTATAATAGCCCGCCGGATACAGGCTTTCATTTTCCCACTGTAGCGTCAGCATATTGCGGGTGTGGACGATCACCCCTTCGCGGCTGGTCACCGGCGACAGATATTGAAAGTCGGCAACGACCTCGCTTGCACGGTCCGGCACCTCGACATGGAAGGCGTTCATGGCGACCGGGTCGCGCCGCCACGCGATTTCCTTGCCATTGGCGAAGATGTGCAGGCCGGCCAGCTTGGTGAGGTCGCTGTCACCCGGCGAATGATGGCCGGGCAGCCATTTGGGAGCCAACAAGGTCAGGCGGCCGGGCCGGGCGACGGGAATGAGTTCGTGAATAGCGATGACATGGTGATCCATGTCGGTGCCGTCGACATGGAGTTGAATAATGCCGGGGTAATCGACATCCTGCGGCACAGGCAGGGACGGCGTATCGGCGGCCGGCATGGGCAGAGGCTGGGACGGTTCGGCGGCCTGCGCGGCGCCGGCCATAAGCAGTGCCGCGGCCAAAGCCAGTCCGGATGTCCTTTTCATAGGTGCCTCCTCAGATATGCGGCGGCACTATCGGTCAGGAATCGGACGGCTGTAAAGGCGTTTCAAGTGTAACGGCCGCGCGCTTAGCTGAAGGTTGCGGTGATAACCTGGCCCTGGCGGACAATGGTAATTTGCCAACGCCGCGCGCCGGCCTTGGTTACTGCCTCCAGGTCCGACGTCGTGCTGATCGCCTTGCCGTTAATCGCGCGAATAATATCACCCGGACGCAGGCCAATCGACGCGGCGAAGGTTTTCGCGCTGTCGATGGAATAGACCATCACGCCCTTGGGGGCATCGAACGGATCGATGCCAATCTCTTCCGCGACGGCGGGCGACAGGTTGACGACGTGCGCACCCTGGAACGGATTCTGGCCGGCAATGGTGCGTTCGTCGCGCGGCGGGGTAGCCGCTGGTGTCTGCGCCTTGACTTTCAGCGAGACGGGTTTGCCGTTACGCAGCGTGTCGAGCGTCACAGTCTGGCCCACCGACATCAGATCGATACGGTAACGGAGCGATGCGGAATCATTCACAGGCTGGCCATCAATACGCAGGATGACGTCGCCGGTCTGCAAACCGGCCTGATCGGCGGGGCTGCCGGCATAGACGTCGGAGACCAGAACGCCTTCGGGCCGCTGCATGCCCAGGCTGCGCGCGATATCGCTCGTGACAGTGTCGCCCTTCGCCCCCAGCCATGGCCGTTGCAGGTGCGTCGCTCCGCCGGCGGCGCTATCGACCACCCGTTTGACCAGGGCCGACGGGATGGCGAACCCGACACCGGAAGACGAGCCGGAGCCCGACAGAATCATCGAATTGATACCGATCAGGCGCCCGCGCATATCGACCAGCGCGCCGCCGGAATTACCGGGATTAATAGCGGCATCGGTCTGGATATAGGAACCGCCGCCGCTTGGGCCGACATCGGTTCGGTCCAGCGCCGATATAATGCCGTTGGTCACGGTTTGGCCGACACCGAACGGATTGCCGATGGCCAGAACCAGATCGCCGACTTCGAGGCTGCGGTCGTCGTCCATTTCAAGCGTCGGGAATACCCCCTTTTCGTCAATCTGCAACACAGCCAGGTCGGTGCGCTCATCCGCCAGCAACAGCTTGGCCGGATATTCGCGCCGGTCATTTGTCACCACCATGAAGACGGTGCCACCGGCGATGACGTGGTTGTTGGTGACCACAATGCCATCCTTGCGCACGATGACGCCGGACCCGAGCGATTGTTGAACCTGAGCGCGCGGCACGGCGCCGAACATTTGCCAGAACGGATCGACCTGCTGGCGCACCACGCCTTTGGCATAGACATTGACCACCGCAGGCGCCACGGCCTTCACGACCGGTGCGAAGGACGACTTCATGCCGACAACGCTGTCCGGCACACGACTGGGGGCATTCAGCGTATCGTTGAAACCCGTGCCGGAAAATTTCTGCGCATCCTGGCTGTGCGACGGCGAACAGGCCGCCAACAGTGCCAGCATGGAAAAAGCGACCGGTGCGCGTAACTTCATGTCCATAACCCCAGAAAAAACCTTGAAGCTATAATGTAAAAATCTTTACGGCGGTATCAAGGCTTGGCCGCGACGGTATTGCGCCACAATCGCGCGCCATCTTAGACCCTGCGTCAGTGCGTTGCCGGGGTATCGCCGTAGACACTTTCCATCTTCAGGGACTGCTTGACCCCCGTGGCCAGCCACAGGCACAGAAGTGTGCAGACCGCTGCCAATAGAAAGGCAGTGCCGCTATAGATCATTGCCACGCCGGGTCGCGTCACGACGGACAGCACGTAGCCGAAAATAAGCGGGGCTACGATATTGCCCATGGTCGTCAGGCTCATATTGGCGCCTTGCAAGGTGCCCTGCTCCTTCGGATCGACCTTGCTGCTCATCAGGGACTGAATATTGGGCATGGCCAAGCCGCCCAAGGCGCCGATGGGAATCACGGCGACAAAGATCATCCAGTTGGGCGACAATGCGTATCCAAGATAGCCGATGAGCGACGCTGTAACGCCAATGTAAAGCGCCTTGCGCTCACCTACTGCCTTCACGATCGGGCCAGTCAACCCGCCCTGAACGATGGCGGACATGATGCCGACAACCGCCAGCATCAGACCGACCTCGGTCGGCCCCCAGCCGAAACGGTAACCCGCATAAAGCACCATGGTCGTTGGGAAAACGCTCTGGCCGAACATCAACAGGAAGTACATGACCGACAGGCGCATGACCTGAGCCGAGCGCGCCAGGAAACGGAACGCGCCGAGCGGATTGGCCGTGCGGATATTGAACGGCTTGCGCTTATCCTTGGGCAGGGATTCCGGCAGGACGAATACTCCATACAGAAAATTGCACAGACTGAGCGCCGCGGCGAAGAAGAAGGGATAGTGATGATCGCCGGTGAACTGGATCGGTCCCCAATGAAGCCCACCGCCCAATATGCCGCCAAGGCTTGGCCCGATAACGAAGCCAACGCCGAAGGCCGCTCCCATGAGACCATAGACGCCGGCGCGCTTTTCGGGCGGCGTGACGTCGCTCATATAAGCATAGGCAGTCGAAATGCTGGCCGATGTCATCCCGGAAATGATTCGCCCCACCAGAAGCCACCACAGGCCGGGCGCCAGGGCCATGAAGATGAAATCGAGGCCGGTGCCGAAGTTGGACGCGAGTACGACCGGACGGCGCCCTATGCTGTCCGACAAGCCACCCTGGATCGGCGAAAAGATGAATTGGGCCAAGCCCCAGGCGCCGCCAAATATGCCGGTCCACAGTCCGGCATCGGATACGGATCCGTGCAAAAAGCTCAGGATGAGGCGTGGCAAGACCGGAATGATTACGCCAATCGACAGCATGTCCAGGAAGACAGTCACCAGAATAAAAGCGGCAGCGGCCGTTTTGACGGGCGGTGGAGGCGTTTCCGACATGTTCGGTCTTTCTTGTTGTCTTAGATGTGTAGGCGAAATGTACAGACTTTTCCAGACTGCTTCACCAGCGGTATCCACATGGCAATGCCTGACGCAAGGATTGCGACAGAGCCCGCTCCGATCGATCAGCGCTATCGGCCTTGCGGCACCCAGTTTCGAAACGCACTCCAGATTTTCATATATGGCATGATTGCCCCTCCGCGGCTTTATAGGCCGGGCGGTCGCCAAATCCTGTCAGGACGAACTATTTGCGCAGGGCCTTGCCGACAATCTTCAGGCTGCCGTCGTTAGGTTCGGGCTTAAGACCGAGCAGTTTCATTTCCAGCGAATAGACATCGACATTATCGAAGCGGCCAAGGCTGACGCCACGACGGATGTCCGGCCCGTTGGCGATAAACAGGGCGGTCATTTCAGGCGTATCCGGATCGTAGCCGTGATTGCCAACGTCTGTACCGAGTGGCGCAAGGCCACCGACCTGCCAACCGGGATCGCCCAAGCAGACAATCGCAGGCACCCGGGCATTGCTTCCGAATTTCAGGCGGGTCGGAATATCCCCCTTGTGCCAGCATTGCATATGGTCCGGCTTTGTGCGGATAAGCGCCTTATCCAGCGCGTCGCCATAGCCCGGCCTGGGGTTGATCATAGCAACCGCGCCGTAATAGACGAGATCGTAACGGGGATCCTTGCTGGCGAAAGAGGGAATCTGCGTGTCCGCGACGAGGTCGGGCGGCACATCACCGAGCCGTTGCGATATATAGACCGCACGGTCTTTCGACACCGAAATCATCCCGTGATCCGATACGACGATGACATTGGCGTCGATGCCGCGGGCCTTCAGGCCGTCAAGCAGATGGCCGACTGCGGCGTCAGCTTCGGCCAACGCAGTATTCACTTCAGGCGAGTCCGGTCCCTTTTTATGCCCGGCCTCATCAACGGCATCGATATACAAAATGAACACATCGGGGCGCTTCGGCTGATCGAGGCGTTGCAGCAGCAGGTCGGCGCGGCCCCGGCTGTCGAGCGCTTTCTGGAAATCGGGCGCATAGTCGACGCGCATACCGTCGTTTTCCGCCTGGGCGCCGGGCCAGAAGACGACATCGACCTTCAGGCCTGCCTGAGTGGCGCTGGTCCACATCGGCTTGGCTTCACGCCACCAGACCCCATCGGCATTCTTCGTCTTGTCGAACCACGCAAGCGCGGGAGCGGCATTTGCCCCCGGATAGGTCGGGTCATACATATTATTGGCGACGATGCCGTGGTGGTCTGGCACCTTACCGGTCACCAGGGTGTAGTGATTGGGAAAGGTCAGGGACGGAAAGGACGGCCGAAGCGTGCCACGCGCCCCGCCTTCGGCCAACGCCTTGAGACGTGGTGTCACGCCACGGTCATAGTAGTCGGCCCTAAAGGCATCGATGGATATCAGCACCAAAGGCCGGGCCGGCTCCGGCGCGCGATGCGGAAGGCCCGCGCACGCCTGTAACCACAGGCAGGCCACAACCACGATTGCCGATGCCAATTTCCGCATACCACGCGCTCCATACTCTTGTGTCTCTGTCCCGCTCGCGGCGTCACACGTCAAGCCGTCCGATACATAAAAAACGCCCCCGGCAGTAACCGGAGGCGTCTTAGTCTTTAATTATGACAAGTGATGGTGCGGAAATCAATCGCTCGTGCGAATGCGGTCCAGAACCGGAGAACAGTATAGCGGCGTCAAGTCATCCGCCTGACTGCTTTCCTGAGATAGGGTCGTATCGCCGGACGTCTCTTGCGTCTCTTCGGCCGGGTCGGCGATGGTATAATCGTCAAGCATGGTTACCCTCCTTAATGCGATGAACAGCGGAACAGGCGCACAGGGCCTGCCCACACCGCAACACTAGGGGACATTTCCAGAAAAATGAAATAACGCTTCATGACGTTTGATCACGCATGCGTTAACAGATGTAACCAAATGGTAAAGAGGGCTGAAACGAAGAAAGCCTCCGGAGGACCGGAGGCTTTCAAAATCAGTCAGATGCCGTAAGACGCGCTTACGAAATCCTATTCTTCGTCGCCGGCAACTTCGAAGACGGGACCCGAATCCAGGCCCTTGGCGGCTTCGTCGCGATCAACGAACTCGATGATGGCCATGGGCGCGTTATCGCCGTGGCGGAAGCCAGCCTTCATGATGCGGATGTAGCCGCCGTTGCGGTCCTTGTAGCGGGGGCCGATCACTTCGAACAGCTTGCCGACCTGGGTCACGTCACGCACGCGCGAGATCGCGATACGGCGATCATGCAGGGTGCCCGACTTGGCAAGGGTCACCAGCTTTTCGACGAAGGGACGCAGTTCCTTGGCCTTCGGCAGGGTGGTGACGATTTGTTCGTGCTTGATGATCGAAGCGGCCATGTTGGCGAACATGGCGATACGGTGCGAAGTGGTGCGACCGAGTTTGCGATAGCCGGAGCCGTGACGCATGAGAAATTCTCCATAAGACCGCGACGCACTCTGGCGGTGCGCGGCCCCAAAAACGAGCCCGAAGGCAAAGGTCAACGGCCGGATGGCCCCTGCCCGCTTCGGACGTCCGGACAATCAAATCCGGAAATTATCGCGACAAGGTCTTGGTCTTTCGCGATAAGGCGAAATGTTATTCTGCGGACAAAACAACGCTTCTAAAAATAGGCAAAGCCGGAAGCGCATTATCTTCGCTTCCGGCTTTGCTGATTTTTCCATTATAACCGGCTTTTCAGCCCGCAACAATGACAGTCCTAGATCTGGTCTTCGAACTTCTTGGCCAGGTCTTCGACGTTTTCCGGCGGCCAGTTCGGGATATCCATGCCGAGGCTCAAATTCATGGAAGCCAGAACTTCCTTGATTTCGTTGAGCGACTTGCGGCCGAAGTTCGGCGTGCGTAGCATTTCGGATTCCGTCTTCAGGATCAGATCGCCGATGTAAACGATGTTGTCGTTCTTCAGGCAGTTCGCCGAACGGACGCTGAGTTCCAGTTCGTCGACCTTCTTGAGCAGGGCCGGGTTGAACGGCAACTCAGGCTTACCTTCTTCAACGACGGGCGCCTTCGGCTCTTCGAAGGTGATGAAGATCTGCAGTTGGTCTTGCAGGATGCGAGCGGCGAAAGCCACGGCATCGACCGGCGTTACGGCGGCGTTGGTTTCGACTTCCAGCACCAGCTTGTCATAATCGAGCGACTGGCCCTGACGGGTCGGCTCGACCTTGTAAGCCACCTTCTTGACCGGCGAATACAGCGCATCCACGGCGATCAGGCCGATGGGCGCATCTTCCGGACGCAGACGGTCAGCCGGGACATAGCCCTTGCCGGTTTGAACCGTGAATTCCATGCGCACCGAAGCGCCTTCATCCAGTGTACAGATCACGTGGTCAGGGTTCAGAACTTCGATATCGGCCGGAGCATCGATCTGGCCTGCGGTCACCGGACCGGCGCCATTGGCGCGCAGAACCATGCGCTTGGGGCCTTCGGCGTGCATGCGCAGCGCCAACTGCTTGATGTTCAGGATAATGTCGACGACGTCTTCACGGACGCCTTCGATGGACGAGAATTCGTGCACCACGCCATCGATCTGGACGGAGGTGACAGCCGCGCCTTGCAGCGAGGAGAGGAGTACGCGACGCAGCGCGTTGCCGAGGGTCACGCCAAAGCCGCGTTCCAAAGGCTCCGCGACAAGACGCATCTTGCGCGAAGGGTCGGAACCCGCTTCGACTTGTGGCTTCTCGGGACGAATAAGCTGTTGCCAGTTTCTTTCGATCATTTACGTCCCTCAAGACAGGAAAGGTCGCCCCGCCAAACAGCGGAGCGACTGAAAAATTGGGTAGAAATAATTAAACGCGACGACGCTTCGGCGGACGGCAGCCGTTATGCGGGATCGGCGTCACATCACGGATCGTCGTGATGGTGAAACCGACAGCCTGCAGGGCGCGCAGGGCCGATTCACGGCCCGAACCCGGACCGGCGACGCTGACTTCCAACGTCTTAACGCCATGCTCGATGGCCTTCTTGCCGGCATCTTCGGCGGCAACCTGAGCGGCGTAAGGAGTCGACTTGCGCGAGCCCTTGAAGCCCATGGCGCCGGCCGACGACCACGATACGGCGTTGCCTTGAGCATCCGTGATGGTGATCATGGTGTTGTTGAACGAAGCGTTGACGTGCGCAACGCCCGACGTAATGTTCTTGCGTTCGCGCTTTTTAACGCGTGAAGGTTCTTTAGCCATTGGTCAGCTATTCCTTACTTCTTCTTGCCGGCGATCGGCTTCGCCGGACCCTTGCGGGTACGAGCGTTGGTATGCGTGCGCTGACCGCGCACCGGCAGGCCCTTACGGTGACGCAGGCCGCGATAGCAGGCCAGGTCCATGAGGCGCTTAATGTTCATCGAAACTTCACGGCGCAGGTCACCCTCGACCGTATAATCGCGGTCGATGGCTTCGCGGATCTGCAGCACTTCGGCATCCGAAAGCTGGTTGACGCGGCGGCTATCTTCGATGCCGACCTTCTTGACGATTTCCTCGGCATTATGCGCGCCGATTCCGTGAATATATTGAAGCGCGATCTTCACGCGCTTGTTGGTCGGTATGTTGACGCCTGCAATACGGGCCACTTGAGGTATCTCCTGCAACGCGCCCCCATGCTAACGGAGCGCATTTCTTAAAACGAAAGATGACACGTATGCCACACGGCTAAGCTATGACACCAGCCGAGGCCATACGCGTGATTTCGCGGAAGCTGCCCTTATAGAAGGGTTTTGGCTCCCGTCAATGGGTTAGACTAAAAAAAGCAAGAGCAAATCGTATTCACTCATACTTTTTTAAGTTTAGCGAGATGCTCCGCCCCCGGAGGGTGCTTCGCGTCCTTGGTTTTGTCGTCCAGACTGCGCAAGCCCTTAGGCGGGCCAACATCGACTGAAACGAAAATTCTGTTGCCGACCCTTAAGCCAGCGCCGCGTCGATGTGGGCCGCAACGGCTTCCACCGAGCCCATGCCGTCGACTTCAAACAATTTGGCCTGAGCCGCATAGTAAGGCAGCAATGGCGCCGTTTGAGCGTTATAGGCCGCCAGTCGAACCTTATAGGCTTCGGGATTGTCGTCAGAACGGCCTTCGTCAGCGAATCGCTTTTCGATTCGCGCAACCAGTGCCGCCTCGTCTACCTTCAGACGCACTACCTTGTCGATTTTCGCGCCGCGCTCGCCCAGCATGCCGTCAAGCGCCTCGGCCTGGGCCACGGTACGCGGGAAGCCG
The DNA here is from genome assembly GCF_000495815.1 of Asticcacaulis sp. AC466. Lineage (GTDB taxonomy): Bacteria > Pseudomonadota > Alphaproteobacteria > Caulobacterales > Caulobacteraceae > Asticcacaulis. The sequence goes on along the minus strand of NZ_AWGE01000019.1, from coordinate 92,152 downwards.
TCGAATATGGCGCCACCAGCCGCTTCCGCAGCCGGCAGGTTCGCCTTGATGAGGTCGATCACAATCTCGTCCGACACCAGGCCACCGGTCGCCAAGATGTCCTTGACCTTCAGCCCAAGCTCGGTGCCCGCAGCAATTGCCGCACGCAACATGTCGCCCGTCGAAAGCTGGACCATGCCGCGCTCAGCCACCAGCCGCTTAGCCTGCGTGCCTTTGCCGGCCGCCGGCGGACCGAACAGGATAATGTTCATCGACCGATCCTTCCGCGCGTCGGAGCCGCAGCTGTCTTTCCGCCAGTCTTCATCTTGGACTTCTTGATCAGGCCGTCATACTGGTGCGCCAGCAGATGCGACTGAATCTGGGCGACAGTGTCCATGGTGACCGTGACAACGATCAAGATCGACGTGCCGCCGAAATAGAAGCTATTGCCGAGCGAAGAAATCAGGAATTCAGGCAGGAGGCAGACGATAGTGATATAGGCCGCGCCGATGACCGTAATGCGTGTCAGCACGAAATCCATGTATTCGGCGGTGCGCTTGCCCGGACGGATGCCCGGCAGGAAGCCACCGTACTTGCGCAAGTTTTCAGCCGTTTCATCCGGATTGAAAACCAGCGACGTATACAGGAACGTGAAGAATATGATCATGGTGGCGTAAAGCGTCATGAACACCGGTTGGCCATGCTGGAGCATGCCCGTCATGGACGGCAGCCATTGCAGCCAGCTCGGGATCTTGTCCGGGTTTTGACCGACGAAGGTCAGAACGGATGTCGGCATGAGCAGAAGCGACGAGGCGAAGATCGGCGGAATGACACCGGCGGTATTGACCTTAAGCGGCATGAAGGACGATTCGCCCCCCATGATGCGGTTGCCCACCTGACGCTTCGGATACTGCACGAGCAGGCGGCGCTGCGAGCGCTCCATGAACACGATAAAGACAATGGCGCCAACCAGAACGGCAACGATCAGGATCAGGACGGCGGGATTGATGTCGCCGGTAGATCCCATGCTGAGCAGGTTACCGACCGTACGCGGCAGAACCGCAACGATACCGGCAAAGATGATCATGGACGAGCCATTGCCGATGCCGCGCGAGGTGATCTGCTCACCCAGCCACATCAGGAACAGAGTGCCGCCGGTCAGGGTGGCCATGGCGGTAATGATAAAGAATGGCCCCGGCGATATGGCCAGGCCGGAAGATTGCATGGCGGCAGCGATACCGAAGGATTGGATCAAAGCCAGGACGACGGTCAGATAGCGCGTATATTGATTAAGCTGCTTACGACCGGCCTCCCCGCCTTCCTTGCGCAGCTTTTCCCACGGCGCATAGACGGAGCCCATCAACTGAATGATGATAGAAGCCGAGATGTAGGGCATCAGGTTCAGCGCGAACACGGCCATGCGCTCGACGGCGCCCCCGGCAAACATGTTCATCATACCGAAAATGCCGCTCGACTGATGATTGAAGGCCTGAGTAAAGGCCGACATATTGATGCCAGGCAGTGGGATATAGGTGCCCAGGCGGTAGACGATCAACGCGCCGAGCGTGAAGAGCAGACGCTTGTGCAGATCGGTTGCCTTCGAAAAGGCGCCGAAATTCATATTGGCGGCAAGTTGTTCTGCGGCTGATGCCATTAGTGTCCTCAATACGCGGGCGTTTCACGCCCTCTTATGATCCCGACCGGGACGAGTTATGGCTTGGCGATTCTCTGCCGCAGCCCCCAACTCGATCCATATGGGGTACTCATATCAAAAGGTCAAATCTGGTTAACCTCACATTCGCCCGAAAGCGTGATCAAAAAGCGCCGGAGCCCTGCTCCGACGCCTTAAGATGTGAGATTTAGGCCTCGGCCTTAACCGGACGCTTCTGAGTCACCGAACCGCCAGCGGCTTCGACAGCCTTCACAGCGCCAGCCGATGCCGACCATACTTTCAGGTTCAGCTTGGCCTTCAGTTCGCCTTCGCCCAGGAGACGCACGCCGTCCAGTTCACGACGGATAACGCCGGCCGCGATCAGGACCGCCGCATCGATGTCGCCAGTGGCGTCGAGCTTGCCGGCGTCGATCGCCTGTTGCAGACGCCACAGATTGACTTCGGCGAGCTTAAGGGCGAACGGATTGTTGAAACCGCGCTTAGGCATACGCATGTACAGCGGCATTTGGCCGCCTTCGAAGCCGAGCAGCGAGACGCCGGAACGGGACTTCTGACCCTTGACACCACGGCCGGCGGTCTTGCCCTTGCCGGAGCCGGGGCCGCGGCCAACGCGCATACGGCCCTTGGCCGAACCGGGATTGTCGCGGAGTTCATTAAGCTTGGTCATTTGTTTGCCTTTCAATGACAGATGCGCTGGCCGTCCCCTAATGCGGATCCGGCCAACTCGGCTAAGTGTTTTGTTTTTGGCGCGCAATATCTCCGAAGACCCGGCCGCCGGAACGGTGCTGGCGCTTTCGGATTGCGCTCTCTAAAGCGGGCTCTGTTACAGCAGGCCCACAAAATAAGCAAGCCCGCGAACCGAAATTCGCGGGCTTGCCGGGTATCGAGACGGTCGTCGACTACTCGACGATCTGAACCATGTGCTGGACCTTGGCGATCATGCCACGGACCGACGGGGTGTCTTCGAGAACGGACACGCGGCCCATCTTGTTGAGACCCAGGCCAGCCAGCGTCGCGCGCTGGTCCTTGGTGCGGCGGATCGGCGAACCGGTCTGCTTCACGGTGATGGTCGCCTTTTCGGCAGCCTTAGGAGCTTTCGCCATGACTTAGCCCTCCAGGGATTCGGGCGACGAAGCGCCGTCTGCACGTGACTTCAGGAGGTCACCGACCTTCTTGCCGCGCTTTGAAGCGATCTGGCGCGGCGAGGATTGCACCTTCAGAGCTTCAAAGGTGGCGCGCACCATGTTGTAGGGGTTCGAGGAGCCGAGCGACTTGGCGACGACGTCCGAGATACCCAGGGTTTCGAGAACGGCACGCATCGGACCGCCGGCGATGACGCCGGTGCCCGGAGGGGCCGCGCGCATTTGAACCTTGCCGGCACCCCAACGGCCGTAACCGTCGTGGTGCAGGGTCCGGCTCTCGCGCAGCGGAACGCGGATCAGCGACTTCTTGGCTTCTTCGGTGGCCTTGCGGATGGCTTCAGGCACTTCACGCGCCTTGCCATGACCGTAGCCAACGCGGCCTTTTTGGTCACCAACGACCATAAGGGCAGCGAACGAGAAACGACGACCACCCTTCACAGTGGCGGCGACGCGGTTGATAGCGACCAGCTTTTCGACGAACTCCGAAGGTTCCTCGGTCCGGTCACGGCGTTCATTGCGATTTTCGCTTGGACGGGCCATTACGATTCCTTAGAAGTTGAGGCCGGCTTCACGCGCGGCTTCCGCCAGCGCCTTCACCCGACCGTGATAGATGTAACCGCCGCGATCGAAAACGACATCCTTGATGCCCTTTTCCAGCGCGCGTTGAGCGACCAGCTTGCCGACTTCGGAAGCGGCGGCCGCGTTCGAACCCTGCTTCTTGTCGCCTTCCAGCGAAGAAGCGGCAACGACCGTGACGCCGGAAGCGTCGTCGATGACCTGGGCGTAGATGTTCTTGTCCGAACGGAAGACCGACAGACGCGGGCGGCCATTCGAGAGAGACTTCAGGCGCGTACGGTTGCGTTGCGCGCGGCGAGCCAATTGTTGACGAGGAGACAGAGCCATGACTTACTTCTTCTTGCCTTCCTTGCGGCGAACCTTTTCGCCAGCATACTTGACGCCCTTGCCCTTGTAAGGCTCCGGCGGACGGATCTTGCGGATCTTAGCCGCCAGTTCACCGACCAATTGCTTGTCGATACCGGCGATCTTGACTTCCGTCTGCTTCGGCGTCGAGAAGGTGATACCCGCCGGCGGATCGATCAGAACCGGGTGCGAGAAGCCGAGCGACAGCTCCAGCTTAGGCCCCTGCATGGCGGCGCGGTAACCAACGCCGACCATTTCGAGGGTTTGTTCGAAGCCGTCAGTAACCCCCTTGACCATGTTTGCGATCAGGGTGCGCGACAGGCCCCACATCGCCTTATGGCGAGCGGTTTCGCCGCGCGGTGCGACGGAAAGGCTTGCGCCCTCCTGCTTGACTTCGATTTCGTCAACGACCTTCCAGGCCAATTGGCCCTTGGGGCCCTTGACCGAAATGTCTTGGCCGTTCAGCGTGATGTTCACGCCGGCAGGCAGAGCGATTGCTTTTTTACCAATCCGGGACATTTTAAAACCTTTAGTGCCTTAAGTGTCCTCGGCCGCGTTTTAGTAAACGCGGCAGAGAACTTCGCCACCCACGTTGTTTTCGCGGGCAGAGTTGTCAGACATGACGCCCTTGGGCGTCGACAGGATCGAGATACCCAGGCCGTTCTTAACCGGCTTGAGGTCCTTGATCGACGAATAGACGCGGCGGCCCGGCTTGGACACGCGGGAGATTTCCGCGATGACCGGCTGGCCGTCGAAGTACTTCAGTTCGATTTCGAACTGCGGGAACTCACCCGGGGTCTCGACAACTTCGTAGCCGCGGATGTAGCCCTCGTCCTTCAGGACGTCGAGCACGTGAGCGCGCAGCTTGGAAGCGGGGGTCAGCACCTTGGAACGGCTGCGTTGAGCAGCGTTCTTGATGCGAGCGATCATATCGCTGAGGGGATCATTGACGAACATTATATATCCTCCTCTTACCAGCTGGCCTTGGTCATGCCCGGAATCTGACCTTCATTGGCCAGCTTCCGGAGCGCGATCCGGCTCATGTGGAGCTTACGATAGTAGGCACGCGGACGGCCAGTGACTTCGCAACGGTTGCGAATGCGGGTGGCATTCGAGTTGCGGGGCAACTTTGCCAGCTTCAGGCGAGCGGCGAAACGCTCTTCCAGAGGCAGGCTCTCGTCGTTCGCGATCGCCTTGAGGGCTTCGCGCTTTGCGGCGTATTGAGCCACCAGCTTCTTGACCATCTCGTTGCGGTTTACAGCGCTTTTCTTTGCCATGTTATCTCTCTACCCGCCCTTACGAAGTGAACGGGAACTGGAAGTGCTTCAGAAGCGCCTTGGCTTCCTTGTCACTCGTGGCCGTGGTGCAGACAACGATATCCATGCCCCACATTTGATCGATCTGATCGTAGTTGATTTCCGGGAAAACGATGTGTTCCCTGAGGCCCATGGCGTAGTTGCCACGACCGTCGAAGGAGTTGCCGTTCAGGCCGCGGAAGTCCTTCACGCGCGGCAGCGCGATCGTGATCAGGCGGTCGAGGAATTCATACATGCGGTCCTTGCGCAGCGTGACCTTGGCGCCAACGATCATGCCTTCACGCAGCTTGAAGCCGGCGATGGATTGACGGGCGCGGGTCGGCGCGGGCTTTTGACCGGTGATGGCCGCCAGATCCTTGATGGCCGAGTTGACCTTCTTGGAGTCGGCAGTGGCTTCACCGATACCCATGTTCACGACGATCTTGTCGAGCTTGGGAACCTGCATTTCGTTCGTATAACCGAACTCTTCCTTCATCGCGGTGCGGATCTGATCGAGATAGACCTGCTTGGCGCGCGGGATGTACTTATCAGCCATTGATGACATCTCCCGTCGTCTTGGCGAAACGGACCTTCTTGTCGCCTTCCGCGCGGAAACCGACGCGGGTCGGCTTGCCGTTGGAATCGACGTGAGACACGTTGGAAACGTGGATGGACGCTTCCTTGTTGAGGATGCCGCCGTTCGGGTTACCCTGAGACGGACGGGTGTGGCGCTGGACCATGTTCAGACCCGAGACGATAACACGCTCGGCCTGGCCGTCCTTGGTGACGACCTTGGCCACGGTGCCCTTGCGGCCCTTGTCCTTGCCGGTCAGGACGACGACGTTGTCGCCCTTCTTAATCTTGGCAGCCATATTAGATGACCTCCGGAGCCAGCGAGATGATCTTCATGTGGTTCTTGGCGCGCAGTTCACGCGGCACAGGCCCGAAGATACGCGTGCCGATCGGCTCGCTCGACTTGTTGACGATGACGGCGGCATTGGTGTCGAAACGAATCACCGAGCCGTCCTTGCGCTGGATATCCTTCGAGGTGCGCACGACGATGGCGCGCAGAACGTCGCCCTTCTTCACGCGACCACGAGGAATGGCTTCCTTGACCGAGACAACGATCAGGTCACCCACCGAGGCGTAGCGGCGCTTCGAGCCGCCCAGCACCTTGATGCACATGACCCGGCGTGCACCGGAATTATCGGCCACTTCCAGGTTAGTTTGCATCTGAATCATGGTTCAAACTTTCCTAGTTAGTTGGCTTCACGGGGGAGGACTTCCCACGTCTTGAGCTTGGACTTCGGCGCGCATTCGATAATACGAATGTTTTCGCCGGTCTTGTAGCTATTGGCTTCGTCATGAGCGTGATAGCGCTTGGACACACGAACCGTCTTTTTCAGGACGGGGTGCAGAACCGTACGCTCCACTTTCACAACCACGGTCTTGTCGCCCTTGTCGGAGACAACCAGACCTTCAAGAATGCGCTTGGGCATGGTCTTCTTTCCTTTAGGCGACCTTACCGCCGGCCTTTTGAGCCGTCAGCAGGGTCTTTATGCGGGCGATGTCCTTGCGGATTTCGCTGACGCGGTGGGTTTTTTCGAACTGGCCTGTAGCCTTTTGGAAGCGCAGATTGAACTGCTCCTTCTTGAGGTCCAGGAGTTGCTCTTGCAGTTGGTCGGCGGTCTTGGTCCGCAGATCGGCGATCTTTGTCATCTCACTACTCCGCGGCCAGGGCGACGCCGGCGTCGAGACGGGTCACGACGCGGGTCGAAACCGGCAGCTTTGCGGCGCCAAGACGAAGCGCTTCACGCGCGATGTCGTCCGGCACGCCGTCGATTTCAAACAGGATACGGCCAGGAGCCACGCGAGCGGCCCAATGGTCGACGGCGCCCTTGCCCTTACCCATACGGACTTCGGCAGGCTTGCCGGTGACGGGCAGGTCGGGGAATACCCGAATCCACACGCGGCCTTGACGCTTCATTTGACGCGTGATGGCCCGACGGGCAGCTTCGATCTGGCGAGCGGTCAGACGTTCCGGTTCAACAGTCTTCAGACCGTAGGAACCGAAGTTCAGGGTATAACCGCCCTTGGCATTACCGTGGATACGGCCTTTGAAGGCCTTACGGTACTTTGTGCGCTTGGGAAGCATCATGGGAGTTACGCCTCCTTATTGTTGCGATCGCGGCGCGGGCCGCGGTTGTTACGATCGCCGCGCTCGGGACGCTCGTTCGACGACGGGCCGGAAGCCTCATTCGCCCAACGCTTATCCTGGGCCATCGGATCATGCTCAAGGACTTCGCCCTTGAAAATCCACACCTTGATACCAATGATACCGTAAGTGGTCAGGGCTTCAGCGAAGCCCATGTCGATGTCGGCACGCAGGGTATGCAAAGGCACGCGGCCTTCACGATACCATTCCATACGGGCGATTTCGGCACCGCCGAGACGACCCGACAGGTTCATGCGGATACCCTTAGCACCCAGGCGCATGGCCGATTGGATCGAACGCTTCATGGCGCGGCGGAACGCGATACGGCGCTCGAGCTGTTGAGCGATGCTTTCAGCGACCAACTGCGAATCGATTTCCGGCTTGCGGACTTCGACCAGGTTCAGGAACACTTCACCCTCGGTGAGCGCGGCAACGTCCTTGCGCAACTTATCGATGTCAGCGCCCTTCTTGCCGATCACGACGCCCGGACGGGCGGCATAGATCGTCACACGGCACTTCTTGTGCGGGCGCTCGATGATGATGCGCGAAACGCCAGCGGCGTTAAGCTTTTCCTTCAGAACCTTACGGATCTTCAGGTCCTGGTGCAGCAGCTTCGCATACTCTTGACGAGCGGCGAACCAGCGCGAATCCCAGGTGCGGTTGATACCGAGGCGCAAGCCGATCGGATTAGCTTTCTGACCCATTATGCAGCCTCTTGAGCTTCTGCGCCGAGTTCACGGACCACGATGGTGAGTTCCGAGAACGGCTTCATGATGCGGGACGAACGGCCGCGGGCGCGCGAAGCGAAACGCTTCATCACGATGCCCTTGCCGACATAGGCCTCGGCGACGACCAGGCTGTCGATGTCGAGGTTGTGGTTATTTTCCGCGTTCGAGATCGCCGAATAGAGCGCCTTGCGGACGTCCTTGGCGATGCGCTTGCGCGAGAATTCCAACTCGTTGAGGGCGCGCTGCACCTTGAGACCGCGGATAGACTGGGCGACCAGGTTCAGCTTTTGCGGGCTGATGCGGACGCTGACCAGCTTTACGCGGGCTTCATTGGTGGCGACGCGGCGAGGGTTTTTCGTCTGAGACATAACTTACCTCTTCTTCGCCTTCTTGTCGGCAGCGTGGCCCGGGAAGTTACGCGTAGGCGAAAACTCACCGAACTTCATGCCGACCATGTCTTCCGACACCAGCACCGGCACGTGCTTTTGACCGTTATAAACGCCGAACGTGGAACCCACGAATTGCGGCATGATCGTCGAACGACGCGACCAGGTCTTGATGACCTCCTTGCGGCCGCTGGCCTGAACGGCTTCCGCCTTCTTGAGGAGGTGACCGTCGACGAAGGGGCCTTTCCATACGGAGCGTGCCATAATTAGCGAGCCTTCTTAACGTGACGCGAACGGATAATGTACTTGTCCGTCGCTTTGTTAGTACGAGTCTTGCGACCCTTGGTGGGCTTGCCCCAAGGTGTCACAGGGTTACGACCACCGGAGGTCTTGCCTTCACCACCACCATGCGGGTGGTCGACCGGGTTCATGGCCACGCCGCGGACGTGCGGACGGAAACCCATATGACGGGTCCGGCCAGCCTTGCCCAGGCTTTGGTTCATGTGGTCAGGGTTGGAAACGGCGCCGACAGTCGCGATGCAGCTGTCCATAACCATACGCAGTTCGCCCGAACCCAGACGGATCTGGGCGTAGCCGGCATCACGGCCGACCAACTGAGCGTAAGCACCGGCGGAGCGGGCCAACTGACCGCCCTTGAGCGGCTTCAGTTCGACGTTGTGGATGATCGTGCCGATCGGCAGCGAACGCAGCGGCGCCGCGTTGCCCGGCTTCACGTCGACCTTTTCGGCCGAAATGATCTGATCGCCAACCTTAAGACGTTGCGGGGCCAGAATGTAGGCCTTTTCGCCGTCAGCGTAGTTGATCAACGCGATGAACGCGGTGCGGTTCGGGTCATATTCCAGGCGCTCGACCGTGCCGACAACATCAAGCTTGCGACGCTTGAAATCGACGATGCGGTACAGTTGCTTGGCACCGCCGCCACGGAAACGGACGGCGATACGGCCGCCAGCGCCACGGCCGCCGGACTTGGTCAAACCTTCGACCAGCGACTTTTCGGGCTTGCCCTTGTGGAGTTCCGAGCGATCGACCAACACGAGCTGGCGACGGCCGGGAGAGGTTGGGTTGAATTGCTTCAAAGCCATGTTTTCAATCCTTCCTTACAGACCGGTCGTGATATCGATCGACTGACCTTCGGCCAGGGTCACGATAGCTTTTTTGACGTCGGAACGACGACCCTTGATGCCCTTAAAACGCTTGGTCTTGCCCTTGGTGACAATGGTGTTCACCTTGGTGACCTTAACGTTGTAGATGGCTTCGACGGCCGAAGCGACTTCGTCCTTGGAGGAGTCGAGCGCAACCTTGAAGACCACCTTGTTCAGTTCAGACAGGTTGGTGGCCTTTTCAGTGATGTGCGGCGACAGAAGGACGTCGAAATTGCGAATGGTAGCAGCCATAACTCTTAGGCCTCCACAGCGAAGCGGGCTTCGATAGCTTCCACCGCCGACGTCGTGAGCACCAGCTTATGGCGGCGCAGGATGTCATAGACATTCAGGCCTGCCGTCGGCAGTACGTCGATGTTCGGGATGTTGCGCGAAGCGAGCGCGAAGTTGGTGTCAACCTCAGGACCGGTGATGAACAGAGCGTTCGTCAGGCCCAGCTTCTCGAAAGAAGCCTTGAGGGTTTGGGTCTTCGGCGATTCAACGACAGCTTGATCGAGAATGATCAGCGAACCGTCGCGGAACTTGGAAGACAGGGCGTGGCGCAGACCAAGCGCGCGGACCTTCTTGGGAAGGTCGAAACCATGGTCACGGACAACCGGACCGAAGGCGCGCGAACCGCCGACGAATTGCGGGGCACGGCGCGAACCGTGACGAGCGCCGCCGGAGCCCTTTTGCTTGTACATCTTCTTGCCCGTACGAGAATTCTCGTTGCGGGTTTGGACCTTGTGTGTACCGGCACGGCGCTTGGCCAATTGCCAGTTGACGACGCGGGACAGGATGTCGGTGCGGATGGCTTCAATTCCGAACACAAAGTCGGAAACGTCCACCGAACCGGCCGCCGAGGCGTCAAGCTTCAAAACGTTCAGTTTCATGATTATTCAGCCCCTTCTTGCGCAGGAGCTTCCTCAGCAGCAGCCGGGGCGGAGGCCGCCGACTTGATCGCGCCGGGGAACGGCAGGCCCTGCGGGGCCGCCTTCTTAACGGCGTCACGGATCTTGACGTAGGAGCCTTCAGCACCGGGAACAGCGCCCTTGATGAAGACCAGGCCGCGCTCGGCGTCGATGCGGGCAACTTCGAGGTTCAGAGTCGTAACGGTTTCAACACCGTAATGACCCGCCATCTTCTTGCCCGGGAAGGTGCGGCCCGGATCTTGACGGTTACCCGTCGAACCGTGAGCACGGTGAGACACCGACACACCGTGAGTGGCGCGCATACCGCCGAAGTTCCAGCGCTTCATGGCGCCGGCAAAACCCTTACCGATGGTGGTGCCCTGAATGTCAACCTTCTGGCCGGTGACGAAGTGATCAGCGGTCAGCTCAGCGCCGACGTCGATCAGGGCGTCTTCCGACACGCGGAATTCAGTGATGTAGGCCTTCGGCTCAACCTGAGCCTTGGCGAAACGTTGACGCTCCGGATTGGAAACGTTCTTTGCCTTGCGCGAACCGGCACCGAGCTGGAGGGCGACATAGCCGTCCTTTTCCTTGGTGCGCTGAGCGACGACCTGGCAGCCCTCGAGCGAGAGCACAGTCACCGGCACGTGGACACCGGCTTCGTCGAAGAAGCGGGTCATGCCGAGCTTTTTAGCGATCAAACCTGTACGCATAATCGCGGCCCCTTAGATCTTGATCTCGACGTCGACACCAGCCGACAGGTCGAGCTTCATGAGCGCGTCCACGGTCTGCGGGGTCGGATCGACGATATCGAGAACACGCTTGTGCGTGCGGATTTCGAACTGCTCGCGCGACTTCTTGTCGACGTGCGGCGAACGGTTGACGGTGAAACGCTCGATCAGCGTGGGCAAGGGGATCGGTCCCCGGACGGTAGCACCCGTGCGCTTGGCCGTATTGACGATCTCGCGTGTGGAATGATCCAGGACGCGGTGATCGAAGGCCTTCAGGCGGATGCGGATATTTTGACGATCCATATCGCTCGTATTCCCAAAGAGGTGCGTTTAACGCGTCCAGTGAACCATTTCAAAGACCAACTCGCCCCCACAAATGTGAGCACGAACGCGATATCCGCAAAAACAAAGCCCTCGCGGTTTTACCCGCGCGGGCCGTTGATCAAACCGGTCAATTCCTTTTATAAAAGGCCGCCGACCGGGTTGGTTTATGCTTGCAGACCGCGTTTGGCACCTCTTCAGCGCCACAGCCGATCCAACAGAGCGCGCTATATGCCCAAACGACTCGGAAAGGTCAAGGGCCAATTGCGGAAAAGCCCAAGAAAATAACCGGAAGCGAATATTTTGCGCCGCGCGGCAGCATATCCGGCGTGTCAACACAAAGGCTAGGCCCGTGCGGCTCTCAAACGCTTAAATCCGCGTTGCGCCAGAGCCCACATCGCCCTGCCCCACCCCGCCACGCTAACCTCCGTCGAACGGATAACATTGACCCTTCGGCGCAAGGACATGCGAACGGCCTCGAACTGCGGACGCGACACAGGCAGCAGGGCCCCGGTCATATCTATCATGCGACTGCCCAGGCCCGGACTATATTGCAAGCTGCCGTCAAGACACTCGCCGGCATTGGCCGTCATCGGCGATTTGTAGTCTTCGCCCCCGGTGCCGAAATCGAAAGCCACGTAGCCCAGCGGGGCGAGATGTCGAATGATTTGCATGGTGAGCACGATGCCGACGGTATATCGATAGTAGGCCGGATCATAGGCCGGAAACCAGAGATGGACGCTGGTCGCGTTTACAAGGCTGATCTCGGCGGCGACAAACTTGCCCTCGTGACGCAGAACACCGGCGCGCAGACCGAAGTCGGTCGCGTCATCGGCCGCCAAACCGGCCAGCAGGTCTTTGGTCCAGCCGCAGCCGAAGATATCATGCAGGCCGCTACGGCGGTACTGGTCGCGCTTGAGGCCGATGACCCAATCGAGCAGGTCCGGCGTGACACGTTCCCAGGAAAAGTCGAAACCGCCGAAATCTTTGACGATATTGCGTTCGCACCGAGCCACGTTCTTGAAGAACTTGTGATGCCTGACGTTCTGCGTCTCGCGCCAAGCGTCAAAGCCCGATGGCGTCAAAGCGACGCGACGCTGCAAAGACGCGGCCTGGACAGGCCCTTCGATAGGCCCAACCCACCCCTGGAATTGCAGATGTTTGGCGCCAGCGGCTTTCAATATGGCGTTGAAGCAAACATGGCGTCCGGGGGGGCTGACGACGCCGTGATAATCTGTCAACGGTGCGCCCATGGGCAGCATCCGGCCGGCCCGAAGTTGGTAGGCGAAATAGCCGATAATCTGGCCGTCCTCGCGAATACGAGCGACTGCGGCGCCAGGCACCTTCGATCCGATGGCCTTTACATAGCGAATGTCGAAGTAGGGTCCGGTAAGTTCAGGTCTCGACGCGACGAAACCATTCCAGAGCTCGGTGTCTTCGGCCGTCAAATCCGCCGGACGAACGATATCTATGGTCTGTGGCATCGATTCCCTGCTTTGGACATATGCATATTCAAAGCAAGTTCTGTACCAGTATAGGGTTTATATCGGCCTAAGCGACAGGGTTAATGATCTGCCTCGGGCCCGATGAAACGCTGGGAGATCGCTTTAAACACCTCCATCTCCTCGCATTGGGCGCTATGGAAGTTGAGGGCCGCCCAGCGGGAGAAGTCGATGTCAGGATGCGCCTCGCGCGCGTGGCGCAGGCTACAGGCCAGGGCGATATCTGCGTGCGTCATTGTGTCACCGAGCAGCCATCGTGTACGGGCAGCGGCCCGGATAGCTTCCAAGGCGTCCAGCACGGCGCCCATCTGGTCATGGCAACGCTTTAGCCACAGATCGGACGTCTGCTTATGCAGCACCTGCTCGTAAAAGAGAGCGATCGCCTTATCCGAAAAGCCCGTCGCCAAAGCAACGTAATATAGCGCCTTTTGCCGGTCCGCGCCCGTAGCGGCGATCAATGCGTCGTCGCCACGCGCCCTCACCTCTTCGTCCAACCAGTCCAAAGCATAAGCGCTTTCCAGAACGACAGCGCCATTGTCGAGGATAAGGGTTGGCACGCGCATAAGGGGATTGAAGGGTAGGATCTTGTTCGCATCACCGAACGTGGACCATGGCCGGTGCTCGTAGGCAAAGCCATACACCGTCAGGGCTATACCCACACGACGGACATAGGGTGAGTCGTATTGGCCGATCAAAATCATGCCGCCGGCCTGTATGTGTTGCTTGGATTGGTGCGCATCTGGCTGTCTCCGAACCCCGTCCCCCGAACCCTGGTCTCTGCCATTTGAGCCACGCGGATTACGACAAGTCAAAACAAATGAGGTTGCGTCAAACGCCCCCTTGCAACGAAAAACCCCGCCGGTTTGCACCGGCGGGGTTTTAAGCGATTGCGGGTTAAGGGCTGCCCCTTACTCGACGATCTTCGACACGACGCCGGCGCCGACGGTGCGGCCACCTTCACGGATAGCGAAGCGCAGCTTCTCTTCCATGGCGATCGGGGTGATCAGCTCAACGTCCAGCTCGGCGTTGTCGCCAGGCATGATCATTTCAACGCCTTCCTTCAGCTTCACGATGCCGGTGACATCGGTCGTGCGGAAGTAGAACTGAGGACGATAGTTGGTGAAGAACGGGGTGTGACGGCCGCCTTCTTCCTTGGTCAGGATGTAGGCTTCGGCAACGAACTTGGTGTGCGGCGTGATCGAACCCGGCTTGCACAGAACTTGGCCGCGCTCAACGTCTTCACGCTTGGTGCCGCGCAGCAGAACGCCGACGTTGTCACCCGCTTGACCTTGGTCCAGCAGCTTGCGGAACATTTCAACGCCCGTGCAGGTCGTCTTCTGAACCGGACGGATGCCGACGATTTCGACTTCTTCACCGACCTTAACGATACCGCGCTCGACGCGGCCGGTCACAACCGTACCACGGCCCGAGATCGAGAACACGTCTTCGACCGGCATCAGGAACGGCAGATCGATCGGACGCTCCGGTTGCGGGATGTATTCGTCAACCGTGGCCATCAGGGCCAGGATTTGGTTTTCACCGATTTCCGGGTTCACGCCATCGGTCGCGGCCTTGGCCGAGCCCTTGGTGATGGGGATATCGTCGCCCGGGAACTGGTAGGACGACAGAAGCTCGCGCACTTCCATTTCGACCAGTTCGATCAGTTCTTCGTCGTCGACCAGGTCGACCTTGTTCATGAACACGACCAGGGCCGGAACGCCAACCTGGCGGGCCAGCAGAATGTGCTCGCGCGTTTGCGGCATCGGGCCGTCAGCGGCCGAAACGACCAGGATCGCGCCGTCCATCTGGGCAGCACCAGTGATCATGTTCTTCACGTAGTCGGCGTGGCCCGGGCAATCGACGTGCGCATAGTGACGGTTGGCCGTCTCATATTCGACGTGCGCCGTGTTGATCGTGATGCCGCGTGCCTTTTCTTCAGGGGCAGCGTCGATGTCGGCATAGTTCTTGGCAACGGCGCCGCCAGACTTCGCCAGCGTCATCGTGATCGCCGCCGTCAGCGTCGTCTTGCCATGGTCAACGTGACCAATCGTGCCGATGTTGCAGTGAGGCTTGCTGCGGTTGAATTTTTCCTTGGCCATTTTTCAATTCCGCCTGCGGCGGACCTTCATTTGCTTAGGGTTGATCTGTAAGGAGCGGCCCGTAGCACACAAAATGCCACGGGCCAATATTTTTTAGTTTAGGCGTACTTCTTGATCACTTCGTCGGCGACGTGCTGCGGCACGGGCTCGTAGTGATCGTAGACCATGGAGAACTGTGCGCGGCCTTGCGACATGCCGCGCAGAGTGTTCACGTAACCGAACATGTTGGCCAGCGGCACGAAGGCGTCGACGACGATGGCGTTGCCGCGCATGTCTTGACCCTGGATCATGCCACGGCGACCGTTGAGGTCACCGATGACCGAACCGAGGTATTCTTCCGGAGTGACGACTTCGACCTTCATGATCGGTTCGAGCAGCTTCGGCCCGCCCTTTTCGCGCAGTTCCTTGAAGGCAGCGCGCGCGGCGATTTCGAAAGCCAGAACCGAGGAGTCGACGTCGTGGAACTTGCCGTCCGTCAGGGTGGCCTTGAGGTCGATCAGCGGGAAGCCAGCCAGCAGGCCGTTTTCCTTGGCGGATTCGAGGCCCTTTTCGACGCCCGGGATGTATTCCTTCGGAACCGCGCCACCGACGATGGCGGATTCGAAGACGAAGCCCGAACCAGGTTCACCGGGTTCGAAGGTGATCATGACGCGGGCGAACTGGCCCGTACCACCGGTTTGCTTCTTGTGGGTGTAGTCGATTTCGGCCTTGCGGGTGATCGATTCACGATAGGCAACCTGCGGCGCGCCGATATTGGCTTCCACCTTATAGGTGCGCTTCAGGATGTCGATCTTGATGTCGAGGTGCAGTTCGCCCATGCCCTTCAGGATGGTTTGGCCCGACTCGTGGTCGGTCGAAACCGTGAACGACGGATCTTCGGACGCCAGCTTGGCCAGGGCGACACCCAGCTTTTCCTGGTCGGCCTTCGACTTGGGCTCGACGGCGATTTCGATAACCGGCGCCGGGAATTCCATACGCTCGAGGATGACCGGTGACTTCGCCGGATCGCACAGGGTGTCCCCGGTGCGGGTGTCCTTCAGGCCAGCCAGGGCGACGATGTCACCAGCATAGGCTTCCTTGATGTCTTCGCGGTTGTTGGAGTGCATGAGCAGCATGCGACCGACACGTTCTTTTTTATCGCGCGTGGTGTTCAGCAGGCCCTGGCCGGTTTCCAGCTTGCCCGAATACAGGCGGCAGAAGGTCAGAGAACCAACGAAGGGGTCATCCATGATCTTGAAGGCCAGCATGGCGAGCGGCTCGGTGTCCGAGGCCTTGCGGGTGATTTCTTCTTCGGTCTTATAGTCGATGCCAACCGTCGGCGGCACGTCGACGGGCGACGGCAGGTAATCGACAACGGCGTCGAGGAGAGTCTGAACGCCCTTGTTCTTGAACGCCGAACCGCAGAGCACGGGATAGAAGGCTTCAGTCAGAACGGCCTTGCGGATGCACTTCTTGATCGTTTCGATCGAAGGCTCGTTGCCTTCCAGATAGGCTTCCATGGCTTCGTCATCCAGTTCGACAGCGTTGTCGATCAGGTACTGACGGGCCTCCTTGGCCTTATCCAGCAGGTCGGCGGGGATTTCTTCGTCGCGATAGTTGGCGCCGAGGGCGTCATTGTCCCAGACAACGGCCTTCATGCGGACGACGTCGACGAGGCCCGACAGCGAGGTTTCCGAACCGATCGGGAACTGGATCGGCACAGCCTTGGCGCCGAGACGGTCGCGGATCGACTGAACCGACTTGTCGAAGTCGGCGCCGATCTTGTCCATCTTGTTGACGAACACGATGCGCGGCACGCGATACTTGTCGGCCTGACGCCAGACGGTTTCGGTCTGCGGCTCGACACCGGCATTGCCGTCAAGAACGGCGACGGCGCCATCCAGGACGCGCAGGTTGCGCTCGACTTCGATGGTGAAGTCGACGTGGCCCGGCGTGTCGATGATGTTCAGGCGCTTGCCTTCCCAGAACGTCGTGGTCGCGGCGGACGTGATCGTGATGCCACGCTCCTGCTCCTGCTCCATCCAGTCCATGGTGGCGGCGCCATCATGGACTTCGCCGATCTTGTGGCTCTTGCCGGTATAATACAGAATACGTTCTGTGGTCGTGGTCTTGCCGGCATCGATGTGGGCCATGATGCCGAAGTTACGATAGTCTTCAATCTTGTGACTGCGGGGCATTGGGAAGCCTCAAAACTTTCGGGAACAAATGTGGTTTCAGTTGCAAAGTCGCGGGCGGTTTAAACCAAACCGCCCGCGCCTCAAAGCAATATTTTTGCGACAGCGAAGCCGTCCCGTTCGCGATTACCAGCGGTAATGCGAGAAGGCGCGGTTGGCTTCGGCCATCTTGTGCGTGTCTTCACGCTTCTTGACGGCGGTGCCGCGATTGTTGGCGGCGTCGAGCAGTTCGGCGGCCAGCTTCTCGGTCATGGTGTTTTCACCACGCTTGCGGGCCGAGTTGACCAACCAGCGGATGGCCAGGGCGCGACGGCGGTCCGGACGGACTTCGACGGGGACCTGATAGGTCGCACCGCCGACGCGGCGCGAACGGACTTCGATCGACGGGGCGACGTTATCCAAGGCCGCATGGAAGGTCTCGATCGCAGTCGCGTCCTTCTTCTTGGCTTCCAGGATATCGAAGGCGCCGTAGATGATGTTTTCAGCAACGGCCTTCTTACCTTCGTACATGACATAGTTCATGAACTTGGTGACGACCAGATCGCCGAACTTGGGATCGGGTAGAACTTCACGCTTCTCGGCGCGGTGACGACGGGACATGGATAGTTCTCCTTACTTCGGACGCTTCGCGCCGTAGTGCGAACGGCGTTGTTTACGGTTCTTGACGCCCTGGGTATCGAGGACGCCGCGCAGGATGTGGTAACGAACGCCGGGCAAATCCTTGACACGGCCGCCGCGGATCAGAACCACGGAGTGTTCCTGCAGGTTGTGGCCTTCGCCGGGGATGTAGCAAACGGCTTCGATCTGCGAGGTCAGACGCACCTTGGCGACCTTACGCAGAGCGGAGTTCGGCTTCTTCGGCGTCGTGGTATAGACGCGGGTGCAAACGCCGCGGCGCTGCGGACAACCCTTCAGGGCGGGAACCTTGTTGCGCTTAGGCTTCGGCTGGCGGGGCTTGCGGAGCAGCTGGTTGACTGTGGGCATCGTACTCGATGACTTTCTTCTGTATGACCTGTGCCGTTTGGCCGGGCGATCATAGGTTTTAAGGAGCCTCGTGAAGAGACGGCTTCAAATTTTTGAGGCCCGATCCAAACAAACACAAAAGCCGCAACCTGCGCTATGGAGGTTACGGCGGGGACACAGCCCCTGCATATATCTGGATCGAAAACGGCCGTTTTACTGGCCACCTCGAAAATGGTTTGCGGGCTATAGAGGAAGCGCGCAGTCAGGTCAAGGCCGTATACGGATTTTACCACGCCTCCCGTAACACACTTTCGCGGCCAAGAATGGGGCGGCAAAGAATGGGGGCAACACCTGAATCGAGCCTCCTGCCCTAAGCGACCTATTTGCGCGCCGCGCTGGCCAGCCGCAAATAGCACAGCCGCAACAGGGATTTTTTTTAGACCTTCGTCGCTCAGACTCGCATTTCCTCTTTATATTTTTGCTTATAGGCTGACATCGATATTCATGTTTCCAGTCTAATAGTGAGACCTATTTCGTAACGCGCATGCGACTTCTCGAAGCCCTCCGTACGCACACCCGACACCCGCATGATGCGCTACACACTCACCCACTTCTGATAGGCTTGTCAGCGGACCAGACCGACGGCCGTGAGATCACGCTGCGTGACTTTCATCACATCCTTCTCGCCTTTGACGCCTATTATGCGCATGCCGAAGCCGCCTGCGTGGTCCAATGGCCCCTAGACACCGCCGATCAGGCGCCCAATGCGCCCGTGTTGAGTTGGCTGGCCAGCGACCTGGCGCAACACCAGTTGGACAGTTGGGCCAATCGTATCGCCTTTCAACATTCGCCCATAGACACACCGTCGAAACTGGCCGGCTATCTCTATACAAAACAGGGGTCGACCCTGGGCGGACATGTCATTTCGAAACACTTGGAACGCCGCCTCGCCCTTATTCCGCGCCTGGATCAGTGGTTTTTTGCCGGCTACGGTTCCCATAACGGCGCCCAATGGAAGCTGTTCCTTGACGTGCTGGACCGACACTCCGAAGCCCTGTCACACGGCGAAGTCATACAAAGCGCCAAGCAAGCCTTTGATAACATAACCTATTTTTGCGACACCATTTACAATATGATCAAAACAGAGACCCTTTATGAAGCTTGAGCCCCGCATAGAATTGAGCGAGACGGAGCTCGAAGACGCCTTGAAGGAGTGCGCCCGCGAACCGATCCATATTCCCGGCTCTATCCAGCCGTACGGCATGCTGTTCGTCCTTGAGGGTGACGACCATCGCGTCATTCAGGTATCGAACAATGTCCAAACCTGGCTACCGCAAACCACGGTCGAAGACGTTCTGAACCGGCGCCTTGCCGATATTATCGGCCAGGAACAGGCGGAACAAATTCACGACGTCATCGTCGAACGCAGCCTGATGCCGATTCAATCGACCATCATCAAAATCGACGATTTGTGGTTCGACGCTGTGGCACATCGCGCCGGTGACAATATCGTGGTGGAGCTGGAAATCGTCGACGACAAGAAGGCGATGGTGCGCGACTTTTTCTATGATGAACTGCGCGATTTTGCGGTCGGCCTGCGCAACGCCACCACCCTGCCCGATCTCTACGATTTCGTGACGGGCAAGATACGCGATATTACCGGTTTCGATCGGGTGAAGCTGTACAAATTCGACGAGAACTGGAACGGCGAGGTCGTGGGCGAGGCGAAGGCCGAATATATGCCAAGCTATCGCGGCCTGCATTTTCCATCCACCGACATACCGGAGCAGGCGCGTAAGCTCTACATGACCAACTACATTCGCCAGATTGCGGATGTGAACTACGCGCCGGTGCCTATCATCCCTGCCACCCATCCCGATACCGAACAACCGCTCGATATGTCGTTAAGCGTCCTGCGTTCGGTCTCACCCATCCATGTCCAGTATCTGGCCAACATGGGCGTGTCGGCGTCGATGTCGATTTCGGTCATTCAGGACGGCAAATTATGGGGGCTGGTCGCCTGCCACCATAATGTCGGATATCATGTGCCCTACCGTGTCCGCATGGTATCGGAAATCATGGGCCATATCTTTTCCGCGCAGCTCTCTTCCATGGAAGGTCTGCGAGACCGCCAGGAGCAGGAAAAGCGCAATCTGATTGTCGAACGCCTGACGGCCGGATTGAAAACGGACTTCAATCTGGAAGAATTGCTGAAAGGACGTCAGACCTTGGCCTTGGGCGCACTCAAGGCCTCCGGCATGACCGTCATGACGCGAAAACGCCTGTTGTTGTTTGGCGATACCCCGTCGGAAGATACCATCCACCAGTTGGCAGACTGGATTCAGAATCAGACCAACGGCATCTACTCGACCCAGGAAGCGGACATTGTGCTGGCCGATGTGCCCGGTCTCGCTCATCTGAAAGGTGGTTTTCTGGCGGCGCCGATCAGCGCCGCCAAGAAAGATTACATTATCTGGTTCCGCGGCTCCGAGCAGCAGCAGGTCAGTTGGGCCGGCACCCCGGAAAAACAGTCCGTCAAGACCAAGGCGGGTTACAGGCTGATGCCACGCTCCTCTTTCGAGCTGTGGAAGCAGACGGTGCAGCACCGCTGCAGACCGTGGACGCGCGAAGACGTCGATACTGCGCAAAATATCGTCCAAGTCGTGCTGGAAGGGGAGCGTCTGTCGGCAGAGCACGCCAATGTCGCCAAGACTGAATTCCTCGCCAATATGAGCCATGAACTGCGGACACCGATGAATGCCATCATCGGCATAGTTTCCCTGCTCGATCGCGGCGCGCCACTGGATGAGAAGCAGAAAAAGCTGCTTAGCGTCCTGCGCCTGTCTTCCGATTCGTTGCTCAACTTGATTAATGACCTGCTCGACGTCGCCAAGATAGAAAGTCACGAGCTTGTCCTGGAATCGCAGCCCGTCAACCTGGCGGACATCGTATCCGAGGTCGGGTCGATCATGAGCGTGCGGGCCGCCGAGAAGAATATCATGCTCAACATCAAATGCGGCCCCCGTAAGGACTTCGACATCTACGGCGACCCCATGCGTTTGCAACAAATTGTGTCCAATCTCGTGTCCAACGCCGTGAAGTTCACCGACGAAGGTTTCGTCAACATCATGGTCAAAAGCGAGGCTGCAACCGAGGAGGTGCGCAGACTGACGATCGATGTCGTCGATTCCGGCATCGGCATGACGGCGAATCAGGTCGAGAAGATTTTTGAAAAGTTCACCCAGGCCGATCCCAGTATTTCCCGCCGCTATGGCGGTACGGGCCTTGGTTTGGCGATTACCAAGCAACTTGTGGAATTGATGGATGGAGCCGTTACTGTCCAGAGCCGCGAGGGCATGGGCAGCCGGTTCTCCGTCACGCTCCAGGCTCGATCTGTGGAAACGTCTGACCGGGAAGACCCCGCAAACGACATATCAGCGCCGCCGATCGGGCGGCGGGACAATGCGCGCGGTCGTGTGCTGCTGGCCGAAGATTATGAAGGCAATATTATCGTAGCTAGTGCGATTTTGGACGATCTCGGCTTTGATGTCGTCGTCGCGCGCAGCGGACGCGAGGCTGTGGAAGCTGTCGATAACGGCGCGTTTGATATCGTTCTAATGGACGTACAGATGCCCGAAATGGATGGCTATGAAGCCACGCGCCGCATTCGCGCCGCAGAAGAGGATGGGAACACGGTCCCCATAATAGGGGTTACCGCCAACGCCCTGACGGGAGATCGTCAGAAATGCCTCGACGCCGGTATGGACGACTATATTTCAAAGCCGTTCAGCGCGACCCAACTCGATCACATGATCAATAAATACCTGCCTGCTGCTAAGCAGACGGCGGAATAGATTGGAGGCGTTCCTGGTCATATTGGAATGGCAGCACGCGTAGCCAGGCCAAATGCGATGGAAACGTCCGCGGCTGTGGGCGCGGCTGTGGGTATGGTCAGCGCGATCAACTGGACCAATCCATTTTACCCCAATCGCAATGGAATACTCATGATTGGGGCTGAGAGCGAGGGTTCGGCTTGAGAGGACTAAGCCCCGGCAGGCGGCGGCGAAACGGTAACGCAATCGCTGAAAGATT
Source organism: Asticcacaulis sp. AC466 (assembly GCF_000495815.1). GTDB lineage: Bacteria > Pseudomonadota > Alphaproteobacteria > Caulobacterales > Caulobacteraceae > Asticcacaulis. The sequence goes on along the minus strand of NZ_AWGE01000019.1, from coordinate 69,861 downwards.
TTCCACAACCGGATGATTGGCATCGGCCCGGTCCAGGCCGCCAAGTACGAAATCTAACATGCCTATCGGCTGGGCATTGGCGAAGTGACGACGAGACCACATAGGGAGCAACCTTTCAGGGGAACGGTCAGACGACAGCCTGATCATATGATGGTGATCTCTGGCGGGTAAGTTTGACACAACGATTGCTGTTGCCGACCATAAACGGCGGATAAAGAAGAAAACGGCGCCTCTGTTTTGAGCCGCCGTTTTTTCAATGACGCTGTAGCTCCACGCCCATCGGCACTCGGCTGGCGCGGTCCCGTTAAGCGCTTGCGCGGGCCCGTGCATCCAGCTCGCGCAAGAAGGCCACGCTCTCATTCATCTGGTCTATGCCGTGACGATGTTCGGCCGCCATGGCACTAAGCCCACTCAGGGAGCGTTCAATATGGCCGCTCTGGGCAAAAATGTCCTCGACCCGGGCAACCGTCTCTTCATACCGCAGGCTCTCATGTTTGAACTGATCACGCGTGGCGTCGATAATGCCGCCCAATTGTTTGAGCGAGCCTTCGATTTCGCTGATGGCGCTCTGCGTATGGGTCAAGGTCGCCTTGGTGTCGCTGGCCAGTTTCTTCACCTCACCCGCTACCACACTGAACCCGCGGCCTGCCTCACCGGCACGCGCCGCTTCGATGGTGGCGTTCAGCGCCAGCAAATTCGTCTGTGAGGTAATGGAGTCTATGACGGATAAGACTTGGCGCAGATTGACCAGGGCCGCGTTCAGGCTAGTGAACTTTTCACTGAGTTGCTGGGTATTGCTGTCGTCGCCGCCACTGCGACGCTGCTCGCGCTCCATGGCATGGCGGATCCCATCCATGACACCACCGACATCACCCACCTCAGTCAGTATGGTTTCTATCTTGGCCGCTATTCCGAGGTGTTGCGAAATACCGTCGATCACGCCGGTGCGCAGCTTGTTGAGAATTTCAGCGCGGTTGAGATGGCAACGCGCGAAGTAATTGACGAAACGGGCATACCGGATCGGGAACTGATCAATGAAATCGTCTTGGTAGCCGACGCCGTTATCCGCGAAAAAAGCTACCGCCGTCAGAGTCTGATTGACATTGATACCGAAAAGCTCGCCGAAGGTGGAAAAGCCCACCGCCGGCGCCGGCCAGATACCACCCGCATTTTTCAAGGCCGCCTCATTGGACAGACGTCGCAAAATGCAGTCATTCAGTATGACACCAAGTAAAGGCGGCTTGCCCTTCAGGAAGGCATCGACGTCACGCCGGGTTTGGTCGATGAAATCCGTTGCTTCCAAAAGGATCAATTCGTCGCCCGGTCCAACGTCGCAATAGAAGGTGATGGTTTCAGACTCGAAGTCGATGCCGGCCACGGAACGAACGAACAGTTCTCCGTCTATTTCAATGCCGAAGGCCCGACCTTGCAACGCCGCTTCCAGACCAGACGGTTTAACATGTAAGGCCTCGCACAAGGTGCTCACAAAGGGCACCACCTTGTTCGCCTTCTGGTCATATGTGGCGCTGACCGTGCGTTTATTGGGGTCGGCATCGACTACGACGAAATTGGGGCCAATCTTGCGGAAATTCTGGCTTTTCATCACCCCATACCGCTTGCCCGCCGCCATCTTCGTAAAAATGACCAGGGCCTGATTTTCGATGACCTTGTCGCCATCGAACAGGTAGGTTCTTTTAAAGTCCAGCTTGCCGCCAGCAGAACCGCCTATGAACAGACAGGGGAAGAGGCCGGCTTTATAGACCGCCTCCATGAAATAGCTCTCCGACATCGACACCCCGTCGATGAAGGTCAAGGCAAAGGTATCGCGGGCATCGATGGCCATGTTGGGACGGATAGTCGTTAGAGACTGAGTAATGCGCGACACACGGTCCTCCCGCGTGCAGGTCACGTGACCAGACCGAATATCCTCGCAGTGCAGCGGCACTGAGAAAACCTCTACCTCCGCCAGAAGGTCTGACGAGAATATCTGGAGGATAATATTGTCCCAATTTTCGGCGGTGGCACAATAGAGGGCTTTTTCATCATCACACAATTCGCCCGCCGTGGTGGTCGCCACCAGGCGCGCCTGCCCTGTCAAGGCGCTCAAACGACGACACGCCTGCGCAAAATCGACGTTCGGAGAGACATAGGCGACTATCAGCGAGGCGGGCTTGTCACCAAACTGAAAGTCGGACGCCTGGAGGCCGGCCAGGGTGGAATCGCTTTTTACCGTGCGAATGAGCTGAGCCGGGGACAGCGTTTCAGGTTCAAGAGGTAACGGCGCAGAGGTGGTGACGCCTGCGTGCCCCGGATGTGACTTCGGATGCTTATTGAAAAACATGTGCGTCTCTGTCCTGAAGATTTGTACTTATATGGCCCCTTAGTTAGTTTTGAATAAAAACGTTAATAACCATATAAGCGATATGGCCTTGGGCCGTTAGCTCAGGCAAGCACCTTCGTCTTTGCAACCCTATCCCGTTCGTCGGGACGTAGCGTCAGCACCGACACGCCAGACGCTGTAACGGCAACCGTGTGCTCGAACTGCGCGGACAATGAGCCGTCCTGCGTCACAACCGTCCAGCCGTCAGGCTCCGTCCTCACATGTCTGCGGCCCCGGTTCAACATGGGCTCGATCGTGAAAACCATGCCCTCACGCAAGGTGAGGCCGGTACCTGGCTTGCCAAAATGCAGGATCTGCGGCGCCTCGTGCATTTCCCGGCCGATGCCGTGACCGCAATATTCCCGCACCACGGAATAGCCATTTCGCTTGGCATGGCGTTCGATAGCCCAGCCAATGTCGCCCAGCCGCGCACCTGGCCGCACCGCCTCAATCCCCATCCACATGGCTTCGTAGGTTGTCTCGACCAGCCTTCTGGCGGCCAGATGTACGTCCCCAACAAGGTAGGTCTTGCTGGAGTCGGCAATATAGCCATTCTTCTCAAGCGTGATGTCGAGATTAACGATATCGCCATCCCGCAACACGGTCGATTGCGATGGCACGCCATGGCAAACCACCTCGTTCACCGAAGAATTCAAGACGAAGCCATAGCCATATTGGCCCTTGCTGGCCGGACGGGCTTGGAGGTCGTGAACGATAAATTGCTCGACCATTGCGTCGATCTGAAGCGTCGACAGGCCAGCAAGCGGGGTGTGATCAAGCATTTCGAATACGGATGCCAGCAACCGCCCGGATTCAGCCAGCAGTGCCAGTTCTTCAGGCTGCTTGGTCATGCCGCGTCCACGGCCAGCGGCCGAGCCGACACACCCGCAGATCTCAATTCACCCTCCATGATCTGCGCGAAACTGAGGGTCGGATTGGTTTCACACAGTATACCGACCTTGATCCAGAAGGCGGCCTGCGCGTTGATCGAGCGATAAGAGACCTTGCTCGCTCTGCGCACCTGTTCGTGCAAATCATCGTCTATGTTTACAATGCCCATTTGCGTACTCCCGTACGATTCATATACGAAACGTATACATTCTGCTTACGCCCCTGGCAAGAGCGTAGCGCAAGACCTTCAATTAGAGTTGGTCGCAAAAGGGGATAATTAAGTCAGGCAATGACTTACGGATACCAAAGGGCGGAGAATTCCGGCGATGCATTCCGGTTGTATATTGCGCCCCAAAAAGTCTGGCACTATGCTTTGACGACGGCATTATACGACCTGACGTCGTTTCAGGCTGCACCGGGGGGACACATGAGTTTTTTTTCAAAGCAATTCATAGACATCCTGCAATGGCCTGATCCGCCCGCTGATGTGCTTAGCGCGCGCTATCCGATGGAAGGCCAGGAAATACAAACCGGCGCCAAGCTTGTCGTTCGCGAAACCCAGGCAGCTCTGTTCCTGAATGAAGGCCGCGTGGCTGATCTTTTCGGTGCCGGCACCCATACCCTGACCACGCAGACCCTGCCTGTCCTCACCTACCTGATGAACTGGGACAAGGCATTCCAGTCGCCCTTCAAGTCCGATGTCTTTTTCTTCAACCTGCGCGAACAACTCGACCAGAAATGGGGTACGACCCAGCCGATCACTGTGCGCGACAAGGAGTTCGGACCGCTTCGTATACGCGCCTTCGGCAACTATGCCTTCAAAATCAGCGATCCAAAACTCTTCTGGACACGTTTTTGCGGCAGTGGCGCCCAGTTCCGCGTGGCCGATATTGATGGCCAGTTGCGAACGGCAATTCTGACCGGCATAGCCAGTTTCCTCGGCTCGGCCGCCGTCGCGTTTGTCGACATGGCGGCGCAACAGGGTGAATTTTCCAAGGCCTTGCAGACAGCGCTCACGCCCACCTTCGCCGAGATGGGGCTGGCGCTGACCGCCTTCTACGTCCAGAGTTTGTCCTTGCCGGAAGAATTGGAGCGTCATCTCGATCGCGCCGGTTCGCAGCGTATTGTCGGCAACCTGAATGACTATACCCGTTTCCAGGCTGCGGATGCACTTGGCAATGCGGCCAGCCAGCCTGGCGGTGGTCTGGCCAGCGAGGGCGTTGGCCTCGGTGCCGGACTCGCCATGGGGCAGATGATGGCCGGTGCGTTGAATACATCGCTCAACCAAGTTCCGGGCGGTCAGGCCGCCTCCCCCGACGCCGATCCGATGGCCACATTGGAAAAACTCGGGGACCTGTATCAAAAGGGCATCCTGACCGAGGCGGAATTTACCGCTAAAAAGGCAGAAATTCTTAGCAAAATCAAATAAATGTCTGAATTTCCCTGCCCGTCTTGCGGGGCGCCGATCCGGTTTACATCCAACGTCACGGTCAGCGCCGTGTGTTCCTATTGCCAGACGCTCGTTGTTCGCCGGGACGCCGACATCGAAGCCATGGGGAAAATGGCGACCCTACCGGAGGACATGACGCCATTTTGTATCGGAACGGACGCCTATGATGGCGCTGTCGCCATCCGTCTGATTGGGCGGGTTCGCATGGCGTGGGCCGATGGTTTCTGGAACGAATGGTTTTTCGTCAGAGAGGACGGACGCAAGGGGTGGCTGGCCGAGGCCCAGGGCACCTATGCCCTGTCTTACGAACTCGACGCGCCCGTGGAAGATAACATTAAACATGCCATTGAGCGATGGGTTGCCCGGGACGATGCGACATCCACTATCGTCGGCAAGACGTTGATACTCGGTGAGCAGCTCTACACCTTGACTGACCGTAAGGTGGCGGACTGCGTCGCGTGCGAAGGCGAACTGCCGATTATCAGTCCGCGCGGCCGGCGGTCCATGAGCTTTGACTTCATGGGTGAGGCGGACACGTTCGCCAGCGTAGAGAGCTGCAATGGCGACCTCCGCGTTTTTGTCGGACGTTACGTCGAATGGAGCGATCTCAAAGCGTCGAAATTGAAGTCGGTTAAGGGATGGTCATGACGGATCGCACCTTTGGACAAAGACCGCCCCTCCAATCGGTCCAGGCGTTTCAATGCCCGACCTGCGGCGGCCCGATAGCCCTGCGCGCCGTAGGCATCAGCGTGACGGCGGTATGCCGACAGTGTAGCACCGTCATTGATACGGCCAACCCAAATCTGCGCGTCATCCAGGCGGCAAATAAGAAGGCTTTCGATACGGATATCGCCATCGGCACGCGCGGAGAATTATTCGGCACGACATGGGAAGTCATTGGCTATGTACGAAAGTGGATCAAAGGCACGGTCTACGCCTGGGATGAGTATCTGCTTTTTAATCCGTGGGAAGGCTTCCGCTTCCTGTCGCAATCCAACGGACATTGGACGTTTTTCAAGCGCCTGAACTGCGCCATCGAGGGAATCGGGCGGAACAGCAAACTCACCTATGACGATCAGACCTATACTGTCTTCAACAGCGACCGCGTTTTCGTCGAGTCTGTACAAGGCGAATTCTATTGGCGCGTCAAGACAGGCGATGAAAGTATTGCCACCGACTATATATGCCCCCCCTACATGCTGAGCAGTGAGTCTACCGCCGACGAACTCAACATCACGCATGGCGTCTATGTCGAACGGAACCAAATCAAGACGGCTTTTCCGAGCGCGCGCCTGGTGACCCCATCGGGTGTCGGTGCCTGCCAGCCATCTCCTCACGGCAATCAAGGCAACACCATTGTCCGGCTAGGGGCCGTTGCGGCCGGGGTCGCGATCTTCCTTCACCTGATTATCAGCAGCGCACTACCCAATCAGCCGGTTGTCAAAATCACCGGACAGCCAATCCACGTCGCCCAGGCGCCCACCTCTACCTTACCCGCCGGCGGCGCTATGTGGAACTTGCCTGACGAAACGCAGCCCACGCCGACAGACGGACAGCCATTTGTCACCCAGGCCTTTACCCTGCCGCGTATGAGCAATATTCGCATAGACACGGCGACCCAAATTGATAATGGCTGGGCTGATTTTGACCTGACGCTTGTCAATGAGGCAACCCAGGCCACCTACCCCGTGCATCAATCCATCAGCTATTATCACGGCCTTGATGATGGCGAGAGCTGGCGCGAGGGATATAATAACGCCAAGTCCTGGCTATCCTCTGTTCCCGCAGGCCGTTATCATCTTGTCATCGACGCCGAGACGGATCAGTTCAGCAAGGATGGTCAACTGCCGTTTAGTCTGACCGTGCGGCGAGGGCTGAGTGAATGGTCAAATCTTTGGATCGCCCTGCTGCTGATCGCGATATATCCCGCGATTGTGCTCTTTCGCCAATGGTCCTTCGAAAGCCAGCGCTGGGCAAACTCTGACTTCAAGCCTGATGGCTCCAAAGCGGCAATCGACGCATGAAAAACTACCCCGTGATCTTTGTCCTCTTTTGTCTGGCGACAATTGGCGCCCTGGGTGCCGCCGATATGTTCGGTTACGGCATCGCCGGATGGATGGGCAGCAATAGTGCGCGTTCAGCTTCCCGCTTCGCTTCCCACTACCACAAATAGGACACCCCTTATGCATAACCTGGTTGATCTACATTATGTCGTTGCGGCCGTCGTCTTTTCGGTGATTGGGTTGGTCGTATTCGCCCTGGCCTTCCTGTTGCTCGAGGTGCTGACCCCCAAGGTCGCCGTTTGGAAGGAAATCGTAGAAAAGCAGAACATGGCGCTGGCTGTACTTCTCGGTTCTTTTGCGCTGGGCATAGCCTTCATCATCGGCTCGGCCATCCACGGCTAGACAGACTTTCATAGTGCAACGCCTTTTACTCGTTTCCGTCTTTGTCATCGCGACCTGCGGCCTCATCTATGAGCTGATCGCGGGGACGCTTGCCAGCTACCTGCTGGGCGATTCCATCACCCAGTTTTCGACGATTATCGGCACCTATCTGTTCGCCATGGGCATAGGCTCCTGGGCGTCAGCCAAGGTCGACAAAAACCTGCTTGCCTTCTTTGTGCGCATCGAAATCCTTGTCGGTCTGGTCGGCGGTTCATCCGCCGCCATACTGTTCCTGCTCTTCGATCAGGTCGCTTCGTTCCGCTTCCTGCTCTATTTTATCGTCACCGTCATTGGCATTCTTGTCGGCATCGAAATCCCGATTCTGCTGCGCATTCTGAAGGACCGCTATGAGTTCAAGGACCTGGTCTCCCGGGTCTTTACGTTTGACTATATCGGCGCGTTGTTTGCCTCGATCCTGTTCCCTTTGGTACTCGTCCCCCACCTGGGCCTTATCCGGTCGAGCTTCATGTTCGGGATATTCAACGTCATGGTGGCGCTATGGCTGCTCTATTCGATTAAGGAGCCGTTGCCATGGGCCCGCCTGCATAAGATCGCGGCCGGTATCGTTATGATTATCCTAACGCTCGGCTTTATCTCATCTGACAAGATCAGCAGCCTTGCGGAATCGAACAGTTTCGCCGGTCACGTCATCTTCGCCAAGTCGACGCCCTATCAGCGCATTGTCATTACCCGGCAACAAAGCGACATCCGCCTCTACCTGAATTCCAATCTGCAATTCTCCTCGCAGGACGAATACCGTTACCACGAAGCCCTCGTACACCCGGTCATGAGCGCCTTGCAGGCGCCGCGGAATATCCTGATCATCGGCGGCGGCGACGGGCTGGCGCTGCGTGAAATCCTCAAATATCCCAGCGTCGCGCATGTCACCCTGGTCGATCTCGACCCGGCCATGACAAAGCTTTTTTCTTCCAGTCCCATGTTGCGTAAGCTGAATCAGGACTCGCTCCATTCGCCGAAACTCAAGGTCATAAATGCCGATGCCTTCATGTGGCTCAAACATCTGGGCGCAAATCGACCGATCTTCGATGCCATTTTCATCGATCTGCCCGACCCCTCCAATTTTTCCATTGGCAAGCTTTACAGCACCGCATTTTACGGCCTCCTGCATACGGTGATGGGCCCCGACAGCCTGGCGGTCATTCAAAGCACCTCACCCCTCGTGGCGAGAAAATCGTTCTGGTGCGTCAACAACACCCTGCGCGCCAGCGGTTTCCAGACCTCACCCTATCATGCCCTTGTCCCGGCTTTCGGCGACTGGGGGTATGTCATCGCCTCAAACCGGCCCTACACCGTGCCCACCCGCTACCCGGCGGGTCTCAGGTTCATCGACGCAGACACCGCGCGCGACATGTTCAGCTTTCCCCCCGACATGGGACCCATCGCCACCAAGATACAACGCCTCGATGATCAGGCCCTCATCCATTATTTCGATGAGGAATGGTCGAAGTACCTGATCTATTGATGAAACCTACGCGACGCCAGTTGTTGTACGGATCAGGATCGGCCGCCATCGGTATGGCGGCGATCTCGCCCTTTGTCTGGGATGCCATCAAGCCCCAAAAGCCGATCCCCGGCGGGATTGTCGGCGCCAACTCGGCGCGTGGCCACCGGCTGCGCGACGGGGCGTTTCCCGCCCCCATAGACAGTGGCAAACATGACGTGATCATAGTCGGATCGGGGATCGCCGGTCTGAGCGCGGCCTATCATCTCGACAAGGCCGGGATCCGCGACATCCGGGTTCTGGAATTGGAAGACCATGCCGGAGGCAATGCCCACAGCGGCAAGAATGATGTGTCCACCTATCCGTGGGGGGCACATTACGTGCCGCTGCTCAGTTCCGAATCCGGCCACATCAAAGACCTGTTTCGCGACTTCGGCATCATTACCGGCGAAGCCGATGGACTGCCGGTCTACAACGAAGACTATATTCTCAACGATCCGGACGAACGTCTTTTCCTTGACGGCCGCTGGCAGGAAGGGCTGTTGCCGACCTTAGGCGTATCCGCCGAAGATCAGGCACAATACAAACGCTTCCTGGCACAGATGGAAAGCTTCAAGGTGAAACGCGGCGATGACGGCCGACGGTGGTTCGCCATACCGATCGATGAAAGCAGCACGGATACGGATGCCCGCGCGCTTGATCGACTGACCATGAAGGACTGGATGCTGGCGGCCGGCTATACGTCGGAGCCATTGCACGGCTTCGTCAACTATGGCTGTCGCGATGATTTCGGTGTCCGCCATGATGAGATTTCCGCCTATGCCGGCATCCACTATTTTGCCGGCCGCGATGGCAAGGCCGCCAATACAAAGCCGGATTCGGTGATTACATGGCCGGAAGGCAATGGCTTTCTGGCCCACAAATTGGCCGAGCCGATGGCCGGCCGCATCCTGCCCAACGCGCTGGTGTACAATATCAATGATACAGGGGCCGGCGTGGTTGTCGACTACTGGGACGGGCAGGTCAGCCGCCGGCTTACCGCCCGCGCGGTGGTCATTGCGACGCCGCGCTTTATAGCCGGACGCCTTGTACCGCCGCTAAAGTCTCCCGACTTTACCTACGCTCCCTGGGTCGTGGCCAATCTGACGCTGAATAGGCTCCCCGGAGGCGCTGGCGCCGATCTGGCATGGGACAATGTCATCAAGGACAGCCCGGCCTTGGGCTATGTTGTGGCCACCCACCAAGTCCCGCAGATGCAGCCTTTGCGAACCGTCATCACCTATTACTGGCCGCTGACGCACCTCAGCCCCGCCGAGGCGCGCAAGGAAGCGATTGCCCGGACTTATGAGGACTGGCAAAAGCTGTTCCTGAGTGAACTTTATCGCGTGCACCCGGAGCTGGTCGGACATGTGGCGCATATGGATGTCTGGTTATGGGGCCACGCCATGATCCGCCCGATGCCGGGCTTTATCTGGGGCGAGGCCCGTGAGGGGGCGCTAAAGCAAGCGCCACCCATTTTCACCGCCCATTCCGATATGAGCGGTATCTCGATCTTTGAGGAAGCCTATACCCACGGCCTGAAAGCATCCCAGGCCGTAAAGGCCTTCCTGGCATGACCCAACCCTATATCGCCAATGCCAAATTCGATCTGGCCTTTATCATCGGTCCCGCATTCGTCGTTACCCTTATTGCCATTTTGGCCGCGCCCTGGGCGCAGAGTCTTGCCAACTTTCCGGTGTGGCTGTGGGTGATCCTGATACTCGGCGTCGATGTCAGCCATGTCTATTCGACGCTTTTCCGGACCTATTTCGACCGCGACGAACTGCGGTTAAGGCCACGGCTCTACCAGCTTGCCCCCTTGCTTTTATGGGTGACCGGAGCCGTACTCTACAGCTTCGACAGCCTGGTTTTCTGGCGCGGGCTGGCCTACCTGGCCATCTTCCATTTTGTCCGCCAGCAATACGGCTTCATGCTGATCTACGGACGAAGGGAAAAAGGCAATAAGCGGATCGACAAGGCGGCCATCTATGGCGCGACGATCCTGCCGCTGGTCTACTGGCTGAGCCATCCCCGCAGCTTCAACTGGTTTGTCGATGGTGACGTCGTAAGCCACACCGTACCCTATGTGTTTGACATAGCGGCACTCCTCTATGCCGTCGTCCTGGCCGCTTATCTTTGGCAGGAAGTCCTGCGGTGGCGCGAGACCAGAACCATCAACCTACCCAAGAACCTGCTGCTGCTCGGCACTGGCCTGTCCTGGGGCGTAGGCATAGTGGCCTTCGACAATGACATCATCTTTACCGCCACCAATGTTGTGGCGCACGGTATTCCTTACATCGCTCTGAACTGGCTCTACGGCAAAAATCGCCAGACGATACAAACGCATGTACCCTATATTTGGTCGAAACTGGCGTGGCTGTTCCGCCCCACGATGATCCCTATCTATATCGGCACTCTGGCCCTTCTGGCCTTTATAGAGGAAGGCCTGTGGGATGGGTTTGTCTGGCATGACCATCAAAAGCTGTTCCAGACGTTTTCTATGCTTCCCGCGGTTGACGACCCGGCGATTCTTGTCTGGCTCGTACCTTTACTCAGCCTGCCACAATCCACCCACTATGTCCTGGACGCGTTCATCTGGCGAAAGAATGGCAATGTTCCTGACTTCAAGCGTATTCTCTTTGGACAGCAGCCATGACTGATTCCACCGTCCCTATCGTCCCCCCAGGCCAGCATTTGCTCATCGATTTCTGGGACGCGCGCCACCTGACTGACCAAGCGCGCATCGAGTGCGCGTTGCGCGACGCCGCCGAGGCTTGCGGCGCTACGATCTTGAAACTTATACTGCATGGGTTTGGCGAAGGCGCCGGCATTACTGGCGTGGCCATACTCGCGGAGTCACACATAAGCATTCATACCTGGCCGGAACTCAACTATGCGGCGCTCGATGTCTTCATGTGCGGCGCCTGCGATCCTCAAAAGGCCTTGCCCAGCCTGAGAGCGCACTTTGAGCCAAAGAAGGAAGCAGTAACCGCGCATTATCGCGGCCAGATTTCCGTCCAGACGAATACTGCAAGCTTGTAACACCATTCTCGATGGTCCTGCTCGCGTAGGCGATGAAGGGCATCGCGAACAGGCGCTGGGGCTTGCATGACCGAGCGCTCGTACGCATAGGTCTAGATCCGGGGCTAGATTGCGGCACGTTACGTCACATTTTGTACTTGATTTGTTCCACGATCCTGTGGTAAGTCCATGCCATCAAAGGGGGAGCAACCTATGTCTATTCAAAAAACCGCAATCGCCATCATCTGCACAGTTTTCATGGGCCAGGGCTTCGCGCATGGCGCGCTGGCGACGACCGTATCGCAGCAAAACGCCATAGCCGAGGCCAAATCCTATCTCAGAGTTTCAGATTTTTCCCGGCAAGGCCTGATCGATCAGCTCAGTTCTTCCGTAGGCGGCTTTTCGGTCAGCGATGCGCAAATGGCGGTTGATAGTTTGAATATCGACTGGAATGCCGAAGCAGTTAAATCAGCAAAGGGCTACCTGAAATTGATGGCTTTTTCCTGTCAGGGCATGATCCACCAATTGGCGTCGCCGGCGGGTAGCAAGTTTACTCAAGCGCAGGCGGAGTATGGCGCCGCGAATGTGGGTATTTGCGGCGGCTCTACGGGCTCTGGAGCCGGTGCAAATGTCTCCGTCCAGAATGCCGCGTCGGCAGCTAAAACCTATTTACAGATATCTGCTTTTTCCCGACAGGGTCTTATTGATCAGCTTAGTTCCTCCTCCGGCGAAAAATACGATGTCAATGATGCGCGAGCGGCCGTTGATAGCTTGAATGTCGACTGGAATGATCAGGCGGCCCTGTCAGCACAATCCTATCTCAGTCTCATGAGTTTTTCCTGCCAAGGTATGATTCAGCAATTGGCGTCGCCAGCAGGTGGCAAGTTTACTCAAACTCAGGCAGAGTATGGTGCCCGAAAGGCGGGCATTTGTTCTTAAACTATACGGGTCAATACCGACCACCCATTGCACCGCACGGGGCCGTTTGATCGCCGCCAGCCAGCGGCTAACAAACGCCTGCATATCGCGATTGCGGTCGGTAGGAAAACATGAACGACCTCTTGGTGGTCCAAGGTTTTTCTACCGACTAACAACACTTCTATTTGACGTGGCTGGTTACGAAGTGATCGACCGCCAATGTATAGGCTGAAGGCAAGCCGAGAGTCCGATTGATCTCTTCGTGTGTCAGGTCCTGTGGCAAGAGTGGCATCGCCTGCCCCGCCTGCGTCACCTTGGTCTGAAACGCCTTTGCCTGATCACAGGGTCTGTCTTTGCGCTTGGTCGAACACACAACCAGCATCGGCACCGCGGCGGTTGTCCACTGATCCATCGGCGAGGCTTTCAGCCAGTAGGCCTTGTCGGCGCCGAAAGCCTCGTCATAGAAGCCGAGATGACGGTGTGACATAAGGTCGGGCACACTCATCACAGCGGAATCAAGCACAACAGTACCCGCCCATTTTTGCCCGACCATGGCAGGGTTCGATGACAGCAGCGCCACGATGTGCGCGCCGGCCGAGTGCCCCATCAGGATAAGACGGTCCGAGCGTGCGCCCCAGCCGCCGGCGTGGGACTGTACATAGCGCAGGGCCGCGGCCACGTCCTCGGCCTGTTCATAGGCCATGATGTCGGGCAGCATACGGTAATTGACACTGACAAAAACATACCCCTTGGGCAGCCAGTATTTCAGCTTGTTTTCCACGCTGCCGGTATTCGCCTTGTCGCCGACCTTCCACGCCCCACCGTGCACCATAACGATCACCGGCGCGTCATGCGTATTGGGCGGCGTATAGATGTCGATCGCCTGACGCGCATCCGCACCATAGGACAGGGTCTGTTTGCGCGCCCCCGGCAGGATCGCCTGCACATCGATAGGGCGGCTTTCTTCCGCCTGTTTGGCCTGAAGCCTGTCCTGAAATTTGGCGCCCAAGCGGTCACGCAACGGACCGGCTGTGACGCCGCCGGCCGTGATGACCAGCGATACGACGACGAGGCTCCCCAAAAAGCGTTTCATCGGAATTTCCTTTACTGTGGATTTATGTGTCATTTCGGGCGGCCAAACAAGTTACCGGCGGCCTCACCCAAGGATTTCGAGCGCATGACATCACCCAGCATCCGCCTCCATTCGCGCAGGGCAATCACGAACGGATTATGCGAGTGTATGGGGGTTGTAAGGCCAAAAACGACGGGCTCGCTCTGGTCATCCTCAGCAAATGTGCCGAACCATTTATCGAAGACAATCAGCACACCGCCGAAATTGCGGTCGAGATATTGCACGTTGGAAGCGTGGTGAATGCGGTGATGCGCCGGCGTATTCAAAACATATTCCAGCACGCCCCATTTCGGCGACAACTCGGTATGCAGGAAGAACTGATAGATGAGGTTAGCCGTCAGCAGGATGACGACCATCAATGGCGGAAAGCCAAGCAGGACCATGGGCAGGAACATCAACCATTCACCGGAGATCACATTGGTCCAGCCGAGCCGCACAGCCGCCGGCAGATTGAAGCTGTTGGCCGAGTGGTGAACGGCATGCGAAGCCCACAGCCAGCGAATGGTATGGCTGAAGCGGTGCATCCAATAATAAAGGAACTCGAAGCCGATGAAGGCCACGATCCAGACCCAGGGATCAGTCATGGAGAGATGCCAGGGAGCAAACTGCGCGGCGAAAGGAAAGACAGCCATGACCATCAGCGCGGTCAGCGGCCGCAGCAGCGTGTTGCCGACGGCGACGCCCAGAGACGCAGCGGTCTGGCGCACGTCATAGGCCTCCTTGCGAACAAAAGCGATATAGAGCGCCTCCAGCACAACAAAGACCAGAGCCACCCAGATAAAAGCACCGTGATATAGGTTATGTCCCATGATCAGCGCCCCTTCGCCAGTGCGATTTCGTGACCGTCTAGGACCCCGTTATGATCTAGGTCGATCTGGTCGAACACCAGCATCGGACCATTGACAAACTCGTCACGGCTGAGGCGTCCGTCATGATTGGCGTCGAACGCAGCTATTGCCGCCTGCATCTTGGGTGCCATCTGGCCTGAGGCAATGGCCGGAACGTCGGCATTCGTCAGATAACCATCCCCGTTGCGGTCGAAGCGGGTGAACTGGGCTGACCGCCAGGCCTGCCACTCGGCGCGGGTCAACATGCCGTCGCGGTTGGTGTCCGCTTCCATGGCGCGGCTGACCATCTGCTCGATCTGCGCAGATGTTGCGACGGGTGCCGCGACGGCGTTGGTGACCAGAAAAAGAGCTGGAAAGGCGAAAGTGATAATCTTCATTGGGGAACTCCAGAATAAAATGAGCCCCTTGCGTGAGGGGGGCACGCAAGGGGCAAAGACGCCTATCGCGTGGGGCAGGCGATAGTAGCGCCGGACGCATCCGTGCAGGTGCCGCTATGAGTCGCGCCGGTCGCGCTGTCATAACTGGTGCTGCCGCTGTAACTGTTGCCGGTGGCGGCATTGGTGACGTCGGTGTTGCGGCCGCCGGAAACCGTGCCGTCGGCATTGCGCGTAAAGCCGCCGGACGTGCTGGCCGTGCCCTTGGCACCGGTTGCATATGCGCTGCCGGAATGACTGGCTGAGCCGTCAGGATTGACCGTGGTGGTCGAGCCGCGCGCGCCGTAGGCGCCGGTCCTCGTCTTGAAGGCGCCGCCGCTGGCGGCTGTTGTGCTGCCATCGGCGTTCGCTTTAGTGCCACGGGCGCGGACATAGCTGTTGCCGTTGTTTGTTCCCCCGGCGACGACGCCATTAGCGCTGCGGGCACGGACGTGGCCGGTGGCGGCGGTAGCGGTATCGGCAAATACCAGCGTGGCCAAAACGGCGGCTGTGGTAGCGATAAGTGTCTTTTTCATTTTGCTCTCTCCTTGTTTGTCGTGGATGACACAAACGAGGCTAGGGTCGGAAGGTTACGTAAAAACGACACGAAATCCCTGAGATGTTACAGGATGGTGCAACAGCGGCCACCTGTAACGTCTTGTAACATCTTCGCAAATGTCCGAAGCTTTCCCTTACGCTAGAGTGGCGGCTGACAATTGAGGAGCCCTGCGCATGACGACCTCCCCCACCCGCCTGATCGTCCTTGACGACGATGCGGAGATGCGTGGACTGCTCCAGCGTTATCTGAGCGAGAACGGTTTCAGCGTCCGCACCGTGCCTGACAGCAAAAGTCTTGATCGCGCGCTCGCCCGTGAACCGGTCGACGTCCTGATTCTCGACCTCATGATGCCCGACGAAGATGGACTCAGCGTTTGCCGCCGTCTGCGCGCTTCGGGCTTCGACACGCCGATCGTCATGCTGACCGCAAAAGGAGACCCAATCGACCGTATTCTGGGGCTTGAGATGGGGGCTGACGACTACCTGCCAAAACCCTTTGTGCCGCGCGAACTATTGGCACGCATCGCCGCCATCCAGCGTCGTCGACCCGCCGTGGCCCACCTCGACAACGGCGAAGGCCGGGTGACTTTCGGACCGTTTGTGTTTGATCTCGGCCGGATGCAACTCACCCGCAGCGGCGCGTCCATAGACCTCAGTACGCGTGAATTCGCCCTGCTAAAGGTGCTGCTGCACCACGCCGGACGGCCCCTATCGCGCGCGCAGATCATCGATCTGGCGATGGGTCGTGATGCTGACGTGACCGATCGTGCCGTCGATGTCCAGATCGTGCGGCTACGGCGCCTGATCGAAGCCGATCCAGCCAATCCGGAATGGATCAAGACGGTTTGGGGACACGGCTATGTGTTCACAAAGGCGGACAGATGAAAAGCCTTTGGTCAAGACTTCGCCCCGGTAGCCTGTGGGGCCAGACCGTGGCCCTGACCGCCCTTATTGTCGGCTTGGCTCAGATCCTCAGCATCGTGCTCTTCACTCTGCTGGTACTGCGGCCGGAGTTGCAGCGCGTGGCCGGCATCATGGCCGAAAACGTGGCCTCAATATCCGAAACCCTGTCCGAAGCGCCGGAAGCCGACCGGCAACGCCTGATCCGGCATATGGCCAAGTCCTCCTATGTCGAAATATGGACAGGCGAACGACCGCCCGACGACGCGGGCCCGCCGCCGCGCATGTTGGAGCGGGTTTTCATGCGGGCGCTGGTGAAGGCCATGGGCGATAAAACCGACCTCTCATGGCGAACCGACCATAGCCGCAAGCTTTGGATACATGTCTGGCTGGGCGGTGCGCCCTACTGGATCAGCGTTAAATCGCCTCCGTTGCTCGGACCTACCGGCCTTTTGCTGGCTGGGGCTGCTTCGACCTTCGGGTTGGCGATGCTGGCGGCGGCGCTGCTCAGCAATCGGCTGCTGCGGCCGCTGAATGCGCTGCGCGACGCGACCGAACGCTACCGACTGGCGGCGCCGGCGCCACCCTTGCGGGAAGACGGGCCGTTGGAAATTGCCGACCTGTCGCGCAGCTTCAATGACATGACAGCCAGACTGACCCGCGCCGACACCGATCGCAACCTTATTCTGGCGGGTATCTCGCATGATGTCCGCACGCCTCTGGCCAAGCTGAAACTGGCCTTTGAGATGATGACCTGCGACGACGAAGCACTGACCGCAAGCGCTCAGCGCCAGATCGACCGTATCGACGCCATCCTGTCGCAGTTCTTGATGTATGCGCGCGGGTTTGATGCGGAACCGGTCACCAAGGTCAGCTTGCCGGACCTTTTCACACCTGTGTTGGCGGAATATGGCCCATTAGGTGTAGTGATGGCCGCGCCGCTGCCGAATGGAATCCTGCACGGACGACCGGAGGCCTTGCACCGCGCCCTGATCAACCTGGTCGAGAATGCCCTACATTATGGCGCGGCACCGGTGGAACTCACCTGTCGCCAAACGCCGGACGGCTGGCAGGTTCGCGTCCGCGATCATGGGCGCGGTGTTCCGGAAACGCAGATCGCCTCTTTAACCCAACCGTTTGTGCGCGGAGACAGCGCCCGCCAGCCATTACCAGACCCCGCCCTCACTCCGAACGGCACCGGCCTGGGACTCGCCATGGTCAAGCAGATCGCACGCCTGCACGGCGGCGAATTGACCCTGCGCAATCTTTCCGACGGCTTTGAGGCCGTGCTTACGACCCGCGACGGCGGAAATGGCGGTTCAAAGGCACTATCTCTATAGTCTGATTACGTACCGTTGGTGAAGCGCTGTCCCCGCAAGATTGCCACGATTTCAAACTCCACTGAAGCCGTCAGGTCTTGTCTGATTGCGATCTCACAGGAAACCCCTTGATTCCCTTACTGAGAAGTCTCGTTTTACCGAGACATTTTCAATCTAGTGACCGGTTCCCGTTGGTAGATGGGTTTTGTCAAACTGTCCGACACGTTCTACCAAAGTCGTACTGGCCTCGCTCATGCCTGTCACATGCACTTCTGCTCCGGCACGCCTATATTTGAATACAACCGCGTCAATAGCTGCGATAGCCGTCAGATCCCAGATATGCGCGCCTGATAGATCTATTTCGACCTGCTTCGGATGGCCATGGAATTCGAAGCTTGCTTTCAGAAATTCAGCTGACACGAAGAAGAGTTGCCCACGAACGACGTAGTGCAGTCGCGGCTCGTCATCCGGTGCGGTTTGTTCGACAGACAAGAGTCTGGCCACTTTCGTAGTGAAGAAAAGGGCCGACAGGATCACGCCCGCTACGACACCCTTTGAAAGATCGTGCGTAGCGACTACGGTCACCGTAGTCACAAGCATGACAATGTTCGACTGGATCGGCGTTGTCTTGAGGCGACTTAGCGAGTTCCAGTCGAATGTTCCGATCGACACCATAATCATCACGGCGACAAGTGCGGCCATCGGAACCATGGCGACCCATTTTTGAAGAACCAGCAATAGGATTAGAAGGAACACACCAGACCAAAGTGTTGATAGTCGACCGCGCCCGCCGGAGGTGACGTTGATCATGGTTTGACCAATCATAGCACAGCCGGCCATACCACCAAAAAAGCCTGACAGGACATTGGCGATACCCTGACCACGTGCCTCGCGATCCTTGTTAGAGGGTGTGTCAGTGACATCATCGACAAGGCTTGCCGTCAGCAGCGTTTCCAGCAGTCCGACGCAGGCCAAGGTGGCTGAAACGGGCGCGATAATTGCCAACGTTTCCCAGGTCAACGGAACCTGGGGCATATGCAAACTGGGTAGAGCTGTAGGCAAACGCCCCATATCACCAACAGTGTGAACGTCAAGATGCATGAGTTGCACGATAACAGTAATGACAATGATCGCGACCAGCGGCGATGGTACGGCTTTGGTGACGCGCGGCAACAGGTAGATGATGATCAGGGCGCCCGCGATCAAAGCATATGTGGCGTACGGCACATGAAGCATTTCCGGCAATTGTGCCAGAAAGATCAAGATCGCCAGGGAATTGACGAAACCTGTCATAACAGATCGAGAAACGAAGCGGATTAGCTTGGCGAGGCCAAGCAAACCAATGATAATCTGAAAAGCACCGGTGAGAAGCGAAGCGGCGAAGAGGTATTCCAAACCATGCGTTTTTACCAAACCGCCCATTAGTAGAGCCATGGCGCCGGTCGCGGCCGATATCATAGCGGGGCGTCCGCCAACAATAGCTATTGTAATCGCGATAACGACTGAAGCGAAAAGGCCAACGGCTGGATCGACGCCGGCAATAATAGAAAAGGCAATAGCTTCCGGAATTAGAGCGAGGGCGACAAGCGTGCCGGAAAGTAGGTCGGAGCGCGCATTGTCCAACCAATCGCGCCGAAGCGCGGTCAAAGAAATCATGATTTTACCTAACGAAAAGAGGTCACAGCGCGCAGCGCGAATGCCGGCGCAGGCGAAGCGAAATGTTTTTATGGTTGTCCGGGGGATCGGCGCCCGGAGTAGCCACCTGCTAAACGCAAGTCCAGTTTTCACCGATACCTATGGCACATGCGCCATAATTGTGCAACGCAGAGACCGGATAAGCCGCGCACCCAAGCGGTATATCCCCCCCTTTCTTACGTCGATAAGCGAAGTCTAAGACCCACCGCAGCGCAGGGAGCCTGATAGCTTTAAAATTATGTCGGTCGGCCGACAGAAGTAAAGATCCAAGAGGCTCGCTCTTGTCTACGAAGTCGGCGCCAGGCCGCTTCCAGATGGTGGTCCGACAGTCGAAGGTTGCCATCTACTCGGCGTGCGTGTTGCACACAGATTGCAACGCAATCTCTTCAAACCGGTCCTTGCGGACATTTATTCGCCAGCAGGCGAAACCTAAATCTCGATCATCAACATGACAAACGCATACCGCTGCCACTTGAACAGTGTCGGCCTTCGACCAACGGAACACCGTCCCGTCAGCCCAGATGCGATGCATTACGATTGCCAGTTTGCGCGAATTGGCAACGATAGCGCAACGCTACCCGTGGTTTGGCCACCGCCAAACCCCACGACCTGATCGTGGATACCTTGGTGCTTCGGGTCAGAAGCGCCAGCGCCGCTTGATAAAGAATTGTTCGCATCGCTGCGTCACCGCTCTTCGATATGCCGCTGCTTCAATCCGTCTCTCCCTGAGCCAATTGTAGGGCCGGGCCGCATTAGTGCCTGCTTCCAACCCAACTCTCTAAACCGCCTAGCCAGTGCTATCGAGATAGTCTGACACATCTTCTCGCTGAGAGGTTCCTCCATTGCGATAGCGAGTATAGATTACCACAGGTTCGTATGCCGATCGCAATCACCCCATCTAGTCCAGACGCCGAGCGAGCTTGGTATCACGCCCGAAGATCTACTGCTAAGGCGTTCACCTCTCGACACTATTGGAAGCGCCTGGCATTCGCCAATGGACGACGTCTGCAAGAGGCAATGTTAAGCGCTGCGGTATCGAGATGCCTGGCGAGCGAACAGGCCTTCGATCCGTGCGGCAAGTTTAAAGCAAATTTAAGAATTTCGCCCCATTTCTTGTGGGTATTAAATAAAAACTAACTGCCAAATCCGTAAAAATTGGGGAGCCAGAGATGGGTAATTGGAACATGTTCACCAAGGCAGAATTTAACTCTGCCCAAGCAAAGCTGGACGCCTTAAATCGCTCTTTGGCCATCATTGACTTTTCTATGGACGGTACGATTCTGGATGCCAACGAGAATTTTCTGCGCGTTATTGGGTATGATTTGGGCGAGATCAAAGGAAAGCACCACAGCTTATTCGTTGACCCCGCCTTTGCACTGAGCGCTGAGTATGAGCGTTTCTGGCAAGACCTGAAGCGCGGAACATTTGCCTCAGGCGAGTTCCTGAGACTGGGTAAGGGTGGCGCTAAGTTCTGGCTGGAAGCCACTTATAATCCGGTATTCGATGAGCACGGCAAGCCCACGCGGGTTGTTAAGTTTGCTTCGGACATCACGGCCAAAAAGAATGAAACCAGCCGTTTGCTGACCATGATCGACGGCATGCCGGTAGCCGTTATGACGGTCGACCCGAAGAATGACTTCCGCATCAACTACCTCAATGCCACTTCTGAGAAAACTCTGGGCGCGATTGAACAGTATCTGCCGGTAAAAGTGGTAGATATGTTGGGCGCCTCGATCGATATCTTTCACAAGAACCCTTCCCACCAACGACAGATGTTGGCCGACGACCGTCATCTACCGCATAGGACAAAGATCAGGATTGGACCTGAAGTTCTCGAACTACAGATAACAGCCATCAAAGGGCCTGATGGCGAGTATATCGCGCCAATGTTGACCTGGGCCATCATTACCAACCAGGAAAGTATTGCTACAGACGTGTCCCAGGTCGTCGCCGCAGTGTCCCAAGCGGTTGACGATATGCAGCGCTCAGCCGACGGTCTGGCAGGGGCTGCCGAGAACGCCAGCGAGAGAGCCTCCTCGGTAGCGGCCAGCTCGGAACAGATGACCGGCGCTATACATGAAATCTCCGGACAGGTGAGTCGGGTATCAGATCGCGCACAGCAGATCGCGATACAGGCCGCGACTACGGATACGACAGTGCGCTTGCTGGCTGAAAATGCGCGCAAGGTTGATGCCGTTGTCGCTATGATCAATTCGATTGCCGCACAAACCAACCTGCTCGCTCTGAACGCAACCATCGAATCGGCACGCGCTGGAGAGGCTGGTAAAGGGTTTGCCGTTGTCGCCGGTGAGGTCAAGGCCTTAGCTGGACAGACAGCCAAAGCGACCGATGAAATCACACAGCAGGTGAGCGCAATTCAAAAATCAACCGAAGAGGCCGTTTTGGCCATCGGAACCATTACCCGAGCGGTGGATGAGCTGTCGAACCTGACAACTGCCATGGCCGGCGCTGTTGAGGAACAGGCGGCGACCACACAGCAAATGTCCAGCAATATCACCGGTGTTTCCACGGCCGCCGCAGCAACGGGAGAACTTGCCGGAAACGTAAGCGCCATTGCCTCTGTCCTGGCCGGACACTCCGATGGTTTAAAAGGCAGCGTTGAGCGTTTCTTGAAAGCCGGCTGAAGTCATAAATCGCCCAATGGACTTTCAACGACGCCGTCAGGTTTTCGGCTTTTGATTCAAGTGGTAGCTATGGGGTTGCTGTGGGTGTATTTCGGACGCAGAAAAGCCTCCCGAAGGAGGCCTTTAATGTGTTGTATTTTCTATAACTTTGGTTGCGGGGGCCCGCAACACGTGCACCCCCCGAAACGGAACGGCACAAGAACTCCTATATAAAATAAGCGCTTGTGCTTAAATGAGTGTGGGCTGCGCGGCGGCCGGTGCGAGATTGATCCCCCGCCCGATCAGCAGCTCCCCTATGGCCGCGCCCCGATCTGCCTGGCCGATGGAATAGGTCGTCGATACCGGAATCATATCGGCCCAGGAGAAAAGCTCGCGGACCTCCGGCCGATCATTGATCGATAACAGGAACTTTCCCTCTATCGATTGCAGTTTGTCCGACATGCGTTGGAAATCTCCACGATAAAAGACCTCATCGCCATAGTCGCCTTCGCTGCCCCAATATGGCGGGTCCAGATAAAACAAGGTACCTGCTCGATCGTACCGGGTTATGAAATTAAGCCAGTCCAGGTTCTCGATCACGATGCCGGCCAGCCGGTTGTGCAGGCGCTCGAGGCGCGGCTTTATGCGCGCCAGGTCGAAATTGTGCGCGGCCGTTGCGTCGACGCCGAAAGATCTGCCGGCAACCTTTCCGCCGAAGGCGAGCGTCTGCAGATAGATAAAGCGGGCGGCGCGTTCGATATCAGTTAAATCCTTGTCACGCGCGTCCATCAGGCGGTCAAACTCGGCGCGCATCGCTGGCCGCCACTGCAGTTCACGAAACAGCGCCTGGTCGTGACGCTGAACCACCCGATAGAAATTGACCAGGTCGCCTGAGATATCGTTGACCACCTCGACGGCTGGCCGAACGGCTCGGCGCAAAAACACGCCACCCATACCAATAAATGGCTCGCAATAGGCTGCGTGTTGCGTCGCGGCGAGCAAAGCACAGATGCGTTTCGCTAGGTGACGTTTCCCGCCTATCCACGCTGCAGCCGGCTCTATCGGCGAAACCGAGGTGAGAACAAAAGAAGAACTTTTCATTGACAATTACCCCTCATCAGGAACAAGAATTGCCGGGCCTGCGTAGGCCGGCGGCGATGTTTTGAGATGACAGACGTGCATTTCAGCACATCGAGCGAGGGGATTTCTCGCTGTTTAACGCGTTGCAGCGCGTTAAACCCGCCAGAAGGCGGGAATGGTTCGATGACTAAGGCCCAACGGAATGAATGACGAAGACAGAAACCTTAAGCCAATTGAAAATAAACTGGTGATGATACCGTTTTACAGCTCGGTCGA
Source organism: Asticcacaulis sp. AC466 (assembly GCF_000495815.1). Lineage (GTDB taxonomy): Bacteria > Pseudomonadota > Alphaproteobacteria > Caulobacterales > Caulobacteraceae > Asticcacaulis. The sequence goes on along the minus strand of NZ_AWGE01000019.1, from coordinate 46,411 downwards.
AGGGCTTCTTCGTCGAGCCTTAGCCATAGCAACAACGGTTGGAAGAAGGTCAAATACTGGCCCTGGTCCGGAATGATCCTGGCGACATAATCACGCTATCTCCCCGAATGGGGTTGATTTCAGCATGTCGTCCGCCAGTGGCCGTTGAAGGTCCTTCGCGATTGACCAGTCCGCCGTCATCCACGTTTCCCACTCTTCAGGCTCCGTTAAGATGACCGGCATTGCTTTGCTGTGGATTGGGAAGACGACCTTATTGGCCCCCGTAGTCAGGAAGCCATAGAACTGCCCAACGGTCGGCCCCTCATCTTTTGCCCGGATTTGGCGCGAGTGCGTATCGCAGATGCCCGCAAAAAAGGCGACCTCACGACCATCGACAAATTCAAAGTAATGGTTTTTGTGCGACGCGTCCGGCTCGCTGAAGGTGGTGAACGGGACCAAACAGCGATTAACGACACCAAGCCACGGTCGCCAGTGTGAATACTGCGTGTTGCGAATATTTGTGACGCCCTCATTGGCCTGCCGGTTTTGGTAACGAGCTTATCGGCAGGCGTCGGCATTCCCCAGATCGCGTCATCAAGCAACAACTCCCCGGCTTCAAACCGTAGTATCGGCGCGCGGTAATTCGGAAAGATGCCGGGCAAGATATCTTGATTGCTTTTCCGACGCGCGGCGCGCCAGCCCTTAACGATATCGATGATGGCTTGGGCGTTTGTCGTCACATTGTAGGCGTTGCACATGGCGGGCTCCCTGTGTGAGGCGTCAAAAACTACCCTCTTGACTCCTCATCGACAATGAGAACAAATTAAGAACACTGTCAACCCGAGTATCCGCTATGAGCTTTCGTATCGATGAAATGGACTGGTTGACCACCTTCGAAGTGACGTGCAGGCGTTGCCGCGTGACGCGCATGTATCAGGTCCGCGAGTTGCTGCGGATGCCCTATTCCGACCTGTACCTGGGCGACCTGCAACACGTCCTCAAATGTCCGCGCCGGTGCGGCGGGTCGCAATATGTTTCCATGCCGGGCGGCGGTAGCCTGCCGGAAGCCCCGCTCGAAGACCGGCTAGATTACGGGTACGTTCAGGCCGTCCGCGACCGGCTGACAGACTGGAGACTGACGTTTACGCCTCAAAGATATCTTGAATTTTGTTCGCTCAATAAGGTGTCATGCGAACTGCGTCGGAACAGGGACGGCGAGTTTGTAAACCGCAAACTGCCCATTCCCACCGTCACGCCGAACATCGTCGTCAAGCTTCGGTATCCAGCCGGGCCGTTTCTTGATCCCACCGCTGTGCCCGTGATCGTGACAGATCGCGCGCCGGGCATATCACTTCATGGCACGATGCCGAATGGCCATATCCGTGAGATCGTAATTTAAGCCACAAAAACGCGGTTAATCCCGGAGAGGGTGACGGTGCCGAAGTATCTCCGCCCTAAACATCAAGTCGGACAACCCTCACTGGTCCGCGTCGCATTAAGACACGAGTAGACTCGTCTCACGGGCGAGATCAAACCCTGCAACCCCATCACAATTTGTTCCCGTTAACCTTTTCGGCTGTAGGTCAAAAATGCATATGTTATCTGGAAACACCTGCATTCTACTCAGGAGGGTTATATAGCAAAAAAAATCGGAAAAAGACGTACTATAGATAGACATTTATCTATCATTAACCACGAACTGTGGTGATATGTTTTGGCTGTCGGCAATCTTGCCTATGCCAACCGAAAGGTGAAAGCATGAACATTCATGTTGAACACTTCGGCGACATCTATCTTTCGACGCAGTTGGTGATCTTGATTGTCGAGGTCCTGATCATCAAACTGCGCCGACCAGATAAGTCTACCTGAGTGGGAGGGCGGCGGTAACGTCGCCCTTTTCACGCCGACACGATAATCCGCACCGGGTAAAACGGTCAAGTTAATCTCCGCTGAACCTAGTTAACAGTTAATTAGCCGCCAAAAACCTTCATTGCCAGCACACCGCAGACGGCACCCCCGATCGTGCCGAAGGCCGCAAGCACAAGGCCGAACCGCCCAGCGGCGATTTCTACCGCTCGCAAGCGTTCTTCGCGCGTTTTGTTGCTTGCATGAATCACATCCAGCTCGCGTCGAACTTCGGCTTTTACATCCATTAAGGCTTGCTTGAATTCAACCTCCATCTTTGCAAGCTGGGCCTCAAATTTCACGGCTTCGAATGTGATGACCTTGTCCCGAACCTCTTTCATGTCCGCGACCAAGCTCGAAATTTGCTCCCCCAACTGTTCAATATGGGCGGAGAGGGTACGCATGGCCACGATCTCACTTTGACGCAATGCCTGTTCCGATACTGGCTTGAGGACACTTTCCGACATTATTTCACGTCCCCTTGGGTGACCTTTACCTGTCCTTGCAGATCGATAAACCGCGCCCGGATTTGCCCTGCGATGTCGAGGATGTCTATCTGGCTGGCTAGGCATTGCGCACCGGCCTGCGTACCGTCAGGGCCGGTCTGGGGCCCCGGCAGAAGCGGCGGCGTCACCAGCAGGGCTGGATTGACCATTGGCGATTGCGGTCGCACGGGTGAGGAGCCGCACCCCGTCAGCGTCAACGCAACGGGCAGAATAGACCAGCGGATCAGCCTGTATGACACGCTCTTTTTCATGATAGATTTCCTTCACGGCGCCTTGCCGCTTTTGTTCGGAAGCCGCCGCATCCGCTGTGAGTAAATTAATTTCGGCCTGCTTTTCGGCGCGGACGGATTCCGCCGCCTGTTCTTCCCTGGCGTGCGCGGCAATTTCGATCGATTGGCCATCATGACGCCCGAAGGCATAGGTCGCGGCGTAGGTGCCCGCCAAAATCGCAACGGCCGCGCCGATCTTGAGCGCGCTAAGCATGGAGGCCGTTTTCGTACATGACCGGCTTGCCCGGCCGGAACCGCGCCGTCAGGCACTGTTGGCGTATCCGGGGATCAAACGAGATATGCACCCACGCACCTTCATAGATGAGCTGATCGAATTTGACGCCGCTGTCGCGGATCTTCTCCGCAACATGTAGCGGGATGCCGTAGCCGGGACATGTGAAATCCACGGCATAGCCCAGGGTGTGCGCCGACGTGTCCGCGCCGCCGACCACCTTATTAAGGTCAGGGCCACGATAGCCGCTCGATACTATGATTGGGTAGCTGAGGATCGTACGAACGAAATCCATATGCACGGCCGTATCAGCCAGACGGGCGGCAATGGCCGCTGACGGAACATTGCTGATCGACCGCCTGACGGCAATATCCGAATGCGTCAGTTCTGTGAGCGAAAAATACTTGGCTGGCCAGATCATGGCTGGATTTCCTCTTCAGTTTTCGGGGTTTCAACAGTCGCTTGCACAGACATGGTTGCCGTGCCCGGCGCCTGGCGGTTGTTCTGGCCTTGTGACGCCCCCCACCGGAAACCGGCGTATCCGCCGACGATGGTTCCTAGGAGCGTGCCCAACAGACTCGCGATGATAGGCAGATTGTTTTGCGGCGGATCGAAGAATATTAGCGATCCGACGCCGCCACCGATGATCAGCATCGCGCCGATGACCACAATGGCGTCGAGGGTGTCATATGTGCGGTTCATGAGAAGTTTCCGGCCATGAAAAAAGCCGCCCGGTGAAGGGCGGCAGGAAAGAGATCAAAATGTCTCCGCTACAACGTATCATGTAGTTTTTATCGTTGCGCTTTCGACTAAACTGGCCCGTCGCCTCGCCTTCTTTCCTCAACATTAGGAAGGATTGGGGATTGGCCAAAAACAGCCCGTACTACTTGGGGATCCAAAATCTCTAACTTGATCCACATTTCCGATTATTTCCCGAACGAAGTCTTCACCGAACTTCTGTCTTGCAAAATATCGTCTAAATCCAAAGGCAACGGCATCAGCCACTTGGACCAGTGGATCATCCGCCTTTCCTACGAATTGCACAGCGGGCCTTATTCGTGTGATGCGCATGTCACCGCTTTGATTTAGGTACCCCAATGCCTCATCCTCTGCCGTCCATCTGAGATGCTCAGGTTTAAAATAAGATGGATGATCTCTTCTGATCCTCGCTGTCAGCTTGAGATATTTCCTCATTTCAGGAACGTCTTCAGCAATTACCGCCGCGAGTTCATTGTGCTCTGCGTATTGTCGGATATTTCGATCAGCTATGGATAGACAATCGAGAAATGCTAAATAATGTTGGAACTGTTCATTGGACATACCCGTAGAAGCGGCCGCTTCAGCGACATGTACAGCCGCATCTCGCCACGCCGCCGAAACAGCCACGGCCATTCCGATACGACGCGGTATCGACATCATCCTCTTTAATAGCTGAAGTCGATCATGCATAGCCCATGCGTCTTGGTAACGCCTGCTACCAAAGACCGTTTTCGCATGAAAAACGAAGCCTTCGGCCAGATCGGCCGGCACTGCGCCAATTGCCTCAGCCACTAAGGCTTCAGCGGGAGTCACATGCAAGTCAGCATTAGCTATAATGCCTACGACGACGGTGACCGGCTCTTGTTGAGACGTCCCCGCTTCATCCATAAAAATAAGACGCATTTGGCCCACCACCACGAAGCAACCCGAAGCATGACGCATAGATTGATTCTACTCAATCAGGGCGTCATGTGCGCAGTTATGCAGCAGCCAACCACGGATTGACAATCGTCATCCCGTAACTGGCATGGATCAAGTAACCCGCGTTGATCGGGTGTATGCCGTCACCAGAATAAATACTGAGATTGGTTGCGTCGGCGGTATAGCTTGGTTGCGCATCGAACGCCGGGTCAGCACAGATATTGATGACCTTGTAACCGTAAGTGGCCGCGCCGTTTATGAGCAGATCATTCCCAATGAGACGCTGGGTTTCCTGCGCGGCCGTGTAGTCGCTGCGAGGCGGAACCGTGTACACAAAGTAAGCATCAATGCCATTTGCAAACGCGTACTGAACGAGCGGAATGAAAGTATTGTCGTATAGAGTTTGCGCCTGCGCGCCACTTTTATAGCTGTTACTCATGGCCATTTGAACAATGGCATTTTTCTGCCCTATCCGGCGAGCGGGCGGAATAGCGAGCGCGCGGGCAGCATAAATGGTTTCCAGGCTTTGGCCGGGGTTACAATTGTTCACGACGTTGGTTTGCTTGATGAGCTGCTTTTGCATTTGCCGCGACGTGTTCATCCCGTAGGTTGAACCGCTCCCTGCCCCCAGACTGTCTCCAATGTGGATGAGGTTGAAATCCGTTGGACGCACCACCTTAAAGGCCGTGTAGAGATCGGATTTGATCGCGGGTAAGGCTGCGGTCTTATCGGCCGCCGCGATGCCAAAGAACATCAAGTCGCCCTTGTTTGGAAAAGGCGCGAGATCCGTATTACCTATCCATCCGCCGCTGATCGTTCCCGCCGTACCCGCCGCGCGAGTTTCGGTCGTATCATTTTGGTGAATGGTCATGTTTGCCGCATTCGACACCATGGCTGTGACGACGGTGCGCGATTGAATAGGCGTGGTCAAATTTGTTGATCCGTCGCCCGCGAACAACATCATGCCCTTGTTTTGCTCACAGTAGAGCGTTGGACGGGGGTTCGTCGCGGTGCCCAGTTGGAAATACGCAGCGCCCGACCCTGTCGTCTGCGTCGAGTGAACCATGATGACGGTGAAGAGCTTGTTATTCAGAGACAAGGATGATGGCAGAGGAATTCCGGCCGCCAGACCGCTCATCGACAGCGCCGGGAAGCCGAAATAGTCGCTCGTGATTTGCGAATAGATTGCCCCTGCGGGAATGGGAATATCTTCAGCGAGCGTTCCATGGTTGTAGAACTTTGAGTACCGCCACGTCCCGGATCCCAAAACGGCATTTATGGCCGCAACGTCCATGTATCCGTTGGCGGCATAGCCAATATCCACAGTGGCACTATCCGAGGTTCGCATAATTTGGAGGCACGGCTTTGTCGCGCCAACTGGCTTGGCGAATGACACGACGATCAACAAATCGTTTGGGATATTCACGGATACAGCATCGGCTGCGGTAAGCGTGAAGGTCGTATCTTTCGGACTACCTGCCGTCGGCGTCTCACGCACGGTGACATCGAAGCTACCCACCGACGCGGGTGTCAGGCCCACTATGAGATTGCTACCCGATATCGCCACACGGCCATCGGGCGGGACAATGCTGAACGTCGAACCCGCTGCGGCGTTGCCGATCGCACCAATGACGGTGCCAGGCGGTGCCGTGGTACTGAGAGCGGTGCCGCTTAAGGTCAGGGTTGCCAGGAGGCCGGTCAATGTGAAGCTGTCTTCCATGGCGACACCGGCGGTATTTTGTACGCGAGCAACAAAGCTTGCTGTCCCGCCCGGCCCCAAGGCAGAGCCTAGCGACACCTGACCTGATGAACTGACGGTGACGTTCGTGCTGCCGGACATCTTAGAATAGGTTAGCGTGCCGGGAATGCCGGACGCGGTCAAACGTGTGGCGTTGGCCGTCGCCGTGGCGCTCACTAGTCGCGGCGACAGGTTTAAGCGACGGCCGCCACCTGAACCGCTGGAACCCAATGCACCAAACATTATGCAATCCCCAGTTCTTTGTTCGCGTCCAGCCAATAGTATTCCCAACTGCCGTCCACTACCGTCCAGGTGACGCTGCCCAGCGTCACAGCGACGTCGCCGCCTTTGGCGAGAATGCGCGCGAGACAAGGTCGATCTGGGGTGAAGGTCGCATTCTTGGAAGCAAACGGATTCCGCGCGACTTGCGGTTCTCCGTTCTGAGCCGAGGCAATGCCCTCGAACAAAGTGATTTCAGCAGCCATTTGGTTTTCCTTGCGTGTGGTTTATGGAACTGACGCGCCGTTGACGGTGATTTCCGGGTTGCGCGTGCCGATTGAGGTTGAGGAATCGGTGCCCCAGGGACCGGGCGCATAGGCCCCGGTTCCGGCCGGAATGGCGGGCAAAGGTGTGGTCCGGCCCGCGTACCAGTCGGCGGGGTTATTCGTGGTGCCGGGCGTGCGCAGATGGACGATATTGCGCGCCGGATTCCCGGTGTCAAAATAGCCGTGCGTGGCGTTGTTTTCAGGCGGCGCGCCACTGACCGATATCCCGTAAGTGCCAGTGACCAGATCAAGGACATTATCGTTCGCCGTACTGCCCTTGATATAGATCATCGCCCGCACGGGGGGCAGGCTGCCGGGCCGAACGCCGTGGCCCGGCCCCATATTGCCAACATCATCGAACGCGGCGAGATAGAACTTGTTTTTGCTGGCGGCATTGTTCGTGATGAATAGCGGGTCGGTATTGCTGATGCAGATGCCGTGGCCCCACGATTCCTGTACGCGAATATTGGTGACCGAGTTGCCGACGCCCAACTCGGTATAGTTGGCGGAGTTTTCGTGTATGAACGTCCCGCTTGCGCTGCCCCCGTTGTAGGAGCATTTGACGTTGGTCAGATTGGCCCCCGCCATGTGCGACAGGATACCCGCATGGCCATTGGCTTCGCAGTGCCAGCTATGCCCGTTCAAATCCCACAGCCCGCACCGGATGCCGCACCAGGAATTATAAAAGGCCTGCAAGCCGTACGCCTTGCCCGCGAAGGCCTGTTGCAACGATGCGCCTTCCCATTGCGCCTCGATAAAAATCAGGTTCTCGATATGACCGTATGGCGCACCTTCCCAGAAGGCGCCGAAATTGCCGCCCCGGATTTCGAAACAGCGCCGAAAAGATGTGTAGAATTGGCAATATTTCTGGCCGAAAAAACTGAGATTGATCAGACTGTAATGGTGCGGACGCTTGCTGGCATAGACGCCGGTGATCTTGTCGGCCACCATGGGCGACGTGGTGGACGAATTTTCCGGTCGTTGCGCGAACCCGCAGGTCTGCGACGCGAAGCCATAGATAGCAATCGATCCGAAACGGACGGCGGACACAATGGCGATACCGGTCATGACCACGACCTTGCCGCGTGAATAGTGGTCAGGCGGTTCGGCGTCATCGAACGCCCGCTGAATGCCGACCGTATCGTCAGTCCCCCACATCCCGTCCAGATTGGTTTGAGAACTAGGCGCGTTTAAAGGCGTCGATAGGGTGGCATCTGTGTAGAGACGGAAGTGTCGGCTATCTACAATCTGCCCGATCCAGCCGTAGTGACAGCCGTTGGTGCCGACGTTGGACAGCCAAAACTCCTTACCGATGTCCGCCGCCGTCACGACATTTGCGTCGGCCGACTCTATGACGGAAGATCCGGCCGACGACGTGAAGGCGCGATAGTCGCGGAAATCCATCTTGCAATTATAAGGGGGCTTGCGCGGATCGATGATGCCGCCGAAGACCTGCACAATCGCGTTGACACCTATCTGGCGCTCAAGGCCGGAGATGGTCAGGCCAAAGACGGCCGAAATTCCAGATAGGTCGGATTGCATCGTCACGTCCTGACGATGCGCTGCCATCAGGCCAAAAAGGTCGGCCTTGGCCAAAGCACGCCCACCGCCCGCCAAGGGATAGGTCACCGGCACCGTCGGTGAAGTCGTGTGGTCGCTAAATCCGGGCAATCCATCGATATTGCCCTGCGACAGTCCGCCGCCGCTGCCCGCTTCGAAAAGCATCTGCGCAATGCACGGCATATTATGGACCGCGCCATTATAGTCGACGACCGGATACTTGCCGTCGCCATTGGGCCCGCCGTTGACCACACCGTTCGCCCAGGCCGCCAGGCCGGTCGTGACGTTGTTGAGGTTCTGCAGCTCCAGCCCCATCGCCTGGTAAAGCGCGGTCGCATCCCATTCATCGGCTCCGGTCGCGGGGAAGAGGAAGATACGAGCGCGAATGCTTTTCGATGGCCCATCAGTGACGAACTTGGCGCGTAAATAACGATACCGGGTGCCGGCATAGACCGTCGTGAACTTGGCCAGGGACGGCACCGGCAGGATGGCACCGACATTGATCTTGACGACATCGCGTTTTCCGGCGCTGAAATCCGGCGTTGTCGAGGATTCTACCCACACCTGATAAGTGTTACCGGACGCGGTGTTGAGCGCCTTGGTATCGACCGCCAACAGGCCGCGCCACGGATCGGTGCCCGCCTGGGTGTCGAAGATCCGCGCGACGCCCGCGACCTGGCCGTACCCGACCTGGACGCCCGCTCCGGGCGGCGCAAACGCCGTCAGCCCGTCGTCGAGCAGGTAGGCGGGATCAATCGGATCAAGCACGGCCATCAGGCGACCACCGTGCATTCGGCGGCGTCATAGGCCGGCGCATCGGCCAGCCGTCGCACCGACTCATCCACCAGACGATAGGCATCACCCGGCGCCAGCATGTCGAGATTGGTCTGAATCGCCTCGGGAGATCCGCGAAGCACAGCCCAGGGCGCGCCGCCCTTGTAGATGACATAGACCGGATTGAGAGTGTCGCTCATTTCTTTTTCACTTCCACGGTAAAGTTGAGGTAGTTGAGATCGCGATTAATGCCGCTTCCGCCGGTGTCGCCGATATCGGTTCCGGTCACAGTTTGTGCGGTCAGGGTGTAGGTGACGCTCGAGGTGTAGCCCGCGAGATCATCGACAAAATCGATGTAGTTGGTCGGGAAATTGCTGTTCAACTTGGTGCCCAGAGAGCCGCTGATATTGGTTCCGTTGCGGAAAACCTTCAGACGCAACGCAATCTCTGTCGAAGACGGATTGCCGACATTTGCGCGCCATTGGATACGGACGCGGCCGCCTTTTGGGTTGATCGCCAAGGTCGCAATCGTCTTTTCGGTCGACAGGTTGCCGATAAAACCCACGTCCAAAGACAGAAAATCGGTCACGGCATTGTTGGCGATCTGCAAGGTGTTGGTAGATCCGGCGACCAACAGGGCCCCGTCAACCTCGACATCGGCCGTAAAGATGACCTTATCGCCCGAGATGATCATCGGCGTTTTGGCGACGCCACCGATGGCCGTGGAAATAAAGCGGATGACACCGGACACGAAATCGAGCGTTGCCCGGTTGCCATTGACGCCGCCCTCGATACCCGTCACGGCCCCATTTGACGACGACACAGAGAGGGCGAACCGGCCGGACTGGGCATCGAGCGCCTGCATTACCTGTGAGACGGTGACCGAGTCGGATCCGAAGACACTTTTGACCAAACTTAAGAAGGTCGCCAGATTTGTCGTGCCGTCACTCATGACCAGGCTACTGTTCAACGCCATTGCCGAACCGTCCGAGGTCAGCGCCGCTATCAGGTTGACCATGTTCAAGGCATTGGTCGCCTTATAGAGCGCATTGATCGCCTTGGTCTGGTTGGACTCACCCGATGAGTCGAAGTTCAACGCATCCTGATAGTCGCGCCAGGCCTGGTTCAACACGGACTGGAATATCAGTTCGTCCGCGCTGGCGGCGATATTGGCGACCACCTGTCCCGCAGGCACGCCCGCGACCGCTGCCGTATCCTTTGAGGTATTTTCGCTGGTCTTGTCCGCCCCGGGTTGGGCGGGCTTCAATTCATTGATGTCCGTGCCATCGGCATAGGCCGTAGGGAAATAGGGCGCGGCCGCATGTGTCACCGACACGGCCGTCGGAGGCCCGTACCATTCCGTCAGACGCCCCGCTATGTTGGCCCTGACCGTGACGTGATAATCGCCGATGCCGACCGGTCCCGCGCGCAGTTCAATGCCGCCCGTGACGACATCGCCCTCTTGCCAAGGCCCATCCGTCGCCGCGCCAGTGCTGTCGATAATGCTCAGCTGGTAGGTGCGGCTGTCATCATGCGGATTGTCAACCTTGACGACAATGAGCGCTGCCCGATCGCTCTGAAAGCTGGCATAGGCGTCGAGCAATTCCGGCGGCGGCAGGACGTCCGGTAGCGTCCGGTTCGTCTCATTCGGTTTAAACCCCTCCTCGAGCGCTGGCGTCCAGGCATCGATATTCGCCCCTGACATCCGAACCGGAAAGGTCACCGACAGCTTCGTGAAATCGACAACGCCCTCGCCGGTGATTTCGACGACGATATTGCGCATCGACATCGGGCCGCGCGACCGAACCACCCGCACCCAGCGGTGGCCCAGATCCGCGACGTCCAGGCCGGACAGATCCATGGTGATCGTGCCTCGCCGTGGGGCGCGGCGGCGGTACATTTCTCGCTTGAGCAGGCGGCGCGCCTGGCTGTGACTGGGCACCATCGCCAAGTCGAAGGTATCGCGGATCTCGCCCTCGCGTTGGATAGCCTCCTCATCAGCCCACGGATCCATGGGTTGGGCTGTGTAGTCATTGTCCGGCGACAGGAACGCGCCTTCGAGGAGATTGACCTTTGCCGAGGCATCCGTGCCGCGCTCCCAATTGAGGCTGATCAGGCTTGAATCCGTCACTTCAAACGTCGGATTTATATACTGCCCGACCCGCACCATGCGCGACCCGTCCGACCGCCGCATCGTCCAGCCGTCGCAGGCCTTCATAAAGGTCTGGCGGACCGTATCTTCCTTGTCCTGGGCCAAGGTCATCAGGGCGACCGAATATCGCGCCTCGGACACGCCATCTTTGCGCATCACCGTTTCATCGCAAATATCGGCGGCGAGCGTCCAATAGGCCAGTGCTGGCGCGATCTCTTCCGCCCACGCCGCCAGCTGCTGCGGGTTCGGCGTGACATTGTCCTCAGACGCCCGCTCCAGGTACCGTCCGTACCATTCCCATGTGGCCCAACACAGGATGGCGTTTTGCGACCATTTCCACGTCGCCGGATTCGTCAGAACCTGCGTGCTGTCCCGCCAGTCATAGACGGGCGACAGGCGCGTCACGACCGATACCAGCGGCTCGCCGTTCGGATAGCGGCGGCTCAGGTCCTGTTGCCGCACCGACTTGACCATCATGTCGAGGCTGGCAATGCCGTCGTTACGGTGTGCATTGGTCCATAGGCTCCCACACGCCGCCACCAGATCCGGTGTTGGGATCTCGGTCGAGCGGCCGGGACGCAACCATATCCCGATGAGGTTTTCGGCAAATGCGTCGCCGATGCTCTGGACGTAGTGATTGCTTTTGACCGTCACAGCCTGGTCGTTGAGATAGACCTGTTCGAAGCCGTCAACGCGGCCTTCGTGCAGCATGTTCGATTCGACGGCCCAGCCCGGAACGCTTGCCCACAGGGCGCGCGGCCCGGAGACACGCATACGGCCATAGCCTTGCCGCACAGGCGGGCGGGTCTGCTTCAAGGGCGTTTGCACGGCCTCAGGCGAGGGAAGCGCAGGCATGGTCGCGACCGTGATGGCGGCGGTACCGGCGACGGTCAGGGCGGTGCTGGTGACGAAATAGGCCGTTTGGGCCAGTAGGATGGCCGTACTGCCGGATATGCCCGCGTCCAGAGCGGCTGACATGACCCATGCAGCGGCGGCCTCAGCAACATATGCGATTGAATTGGGCATTATGCCGCCTCGATTCGAAAGGCTAAGGCGTGCCGTGCACGCCCTTCGAGAAGGCCATTGGCTGTTAGATTGCACCAGTGCCCGGGCGCGGTACAGATGCCGCCCGCGAGTTCAGCTACCCCCCGGCCAGAGATGATATGCACCAGGCCGACATCGCCGACCGTCGGGGTATCGGTCATCTCAAACCCCTCGCGTGCCATCGCGGTCCGCACAAGCGCTTCGATGCCGCCGGCGTCCGAGACGAGCCGGAGCGCCGATCGCGCGTCATGGTAAGCGTTGCGCCAGGGTGCGGCCGGGTCTCGGCCGGAGACGAGCGCAACCCAGTTGGCTGGCCAGATCAGGCAGTCATGTGTGCGCCACCCGAACGGCGTATCGAACGCACGGTCAAGGAAGCCGCCAAGGCGGTTGGAGTTCATTTGCATGTTCAGAAAGCTATTTCCCCGGCGGCGGCCAGGTACGGGTTGCATTATTATCGAGGCCGGGCACGTTCGATAGGCCCAGGTCGCCGGGCTTGGCGCGGTCCGGCGTCCAATAACCGCCCTTGCCACGCTTGCGCATGACATCGCCATATCCGAGATCGACCGATACGCCGGCGGCATGGGTATCGTCGGAAGTCGGTTCACCAGTCGTGACCAGGGAAAACGACACCTTCGTGATGCGGTAATTTTTCATCCAGTACGGCGGTCGGACGATTTGCCAGTCTGCGTCGAACTGGACGAAACCGATATGCACCGGCTTACCTTCAACCAGATCGGCATCCATATCGACCAGATCGATCATCCGGTCGTCGACGCCAACCAGGCCAACCTTCAGGGAGTCCGCCGTGCCAGAAGCCAACAGGTTGAAGCTAGGCAGATCCGCGTTAAAATCGATTCCGACATAGATCCCGCCGGTTGTATCCACGGCATCGGCGGCCAGGTGCCTGGGGCCCATGCCGGTCCAAAACCGCACGGGCGGGTCGATATCGACAAAGTAGAAGAACGCTGGCCGAATATTGCGATCGGTAATTTGCGTCATAGCGCGTTCTGGTAGCTAAAATCTTCAATGAACAGGATTTGCGGACGCGCCTTGTAGGGCGGCATGAGTTTCGGCCAGATATCCTTGGCCGTGGATTTGACCTTCATCACAAGACGCAGGTTTTTAAAGTCGATAACGGTATTGGCCGCGACCGCTTCACGCAAAGGGGGGCGGATCTTGCAGCGATAGACCCCGGACCCGAGCGCAGTACTGGAAAAGATGCTGTAGAGCCTAGCCCCGGCAAGCGGGTGATTAATCGTCATCTTGTGTCCGCGCGCCGGCGCATCGCCGGTCATGACCTTGATGTCGATCGAGGTCGCCGCCAGATTGGCCGCCGCATTTGCCTTAAATGCCATCGTGTCGGGCGTTGCGGTGCCGACCGGCATCGGAAAGCCAGCGACCACGGGCACTTCGACGGTCGTGAATCCGTCGCCAATTTCGGTGCACAGACCGCACCATTCCAGATGCTGCGCATCCGTGGACACGCGGATCTCGGAAAGCTCGAAACACCAATAGCCGCCACCTGACCAATCCGCCTCCTGTCCGACACCGTTCAAGGTATTGCCGCCGGACACCCGCGTATTCGCCAGCCAGGGCTGGAAGGCCTTGGCGCCGAAGAGTGAATAGGGAAATTGATACACGATCAGGCCTTGTTATTCTGGTATTGAGCCAAGGTTGCCGGCGCCGCCTGTTGCGACAGCGCAAAGGATCCCCGGGCCGCCGTCGCGGCAGATTTGTCGGCAATCCTTTGAACCTCGCCCCAGACATCCTTGTCGATCCAAGCGCCACGCAGATCGAAGTGATTTGCGACCTGGCTGACCATTGCGGCCCGGGCCTTCTTCGCCAGGCCCGTAAAGGCGGAGGTCAGGTCCCGACTTTGGGACGCTGTGTAGACGCGGCTGCCCGTCGGCAAGTCAATGATCTCGTCGCCACCGCCGTCGTTAACGACCGCCGGGCCACCCGGATGGAAGTTGGTGCCCCCGGCATAGTGTCTGGCCTCATGCATGATTGGGGATGGTGTCTGTATTGGGCTATTGCCGGTGACGACCCATTTGAGCGCCTGAGCGATGAAACTGCCTTTGCCGGAGGCTGTTGGGTTGTCCTCATGCAACAACCAATTCTTGAGCGGATTGAGCAGGCTCAGCTTGGTGGCCTCCGCCAGCAAATCCTTCAAAACGGCCATGCCGACATCGCCGAATGACTTCATGCTGTACTTACCGGCGTTGATCCAGTCCCCCAGCTTGTCGATGCTTCTTTCCTGCAAACCGTTGATTTCGCCCTGAAGCGCCTTGCTACGCTCGAGGCTGACATTCGCAGATTCTTGGGCCTCCACTGCGGCGATAATTGCACGGCCCTTATCGGATTCAAGGCCGATACCTTGGCGCTGTAAGTCGATTTCAGCGGCGCGGACAGCCAGGGCGCGTTGAATAGCCGCATCGGACTGTCCCTGCATGGACAGCTCAATCGTCATCAACTCGGTACGCTGGGCCATCTGGTCGAGCTGGCTTTTGGCGTATTGCTCTTTCTTCAGGTCCGCATCGGTCTGAGCGGCTTTTCCGGAGCTTACGGCCAGATCGACGGCGGCCGCAAAGGCCGCATCCGGCCGGTTAATATCGACTGCCGAATTCTTAGAGATTTCCTGAGCCGTTCGGTATTGCGCCAGCGCAATGTCACGCGCCGAATTGGTCTGGTTGACCAGGTCCAGCTGCTTCTCAAGATAGGCGACCTGCTCACGGCTGGCATCCGCCGCCGCTTGCAGGGACGCCCTATCTGTTTCGAAATTCAGATCGGCCTGGGCCTTTTTTGTCGCCTCTATGTCCGCAGTCAGCACTTTCAGCGCTTCGCCATGAGCCAGGGACTGGGCAACCACCAATGGGCGCAGCCTTGCGTCTTCCTGCAGGGCTCGCGCAGCATCTCGCGCCGGCAGGGTTCCGGCGGCGACCTGGTCGTTGACGGCCTTCTGTGCGTCGGCCTGGGTCTGCATCGCCGCTGCGGATTTTGCGCCGCTGGCGGCAGCCTCCGCAATGGTTAGGTCCAGTTGGCGGCGCATTGCCGCTTCGGTGCTGGTCCCGTCCTTCGTCGCCCTGGAAAGGGCCTTGCGTGATGATTCCGCTACCAGGGCGGCCGCATCACCTTTGAGGTAGGCTTTCGCCAGCTCGAGCGAGGCCGCCGTGTTAACTTCCATAGCCTCGGCATCGCGCGCCAATGAGGCCGCGCGGTCCGCCCCAGGCGCCTTGGGGTTTTCCTTCCTATCAATGGCGTCATTGGCCAGCTTCGCTGCCGCCGCCGCTTTTTTGTATTCCGGCGATTTTTCCCCGTATTGGGTTTTGACGGCTTTCAGGCGATCGTCATTTTCCTTTCGCTGTTTGTCTCCGGGGACCAGCGCGTCATAAGCTGACTTACCTGCTTGCTCGACTGCTGCGGCCTTTGCCTTGGCCGTCGCGTCCTTCGAATTCGATTTGGCCGCGTCCAGCTCCGCCTTGGCGTTCTTGTAGTCTTCCTCAGTAACGGGAGTCCAAAGAAGGCTAGCGCCCAGAACGCCATGAAATCCGGCGGTGGCGTCGCCAGGAGAATTACGTTGCCCCTCATAGCGATCCACAACTGACTGGGGATCCATCGCTATCCGGCGATCAAGCGCTTTTCCCATGGCGACGAATGCGGCATCGGCCCAGACCGTCACATTATGCCAGCTGGATGCCAACTTATTGACGTGCGAAGAGGCACCGTCCACCTTATCGGCGATCTTGCCGAGAAGTGTGAGCTGCGCCTCCTCGTGACGCCCCTGCAATTCGAGCGAGACAATATACTCTCTCGTTTTGCTGTCGAGTTCGCCAAGGCTCTTTAGAACCTCCAGGCCTGCCCCAGTGGTGTCGGTCATGGCTTTGGTCAGGGATTCCTGGGCCTGCTTGCCATCCATTTTTTGCGTGAGTGCGTAGTTACGCGATATGTCGATCATCTTGCCCAGGACATCCTGGTTGATAATCCCCGCACGCAGATATGCGGCAGATTGCTCGCGCGCGGAACTCGTGGCGATATTGGCTGTCTTGGCGTGTTGTTCCGCCAGGTCTTCCAGTGCCTGAACCGACAACCCGCTCGCGCCGCCGATGCCCTTCAAGCTAAGCGCCAATTGATCCTGGGCGTCGGCATAGGCAATGGTCGCGACTATGCCGGTTGTCACGAGTCCGGTCGCTGCCGCGACCGCGAGCATATACGGATTGAAAAGCGCTGTGGTGGATCTAAGCGCCGCGCCGAAGCCGCCCTTGTCCATCCCAATGATTTGCGCGCCTTGTCCGCCTTGCTGGATAAACACCTGCCAGAACGGTTGTCCAGACAAAAGACCTTGCGCGACATCCGGTATCTGAACTGCCAGCATCTTGATGGTATTGGCGGACAGGCCGGCCGCATTCGCGACGCCCTTATGGGCCTTTTCCGTCGCTTCTAACGCCGCCCTTTCGATCTTGAGCGCAGCCGCGTGCTGATCCAGGTTGATCTTGCCGTAGGCCAGCATCTTATTGAGCTGCCCTTCAGCCGATGCATAGCGCTCGGTCGCCGCCGCCAGGGGGTCGACTACAGCCCGCACGGCTTGGGCCTGTGCCTCCATCGCCCGTAGCTCAGCCGTAAAAGCTGAGGCCGAGGCGCGGGCGGATTTGCTCACTGCGTCATCTATGCCGATAAGATCACGAGCGGCCGCCTGCCCCTTATTGACCGACACGGCACTGGTCGCCTTTGTTGCCGCGTTGGATTCAGCGGCTGAAAGCGCCTTGTAGGCCTGGACCTGTTTTTCTATCGCCTCAGTGGTTAGGTTCGCCGCGCCTTCGATCGACTTCATATCGCGGGTGGCCTGCGCCTCCAGCTCCGCCGAGTCTCTTCGGAATTCGGTCTTCCCGTCAATCCCCAGTCGGATCAGGATCGATCTCGTCGTCATCGGCCGCGCCTCGATTGTGGTGGTTGATTAAACAGGCTTCGATATCGGGCAGGACATCTGAGAGCCATGAAGCCGGCAGACCGCTGGCCTCGCCGAAAGAAAGAATGGCGGAATAATCCGCTCCGAAGACACCGAAGCCCGTCGAGCGGACCTGGTTACGGCACGCGCTGATCACGTGCCAAGCCAACATCCCCTCTTCGGTCTGGGGTTCGTGTTGGTTGCGAGGGCACTCTAGCCCGCAGTCTCGGCCTTCGAGTTGGATGCACGCTCGGCAGTATTGGTCTCCACCCCGGCCGAAGACCCAGTCGGCAAGGGCGATGATGCGTTTTTTTCGTTACGAGCCGCCACGTAAGGTTCGACATAGATCTCATCAAAGGCGTCAAGAAATACGGCGTCCGCCATAAGCATCTCAATCGCGTCGGGCGTTGGCTGCAGGACATGACCGGCGTCGTCCCGAAACACACCCTGGTCTACCTGGTCAGGCGTGATGACACCGCCAGGCTCACCGGAGAAATATCCCCAGGCTCGGATTGTGTGCTTCGCGATCGCGATGGAATAGGCCATATTCGCGGCGACACGGGCGTCCACGTTTTCGGGGCCGTCCTTTGACGCCACGTCCATAACAGCGGTATAGGCTTTTGCGCCTTCGCGGAGTGCCAGCCTCCCAATCGGATCGACCATTACGACAACGCCATCGGTCAGCGGTATCCAGCGCTGACCGAGCATAATTACTTTCGACATGTCTCTTTTCCTTAGTGGCTATTAGTAGCTGGGAACGTCGTTCGTCAGTTCGAACGTTAGTGTTCCCGCGCCGGTTTGGAACGCGAACGTCATCTGGATGCCCCTCGGTCCGGTAATTGGCTTCTTCGGGCGCGGAACAAAGATTCGCGACGCCGTAACGACCAGGGATTTGGAGGTATTAATCTGCCAGCCAAACGAAAGCGCACACGGCTGATTTGAGGTGGCCTGGTCGAACAGGATGGTGTCGGCAAACCGCGAGGTAATGTTACCGGCGAAGGACCAGACACCCGGCGTCAAATCACCGATATCGCCGGTCGGGGTGATGTCCTCGCCCTTCTCCATATCATTGCCATAGGTGAAGTCGGCGGCTGTGACTTTGCCGAGAACTGAGCCGTTGCGTTTGATCGCGCCAGAGAACTGCGCAAAACGCTCGACGGCCATGACGGTCGGTGTGCCGGCGGCACTGGCGGTCGCAGGTGCCTCGTTTTTGCCAAAGAGACTGATCACAGCGTTAAGCAGGCCGCTGCGCGCCAGGGACACCTTCAGTTGGTTGCCCCCGAAGCCGAAATTCATGAAATATTTCGGCAAGTCCGGCAGGCCAACTTCGAAAGAGGCGCTGGGCAGAGTGAGGCCGCCAGCTGTGAAGGTATGCTTGTTTGCGCCGCCCGTCAGGGTGCCGGCGGAAACTGTGCCGTTGGAGTTGCCAGTCGTGGCAATAGTGTAGGTATTCCCACCCGGCCCCAGGACATCGTAGACGAGGCTGATGCTGGTGGCATCCGCTGTATAGGTGACCTTCGCCGTTTGGGTTTCGGCGCTGGCATTGAGCGCTGCTGCCAAGGCCGTCATCGTTGCCGCCAGATTTGCGCCAATCGCGATTTGGTTGCCGGTCGCGCCGGAGGCAACGAAGGTCCAGACCGTTCCATTCAAAGTAATCGTCGAAGTCGCCGCCGGCTGAGCGCTGAAGGTGATCTTGCCCGCCGCCGCCACGGTGGCCGTTGTCACAGGCGCGCCCAGCAGGAGCTTCAACCAGAAACCGAAGTTACGCAAATCGACGGGTACCGTTACGTCCCCGTCGTTGGTGATGACATCCGCCGTCGGATCCCACGGATTACGGCCGTTGCCGAGCAGATCGTCGGTGATCAGATCCTGTTCCGCGCCAAGGTTCTGCGCCGAGAATGGAAGCTGAAAGTAGCCAGAGCCTGGCGGCGTGCCGTAGGTGGATTCAAATGCCCCCGCCAAAACGGCGTTGGCACCACGAGCTTGAGCCATGGTGTGTGTCTCCTGAAAGGTTTGAGGGGTTAGAGCAGCGGGTTCGGGGTCGAATAGGCAGCGACGAAAGCGAATAGGCCGGCCTTTGCCGGTACTGCTCCGCTCTGAGCAGCGTTTTCCGTGTTGACGGGTTCCAGGTCGAGCCAGTCACACAGGCCGCCCAGCGTGCGGTCGCCCTCGACGGCTTGACCAATCGCTTCCAGCATGGCGTCGAGGACCTGTTCGCGGGTCAGTACGGCCGTTTCGTAGCAGAGCAGGTCGACCGGAATGTTGTGTTCGTAATTGTAGGTTAGAGGCGACAGATCGACGTCGAGCAGGGTCAGGTCGCCATCGAAGATGTTCCCGCGCCCGCCCGGCGGGATACTTTCCGGCTCGTCCAGATTCCGGCCGACATCAGCAGACGGCAGGGCGTCTTTTACCAGCTGCAGGATCGCAGACAGGACATCTTCACGTTTTGACATATCAGCGTCCGGTGTTGACCAGACCGGGCAACCGGGCGGTCCAGGTGTTGACGGAGGTGTCGATATCGACGCGCTTACCAGGGCGGACGGAGCGGACCAGGACGAACATCATCACCAGTTTGACTTCCCTCCCCTGCTTCAGCCGTCCCTTGGTTGGGGCGCGAAACCCGCGTTTGTTTTTGGCGGCGACAACATTGACGTAGGCATAGAGGTGCCCGTTGCGGCCGCGCGTGATAATCAGATCCTGGTTGAAGGTCGCTTCGACTTCGACAGGTGTCATGAGCCGGCGGGCGCTCTGCCGTGGCACGTTCTTTGTGGGAATGGCCAGCATTTTCGCGCCGTTCACCGGCACAATATTCGGGTTTCGGTCGAACGCGTCGAGTAATTTGGGAGCCTTCGACCAGACGACGCCGGCCGGGTCGAGACTATCCTGGTGAGCTGGATACACTTGCCCGCGCCAGGTATTTGCCAACTTGGTCCCTAACCCGGCTTTTCGGACCTGGTCGCGCAGGTCCTCCTTCAGGCCCTCGGTCGCCAACCGCATTCCACCGGTCACGTCGGCGGCGATTTCCGATTCGATACCGGCAAAGGCATCGGCCAGACCAATCAGCTTTGCTGACATCAGCCGGAGACCAGTTGGGCTTCGCAGATCCAGCGCGTGCGCGTCGAATTTCGTAAGGGCTGGGACAGAATCTTGTACGTTTCGGGCCCCGCGTCTGTCGTGATGACGACCGCGTCTCCTTTTTCCGGCGCATGGACATCCGACACACGCACTTCGATCAGGTGGGTTGGCATTACGACGGGGGTACGCCCAACTGTTTCGACAGCATCTGCACCTTCAATCAGCACCTTGGCCGGCGTGACGGCGCTACCCCAAAGGGCGTCATCGCCAAACCGGCCAAAGACTGTATCGTCTATCCGGGCGTTGATCGGCCGGAAGGACATGATCAGCCCTCCCCTTGAGTCAGGCCCAGGTGATACGCAAGTTCCTGCGGCGTAGCCTCGCGAGCCCAGCCCTTGCCGCGCAGGACTTCTGCGGTTTCCGCATCCGTCGGCACGAACTGGTTGACGGCATAGTTCGGATGGCCAGGTTGTACCCAGACGACGCCCGACTTGGTTTGTTTAACCGAATTCGTTTGTGCTGTCGGTACAACAGGGGCTTTGACTTCGACACCCGCCTTTTCAGCAGCCGCTTTGTTTTCGGCTGCTTTGTCGGCAAGAGACTTGGTTTCCTTATGCAGCTCTTCGGCAGAGACCTTGTCGGAAGCTGCCTTGTCGGCAAGAGACTTGGTTTCCTTATTCAGCTTTTCGGCAGAAGCCTTGTCGGAAGCTGCTTTTTTGGCCAGATCCTTGGTTTCGTCACGCGCCTTTTCCGCCGCTGCCTTGTCGGCGGCCGCTGCGTCGGACAGCGCCTTCACTTCCAGTTGCAACTGTTCGGCGGCTTGTTTATCGGCCGCTACCTTGTCAGCTGCAGCCTTGGCCTCCTCGCGCGCCCTATCCTCGGCGGCCTTCTGTTCTTCTGGGTTTAACACTGCCACCTCCTTAAATGGACGTAACCAGGACCATTCGGCCCGTGGTCAGAGTGGTGGACTTGGCGGACGTAGCAATGCCGCATTTGGTGTTCGACGATGCCGTCTTCGTCACCTGCTTGGCGGTATCATCCCAGTAGAGGGTATCGCCGACAGCCCAGGCCTGGCCGGACGCTGAGCCTTCAGCTTTGACGTCATGCTCGCCCGACCGATGTAGGGTGAAAATATCGCCAACAGCGGCAGTGGTCAGGGCAATGCCGATCAGCGAACCGATCTTATACATTAACCCCGAAACGACGCCCCCGGACGGTGCAACGCAATCAATGCGATGGCCGGCCGAGATTTCATTTTTAGCCATGTCTCTTTCCTTGAAAAATGGCGGCAGCCCTATGCCGCCGCCGTGAGGTTACGCGACCGATCAGGCGACGCCGGGGTTCTTGAAAACGCCTCGGTAGTCGATAAACTTGGTGCCGAAGTCCAGGCGCGCCTTAAAATCGACCCCATCGATTTCCCAGCCCTCCTTTTGATCCAGGAACACGCCATCCTCGCCATCGAGGTAGGCATATTCCGCCGTATCGACCTGGTTGTAGTCGGCCGCCATGAACCAAGGCGTGGCGTTGCCAGCCGCGAGGTTCAAACGCGGTTCGAATACCGGTTCCAATCCGCGACGAGAGAAAACATTCACGCCCGACGTGGTAGTGGCGGTTACGCCTGTCAGCAGCTTTTCGGTGGAGATCTGGTCTTTGATGCCGGTCAGGACATATTTGGGCTGAACCGAAATCAGGCGCCCTTCCAGGCCGGTCTGATTCGACATGGAGAAATACGCTTCCTGGAAGCTGGCTTCAGAAGGCTGCGCGCCGCTGGCCGCGATGTTGCCGTGCGCGGTGGAGAATAGTGCATTCCCGTCGCCCATGTTGGGGTTGGCGAGGAGAGGTGCATAGGCCGCATCAGACTCGAAATCGGCGGCAGCTCGGCCATACATAGCGGGAAGCCTGGTGAATGCATCCAGATCGTCATTGATGATGACCTGACGGGTAATGCTAAAACGCCGGCCGTAGGTCGCCAGGGCATAGACTTCCTTGGCTTCGCCGATCGTGCCGAGTTTGAACTCCCCACCTTCGGGCACCAACAACATGGACGGTGCGCCGCCGAGTTGGGCGCGGGTGACCGGTTTGAAGTCCGATAGGGTAACGCGACGCATCCACATGCGGAATGTCTGGGCTGAGCCTTCGTAGCCGGCGCGCAGAGTACGGTTGGCTATATTGCCGAGGATGATCGGAAAATCGGATGTCGTATGTTGGCGGGACAACATATGCTCAGCGACTTCACGCTTGGTCATACCGCGCACTTTCAGGCCGTTGTAGGCCATGATGTCACGGCCCATCTCGATCAAGGACATGCCCCGATATTCCCGCCCCTTATCCGTCAGCTTGTTGGTGACCGGGTCGAAACGATGGAGGAGCGCTTCCTCGACCGCCTCGCGTTGGGTGTCACGCGCATCGCGGCCGATACGACCCGCCTCCCCGTGTTTGGGCTTCGGCGAACGCTCTGACTGAGCGTCTGCCGCGAGGCGGAGTAATTCCGCGCGGGCCTGTTCCGGTGTCTTGCTTAGCACCAGTTGGCGTGCGGCGACGATATCGACACCAAAGGCGCGCGCTTGGTCTTCGAAATCATGGCTTTCCGCCGTTGTCATGCGCACTTCTTCCGGCTTCGGCTCAACAGCCAGCGCTTGTTTCGGCGCCGATCGTTGACCGGCGGGCTTCGAGGGCTTGGGCGGCGTACCGCGATTTTCTTCGGTTTCGAGGTCTTCGGTGTCGTCTACGTCCATTGGAGCAGTCCTTCTCTCATTGATGGTACAGGGGTGGAGGTCATTGGCGGCCGACCGCACCCCTGAGTCCGGGTCGGCGGGGACGGGCACGAGGGAAACTTCGAGTAGCTCCCAGCGTGTCACTTCATAAACCGGCACTTCGTTGTCCTTGCCGATCAAAGTCATTTCGAGGACGCGGTATCCGACGCTCACGCCGCGAAGGTCACCCGCAGCCACCCGGTTTTCGATTTCACGCCCCTTATCGGAGTCCGCGAATTGAACCGTCAGGACCAAGGCGCCTGCATCGATCCGCGATCCGGTGACCAGGCCCAGCTGGTCGTCCACCGACCAGCGCGAATGGGTATCGAGTAAAGGGCACTGTCCTTTGTCGACTCGGCTCAGCTCGATGGCGTCGCCCGATATCTGCAGTTGCTCCATATAGGAGCCATCCCAGCCCCAGCGCATGACACGAAAGCCGGTGGCCGCGTTCAACTCGACCGTCCGGGCCTCCTGATTATAGGTTGCAGGGGCTAGATCGAGCATGCGGCGTTGCACAGGCAGACGCGTGTCGCGCTGGCCAGGCTTGGTTGTCTTAGACATGGGTCCAGTCCTAGTTTTGAGGGGTGTTCTTGGGTAGGATGTAGCCTTGCGGCTGCTGAAGCATGCCGGCGTTGGTCACCTTGCGAGGGTCGCTATCGACGACAAGGCCTACGGCATCGAGCGCATTCAGCTCGCGCACGCGCTCATCGAGCCATTGTTCAAAGGTCAATCCACGCTCTGCCAGAGAGCGCGTCTGGGTCTTGAAACCCGTCCGAATCTCTTCACGCTCTCCCTGGATGTCGGAAATAGGATCAAGAGCTGGTCGCCGCGGCACGCCATAGTTTTTTGTGAGTTCCAGGAAGCGTTTGTCACCAGTCTTCAACCAGAAGAGCTTCAGTGCGCGATCGGCCGCCGGCGCAACGAACTGTGGAATGCACATGTTCTGTTGCCAGTCGTCGAGTTGCTTATAAAAATCATTGAGCGCCGCACGCAGTGAAATATAGCTCGACTGGCTCATATCGCCGGTCAGCATGAAGTAGGGCATAAACCCAGCGGCGATTCCGGCCAGTTTGAATTTCATGAACTCAACGCCATCCCCAGTCGATGAAGGCGCTAAAGTCGTCGCCTCGTCGCCTGGCTCGGTGCGGTAAATCATCCCAGGACGAACCGAGTCGATCGGCGGCCCGCCGCGTTCTGGCTTCTCCAAGGTGTCGAACGGAGTTGCCGTCGAATTTGCTCCTGGCCGCAAGATTAGCGCCAGGCAGGCCTCGATCTTTTTCTTGATACCGATCGTTTCTTCAAGGTCCGCCTCATCCTTCAGATCGAGCGCGACCGTCCCAAGCCATGGCACGCCGCGCGCCTGGCCGGCATAGGTCTGCTCAAAGACGTGATCGATGTCGGCGATATCGTAGCGTTTAGATTTGCCCTTCCAGCCGCCATCCCCAGGGTGTTCATCAAAAAGCCAGAGCGCCACGGGGTCGCCATCGCGATCAAATTCCTTCCCCATGACGATCTTTCCGCCTGAAGCGGTATCTTCATTCTTGCCTTGGTCGATCAGGTCCCCTTCAAAGACCTGGCAGCGGCTATTTGGCTGCCGACCACGTGAAGACCATACAAGAATCGAGTCTCCACGCTCAAAGGTGGACAGAACAGCCAATTTTTGCAGGCCGTACATGTCGCTAAAGCCATCAAGGCGGGTCTTGAAGTGCGCATCGAGCATGTCCTGCGCCTGCTTTTGAAACTCCGCATCCGGATGGTTCAGTTGAACAGTGATGCCGTCGCCGATCATCCAGGCGACAATCTTTCTTTTCATGGTTGCCGCGTACTTGTTGTTGCGGATCAGGTCGCTGGACGCGCCTCGTAACTTGGTCAAACCTGCGCGGATCTCTCGGTTCGGTGCCCCGCCGGTCCGCTTCCACCCTTTTGTACGGCGGCTGGAGCCGGCAGCGGCAAATTCACGCGCCAGCTCCAGCGCCTTGCGCTGCTGTGTCCTACGTAAGGCAGTCAGCGGCGCAAACGGCTCGATGCACCGATCAATGAAATCCCCGAAACGCATCAGTCGTTCACAAACTGCGCGACGGTGATCGACGGAACGCTCGTTTTGGCAGCGACGGCGGCCAGATTTTGAAAATAGGTGATGGCGTCGCGTATTTCTTTGACGCTCCGGTACTCAACCCGGTTGCCATTATTGCCCTGGATCGTGGCTTCGCCGCTCGCCAGTCCAGCCTGGAGTTGCGCAAGTTCGGTGACGTAATCGGGTGCGGGCATTAGAGCCAGTCCTCCAGGTTCGGGATAAAGCCGTCGTCGTCGGACGGCCGGTTTGATTTCTGATTTTCGGCTGCAGCTGCCGGCGGATCGATCGGCTTTGTCACCGGCATTGGCTGGTTGGCCAGTGCGATCAGATCGAGTTGGCCCTCTTGCCGCGACGCGTACCGCTCGCCCTGAAGGACCTGCCAATCATATTCCGATCGGCTATCAAGGCCGATCGCCTCAGCTGCGGCCCGGTTGTAGATCCGGCAATCCAGCCAGTGGTTTTCCCGGCCGGATTCGACCTTCCATTCACGGAAAGTCTCACCGTTCTTCATGACACTGACGCAGGTTTCCGACGTCAGCATGTCGAGATAATCATCAGTCGCATCACGGCTGAAGTGCATACGGCCGCGTATCGGCTCCGGTCGTTCGCCTGCCAGATGCGCCTTGACATAGGCAATCGACGTTTTCAGCAACCCATAGAAACTGAGTTTTGCACCATAGGTACCGACCAGATACGCTTCATCTCCGGGCAGTTTCCTCGGCTTTCCCTTAGCCGATTTGTAGCGGTCGAAACTGATCGCCTGTCCTCGCCCCAGGATCGGACGCGTCCAGCCGTCACGACCGAAAACAGGCAGACGCTTCGGCGACCGCTTACAGAAAGCCTTGGCGGCATCAGTATGGTAGCCAGCATCGACGCAGATCTGGTCAAAGCCGAACGCCTTACCGCCCGGCATGACAAATGTGCGTTTGGAGTACTCTTCCAGTCGGGCCCAAGCCCCCTCACCCGGTACATCCGTTGCGCCGGGCAAAAACCCATGGTCGAGGCTCCAGTTTTCGAGGCCGTGCCCCCAGCCGAGCGCCTCGTAATAGATGCCATCGCCCTGGACGTCGCAGCCGAGGGTGAAAACGGTCGCACCCCAAGGCACCTGGTCGCGGCCCCAGTCCTGCTCCTTCAGCAGCTTCAGGTCCTCTACCGGCGGCGCATCGCCCTTCAGGGCGAATTCGTCGCCCATGTCCAGGTTCGTCCAGCCGCGCAACTTGTTCACGTCACCCAGGGCGGCTACAAACTCGGTGCAGAGATCCGCCCAGGTCTGAAACGTCGTGATAATTCCCGTGATGTGGTAGCCGCGCGCGATCGCGTTGCTGATCGGACGCGCCCGCCAAACCTGAAACTCGGCCTCGGTCATGACACGCGGCGGCGACTGCCCATCGATTTCGATTGTCGCAATCCATCCATCGATGCGCGACATGATGCCTTTTTGGGAGTGTCTAACCTTCTGGCTACAGCATGGTGCGATCAAATAGGCCATTTCCGGATGGCCGTCTTCCCAGTGTAGGTCAGTCCAGATCGGATCGAACCGGTTTTGACAGTGCGGGCATACTAGGTAGTAGCGGCGCTTGTCGCTCCTGGCATAGGCTCGCCCGATCTTAGACGCGTTTTTGTTGGTGGGCGTACTGATCTTGACCCGTTTCGACAGGCCCAGGCGCTTATAGGTCGTCAGACGTTTACCGACCATGGTTTCAGGACTGCCCTGCTTGTCCAGGTCATTCGGAAACTGGTCGAGGTCATCCTCGATCACAAACCGGATCGAGTGCTGGCGCAGAGTAGCCGCAGAATTTGCACCAGCAACCAGCATCCAGCTGCCCTTCCGATACCGGATCCGCAACGCCGTCGTCCCTTCGCCGTTCCGTTCCCGCTTTGGCAGGACCGCACCATCTGTCCGACGCGGACTAAGCTTGGGCGTCGACTCGATCATGGGCCAGAGCTTTTCGGCCAGCCAATCTTTCCCGGCCGTGATCGTGGCCTGGACGTACATCGTCGGGCCCGGCGCGACGTCGGCGATATAGCCGATGAAGTTTTCGGCCGATGCGGACCCGCCTGACTGGGCGCACTTCATGATGACGGTTTCGGCCGACGGGTGAAACGTCGATAGTCCCTCCATGATATCATAGAGGTAGGGTGCAGTTTCATGCCTCCAGGCACCTGGGTAAGCCGAATCGTCAGGAAAGCGCCGATACTTGGCGGCCCACTCAGCCACGCTGATCTTAGGTGGCGGCTTCAGCGACGCAGCGAAAGCTTTGTTGAGTTTCGTGGCATTGGCTTTCAGCCTGGGCTGCAGCCGTCCGCTCAACATAACCGGCGCGTTCATCAGGGGGTCTCGTCTTCCTCCGGACCGAGTTCCAGGTCCTCTAGTGTTTCAACATCGATCAAGTCGCTATCGAACTGGGCTTCCTGGTCGGCCTCTTGATCTATTTCCGCTGCCACCTGGGCAAACATCTTGTCGAAAACGTCGGTCAAAAGGGCGGTAATGGCGCGCGGATCAGGCTCTTCTGCGAGCGCTTCAGCATTGGTGCGGATCACGCCTATCGTGCGCTCTCTAACCAGGCGCGCCATGTTGGCCATGCGCATCGAATATTCGGCTAGATCCACCAACTGACCTGTCAGTTGGGCCCGCTCCAGTTGCCGGCGCATTACGCGCTCTTGCATTTCTTCGAGCCGAGCCGCTTCCATCGGCGATATATAAGCTGGCTTTTTGGGCTCTGGCGTTTCCGGCAAGGCCTGCCCCGCCGAAGTTCCGCCCTGGGCGATCGCCGTGGGCGGACGGCCTCTGGTTTGGTCGATTGAGCCGTTGATCAGGATATCGGTCTTTTCGGCGTCGATCAGCTGTTTGCCTGGATTGAGCGGGTCCGCGACGAACACAA
Source organism: Asticcacaulis sp. AC466 (assembly GCF_000495815.1). GTDB lineage: Bacteria > Pseudomonadota > Alphaproteobacteria > Caulobacterales > Caulobacteraceae > Asticcacaulis. The sequence continues at coordinate 18,301 of NZ_AWGE01000019.1, read as the reverse complement.
GCAGCCCCGCCTTTTTCCAGTTGGAAACCGCGCTTTTACCCACGCCACGCCTCGCGGCGTAATCCTTCGAGTTCATTAAATCGGGCATGGGTTCATAAGGTTCAAAATGAATTCAAGGGTCCAACTAACGAACTCATGCCCTCTGCATCACCGTATTAGGGCAGATTGGGGAGAAGGACCCAAAGGGGGGTGGGGGGTCTAGGTGGCCGGCAATCGATCGAGACGCACAACCCATTGAATAGAAACAAAAAAAGGACCGCGAAAGCGATCCTGTCTTGAATAGCATCCGCACGACAGGGGGAGTTTCCCTTGCCGTGCTGGACCGCCGTCTATATGGCGGCACAACACTGCGTATGTGGAGATGAAATCGAGTCGTCAACCATCTTTTTTACGTGACGCTTATTTTTTCCCGTCGGCCAGCCTGGACATATCGAGCGTCATGCGGCTGTTCCCGTTCATGAAACCGGATAGAGCCGAGACACGGGCTATGTCGCTGGTCTCTGTCAACACAACTTCAATCAGGCCATCGAGCGTCTTAACCCGATCACCGACGGCAGGCTGACCATACTTAGGGTTCAGGCTGGCCACGATCTCAAGGAAGTTGTCCTGCTCTTTGCTTTTCATGCGATCAATGACCGAGTTGAGCAGCATAGTCGGGTAGATCCAGGCCACGCCAAGCATGCCAGAGATACGCTCGTACATCTCGCCTTGTTTCTGGACGAACAGGTAGTTCGGGAACAGCGGTCTGGCCTTGATCACCTTCTCCCAATTGTGGGTGACGGTAACGTGGCACATGGGGCGATAGACTTCATACCCTTGCCGCGTAAGCTGTGGCAGGACCAGCCCTTCCTTGCCATTATTGGTAACGACCACCAACCAAGCGCGGGACATGCCGGCAACATAGAACTTGCGGCGGCTTTTCTTACTTTCTTCAACTGGACTATTTTTTTTATTCATTGGGTAACCTCAATACTTGGGTATGCAATCGGACGCAGGACACAGGGACACATGATGTCGTGAGCGCGCTCGCCCCTGTGCACGCGCCCGCCTGAATGACTACACTACGGCCCTAACCCTCCAACTCTCCCCATCCGAGAATTACCGCTTATAATCCAACGCCTTACACGGGGACGGTTGTTCGCGTCGGGGACAGTCAAGCCTCCCCTAAACGGCGCGCCTCCCCTTTCCGGCAATACAGAGCAGCCCTCAACTATCCCCAACACTCCCCGAACTCTCCCCGCTACCATTTGGCGTCATCCGGGTCGTCAAACGGTGATCCGCCCTCGAAATCGAGTTTACCCTTCGAAGTCGCCGACGCCGAAGTAGGCTGATACGCGTCCGGTTCGCCCCCGCTGGCGGCGTTGTCCAAGGCGAGTTCGTCCGGGGTCTTCAGGCGGATTGGCGACCGATAGATGTTGCCGTTTCGCTTCTGTGGATCGATTTGGCGCTCACTCATGGCGCGGCCAAACGAGGTCGCGCTCATGACCTTTTCGTGGCCTTGGTTCGTGGCCCATTCCTTGTAGTCGTCCAACAACCTTTTGGCGGACGTCACCTCGCCGGCAGCGGCCTTGCCATAGACGCATCGGGTATCCAGCCAGTCCAGGAAAGGCGAAGATTGCTTGCGATAGCGTTCCCGCGCCGTGAGGATGCACTCAGGCGGGTCTAACCCGCGTTCGGCCCAGGCGATGATGCCGCGCACGATCCAGTTGAGGATACCCTGCCTTTCCGCGTCCAGTTTCGTCGGCATAAGTGGGTCGACGTCTTTCTTCGCAATCTGGTGCTCAAACACGATCGGGTAAAGCCGTCGCCATATACCGTCGTCATTGCCCTGCGCCTTTGGCCAGCCGTTGAACTGCCACCATAGCTTTCCAATAGCCACGAACTTGAACGGCTTGCCGTGCAGGGCACGCGCCGGTACGGGCTCGCCGCCGGTCCACTGCTTCAGCAGGGCTTCATTCAGCAGCACGTCGCGCTTTGCCTCGGACAGGACGACCAGGCGGATGTCGCCGGCCAGCTCGGCCAGGTCAGGCGACGCGGCGGCCGAGGACTGCTGTCCTATGTCCAGAAAGGTCTTTGAATCCCCCGCCGCGCCATAGCCGCCTAGAGTCTTACGCATGGCGCTAAGGATGGTCGATTTACCATCATTGCCTAGGCCCTGGCACATGAAGAAGGCCTGCTCGTAGACGTGCCCCGTTGCCGAGTAGCCGTGCGCCCTGTGAAAGAAGTCACGCTTATCGGCATCGGGCAAAGCGGTGGCAATAATCTTTTCAAAGACGTCGGCCCTGGCCTTTTCGTCGAAGTCGACCTCGATGTATCGCGTGATCCGGTCGGCGGGGTTATGCGGGCGCAGCCTGGGCACCATCTTGCCCGTCTTGTCTTTTTCGAGCCAGACCGTGCCATTGGCGCAATTAAGCACCATGGGTTCGCGGTCGAAGTCTTCGATCTTGACCATCAGGTGCGGGATAGCCATGGCCAGCATCGCCGAACAGGCGCTACGCGATCCGCAACTGTCTATGAATTTCTGGATAGGCGCATCCGAGGCCGCACCGGCCGAACGTTTGATAAGCTCGTTTTTGAGCCCCTGCATTTTGACGCCGACGTCCTGGGCCATCCGCCAGGCGTGATGTTCGCCCATTTCACGGTCCCAATAGGCGCCTTGATAAGCCACCCATCCGATGCCGTTCAGATAAAGCAGCCGCACGTTCGAGGTATCGACATGTCCATTCTGCACTTGACCACCGGCCAGACGGATCAGCCGCATCGCATTTCCGTAATCGTTGAAATCATATTCGGCCAATTCCTCAGCTGTTGGCAGCTCGGTCATGGTCGACAATTGGCCCTTACTCACTTAAAACACGCTCCTTCAGCACGTCATTCCAGTCCTGCCCGACAGGTGGGGCCATAACCCCGATCTGCGCGGCCGTCGTTCGCCGCCAGCTCGCCTTGGCTAGCGTGGCAGAAATCAGCGCCCTTTCATGCGCCGTCAGTAAACGGGTCGCCGTCTTTCCGTTTGTGTCCCTGACCTTTATGGGCAGGGGCTTCATGTCGTGGTCGACCGCGAGAATGATTTTCCCCCAAGGGGCCGCCGGCGCTTCCGGCCAGGTAAAGCCCGGCTTCTCAGGATCAGGTCTGGGGCAATCCGGGTCTTTGCGGCCGCGAGCATCAGCTAGCCAGCCGCCCTGAAGGCGATCAAGCGAAAGCGCGGCGACGATACGGCAAGGCCAGCCATGCACGCAGGCCGCAGATCCGGAGGTTTCAATCCCCTCGCCCTCTATCAGCGGCCCTTCGGCGTGCGGATGTGTCAACCAAACAGCACCCGGCGCGCCATCGCGCTTTTGCGGCCCCCACATCACTTTTGACGGGCCATCCGCGATCAAGGCCTTTCCGCTGCCGTCCGGCATCAAATAGGTGGCGTGCGTGCCCCCCGTTGCGCCCGCAGGCGCGAAAACACGGCCCAGCATGGCCGGGAACGCGACCGGGTTACGCGGAGGACCGGAATGATAGGCCATTGGGTGAAACCGCAGATGCTTGAGCATCGATTTCAGGACCTGACCCCGAATACCCCGATTGACCAGGTAGCGCTGGACGATCGTGCCTTCGGCCGGCCGGCCCTCCCGCCACAGTCTCTGGGCGTGGTCGAAATTCCAGTTCGGCGATTGGTCCGGCACATGGACCTGGACCTTTTCAGGTCGCGTTCTTGAGGACCTGCGATCGCCAGGGAAATCACCGGTGACCAAGCGCTTGGCCGCATCCAGACGCGTCTCGCCGGCCGTCGAATGCATTCGGTGCTCGAGCTCGATAACGTCGCCGCCTTCGCCGCAACCGCCAAAGCAAAACCAGATGTTCTTTGTGGGGTCGACGCTGAAATTGCCGCCCCTGCCCTTTCCGGCACCGGAGTGACAAATCGGGCATTCCCCACGCAGCTGGCGACCGGATCGAAACAGCTTTGTGCCGCACATGTTCGCGATCGGCTCCTCGCGGGCCCGATTGAACAGTTCCTCTATGACGGGATCAGTCATATGCCGCGTGCCGCCTTCCGCACTTCCGTATGACCGTCGCACAGCATGAGGATCTCGCGCGCCAGGCGGTCGAGATCTATCAGGTACGCCCTCGGTACCGAAGATCGGGCCGCTTCTCGGGCGATCTCAATCAGGCGTGTACAGGAATTAGACGGACCTTCTGGCCCGAAGACCCGGAGGCGTCGGGCATCTTCAGCCAGCTCCAGGAGCTGGCCCATTTTCGCAGTACGCTGCAGGGCGACGTCCAGGGCGACCGTGGCGAAGCGCTTCCAGGCCGCTATTTCCCAATCTCGAGGCTCGGCATCATGACGCGGCTGTCCCGCATAGCGTTTCGCCATCAGCGTAATCTCCCCGCGCCAAAGACGGTGCGCAGGTCGCCGCGGCCGGCATTCGGCATTGGCGTCGGACGTTTTGCCGTCGCTTGGCTATCGATCAACCTCTTGGAATGCCTGAGGCACCAAGGGGCAAACCGGCCGCGCGGTTGACGGGCGCAGGACCCACCGCAATATCGTTCGTGGCCGGCCGGATCGCGCCCGAGAATGAACTTGCACCGCCCGTCTTCCAAATCCAGGATCCCGATGCCGACTGAAGCCGCAATATTCGGGTAAGCCATTTTGGCCTGTATCAATGCCGGCGTCGTATGGGACGTCAGGTTTCCAGCGGCGACCCGCTCAAAAAACTTCTGCTCCACCATGTCGCCCTTGATGGCCGCTCGTCCTTTGACGGCAGCCTCACGACGAAACTTATCCGCATTGGTGCGCTTAAGCTTCAGGCGCTGCGCCCGCATGCGGATCTTGTTCTCATCGGGAACGTCGACGCCGGGATTTTCGGCGACAAGCCGATTGCGGATGGTGTCGATCGGCACATCATCGGGCCAATCACGGACCAGGACCGGATCTATAACCGCCCAGACATCGTCCGTAGGTGAAGCCGCCTTCTTCCCTAGTTGTGGGCTAGCGGCAGGCGCCTTGCCTCCGAGCTTCATACGCGTCGCCTTGCCGATGACGGCATTGCGCGACAGAAACGAGCCCGGCAAGCGGTTCAGCGATGTGGCGATGTCCTGACTTGATAGACCTGATGGCCACAACTGTTTCAGCTGCGCGATGCGCTCCTGCGACCAGCCGACATTTTCCCTGGGCATAGCCATCACACACCCGCCTTCGCATGGGCGCGCATCTCGACCTGGATCGCCTTGACCTGGGCGGCATTGACCCGATCGTTCGCCTTCAGCCCGGCATTGAGGCTCTTGGCGATTTCGTCGGGGTTCATGCATTCATCGGTCATGGTCATGACGGCTTCACCATGCCTCGCGGCCGGCGGACTCAGGGGACGCCGTGACGAATTCGGCGTTTCACTGGTCGTCGGCACGATGACTGGGGTCGTCGGCAAGATTACTGGCGTGTCCGGCCATGTCACCGCAATAACCGTCTCGGATTTCGGTTTCGGCTTAGGCCCTGGTTTCGCCTTCACTTTCACCGGAGGGACGCAAGGCGTTGCCGCCTGGACCGGAGGAATACTGCCAGCCCAGGGCGACATCGACTCCGCCATCTGGCGATAGCTGGCCTCCATCTCCTCCCCGTCATCGACAATTTGAACCGGCGCTTCACGCAGATGAGACAGGTCGCCGAGCGGTGTGGCATTGAAGGCCCGTATCTCCACCAGCTCGGCGGCCTCGGCGGCTTTGCGCACGGCGTCCTCTTCGAGGAGCGCGATCCTTTCTGCCTGGCGCTCGTTGGCCTTGATCAGATCGCAGATTTCCTGGACGATCTTGTCTTGCTGCGCTGTGGCTTGGCTCAATTCGTCCTGAAGGCGAAGGGAACGCGCGACTGCGTTGTTATAGCCCTCGGTAAGCGAGGACACCTCGGCTTCTGCTATTCGGCTCCGCTCGCGCATGGATTCCAATGCGCCATGCGAACCCGGTTGGTGCTTGATCAGAGTGAGCAATGGCTCCGTCAGGTCGTATATAGTTGCTTTGGTGAAAGCCTCCGCACCGAGCAGAACCTTGGCTTCAGCAGCGTTAGCCGCGACACACACGCGGCCCGTCCAGGTGAAAATACGCCGGCTCATTGCAAACGCCCCTTGAATGCCTTGGCCAGCTTTTGGGCGGTCCCGCCCGCCAGCTTTTGCACCGAGCAAATTTCGGCTAGCATTACCCGCTCCAATTCCAGAAGCGGGTTGTCAGGTAAGGTGGCCTGCAGGTCTTCGGCAATTTGCCCCTTGCATTCCGCCGACATAACCATCGACGTGATATAGAGGCAGGATCGCGTGATCAAAATTTTCGACACGCGAGACAGGTCATCGGCCGTCCGGTTCCCAACAGAAACCAGCGACCCGCTGTCGCCATCGATTTCAATGATCATATCGAAGCCGAAGGGTGTGCTCACATGGCGTCGGATGACGCGCGTTGAGGGCCGGTCGGACTCGCTGCCTGGTGCGTTACTCATGTGATGTTCCCCAGCGGAGTGTTTGACATTGCGCGGTTGAGCGCCCTGCGGGAGAAAGGCCTTGACGTCACGAGAACAGCCAGCCTGGACCCCGCAAAATGCGCGATCAGCTTGATTCGATAGTTTCGGAAAATACGGCCCCGCCCGTGCCGGTCAGGGCCATGGCGGGATCGGACGAGGCCGCAGGTTCGTCACCGGTTCGGTGGGCATGGTCGGTGACGGAGGGGGTGAGCCACCATTTTTCTATGCCGTACTTACGCTCAAGGCCCTCAAGATCGGACAAGGCCGCAGTCAAGCGCTTAATGCCGATATCCTTATCGGCCTTTAATTCGCCCAGACGCTTGCCTCCACCCAGCAGCTTTGTGGAAAGCGTTGCCTCTGCCCAACCGGCAGTTTCAGCAACCTTGTCGCAACGACGCAGAAAATCAGCTAGTATGCTCATGACTGAGATATTGCGTATAAAAATACGCATTTCAAGCGTATTTTTATACTGGTGCGCCCAAAGGCGTAATGCGTTATATTTTACGCAATGAAACCAGTTTCTTACCTAAAGAAAATTATGCAGGCCCAAGGCCTTTCCAACTACGCACTGGCGGATCGCGTCGGCGTGTCTGAAGGGTCTGTGCGCCAAGCCGCAAACCTGGGCACGCATCGATTAGGCGCTGACACGATCTATAACATAGCGCGTGAGCTGGGCACGACCGTGGAAGCCCTTCTGGAACTCCCCCCACTTTCAAAGGGAGATAGCCAGGGGACATTGCCGGTGAGATACAGAACTGGTGGCGGGGTATGGATTGAGGCGTTTGACTTCAGTGACGTGCCTTTGGGCGAAGTTGAAGGCGCTCCTGTTAAGTCCTACCCTCGCACGCAACAATGGTACGAGAAGTTGGAAGGGGACAGCATGAACGTGGTGTTTCCTGACGGGACCTATCTACAGGTTGTCGACGCGATCGCGATCCAATACGTCCCCAAAAGCGGTGACGTAGTGATTGTTGAACGCACGAGGGATGCGGGCTTCTTGCGCGAACGCAGCGCCAAACAGGTTGAAATCGGAGCAGACGGTACCGTTCAACTTTGGCCACGCTCAACCAATCCCCGGTGGCAACAGCCCATACAGATAAATGATCATCCAACGGATGAAACGGTCCAGGTGCGGATTGCGGCAAAGGTCGTCCGCGCAATTATTGATCTCACTTAACGACAACATAGGGGGGAATATGCGAGCGCTAATTCTTATTCTGATTGCCGGAACTCTGCTTACCGGGTGTGTAAGTACGCCCCAGTCTACGCTTGCCAATCTCAATCCAATCGACCCCAAATTCAATACACCGCCCTGCGTTGAAGGGCGAAACATCGCAATGCAATACAACAATAAGCCCATTACCAGGAGCGCTCTTCTGGCTCTAGCCATTGCGACAGGCCCGGTCGGTGCTGCGGTCAACTCATCGCTCGAGAACGACCAGACCAACGCCCGGCAGGCTGTAATAGATGAGCTTCGCCGGAGATGCGATAGCGCGTTTGAGCGCCAAGACAGCAAAAAGTGCCACGAAGAAAATGGGAAGATAATATGCGTCTAGCCTTCCTCATCACATTGGCATTGGCCACCTCGTCGACAGTTGCGAAGGCGCAAAATATTGCGGATTTTAACGGGCCACTCGCCAAAGTCACCGTTGCTGACAAAAAGTACTGGCTTCGCCTTAGCGACAAGGATGATATTTTCCTGGTCAGCGCAGCATCACCTGGCGGACCCAATATAACGCTGGAAACCGCCCGTCTTGTCGCAGAGACATTCGTGCAGCCACTGGGGTGCGGCATCCCGACTGTCTACGAACATGCCGGCCCGTACACACTTATGCTGCGATACGCCACATTCCTGTGCCCGGCGGGCGTTGATCTCAGGGCTCAAATGGAAGCCCACAAAAAAGAAATCAAAAAAGGCGATCCCCTTACCGCGAACTAGATTAACCCTCTGAGGTCCTTCCTTTGCGCAGCCTGATTCGCGCGCATCGTTTTTTGCCATGCCAATTTTGCGTATTTTTTTACGCATTGTTGTTGACACGTATAAAAATACGCACTAGCTCTTACCCAGCATCCACACATCGGAGGTTGGGTTATGAAACTGCAAGACGAATTAAAAGCCCCGGATCCCGTCGATATCCATGTCGGCGCACGCGTCCGCATGCGGCGCAAGTCCCTTGGCCTGTCTCAGGAAGCCTTAGCCGAGCGCATCGGGCTGACATTCCAACAGGTCCAGAAGTACGAACGCGGCAGTAACCGGATCAGCTGCTCGAAGCTGTACGCCATAGCCAGCGTTCTTAAGGCCCCCGCGCCCTATTTCTTCGAAGGCATCGACGAAGAGATAGTCGCCGCTGAAGGCGTCGAAACCGAGACGGCCGTCGCCGGCTTCCTTCTGACGACCGAGGGGTTCGCCCTCGCCCGGGCATTTCCGCGTATTCCATCGGCCATTTTGCGTCGACGCCTCCTCTCTTTGGTCGAAACCCTGTCGGTTGAGGCACTGGCCGATATGCCGCCCCCCATCGCCCATGCGGCGGAGTAGCCCCATGGCCGATTTCATCGATTCCTTCAGCCGCGCGATCTGCATGGCTGCGCTGGTCCTGATCGTCGGACTGGTCATGGCAGGTCTGTCGTGAGCGCGTTTCAGAAATACGATTACTGGAACCCCAGGCTTCGCGGCCGCGCCTTCGCGCTCGAATGCATCGTCGCTGATGCGAGCGGCTTGGTGTTTGGTGATCGCTATCTCGGCATTCCCTGGACCAGCCTCACTATCTCGCATTGCTTCCTGGTCTTCCTGTCCGGCCAGCCGGTCTTCGCCGATGCGCGCTTCTTCCGACCGCTCAATCGAACGACCGCGTCGCTCGGTCTCTGGCCGCTCAGCTTTCCGCCTGCCGACCTGGAGCGGAGGATCGCCGCGTGAAGGACCCAGACGACCCCGGCACGGACGACGTCGAGCGCCACACCACACCTGGCTGCCTCAATGGTCCTAGGCCTGACGTGCGCGTCTACGGGGTTCCGGTCAAGCGGCGCATCGCGTCGCCCCCCCCCCCCCTCAACTCTCCCTATCCCTTTCACCACCCACAGAGGAGCTAGCCCAAGGTGAACGACATACTCAGGGTATTAGTAATCGGCGGAGATGAAGAGGCTCGAGCCGCCCTAATCCAAGACATTGAGGATCACATAGATCCGCTCTTCCGCCAGCGAAACAAGCGCGGCGTCAACTACCACGCCACCAGCACTTCCTGGAACGAAATCGTCCTACGCGATCTCACCTCCTACTGAAAGGCAAACCAATGAAAATCCCTTACGGCGTCAAGATCACGCCTGAAAACCTGAAGCCTGAATGGCTGAAGCACAATGACGTGCACCTCGCGTTCATGGACTCGCGCAGCAAGTTCGAAGGCTACATTGCCGGACGCATAGACATTAGCCCGCGCGGCGTCGTATCCCTTCGTACCGCTGACGGCGGCCATTGGCACATCGAGCACGTCGTCCTCTATCCCGCGCCGCGTGATGCCGAAGAGGTCGATCTGCAGGTCGATGAGGTGGCGGCATGACAACGCCTCCCGCCTATCGCGACACCTTCTGGGACGGCGCGGCCTATGTCGTGCGGCTGGCGATCGCAGCAGCATTTATGCTGTTTGTCGCCGGCATGATCTTTGGCGCCGGCCAAATGACGATTGCCTGGATCTGCACCCAGGCACTACACGGTCGAGCCGTCTTGCAAGACATGGAGTAAGCCATGTCCGACGACGCGCCGCAAAAACCCTATGACCGCGCCGTCGCCCTGGTGAAGGCGCGCCCCAGCGTCTCCGCACGCAATCTCGAAACGACGCTGGGCCTGAGCCCGGCGACCGCCAAGTCCTTCCTGCGCATCATGCGTGAAGAAGGCATCATTTCCGCCCCGATGGGCAACCTCGGCCGGCATGCTGTCTTGAGCTACACCCCGCCTGAAGGCGGCGGCCTGCCCTCGATCGACGTGGACAATCCCGAAAATTCGGTGCTGTACGGTCAGGACCTGCCAGTCGACGACATCTTGAGCGCGGAAGCACAGAAGCGTCTGCGCGTCATCGTCGATTACATCATCGCCGAAGAAGACAAAGCCGCCGTTATCCGGGAAGGCATCGCGCACGCTTACAAGACAGCGAAACAGCTGGGCCTGGTGCGCGAAGCGCTAAAGCCCGTCATCAAGGCCATCCGCAAGGACAATGTCTCCGGCCTGGTCACGACGGTAAACGCCATCGAAGTCTATCTGCACGCCCTGGGCCAGCTGATCGAGGATGCGCCGGGCGGCCCCTCGGCCTTTCAGGGAGGCGGCGGCAGTGGCACGAAACACTAGTGCCAGAACCTTTGTGTCTCGCGACGAAGCCGCTGCCCAACAGGCCGCGCGTGAAGCCGAGGCCGAGGCGCTGCGCATCCAGGCCTTGAGCCGACCGAGCTATCCGCCCGTTCAGATCCATCTGCATTGCGGCGCGCCGGGCTGTTGGGATTTGCCCAGCAATCATGAGGAGGTCTGGCGCTGGATCTATGACGCGGACGCCGTGACGATTATGCGGCGGCTTTTGACGCGCTTGGAGCGCGCGCCGGCCATGGTCATCGTGCGGGACTGGCATCGCGGCTGGACCGATATTCTGGGCTCCCACCCGCTGGTCGACGACCGCGAGTTTATTGCCCTGGCAACCATCTGCGAAGGCCTGTCCTTCGAGCAGATCCACGAGGCCCACCAGTCGCTGATCGACGCGGGCTGGAAACCCAAAGAAAGAAAGGCAGCGTAATGCGCGTAAAAATCGGAAGCGTATGGCACAAGTCTGAGCCTGGCCGCCCCATCATGGTCGAACTCTCCGACTCCGACAAAAAGTACATCGCCGGGATGCATGCCGACGCCTCGCGGTTTGCTCAATTCGACGAAAGCGACACAACAACTTACCTGGAAAAATTGACCTGGATGGAGGGCACGCCGCTCGACGAGCATTCTGACGACATTGCCGTTGATCGTTTTTCCGCTGCCATGAAAGAAAAATTGCGGATTGCGCGGTGGGAAAAAGACCGCACCGGCTGGAAGAAAGCCTCCTTAGACTATCTTTGGGGCGCGCTGGACCGGCACGTCCATAAAGGCGACCCGGTGGATGTCGCCAATTTCGCGATGATGATTTGGAACGTCCAACGCGACCGGCAGGGAGAAGTCCTAATGGCGGGTTCGTTCAACGAACTCCAGTCGCAGGTCTACGCCCACGCGCTTACCACCGGGACAGGACTGAGTTCTGTAAATGACCGCTTGGCGGCGCGCATATCACTGGCTTCCGAGGCTCAACTTTGCGCTGCCCTTAAGGAAAAAACGCCGGACGGAATTAAAGCCGCCCTATCCGTAGGACCACTCTAATGGCCGGCTCCGTCAATAAGGTTATTCTCGTTGGCCACCTGGGCAAGGATCCGGAGGTCCGGCGAACCGCCTTTGGCGACATGATCGCCAACATGACCGTCGCCACGTCCGAGTCGTGGAGGGACAAGACCACAGGCGAGCGCAAGGAAAAGACCGAGTGGCATCGGGTCGTCATCTTCAACGACAACCTGGCTCACGTTGCGGAGCAGTACCTGCGCAAGGGAAGTCAGGTCTACCTCGAAGGCAGCCTGCAAACACGCAAGTGGACCGACCAGCAGGGCGTCGAGAAGTATTCGACGGAAGTCGTACTTCAGCGGTTTAACGGCACTTTGACGCTCCTCGGCAAGGCCGGCAACGGCGGGCCGTCGCCGGCAGACAGCGCCGATGAGTACGGCCGCACCTCCTCGCGCGGCGTCGATGCGCGCGGCCGCAGTGCCGACGGGCCCGCTTCCCAGTTCGACCTGGACGATGAGATTCCGTTTTGATCCTCCAGTCGTTCAAACACATCGCGCCATGCCCGATCTGCCGTCGACACAGCCCTGACTGTCCAGGCCACACGATCGAGTGGTGGCGCGCCAATCATCAACACGAAGCAAATCTACGATCTGAAAGGCCAAGGCCATGATGTTCAAATCAAAACCGTATGCGCTTGGAGACCTGAAGGACTCGGACGCTCTCGGTCCGCAGATCAATATCCTCGAAACCGAAGGCGGTCAGCGTGTATGTCACATCCCGCCCAGGACATGGCGGTCGGCAGACGCTACCCGCAAACTGGCCATGGAACTGGCGGCGACGCCGGTCCTGGTCGAGGCGCTGCAAATGATCGCGCGCGGTCATGGCATCTATGGGGCCCAGGCGCACGAATACAAGCAATACGCCCGCGATGCGCTCACAGCCGCAGGCCTGTGGCCAGAGATGGAACGCACCTGCCGGCGATGCGGCTGCACCGAGACAAAGGCCTGCCTGGATCCCGCTACAGGTCGTAGCTGCCATTGGGTCGCGAAGGACCTTTGCAACGTCTGCGCGCTGGCTTTGGGGCGGGCGGACTGATGGACGATCGCAAGTGGCCCTTCAGCTATACCCTAATCGGCGTGGTCGCCGTCTGCGGCCTCATCTGGTTTGGTGTGGCGAAGCTCATCGGCTGGTTGATATGAAGCCGTCCCGTCTAAACGGAAGCGCAGGAAACACCGTGGACAGTACATCCGGGATGGTCGGCTATGTCGCCGCCTGCCTGACGTGCGGAGCGGCCCTGCGGTCCTCCTCGCGGACAATCGAATTTTGCCAGGACGCGTGCCGTCGGGCGTTCAACAATCGCCGGGCCGTCCGTGGTGCGGAGTTCTACGACCTGTACATGGCGATTCGGTATGACCGCAGTGAAGCCAAACGGCTGAAGGCCTGGACCAAGCTGACCAAGCTGGCGCGAAGCTACCGCGAAGAGGACATGCGGGAACGCAATGGCCGTAAGTCCTGGAAGCCGCTGAAGGCGGTCCTGATGCGGCATACGCACCTCAATTCGAAGGTGATCGGCTAAGTCATGCCCCTCCCGCCCGATCAAATGTCACCTGAAGAACGCGCCGCGCGGCGGGCGGAAATCAGCACGTCGACGAAAAAGTTAATACGCGCTCTTGCGCGCAAGGCCGCGCTAGAGGATCATCTGGCAGCCATCGGTCATAAGACTGGACTATAATGCTTCGCGCCGTCATCTATTCGCGCTTCTCAACTGACCTTCAGAATGAGAAATCGATCGAGCACCAGGAGGCTGTTAGCCGTTCCTATGCCGTGCGTGAAGGCTTGGACGTCATTCGCACCTATGCAGACGCCGCTAAGTCTGGCGGATCTATCCTCGGTCGTGACGGCCTCGAGGAGTTGCTCTTCGATGCGCGCGCGCACAAGTTTGATGTGGTGATTGTCGAGGCGCTCGATCGCCTGTCGCGCGACATGGAAGACCTGGCGCACATTCATAAGCGGCTCACGCACGCCGGCATCGAGATCCGCGCGATTCATGAAGGCATAGCCAATACGTTGACGGTTGGGCTTCGCGGCCTGGTCGGCCAGTTGTTCCGGGAAGACAATGTCCATAAGACTCGTCGCGGGATGAAGGGCAAGATCGACGCCGGCATGATCGCTAGCGGTAAGTCCTACGGCTATAGCCTCGCGGGCGACGTGCGCGGCCGAGCCGAGATCGAGCCGACAGAGGCCGGAATTGTACGCCGGATCTATGCCGAGTTCCTGGAGGGCCGCTCGCCGGCGGAGATTGCCGAGCGCTTGAATGCCGAAGCCGTACCGGGCCCGCGCGGCGGGGTGTGGCAGAACACCACCATCTATGGCTGGGAAAAGCGCGGCACAGGTATCCTGCGCAATCCCCTCTATGTCGGCCGCCTGGTCTGGAATCGCCAACGCTGGGTAAAGGACCCGGACACAGGCCTTCGCCAGCCGCAAATGAATGAGGAAAAGGACTGGGTCGTCAACGATGCGCCGGAGCTTCGCATCATCGCCCAGGCAACCTTTGATGCGGTCCAGGCTAAGTTGCAGGCGGCTTCATCGAAGCCCCGCGCGAAATCCCTACAGGCCCGGCCGACGCGAATGCTATCCGGCCTTCTGGTCTGTGGCGGCTGCGGCGGTGGAATGTCCCTGCGCGGCAAGGACAAATCAGGCAAGAACCGCCTTGTGTGCACACGGCATCAAGCCGGGGTGCCCTGCCCCGAACCGAAGACCTATTATGTCGAAACGGTCGAGGACCTGGTTGTCGAGGCGCTGCGGGACGAGCTGGCGCAGCCGGAGCTGCTCGAGGAGTACGTGCGCGCCTATAACGAAGCCCGCCAGGAGTTTGCCCGCCAGACAACCCGGCGGCGCGCGACACTGGAAAGACGCATCGCGGATTTGGACGCCGAGATCGACCGCATGCTGCAGATGCTTATCAAGGGGATAGGCAACCAGGACCGTATGGGCGCGGAGATGAACGCCCGCGAAGAAGAGCTGAAGGCCGCCAAGGCCGAACTGGCGGCGGAAGCGCCCCCGGTCGACATCGTGGCGCTGCACCCGATGGTCATCAAGCGGTATCGCGACCAGCTTGACAATCTGAAGCGCGAACTGAGTGGAGACATAAAAAAAACCGCCCCGGAAATCGGAGCGGTTATGCGTGAATTGATTCACTCGATTACGGTGTACCCGAACCCTGATAAATGGGGCGGTGTGCGCATCGAAGTGCAAGGAAACCTGCGTCTATTGCTTGAAGACAATGGCGTTTCCGGTTCCCCGCAAAAGTCGGGGGGTAAACTGGTTGCGGGGGCCAGATTTGAACTGACGACCTTCAGGTTATGATCCTGACGAGCTACCGGGAGTGATAACTCCGTCTATTTGATATAATTGATATATTTCTACTTCCGCTGCATAACAAATTTCCGGGTGTGCCAAAAAGTGTGCCATCTTTAGACTAATGTTGTCAACTTTTCGTGTGTTAGGCCGACACTGCAAGAACAGTCCGCCGAAATGCTTAAAGGACGTGTGCGGAAAACATCTGAAATTTGGGTTCCGCACCCGTAACCATTCCGACAGAATTGGTCGCTCGAAGTCAGGCGGCATACTGAGGCGGTGACGATTGCCGAGAGAGCGCATGATGTAGGGTTCAGATCTTTCAGCGCCTTCAACCGAGCCTTTAGGGATTTGATTGGTGAGAACCCGAAGAGTCGGCGCCGTAGATTTCTCTCGGCGGGAGTTAACGAAGACAATTTGAGCGCCAAATTAATCATAGGCCGTGTGGCTGCTGTAAGTCGCGGAAGTTCTCCGTTTGTCCGCTTTTGCTACAAAAACATGCGTTTGGTTACCTCTGGCCGACTTGCGTACCAGTGTGTTCAGCCGAGGCCAGTCTGCCTGTGTGCTGAAAGCAGATCGTAAAGGTGTGTTGCGGGGCCGCGCGTTTCAGGATTCAAATCTCTCAAGAAACGGTCCCCTCGTACAAAGGCGACAAATGCACCATACAGCGGTGCATACCTCTCGTTGTCGCCGTTTTTGATAAACCAGTCGATGAACCAAAGGCCGTGGCCTCGGTTTTCAATAAGCCGCAACAACCGAAGAAGGTCATCGAAAAACTCTGAATCTTGCTCGCTGAGACCATCGTCCAGCGCCCTCGCCAGGTGCATCGCACACGCCCCAATGTTGTCGTCCAATATTTCCAGCCCAGCATCAATTAAAGAGAGACCTACACTGTCTAGATCACTCACCAAGCCTCTGAGTTGTTGGACATTCGTGCGATCGTTGCTTAAAAGGTTTGCCCATATGAGATTTGCTGTCACCCAAGTCGGCCTCATGACGTGATCAACAGATCCCTCCAACTCTGCTATCGCAGCACGGGGATCCTTGCGTCAACCGCAGGGCCTGTGGTGCATCGATCGTATCTGGCGGCGTAAACCAGCCAATCGAGCGTATACAGGGTGCGTTCCAGACGCCCATATTCCCGCAAGGCCGTGGCGAAGCTGTTTTGTCGCGGGTAGGCTGTAGCTCAACAGGTCCAGTACAGCCAGTATAACAAAATGTGCATTTGTAGATAAGCGCACACAGCAGGAACGTAGTTGTGCGCTACGCCACCTGAGTCCATTTCACTATTAACGGTCTGAAGCCCTCCGCCAAGGCAGTGAGGGCCAATGACACCAAGCCACCGATAATGATCAAATAAATATCCCTAAGCTGCTTCAACCAATCGTCGGTCCAAGAAAATGAGACAGACTCTCCTGGTTGTGCAATTGAATCTGCGTCAAAGAGCTTCGCCCCACCAATGCTCACGCTGGTTGTATTGTGATTATAGGTCAAATCTTTGGCGGAACTGAGAGACGGAGTCACGTGTATATTATAGACTGGACTAAAACCTTTGAATTTCCCTTCGAGCAACTTTTCGTCCAAAAATGTTATTGTTTTAGAGTATTCGGAAAAATTATCCTTAGCTGGTTTACCCTTGAACGCGCAGATTAGCATGTAATTTTCATAACTCCTTTCCATTTCTATATAGTTCATAGAAACATTGTTCACTGTTATATCTCTGGTTGGTATCCCCTCAAAATTATCGAGATTTTCCGGGAAGTCGAGCGTGAACCTTTGCCTATTTACATACTTATCATCAGATCTCATCGGGCTATATCCCACCTGGACACATCCTTTAGCGGATGGAAAAACGAATATCTTTTTCGTTGAACGATACCCGAGAAAAACGATCAGAAATGTGTCCTTGCCTTTTTGATCAACGATGTTCAATTTTGCGTCGAACTTATCGTTTAATGCTTCTTCATTTGGAATACTGTGCTTGGGATCGAATATACTGCCCGGCGAGCCTCCGTAATGGTATCCAACCTCTTGTGATTTGGATATTTCTAATAGAGAAGCCACTATATTACTGACAATTGGCTGAAAGAGTGGATTGTTTTCAGAAGTCGATATATCGGGATATGTCTCCTTGAAGTCTTGCAAGAGGCCATGGACAAAAACATTTTCGTCTACATCGGCGTCGAGAATTGACACTCCGATGGGATCGACGTCTTCGAGTGCAACTGAGTCAGCGCCAAGACTATTTTTGTGATCTTCGACAGGATGATCCGCACGAATGTATGAAATTTTGCTTGTTAGGTAAATTGCTGGAAGCAAAAATGCAAGGAATACAAGCATCCAAAGAAATAGGTGTCGTTTCATATTATGCGCCCCCGCCCGCTTGATTGGATATTAACTATACTTTCAGTTGGTTGTCAGCAGGATTTTCAACAAATGACAGTGCGGAAAGGACATCGCACGATAACCCCCGTTCAAACGTGTTGGGCTCCACAGCCTTGGCTCGCTGTGCGGCCGCCAAGGTTTCTGCCAGAATCTTCTAATGGCCTTCCGTGCCAACCCGTTTTCGCCAGCGGGTCACGGAGGATCGATCCAGAGGTAGCTTATGCTGAAAGTAGGTCGGGCCGCAAAAGTACTGAAAGTGAAGACTTTCAAGTCATGCCGCGCACATAGCTCCATCGGATAAGCCCTTGGCATCTTGAAGCAGATGCAATCCCACCGTCAACCGTGTCCGCAACCCTGGCCGACTCGATCTGTCTAAATACAGGCGCCCAAATTGCGCCTCCTGCTTCTTCCAGTCGATCAGCTTGGCAAGCCAAGCCTTTCTCAACAAAAGGTCTCAGCGCTAAATTGAGCGGCGCTTCAATGTCGAGTAGGCATTACCTTCAAACTGCATTTCTGAGTCTGGTCGACGCCACCCACCAAAAGCGACTTTTTGGCTTCCTGTAGAGTTGGACTTTTCCACCAAGAACTTCATGCGTAGGCATTGCATCCCCACCTTGTTCGACCCAGGGTGGAAACGATAACACAGGTGCGCACCGGCCGTCAAAAGTGTGCCAGCAGTGTGCCACGCAAAAACGGCCTTCCGTGAGGAAAGCCGTTTTTTGCAAGCATTTGCTTTTACTTTAGTA
>NZ_AWGE01000018.1 GCF_000495815.1 Asticcacaulis sp. AC466 | reverse complement strand
ACTATAGCAACGGGTCCCATTCCGCAGTCCTGGAGTTGATCGGCTGATCAAGGATCTCTGTCGGCTGAGATAATAGCCAAGGATCGGTTTTCGATTGGAGATGTGGTGCCCGCTGCATAACGGAATTTGTTGTTTTCACCTCAATAGCCCCCGAACGCGGAGTTCTTTTAACGGTCGTAAGGTCGACCTCGCAAGAGAGCAGAACGTAAAACGGATAGGTGTGACGATTTTAGGATTTTTATACCTCTATTTTTTAATTTTATAGAATAATTTTCGAAAAATTTCGCGCTTTCCGCTTAATTAACGCAAGATTCACCGTCTTCGTTCATCAAAGCCTTAGTGTACCCGGATAGTGTCAGTAGCGTAATTCGACCGGGCGAAGAGAGTAGCGTATGTGTCATATATCTCGCGATATTGAGCCGTTCGTCCGTAGCGACGTAACTGGCATTCGTAAACGCCATATCTGGCGTCCTATCGTAAAGCTGATGTCTACTATTGCGCTTGCTGGCCTGACGGCTTGCGGTGGCGGTGGGAGTGGGGGCAGCACATCCAGCACGCCCTCAGGCAGCGTTTCGAACCCAAGCCCCCCGCCGGTCGTGGTTGCCCCCACCCAAACGGAAGCCAGTCGTTTTCTGACGCAGGTGTCTTTTGGCGCGACCGACGCCGATATCGCCAGCATTACGGGGTCGTCCTACGCGTCGTGGCTGGACGCGCAAATCGCTTTACCGGTCAGCGCATCACACCTGACGTGGATGGATGCCAGGCTGCCAGTCCTGCGCGCGGCAAATGCCTCAGCAAACCTGTCGGCGAACCAATTTTACGAAAGCTTCTGGATGCAGGCCGCCGGCGGCAATGACCAACTGAGGCAGAGGGTTAAGTTGGCGTTGTCGGAAATCTTTGTCGTTTCGTTCAACAGCACCAGTGAAAACCCGAGAGGCATGGCGTCATATTACGACATGCTTGGCCGCGATGCCTTCGGCAATTTTAGAACCTTGCTGGAAGATGTCACTTACCATCCCGCTATGGGGCTGTACTTGACCTATGTCGCCAACCAGAAGGAAGACGCCAAGACGGGCCGTAATCCAGACGAAAATTATGCGCGCGAAGTCATGCAATTGATGACGATTGGCTTGTGGCAGCTAAATCTGGACGGAACGCAAAAGACCGATCTGTTCGGAAATCCAACCCCGACCTATACCGGGGATGATGTTAAGGGCCTCGCGAAGGTGTTTACGGGCTTAAGCTACTATAATCCGACGCCATCAAGTGCCACCTTCTACGGCTACACGCGCGATGCCGAGATGTATACCAAGCCTATGATTATGTATAACAGCGCGCATTCAATATCGGCTAAGAGCTTTCTGGGAACGAATATTGCCGCTACGACGACTGCCGATGGCAATGGTGATGTCAAAACGGCGCTCGATACGCTCTTCAACCATCCTAATGTCGGTCCTTTCCTCTGCAAGCAACTTATTCAGCGTCTGGTAACGTCCAATCCCTCCGGCGATTACGTTAAGCGCTGCGCTCAGGCGTTTAATAATAACGGCTCTGGCGTCCGCGGCGACATGGCTGCGGTCACAAAATCCATTTTCCTTGACACCGAAGCCCGCGCCATATCCGGCGACGCCAGCTACGGCAAACTGCGTGAGCCCATTCTGCGGTTGGGTAACTGGATGCGCAGCTTTGAGGTGACCTCAACCAGTGGCAATTGGCTGATGGGGTCAACCAGCGCTCAGACCTCGCTGAACCAATCCCCGCTGACTTCGCCATCGGTCTTCAACTTCTATAGGCCGGGCTACGTCCCACCGAACTCAATTCTCGGCGGCAAGAAGAAAGTGGCGCCGGAATTTCAGATTACCGACGAGGTTTCGGTCGCCGCCTACGTCAATACAATGCAATCCGCCATCCAAAATGGCGTGGGCACCAGTACCGATATCAAGTCGGCCTACACAAAGGAATTGGCCCTGGCGGCAGATCCTGCGGGGCTTGTCGATCGCATCGACCTGTTGATGGGCATCAGAATGTCAGCCGGCCTGAAAAGCAAAATTGTAAATGCCGTTTCAGGCGTTGCAATCCCAGCAGCGGGGTCGAAACAGGCAGATATCGATACCGCCAATTTGAACCGTGTTCGTCTCGCCATTCTGCTCAGCATGGCCTCCCCTGAATATCTCGCGCAAAGATAATCTCATGACCTCGCAACTCGATAGACGACAATTTTTGCGGTTTGGCGCGGGCCTGGCTGGCCTGGGCACAGCCGGCGCCTTTGGCTTGCAACTGGCTGCCGCCGGTTCGGCCGCCGGTGCCACAGCCAGTGATTACAAGGCGCTGGTGTGCATCTTTCTCTACGGTGGCAATGACGCCAACAACATGGTTCTGGCGACCGACAGCGATAGTTGGGGCCGTTATTTTTCCGCTCGAAACCAGGGTGCCGACCCGATCGCGCTTATGCCGGTCGGAACCGATCCGGTCGCGGTGGGGCAGGTGTCTGCGGTGACGGGGCGTACCGCATCGCTAGGCAAGCCAGAGGCCTTGGGAGGTGTCCTACCGATCGCTCCGCGTACGGCCCAAGCCATTCCCGCGGGCACCAACGCCAGCAACCGCACCTTCGCCCTGCACCCGGCCATGGCACCGGCCAAAGCCTTGTTCGATGCTGGGCGTCTGGCGGTACTGGCCAATGTCGGAACGCTCATACAGCCGACCACCAAGGCGCAGTATAAGGCCGGAAGTGTCAAGCTCCCTGCCAGTCTGTATTCCCATAACGATCAGCAGTCGACCTGGCAGGCGGGCGCGGCCGAAGGGGCCAGGCTGGGATGGGGCGGCCAGATGGGCGATCTTCTGTCGAGTATGAACGGTCAGAACACCATCTTTACGGCAATCACGACCTCTGGCTCCGCCGTTTTCCTGGCCGGCAACTCGATTGTGCAATACCCGCTTAGCACCGGCGCGGAGCCGGCCATCAAGGTGACAGGCGCGATGGGTGCCAGCCTTTATGGCTCCAAAACCGCGCCGGATGTACTAAAGTCCATTATCACCGACTCCTCGACCGCCAGTGATTTTGCCAATGATCACGGCATGGTCACGAACCGCTCGGTTGGTGCTGCCAGTGTCATCAATAGCGCCTTTACCCAGAGCGTGGTGACCGCAGTGCCTGCGCCGCCAACCTATATGAATCCGGCCAAAGGCACGACCGAAAGCAACAATATCGCCCTGCAACTGCGCACGGTCGCTCGCATGATCGCGGCGGGCCCAACCTTTGGGCTTAAGCGGCAGGTATTTCTCGTCAATGGCGGCGGCTGGGACAGCCACGACACTCAGAATGGCGACCAGGCAAACAACCTGGCCAAGCTGGCCCAGGCGCTGAGCTACTTCGACGACGCCCTGTCCAATATCGGGGGCATGGACATGCGTCAGAACGTGACAACCTTTACGGCCTCGGACTTTTCGCGCACCTTCAACACCAATGGTGACGGCACCGACCATGCCTGGGGCGGTCATCATCTGATCATGGGGGGCGCCGTGCGCGGCGGTACGCTTTATGGTCAGTTTCCAACGGTCGGCATGGACCTCAATGGTTTCAACAACCCGGATATGGTTGGGGGCGCCTTTATTCCGACGACGTCGGTCGATCAGTACGCGGCCACACTTGGCAACTGGTTCGGCGTCGGGACCTCCGATTTGAATACGATCTTCCCCAATCTACGCAATTTCGCCACGCCTAATCTCGGCTTTGTCTAGATTTGGGATGGTTGCCGGTTGATCTTTCATCAGTGCGCATGAATAGTCATGTCTGTGGTGGGCGAATTGCGTGATCTTGCGGCTAATCAACTTTGCCCATCGTAAAAGCATTCACGTTTTAGCCGTGGGACACACTCGCAATGAAGGCGTTACTGATCCTGGCCTTAGCCGTCGCGGGGGCGCAGCCGGTCCAGAGTCAACGGATGCCCTATGGCGTGACGGCCGACGGTCAGGCCGTCGAGCGCATCACTCTGCGCAATAGCCGCGGGACCACGCTCGGCATATTGACCTATGGCGGTATCATCGATGAAATCCGCGTCCGAGACCGGACGGGCAAGTTCGATAGCGTCGTGCTGGCCTTATCGGACCTGGCGGCCTATGAAGCGCGCCCCAATTTCGGCAGCATAGTTGGTCGGTTCGCCAACCGAATTTCCGGCGGCTTTGCCCTCGACGGTCAGCACCATGCGCTATCTCCCGATGGCAGCGTGGTCAGTCACGGCGGCAAGCCCGGTTTTGGCGCGCGGGTCTGGAAAGCCGATCCGTGCAAGCAGCCGATGTGCCGGTCGGTTACCCTGAGTTATACAAGTCCGGATGGCGAAAATGGCTTTCCCGGTGCGATGAAGGTGTCCGTCACCTATAGCCTGGGGAATGATGATAGCGTGCGGATAGACTACCGCGCCACCACAACCCGGGCGACCGTCATCAACCTGACCAATCACAGCTATTTCAATCTGGCAGGCCGGGATGCCGGCCGTGTCGATGGCCAGACCTTACGCGTCGCTGCCGACGCCTATCTGCCTCTGACAGACAAGAAGGTGCCGACCGGCGAGATTCGTAAGGTGGACGGCACACCTTTTGACCTGCGCCGCCCCGTCGCGATTGGCAGTCGCGTCACTGCCGAGGATCCGCAGATCGCCTTGATGAAAGGCTTCGACCATAATTGGGTCTTGTCCAAGCCGGAGGGAGAACTGGCGCCTGTGGCTTGGCTATCGGATCCTGTCAGCGGTCGCACCCTGACGGTCCTGACAACAGAACCGGGATTGCAGGTCTACACGGCCAACGGGTTCAATGGCACATTGAAAAGTGCGAGTGGTCGCATGCTGGCGGCCCGGGATGGCATTGCCCTGGAAACCCAGCATTTTCCCGACAGCCCCAATCAACCGGCATTTCCGACGACGGTCTTGCGACCGGGGCAGGTGTTTACATCCACCACCATATATCGCTTCGGTATAACCTCCGCGCCCTGACGCGGAGACGGTGTGTGAAGCGCCGATAGTTTTAATTAATAAAAACACATTTTATGCATGTAAAATAGTAACTTAAATGGGACATTTGATATGATGCCTTCGCCGACCGCTGTGCTGCCGCTTGACCAGGGTGATGATAACCTCATCGACGGGGATTGGCCCGACCGGGTGGTCGTTGCCGTCAATCGTCCGGAACTGCAGGCTTTCACGATTGAGCGCCCAAAAGCCCAGGCGCTTATCTTCGCCGGCGGTGGCTATGTGAAACTGATGCTCGATACCGAAGGTAGCGATATTGCGGCCTGGCTGAACGAATTGGGCTACGACGCGCATGTGCTGGTGCATCGTTTGCCGGGTGTGGGCAGTCCGCCTAACCCGAAGAATGTCGCCCTTGATGACGCGATGCGGGCGATAGAATCGCTCAAGGCCAATGATTTGCCGTTAATTCTGTTGGGGCTATCATCCGGCGGGCATTTGGCGGGTGTGGTGGCTTGCCAGGCAGGAAGCGATGCCGGGGCGCTTGTTATTGCCTATGCGCCCCTCAATGCCAACCACCGGGATTACAAGGCGCCTGCGGGCAAGCCCGATTTCCCGCCGGCGGAAAAGCAGGCTTTTTATAATGACTGGCCGATCGGAATAGCCACGGAACCGCATGGCGTTCCGACCTGCCCGGTTTTTCTGGCCTATGCCCTGCATGATGCGGCCGTTCCGGTGGAGCATGCGCTTAATATCATCAGAACGGCGCGGGATCTGAACCTGGACCTTGACGCTCATATTTTCGGCCAGGCGCCGCACGGCTTTGCCCTGCGTGATACGAACGGCAGTCACGCCTCATGGCCTGATCTGGCCGCCGACTGGCTAAACCGCAAGCTCAGCGTGCCAGCCAGCCGCCGTCAACCGGAATAATGGCGCCGTTGACGTAATCGGATGCGCGCGATGCCAGGAAAACCGCAACGCCGGCCATGTCGTCGGGCGTGCCCCAGCGGGCCGCCGGAATGCGGGCCAGGATCGCTTCTGAACGTCGAGCGTCGTGTCGGTCGCCATATAGCCAGGAGCGATGGCGTTGACATTGATGCCGCGCGCTGCCCACTCGTTGGCAAGCAGACGGGTTATGCCGGCAACGCCAGACTTGGAGGCTGTATAGGACGGCACACGAATTCCGCCTTGGAACGACAACATGGAGGCAATATTGATGATCTTGCCGTGCCCGTGGGCGAGCATATGTCGTCCGGCGGCCTGACACAGGAAAAATGCCGCCTTGATATTGACGTTCATGACGTCGTCCCAGTCGGTTTCCGTGAAATCGACCGCGTCGGCGCGGCGTATGAGACCAGAATTGTTGACGAGAATGTCCAGGCCGCCCAGGCTATTGACGGTACTCGATATGATGGGGTCGATGGGCGCGATCGTGCTTAGGTCTGCCTTTATGAACACAAAGCGCCGGCCCAGCGCCTGTACACGCCGTGCGGTCTCGTCGGCATCGGATGTGCCGACGGCGGCTATATCGGCGCCAGCCCGCGCCAGGGCGAGGGCGATGCCCTGGCCCAAGCCTTTATTGCCGCCGGTTACGAGCGCGACCTTACCGGACAGATCAAACTGCGTCATGATTCACCAATTCAGGTTTTGCGCCCCCACAGGCGATCAAAGCGCAAGCCGGTGAGGTCTTCGACAATGCGGCGGCTTTCCTCGGACTGTGGCTGTGTTTCGCCCGACCGAAGGCGTTCGACCTCGGCCATCAGGACGCCATGGGTGGTAGCGTTGAGACGGAATTTCCAGGAGAGCAGCAGGCCTAACAGCATAACGATGATGGGGCCGGCGACGAGCACCAGCACTATGGTATGCACGGCCTCCGGGCTTTGCGCGATGACCTTGCCCGGATGGGCTTTTGGCGACACGTAACCGCCGATATCAATGATCCAGCCGGTGACGATAATCGCGCCCGATTGCGCCAGTTTGCGGACAAGCGTCATTACACCGGCGAATATACCCTCGCGACGTTGGCCGGTGGCGGCTTCATCGACGTCGGGCAGGTAGTTGTAGACCGACCAGGGTACGAAGTTGAGCGTGCCGCGACCGAGGCCCGCCAAGATGATGGGGAGAAAGAGCCAAAAGACAAGCGAAGGATTGAAATGGCCGGGTGACAGGGCGCTGAAGATATTGCCGTCCGTTGCTGCCAGCCCGACATCAAATCCGGCCGGATGACTGACGTAAAACGCCAAATATAGCAAAAGCGCCAGACTGTAGAACGCGATGGCGATGCGGTAAGCGACGGTCGGGCCGGTGCGGATGACCACCTGGATGGCGATTATGACGGAAATCAACTGAGCGACATACATGGTCGTCATCAATTGCGAGATGACCAGGGTGGCGCCAAACATGACGGTGGCCACGAAGATCGGGAACGCCGTATTGAATATGTCCTGCGAGATATAACCTCCGAGATAGATGCTAAGATGCTGACGAAAGGCGCGAATACGCAGGGTCGAAAACAGGTCGCGGAACATGTTGACCGGAATAAGCAGGGCGGCGGCCAAATTCAGCGGGACGGGCTGAATCTGTTTTTCAGCTTCGGTATAGGGCCGCTCCCACGTGAGCAGAACGACAAGCAGGACCACCAGGCTGAAAATGACGCCGAATATGGCGGCCATGATCAGGAAGGTATTGGGAGAATCCTTGCCGCCCACACTGTTGATAATCAGGGTCGGCAGGTAGGAGGCGAGAATAGCCGATGTCTGGGCCACCAGCATGCGCACGCCTGCGAACTTGGCCTTTTCCTTGTAATCCTTCGTCATTTCCGCCGCGAGTGTTTCCCACGGTATCAGGAACATGGTGTAGAGGAATTCGAAAAAGATAAAGGTGACCAGATAATAGACAAAGGTCTGGCCGGTTACGAAGATCAGGGCGAAGGAGGGCAGAAGGGGGATGGTTATGATCAGGAAAATCTTGCGCCGGCCGATCTTGCGGCCGATCCAGGTGTGACGCAGGTTGTCTGATACATAACCGATAAGCGGGCAGGTAATGGCTTCGAGCAGGCGCGGCAGGCCCAGAATAAGACCGGCTTCGGCGGCGCTCAGGCTGCAGAAGGTCGTAAAGAAGTAGAACAGCCAACCCGTGATGACGGCCTGCGCCCCGGCGCCCAACATGTCGCCGGAGCCCCAGCCCCAATAGTTTATCCAACCGGTCTTACGCTGCGTCAAACGCCTAACTCCTTTTAGGTCCATCCCTGTCGGACGGGGGACTATATGGTTGGTGTAGGCCGTCCATATAGTGGGTATTTTTTGTTACATTTTTCTAGAAATAATTTTTATTATCAATTAGTTAAATTGATTATATGAAGCGATACATAAATTCACCCAGCGCCAAAAGCGCCATGGCCTGGCCATAGGGCATGGAGGTCAGGGGAATGTCCTTATACTCCTGGATCGAGTTAAAGACCGGCGTGCCAAAGGAGGTCTGCTGCAATTCGCCTTTGTCGTCGATGTGGGCGCGCACGGCCTTTACGGCGGTGATGCCGATCGCTTCGTAATCCTTGCTGATATATCCTTTACGGACGGCTTTCAGGATGCCGTAGGCGAAGCCGGCAGTGGCAGAGGCTTCTTCATATGAGGTTTCGTCATCCAGAATGGTTCGCCAGAGGCCGGACGGTGCCTGATGGCGCGCCAATGCCTTTATCTGGGCTTCCAGGGTTTCGATCAGGAACAGGCGCAGGCCGTCTTCCGGTGGCAGATCGAGCAGTTCGATAAATTCCGGGATGGCGATGGTGACCCAGGAATTGCCGCGGGCCCACAGGGCGTCGGCGAAGTTGTGCCGGCCATCGAAGGTCCAGCCATGGAACCACAGGCCGCTCTTGCGGTCGGCCAGATACTTAATGTGCAGCATGAACTGCCGCTTGGCTTCCTCGACATAGTGGGGTCGGTCGAGGACAAGGCCAATCTTGGCCAGCGGCATGACTGACATCATCAGAGTGTCGTCCCACAGCTGCTGATTATTGACCGAGTTGAAGACGATATGCTGAAAGCCGTTTTCCTCGGTGCGGGGCAGACCGTCCATCTCCCATTCAGCCCATACGTCGAGATAGGGCAGCCAGGAGGTTTCGCCGGTGCGCTCATAAAGATAGGCCAGGGTGAGGAACGGGGCCATGGTATTGATATTTTTTGACGGCGTGCCCTCGGCAAAGCGGGCTTCGAACCAGTCGGTCATGATCTGCCAGGCGGCTTCGCTGCCCGTCGTTTCCCAGTGCTTGTAGATGCCGTAAAGGCCGACGCCATGCGTCCATTCCCAGCCGGCCCACCCCTTGGTGTCGATGACGCGGCCATCTTCAAGTTTAAGCAGAAATTCTCCGGTCTCGTCCTTGATATTGACGAGATTATTGATCAGCCGTTCGATGGCGTCGGCATAGTCGTCACGCGACGCGCCGAGCGCATGGATGTGGTGGCTAAGCAGGGTCGGCATCTTCTTCGATTCCGAAGCGGTGGGGGCGGACTTGAGACTAACGCTGGACATGGGCGGGCTGTGATACCATTTGCAGGGGCACACCACCACGGGCGGTATGCAGATTGACCAGTTTGACGGCTTCCAGGGCGTTTTGCGGCGCCCCATCGGTCGTAACGGCGAGGGTGAGGGTGTTGTCGCCATTGGGATTGAGAATCCCCGGCGGTAGAATAAAGACGCGCTGCGGCCCGACATGGCCTATAAAATTGCCTATATGCCAACCGTTCACGAAGATGAGGACGCGTGTCCTGTGATCGGACCTACCCAGTTCGGTGTCACCGAATTGCAGGCCCAGTTGGACATCGTGGTTGTGTGGCAGGTCAAGCGGGACCTGAGCGCGAAGCCAGTAGGTGCCGGGTTTTACCGGGGCGGCGTCCGGCGCGGCTGTTTCCCAGCCGGCCGTCTTGGCGTTCGGAGCGACCGGCAGGTACCAGCCCTCTCGCTCGCCATATAGGCCACCATTATTCATTGGGCCACGCACCAGATCGGCAATGTCTTCGCCGCCCTTATTGCCCTGGATCCTCCAGGCGATCGGAGTGGCGAAGGGCTGCGCGCTATCGGTTGACAGGGAAACGCTGATCAGGCCGCGCGCTTCCTTGTGTTCATCGTCTGCGCCCAGATCCCAGTTGTGGGACATGTTGCGCACCATGACCGAAATCACGTGTTCGCCCGGTTTCAGAAGCGCTTTAGACAGGGCGAAGTGGGCGTCCTGGGTCGTTTTTGGCCGCGCTTCGCCCGATGCGCCTTCGCTTTCGCCGACGAACTGGCCATCGATCCAGACCTGCATGACACCGGCGGGGCCGCCATTGAAGCGCACGTCCAGCTTGTCGGGTTGATCTTTTTTCGTGGTCGTGAAGCTACCACGATACCAGACGTCGCCATGATGGAAGCCATAGTCGCTCATGCTGAGCACGGGTTGTCCGGCCGGCGGTTGGGTGGCTGTCGTGGCGGCTGAGGTGGTCAGGTCGGCCTTGCGCCATTTCGTATCATCGAAGGCGAGCGCGGCTTCCGGCGAGCCCTGGCGACGTTGCCAGGTCAGCGCCATCAGGTCGGGCAAGGTGACGGCATCAGGCCCAGGCACGGGGGCACTGATCCAGCCGCCGCTTTTGGTTGGTGTAAGCGTAAGAACTGTGCCGTTGAAGGTAATGGCGGGCTCGGAGACGGCCGGCCAGATTTCTATCGTGCTGGCCTCGGTTGTATCGCCGGTCAGGTGCAGGCCAGTGTCGGTATAGGTCGCATTGCGGATCAGAGCGCGTGAACGCTCGATGATCGCGCCCTCGGTCGTGTCCTGACGCCAGAATTCCTGCGCCGTCGCGTCGTCGGCCAGCAGGAGCAGAAGCGGAGCTTGGCCGGGCGCGGTGATGCGCACCTGAATCAAGCCGTCATGGGTGTAGTTGAGGCGCAAATCGCCGGTTTTCTTGTCGTAGACGCTGGCGGTCGTCCCGGACAGCACCTCGACCACGGGGCGCTTGGTGTAGCGCAGGACGGTCTCGCCGTCCGTACCCTTGCGACCGTAAAACAGGGCGATGTCACGGGGGCCTTGTTTCGCATGGGTTTGCAAGTCCGAGGTCGTATACACCACCCGCTGACGTTCCAGAGGATAATCGGCGACCAAAAGCTTGGCGTCTTGGCCCTTTAGGCGCAAGATTCCGGCTTGCGGAATGCGATAGCCATTATAGTCGAAGGTGAATGTGTCGTCGCTCGTGGCATCGGAAGGCTCATGGATGGCGAAAATCAGGTCGCCATGTTTGGGGCTCGTATTGTGGTAAAGCTTGATAG
Source organism: Asticcacaulis sp. AC466 (assembly GCF_000495815.1). Lineage (GTDB taxonomy): Bacteria > Pseudomonadota > Alphaproteobacteria > Caulobacterales > Caulobacteraceae > Asticcacaulis. The sequence goes on along the minus strand of NZ_AWGE01000018.1, from coordinate 119,331 downwards.
CCGGTGACGATGCCGCCAGGGGCAGGCCTTTGTCCATGCTGGCCAGCATAGGGGTGGCCGCCTGAACGAACTGGCCCAGTTGTTTCATCGTATAGGACTTGTCGCGCAAAACCCGAGCTTCGGAAATCGGCGAACCGTAGTCGTAGGATGTATAGACGACGCTGGCCGGCAGCCAGCCCCAGGATGTCCCGCCGAACGCCATATAGACGCTGTGCAGGGACAGGCCGTTTATAATCGACGACCCGTAGAAGGCGCGTTCATAATTCGGCCCTGTGCGTTTGGCCGTGCAGGCATAGGTGCCGACGCTACCCCAGAAATCGAACCACCCGCCGCCAATTTCAGCCACGAAACCCGGTGTGTTCGGCGAGGCGAGCGCACCCACCTTGATGAGATTATTTTCGTCGCGTACCGCATTGGGCGGCACTTCGCCATACAGCCCCCAGTTCGGCACCTTGTTCGGCTTGCCGACATCGTGGGTATTGGTGCAGCCCCCGCCGGGGTAGCCGTCAAAGGCGTAGAGATCGACCGGGCCGGGCAGGGCGAAGGAAGCCGTTGACGACGGCGGCGTCCAGTTGGGCAAGCGGCTGGCCGAATTGTGGAACAAGGGCACCGTAATGCCGTCAGCCTTCGCCTTGTCCGCCAGGTGCTGCATGTAACGCTTGTGCGTGTCGGAGGTCTGCGACAGCTCGTTTTCGATCTGATACGCAATGATGGTTCCGCCGCCATTGGTAATCTGATGGCGGGCGACAATGGCATTGAACTGGGTCATCCAGTCATCGACATCTTTGAGATATTCCGGATCGTCGGTGCGGGCGATCGCCTTTTGACGGGCTAGATAGCCGGGAAAGCCGCCGCGCGTCAGTTCGGCATTTACATAGGGCCCCGGACGGATAATGACATACAGGCCTTCGGCCTCCGCCATTTCGAGGGCGCGTTCCATATCGCGGATGCCGGAAAAGTCGAACTGGCCTGGACGCGAAGTGTGGTAGCCCCAATCGACATACAGGTTGACAGTGTTGTAGCCGGTCGCCTTCATCTTTTGCAGGATGTCGGGCCACAGGGACGGTGATGGCAGCCGGAACGGATGGAACTCACCGGCCCAGATCATCACGCGTTCACCGTCGATCATCAGGGAATGCTTGTCCCATGTGATCGCCTTGCCCCTGGCTTTCGGTGCAGTTGCCGCCTCGACCTCGGTCGTTGGTTCGGAAATGACCGTGAAATGACGCACGGCGCCGGAGACGCCGCCTACCTCCTGGCGCGGGGTCCAGGTCTTGAAGCCGTCCGTGCTGTCGGAATACCAGTAGTGCTTGGCCAGATAGTCGTCGAAATAGATGCGCCAGGCGCCCGACTTCAATTTCACGACCGCCGGCCCCTCGATCCACGAGCCCCAGCCTGCCCAATCGCCTTTGCGGGTGATTGTCCAGGGCCCGGTCAGACGGTCCGCCGTCGCCAGCTCGATGTCCTTCGTCGTCTCGTTCTTGGTGAAGGCTGAATATTTGCCACCTGTCTGGACCACAAAAGTGTCGATATGGTTGTCTTGGAGGCCCTCCATACGCACCGGGGCGCCAAATCGGGCCAGGCTGGCGTCTGTCGCCGTAAGCGCATAGGCGGCGAAGGGGCCTTTGGTGCCGCCGGTCGACAGGGACACGACGATATGGACGCTGCCGTCGGCGTCTCGGAACCATTCCGGCGCCCAAACATTGGTGAGCCCCGCCAGCGGCACAGTGACGTCGGTGACATGCTGCCAGGTCTTCAGGTCGGTCGAGCGGGCGATGCCGAAGGTCTGACCGTTCCAGTTGGTGGTGTAGGCAATATAGTAGGTGCCGTCCGGCTGGCGAATGATTGACGGATCGCGCAGCAGGTCGGCGGGCGGCTGGTAGGTTTCGTTCGCCAGTGAGGTGAAGGTGACGCCGTCGTAGGAACTGAACAGGCTCAGGCGGTCCTGCGACGTGGCGGGAAAAGCCGACATCAGGTAGGTCGTGTCGCCGCGTAAGGATACGACCGGTGCGGCCGCGGCGCGTTTGGCGGCGCCATCGGTCTGCGCCTTGTTTTGCGAGGTCAGGCCAAAATTATCCATCATGGCGTCGCCAGTCGCCTGGCCAGCGGGGGACTGAGTTTGTGCGGGTGACGCCTGAAACGCGGACGTATGGGCGGCGGTCAAACAGGCAAGGGCCGCGGCCGAGGCGAGCAGGGCGTTACGCAGAGAACGGAATTTCGGCACGCGCTTTGACGCCATAACCTTCACCTGAAGCGGATAGTGTATACCGGGTAACTTGGCATTGACACGTTCCAATATCAATGGAAAAATATCAAAATAAAGCACAAATGAGCAAAAAATGGGCGGTATGATCATTTCTAATCATTCATTTGGGATTCTGGCCGGCCTGTATTGCATGGTTTTCGTGTCGCCCGCGTTGGCGCTCGATAAAGCCCTGCCCAACCCGCCGTTGACCTATGTCTTTCGTGCGACGACTGCGCCGTCTGTTGGGGCAGTAAAGGTAGACGACGTGCCCTACGACGTTGAGCGCGGTTATGGGTTTGTTTCGACGCCCGATGGCAACGAGCAGGCTTTCTCCGTGCGTGTGCTCGAAGGGGATTACAAGGTTGCGGTCACCATAGGGGATGCCAACGCGCCCTCGCGGACCAGCGTTTGGGCGGAGGACCGGCGCTTGATGGCCGCGCCTGTCGTATTGAAAAAGGGCGAGGTTCGCACGCTGTCCTTTATTGTCAATGTTCGCAATCCTTTCCTTGCCCAGGCCGAGCAGGATGCCGTCAAGGCGCCGAAAGTCGGCTTGCGTGGCGATGAGGCGATCGGGCGGACATGGGATGATCAATTGACGATCAGTGTGTCGGGTCATGCACCGGCATTGAATAGCCTGACGATCGAGCCGGTGCCGGCGCGGCGTGTCCTGTTGGCCGGTGATTCGACCGTGACCGACCAGGCGGGTTCGGATTATGCCAGTTGGGGGCAGATGCTGCCCCGCTTCCTTGACGGTGTCTCCGTCGCCAATCACGCGCGTTCGGGGGAGACGATGAAGTCTTTTCTCACCACTGCGCGCTGGGACAAGCTGATGAGTCAGACGCGGCCGGGCGATATCGTCCTGATTCAGTTCGCGCATAATGACGAAAAGAAGCAGTGGCCGCGCACCTATGCGGCGGCTGACGGCGCCTATCCCGCCTTTCTGGCGGCGCTGGTTGCCGATGTGCGTCAATCTGGCGCTTTTCCGGTCCTGGTTACACCGGTCGCCAGGCGCACCTTTGACAATGGCCGTATAAAAAATAGCCATGAAGGCTATGACGCCGCGGTCCGCCGGGTGGCGACAGAATTGAAGGTGCCCATGATCGATCTGACCGCCAAAACCACCACGCTTTACGAGGCACTAGGGCCGGAAAAATCGCTGCTGGCCTTCGGCAATCATGGGAAGGATGGCACGCACCATAATGCCTATGGCGCCTGGCAGATCGCCTGCTATGTGGCGCATGATCTCGGTGCAGCCGGACTAGGCTTGACCACTGTGGGTGCGGACGCCTGCGATCCGGATCATCCGGTTGATCCGCTGAACTATGAACTACAGCCGGCGGATTGGCCGATTATGCGGACGCCCGAAGCCCCTAAGCAAGGCGCCGAGGCAGCGCCTGTAAAATAGGAAAGTAAAATGGAAACAATCGCTTTCACCATGCAGTTAAAGTCCGGTTTCGAGGCGGAATATCGAAAACGTCACGATGACATCTGGCCTGAATTGTCGGCCCTGCTGCATGAAGCAGGTGTATCCGACTACTCTATCTTCCTCGATCCGCAGTCGTTGAAACTGTTCGGCGTATTGAAGCGTAAGCCGGGGCACGGGATGGACGATCTGCCTGCCCATCCGGTCATGAAAAAATGGTGGGCCTATATGGCCGATATCATGGATACGAATCCGGACAATTCGCCCGTTCAGACGCCGTTGACCCCCGTCTTTTATATGGCGTGACGAAATTAACGTCCAGGCAGGGGCAGGGGGGCGTTTCGATCTTCCGCTGTCAGATGGGCAATACGCACGTCGATGCCAGCGGCCCTCAGCCATTGCAGGGCATCGGGTGCGATGTGCTCGTCCGTGATCAGAACGTCTATGTCGCTGAGGGGGCAGACCGACAGTGAAGCCGGGGCATTGATCTTGCTGGAGTCGGCCAGAACGATGATTTCATTGGCGCGTTCCATGAGGCGGCGTTCGGACTGGATGAGCAGGGTGTCCGTCTGTAGGAGGCCGTTCTTGGTGAGAGATTGACACCCTATGAACATGCGGGCGGCGGTAAAATGCTGAAGGATACCGTCTTCATAGGGGTTGAGCACGATGCTTTGCTTGCGAAAGAATTCGCCGCCCGGGATGGTCACCTTAACCTGTGGCCGATCCATCAGACATTGGAGGATGGCGATCGACGTCGTCATAACATGATAGGGTTCGTTGGCCATCAACGACGCCATTGAATAGGTCGTAGTGCCGCCATCGATGATCATTGACAGATTGGGACTGACAAATTCAAGCGCCACGCGGGCAATGGCCCGTTTGGCGGCGGCGTTCGTGATGACGCTGTCCAGAAAGGCGGATTGGCCTGTGAGGCCATCCTGACGCTTTTCTTCATTGGCCTTGACGTTGTAATTCTTGCTGTCGATCCGCATCGCGCCGCCGCGGACGCGCATGAGATATCCCAGCTCATCCAGTTCGGTCAGGTCGCGGCGTATGGTCGCCGGTGACACGTCAAGCCGCTCGGTCAACTCGTCGACTGACGTGACGCGGTCGGGGCTGAGTTCGTCGATAATCCGCTTCCAACGATCCTGAAAATGCATAAAAATCCCCGCCTGAGCTGATCGATAATGATCATTCTATAGCGATAGATTCTTAATCTGTCGATAAGGCTTTGAAATCAGGCAGTTAGCTCGGCATCGACAACGGTGCGCCACAGATGGTGATAGGCGCGCAATGCCTTTCGGAACAAGGGCTTCACTGGGCGGCGTGAGACGAGGGGCGGCGAAGTCTCGCCGTAAAAAGAGAGAGCTGCAGCGCCCAATGTGACACCACTGACCGTATCGTTCACGAGGACCGCACCAGGACGCAGGGCAGCTAGCAGCCCGCACAGATGCGGACTTTGCGCGAGAGGGCCTTCGATCAACAGGTCAGCTTCGGAATGGATCAGGTCCAGACAGGTGGAGCTCATCGAGGCAAGATAAAGGGCACCCAAGGCCGCCCGATACTCCGGCGGGGCATCGCCCAGGCCGCGAATCTCGCCACGAAGGGTCGGGAAGGGACCGCCGCAATCGCTAAAACTCGGCATAGCCAAGGCCTTGGCCTCCATGACGGCCCGCAGCGCGGCTTGGTTGATAGCGCGGTCGCCTTGATTGAAATGGCCATAAACGCGACCGCCCATAAAGCGCGAACAGGCCACGGGTGTACCAAAGATATCGACATTGGCCAGGCAATCGCGTTGCGGTGCTAGGGGCGCGATCGGTGCGCCGGGCGCCATCGCGACAAACCATGTGCCGGTTGACAGCAAGGCCTGGGGCCTGTCCTGAGGGCTTAACAGAGACCCGGCCAGTGCCGCGTTCGAATCATGCAGACCGACGCAGACCTGTGTCGACGGCGGCAATTCGGCAGCGCGCGCAATATCCGACCGTAGTGTGGCCTGCCGCTCCCAGGCCGGTCGCATGGCGGGGAAGCGGTCGGTCCAGTGCTGGTCGTGGGCAAGCGTCGAGAACTGGCCTTTCGCCGGCGACCAGAGATCGGTATGGCATCCCATAGAGGTGACTTCGTTGCTCAGTTCGCCGGACAGGCGCCATGCCCAGTATTGCGGATAGTTGAGTATCCAGCGCACGCGGGCGAAGGTCTTCGGGTCACGTTGCGCATGCCAGAATATTTGGCACCCCAGGTTCAGCCCTTGAGGCAGGTGGGGCGATTGGGTTTCGCTAAAAAGCGGCCGGATTCGGCCGTAGGCTTCCGCAAAGGGGGCGGGCACGACGGATTCGTAGTCCTGAACGGGCTGGACCAGTCGTTCTTCCTCATCAAGAAAAGCGCAGGTCGCGCCGTGCGTAACCGGGATAATGCGGTCTATGAAGAAAGCGCGCCCGAAATCCCGCAGTTGGGTCACGAACCAGGCATGGATGGCGTCAACATCAATCGCGCGGTAAAGAGGCGCGTTGAAATGCGGGGTACGCGTGCGGCGTTGAGCCCAGATAAAGCCGTCGGCCCCTACCACGCTGGCCTTTGTGTGCGTTTTTCCGATGTCGAAAACGACGCACTTTCCCCGCGCTTTTCCTGGCATTTCCATTCCCCGTCGTTCCCGTGCCGGCCACGTTGTCCGTAGTACAGCCAGTTTCAATTTGTGTGACTATATCCCACCATACGGGTTTGACAAGTCTGGCATTGACACCGGTGGCATTCACGTTTGTGTGTGCGATAATTTGGATACGGGGCTTAATCAATCAAAGAGGTTGCAGCAGTCATCGATAATGATCGAAAGAGATTGATTGCCATTGAATCAATCTATACTATCATTTTCAATCATTCCGTATCCGAGGCGCGTCATGTCCGTATCGCAAGAACTCACCTCTCGTCCTGCCGACTCGTCGGCTTTTGGCCCGCCTATGGACCTGTGGGAGCCAGCCGTGGCCGCGACCTTGAGCGATACGGAATGCCTATTGTACCGGTCCAACCTGCTGGGCCGTGACCCAACCCTGACCAACTATGGCGGCGGAAATACGTCGGCCAAGCTTGCCATGCCTGACCCTTTGACGGGGGAGTCGGTTGAGGTTTTGTGGGTCAAAGGGTCTGGCGGCGATCTCGGATCAATGACGCTTGACGGCTTCGCTACCCTTTATATGGACAGGTTGCGCCTTCTGGAGACTCGCTATCGCGGTCGCGCTTTCGAAGATGAAATGGTTGGCTTGCAAAGCCATTGTACTTTTGCGCTCAATCCCCGGCCCGCCAGTATTGACACGCCCTTGCATGCGTTTATCGACCGCCCGCACGTCGATCATCTGCATCCGGACGCGGTCATTGCCATCGCGGCGGCGGGCCAATCGCAAGCCCTGTGCCGCGAGTGTTTCGGCGGCAGCGTTGGCTGGCTGGGCTGGCAAAGGCCCGGCTTTGATCTGGGATTACGCCTGCGGGATGCCCTGAAGAGCAATCCCCATTGGCGCGGTGTAATTCTGGAGGGGCATGGCCTCGTGAGTTGGGCTGACACAAGTGAGGCCTGCTACCGCAACAGTCTGGACCTGGTCGGGCGGGCAGCAGTGTTTATCGCGGCGCGATCAGGTGACCGGCCGACCTTTGGTGGGCAGATCGCGACGCTGCACGCTGAGGCAAGGCGTGACGCCTTCTTTACTCGCATCGTACCTATCCTTCGTGCGGAAATCAGCGCGTCCGGCTGGAAAATTGCGCGCGTCGACACCTCAGCGCCGGTTCTTAAGTTTGTCTGTTCCCGCGATTTTGCGCGCTTGGCTGCGCTTGGTACATCCTGTCCCGATCACTTCCTGCGCACCAAGATCCGTCCGATGGTGCTTGATGCGGACGTGTTGGAAACAGAGGCGGCCGCCGATCATATCGCTCAGGCTGTCCAGCACTATCGTGAGGCCTATGCGGCCTATTATTCGCGATGCCGGCGCCCAGATAGCCCGGCCATGCGCGATTCCGCGCCGGTGGTTATCCTCATTCCCGGCTATGGCATGGTGACGGTGGCTGATGATGCGGCGACGGCGCGCATTGCGGGCGAATATTATATCAACGCGATTCAGGTCATGCGCGGCGCGGAAGCCTTGAGCGCCTACGTAGCGCTCGATGAGCAGGAGGCCTTCAATATTGAATACTGGGCACTGGAGGAGGCGAAGCTCAGGCGCTTGCCTAAGCCCGGGCCATTTGCCGGCCGCGTGGCCTATATCACGGGTGCGGCAGGCGGTATTGGCGGCGCGGTCGCAGAGCAGGTGTTGGCCAAGGCGGGATGCGTTGTTCTCGCGGATATCGATGCAGAGCGGCTAGACGCCGTGTCGTCCGGCCTGGCGCAACGGTTTGGCGCCGATCGTGTACGCGCCATAGCTACAGACGTGACCGAAGAAGGGAGTGTGCAGAGGTCTTTTGATCAGGCGATGCGCGAATATGGCGGGATCGACATCTTTGTCGCCAATGCGGGGATCGCGTCGGCGGCGCCCATCGAAGACACGACGCTCGATATCTGGCGGCACAATTTCGCGGTGTTGTCTGAGGGGTATTTCCTGAGCGTGCGTGAAGCTTTCAAGGTGATGAAGGCTCGGGGCGGATCAATTGTCTTCGTGGCATCTAAAAATGCCTTGGCGGCGTCGGCCAATACATCCGCCTACTCGTCCGCCAAGGCAGCGGAAATTCAATTGGCGCGGTGTCTGGCTCTGGAAGGCGCGACGCATGGTATCCGCGTCAATGTGGTCAATCCCGATGCTGTCATTCGCGGATCGCACATATGGACGGGCGCGTGGCGGCGAGAGCGGGCGGCTGCCTACAATCTCGATGAGGCGGAACTTGAGGATTTCTATCGTCAGCGCAGCCTGTTGAAGCGCTCCGTCTATCCGGAAGATGTCGCGCAGGCTGTGATTTTCTTGTCGAGTGACGCCGCAGGTAAATCGACAGGCAATATAATCAATGTTGACGCGGGCCATGCCGCCTCGTTTACACGTTAGGTATGGGCGTTGACCTTGGGTGATTGGGTGAGGAATGGCTAGGCGTTGGGAAACAGTAAGATCTCGTAGTCCTGTGCACTATGCAAGATAGCATCAATGACGACATGGTCACCGTCAACTGTATAGATGATAACGTAAGACCCGTAGGGCTTGCGGCGGTGACCGTATTTTTCGTAGCGCGGGATCAGAGGGTAGGCCTTGGGATGGTTACCCAACGCGAGCGCAGCTTTGCGCAATTTGCGGATGAAGATCATCGCCTGGCGCGGACTATCCTGTGCGATGTAATCACCAATCTGTTCAAGCGAGGTCTCGGCCTGTGCCGAAAGACTAACCCTCACGGTTCGCCGCTCTCTTGGGCCATCTTTAGGGCCATCGTTGTGTACTTTGCTTCAAGGCGGTCAAAGACGTCTGCTGCCGGCTTGGCGCGACCGGCTTTAACATCGGCGCGACTAAGTTCGAGTGTGGCGTCGAGCGCCGCCAACCTACGCTCGCGTTCCTCTATGATCCGGAGACCTTCACGCACCAATTCGCTTGTGTTGTTGTATCTTCCGCTTTGGACCATCTGCGCAGCGAAGGTCTCAAAGTGGTTGCCAAGATTGACCGTGGTGCCCATAAAAAATCCTCTAATGTATTAATATATAATACCCAGTGTCTGACTGAATGGCAAATGCCTTGTCCTGGGGGCCGCGCCGATATTTGACTTTAGTATGACAAAAAGCATAGGTTGAAGGAAAACAAAGTGGTGCGAGGGAACCCCATGGGATATCTGACCATAGACCGCAAGATGTCGCTGATACCGCCAGAGGTGATCGCCGCGTCGAATGCCAAGCTGATGTCCGCGCACCTGGCCGATTACGATGCGTTGGCCGTGCGTCTGGCGCGAGAAAATATCGATATCGAACACATGGTCGATCGTCTAATGACGCTTCAGGTCGGTTTGCCGAGTTGGGGCATGGTGTCGGGTGGAACCCGGTATGCCCGTTTCCCCCTGCCCGGCGAGCCCAATAACATCTTCGAAAAAATCGAGGATTGCAGTGTTGTGCATCAACTGACCGGCCTGACGCCGCGGGTGTCAGTTCACCTGCCCTGGGACAAGACGGATGACTATTCCGAGTTGCGACAATATGCCGAAACTCTCGGCATCGGGTTCGATGCTATCAATTCCAATACGTTTCAGGACCAGACGGGTCAGGCGCGCTCCTACAAGTACGGTAGTCTCAGCCATTCCAACGCGGCCACGCGCGAACAAGCCGTCCAGCACAATATCGACTGCATCGAGGCCGGTAAGGTGCTGGGTTCCAAAGCCTTGACGGTCTGGATCGGGGACGGTTCCAATTTCCCAGGCCAGAACGAATTTACCGACACGTTGGAACGCTATCTGGAGAGTCTGCAGGGGGTATATGCACATCTGCCCAACGATTGGCGGTTGCTTATCGAGCATAAAATCTATGAGCCGGCATTCTACTCAACCGTCGTGCAGGATTGGGGCACGTCGATCCTGTGTGCGCAACGGCTGGGCGACAAGGCGCAGTGTCTTGTCGATTTGGGTCACCATGCGCCAAACGTCAATATTGAGATGATTGTCGCTCGCCTAGCCATGTTCGGCAAACTCGGCGGTTTCCACTTCAACGATTCGAAATATGGCGACGATGATCTCGATTCCGGGTCTATCAATCCGTTTCAGCTTTTCTTGGTGTTCAACGAACTGATTTCGGCGGAACGGCGCGCTAAAGGACAGTTCGATCCGGCCTATATGATGGACCAGTCGCACAATGTTACAGACCCCATCGAAAGCCTGCTGAATTCGGCGCGGGCGATTGCTGGGGCCTATGTCAAGGCGCTGATCGTCGATCGTGACGCCCTCAAGGGTTATCAGGAGGACAATGACGTCATCATGGCACACAACTGCCTGCGCCTGTCCTTTGAAACCGATGTCCGCCCGGCCCTGGCCATGGCGCGCGTGCGGGCAGGGGGCGCCATCGACCCGATCGCCACCTATCGTGCCTCGGGCTATCGTAGCCAGAAGATGAAGACGCGCCGATTGCGCAGCGATCTAGGCGGTGGCATTGTTTGACCGACGGCGTCTGTTGCTGGGGGCGGCCGGACTTCTGGCTGGACCGGCCGTTGCCGCAGGGGATCTGGTGTATGCCAATCCGCTGAAGCGCCCGTCGGATATTGCGGGGTTTCGGCTAGAAGGAGAGGCCATTGCCGATTTCGATATTGGGCAATTGCGATTACGCAATAGACTGTCGTCTGATCAAGGCCAGGCATCCAACTTTGTCTTTTGGTGCCCGGAAGTCTTACCGGACCACATCGAAATAAGCTGGAACTTCACGGCCCTGGAAGAGCCGGGCCTCTGTATTCTGTTCTTTGCCGCGCAAGGCCTTGTCGGGGCCGAGCGCGTGGACTTGTTCGATACTCGCTTAAAGTCGCGTGCCGGCATCTATGATCAATATACCCAAAGCGACGTTTCGGCATTGCAGATTGCCTATTTTCGGCGCCGCTGGGAAAGCGAGCGCGCCTTCCATCTGTGCAATTTGCGCCGAGCGCCGGGATTCGAACTGCTGGCGCAGGGCGCCGACCCCCTGCCGGATGTCGCCGATGCGACGCCACCCTATCGCATTTGCCTGCGCAAGTCCGGCGCTGACGTTGCTTTTTTTATCAATGATCTGCCGATTTTGAACTGGCGTGGCGATCCGGCCGCGGCCCCGACCAACGGTTACATCGGATTCCGCCAGATGGCGCCTTTATCGGCGATGTACAGCGATCTGGAAGTTCGTCGCCTCGTCACCTGAGCGCGACAAACGTATTGAGCAAAAATGATTCTATGTGATTGATTTTGCCAGAAAGACGTTTAACCTTTATGTCAAACTAGACATGAAGGAAACGCCAGATGAAAAAACGCGACTTTCTGAAAAGCGCTGCGGCGTTGACGACGCTGGCGGCCCTGCCCGTTGCGGTCGCCGAGGCCGCTGAACCCGCTTTGCCGAAGGAATGGATCGATGCGGATACGGGCCATCGGATTATCTGCATCTCGACGGAAGCTGGCTCCAAATCCCTGTATTTCCACGACAACGCCTTTACGCCCGACGGGCGATGGATGGTCTACGATTCGCCGTCAGGCATTATGAAAGTCGACTTGCAAACCTGGGCGGTTACACCGCTGACCGGCAAGGGATACCGCGCGATGATGATGTCGCGCTCTCAACCACGGCTTTACGCACGCAAGACGGGGCGCGAAGCCGACGGTAAGCCGACAGGTGGTGAGATTGTGACCATTGACATGGCAAATGGTGCGATTACGACCATAGCCGCCGACGTTAAGGGCGGTATCATGTCAGTGAACGCCGACGACACGCTGATGGTCGGCACGTGGGCGGAGCGGTCTTACGACCTGCAGCCTGGTCCGAAGGTTGCCGGTACGGATGGGGGGTACAATGCCGTGGGTCCAGACGGCAAGCCCTTGTCGTTTGCGGCCGCAAAAGAAGTGCGCATGGCCGACCGCTTGGCGCAAAACATCCCGATGGAAATCTTCACGCTCAACATTGCAACGGGTGAGCGCAAGGTTGTGACCGCCTCTACCGATTGGTTGAACCACGTCCAGTTTTCTCCGACCGATCCGCAACAGATCATGTATTGCCACGAAGGGCCCTGGCACAGCGTTGACCGGATATGGACCATCCGCACAGACGGGACGCAGAAGCAGAATATCCATAAGCGTACCATGAACATGGAGATCGCTGGTCACGAGTTCTTCAGTTTCGATGGTCAGCGCATTCTCTATGACCTGCAAACGCCGCGCAGCGAGGATTTCTGGCTGGCCAGTTTCGATCTGAAGACGCGGAAACGCATCTGGTATCATATGGACCGAGACGAATGGTCGGTTCATTTCCAGATTTCGCGCGATGGCAAGCTATTTGCCGGCGACGGTGGCGATTCGGAAATGGTTGCTTTCGCCAAGGATGGGAAGTGGCTTTATCTCTTCCGGCCAGACATCATTGAAGACTTGGGTGTGTCCGCGCCCAATGCTGCGGATCTGGTGCGCCCGGGTGTGCTGCGGGCGCAAAAGCTGGTCAATATGGCGCGGCACGATTACCGCACGGAACCCAATCTGCAATTCACACCAGACGGGAAATGGTTGGTGTTTCGCTCCAACATGCATGGGCCCATTCACGTATACGCCGTCGAAGTCACTCCATCTGTGTAATGATTGAATATGAGTGAATGTGATCTTATTGCGGCGTGTCGATGCGATCCCGCCTCTTAATTGGCCTAAATTGTGTCATTTGTGTTACTTTTGGGTCGCAATATGATTGGAATGATGCTATTTAAGCTTAAATTCGGTCACAGTCGTCTTGACTTGTCAAATTCAATCAATGAGGATGTGAGCATTAGACGAAGCGTCTTTTGGGGAGGTGCATAGGATGACCTCTGCGTTTCAAACGTTCCGCGTCTAGCGGGCACAGGGATAAGTCACCGGACGAGCACGCGACAATAAAAAAGAGTGTGTGTTCGACCGCATCAGGAGGAAACTATGAAGATCAGCCATACCAGTCTATTCAGCCGTTATTTGTGCCGCGGCACCGCTATGACGATCGTCACAGTGTTCGCCGGCATGACGCTGACGCAAGCGGCTTTTGCACAGGACGCTGCTCCGGCGGCCGATACGTCTGGCGCCACCGAGGTGATCGTTGTTGGCACACGTGGATCGCAGCGTTCGTCGATTGACCGCAAGAAGAAGGCCAAGACGGCCACGGATTCCATCGTGGCGGAAGACGTCGGCAAATTCCCTGATAGAAATATTGGCGAAGCCATTTCGCGTATCGCGGGGGTCGCCCTGTCCCGTTCGGACTACGGCGAAGGCGAAACGGTTGCCTTACGCGGTTCGACATCTGACCAGGTCAATGTCGAAATCGATGGCCTGGGTGTTCAGGACACCTCCACGACGGGCGGTCTCCAATTTGGCGGAAGTGGTCGCAATAAGGATTTCCGTGAATTTCCGGCGGATTTGATCAAGAGTGTCGACGTGGTGAAGGGCTCCACTGCCGCCATGACCGAAGGCGGTATCGGCGGATCTATCCAGGTCACGTCTCGTACCGCACTGGACTTCAAGAAGCCTTTCCTTTCGCTGCGTTTTGACCAGACACAAAACTCGCTCAGCAAGAAGTGGACGCCAGGTTATAACCTGATTGCCACGCGCAAGTTCATGAATGACCGTTTGGGCATCTTGTTGAATATGTCGCAGTCGAATATTCAGAACGACAATAATGCGATTACCCAGTCTAACGGCGGCACGGGTCTAATGCGAAATTTCACCGCTGCGGGTTCCGGCAATGTTGTGGGTACGGCGGCGGTCGATTTAGATAATTCACCCAATAAAACCTTTACATTTAACCCTTCGACCCTCTCTGGCGCGGGCATCAACACGGTGTTCGGAAACGGCAGCACGGAAACACCTCTGTCGCTGTTGACAAAGTCTGCGGCCGCCGCAACCAAAGCCGATTGTTACGCGGCGTTCCCGCTCCTGACTGGCAACTCGGCCGCAACGGCGCAGCGCACCAACGAACTAATGACATGCTTGAATCAATGGGGCGATTACACGCCTTCGCTCATTCGTTACTTCGTCCGCCAGAATATCGAAATGCGTCAGACGATCGATCTGCGCGCCGACTATCGCGTCAATGATGATCTCGATGTTTTTGTTCGCGGAACATTTAACCATCGTAAAAACCATGACACACAATTGACGTACAACGTCGGTGGCATCAACTTCAATCCATCAGGGCAGATCAGCATTCCCGCTAACGGTGGCAATCCCGCCTATAATGGTGTCGCTTATCTTGATACCGCCGGCGTACGAAATGCGGTGCCGAATTCCGGTTACTACATCTATGACGGGATCAGTCTGGGTGGGTCCGTTGCGCCAAATAATGCGGCTGCATCGGCGAACGGCGTCCGTGGTGTGGCCGTCAACCTGGTTCCCGATTCGTTGGTCTTTGACGACAGTCACCATCTCATTTCAGGCACTATCACCGACGGCGCAATCAGCACCGACCAGATCCAGAACGTCAATGATATTCGATCCAGTTATATTTCGACTGGCTTTGATTTTCACCGCGGCCCGTTTACAGCCAAAGGCATTTTCGGGCGGTCTGAGTCGGAATATAGTCGCTACGACTACCGTATAAATCCGGGGCTGACCTACACCTACGGCTCTGCAACGATTTCGCGCAGCGATGGCGGGCTTTGGAGCATTGCCTATCCGTCCAGTCTGCAAAACAGTGATCCGTCTCTCTACACGGTTACAAGGCCAGTGGCAACGACACGCGGCGCCTGTACGCCGAGCGCCACTAACCCTTGCGTGCCAGGACAGATGGGGGCCTACACAGCCGCCCAACAGCCATGGGTAAGCTTCAATGTCGGCATTCAGATGTCGCCACGCTTGTCCGAGACGTCTGAAAACACGGCTCGTGTTGATTTGGCCTATAATTTTGAGAACAAGGTTCCCTTTTTCAAAAATGTTTCGTCGGGTTTCAACGCCCGCGAATATACCAGTACCGGCTGGGGCGGCGGTGGGCGCACGGTTGTTCCCGCTTCGCCTGGCGTGACGCCGGTTGTCATCGCACGTTCTACTTTACGTAGCGTTGTGCGCGCCTGTGACGATACCAAGTATGGTGCGGCCGGGACTTCAGCACCCGCCGGTGCCCTGCCTTGTAACTACGGTTATCTGGCCAATACTGATCTTGGGACTAACCACGAAGGGACGTTCACAATGCGTCCTCAAGACCTGCAGAATATTCTGGGCCAAGTCTTCCTGCCGCCCACGAACCAGTTTTTCGCTGGCTATCCGGACCGCGGCAATTTGATTGACGGTTGGTCCCAGATCGATGTGCAGAAGTTCTACAATCTGATCCAGGAAGCATCCAAAACGGCAGCTTACAGCGCGGGCGGCGATCCGCTCAAATATTACAACTTTGATTGTGTCAAGGTATGTATGGCCAGCGATGGCAAGATGTATGACATGCTGAAATCGCAGGCGAATGAAAAGACGTTTGCGGCCTATTTCATGACCGAATTCGAGCAGGAACTGCCGTTTGACATGCTCTTCAACGGTAATATGGGCGTCCGTATGGTCAAGACGGAGGTGAATGGAACTGGCACGACGAATATCGTCGCCCGTCGGTGCAATAGCTTGGCGGATTGTACCCCGTCGACTCTGAATAATGCCACTACCACCTATACGGCTAACAATATTGTATCGGTTCAAAACGAAACCACCGACTGGATGCACAGCTATAATTATAATCTGTGGGTTTTGCGCGATAAGCTGGTGGCGCGTTACTATTCCGGTAAGGTCATCGCGCGTCCTGGGTTGAACTATCTTTTGCCGGGGGGGCAGTGCGAGATTGACCAACGAAAAGATCAGTCGGATGCGGCAGAGGCTTGTACCACTTTCGGCAATCCTGCACTTAATCCGTTTATTTCAAACAACCACAATTGGAGCCTCGAGTGGTATCCGAATAGGGATACGCAGTTCTCGTTCGCCGTATTCAAGAACGATATCAAGTCCGGCGGTGTCTCCACGCAAGGCAACAATACCGGTAAACTATTGGCCGGTACAGGCGCGATAGACCCGATTACCGGTAAGGATGTATCCAACGAAGACTATACTTATACCACGTACGTCAATTCCAACGCCTTTGTGCGTCGAGGCAAGGAATATGCCTTCAAGACGGCATTTACCTTCCTGCCGTGGAAGCTCAAATACCTTGGCATGGATGGAAACTATGCAACCATCGAGTCTTCCACGACCCAGGGAGGTATCCGCGACCCGAACAGCGGCGACCTGATGCCGCCGGTTGGCGAGCCAAGCTACTACGCCAACCTCTCCTTGTGGTACGATGACGGTCGCACCACTGCGCGTCTCGCCTGGCAGGGCCGTTCAGATAGCTTCAACTGTATCTCTTCCTGCGGCGTGACGACTGGGGCTAACTATCCTGGCGACGGCTATCAGACCGTACGTCTGCCTTACAACCCGGGCTCTCCAACCTATACCGCAGAATCTCAGTATCTTGATTTCAAAATCAATCATAAGCTGAATGAGCATGCCGAAGTCTTTGTGCAGGCGACCAACATCCGCAAGGAGAAGGCCAAGCTGACCACTCAAGGCTCGTACCTGACCTATAGCGACGGTGTCGAATCGATCATGGAAGTCGGTTATGCCGGCTACCGGGTTACCACTGGCTTTACCCTCCGCTACTAGTAAACGCGTTCCTCCCTGAAACTCTTGCGCCAGCTCTTTTACGGAGCTGGCGTTTTTTCTGCATTATGATCAAGATTGACTTATTTTGCGCAATCGTGTTCATTTCATCGTCGTGTGGCGCGCCGGGGAGCGCTCACTTATCATCGCGAGGAAATTTATGTCCGACTTGTCCCGGCGCCAATTGCTTCTTCACGCGGCTGCTGCTGGCGTTCTTGCGTCTAGCGCAGCGACGGTAGTCGCCAAGCCTACGAAGGCGTCAGCTCCCGATACCGTGGCGCACTGGCTGGACGGTGATGCTCCGATCCATTTTGAAGGCGGTGCCTTTGGGGTGCCTTGGCCGCGCGGTGCGGTCAATGCGAACGCAGCCTTCAGCCTGAGTTCGTCCAGTGGTGAACTGGCCGTTCAGTCCTGGCCGGCGGCCTATTGGCCGGACGGTTCCTTGAAATGGTCCGGCCACGCAGTGGTGTCGTCGTCGGCACCGGCGAAGGCTTATAAGCTGACGCTTGGTGCGGGAGTTGCGCCGCAGGCGCCGGTGAGTATTAAGCAGAGTGCGCAGGCTGTTATCATCACGTCGGGGGATCTGACCTGGACGATCCCAACCGCCGGGTCCCAATTGGTCGCATCGGCCACGCGGGCGGGTAAGCCCGTCATGGGCGCTGTCGGCTTGACCTGCCTGTGTCAGGGCGCGGCATCGCTGGATGAGGCCGAAACGGTGACTCAGACTCGTTATCAAGGCACGGTTACAAAGCTTACCGTCGAGCAGAGCGGTCCCGTGCGCGCAGTCATCAAACTGGAAGGCAAGCATGTCGGGAATGGTCGCGAATGGCTGCCCTTTACCGTCCGCCTCTATGCCTATGCCGGGGCGGAAAGCCTGCGCATTGTCCATAGCTTCATATTCGATGGCGATAACCACAAGGATTTCATCCGCGGACTGGGTCTGACGGCGGCCGTGCCGATGTCTGATGCGCCCCATAACCGCCATGTGCGGTTTTCCGGCCAGGACAACGGGATTTGGGGGGAGGCGGTGCGCCCGCTGACCGGTTTGCGCCGCGACCCTGGCAAGGCTTTCCGCGAGGCGCAGATCGCTGGGCGTGCCGTACCCGATATATCCGGTATGCAGCAAGGGGTTGGGCAAGGGCTCGATACTATCCCGACCTGGAGCGACTTTACCTTGTCTCAGTCCAATGCCGATGGGTTCAGCCTTCGCAAGCGGACCCAGGCCGGCCAAGCCTGGATAGACGCGGCCGGAGATCGCCGCGCGTCGGGCTTTGTTTATACCGGTGGGGCAGGTGGCGGCGTGGCCCTGGGTCTAAAGGATTTCTGGCAAAGAGCACCGACCCGGCTTGATATCCGCGATGCGGTGACCGACATGGCCAGCGTCACGGCATGGCTATGGTCCCCCGATGCGCCGGCCATGGATATGCGGTCTTACCGCCCCGTCTGGGGTATGGATACCTATGACAAGCAGAATGCCGGGCTCAATATCACCTATGAAGACTATGAACCCGGATATGACACGCCTTACGGCATTGCACGGACAAGCGAACTGACCCTTTGGGCCCTGGCGTCGACACCGGACCGCGAGCGCCTGGCGGCTATGGCTAGCAATGTAGCTGAGGCGCCGCGTCTGATAGTGTCGCCTGAACGTTTGCTCGCCGCTGATGTTTTTGGTGAATGGACCGTACCGGATTCATCGACGCCCGTTAAGGCCGCGATCGAAAACCGCTTTACCTACCAGCTTGACTACTATCTCAGCCAGATCGAACAGCATCGCTGGTACGGGTTCTGGAACTATGGCGACGTCATGCACGCCTACGATGCCGATCGCCATGTTTGGCGTTATGATATTGGTGGGTTCGCGTGGGACAACTCCGAGCTCTCCACCGACATGATGATGTGGTACGGCTATTTGAGGACAGGCCGCGCCGATGTCTTCCGCATGGCCGAAGCCATGACCCGGCATACCGGTGAGGTCGATGTCTATCATCTGGGGCCATACAAGGGTTTCGGGACCCGTCATGGCGTGCAGCATTTCAGCGATTCGTCCAAGCAGCCCCGCGTCAGCAACGCCGCCTATCGCCGCTTCTACTATTATCTGACCACCGATGAACGCGTTGGCGACCTGATGCGTGACCTGATCCATTCCGAAGAGTCTTTGCAGACAGTCTTTATTGAGCGCAAGGTGGGCGCCAAGGGAGGGAGCGGCCTGGGCATTCGCCAACGTATTCCCGGCACGGTCGATTGCGCCTTTGGCACCAGCTGGGGCGCGTTCCTGCCGGCATGGCTGACCGAATGGGAGCGTACGGGGGATACCCAATGGCGTGACCGCATTCTCAACGGCATGAACTCAATCGCCAAAATGAAATATGGCTGGTTCGCCGGCGGTGCGCCCTTCGACCTGAAGACCGGTAAGTTCCTTGGTGCAGGGGACAAGGTCAGCGTCTCCCATCTGAACGGCGTGTTCGGCGTGTTTGAAATCCACATGGAGTTGTTCAAGCTTCTGGATGTACCGGCTTATAAAAAAGTCTGGCTCGATTACTGCAAATATTACAATGCTCCAGAAGCTGAAATCGCCGCTTTTTTGGGCAGCGTGCCGAAGGGACGGTCGTTACGCGAAGCCCATTCACGCTTTACCGCCTATGCGGCGCGTGAATTGAAAGATCCCGCCCTGGCCAAACGCGCCTGGCAGGAATTTTTGCAAGGGGAGGGGCGACCGACGCGGCTTCGCCCAGAAACCCAGAGGGTCGTTGGACCGAACGTCTTGCACGCCGTCGATGAAGACCCGCAAGTGTCGACCAATGGCGCGGCGCAGTGGGCCATGGCGGCGATCGGAAACCTTGCCCTCGTGGGCGATACGGCCGAAACCTATGGCGCCGAATTTGTGAAATGAATGGTCGCTACGCTGTCGACCTTGTGTCTTTTAGGCATAACTAGATCAAAGAAGAGAAAGACTGATAAACATCAGGATGTTGCCATGAAAATTTCACGTCGCTTATGCATTGCCGGGCTTGGCGTTGTCATCGGACTTTTCGCGTCGCCTGTAATGGCACAAACGCTGAAACCGATACGTATCATCTTGGTCGGGGATTCAACCATGACCGACAAAAGCGGATATGGGTTGGGGTTCTGCGCGCAATTTCGTCCAGAAGTCACCTGTATTAATGCGGCGCGCGGTGGGCGCAGTTCGAAAAGTTATCGTGTCGAAGGCCTGTGGGACAAGGTGATGAGCCAGGTCACCGATCGCCAGGGATTTCAGGCGACCTATGTATTGATTCAGTTCGGCCATAACGACGGGTCGTCCAAGCCGGAACGCCACACCAATATCGAGACGGAGTTTCCCGTCAACATGCGCAACTACGCTCGTGATGTTGTTAAGGCTGGCGGCGTTCCGGTCCTTGTCACACCGCTGACTCAGCGCCATTTCAGGAACGGTCGCGTCAATCCGGATCTTTTGCCATGGGCGACGGCGACCCGCTTAGTCGCACGCAGCGAAGGCGTGGCCTTGATGGACCTCAATGCAGAAAGCTATGCCGCCGTCCAGGCGATGGGGTTGCCCGAATCCAATTCCCTGGCAGGCCAGCCTATTCCTCAGAATATTCTCGATACCCAGGACACAGGCACCTCCGTGCCGGCGATCTTTACCGATGCGTCCCAAGCCGATAGCTCGGTCAAGCAAGCCTTTGACTATACGCACGTCGGTCCCAAAGGCTCCGCCTTTTTTGGACGCATGGCCGCGGACTTACTGGTAAAGGCGCAGCCCGCCCTCCGCGTATATTTTCAAGGATCTTGAGGTAATTGGTTGCCTCTGGCGCGATTGAAGAGCAGAGCGCCGCCGATCATAAAGAATAGCCGGCACGAAGGGGGATAATTCGTGCCGGCTATGAGCGCGCGTTCGCCGTTTTCAGGCGACGTCACGCAAGCGGATCGGGTGATTAAGTGGGGCTTCGATAGCCGTCTGTAAGGCCTGTTCTGAAATGGCGCTGGTCAGGGAGGCCAGAGCCTCACCTCCGCGCGTGGCGGTGTCGTAAAGATGTGCGTAGCGCGCGGTCGCCCCTTCGGCCATTTTGGTTAAGCGCGCCATCTGGTCAGCTGGCAGAGCGATGACATCGTAAAGGCTTGTGCAGGCCATGGCGTCGCCGCTGGCCTCAGCAACATACTGGAGGGCCTGCGCCCAACTATTGATCCATGCCTGCCCCGCTTCGGTTGTCACACGAGACAGCGTCGTGCTTGCTTGCAGCGCCATCTCCAGCCAGGCTTGCGTCAGGTTTAGACAGTTTTCAGAGACACAAGATAGTGTTTCTCGTGTCTGGATGAGGGTTGCACTCAGTTCATCGAGATCGTTGACGGGGCGTGTGACCGGAGCCACGGCGGAGAGGGATGTCAGGGTAGACATGGCAATGTATCCTTTCTCATATAAGCTTGGCTACGTAGGAATAGATATCTTGGACTGTCTGGGACAGGCTGTATTTGATAGGGGGCAAATCACGCGGGCACGGCTGCCTGGAAATAGTTTCTGTATACCTCCGTCGCCATCTGACGTTCTTCGTTCGCCGCAATCACAAGGGTTTCAAAGGGCGCCAGGAAGGCCAGGTGGTTCAATATCTTGTCGCGGACGGGCGCCGCGTTTTCACCTATGCCGCCGGTAAACACCAGTCCGTCCATGCCGCCCAGGCTCACCGCCATGGCTGCGATCTGTTGGGCGGTTTTCAGCGCAAAATAGTCAACCGCGAACGCCGCCCGTGGGGCGTCGCTGTCCAGAAGGGCTTTCATGTCGTTGCTGATCCCCGACAAGCCCTTGAGGCCGGACTCGTTATAGAGCGCGTCGGCGATGTCTTCGATGGGCATTCTCAGATTTTGCTGCATGTATATCACTGCGCCTGGATCGATAGCGCCGCATCGCGTGCCCATGGGCAGGCCGTCGAGTACGGTCATGCCCATGGTTGTGTCTATGCTTCTCCCGTTCATCATGGCGCAGAGGCTGGCACCATTACCCAGATGGGCGGCGACAACCTTGCCCTTTGACAGGTGCGGATGATCGCATTTCAGGCGGTGAGCAATCCAGCCATAGGACAGTCCGTGAAAGCCGTGGCGTCTGACGCCCTGGGCGCGAAGTCGAGCGGGCAGGGCAAATTCGTGGTGTAGCCTGTCATGATGCGCATGGAAGGCGGTGTCGAAGCAGGCGAATTGCCGCAGTTGCGGATTGTCGGTCCACATGGCCTTAACGGCGGCCAGATTGTGCGGCTGATGCTGTGGCGCCAAGCTATTGAGTGCGCTCAGGTCATCGACAGTCTGGCTGTCCAATTCGGTTGCGCTGTCGAAATCCGATCCGCCGTGAACGATCCGGTGGATGCAGGCCTTTATATCCCAAGGCTTAGTGTAATAGCTGAGCCAATTGAGGATATAGGTTACGGCCAGGTTCATATCGGTATAGGCAGACAAGTCCTGAATCTCTTCTGTGGAACGCTTGTCATCGGTCTGCGGGCTGTACCACTGCGCCCGGAAGGTGGGGCGATTGCCAATGTCGGTTATCTTCCCGCCGACGAGGCAGGGCAGGTCCGGCGCCATGGCGAACAGCCGAAATTTCAGGCTGGACGAACCGGCATTCAGAACAAGCAGGGCGTCGTTCATTTTATCAGTCCTTTCTGGCGGGCGTCGGTGAGATATTGTGCCAGGGCGCATGATAGCAGACGGGTGTGGACGCTGTCGGCCCGGCTGGTCAGGATGATGGGCACCCGTGCGCCCAGCCCAATGCCGGCGGCTTGGGCGTGCCCCAGATAGATCAGTTCCTTAGCCAGGGCGTTCCCGGTTTCAATATTCGGAACCAAGATGATATCCGCATCGCCCGCGACATCCGATACGAGCCCTTTATCCGCTGCGGCGTCACGGCTTATGATATTGTCGAAGGCGAGGGGGCCGTCGATGATGGCGCCCGATATCTGCCCGCGCTCGGCCATCTTGCACAGGGCGGCCGCGTCAAGCGTTGACGGCATCGCGCTCATGACGGTTTCGACCGCCGACAAAACGGCGAGCTTTGGTTTACGGGCATCGCCGAACAAGCTGCGCCACAGGTTGATGGCGTTGCGGCATATATCGGCCTTGTCGTCGAGCGATGGCGCGATATTGACGGCCGCATCGGTGACAATGAGCGGCTTATGATACATCGGAACGTCGAGAACGTAAGCGTGAGAGACCCGGCTTTCCGTTCTGAGGCCGGCGGTCTTTGCCAAGACCGCGGTCAATAATTCATCGGTGTGCAGGGCGCCTTTCATCAATGCATCCGCTTCTCCGCTGGCAGCGATGATAACGCTCTGTTCCGCGGCGGCGTGGCTATGGGGAGTATCTACCAGGCGCCAAGAGGCTATATCGATGCCGCTCGCCGTGGCTGCGGTCTGGATCCGGGCGCGCGGACCGACAAGGATAGGTGTAATCAGGCCTGCGGCCTCCGCTTCAGCCGCAGCCTGCAATACGTGCCCATCGGTTGGGTGGACGATGCAGACACGAATGCGGGGCAGCCGCCTGGCCTGTTCCAGAATATGCGCATAGTGGTCGCGGCGGCCAGTCATGGATGGTCGCCGGTCTCAGTTCACTGGGGCGGTTTCATCGACCCGCAGATGGCTTTCGACATAGGTGACGCCCGGCGCGCTCCAGGCGGCACGTTCGGCCAACTGGCGTTCGTAGAGGGTGTGAACCGTGCCATCCAGAGTCACCTTGCCGCCGAAGGCCGTCAGGCGAATGTCGGACGGATCGAGGCTGGCATCGCGATGGAAGGCGGCGACGATGCGTTCGTGAATGTCGGCCGGTTGGGCGGCGATACGCATGTTGATGCGGTTGGTTATGCCCTCGACGCCGGCCAGCCGATGAACCGCGTCTTCGGCGTTGCGGCGTTGAAAGTAGGAATCGACGTCCCCATCCAAAGTGACCCAACCGTTCTCAACCCGGATTTTCACCTTGTCCTTAGGAATGGTGGTGTCCCACGAAATGATGGCCAGCGCTTGGCGGGCTATATCTTCATCACTGACTTTGGCGGGCTGCCTGGCAACGATGGCAATGTCTTCGGCGATGGCGCGCACGCCGCGCACCCGGCTCACAGCGTTTTCGGCCGCGCGCTTTTCGGCGTAGCTTGTGACATGACCCGACAGGCTGACGATGCCATCGTCGACAGAAACGCCTATGTGCTGGGCGTCAACTGCCGGATCGAATTCGAGTTCGTCGAGAATGTGCTTGCGTAATGTCGCGTCTTTCATGGCCGCCTCCTTGAGCTTGCTTCGGATGCTCTTCGGTAGCGGTTAGTGGACTGAATGGGTTTGACCGTGATCAAATACAGGACGGACAGAAGGTCGCACCCATTGCGTGTAAGATCCGGCAGTCGATATGCTGACATGATCCCGTAGAGCCTGGGCGTATCGGTAAAGGTCGCCGATATGATCGTGAGAATACCCCTTACCCGCGATATATCGGACCTCAATGGCGCGCCGCGTCCGTCAGAGGCACCGGCGCAATCGTGCGTCAAATCGTCGCTAATCCTTATAATTCAATGGCTAATGGCAAGATGCACACCGTCGATTTGATTTCGATCAAATACAGACGCGCCCGGTCATGGTCTGGCAATGACAAGGGCTGGTTGCGATTCTTGTCACCAGTCATCGGCTCGGCCTGTCTGCGCAGTCAGTTGCATATTCAGGTTGGAGTCATCCAGTAACCGATCAGGCGTGGGCAGGGCAGTGGGCGAGGCGTTTTGGCAGCAAATATGCGGTGACATAACCGCAGTCCAGAGGCCGATTCTCCTCTCCTTGTTTCTTGCCGGCCTAGGTGGGAGCGTCACACATTGTCTGACCATGTGTTCGGGATTTGTCCTGGCGCAGGTTGGCAGCGTGGCGACAAAGGGGAAGCTGGCGCGGTTGCTGCTGCCGTATCATGCCGGACGTGTCACCACCTATGCCGGACTGGGCGTGGTGGCGGGCGCCAGCTTTCATCTCATTTCGACCTGGAACGGGTTTGCCCTGTTGCGTCATTTGGTGCTGGGGCTGGTTGCGGTTCTGTTCCTGTCCCTGTTCGCCGGCCGGCTTTTGCGGCGACTGGGTATCGTTCTGCCGTTCCGCCTGCCGGGCGGTCTAGCGGGCGCGTGTGATCTGGGCGCTTTGAAACGTTTGGCGACGACGACGGACATTTGGCGGCGCTACCTGATGGGCGTGTCTCTGGGCTTCATACCGTGTCCGCTGATTTTCACGGCCTTGTTGGCTGTGGCGACGACGGCCAGTCCGCTGGCGGGTGGGGTTGGCATGTTGCTGTTCGGCCTTGGCACCACACCGGCACTTATGAGCCTGAGCTTCGCCTCGGGCAATCTACTAAAAACGAGCCCCAGGCTTCAGGATGGCCTGACCCTGGCGGCGCTTGGCGTAAATGGCGTGATTCTGCTGGCCCTGGCGGTCGGCTGAGTACGTGAAAAAAAAGAGGAAGAGAGCTGTGCAAACCCTGAATCCCGCCCTGTCGATGACGGCGGCATCTGCGCCGCCGCCGCGCCCGGCGCCGCGTTACGACGAATTGGTGATCAAATATTTCACCATCGCCTCCATGTTCTGGGCGATCGCCGGTTTTGCGGTCGGGCTTTTGCTTGCGATTCAGTTGGCGTTTCCTGTGTTCAACATTGAGCCCTATCTGAACTTCGGCCGTTTGCGGCCCCTGCATACTTCCGCCGTTATTTTTGCATTCGGCGGTAATATTCTCTTCGCCACGTCCTACCACGTAGTCCAACGGACCTGTCATACACGGCTGTTTTCCACAAAGATGGCCTGGTTCCATTTTTGGGGTTACCAGGCCTTCATCCTGATGGCGGGGCTGGGATATCTGTTCGGCGTTACCCAGGGCAAGGAGTATGCGGAGCCGGAATGGTATGCCGACCTGTGGCTGACCGTCGTCTGGGTGGTGTACCTGATCAACTTCCTGATGACGCTCACCCTGCGCAAGGAAAAGCACATCTATGTCGCCAACTGGTTTTTCCTGGCCTTCATCGTCACCATTGCCATCCTGCACCTGGTCAACGGCCTGGCCATTCCCATTTCGCCCGTTTCAACGAAGAGCTATTCCCTGTTCGCGGGCGTCCAGTCCGCACTGATACAATGGTGGTACGGGCACAATGCGGTCGGGTTTTTCCTCACCGCCGGCTTTTTGGGCATGATGTACTACTATATCCCCAAGCAGGCGGAGCGTCCGGTCTATTCCTATCGTCTCTCCATTATCCACTTTTGGTCCCTGATCTTCATCTATATCTGGGCGGGACCGCACCATCTTCTCTACACGTCCCTGCCGGACTGGGCACAAACCCTGGGCATGACCTTCTCTATCATGCTGTGGATGCCGTCTTGGGGCGGTATGATCAACGGCATGATGACCCTCTCGGGCGCCTGGCACAAATTGCGGGACGATCCGATCCTTCAGTTCATGATCATTGCGCTGTCCTTCTACGGCATGTCGACCTTCGAAGGACCGCTGATGTCGATCAAGACGGTCAACTCCTTGTCGCACTACACCAACTGGACCATCGGTCACGTCCACGCCGGTGCGCTCGGCTGGGTCGCCTATATCTCGTTCGGAGCTATATACTACCTCGTTCCCCATTTGTGGAAAAAGGCGGGCATGTACTCGACCAAGGCGATCAGCCTGCACCTGTGGATCTCCACGGTCGGCATCGTTGTCTACATCACGTCGATGTGGGTCGCCGGCATCATGCAGGGCCTGATGTGGCGTGCCTACGACAAGATGGGCTTCCTGACCTACTCGTTCGTCGAGGTCGTTCAGGCCATGCACCCCTATTACATCATTCGCGCGGTCGGCGGCGCCTTGTTCCTGATCGGCGCGCTGATCATGGTCTGGAATATCTGGAAGACGATCCAATCGCCTGACGCCCTGCCTGCCAACAGCCAAACACCCGCGCCATCACCCGTTTTGGCGGCGGCGGAATAAGGAGCGCGCCATGTTGGAAAGTCACAAGAAACTCGAACGCAACTCCATATTGTTGCTAATCTTCGCGGTAGTCGCCGTCTCCATAGGTGGCATTGTTGAAATTGTCCCGCTGTTTCGGATGCAAACGACCATCGAGCCGGTTAAGGGTATTCGTCCGCTTACACCGCTGGAGCTGGCAGGTGAGGACATCTACATCCGCGAAGGCTGCAATGTCTGCCATTCCCAGCAGATCCGTCCTTTGCGCGATGAAGTTCAGCGCTACGGCCATTATTCTCTGGCCGCAGAAAGCATGTACGACCATCCCTTTGTTTGGGGCTCAGAACGGACGGGGCCTGATCTGGCCCGCGTCGGCGGCAAGTACTCCAATGCGTGGCATGTCGAGCACCTGACCAATCCGCGCAGCGTCGTGCCGGAATCGATCATGCCCAATTACGACTTCCTGGCGAAGACCTATTTGCAGACCTGGGACCTGGGCGATCGTATGAAGGTCCTCCGCTTTGAAGGCGTGCCCTATACAAAGGACGACATCGCCAATGCCCAGCAGGATGCGGCCTTGCAGACCCTGCCGGATGAGGATGCATCGGGCTTGCAGGCCCGTTACGGTGCCAAGGTCGTACCTCAGGCCTTTGGTGGCATACCGGGAACGCCGACCGAAATGGACGCCTTGATCGCCTACCTCCAGCAACTGGGCACCCAGGTCGATTTTACGACCTACGACCCTGATTTCGAACTGCATGCCGCCGCGGCGGTTGAGCCCAAGACGGTGATAAAATGAACCACACACATATAGGTATGGCCGTTTTGCTCGCCTTTTCGGCGACCTTCTTCGCCATCTGCATCTGGGCGTACTGGCCAACTAACCGCCTGCGCCTCCAATCCTACGGGCTTATTCCCCTTCAAGAGGACACAGACAATGTCGAAGAAAACTAAGGGGAATAACAGCGACCCGAACGTTGAGGTCGATCCGATTAGCGGAACCGAAACCACTGGTCACGACTGGGATGGCCTGAAGGAGCTGGACACGCCGGCACCGAGATGGTGGCTAACCGTGTGGATGATCACCATCGTCTTCGCCATCGGATACTGGGTGGTCTATCCGGCCTGGCCCTCCATCAGCGGGCACACCAGGGGCCTGTTCGGCTGGACGCAGTACACCAAGCTCAAGGCCGAGCAGAAGGAAATCACCGATCGGCAAGGGGCCTATCTGGCGCGTTTTCATAGTGAAAGCTTCGATCAGGTTCGTGCCGATCCCGCCGTATATGAATTTGCCCGCGCCGGCGGTGCCGTGGTCTTCAAGGAGAACTGCGCGGCCTGTCACGGCAGTGGCGGTGAAGGACGCAAAGGCTACCCCAATCTGAATGATGACGATTGGCTGTTTGGCGGTAAGGTGGACACAATCTATCACACGATTCAGGTTGGATCGCGGTCCACAGATCCGGACACCCACACAACCCAGATGCCAAAGTTCGGGGCGATCCTGAAGCGCGATGAGATTCAGGATGTGGCCACCTATGTGCTGCAATTGTCCCATGGCACGCCAGCGAACCCTGGGGCATCCTGGGTACGCGGTCAGGCGCTTTTTGCGACAAACTGCGTGTCCTGCCACGGCGAAGGCGGTGTAGGTAATCGTGACCTGGGCGCGCCACGCCTGAATGACGCAATCTGGCTCTATGGCGGGCGTCGCGCCGACGTCGTCGAGACGATCACCAATGCCCGCGCCGGCGTCATGCCGACCTGGAAACATCGCCTCAGCGATGACAACCAACGCATGGTTGCCCTCTATGTGCATTCCCTGGGGGGTGGCGAGTAGCCGTGGTTCAACTATTCGCCAAGGATGAGAAGATATATCCTCAGCGCACCCATGGCCTGTTCCGCACCTTGAAGTGGACGGCCATGGTGGTCTTGCTGGGTATTTACTACGCCGCGCCCTGGCTGCGTTACGATCGCGGCCCGCACGTGCCGGACCAGGCCATCCTGATCGATCTGGTCGGACAGCGCGGCTATTTCTTCGGCATCGAAATCTGGCCTCAGGAGGTTTACCTGTTGGTCGGACTGCTTATTCTGGCGGCCATTGGGCTCTTTTTTGCCACGTCCCTGCTCGGGCGCGTCTGGTGCGGCTATGCGTGTCCGCAAACCGTATGGACCGACCTGTTCGTCCTGGTGGAACATCTGATCCAGGGTGACCGCAATGCGCGCCGAAAGCTGGATGCTGCGCCTTGGACGCTGGAAAAGATCTGGAAGAAGTTACTTACCCACGCCATCTGGTTGCTGATCGGGCTGGCCACTGGTGGGGCGTGGGTCTTTTATTTCAATGACGCCCCGACCTTGCTTGACGGCATCCTGCATCTTGATCTGCCCGGCCTGACGCTCGTGTGGATTATCGCGCTGACGCTTTCGACCTACTTTATGGCCGGGTATGCACGGGAAAATATCTGCAAATTCGCCTGCCCCTATGCCCGGTTCCAGTCGGCCATGTTTGACCGGGATACCTTGATTATATCCTACGCAGGCGAACGCGGTGAACCCCGAGGCAAGCATAAAATAGGCACGAGTTGGGAGGGCAGGGGCCATTGCATCGATTGTACTGCCTGCGTCGTCGTCTGCCCCATGGGCATCGATATACGCAATGGCCTGCAATACGAATGCATTTCCTGCGGATTGTGTGTCGATGCCTGCAACAACGTCATGGAAAAAATGAAGCTGCCGCGCGGGCTCATTCATTATGACACGGAAAACAACCAGCACCGGCGCGCCGATGAGATCGCGCGCCAGGCGGTCCCCACCCGCGGGCGAATGAAATGGATCCGGCCGCGCACGGTCTTCTATGCCGCCATCCTGTTTCTCGTTGGTGGATTGATGCTGGGGGCCATTGTGCTGCGGACCGAGACGGAACTGAACATCATCCATAACCGATCCCCGCTATATGTGCGGCTTTCGGACGGCACCATACGCAACAACTACCAGATCAAGGTGCTCAACAAGACCCATTCCGATCGCGATTACGCCGTCAAAATCGACGGCCTGACCACGCGTCGTGTCGAGCTGCTGGGGGCTGGAGACGTCGCCGTGCCGTCCCTGCGGGTACCGGCGAACAGCGTTGGCGAATTCCGCGTGCAAGTCATGGCCGAACCGAATGCGTCGGCCCGCGTCCCTGTCCACTTTATACTCACCGATCGCACTACAGGAAAGGCCGCGAGCCATGACAGCTACTTCATCAGGCCCTGAGGTGCCTCACGCTCTGGATGCTGTGGACACGGAGGCGCTTAATCGCCGGCGTGGCCGTTTCGTCCCGTGGATCATTGCGGCCTTCTATCTGACCTTTATGACCGCGCTAGTCGGTTTCGTATTCATCGCCTATGCGCATCCACCTTCGGAGACGACCGAAGACGCCTACGCCAAGGGGCTTGCCTATAACGATATCCTTGCCAAGGCCGGGGCGCAGGCGCAACTCCGCTGGCGGTCTGATATCGATTATACGGCCGGACGGCTTCGTTTCAGCCTGACGGACCATGCGGGCCAGCCCGTGACGGCCGCCCGGGTCAAGGCGTGGTTCGTTCATCCGGGTAACGCCGTCGAAGACCGCAGTTTCGATCTGCGTGACGACGGCGAAGGCAGATATGTTACGGATGCCCCTCTGCCGGTAAAGGGCGTGTGGACGGTTCATGTCACAGCGGAAAAGGCGGGTCGGCAGTACCAATCGGTGACGACGGTGGAAGTGGAATAGTCATGGCCATCCTGCTCATCCTCGTCCCTTTGGCCTTCCTGCTTGGATTGGTCTGTCTGGCGGCCTTCCTGTGGGCCCTGAATACTGGACAATTCGACGATCTGGACGATCCGGCGATCCGTATTTTCCAGCCGGAGGACGACGAATGAGCCGCGCTGTCGATTTCAGCTGTTTTGCCCGCGAGGAAGCCGACCGGTTCTCCCTCTACATGCAGGTGGAGGGCATGCATTGCGCCAGTTGCGCGTGGAAGATAGAGCAAAGCCTTCAAGCCCATCCGGGCGTGGAAGCGCGGGTGAATTTTTCGACGCAAAGGCTGCGTATCAGCTGGCCTAAGACGTTGGAGGCCGGAGCGGCCAATGACAATGCCAATCAGTTCGCCGATGAAATTAAAGCTCTGGGGTTCCACGTCGCCCCGTTCGACGCCGACAGCCGGTTGCAGGCCTCGAAGACGGAAGAGCGCGACCTGCTCAGTTGCCTGGCGGTCGCCGGCTTTGCGACCTGCGCCATCATGTTGTTCGTCGATCCCCTGTGGTTCCTGCCAGCCCGCGCCGTCACGGGGGCAACGCGCGATCTCATGTACTGGATGATGAGCCTGATCGCGCTGCCGGCGACCATCTGGTCGGGACGGCCCTTTTTCCGTTCAGCATGGCAGGCGCTGACCCACGGACGCACCAATATGGATGTGCCGATTTCCCTGGCCGTCATCATGGCCAACGCCCTGTCGGTCTATGAGACCCTGACGCATGGCCGCTATGTCTATTTCGATGCATCGATCATGCTGTTGTTTTTCCTGCTGATCGGCCGCTATCTGGACATAAAGGCGAGGGGCAAGGCGCGCGAAGCGGCCGAGGGGCTGCTGGCCATGCTTGAAGGCACGGCCACGGTCATCGATGGTGAACGCACGGTGTCGGTCCGGATACGTGACCTGGCGCCAGGGCAGCACCTTTTGGTCGCTGCCGGCGAAAAGATTGCCGCCGATGGCCTGGTCCTGACTGGCGAGTCCGATATCGATACACAACTGGTGACCGGTGAGACTCTTCCCCGGACAGCCGGCCCCGGCGACAAGCTTTATGCGGGCATGATCAATCGCTCTGCGCCTCTATTGATCCAGGTTAGCGCCGCAGCGGATGACAGCCTGCTGTCGGAAATCGTCAGTCTCATGGAAAAAGCCGAACGGTCGCAAGGCCCCTATGTCCGGTTGGCCGATCGCTTGGCGGGGCTTTATGCGCCTGTCGTCCACGGCCTCGCCCTGGCGACCTTTGTCGGGTGGATGATCTACGGTTACCTGCACGGCGCCATGATCTGGGAAGACGCGGTGTTAAAGGCCGTGGCCGTCCTGATCATCACCTGTCCATGCGCCATCGGCCTGGCTGTGCCCGTGGTCCATGTCCTGGCGTCGTCGCGCCTGTTTAAGCGGGGCATATTGCTGAAATCGACCAAGGGGCTGGAGGCAATGGCGTGCATTGACACGGTTGTTTTCGACAAGACGGGAACCCTGACCGAAGGAACGCCGCGCTGGATGAACTCGGACGTTCTTAGTGGTGAAAACCGGCGGATAGCGATTGCCATGGCTCGGCAAAGTCAACATCCGCTGTCCCAAGCCGTCGCCCGGGGAGGGGCGGTCGGTGAGGTTCCCGGGATGATCGTGAGCGATCATCCCGGGAAGGGACTTAAGGCCATGGTCGGCAAAGACCTGGTCTGGATGGGCAAGGCGTCGTGGCTGGGTGTTCCGGCCAGCGGCGATGCCCAGATGGAGCTTTGGTTTCAGCGGGCGCAAGGGCCAGCGATACGTCTTCTGTTCGCCGACGCGGTGCGCGCGGACGCTCGAAAGGTGATTGCTGGTTTGCGTGCGCGCGGTTTGACGCTCTGTATGCTGTCGGGTGACCGGGATCAGGTGGCCCAAAAAGTGGCCCTGGACCTGGACATTTCCGATGTCCGCTCGGGCCTGTCGCCGGTAGACAAGGTGGCCGCCGTCGAAGCGATGACGGCCGAAGGGCACCGTGTATTGATGGTCGGCGATGGATTAAACGATGCTGCCGCG
Organism: Asticcacaulis sp. AC466; assembly: GCF_000495815.1. Lineage (GTDB taxonomy): Bacteria > Pseudomonadota > Alphaproteobacteria > Caulobacterales > Caulobacteraceae > Asticcacaulis. The sequence goes on along the minus strand of NZ_AWGE01000018.1, from coordinate 86,663 downwards.
CTGTCTGCGGCCTCGGTCTCCATGTCGCCGGCCAGCGGCGTGGATATCACTCAGACGGCCGCCGATTTCGTCTATCGCGATCAAGGGCTTTCGCCCATCCTGACCACCTACGACACCGCCCGCGCCGCCAAGCGCCTGGTCCGGCAGAATGTCTGGACATCCTTGGCATACAATATCATCGCGGTTCCCGTGGCGGTGCTTGGCCTGGCAACCCCGCTCATCGCCGCTGTGGCCATGTCGACCTCATCTCTGGTGGTCGTCCTGAATGCCTTGCGTCTGGGGCGCGTGCCACGCCTATGACCTGATTGCTCCCTAATTTCGCCTCATCAGGCCGGCCCGGTGTCATGCCGCCCTGTCGTCTGTCGCCCCTAACCCTCGTTTCAACGCCCCTGCAGAAGGTTTGCGCCATGCAAAATATTAATCCCCCGCGTTCCTGGCAGGATCAGGACATGATGGCCTATCTAGGCCGTGAAGCGCCGCGTTACACAAGCTATCCTTCGGCGCATCACTTTACGTCTCTGGAGCCGGAAACCTACGCCGGGTGGCTGAGGACCTTGCCTCGTGACCAGAGCATAGGGCTCTACGTCCACATTCCTTTTTGCGAACAGATGTGCTGGTTCTGCGGTTGCAATACCCAGATCACGCATCGTGCGGAGCCGGTTGAGGCCTATGTCGCCTGCCTGATCGAAGAAATTGCCATGGTCGGACGGGAATTGGCGTTTCGGCCGTCCGTGCACGCCTTGCATTTCGGGGGGGGCTCACCGGGCATTTTGTCACCTGCGGCGATGACTCGCGTGTTCGAAGCCCTGACCCGGTCCTTTGAGCTGAAACCGGATGCCGAGGTTTCGATCGAGCTTGATCCGCGCCAGATTACAAATGAGAAGCTGAAAACCTATACCGACCTGGGGTTCAATCGGGTCAGCCTGGGGGTTCAGGACACCCAGCCACAGGTCCAGGCGGCCATTAACCGGCACCAGCCGTTCGCGGTCATTGCGCAATCCGTAGCAGCGCTGCGCGAGCACGGACTAACGTCGATTGGAGTCGATCTGCTTTACGGACTGCCGCATCAAACTGCCGACAGCCTGGCGGCGACCCTGAACGATATCATTCGTCTCGATCCTGACCGCATCAGTGCCTTTTCCTATGCACATGTGCCGTGGATGAAAAAGCATCAACAGTTGATAGATACGGCCGCCCTGCCCGATATCCATGAAAAGGTGCTCCAGTATCTTCAGATCGATACCCAATTACGCGCGACGGGCTATGATGCCGTTGGCATCGACCATTTTGCCAAGACGAGTGACGGCCTGGCCGTCGCTGCGCGCAATGGCACCCTGCGGCGCAATTTCATGGGCTACACAGACCTGCCAAACGACCGCCAGATCGCCTTTGGCGCCTCGTCCATTAGTCAATTGGATGACGGGATCGCCCAAAATATCCCGCAAAGCACCTCCTATCAGAGGCTTATCAAAGAAGGCCGCCTGCCGACCGTACGGGGATGGGCCTATCAGTCGGATGATAAGGTCCGTGGCGCGGTTATTTCGGACCTTATGTGTCGCTTCGAATGCAATGTGGCTGAGGTTCTGCACCGTCATGGCTATGCAGTCGACTATCTGGATCAGGATATTCAGCGTTTGGCAGATTTCGTCGCAGCCGGCATTGTTACAATCGATGAACGCCTTGTGCGCTTTGAATCGCCGATGAAGATGCTGGTGCGATCCGTCGCCTGCGTGTTCGACACATATGCCGAAGGTGAGGGCGGTAACCGCTATTCAAAAGTCGCCTAACGGCGACAGACAAAAAAAGGAGCTGCCTCACCCCGTGAGGCAGCTCAGGTCACGCTCCGTCTGCAGGGGCAGAGGGCCGTGGAGAGGCGGTGTCAGCGGTGACGGCTGGATTGGGGCCAGCCGTCGAAGAACAGGCTATGGATCTGGTCAATCGTCAGGCTTTGTTGCCAACGGATACCGATGTCCGAATGCGCGGCGCCCGGGCCGTAAGACTCTGTTTCCGAAAACCGGGAGTCTTGCGGGTAGAAGACGGCGGTTTTTGTGCCGTCGCGGGCAGTACCGTTCATGGGGGCCCAGTGGTCACGGTGAATGTGGGCATCCATGAAGCAGTCTATGAAGCTGGCCTGTCCAACGGCGTTCGGATCGGCATAACGGCCGTCGGCGAAGGTCGTCGTCGGGTGCCAGGGCCGGCCGAGCGCCACCGCGCCGTCGCGCACGCCGTCCTCCCGCGTGAGACGGGAACGGTATATGACGATGCCGATTGCCTGAGACAGTTGGGTTGAGGGCGCAACGATAAAGGACTCAAAGGCCTCGGATTCGCTTGTCGGTGCCCGGCGGCGGGTTTGCACCACACTGTCCTCGATCAGGACCTGGCCATTGCCGAAAATGAAGTCGACATTCCCGGAAATATGACTGTTGCGAACGAAGACGCGTCCGCCATTGGCGAACAAGGTGTCCTGATATCCCACCAGTGCAGATCGGTCGAACATCACGCGATCGCTGTGAATATCGAGCAGAACGGCCACGCCCTGCGAATTGCCGATCTTGCGCGGGTCCTTGTCGGGCAAGGCATCATTGGTCAGGTAGTCGAAAGTGTTTTCGACGGTAAGTCCGTCCACGCTTACCTGGTCGGCATCGATAGTTAAGGTCGCCGATCCTGGGGTCCCCCATTTGTTGCGATGATAATGGCCGGCCGTTTGCGCTACGGCGTCGAAATAGAGCCGGGTGGTTGCCGCCCCCTGTCCGCGCAGCTTCGTCCTGGGCCTGGTGACAGTGACCTTTTCATAATAGTTGCCCGGCGCAATATCCACGATCACCCAGCGATCCGTCTTGTCGCTGGCGGCGGCGTCAACTGCGGACTGAATCGTCGTGAAGCATCCCGGCTGCTGTCCGCAGCTCTGTCGGACGGAATAATGGCTGGGTTTCGGCGACTGCGGCCCTGGCCCTGTGACGCAACCCGTCAAGCTCAGCCCTAGGACCGCGCCTAGCGCCAGCACGCCCGTGAGGCGGCGGCTCATATTGGTTCGAAGCGCGCTCATTGACGGGCGTCCTTAGCATCGGTCGGCGGTTGCAAAAATAAGTCCATTTTTTCAACAATTTGACTAAGGTAAGGCTCAAAAAGCCAGATGTCGTGCGGTGCAGAGTCAAAGGCGAAGAACTGGTGGCGAATGCCGAACCGGCCCAGGCCTGTCATAACTTCGTCCTGGCCCGCGGTGAACCGCGTTTGTCCGCTGCTGATAATTAAGGTTGGCGGTGATTGCGCGCTGACATGCTTGGCCGCGCTTGCTTCCCGCCATCGCTCTGGTGCCTGCTCCATGGAGCCGCCGAGCCAAAGGGCGGCCACCGACGCGCTGCCCGCCGCGTTTTCGTAGCGCAGGGCGAGTGGCGTGGTAAAATCGAGCACGCCGTCGATGTCGATAAGCGCGTTCACCCGAGTGTCGTCGCTTGCATGGGTTTTGTAGGTGCCGCTGTCCGCCGTAAAGGCAAGAAGCGCCGCCATCTGGCCGCCGGAGGATGCGCCGCCGAGCGCCAGATTGGCCTCAGGAATACCAAATTCCGTGGCGTGACCCTTCGCCCAGACGATGGCGTCGTTGATGTCGGTCAGACCGGCAGGGTATGGCGCTTCCGGCGACAGGCGATATTCCGGCAGAAAGACTGCATAGCCCTTCTGAGCCAGCAGGTTGGCGAGGGCATAGAAGTGCGACTTGCTCCCCGAACGCCAGCCACCGCCATGAACCAGGAGAATACCCTGTCGCCGAGCTTGTCCGGGAACGGGCAGAAATACGTCGATATGGAGGTCGCGATTGCCGATGGTCTTATATAGCCGGTCGAAGAGAACCGTTTGACCGCCGTGGAATTCGGATACGGGCCAAGTCAGGCCGGGATAGGTGTCTTTATACCCGTTGTAGCGTTGGGCAATGGTATAGCTATCGTCGATCGGCCGCAGGTCCCCGGCATGTGCCGCGCATGAGACGGTGAGCGCAAGCATCGAAATCGCCGTAAAAAGCCTCTGCATTCTCTGCCTCCGGGTGGGTGTAAATGACTTGTACGGACCGTCGGCGCCTACGATACGCCGGGTGGCGCATCATCGAAACCGGCGATCCGTCGTCAATGCCAGTCAGTACTTGTAGCGCAGCCCCAGGATCCACTGCGCGCCGGTGTGGTTGTATTCGCGCGTCAGATCCATGTCGCCGGTGTCACCCGTGCCATAGATACGCTCCACCTCGTCGGTGATATTGATACCTTCGAAGGTGAGGGTGAGGTTCTTGTTGACATTGTAGAAGGAGGCGAAATCGACGTGGGTCGGGCCGTACTTGCGCTCCTGGACGTGACCGTTGCCGCCGGGTTCGCTCAACAGGTAGTCGTCGCGCTTGTTGACCGAAACACGCGCGCCGAAACGACCCGTGTCGTAGTAGAGCGTCGCATTGTAGGAATTGGGCGAAAGCCCCGTCGAATCCTTCGCGGACACATGGGTGTAGTTCGAGGCAATGCCGAACTTGGACCACAGGCCGGGCAGGAAGCTGAAGGGCTGATTGTAGGTCAGTTCGAACCCTTTGACGCTATTGCCCTGATCGCTGTTGACGGGAATGGTGAATGTATAGGGGACCTTGGCCGGATCGGCATTATAAGACGGGTCATATTGCGGGTCGGCGTAAATGGCTGGCCAGAAGGACGGATCGATCATCTTCGTCACGACATCCGTCTTCAACGACCTGACGATGTCCTTGTTGAAGACGGCAAAGGACAGGAGCCCTTCCTTGCCGAAATACCATTCGACCGCCAAGTCTAGGTCGTTGGATTCGTAGGGCTTCAGTTCGGGGTTGCCGACATTGCCGACGGTCCGCGTCGTATAGCCAAACACCGGGCCGGCGATATTCAATGAGCTGAGCCCCGGCCGCGTCATGCTACGGCCGTAGGCAGCGCGCACGACCAGGTTATCGCGTACGTCGAGGGCCAGGTTGATCGACGGCAGATAGTTGTCGTAGGACACCTTGTCCTGAACCGGCGTATTGCTGACCAGAGCCTCAGACGTCACATTGGTCTTGACGTAACGCAGGCCGGTATTGGTCCGCAGACGCATGTCGCCGAGATAATATTCGGCGTTCAACTCGACATAGCCACCAAGCGTTTCTTCCCCGACAGTCCAGTCAGCGCCGGTATTGTCGGTGTAACCGGGCTTTACGATACCGGCCGCGGCAATGGCGTCAAAATCGGCGACGCGGAATTTGTCAAGGGTTGCGCCATCCAGCCCACTGCCGAAGTTCGAAATCGGGAAGGGTCTGGTATAGGACGATGGATCGAAGCTCGGGCTGTCACCATAGCCTTCGCTGTATTTCACCTTGCGGTCATTGTAATTCAGGCCGGCCCTGATGGAAAACGCGTCGGCATTGTAGGTCACGTCAAATTTAGCAGAGGCATTCTCCTTCTTGACGTTGTTGATGCGGTTGGCGGCCGTCAGGGCGTTTACGTAATTGCTGGCCTTATTGGGATCGTAATTGCCGAAATTAACGACGGGCACGTACGGATTGTTGCTGTAATCGTAGGAATAGAAGTGCGGAATGGAGCGGAAATAGAAGCGCAGCTCGGTGCGGTCCGCGTCGTCCGACGCTGTGCCGGCCATAGCGTCGATGGTCAACTGGTCCGTGACCTTGAATTTACCGGACAGGACCAGTTGATTGAATGCTGACTTGGATTCCTGGTGGCGGCTTTCGTACCATGAGGTGACGTCGTTGAAGCTGGCCGCGACCAGCTGCTTGCCGTCTGGTCCGACGGTAAAGGACAGCGGGGTCTGGCCGGTATAGTTGCCGGCGACGCCGTGGGTCAGCAGCCACTCCATCGAGTTGTAGCTGTAGCGGTCATTGTTCAGTTCGGAATGCAGGGCGTCGAGCGTAATCAGGATATTGTCGGATGGCTTGTACTGCAACGAGCCGGTGAAGCCGACACGCTTTTGGTCATTGCCGAAGAAGTCCGCACGCGGCAGGCGCGGCGCCCACAGGCAATCGAGCGGATTGGCGGCACCACAGGCGGCCGAGGGGGTTCCGGTTACGGTCGGATTGGTGTTGGCCCAGGAATCGCCATTTACGTAAGGGGAGGTCCAACGGACGCTTGCATATCCTTCCTGATGGACGGTGCGATTGGACACCGCTGCGGAGAACAGGGCGCCGAATTTTCCGTCCGCAAATTTCTTGCTGACCAGAAAGGCCAGGCGCGGATCGTTCTTCTGGGTGAGGGTGTTGTAGTTATCCTGTGCCGATGCGGAGACGGTAAAATCGTCACGGTAATCGAAAGGACGCGCGGAATAGAGGTCGACGGTGCCGGCAATACCACCTTCTTCGGTAGATGCTTTCTGGGTTTTCTCTATATCGATGCGATTGAACAGTTCGGACGCGAACAGGTGGAAATCGAAGGCGCGACCGGCATTGATGGTGACGCCGCCGCTATCCAGGCCGTCACTGCTGGCCGGGACTTCCATGCCGTTCAAGGTCGTACGCGTAAAGTCCGGTCCAAAGCCCCGCAACGTGATGTTGCGGCCTTCGCCACCTTCGCGCGACATGGCGACGCCGGGCACGCGCTGAATGGATTCGGCCAGGTTCAGATCCGGCATCTTGCCGATATCTTCGGCGACAATACTTTCGACCGAGTTGGCCGCCTTGCGTTTGATATCGCGCGCCTTATTGAGGGCGCCGCGAATGCCAGTTACGACGACAACGACGTCGTTTCCGGCGGGAGGGGCATCGACGGTGTCCTGGGCTGGTGCGGCGACAGGGCTGGCATCAGTCAGTGTAATGGCGGCTTTCGTTATAGGATAGCTAGCGCTGGACGCTGCCGCAGCGGGACGGGCCTCAGCCAGGATAACGACGCCATTTGATTGGGTAACCGGTGTCAAATTTGTGCCTGTCAAGAGGCGCGCCAGTCCGTCGCGTACCGGCATAGTGCCTTTTACCGCTGCGGTCGTTTTGCCAGTCGCCAGTTTTTCAGGAACCAAAAGCTGAATGTCGGCCTGTTGGGCAAATTGTGGAATGCCCTGTTGAGCGGCCTGGGCGGGAACATTGAAGGTCTTGACCTGGGCTTGGGCCTGGACCGGCATGGCCGAGACCATAAGTAAGGTGGTGCCGGCAAGCAGCAACGGGCCATTAAACAGGCGCACGCATGGGTTCGTCATCGATTTCCTCCTGTGTATAGCGCCTTATGGCGCCTTATATAGAGGACGTAACGCCCCCCTTTTTAAACGATGTTCGGCCGTTTCAGTTCCGTACGGTCTAGGTCACTTTTTTTTCGTGTCGATATATATCGTCGTGTCGGTCTTGGTGATTTCTGCACCGAAGGCCTGGGCGACAGCGCTGGAAAAGGCTTCGGGATCGTCGGTACTAAATCGGCCCAGTAAGCGTTCGCGGGCCAGATCTGGGTCGCCGATGACGATTTTAATCTGGTTGTAGCGGTTATACTCTGCGGCGGCTTCCGAAAGGCTTTTTCCGTTAAGCGCAATCTGGCCTTCACGCCAGGCTAACGCGCTATCGATCGCTTCGGGCGCGTGTTCGACCATGATCGCGCTTTTGTGACCCATGAAGGTGCGGTCGCCAGCATTGAGCAGGACGGCCTGTTGATCAGCACCGTCCAACCAGGCTTTGACGGTGCCTTCGGTCACCAGCACCTCTGCGCCGCCATCCCGCCGATTTACCGAAAACGCCGTGCCTACGGCCTGAACCCGTGCGACACCGGCAGCCACCACAAAGGGGCGTTCTTTGTTCTTGGCCACCTTGAACCAGGCTTCGCCGCGGATCAGATCGACGCGTCGCTGGGTATCGGTCATGTCGATCTTGATACGGCTTTCGGTGTTAATGGTTGCAATCGAACCATCGCTCATCGGCAGGCGGCGGATTTCACCCTTGCGGGTGATCGTCTCATTTATATACCGATTGATAAACAGACCGGCCAGGCCGGCTGCCATCAGGCCGCCTAACGCTCCGGTTGCGGCCAGCAGATTGCGTCGTGACACGCTGGCTATTATGCCGGGCTGGGCACCCTGCCAACGGGCGGACGGGCCGAGGGCACGGGCCCGAGACAGCGACGACCAGGTGGCCTGCGCTCGCAACAAGGCGCCGCGCCGACGGGGATCTCCATCCAGCCACTCACGCAGAGATGCTTCGTCCATAGGAGTCAGCGGCCGGTCCTTGACCGCCCACAGGCTCGCCGCGCGCTCAATCTCGTCGCTAGTTTCGATCGGCGTCGGTGTCACGCTTCAACTCCTTTTGCGGCTGAAAATGGCTTTCTTCGGAAGCAATTGACCGCATGATCAGCCTAAGGGCTTTGGCTGACTCATTTTCAACAATGGTTTCACTCACACCCATGACCCGGGCGATTTCTTTCTGGGGTAGGCCCTGGATCTTGCGCATCTCGAATATGCGGCGACACCGGGTGGGCAGCGAGGCGATCAGCCGTTTCAGCCGGGCCAGTTCCGAGCGTCCCACCGTTATCTGCTCTGGTGAGGGGGCGTCGCTCATGACATCGAGGCGGTCGATCTCGTCCACGCTTTCTATGCGCACGATCCGGGCTCGGCGGACACGCATCAGGGCAATATTCTTGGCGACGGTAAAAAAGTAGCCTCGCGGCGACGCGATATGATCGACGCTGCTGAGCGCCGCCATGCGGCAATAAGATTCCTGGACAATATCTTCTATGTCTTCGTGCCCCAGTTGCGCGCGGCGTAGCCAGGCTCGCACGTCGGCTTCGTGCGGCAGAACATGCGATCCTACCCACCCAATAATGTGCCCCGGTGCCGAGTCCATGAAGGCCCTCCTGTATATAGGATGCGCGAGGCGAGCGTTTCCGTAAAGCGAATGCGCAATTTATCGCGCAACTTTAGCGAACAAAATTATGAAGGATCAATTGTGGGCATGATGGCTGCTTTTATACGAGGCCGCGTCTGATGAGAAGCTGGCGTGACCGTAGCGTTTGAGCAAGCCTTCCAGCTTGCCCACCAGGAGCCGATCCGCGAAGTCGCGCACCACCGGGATGTCCGCCAGGAACCCGAACACCCTTAGCTGCGAGAAAATGCACGTCGCGGCAATTAGAGCCAGCTTTCGGTCTTTCAGCGTATAGGTGACGCCCATCCTGGCGGCGCGCTTCGTATCGCCTTGCAGGAAGTGCTTGATGAAGAAGGCTTTTGAAAAACTTCGCTCCAGTTCGCGGTCGATCTTGCCTGGCAAGGAGGTGTCAAAAGACAGTTCTGTATTCATGGTGCCGCGAACCAGGGCGCCGCATGTGTCTTCATCATAACCGCTGCGTAAGGTGGCTTGACGCGCGAGCATCAACCTGGCGACGGAGCGCGGAGTGTCGCCTAGCAAGGGCTCGGGCAGGCCCAGAAGGAAACAGCGATATCGTCCAATCTCGATCCGGGCGCGTTCTTCCGTGGTAAATTGCTCCCGGCCTTCCTTCAGAGCGCGAAACGCGATTAGGAACGACCCGATCTGCCCCGCCGGCATTTGATCGACCTGTGGAATAGGTACGCCATAGACGCGTGTATCCCATAAGCCTCTATGTTTCATGACGTTGAAGCGCACCATTGCGTGCATTAGGCGCACCATTGCGGCGGCTTTGAACGCTGCCCCCTGTCGTTCAAGGGCGCCCGGCATGACGGTCAGGGTGAAGAAGGTCGCCGTCTCATGCACACGTTTGGCAGCCAGTTGATCCGATAAATGCCCGGTCAATGCCATAGGTAGGGCAGAGTATTTATTCATGAAGGTGGCGAGAAACGCCCCACGAATAGCGAAGGGCACTAAATGGGCATAGTGATTGCGTTCAATCCGGGCGCCTTCACGTACCAGATTCATATCGAGCCACTTGGGCCTCGCTTCCATGGCGGCCAGGAAGGCGCGCAACTCGTCCGGCGCATCAGGAACAGCCTCGACGCCTTTGTCGCACGCTGTCTTAAGCCACATGACGAGCTGACGAAAGCCAAATTCCGGAATTCTGGCGGCATAGGCGTCCGCCACCACATCTCCGGTCAAGGTATAGGCTGCCATCATCTCTACCAGAGGGGCGTCAGCCATGATCTCGGGGATCAGTTTTTCAAAACCTTGGAGACCCTCCCCGGACGGATTGATCGTGAAACGCTCAGGCACTGCGGCGAAGTCTATATCGCCGTAGATAGCGGGTATTCGCGTTGCCTGGTTTTCGACCTGGTTCCAAAGAGTCGGATGAAAATGCCGATTCATCGGTGTCCTTTACTTGGAGTTCCATCCATAGATCGGAGTGGCGACCGCCAAATTCAACTGAACTCAGCGATCTTCATCATGAACAAGATGGCGCGCACCAGCTATAGATCGCAAATCAGCGACACGGTGTAAGGGCCGTCCTTATCTATAGGCGTCCTGATCTATGAGGTGGCCGAGATTAAGCGCGCCTGATCAGACGTGCCAGGAGAAGAAGAACGACTGCGCCGCCGGTTGCCGTGATGATGGTGGCAACAAGCCCACCACCGATGTGGATACCTAGGACACCCGCAAGCCAACCGCCTATGAACGCGCCCAAGATGCCTACGACAATATCACCAATAAGACCAAAGCCACCGCCCTTGACGATTGCGCCGGCAATCCATCCAGCTACGGCGCCGATGACTAGCCAGATAATAAGGGTTTCAATGCTCATGGGATTTATCCTGGTTTAGGACCGGCCTCTGCGGCGGGTCGGAACTGTAGACTTACAGGCGCATTTCTAAGTTCCCAAATACAGCTTCCTTATCTTTTGCTCTTACCTCAAAAGGTGGGCAGGGTGCCGGTATGCGTTCTGTATCGTTTGGTCAGTGTCCGTCCGGAGAGGGGATATCACTGATCTTGTGCGTTTGCTCTTCTGCAAGCAGGTCGTCATCGGTGTCGTGCACGGCAATGACCCCATCATCCGGCATGTCCGTAGAGTCGATATCGACGCCAGCCCCGCTATAGGGTTTGGGCGTGTCATCGATACCGGTTGGAACCGTGTCCGCACCGTGCTGGTCGCGTGTTTCACTGGTAAAGGGAACACCCTTGGCGTCGGTCAGTTCCGTGTCACCGGGTTTGATAATGCTGGGCATGGCAACGCCCTTGGCCACAGTTATCGTCATTGATATCTCCTCAACTGCGCTGGCCTGCGATTTTACTCCAGACGCAACACCTTAATATGCGTTTGAGGCTACCAGGACGGCCGTAAGGAAGGCCGGTGGGAGACAGGACGGGAAATCAAAAACGCGTAAGCTGTAGCAGGCTCAAAAGTCCGTCCACCCGAGAGTCTGGGTGCCTATGTATTTATTATAAAAGGGGCAAGGGAAGCGCGCTGCTTCTCTACGGGACCGGACTTAAAGTGCCGTGACACTAAAGGGGATGAATCATGCCACTTACCGTTAAATCAGTGCCGCGCGACCACGATCATATGCCTGATGTCGCGATATCGGGCGACGCATCGATATTGTCAGAGTTCGTCCACAGTGAGGTGAGGCGGGCGCTCAAAGATGTGGAACGCAGCGCCGAACACGGCCGGCAACGGCTCCACCAAGACGTCGTCCGCGCGGATAAGCGGCTTCAGGCCACCGGCCGGCGTATCCTGCGGATCAATCATCACGCTCCACTGTCGGTCACGCCGTTAGCCGTTGGCGTGGGCATTATACTTGCCGCCCTCTTGCTTTGGCCAAACAAGGCACGATAAGGCGAGCACATCCCATATGCGCATCGTGACTTTTTCAGCCCTGGCTGAGTTCCCGGCCCGTGTAGTCGCTCATACCAAAGCCTTGGCGTCTGATCCAAGGGCCGAGGCCGCCGAAGGTTCCGCAGCAGATGACGCGATCGAACAACTCAAACACAGTCTGGATTTCGAGATACAGACGTTTCAGTCGGACCTGACGTGCGTGCTGCTGGAAGAGCGTCCGGCGTTGTCGTTTCGATGGGTTGAAACGACATGGGATGCCTCGGACGCCAAGGTCAAAGGGGATGAACTGGACACGCTGTTGGAAGCGTTTGAGACTGCGCGCAGTCGAACACTTAGCGTCTTGAATGATTTGACTGAGGATCAGTGGGTACGAACCGGCACGCTTAATGATGTCGAAATCTCAGCTTTAAGCTTGGCCCATAGCCTCTGCGCGCGCGATTTCGAGAGTCTGGCCGTGATACACCGGTCACTTACCAGATGTAGCGCCGCATAACGTCGATCAACACCACCGTTTCCCACATGAAGGCAGATCGGAACAGGGCTATGACATCGATACGGACCTTTCTCTACAACGCCGAAGGTCACGACGAAGAAATCCAGCTGACACACCGGCCTAGACGAATAGGCAAGAACCAGCTTCTTTGGGTTGACGGCTCTGGCGTTGATCTTGACGGTTTTATGCATCTGCCGCCAGATATGAAGGCAGCGCTGGCGGAAGAACGCGGAACCGGGAGTCTGGAAATTTTCGACACGTTTTACAGGTTTGTTATGCCATGCCCGTCCGCATCGAAAGGCAAACATTCGGCATCACTGGTTTTCATTGTCGGCAAGAGCTGGTTATTGACTGTTTCTGAGACACGCCCAAAATTCATGGACCGCTTTGTTGAAACGGACCGCGGCGAAACTTTGAACGGGCGTCTGACCCCATCAGCCTTTGCCGTGGCGCTCGTTGTTGAGCTCCTGGAGGTATACCGAGAAGAGGTTACCCGGATTGAAACGGAGATCGACAAGCTCGACAGCGCGATTTTCACCTCCAATGAAAAGCAGACTCTGCTTGAAACCTTGGCGAAATTGCGGGGCCAGGTGTCCAGGTTACGGAAATCCCTGGCGGAGGCGGCCAACACCATTCACGCGCTCACACGACCCGACTTTTTTGCTCATATTGAGGAGTCCGACCGGGTGTATTTCGAAGGCTTGGGCCGTATCTTAGAGCGTCTTCAGGATGCCGTGTCGAATGCCCGCGAAACGGTCATTGGCAGCTTTGATCTTTACACCACCCGGGTGGCTCAGGACACGAACAAACTGGTGAAAGCCCTGACGATCGTGACGGTCATCACAGGAATCGTCGGCGCAACGGCGGGTATCTTCGGCATGAATTTCGACACGCCATTTTTTCATTCCGGTGTCTCCGGCTTTTCCTATGTTACGGGATTGATGGTGGGATCGGCCGTGGCGATTGTGATCGTCGCGATTTGGCGGCGGTGGTTTTGATATCTGTCGTTTGATGATGAGCGATCACCGCGAACGGGCCGGGCGGAGGCAAGAGACGCAACGCTTTATAAGGGCACAATAGGCTGGCGCGAATATGGACGTCGCGTATGCATGTTCACACCTTGATATCCGACATGATGCAAGGAACCACAACCTAAACCGGTGACAGGTATCGATGCGTTAGAGATGTAAGATATAAGGGACCGCTATCAACGGCAGACTGGCGGCACAATCGGTTTGAAACCCAACTGAGCCGCCGATCAAATTTAAGCCACGGCGCGGAGCGTATCTTTTGTTTCTTGAACCTGATCCGTGGCCTTCGGATTGGGCCCACCATTGCCAAATGGCATAATGGATGTTCGCTGCGGACGCCAGGTTTCTTTGGAACTGCGCCAGCTCATCGCTTTGATATGCGATCAGGTCCTTGACGGTGCGAACCTGGAAAGCCTGCTATCCGAGGGTATTCATTCGATAAAATGGGGAGACGTATCGGACATGTGGTTTGCCTGATATTGCCTTCAGTTTCAGACGGAGGCCCGGTGGCAACTAAGGTTAGCACAGTCTCGTATAATTGCGTGGCAGGCCTTGTTCGCAGATGCACAAAGAACGGGTAAGTGCGCCGCATCCAGACGAATGTAAGCCGTGAGGCAAGTTTGACAAATTGACAGTCAAAACTTGCGGCCACTGTCGCCTTTTGGCACGAATGGTCGCTAGAGGCAGGCTGTGATTGCCTTTGGCGGCAACCCTACGTGAACGAGATCGGCTCAAAAGCTCATGACCACAGACATGCAATCTCCATTGGATCCTGAGCCCGTCGGGATCACAGAAGACCACGGCGCCCGCAACAGGCTTGTGATCGGCCTTCTGCTGGTCTCGGCCTTTGTCGTGATCCTGAACGAAACCCTTATGATTGTGGCTCTGCCGCATCTGATGAAGGACCTCGGTGTTACGGCCAGCTCTGCGCAATGGCTATCGACGGCCTTCATGCTGACCATGGCTGTGGTAATCCCCATCACAGGTTTCCTTTTGCAACGCCTGAACACCCGGCCGGTTTTTATTCTGGCCATGTCGCTATTTTGCCTGGGCACATTGATCTCGGCGTTAGCGCCGGGCTTTGTTATCCTGGTCATTGGACGAATTGTGCAGGCGTCAGGCACGGCCATTATGATGCCGCTTCTGATGACGACGGTTATGACTCTCGTGCCGCCTGAATCCCGAGGCAAGACCATGGGCAATATTTCCATTGTCATCTCGGTTGCCCCGGCGCTTGGCCCGACCATCTCCGGGCTGATCCTTTCGGTCCTGGACTGGCGGTGGATGTTCCTGCTCGTGCTGCCGATCGCTTTGGGCGCACTGGCTTTAGGGGCGGCACGGATCCAGAATGTGTCCGTTCCAAACAAGGCGCCGATCGATATTCTCTCGATTTTCCTGTCAGCCATAGGCTTCGGAGGTTTCGTCTACGGCCTGAGCGGACTGGGGGAGGCGGCCCTCCATGTCCCCGTCATATCGCCGTGGATTCCCTTGCTGATAGGAGCCGCCGTCATCGCGATCTTCATCATGCGGCAGAGATTTTTGGAGAGAGAGAACCGCGCCCTGCTCGACATGCGCACATTGAGCCACAGACGCTTCACAATCGCCATGGCGATGATGGCCATCCTCATGATGTCGATGTTCGGCGCGTTCATCCTCCTGCCGATCTATCTCCAAAATGTCCTGGGCCTAACGACATTACAGGCCGGACTTTTGCTTTTGCCGGGCGGCCTTATCATGGGGCTATGTGCGCCGACCGTTGGCAGTCTGTTTGACAAGCATGGTCCCGTGCCACTGGTTATTCCAGGCGCTATTCTCCTAAGCCTTGCCTTATGGGGGCTGACCTTCATCCAGCGGGATACGTCGGTCTGGCTGTTACTGATCGCCCACCTGACGCTAAGCGTTGGCCTCGCCCTAATGTTCACGCCGTTATTCACGGTCAGCCTGGGGGCATTGCCGCCACATTTGTATTCGCACGGGAGCGCCATGCTCGGCGCTACACAGCAAGTGGCGGGTGCGGCGGGCACGGCCCTGTTTGTTGCCATCATGACGCTGGAGAGCGCAGGCTTGGCCGCTGCGGGGGCTGATTTGCATTCGGTAACGACCGGTGGCATAAAGGCCGCCTTCCTATGTGGCGCCGTTATCTCCCTTGGTGCAGTCGTTGCTGCGTTCTTCATCAGAAAGCCGGAAGCGCCGTCGCCTGGCACGGTTGGAAGCCACTGACAAGATGACTGGACGAGTTCTTCGAGACGTTTGCGGATGCGTAGAGTTGAGTTCGAAGCCGTAACCAGGCATGTTGATTACTTGCTCGGTAGCACGGCAGTGCTATGATGCCCGTCTGGCCAGACCGAGGCTTCTGTTTCTCCAGTCAAAGCGCCACGCTTCGAGCATATCGGCAGACATCGGACGGCCTACGAAATATCCCTGGATTTCGTCGCATCCCTGGTCTCGTAACAGTTCGAACTGAATCCCGGTCTCGACCCCCTCCGCAATGACCGGGACATCGATGGCGTGGGCCAGACCGATTACCGCCCGGATGATGGCGCGGGCGTGGACCCCGCGTTCAAGGCCGTTGACAAAACTTCGATCGATTTTGATCTTGTCGAAGGAGAAGGTCTGAAGATAACTTAGCGAAGAATAGCCCGTCCCAAAATCGTCCATGGCTATCCGAATGCCCAATGCCTTCAAGCGGCGGAGCGTGTGAAGACCGCGATCAGTGTTTTCGATCAGGATGCTCTCGGTAACCTCAAGTTCCAAACGGTTTGGCGCAAGGCCGGTTCGAATAAGGAGTTCTTGGATAAATTCGACCAGGTCATCTTCAAAAATTTGCAGCGCCGACAGGTTTACCGATATGCCATTAGGGTCTTGCCAATGTGCGGCCGTATTACAGGCACTTTCGAGGATCCATCTGCCAAGACAGCCGATCAAACCGCTCTCTTCCGCCACCTGAATGAATTGCACCGGACTGATCTCACCCAAGTGCGGATGCGTCCAGCGCGCCAATGCTTCAAATCCAATTATCGCACTGTCGCTGAGCCGGACCTGCGGCTGGTAAGCCACCCATAAATTGTCGGCAGGATTGGCCAAGGCTACGCGTAAGTCCCCTTCAAGCGTGCGCCGCCGATGTAAAGCTTCAGCCATAGTCAGATCAAAAGCACGCCAAACGCCTTTCCCATCCGATTTTGCCTGGTAAAGCGCCATATCCGCGTGTCTGACAACCATGTCCATATCGTCGGCATCTTGTGGGAACACGGCGAACCCCGCGCTGGCGCCGGCCTTTATACCTGTCCCTACGAGGCGGTTCTGAATGGCGGTGTCAAGGGCGCTAATAATCTCATGGGCGCGGGCTTCTGCCTGTTCCTTCCGGCGAACGGCGACCTGAAGCAAAACGAATTCATCACCGCCAAGGCGGGCAACGACATCGCCATTACGTGCCGCCGATTTGAGCGTATCTGCCACGATACATAAGACCTCATCTCCGACGGGATGTCCCAGCCCGTCATTAATTTCCTTAAACCGATCTAGATCGATCATATGAAGTGCAAGCGATGTCTTTTGGCGGATCGACCTTTGTGCTTCTTCGAACAGGCGTGTCTGGAAAAAGGCTCTGTTCGCCAGACCTGTCAGCATGTCGTTGTGGGCAAGGTATTGAATTTTATCTTCATATTCACGCTTTTCAAGCGCCAGTCGGCACAGCCGACCGCAGATGTCGACCATATGGCTCATGAATGCGGTTTGCGGTAACGGTTGCTGCGCATAAAAGGCAAAGGTACCAGCGACACTGCCGTCCTTAGCGCAGATTGGAATCGACCAGCAGGTCGTAAAGCCCATTGGGGCAACGGCGTCGCGAAAATCCTCCCAAAGCGGATCGTTTGGGATATCATGCACGAGAACCTGTTCCCCACGAAACGCTGCGGTTCCACAAGACCCAACTTTGGGGCCTATCCTTATACCGTCGATTGCGCGACAGTAGCGATCAGGCAGGTTTGGCGCCGCGATATGCCGCAGCCGCCCATCTGCATCGACGCGTAATATCGACATGCTTACACCGCGCAAGAATTGCTCTACTTCGGTGCATAGCAGGTTGAGAATCTGGCCTACCGGTCTGTCCTGGATCAAGGCTTCCAGGATCTTATGATATAGGCCGTCATGGAGCTTGGCATAGGTGATGTCCGTCAACGTCACTACCTGCCTTATAGGGGCCCCGGCTTCGCTAATCGTGCGAATGCTTAATTGAATCCAAACGGGATGGTCGGATTGATCGCGAATGAGAAATTCATCGTGACTCTTCCCCTCGCGCCGCAAGTGCTCGATGGAAGCGGCTATTTCAGGGCAGTGAATGTGTAGCGGCTTTTCAAGCAAACCGTCCGCCCCAATGCCGATGAGGTGAAAAAATTGGCCGTTAATTGACAAGACATGGGCCTGATCATCGACGATTATAGCCGCGGCGTTGACTTCCTTGAACGCTCGCGAGGTAAGCCAAAGGCTTTCGTCTTCTGCCATTGCCGCCGTCCCGAAGCAACATTTGCTATCCGGCAAATTATTAATGGCGCTTATGCTTGACATCTCTTCGGTCTATACCCTGTTGCGGGACAACCCTATAGGAAAGACCTGAATACAGGACTAATATTTAGCATTAATGTGCGCGCAAGTTTATTAAAGTGGCGGACTTTTATTAAACTGCGAAAGCTTGGATTGCATACGTCTTTGACCGTCGAACACGGGTTCTCCAGTCTGGTTGCGCCTGAGCCAAGAGGCCAACACTATACATCGAAAGTTTGATGGGAAGGCCTTCTAAACCTATGAAGCGTGGAAGCGTAGGCAGTACCGCGCGTATCGAAGGCCTTCCCTGACTTGCGACGATTCAAGCGACCTTGGACAGGCGCATGAAATCATCCATCTGAGTCTGGAGCATGCCGGCCTGCTGTGCCAATTCCCCGGATGCGTTCAGCATCTGGCCGGCAGCGGCACCAGTCTCTTCCGCAGCCTGCGCGACACCTACCATGTTCTCCGTAACGTGACGCGTTCCGATCGAGGCCTGAGCAACGGCTTGCACAATTTCGCCGGTGGCGGCACTTTGCTGCTCAACCGCTACGGCGATATTGTTGGCCGTCTTCTGGATTTCGCCGATGGTGCCGTTGATCGCCTGAATGGCCTCAACGGCTCGCTCGGAGGACGATTGAATTTGCATGATCGTCTTACCGATTTCGGTCGTTGCACGGCTGGTCTGGGTTGCCAATTGCTTGACTTCCGAGGCGACCACGGCAAAGCCGCGTCCTGCTTCGCCGGCGCGTGCCGATTCGATCGCCGCGTTTAATGCCAAGAGGTTGGTCTGGCTGGCAATATTTGAAATGATGTCGACCACATCTCCAATGCCGGCTGCCAACTGGTTCAACTCGTCCACGACTTTCATCGCCTTGTCCGCTTCGAGCACAGCGTGTGCTGAAATTTCCGTCGACGCATGAATTTGGCGGCTGATTTCAGTGATGGATGCACCGAGTTGCTCGGCCGCTCCCGCCACGGATGTCACATTGCTGCCGGCTTCCTCAGCCGCGCTTGAAACGGTCACCGATTGCGAGCTGGTTTGGTGCGCAGAGGCACTGAGTTGTGTGGCTGTGGCTTGCATCTCTGTAGAGGCTGAGGAGACGATCGACACTATGCCGTTCACCGAACGCGCCATGTCGCGAGAGCGTAGGGCATTCCCGCGAAACACCTCAAGGCCGCGCGCAATATCGCCGCATTCGTCCCTGCGCTCAAGCCCGGCGATTTTGATATCCAGCTTGCCATCGGCTAGGTCGCGCAATTGCTCGACGGCTTTGATGACGGGATTTGAAATCCCGAAGGTCGCCAGCACGTAACCGCCGATCATCCCGATCAGAACGCCTGTAGCGGCTACGATTATCATGGCCATTGCTGCGGCCTGAGCTTGACGGCTCTGCGCAGAAGCTGTCTGCGTACCGAGGTGCTCGGCGGCATCTGCGTAGGCGTCGAGCTTCTTGGCGAAGTCGTCCGAACCAGCGCGGCTTTTCTTGACGTGATCCAGCATATCGGCCGCGTTCGCGGCGAGCGCAGCTTGTCCGGCATGACGTTCCGCCATATCGAACGTGGTTGCTCGGGACGCTTTGTACTGCGTGTAGGCGGCTTTAATGTCCTCCAGTTGACGGCGTTGCGCGTCGTCTGTCACGCTTGCGACAGCTGAACTGAGCTGTTTCTCGAAGTTTGCGTCGCGCTCGACGGTTGACTGGCGAATCTGTGCGATCGTGCCGTTCGAAAAATCGGTCATGGCCTTGTATTCAGAGCGGTTCATGGCGGCCGCCAGGGCGGACATTCGTGCCGACGCGGTAGCGGCGCCATCAACCTGGTCTACCTGCACGATAGCCTTGCCCAGCGCTTGGATGCGATTAACTCCGAAAGCGGCGACGCCTCCGGTCAGTAAGACAAGGACTCCGACCAGGGCCAATAGTTTCGTTTTAATTTTCACGGTACTCAACATTACAAGCCTCCTCCGATGGCTAAAGCCTATGGTTGATTATTGTGGTTGAGGAAGCGTTAATTTATGGCTGCATTTTTATTAAATGCAACTATAGGTCTAAATTCGAAACGAATAGCCGATACCCGAAAATGAGGCAAAGGGAATGCGCTGAAGGAACGAGTCGAAGGCAATCCGCGCGAATGCCTTCGCCACAAGGCAGAAGGCGAAGCATCTGCATCGACTATCAAGACATTCATTGTGTTGGTGTGATCCTGAAACCAATAAAAAACCACTTCAGTCAGACCGGCGTTGCCAGCTGACTAAAGACGGCGTTGCCTGGGCAGCGAACCCATCTTCGAACCGCTGCTTCATACAGCAGATGGCACATTCGCACCTGTGCAAGGCTGTAATTCGGCTTTCAAGTCCGCCAGATACCCGCTGTCGCGATTGTGGGTCGGCCTTTTGATAAAGTGGCGTTGCTGGCTTGCCGGGCGATCTGGTGAAGCCCCTTTTCCTTTTCCGCTGTTTGACGTATGCGTAAAGATAAACACAAAAAGGGCAGGGACAATGATCAGATTCGTTCTATTGGCCGCGGTGGCCGTTCTGGGGCTGGCAGGGAGCGCAATGGCGGAACCGATCGCAGCCACGCCTGCCGAGCAGGTGCAACTTGACGCGCTGTATCAACCGGAAGACTGGTTTGTGTCCCACCTGAAAGGGCCGCGCGAAACGGCCAATGGCGCCATTTTAGACGCCCGCCTTCAATATGTCCTGGAAACCGTTACCCGCCCTGCGTCGGCGCCGGCGGTTCAGGCCTATCTGCGCAGCAGCTATGCCACAGCGCAAGGCCGGGACGCTGCCCGTACGGCGCTCGATCGCTATTGGGCATTGCGCACCCTGGAGACGGCCGCGATGCAGACCGTGTCCGATGACATGGTCACAGGCCGCGCTGGCGATGGTATCGCTGTGCGCATCTACCAGCCGAAGTCTACCGAAAAGCGGCTGCCAGTCCTGGTCTACTACCACGGCGGCGGTTTCATGTTCGGCAGTATCGAAGGCTGGGACCGGGCCATGCGCCTGATTGCTAACGAAGGGCGGGTCATTGTCGTGTCTGTGGCCTACCGGCTGGCTCCGGAGCATCCGTATCCCGCCGCCTGGAACGATGCCGAAGACGCCTATGATTGGACGCTCTCGCATATCCGTGCGTTCGGCGGAGACGCCCGTGCGGTTGCCGTCGGGGGAGACAGCGCGGGCGGCACCTTGGCCATATCGGTCGCCCTACGCGCGGCGAAGGCGAAAAAGACCGGTCCATCGGCATTGCTGCTGTATTACCCGGGCGTCGATCGCGAGGGTGTTTATCCGTCGATGAAGACCTTTGGGACGGGCTATGGTCTGGATGCGGATGCGCTCGCCTACTTGGCCGGTCTGGTCTATCCGGCAGGGTCGGCAACGACATCGGCGGACACGTCGCCCATGCAGGCGGACCTGTGTCCGATGCCGCAAAGCTTGATCGTGACGGCGGGGTTCGATCCGCTGAGCGGTTCGCAACTGGCCTTTGCCGCGCGGCTGAAAGACAAGGGGTGCCCCGTCGAGGTGAGGACCTACGGCACCTTGATACATGCCTTTCTGCAAACCACGGGTTATGTGCCTGACGCCGCCGCTGCGGCGACGGAGACGGCGCGGCGGTTCGGCGAGATGGTGCGCCACCCCGCCAAGGGACGGACGTGCAAGTAAGACGCTGTGGCGTTCGCGTTCAGTCGTTGGCGGCGGCTGTAAATCCGCGCGCAAAGAAGGTGACCAGATGGCGGTAGGCGTCATGGGCGTCTGCCGAATGGCATAACCCATGCGACAGGTGGTCGATACGGCCGGTATCTGCCATGGTCAGGGTCAGGGCGCCCGTCAGGAAGTGATAGGCCCAATAGAGTTCACGTTCCTTGGCCTGTGGCAAGGCGATCCGGAGCGCGCTTATGAGTTTGGCTATGAGTTCGTCAAAATGGGTGCTCATCATTTCGGCGAACACCGCCGATGAATTGACCTGCGCGACAAGGCGGCAATAGTTGCGCCATCCAGGGTCGCTGCTGGCCTGGGCCTCCAAAACCGGCTGGATGAAGGCGTGCAGAATATCTTCGACCGACGGCCGTCCGTCACCGGCTGCCGCGATAACAGCGTCGATGCCGGCGCTGCGTGCCTGGTTCAATACCTCTGCCCGGCGATGGAAAACGGCGTCGAACAGGCCGCGTTTCGAACCGAAATAATAGTTGGGAAGCGCGACATCGACTTCGGCTATTTCGGCGACCTGGCGCACCGTAACACCATAGAAGCCGCGCGACGAAAACAATTCCTCAGCCGCATCCAGCAGGCGCCGACGGCGCTGCGGCGATTCCTTTGGTGTCGTCGCCTTTCGGGCGGCGGGCGTCTTATGGAAGCTGGAATCGGCAGGCGGCAAATCGAAAATTTCCTATAAATTCAGGTACACGCAGGCAGAACGCGGCGCGTCGGCGTTGTGTGCGACGTCTTTATGACTGTGTGGCATGGATAGGCGAGTGTCGTCAAATTCAACATCTGTTGAATTTTATGTTGACATTCAACGTTTGTTGAAAAATACTCAAACGACAAAAAGCCGGACACATAGCCGGTATAGGGACGGGAAGCTCGGAACAGGTCTGCGCTCAGGCGCGGCGCCTTGGGCGTTTTCATCCCGAAGGTCGGGGGCGAAAACAGGATGACGGACTTTTCCGATATCTATTATGCCAGCAGCGATGGACGCCTGCCGCTCTATGCCCGCGACTACGGGCTGCCGCAGCAAGGGTCGCTGCAAGGGATTCCGCAGAATGGGCCCGCTATACTCTGTCTACACGGCTTGACGCGTAACAGTGCCGATTTCCATGACCTGGCCATGCATCTCAAGGGGCGATACCGCGTCATTTGCGCCGACCAGAGAGGGCGCGGCCGGTCGCAATGGGACCCGGACGCCATTAACTATCAACCGTTGATTTACGCTGCGGATATGGTTCGCCTGCTCGACTATCTGAGCCTTGACCGCGTTATCGTGATCGGCACCTCCATGGGCGGCCTGATGGCGATGATATTGGGGACGATGGCTCGTACCAGACTGGTGGCCGTTGTCATGAATGATGTCGGTCCCGAGCTCGATCCGGCCGGGCTGGCGCGTATAGCCAGCTATACGGGCAAGACCCCGCCGGCCGCTAATTGGGCGCAAGCTGCCGAACTGGCGAAACTGACTAATGGCGTTGCCTTTCCCGACTACGGTCCTGACGACTGGGTGGCGTTCGCCCGTCGCCTTTATACAGAAAATGCCGAGGGCGTGCCGGTTCTTGCCTATGACCCGGCTATATCAGGCGGGCTGAAGGCCGATACACAAACACCTGTGGTGCCGCCTGATCTGTGGGCGATGTGGGACGCGTTGGCTGGCTTGCCGATCCTGGCCATTCGCGGGGCGCTGTCCGATCTGCTCAGTGCGCGGACTTTGGAAAAGATGGCGCAGCGTCATGACGGCTTGAAGACGGTCACTGTTCCAAACCGGGGGCATGCGCCCATGCTGGATGAGCCCGAAGCGATTGCGGCCATTGATGCCTTTCTTGCGGAGCCGCGAGTATCCGCATGAATACGCAAGCTTTTCTCAATGGTCGCACCGCTCTGATCACCGGCTCTGTTCAAGGCATCGGCCTGGCCATCGCCACCGCTATGGCGACGGCCGGCGCGCGCGTCGCCCTCCATGGTCTGGCTACGCCTGAGCAGGTCGAGAGCGCGATCGAGATCATGCGCCAGGCGGGCGCGCCCGACGTTCGTTTTTTCCCCGGGGATCTGCGTGACGCCGCTGCCATCACCGGGCTTATGACGGCTGTGTCGCAATGGACGGGCGGGCAGGGTGGCCCCGATATCCTAATCAACAACGCAGGCATACAAAAGACAGTCAGTTTTTCGGAGATCACCGACGATATCTGGACCGATCTCATCACAGTCAATCTGACCGGCGCCTTTCGCACCATGCGCCTGGCCTTGCCTCAAATGGCCCGGCGCGGATACGGGCGGGTCATCAATATTGCTTCGGTTCACGGACTGGTCGCTTCGACCGACAAGGGCCCCTATGTTGCCGCCAAGCACGGCCTGATCGGTTTGTCCAAGGTTGCCGCCTTGGAATATGCTCGCGCCGGAACGCGCGACGGCGGTGGCGTCACCGTCAACTGTATTTGTCCGGGCTGGACCGAAACGGCATTGATCGAACCCCAGATACGCAGCCGGGCGGCAAGCCTTGGTGGCGATCGGGCCGCCGGCATCGCCAGTTTGTTGGCCGACAAGCAGCCGACCCAACGTTTGTCCGCGCCGTCTGAAATCGGCCTGCTGTCTTTATGGCTGACCTCGCCTTTGGCGCACAATATTACCGGGACCGCCATTCCGATCGATGGGGGGTGGACCGCGCGGTGAATGTGTTTTCTATTGCTGTAGGCCAATACATATTTCCTTCGCTTTAATGTATTGACGTAAATTAATTCTTCTAATTTTAAAATGAAAATACATTTATGTATTTTCACGTATATCTGTGTGCTTAATATATTATATTGCCCATTTGTTGTAAAATTGCCGCTGTATTTACTATAGTTTCGGCGATCGTTTCCAAATTTACATTTTATCTTTACATAAATAACAACTGAATACACCTTGCCAAATATGCGGTGAGACAAATTAGAAGCGCACCGCTTACAGGGAACCGAAACATGAAATCGAATCTCAAGCTTGCCTTGCTTGCTGGGGTGGCCTCCTCCAGCCTCATTCTGTCGCCTGCCACTTTCGCGCAAGGCGTAGCCCCAAGCGCCGCAGCCGCCGACGATACCGTGACGGTCGTCGTGTCCGCCCGCCGTCGCGACGAGTCGCTGAAGGACGTGCCCGTCGCGGTCACGTCCTATTCGGCGGAAAAACTGGGCCGCACCGGCGCGCCCGACATCACCTCCTTGCAGCAGACCACACCGAACCTGACCTTACAGGTGGCGCGCGGCTCGAACTCGACGCTCATCGCCTTCATTCGGGGGGTGGGGCAGCAGGATCCCCTGTGGGGCTTCGAACCCGGCGTCGGGCTTTATGTGGACGACGTTTATATCGCCCGTCCCCAGGGCGCCGTGCTGGATATCTATGATGTGCAGCGCATCGAAGTGCTGCGCGGGCCCCAAGGGACCCTATACGGGCGCAACACCATTGGCGGCGCGGTCAAGTATGTGACCCGCCCGCTGGGTCGCAAGCCGACCTTCACCGCCAAGGTCAATCTCGGTTCATACAATCAACGCGACCTGATCCTGTCAGGGGCCTTGCCCTTGACGGACAGCCTGACTGTCGGCGCCGCCGTGGCCAGCGAAAAGCATGACGGCTATGGTAAAAACCTCCTCACGGGCGCTCAGCAGTATGACAAGGACGTAACTGCCTATCGCATAAGCGCCGATTATCATCCGAACGAGCAGTTTTCGGCGCGCCTGGCCTATGACAACTTCACCGACAACTCCTCACCCAAACAGGGCCACCGTGAAGTCATCGCCAAGAATGCCTTTGGCGGCCCCCTCTATACCGGCGCGAACGCCTACCTCGGACTGCCGACTGCCAGCGTTTATGACACCTATGCCGGCATCGGCGACAAGAATAAGGTGACCAATGAGGGCGCTTCGGCGACCCTGGCCTATAAGTTCAACGATACCTGGAGCGTCAAATCGATCTCCGCCGTCCGCAAGGGCCGTACCGACACCCTTATTGACTTCGATGGAACGCCGAAGAACGCGCTCGATGTTCAGGCCTATTATGCCGACACGCAGGTTACGCAGGAATTGCAGACCATCTATTCCGGCCAGCATTGGAACACAGTGGCAGGTCTGTTCTATCTTAACTCGACCTCCGAAGGCGCCTTCGACACCATCCTGGGCACCTATGACGCCTATGCCGCACTGGGGCCGGTCTATGCGAAATTCGCCAATGGTTTGACCGCCCTGACCCAAGGCAAGGTGCGGACTCAGTCCTGGGCCTTCTTCTTCGACTCGAGCGTCAAGGTCAATGACAAGCTGTCCTTCTCGGTCGGGGGGCGCTACACCGAAGATCACAAGACCGGCTCGGTCTACAAGGCCAACTATTACGGCCCGCATAGCCCGGCATTCGGCGGTACGGTGTTCCTGACGGCATCACCTGACCTGAAAACCAACTATACAAACCAGCGGACCTTCTCGGCCTTTACGCCGCGTCTGTCTCTGTCCTACGCCTTTACGCCTGCGGTCACGGGCTACGCGTCGGTTTCGAGCGGGTTTAAGTCGGGCGGCTTCGACATGCGCGGTGACGCCTCGGTGACACCGTCGACGGTCAACGGATACAAGCCGGAGCATGTCACCACCCAGGAAGCCGGCCTCAAGGGCTCGATCTTTGACAACCGTCTGAATTTCTCTGCGGACGTCTTCTCATCGAAATATACCGATGTGCAGATCACGCGCCAGACGACGGTTGGTACGACCGTCGCCTCCCAGGTCGAAAATGCCGGCAAGGCGTCGATCAAGGGCGCTGAGTTCGAAGGCACCCTTCGTGTTACCAACGGCCTCACCGTCTCGACCTCAATCGGTTACATCGACGCCAAATACGACGAATTCTTTAGCTACAACGTGACCACGGGCGTGACGACCAACCTGGCCGGCAGCGCATCGTTCCAGAACACACCCAAATGGACCAACAGCTTCGGTGCCACCTATCGCACCACCATTGCCGGCGGCCAGTTCGTAATTGCCCCGCAAGCCAGCTATCGTTCCAAGATGCAGATGTTCGAGTTTGCCGTGCCGGCGCTCGATCAGAATGCCTTCTGGCTCTATGACCTGGGCGCCAGTTGGACGACCCCGGATGGCCGTTACAAGATCGGCGCCTATGGACGTAACCTGTCCGATGAACGCTATCGCGTCGGCGGATACAACTTCCCGACAGCAGGCTTTGGCAATTCGGTGACCGCCTATTACGGTCCGCCTAAGACCTTCATGGTTTCGCTGGAATACAAATACTAGGCCCATATCCAGGAAGCGGCGGTTCGGGCATGGCCTGAGCCGTCGTTTCTGTTATGGCTATGCAGAACACGGACCGAAGGCGAGGTTGGGTAAACCCGATCTTCGTTTTGGTCCGGAAAACCGACGGGTAACCGCCCGAAAAATCACGTATGCATCAAGTCGCCAAAAGTCATGTCCACGACGTGGCGTGATGCGATAGGGGAAAGACATGTCAGACGATACCTCAGGTCAATCCGCCGGAATATCATCCAAGCGGCGCTATTTCGTCCTGTTCATGCTGATCCTGGTCTACATCCTGAATTTTCTCGATCGGCAGATCATCAGCATTCTGGCCGTGCCGATTAAAACCGAGTTTAACCTCACCGACACGCAGATGGGGTGGTTGGGCGGTCTGGCCTTCGGGTCTCTATATTCCATTCTCGCAATACCGGCGGCGTGGCTGGCGGATCGATTTTCGCGGACCTGGATCATGACTGGCGCGTTGGTCGTCTGGTCCGGCTTCACCGGCTTTTGCGGCCTGGCGACCAATTTCACGCAGTTGTTTATTTCACGCATGGGGGTTGGGGTTGGCGAAGCGGGCGGCGTGGCTCCCGCGTACAGCCTGGTGTCTGACTATTTCCCGCCTAAGTCGCGCGCCCGGGCGCTGGCCATCTATTCATTGGGCATCCCCGTGGGCGCCGCTGCCGGCACCTTCGTCGGCGGACTGCTGGCCTCGGATTGGCGACGCGCCTTCATTACGGTCGGCATTGCGGGGATCGCGGTTGCGCCCTTTTTCCGGCTTTTGGTGCGTGAGCCCAAACGCGCCGCGAACGCCCCAGCGGTGGAAAAGGCCCCTGGCATTCTTACCGTTGCCCGTATTGCGTTCGCCAAGCCCTCCTTCTGGCTTTTGGCCATCGGCGCGGGCTGTTCGTCCCTTGTCGGCTACGGGCTGATGTTCTGGCTGCCGTCGTTCCTGGTGAGATCCTTTCATTTCGCCCTGCCTGAAGCGTCACGCTTCATTGCGACCATAACCCTTGTCGGCGGCGTCATCGGCATGTTGGCCGGCGGCTGGCTGGCCGACAAGTTGGGTCAGAAATCAAAATCTGCCTATCCGCTTATCCCGGCGGCGGCCTTCATCGTTTCGGCGCCCCTGTATGCGCTGGGTGTTTTGGCTGTCACACCGGAACACGCGTTTTTCCTCTTTCTGTTGCCCCAGGCGCTGGGCTTGATGTGGCTTGGGCCAGTCCTGACAGCCGTTCAACATCTGGGGCCGGCACGGTCGCGCAGCCAGATGTCTGCTCTATTTCTACTGATCAACAATCTGATCGGGCTTGGCGTGGGCCCCTATTTCTTTGGCAAGATGTCGGACGTCTTCAAACCGGCTTATGGTGCGGATTCCATCAAATACGCCTTTATTTGTGGATTGGCTTTCTACGTGCTGGCCGCCATCCTGCTCCTTCTGGCCTCGCGCACCTTGAAGAAGGATTGGGTGGATTAGGCGCGTCTAGCAATCATCGCTTACGCCTTATGGCAAATTGACACGGCATGGGGGTTTAGGCCTCGGATACTTACGCGCGTGCGCCTAGAAACCTCTAACCCATATGGAGGTTAGGTCATGTCAGGCACACTTCAAAATCTGAACATCGCTATTCTGGTTACCGACGGATTCGAGCAGGAAGAAATGGTTGAGCCGCGGGCGGCGCTGGATGGCGCCGGCGCGACGACGGTACTCATTTCACCAAAGCCAGGCGAGGTGCGCGGCTGGAAACACACGGAATGGGGCGACAGCTTCAACGTTGATCAATTGTTGACGGATGCCCAGGCGGGGGCGTTCGATGCCTTGCTGCTGCCGGGCGGTGTAATCAACCCGGATCAGCTGCGTATGAACAAAGCTGCAGTCGCGTTTGTCAAAGCGTTTGGTGATGCTGGCAAACCCATCGCCGCCATCTGCCACGGGCCTTGGACGCTGATCAACGCAGGGCTGGTCAAGGGCAGGCGCATGACCTCCTGGCCCTCTCTTGAAGCCGACCTGCGTAATGCCGGGGCGCACTGGGTCGACGAGCCTTGCATAACCGACGGCATTCTGGTGACCAGCCGCAAGCCGGACGATATTCCGGCCTTCAACGATGCGATGATTACGCGTTTTGCCGCGCAATCGGCGCCTGCACGGCACTTGACCGACCCATTGGGCTGACGTGCGCCTGGCGGGTTTGATACCCGAATGATTTCGGTGTCGCATGGGCGTTTTTTAAGAGCAGGGCCGGCCGTATTCCTACGGCCGGCCCCTTGCCGACAGGACGCTGTAATCGGGGTAGATCAGCGACCGACGACAATCACGACAAGGCTGTTGGGCGAAATGGTCGGCCGTCCGGTTTTGGCGTCAACCGAGCCTAAGTCCGCCGCCGGCAGATAGATGCGGCCGGTATCCGCATCCAGCGTCGCCGTACGCGCGCTGGCCTTGGTAGCGACGACATCAATGACATGGGGCACGCCATCGAAGCTGATGACCGTCAGTTTGCCATCGGCGCTGGGGACGTAGCCCAGTTTGGCCGTTGCATCATAAAGCGCGGCATCCGGGCGAGGACCGACGGGCACGGTGGCGACCTCTTCGCCTGTATCGGCCTTGCTGATACGGGCGATGCCGTTTTGACAGGCGGAGAGAATAAGACGCTGCCCCGGAATGAAGGCTATACCGGACGGCTCCTCGCAATCCTTGATAACATGGGTTGCCTTAAGGGTCAGGGTACGCGCATCGACAACGACAAAGGCGTTCTTGTCCTCAAGATGGCTGAAAACCAGGCCTTCACCGTCTACGGCGGCTGCTTCTGCTGCGCCGCCGATGGCCACGCGACCGGATAGGGTCTGGGTATCCAGATCGATAACGTCCATAGCGCCGCCGGCGTTTGCCATGACGAACGCCTTGCCCGTGACGGGTTCGATGATGGCGGCGTCGGGTTTAGTGTCGGTCTTGATGGTGGCCTTCACCGCGCCGGTATTGGCGTCGTTAATCGTAACGATGTCCGCTTTGCCGTGCGTAACCAGAAGATCGGCGCCACTATGGACCGGCAGGGCGATATGGGCCCCTTTTGCGTCCGCCAGGTGAGGCGTTGCCTGGCCGGCTTTCATGGCGAATGCGGAAATGGATGTACCGTGTGCGACGTACAGTTTTCCCGCTGCGGGATCCAGGGTGATGTAGTCCCAGCCGCCATCGCCGCCGATCTTGAACTGGTCAATCACCTTTAGCCCGGATGTTTGGGCCATGACGGGCGTGGAAAATAGAACGGCTGCCAGGCCGATGACGAGGCCGGATGTCTTGGTCATATGCGAATCTTTCTGCGGGGAGTTATTCATAGTCGAAGGCCGTCTTGGCTTTTTTCGCCCCGGCACCGGTATAGGTGATGCCGACATAGACCACCTGTCCCGCAAGTCGGCGGGTGTAGCGGTCCTGTACAGCCGGTGTGTCTATAACGCGCTGGAATTTCTGACCGTTAAAGGCGTCGGACACGGTTACGACCATAGCCAGGCCCGATTTGATCTGACGGCGATAGCCCATATTTACCGTCAGAACCGGCAGGAGGTAGCCCTGTGCCGTCAACCGCTTTCCGGTGTAGTTGCTGCTGACCTGCCACGTATCGGCTGAGGTCGGCTTGAAATCCAGGCTGGCTTTCAGATTGGTGGCGATATTGGATCGCGGACGGCTGGCGCCGAAGGCCTGAACATCTAGTTCGTTGTAGAACAGGTTACCGCTCAAATTGTAGCTGAGTTTCGGCGAAAGCTTGCCATTTGCCGTCCCTTCCAGACCGCCGGCCCGGGTGCGCGGTATATTGGTCTTGGTCAGCAGAATGACGTCCTCACTGATGACCTGGATAACATCACTTACTGCATTGTGTGTGTCGCGGCAGAAGGCGGTCGCCGTGTAGGTCAGTGCCGGGGCTTCGTGACTGTAACCGCCTTCCAGGCTTTGTATTTCGGCGGGCTTGAGGTTAGGATTACCGGCGCGCAGATTGTGGGTGTCCTGATGATCGGAGAAGGGATTTAGATCTTCAGGGTCGGGGCGCTCTACGCGCTGGCTGTAACTGGCCAAGAGTTTGTCGGCCTCGGACAGGCTGTAACTGACATGCAGCGATGGATAGGCATGTGTATAGGCGGAGCTATTAGCCAGTTCGCCGGTGATCTGATGGGTTCGTACCCGCGCACTTTCGACACGCAGGCCGCCGAGTACGTCGAACGGACCCGATTGTGTTTCGTACGTGGCGTATAAGGCCTGAACCGCCTGATAATAGCGAAAATGGTTGGTAATGTTGGGATCGCTCTCGTAGCGTCCAGTCGCGGGGTCCAGGCGCGTGCCCGCATTATCGTAACCGTTATCGTCGCGCGTGAAATCGTAGCCCAGTTTCAGC
Organism: Asticcacaulis sp. AC466; assembly: GCF_000495815.1. GTDB lineage: Bacteria > Pseudomonadota > Alphaproteobacteria > Caulobacterales > Caulobacteraceae > Asticcacaulis. The sequence continues at coordinate 55,576 of NZ_AWGE01000018.1, read as the reverse complement.
GCACCGCCATTGGGCATGGGCAGTACGTAGTCGGCGCTCAGGTCGGTCGTCACCAGATCCAGGCCCAGATGCAAGGTGTCGTAGCTGTCCGCGGCCAGGGGCTGGGTGTAGACATTGCGATAGGCGTAGTTTTCCCGCTCACGTGTTATGGTGCGCCGTAGATTGACACTCAGGGTTTCCCCGTCGCGGGCCAGACGTCGGTCGTAACTCAGGCCCTGATCGAGGTCCAGTCGCCATTCCTTGCCGTCGCTGTGGCGGGTTGAGGCCTTGTCGAGCACGCTTGCGGAATCGTAGGCTTCGTCCTGTTGCTGGAAATAGCGATCGCCATGGCGTTCCATCCACGACAGGCTGGCGCCGATCTTGTCCCGGTCGGTCACATCATAGGCCGCCGCCGTTTTAACGGCCGCGATCTGGCGGCTGACATGTTCGGCCAGATCGTGATGACTGACCACCGTTTGCCCGGTGAGGGGGTCGATCTGGTGGCGATCGTCTATGATCTCACGCAACCGCTTGTCGCGCCGCAGAGTGACGCTGCCGGACAGGCTCAATTTCCGTGTGTTCAAAGCCAAGGTCCCACCCAGATTATAGCGGCCGCCGGCGCCGAGATAGGCCTGTGCCGATCCGGTTGTTCCGGGTTTACGGGCGGTTTTGAGGATGATGTTGATGACGCCTGCCGACCCGTCCGACTTGAACTCAGCCGATGGATTGGTGATGATCTCGATCCGGTCGATATCGGACGCCGGAATCTGGCTCAGACCGTCGGCTCCGGAGGCGCCCTTTACCTGGCTGGACGGCTTGCCGTTGATCAATATCGTCACACCAGCATCGCCGCGAAGGCTGACCTGACCGTCAGAATTAACGTCAACCGATGGGAGGGTATTCAACAGGTCTGCCGCCGATCCGGAGGTACTCTGGATATCGCTGTCGGCTTTGTAGACGTTTCGATCTATACGCCGCACGACTGGCGCGCGTTTACCTTGGACGACAACGGTTTGGGCGGTGTCGGTATCCGCGGCGGGTGTCTGGGCATAGGCCGGCTGCATCGCAAGGGACAGTGCCGCAACCGCAGGCGTGACGCCCAAGACAATGGGCAGACGTCTGAAGCTTGCGAAACGCACTACGGCAGAGCGAGACATTATAGATGCAGAATGAGGATGAGGAACGCGATCGGCAGGACCACGCCTGACGCCACCAGAGGCCACGTCATTTTTCGCATCCTGGCCTGGATGACGAGCAATACGAAGCCGCTGATCGAAAAGATCAGAACCGAAATCGCAAAGACGTCGATGAAATAATGCCAGGCAGGACGAACGTTCTTGCCCTTGTGCAGATCGGTCAGAAAGGCCATCGCGCCGCGATCGCTTCGATCCAGAACGATTAGAGATTTTGCCTGGTCGACCGAGACGGTCGTGCGTTTGCCTGGATCGGGGAGGTTTATCGTCACCTTCTCGCCGGCGACGCGGATCTTGGCGCCGCGCATATCCAGCCCGAATAAATGGCTGATGTCATTGGCCGCCCGCGCGGGCAGGGCAGAGCCATCCGTCAGGCCGTCAAGTTCGCCCGCGAGGGCCGAAGACAGGGGGCGTTCGACGCGCGTCGTCACCGGCGCAGGTGCGAGCAGGCCTTCGTTATTCAGGAAAAAGCCAGTCAGGGCGTAAAGGCACAGACAGGTTACGGAAAAGGCCGCCGTGATCCAGTGGATTTGCCGGACGTACATACGCCAGGGCTTGAATACGGAAGGAATAGTCATGAGGACCCGTGGCAAGTGGAGGTGTGGCAGACGTGCCAGATCAAACTGAAGGCAAAATGAAATGGCGCAGATTCACGAGGAATCTGCGCCATTCTTTGTGATAGTCGTCTTACTGTGTCAGGCCTGCGGCAACCAGTTCAGCCTTGGCGGCGGCAAATTCTTGCTGGAACTGCGGGCTGCCCATTATTTCCACGGCGATACCGGTGGCCAGCGCCTGGCTGGCGACCGTATCTGAGACGAAATGAACACCACAGACGACGCGGTTATGGGCGTAGTCTTGCGCTCTGGTGAAAATGACATCGGCCTTAGCTGGCATCAGGTGCGCCAGGATGATGCCATCCGTGAAGCCTAGGGTCGAGTGGCCGGACGGATAGCTGGTTGGCGCCTTGCCGAGAGGAGAGGGGACGCAGGTCGGGATCGATTGGTCCAGTTCGAACGGACGTTTGCGGGCAAAGAAGGTCTTGGCCTTCTTGGTTGCATAGCTCTGGTCGTTCTCGACGTGCTTGAACAGTAGGGCCGTGGCCGGCAACTTGGAGAGGTCAAAGCCAGGCAAGACAGAGGAATACAGGTTGATCGACTCGTTTTCGTCGTCTTCGGCCGCCTGCTTGATGCGTGCAGGGGAACTGGCCTTGACCACGGCGCGAACGATCTCGAGGTCAGCGCGGCTTTCGGCCGAATCCACCTTCGGCGGTGCAGGCAGCAAGGTTGCCGGGTTAAGACGGTCCGGGGAAATGAAGATCGGCTTGAGCGTTGCTTTTGCGGCAGGGGCGGGAGTGGCCGTTTCAGCATGGACGGCGCCGGTCAGGGCCGACGTGCTCAGGAACAGCGAAACGGTTAAGGCGTGAATCAGGCGCATGGGATGTCCTTGAAAAAAGCCGGGACTCTGTGAGTCCCGGCATCGGATTGGTATTTTAGAACTTGGCGATGAGGGTCAGTTGGGCGTTGCGCCCGACCAGATAGGTGTAGGTATTAAGCAGCGCCGACGTCTTGTCCGTCTTGAGTCCGGTCAGGTCGCGATTGTCCATCAGGTTGTTGATCTGCGCCTTGATCCGATAGCGGCCAAATTCGTAGTTGACCGACAGATCAACCGTATCAAAGGCATTGATGGGAATGGCCTGGGCATTGTCGGCATATTGCTTGCCGACCTGCTTATAGAGCAGCGAACCCGACCATTGACCGTGATGGTAAAGGGCCCCTGCACCGGTGGTTGTCAGTGGCGCTCCGGAAACCTGCATCCGGGTCACGGCATTGATGTAGCGGTTGCTCGATCCATTGGCGAATAGGGTGACGCCGTTATCAAAGGCATAGGAAACCTGACCTTCGAGGCCGCTGGCCTTGGCCTTGCCGATGTTGATATAGGTGTTCTGAGCGCTGTCGGCGGCCAGAAGATTGGTCAGGTCGATGCGGTAGACATCGACATCGACCGCAACGTGGTGCGACTGGTACACCGTACCGAGCTGGTAGTTGGTGGACAGGGACGGCGAAGCGCTGTTTGACGCGGCATTGATGACATAAAGGGCCGCGATATCGGGCATGTACATGCCTTCGGCGAATTGGCCGTAGACCGACCAGTTCTTTGCCAGCTTGTAGTTCACCGATAGGTTGCTCAGAGTCTTGGTGTTTTTGTTGCCGGCGTTTTGGGCCATGCGCGGCGACTTGATCACGTCGGCGTTGACATTGCGCTTCATCGACACTGCCTTGATGCCCGGCGTTATGGTCAGGGCGTCCGTGACGTGCCATTCGAAGTCAGCGAAGGTCTGTACCTGCCACCAGGACGACCGTTCCTCATAGGACTTGTAGTTCAGCATTGCGTCGGTCGATGTCGTCTTGCAGGTCACGCCGTTGTAGACTAGGCAGACGGGCTTTTCGCGATTATCGAACACCGTGCGGCCCAGGGTAGCGTCGTAGTCGTAGGTGTGGCGGTTGGTCGACGAGGTTTCGAGCCACAGACCGGTATGTAGCACACCAAAACCGAAATCACGGTTGACGCGGGTTATGTTCCCCCAGGTCATGTAGTGGTTCAGTTTTTCGTAGCCCAGGATATCGTTTGGATTCGATGGCTTGGCCTTGGTGGCTACGCCGTTGACGGTCAGGGAATTGGTCACATAGGCGCCAATTGCTGCGGCGGAGTTGCTTGTGCCGTCGGCAGAAGACAGGTTGGTCGCAGTATTGGTCGTGTTGTCGTAGTAGATGTTATAGGTTGTGTTTTCCAGTTTGAAGCCGGCCGGCAGGTCGCCACCGAGCTTGGCATAGGAAAATACCGTGTGCTTGTTGAACTGGTTGTAGCCGTAGTAGGTCGCCTTGGTCGGATCGTTCGATAGGGCGAAATCCTTGCCGTACAGAGCGGTCTGGGCCTGGGTGCCGCCAGGATTGTCCGACACGTGCCAGAGGTTGGCGTTATACATGGCAAATACGGTGAAATTCCATGTCTCGCTGATCGGCAGCGTCCATTTCGTCGTGGCATTGCCGGAATGCATGGATGAATAGGTTTGGGCGCCGTCCGAGCCGTTCATTTGAATGTTGACGAAACCGGCGAGGTCGTGAAGGGCCTTGATCTTGCCGGTCTGCACGACGGCGACGCTTTGCCACGAATTCCACGAGCCAACCGTTTCGCGCAAGGTGACGCCGAAGTCATCGGCGACCTTGTTGGAAAACATCTTGATATTGCCGCCGTAGTTGGCCTGGCCGATGTCACCGACTGAGCCCGGACCGCGATCAACGATCACGGCGCCCACTGTCGAGGCGGGGAAAAACGAATTGGAATGGTGGGTCGGATTGTTGCTGTCCCCCCAGGGTATACCTTCGAAGGTGACATTGTAGTTGCCGTCCTTGAAGCCGCGCAGGGTAACCTTGCTTTCGCCGAAGCCCGGTCCGTTATTCGATCCAGCCGACGCTGCCGACGGAGTAATGTTTGCGATTGTGGTGAAGTCGCCGGTTTCTGCGACGGAATTTTCGATGAACGGACGCGAAACAATCGACTGCGGTTCGCCCTGATCGAGTGATGCCTTGGACGGGGACGTCGCGGCGGCGCGCGACCGTTCTGCCCGGATGATGACGGTCTTCACTTGTTCATCGGAAACGTCTGTATTGTCCTGAGGCTTGGCCTCCTGGGCGTAGGCGTGCGCGCCCATGGCGGTAGCGAGCAGGGTGGTGGTCAGGAAAGCGGTGCGCAGCGTGCGATGACGCAGGTTCGTGTACATGTGTAATGCCCCTTGGTTACGACATCCTGATCCGCCTAAATGGGGAGGGGCGGCCGGTGTCTTGCGGCGGGCAATAGCAATCGATTGTGACGATGCTGTTATTGTTATGTGACGTTTTAGTTTTTAATTATCAAATTAGAAGTTTGTACTTTTAAATTTCAAGTAAATAAAAGTAAAAAAGCCTCACGCGCGAAATAACGCATGAAGTTTCAGGTCTTATAAAATTACATACAGGCGTGCGGAGGTGGCGGCCGTGAGCCCGCGCACGAACACCTCCGTTAGCAATCGAAACTGAATGGAAAATGAAGCGTATGCGCTTAGGGTTGGAAGGCGACCGTGACACACAGCCCGCCGCCTTGGGCTGGTGCGGCAAGCGAGATGTCGGCCGTCAGCAGCTCGGCAATGTTTTTGACGATCGACAGGCCGAGGCCACTACCGGTCTGGGTAACGCCTTGGACGCGGTAGAAGCGCGTAAAGACAAGCTCCCGCTCCGCTTCCGGAATACCCGGTCCCTGGTCGCAAAGGGTTATGACGCCCTTGGAGACAGTAAGTGTGACGGCGCTGCCTTCAGGTGAATATTTGATGGCGTTATCGAGCAGGTTGTTGAGCAGGATGGCCAGCAATGCCGATTTCGACGTTAACATCGCCGCCTCATCGCCGCTCAGGGATAGGTCTATGCCCTTTTCTGCGGCAAGCGGAAAAATGTCCCGGATCGCGTCGCGGGCATGGTCATAGAGGTTGAACGGGATGTTGGCCGTCGGGGCATGGCGGATGCGGGCCAGGATGAGCAGTTGGTCGAGCAGGCGAGAGGCACGCTTAACGCCTTTCGACAACTGTATGGCCGCTGTCGTCCGCTCACTGGCATTGCGGGCGTTCAGGATGACATTGGCTTGCGCGCTAAGCGTGGCCAGGGGGGTGCGCATTTCGTGGGCCGCACTATCGGTAAAGCGCCGCTCCTGTTCCAGCGAACGACCGAGATCGGTGAGTAGGTTGTTGAGCGATATCGCCAAAGGCAGGATTTCGGCCGGCGTCTTGACGAAGTGAATTGGCGACAGATCCCGGGATGAGCGCGACCGGACAGCCCGGGCAAAGTCTTGCAGATCGCGCAATCCCCATTTTATGCCAAGCCAGATGGCTAGCATCAGCAATGGCAAGGCAATGAGCAATGGAATGAGCAGGTCGCGCACGACCCTTTCGATAAGAAGATTGCGCGCCCTGGCCATTTCCGAGACTTCGACGACGACCTTATCGTCTGGGACGTAGAGGGTATAGGTGCGCCAGTATATGCCGTTGATGTACCGGTCGACAAATCCTGCTGGCAGGGGAGGGGCAGCGGGGTTGGGCAAATAGCCGGAGCGGCGCACCAACTGGTCATCCCGCCAGACTCTGAAGCTGCGCCATTTGGCATAAATCTTCAGTGCTTTTCGATCGGCCTTATTGAGGGGCAGGTCGCTCTCTTCCAATGCGACGGCGGAATGAGGCGCACCGTCGCGGGTTAGGGACCACAGGACCGTCGCCGAATTGACGAGCTGGGAATCGTATATCTCAACGATTTCGTCATCGGCGGTTAGCCACGCCAGGGTGCCGACCGCCAGCAGGACAAGCGTCACGAGGACGCCGACCCCTTTCATGATTTGCATCGATAGCCTGGGCGCTTTGCCGATCGACCGGACCATCACGGTTGAATAACGTAGCCGACGCCACGCACATTGGTGACGAGGTCGCGCCCCAGTTTCTTACGCAGAGTATAGATTGCGGCCTCTACCGTATTGCTTTCAGTGTCATTGTCCCAGGTGTAAATCCGGGTTTCGATATCGGATCGGCTCAGGATACGCCCCGTGCGCTCCATGAGCAGGGCCAAAATCTGATATTCGCGCCCTGTGAGTCTGACCCACTCTCCCGCTTTCTTTACCGTGCGGCCATTGCTGTCGAGTTCGATATCGCGATGGGTCAGGCGGGCCTCGGCCCGGCCGTGGCTACGCCGCACGACGGCACGCATGCGGGCGAGGAGTTCCTTAAGGTCGAAGGGCTTGACGATATAGTCGTCGGCGCCGAGGTCCAGCCCTTCGATCCGGTCGTCCAGCGCGTCGCGCGCCGTCATTATGACAACGGGCACCTTTGAGGTGCGCCGCAATTGTTTAAGGACGCGAAAGCCGGAGAGATCGGGCAGGTTTATGTCGAGCGCCACGGCTGAGAACGGCACGAGATTGAGGGCTTCAAGCGCGCTTTCGCCTCCGGTCACCCAGTCAACCGTGTATCCGAATTGTTGGATGCCGGTCTCCAGAGCCTGGCCTAGCAACAGGTCGTCTTCCACCAATAAAATACGCATGATCCACGGAGCCGATCTCGGAAACGAATGGCGTCCTCTATCGGCTCGAAATGTTCCAGTTTTGTGACAGCCAACGGCAGTTGTCATTTCGGACGAAATGTCGAGAGTGCTCATAAGTGGGCCGGCTTACCCGGTGGGAGGACGATGAGGTGGCCTCCAAGGTCCGAAATGAGTCTTGTGGGCTCCATATATCCATGGTAGCGTTAACAATAGTCGGACAAATATAAAAACGGGCAGGATATATGACTAGTCGTAGACGCTCTCATACGAGCAAAGGGTTTTGCGAATTTTTCATCGCCCGTTTTATATATTTTCGTGCTGCTAATGGTCTTGGGGCGGGGGTGTCATGCCCGTAGGCGCCGCAGTACTCCAGTAGTGCCGCCGGCCCTGGTGGTCGGCTGAGACCGACGCGACTCGCTTTAAAGTTTCCGAAAATTTGAAATGTGGTGCCTATGAAATCTTTGCCCTTGCTGCATTCTTGCTGCGTACTCGCTCTTGTCTTTTCGCTGTCGGCCCTGTCTGCCGAGGCAAAAGGAACCAAATCCGACCCCTTGGCGCCAACCGGTCGCTGGAGCGCTTACACGGCCGGCCGCGCGGCAACCCCGCCAATGGGTTGGAGTTCCTGGAACGCCTTCGGCACGGATGTCAACGAAGCGCGCGTCCTCGACTCGGCCAACACTATTGTTGAAAGCGGTTTGGCTGCTAAAGGCTATCGTTATATCAATATTGACGACGGTTGGTGGCTAAAGCGTCGACAGACGGACGGCCGGATGCAGGTCCGCAGTCAGATATTCCCATCCGCCCAGGTTGGTGGCGCGAACGAAACCAGTTTTAAACCCTTCACCGATCGGATCCATTCCATGGGCCTGAAAGCCGGAATCTACTCCGACCTTGGTCGGAATTCTTGCTCTCAGGCCTATGGCGGGCCGGGTACGCCAAATCTGCCAGAAGGGTCGGTCGCCGAGCGCGAGGTCGGTCTTTACGGTCATATGTCAAAGGACATTAAGCTCTACTTCGATGACTGGGGTTTCGACTTCATCAAGGTGGATGGGTGTGGCGTTCGGGCGTTTACGCCAGAGTCGGAAAAGGTGAAGAGCGGTCACTATCGCGCCCTGGGGCCACTAATCGACTTTCAATCCGTAAATCGTACCGACGTTGCAGAGGTCAAAAAGCTGTATGCCGAGATCGCCGATACGCTGAAACGGGACAATCCGGATGGTGACTTTGTCTTTTCCATCTGTGCATGGGGATCGGCCGATGTGCGGGCATGGGGCAAGAATGTCGGCAATCTGTCACGGACCAGCGACGATCTGACGCCGACCTGGGCACGCATGCTGACCAATTTCGACAGCGCCGCAACCCGAGCCTTGTATGCGCATCCGGGAAGTTGGAACGATCCGGACATGTTGTTCGTCGGCCATGGCGATTTCGACGAACATCATCTGACCGAAGCGAAATCCCATTTTGCGCTCTGGGCCATGATCAACGCACCTTTGATAATCGGTTACGATCTACGCAAGGCGCCGCCGGAATTAATGGATATTTTTGGCAATACCGACATCATCGCCATCGACCAGGATCCTGCCGGCAACCAGGCCGTTCTGGCCTATGATACCGATGATGTGCAGATTTTCGTCAAGACGCTGGGGACGGATCCGGCGCATAAGGCCGTGGCGATATTCAATCGAGGCGATGTGGCTCGCGACTTCAATCTGACCGCCGCACACCTGAAATATGCGGCTGATGGCGACATCCGGCTCAAGGATTTGTGGACCAAGGCCACGCTTCCTGATTTCAAGGGCGAGGTAAAGCTGCGGGTTGAGCCGCACCAGACGCTTATTTTCGATGCACAGGGCAAGCATGCCCTTGCCGGCGGTGCGTATCTGTCTGAACTGCCGGGACGTGTAAACCCGGCTGTTGATGGCGTTATTGTGCCACAGGCCGATCCGTTCATTCACCGTATGGTCAACCCGTGGGGCGGCACCCAGGGGCGGGGCGATCTGCCTATGTATGCCGGATGGGGTGGCGCTCAGGCCGACACCACGCCCTATGGCCGGACTCTGCAGATCGCCGGGCATGTATTCGAAAATGGTATAGGCATTCTGGCGGGGTCGCGTCTTGAAGTCCGTATCACCGATGAACGGCGGTTCGAAACCAGCGTCGGGGTTGACGATTCGACCCTAAACCCCTCTCAGCCGGTCACCTTCTATATCTATGGCGATGGGAAACTTCTGAAGACGTCCAAGCCTATGCGTTTCGGGCAGACGCCTGAGCACCTGGCCGCTGATATTCAAGGGATCAAGATCTTGGAGCTGGTTGCCCGCGGGGGTGGTGCCGACACCGTGCAGCCGACAGCGGTGACGTGGGGCGACGCCGCACTGATCCATTAGCCATCTAAGATGCAGGCCGGATGGAACGGCATATAGTTTAATTGACTGAGATCAACCAGACAGGGATTTAATTCATGCGCCTTTTGATGAGCGCCAGCCTCTGCGTGCTGGCAACTGCTTTCGCCGTTCCGGTTGGGGCGGCCCCTGCGGATAAGACGATAGAGCTCACGGTGGACGTCGCAAAGCCGGGCGCCACAATAGATCGTCATATTTTCGGCCAGTTTGCCGAACAACTCGGTCACGGGGTTTATGGTGGCATCTGGGTCGGAAAGGACTCGAATATTCCCAATACGCGCGGTATCCGCAACGACGTGGTGGCGGCGCTTAAGGCGATTAAGGTGCCGAACGTACGCTGGCCGGGCGGTTGCTACGCAGATAGCTATCATTGGCGCGATGGCGTCGGGGCAAAGCGAACGACACGGGTCAATACGGCCTGGGGTAATGTGGTCGATTCCAACGCCTTCGGCACGGACGAATATATGGACTTCATCGCCCAGATCGGCTCGGAAGCCTATGTTTCGCTTGATGTGGGCGCAGGCACCGTCGCTGAGGCGCAGGACTGGATGGAGTATATGACGGCGGACCAGCCAACAACCTTGGCGCAGGAACGCGCGGCTAACGGCCATCCGGCGCCCTATCGTGTGGCCATGATGGGCATCGGCAATGAAAGCTGGGACTGCGGCGGTCTTATGACGCCGGATGAATATACGGCTGAACTGCGCCGCTACGCCCGTTTTGTCGGTAGCTATAACTCTAAGGAGCCGACCTTAAAAATCGCCGTAGGCCCCGGAACCGAAGATACGGCCTGGACCGAAGCGGTCATGAAGACCTGGAAGGAACGCCGCGGCTGGTCGTTCGATATCCAAGGCCTGTCACTGCATTCCTACACAGTCTATGACGGCTGGCCTCCGCATATGCCGGCAACCGGCTTTGATGAATCGGCCTATGCGCATGTGTTGAAAGAAACGCTCAAGATGGGGCCGTTGATCGACAAGCAATCGGCCGTCATGGATAAGTACGATCCGGATAAGAAGATTGCACTGGTCGTTGATGAATGGGGGGCATGGCTTGCGCCGACGCCGGGCAGCAACCCGGCTTTCCTGATGCAGGAAAATTCCCAGCGCGATGCCATTATTGCCGCGCTCAACATCAACATCTTTTCCCGGCGTGCCGATCGGGTGCGCATGGCCAACATCGCCCAGATGATCAATGTGCTACAGGCCATGATCCTGACTGATGGGCCGAAAATGGTGCTGACGCCGACCTATCATGTCTTCAAGATGTATGTGCCCTTCCAGGGGGCAACCTTTATCCCTGTGACCTATGATGCAAACAGTTATGTTCATGGCGACACCACCTTGCCGCGCCTTGACGCTATTGCGGCAAAAGGCATCGACGGCAAGATATGGCTGTCCCTGACGAACCTGGACCCGAATGCACCGCTTGTGGTCGATGCCGCCGCACTGGGTTTCAAGGCAAAGTCGGCGACCGGCCAGACATTGAGCGCGCCTAAGGTTGACAGCATAAATACGTTTGAACACCCTGACGCGGTCACGCCCAAGGCGATTAGCGGCAAACTGAAGAATGGCGCTATTGTGCTCACCCTGCCGCCGGCGTCTGTGACGGTCGTATCACTGGAGCCTTAACCCGAAGCCTGGTTTCTTATTGAGGGACCTTTGGCGGGTCGTGCTTATCACGACCCGCCAAAGGTATTGATCCGTCTTAGGCTTTAGGTTTCAGGAAGCCATGCATGCCCATCCAGCGCGTGAAGGCATCGAACCAGCCGGTGCTGGTGGTTTCTTTCTGATACATGCCGAACCCGTGTCCACCCTGTTCATAGAGGTGAAACTCCACCGGACGTTTTGCGCCGCGCCAACTGTCGATAAGGCCGAACCCGCTATTGGCGAAGAAAGGATCGTCACTGGCCAGCGCAATGAATAGGGGCGGTGCATCGGCCGGCACATTTACGGCGGTTAGGGGGCCATAGATGTCACCTATAAACGCAGGCTTTGCGTCCTGACCATAAAGCGCCGTCGACAGGGTGAGCATAGCCCCGGCGGAAAAGCCGACCATTCCGATACGATCCGCATCCACGTGCCAGGCCTTGGAACGGGCGCGAACGAGGGCGAACGCGGCGCGGGCATCGGCAATCTGAGGCGCCAGAGCGACCGAAGGGTCTTGCTGCGCCGGTCGTGGCCGCGCCGTGCCCGAAAACATTTCTGTCATTGATCGCTCAAACCCAGCCATATCTTCCGGGGTTGGATTGAGGCGGTATTTCAATACAAAAGCCGCAACCCCCTTGGCCGCCAGCGCGCGGGCGACATCCCAACCTTCATTTTCCATTGAAAGTGTCATGAAGCCGCCGCCGGGCGCGACGATGACGGCGGCGCCGGTCGCTTTTGCCGGATCAGGCAGGAAAGGGGTCAGGGTGGCAACCGTGACGTTGCGAGCGAAGACGCTGCCATACTGGCTGTGCCATGCTTCCTTAGCGGTCGCGCCCGGTAGCGGGCCGGTATCTAGCACAATCGCGTCCGGTTGCGCTGGAGTGGCGATGGGTGTCATCTTGTTATCTGCTGCGATCGCCGACGAGGCGAAGGTGCATGTCAGAGCGATGACCAGCGCGGCCGTTGCCGTACTCACGGTTTTGAGGAGTGGGTGCGTTGCCCCCCTGGGGTTCAAGATCATGGCGTTTCCTGTTATTTTATTTGGTTATAAACGGCCGACGGTAATGCTCACCGAGCACGGGCGATTTTAGGGGTAAATGAGTCCCTAAATCGTGCAGCCCAGGATTATGTGTCAGCCGTGATAACGCTACCATAAACGAGGCTAAGAGCAAGGAATTTAGACTGACTATTGATCGGCCGCGCTGCTCAAATGAGTAGATTTGAATGTTACCCGCAAATATGTCCGGCGATCTGAGGATTCCGGACCTATCCCATCCGAACGTTGGCGAGGAACGTGTCCATTTCGTTGTGCAGACGGTCCGCGTCCGCCGCCAATTCGTTGGCAGCGTGTAACACCCGCGTGGCGGCGGCGCCGGTGTGTTCCGCTTCGACGGCAACGCCGGATATATTGGCGGTGACTTCCTGTGTCCCGTTGGACGCCATATGGACGGCCTTGGCAATTTCATTGGTCGCGGCGGCCTGCTGACCGACCGCCGATGCGATCGCCATGGAAGATCGGTCGATATTGTGAATCGTCGACGTAATTTTCTCCATAACGGCAGCGGCGCGCGCCGTCGCGGCCTGAATATGCCCGATCTTGCTTGAGATATCTGTCGTCGCGTTCGATGTCTGCGCCGCCAGGGCCTTGACCTCGGAGGCAACTACGGCAAAGCCGCGGCCCGCTTCGCCGGCGCGCGCCGATTCAATTGTCGCGTTCAAGGCAAGGAGATTGGTTTGGCTGGCGAGGCCGGCGATGAGATCGACGACGCCACCAATCGATGACGCGACCTCATTCAGGTCGATGACAATCTGGCTGGCCGCTTTCGCATCGACCACAGCTTCTCGTGCTATCGCCCCAGAGGTCTCAATTTGGCGACTGATTTCTTTTACCGCCGCACCCAACTCCTCGGCGGCAGCCGCAACTGAGGCTACGTTGTTGCCAGCGGTTACGGCGGCCTCAGACACGGCCGAAGACTGCATCGAGGTCTTGCCGGCCGTATCGCTCAACTCGGCGGCCGCTGTCTGCATTTCTGTCGCTGCGCTGGCGACAAGCGCGATAATCCCGCCCACGGAGGTTTCGAAGTTCTTGGCGACGTACGTAATATCTTGGCGGCGGCGGGCCTCATCGGCCTCGCGTGCCCGGTCTTGAGCCGCATGCAGCTTCTCGACATTGGCGCGTTCGGCCGCGAGGCCAGCTTCCAGTCTCGACTGGCTTTCTGACATAAGCCGCATGTTCCGTCGGATCAGCCCGTACACAAACAGGGCCGCCACGGTCAGGAGGGCGACGGCGGCATAGCCCATCCATTGGAACGCCAAAATCGCCCGGTAATCGCTGCTCATATAGTACGTCGAATTGGGAAGCGCGGTCCAAAGCGACCACGGCCCTATAGGGTCCGGAATCGCCAGCGTTTGCGAACCGGAGAAAAGTAGCGATGGATCGGCGCGGTTTTTAAGGGCGTATCGGGATGATGCGATTGCCTGCCCCGCCGTCAGCAAGCCGACATTATATTTTGGATTGACGAGTGCATAGTTTTTGTCGGGCAGAAGTGCCTCGACAACCTTGCTGCGAAGAATCGCCGATACTGTGCCCTTTAGCTGGCCATCGGGCCCGTAAAACGGCACGGACAGGATGATTCCGGTTCGGTCAATGTCATTATGGGTGTGGTCGAATACCGAATTGTCACAGGTAAGGACGGTGGGACCGCTAATCATGGGCAGGGACGACAGATTTTTGCTCTGTGTCGGATAGTTGCGGCGCAAGAATGTCATCTGATCACGAAGGAGGCGATACTCGTAGATTTCGACTTCCTTGGCGTGTTCCGCCTGGTCGATCGTGGTGATCTTCTCTTCGTCCTCTGCCTCGCCCGCACCGGCAATATTGCCGTCGAACATCAGAATAGGAATCTCGAGGCTGCCCGTCTCCTTGTCGATTTGTTCTGGTTGTAACGTGACCGGGACGATATAGATCTCGGACACATTGACGTTGGCCGTCATGCTGAAATAGAGTTGGTCGATCGCCGCGTTTGCATTGGCATCGAGATTCTTGCCGTGGCGATCGATGGCGCGCACACCGGGTAATTGTCCAATTGTGCGCAGTCCCTGGTAAATTTCGTTGAACGACTGCGACACCCGTGCTGCATCGACTGCCAGCCGATCGTGGCCGGTTTGGCGGTAGTGCTTAAGGGCGGCTGTCTGGTCGGCCGCGCTTTTGAGCGCCACACCTCCGGCAAGGGCGATCGCCGCCGCGAGAATCAGTCCGTAGCCCGCCAGGCCCCTAAATGTCTTGCTCGCAACGTCAATTCTCGCCATGGAAATACTGTCACTCACACTCAACTAAGGGTGTAAGAACAGTGTTATGCTGGGGTTAACTTCACGTTAATGGGGTAAGTCATCATTGATGAGAGGTTGAAAGCGCATCGAACAGGCGCGTCATCCGTTCGACGTGGCTATCTGCCGCGTGGCCATAGCGCTTGACCTGTGTATCCAGAAAGGCATGCGCATCGGTAACGGCGCCTGGTGCATCTGTGTTCAGACGCCGGCACAGGGTCCGGCCCTTGGAGACGTCGGCATTATAGGCGTTCAATATCTGTTGCTTGCGCGTCGCGCTGCCGTCCTGGTAGGCGGCGGAAGCCCGCGCCGGCCATTGCGCCTCGGTCAGGCACTGCGCCAACGCGCGGCTTTGATCCATTGCGGCGGCCCCGACACTGCCCGTTTGGGCGGCCAAAATCAATAGCGCGGCAGGCATAGCCCATACAATTTTCATAGTTAAGCTCCGTGCCGGTGCTGATCGATTTGAAACAGTTTGCACCTTCGTAACGCAACAATGCAAGTGCGATGCCGCCAAACGATGGTAAGATGGCGTTAACCCTGCTGATTCACGATAACAAAGTTATTTTAAGTTAGACTCTTCCGAAATATAGGGAGAGTATGTGTGCGCGTAGTTTCACGTTTTGGTCGAGCCTTTACTGTCGCGACCGTCGTCTGTTGTCTAACCATACCGGTCTTAAGTCACGCAGCGGAGCCGGCTCCGCCTGCGTTAGCCTTCAACGCCGTCTGGACAGGACATCTTCTGGACAATGTTGGTGGTGGAGTCAAAACGGGTGCGGGCCTCTTGTCAGACCTGGAATTGACGTCGACCTGGACAGGTGAGAACGGCTGGAGCGCGTACGGCGACCTTCAGATCGTTCAGGGGAAGGGTTTCTCCGGCAACTATTCCGGCGACATCCAGATGGTGTCCAATATTGATCTGCCGACTGGAATTCATCTGGGGGAGTTATGGCTGCGCAAATCGGCGCTGGCGGACCAATTAACCAGTACTGTAGGCCTTATCAACCTTAACAACGTTTTTGATGTTCAGGATGCCGGCGCGCTGTTCCTTAACGCGTCGCATGGCTTTGGTTACGACTTTGCGCAATCCGGTGCCTCGGCCAAGCCGCTGCCGGCCTTTGGCCTTATCGAGGAATGGAACGTTAGCGATACCCTTCGAGTGCGGCTTGGCGTATTCGACGCGATCGGCGGCGATCCGGAGCATCCGGGATCTTTCGTGGCTGTGAAATTACGACGCAGTGAGGGTCTGCAATATCAATTCGAAGTCGAATCCGATTTCAAGGGCGGCTACGTGAAAATCGGTCACTGGGCAAATACGGTCGCCGCGGACATGATCGACGGATCCGGCCAGGCCCGACGACCGGCCGGGACCTATGGTCAGATCCTGGTGACACTTCTGCCTAAAGGCGAAAAGGACGATGTGGGGTTGCGCGGCTGGCTTCGAGCCGGGGTGGCAGACGACAAGCTTTTTTCGGTCGGCGATTATCTTGGCGGCGGCTTGACATACGACGGCCCCTTGCACGGACGCGACCAGGATACGATCGGCGTGGCCATAGCCAGTGTGGGGTTTAGCCGGGCTTATCGCGCTACCTATGCAATGACGGCTCGCGAAACCAGCGTTGAGATTACCTATGCCTATGAGGTCACGCCCGGCGTGGTGCTTCAGCCGGATCTGCAATACGTCGTGCACCCCTCAGGGGATCCGGCTTTGCACAATGCGCTGGTGTTGGGCCTCAACTGTCGCGTCAGTTTGGGTGGATCGTGATCGTCATCGGTCGACATATGATATTGACGCTTTTCAGACAGGCCAATAGCTTGGCCGCCCAAATAAACAGAACCGCTTTTGTGCGATAAGCGCCGACCACTGCCTACAAGGTGACAAAGGAGGGGGGGCGATCCGCCGGATCGGCGCCGAAGGCGAGATTGGGCGCAGGCCCCATGTTGAAGACAAGGTCGCCACCCTTCATCAGGTCGTGATGGGATATCCAGCTCTTGCTGTAGCGGCGGCCGTTCCAAGTGATGCTCTGGATATAGATATTGCTGTCGTTGACCTTGGGCGCCAGAATACGCAGCATCTTGCCGTCCGCCAGGGGAATTTCCACCTTGGGGAATAGGGGCGACCCGAACACATAGACGAGGCTGACCGGATCGACGGGATAAAAGCCCAGGGCCGACATGATATACCAGGCACTCATCTGACCGCAGTCTTCATTACCGGACAGTCCGTCTGGCATTGGGCGATACTGAGTCTTCAACAACATGCGCACGCGCGCCTGGGTTTTGTGGTGAGCGCCGCAGTAAGCATAGAGGTAAGCGATATGGTGCGACGGTTCATTGCCATGGACATATTGACCGATCAGGCCGCTCATATCGGGCGGTGCATCGGGCGGCAGATCGGACGGCGCCGCGAAAAGGGCGTCGAGCTTGGCCTCAAAGCCGGCGTCTCCGCCGAACAGGGCGATAAAGTTATAAATGTCGTGCTGGTTGAGGAAGGTGGCCTGCCATGAATTGCTTTCGGTGAAGTCCCACCATTTCAGCGAATTATGCCCCATGGCGTTCGGTAGGAACGGTTCGGCCCATGAGCCGTCAGCCAGGCGCGGCCGCGCGAATTGGCTCTTCGTGTCTATGACATTTTTGTAGTTTTTTGATCGTGCACGCAGCCGCGCAGCACTATCGCTGTCTCCGGCCAGTTCGGCGATCCGCGCCATCGACCAGTCGTCATGGCTATATTCCAATATCCGGCTGACCGATTGATCGGACTTGTCCGCCGAAACATAGCCCAGGGTGCGATAGTCGTTCAGCGACAAGCTCTGGGTCTCAAAGGCCAGCTTTTTATAGACGCCCCATGCCTTTTGGGCGTCGACGCCGGCAAGATGTTTGCTCAAGGCTTCGGCGATAATGGAATCGCTATGCCAACCGATCATGCAGTGGGGATGGCCGACCAATTCGTCGATGTACGGCATCATGGATCTGTGCGGCTTCGACAAGGCAGCAGCCTCGATTCATCAGGCGCAGTGGGTGCCGGCGACCGTCAGGCCCGTCCTGCGTATTGAGCCGCACTGGAACTGGCCCGACAGGGTAGGGCAGACGATAAAGGTCATGGTGTGCACCAATCTCGACGCGGTTGAGCTACGCCTTAATGGTCAATCCTTGGGTCGGCAAAAGGCCGATCCCTATGAGATGAACGAATGGCGCGTTGTCTACAGCCCCGGCCGGCTTGAGGCCGTTGGCTATCGCGCCGGCCAGGTGGTTGACCGTACCCAGGTGGAGACAACTGGGCCGGCGGTAGGCCTGCGTATCGTGTCTGATCGCGATACGGTGTTCGGTGACGGACTGGATGTGGTGCCGATGCGTATCGAGGCGATAGATGCTCACAGGCGGATCGTGCCGTTGGCGCAAGACAGGCTCAATTTCCAGATCAGTGGTGGCGACATTATCGGCTTGGGCAACGGCGATCCGAACAGTCTTGAGCCGGAAAAAGGTACGACGCGCTCGCTGTTCAACGGCCTGGCCCAGGTCATCGTTCAGGTCGGCGCCCAGGCAAAGCAAGTGACCCTGACCGCGACCGCTCCCGGATTGGAATCCGCCGTACTGACCCTCAAGGTCCTAGCCAAGGCGCCGCCCGCACGTCAGGCCGGGCTGCCGTCAATCCAGGTTCTCGACTATTGGTATTGCGCCAGAGGCCGACAGCTATGAGGCCGCAAAAGCCAACATGAGGGTCGACATGACGCACTGGGACGATTTTGGTCCGCGATGGCTGCACGATCCGCAGCCCAGAGACGGCTATACCCTGATATCGCACCACTATATTCCCCATGCCAAGGTTCAGGTCGAAGGCGGTAGTATCGACTTTCCCAGTATCACTGGTGAGGTCGATGTTTTCGACGGCGACACGCTGGTCGGCCGCAAGACGGATAGCGCCGAAGGCGCGCTGAGCGTGCCTATAGCGCCCGGAAAGGGCGAGCGCCGTATCAACCTGCTGTTCCGGACCAAGACAGGCAAACCTTTTGCCTTTAAGCAGAACGTCTTTGTACGTCAGAACGCCGGTGGAAGCAGTAATGGCCGGAATAGCGGATAATTGCCATCTTAGATGCGCGCGTCGGCGGTCAATAGCGACCATTTGCCTGGATGGACTAGCGATCGCCACCGCCGCCGAGTTGCGTGGTTGTTAAGGGCGGTAGTTTGCTTCGAAATCGATCGGGTCGAGTATCAATGCCGGAAATCTGCCCTTCATCAGCAGGGAATCTATCGTTTCTCGCGCATACGGGAGCAAAATGGTCGGGCATTTGGTCATCAGCACGCGCTCACGCTCTGCCGCCGAGAAGCCTGACAACTGAAAGATGCCGGCCTGCAATACCTCTATCGCGTATGCGCCGTTCCCTGAGCTCATGGCAACCGTTGAGATGGAAAGAACAACCTCAGTGAGCCCTCCGGGAATGTCTTCATGCGTCACATTCATGTCGACCTTGACTTCCGGCGCCCATTCGCGCGTGAAAATGGCCGCGCCTGAGGGGGCTTGGAATGACAAATCCTTTAAATAGATTTGCCGTATAGAAAAGTGTTGCGTCATGATTTTGCTTTCAATTGCGTAAATTTCAACACCCCTGCGCCTTACGCGACCAAGGGACCATCCAGATCAAATACGGTTTCGCCCGGCTGCACGTAGTCGAGTATGAGGTGAACGCGCGCAGTGGTCCCGTCATTGCGGACGGCGTGCGTCCGACGATTATTGATTTCCCACATTTCGCCTTCCGGCATGTGAAATTTCAGGCTGCCCACCCAGAACAGGCTATCTGGGTTTGAAATGAGTGGGATATGAATTCTGTGACAACGCTTCAGAGATTCACCGTCATCTATATGCGGTTTAATCTCGGCACCCGGTGGCAGCCGCGTCAGCAGGGCGCGAATAAAGTAGCCGGCACCATGTTGTTGCGCAGTGCGACGTTGACGCATAGTCTGGAGGTAAGCGCGGCGAATATGGTCCATAAAGGGCTTTAGGTGCGCTTCAAGCATCGTAAAGGTCGCGTGGTAAGTCGGATTGGTGTGCCGGAAATCAGTGTCCGCAATGAGTTTGATCGTCTGGGTGCTTATGTGCGCGTTAAATGCCGTCTGACGGCTGGCATCTGCATTCCATGCGGCCTCGTCGAAACGTTCCACTATGGCTTTCAACTCCGTGATATCGAAGCTGCCAAGTTTCAGGGCGTCGCAGGGAAGGTTCATGGACGATGGACCGTAGAATTAGAGAACGGGCGTTGGCTAGACGCTATATGCCTATGCATACCAATGTCTAGATAGATCATTACAATTGGCGCCGTGACTGGTCAGGATTGTCAAATCTGTAGCCGTACGCCTCTATCAAATTGCGATCCATCTTCGCGACAAGCGCCGCTAAGTCCGGGGTGTAATATTCGTGATAGGGGGCATGCTCACTGACATTCAGGTTTGGGGAGGACTGCAAAAAGTGCTGGCATTTCATAAGCTCTTCGCGAGGCAGCCCAGGCAACGCGTGATGCAGGTTTTGGCGTAACTCTTCCATCCTAAGGATTCGGGGTGTCGGCGCGCCTGCGTATAGTCTGTTGTAGAGGAAACTGTAAAAACCAAGGCCCGATCCGGAAATGCGTCGGATGCACGACCTTGTGACGTTGAGGCCATAATTCACAAAATGATCAGGAAATGCCTCAGCTAGTCGAACCACGCGCGCATTGTCATTTTCCAGGGTAAGCAGGTTGGTAATCGTCCCTTCGAATCCCTGCGACCTGTCCTCGCTACATATAATAAACAAGGGGTTCGGCTTGGCCTGGCCCTGTTGAAAATGGTACCATGAGACATAGTAGGACCAAGGATTACGCACCGTTCCAATGACAGGGAGGGCCCGGTAGCTGGCCGGAACCTCAGCATAGGGCAGGTGGTAGCCGACGCGCTTCGCCGAGGCAATACACGTCATCATCATCCGTCCTACGAAAGTGCCCCCGGATTTGTGCAGGTGCGGGAAAACGAACGCGTCACAAACGATCATGGCGTCACGTCTCCTTCCAGATAGCCCAGTTGTTGCAGGTGGGTTCGCAGTGGTTGTAAATAGGTTTCATACCGTTTCCACGCATTTACTCCCTGCGAATTGATAGGGCTGCGCACCTGAACGGCGCTGGCTGTCGACACGGCGCCTTTCGCCTCATGCGGGCGCAGACACGCCTCTTCAAAGGGCAGGCCACAGGCGTCAAGCAAGCGGCATATTTCTGTGTCTGGATCGCGGATAACGGCTTCGAGAGACACGTCAATGATGCCGTCCCCGAGGCCTTGTTTCCAATAGCGCATCAGATCGCGAAACTGGTGGTAGTGCGCTGCCAGATCTTTCTGGGAATAGGACCAGCCGTAGGCTCCGGTGAAAAGAACCTTATAGGCGCCGAACAAAGCGTCCATCGGATTGCGATCAAGCGCAATGATGATGGCATCGGGAAAGGCTAGCCGTATCAGGCCCGCATACTCATGATTGGAAGGCAGCTTGTCGATCACGTACGCGCTCCCGTCATTCAGGAAAGCCGACTCGCGGGTATAAAATTCGGCAATGTCGAGCGGATCGAGTTGAGCGGCGGCAGCAATGACGTCAGGCGCCAGGCGCCTTACACCTTTGATACCGGCCAGTTTATGGGTCGCAATTCCAAACGTTTTGAGTTCCCCGATGGCCTGTACCTGGCTATGGGCTGCCAGCACGCGCTCGATAAGGGTGGTGCCCGAACGCGGCAGACCCAGAATGAAGATGCGTCTGGGACCGCTACGCGGCCGTCGGTCATCGATGCCGGCGAGACGGCTCAGAGGAAAATAGGTTTTCCAGGCAGCGACCGTTTCGGCCTCTTCGCTTTCGGTCCACGGCTCTATCTTTGCGGCAAGATCGGCGCCGACCTGTAGGCAGTCCCAGGCGGCATCGGTATCGCCAATATCGTCGAACTCCTTGAAGAGCGTGTAGGCGACACGGCAAGCTTCCAGGCTGCTTTGGCAAGTCAGGCCTTCGAGTATGGCTATGTGATTATCGTCGGCCTTCCAGCGTCGCAGATAGGCGAGATTGAAATAGGCAGGCACAGGTGGGGTGGGGGAGAGCCGGATGGCTGTATTAAAGGCATATTCGGCACCGGCGATGTCCCCAAGCGCCCGCCGAACACTTCCCAAGCTATACCACGCCTCTGCATGGTCGGGGGCAATCTCGGTGGCTTTGACTATATTCGGTAATGCCTCTTGTGGGCAGCCGGCATGTGTAAGGGTGTAGCTGACGCGCACAAGGCTGGATACGTCGCTCAGTCCAGCCTTAATCGCCATCCGTGCGCTTTCAACAGCTTCCCACATACGGCCGTCGCTAATCAGCGGCTTGCCTCGCAGGGCCAGCATTTGCGCCGCAACCCGAGACCCGACGGGCGCGTTTTGGGCGGCTTGAGCGAAGGCACGCTCAGCCAGCGGCATGTCATCAAGCGCGCAGGCCGCTGTGCCCAAAAGCCACCATGCTTCTGACGAGGTCGGATTTGCGCGGGTTGCTGTCTCGGCGGCCGCCAAGGCACGTGCCATGTCGCCGGCGCGAACTGCAGCGTGTGCGATTTCTAACGATGTGTCAAAACGGGCCAACTCAGGCTCCCAGTGGTGATCGACTGAACTTTGAACAACTCAGGCATGGATAGGATACAGAACATACGGCCCGTCAGATTATTAAAAGGTAATAATGTGTCATGACCTTTATGGTGCAAGTGGGCGTTGATGGCCTGGACGATCCGGCACGGGAGTGAGCGCGTCCGTTATGATTTATCCTCTGGGGCGTCGCAATAGTGATCCAAAAGCAACAGATCGTAGTTTAATTTTAAATTTGGATCGTCTCGAGCGGAAACCATCAAAATCACGTATGAACGGCCGCTTTTTTTTCAAATCTTTGATTTGTCACAGTGTTGGCCGCGCCGTTGCGCGGCTGAAAGATAATGACAACGCTGGACTTTGGTATTTTCAACCCTGAAAATTCAGCATCATGTCCAAACTAGGGTTTGACGCATTTCTTATTTTATATGTAAGAATTGTTTCACCAGTGGGTAGCTGACCAGGGACGTTTTGGTACTGAACAGGTATTACCGGGTTCGCGACAATTAAGTACAGACGAACTGAAACATTTCCGGGAACGGAAAGTTAAAGGACATAGGGAATGAAAAGAAAAACATATGCGTTGCTCACAACAGCTCTGACCGGCGTGATGATGTCGGGGGTGGCTTTGGCGCAAGACGCGGCGCCTGCGACCGCACCGAGCGCGGACACGGCCCAAGAGGTCATTGTCGTCGGTGTGCGCAAAAGTTTGCAAAAATCGCTGAGTGTTAAGCGCAGGGCGTCGGCGCATATCGACGTGATTACAGCGGAAGACGTCAGCAAATTTCCCGACGTGAATGTGGCCGAATCGTTGTCGCGCTTGCCAGGCATTACGGTTGACCGCTCCGGCGGCGGTGAAGGCGAAAAGATCGCCATCAATGGCATCGACTCGCGCCTTATTAATGTGTCGTTGAACGGCAATCCACTTGCCACCGCAGATGCGGGTGCCAACGACCATGACAATGGCCGGAGCTTTAACTTTGCCAACCTGGCGCCTGAACTGATCGGCAATGTTGAAGTCTACAAAACGACCGAAGCGCGTCTGGAAGAAGGTGGCGTGGGTGGCAGCGTTATCGTCAACTCGCGTAGGCCTCTGTCGCTCCCGATCAATACCTTCACGGTAACCTATAGCTACAATATCAATGAGCGTAACAAGGAAAAAGATCCGCGTTACTCCGTCTTCTATAGCACCAAAGACGATAGCGGCCGCTTTGGTTTCTTGGTTAGCTACGACTATAATAAGTCAGTTTTGGGCAGTGGTTCGATAGTCGCCGGCTATCAAAATGTGTGTAATGCCGCGAACTGGGGCGGGCCAACGGGTGGAGACAAAGCTTGCGATAACAATGGCAATTTCACCAATGCCGCCGCTCTGCCGACCGTTACGAACGGGCCGGCACTGAATAAGAACATGTTGGTGCCAACCTATATGGCCTTGTCGTCTGGCCTCGAAACGCGTGAGCGCAAGACCTATCAGATGGCGTTGCAGTTCAAGCCGAGTGATGATCTTGAATTCAACCTCACTGGCACGGGTATCCAAAGCGATTTTTCCAGCTATTCCCAAACCTTTGAAACTGACCTCAGCGTCAACTGGAATGAAACCAATCCGTACTACACGCGATATCAGACCGCAGGTGGCGGTCATAACGTAGGCGATGTTATCAAAGCGGCCAACGGTAATAATCTCTACCAAACCAAGATGACGTCGGTGACGACGAACGAATCTGGGGTTACGGGCGGTAGCGGAAATTTTGCCGTTCGCATGGATGAATACTACAAGCGGTCCCACCTCGACACTTCCAGCTATAATCTGCAAGGTCGTTGGACGCCCGGCCTGTGGACAATCGAAGGCAATATCGGAACCACCAAGGCAACGGGTGGTTCTAATCCGGAATATTACCTGAGCTTCTACGGCACGGATTCCGGCACTTGGTCCATGAGTCCGGATGGTGCGAGCTTGAATTTGAGCAAGCCGGCTACCGATCCAACGTTATTCGCCACGCGCAAGAAGGGCGATCAAGCGGGTTTCGTGAAGACCGCGGTCACTACCGATACGATCGATTATGGCAAGTTTGATTTCAAACGTGAGGTCGAGTGGGGCCCCGTCAACGAAATCCTGTTTGGTTATCGCTATCAAAAGCACTCAAACGTCAATCGTCCGCACTTCTACAATACGGTGTTCGATGTTACCGGGACCATGGCTGACTTCGAAACCTACCAAAGTGATCCAGGCCTGGTCGCGGGTCTGGGCGCCAGTGGCGATTTGCTGACCTACGTCGCCATGACACAGCAGGCCGTCATCGACTATTCGGTAGCGAATAAAAATCCGGGCAATGCATCGGGCGACTATCGCGACGCTGGAAACTTCTGGGATACCAGAGAAACCACCAATGCAGCCTATGTCCAGGCGAACTTCCGCTCGGGTAAATGGCATGGCGATGTCGGTGTGCGTTACGCCAAGACAGAGAACGAGCAGACCTATCGTTCGACCATGGATTATTATCCCTGGGACGAGGAAATGATCAAGCTGGACAAGAGCTACGATGATATCCTGCCGTCGTTCAACGCGGCTTATGATCTGTCGGACAACATGATGATCCGCTTCTCGGCGGGCAAGGTGATGTCGCGGCCGACGTTTGCTGACATGTCTGGTCAGGTTGAATATAGCCTTGACCGCTACAGCACGGTCGGCACCAGTGGTGGAACGCAAGTGTTCGGCGGAACAGGTGGTAATCCGGACCTCAAGCCTTACCGTGCGACCAACTATTCGGCATCCTATGAATGGTATTTTGCGCCGAATAGCCTGTTCAACGTCGACCTGACCTACAAGGATGTTGAGTCCTATATCGTTAAGAAGTACACCTTCGTCGACGTGACCCTGCCGGCCAGCGCGCTAAACTACTGCTTAGGCACGGTCGGACGCGTCTGTAACCGGACTGAGCGCATGCTCATCTACGCGCCTTTCAACGGCAGCAATGCGAAGATTCCGGGCATCTCGGTCGGCTATCAGGGCGACCTTTGGTGGGGCTTCGGTATCCAGGCCAATGCGACCTTCTTGGATCAGCAATATGGCGCCTATACCGACGCCTACAATACCGGGAGCGGCAAGCTGCCTATGCCGTATCTCTCGCGGTGGAGCTATACCATCTCGCCCTATTACGAAAAGGGGCCCATCCAGGCGCGTGTTTCGTACACCTACCGCAGCAAGTATAACACCTCCATCGGCAGCGATTTGACGCCTCCGACCTATGTCGATGGCTGGGGCCAACTTGATGCATCGGCGTCGTACAATATTAACGATCAGTTGTCGTTGAACATGTCGGCCCAGAACATCATAGATGATCTGCAGCATCCCTATACCAATGGCGGCCTGCCTCTGGGATGGGCTAAGTACGGCACCCGCATTACGTTCGGCGTGACCTATAAGATGCACTAAGATAGTCGCCCTCGTTCCGCTTAGCGGGGCGAGGGCGCCTGGTTTGTTCTCAGGTTCTCCTGTCCTGCCGGTGGCCCGACCCACGATCCGTCGTCTCCCTGACCTTTCGAATGTTCGGTCGCGCCACTGTTTCGATACTGTGTTTGTGTGCATCGAAATGATGAGGGCGATGTGGCTTTCCCGCCTGAGAGCACCTTGCGTTGTGTCCGGCGCCTATATAGCGGCCGGACACAACGCCTATTTTTGTATTGCGTATATCGATCGACACGCGCCCTATCCGTTGCATGTCATATAAGTACCTGTAAGACGATTGGGTAAAACGCGTGAGCTCTGCCTTGCCTAGCTGGAGACTGTTCTATGAGCCCCTTCGACCCTTATCCGACGTCACGCCGTAGTCTGTTGCGTGGGGCCCTGGGAGTCGTTGTGGCTGCTGGTTTGCCCACGGTCACGCAGGCGGCGTCAAACGACAACACGACGCCGGTCGAGCGCGACCGGCAATGGCTGAAGGCCACGCAAAAATACGCCGCCGAACGAAAGCGTTGGCTGGCTGAGGTTGACGCGGGTGGTTTCGATGGCGCCTTCCGGCCAGATTGGGCGGCACTTCAGGCCTATCAAACACCGAAGTGGTATGCTGATGCCAAATTCGGCATCTTCATCCATTGGGGTCTGTACTCCATCCCCGCCTTCGGCGGTGAATGGTATTCGCGTAATATGTATATCAAGGGCAGCGCCGCCTACGAGCACCATATTAAAACCTATGGGCCGCAAACCCAGTTCGGGTATAAGGATTTCATTCCGCTGTTCAAGGCTGAGGCATTCGACGCCGGCGCCTGGGCCAAGCTGTTCAGCGAGGCGGGCGCGCGTTACGTGGTGCCTGTGGCAGAACACCACGACGGCTTTTCCATGTATGACAGCCGTTTATCCGATTATACGGCTGTGAAGATGGGGCCCAAACGCGACCTTCTGGGAGAGATTTCGCAGGCGGTTCGCAATCAAGGCCTGCATTTCGCTTTATCGTCGCATCGCGCTGAGCATGACTGGTTCTTTGACGAGGGGCGCAAATTTCCCTCCGACGTCTCCGATCCGGCCAATGCCGGCCTCTATGGGCCTGCGCAAGACCGTATGGCCGGAAAGGGCGACGAAGACCTGTTCGGCGACTACACCTACGTATCGCAAGCCTGGCTGGATGACTGGCTCGCGCGTCAGGCGGAACTCGCCGCGCGCTATGATCCGGACTTAATCTATTTCGACTGGTGGATTGGTCAGCCCTCTTTCCGTAACACCCTGCCGAAATTTCTGGCCTGGTACTATAACCGTGCGGCGAAAAAAGACGGGTCAGCTATCGTCAATTATAAACTCGGCGAATTCGCTGACGGTGCGGGCGTGCTGGATATCGAACGCGGCCAAGCGCCGGGTATTCGCCCGGACGTCTGGCAGACCTGTACCTCGATCAGCGATAAGTCGTGGGGATATATTGAAAACGATACCTATAAATCGCCAGCACAACTGATCCATCTGCTTGCCGACGTCGTGTCAAAAAACGGCAATCTATTGCTCAATGTCGGCCCTCATGCCGATGGTCGCATCCCAGATGGCGCTAAGGATACCCTGTTAAAAATGGGAGCGTGGCTGAAGGTCAATGGTGACGCAATCTACGGTTCGCGTCCTTGGGTGATCTTCGGCGAGGGTCCAACGGAGACCGCATCGGGTACCTTTGCCGAAAGTAAGGCAAAGCCTTATACAGCTAACGACTTCCGGTTTACTGTGAATGACGGTGTCTTGTATGCCATTGAGATGGCGCGCCCCGCGGGCGAGGTGACCATTACGTCGGTGCGCAGCGACTATCCTGTGAAACGAGTCACGCTTCTGGGCAGTAGCGCATCCATCGCCTTTCGACAGTCAGATGCGGGTTTGACCTTAACCTTGCCGCCCGATGCTTCAGAGCAACTGGCTTATGTTTGGCGGATTGAAACCCGCTGATACGGCGGTCGTGACCGCAATTTCCTGCGCACCGCCTGGATCTGTGGCGAGAAGACGCAAAACCACACTAACGGGAGTAAACTATGAAGACGTCGCGAACCACCAAAAGCCTGATTACAACTTTTGGCGCGATCGCCGCCCTGTGTGTGGCGTCCAATGCAATGGCAGCGCCGTCCGGCCTGATACCTCTGCCGGCTGAAATGAAGATGGCGAGGGGGCATTTTCAAGTAGGCAATCAGACTGTGGTTTGCGTCACCAACCCGTCCTCGCAAGGCACGGCGGATTACCTGAAAGGCCTGGTAAAGGCCCTGCGCGGTATCGATTTGGCGAGCGGAGCCTGCGGCACCTCGACGATTACGCTCGATCTCGATGCGACGGCGCCGGTCGAAGCGGCCGAAGGCTACAGCCTTACGGTCACAGCCAAGGGAGTCGTTATTCAATCCCGCGCCGAGGCAGGTCTATTCTACGGTGCAGTGACATTGGGCCAACTTCTGAGTCCCGATGATCATTTCGGTCAACCGGTTACTCTGGAAGGCCTGTCGATCAAGGATTATCCGCAATATGCCTGGCGCGGCCTGATGATCGACAGTGCCCGTCACTTTCTGCCAGTGGTCGACGTCAAGACCATGATCGACCAGATGGCGCAGCATAAGCTAAACAGCCTGCATCTGCACTTGAGTGACGATCAGGGCTGGCGCGTTGAAATCAAACGTTACCCAAATCTCACACGCATTGGCGCCTGGCGGACGCCCCCGTCCAACGGAGGTCCAGGCGTCCCGACCGAGCCCTACGGCGGCTTTTATACCCAGGACGATATCCGCGACCTTGTCGCCTACGCCGCCGCCCGTCACATCACCATTGTGCCAGAAATCGATATGCCCGGGCATGCACAGGCGGCAGTCGCCTCTTATCCCGAAATCGGAATCCGCGATTTGAGAAACGGAGGCGACCAGCCTACCGTTTCGACCGACTGGGGGGTTAACCCCTATCTGTTCAATACCGATGAGACCAGTCTGGCGTTCATTCGAAATGTGTTGGACGAGATCATGGCGATCTTCCCGTCGACCTATATCCATGTCGGCGGCGATGAAGCGGTCAAGAACCAGTGGGAAAAATCTCCGGCTATTCAGGCTCAGATCAAGGCGTTGGGCCTTAAGGACGAACATGAATTGCAGACATGGTTCATTGACCAGTTGGGCGCCTATCTCAATAGTAAGGGACGCCGACTGATCGGCTGGGATGAAATCCTCGAAGGCGGCATTCCCCAGACGGCCGCCATCATGTCTTGGCGTGGTACCGATGGCGCGATAAAAGCGGCGCAGGCCGGTCATGACGTGGTCCTGTCTCCGACAAATCCGCTCTATTTCGACAATCAGCAAAGCCGGCGCAACGATGAACCCGCCGCCCGTGGCTGGGTTGTGCCGTTGGAAGACGTCTACAAGTTTGACGCCATGCCGGCGGTGCTGACAGCGGACCAAGGTAAGCACGTGATGGGGGCTCAGGCCAATCTTTGGAGCGAATATCTGATGTCGGGCTGGTATGTCCAGCATGCGGCCTTCCCGCGGACGGACGCCCTGGCTGAAACCTTGTGGTCACCGAAATCGACACGCAACTGGAAAAGCTTTCTGACACGTCTGCCTGTCCAAATGGTGCGTTATCGCCAGCAAAACATAGGTGCTTCGGACGCCGCCTTCGCCGTTGACTTCACTACGGTCGATGGCCGCAACGTAGCACTTGCCTCAGGCAAGGCAAAACTGGCCCTGAGCAATCAGGTGGCTTCCGGCGTGATTCGCTACACCCTGGACGGATCGGAGCCGACAGCAAGTTCGAAGGTCTATAACAAACCGATCGATGTGACCTTGGGGCAAACGGTTATTGCGACGGCCTTTACAAAGGACGACCTGAAACTGGCCGGGCCAGACCGCTACGATTTTACAGCCGCTAGCCTGCTCACACGCACAAGCCAGGAACTGACCGCCTGTGGCAAGGGCGCGTTGGGTTTGCGCACGCCTTTGACCCCGGATTCACCGGCAAAGGCCCCAGTCTATAATATCGATATCTTTGATAGCTGTTGGATGTATCCAGAGGTGCGCCGAGATGGCGTTACAAGCGTTACGATTGATATTGCCCGCCTGGCGCGCAACTACGGTCTGGCCAATGAAGCCAGCAAGGTGCTCACACATCCACGTAATACGCCGTTTGGTGAACTGGTCGTCTATCGCGACACCTGTGCGGGAGCAGAGGAAGCGCGCATTCCGCTGACTAATCCAGCTACGACGCCGAATGTCACGACTTTGAATGCCACATTGCCGTCGGTAACGGGCGACCACGCCTTGTGCCTGATTTTCACCGCACCGCTTGATGGGCCGTACTACGCCATCGACACAGTCCGGCTGAACCAGAAGTAGGAAACTGCCATGCTAAAATCTATAACCCAGGGCCTTTGCCTGTCAGCCCTGTGCTTCGCAACGAGTGCGTTTTCCGCTCCCCCTCAGATTCAGGCGCTCGATAGTGGCTGGACGTTCCGTCTGGCTCCGGGGGATGAGGCCCTCAAGACGCACCCGGACATGGCGGCTTGGCTCAAGGCGACGGTGCCTGGCACTGCGCAAAGCGATCTCATGGCGCTTAAGAAACTGCCCGACCCCTATGTCTCCGACAATGAAGGCAAGGTGCAATGGGTGGGTCTATCCGACTGGCAATATCAGACAGAAATCACCGTTTTGCCAGAGATGCTCCTGCGGGATCATATCGATCTCATTTTCGAGGGGCTCGATACATTCGCAAAGGTGTCTGTAAATGGTCAAAACCTGTTGTCGTCGGACAACATGTTCCGCACCTGGCGCGTGCCGGTAAAGGGCGTTCTTAAAGCCGGCAGCAATATCATCACGGTCGATCTGGAGTCGCCCATTAAAAAGATGAAGCCGCTGGTGGCGGACATGCCTTATGTGATGCCCGGCGCCTACGATTCCCTGTGGGGCGATGAACCGCTCGGTCGCAATTCCTCGACCTATGTCCGCAAGGCCGGTTATCAGTACGGCTGGGACTGGGGCCCGCGCGTCGTGGCGCTCGGCATTTGGAAGCCGGTCAAGCTGGAGGCCTGGGATGATGCCCGTCTGGCGGATTTTCACGTCGCCCAGGTCCATCTCGACGATCAGGTGGCCGCGCTCAACGCTTCATTCGATATTCAGTCCGACAAGGCGCAGACCGTGACTGTCCGCGCGGATATTACCGGGCCGGACGGTACGAGCCAAACCGTAACGCAAGACGTGGCGCTGTTCGCAGGGCTCAATCCGGTCAGCGTGCCGGTGCAGATCAAAACCCCTCAGCGCTGGTGGCCAGCGGGCTATGGCAAGGCCAATCTCTACACGGTCAAGGCAACCGTCACGCAAGGGTCTGACGTGATTGGGGAAATGACGCGAAAGATCGGTCTGCGCACCACGGAAATCCGCCGCGAAAAAGACCAGTGGGGCAAAAGCTTCGAGATTGTCATCAATGGTGTGCCGATCTTCGCCAAGGGCGCCAACCTGATTCCGTTCGACGTGATCCCGACGCGCGTCACGGCGGCGGAACAGGACCGCATGCTGCAATCGGCGGTCGACGCCAATATGAACATCCTGCGCATCTGGGGCGGCGGCACATACCAGGACGACCACGTCTATGACAAGGCTGACGAACTGGGGCTAATGATATGGCAGGACTTCATGTTCGGCGGCGCCATTATCCCCTACGACCGTGATTTCCGCGAAAACACCCGGATTGAAGCCATCGAGCAGGTCAAGCGCCTGCGCAACCATCCGTCCGTGGTCATCTGGGCGGGCAATAACGAGGTCCAGACCGATTGGGAAAACTGGGGCGGCGGCACGGAGGAACTGAAAAAGAGCGTCTCGCCGGAAGAGCGGGACCGTATCGTCACCGGCATGGTGCGCATGTTCGATCAGGTCCTGCGCGGCGCGGTCGATCAAAATGCACCCGGCACACCTTACTGGGCGTCATCGCCGTCTACCGACTATGATGGCCCCGCCGATCAGGACACGGACGGCGACCGTCACTACTGGAAGGTCTGGGGCGGCAAGCCGGTCGAAGAATATCTTAATGTCACGCCGCGCTTCATGAGCGAATATGGCCTTCAGTCCTTCCCGGTCATGGCCACAATCAAGGCCTTCGCGTCGGAAAAGGATATGGAACCGGAAGCCCCGGTCATGCGCGCCCACCAGAAGTATGACAAGGGTAATGGCAACAAGCGTCTTCTGCTCTATATTCGCAACAATTACGGCGAACCGAAAACCTTCAGCGACTTTGTCTATCTCAGTCAGTTGATGCAGGCCGATGGTATTGAACTGGCCGCGTCCCATCATCGCGCCAGCCGCCCGCAAACCATGGGGTCCATGTACTGGCAACTTAACGACGTCTGGCCGGGCGCCTCCTGGGCGAGCGTCGACTATTACGGTCGCTGGAAAGCGTTACAATTCCGCGCCAAACGCTTCTACGCACCGCTTACGGTAAGCCTGCTGCGCAAGGACGGGGTGACGCAGGCCCGTATCCTGTCTGACCTGACGACGAAAGAGACTCTGACCTGGCGGCTGCGTACGCTTGATTTTTCCGGCAGGATACTGAGCGAAAAGACCGGTTCGACCACGGTTGAGCCGCTCTCCAGCCCGCTTGTCGCCACCTATACCGACGCAGAGCTTTTGGCTGGCGGCAATTCGCAGACGACCCAGGCCGTCTTTGAACTTCTTGATGGCGGCAAGGTGGTGGCGAAGGTGTTCGGCTATACCGGCGCGACCAAGGCGCTCGACTGGCGCGATCCGAAACTGAAGACCATCATACGGCCAGCCCGCGGCGGATTCGATATCTCCGTGACATCCCTGGCGGCTGCCCGTGGCGTCTGGCTCGATATCGGTGCGCTTAAGGCGGACCTGTCCGACAACAGCTTCGATATGACCGGCGGCGAGACGGTGACGGTTCACGTTAAGACGGATACATCCCTGGCGACCTTGAAGAAGACGCTGAAAGTGCGTTCCTACTATGGCTCCGCTGGCCCGGTGGCGAACTAGTGCGTTCGCTCTCCATAGCTCTTATGCTGACGGCGGCGGGTATCCCCGCTGTCGTCGCGGCGAAACCGGCGGCCAAGGCTGGCTTACCGCCCGTGGTCGCCCAAATGACCCTAGACGAAAAGGTCAGCCAGACCCAGGCTGCCGCGCCCGCCATTCCACGCCTGGGTGTTACGGCCTATAACTGGTGGAACGAGGGGTTGCATGGCGTGGCCCGCGCCGGCGAGGCGACCGTATTCCCGCAGGCCATCGGGCTGGCGGCGACCTGGGACGTCGATCTGCTGCACCGCGTCGGCGATGTGGTTTCTACCGAAGCCCGCGCCAAGTTTAATACCGTGGGCGCCGACAAGGATCACGGCCGCTATCTCGGTCTGACCATCTGGTCGCCCAATATCAATATCTTCCGCGACCCGCGCTGGGGGCGGGGACAGGAAACCTATGGCGAAGATCCGCACCTGACCGGTGCGCTTGGTGCCGCCTTCGTCCAGGGCCTGCAAGGCCCAGATCCTCTGCACCCCAAAACCATCGCGTCGGTCAAGCACTTTGCCGTCCATTCCGGACCCGAAGCTGGCCGCCATGGCTTCGACGTTGATTCTTCGCCGTATGATCGCGAGGCCACCTATCTGCCGGCTTTCCGGCAGGTTGTGACGGAAGGCAAGGCGCAATCGGTGATGTGCGCCTACAATTCGCTGCACGGCGTTCCGGCCTGTGCCTCGAGCGATCTGCTCACCGTACGTCTGCGCAAGGACTGGCATTTTACGGGCTATGTCGTGACCGACTGCGATGCGGTCGAGGATATGTATGCCTTCCACTTTTACCGCGATACGCCGGAAGAAAATGCCGCCGAAGCGCTCAAAGCCGGCACGGATCTCAACTGTGGCACCTATTACAAGCACCTGAAAACCGCCGTCGAGAAGAAGCTGGTCACGCAAGCTCAACTCGACACAACCGTGGCGCGGTTATGGGATGCGCGTACCAAACTCGGACTGGATGGCATGGCCAGCCCCTATAGTGGTATTGGCGCAGATCAGCTTCACACACCCGCAGCCGCCGACCTGGCGCTGAAAGCGGCGCGTGAATCCATCGTACTGCTGAAAAATGACGGTGTCTTGCCTCTGAAAGCCAGTGCGAAGATCGCTGTAGTCGGTCCCAATGCCGATACGCTGGAGATCCTTCAGGCCAATTATCACGGCACTGCCGTAGCCCCGGTGACCCCTTTGCAAGGCCTGCGCACCGAGCTGGGTGCTGATCGCGTTATGTATGCGCAGGGCGCCAATATCGCTGACGGCGTGGCCATTCCGATTCCGGAGACGGCGCTGTCTACCGGTACAGGCTCAGGCCAAAAATCCGGCCTGACCGGCGAGTACTTCGACAATCCCGACTTTGTCGGCCAGCCCGTGCTGACGCGGATCGATACGACAGTCAATCTCGACCTGTACAACGTCGCGCCAGTGAAGGGGTTCGAGAACAAAGCCTATGGCGTGCGTTGGAGTGGATATCTGACGCCGCCCGCCACAGGTGATTATCAGCTCAAAATCTACACGGAACGCTGCTGGGAATGCGATAATCAGCACGATGCGGTGACCCTGTTTATCGATGACAAGCCGGTGATCAGCGATAAGGGGGACGGTAAGTCCTTAAGCGCCGACTTGCGTTTCGAAGATACAAAGCCGCGTAAGGTGAGACTGGAGTTCAAACATACGGGTCAGGACTGGGGTGTACGCTTGCAATGGCAGGCCCCGCCTGAAGCGCAGGTGGCTGAGGCGGTGAAGGCGGCGCAAAACGCCGATGCCGTTGTGGCCTTTGTCGGCCTGTCGCCGGATATCGAAGGCGAAGAATTGTCGATTCTGGTCCCGGGCTTCGATCGCGGCGACCGTACCGATCTGGCCCTTCCAGCGCGCCAGGCGGCGCTCCTGAAAGCGCTAAAAGCCACGGGCAAGCCGCTGATCGTCGTCAATCTATCCGGCGGAGCCGTGGCGCTCAACTGGGCAAAGGATAACGCCGACGCCTTGCTGCAAGGCTGGTATCCGGGCGAAGCCGGCGGCACAGCCATTGCCCAAACCCTGCTTGGCCAAAATAATCCGTCAGGCCGCCTGCCGGTGACGTTTTACAAATCGGTTCAGGACCTGCCGCCCTTTATCGACTATCGCATGGAGGGTCGTACCTATCGCTATTTCAAGGGCGAAGCGCTTTATGGCTTCGGCTATGGCCTGAGCTACACCACCTTCGGCTACAGCGATGTACGCCTGTCGAATGCGTCGGTCGCAGCGGGGCAAGGTGTCACGCTCACCGCCGTCGTCACCAATACCGGCCAGGTGGAAGGCGACGAGGTGGCCCAGGTCTATCTGACGCCACCGGCCAATGACGAAGGCCTGCAACACAGTCTGGTTGGCTTTACACGGGTTCATCTGAAGCCAGGTGAAAGCCGGCAGGTAACGTTCGACCTGACCCCGCGCGATCTGAGTATGGTCGATCGCCGCGGCAATCGGGCCCAGGCGGCCGGTGACTATCGCCTGTTCGTCGGCGGCGGCCAGCCGAAGCCGACCGATTCCCAACTGACACTGACCCTCACCGGTCATCAATCCTTACCGAAGTAGAGAGTTACATCTATGACGACACGCTCAAACACGACACGCAGAGATTTTCTGGCGGCCATGAGCGCCACTGCGGCCATTGGGGGTTTGATACCCACCGGTGCGGCCCTAGCCGCCAATGCCCGCTTTGGTATCGTCGGTAATGACTTTGTGCTCGATGGCAAGCCGATCCACTTAATGGCCGGTGAGATGCACTATCCCCGCATCCCGCGCGAGCTGTGGCGCGATCGCCTGAAGAAGCTGAAAGCGCTGGGCCTCAATACGCTCTGCACCTATATCTTCTGGAATGCCCATGAGCGCCGCAAGGGCGAATACGACTTCTCCGGCAATCTCGACCTGGCGGCCTGGATCAAGACGGCTCAGGAAGAAGGCCTGTGGGTGCTTCTGCGGCCGGGGCCCTATAGTTGCGGGGAGTGGGACAGCGGCGGCTATCCTGGCTGGGTCCTGAACGATCCGGATATCAGGCCGCGCTCGCTCGATCCGCGCTACATGCAGCCATCGGGTGAATGGCTGAAGCGCATCGGTCAGGAGGTTGCGCATCTTGAAATCGACAAGGGCGGCCCTATTCTGATGACCCAGGTCGAAAACGAATATGGCTCTTACGGCAACGACCTGGTCTATATGCGTGCGGTAAAGGATCAGGTGCGCGCCGCCGGTTTCCAGGGGATGCTCTATACGGTCGATGGCGCCGCCGTCATTCAGAATGGCGCTCTGCCGGAGCTGTTCAATGGCATCAATTTCGGCACGCACGATAAGGCGAAAAACGAATTCGCTGCTTATGACAAGTTCAAGACCGGCGGTCCACGCATGTGCACGGAGCTGTGGGGCGGCTGGTTCGACCATTTTGGCGAGATGCATTCGTCCATGCCGATCCCGCCGCTGATCGACAGCCTGCAATGGATGCTCGACAACAAGATTTCGATCAGCTTCTACATGCTGCATGGCGGCACCTCTTTCGGCTTCGATGCGGGCGCCAACTTCGACAAGGCCACCCAAACCTATCAGCCGGATATTTCGAGCTACGATTACGATGCCATGCTCGATGAAGCCGGCCGTCCGACGCCGAAATATGAGGCGGCCAAGGCTTTGTTCCAGAAGTACCTGCCAGCTGAGCGTTTCACCGCTTTGCCGGAACCGGAAAAGGCCATCGACATCAAACGGTTTCGCCTGAGCGAAGCGGCTCCCCTTAGCCAGCTTCTCGGCAAACCTGTAAGCGCATCCCAGCCCCGCACGCTGGAACAATTGAACCAGCCGCACGGTATAGTCGTCTACCGCCACAAGGCGGCGACTGCGCTAAAGGGCGCCCTCAGCTTCGGCGAGTTGCGGGACTA
This sequence comes from Asticcacaulis sp. AC466, assembly GCF_000495815.1. Classification (GTDB taxonomy): domain Bacteria; phylum Pseudomonadota; class Alphaproteobacteria; order Caulobacterales; family Caulobacteraceae; genus Asticcacaulis. The sequence continues at coordinate 18,919 of NZ_AWGE01000018.1, read as the reverse complement.
CGCGCTCGTATCGGTGGGCGGCGTGCCCGCAGGCACGCTGGACCGCCGCTACCATGAGACGAGCGTCGATGTAAGCGTCAAAAAGGGCGATATCGTCGAGGTTCTGGTCGATACTATGGGCCGTATCAATTACGGCGACCAGATCGGGAAAGACCAGAAGGGCTTGGTCGGTGCGGCGAAGATCGGCGACACCGTGCTCGCTGGCTGGGCGCATTACAGCTTACCGCTCGATGACCTGAGCGCTTTGAAATTCAGCACGGCCTACGTCAATGGTCCTGCCTTTTATCGTGGTACGATCGAGTTGACAGAGGTCGGCTACACCTTCCTGGATATGCGCGGTTGGGGCAAGGGCTATGTCTGGGTCAATGGCCATAATCTTGGCCGTCACTGGTCGGTAGGCCCGCAACATGCTGTCTTCGTGCCCGCGCCTTACCTTAAGGCCGGGGTCAACGAAGTGATCGTGCTTGATTTGCATGAAGGCGCTGAGCGATCACTGGCCGGCGGCAAGAACCAGATATGGGACCGGCCGGGCCTCGTCCAACTTTAGGAGTATGTGATGCAGCGTAGGCAATTGATATGGGGTGGCGCGGCCTTGGCGGCCCTGATGGCGTCGCGGACAATGGCCGATATACCGGCCATGTCACCGATCGTCGCCGACGGCGTGCGTCCGCCTTTGGGCATGCGTAAATTCAAGAGCGCTGCTGTCGAGGCGGTGATCAAGACAACGACTAAGCGCCTGAAGGATCACGAACTGGCCAGGCTCTTCGCCAACTGTTATCCTAATACGCTCGATACCACGGTCGAAACCGGTGTGATCGACGGCAAGCCTGACAGCTTCATCATCACCGGTGATATCAAGGCGATGTGGTTGCGGGATTCCTCGGCGCAAGTATCGCCATATCTGCCCTTGGCGGCGAACGACAAGAGCTTGCGAACCCTGTTTCACGGCCTGATCCAGCGTCAGGCCCGTTGTATCCTGATCGATCCATACGCCAACGCCTATATGCGTGATCCGAAGGCGATGACCGATCTGTCCTGGTCCCTGACGGACCAGACCGATATGAAGCCGGGCGTCGCCGAGCGGAAATGGGAAATAGACAGCCTGTGTTACCCAATCCGGCTGTCGCACAGCTATCTGACGGTGACAAAGGACACGACGCCGTTCGATGAGACCTGGCGCGCGGCCATGCGCACAATCCTGAAAACCTTCCGCGAACAGCAACGCAAGGATGGCGACGGACCCTACAAGTTTAATCGCACCGCTTCCGAGCCGACCGAGACCCTGGCGCGTGGCTATGGCTGGCCGACCCGTTTCACAGGAATGATCCATTCGGGTTTCAGGCCTTCGGACGATGCGTGCACCTATCCGTACTTTATTCCCGGCAATGCCTTCGCTGTGGTGTCGTTGCGCCAATTGGCAGAGATATCCGAGGCGACGGGTCTTGGCGCGGACGTCAAAGCCGGCTGTCTTGCGCTCGCTGCCGAAGTAGAGGCGGCCATGCACGCTCATGGCAAGATGAAGGATGCGCAGGGCAACGACATTTGGGCCTATGAGGTCGATGGCTATGGCAATGTGCTCTTTATGGATGACGCCAATGTGCCAAGCCTCCTGAGCCTGCCCTATCTTGGTTTTTGCGCCAAGGATGATCCCCTGTACCTGCGCACCCGCGCGGCGGTCTTAAGTGATCGTAATCCCTACTACTATAAGGGTTCGGTGCTCCAGGGTATCGGCAGCCCGCATTCCGGCCTGAACACCGTCTGGCCGATCTCCCTGATGATGCAGGCGCTGACCAGTACCAATGACACCGAGATCAAGGCCTGCCTTTCCGAGCTAAAAACGGCGGCGGTGCCACGCGGCTTCATGAACGAGTCGGTCGGTAAGGACGACGCCGCAATCTTCACCCGGTCATGGTTTGCCTGGGCCAACAGCCTGTATGGCGAACTGATCCTCACCCTGCTGGCGCAAAAGCCGGCCCTGATAAGCTAAGGACATGACATGATCTCGCGTCGTCAGGTTTTGGCGGGAACGGTCGCTCTTGGGAGCTTGCCGCAGGTCGCTTTCGCTGCCGGGGAATCGCTGTGTGACCATGTCGATCCGTTTATCGGGACGGGTGGTCACGGACACCTTTACCCCGGCGCCACATTGCCGTTCGGCATGGTGCAGCTGTCGCCCGACACCAGCAATGAGGGCTGGGATTCCTGCTCCGGCTATCATCAGGCCGACGGCTCGATCATGGGCTTTTCCCATACACATCTGAGCGGGACCGGCTGCCCCGACATGCTCGATATACTGCTGGTTCCGGCCACAGGGCCAGTGAAGCTAAAGCCGGGTCCGCTCAGCGATCCGGATGCCGGTTACCGCTCGCGCTATGACCGCAAAACGGAAACGGCGACGCCTGGCTATTACAGCGTCGATCTGATCGACAGCCGCATAAGGGCCGAGTTGACAGCCACGACGCGCGTGGGTTTGCATCGTTACTCCTTCCCAAAAGGCGAGGGCGGTCATGTCCTGCTCGATTTGGCGCACGGCGCGATCAAATGGTGGGGCGAACACGACCTGATCCTCGACAATGTGTCGCTGAAACTCGTCGGTAACGACACCGTTGTCGGTGGCCGGCAGGTATTCCAGTGGGCCAAGGGGCGCTGGATTTTCTTTGCCCTGAAACTGTCGCGCCCGTTCGCCAGTGCCGATCTCTATAGCGACGATCAACGGGTCGGCGGAACGGACATGGAGGGCAAAAATCTCAAGGCTGCCCTGCATTTTCCCGATGCTGGAGATGCGCCTCTGTTGGTAAAGGTCGGAATTTCATCGGTCGATATCGAGGGCGCCGTGAAAAACCTCGATGCCGAACTACCCGATTTCGATTTCGAGCGTGTCCGCGGCGCGGCGCGCACCGCTTGGGACCACGAATTGGGTAAGGTCCGTGTCGAGATGACCAGTGAGACCGATAAGAAGATCTTCTACACCGCTCACTATCACACTCTGCTTGCACCAACGATTTTCCAAGACGTCGATGGCCGTTACCGTGGCATGGACAATGCGGTCCATATGCTGAAAGCCGGCGAGGCCAATTATTCGACCTACAGCCTGTGGGATACCTACCGTTCCGTCCATCCGTTTTTCACGATCACTCAACAGGCGCGTTTGCCAGGAATGATTGGCGGGCTGGTGCGAATGGGCGAGCAAAGCCCGGACGGGGTGCCGATATGGCCGCTGCAAGGGCGTGAGACCGATACCATGATCGGCTATCACTGCGCTTCCGTTCTGGCCGAGGCCGCCGCCAAGGGTATCAAGGGCATAGATTACAAAGCCGGTTACGCGGTCTTGGCCAAACGCGCCTTTGTCGATGACGTGCATGGTCTTGGGTTCTACCGCCAGCTGGGATATATACCAGCAGACAAGGTAGACGAGTCCGTCTCGCGTACGCTCGAATTCGCATACAGCGATTGGTGTACATCGAAACTGGCGGCCCATGTCGGCGAAAGCCAGGCGGCGAAGGCGCTCAGAGCGCGCTCGCAAAATTACCGTAACGTCTTCGACACCTGTATCGGCTTTATGCGCGGCAAACAGGCTGACGGCCAATGGGTGACACCCTACAATCCCCATTCGCTCGGCCATGATCAGGCCAAATGGCGCGATTTTACCGAAACCAATGGCTGGCAGGCGACCTTCCTCAACCAGCATGATATCTACACCTACGCCAAACTGTTCGGCGGGCTTAAGGCTTATGAGGCGAAGCTTGATGGCCTGTTCAGCGAAAAGTCGAATGCCGAAGAGAAAAGCCTGGCGGATATCACCGGTCTGGTCGGCCAATATGCTCATGGCAATGAGCCGAGCCACCACGTCGCCTATCTCTATGCCTACACCGGAGCCCCATGGAAGACGCAAAGCCGTGTCCGCGAGCTGATGAAGGACATGTACCGCGACCAGTATGACGGCCTGGAGGGCAATGAGGATTGTGGCGCCATGAGTGCTTGGTATCTGATGAGTGCCTTGGGCCTGTATGCCGTCGATCCGGTCACAGCGGTCTATGTGTTCGGATCACCGCTCGTCCAGCGTGCCGAGATCACTATAGGCGGTGCGCGCAAGCTGATCATCGCAGCGCCAGGAAACAGTGCAGACAATATTTATGTGCAAAGGGTGCGCTGGAATGGCAAACCTTATACTAAGAGCTGGATACACCACGCCGACCTGATGCGTGGCGGGGAACTGATTTTCGAGATGGCCCCCCGACCCAATCCAGCCTTCGGTGCGAATATGGTCGACAGACCACCCTCCTTTAGTTGAGAGCAAAGCCATGCCCAATCGTCGCGATGTCTTCAAAAATACCCTGGCACTTACCTCGCTCGCCGCCATTTCCGGGGCGGCAACCGCCGCGCCGGCGGCAAAGCCCATTGTCGTCTCCACCTGGGATTTCGGCGTCGCGGCCAATCAAGCGGCCTGGGACGTGCTAAAAGGCGGCGGCTATGCGCTGGATGCAGTCGAAGCGGGGGCGCGCATTCCCGAAGTTGACCTAAAGAACCACAGTGTTGGCAGAGCCGGATACCCGGACCGCGACGGGCACGTCTCTCTGGATGCCAGCATCATGGATGAAAAGTGGCGCTGCGGCGCCGTCGCGGCATTGGAACATATCGAACACCCGATTTCGGTTGCCCGGCTGGTCATGGAAAAGACGCCGCATGTCCTGCTGGTTGGGGCAGGCGCGTTACAATTCGCCGTTGAGCAGGGATTCAAACCGGAAGAACTGTTGACCCCGGACTCCGAAGCCGCGTGGAAAGACTGGTTGAAAACGGCAAAATACCAGCCGGTTGCCAATAGTGAAATGTCAACCTACGGCCATGCGCCGGGCAGCGTTGTGCCAGGCGACGTCCATAACCATGATACGCTCGGCATTCTGGCGCTGGATGCGCAGGGCCGTCTGTCGGGGGCCTGCACGACCAGCGGCATGGCGTGGAAACTACGCGGCAGGGTTGGCGACAGCCCCATCATCGGCGCTGGCCTCTATGTCGATGGCGAGATTGGCGCCGCCACTTCGACCGGCGTGGGCGAAGAGGTTATCCGCAATGCCGGCAGCTTCCTGGTCGTCGAGTTGATGCGCCAGGGCCGGTCGCCGCAACAGGCATGCGAAGAGGCGGTCATGCGTATCGTCAAACGCCGGCCAGAGGCCGCAAAGACGCTTCAGGTCGGGTTCCTGGCCCTGAATACCAAGGGCGATGTCGGCGCCTTTGCCATTCAGAAGGGCTTTGTCTACGCCCAATGTGATGGAACGAAAACCGATCGGGTCGTCCCGGCAAGAAGTGTGTTTGGCTAAGCGAATGTGGCGTGGCCTAATCCTGCTTGTGTTGCTGATGGCCCAGCCAGCTCTGTCGCACGATAGTGGGGTGATCACCGTGCCGCACGCCACATCGCAGGCTCTCGCAGCGGTGACACTGCTAGATGCACGTCACTATGCTGGTTCGGTCGTGGTCGCACGCCGCGATGAGATGGCAGGTCTACTGTCTGGCACCGATAAGATGCTATGGAACAAAAGGCTTAAAAACCTGCCGCCGCCGACGCCCGAAGCCTATACGGTCATGTGCATCGGTGATCGTGTGATCATTGCCGGCGACGACGATCGCGGCATACTTTTTGGCGTTGGTTATCTTCTCCGTAAAGGGCCTGATGCGCCGGATATCCATGCCGCGCCGCAGATGGCTTTCAGGGCGCATCAGATCGGCTACCGCTTCAAGAACAACAGCTATGACGCTTTCACGCTCGCCATGTTCGAGCAACAGGTGCGCGATCTGGCAGTTTTCGGTGCCAACGGCGTCCAGTGGATCGCCCCGGTGTCTGACGATGCGGCGGAAAGTCCCCTGTTTACCGCCGCCCCATTCGATATGGCGATCGGTGTGTCGGGACTGATGAAGAAATACGGGCTCGATTTCGACCTCTATTACCCCCAGATGGGTGACGACTACACAAAACCCGCCACCCGCGCCGCTGAATTGGCACGCTTTGAAGACCTGGTGAAGCACCTGCCCAAGGTGGATGCGCTGTATATTCCCGGTGGCGATCCTGGCCATACGCAACCGGACGTGCTGTTTCCCGTGGTGGCGGCCGAAGCGGCTATTCTTCATCGCTATCATCCCAGGGCGACGGTCTGGTTGTCGGCGCAAGGGTTCGACAAGACGCAGTATGAGCGGTTTTACGCGCTTCTGGCCAAGGAACCGGACTGGCTGACCGGCGTATTTTTCGGACCGCAATCGCGCGATCCCTTGCCGGCGCAGCGCGCGCGCATCCCGGCGCGTTACAAGCTTATCTTCTACCCCGACATTGCCCATACGATGCATGCCCAGTTTCCGGTGCCCCGGTGGGACCCGGCTTTCGCCCTCACCGAAGGTCGCGAACCGATCAATCCGCAGCCGCGCGCACAGAGCCATATTGTTCGCCATTTCGCCGACGATATCGACGGCTTCGTCACCTATTCCGAAGGGGTGAATGACGACGTCAACAAGATGCTGTGGTCGCAATTGGGCTGGAACATAAATACAAACACCGATGCCATTCTCGCCGACTATGGCCGGTATTTTATCGGCGATTCAGGGTTTGCAAATGGGCTGACGGCACTGGAGCGAAACTGGGACGGGCCAGCGGCCGGAAATGACGGTATCGAACAGACCCTGGCGTTTTTCGAGCGCATGGCGCCATCGCACCCAGACAACTGGCGGTTTGAGATGGCCTGGTATCGCGCCACCTATGACGCCTATGTCCGCCGCCGCGCCATTGCGGAGCGGATGCGCGAGGCGCAAGCCTATGCGGCCCTCACAACAGGCGACATGTCCGCGGCACGTCTGGCGCTGGCGGCGACCGATACAGCCGATATTAGCGCTTTGCGGACAAGGCTTTTTGACCTTGCGGGCAAGCTTTATAGCCACATCGGCCTGCAACTCAGTGTCAAACTTTATGGCGCCTCGGCGATCGAGCGGGGCGCCAATTTAGACCGGGTTGATGCGTCGTTGAATGACCGTGTCTGGTTGACGCGGCAAATGGATGAGATCGGGGCGCTGAAAGACCCCTTGCAACGGGCAGCGCGTCTCAAAGTCCTCGTAGACGGTGACACCCCGCCACAGGGTGGTTTTTACGATGATCTTGGTGATCCGGCCCGTGAACCGCATCTGGTGCGCGGGCCCGGTTTTGCCACCGATCCGGAAATGTATGAAAGCGCCATCGATGGTATAGCCGATATGACGCCCGATGACGGCTGGCGCATGGCCTGGGTGAGCTATGCCGAAACCCTCTACGAAGTCCCGATCACCCTGCGCTATGACCGGCTAGACCCTGGAACGGCCTACCGTTTGAAAATCGTCTATGCCGGTGAAGGCTATGCCTTGCCGATCCGGCTTACGGCGAATGGCGTGGTCTTGCGCGATTTCAGCGACCGAACCTCCAATCCGATGACCGTCGAACTGGACGTACCGCAAACCCTGACACACCATGGCGGGCTGACCTTGGAATGGACTCGGCCCGATGGTCTTGGTGGCAGCGGACGCGGGCATCAGGTGGCGCAGGTCTGGCTCTTGCCCCGTTAAGCTGGAAACGGTGTGCCATCGCCAGAACGCACATCAAGCCGGACGTTCACATCTAGCTCAAGGCATCCAGAAAGGCCTTATGTGACGGCATCGACTGAACGGCGCGACTGATAGTTCCGCGCATCCGGCTGAATTGTGCGGCGACCCGCTCCGTGTCGACGACATCGGCAAGCGGATCATAGCCTAAAGGGTTTATATTCTGACCAAGCATGACCGCCAGCCAGCTATTCGGCTGGAACAATTCCCCGGGAGTTAGCACGATCCGCGCCGACGAACGGAAGTGGTCAAGACGATAGCTTAGGGAATCTGGTACCGGCATGTCGCGGCAGTACCGCCAGAATGCAGAATCGTCCCGTTGAGTTGCTTTGTAATGCAGGATGATGAAATCGCGGATCGATTCATACTGATTGGCCATGGCGCGATTGTACTGTTCGGCCAATAAGGGGGCGAACCTCTCACCCGGCCAATAGTCGAGCAGCTTGACCAGACCGGATTGAATAAGGTGGATGCTGGTCGATTCCAGCGGCTCCAGGAAGCCACCGGACAGACCGATGGCGACCACATTGCGGTTCCAGCTCAGTCGCCGGCGGCCGGTTTTGAAGCGTACGAATTTAGGGTCGGCCAGAGCCTTGCCGTCGAGATTACGGACCAGGGTTTGAGCGGCCTCGTCATCCGTAATGAAGTCCGAGCAGAACACGTGGCCGTTCCCTGTTCGGTGTTGAAGCGGAATGCGCCACTGCCAGCCGGCGGTATGGGCGGTCGAGCGCGTATACGGCGTGACATCCGCCACTTTTTCACTAGGTACAAAGGCCGCACTGTTGCATGGGAGAAGCGCGCTCCAGTCGTCAAAGCCGCTATGCAGTGTCTTCTCGATCAGCAGGCCCGACAAACCCGAACAGTCGATGAAGAAATCTCCCTCAACCGTCTGGCCGTTTTCCAGGCTCAGGCGTTCGATAAAGCCCGTCTCGGCATTCTGACCGACATGCCTGATCTTGCCTTCCACGCGTTTCACTCCATTGGCTTCGGCATGGCGGCGCAGATAGGCGGCATAGAGGCTGGCATCGAAATGGTAGGCGTAGCTCAACTGGGACAGAGGCGAGTCATCGCGTGGCGGCGTCGTGAAACGATTCTGTCGGGCAGCCATGGCGTTCAGCGAATAGTCTTCAAACGATTCCGCTTCGCCAGCCAGTCGTCGTCGCGTCAGGAAGTGATGAAAGGCGGCGCGTCCAATCGGATCGCCGATCGCGCCGAAGGGGTGAAAATAACGCGTGCCGACCTGACCCCAATTGACGAATTCTATACCCAATTTGAAGCTGGCCTGGGTCTGGCGGACGAAATCCAGTTCGTGAAGCTCCAGCAGGCGATTGAAGCGCTTGATGGCCGGAATGGTTGCCTCACCAACCCCAATGGTGCCGATCTCCTCAGATTCCACCAGGGTTATGTCACCCAGCTTGCCTTGAGTAATCTTGGCCAGCAAGGCAGCCGACATCCACCCGGCTGTCCCGCCCCCCACGATCACGACCTGTCGGCGATGAGCCGAAGTCTTATTGTCCGCCGTATTCATTTCCGCCTCCCCGGCAGCCGAATGGTCAGGTCCAGTTGAACTTTGTAGCGACCGGCTCACCCGCTTGGCCATCACGGCCATATGGCACCAGTTGCAGCACGGTTGAAGCGCTATCACGCCTCAACCCCTTGATATAATAGGTGTCATTGGCGACACGACCAAGCCAGGTGCGCGACTTACCGGTTGCGGCGAACAGGTCGTAATAGGCGACACCCGCATCGAACGTCCACGCCAGGCGCAGATCCGCCGTCTGCCCGCCGGGGTGAATCTGGGTGGCGGTGATGGCAAGGCTCTTTGGCGCCTGTAACGCTTTGTCAGCGGCCGTAGTCAGGGCAATCTGGCCAATATTGACGGCATAGGAAAGCGGCTTCGCAGGGCGCGCCACCCCCAGAGACAGAGCAGCCAAGGTACGGCCCTTATAAGCCTTCAGGCCTTGGCGCCATCGCCGCCAACCGCCTTTAAGGGCTGTGGTTTTCGTGACCGGCAGCCATTCGGTGACATTCGGAGCGTCCTCAAATACCAGGCCGACCTTGAGATCGCCCGGGGTTTCGGATTTGTAGATCAGGCCGAGAGTGGTTGCGGCATCTACGGCAATATGCGTCTTGTAGAGACGGATGTCCGTCCCGCTGTTCTTGTCACCGGAAATGCGGATGGAGGCACCGCCATCATAGGCGTCCGTAAAGTCGTAGTCGACGTCGAGCAGTGTATCGGTGTTACCGCCCTGCATTGGTTGTTTCCACCACGTCCAAGTTGGCAAAATATCCTGGATGCCCAGGTTATACCACGGCGTTTCAGCCACCTTGACGCCGCCAACGAAGAAACGATCGCCATCGCCGGTATTGAAATGGCTGACGAACGGTAGGCTACCGATCACGGAACGCTCGGCGATGAAGTTGGCGACCCCGTAGGTGATAGGCAGACGAATCTGGTCTGTCTCTTTTCCCGGTGCCTGGTAATCCGTGTATAGCTTGCGTGCGGCGGCGGGACCATAAATAGCCTGTTCGGCGGCAGTGGGCGCATTGTCCATGGCGGGATTGCCCGATTTTCCGGACCAGAATTTACGATGAAGATCATACCACGCCGATCGCCGCGTAGCGGTATTCGTAAGATGCTTTATCTCCGCCAGTACGGTCTCGGTCGGCGCTGCTGCGCGTAACGCATCCAGTCTGGCGCGACGCATTTTACGCAAACCATCCTCAACACTGTAGATCTGCAGCCCGCCCGACGCTTTACCGCCGTTCGGCTCGATAACCGTCGGCCCTATCAGTCCTAGATATCCGGGACCGGGGTACAGTTGCAGGCCATAGTAGACGTCGAAGGGATTGTAGTTCTGACCCAGCTCCGTCGGTGTTGGCAGATTTGCCAGTGGTGGCCCCGAACAGCATCCGCGAGTCATGGCGTAATTGCTCCACCCCTGATCAATCATCATGGAGTTGGCGCGATCTTCGGACGCCCCGCGGGGCGTACCGTTCGGATGAGGAAAGCCCGGCCACACATCGCGTGCGTCGGTGTATCCGTTATAAAATTGAATATGGAAATCGACCAATCCGGCCTGTCTTGCCGCCTTCTGCATGTCGGCAATCAAATCCTGGACGGCCGAAGCGTCCTTTTCTGTATAGCCTTCGAAGTTCACGAAATAGCCGTCGAAGCCGAAGTATTTCGCCAAATCAACCAGCTTACCGGCAACAGCCGGCCGGGACAGTTCGGCCTCATTGAAGAAACGCGGATCGGGCTGGAACATAGTCCCCAGACATCTGGCACCGTTGCGATGCGCGACATCGATCAGAGAGGGATTTGGAACAAGGCCGGTTGTATTCCATCCGACAACGACGTCCTGAAACTGCCAGAAGCGCTCGACGTGGACCCAATCTGGGCTGCCAACGGCGTAACGCGTGCGGTTCAGATCAATATCGGTATCGCTGAGAGTCAGGTAGGCGGCAAGCAGTGTGGCGCCGGACACGGCAGCATCCAGGCGCGGATGCGCCTGAGTAGCCGAAAAAGGCGTTATACGCTTTGCTCTCGGTACATGTGACCGAAAATGCGGTGCGTCAGGGTCGCTGACCGGGTCGTAAGCCTTGAACGCCTCCCAATGATCCTTCGGACCGGAGAAGGGGTATTGCGGCGCCATATCGCGCGGCGCCTGAGCGACCGCAGCCACATGTGGCGCCAGAGCTAGCAAGGAAACAGAAGCAGTCAGAGCAAAAAAATTTCGGCGGCTGTGCATGATAAAACAGTCTGCTAAGAATTCAAAGAATGACGGCCTACGGCCTAGCGAGTAATGATCCCCAGACCGCCAATGACGATCATGGGTTTGTTCTGCACGGCGTGCGCAAAACGCAGCCGCAGGAACTTGGCTTGGTAGGGCTTATTGAACCGGACCCTTTGTTCCGCACGGCTCGCCGCGATGTTTGAAAATTCGCCGGTGGCAATCGGCTCACCCCAAGTTTTACCGTCAGCACTGACCCAGACCTCATACCCTGCGGGCGGACCAATTCGAGCTATGACATCAACCCCTAGCGAGATGTTTTGGCCAGCGGGCTTTAGGGTAAACCCTTGCAGGCTGTATGAGCGCCCAAGATCAATAGTGACGTCTACCGGTTCTCCACTGTGCCCGGTAAACAGACCGTTGCCGAACAGGGCTTCGGCCGGTTCCCCATTTGCTGCGATCAATGTCCAATCGGCAGGTGATACATCGAACTCACGGGTCGTCATGCTGCTGGACACGTTTGAGTCTGCGTTTCGAGCTATCGCCTTGACAACGCCGCCATCCAGAAGCGGGAAGGGCGTCGTGTACAGTTTGGACCCAGCATTTGGTGTGGAACCGTCAAGCGTGTACCGGATTTCTAGTCCCTTCTCCGGCGGACTCAGAGAAACCATGCCTTTCGCATCTCGACCAATGCCGGGTTCTTCCAGGATATCTGCCAGGCGGAACAGGCCAAATCCGTTCAGAATAGGAGATGCGGCAGCGGTCAGTATGCGCAGACGTACCCGTTGCGTTGTGACGGGCGCTTCCAGCCGGATCAGCCTTTGGGGGCCGATAGAGGTGTGGCGGGACACCTCTTGCCATTTATTGTCTTGCCAGATGTCGACAGCGTAATCATCAACGCGCACGCCTCGTGCGATGTCTTCTGAGAAGGCGATGACATTGAAGGTTTTTGGCCCTTTCAATGCAACTTCAATCCATGCGCCGGCCCGATCGGTCTCTTTCGCGGCCCAAAAAGCGGATAGGGACAATAGATTTTGGGCGCTATATTCAGTATTGAAGACGCTGCTCGCGCGGACCGTGGCACCTGTCGCCAAATTGGTTTTAAAACCGGCGTCGAGTATGCCTTTCCAGGCCTTCAGGGCGGCAACATCTTCTGCGGGCACTTGACCACGCCGGTCGGGGGCCAGGTTGAGAAGAAGCGTGGTGCCGCGGCCGACAGATTCAAAATAGATCCGTGTCAGATTGGCTGGCGAACGCGGCTTCTCATCGCTATGCCAGAACCAGCCTGGGCGGATGGAGACATTGGTTTCCGCCGGATTCCAGATTGGCCCGCCGCGCACGCCGTGATTGCCCTTTTCCTGAGTATAGGGCGTGGCATCGACAGTCGGCCAGCAAGGATCGCCGGCGACACCTTCTTCATTGCCCACCCAGCGGATATCCATGTCTGCGTCGGCGAACATGACGGCATCCGGCTGATTCTTGCGGACGATCGCGCGCACCGTATCCCATTGATAATAGGTATGACCGTCGATCCGGCGGGTTTCACGGGCGCCACCGTAGTAGCCATCACCGCCGTTGGCGCCGTCGAACCAGACTTCAAACAACGGACCATACTGCGTGGTCAATTCCTCAAGCTGGTTATGGTAATAGGTCACATAGGCGGGGCGGCCATATTCAGCGTGGTTGCGATCCCATGGCGACAGATAGACCCCAAAACTAAGCCCCTGACGCCGGCATGCGTCGGCCATTTCCCGGACGATATCGCCCTTACCGTTCTTGTAGGGGGAATTTTTGACAGAGTGCTCAGTGTAGGCGCTTGGCCACAGGCAAAAGCCATCATGATGTTTGGCGGTCAGAATCAAACCCGTCAAACCGCCCGCTCGCGCGGCTCCGACGATTTGATCGGCACTGAAATCGGACGGATTAAACAAGGATTCCGCTTCATCGCCATATCCCCACTCACGGTCGGTGAAGGTGTTTATGGTGAAGTGCATAAAGGCGTAAGCAAGGCGTTTGTGCCACCTCAGTTGACGCGTCGATGGTGTTGCGCCGAAAGGAGAGGGAGCGGATTTGGCAAGCGCCGAGGTCCCGGCCGCAGTCAGGGAGGCTGCCGCTACACCGGCTGAAATAAGATATCGGCGATTGATCATCTTCGCGTCGTTTCCTTCTGCAGCTTGTCGTCTCGGTCTGGCAGAGTGGGCTGAATTGGCCGGGCAGGGCGGTGCGACGCAAGCGAAACCAAACTACGAGACAGTTGTTATGACAACTCTATATCCGCAACTCGGATTGGCAACGATAAAAATGATTTTCCTGGTAAAAATTTCAGGAATTGTGAGTGAGTTCGGACATTAGGTCGTAGGCATCGCCGCGATAATATGACTGCGTAAACTCTGCTGGCCGTCCATCGGCCAGAAAACCGCGACGTTCAATCAGCAATCCTGGCGCTCCAACGGCGATGTCGAGCAATTTCGCCTGTTCGGTATTGAAGGCCACGGCTCTCAACCTTTGCAGCGCACGCACTGGGCGCGTGCCATTTTTCTCAAGAGCTTCATACAGCGAGTCATTGACCGCTTCGAGAGACGGCAGGCAATCGGCAGGCACGGTGGCATAGTCGAGCCCCATGGAAAAGCCGTCAGCGAAGCGCATACGGTTAAACCGATAAACGACTGTTCCCGGCGAAAGGCCCATCGAAAGGGCCTCCTGCGGGTTTACGGTCCCTGAGGTTTTCGAGAGCCATTTGCTGCTGGGAACGCGACCCCGCGAGATCATGTCCTCCGTAAACGAAGACATTTTGGAATAACTCTTTTCCACCCGGGCGGCAACGAACGTTCCCGCCCCTTGACGTCGCGTAAGTAAGCCTTCGTAGACGAGTCCATCAACAGCTTTCCGGACCGTAATACGTGAAACGTTGAACTTTTCCGCAAGCTCTCGTTCGGTGGGGATAGCATCTTCGGGAGCCAGCTCGCGCTCATTTATGGCGTTGCGAAGCCATTTTTGCAACTGCATGTAAAGGACAGTCGACTTGGTTCCCGCCGGGGAAACTTCCTTGCTCGCAGCCATATAATGCGCATCCCACCCATAGCAATCGCAATGAAACGTAATAACAACCCTTGGGTTGATCAGTTTTCATATATGAGAATGGACTAGCGCGTCAAATCCAATTGTCTGGCATTAAGCGTGGTAAGCCGCACGGATTTATTTCGAGTTGGAAATCGCTTTCGGAGGTGTGTGAGGTAATTTGTTGCGTTTATTAAGAAGTGGAAGGCGCGTTTTAGACAAGCGCTTTAAACAGAGACAGGAAACGAAATATGGGCCTATGGAACCGGGTCACAGCTTTTTACAAAGACCTGAGCGATCGGGACAGCAACGCCACCGTGAATCTGGCATATTCACGCTGCGTCGGAAACCCCTCGCTTTAGAGATTGGACAGGGCCTTTACATTGCCGAGCGAGAGATCATTTATCCTTAAACCATATCGCGCTCGATAGGGCAGGGCGTTGCTATAGTACAATCTTCCGTCCAAAATGAATGGGCCTACTCTTGCGTAACTGGGGGCAAGGTCAAAAAAATACGACAGTGCCGACCGTCAATCTATCGCGACGGCGTCGCGTGCCAGGTGCCCCAGGACGTCGCGGAGTTGGTCGATCGCTCCAGCGTCAGTACGACGATGAGTAGGCAGGCTATATCCGAGGCGCGCTGCATCCGATGAGTCAATTGAGCGCGGCATACTACAGGATCCATGAAGCCAACGGACGCCTGAACGGGTTACAATTTCCGGTGCGGTGGTCGCACTGACGCCCACGCCAGCCATAAGTTCGATGCCACGAGTCGAAGGTGATGCACCAGCCAATTGGACAAGTCTGCGAATGGTCTCGGCGCCTTGAAGGGCATTAACCGCACCGCCGGAGGTCAGAATACTGTCGATGCCCAATGACTGGGCCATTGTCAATGCGGCCGGCAAATCGGGTGCCACATCAAAAGCGCGATGGAGGGTAATCTGAAGTCCCGCCAACTTTGCGTGTTCGATGAGCTTGCCAAGGACACGTTCATCCAGTTCGCCCGTCGCCCTATTCGCGCCCAACACCACCCCATTGAGCCCAACTGCGGCGACCGCGTCAATGTCGTGCATCATTAATGTGACTTCGACATCGTCATAAACGAAATCTCCCTCACGCGGTCGCACCATGGCACGCGTCAGGCATTGGGACTGCGCAGCCAGATGCATCATTCCTACGCTGGGGGTAAGGCCACCGACACTGAGGCTGGCGCAAAGCTCGATCCGGTCCGCACCGTGCTTTGTCGCGATATCCAGTCCTTCGGCCGTGTCTACGCAAACTTCCAGTCGAATGGCGCGCGTCATGCGTCCACCGTCTGTGCGGCGTGAACATGGCTAAGCTGCTTCGCCAGATGCAAGGCGCCCGAGAGGGCGTCCCCCTTGGGTTCGGTCAGGCAGTCAATCGCCGTCTGCGGCAGCCATGGCCGGATCAGCGACGCCAAGCCGCCCATAAAACAAACCTTAGGCGCGCCGATGTACACCAACTGTTGAATGAAACGTCCGCAATCGGCAGCCAAATGCCTTAATAATGATGTTGCAACCGGATCCCTCAGTTTTGCGTAGCGGAAAACCAAGGGGGACAGCGCGCCATAGTCCATCGGCAAGGCGGTTTCCGACCAGTCGACTATCGCGGCCGGATCGCCAAAATGGGCGATTACAGCCTTGGTGAAAGGCGTTTGTGTGACCAGCCCGTCCGAGGCTTCGAGTGCCGTCCGAATGGCGTCCCGCCCCAGAGCTGCCGCGGATCCCTTCTCGCTGAGAGAAAACCCCCAGCCTCCCAGCGTATGTCCCTTACCGTCGATTACCGCATAGCCCGAACTGCCGGTGCCCGCAATTTGCACGCCCCCGTCGGCGCCTTCAAAGGCGCCAATAGCGGCGATGTGGTAATCGGGCCATATTGCGATGGTGTTGAATATGTTCGCGCGTGCCTTGACCCTGATCACGTCGTCCTCTGTGACAATACCCGCGAGGCCGAAGACGGCGACTGTCCTGGATAAGACGCTCCTGTCCAACCCAGCTACTGTGAGCGCAACATCTATAGCTGCCAGAATATTGTTCCATGCCAGGTCGAGCCCGAGGCGGATATTGGCGGGCCCACTTTGACCTTCACCCAGTATTTTACCGTCTGAGTCTTGAAGCCTGGCACGTGAGCGGGTGCCTCCGCCGTCCACACCAAGATAAAGGATACCGGGAAAATCTTGCGTCATGCCAATGTCTATTGTCAGGATGGAATTAGGATAATTTTGCGGCACCTCTGCTCACCACGAAAGCGCATTAGTGCTAACCAATTTAGTTTGTTGTCATATCAAATAATTCAACCTAAAGCCATTTGTCCACGAAAAACGTACTGGTTGCAAAATAACGTCGGTTCTTGCATGGCCGAGGACGTAACCACACTTTGCCACAAAGGTATCAATTCGGTCCCGCGGTCGAAAGTCATGGTTTGGCGCCCATGTGGGGTGGGGGACGGGTGCTCCGCAATATTCAAGATGATATCGACAGACTTACGGTCCAGATTGGGCAAAAGTATGTGGAAACGCGTTTTTCGCTCGACCAGGCTTGTGAGATTTTTCTTCCCGTGCTCGCGCTTAAAGATGATCAAATCGCCTTCCCAATGACCGAAGGAGTCTCGCTTAGCGATATTTTCAGGTCTATGTTTTATGTTACAATACAACGGGATGTGTGATCCTGCCGGTTTCCGACCACCGCGTTTGCGTCGCCGGCGGCGATGCCGATACAAGAGCTTATATAGGTCTAACGACTGGCCCGCGCGCGAGTAGATGAACTGATAAATGGCTTCATAGCCAATTATGGGAAATCTCGGATGCTCACATCTAGCGTTAGGCAACCCGCAATTTGCTCGGGGGACCAGCCCAGTTTGAGCTTGGCGAACACGTAACTTCGCAAAGCCCTGTATCGCACCGGCTTAGCCGTCTTACGTCTGCGACGACGCGCCCGCATGTCTGCATTGATCTGAAACCAACCACGGAATTCCGCATAAACATTGTTTTGAAAATTCCGACTGATTTCTCGATCGACGGTGGTGCGATGTCGACCTAACATCCTTGCAAGTTCAGTGACGGATAAAATGCCAGACCTGCAAGATCGAACAGCTTCACGCGTTCCTTGAAGTCGATATGCGTATAACAGGCTCCCATAGCGCTTGTCCTTTCATACCCGCAGGGCATTGAAATCTATGACAAGTCGCACTTCAACCTGGAATCCACCCGGCTACACATTTTGTCTAGCCCGAATAGAAATGTCGCGGTTTGTGCCAGATAGAAATGTCACTGGCCCCGGCTGTGGAGTAGGGCGGCGGGCGGGCGCGTAGCTTTTCAAGCGAGCGCAGCGCCCAACCGCCGACCGACGCACAGGCAGGTTAGTTGCCTCTTTGGTTTCCGAGCGCGCCGGCTGCGGACTTTCCAAAGATCAGAGAATAGTGTGGTTTTCGGACTTGGATAGCACGGCGTGAAGTGCCAAGTTCGCCTCCATGCTTACTCTAACAATCGCCCGCTTCGACGCTGACCCAGACATGGTCACCAATCTTCTCGGCCTGACACCTACATCAGTTGCAAGGCGTGGTGAGCCCAGGCCGACTGGGCGACTGCATGATTTCAACATGTGGAATCTTGAATTGCATGCAGCGCCGCTCGTCGATGGCCGTGAGCACGCGAACGCAGTCGGTACGCTGATCGACCAACTTAAAGGACGCGAACACCTCTTCGCGGAACTCGCCAAGACGCTCAGGCCTGCAAGCATATCGATCTACGGCGGCTTCTATGTCTCAGACGAACAGCAGGGCGTTTGGCTTGACCCTGACCAAATGGCTGTCCTAGCGGCGTGTGGCATTGGCTGGGGTCTCGATCTATTCGAGGCAACAATGCTGAGCTGATCGAAGTCAGCCGGTCAGGGCAGAGTCAATCAACCCACGCTGAACATGTGCTTGGTCTGGTCGCGTCGCTTCGGGCCTTTGCTAGTGCGCATGCCAGGTGGCTCAGACTGCTGGCTCTGCCGGATCAGGGTGAGGAGGCCGCCCAGGCGCTTGTTCTCGAGCACGGCAGTCTCGGTAACGCGGCGCAGTTTGTCGAAGGTGCGGTAGGGCATGCTCCGGCCTTTGTAGCGGACCTCCAATCGACCATCGGGGAAGTCCACAACCTCGACCCGTTGGCCGATCGCTGCCTGAGCAAACTCCGACGGTTCGATCATGAAGAGGATGTTGTCGTATTGTAGCGTCAAGGACTGCGAAAGGGTTCGCTCGGCTCGCCAGGTGAAGGCCTCGTCGAGCCGATCCCTGGGCGTCATAGGCCGATGGAGATCCTTGTCGTTGAACGGCGCTTTGGCGAAGCGCTTGTTGTAGTCGGCCATGAAGGTCGGCAGGAAGGCGTTACCAGCCTCCATGGTGCTGATGCCGGCGAGCCGAAGCTCCTTCACCAGCCGATCTTGCAGGGTCTTGTTGGCGCGCTCGACACGGCCCTTGGCCTGACTGGAGTTGGCACAGATGATCTCGATCGTCAGAGCCTTCAGC
>NZ_AWGE01000017.1 GCF_000495815.1 Asticcacaulis sp. AC466 | reverse complement strand
TTATCACCGGCAGCGGCTTCCGCCACCAGTGGACAACTTTAAACCCGTTATCGAGGGAGGCGCTCATTTACCGAAACGCCGAATTCGTGTCAACCAATTTTCTAAGTTTTCCACAAGTCGTTTTCGACTGCCTGAACCCAGAACGACAACGTTTTTCAGGATCATCAAACTGATAATCCGTCGCCACATCGTCGGAATCGGAAGAAGCGCGGTTGTAACTCCAATTGGCGGCGACATCAAGCGTTAATTGAGTTTTAACCGACTCAAAACGACAGAACCAAGTCGTTCCGTCCGCTTTCGTCGCGAACCAGAAGGTGCGTAACAGCGAGGTGCGCTATCTATGGATAGACGCCCGGACTGGCAAGCCCTAATTTCATAAAAACGACTCTTGTCCACACCTTGCCGGGAGGACGCGTAAAAGAGTCTCTGCGCTTTAGCTCTCTAACCCGCCGTTATATAGGCTTTTAGTGTCTGGGCCTCGTGCTCGGTCGCCGCAATCTTCGCCTTCACAAGATCGCCGATAGATACGATGCCCACCAAGCGATCACCTTCCATAACCGGCAGGTGCCGAATACGCCTATCGGTCATGCGCCCAAGCAAGGCATCGACCGTTTCCCCAAGCAGGGCGGAAAAGACTTCACGCGTCATGATATTGCCGACAGGCTGCCCCAATGCCTGGGCGCCCGACGTGGCAATGGCCCTTATGATATCTCTCTCGGAAACAATCCCAGCAACCCGGTCGTTGCGATCCGTCACGACAAATGCGCCAACCTTGCGCGTATATAGAAGTGCAGCGACCGACGACAAACTATCATCGGGCGTAACCGTGTAAACTTCACGCCCCTTGGCATTAAGTAACTGATTGATCAGCATGGACATCCCTCCCAGGGGAAACGGCTGTATTCAGCCTGAGAGATGGAGGGTCACGCCGGAGCCAACAAAACGCAACTCATACTACGGCTCGACGTTTCAATTTCTCGTGAAGAATCCGGGATGAAAAGCCTTCAGCCAATGACCGACGATCAACAGGCCGAATAGGTATCCAGCAATATGCGCCTGCCAGGCGATGGTGAGGTTGCCGACACCGGGGATATAGGGCAGCAGCGCCGTAGCCAGATTCAACCCACACCAAACAAGGGCGGACATAATAACCCGCTGGTTGGTTAAAGGGAGCACCCCGCCGCTTTCGCCACGCACCCCGACGATGCGGCTTGATGCGCCAATTAGTGCATAAATCGCTCCAGACGCACCGACGACCGGCATGTTCGAGCGCATGTTCAGCAGGCAATACCCAAGGCCCGCAGCAACGCCACAAAGCAGGAAGAGAGCGAAAAAGGACAGCGCCGCCCCTGCCCCCTTGCCGAAGGCACGAACAAGCGGCGTCGCAAAGATCAAGCAGGCGGACGCATTGAACAGAACGTGCGTCCAACTGCCGTGCAAGAATATATGCGTAAACAACAGATCAAAATTGCCCTGACGCAACAATATGGGCGTAAGGGCAAAACTTTCCACCAGCAGGGCGTTTGCCTCGGGGCCTATCCATACCTGAAAAACGTAAACGGCGATAATCAAGAGCGGCAGGACAATAACCATCAGCGGCGCATTGAAGGCGGGCTCATTAGCGGGCGGCTGCGCGTCGTCTGTCATATTCTGGGACTTGTCCTGATCGGGAACTGGTTCAATTTGGTTATATATGCCCGCGAATTTCCCCTTTTGACAGGGGGACCGCGGAACTCATGGGCGAAAAAACCCTGTTAAAGTGAATTAAGTGGGCCAAATTCACAAAAATACACCTATTTTTTAAAGTTCTAGCCGACTGTGGCATCCAAATTGCTGGTCCTCGCCGTGTCTGAGGCGTTCTGGCCGCAGACCCTGGAGCGACCCATGTCATTAACTAAAACTGTTGCGTTATTGAGCGTTGCTTGTCTGACCGCTATGTCCGGCACCGCGGGTGCCCAAAGCATGAGCGGCAGCGTTTCCCCCTACGAGACCGGTTACGGGCTGACCCGCAACCAGTTACAGAACCCTATCGATCCCTCGACACGCGATGCCAACGGCAATCGCGTCCTCATCGACGGTATGATGACCACCGGCACGGACAACAGCGTCTACTCCTATTCGAAGACCCTGGGCGTCGGCGACACCTATTCGGGCGCGGGCTCGCTCGGCGGCGCCACGGCTATCGGCAACAGCCTCTCGGTCGTCGTTCAAGGCAATTACAACACCGTCATCATCCATTCGACACAAACCAACAACGGCAACGTGACCGCCACGGCCAACGGTAGCACTGCAACCGGCGCCAAGGGCACGCTATCAACCGACTTAACCGGACAGGTGAACTTCTGATGACCACGCAACCCCGCAAACCGGCTTACAAGCGTCTCGCTTTGGGTCTCATCAGCGCCGCCGCCGTGAGCGTCGCCCTGACCGGCTGCATGACCACACCGAGCGTCAACGCCACGGGCAATTACAAAAACCCGATCGGCGCCTCGCCGGTCACCGCGAACGCAACGGCTTATTCGGATGCGCTTGTCTGTCTGGGGTCCTATGCCCGTAGCCACCGCCTTGCCTCCCCGCGCCTCGCCGTGGGACGTATTTCGGACTATACCGGCAAGGTGTCGCTGGAAGGTGGGCGAGAAATCACCCAGGGCGCTTCGCTTATGGCCATGACGGCCCTGGCCAAGGCCGGCGCACGCCAGGTCGAACGCTTTGACACCTCCGTCGGCGAACTTGAACTGAAGTATGCCAACAACAAGCTCATCACCGATGCGCCGCTGGCCAACCCGACCCAGCCGGCGGATTACCGCAAGATCATGGCCGGCCAAGTCGCCGGCTCGGACTTCTTCATCGTCGGTGGCATCACCGAACTGAACTACAATATCCGCTCATCGGGCGTCGACGCCTATGCTGGCGAAGTCAAGGACGCGGGCGTAAAGGGCATGGCCTATGGACGCACCTACGTCATGAACGTCGCGCTGGACCTGCGTCTGGTCGATACGCGGACGCTGGAAGTCGTTGACGTCATCTCCTATCAGAAGCAGATCGTCGGCAAGGAAGTGAAGGCCGGCGTCTTCGACATCCTGAACGGCAATATCTTCGACATCTCCGGTGGTCAAGGTGCGCTTGAACCCATGCAACTGGCGGTCCGCGCCATGATTGAGCGCGCAACGCTGGAATTCATGGCTAACCTTTACGGTGCCTCGGGTCCTGAGGTCTGCCTCGATCCGCAAAACGACTTTCTCTACAACGATACCCTGGGCACCACCGGCGGCTTGACCCCGGCCTACGATAATCTGGAGACGAACAATGCTGGTACGCGCGCTGACCCGGCCCGTTGGCAGAACATTGCTAGCGACAAGCACCGCGGTGCTGACACTGCTCGCAGCGACGGCCGCTACTAGTCAGACCTTGACGGACGGCGAGATCAATAACTCGCAGGACCAGCAAGGCGCGGTTACGGCCACTCAGACTTTGAACGTGGTGCAGAACGATGGCCTGACCCAGGCCGAAAGCTACGCCACGGGCAATGCCCTGCAAACGGGCAACAACGCCTATGACGCGACCGTCTATTCGTATCAGTTCGTTCGCGGCAACGTGACCGCCGAAGCGCATATCAACGGCACCAATACCGGCTCCGAGGATTTGTCGCTCGGTACGCCTGTATACGCGACGACCCAAGCCATCGGGAACTATGCGTCCGGCAACGCGCAGTCCGCGCATCTTACGGCGGATACGACCCAGAAATCGAGCGCCGCGCAAGTGGTCGCCACCACCGACATCCAGGCGCCCAACAACGCCATCTATGTCAGCGGCGAAGGCAATGCCACGGCCGAGGTCAATCATACCGCTTACGAAGTCAGCAACGGACGCCTCGACTCGAAGTCGTGGCAAACCTCAAGCAGCGATGCACACGCCAACGTATCGGCAACCGTGCATTACTCTCCCTCGCCAAATGCGTACAACGCATCGGCCACCAATAACTATTACGGCGCCTACAGCGGGGATCGCGGCTCCCAGGAGCACGACGTTACGCAGGACCAGACCGGCATGACGCAGGCGAGGTCCGAAGTTTATGCCGGAAACGTCTGGAACATGACGGCGACGTCGCGGGCTGTCGGGAACGCCGTTAATCTGGAAAACCAGGGCGGCTCGCTGGTCGTAACCAATACCCAAAGCCAACTCGGGGCTGTGCAATCTCAGGCGGTCGTCCAGGCCGATCAATACGGCGCGGCCTATGCGACGGCCCAAGGGATTGGCAATCAGATGGCCGCCGGCAATAACGATGTCTATCTGCGTGTCGACAATACTCAAATCTCGTCGGGCGGTGTGGACGTATCGGCAGCCTTCGACGGCAATGTCGGGTACGACGGCTATGTGAGCGCAGAAGCTACCGGCAATCAGGCGATCGCCTATGCCTGCTCCACCTGCCAGGCGGATATGGGTGTCAACAACACGCAGGTGAATAATTCCGACGTCAACGCCACTGCAACAGCAAACGTCGCGCGGGGACGGTCAGTTGTTTCGACCGCCCGGGCTACCGGCAACAGCGCCACCTATTACGTCGGCAATTAACGCGCTGGCACACCCGGCCCTGCCCCTTTAAAGCGCGTCATTTTGGGATGGCGCGCTTTTGCATGTCAGACGCACGCAACTTGGACATACGACAGGCTCGTTGCGATTTGATCTTATGTGCCGGCAATATCGCGCGGATGGGGCGGTTTCGTATAATTTCCCTTTATTCGGACATAAACTTAGGTCAGTCTCCCGGCGAATTACGGAGCGACCCTATGTTGATAAAGAAAAACCTGCTGTCCGCCTTTGTTATTGCGGCGCTCACTTCCACGGTATTGACGCCGATATCGAGTTTCGCGGAAACACCGGCGATCTCGGCGGCGGTTAGCGCCCCCGTTATAGATATCTCCAAAGGCGTCGACTTTGCCCAGAACCATTCGGACATTAAAGCCGATCCGGCGGTTCGCTTCGGTAAATTACCCAATGGCATGACCTACATCATCCTGAAAAACGCCACCCCGCCGGGCACGGCTTCCATGCGCCTTCGCATCAACGGCGGATCCCTGATGGAAGACGATTCGCAACAGGGCCTGGCGCATTTTCTCGAACACATGGCCTTCAACGGCTCCAAGAATGTCCCCGAAGGCGACATGATCAAGATCCTAGAGCGCCACGGCCTGTCGTTCGGCGCGGACACCAACGCCCATACCGGCTTCGGCGAAACCGTGTATGAACTCGACTTGCCCAAGGTGGCCGAAGACGATCTCGACACGGGCCTGATGTTGTTGCGTGAAACCGCCGGCAACCTTACCCTGGCCGACGACGCCATCGACCGCGAACGTGGCGTTATCTTGGGCGAAGAGCGCTCCAGCGACAGTCCGAGCCGACACGCCTATATGAAATGGGCCAAATCGGCCTTCGACGGTCAAAAATATGCCGTGCGTCTGCCTATCGGCTTGACCGACATTATCAAGAGCGCCAAACGAGACCATTTCGTCGACTACTACAAGAATTTCTACCGGCCCGAACAGGCTACACTGGTTCTTGTCGGCGATTTCGACCCGACCGCCATGGAAGCGAAGATCAAGGCGAGGTTCAGCGATTGGACCGCTCCCGCCACCCCTATCCGCGTCACAGATTTCGGGTCGTACAAGCCCAAGGGCCTGACTTCAGACGCCTATACCGAAAAAGGCCTTCGCGCGTCGCTATCCCTGACCTGGAGCCAGCCTGTCAACAATACCTACCAGACAAACGACAGTCAGACGCGGGATTTCCTGGACGGCCTGCGCACCTCCATCCTGAACGATCGCCTGGAACGCCTGGCAAAGCTGCCCGATACGCCGTTCGCCGGCGCCTCAGTCGTCCATGACGACGTCGAACATACCGCGAAAGTCACCCAGCTCAATATCACACCCAAACCTGGTAAGGAAAAGGAGGCTTTTGTCGCCGCCTACACCGCTGTGCGCCAGCTTGTGGAGTTCGGCGCAGACCAGGCCGAACTCGACCGTGCCCTCGCGGATGTCGAGTCCTATTTCAAGCAGGCGCTTCAAGGCGCAAATACCCGTAACAGCCGCAACCTTGCGGAATCGCTGGTTCAAACGGTTGCTGAAGGAGACGTCTTCACCTCGCCGCAGCAGGATTGGGACTATTTCCAGAGTCTGAAACCATCCCTCACCCTGGACCGCATCAACGGCGGGATCCCCCCCCTATTTGCTGGCGACGGTCCGCTATTGTGGCATACCGGCGAAACTCTGGGCAATCTCGACAAGCGGGCCTTCCTTGATACCTATAACGCCGTTCAGGCCGCCAAGCTTACTGCGGCGGAAGCCCGAGTCAACAAGCCGTGGCCCTATACGAATTTCGGCACTCCGGCCAAGGTCATCAAGCGCGAGGTCATTAAAGACCTAGGCGTCACGCAGTTGACCTTCGCTAACGGCGTGCGCGCCACCATCAAGACAACGGACTTCAAGGCCGACGATATCAACGTTGCCGTCCGGTTCGCCGGTGGTCTGTCATCCCTGTCGCCGGCATCAAAGCCGCCTGTCTTCGCCGCCTCCGTATCCAATCTGGCCGAAGGCGGTCTCGGCAAGCTGACCGCGTCTGAACTTAAGGACAGCCTGACAGGCAAGATTTACGGTATCGGCCTTGGCATTGGCGAAGACGCCATGGACCTGTCGGGCGGCACCAACAAGACGGATTTCGCCACGGAGATGGAGCTGTTGATGGCCTTCACCACCGATGCGGCCTATAGCGCGGATGCTCTGGAACGGCTGAAATCATTCATCCCGGACTATTATCGCTCGCTCAATTCGACACCCGGCGGCGTTTTCCAGATGAACGGCAACGCCGTCCTGCATAATAACGACCCACGCTTTGTTATGCCGACGCAAGACCAGCTCATGGCCACCACCAATGATCAGGTCAAGGCGTTGATCGACCATCAGCTCAAGACCGCTCCGATTGAAATAGTCATCGTCGGCGACATCAGCGAGGCTGAAGCCGAGGCTCAGATCGCCCGCACGTTCGGCACCCTGCCCAAACGGCCCGAAAAGCCGGTCATTCCTGCCGATGCCTTGAAGGTCAGCTTCCCCACTACAAATCTCAATCCCGTTTTTGAACACCAGGGGCGCGCGGATCAGGACTTGAGCTACATTGCTTGGCCGGGCGCCGATTTTGCTTCCGACACCCGCCGCGCCCGCGGCCTGTCGGTGCTGTCGGAAGTCATGTCCTTACGCCTTATCGACGTGGTGCGCGAAAAGAAGGGCATCAGCTACAGCCCCTATGCCAGCAACACCTATTCCCAGACCTTCCCTGGTTACGGGTACCTGTCGGTCACAGCCCAGGTGAAGCCGGAAGACGATCAGGTCTTCTATGATGCCGTGGCTGAGATCGTTGCCGACCTCAAGGCCCACCCAATATCGGACGACGAACTGCTGCGCGCCCAGAAGCCGCTGCTCGACCGTATGGATACCGACCTGAAAACCAATAGTTACTGGTTTAACGCCCTTGCTGGCTCGGCCACGGATCCCCGTAAGCTCGATTATATCCGCACACGTCGAGACCAGTACAAGGCGGTCACGGTTGCCGACATCCAGCGCCTGGCCAACCAGTATCTCGATATGAAAAAGGCAGTGCGCATCACCGTAAAGCCAGCGGCAGCCGCCAAGGGCTCGACGGCAACGCAATAGACCTGCTAACGCGCAAAGCCAAAAACAAAACCCCCGCCGAATGACCGGCGGGGGTTTCAGTTTGTGCGCACTTTTATTTTGATGTGTTGGCTACTGCACGAAGCCCCCAACGCCGCCATCGAAGCTCATTACCGTTGCACTCGAGGTGCTGCGGGCTGCTGCGATTTGGCGCTGTTTGGTGATGGTTTCGGTACGGGTCAGGGTCAGAATCTTTATGCCAACGCCAAAACGACGCAGCAGTGAACGCTCGTTGCACTGACGTTGCGGCGTCTGAGGACGACAGGTCAGTTCACCGCCTTCAAACCAAAGGGCGTCGCCCTTGGCGCAGGTCATGTTCTTGCCGCCATCGAAATTGATCTTTTGACCGTCATAGTCGGCAAAGGTCCATTGCATATGGGTGCCCGCGATGCAGCGATAAACTTCGCCACGGTAGTTGTTGGCGATATCGCGGCCGTTAAAAACCTGGGAGGCCGGGTGCGGGACGCCGGTATCGTCGATGCACGACGCCTGGATGATCGTTTGACGGGTAAAGCTCTGGGTTTCGCTGTAGGCCTCGAAAGCGGAGGCGTCGTCGGTAAGGACGTTCAGCGAACCGGCCGCCTGCGGGTAGCCTGGGGTCTGCGACCAGTTACCGTAGCCACCGCCATAAGAGGTGCTGCCAGCGGAAGCCGAACCGAACGCGCCGGCGCGGACATTAACATTGACATTCACGTTGGTCTTGCCACCACCGTGACCGCCACAACCGCCACCACCGCAAGGCGGATTTGGATTGGTGGGCGGGGTCGGCGGCGGCGGAGGTGCACAACCGGTGTTGCAGGCCATCGCCTCACCGGCCAAGGCCATCACACCTACGCTCAGTAGGACTGCGATGAATTTCGTAAAGACTGCGCGCATTGAAACATTTCCTATGGCTATTTTGGCCTTTTCGGCATTCCTAGCCGTCTGACAAGCAAGAAGCATACCGCAGCAAACTTGCCTTTTGATTAAACCGAGCCCATCCACAATCAAAATAATAGGTGGAAAAAAGCCAAACCGACACATTTACGGCAACGATCTTGCGTCTGACCGGGGCAAAGGAGACCACCGTGCCCCATTCCAGCACAGTTTCATTCTTAAGCTATTGGCGCGGCCTGCAGGCCAGCCCGGACAAAGCGCCCGCACGTGAGCTGTTTGACCCAGCGCGCCTTAAAAGCCTTGTGCCGCAGATGATGATGATCTCAGGCACCGACGCCGGCCACCGGTTTCGCCTCTCAGGCGGCTTTTTGCGCGCTTTGCATGGCTACGAGCTGAAAGACATGTCCTTTCTGTCACTTTTTCGGCCGCCTTTCGTCGATACGATCGGTGCCGCCCTGGCGCTTGGCCGCCGCCGCGAACAGCCGGTCTTGCTAACCTTGACCGCACCGTGGAAGACGGACGCGGCGGAACTGCCTCCCGAAGATGCCGCCCTGTTCCAGAATGAGACGGTGACCTTCGAGATTCTGCTCTGTCCCATGATGAACCGCTATGGCAAGGTTGATCGCATGGTCGGACTGTATCAGACCCTGAGTGCGGCGCCGAAAAACCCGAAAGGCTGGCTTGGCCGCTATACGCTCATTTCCTCCAAGCTTTACGAACCCGACCGTAACGTCAAGGCGGCGCATCTGCGTCTGGTCTCGGACGGCGGCAGACGCATTGCTTGATTCTTTATAACTCAGGCGCGATGGTAGCTTCCTGTTTCCAGGGAGATTGCGCATGTCGAAAGAAAAGAAGTCACACGAAGACAAGAAAAAGGCTGCGGAGGCCCGCCTGGAAACTTTGCAGATAGGCCTTGTCGACACCCAGATATGGACGCTGGCGAACGGCCAGAAGGTCTGCATCCTGTTCGAAGGCCGCGACGCCGCGGGCAAGGACGGCGCGATCAAGCGCCTGACCGAATGCCTCTCCGTGCGCAACACCCATATCGTTGCCCTGCCCAAACCGACAGACTTCGATCGTGGGGCCTGGTGGTTTCAGCGCTACGTCAATCATTTGCCGTCTACCGGCGAATGGACCATCTATAACCGGTCATGGTATAATCGCGCCGGCGTCGAAAAGGTCATGGGATTTTCGACACCGGAGGCGCAGGAAATCTTTATCAACGACGTGCCCGACTTTGAAAGCATGATCGTGCGCAGCGGCATTACTCTCATTAAACTGTGGCTCGATATTTCCCGCGAGGAACAAAAAGAGCGTCTGGACGACCGCCGCGCGGACCCGCGCAAAAAGCTGAAGGTCAGCGATCTCGATCAGGTCGCTCAGGATCGCTGGGACGACTATTCGGCCGCGCGCGATGACATGTTGCGCCGGTCGCATCATGAACACGGTCCCTGGATGTGCGTCGCAACCGATTCTAAGGTGAAGGCACGCGAGAATATCATCCGACACGTCCTTCATATCGTGAACTGCCCCCATGTCGCCAGCACGATCGAAGCGCCGGATCCCGATATCATCTTCTCCTACTCGGAGGTGATTGAAGGGCGTAAACACCTCGAAAAATAGCAAAAGGCCGCCGCGTGTGGAACATCCATAGAACATCAAAATTGTTGAGAAATAAAAGGTTAAAGTAACTTTTTATTGACCCTAATTTGTCACGGTTTTCGAACTGTTCCGACGGCAAAAGTGCCGCCGTTACTGAACAAAAGGTTCAGGTCATGCTACCGCACGCGACGCAAGCCGCACATGTCGATTCCGTACAGTCACCTGCGTCGAAACGCGCCACGCTCAAAGAATGCGGCGAATGCACTTTGTGTTGCAAGGTTTACGACATTCCCGATCTGGAAAAGAAGGCTGGCAACACCTGCCATCACACGCGCCCTGAAGGTGGCTGCGGCGTCTGGGGGCTTCATCCGAACATCTGCCAGGAATTCAAGTGCCTGTGGCTAAAGCATGACGACATGAACGGCATCTGGCGCCCTGACCATGCCGGCTTCGTTCTGCGGCTGGAGCCGAACGGCACGACCTTGGCCGTCGATGTCGATCACGACCGTCCCGACGCCTGGCGCCAAGCGCATTATTACGACCAGTTAAAAATATGGTCGGAAGTCATGCCAAAGAATGAAGGCCTGGTGCTGGTTTACGCCCCGGAAGGCGTTTACGTCATCACACCGATGGAAGACCTCTTCCTGAAAGCACCCAAGCGCGGCGATATTCTCGAAACCGGCATGGAAGACAGTCTGTTCGGCCGCCGTCCGTTCGCCCGTGTCATTCCCGCCAATCAAGCGCGCAAGGACCGTTCACAACTGGTCAAGCGCCGCGCCTGACACCGGACGGCCAATTGTTCGCTCACATCTAGCCTCTTGATTATGCGTCATGTTTGGTCCCAATCAGCCTCCATTTTTTAATGGGACGGTCTGGACAATCAATGACGTGCGGTTCATCAACGGGGCATGACGACACATACACCCGCTCCCCTGCCTGACGCTGCGAAACGTAACTGGGTCGATCGGTACGCGCCCGCAGCCTTGCAGCCCTGGCTGAGGCTGGGACGGCTGGATCGTCCTATCGGTATCTGGTTGCTCTTCCTGCCGGGCGCGATGGGACTGGCTTTCGCCATAGCGCATCCGTTCTTTGCGGACATATCCGGCGGGCAATCGCACGTCCTGTCGCCTGCCGATGTCCTGCAATACAAATTTCCCTGGCTGAAATTGATCCTGTTCGCCATCGGATCGGTCCTGATGCGGGCGGCCGGCTGCGCCTTCAACGATTTCGTCGACCGGGATTTCGACGCCCAGGTGGAGCGGACGCGCGGGCGCCCCATCCCGTCCGGCCAGATCAGCCCGAAGCAGGCCCTGGCCTTTGCCGCCGGCTGCTCGCTGATCAGTTTTCTTATTCTGATCCAGTTGGGTTGGCTGGCGATTTGGCTGGGCGTTGGATCACTGGCGCTCGTCGCGGCCTACCCCTTCATGAAGCGAATCACCTGGTGGCCCCAGGCCTGGCTGGGCCTGACCTTCAATTGGGGCTTTCTTATGGGGTACGCGACCATTACCGATACCCTGACCTGGGCCGCGCTTGTCTTCTACGCCGGGCTCGTATTCTGGACGATAGGCTACGATACAATCTATGCGCTTCAGGACATAGAAGACGATGCCATGATCGGCGTCAAATCGTCGGCACGGGCGCTCGGAAGAAATACTGTCAACGGCGTCAGCCTGTTCTATGGCCTGGCTGTGGTGCTGACCGGCACGGGTGCTTACCTGGCTGACCTGCCCGCGCTCTTTTTCGGTGGACTTTTTCTGATAACCGCGCATCTATTCTGGCAGGTGGTCCGGCTGCGACTCGACGACAATGAACTGGCCTTGAAGCTGTTCAAAGCCAATCGCACCACCGGCCTCCTGTGGGTTTTCAGTCTGTTGGCCGTGCATTTCACCAGCCTGTTTTA
The DNA here is from genome assembly GCF_000495815.1 of Asticcacaulis sp. AC466. Lineage (GTDB taxonomy): Bacteria > Pseudomonadota > Alphaproteobacteria > Caulobacterales > Caulobacteraceae > Asticcacaulis. The sequence goes on along the minus strand of NZ_AWGE01000017.1, from coordinate 155,986 downwards.
GGGCGCTTTTTTGACCATTGGTTTTGGGGATGACATGACAAACGAGTCGCTCCGCCGCACAGTGACCGCCTTGACGCTCATAGCACTGGCCGGCCTGAGCGCCTGTCAGAAGAAGCCCAAGGACGAACAACCGGCAGCCAGCAACGCCCCACCTGTCGTTGCCGCACCGCTCGCCTTTGCCCGGGCCGACACGGATGCCCAGGTCACGCTGACCCTGCCCGATCCGATCAAGCTTTATCCTGACCTGCATTCGCGGTTATATAACGAAGGCCAGTCCGCCTTGACCGCCTTCATGGACCAGGCCCACAAGGACCGCGCTCAGAACAGTGCGGACGGCATTATCGAGCCCGGCTATTCACACAGCATCAATTGGAAAATTTCTGCGCAAAGCCCGCGCTTCGTTTCGCTCTACGCCGAGGACAATATCTATCAGGGTGGCGCCCACCCCAATACCCATTTCAAGACCCTGCTATGGGATAAGACGGCGCACGACCTTATCCCGACGGCTCAACTGTTCGCCGCCGGCGCGGACCTTAAGCCCGTAGATGGCTATGTCTGCCGCCAAATCGAGGCGGCCCGCTCAAAACGCGCCCGCGAACCGATCACCCAGGCCGCCACCGGCATGCCCTGTCCGAAGCTGGCCGAAAGTCATCTCATCCTTGTCCCGTCAACCATAGCCGGCAAGATCGGCGCGATCGATGCCTTGTATGCCCCCGACGATGTCGGCCCCTACGCGGAAGGCCCTTACGAAATCCGCATCCCGGCCAACCAATTACAGGGACTTATCGCACCGAATTTCGCTGATCAGTTCGGCGGCGAGCCCGTCAAGGATGTGGTCCTGACAGATCCGGCCGGATAATGCCCGAAGATATCCGGCCGGATCGCCGGGCGTTCATCCGCCAACAGACCCGCCCTTTACCGGTCCCTTCCCTGCCCGAAATTACGCTTTTTCAGGCCGATGAGGTGACGCCTCTTTGGCTGATGACCGAAGCGGATATGACACGTGACCGTTTAAGCCCGCCCTTTTGGGCCTTTGCCTGGTCCGGCGGCCAGGCGCTTGGCCGCTATGTCCTGGACAATCCGCATATCGTGCGCGGAAAACGGGTGCTCGATATCGCGTCCGGGTCCGGCCTTGTCGGTATCGCGGCCATGCAGGCCGGCGCGGCAAGCGTGCTTTGCAACGACATAGACCCGTATGCCGAAGCGGCTGTGGCATTGAACGCCGAGCAAAATGGCGTCACGCTCGCCTTCACCGGACGTAACCTTCTCGATAACGGCCCGCCTGAAGCGGACGTTATTCTGGCAGGCGATATCTGTTATGAAAAAGGCATGACCGACGCCATGCTGTCATATTTTCGCCGTGCCGCAGGTCAAAACATCGAAGTCTATGTCGGTGACCCCCACCGCAGCTATTTCCCGACGTCGGGACTCAGCAAACTGGCGGACTACGATATTCTGACGAATGCCGATATTGAAGACGCCACCGTAAAGCCGGCCAGCGTCTGGAAACTGGAGACCTGACCCGATGCCCACACATCACAAGATTGACTATATCGAATTCCCGGCCGGCGATCTGTCCCCCCTCAAGGACTTTTACCGCCAGGTTTTCGGCTGGAACTTCATTGATTATGGGCCTCAATATGCCGCGCTGGCAGATGCCGGTATCGATGGCGGCTTTGAATCCGATACCACCGACTCTTCCGCAAAGCCGCTCGTCATCCTATATAGTGAGGACCTGGAGGCGTCGCTGGCGGCGGTAGAAGGGCAAGGCGCCCCCATCGTCAAGCCGATCTTCGCTTTCCCGGGGGGACGGCGCTTCCATTTCCTGGACCCGTCGGGCAACGAACTGGCGGTTTGGTCGGATAAGTAGGGTTAGATGCGCAGTCTTGGTCTTGTGGCATTGATGGCTATACTGTGCGCGGGGGGCCTGTCCGCGGCGGGCTTTCCCGCTGCGGCTAAACTTGCGATCAAGCCCTTGACCCCGAAACAGCAGTTCGAGGAATTGGCCGGAAAGGCAAAGACCGGCGACAATCAGGCGCAATATGATCTGGGCCTTGCCTACCGGGACGGACGCTTCGACCAGAAGCCGGACGGCGAAAAGGCCGCCGAATGGATCGAAAAGGCGGCGGAAGGCGGTAACGCTGGCGCGCAATATGATGTTGCCGAGATGTATCGCACCGGACGTGGCGTCAAAATGGATTCCCGGCTGGCTTTGACTTGGTATGTAAAGGCTGCGGATCAGGGCCGTGCTGAGGCTGTGCAGCGTGTATGTACCGCATATACGCAGGATGACAAAGTCCCGGCCGACTGGGTCAGAGCTTTTAAGTATTGCAAGCCGGCCGCTGCCGCCGGTGACATGAACGCGCAATACGCACTCGGGCTGGCCTATGCGGACGGTCTCGGCACCCCTCGCGATGGGGCTTTGGCGATGCAAAACCTCAAAATGGCTGCTGACCAGGGACATGCCGGCGCGCTTAAGGAACTGGGACAGATCTACATGATCGGCGATCTGGCGCCACAAAACTACGCCGAATCCCTGAACCTGTTCAAGAAAGCAGCCCGGCGCGGCGACCGCGATGCTATCCGGCTTATGGCCCATCAATATGCCGATGGACTGGGCACGCCGGTCGACACCGGACGCGCCGCGCGATTGTACCGGATTCTGGCACGTGATGATGACGATGCCCCGGCCCGCGACTGGCTGAAAGCCCATCCCGGAGCGCCCGCGGACCCGGAAATTCTCGATCTCGAAAAACTGCCGCGCGACGTCATTTTCTATGCCACCGAAACCAATGACCCACGTTTCCAGACCCTTGATGTCCACGGATACTTCGACCAATTGAGTGTCACTGCCTATCCGGCCGACGCACAAAATGACGGCGTGAGCGGCGATGCCACGGCGGAATGCCTTTTTACGCCGTCCGGCGACTTTGACGATTGTGTCCTGACCAAGGAAAGCCCAAAGAACTATGGCTTTGGTGCGTCACTGATGCGAATAATGGACCGGCTGGGCAGTTCCGGCAACAAGACAGACTGGGCGAGGCGTTTCGACGGCAAGGTCTTGCGCGTGAGCATGAAGTGGAAAATCAAATAGCCCGGCCGCCCTCAGTCGTGGCGCTGAAATCCGGGCGGAACGATCCTGGGGAATAGCCAAAATCGCGGGTGGCTGCGCTGTGGTCAAACCACAGGTCGACATTCATACGCAGTGCCATATGCACGTTGCGCTTTAGCCGGCGAGGCTTGACGAGATTTAGCCCGAGAAAGCCGAGACGCCAGAAAACTTCCGGCAAGGCCAAAATCACCGGCGCGCGTCCCATGGCTTCGAAAATGCGCCGCACCATGTCGGCATAGCTGAGATCTTCGCCACCGCTCAGATTATAGGCGGTGTTGTACGCCGGTCGCGCCGTCAGCGCCTGCATGGCCGCCTGTGCCAGCTCACGCGCGTGGACAGGTTGGCGCAATCCGCTGGCCAGACCGCAGACCGGGAAAAAACCCAGCTTACGAATGGTGTCGGCGATCCGGCTGACGTTTTCATCGGCCCCTTCGTCATAGATCAGGGTCGGCCTCAGGATTGTCCATGCAACGCCGCGCGCCTGACAGAACGTGCTCACCGTCTGTTCCCCCGCCGCCAGTTTGGCCACCACTTCGCGTTCCGAAGGCTCCGCCGACGTCGCCTTGGTCAATCGACTGGTCGAAGAGAAGGCAATCATCCGCTTCATGCCAAGATCGACGAGCCGTTCCAGCAAGGCATCGGTAATCAGCCAGATCGGCGCGCAAACAATGACAGCGGGGAAGCGGCGATCCGGGGTAAACGCCTCAGGTCGTTCGGTATCGAGGACTAAACCGTGTCCGGCGACCGGTTGGCGCGACGTGTAATACACAGATGCCTCCGGCCACCCCGCAGGAGCAATAGCCTCCGGCATGCGACGCCCGATCAGGGTTCGCGCGCCGATGACCAGCAGTCCTTTATTGTCAGTGGGCACATCGAGCTCCGGAGCGAATCCAGCCAGTGTGACGTGCCCGCGCGCACTTTTCAATGGTATGCTATGGTATTCGTGCAAGGCATTTTTCCGGACACAGCCCGTGCCGCGACGGTTGGCCCCATTGCCTTGCCTGACGTTCCGGCCTATGTCGGACGCGCAAAAAGGAAGACCCATGGCCTACAAATCGCTGCGTGAATTTATCGACAAACTGGAAGCCGCCGGCGAATTGGTCCGTGTCAAAACGCCGGTGTCCACCCATCTGGAAATGACCGAAATCCAGTTGCGCCTGCTGGCTGAACGCGGTCCGGCCGTGTTGTTCGAAAACGTCACGCTAGAAGATGGCACCCCGTCGCCCATGCCGGTGCTCGTCAACCTGTTCGGTAATGTCAAACGTGTCGCCATGGGGGTTACCCTGGAAGGCAAGGAACGCACAACGGGCGCGGAACTGCGCGAAGTCGGTGAGCTTTTGGCCTTCCTGCGCCAACCGGAACCGCCGCGCGGTCTGAAGGACGCCTTCGACATGCTGCCCCTGGCGAAAACCGTGATGGGCATGCGGCCGAAGACGATAAAAAACGCTCCGGTTCAGGAGGTGGTTCTGACCGGCGACGATATCGACCTGACACGCCTGCCGATCCAGGGCTGCTGGCCGGGTGAGCCGGCCCCCCTCATCACTTGGCCGCTGATCGTCACCAAAGGGCCATCGGAATCGCGCGAAGACGATTATAATCTCGGCATCTATAGGATGCAGGTCCTGGGCAAGGACCGCACCATCATGCGCTGGCTGGCCCATCGCGGGGGGGCACAACATCATCGGCGCTGGAAAGCAGAAGGCAAGCGCGAGCCCTTGCCTGCCGCCGCCGTGCTGGGTGCCGATCCCGGCCTGATCCTCGCCGCCGTCACCCCCGTACCCGACACCCTGTCCGAATATCAGTTCGCTGGCCTGCTGCGTGGTCAAAAGGCTGAACTGGTCGCGGCCAAGACCGTGCCGCTGATGGTGCCCGCCCATGCGGAAATCGTATTGGAAGGTCACGTCCTGCTCGACGACTATGCCGATGAAGGCCCCTATGGCGACCATACGGGCTATTACAACAGCGTCGAAAAGTTCCCGATCTTCAAGATCTCCGCCATTACCATGCGCCGGCAACCGATCTATCTGTCCACCTTCACCGGCCGACCGCCCGATGAGCCCAGCGTGCTAGGCGAAGCGCTGAACGAGGTGTTCATTCCGCTGATTCAGCAGCAGTTTCCGGAAATCGTCGATTTCTGGCTGCCGCCGGAAGGGTGCAGCTACCGCATCGCCGTTATTTCGATGAAGAAGGCCTATCCAGGCCACGCCAAGCGCGTGATGATGGGTGCCTGGTCGTACCTGCGCCAATTCATGTACACCAAGTGGATTATCGTCGTCGATGACGATATCAATGCCCGCGACTGGAAAGACGTGATGTGGGCCCTATCCACCCGCATGGACCCGGCCCGCGACATTACACTGGTTGAACACACGCCGATCGACTATCTCGACTTCGCCTCGCCGGAATCGGGCTTGGGCTCCAAGATCGGGCTCGACGCCACCAACAAGTGGGTGCCGGAAACGCACCGTGAGTGGGGCGAAAAGCTCTATATGGCCCAGGACATCATCGACCGTGTGTCGGCCAAATGGGCGGAAATGGGCTTGCCCGGCTCCGGCAAGACCATCTGGAAATGATTAGATAAAGGCCTGCATGGCGTCCGGCATATACGGAGCCAGACGCGCGGGCGGCGCATCTGCACGCAGATCGAGGTAGAGCGTCATAGCCGCTGTCAGGGCGCGGGCGATGTCGGCGGCGTCGTAGGCGGCATGCACCGCCTGCAAACGCCCGGCCTCTGGCACCTGTTCGATGCGCCGGACTCCGCGTTGCAACCGGCCGGCGCGCCGCATCAGCATCGGCCCCAGCACACGCTCCTGCAAAAAGGCCAGCATGCCTATGGCCTCGAACAATTCTCCGCGATGCCGTTTGGTGGCGCCGTAATGAAGCCACGTCCAGACTCGGTCCTCGAACCATTGGGCGTCGGCTTGCGGCCAGACGATTTCGGCCCTGTCCAGCGTGGCCTCGACAACACTCTCGTCCCGCGCCCACAGGATGGCCGGCCGTTCGACCATTTGGGTCAGGTCGGACAGGCGGACGAATTTCAGATCGACATGGAGTAAAGTCGGGCCATAGAGGCAGATCAGCAGGCGCGGCTCGCCGACATGTTCGCCGGTAAAGGCCGTGATCAGTTCCCCCAGGCCTGAAGCGAAGGCCGGGCGGGCCGCCATCACCGCCTCATATTCGGCGTCGGCGACGATGACGACAAGGTCGAGATCGGAATGGATGTCAAATCCGCCCCAGATCAGCGAGCCCGCGCCAAGCAAGGCATCGATACGGGCATCACCTTTGACGGCCTCGAGAATGCGGTCGAGCTGGGCGTTATGCAGGTCAGGCAGGATCATATCCATAGTGCTAGCAACGCAATGTGACTTTGGCAAATCGGCGAAATGATCGATTGCGAATTATTTTGCGTGAATATGATTTTTAATGACGGATTTTCCGCGTCAGCCTGTTAAATGGCGAACACCGGAGGAAACATATCATGTCGCGCATTCGTACACTTCTGCTTACCGCCGCCCTGCTGCCGCTGGCTGGCGCGTCTCTGACCGGCGCCTCTCTGGCCAAAACACCGGCCCACCATATGGAAAAGCTTGACCGCGGCACGGTCGCCGTCAAAGGCGCCGACGGCGTGTTGGTCAGTTGGCGGATGCTCGCCGACGATGTCGATGGCACGGCCTTCAATCTCTATCGTGACGGCAAGAAGCTGAATGCCAAGCCCATTACCGTTGTTAGCAACTATCTCGACAGGACAGGTAACGCCGCATCGGGCTATACGGTCAGGACCGTCGTCAAGGGCAAGGAAGGCGAGCCTTCGCCTACGGCAAAGGTGTGGGCCAACGGCTACCTGTCCATCCCGCTCGACATCCCCACCGGAGGCGTAACCCCAGACGGCGCGCCATATACCTACACGGCTAACGACGCCACTGTTGGCGATCTCGATGGCGACGGTCGTTATGAAATCATATTGAAGTGGGAGCCGACCAACGCGCACGACAACAGCCAAGGCGGCTATACCGGTCCGGTCTATTTCGATGCCTATACCCTGGAAGGCAAGCGGCTATGGCGGATCAATATGGGGCCGAACATCCGCGCAGGCGCCCATTATTCGCAATTCCAGGTCGCCGACTATGACGGCGACGGCAAGGCGGAAATGATCGTAAAGACGGCCGACGGGACGATCGATGGTCAAGGCAAGGTGATCGGCGACGCCAAGGCCAACTGGGTCTCGAGCGGCGGCGAGTTGGAACAGGGTGATCGCACCGGTTCGGTCAAAACCGCCGATGGCAAGCTGATGGCACAATTGCAGGGGCGCATTCTGCAAGGGCCGGAATATCTCAGCGTCTTCAACGGTCAGACCGGCGCCGTCATCGATACAGTCCCCTACTGGCCCAGCCGCGTTCCTGAAGGCGACAATCCGACGCTAGACCGTATGAAAGAGGTTTGGGGTGACGGCTACGGCAATCGGTCCGAGCGTTATCTGGCCGGCACGGCGTGGCTCGACGGCGTGCATCCCTCTGCGGTCATGGCGCGGGGCTATTATGGCCGCACGACCCTGGCCGCCTACGATTTCCGCGACGGTAAGCTGACGCGGCGCTGGACCTTCGATTCGACGGCGCCCGGCATACCAGACGGCTATAGCGGCCAAGGTAACCATCAGCTCAGCATCGCCGATGTCGATGAGGATGGTAAGGATGAGATCATCTATGGCTCTATGGCCTTAGGCGACGACGGCCGTCCCTTGTGGACGGCAAAGCTGTTTCATGGCGATGCCATGCATGTCGGTGATCTTGACCCCACGCGTCCGGGTCTGGAAAAGTTCGGCGTCCACGAAGATATGAAACGCAACGGCTATATCGGTTCGGCCCTGCTCGACGCCCGCACCGGTGAAGTCATCTGGAAAAAAACTGCTGAAAAAGACACAGGGCGGGGCCTGTCCGCCGATATCGACCCGCGCTATCCGGGCGACGAGGTATGGGGCAGCAATGCGCCGCAACTGTTCAACATCAAAGGGCAAGCTATTGCCGAGCGTGCGCCGCGCCAGACCAATTTCGCCATCTGGTGGGATGGGGACCTCCTGCGCGAACTGCTTGACGGCAACATGATTTCCAAATGGGATTGGACGACGTCACAGACCCGCCCGCTTCTGGTGGCCGAAGGCATGATGTCCAACAACGGTACCAAGTCGACGCCGACCCTGTCGGCGGACATACTGGGTGACTGGCGCGAGGAAGTCATATTACGCAGTGCCGACAATCGCGAACTGCGCATCTATTCGACGCCAATTCCGACAACATACGGCTTCGTTACCTTGATGCAGGATCCTCAGTACCGCGCATCGATTACCTGGCAGAACACAGCCTACAACCAGCCCCCCCATACCGGCTTCTACCTTGGCGAGGGCATGAAAACACCGAAAAAGCCGAATATCGTCATCGGCAACTAGCCGTCAGCCCGCTTTCAGTGCCGACTCGATGCGCGCGGTTTCGGTCGCCAGATAAGAAATAACCTGTTCGGCAGGCAAAGGTTTGCTGAACAGGTACCCCTGTATGTAGCGCGCCCGTACCTGGGCCAGCTTGCTCATTTCCGCCTGGGTTTCGACGCCTTCAATAACGCAGTCGAGATTGAGATTTCGGCACAAATCGATGATTGTTTTGATGATTTTCAATGCCGAACCATGCTTCAAAAGCTGGACGACGAAGCTGCGATCAATCTTGATCTTGTCTATCGGCAGGCGGTGGATATAGCTGAAGGACGAATAGCCCGAGCCGAAATCGTCCACGGCGATCCGGCAGCCCATAGCCTTGAGCCGCGCCAACGCCTCGCAGGCCTGCTCGAAATCGGTCAGCATGGCGGTTTCGGTGATCTCAAATTCGATGCGATGCGGGTCGATGCCGGACTTGCGCACGGTATTGCAGATATTGGCGATGGAGATCCCGGAGCGGAGGTCCCGCGCCGACAGATTAAAAGATACACGGGTGCTTTCGGGCCATCCGCGCACCTCGCTCAGCGATTTTTCCAAAAGCAGAAGCGTGATTTCGGTAATCAGTCCAGAGCGCTCGGCCGCCTTGATGAAGATATCCGGGCGAACGCTGCCCAGCTTGGCCGAATTCCAGCGCGCCAGGGCTTCAAAGCTGATGGTTCGGTTTTCGACCACATCGACCTGCGGCTGGAACATGATCGACAATTCGGCTGCGAGATCACTGGACCGCAAGGCCTGATCAACCTGGCTGAAATCACGCATCTCGGCTTCATGCTTTTCGGTAAAGACCACCGGTGCGCCGCGCAGGTTTTGCTTGGCGAAATAAAGGGCATAGTCGGCGCGTTCCAGCAATTGCGAAGCAGTCAGTTGGGCAGAATCGCAACGGACAACGCCAACACTACCGGAAATATTGGCTGTAACACCACCCAGGAAATAGGTGTCGCGTAGGGCATCGCATACCTGGCGGCCAAACGAATCCAGCGCCGCCTTGTCCACGTCTCCGGCTAGGATAATGGCGAATTCATCGCCCCCCATGCGCGCGACGAAGGCCCGTTGTCCGCAAACCTGGCGCAGCCGGCTGCCAACTTCGATCAGCAACAGGTCGCCGACGCTGTGGCCGTAGATATCGTTTATCGGTTTGAAGCCGTCGAGGTCAATAAGCGCCAGATGAAACGAGGTCTCGCCATCGGATACCCTTTTCAGAGCCGCCTCAATCACGCGGAAAAAGTTACGCCGGTTGGGCAGGCCGGTCAGGACATCGCTGTCCGCCATGGACTGGGCCTCGGCACGAAGATTTTCTGCCCGGACACGCGATTCCACTGCCCTGAATAAGGTCTGACGCACGACCATGGCGAGGATAACCGCTGTCGGAATCATGACGGCAATCATGGCGCTATTTTCGAACGATACATATCCCTGATGCGCCAACGCCATAGCCGCCACCGTCACAAGCGTCACCACGATGCTGGGAACGATAACGCGTAGCGAAATGCCCGTCATCGCGAACATCAAGGTCAGGAATATGAAATATACCAGACGTTTCGGATCATAGTGCAATGCCTGGAAAGTTACCGGATTTGTAAACAGAAACAGATTGACCGTCAGGCTGGCCACATTGAGTTGATAGACCTTTTGTGCCCGCTTCAGGTAGATGAAGTGAAAATAGAAGCTGATTACGGCGGTTGCCGCCGAAAGAGTGAACATCATCCACAAGGCCATGCCTGTCTCAGACAGGAAACGGTTCGCGGTGACGACGCAATAATAAATGCCGATGATCAGGCAAAAGCTCGAAACGATCGGCTTCATCGCCGCGACTTCCTCGGCCTGGCTAAGGCCGATCGCCTCAGCTCGCGAGATATATTTGTCATGTAGCCAGCGTTTAGGCGTCAGAAGTCGAGATAGAAAAGTGATGGCAGACGGCATCCCGGGCAGTTTCTCGCTTTCAGAGCGGCCGGCACGGCCCCCTTTTACCGCTCACCCTAGTATGGACACCTAAAAAAACCGCTAACCCACCCTAACGCAGCCGCAATAAATCAGCCGCCCTTGCGCCATGCCGAGATGGAATTGTCACAAACGAGACTTGCCTGCGACAAGGCGCGAGCCTATAGATTTTTCATGTTGCAAACGCGAAACGAAACCGACACCGCCCAGCGCGACGCCCAGATGCAGCGCCTGGAAGACCTTTTATCCGCTGCGCGAAAGGCGGGCGCCGATGCGGCCGAAGCCGTTTTCGCAGAAAGTCGTTCTCTGTCGGTGGGCGTGCGCAAGGGCGAAGTCGAAACCGTGGAACGCGACGAAACGTCCGATCTCGGTCTGCGCGTCTTCGTCGGCCGCAAACAGGCGGTGGTATCGGTCTCGGAATTTTCCAAACCCACCTTGGATCGCCTGGTCGAACGCGCTGTCGTCATGGCGGGTCTGGCCCCTGACGATCCCTATGCAAGCCTGGCGGACCCCACCTTGCTCTTCAAAGGGCCGGAAACACCGCTCGACCTCTATGACGATACCTATCTAAGCGCAGAAAGCCTGCAACAGCGCGCCCTGGATATCGAGGCTGGCGGATTGGCAGCCGGAAGCGAGGCGCTCCAAAGCGACGCGGCCAGCGCCGGTTATGTCCAGAATATGTGGTCCATGCTGACCTCGGATGGCTTCAGCGGCGGCCACACGACCAGCCTGTTTTTCCAGTCCGGACGTTTCATTGCCACCGATCCCGCTGGCAATATGGAACGTGACGGTGAAGGCCGTTCTGTCCGCCACGCCGCCGATTTGCCGGATGTCGCAGAGACGGGACGCATTGCCGCCGAACGCGCCTTGGCGGCGCTTGGCGCCCGCAAGCTCGCCAGCCAGAAAACTACAGTCATTTTCGACAATCGCATCAGCAAATCGCTGATCAGCCAGTTTCTGGGCGCTATCTCCGGATCGGCCATCGCGCGCGGCTCCAGCTTCCTGAAGGACAAGTTGGGCCACCAGTTATTCGACAGCGCGGTGCAGATTGTCGATGATCCGTTGCGGGTGCGTGGTCTCGGCTCCTGCCTGTTCGATGACGAAGGTGTGGCGGTCACCCGCCGCGCGCTCATTGAAAACGGCGTGCTGACTGGATGGCTGCTCAACACGGCGGCCGGGAAGCAGCTTGGTATGCCGTCGACAGGCCACGCCTCGCGCGGGTTGGCCAGCGCGCCCGGCGTTTCGACCCACAACGTCACCCTCGGCGCCGGTACACAATCGATCGACAGCCTGATGCGCGACGCTGGCGCCGGCGTCATTGTTACCTCGATGTTTGGCCCTAGCCTGAACTCCGATACCGGGGACTGGTCGGCCGGCGCATCGGGCTTCTGGTTTGAAAACGGCGTCATCGCCTACCCGGTCAATGAAATTACCGTTGCCGGTAACCTGATCGACATGTTCCGACGTCTTGTGCCCGCCAACGATCTCGAAATCCGCGGCACGGTCGATGCGCCGAGCGTCCTCATCGAAGCCCTGAGCGTCGGGGGTAAGTGATGCGCGATGAGCAGGCGACCGATCTCGAACTAATCGTCGACAAGGTTCGCCGCGCCGGCGCCCTGGCTCAGCACCTGAAAGCAAACGGGCTGATCACACGCTACAAGTCCGACGGCTCCATCGTCACCAATGCCGACACTGAGGTCAATCGCTGGCTGAAGGAAGCGCTTCTGGCCGCCCGCCCCGATTACGGCTGGCAGAGCGAAGAAGAAGCCGACAATGTCGAGCGCCTGACATCTCTGCGCACCTTTGTACTCGACCCGATCGACGGCACGATGGGCCTGTCCAAAGGCAGCCCCTACTGGACGATAGCCCTGGCCGTGATCGAGGCGAATCAACCCGTCGCCGCCGTGGTCTACGCACCCGATTCGCACGAAATGTACTCGGCCGCCTTTGGCGAAGGCGCGTGGCTGAATGGCGAGATAATTCATGCCAGCCAACGCGCGGAACTGGAAGACGCCGAGGTTCTGGGCGACTCCCGTTTGTTCGGAAAAGACATCTGGCCCCGGCCCTGGCCGCGGCTTAGCGTCCATTCCCGCCCATCGGTCGCCTACCGTATGGTCCGCGTCGCTGCCGGCAAGGCCGATTTTACCTTGGCCCTGACCCCGAAACGCGACTGGGACGTGGCCGCCGCCACCCTGATCGCCCAGGAGGCCGGCGCCGTCGTTTCGGACCATTTAGGCAATCCTTACGGATTCAATGCTATAGACAGCCTCAAGCCCAGCCTGATATGCGCCGGCGCGCCCTTGTTCGACCAGATCATCGAGCGTTGCGCCCATCTGGCCACCCTCTAAGAGTAAAAAGACATGAGCGACAAACAACTTCTTCATATCGTCATCGGCGGCGAACTGACCGACCTGACCGGCACCACGTTCAAGGATCTGAAAAAGATCGAATTCGTTGGGGCCTACGCCAATAATGCCGAGGCCGTACTGGCCTGGCGCGCCAAGGCGCAATCGACGGTGGACAATGCGTTGATGCGTTACTTCGTCATTCATGCGCACAAGCTGATCGATCCGTCGACGGCAGGCGAATAAGACAAAAGCCGGCGTTACCGCCGGCTTTTTTATTCCCGTCTCAACAGCTTGTCTGTCAAAAGCGTGCCCCACCAGCTCGCCTTGAAATCGGATTTTATACGGTCGGGGTCATAGTCCGGCCCTTGCGTCCAGTCCCAGAAGCTTATGCCTTTGGGTTCGATGTCACGCAGATAAACTTCGAAAAGGTAATCGAGGACACCGGTGTGACCGGCTTTCATGTGAAGGGTGCGCAGGCCCAATTCCTTGGCCGCTTCGCGAATCGGGTCGCCGAGGTGAAAATGCCGATACAGCACGCTCATCATGCCCGCACGATCAGCGCCGGACTTGCAATGGAGCAGGGCCGGATATTGGATACGCTCGAACAGGGTCTTCGCCGCCAGGAGTTCCTGCGCCGTCGGCAGGCTGCGTGAGGTCAATCCGAAATCCTCAAGGGTGAGCCCCAGCTTTTCACAGGCGTGCTTTTCAAGATAATAGAACGACCCCTTGCCACCGCGCAGGTTGATGACCGTCTTGACGCCCTGTTTCTTCCACCACGCCAATTGAAACGGCCACGGCTGATTCGTCCGCACCATGTCCGGGCCGATCCAGTGCGCATTGGTGAAGCCGAGACGCAGATAGGCATGGTCAGCCCACAGGTAATGCAGGTAGGTGGTAAATAGCCCCCACGCGGTATCCGTTGGAAACGGCTTCTTGTGTTCTTTTTTCGGGAGCAGTTTCAATTTGAACCTCTGACGCGGAATCGCCTCGCCATTAACACATAAATGCGCGACAGACTTACAGAATTGTCGCATAACCCTATATAAACGCTCACAAAGCTTTTTCCAGACCGCCACACAATGACCTCACCCGCCCCCGCCCCTGCCGAGATGAGCACGAAAGTGCTTATAGGCCGCGTGTGGGTGCAATATCTGGCGCCGCAAAAGCGTTTGTTAGGCGTCGCCCTGGCCTGCGCCGTCCTGGTCGCCGTGACGACTACGCTTCTGGTCGGGTGGCTTAACCCGGCAATAAACCTTCTGTTCCACATCAACAGTCCTGCCGACAAGGTCACGCCCCGTCTTCCGGAATGGCTTAAGGCTGCGCCACTTCTGTCGGTGCCGGCCGTTATTATCCTGCTTGGGCTGTTGCGCTTTGCCGGCCAGCGCGGGCTGACCACGTCATTGAACCGCATCGGTAACCAACTGGTCGGCCGTATCCAGGAGCAACTGTTCTCGCGTCTGGTACGCGCCGATCTCGGACATCTGCAAAAAGCCCACTCTGGTCAGTACTTATCGTCTGTTCTTTACGATGCGGATCAGGTTCGTGATGCGGCATCGACGGGGCTGGTACAATATGTTCAGGCGCTGCTACTCGTGCTGGGAAATCTCGCCTTCATGATCTGGACCGATTGGTCGATGACGCTGCTGGTTCTGCTGATTGCCCCCCTGATCGCGGCCGTCATGGGCAAATATCTGAAGGCGACACAACGTGCGGCCGAAGGCGCCATGGGTGAAACCTCGAACCTCTCCACTGCCGTGATGGAAAGTCTCGATGGCGTCAAGATCATCAAAATCGCCAACCAGGAAGCGCAGGAAGAAGCGCGCGTGGGCGAAGTCATCAATCGCCGCCAAACCTTCCTGATCAAGGCCGCCAATGCGCGCTCGATGGCGGCACCGGCCACGGAAGTCCTGACCGCGGTCTTGCTGGCTGGCATCCTGGCCTTCGCCGGCTGGCGGGCGCAATCGGGCCATATCACCATAGGCGACATGTTCGCCTACATTGCTGCGCTGGGCACAGCCAGCCAATCCCTTCGTCAACTGGCCGGATTGCAAGGCACCTTTACCCAGGGGATAACGGCGGCACGCCGCCTGTTCACTGCGCTGGACATCGAGCCCGAAATTACCGAAACGATCGACGCAAAGCCGCTATCGCGCGACTTCAAGTCCATTACCTTTGACCGCGCCGGCTTTTCCTACGGGGACGCGCCGGTTCTGCGCAATGTCAGCTTCACCGCTACCGCAGGGCAGAGCATCGCGCTGGTCGGCCCGTCCGGGTCGGGAAAATCAACATTGCTTAATTTGATTCCACGCTTTTATGACCTGACATCCGGCGACATCCGCTTCGACAATCAACCGTACCGCAATCTGTCGATCCCGGCCCTGCGCAGCCGAATCGCGCTGGTGACCCAGGACCCGTTCCTGTTTGACGATACCATCCGCGCCAATATCGCCTACGGCAACGCCGGGGCCAGCGACGCCGACATCGAACAGGCTGCCCGAGACGCCGCCGCCGATGAGTTCATCCGCACCCTGCCCAAAGGCTACGACACCCGTGTCGGAGAAGCCGGATCGCGACTGTCGGGCGGCCAGAAGCAACGCATCGCCATCGCCCGGGCCTTCTTGAAGAACGCGCCGCTTCTGCTGCTCGACGAAGCGACTTCGGCGCTGGACACCCAATCCGAACTGAAGGTGCAGGAAGCCCTGGAACGCCTCATGGCGGGACGCACGACCTTCCTTATCGCGCACCGCTTGTCGACAATTCGTCATGCCGATCAAATTCTGGTCCTGGACCAAGGG
Source organism: Asticcacaulis sp. AC466 (assembly GCF_000495815.1). Taxonomy (GTDB): domain Bacteria; phylum Pseudomonadota; class Alphaproteobacteria; order Caulobacterales; family Caulobacteraceae; genus Asticcacaulis. The sequence continues at coordinate 140,314 of NZ_AWGE01000017.1, read as the reverse complement.
GAAATCGTTGAACGGGGGACGCACGATCAATTGCTGGCGCAGGGCGGTCTTTATGCCACTTTGGCCGCGCAGCAGTTCGGCACACCCGTACCTGAGGTGCCCGTCGCAGATGGTGCATTGACGGCATGAAAAATATTCTCCAATCGGAATTCATGCAGGACCTGATCGCCAACACCTTGGTCGGCTATCTGAAATTCTGTTATAAGACAACGCGATGGCAGGTGGAAGGTCAGACACCGGTTGAGCAGATTTGGGACGGTCGCGGCCCCGTCGTACTGATGTTCTGGCACGGCCGGTTGCACCTGGGCCACGCCTCCTGGCCGCGTCCGCGCGCGCAACCCGTCTGCGTCCTGGCCTCGATGTCCAAAAGCGGCGATGTCAGCATGAAGATCAATACCCGCTTCGGCTATCATTCCATTCGTGGGTCCTCGGCCAAGAAGTCCGATCCGACCAAGAACAAAGGCGGCGCACAGGCTTTTCGCGACCTGATCCGCTGGATACGGGGCGACAAGGACACCGGAGGGCGTTGCGTCGCCATGACGCCGGACGGTCCGCGCGGTCCGGCCCGGGTGATGACCGAAGGCTCGCTGAAGCTGTCGCAGATGAGCCAGGCACCGCTGGTCTTGCTCGGACAATCGACGCGGAACTATCTCGAATTCAACACCTGGGACCGAATGCGCATTCCGCTGCCCTTCACACGGGGCGCCATGGTCTGGGGCGTGTTGCCGCCCGTACCCGCCGACGTCGACGATGACAGTCTGGAAACCCTGCGGCTCCAGGCTGAACAGGCCCTGACCGGCGTTACCGATCAGGCCGACCGCCTACTGGGGTTGATATCATGAGCTACACCCTGGCTATCTATCAACGATTGATGGGTGTGGCCCACGCTCTGGCGCCGGGTCTGTTGAAGCGTCGCGTACAACAAGGCAAAGAGCATCCCGAACGGTTTACCGAGCGGCTGGGAAAAACCACGACGCCACGTCCCGACGGCCCATTGATCTGGTTTCACGGCGTCAGTGTTGGTGAAAGCCTTTCGGCCCTGCCCGTCATCGTCATCCTGACCGAAGAGCGGCCGGATTTGTGCGTACTCATCACGTCCGCCACGACAACGGCTGCCGATATATTGGCAAAGCGCCTCCCCCCCGGGGTGATCCATCAATTTGCCCCGATCGACACCCCGCAGGCGGTCAGGAGCTTTCTCGATCATTGGCGGCCAGACCTTGCCATCTTTATCGAAAGCGACATCTGGCCGACGCAATTGCGCGAACTGACCGCACGGGGCGTACCGCACGTTTTGCTCAGCGCCCGCATCACCGAAAAGACATTCAAGGGATGGCAGAGATTCAAGCGGGGCATGAAGACCCTGCTGGGTGGCTATGCCCTGGTTATGGCGCAGGACAAGGCCAGCGAGGATCGCCTGACCGCCATGGGTGTCACACCCGGCCGCCGCGCCAATCTCAAAACCGTCGGCGCCCCTCTTCCCGTCGATCCTGAGGCTTTGGCCGCTCTGCGCCGCCTGATCGGCAAGCAGTTTGTTTACCTGGCGGCCAGCACGCATTACGGTGAGGACGGCCTGATCGCCAAGGCATTGGAACCAGCTTTGTGGGGTGGGGACCTGTTGATCCTGGCGCCCCGGCACCCCATACGCGCCGGGGATATCCGCGCCGATCTGGAATCGCTGGGCCTTAAGGTGGCGCAACGCTCCAAGGGTGAGGAGGTCACCTCCCACACCCATGTTTATCTCGCCGACACCCTCGGCGAACTGGGCCTGTTCTTCAGCATAGCCGATATCACCATCATGGGCGGCAGCTTTCTTGAGGACATAGGCGGCCATAACCCCCTGGAAGCCGCCCGGCTGGGAAAGGCCGTCATTACCGGCCCGGACACCTCCAACTGGGGCGGCATCTATTCTGATCTGTTGCACGAAGACGCCGGATGGCGCGTTCAGGGGCCGACCGAACTGGGCTTTCTCCTCAGTCAGTTACGCAAGCACCCAGAGGCCGTCCGCTCTGCCGATCAGAAAGCCATCGCGTTCAGTGGCCGCGAAGCCAATACCCTGGATGTCGTCTGGGCCGCGCTGGTGCCCTTACTGCCCAAAGCCGCGCCATGATCCGAACGCCCGATTGGTGGTATAAAAAGGGCGCGGCCGGCGCGCCCTGGTGGCGGCCTATCCTCTGGCCGCTCTCACTCGTCTGGCGCGCCGTCAATGCGGTGAAACGGACGAATGCGAAACCCTATCGGTCCAGCCTGTTCGTCATCAGCATCGGCAACCTGACCCTGGGCGGGTCCGGCAAGACACCGATCGCAGACGAAATCCTTACCCTATTGACGCCAGACGCGTGGGGCTTGTCACGCGGCCATGGCGGCACCCTGCCCGGCCCCGTGCGCGTCGATCCCGCTATCCATACGGCCGCCGAAGTCGGCGATGAACCTTTGATGCTGGCGCAAAACCATCCCTTCGTCATAGCCACGGATCGCGCCGCCGGTCTGCGTCTGATCGAACAGGTACGAAAGCAGCCGAAGCCCGCCATAGTAGTCGTCGATGACGCCCACCAAAACCTCCGGATCGCCAAGGATCTGCATATATTGGTCATTGACGGCGATACGCGAAACGGTGCGTGGCCCTTCGGTGACGGCGGCGTCTGCCCTTATGGACCGATGCGCGAACCGTTGCGTGACGGGTTAGCTCGCGCCGACATGTGCGTTCTCTGGATGCCCGATGATGAAGCGCAGCCGGACGAAGCCCTGATTTCGTTGCTGGGTGATATACCGGTCTTCGTGGCCCGTTTGCAGGCCCACGCGCCGGCCATCCCCGCGCCGGTATTCGGGTTCGCCGCCATTGCCAAGCCGTGGAAATTCGAAACGACCCTGCGAAACGAAGGATACGACGTGGCAGGCTTCGCCGGCTTTCCCGATCACGCCGCGCTCAGCCACACAGACCTGGAACACCTCGCGGCTCAGGCTCAGGCATCCGATGCCCGCCTGATCACGACCCAGAAGGACTGGGTGAAGCTGGATGCGGATTGGCGCGATCGGGTCGCCAGTCTGCCAATCACCGCCAAATTCGATAATGAAACAGGGCTTGTCGCTGTCATAATGAAGGCGATCGCCAACCGAAGCCGCCGCTCTTGATATATGTCGGACGTCAGGCTACGTTCCGACAAAACAAAAATAAGAATTATAAGTTGGGAGAAGATACATGTTCAGACGCCTTGCGGGCATGGCCGTGGCGCTCGCCCTGGCGACTGGCGCCAGCTCAGCCGCCGGTCAAAGCAAGCCTTTCGTTGATATTTCGGCCGCCGATCAAGTCGCCGCCATGGGACCGGGCGTCAATATCATCGGCTACGACCCGTATTGGCAGGACGGCGGCAAAGGCAATTACAAGGAAGCGCATTTCAAGGCGATACACGACGCCGGCTTCAAAACCATCCGCGTCGTCCTCTACACCTTCAAGCATATGGGCCCGGACGGCCGGCTCGCCCCGGTGTGGCTTAAGAAACTCGACTGGGTGGTCGAGATGGGCAAAAAATACAATCTGACCGTTATTCTCGACGAACACGATTTCGATGCATGTTCGAAGGACGCAAATATCTGCGGCGCTAATCTGCGTAATGTCTGGTCACAACTGGCGACACGCTATGCCAATGAACCCAACAGCGTCATCTTTGAATTGCTGAACGAACCGCACGACACGCTGAATGGCGCAGCTTGGAACGCGCTTTTCCCTCAGGTGCTGGCCGTCGTGCGAGCCAGCAACCCGACACGCAACGTCATTATCGGGCCAACCCATTGGAACAGCCGCAATGATCTTGACGACTTGAAACTGCCGGAAGCGGATCGACACATCATCGTCACCTTCCATTATTACGACCCGTTCCGCTTCACCCACCAAGGCGCGTCCTGGGCGCCGCCAGAAATCACCGCCCTTCGTGACATTCCGTTCGGTACGCCCGCTGAAATCGCTCAAATCGGCAAGGATTTCGATGCCGTCAAGGCTTGGTCCGTCAAACACGACCGGCCGATCCTGCTCGGCGAATTTGGCGCCTATGACAAGGCGGCAATGGCCGACCGGGTCGTATGGACCAACGCGGTAGCCCGCGCCGCCGAAGCGCACGGCTTTGCCTTTGCCTACTGGCAATTTTCGAGCGATTTCATCGTTTACGACTTCAAAAAACAGCAGTGGGTCAAACCCATTCTTAATGCCCTTATTCCCAACACAACCGCTAATAAGGAATAGTCACATGCGTCTCGTTTCTCTTCTGAGCCTCGCCGCCGTTCTGGCGTGCGCCCCCTTCACGTCCCAGGCCCAAACACCGATCACGCCGGATGCACCGACCATGCGCGCCGACCGTGGCCTGGAAATCGCCAAGCAGCAGATCGACAGCTATAACAGCTTCACCAATAGCACCGCAAAATTCGAACCGATTTCGCCCGAAGTCCAGGTCCAGCATATGGCCGCCGGCGTCAACGTCATTGGCGGCTACGATCCTTTTTGGGACGGCGGCCAAACCAAGTTCAGCATGAGCGATTTCGCCAAGATTCGGGCGGCGGGCTTTTCAACGGTACGCATACCCCTGTTCGCGTTCAAACACCTGACCAAGGACGGGCACCTGACCGCCGACTATTTCAAACGTCTGGATCAGGTCGTCGGCGCAGCGCTAGCGAACAATCTCATTGTCATTCTCGACGAACACGATTTCGAAATTTGCGCCAAGAACGCCGATGAATGCGCCGGCAATCTCGCCAATGTTTGGTACGAGTTGTCTGATCACTTCAAGAGTGCCCCCAACAGCGTCATCTTCGAACTGCTCAATGAGCCAAACGGTCAGGTCGATGACAAGATTTGGAATTCATGGCTTATCGATTTGCTCGGCATTATTCGCGAGAACAATCCGCAGCGCAACGTGATCATCGGGCCCACGCACTGGAACAGCCGCAACGACCTCAACCTGCTCAAGCTTCCCGTCAATGACAAGCACCTCATCATCACCTTCCATTATTACGACCCGATGACGTTCACCCATCAGGGTGCCAACTGGGCAGGACCGGAGCTGGAAAAGACCAAGAATGTGCGCTGGACCGGCACGGCGGCGGAACTGAAAACCATCGATGACGATTTTGCGAAGGTGCTGTTGTGGTCCCAGGCCGCCAATCGCCCGATCTTCCTGGGCGAATTCGGCGCCTATGACAAGTATGGCACCCTGGAAGACCGCGCCGCCTGGACCAAGGCCGTATCCGAATCGGCACACAAGCACGGTTTTGCCACAGCTTACTGGTATTGGGACGGCGGTTTCGGTGTTTATGACGCCGAAAAGAAGGTATGGGTGAAACCGATTCTCGACGCTCTCATTCCCAAAGGCAAGTAATGGTCGCGAAAGCGAAACGACAAATGGAAGACGTCGCCACGGTCGACGGCGTCAAGTACCGCTGGCATATCCACCGTGAGCCCCAATGGGCCACGGTGGATGGCGGCAAGGGTTTGTGCCTATCGGTGCAGCATGAGGAGAACCCGCAAAAGGTTCTTCTGATCGAGTACCCGTTCCCCAAGCCCAGCCGTCATGCGCAAAGACCGGTTATCAACAAGCAGGACATAGCCGTGCAGATCGGCAAGGCCATAGCTGATGGCTGGGAACCGGAATCGCGCGGCAAGCCGTTCACCTATATGGTTCAGGGCCCGCCCGCTTAGCGACAATCCGATCGCTTTTAAAGCGCGCGCCAGGCAATATCCGTGCGGTAGAAGCCGCCCGGCCAGTCTATCTGGTTTATTGCGGCGTAGGCCTTGTCACGGGCATCCTGCAAGCTCTTACCGCGTGCGCAGATATTGAGCACGCGCCCGCCGGCCGCGCGCAGATTGCCATCGGCGTCGCGGCTGGTGCCGGCGTGAAATACGGTGACGTCGCGACCGAAATCCTGTTCGGCGCCGCGAATGATCGATCCTGACAAGGGACTGTCGGGATAGCCCTTGGCCGCATAGACAACACAGACGGCGGGCTCATCATGCCATTCCGGCGGCGGAAGCTGTTTCAGCCCCCCCGTGGCCGCCGCCATGAGATAGGGTACGATGTCGCTTTTGAGGCGCAGCATCAGAACCTGGCATTCCGGATCGCCAAAGCGGGCATTGTATTCGACCAGGCGCGGCTTGCCGTCCTCGATCATCAGGCCGGCATAAAGCACGCCCTTGTACGGATTGCCTTCCGCCTTCATACCCGCCATGGTCGGCGCCAAAATGTCATTTTGCGTCACGCGCAGAAGGTCCGGCGTCACCACCGGTGCGGGACTATAGGTGCCCATGCCGCCCGTGTTTGGCCCGGTATCGCCGTCAAAGGCGCGTTTGTGATCCTGAGCCCAGCCGAAAAGCATCGCCGTTTCACCGTCGCACAGGGCGAAGACCGACGCTTCCTCGCCGGTCATGAATTCCTCGATGACGATATTGGAACTGGCCGGCCCATAACGCCCGCCCAGCATGGCTTCGATCTCGGCAACCGCGTCCTGATAGTCTGGAGAAATAGCAACGCCCTTGCCGGCTGCCAGGCCGTCCGCCTTGATGACATAGGGCGGGCTATAGGTTTTGAGGAAGGCGCGCGCCTCGGCCACATTGTCGAAGGTTTCGGATTGCGCCGTCGGGATATTGTGACGCTTGCAGAAATCCTTGGTGAAGGCCTTGGACGCTTCCAGTTGAGCCGCCTTTTTCATCGGCCCAAAACACGGGATACCGGCCATGGCCATGCCGTCCGCCAATCCCTCGGCCAATGCGCTTTCCGGTCCAACGATGACCAGATCGGCGGCGATTTCCCGCGCCAATACGACGAGCCCTACAACATCGGTCGCTTTGACATCGCGGCATTCGCCAAGCGCAGCCATGCCGGGATTACCCGGCGCGATGACCAGACGCTGGCACAGCGGTGACTGGGCAATTTTCCATGCCAGGGCGTGTTCGCGGCCGCCCGAACCGATCAGCAGAATATTCATGGTTTCCGCTTCCCCCACGATAGCCGCCGGGTCAAGCCCCTTTTGCGTAGGCGACGAAAAAAGCCATCCCGTCATGCAAGGCAGATGGTAAGGCCTGCCCGTACGATTTTGATTATATTGAGTATATCTATCGTCGGTTTAACTGGCCAGCCTATGCGGCGTCACCGTCCCTTCAAGACAGGTATGCAAGGTATTGAAAAACTGCGGCATATCGATCGGCTTGGTCAGGACATGCGTGAAGCCCTGCCCGCGTGTATCATCCGATAGTTTGGTCTGGGCCGCCGCGCTCAAGGCCACGATCGGCGTATCGCCATTCAATAGGCTGGCTTCGCGAATGCGCCGCGTCGCGGTAATACCGTCCATAACCGGCATCTGAATATCCATGAAAATCAAATCGAAACGCTGGGTTTCGCAAATGTCGAGCGCTTCCTGACCGTCACAGACTTCGAAGATTTCCAGCCCTGAGTCGGTCAGCAACAGGCGGATAAGCTCACGGTTTATCGGATGGTCGTCGACGATCAGGACCTTGCGATCTTCGAGAAACACAGGCTTGAGGTCTTCCTTCGCCTTTGCCGCCGCGGGCGCAGCGACGACGCTGACGGGAATTTCGAACCAGAAGCAGCTGCCTTCGCCAGGTGTCGAATTGACGCCGATTTCGCCCTTCATCAACTTGATGATTTCATAACAGATGGACAGTCCCAGGCCCGAACCGCCATATTTACGGTTGATGCTGTTGTCGATCTGGTTAAACCGGGTGAATAAACGGGTTTGTTGTCGGGTCGTCAAACCGGGGCCGCTGTCACGTACTTCGACCCGCAAGGTCGCACCCTTGCGTCCCGGCAATACCTGGGCGCTGAGGCGGACAAAGCCCTGCTGAGTAAATTTGCACGCATTGCCGACTAGATTATACAGCACCTGGCGGATGCGCAGATCATCTATCCTCAACCAATCCGGCGACACAGGATCATAGTCCACGCCAATCTCTATGTTTCGGCTCTCGGTCAGGCTGGCGAACTGATCAATGATATCGCCGGCAAGATTACGCAGGTCGGTAGGTTGCGGGTCCAGCTTGACCTGCCCCGCCTCAAGCTTTGAAAAGTCAAGAATATCCGTGATCAGGCTAAGGAGGGCCTCACCGGCCTTATTGATGCGGCCAACATAGTGTCGGGCGTCATTCGGCATGTCGCCCACACTATTCAGCAAGGTGGCATAGCCGAGAATAGTGGTCAGCGGTGTGCGGATTTCGTGGCTCATATTGGACAGGAAGTCCGACTTGGCCAATTGGTGTGCCTCCGCATTTTCCTTGGCGGCACGAAGGTTGTCTTCCAACTGCGCCTGCTCTGTAATGTCCTGCAAAATACCGAAAATAAAATCGGGGGCACCATCATCGCCCAATTCGACACCGCCCTTCGAATAGACAATTCGCTCTGCTCCGTCAGACCGGATGAGCCGCCGCTCGAAGGTGAAATCGCGTCCCGTCTGCATCGCCTCATGCACGCAGCGCGACACGGCATCGCGATCATCGGGATGGAAAAACTGAACGCCGTCTTCCACCGTCGGCTGGAAGGTATCGCGGCTCAGGCCGTGGATAGCGTATACGCCACGTGACCAGAAGGCTTCGCGCGTCCGGACGTTGATGTGCCAGTAGCCGACGCCGGCGACCTCTTCCATCAGCTCCAACTTACGCTGGGTTTCCTGCAATTTGCGGATAGCCGCTTTCCTGAGCGCATCCGTCTTACGCAGCGTCAAAAGACCCGATACGCTGTCCGCCAGTTTTTGCAGACGCCGCTTTTGCACCTCATCAAAACCGGCGCGCGGTTTGGTATCAATCACACAGAAGCTACCGATCAGTACACCTTCGTAACGCAATGGCGCACCCGCGTAAAAGCGGATGTAAGGCGCGCCCTTGACGAACGGATTTTCAGTGAAGCGCGTATCCAGCCTGGCGTCGGGAACCACCAGCACGTCGCCCAGTCGCACAGTATGTTCGCAGAAGGAGATTTTCGCCGGAATTGACTGGAACGACACGCCAACAGAGGAAATGAAGGTATGCTCCTCTCCGTCGATAAGCGAAATAAGCGCAATGGGCGCGTCAAAGATATCTGCGGCCAGGCTGGTCAGGTGATCGAACCCGTAATCCGGCTCCGCCTCGGAGACGTCCGGCTGATAAAACGCCGCATGACGCCTGATATCCACGTCCAAGGGTAGCTTAAATTGACTCATAAGGCACGCTCTGATCGTGAATACTAAAGGCCCTACCCTATGTTGTTATGATTGAAAAAAAGCTAAAGATTTGTACACATTGCGCGCTTACTGCTGGATTTGCTCACCGCCCGCATCTTGGGCTCGATTTGTCCTTCGTTTTATCCTCAAGCTACTCAAAAAGAGCTGACACAGTACCGGTAAGCGCTTTAAACTGACGACATGGCCAACGACCTTTATTTCTCCGCCGATTCGACGCCTCAGGTTCAGACCCTTCAGACTCAGGGCCTTCAAACCAATGCGCAGGCCTATTCCGTCTCGGAACTGGCAGGTGCCCTGAAACGCACGCTGGAAACGACGTATGATCATGTGCGTTTGCGCGGTGAAATTTCAAAGGTTACGCGCCACAGCTCCGGTCACGTCTACCTGACGCTCAAGGACGACAAGGCGGCCATAGACGGCGTCATCTGGAAAGGCAATGTCAGCCGATTGCAGGCTCAGCCGGACCAGGGACTGGAAGTCATCGTCACCGGTAAGATCACGACATTTCCCGCATCGTCCAAATACCAGATCGTCATCGAAGCAATGGAAGTCGCCGGCGTCGGCGCGCTTCTGGCGCAGCTCGATCGCATCAAGAAGAAGCTGCACGGCGAAGGCTTGTTCGATCCAGCTAAAAAGAAGCCCTTGCCCTACGCACCCCGGACCATCGGGGTCATTACCTCACCCACCGGCGCTGTTATCCGCGACATACTTCACCGGATTCGTGATCGCTGGCCTTGCCGTGTCATTGTCTGGCCGGTGATTGTTCAAGGCGATGCTGCCGTCCCGCAGGTGATCGGCGCCCTGCGCGGTTTCCAGAACGACCCGGCCCTGCCCCGCCCGGACGTGCTGATTGTCGCGCGCGGCGGCGGCTCAGTGGAGGATCTGTGGGCCTTCAATAGCGAAGACATGGCGCGCGCAGTTCATGCCTGCACCATCCCCATCATCTCCGCCGTCGGGCACGAAACCGATACAACCTTGATCGACTATGTCAGCGATCGCCGCGCACCGACACCAACAGGCGCCGCCGAAATGGCAACGCCAGTCATCGGCGAGCTGCGTGCCTTTACCGCCGATCTCGAACGCCGGCGTCAGGCCTGCATGTCGCGCGGATTGGAAAGCCGCCGCGAACGGCTTACCATGCTGGCGCGCGCCCTGCCCAGGCCGCTGGACCTGATCAATACGGCCCAACAACGGCTCGATTACGTCGCGCACCGCCAGGACGGCGGCCTGTTGCAAAACCTCAACCTGCACCGGACAGCTTTTGTCGGTATTTCCGGCCGATTTACGCCAAGCTTGCTGGAACGCGAGTACCAGCTAAAAAAGGACCGTCTGAACCAGTTCGGGGAGCGCCTGTCGCGCGGCGGAACGCGCCTGATTGATCAGGCCGAAGGCCATGCCCGCCTGCCGGCGCTTGAGAAGCGCATGGCCGAGGCGTTTATCCGTTGCGCGGACAAGAAGGGCGAACGTCTGCCGGAACTTGACCGGCGTTTACATGAGGCACTGAAACGCCTGGTCGAACAGCGCGGGCAACGCTTGCCCGATCTGGCGCGACGCCTGCCCGAAGCCTTCATGCGCGATCTGAAACAACGCGAGGAACGCGTTAAACGGCTTGAACAATTGCGCCTTAGTCTGAACCCTGACCGTCCGCTCGATCTCGGTTTCGCCCGGGTCAACCGACGCGATGGCGCCCTGCTCAAATCGCCCGTTGGTGTCGACAACGGCGACGAACTGGTTCTGACCTTCAAGGACAATCAGACGCTGGACGTTATCGCGGGAAGCGCCGGCGCGTCACCGAAGTCCGCGACCAAACCGCTATCGCCCAAGCCTAAACCCGTTACGCCCGACCAGGGTAGCCTGTTTTAGCACTCCGCGCTGACCAAGTTCTCCCTTGATCGTCGCCAGACGGAAGCTTATGTTGGCTCTATGAATATGCATACGCCCTCCACTCCCCTGCCTGGTCAGGCCATCCTCCATTACGGCGACGGCGATTACACCGTCATGCGCCCGGGAAAGTTCGTGATCTGCGCCATTTCCGGCAAGCAGGTTCCGCTTGAGGCGCTCAAATACTGGAACCCACGTACCCAGGAAGCCTTCGCCGGCCCAGAGGAGGCCTTGCAACGTTGGAAAAGCTTACCCCCCCTCTCCGCCAAGGGTTGAACCGACGGTCCCTGCTGCGTCTCGGTGTCGCCGCGTTGGGTGCATCCTTTCCAGGCATCCTGAATGCGGCCACTCCGCAGCCGGCCTTGCCGTTCGGGTTGCGGGGCAAGTTCCAGCAGAGCGGCTATTGCATCGGCCGCGGCGCGCCCAACGCGGAGCTATGGGTTGACGGTTTCATGCGCGGTCGCACTTCCGAAACCGGCTGGTTCTACGTTGGTTTTGATCGTGATTCCGTACCGACCTGTAGTCTGGAAATACGCACACCGACGCGCACAGACTTGACGCGCTTCGCCATCGCCCCGACCACCTATGATCTGCAACACGTCGATGGCCTGCCGCCGGAGACGGTGACCCCGACCGATCCGGCCAATCTGGAACGCATCAAGCGAGATACGGCCCTGAAAAATGTCGCCTTCGCCAGCCGCGACGGCAGCGATTATTTCAAGGGCGGCTTCATCTATCCCCTTAAGAAATTTCAGGTCTCCGGCCACTTCGGGAATCAGCGCGTACTCAACGGCGTACCCAAAAGCCCCCATTACGGTTTTGACATGGCCGCACCGGTCGGCACCCCCGTCTACGCCCCTCAAGCCGGCCTCGTTGTCCTGGCCGAGCCTGATCTGTTTTACGAGGGCGGGCTGACGCTTATCGACCACGGCCAGGGGGTTATTTCCATGTATCTGCACCAGTCGGAGCTTCTGGTCAAAAAGGGAGATCATGTCCGCCAGACGCAGATCATTGGTCGGGTTGGCGCGAAAGGCCGCGCTACCGGACCGCACCTTTGCTGGCGGTTGAAATGGGGCGATCGCCGCATGGACCCCAGTTTGATGGTCGGTTGACCCTAGGTTTTCGTTATTTTTCCCCAAATGCATTGTCTGTGCCAAACCCTTTTCGCGCAAGGGATGCCTCGTCCCGGCCTTGATCATATCGACCTGCATTACTGATTTTTGACGCAACCGCCTGAATTATTCACTTGAAAACAAATCCGCATTCCGCTTATCAGTCAGACGCGTTCGCAATAACAACCTAATAAAAACGTCCGTCTTTTCAAATCCTTCAATTGAACCCATGGCCGATTACAGCAGCCTTAAAATTTTGCTGATCGAAGATAATCAGCATATGCGCTCAATCGTCACCGCGATCCTCAAAGGGTCGGGTATCCGCAACGTGCGTGAAGCACGCGACGGCGCCGAAGGGCTGGACATGCTGCGCCAATACCCCGCCGATATCGCTTTAGTTGATTTCAACATGGATCCGATCGATGGCGTGGAATTCACAAAAATGCTGCGTAACGCGTCGGATTCGTCCAATCCGTACCTGCCCATCATTATGATCACAGGCCATTCCGAACGGTCGCGTGTCATCCAGGCGCGTGATTCGGGCGTCAACGAATTCGTCGTAAAGCCGCTGACCGCCCGCGCGCTTCTGGGGCGAATGGACTCTGTGATTATGCGTCCAAGACCGTTTATCCGGTGTAGAACCTATTTCGGTCCCGATCGCCGTCGCACCAATGACGCGTCATATAGCGGTCCATTGCGCAGAAATACGGACGGCACGCTCTAACACCCGCCTGTTAATAAGTGTTAACGCCCTATTTGCCTCCTTGTTGAATCAATTCATAGTTGGCATAAGATTCTATGCCACTTTTGGCGATTTGGGACCTCCTATGGGCAGATTTACCCCGGCCATTCTTGTCTTGACCTACATACTGCTGAGCGCCAGCGTGGCGGCAATGGTGTGGAAGGGCGGTTCCGATGGTGGAGCGGCCATAGCTGTTCTGGCCGGTGTCCTAGGTGTATGCCTGTCATTTCACGCCTACGCGTCTCAGCAACTGGCCGAACGGCGCATCACCCGTGATGTTGAAAACGTGCGGGAAGCGCACCGCCTGATGGTTGACGCCATCGATTCGACCCAAAAGGACATGATTGAACTGGCAGACCGCGTGCAAAACCAGCGTACGTCACGGTCCGAAGAACTGACTTCAGAAGTCAAGATGCTTGAGGACCTGGTCATGAAACTGGGCGAAAGCATAGAAGACCGCATGACCGAATGGCGTGCTGCGCCTGCGGTGGTGCCGCTGCATGGCTCTCCCGCCATGAACCACAAGGAAGCCCAGGCCCTGGCACTGATCGAGACGATTCGCGAGGCGCTTATTGCCAATCGCGTCGACCTGTATCTTCAGCCGGTCGTGTCCCTGCCCCAGCGCAAGACGATTTTCTATGAAAGCTTCTCGCGTCTGCGCGACGTGTCGGGTCGCGTCCTTATGCCGGCTGAATATCTGACCGTGGCCGATGCGGAAGGGCTGGTCCCGTCCATAGACAACCTGCTCCTGTTCCGTTGTGTGCAGATTGTCCGCCGCCTGGCAAAGCAGGATCGACGCATCGGCATCTTCTGCAATATTTCTCTGACATCCCTGCGTGATGAAACCTTCTTCCCGCAGTTTCTCGAATTCCTCAATGAAAATCGTGACCTGGCCGGGTCTTTGATTTTTGAACTAGGGCAAGATGCCTTCGCCACCCGCGGCTCCGCCGAAGCGCGCAACATGGCCAAGCTGGCCGACCTGGGCTTCCGCTTCTCGATCGACAAGGTGACGACGATCGATTTCGACCTGCAGGACTTGCATCGCTCCGACGTGCGCTATGTCAAGGTCGGCGCGAACCTGCTTTTGGAGCAACTGCTTGACGTTGGAGGCAAGCCGGCACTCAAGTTCCTAAAGGACATCCATGCCGGCGACTATGCCGGATTGCTGGCACGCTACGGTATCGAAGTGATCGCCGAAAAGGTCGAAAGCGAACGTCAGGTGGTCGATATCCTCGACATCGAGATCGCCTATGCCCAAGGGCATTTGTTCGGTGAACCCCGCGCCATCAAGGAGCAGGTGCTTGCGGAAACTGATCCGCCGGCCGGCTTTATCAAGTCCACCCTGCCGCAGACACGCCGCCGGGCTTAAGGCGCGGTTGTCACTTCCCTTTCCGATATTTAGCCGCTAAACAGCCGGTATTTGCTGCGTAGGAATACCGATGTCCCATCCTGAACTGCTGAACGGTCTGGCCAATATCGCCGCCGATTACGATGCCATCTTCTGCGATATCTGGGGCGTGATCCACAACGGTCGTCAACACTTCCCGCCCGCCTACGAAGCCTTACGCCGGTTCAAGGCTGAGCGCGGTCCGGTCATCCTTATTTCCAATTCTCCGCGGCCACGCGAAAGCCTGGTCGGACAACTGGCCAGTCTGGGCATTCTGGACGACGGCTTTTCCGACGTCGTCTCATCCGGCGACGCAACGCGGGAATATCTCAAGAAATTCGCGCCGCAGGGCCCGGCCTGGCGTATCGGCGACCCACGCGAACAGTCGCTCTACGAAGGTATCGACATCGACCTGAGTGGCAAGCCGGAGACGGCCGCATTCATCTCCTGCACCTCACCGTTCGACGACGAGAACGATACAGCTGACCAGTATCTGCATGCCTTTACCATCGCGGCACAACGCAAGATCGTCATGATCTGCGCGAACCCGGACAAGGTGGTGCAGCGCGGCGACAAGATCATCATGTGCGCGGGCTCTCTGGCGGATCTTTATGCCAGCCTGGGCGGGCCGGTCATCATGGCGGGTAAGCCCTACGCACCGATCTACGAGATGTGCTACCAGGCGCTGGAAAAGATCACCGGCAAACCGCACGACAAGACGCGCATTCTCGCCATCGGCGACGGCTTGCCAACCGACGTCCTCGGCGCCAATGGCCAAGGCCTGGACCTCCTGTTTATTGCCGCCGGCATTCATGCTGCGGAGGCCACCAACGCCGAAGGTATTCTCGATCCGCTTCTGCTCAAAGCTGTGCTGGATACGCAGATGGCCAATTCAAAGTATGTCGCCGACGCCCTGCGCTGGGCCTGATCAATCTTGGCTGTGTGCCCGACTAAGACGGCTTCCTGTAGACGATAAAGCCAGACCTCAGAGCGACCTTGTCGTACAACGCTTGCGCCGTGCGGTTTGTTTCGTGCGTGTGCCAGTAGACGCGTGTGGTCCCTACCTGGGCGGCCGCCGCGTACACCCGTTCGATCAGTGCCCGCGCGACACCCTGACCACGCGCGGCCTCGGCGGTGAACAGATCCTGAAGATAGCAAGTCTGGGCGGTGGACGATGTCGAGTAATGAAACAGATAATGCGCCAGCCCCACCACCGTACCGCGGCTGACAGCGACGATGGCGTGTATAGGCATGGCCGGGTCTTGAAAGCGCGCCCACGTGGTTTGTGTCACGGCATCAGGCAGCGCGGTGGCACCGCTGCGGCCGTAAAAGGCGTTATAGCCTGTCCACAAAGGTAGCCACTGCGGGAAATCTTCGGCTTCGACGGGGCGAACAATCACATCAGACATGCGCAGAGATTAAGCCATGTCGACCGCCATGGAAGACACACTCTGTTTCCGAATGCAAAAACGCGGCGACCGGGAAGGCCGCCGCGTTTCTTCACCATCGCAATTGTCCATCTGCCCTCTTAGCGGGGCGTGGATGTCTTTGCTTTTTTATAGGTTTAGTCAAACAGGGCGTCGATATCGTCCTGGCTGTTCGTCTTGTTCATATCCTCGACTGTGAAGTCGAACAGGGCGTCGATATCGTCCTGCGAATTGGTGGTGTCCGGCGCTGGCGCTGATGCGGCAGCAGGCTTGGGCTCAGGTTTGGGTTCCGGCTTAGGCGCGGGCGCCGGTTCTGGCTTAGGTGCAGGGGCAACAGCAGTCGGGGCGGCCTTGGGAGCGGGTTCTGGTTCTGGCGCTTTCGCTGCGGGCTCGGGGGCCGGTTTGGCCTCCGGGACCTTGGCGGCGAGCGCGTCAGGCTTGATGGCCGGAGACACAGCGTCAAAACCTTCGTCGAACATCGCGTCGATAGCGTCCTGCTTCGTCTCAGGTCCACCGATAGCCGGACCGTTAAGCAACAGGTCGTGACGACGGCGCTCTTCGGCCGTCATCTCCTGCGGGTCGCTGTCTTCGACGCCAAGGGTGTTGGCCAGCTTGCCGACACGTTCCTCGATCTGCTTCAGGACATTGACCACCTTAGAGACGCGCTGGCCGGTGATATCCTGGAACGAACAGGCCTCGAAAATTTTCATGACCTCGTCATCGACCGCCGCCTTGTAGGCGTTGGCGTCACCGCCGAACTGATCGATTGAGAAGCCCATCATGGCTTCGGCCGAATTCATGATTGAGTGGGTGGCATTTTCCGTGTCGCGGGTGATGGCTTCCAATTCCGCACCCGCTGTCGGAATGCGTTCCTGCGAAATGTCGTGAGGACGCATTTCGCGGATCTCTTCCTTGGCCTTGGCGATGTAGCCGGCGATGATGCTGAATTCTTCCGAACGACGCTTGTCGAGTTGCTGGAAGAAACCACGCATCAGGGCGACAAGCGCTTCGGACTGCTGCATCAGATTGATGAGCTTTGGCTCCAATTCGCCAGACATGGCGGACTGATACACGTCGCCAGCGTGACTTTCGTCCAATTTTGATGCGGGCATAGCCATTAAAGTCAACCTACTTGAATAAAGGTCTTAGAATTCACCGAGAACAGCTGTTATCTTCTGTTTCAGGGTCGCCGCATTGAAAGGTTTAACAATGTAATTGTTAACACCGGCTTTCTTGGCAGCGATAACGTTTTCCGTCTTTGATTCTGCAGTGACCATGATGAAGGGCGTACGCTTCAGGCCATCATCGGCGCGAACCTTGAGCAGCAGTTCATAGCCGGTCATCGGCTCCATGTTCCAGTCAGAGATGACCAGGCCATAGGAACTCTTTTTCATCTTGTCGAGCGCCTCGGTGCCGTCCGAAGCTTCTTCAACATTTTCAAACCCAAGCTGCTTGAGCAGATTGGAGATAATTCGCAGCATGGTCTTGTAATCATCAACAACCAAGACCGGCATGGACATATCGATGGCCATGTAACGCCCCACTTTTTCTAAGCTAGCCCTGCAAAAGCGCAGGCCCTTCCTTTAAGACAGGGCCAGAATAGCCATGAGACGATAAAATCAGGTTAAGAGCGTTTTTAAAAATTATCATTACTTTTCAATGATATAGACTATATTAACTACGATCTATGGTGAAAATTTCCTAGCTGTTTTCATTTTTTTGTCCCGCTTCGGCACGATTTTGGATAAGCAAGGCTTATGACTAACACCTATTATATCGATGAATTGTCGATCGATCAGACCGCCTCGCGCGTCTTCACCGTCGACGATGCGGCCATACAGGCCTTCGCCGACGTATCGACAGACCATAATCCGGTTCATGTCGACGAAGCCTTCGCGGCCCAGTCGCCGTTCAAAGGGCGCATCGCCCACGGAATGCTGCTGGGGGCCTATATTTCAGCGACCCTCGCGTCGGACCTGCCTGGGCGTGGCTCCATCTACGTCTCGCAGACGCTTGACTTCAAGCGCGCTGTACGCCCTGGTGATGAAGCGACCGTCGAAGTGACGATCCGCGACATCGATCTGAAATCTGGCCACGTGACATTATCGACCCTTGTAAAGGTGCGTAACAAGACCATGTTGAGCGGAACCGCCGTCGTCATCGCTCCCAAACGCCCAGTCTGAAGTGCCGTCCTCCGCTCTCACAGTTATAACCCTGACGCTTGGCGCCGATAATGCCGTGTCGGCGGATAAACCACTGCCCGCCGGCGCCTGCGCCGCGATCGGCAGCTTCGACGGCGTACATATTGGTCATCAGCACGTCATCGAATCCGCCATCGCCGCCGCGCGAGCCAACGGGGCGCCATCGGCGGTTATATGTTTCGATCCGCATCCGCAGACCTTCTTTCACAAGGACGGCCAGCCCTTCCGCCTGATGACGCTGCCCCAGCAGCTGCATGCTTTTGAACGCCTTGGCATCGACTATACATTTGTGCTGCGCTTCGACGGCCATCTGTCTTCGCTGAGCGCCGAAGATTTCGCCCGTCTCATCCTGCACGATACGCTTCACCTGTCACATGTTTCGGCGGGATTCGATTTTCAATTCGGCAAACGCGGTGGCGGCCATGCGGCCGACCTGGTGAAATTCGGCGCCGACCTCGGCTTCACCACCGATATACTGCCCTGCCAGACGGACGCTAAGGGGAACAAACTCTCATCCTCGGCCGTTCGGGAAGCCCTCCTCGCCGGGGATGTCGCCACAGCGACAGCGATTCTAGGCCGCCCGCAGGCCTATAGTGGCGAGGTCGTGCATGGCGCAAAGCAAGGGCGGACCATCGACTTCCCGACGCTCAACCTCAGGCTCGGCGACTACCAACGGCCGCGCTATGGCATTTATGTGACCCGCACCACCCTCCCCGACGGCTGCCAGATCAACGGTGTCAGTAATATCGGCGTGCGCCCCACAGTCGGCGGAAACATCGAACTGCTGGAAACCTATCTGTTCGACTTCAATGAAGACGTTTATGGACAGGTGGTCGAGACGGCTCTGCTGGATTTCATTCGCTCCGAAGCGAAGTTCGATTCGTTCGAAGCCATGAAACTGGAAATCCAGAACGATGCTGCCAAGGCCCGGGCATGGTTCACGCAAGCGGACGGCCTCACGGCAACTTAGGAGCGACATACAAGTGGAAGCTCATCTCGAAACCGTGTAAACCAAATACATCGCGTTTCAGGAATTGTAGATGCCGATCCAAGCTCCGCCACAGAATGCGCCCACGACCGAAAGCGTCACTCCCCTGGCCAAGGCGATTTTTGACAATGCCATCGACGGCCTGATCACCATAGATGATCAAGGCATCATCGAAAGTTTCAATCCCGCTTGCGAGAAGATATTCGGCTATGAGGCGTTTGAAATCGTCGGCCATAATATTCGCGTATTGATGCCGGAACCGTACCATAGCGAACATGACGGATATCTTGAGCACTACAAGACAACGGGCAAGGCACGTATAATCGGCACCAGCGGGCGGGAAGTCTCAGGTCAGCGCAAGGACGGAACCATATTTCCACTCGATTTGTCGATCAGCCGCTTCGAACACGACGGGCGCCAACACTTTTGCGGCATCATCCGCGACATTAGCCAGCATAAGCAGAGAGAAAAAGAACTGCGCGACAGCGAATCGCGCATCCGGTCTCTTGTTACGAGCACGGTTGACGGCCTGATCACCATCAATGCCAGCGGACAAATCGACACCTTCAACCCGGCGTGCGAAAAGATATTCGGGTATTCGGCGGCCGAACTGGCTGGGAAAAATATCCGCGTCCTGATGCCTGAGCCGTATCACAGCGAACATGATGGATATCTCGAAAACTATCAACGCACGGGCCAGGCCCATATCATCGGAACCAGCGGTCGCGAGGTGCGCGGCAGACGCAAGGATGGCTCAGAGTTTCCGATGGACCTGTCGATCAGCCGCTACGAATTGGATGACGGCGTCTATTTTTGCGGCATCATTCGCGACATCACCAAGGCAAAAGCTGCGGAAGATAGCCGCCAGCAGCTGATGCAACGACTTATGGAATCCAACACGGAGTTGGAACGCTTCGCCTATGTTGCATCGCATGACATGCAGGAACCCATCCGCATGGTCGCCAATTTCAGCGAAATCCTGGTGAATGAATATCAAGCCCAGCTTGACGCAGATGGCCGGGAATTCCTCGAAATCATCAACAGCTCCGCGATTCGCTTGCAAGACATGGTGCACGACCTGCTGCAATATGCGCGGCTAGGGCGGGAAAGCCTGAGTTTCGGCGAGGTCAATCTGGAAGAGCAACTGGAGCACGTGAAGATAAACCTCAGCGAACTTATCCGCGATTCCGGCGTGGAAATTTATAATGCCCCCTTGCCCGTCGTCAGCGGCAGCAGCGTTCAGTTGCTTCGGCTACTCCAAAACCTGATAGCGAACGCCATCAAATATCAGCCCGCCAACGCTCACCCCGTCATCCGGATCACCTGCGACCCGCAAGACAATTATTGGCGCATTGCCGTTTCAGACAACGGTATCGGCATCTCGTCGGACTTCGTCACCCAGGTATTCGAGCCATTTCGACGATTGCACACGTGGGATGCCATAAAAGGAACGGGTCTGGGGCTAGCCGTGTGCCGGAAGATCGTCGAAAGTCATGACGGGCAAATATGGGCGAACTCTTCGCCTGGGAACGGTAGCACCTTCTATTTTACCCTCCCCAAAACCAGAGAGCGGCCTCCTCAATGACCTTCACCGGTACAGCCTTCTCCGTCAATCGTAAGGTCTTCCGTCTCGCGTAGATGCGCCGAGCGCCGCTCGGCAGCGGAAATAGGCCACGGATCAGTGAAATTGGCTATCAGACCACGCCCCAGCCCGTCCAAACGCGCGACATAAACGTCCCATTGCGCCAGGCGCGCCAAGTCCACCTGCCCTGCCTTATCCCCCAGCCGTAGGCGCAGCTCCGCCACCACGCGAGCCTTCTTCGCCGCACGACGTTGCAATTCGTGACCGATTGCCGCGCAATGGGCCCGGTTATCCCGGTCCGCCTGATTTCCTGCGCGGCCAATAACCGAAACAAAGCATAAAAACATAGCCAAAGCGGCGATAAGTCGTGAGCGCATGCTTATCGGCTAATGCCCCGCTGCGCTCGCGTCAACCAGCCGCGTTCACCCGCCTTACGGGTTGACGCAGGATGGTTCTGAGTTTATCGGGCGCCACCTTGCGTGCATCGCTGAGGTAGATTTCATGATGCCTGCCGGCTTCGGTTAACCCATGGGCCGGCAACCATTCCGTATGCAGCCGTTCAAGCGTCGGCCCTTCGTCGTCAAATGGCCCGACATGCAGAATTTGAGCGCATAAGCCCTCTTCCAGCCGTTCCAGACGGACCTTTTCCAGACCTGGCAGGCCCTTCTTCATCACGACCTCGCTCAGCGCGGCACAGAGATGTGGCTTTTCTATCCAGTCCGGTTGCAGGATCATCATTGTCCAAGACCATTTGTCCTTTTGTCGCGCCACGAAGCTGTTCATGTCCCTTGCCCACCAGAGCCCCTCAAGCGGCCCCACCACGTAATCACGGTCAAAGGCCCGCTTGCTCATGAATTTAAGGGTATAGGACAGGGAATACAGAGCCTCTATGGCCTGTGGATAGTCAGCGACTGTATTCGGGTCGCCATAACCATCGAACATCAGATATTGCAATGGTGGCACCTCGACCAGGGCGAAGTCCTTTGCGGGCGCGCTATACAGCGATTTATGTTCGGTTTTGAGATCGATCTTGCTCAACGAAGCCTCCATGCCGGCCGATGTACCCCACCCTAAATGCGGGTATCGCCAAAATCTGCCAGCAGGCTTCGCCACTTTGCCCTAGGCAAGTTTGGGGCGCTCTGATAAAGCCAGAGCCCATGTTGATGTCCGGCCGCCAGATCATACGAATTTGAGGCCCAGCGCAGGTTGAGCCTGTGCTGGGAGCTCGTTCTCGCGCCTTTTTGCCGACATCTTTTTATATGACCTGAGACTCATGTCCAACACCACTGCCCGCGATTACCGCAACACCGTCTTCCTGCCCGAAACCGATTTTCCCATGCGTGCCGGCCTGCCAAAGGCCGAGCCCGAAATGTTGAAAAAGTGGGACGAGGCCGACCTGTACCATGCTGTCCGCAAAGCCCGCCAGGCCGCCGGCGCGCCTTTGTTCGTCCTGCACGATGGCCCCCCCTATGCCAACGGCAATATCCATATCGGCCACGCGCTCAACAAGATCCTGAAGGACTTCGTCGTGCGCTCGAAGTTCCTCACCGGCCATGACGTCGATTACGTGCCGGGCTGGGATTGCCACGGCCTGCCGATCGAATGGAAGATCGAAGAAGAATTCCGCGCCAAGGGCCGCAAGAAGGATGAGGTGCCCGCGGCTGAGTTCCGCAAAGCGTGTCGCGAATATGCCGCGCGGTGGATCGACAGCCAGCGCGACGAATTCAAACGCCTGGGGGTGCTCGGCGAGTGGGAAAACCGTTACGCCACCATGGACTATTCCACCGAAGCCAAGGTGACCGCGGAATTTCATAAATTCCTGATGTCTGGCCAGCTGTATCGCGGCTCCAAACCGGTGATGTGGTCGCCGGTTGAACGTACCGCGCTGGCGGATGCGGAAATCGAGTACCATCCGCATGTCTCCCCGACCATCTGGGTCAAATTCCCCTTGCGCAGCGATGCGCCGCACATAGTCGACGCCCTGAACGGCGCGTCGGTCGTCATCTGGACGACGACGCCGTGGACGATCCCCGCCAACCGCGCCATCAGCTTCAACCCGTCCGTAGCCTATGCGCTTTACGAAGTGACCGAAGTAAAGTCCGAAGAAGATTTGGGTTTTGCGCCCTGGGTTAAGGTGGGCGACAAGCTGATCCTGGCCGACAAACTGGCCGAAGGCGTCCTGCAAGCTGCGAACGCCAAGGCCTGGCATCGTGTCCTTGCCTTGCCTGCCGACGTCCTGAGCGGGTTGAGACTGGCTCACCCGCTGGCGACCTACGATCCCTATTACGATTTCAATGTCCCGATGCTGGCCGGCGACCACGTCACCGATGACGCCGGAACGGGCTTTGTCCACACCGCGCCCGGACATGGCGCGGACGACTACAATATCTGGCTCAAATCCGGTTATCCGCTTGACGCCATCCCCGATACGGTCGATCCGGACGGCGCCTATTATCCGCACATCCCCCTCTTCGCCGGCATGAAGGTGCTGGAAACCGAAGGAAAGAAGGCGGGCAAGTTCGGCGAAGCAAACGGTGCGGTGATGAACAAGCTTATCGAAGCCGGCAACCTTCTGGCGCGCGGCCGGGTCGAACATTCCTACCCGCATTCCTGGCGGTCCAAGGCGCCGGTCATCTTCCGCAACACGCCGCAATGGTTCATCCGTATGGATGGCGAGGAGTCGCTGCGCAACACCGCGATGGCCGCCATCAACGCCACCGAATTCTTCCCCGCCATGGGCAAGAACCGCATTGGCGGCATGGTCGAGACACGCCCGGACTGGCTGATCAGCCGCCAGCGCAACTGGGGTACGCCTTTGGCCATGTTCGTGGACAAGAAGACGGGCGAGCCGCTTCGGGACGAAGGCGTCAACAAGCGCATCACCGACATGATCGCCGAAGGCGGGGCCGATGCCTGGTTCACGCGGCCCGACACCGATTTTCTCGGCAATGGCTATAATCCGGACGACTACGAAAAGGTCACGGATATCCTCGACGTGTGGTTCGATTCGGGCTGCACCCACGCCTTTACCCTCGAAGGCCGCGCCGATTCGCGCTGGCCCGCCGATCTCTATCTCGAAGGGTCGGACCAGCATCGCGGCTGGTTCCAGTCGTCCCTGCTCGAAAGCTGCGGCACCCGAGGTCGCGCGCCTTATAACGCCGTCCTGACGCACGGTTTCGTTCTCGACGAACAGGGCGAGAAAATGTCGAAATCGAAGGGCAATGTCACCGCGCCCCAGGACATCGCCAAGGAAGCCGGTGTGGAAATCCTGCGCCTGTGGGTAGCCTTCGCCGACTATTCCGAAGACCTGCGCATCGGCAAGCAGATCATCCAGACGACGGTTGATGCCTATCGCAAGCTGCGCAACACCGTGCGCTATCTGCTGGGCGCCATCAACGGTTTCTCGGCCGAAGAGGCCGTTGACTACACCGATATGCCGTCGCTTGAGCGTTACATCCTCAATGAGGTCTATACGCTCGATGCCAAGGTCCGCGCGGCCTATGACGTCTATGATTTCGCCGGTGTCGTCCGTCCGGTGGCCGATTTCTGCATCCAGACCCTGTCGGCGCTCTATTTCGATATCCGCAAGGACAGCCTGTACTGTGACCAGCCGTCGGCCACGCGCCGCCGCGCCTGCCGGACGGTGATGAATATCCTGTTCGAACGCCTGACCCTGTGGCTGGCGCCGATCATGACCTTCACCATGGAAGAAGCCTGGGCCAGTCGCGGCCATGCCGAAGCCAACCTGTTCCGCGTCCTGGACGCCGCACCTGACGAGTGGCACAACCTGGCCGAACACGCGCGCTGGTCCAAGATCGAAACCGTGTTGTCCGTCGTGACGGCTGCCTTGGAAGAAAAGCGCCGGGACAAGGTCATAGGCTCCGCCCTGGAAGCGGCGCCGATCGTCTACATCGCCGACAACGCCGCCTATGAAGCCTTCGCCGGCATCGACGCGGCCGAGGTCTTCCGGACCTCTCAGGCGACGCTGTCGATCGCACCGGCCCCGGCCGATTCTTTCAAGCTCGAAGGATTGCCGATGATCGCGGTCGAATTCGCCCGTGCCGAAGGCCAGAAGTGCCAGAGATCATGGCGCATCTTGCCCGAAGTCGGTAGCGACCCACGCTATCCCGATCTCAGCCTGCGCGATGCCGACGCCGTCGCTGCCTTTGACGCCACACACGCCGGATAAGCCTTATGGACAAGCTGAAAGCGCATTTTACGCCCCTGTACAGTGCCGAAGGCCTAAAGGCGCTGGGCCTGGCCCTGCTCGTCTTAATCGCCGACCAGGCAACCAAGCTTGGGGTTCTCTACGGACTGAATCTTCGCGAGATCGGACAGCAGGTCAATATTTTGCCCTTCTTTTCGCTCACCATGGTCCATAACCAGGGCATCAGCTTCGGCCTTCTGACTTCAGACGGCCTGGGCCGATGGCTGTTGGTGCTGTTTCAATTCGGCATGGCCTTCGGAATTGCCGATTACGTGCGCACAAAGACCAATCCCTGGCTGATCGTCAGCCTGGGATTGATCATTGGCGGCGCTATCGGAAACGGGATCGACCGGTTGCGGCTGGGCTATGTCGTCGACTTTCTCGACTTTGGGGGAACGGGCTTTTTCCCGTGGGTCTTCAACGTCGCCGACAGTGCGATCTGTATAGGGGTGGCCTTGCTCGTGTGGTATTTCGTCCGCGCGGATATGGCTGAAAAGGGCAAAACGGCCGGTTAAGCTTAACGCTTGGCAGCGGCTGATAAACACAGTATCACTCTTCATCTTGCGCAGGCGCGAGTGAGGCATTTCGGAGCGAATTATGAAGTCGGTAAAAATCGCGGCGGGTCTTTTGATCATGGCGGGCGTGGCCCTTTCGGGTTGCCAGTCCACCAAGAACGCCCTGGGCCTGAACAAGGTCGTGCCCGACGAATTCCGCGTCGTCACCAAAGCGCCGCTGGTTGTTCCGCCGGACTATGCCCTGCGTCCGCCCTCGCCGGGTGCTCCGCGCCCGCAGGAACTCCAACCAGAAAGCGCTGCGCGTCAGGCGCTTCTGGGACAACGCGACGCGACCAACCGGTCGGCGGGCGAACAGCAGCTGGTGGCCCGCATGGGTGCCGGAACGGCCGATCCGCTGGCCCGCTACGTTGTTGACGATGAATTTGGCGACCTGACCTACAAAGAACCGTCTTTCGCAGACAAGGTCATGTTCTGGCGCAAGCCGGCCGATGCCGCGTCTGCCGGCAGCAATGCCAGCGAGGCGGCGGCCAATACCTCCGTCCCGGTCGATGCCGCCACGGAGCAGGCGCGTCTGAAGGCGCTGGTCGGCGATCAGCAGATCATTATAACCCAAAAGCCGAACCCCAAGTTCAAGCTGCCGGGCCTCTAGATCACCGATAATTTAGTTGTTAGACTCTCGTAAAAGGCGTTCCTTCGGAGCGCCTTTTTCAATCTCAGCCAGGCCAATCCAGGAGAAATATCATGGTGTCTAAGCGTATCGTCGCCTTCGTCACGGTTTTGTCCCTGGCAGGCCTGTCATCCCTTGCTGTCGCGCAGACTCCGGAATGCGCTGTCAGCGCGCCGCTCGATACGCGCGTCGAAGCCGTGCTGGCCAAGGCCGACCGGCCAGCCAAGCAGCGCGACAACGATGCCCATCGTCTCAGCGAAACCCGCTTTGTCCTGAGCCATGTTAAGCCCGGCGATCATGTGCTGGATATTGGCGCCGGCGGCGGCTACGCCTCCTATATCCTGTCGGCGGCGGTGTGCACGGGCACAGTCGATTCGCAAAATCCACAAAGCTGGGTCGACGGCTATAAGATGGAGCCCGCCCGCCAGGCCCTGGCTGCCGCCCGTCCCAACGTGCACCTCGTGACCGCCGAGTTTGCCCGGATACCGGCACCGGCCCAGCCCTACGATGTTATTTTCATCGGCACGGTCTATCATGACACCTATAATGAAACGGGCCATGACGCCGTGGCCTTCGACAAATCCCTGCTCGCCCTGCTCAAGCCCGGCGGCATCGTCATCCTGACCGACCACAAGACCGCGCCCGGTATCGGCGCGACGGCGACCAATACGCTTCACCGCATCGAGGACACACGGGTATTGGCAGATTTCAAGGCCGCCGGCTTCGAACAGGTTGAAAACAGCAATGCCCTGGCCAATCCGGCGGACGATCACCTGAAGAACGTCTTCGATCCGTCGATCCGTGGCCAGACCGATCGCATGGCGTTGATATTCCGTCGCCCGCTGAAGTGATAAGAATCACTACAAACCCGGCGGCGCTTTCTATAGTGTAGACCTTCGGGTCTCCCGCGTGCGGGAGGCCAAAATCAAGGCCTTTCATGTCTCAGATTCAGCGCTTACCGCAAGATACCATCAATCGCATCGCCGCCGGCGAAGTCGTCGAGCGCCCCGCTTCGGCGGTCAAAGAGCTGGTGGAAAATGCCATAGATGCCGGTGCGCGGCAGATCGACATTCGTGCGGACCTGGGTGGCCTGTCGCGCATCCTGATCGAAGACAATGGCTCAGGGATGGGCGCCGACGATCTGCAACTGGCCATAGAGCGCCATGCCACCTCCAAGCTGAAGCCGCAATCCGACGGCACCTGGGATCTTCTGCACATCAAAACGCTCGGGTTTCGCGGGGAGGCCCTGCCGTCCATGGGCTCGGTGGCGCGGCTCAGCATAACCTCGCGCCCGCGGAATGGCGATGCGTTGAACATCCGGGTTGATGGCGGCGCGATTTCGCCGCTCAAGCCTGCGGCCTTCGGTGGCGATCATGGCACGCGGATAGAACTGTCCGATCTGTTCTACGCCACGCCGGCCCGCCTGAAATTCATGAAATCCGAACGCGCCGAAAACATGGCCATCGCCGAAGAGGTCAAACGCCAGGCCATGGCGCACGAAGATGTCGGCTTTTCGCTCGAACTCGACGGCAAAAAGATTCTCAAGCTCTATGCCGAAACGACCGGCTTCGACGGTCGCCTGCGCCGCCTGGCTGCCTTGTTGGGTAACGATTTTTCCGACAATGCCTTGTTGATCGACCAGCAACGCGAAGGTGTGCGCCTGACGGGTTATGCCGGTTTGCCGACCTTTTCGCGCGGCAATGCCATGCACCAGTACCTGTTCGTCAACAACCGGCCTGTCCGCGACAAGCTTCTGGCTGGCGCGTTGCGGGCCGCCTATGCCGATTTCCTGGCGCGTGACCGGCATCCGCTTGCCGCCCTGTTTGTCGAAATCGATCCGGAAGACCTGGATGTCAATGTGCATCCGGCCAAGACGGAAGTGCGATTCCGCGATCCGAACCTGGTCCGCGGCCTGATTATCGGCGCACTCAAACATGCCCTGGCGTCGGCAGGCCACCGCGCCGCCACCACCGTGGCGCATCAGACCATCAGCGCCTTCCAGCCGCAGGCCGTTCAGCCTCTGTTAGGGTTCAACCGGCCCTATAATCCGGCCTCCGCGTCCCAGATCGCCGCAGTCCGCCCCTTTCTTACGCCCTTCCCGCCCGATTCGACCTTCGCACCGACCGCGCGGGTCGAGGCACCAGCCGCCTATCAAGACTATTCTGGTCTCGACTACGGTGGCCAGGGATATGCTGGTGTGACTGAAGCCTATGCCCCAACGTGGACGGGCGCGGACGGTTCCGCCCCGTCGACCGATGCGGCATCTTCCCCCACGACCGAAAGCTTTCCGTTGGGCGCGGCGCGGGCGCAGATACATGAAACCTATGTGATCGCCCAGACGGCCGACGGCCTGGTCATCGTCGATCAGCACGCCGCCCACGAACGCCTCGTCTACGAGCAGATGAAGCAGGCCATGGCCGACGGACAGGTTCAGAGCCAGAGCCTGCTGATCCCCGAAATCGTCGATCTGGAACGCGAAGAAGTTAGCCGTCTCATAGCCCGGCAAGCCGATCTTCAGGCCATGGGCCTGGGGCTGGAGGCCTTTGGCCCGACCAGTGTCCTCGTCCGAGACATACCGACCTTGCTCGGCGACTGCGATATCGGTGGCCTGGTCCGCGACCTGGTAGACGACCTGACCGAACATGGGGAGTTGCTGGCCCTGAAAGAACGTATGGCGGAAATCTGTGGGGACCATGCGTGCCGGCACAGTGTACGTTCGGGCCGTCGC
Source organism: Asticcacaulis sp. AC466 (assembly GCF_000495815.1). Lineage (GTDB taxonomy): Bacteria > Pseudomonadota > Alphaproteobacteria > Caulobacterales > Caulobacteraceae > Asticcacaulis. Next base: position 111,664 of record NZ_AWGE01000017.1, on the reverse strand, counting down.
CTGACTGCCGACGAAATGAATGCCCTGTTGCGACAGATGGAGGCCACGCCCCATTCCGGTCAGTGCAATCACGGCCGACCGACCTATGTCGAGCTCAAGCTCAAAGACATTGAAAAGCTGTTTGGCCGCCGTTAGAGGCGATGCATTAATAGTAACAAAATAGTCGGGGCGCAGTCATCAACCGCGCCCCGACGTGGCCCCTCGCCCTTGTGGTATTCTACCCAATAAAAAAGCCCGCAACCGCCGGGTTGCAGACTTCGAAAAGGCTTTAGTGCGTCAGGTTCAGAATGATAAGCCCAAGGCCCATCACTACACCCCATACCTGAACGCTCAGGCCGGCAACGAGCAGCAGCTTCAAGGCATCGGGACGACGCTTCGATGCGCGCGTTTTCACGGCTTCTACGGTTTGAATATCCATCACTTGACCCCTAATTTAAGTAACAGCAGACCCAGGACGTCCAGCAATTTTTGTGCCTTGTTTTCGGCCTTGCCTATGGTTTACGCCCTATTAAGGACATATTGGGGATAAGTTACGGGAGCCGTCAATAGCTATTATTTAACAATGCGTTAAATATGCCACTCATGCCATTTTTATGACTTTTTTATTTAATGAAATCTGTGACTTACGAATTAAAAATTTTTTGTTTCAGAAACAAGACCTGCGCCGCGCCATAGGTTTTGACGTTGATTTTCTGCCACAGCTCTGTGACAAAATCGTCCTCATCAGCGGCCCGTTCGAAGACAATTATGGCATTTTCAGACAACCAATTACCGCCCGCCAAGGCCGTCAGGGCCTTCTCTCCCAAGCCTTTGCGATAGGGCGGATCAAGAAAAACCAAGTCAAAGGCCTCGGCCTGAGAGCCGGGACGTGTCCCGAGTTGGGTTGCGTCCCGTCTGTGGACACGCGTTGTGCCAAAAAGACCGAATGTCTCGACATTGTCGCGGATGGCACCGCGCGCTGCGTCGTCCGTTTCGACGAACAGACAAAAGGCGGCGCCGCGCGACATGGCCTCAAAGCCCAGCGCCCCGGAGCCGGCAAACACGTCCATGACGCGCGCGCCTTCAAGAGTGGGCGCCCAATCGGCATGCGCCAGAATGTTGAAAATAGCTTCGCGGGCGCGATCGGACGTCGGACGGGTGTTTTGCCCGTCCGGCGTTACAAGCGCACGCCCCTTGAAGTTTCCCCCGACAATACGCAACGCTCAGGCCCTTAGCTGTCGCGACGCGGCTTGAACGGCGGCTTGCCACCCGATGTATGACCACCAGACGAATAGCCACCGGACGGCTTGCCTTTGAAACCGCCACCGGCAGGACGGGGACGATCGCCATAGGTGCGCGGCTTGTCGCCGTATGACTTGCGCTCACCGCCCTCTTCACGCGGCTTCCACTCTTTTCCGGCGGCCGGACGATCACCCTGCGGGCGGTCGCCGAAATCACGCCGTGGCTTGTCGCCATAGGACTTGCGCTCGCCATCCTCGCGGGCAGCATAAGGCTTCTTGAAAGCCGGACGGTCGCCTTGTGGGCGATCGCTAAAATCGCGGCGCGGCCTGTCACCGTAAGATTTGCGCTCGCCATCCTCACGGGCAGCATAGGGCTTCTTGAAGGCCGGGCGGTCACCCTGAGGGCGATCTCCAAAGTCGCGGCGCGGCCTGTCACCGTAGGACTTGCGCTCGCCATCCTCGCGGGCAGCATAGGGCTTCTTGAAAGCGGGACGATCACCTTGCGGCCGGTCGCCACGGTCTGGGCGCGGCGTCCAGGTCTTGTCGCCGTAGGCCTTCTTCTCGTCGCTGCGGCCTTCGCTCCTCTGACCGCCGAACTCGCGCTTGGCGCGTTCATAGGCCCCAGCCTCGCCGGCGGGTACGCCATCGCGGTCACCATAGGGCTTTTTGGCATAGGGCTTGTTGAACGGACGTTCGCCTTGCGAGCGGTCCTGACGCGGGCGATCGCCATAGGACTTGCGTTCACCGTCTTCACGCGCGGCATAAGGTTTCTTATAGGCCGGGCGATCTCCTTGAGGCCGATCTCCTTGAGGCCGATCCCCTTGCGGACGGTCGCCAAAATCGCGGCGCGGACGATCATCGAAACGCGGGCGCTCACTGCCTTCCGCACGCGGCGTCCAGGGTTTCTTTTCACCAAACGCTTTCTTGTCGCCGTATGGCTTCTTGTCGCCAAAGTCGCGGCGCGGCGTGAATTCGCGCTCCGGACGACGATCACGGGCTTCGCCATCGCCTTCGAAACGCGGACGTTCGTCAAAATCGCGCGGTTTGAATTCGCGGTTTTCAAATTCCGTGCGCGGCTTGAATGGCTTGGGCCTGTCCTCGAACGTCTTGTTACCGAATTTCGGCTTGTCGCCAAATTTCTTGTCGCCAAACTTGCTGTCACCAAATTTGGGCTTGTCGCCGAAGCGGTCACCGCCGCCGCGACGGCCGGCCGGTGTACCCGTCCCGGTATTGTCATAACGCGGCGCAGACGCCGAGCGGGTCTGGGACGCACCCTCGGGCGGCAAGTTCTTCAGGGACACAAAATCGGAGAGCAGTTCACGAATGACCCGCGGACCGATCTCTTCCACTTCACCGGCTTCGAGATTGCCAAGCTGGAACGGGCCGTAGGCCAGGCGGATCAGGCGATTGACCTTAAGGCCAATCGATTCCAACACCTTACGCACTTCACGGTTCTTGCCTTCGGTGATCGACACCGTGACCCAACAATTGGCGCGGCCATCGGCCTTTTCCGCCATCTTATCGAGCGTCGCTTCCATTGGGCCATAAATGACACCGTCAACGGTTGTACCGTCCTTCAGGGCATCGAGACGCGCCTGCGTGGTGTTACCGAGCGCGCGGGCGCGATAGCGGCGCACCCAGCCGGCGGACGGCAGTTCAAGCGCACGCGCCAGTTCGCCATCATTGGTCAGTAGCAAAAGGCCTTCGGAATTCAGATCGAGGCGGCCAACCTTCAGCACGCGGGGCAGATCCGATGGCAGCTTGTCGAAAACGGTAGGGCGGCCGGACGGATCGCGTTCGGTCGTCACCAGGCCGACGGGTTTGTGATAGCGCCACAGGCGAGTGGGCTCGGCCTTGCCGATCACCTGGCCATCGACCGTAATGACGTCGGTCGCCTTGACCAGGACGGCCGGCGTTTCAAGGATGCGACCATTGACGGCGATCTTGCCCAGGCCGATCAGCCGTTCGATTTCCCGACGCGAGGCCAGACCGGCACGGGCCAGGACCTTGGCGATACGCTCACCGCTATTGGCGGCGGCTTTCTTATCGTCCTTTTTGTCATCTTTCTTGGCGCGCTTGGGGCGTTCGGATTGTGCCTCGCGCGCATCGCGCATTTCTTGCGGAACATAACGGTGACCGTCGGCGATGTCCTGCAATTCACGAGCGCGCTGAATGTCTTCGGCGCTCAGTTCGCGGGGCTCATCATTGGATTCGGGTTCGTTACGCTCTCCAGCGTTACTGTCTTGGGTCACGTCATATCTTTCTAAATTTGCTTGACGCCTCCGTACCACCGCGTCTTTAAGACCTCATGGAAGATGATCTGATCTTGATGGCACAGGCGTTGGAACAGGCGCGAAATGCTGCCTTGTCCGGTGAGGTGCCGATAGGCGCTCTAATCTTCGATCCGTCAAGTAAAACTGTTGTAACAAGCGCAAGAAATTCGCCCATTTCGTTACATGACGCCAGTGCGCACGCCGAGATACTGGCCATTCGGGCCGCCGGCGAACAGTTGGGCAATTATCGACTGACCGATCTGTGGCTCTACGTCACGCTCGAACCGTGCGCCATGTGCGCCGGGGCCATCAGTCACGCCCGCATTGGACGCGTCATCTACGGTGCCGACGACCCCAAGGGGGGCGCTGTTGTCAGCGGGCCAAAATTCTTCGCTCAGCCGACCTGTCACTGGAAACCTGAGGTGACATCGGGCGTTTTGGCCCAAGAAAGCGCCGACATGCTAAAGACCTTTTTCCGCGCCCGGCGAAAGGCGTAGAGCGTATCTCTAACAGACCAGTTTGGCCAACCGCACCACGTCGCTGGCCAGTGCCCGGACCATCCAGTTCTGTACGCCCGTGACGTCTGGCAGACGTTTCCATAGGTCAGCCGCTTTATTCTCATCGACCCGCCCCGTACGCAAGGCGTTCAACAAGTCTATCATCGCCGTGCAGAATGCCTCGCGTCCCTCGCCCGCTTCGCGCCGCCATTCGACGCGCAACAAAAGGCAGACTGCCTGGGCATGACGAACCAGGCGGACGATTTGGCCTGACGGGTCGTCTTCGGCGTTTGCGTTGCCGTTGTCCCGGTGCATCTGACCCAAGTCAAGCAGAGCCCGGCGTAATCGCGTATCCGCTGTTTCGGTTTTTTTGGACGGATCGGCAGTCAGGCCGCCGATCATCTGGATCATGATCTCCAGAGCCTTGTCGGCGACGGCCTGTCTATGCGGCCTCGGCAAGACCAGCACGGAAATCGCCACACCAATGCACGCACCGATGCCGACGACAACGGCCCGGCCGACGGCAGCGTCTTCCAAACCCGTCAGGCCGGCCGTCGCGCTGGAAGACGCGCCCAACATCAGCACAGCGGCAATCAGGGCCGAGCGGAACTCCGATTTATACGCCGTCAGAATGGCGAGCGGGACCAGCCCGATCAACAGCTGGGCATAGGCATTCAAGCCAACCTTATGCAAGGCTACGGCGCAGAACGACAGGGCGATACCCATCAGAGTTGCCAGCAGACGCATCAGTCCGGCCTTGAAGGCGCCTTGGCTATACGGGCGCACAACGATCAAAGCGCTTATGACTGCACTGAATTCATGATGTCCGGGGAGAAAATGCGAGACGAACATCGCCAGGACGGCAGCCAGCACGAGCCGCGCCGCGTATGCCCCTTGAGGCCATGAAAGAGTTGTCAGTGCCTTCGTCATCCCATACGGATAACCGGTCGAATCTTATTTGCCAAGGAGGCCCATATGTCCGGTGCGACCCGCTTCACCCTAGGCCCTGTTCAGCCGATCATCGATGAAGTGACGCGTGAGGCCAATATCGTCTGGGCACATCTTAGCGCGCGTCCGGAAATGATGGCCAATATTGGCTGGGCCGCACTGATCTTCGTTGTCACCTGGATCGTCTCCGGCATGGCCTCAGACGCGGTAAAGCGTACATCACGGCGTCTGGTGCACAAGGAGAGTGACCGCACGCTGCTGGAATTTTTCTCGCAGGTCGTGCGCTGGCTTATACTCGCGGTCGGGCTGGTGGCGGTTTTGAACCGTCTGGGCGTGCAGACCGCGTCGTTATTGACCGTCCTCGGCGCAGCCTCTCTCGCGATCGGCCTGGCCTTGCAGGGCACGCTCGGTAACGTCGCGGCGGGGTTGATGATCCTGTTTAACAAACCCTACCGCATCGGCGATATCGTTTATGTCGGTGACGTCAAGGGCACAGTCCATCGTCTCGGCCTGTTCTCGACGGAAATCAATAACGGGGACAATGTGCGGGTGTTCATTCCAAACACCAAGGTCTTTACCAACGAGATCTACAACATCACTACCAACGCGGCGATGAAAATCGAGATTCCCATTGATGTCGCCTATGACAGCGATCTGCAGGACGTGCTGGATATTCTCGCCAAGGTGGCGCGCGCCCAACTTGACCGGTTAAGCACGCACGATCCTGTCGTCGGCCTTGCTGCATTCGCCGCCAGCGGAATCACCGCCAAGGTGGCCATATGGGTTATGCCCGCCAACGCCAATGCCGCCAGAACTCGCCTGATGATCGATATCAAAGCCGCCTTTGACGCGGCGGGAATTGAAATCCCCTATCCGCATCAGGTCACCCTTGAGAAACATTAGATCGCCAAATCGGCGAAGCCGCCAAGGGACTAGAATTTATAGCGCAAACCCAGTGTCAGGGCCGGGTAGGTCTTGAAGTCCTTGATATCGTTTTCCAGACTGGCGCGCTCGTTTTCGATGGCTGTCTGCACATTTGGATCATTGGCGTAGATGCTGTCCGATGTCAGGGTCACGCGCGGACGGCCCTGGAAATAGGCGCCGGCTTCGAGGTTGAATTCGAGATGACCAACCGGCCAACGCGCGCCCAGGCCAAGATAGGGGACGGTATCGTCGAATTTGGCCCGCGCAGTCAGGACACCAACCTGAGCCGGCGTCAGGGGGATGCCTCCGACAATCACATTACCGGTGTATCGCCCGGTCGCCTGGACCTTGTTGTCGTTCTTATATGCGCCAGCGGTCACGTAGAGTGGACCATTGGCGGCAAAGCGATAGTCGACCTGAGCGCCGTAAGACGCCAGCTTCAGGTCGCCATCATAGCGGATGCCGTCGTCGGTCGTGTCGTGATAGCCAAAATTTGCCCCATTGCCGATGGCGCGGACCGTAAAGTGGTCATTGAGCTTAAGGCCGAATTCCGCGCCAACGCCCAGCGTGCTCACGCGGACGCCGGCAAAGTCCGGGGCAATCTGCGCCTGAGCTGCAACGGGAAAGAGTGCGGCAACGGGAAGGAGAGCGGCCGCGGCGGCGGCAAGCAGATAGGAACGCATTGGGGAGACTCCGAAAGATGGCAACCTGTCACCAATAGGGAGAGCCGCCGTTCCCTCACAAGTTGTTTCAAAGCTACCAATTATCAGAAGGACATAAACAGCCCGTTACCGGACATACCCTTGCGCCCTGTTAAATTTGTGGTTTTCGGCCGTAAGCGCCTCAGGTCAGCCCCTTGCGCCCAATATCGTAGAAGCGTTGCGCCCGCTGCGAGACCAATTGGTCCTCAGTCAGGAAGCTCATCGCCTGAAGCTCGCTTTCCAGCACGTCGCCAAGCGTCTCTATCATCTTTTCCGGGTTGGAATGCGCGCCGCCGGCCGGTTCTTCGACGATACGGTCGACAATGCCCATCTTGAGCAGATCAGGCGCGGTGATCTTCATTTGCTCCGCGGCATCCTTGGCGCGGGAACCATCATGCCACAGGATCGAGGCCGCGCCCTCGGGCGAGATCACGCTATAGATCGAATGTTCGAGAATCAGCACGCGGTTGGCGGCCGCCAGCGCAATGGCGCCGCCAGACCCCCCCTCGCCTGTCACCGTAGCAATCATCGGCACGCGCAGGGTCAGGCCTTTTTCGGTCGAGCGGGCAATGGCTTCGGCCTGGCCGCGTTCCTCGGCACCGATGCCGGGATATGCGCCGGCCGTATCGACCAAAGTCAGTACGGGAAGGCCGTGTTGTTCCGCCAGGTCCATAAGGCGAACCGCCTTGCGGTAGCCTTCCGGGCGGGCCATGCCGAAATTGTGCTTGAGCCGTGTGGTGGTGTCGTGACCTTTTTCGTGGCCCATGACCACGACGGCCCGACCGCGGAACCGGCCGAGACCACCGACGATCGCCTGATCGTCGCCAAACTTGCGGTCGCCTCGCAGCTCGACAAAGTCCTCGATCAGACCATTGATATAGTCGACCAGATGCGGACGTTCCGGATGACGGGCCACCAAGGTCTTCTGCCACGGCTCCAGGCGTGAATAGGTTTCACGGCGCAGCACTTCGGTGCGGTCGCGCAGCGCGCGCAGTTCGACGTCGAGATTGGCTCCGCCGCTTTGCGACAAAGCCGACAGTTCTTCAATCTTCGCTTCAAGGTCCGCAATGGGACGTTCAAATTCGAGATAATGTCGCATCAGGTCGCTCTTGAATGCCCCATGTGTGCGCGGAGCCTGTTAAAAACCAATATCGAATAAGGGAGATGGCCTTTAACAGCAAGTTCGCGTCCGTCAAAGGAGTTTTTAGTCACCGGGCCGCGCCTTGGCCAGCGGATGATGGCTTTCGACCACTTCACGCAGACGTTCGGAGGCGACATGCGTATATATCTGGGTCGTTGAAATATCGGCGTGTCCCAGCAAGGTCTGCACCGTTCGCAGGTCCGCGCCGCCTTCCAGGAGGTGAGTCGCAAAGGCATGACGCAGGACGTGCGGCGACACCCGGGCAGGATCTATGCCGGCATTCACCGCCGCCTCGTCGAGTAGCTGTCCGACCCGCCGGCGCGTTAGGTGCCCTTCGGCGCCGCGTGAGGCGAACAGAAAGGGGTTGGCCTGATCCCTGGATTGCAGGAAGGCGCCGCGAATATCGAGATAGGCCTTGATCGCCAGGCGTGCCGATGGGTTAAGCGGCACCAGCCGTTCGACACCGCCCTTGCCCTTGATGATCAGGAACGCCGGGTCGCGCTGTACGGCATCGAGACGTAAGCCTACCAGTTCGGATATCCGCATGCCGGAGGCGTAAGCCATTTCAATCAAGCATTCCAGGCGGATCGCCTGATCAGGATTTTTTTCGGCGCAGGCAGCGATCAGCGCCTCAACTTCGGCGGAGGAGAGAATTTTGGGCAGGCTCAGCCCCTTCTTCGCCGCTGCAATCTTGCGCGACGGGTCGGCGGTTATCAGGTTTTCCGACATGCAGAAGCGAAAGAACTGCCGTATGGCGGAGCGTTTGCGTTGCATAGACGCTGCGGACAGGCCACGTTCGTTCAGGAGGCCGAAATAGCGCGCCAGATCCCCTTCGGTCAATTGCAGGAGGCCACTCGGCGTTACCTCCAACGCCTCCGCCAGGTCGGCCAAGTCGCGGCCATAGGCCTCCAGTGTCGGACGAGCAGCGTTGCGTTCAACCGCCATCATCTGGAGGAACGACTTTACGGGGTCAAATCGGCTGTTCATTTTCGCGACCGTGTTTTGTACTCACGCGGCGGAAGCTCCGACGCCGGAATAATTCTGGCAATAACGCCCTAACATCGTGTAAAGCAAACGCATGACTGCGCAAGCCGAGCCCTCTCAGACCCAATCTCGCCCCTCTTTCCTATTGCCGAAAACCGTAGCGCTTGTCGGCCTGATGGGCGTGGGTAAGACCACTATCGGCCGTCGTTTGGCCGATCAGTTCGGGTTGCCGTTCGTCGACGCAGACGAAGAAATTGAAAAGGCCGCCGGACAGAGTATAGCCGACATTTTCGCCAGCTATGGTGAAAAAGGCTTCCGCGACGGAGAGCAAAGGGTCATTTCCCGCCTGCTCGACGCGCCGGTTCAGATACTGGCCACCGGCGGCGGGGCGCTGACTCACCCATTGACGCGCGAAAACCTGAAGGCCAAGGCCATTACCTTATGGCTCAAGACAGATATCAAAGTGTTGGCGCGTCGTGTCGCCAACCGTCCCCACCGCCCGCTGCTCAGGGACCGCAACCCGATAGACGTACTGAAAGAACACGTGAAAACTCGTTACCCCCTCTATGAAATGGCCGACATCACTGTGGATACTGGCGACCAATCCCACCTCAAGGCGCTCGATCAGGTGATCGAAGCCCTGCGCCGCCACGTCGAAGGTGGCCAATGACCGTTAAACGCATTCCCGTCAGCGGTGACGGTTTCAAGCCGTATGATGTCATTGTCGGCCAGGGTCTCCTGACCGAAGCCGAAAAATGGGTGGGTCCGTTCCTGACCAACAAACGGGTTGTGATGGTAACCGACAGCCACGTCGGGCCGTTGCATGCCGATGGCATTCTGGCGCAGTTCGAGGCTGCGGGTCACAAGACGCATAAGATCGTCGTGCCCGCCGGCGAGGCCAGCAAATCGTTCGACGGACTGAAATTCGTCATCGACGCCTTGCTCGATTGCGGGCTTGACCGCAAGGATGTCGTCATCGCCCTGGGCGGCGGCGTCATCGGCGACCTGACCGGCTTCGCCTGCGCCGTCTATATGCGCGGCATCGATTTCATCCAGATACCGACCAGCGTTCTGGCCCAGGTCGATTCGTCGGTCGGCGGTAAGACGGCCATCGACCACGAAAAGGGCAAGAACCTCATCGGCGCCTTCTGGCAGCCCCGTCTTGTCCTGTGTGACCTCGACGTGCTGAAAACCCTGCCTGAGCGCGAAATCCGCTGCGGCTACGCCGAAATCATCAAGTATGGCTTGCTCGGGGATCGTGATTTCTTCGACTGGCTTGAGGCCAACGATACACGCGTGTTGGCGCTGGAACCCGATGCCATCCTGCATGCCGTGGCGCGTAGCGTCGAAATGAAGGCCGAAATCGTCGCCGCCGACGAACGCGAAGGCGGCCAGCGCGCCCTGCTCAATCTCGGCCACACCTTCGGTCACGCCCTGGAAGCGGAGGTCGGTTTTGGCGACGTGCTCCTGCATGGCGAAGCGGTTGCCATCGGCATGTGCCAGGCTTTCCGTTACAGCGCCCTCAACGGCGAATGCACGGAAGAAGACGAAGGACGCGCCGTCGCGGCGATCGGCCACGCTGGCCTGCCGACGCGCATGGCCGATATCCGCAACACGCCGTTCGACGCTGACCGGCTGATCACCCATATGGGTCACGACAAGAAGGCGGAGGGCGGCGCCCTCACCTTCGTATTGGTCAGCGGCATTGGGCGCGCCTTCGTCGCCAAGAAGGTGCCCGCGGACAGTATCGCCGAATTCCTTATCCTCGATGGCGCCGTTTCTTCACAGGCCGCATTTTAAAGGCTTACCATGCTCCTCGCCTCCCTCCTTGCCCTGATACCGGTTCTCCTGGTTATTCTGGGGGTGTCGGCGCTGTTCAGCGCAGGGGAAACGTCCATGACCGCGGCATCAAGGGGCCGCATGCACCAGTTGGAACGCGACGGCGACAAGGCCGCCAAGCGCGTCAACAAGCTGCTGACCAATCAGGAGAAGATGATCGGCTCCATTCTGTTGCTGCAGAATGTGCTCAACATCGGCGCTTCGGCGATCGCCACCATTTCCATAGACCGCGCCATCCCCGGCCCGTGGGGCGCGGCTATTTCCACCGCCTTCATGACCGTCATGGTGCTGATCTTCGCCGAAGTTCTGCCTAAGACCCTCGCCATTATGCGTCCGGACGATGTGGCGCGCTTTCTGTCGCGCCCTGTGAGTTGGACAGTTTTCATTTGCGGCCCAATCATCAATGCCGTCCAATGGTTTGTACGCGCGGTCCTGCGGCTCTTTGGCGTCCGCATGTCAATGGAAGTCGACGTTCTGGCGGCACATGAAGAAATCCGTGGCGCCGTCGAATACCACCACGATGAAGGCGCCGTGCAAAGCGAAGACCGCGACATGTTCCGCGGTGTACTCGATCTGGCCGATCTGGATGTCAGCCAGATCATGGTGCATCGTAAATCAATCGATATGATCGATGCTACGCTACCGACCACCCAGATTATCGATACGGCCTTGAGTTTCAGCCATACGCGCGTGCCGCTGTATAAGGAAAATACGGAAAACATTATCGGCATTTTGCACGCGCGCGACCTCATGGCCGCGGTTATCCGCGCCAAGGGCGATATCAGCAGCGTCGACGTCATGGCCATCGCCCGTGAGCCCTGGTTCATCCCGGACACGACCAATCTCAAGGACCAGCTTGCGGCGTTCCGCAAGAAGAAGGCGCACTTTGCCCTGGTGGTCGATGAATACGGCGCCTTGCAGGGTCTGGTCACGCTCGAAGACATACTGGAAGAAATCGTCGGCGAGATTGACGATGAGCACGACGCCGTCATGACGGCCATCCGTCGGCAAAGCGACGGATCGATCCATGTCGATGGCGATCTGCCGATTCGCGACCTCAACCGCGCCATGGACTGGGAGCTACCGGACGAAGACGCTGTGACTATTGCCGGCTTGGTCATTCATGAAGCCCGGACAATCCCGGAGCCCGGCCAGACCTTTATCTTCTATGACCGTAAATTCCAGATCATGCGCAAGCAGCGAAATCAGATTACGGCGATCAAAATTTTTCCCCTCTGATCCCTGCTAGGCCCGGCAAAGAAAAGCCCGCCAGATTGCCTGGCGGGCTTTTCTTTATGGATGGAGGCTAGAGCGTTGGTCGGCTCAGTTAAGCCGCCTCATGGCTCTAATTCTTTGTAACGCGTCATATTTTTCCGAAAAGTGGGGTCCACTTTCGGCATGAGGCTCTAAACCTTAAGCCTCATCCTTGCCCTGAGCGTGGAAGAAGGGCGAGATCATCCTGCCGAAGAAGTTCGATATCTGATCGACAATTGTATAGCTGACCGGCACGAACAACAGCGACAACAGGGTCGATGTAATGAGGCCGCCAATTACCGCGACGGCCATGGGCTGACGGAAGGCATCGTTACCGATGGCCACCGGGATCATGCCGGCGCCCATCGCGACGGTCGTCATGACGATCGGACGCGCCCGCTTACGTGCGGCCTCGAACAGGGCCTCCGTTCGCGACATACCTTCCTTCATGGCCACCATGGCGTATTCGACCAGCAGGATCGAGTTCTTGGCAGCAATGCCGGTCAACATGATCAGGCCGATATAGGACGGCATGGACAGACTCATACGACATAGGATCAGGGCCACGAAGGCCCCTCCGAAACAAAGCGGCAAGGCCAGAAGGATGGTCACCGGATGGGAGAAGGATCCAAACAGCAAGACCAGGACGACATACATCAAGGCGATGCCGGTCAGGATGGCGGCGATGAAATTCGGCACCATTTCCAGGAAATCTTCCGTATTCGGGTTGGGAACAATACGAATACCTGGAATCTCACCATTCTTGATCTTGGTCATGGTCGGCGTCTTCATGACCGCCGCATCCGCTGTCCCGTTGGGCACGCCATTCAGATCGCCGTTGACAGTCGCCGACCGCGTCCGGTCGAGACGGTTGATCTGGATCGGGCCCGCACCAAAGGTGATGTCGGCGACTGCGGTCAGCGGGACGGAAGTGCCGTATTTGGTCGGCACCATCAGCGTATTGAGGTTGCCTATGTCGTAACGGGCATCCGCTTTCAACAGGACACGGATCGGGATCTGGCGGTCGCCATCATTATATTTGGCCAGGATCTGATCGATGTCCCCCACGGTGGCGACACGCGCCACCGAAGAGATGGTGGCGGTGGATACCCCCATCAGCGCCGCTTGGTCAGGCTTGGGCGTGATGATGACTTCGGGTTGGGTCAGATTGTCCTGTGAATGGACATTGGTCAGTTCCGGCAGGGCGGCCATTTCCCGCAACAATTGCCGCGAGGTTGCGGCCAAAAGGGCTTCGTTGTCCGAGGCCAGAATGTAGGCCACGCCCGTGCCGCCGCCACCATCCTGGCCGAAGCTGGAATGGATGCCAGGATATTTGGCGAGGGTCTTGGAGAACTGCTGCTCAAACTGGGTTTGCGACAGCTTGCGTTCCGATTTCGGCACCAGATTGACCGTGATTGTGGCGCTTTCCATATTCATCACGGCGTAGGTGCTGCGCACCTCCTTGTGTGTATTCAGGTCGGCGACGATCTTCTTGACGACGGTGTCGGTTTCCTGAAGCGGCGTACCGGGAGTCAGCTTGAGCGTCATCACCGACATCGAGGAATCATCCGCCGGAATGTTGTCCTGCGGAATAGTGCTAAGCAGCGCAATCGATCCGGCGAAGAAGGCGATGCCGCCGAGAATGACCGCCCAACGCGCGCCAAGGAGAGAGGTCTTGAGCTTTCGCACCAGAGCGATGGTGCCGATCAGTAAGCCAACGCCGATCAGAGCGATGACACCCCCAGCGATCATGCCGGGAACGGTCGGCTGGATCATTGCCGGGTGCGGCCCGGTCGCGCCGGGTGCCGGGTGCGGCATGAAGGTGCCCGATGCCATAGCGATAAGACCAAGCGAAATGATCAACCCAATTTCCAGCGCCGCCCACCGCGCCTTCATGAAGGGTCGGTGTATGACGATCGTCAGGAGCACGGCGACCAGGAACACAGCGACGCCGATGCCGGCAACGACCATATTCCCCTTCGGCAAGCCGGCGAGTAAGAAGATGGTCGCAATGATCACGCCATGGAAAAAGATATACCAACGCCATTTGACGTGGCCTTCGAGGCACCAGCGCAGCATGGCCTGATACCCATCCATCCAGAACGGCTTGTCATTGTCATGCTTAGGATTGGCACGCAGCAGATAGGCGCCCATCAGCGGCGTCAGGGTTCGTGCCACGACTAGCGAGAAGAAGACCGAAACGCAGGACGCGATGGCAAAGCTCTTGAAGAACTGGCCGACAATGCCCGGCATGAAGCCGGTGGGGGCGAACACCGCAATCAGGGTTGCCGTGGTCGCCACAACAGCCAGTCCGATTTCATCCGCGGCTTCGATGGCGGCCTGGTACGGCTTTTTGCCTTCGCGCATGTGGCGGACAATATTTTCGATTTCGACGATGGCGTCATCGACCAGGATGCCAACGGTCAGCGACAACGCCAGAAGCGTGACGACGTTGAACGACTGGTTCATCGCATGCATTATGAAGAAGGTTGGCAGCAGCGACATAGGCATGGCGACGGCCGAAACGAAGGTCGCCCGCCAGTCGCGCAGGAACAGCCACACGACGAAGACCGCCAGAAGCGCGCCGATCAGGAGGGCTTCCATGGAGCTGTCAAAACTGCGCTGCACCTCCTTGACGCTCGATGAGACTTCCTCGATCTGTACGTTCGGGTTCGAGGTCTTCAAGGCGGCTATGGCCGCACGCACACCGGCGGCGACATGAACTTCGGAGGTGCCACGGGTCCGCTGTATATTGAAACCGACGACTTCATTACCATTATAGCGGGCGCGAGTGCGCGGCTCCGACCAGGTATCGATGACGGTCGCAATATCGCCTAGGCGGACACTGCCGCCATTGGACAGAGTGATGCGGGTATCGGACAATTGCTGTACGCTATTGGCGCCGCCCACGGTACGGATGGTCTGTTCCGAAGACCCCGCATTAAAGCGGCCGCCCGGCATGTTGACGTTGAAATTGCGTAATTGCTGGCTGATGTCACCGGCTGTTACGCCCTGGGCTGCCAGTTTGGCGGGGTCCAGCTCGATGCGGATTTCACGATCGACACCGCCGTCGCGGGTCAACTTGGATACCCCCTTAACGCCGAGAACGCGCTTGGCGACATCGTTATCGACATACCAACTCAGGTCTTCCGGCGACATGTTCGCGGCGCGTATAGTATAGCTGAGCAGCGGCTGCCCTTGCGCGTTCTCGACGCGCGACACTATGGGGTCGAGCACATCGGAAGGCAGATTGGACCTGACGCCGGCCACGGCATTTCGAACATCGTTCGTCGCCTTTTCCAGGTCCGTATCCAACTGGAAGGTGATGACCGTAGTTGAGACCCCTTCATTGACATAGGACTGGATATGTCGGACGCCGCCGAGGCCGGAGACAGAGTCCTCGACAATACGGGTGACCTGATTCTGCAATTCGGTCGGGGCCGCGCCCGACCTGACAACCGTGACAACCACGAGCGGGAAGTCGATGTCCGGCCAGTTGTTGATGCGCATCTGGCTAAAGCCCAGAATGCCGGCGAACGTCATGACAACGAAAAAGACGAGAGTCGGGATGGGGTTGCGGATCGACCAGGACGAAATCTGGAAGCCGCCCCCACCTTGGGGTGCAGGGCTGGACATCTTAGTGTTCTCCGCCCGTTTGCGGCTGACCCGGTTGAGGCGTCGCCTTGACAGCGTCGCCATCGTTCAGGAAGCCCGCGCCGGTCGTGACCACACGATCTCCGACGGACAGCCCCTCCTTGATAATGATATCCTTGGTCGGCGTGGTCGAGCCAATGACCACCTTGCGCAGGTGCGCCTTGTTATCGACACCGATCACGTACACATTCGGCACGTTCTCGGTATAGACCACGGCGAGTTGCGGGATAAGAAGCACGTTCTGCATACCGGCGTCGATGGAGCCGGAGGCAAACATGCCGGGGCGCAGACCCGAAGACCAGGGCACCGAGATGCGAGCATAGCCCAGGCGTGTCGACGGGTCGACCATCGGCGTGACGATGCGAACGCTGCCGGTCACGGGACCGGTCGACTCGCTGGTCACCGTAGCGGCCATGCCGGCGTGGATATTATGCAGGTCCGATTCGACCACCTGCATGTTCAGTTCGATCCGGCCGTCACGCACAATGCGGAACAGTTCAGCGCCTTGCTGGATATTCTGGCCCAGGACGGCGGTACGATGCGTCACCATGCCGGAAACCGGCGCACGCACGGTGGCCATGCTGAGTTGGGTCTGCGCCGTCTGCATGGCGGCTTCCGTCGTCAGCTTGGACGCTTCGGCGTTGTCGAGAGCGGCGGCGGAGAGATATCCCTGCTGGAAAAGGCTCTGGGCGCGCTGATACGCCTTGTTGGCCTGATTGTAATTGGCCTGCGCCTGTTTCAATTGGGCCTGGAGAAGGACATCATTCATGCGCAGGAGGGGCTGGCCTTGCTTGACCGATTGCCCCTCATCGACCAGAAGCGCCACGGCCGTCAGTCCGCCCGTCTCCGCGCCGACAATCACTTCCTGCCAGGCACTGATGGTCCCCGTCCCCGCGATCTTCACAGGTGCCGTGGCATCACGGGCGGTAGCGAAATTTACAACGGCAGCATGCCCAGAGGCGCCGCCTTTTTTATCACCATCGGTTTTGCTTTTTTCGCCACATGCCGAAAGGCCGCTCCCTAAAACAAGCGCCAACGACACGCCGACCGCGAATACAGCGCGAAAACCGGGCTTGCGCCCCTCAATACTACCGGAAGTCATGCCCATTTGATCCTAGGTTTTTGTCGCCCGACAACTCAACATTACGGGAAATATTTTTATATTGCATGATGAGGTGGCCCAGGTTGTGAGTCAACGAAGGCCACATTAAAAATCTGACATAAACGCCTTCAAAGCGTTGCCCCCGCGCCACGTTGTCTGATTTTATGCCCTATAACACAAAACAACGCGAAGCTGTCAGCAGGTTAAACCTTCGCAAACGGAAAAAGGTGGTTAACTGGCTAGCGGTCGTCAGGCGGGACAGCGTGAATAAAAAATCACGCTGCATTTTTATCTGGACGCCGTCATTTTGGCGGCATCTGCAATAAACGGGGAGATGAGCATGGATTGGCAGGGTGGACGCAGGGGAGATGTCGAAGACCGACGTGGCGGCGGTCTTATTCCCATCGCGGGCGGCGGTGGTGTTGTGCTGACGGTCCTGGCCCTTATTGGCTATTTTGTTTTCGGCATCGACCCTTCCACCGTTATGAACGCGGGAAGCCAGTTGCAAAACCAATCGCCGACGGCTCAGCAAGGAACAGCGACCGGCACCTGCCCTCAGGGCGATGAGGCCTGCGACTTTTCCAATGTCATACACACCTCGGCCAACGATACCTGGCAATCCCTGTTCGATGCGGCCGGAAAGCCTTACCATCCCTCCACCATCGTTCTGTACAGTCAGGGGACCCAGACTGGATGCGGGTTCGGCCAATCTGCCATGGGCCCATTCTATTGCCCGGCGGATGAACGGGTCTATCTCGACCTCGACTTCTTCCACACCATGGATACGGATTTGGGCGCCAAGGGTGATTTCGCCAAAGCCTACGTCATCGCGCATGAGGTAGGCCACCACGTCCAGAATCTGCTGGGGACCAGTGCGGCGGTACAACGCGAGGAACAGGGATTGAGCGAACGCGGCGCCAATGCGTTGTCGGTTAAGCTTGAATTACAGGCGGATTGCTATGCGGGCGTGTGGGCCAACACCTCGAACCAAAAGCAACACTGGATTCAGGCCGGCGACATCGATGAAGCCCTGGGCGCCGCCAATGCGGTAGGTGACGACACCCTACAGCGCAAGGCGCAGGGCCGCGTCGTCCCCGACAGCTTTACGCATGGGTCGGCTGCGCAACGTGTGCAGTGGTTCAAGACCGGCTTCAGCTCAGGTGACCCGGCGTCGTGCGACACATTTCGCTCTTGAGGACGGATAGGTCTTCAGAAACGGCTGATTTTGAGATGGGGGGCAACCACCGCAAAGAGCGATTAATCGTGCGGCAATTTATTCGCTAAAGGCGCAGACGTTTCCTTCAACGCCTCGGCCGCGCTCGCCGCCATGTGCGCAGCTCCCCTGGGTGACATGAGCGCCGCCGTCTTCATGCTCGCGTGCGTCACACCGGCCAGCCGGGCTACGGCCATTTGCCGATAATTGTCAAAACCCTGGACCATACAGGCTCCTGCGGACGCCTTCGCCGCCGCCGCCAGCGCGCCGAGATAATCGCGCAAACCGTCTTCGTCACGCTTTGCGCCATCATACTCAATGCAAACTCCGGACAGGCCGCATTTGGCGAGGCCGGTGATAATCTTACGGTCAGGACTGACGGAACCAACGGCCGTCATGCAGTAAGGCTTTATAAGAGATACGATTTCCAAAACGCGGTGCGGCGGCACGCCATCAAGCCCACGGATTTCGAACAGCACCTTTAGCCCCATTTCGGCGGCAGCCTTCTGGACTTCGGCGGTAATTTTCTGTCGGGCACGTGCCGAGGCAAAGGTCGAAAAGGCCGCGGGCACCACCATCATCATCTTGCGCTGTTCGGGTGTGCGCAGTTTCAGCAGCTTGAGCCCTTGATCAATATTCATGATATCGACCATTTCGCGCAAGCCCCAATCCAGGTTGGCCAGGCCTTTGCGATCGAGAAGCGTGTTGTCGAGCGCCTCCATGACCATCGCCTCAAGCCGATGTCCGATCAGAACCATTTTTTTCATTTCGAAAAGCGGTTCGATGGCGCTGGCGACCTTAAGGTTACGGCCGGCGTAGGACACCGTAGCGGCGACAATGATCGGCCGGTTGGCAGCCTGCGCACCGTCAGCCTTGCCATCCACGGCGTGGGTTCCATCTGGATGCGTACCGGCGGCGCGTGCCTTTATCGGACCGTTTCCGCTCTCGTCGACGTCGTAGCAGGCATTAATGTCTATCTTTTTCAATGACAGGCAATCGACATCTTCGGCCAGTACATCGTACAACGGCACCTCCAGCGCCGACATGTCGCCGACGAAGAAACTGCACAGTTCGCGCCAGAGCTCCGTCATAAACAAAGCGCCCTTGCGCTTCCCGGCTTCCGGTATCATGCCGAGGAAGCAATCCTCGTTTATGCCAATGCACCAGTTCGGTTCCGAGTAGATGCGCTCAAACGCGGTTTTCAAATGTTCGAATACCAGCTCGCGCTTCACGTCCCACTTGATACCGAGACGTACGACCAAGGTATCGAGCTTGAGGAGAAATGTGTGACCATTGATGTCGACATGAGTTTCGCGCAAACGCTCGACAATTTCGACGGCGTCGGCACGTTCAAGCATCAGTTCTTCGCGCCCGTTGACAAGTATACGCGGCAAAACCGTGGTCGGCTCCCTCGGGGCTTCCTGGTGCATTTCAGACATGGTTGCACTTAGTTTATGGTACTAACAGGCGATCAGCTTACTGACGCCGAATTGAGACAAGATTAACACAGACTATTTTGCGAAATATAACTGCGTTTCCCGGCCAGGTTGTCAATTCTAGCCCCATCAAGCCGGGCCGTTGCGGCATTAAGTAAGTGTTCACCCTGTTCCCCCAGAGTCAGCGCGATTACGAATCTGCCTGCAGCCTATATGGCGACCGGCCCGACTGGAATTTTGGAAACCACCTTGCCCGCCCCGCAACTGGCCCCTGACTTCGACGTTCCCGCAGCCCGCCAGGACTCCGGCCTGACGACCGTCAAGACATCCACACCCGACGTGGGCGCCGGTGATACGCATGCCAGTAATACGCATACCAGTGATACGCTCGGACGTTCCAGTGAGCCCATTCATTCCGACCAGGATCTGATCGTCCGCCTGTGCGGAATGCCAGTCAGCCTGGCCGCTCCCCTGTTGAAATCCGCCCTACCTACCCTGACACCCCAGGCGCTGCTGGCGCTTATCGCCGCCACCGGCGAAGCCCATCATCGCCTGATCGCTGAACGGCCGGGTTTGGATTGGCGCGTGATCAAAGCCCTGTTCCGCAGCCATTGCGACAGCGTCGTGGCCACGATGGCGCGAAATATGCGTCTGGATTTCGACATCGAGGACGAAGCCGCCTTCGCCCGTCGCGCCGCCGCAAATCCGGATGTCCGCGCAGCCGTCCTGGCGCATCCCGGTCTGAAAAACGCCAAGGCCCAGCTCCGGCAAGACCCGACGCAAACGACGGGTCACGGGAACCTCAAACTTCTGGCCCTTCTGCGAGGTGGCGAAACCGCCGGCTTCGTCAGAGAAATGTCACACCGACTGAAACTGGATGTGGCCGGCCTGAGCCAGGCTCTGTCGTCGCCTTCGCCCGTCCCACTGGCTCTTGCCTTATGCGCTGCGGGCCTGGATCGGGCCATTTTTCTTCACGTCATGGCACAGTGGCAAAACTATCATAGCGGCGAACCGCATCTGGCGGAGGGGCAGAAGCCGCTGATACTGTCAGTGTTCAGCCTTGCGCCGGAGGACGCCCGCCGAAAATTGGCCGCCCTGATCGCCTCGGCGAGTTGATTTGCCAGCGTCATTTCCGGACCGCGCCGTCGCCCGACAGATGTATACGATTTTGTTTTAATAGATATTTTCGTTTGGAACCTACGCGTGACTTTAGGGAAAGCGCTATAGACGAAAACGGGAAACCTGATTAGATAGACGTCATGTCTCTACGTCTCGACTTCACTGCCTCCGATCGCCCTGAAGCTCAGGCCGCCTGCGCGCGGCTGAAGTCTCTGTATGGATCGGCCAGCAATCCGGATGTGGTAGTGGCGCTCGGTGGCGACGGGTTCCTGCTCCAGACCGTACACAAGTATCTGAAGGAGCAAATTCCCATCTTTGGTATGAACCGCGGATCGGTGGGCTTCCTGCTAAACGATTATGCCGAAGACAGACTGATCGAACGGATACTGAAGAGCGAAAGCACCTTGATCAGCCCCCTCAGTATGACGGCACGAACGCGCGCGGGTACAGAATACAGTGCCCTCGCCTTCAATGAGGTGTCGCTGCTGCGCATGTCTCACCAAGGCGCCAAACTGAAGATTTACATCGACGGAAAGGTCCGTCTGGATGAATTAATGTGCGACGGCATTATGGTCGCCACACCGGCGGGTTCGACGGCTTATAACCTGTCGGCGCACGGTCCGATCATCCCGCTTACCGCCAAGGCCTTGGCGCTCACGCCGATCAGCGCCTTTCGTCCCCGGCGCTGGCGTGGCGCCATCCTGCCGCACACCGCCAAGGTTCGCATCGAAACCCTGGAAGTCGACAAGCGCCCCATCAGCGCCGCCGCCGATACCTTCGATGTCCGCGACGTCGTCAGCGTCGATATCAGCGAGGCCGAAGATCTGAAAGCCACCCTGCTTTTCGATGCCGGGAATGGATACGACGAGCGTGTTTTGGCCGAACAGTTCATGTCTTGAAGACGTTATTCAAAAAGATCGTTCTTATTAGCGGTTCTTAAATTTCCTACGGTTAATGTGGCAGCCAAGAATTGCTAGAAGGTCGCCATTCCCCATGTCCATGTCTGAAAAAGTACAGATTATCCAAGTTCCCAATACCCTGCGTGCCAAGGTTGGCGGTCGTTTGGGTGCGCTGGATTCAGAAGCGATCGCGAAGGCCGAGGCGGCTCTCGCCGACCTTTCCAGCCAGTTCGAAGACTGGTTGATGGATGAAATTCGCAAGCTTGAAGACGTCCAGGCCCGCATCAAGGCGGATGGATTGAACCCAGAAAACGCCGATCAGCTTTTCTATCGCGCGCACGATCTGAAGGGGCTCGGCACGACCTACGGCTTTCCCCTCATTACCCGTATATCCGGCTCACTGTGCAAGATGCTGGACGAAGAGGAAAAACGCGCTCAGGCGCCGTGGAAACTGGTCGAGGCGCATATGGACGCCATACGGGCCGTCGTCCGCGGACAGATCAAGACTGAAAATCATCCGACCGGTAAGATCTTGTCTGAGACCCTGGAAGCCCGCGTCAAGGAACACCTGGACAAGATCGGCCTTAACACCTGATCTTATCCGCAACGAAATCAAAAGGCCCGCATATCACGTGCGGGCCTTTTTCGTTAGACATATCATGCCGCTTTAAGAAGGTCGTTTGCCGACTTTTCCGGCGACTTCGCCCAAAGCCGCCCCTGGCTATCACGATCCAGGCGTTCGTAAAGATAGATGAGATCTTCGCGAGGCGCGAACGGAACCTGCGTCAGGAACCGCTCGATCAAACGCTCCTGCATCCGAATAGGATCGAGATGGCCGGCCTCGGCCTGAAGGGTATGATAGGTTTCTACCGCCATACGGAAGGTTTGGAACATACGGCCAGGCAGACCCGCACGGTCGTAGATAGCCCGCAACCCCAACGATCCGGCATCATGCACCATCAGCCAGGTCCGCTCATGCGGCACGCCGGACAATTCCGACAGGGCGTGTTCGAAGAATGGCATATGTCCGCGCGCCAGAGCACGCAGGATCAGAGAGGGCGTCAGTCGCCCGGACGCCATCAAATGGCTGGCAAGCCCTTGCGGATCGAAGCTGGCGCCGGCCTGATCGGCCATGTCCAGGGTGGCGCGTTCCCGGGCTGCCGTCACAATTTCTACTGCGGTTTCCGGTTTGATGGCATGATGGGCGATCAGTTGTTCCCGTAAACTGGCGCTCACCACATTGATCAGACGCTCACTCACCGAAACCGGCAAGGTCTTGCGATTGACCAATACACTATGCAGCACCTCGGATGTACCGAAGCGATCCATGACGCGGTTCATGCCGCCTTCGGTAAATCGCGCATTGTCATTGGCACAAGCAATCACAGCCGCCTCTTCGACGCCATTGTCGGCCAGCGCGGTCGTTACCACCTCGGACAAGGTTTCGCGCTTGGCGACGGCGATCTGACGAACCGGACCGCCGGAACGAATGATATCGGCAAGGTCTTCATCGCTGAATATCGGGGAAAAGGTCAGCAGCGGCACCGAGACGGTGACCACGTCCTGAGCCAGTTTCATAGCCACATCGTGTGGTAGGAGTTCGGATGTGCGCAATGTCACGGCCAAGGCCCGGCGGACAAGTTCGGCGGCGTCCTGAGCCAGCATCCGGATAATTTCCTGCGCGGCGGCGCGATCGGTGTCCCCCAGGCGCCCGCGCTCCATCACCCGGCATATCTTGTGCGTTGCAACGGCACGGTCGTCGGCGTTTTCACTGCGCACCAGACGCTCGATATCAATATCGGACAAGGTTGTCCTGTGATGAAAGCTCGTTACGGCGGTCATGATCGCGAATCCTTGCAAAACAATGGGTGCAAGTGTCGCGCTGTAAAGCTAACGAAACCTTTATTACGCCTGTATCCACGCGTTCTACGCAAAAAACTTCGACCGGGTAAACCTTTGTATTTTTGGACTTGTCAAAACATGGCTGCGAAACGAGAAACAAAATCATATCGGTTTTTTACTTTTTGCCGACCGAATTGATGACCGAAGTAACCGCGCGGCAACGACTATAGGTTACATTCGCCGGAATGACCGCGTCCAGTAAGCATATGACCCGCCCCATCTCTCCCCCCGTCCGCACCGCACGTGAGTGGGTCGTTCTTGACTATGGCTTGCTGGCGCAATGGCGCCTGTCGCCCTACGCACTTGGCTTTTTCGGAATTGGATTACCGCCATTCCTTTGGGCGGCTGCCGTCAGCATACCCGGTTGGTTGCAGGCCATCTACATTGCCCTGTTCGTGCTCAACTGGACCGTCTTCATGGTTATGAAGGCACAGGCCGCCAAACGCATGACGACCCATCCTGTCCCCGACACCGATATTCGCATCGCCCTGATCCGCGAGCGTCAGCGGCGCCAGTTTTTCGCCGGCGGGCTTTGGGCGGCTTCGCTGGTGGTCATTTCGCTGAGCACGGCTGCTGCGGGCAATAATGCGGAACTTCTGCTGATGATCTGCGCTGGTGCCGCCGTCGGCATAATATTTTTCAGCGCCCCTGTGCTGCTGTGCCTGCTGATCCTGGGCCCGCTGGCTGCGGCAGGGCCGATCTTCGCCATGCATTACCTATATCCAAACGGCGACATCAGCCGGTTCATGACCGGCGGGATGGCGCTTGCGCTGGCCATGGGCTTTATACTGAACCGTCACATGCAGGAACACTATCTTCTGGAAAACAGCCAGCTTGAAATCGCGCGCGAGCGCGAAGCCGCTCGTGCCGACACTCAGGTCCTCAATGACGCCAAGATCGCCCTTATGGAAACTCTCTCCCGGGAAGTGCAGACGGGCCTGAAAAGCATAGAACAGAATCTGTTGCAGGGGCTCACACACCTGACGCGTGCGCCCGCGCCGCGTCAGTATGTAGACAGTGCCCTATCAGAAGTGACCCATCTGCAATCCATCCTGGTCACCACACTGGACAACGATACCGCAGCCGCGGGGCAAATCGAGTTGAACCTGCAAGCACTGGATATCGATCTGCTGGCCGAGCGCATGATGGCTCAGTTCGCGGACCTCGCGCGCAGCAAGGGGCTTACCCTAACCCACAACGCGCAGGCCCTGCCTGCAAAGGGCGCCGTACGCGGCGACGAACACCGTGTCGAGCAGATTTTAGCGCACCTCCTCAGCAACGCCCTGCTGTACACGCAGCAGGGCCGCGTCGAATTGAAACTCTGCCCCTTGTCCGACGGTTACCTGCGCATCGAAGTCGTCGACTCAGGTCCCGGCCTGAGCGATGACGAACTGGAACAGGCCTTCCGTCCACACGCCCGTATCCTGCGGACCTCATCCGGCCATTTGGGCGCCGGTCTGGGCCTTAGCCTGTCTCGTTCGCTAAGCGAATTGATGGGGGGGCGCACCGGCGCGCAAAGCACCTTGGACGTCGGCTCGAAATTTTGGCTGGATTTGCCGTTCGATGCCAAGGCCTCCGCGCCACCGCGTCCGCATGAACCAGAAACCGCGGAAGAGACGACCGCCGACCATTCCCTTCGGGTGCTGCTGATATCCAATGACAGTCTGCGCGCGGCGCAATTGCGCGACATGCTGGAACACCTGGGCCATAAGTGCCTGACGTCAACCTCACGCGAACGGGCGCTAACCCTGGCGAAAAAGGCCCCGGTCGATGCTTGCCTGATCAGTATGGGCGGGTTCGAATCGCTGGATGATGCCGAAAATCTTGCCCGGCTGGAGAGCTTTCTACACACCCTTCGCAATACCCAGGCAAACGCAAAGCTCGACATATTGGCGCTGCTACCGGATGGTGACCAGGCTGAAATCCTGGACGGCCTTGGCGTAAAATCAATATTGATGCCGCTCAGTCGAGAGGCCTTGGTCCGGGCTATTGCGCGGACATCAGCCTCAGCCTGACAGATCACCAAAGGCCTGGCTATAGGGATTGGATCGGCCGTTGCTTGCGCCGTCGTCCGCTTCCGGGCCGAACGCCGAAAGCAGTTGCGTCGTAAACAGCGCGCCCTGCTGATTGGTATCCGTGCCGAACACAAGGCTGAGAATCGCCTGATCAGCCCGCACCTTGTCCATACGCGCGGCAATCAGGGGATTAGCGATTTTCGGCGCATCGTCTTCGATCGGGTCCAGTTCGCGAACTGTTACCGGCGCGGAACCGCCCGTCTTTGTCAGATTGGCCACGACGTCGGTCACGGTCAACGCATGACCATGGTTGTAAAAAATGCTTTTGTTAGCACGCGCCGCGGCGGGAAACAGATTAGCCGCGACCGCCGAGGGGCGCGTCTGACTGGCATTGATCAAGTCAGCGGCGCCTTCAGCCCCCAGAAAATGCGCCACATATAGCTCACCCTGGTTCGGAGCCCGGCCGATACGTCCCTTCAGGTAGGCGGCATGACCTGCCGTCAGTTCAGCGCCCATGACGGCGCTGGCGTTAGCGTCATATCTAAGGCCCAGCACCTGCTTACGTGCGACCGGATTGTCAACGCGGTAACGGCCATCGCGACCGACCGATATCTGGTCCGCATATGAGCCATAGCCGTGCTTGGCGCCATGCGACTTGACCATGCCGAGCCAAGTCTGCTCTATGAACTGGAACAGGCCTGCGGCTGAAGAGGTCGGCGCCTTGGCGTTTGGATTGAGAGAGCTTTCGCGCGTCGCCGTCTTGACAAGGTAGCTGAAATCAACCCCTGTTGCCTCAGCCGCCCGTTGCAAGGCCCCCATAACGCCACTGCCGGCCTGGCGCGCGCCACCCGTGACGGAGCGCACCACCTGATCCGCCGTGCGGTTCAAGGCGTTGGTCTGGGTGTCGGGGGCAATATAGGTACGCATGACTAAAAACCTCTATGCGGCAAATTTTGCCGCATATATGGTTAACATGCGTTTAATTCCTGAAATATCAGAAGCGATCAGGCCTGTATAGGCCATCATCGGCGCCGTCGCGCTGCTCGACAAGCGCCAGTATGATCTTGGCGGCAAATGGCGCAAATATATAGCCGTTGCGACGCATACCCACGGCCACAAACACGCCGGAAGCCTTATCACGGCCAATCAACGGCCATCCGTCCGGAGTAGCGGCCCGCACGCCGGTACGTGGTGTGACGTCATCCGGCAACCCGATGCCCATACCCTCTGCGCGTGCCTTCAGGTCAGCGACAATACCAGGTTCGACCTCGCGATCGGACCGACCCGGTTGCATCGATGCGCCGAACTTGGCCACACGGCCATAGTCCGCGAGATAGCCACGCGGTGAGCGCAAGACACCCGTAGCGCCGCGTCCGGGAACATCAAGGAGGTGCCCCTTTATGGGCTCAAGGACTTGAAGGCTGGGTATGTCAGCCGCCAGTTTCTGCGCGTCGAAACCCGCGGCAACGACAACATGATCGGCATGACGGATGTCTCCGCCAGCGACCTGAACCGAATGCGCTGTCGCACGGATCACTTCGCCGGCCACGAAGCGGCCGCCCGTCGCCAGAAACTGCGCTTTTAAGGCCGCCATCGTGGCCTCCGCCTCGACCAGCCAGTCGTCGCCGATGCGAAGTTCAACACCCGTTTGGGTGTAGGCGGCCCCCATCGCATCGAGACTGGCGGCGACGTCGGTGGTCGTACCTGCCGACACATAAACGCTTTGACTGGCATTTCGCGCCGCCGCCAGAGCCTTACGCACCGCTTCGGGCCATAGGTCATCGAAATAAACCCACGCCGCCTGCGCCGCTTTCAAGCGACGGTATCCATGTATTTGATCCGCTTCGGCCAGGGCCTCTAATGCGGGCGCGATCATACCCGCTGCAACGCCAGACGCCGTATCCCGTGCTTCGTCACGGGCAATAAGCGTAACCGCGTGGCCCCGGCCCTGCGCCGCGACGGCAATAACCAGGCCGACAATGCCCGCGCCGACGACGATAAAAGAATGAGATGAGGTTTGCGCCATGGCTGTGACCTAAGCGATTCCGCGACGCGGCGCCATGCGGCAATATGGCATTTGGGAGAAAAACGGTTAGGAACCGGAACTGCCGCGATGGTACCGCCTGCTGGTTTCGAACCAGCTACCTCCAGAGCCACAATCTGGCGCTCTACCAAGTGAGCTAAGGCGGCACGCTATCGCGAGGGGCCATCCTCTAATATGGCGCGGCCCCGTGATCAAGCCCTTAAAGTCATAAACGACGCAATTCTTGTGAAATCGCTTTGGACCATTCGGCGACAATCCCGCTCAGCCAACGCCACACCTCAAGCTTCGGACCGGATTGTGAGCGCATCGCCCGTTCAATGCACACCCTCGCCTACTTGTAGCCCCTAGCGGCAATATAGGCTTGCAGATCGCTGATACGTGTCTTGTCCGAAGGGTGTGTCGATAGGATCTCAGAGGGCGCGCCACTATTGAGAGCCTGCATATTCTGCCAGACTTCGACCGCCGCGCCGGGGCGATAACCAGCTTTGACCATCAAATCGACACCGATGCGGTCCGCCTCCGATTCGTGCTTACGAGAATAGGGCAGAAGCAAGCCGACCTGCGCACCCAGCCCACCATAGTTCGATATCGCTTTTTGAACATTCCCTTTGGTCACGCCCGTAGCGATTTCCAGGCCAGCCTGGGTCGCCATCTGCTGCGAAGCTCGTTCGGCCGCATGGTGCGCGATAACGTGGCCCGTCTCATGACCGATAACCGCGGCCAATTGGTCATCCGTATTCACGACCTTGAACAGTCCGGTATTGACGCCGACCTTATTACCCGGAATGACGAAGGCATTGGGCTGAGGGTCGTCGAAGAGGACATATTCCCAGGTGCCGGGAATGCCGGATACCGCCGTGATACGCCCTCCAACCGTTTGGATACGCTTGTTCAACGCCGGATCGTGCGAGATCTTGGCCGTCGCCAACTGCTGCTGCCACGCAGACGCGGCTTGCTGTTCCAGCGCCGAATCGTTAACAAGCAGCAATTGCGACCGGCCGAGCGCTTCATTGGTTTCGCAGCCGCCCAGTGCAAGGGTCGAAGAGAGCAAGACGGAAGCCGTCAGGGAGAGAGTCAGATAGCGCGTCATAGGTCATCCTGGGTTAGATTGGCACTTTGATTATGTCTAACCTGATACATCCAAAAATAATATCCCGAACGCACCCATCGCACGTCCGGGATATATTACTCTATTCCCGAAGCTATCAGCTTAACCAAGGGTCCATTTGATGCTGGCCCGCAGCTTGGCGCCCACCGCGATATCTCCTTGGGTCGTATCCACCCGCCCCTTCTCCTGAACCATGCGAACCGTCGCCTTGCCGAAGCCATAGTTCCCTGGTGTTTCGGACAGCGGGGTGCAGGCCACGCGGCCGGCCTTGTCAAGGACCGTGCATTCCACGATGGCCGTGCCTTCCACTTCAGCCATTGCTGCCTTTTCGGGATAATAGTCGCTCAGGGCAGCAGCATCTGGAAAGCGAGTCCAGCGGGCGTGCACAACTGCCGGCGCCGGAACCGGCTTTACGTCCGTGCCGCCCGTTATGGTGGGCTGCAACGTGGGCGGACTTACCGGGCCGCTTTCTACCTTGGCGTCCGTTGACGGCTGCACCGGCAGGGTTTCAACCGTAGTGGGCGGCGCTTTGACAGGATCATGAATCACAACCCGGCTCGCCGGCGGCTGTTGCTGCGTGGGCGTGGGCGGCTTCGGCATGGGCAAAATCTCAACGGTATAGATCGGCCCTTCCGGCACAGTTTCCACCGGCATCAGACTAAAAGTCTGACTGAAGAAATAGTAGAGCAAAGCCAGATGTAGCAATACGGCAAACAGAAGCCCCCAATAAAAGGATGCAGGCAGCTTTTTGGGCTTTGCATCGTCAAAAAGAGGCGAGCGAAAACTTGGAACCGTATCGATCATAATAAATCTCCTCCATGATTAAAGATATCACGCAGAGGGGATTACAGTCCTGCCTAGCAAACAACACAGAACTGTACACGCCTGCATCAAAAGTCCGGCTTATTACTTTTCTTATTGTACAGGAGCATACTACCACCCCGCTTTTGACGCAACCGTCAAAATGCAACCCGTTCTCAGATATGGGGTAGCTTAGTGTATAAAAAAAACGCCCCGCATTTCCATGCGGGACGCTTTTTCATTCGCTGCGAATTCTATGGCTTAGCCCAGAACCCACTTGTAGGTGAACTTCTTCCGGTCGCCATCGCGAAGTTCGCCACCGACTGAACTCGGCTTGACCTTCGCATACTTGACGAACAGCTTCACAGTTGCGGCACCGAAGCCATAGCCCTTGGGGCTTTCGCTTATGATATTGCAACCCGTGACCCGACCGGCCGTGCTGATGGTACAGTCGATCGTGACCGTGCCTTCAACTTCGTCATTCGCGGCGCGATCCGGATAGGAACTGGCCATTTCGTTAGAGCCGGGGTAGCTCCACTCACCGGACACATAACGCGGACCAGGAGGCGCCACGGGGGGCGGTTCACCGGTATTCATTACGGCCGGAGGCGCCGAATATTCGACCTTTTTCTCGATTGGCACAGGCGGCACCGGAATCGGCGGCGGCGGTGTTACACTCGGTACTGGCGGCGTCTCACGCGGCTGAACCACGGGGGGCGGCGGCAGTTTGGTCGGCGGCGGCGGAGGGGGAGGCGGCGGTGGCGGTGGTGGCGGCGCCACCAGATCCACGTTGACCTTTTCGTCCGTGTATTTCACTTCCTTCAGTTCAAACCTGGCCTGAAGGAAGTAGTAGGCAAGACCCAGGTGCAGGGCAACGGCTACGCCGATCCCGGCCCAGAGCGAAGGTGGAATACCTTTGTTCTCGGGCGGATCAAGAATCGGGTCCCGTTTCCTATGGGGTGTTTCTTCCATAAATAGACCCTCTTACTTAGCGTCGTCTTCGCCTTGAAGAGCGACGCTGTAGAAACCATTGTCCTGCAGCTTATTCATCACCTTCATGAATTCGGCATAGCGCGTCTTCTTGTCGGCACGGATGAAAATACGTTCTTCTTCGGGGTTACGTTGACCGACTGCCTTCTTGAGATCATCCCCAAGGGTATCGAGCGACGTACGATCGTTAGCGATATACACGTCTGCATCTTTAGTAATCGAGATGTAAACGGGTTTCGGCGGGTTTTGGATTGGCTTGGCGACTGCCGGAGGCAGGTTCACTTCGACCGACACAGTGGCGAGCGGCGCCGCCACCATGAAGATAATCAGCAGAACCAGCATAACGTCGACGAACGGCGTAACGTTGATTTCCGCGTTGGCCTCGACGTGAAACTTCGAGCCGCCACCACCTGATAGCTTGGCTCCCATACTACTTACGCCCCTTTGTCGAGTTGACGCGACAGGGAGTTCATCAGTTCAGAAACGAATTGTTCCGAACGCGTGCCGTAGTTGGTGATCGACTGGTTGAAGATGTTGTACATGACAACGGCCGGGATAGCGGCGATCAGGCCCAGGCCGGTAGCCATAAGGGCTTCGGCGATACCCGGGGCGACGACGGCC
Source organism: Asticcacaulis sp. AC466 (assembly GCF_000495815.1). GTDB lineage: Bacteria > Pseudomonadota > Alphaproteobacteria > Caulobacterales > Caulobacteraceae > Asticcacaulis. Next base: position 80,979 of record NZ_AWGE01000017.1, on the reverse strand, counting down.
AGGTTGGTCGTGTGCGACTGGGCGATACCGATGAAGGAGTTCATGATGCCGTAAACGGTACCGAACAGACCGATGAACGGACCCGTCGAACCGACCGAAGCCAGGAAGGACAGACCACCCGAAAGGCGCTTGGCCAGGCCGACCTGAACGGCGTTAACCGAAGCTTCAGCGCGATGCAGGGTGGCGTCGCGGTGTTCGCCCGAGATCGACAGACCGGCTTGCTTGGACAGCTGAACTTCTTCGGTGGCCACAGCGGCCATGTCGGCCAGCGGATTACCAGCGAATTCGTCCGAAACCGAGATGCGATTGATGTCGGCGATCGAGCGGGCGCCACGGTAGGCTTCCAGGAAGTTCGTGGTGACGCGGTTGAGCGAACCGAAGTCCATCATCTTCATGACCAAGAGGATCCAGGAGATGACCGAACAGACGGCCAGCAGGATCATGACCAGCTTAACGACGATGGTGGCGCCCATGAACATCGATACGAAATCGACGTTGGCGTTGACGTGCGCCGGAGCGGCGGCCGAGCTTTCGCTGCTGTCGGTGGTCGCATCGGTAGCTGCCGGAGCCGTGGCAGCCGGAGTGGCTGCAGCCGGGGCCGCGGAGGTGGCGGCCATAGCGGGAGCGCTCATGAGCAGCGCAGCAGCGCCAAGCAGAGCAATGAGCGGGTTAGATTTCTTATGTTCGAGCATTTTTCGCCAATTCCTGAATATGGACTTCACCCACCGAAGGGTTGACCAAGGACTAAAGGGGAAGCGTTTACCCCATGTTAAAAACAACAGACGCGCAAAAAACCATGGACCATCAAGTCCTTGGCTCCCCACACTTCCTCGTGCCCCGACTCCAATACGTACAGAATCTGACGTCCGTATCACATCGTACCGGTACACAAACTTTGCCAGTATGGACCATTAAGACCCAAAAGGCGACCTCTTTGTTACAGGCTGTTACACCTGTGATGCAAAGCGGTTTGGGCCTAAATGATCCGGCAACGCCTTAAACGTCAAGGTGTCAGTTACAGACTTTTCACGCCGATGTGACCTCCAAGAGCAGGTCCTTAGCAAAATGTGAACTAAAAGTTCAAACATGTCCGATAGTTAATGTTGCAAAGGGCTCGCAAAAAAAATTATCCGAGGGCCAAAAAAAATTTCCTCTCCAAACGGTTTTTCGAGCTTAGAACGCCTTATGCGCGAATTTTTAAACGCTCAGTCAACTCCCAGCGCCTTTGACTACATGTTACCGCTCACAAAACGGCGTTATAAGGGATTGCGACTCGCCCGCAGAACCTGGGACGCCGCCTCCCAGGCCGACGATGACTAGGCCCGTCAGCGCAGTTGTCATCCGACCAAGGCTGGATTCGCCGCCGTACGTCTATTTGACTAGTTTCCGATGTCCCTATGGCGACATAAAGGAACCATTTACCGGGTTCCTTATATTTTACCCCCTACGCCTTCCCCGTAAACGCATGGTTTGTTGACGTTCGTTCTGGGACGATCTCACCAAAGGAGAGCTGTCATGTTGGACTCGGAAAGGCTTGTTGTCAGAACCCAGTTAGCCGCGCACCTCGTGGTTTTTACCTGCGAAGGCTACGCCGGGGACGATATTGCGCTCGACATCATCGAGTACATCGCGCTGCGCATGAAAACGCGGGAAGACAAAACCGTGCACGAGGTCGGCACTGCGGTTCGTACCGCCCTTATCAGATATGTAGTCAGCGAACTCAGCTTCAGTGACACGCTTGATCATTTCACCGACCTGGCGATGGCGGCACCTGTTGGTGCCGCAGAACTGATCGAAACCATGCACCAGCACGAACGCCCGCGGTAGGCCCCAGACTTGGAGGCCTAAGGGCCGGAGCTCTACGGGTTTAGGCGATAGCCGATCCCCGGTTCGGTCACAATAAACCGAGGGTTCAACGCATCATCCTTCAATTTCTCACGCAGATGCTGGGTGTGAATACGCAAATATGTCTGATTATCCGGAGAGTGACGGTCCCAAACCTGCTTAAGCAGAGACGCATAGGTCAGCACCTTGCCAGAATTACGTGCAAGTACGCTCAACAAACGATATTCGATCGGCGTCAGTCGGACATCTTCACCATCCAGGCGAACCCGTCGTGCCGCGCTGTCTATCGTCAATCCATCATAATCATACACAAACGGCGCATCGCCCTTTGGCCGTGACGCGTGACGCAGGGCGACCTTAATTCGGGCAATGAGTTCCCCGGCCGCGAACGGCTTTGTCAGATAGTCATCCGCCCCAAGTTCCAGAGCCTCAATCTTGTCACGTTCCTGCCCACGCGCCGACAGGACAATAATGGGTATGGACGTCCAGTCGCGCAGATGGCGTATAATCTCCATCCCGTCCATGTCCGGCAACCCCAGGTCCAGCAGGATAATGTCCGGCGTCTGGCTGGTCGCCAGCCGCAGGCCTTCCCTCCCCGTTTCGGCCTCGATGACGGTCATATCGTTGGCGCCAAGCGTTGCTCGCAAAAATTTGCGTATGTCAGCTTCATCCTCGATGGACAGGATGCGAATGCTATCGGTCATAGTATCTCTTTTGGCATTTCCGGGACGATAGGAAGGGTAAAGATAAAACTGGCGCCAGTCTTGTCTGAATTGTTACGGGCGTAGATCATCCCGCCGTGAGCCTGGACGATACCCCGGCAGATGGCGAGGCCGAGACCCGTGCCGCCCGCCCGGTCGGAACTCAGCGTCTGGGCGGTCTGGAACTGTTCGAAAATGCGCGCTTCGTCCCCTGTCTTCAGACCCGCACCATTGTCGGAAATGCGTATACGCAACCGGTCGGCGTCGCGTTCAGCCGTGATGACGATTTCCCCATCGGACGCCGTATGCTGGAACGCATTTTCCAACAGGTTGACAAAGACCTGCTCCACCAGCCCGCCGTCAATCTGCACCATCGGCAGATTACCGACGATCTGCGTGCGCAGTTGCCGATTTTCCTTCGTCGACTGGACCTGGCTAAGCGCGGCTCCGATAATTTCCTGAATCATGTACGGCTGAAAATTGAGCGTCATCTTTCCCGAGGTGATGGCCGCCATGTTCAACAGGTTGCCAACGAATTTCTGCAAGCGGATCAATTGCCCCCACAGCCCTGTCAGTTCGTCCATCGCTTTGCGCGGCAATTCCTTACGCATCTTAAGCAGGAGACTGACCGAACCATTCATAACAGTCAGCGGCGTACGCAAATCGTGGGACAGAGACGACAGCAGAACATTGCGCAGGCGTTCATTCTCGGATTCGACCTTGGACCGCTCGGCTTCGTCCGAGCGACGCGCCCGTTGCAGCGCGCCGGCGACAAGGCTGGCAAAGGTTTCAAATTGCAGGATTTCTGACCCGGTAAAACGGCGACCATTACCGTTCGGCGTCAGACCCATCACACCCAGGGTTTCGTTTTCGGCCTGCAACGGCAGGTATAGCCCCGAGGCCGAAGGCAAGGTATCGGTGTCACGACCGGCCATCTGAGTGTTTGTCGCGACCCAGCGCACCGCGCTCATTTCCTTCATGTCTTCCGGTCCGGCGCTCTTCGGAATGCAACCCAGCCCCTCGGGCGAGTCGACGAACAGGCTTACCGCCAGATTATAGGGTGCGCTGAGATGCGAAATAGCCACCTCGCATATCCGATCCACGCCCCGAACGGACGATAGCGCCCGCGTCAGCCCATACAGGATTTGGGTTTCGCGTTCACGCTCGCTGACCTGACGGGCATGCCGCGACAACCGCGCCGTAAGCGATCCCACCACAAGAGAAGTTACCAGCATGAAGACGAAGGTTATGTAGTAGTACGAGTCATAGAAATTGAACGTGTAATAGGGTTCGGCGAAAAAGAAATTGAATGCCGGCACGCTAAGTATCGATGCGACAACGGACGGCCCAAGACCGAGCCTTGCCGCCACGATAACCACGGCCGTCAGGTAGAGCATGGTTAGATTGTCGGAGGGCGTTTTGTCCCGAAACGGCAAGCCCGCCAGCGTCGCCAAAGCCACAGCAGCAGACGCTACGCCGTAATCGATCGGGCGTGCGATAAACGGCCTTAGGGATGAAGCGACATTTTCGGTGACGCTATAGGGTGCGACATCGCCGTTAATGACAGATATCTCTATGCCGTCGCTGTTTTCGATCAGCTGCTGGGCAAAGGCCGTGCGAAACGGTTTTAACCACCATCTGATCCGCCTGTGCCCCACCATGATACGTGTAAAGCCGTTCTGACGTGCATAGGTAAGGATATCGCGCGCCGGCTGGGCCCCGGATAGCCTGACGACCTGCGCACCGAGATTTTCCGCCAAGCGCAAATATTGCTCGACACGGGCGCGCGATTTCTCATTGAGTGTTTCGTGACGATCGCTTTGCAGATAAACCGCAAACCAAGGCGCCCGGCCACGCGCCGCCATGCGTTTGGCGTGGCGGATCAGGCGCGTCGATAACGGGTCCGGACCGATCAGCAACATAATCTTGTGACCCAGTTGCGCCTCGTTCTGCCCCATGGCGGCATTGAGTTCATCGCTTTGGGCGTCGACGCGCTCCGCCGTGCGCCGAAGCGCCATTTCGCGTAGGACAAGTAGATTGCTTTTCTTGAAGAAATTTTCGGCGGCGCGCGTATTGGCGCCTTCGGCGACGTACACTTTTCCATCAGCCAGGCGCTTGAGCAACTCATCGGACGGAATGTCGACCAGGGCGATATCGTCCGCCGCTTCAAATATAGTGTCTGGCACGGTTTCACGCACCCATACACCCGTCAGTCGCGCGACCTGGTCATTGACGCTTTCCAGATGCTGTACGTTCAGGGTGGTATAGACATCTATCCCGTTGTCGAGCAGTTCCTCGACATCCTGCCAGCGTTTGGGATGGCGTGAACCCGGCGCGTTGGTGTGGGCGAATTCGTCCACCAGAACCAAACCAGGACGCCGCGCCAGGACGCCGTCGAGATCAAATTCGGTCAGACGAATACCCCGGTGGTCGATTTCCAGCATGGGCAGGACCGGAATCCCTTCCATCAAGGCCTGGGTCTCGCGGCGGCCATGGTGCTCTATCACGCCGCTGACCACATCGACGCCGTCCCTCAGGCGCAGGCGCGCCTCGCTCAACATGGCATAGGTCTTGCCGACACCCGCCGAGGCGCCGAAAAAGACCTTCAGACGGCCGCGACGCGGCACGCCTTCGCCCCCGTCATGTCTGACGAGGGCGAGCAGCTTATCGGGGTCCGGTCGGGTGTCGGGACTCACTTCATCTTTCCATCGAGCCTGAGATTGAGCTCTAGCACATTGACGCGCGGCTCACCGAGAATGTTGAAGGTGCGATTATAGGACGATGTCCTTATCATCGCCTTGACCGCATCGTCGCTCAGGCCGCGTGCGACGGCGACGCGGTGGGCCTGATACAGGGCCGCGGCCGGTGTGATGTCCGGGTCCAGCCCCGACGCCGAAGCCGTCACCAGATCGACGGGTATCGGTGCTGTATTCGCAGGATCGGCGGCTTTCAGCGCGGCCACCCGCGCCTTGACGGCGTCCATGAGCGCGGGGTTGTTAACACCGAAATTTGACCCGCCAGATGCGCTGGCATTGTAGGGCGTATTGGAGGTCGCCGACAGGCGGCCCCAAAAATACTTGGGCTGGTCGAAATTCTGACCGATCAGCCGTGACCCAATGACGCGACCCGTCTCGTCGCGGATCAGGCTGCCTTGCGCCTGGGACGGGAAGGTCAGGTGCAGGATACCCGTCGTCACCAGCGGATAACCGACACCGAGCAGAAGGGTGAGAAGGAGCGTCGACACCAGGGCCGGACGCAGGTTGGAAGCCAGGGCTTTCATAGGGAGCTCTCCTTGAGCGAAACTTTAAATCCGTAAGGTCGGTCAGGCCAGTCCGATGGCCGCAAGGCCCATATCGATGAGCTTGATACCAATAAAGGGAGCGATGATGCCGCCCAGCCCATAGACGAACATGTTTCGCGACAGCATCTTCGCCGCCGGCTCGGCGCGGTACTTCACCCCTTTCAGGGCCAGCGGGATCAGCGCGATGATAATCAGGGCGTTGAAGATGACCGCCGCCAGTATGGCGCTTTGAGGCGATTTCAACCCCATCACATTGAGCGCACCCAGGACCGGATAGGTCGTGGCGAACGCCGCCGGAATGATGGCGAAATATTTGGCCAGATCGTTGGCGATGCTGAAGGTTGTCAGGGCGCCGCGCGTCATCAGCAGTTGCTTGCCGATCTCGACGATTTCGATCAGCTTGGTCGGATCGGAATCCAGATCGACCATGTTGCCGGCTTCCTTCGCCGCCTGGGTGCCGGAATTCATCGCCACAGCGACGTCCGACTGGGCAAGCGCCGGCGCATCGTTCGTACCGTCTCCAACCATGGCGACCAGTTCGCCGCCCTCCTGCATCTGGCGAATGTATTTCAGCTTGGTTTCCGGCGTTGCCTGGGCGACGAAATCGTCCACCCCAGCCTCTGAGGCGATGGCGGCGGCGGTCAGGGGGTTGTCGCCGGTGATCATCACCGACTTGATACCCATCTTGCGCAACTCGGCCAGGCGCTGCTTGATGTCGGGCTTCACGATGTCCTTGAGGTAGACGACCCCCAGCACCTGGCTGTTTTCCGCGACCATGAGCGGCGTTCCGCCCTTCCGCGCTATGTCTTCGACCTGGGTCGTGACCTCTGCCGGAACCACGCCACCCTTCAGTCCAACAAGCTTGCCGATGGCGTCGCCGGCGCCTTTCATGATGTGGCGTTCCTTGATGACGATCCCGGAGACCCGCTGATCGGCGCTGAACGGAATGAAGGTAGCGTCAAGAGAAGACGCGGCCTTTTCCGGCAGGCTGAACAGGCGTCGCGCCAGAGTGACGATCGAGCGTCCTTCGGGGGTTTCGTCGGCCAGGGACGACAATTCTGCGGCTTCGGCCAATTGTTGCTGGGTGACGCCGGGCGCTGGAAAGAACTCGACAGCCTGACGATTGCCGAAGGTGATGGTGCCCGTCTTGTCGAGCAGCAGGACATTGACATCGCCTGCGGCTTCGACGGCACGGCCGGAAGTGGCGATCACATTGGCGCGGATAAGGCGCTGCATGCCGGAAATACCAATGGCTGACAACAGGCCGCCTATGGTGGTGGGAATCAGGCAGACCAGCAAGGCGACCAGCACCGTGATCGTAATGACCATCCCGGAGCCCGCGCGCGTGACGCTGAACAGCGAGTACGGCAGCAAGGTGGCGCAGACGAGCAGGAAGATAATGGTCAGGGCCGCCAGAAGGATCGACAGGGCGATCTCGTTCGGCGTCTTCTGACGTTTGGCGGACTCCACCAGACCGATCATGCGGTCAAGAAAGCTTTCGCCGGGATCGGACGTAACCCGCACGACCAGCCAGTCGCTGAGGACACGCGTGCCGCCGGTGACGGCGTCACGGTCACCACCGGATTCGCGGATGACCGGGGCTGATTCCCCTGTCACGGCGCTCTCGTCAACACTGGCGACACCTTCGATAACCTGGCCGTCGGTCGGCACAAAGTCGCCCGCCGAAATCACGACGATGTCGCCCTTGCGCAAGGAATTGGCCGGAACGGTGGTGAATTTATCGCGGTCTGAGGCCTTGGCCAGCTTTTTGGCCAAGACGTCGCGGCGGGCCTTTTTCAGGCTGTCCGCCTGGGCCTTGCCCTTGCCTTCAGCGATCGCCTCGGCAAAGTTGGCAAACAACAGGGTGAACCAGAGCCAGAAGGTGATCAGGCCGACGAACCATAGAGGCTGGCCGCCACCGATAAGCGCGCCTGGCCGCACCACCATCACCGCAAAGATGCCGGTTGTGACGATGGACCCGACGAATACCAGGAACATGACGGGGTTGCGCAGTTGGTAGACCGGATTGAGACGCAGGAACGTCGTCTTGAGGACTGAGCCAAGGTCGGCACCGTCTAGAAGGCCGGTTTTTTGAACGTGAGTATTCATGAATAATGCCTTTGATCATTCTCCGGGGCCTGACGGCTCCGGCGAGGCGGGGCGCGCCACCGTGCGAGACGGCGCGCCCGCGCAGCCTATGGGCGCATGTTGAAGTGTTCGACGACGGGACCGAGGGCGAGCGTCGGCGCGTAGGTCAAAACACCGACAATGACGACGATGCCGATCAGGGTGGCGACGAATAGCCCATTATGGGTGGGCAAGGTGCCCGCTGAAACCGGCACGGTCTTCTTCGCCGCCAGAGATCCGGCGATGGCCAGAACCGGGATGATGATGAAGAAACGGCCCGCCAGCATGCAGATACCCAGCGCCGTATTGTAGAAAGGCGTATTGGCGCTCAGACCGGCGAAGGCGGACCCATTGTTGTTGGTGGCCGATGTGAAGGCGTACAGGACTTCGGAAAATCCTTGCGCGCCAGGATTAAAGATGCCCGCCTGGCCGGCCTTTGTCATGACGGCGACGGCCGTTCCGATCAGGATGAACACACACGGCGCCAGCATGGCCACGCTGGCCATCTTGATCTCAAAGGCCTGGATCTTCTTACCCAGATATTCGGGCGTACGACCGACCATCAGGCCTGCGATGAATACCGTCAATATGACGAATATCAGCATGCCGTACAGACCGGCCCCAGCCCCGCCGTAGATGACTTCGCCAAACTTCATCAGGAGCAGCGGCACGAAACCGCCCATCGGGGTAAAGCTGTCATGCATAGCATTGACCGCGCCGCACGATACCGCCGTGGTCGCCGCAGCGAAGAAGGTGGAACTGACGATGCCGAAGCGCGTTTCCTTGCCTTCCATATTGCCACCGGCTTGAAGGGCGCTCGCCGTCTGGTCGATATGCAGGGCGGCGAAATGCGGATTGCCCCCCTGCTCCATCACCGTGCCAAAGACCATAAGCGGCACGAAGATGATCGTCATGGCGGCCAGTATGGCGAAGCCTTGACGCCGGTCGCCGACCATGACGCCGAAAGTATGGCAGCAGGCCGCCGGGATCAGCAGAAGGGCCATCACTTCGAGGAAGTTGGTCAATGGCGTTGGGTTTTCGAAGGGGTGCGCCGAGTTGGCGTTGAAGAAGCCGCCACCATTGGTGCCCAGCATCTTGATCGCCTCTTGAGACGCGACCGGACCAACCGCAAGGAGTTGATTGGCGCCTTGCAGGCCATGGGCACTGATAGATGGCGCAAATGTCTGGACCACACCCTGGGAGCCGAGGATGACCGCCAGGATCAGGGACAGAGGCAGCAAAATGTAGAGATTGGCTCGGATCATATCGGTCCAAAAATTACCAATACCGCCCGACTGCTTGCGCGTCAGCCCCCGTATCAACGCCACCATAACCGCAAGACCGACCGCCGGACTGAAGAAATTCTGCACGGTCAGGCCAACCATTTGCAAAAAATAGCTCATGGCCGCTTCGCCGGCATAGGATTGCCAGTTGGTATTGGTGAGGAAACTGACCGAGGTGTTGAAGGCTTGGTCAGGCGTCATCCCCGGCACAGCCTGCGGATTGAGGGGCAGGAGCTTCTGGCACAGGAGCATGACATAAAGGAGTAAGAAGCTCACGGCAGAGAACAGCAGGACCGCCATGGCGTAGGTTTTCCAGTCCATATCCGTATCGGGGTCTATTCCGCAGGCCTTATAGAGCAGCCGTTCGAGCCAGCCCAGGATCGGCGACATCAGGTTTTTCTGACCCTGGAAAACCTTCGCCATATAGCCCCCAAGGGGTATGACGCAGGCCAGCATAACGGCCATGGAAAGGGCAAGCTGAAGCCAGCCGTTTCCGGTGAGAATGGAGGACATGACAGCCCCTTATAGTTATGGAAACATTTCGGGTTTTATCAGCGCGGCGAGCAGATAGCCGAGCAGGCCGAACGTAACGACGCCGGCAGCGATATAGAGCGCGGTCATGAGCCGCCCTCACGCAGGCGTTCGCACAACGCCACAAAGGCGGCGGAAATGAGGAAGAAGGTCACTCCGCCGAGGCCGAAAATAAAAGTCATTGAAAGGCGTCCTTGAAGACAGTGGAACCTAGCCTTCAATAGACTGTGCGCCGTATGCCGGGCGTATAGATGCCGACGGACGCCGTATAGATTTCGTATAGGCCGCGACTAGAGTGTATCCCGACCTGATTGAATCGGCTAGGCGCTCTAGATCTCTGCTTTTACGCGCTTTTTTATCAGAAAAGTGCAACACACTTTTCGGAAAGCGCTAGGTGCGCAGCGTCCGATTGAACAGCGTCAGTGTACGCCGCCACGCCAGCTTGGCGGCGTCCGGGTTGAAGCGAGGCGTCGTATCATTGTTGAAACCATGTTCCGCACCATCATAGATGAAGGCTTCATAATGAATGTGCGCAGCTTTCAGCGCCGCCTCATAGGCTGGCCATCCGGCGTTGACCCGCGCATCATTGCCCGCGAAGTGCAGAAGCATTTCCGCCTTGATATGCGGCACGCCGTCCAAGGGCGGCGGTGCACCATAAAAGGGCACCGCCGCCTTGAGCGTCGGCAGACGCGTGGCCAGCATATTGGCGACGCCGCCACCATAACAAAATCCGACAACGCCTAGATTGCCGTTGCCTTCGGGGAGTAACTGCGCGTAATCGGCGGCAGCCATGAAATCTTCGCGTGTCTTCTGCTGATCCAATTGACCGAAGGCAGCGCGCGCCTTGTCTTCGTCACCGGGATAGCCGCCCAGAGGCGTCAGCGCATCGGGTGCTACGGCTATGACGTTTTCGAGCGCCAACCGACGGGCGATGTCTTCGATATGCGGATTGAGCCCGCGGTTTTCATGAATGACCAGCACCACCGGCAATTTGCGGTCGGCGCCAGACGGGCGAACGATATAGGCCTTGATGGCGCCGTACCCCTTGGGCGATGGAATTTCGACATGGGATGCGAGCAAACGCGCATCGTCAGGCTTGACCTGCTGTGCACGAGCGAAATTCGGCGTCAGGGCCGCCAGCGTCGCCATCGCACCGGCGGCACCGGCCGTATATCGGGCACAGCGGTTGAGAAAGGCGCGCCGGTCGATCGTGCCATGCACGTACTTATCGAAAAGCTTTAAAACCTCAGGCTTGAATGCGGTCGAAGGCAGCATGTCTGGCGTTCCGGTCATGGCTTGGCTCCGTTTTGCGCCGTGTTGTCGTATCACGTGATCGCCCGGACCTTAACTGACATTTATGTCACCACCTATGTCACCCGGGCCGTCCCAGCGCTCTTGATCACGAGGCCAAGTAAAAACCTCTTCGCATTTTGGCCTTTCGTACCCCCTATCTTAAGCCAATTGTTACCTATGTCCCTTACACGGGCCGGTATTATCGTATTGGCATCGGATATTGATATCGTGGCAACCGAAACTCAGAATCTGAAATTCCTGAACGAACTTATCCAGGCGGACCAGCTCAGCGCGGTGCGGCGCAGCATATTGATCTCGATACCGATCAACGCTTTACTGGCCGTCATAATCATGGTGGTCACCGTTTTATACGGCCATGTATTAGCAGGCATAGCCTGGTTCTTCGCGACGTGCGTCATCAATGCCTTGCGGATCGGCCTGTGCCGCTCTCCCCTCCCCGGTGCGCCCGTGAAGGGGATTCTGGGCGGCCTAACCCGCCTGTCAACCGGCCAGCACCTGATGCTTGCTTCCGTTCTGGCTTTGATTTCGGGGGCCATCTGGGCCCTGATGCCGCTACTCTGCGACGGCTACACCGCGCCACAAGCCGTTTTTTATCTGGTCGTCATCTGTGGCATCACCGCCGGCGCGGTCACGCACGGCAATGCCTACGCCATAATCCCGATCTGTTTCATCCTCCCGCCCCTTTTATCCATGGCGGGGTGTATGGCCTATGCTGGGGGCGTCGACCATATCGGCATTGCTTTTGCGACGATCCTCTATCTTGGCGCCCTTATCCGATCGTCGCGTGAAAGCCACGCCCTGTTCCGCGAAGCCAGTCGCCGCAAGAACGAGGCGACCTCGCTGGCCGGATCCCTTACCCAGGCCCACGCGCGAACGACCGAAATCGCCGAAGAAATGCACCGGCGCGCCATCCACGACACTCTCACCGGACTGCTGAACCGAGCCGGCTTCGCCAATGAAGTCGAAACCCTTATGTCTGGCCGGCAAAAATCGCTATGCCTGATGATCCTTGACCTGGATGGTTTTAAATCTGTCAACGACGTCTTCGGTCACCGTGCTGGCGACAACGTCCTGATCGAAGTGGCGGCACGCTTACGTCAAAACTTGCCGAACGGGTTCACCATTGCGCGACTGGGCGGCGACGAATTTGCCATCATCTTCGCCCCCGAAGCCAGTTGCATGCAGCCTCGCGAAGTTGCTGACCGCTTGATTTCGGCCATTGGACGTCCGTTCCCCGGCTTCGACTCCGGTCGTGTCGGTGTCAGTATCGGTATACATCAGACACGCAATCGCGTGGGTTTTTCGGAAATGATGATATGCGCCGACAGCGCGCTTTACGCGGCAAAGAGCGGCGGCCGCAATCGCCATTACATGTTCGATGAGCAGTTGAATAACCGCTTGAACATGCGACGAGATGTCGAACGCGATCTGCCCAAAGCCCTGGCGGACGGCCAGCTCTACATGGTCTATCAACCGATCATGGACGATGGCGGACGGCGCCTCAGCAATTTTGAAGCCTTGCTGCGCTGGGACCATCCGAGACATGGGTCGATTTCGCCGGTGGATATCGTCGAGATTGCCGCCGTGCTTGGGCTATCTGAAGCCCTGATGAAGCATATTCTCACCAAGACGGGCGATATTCTTACTCGGCTGATCGCATTGGGACGGACCGATATCTGGGTCGCCGTTAATGTGTCACCGCGGGAAATGTCACGGCTACCTGTCGATGCTTTTGTGCTCGACGCGTTAAAAGCTCAGGGCATACCGACCTCAATGCTGGAAATTGAAGTAACGGAGGAAACCGCCATGGATATCCGGGCGGTGCAAGGCAAGTTGTCCGTTCTCAGCCAGGCCGGTATACGTGTAGCGATCGACGATTTTGGCGTCGGGTATTCCTCCCTGTCGTCGCTGCGCCACCTTCAAGTCGATCGTATCAAAATCGATAATTCGTTCGTGACGGAATTAACCCGCTCATCGGCGGATCAGTTGATGGTCCAGGCTATTGTCAATCTGGGCCATTCGCTGGGCATGGAGGTCGTGGCTGAAGGCGTGGAAACGGCCGAAATTCAGGCCATGCTGCAAGCCTTCGGCTGCCGCGTCATGCAGGGGTATCATCTAGGTCATCCGATGACGCTCGATGTGGCACTGAACTGGATGTCACAGCTAATGGCGAGCGAGGATTCGAAGTCCCCATCGCGTCATGGCGGCCAAGGTAGCGTTAGCTCAGCCTTGCCGGAGTTGCAGGCGATTTAGCTAAAATCAGCCAAAGCATGTAAATAGATATTTGTTTTTACAGGCTTTTCGCAATTACTCTGCTGTCGATCAACAAAGGTTTGCGAGTCGGCAGATTTGCCCGTGCAAGCCACTCCGAGGCAAACAAGGCGCTGGAGGACTTAGAGCGCCCATCTGACGACATCAGATAGACGCTCCAACCCTTTGTTTTTAAAATATTTTCGGAAAGTTTTAGAACCTATAGGCTAAACCGATGGACGTCACCGCCGGATCAAGTTTAACCTTGGACTTCAAGGCGCCATCATTGATGCGCGCGTCGGTCTTGTAGAAGACCTTCTTGTAATCGACGTTAAGCGCCCAATGGCCCTTCAGCGCGACATCGACGCCAGCCTGCACGGCGGTGCCGGCACCGTTCTTCAACCTGACTTTGAACCCGTTCTTGTCCTTACCGCTGTACCAATCCATGAAATTCACGCCGGCGCCGACATAGGGGCTGACCTTTCCGGCGGGATTGAAGTGATATTGCAACGTCACCACCGGTGGCAGAACCCAGGTATCGTGCACCTCTACGTTGGTCGAAGGGCCTACGGCGCTGATCTTGTGCTTCGACGTGCCCAAAATGCCTTCGACGGCGATGTGGTCGGTGAAGAAATAGCTAAATCCGAGGGTCGGCACCGTGCTGTTGCTGACCGCTACGTTGAGCCCGGAATCGACGCCGGCCGCCGTCACGATGTCGCCCTTCTCAGACGGAGCGACAACGGTCGCACGACCGACGATGACGAACTGACCGGCATGCTTGGGCACGAAGGCATCTTGCGCGTGACCGGCACCGGCAAGACTCAGGGCGGCAAAAGACCCTAAAATTACCATGGTTTTATAGGTATGTGTCATGACCGCGATCTCCTTTTTTTCAATTGAGCGGATGGCACGGTGTAGACCCTATTTCGCCACTTTTGACCTGCGCATCCTGCCGCAGGGCGGATTGTCGCAGCACCCGCAAAAATAAGACATTTTTGTCACGGTCTAGGGGTTCGGGCTATCGGCCTGCCTGCCCGGTTATCCACGGCCAACCTTGTCGGCACTATCGACATCAAATTGCAGGGAATCATGGATGGCCGCCCTGAATAGCCAAGCATAAACGGTAAGCACGGCCGCCCAGACGACCGCCACAGCAATACCGCCCAAACCGACATACCGGTAAGCCGTGGCGCCGGCTATTCCACCGAGAATAAGGCCGCCCCAGAGGACAAGCCATGGCCCCCAGGCCCAACGGTCACCGCCCGTTACCGCGATCGCGAGTTTCTGGCTGACCTTGACAAGCGTACCGGTCATGTAGGTCACACCGACAACGACATCGCCCCGTCGTTGGAAGACGGCATTCTCCGCGCCCATGGCCAAGGTCAGGCAAGCAATCGCAGCCAGGGGGACACCCGCGAGCTGGCAAAGCCACCCAGCCCCTATCAATCCAGTAACCAGGCCCATGACCGTGATTGTGCGATAGGCCGGATAAGAAAAATGACCGGCGAGCGTTCCTATGAATACACCGAACATGAATAGGCCGATGATGGTTGCGAGGCCGGCGATGATCCCGGCCTCACCGCGCGACAAGGCGACCGCCAATTGCGTGGAATTACCGCTCATGAATGAAATGAAGGTGCCGTGCAGTTCAAGAAAGCCTGTTGCGTCGACAAACCCGGCCAAGGACGACAATCCAACCGCCAGCGCCATAGCGCGTTTTCGTAAGGTATTCACAGTAGCCAACCGCCTCTAAGTATCGTCTCTCGGAGCTTAGCGAATTATATCGCACCCAGGCCCCGATAACAGCCCCATCAACGAGCCGTCAAAGCGTTTGCGCCTATTGCCCGTCAGATGCAGCGAGGCTTTAAACATACATTGCTTTCACTTAACGAATTGCGCAAGCAGGCGACGCCTTTGGAGGCGGTGTCAGTTTTTTGTCCGTAACGTTTTAAGGTAGGCAATAATGGCGGCGCGTTCTTGCGTGGTCCTGAAATGCATCGGCATACCCGTACCGGCATACATGGCTTCCGGGCCAGTAAGGAACCGGTCGAGCTGCTTCACTGTCCAGACATCGCCGCTTTGACCGGCACGCTGTAGCGCCGGAGAGTAGTTATAGCCATCTACCGACCCTACAGGGCGACCGACAACACCAAACAGGGCCGGCCCGTTGTCATTGACCATATGCTGGCTGTCATCATGACACAGGCTGCATTGCTGCGTGAATATCCTCGCCCCCTGCGCGACCTGGCCCCCTCCTACGCCTCCTGAACTCGCGTGTATTACGCCGGCCATCGCCAAAACATGGAGTGTCAACATCATGGGTATTTCCCCCGTAACCGTTGAAGGCGCCCGACCTGCGGTCGAGGCATAAAACGAGGACACTGGCACACGGTCTATCGAGCGCATTTGTTTCAGATCAAATTCGGCTCGCATCACCTTTTTCGCGTAGCGATTTGAGTGTGACGCATCAGCAAAGGGCAAACAGGAGCGCCGATCTGACAGCAACAGATCGGCGTCCTAATTCGCTGTTTTTGCAGTCTTCTTTACCTTGGGGGCCTATTCCCACTCAGGCCGATGACACTGACACCACCTGACATAAGAATTATCAGGGTTCCACCGCATAAAGGCTATGATGTGTCAGAATGAACAGGGTCTTACCGTCGACGCCGCCAAAGACCAGTTGCAGCGGACGTTCGGGAACATCGATGCGACCTTTTTCCTGACCATCGGGGCCGTAGACGAATATTTGGCCGTTGGCGACGTAGAGATTGCCAGACCGATCGACGGCCACACTCTCACCTGCGCGATGTGTCAGAGGCGTAAGATGAGTCAGGCTGCCGCCTGCCCCGACGACCGCGCCATAAACCTTAGCCTCGGAGCCATTGCTGACAAAAACGCGTTCGCCAACCTTGGCCTTAACCAGTCCGAACGCCTGAAGCGTGTCCGACCAGCGGTGTCCGGTATGATCCGTCGGACCTTGGGTCAAAACGCGGAAGGCAGGCAGGACAAGACTGCCATCCGGGGAGACATATTCCCGAGTCTGAGACTTGCCGGCATCTCGGGCAAACATTTCGCTCAAAGTCGTGAATTCCATCGTATCTGGATCCAACTGATCGCGGAATTCACCATTGTTCCAATAGTTGCCGGGAAGTGCCGTAAAGGCATCCTTGTGGGCAACGACCGGTGTGGGCGCGATCACCGTAATCGGTGCGCCGGGTGTGCCCGGTTTGAAGCTGTAGACGGTGCCTTCGGCGCCCATGGAGGACAAGACCAAGAGGTTGTCGGACGTATCAAAGGCCAGGTTGACGGGATCAAGCGGCGCGTCACTGACGAGTTCGAGCCCGCCGCTTTTTGACCAGCGATATATGCGCTGGAATTGATGCTCGACGAAATAAAGCTGACCCTTTGAGTCGGTTGCCGCACCCGAAATTGAATAAAACCCACCTTCGAGTTTTTCAACCTTGGGCATTGCCGGGTCCGGCGACGTGGGCACGGCGGGGTGAGACGATATGTCAAGGACGGCGAACTCGCGTTCACGGACAACCTGTTTGTGGGTTACGTCCTCAACCACGTCGTCGAATGGAAATTTGCTGGCGCGCAAATAGGTCGTGCAGCCATTGTCGTCGCACGTCGCAAACCCGCTTTCTCCGTTCACATGGACATTTCGAAGGCGAATATCATCCGAATTGAATATCTTGATCGCCGGGCTGGCCGGCTTCACGGTCCGTGTCACGCGATATCCGTGGTAATTGGCAAACAGGATGTTGCGCGAATTACGAATCTCGGTCGAGACCGTATCCTGGCTCTCCCTCACCTCTTCCTCGGTCTGTGGCGCCAGGAATTCCCAGTTTTCAACACCGTCCAGAACGATTTCGGCGCGCATATGGTGCTCCGCCGACAACTCGTAAACGTGGCCGGGGGTCTGGGTATTGGTGACGTAAAAGCCCGCCTGCGCGACCGTATTGGGTGACCAGATATTGGCGAACGTTCCGCCGCCCCCGTCGGTTACCCAGATGCTCGGCCGTTGACGGTCCCACAAGGTGCGCGGGTCGGGCATACCGGGCGTTTTCGCATAGGGGTCCAACCTGACGCCATTTGCCTGCAAAGTGCCATGCCCGCCCTGAATTTTAACGTCGTCCACCAATGAGTCGGCGCCAGCTTTCCAGAGCAAAGCGGTGGCGCGTGGGTTGACATCGCCAGTCGACAGGCCAATGCCGGACAGAATGGCATTGCCACCACTGGCGCTTTGCAGCAGGGCCTTGGCGTCGCCCGCACCCGAAAATGCAGGCGTGCCGTCCGGGATCACCAACTGCGTAAGGCTGGGGTGCATGGCGATAAGGACCGTATCCGGCCGCAAGGTGATGGTATTGGTCACGACGTAGAAACCGGCCGGAAAATAGACCACCCGGTGTTCGTCGATTGCCTTTTGGATAGCCGCCGTATCGTCCGTCTTGCCATCACCTGCCACACCCAAGGTCCGGACATTGACCCACTTATCGACGCCGGGCAGTGCGCGAATTGCCGGTCCTGTCGCCGCCGGCATTGTCGTCAGGGGTGTCGCCTGAACATCAAGCGCAACTGTGCCGACGGTTGCCGGTTGGGTCACTTTCAGCCCATAGGTAAAATGGCTCACCCGGTAAAGTTTAGCGGGGCCCGCAACGTCCTTGCCGCTGTCGCGGAAGTGAGCGAAGACAGGCACATTCTCAGCCGTCGCGTTATCAAAACCGATCTGCGTGAAAGGCGCGCTTTCGTTGCTGATAATCACCGCCGCCTTGGAGACATTTTCGAAGCGCACATCCTTGCCCCACAGCGAATCGGAATAGCCGCGGTCGATATCGATTCCGACGGGTGTATTTTTGATCTGAACGTTAATGAGCGTCAGATCGGCTTCGTGCTCGCGAATGGCGGCTTCGCGCTGGCCGACAAAGGTCGAGTCGATAAGCGTAAACTGCCAGGCGGGTGACGTTTTTTCGGTCAGGATGCCATAACGGCCGCCATAAAAGTGCAGATCCTCCGCTTCATTGCCGGCCTGATAGATACCTGCCAAACCCGAACCTAATCTGAAATCGATGTGGCTCAAGAAGGTGTGTTGGGCGGTACGGAAGCGAACAGCGACAGCCGCGGGGTTGCGATCACCGATTTCAAAATCGACATTGCTAAGCGCCGAATAAAAGGTGGACGAATTCGCATCGCGCACCTTGTCGCTATAGGGCACAACGGTAGGAACCGGGACGGGCACCTTTCCCGTTGTGTAGATATCCCCTCCCGTAAAGACGACCAGGTTGGCAATCCCCTTTTGAAAGCCTTGCGTGTTGTCGCCCAGATAGATGACGGGCCGACTTGCCCCTACGCCAAAGATACGTACCGCAAGCGGCACAAGCAGGGTGCGCGAAATCCGGTAGCGTCCAGACGGGATGAACACGATGCCGCCCAGGGTGTTTTTCGACGCCTCGTCGATCGCGCTCTGGATCGCGGCGGTGTCATCCGCCTTGCCATCGCCCACCCCATGGACGGTGACGGCGTGAGGCTCGTCGGGTGCTGTCTTATAGACCGATGTCCCGGCCTTGGCCCCCAGACCGGCGGCGCCGGCGGGGAATGTGGGCATAACGACTGCGGCCAGCCCTAACGCCAATAGGTGAAGCCGGTGTATCCCGAATTGCCTTGCCATTCTCAACTCTCCCTTCGCACGCGTTTATGCGTGTCTATTCATTCTAGAACCTGATCATCCTACAAACTGGTCATCATACAAACTGGTTCAGCACCAGAACGCAGATCAATCCAACAATACCGACGAGACCTTCCATCAAGGTCCAGGTCCTGAGGGTGTCTTTTACCGTCAGGCCGAAATATTCCTTGAACATCCAGAAACCCGAATCATTGACATGGCTGAACATCAGACTTCCCGCCCCAACGGCCAACACCATCAGGTTCGGATTGACGCCGGACGACGCCACCAACGGCGCGATCAAACCGGCCGCCGTAAGCCCGGCAACGGTCGCCGACCCCAGGGACACGCGGATCGCGCCCGCGATAAGCCAGCCCAGCACAAGGGGATGAACCGGCAGGGTCTGCATCACACTCCCGAGCGCCGCGCTTACACCGCTGTCGACCAGAATTTGCTTAAGGGCGCCGGCACCGGCGATGATAAGCAGAATGGGCGCGATTTCTCGCAGGGCGCTTCCCGATTTTTCCATGAGTTGCCTGAACCCGGTCCCCCGGACCATGCCCAAGGTGACGCTGGCGACAATCACCGCAATGAGCATCACCAGAATGGGATTGCTGACAAAGGCAACAATGGGCTTATACTCGGCGGTCACCAGGCCTGAGAAGCTGAGCACCGTTGCACCGGACAGCAACAAAACCGGCAAAAGTGCCGTTCCGAAGGCATTGAAAGCGCTTGGCATCTCATCATCGCTGACGGGCGGGCTTACAAACAATTCGGGCGGATTGGACGTAATTTTGCGAACCGTCGTGGCGAACACGGGGCCGGCGATCAGTACAGTCGGAATGCCAACGGCCAGACCGTAGAGAAGAGTCAGCCCCATATCGGCGCCCAGCATGGGGACGATTGCGGACGGCGACGGATGCGGCGGCAAAAAGCCGTGGGCAATCGACAGGCCAGCCATAAGTGGGATGGCCAACCACACCAGGGGTTTGCCTGACTGCCGGCCCAGCGAAAAGACCAGCGGGGCAAGCAAGACGAACCCGACATTGTAAAATAAGGGAATGCCCACAACGAAACCGGTCACAGCAAGCGCAATGCTCATGCGCGACGTGCCAAAGGCCTTGATCAGCACCGAGGCAATTTTTTGCGCTGCCCCGGAGTCGGCAATCATCTTCCCGAAAATAGCGCCTAAGGCTAGCAGCAGGGCCAGCGACCCCAGCATATCGCCAATGCCCTTTTCTATAGACTTGGGAATGGCATCGAGGGGCATCTTTAGCAGTAATGCCGCGCCGATCGATGCAATGACAAACGCCAGGAGAGGCTGCATCTTGCCCCATCCGATCATGACTACAAGACTAAGGACCGCCAGGACCACGGCTATCAATTGCCAGGCCGTACCCGAGGTTGCTGAGGCAATGTCTGTTATCATTCTGGGGCTCGCGAGTAAGAATGTAGAGTGGCGACCGGCATTTTCTGTCGTTCGGCTGGCGTTCTAAGCGTCACTTAATCGACAACCTACCCGCCGACAGAGCGTCCGACATCTGGCCGATACGCCACTCCAAGTAAAAATCTGGCGCTCTAGGCCTGAAGTCTGGGAGCGCCAGATAGGTGCGGATAGAAAGGGAGGAAACTATCCACTCCTTCAGTCAGGATTTCAATGACGATCCGTTGGAAAATGGCAACAGATGCCGCGATCCCGTCGTGAAAATCAAAGCAAGGACGTCCGCTGCGCGTACGTAGCGGACGTCCTTTCCAGTCTTAGAAGGTAAACCGCAGGCCGGCATGATAGAAACGGCCTATCGTGTCATAGAGCGCCGGATTGATATCAAGACCGGTGTTGGTCTGAGGCAATGGGACGGGCGCCACATCGAACAGGTTGTCAATCTTGAAATAAGCCACGACACCCTTGCCTATATTATAGGATCCAGCGACATCTACATAGGTCGCTCCCGGCATGCTGTTGTTGTCCAGAGTCGGGTTGTTGGACGTGGAGACCGGGCAACCGCTTTGGCAGACCACGTACTGAGTGCCGACCACGCCGTCGCTGAACCACCGTTCCTGAAGCGTCAGGCTGTAATCCTTCGTCGAGTAGCTCTGAACAAAAAGCGCCTTCCAATCCGGCGTCGCGCCCGAATTCTGTCCGGCAGACTGCGAGGGAACCGTGCCGGGCAAGCCCGGAACAGTGGTAAAGTCACGCACGTTCGTCGCAAGAGCCCGCAACACCAGATTGCCTTGGAGACCAAAGGGTTGAGGCACCTGATAGCTGACTTCATAGTCAACGCCATTGGTTTTGATCGAGGCGGCATTGATGCTACCGACATTCACGTAAGGGTTCGCACCCGTCAGATTGAAGGTGCTGCACGCCGCGGGCACGGAGCCATCGAAGCAGTATTGCACCAATTGCGTGGCATTCGGCCCGGACGAGATCGCGTCCGTCAACTTGATATCGTAATAATCGATCGATGCACTAAACCGTGGCGCCCAGCTCGGGTTCGCCAGAACGACCCCAAAGTTGAAGTTCTGGGCGATTTCCGGCTTAAGCGCGGCGTTTGACCCCGCGTTCTGCGAAATGGTCAGGGTGGAGTTGGTGAACGGATTGGTGAAGTTCGGCACATTTGTCGATGTGGTCGGGCCAAACAAATCGTTGAGGTTCGGCGCCCGGACATCCTGCGACCGGACGGTGCGCAGTCTCAGGCCGCTAAGTGGCGTATCCCAGGTAAACCCGACCTTCCATGCCTGCGCGTTTCCGGCCGTGCTATATTTTTCCGCACGGCCAGCCGCATTCATGTTGAGCTTGCCAAGCGCTTCGGAGTCAATCAAAGGCACGTTGAACTCAAGGAAGGCTTCAACGACGTTGTAACTGCCTGTACCGTTGCGGTAGTTCCCGGCGTAGAAATTGCCGCCGCTGGTGCTCAGTAAAGGATCGGCCGGATAATCGGCGTTATAAGGACTGGTTGTGCCATTGCCATAAGGGTCGGCGACCGCCCGGTACCATTCACGACGCCCTTCTGCGCCGAATGCTACCGAGACAGGACCGGCCCACAGAGAGAAGGGCTCGCCCGACACGCTGACGGCGGCAACGTCCTGAGTTTGGATTGTGTGCTGGAAGGCGCCCGCAGCCGGCTGAAGATAGGCAATCGCCGATGCACTCGGCGTTTGATTGCCAATGACATTGATCGGCTGACAGCCATTGGCGCGCGCCACCGGATCGCGACACACAATCACACCATTCACCATCGTCGCGTCTACCGCCGCCGTGAAGCGCGCTTTCAAGAGGAGATTGTGGACGTTGATGTCCGAGGTTTCCTTACCATGGGTGTAATAGGCGTCGTAGTTCCAACTTGTGCCGAAGGCATCAAACTTGCCATCCGCGCCGATGACGAACCGCTCTTGCTTACGCTGGGTATTGACGCGGATGCTGGGCAAGAAGGGCGTGACCGTCCCCAGCTTGAAGCTGGTGATGCCGTTCGGAGCGCATTGGGCGGAAATGGAGGCCGGCACATAGGGGTTTGAACACTGAATCGTCAGACCCGGTTCGGTGAAGCCTGGGTTCGGCTGGTTGTGCGTGTCAACCTTGGCCAGGTTGATGGTAAAATAGATTTCGTTGTTCGGATCCAGATCAAAGGACGTGCGATTATAGAAGTTCGTACGAATGATGCCCGATTGAAGCGTGGCCCCGACCCCCACATTGGCAGAAGTGTCTCCGCCGACGCAGAACCCGACATAACATCCCGTCACGCCACCGGCGGCATTTTTTTGCGGCACGCCGTTGGAGCCATACACGAAGTTATACGGGTTGCCATTCTGATCGAAGGCAATGCCCTGAAGCGGACCGGAGGTGATCAATCCGTATTTGGAATATGTGATGGATTGCGCATGATCCACCGACACAAACTGCGGGGAGCCATTATTAGTAATGCCTGTGTTGACCAGGGTTGAGGTGCGATACCAGTCCCGGCCATTGGCCGCCTTCTCACCGAAATCACCGGCAGGTACGCCGTCTTCGCGATGGTATTCCAGCGCGAACTCCGTATGAAGCCGCTTATTCAGGAATGACCTACCAAAAGCGACCTGGACAAGACCCTGCTTGTCATCGCCATATGTGGTTTCGCCGGCTTCGATATTCCCTTTGAAGCCCTCAAATTTCTTTTCGGTGATGAAATTGACGACGCCGCCAACGGCATCCGACCCCCAGGACGCGGACGCGCCGCCGGTAACCACATCGACGCGCTTTACCAGCAGTTGCGGAAAAAGGCTTATGTCCGGAGCACCGGTACCAATATTGGCCGGCACGACCCGCTGCCCGTCCAGCAAGGTGAGCGTGCGACTGACCCCCAGACCGCGCAGAGCAAAGGAACTCAGGCCCTGCTGTCCGCTGGAGGTACTAAACGTATTGGTCGCCACGCCACTTGACCCCTGAAGGGACGGCAACTGCACGATCGTCGTGAAAATATTCGGCTGGGCCTGATTGGCGATGTCGGTCGCACTAATCGAGGTTGTCGGTGTCAGCGCCTTAAAGCCCCGCGACACGATGCGCGAAGCGGTCACGACAACCACGACATTGTCCGAGTCCGTTGCGGTCTTCTCAGGCTCGGCCTGCGCAGCGTAAGCGCAGCCCGTAGCGAGCGCAAACGCCAGTACAGACGCCGAAGCAAATTGCAGCGTACGCTTCAGGTAATATCCGGATACGCCCGGTGCGTCACACACGTGATTCTTGGCTAAATGTCTCATTTCCATCCTGGTTTCCTTCCCCTTGCCTTTGCGGCAATTCATTAACGGCACGTTGGCGTTGACTGGCTCTGCAGGCCAGGTCGCGCCCGGTCAAACGATAGCTTGCCGAGCATTATGTCAGACCATAACGAGGGCATTTTTGAAGCGCAACCACCGTTATGCCAGACATATCGAAATAATTTTGGCGTTGTAGATTTATCACAAGGCGAAGAGCGTCCACGGCGCTCACGGCAAGCAACCGCAAAAAGGTGACAGGTTTCGAATTTTAATTAATACAATTCAGTATATTATATGAAACTTGCAACGCCAGGAGACAGAAGGCACCTCGCCGCACGCCCAGTCAGCGCAAATTATTTCGTCCGCCCAACGACGAATTATAGGTAAGACATAATTTCGATAAAAATGATTTTAGTCGGCGTTCGCGCCCGAGGATGGCGCGAAGCTATGTCGCCGCCTTTTCTTTATATTCAAACCCATCGAAATCGGCCGCCAGCCGCCCCCCGGACATGTCCTGGCAAGCCATGCCGACAAAGGCGCCCGTGAAATTCGGCAAATCCTGCGGCCCCGCCTCATCGGACAACTCGGACATGTCCAGCGTCAGGCCGAACCAGATCCAGTCATCGCTAGCGTCCTGGCGGAAGGCGAACCTCAGACGATCATAGTCCACCTCCGCCCGTATTTCGACGGCGCCATCCGATATGGGATGGATGCTTGAGTCCGGGCCAATCTTATCCAAACCCGACACGCTGGACATAAGACGCAGATGCCGCCCCACCGCATCATCATAGGTGAGACAGCAATAGTGGTACTTGCTGGCATTATAGTAGACGACAAGACCGGCCGACTGCTGAAAATTACGGGGCGAATAGTCCAGCCGTGTCGTCGCGGAATAGCAAAACGCCTCCTGACGCCGAGCGACAAGCGCCTGCTCGAACTGACTTCCCAAACTTTCACGCCCATAAAGCCGAAGGAAACCCGGCCGCTCCGTCAGGCTGAACAATTGGTCAGGGCAAGGCGATCTTAACCATTGAAATTCTTCCGGAAGGTCTGCGGTATCAAAATGCCGGCGGACGATGTCCGGAGCCGCCTCCTCTGCTTCAGGTTCCGGGCTTTGAGCAGTAATAGCTGGCGCCCCCTCGCCATCCAGTGTCTCCAGCCAGCCATCCGCGCGCCAGCGCATGGGTTGAATTGCCGTCTCACGACCCATTACGCACCGTAGCAGGCCCGGCAAAGGACGCCCACAGAGATAGACCATTAGCCAGCTGCCATCGCGCGCCTGGACAAGATCTCCGTGTCCCGCCCTTTGCAAAGCGCCTTCCGGGCGCCCGCGACTGGTCAGGATGGGGCCTGTAGGACAGGTTTCATAGGGACCATCGATATGACGGGACCTGGCCATTGTCACAGCATGATCCCAACCCGTGCCACCTTCCGCAACGATCAGGTAATACCAGCCGTCGCGCTTCAGCAAATGCGGTCCCTCGGTGAAGCCCAGCTCCGTTCCGGTATAGATTATCCGACGTTCGCCGATCAGCCCCTTTCCCGCACGGTCATACTCCTGGAGCACAATCCCGCCAAAATGGCGCCTGAGAGGCCGATGATCCCAAAGCATATTGAGCAGATAGGATTTGCCGTCGTCGTCATGAAACAATGAGGGATCAAATCCGCTGCTGTTAAGCTGGACCGGATTGGACCACTCCCCTGTCACTGAGTCAGAAGTCACAAGACAATTGCTGAAATCCCGCAAAGCCAGCCCGTTGGCCCCGCTGACGGTGGTTCGCCCATATCTGCGCACGACGGAATATGTCAGATAGAAGAGCCCATCCTTATGCGTAAGACACGGCGCCCAGACCCCGCAACCGTCCGGGACGCCCCTTAAATCCAGTTGGGAGGCACGCCGCAAAGGCCGGTTGACCAGGCGCCAGTGAACGAGATCGCGCGAATGGTGGATTTGAATACCCGGGAACCATTCAAACGTGGAGGTCGCTATGAAATAGTCCTCCTCGACGCGCACAATGGACGGGTCAGGATTGAAGCCCTTGAGAACCGGATTGCGGATCATGAACCGGCCTCTGCGGCGACCGCCTTCGGCTTAATCAACAGCCAGAGCAATGCAGCGCCCACCAGATCAAGCCCGCCAATCAGAATGAAAAAGGGGCCGTAGCCGATCTTCGCAACCAAAAGACCGATGGCCAGGGATATCAATAATGCGCCCAGGTTGGCGGCGGCGCCGACCATTCCGGCGACTGTGGCGACTTCTCCGCGCGGAAACAGATCGGAGGCCATCGTAATCACATTGACGGACAGGGTCTGGTGCGCAAACCCGCCCACGCATAAAAGGGCGATCGCCACATAGGGGCTTGAAACATAGCCGACAAAGGGAATGCATGTCATCATGCATGCGCCGACCGTAAACGCCCACCGTCGCGCGTTGATCAGATTGACGCCTAACCGTTGAATCCATAAGGCCAGAGCCGGGCCGAACAAGCAGCCCAAATCCGCGGCCGCAAAAGGCAGCCAGGCAAACAGGGCAATGTGTTTCAGATCGAAGCCGCGCACCGAACTCAGATAAAGCGGAACCCAGAACACCAGCGTCCCCCAGGTCGGATCAGCGAGAAATCGAGCAATCGCCAGCCCCCAGAAATTGCGCTGGCTCAGTATCCGCAGCGGCGATGGTTTCGGCGCGCGGGACTCCAGATGACTCTCCTGCCCGGCCTTGATGTAGTCGCGTTCCGCCGGGGACAACCCCTTGTGTCGGGCCGGCGACTGATAGCAGGCGTACCACAGCACGGCCCATACCAAAGCTAACCCGCCGGATATGATAAAGGCGGCCTGCCAATTATATTGAATAATAGCCCAGGCCACCAAAGGCGGCGCCAGCATCGAGCCAACCGAGGCGCCGATATTGTAGATTCCGCTGGCGAACCCCCGCTCCTTAGCCGGAAACCATTCGGCGACAACCTTTAGTCCGCCCGGCTGCGCGATTCCTTCGGCAAAGCCTTGCAGACCACGCAGGAAGGCAAGGCTTTGCCAGTTTCCCGCCAGGGCGTGCGCCATGGTAATCACCCCCCAGGCCACAGCAAACAAGGCGAGACCAAGTTTCAGTTTGACGAGGTCCAGGATGTACCCGGCGATCGGCTGAAGCATGATGCCAAATTGAAAAATGCTGGTAATCACACCGTAGTTTTTCTCGGTCATGTGCAACGAAGCCATCATCGTCGGCGCGGCGACGCTCAGCGCGCTTCGGGTGAGGTAGTTGATTATGGTGCCAAGCATGACCAGGCATATGATGCCCCACCTGGTCATTCCCGTGTTTTTGGCCATTCCACCCTCCAATAGCCTTAGGACTCTCCCGGCAAGATGGCGGTCTTGGCTTGGCTCACATGCGAGGCCAGGCAAACACGGCGCGGACTTTCCAGGACATTCGCCCTTTTGCTACCTCTGTTTTTTGGTATGGCTACCACGTTATGTCTGGCTTTATCAAGGCGCGACACACTCCGGCGCAGTCGATCCTTTATTCCGCGTCCGGTATCGCGCATTTGGCACATTTCAGACATCCCTGTATATTTATCAATGTTTTGCTAATATTGTGCTGTGTCATAAGCGGCGGTTACGCGACGAATCACGGCCGTCACCCTTAGGATTGAGTTTGAATCCATGCCGCATTTTGCCCTTTTCAGGCTGGGAAGCTCCATTCAATTCGTCTTACATAATGAAATTTTGGACTTCATGCGGCCTTTCCATATCTGCCAATCAAATATAGCCTGCGGACAACGAGATGCAGAGAGAGCCACATATGAATAAGCCAGGCCGCAAGCGGCTGGCAGCCGTCAGCAAACACGACGGGCTGGAGTCGGGCAAACTGGGCGAGTTGCATACGCAGTTGGCCCAGAAATTAGGGATAGATATTCTTGGACGGAAATGGCTGCCGGGCGAGATTCTACCCAGCGAAGTCGATATGGCCAATACATACGCGATTTCGCGGCCGGCCGTGAGAGAGGCGATCAGAACCCTTGCTGCGAAAGGGATGGTCGAGCCGCGTCGCAGGCGGGGCACTTGCGTTACCGAGCGCGCGAAATGGAACATGCTGGATCCAGACGTCCTGAGTTGGATGTTTGCGTCCAAGCCCGATGAAACGCTCGTGAAGAACCTGTTTGAGATGCGCCTCATCCTGGAGCCGGCCGCCGCGCGGCTGGCGGCGCAAAGACGGACTGAGGCCCACCTAAAAGCCATGTCCGACGCCCTGACGATAATGGGCCGGGAAACGCTGCTCACTGAAACCGGCCTTCAGGCCGATATCGATTTTCACGCCGCCCTCATGTCCGCAGCCGGGAATGAGCAGCTTGGCGCCTTAAACGCCTCAATCGGCGCCACTGTCGCCTTATCCAACCGCTACAAGATTGCCCACGACATTCTGGGCCGCGACCCGGTCCCGGCGCATATGGCCGTGTACGAAGCCATCTTGAATCGCGACCCGGAAGAGGCGCATTGGTGCATGCAGTACCTCGTCAGGCTGGCCGTCAAGGACCTGCTGCATATGGATGCCATCGAGGACCTACCGCCCGAGGCCGGCAAGGAGGCGTAACCAGACGCACCAGTCCTCGTGTTGGCCGCTCTGCGAAGGCTATAAGGATCATGCCCTCGTCAGCCCTTTGTGCAAATAGCGCAAGCGGAAGGCGGGACCTGTAAGTGTACAGGTAATGATAGGATATTTAGGGGAAATGGAGTGGTGCCTGGAGCCGGAATCGAACCAGCGACACGCGGATTTTCAATCCGCTGCTCTACCAACTGAGCTATCCAGGCCTTCTCATGAGCGTGTCCGGTAAGGGACGTCCTCGGGAGGGAGGCAGGTCTATAGGCGAGGTAATTGGGCTTGTCCAGCCATAAGCGACGGTATTTTTGAAAAATTTGTTAGTCTTCCCCATCATCTTTTGAATGAAGGCCGGTTGGGGCGTCACCATCGGTATCTTCGTCATTGACCGACAGACCGCCGGCGCCATCGATGACGTAATCGCCCTTCAGCCAGTGGACCAGATCGACATCGGCGCAGCGCTTGGAACAAAACGGCGCATAGCTTGGCGCGACGTTGACAACGCCTTCGATCGCTTCGCCGTAGGGTTTGCGGCAACGGGTGCAGTAACGGATACTCATAGGATAACCTCTGGCTTGGCGGCGGCGTCCAGGCGAATGATCGCCGACAGCGGGTCGTGGGATGCGGCCAGCAATGGACGCACAATATCTAATACCGATGGCGGTGCGCGCAAGGTCATCAGTCGCCCCGGCTGGTCGGCGGCCCGTTTCACCGCGTCGCGCAGCAGCCGGTGGGCCATACGCAGCGCAGGATCGGCGTCGATCAACGGGCAAGCGCTCCATGGCCGTACAAATTCCAATGTGCCGAATTTTCCGATGGGGGCCACAATGATCGATTCGCCGGAAAGGCCGGCAAGCAGTCTTTCGCGCAAGGTGTCGGCATCGTGCCGTTTGCCGATCAGGTCCATGACGACGAGGCCCGCCAGACCGGACAGACGCAGGCGCCGTCCGATGTCGTTTGCGGCGCGCTCATTACACGCCTTGGCAAAGGCGCGTGGCGTCGCCACGCCGGACTCAACGCCATTTCCCCCCACCGAATCAACATCGCAGGCAATCAGGGCGCGTGTTCGTTCGACGCTGAGAAAACCGCCTTCCGGCAGCGGACCGGACGGATTGAGCGCCCCCTCCTCCGCGTCATCCAGGGCATCGGCTATGGCGTCTGGCTCAGTTAGCTCCGCAACCGGCCCATCAACGCGGGCCAGCAGGCGGGCCTTCAAGTCGCGCACCGCCGTCACTCTGCGTGGCTCACCCTGCGCCACCCCGATCAGGCGCGCACGGGTGCGTTTCTCAAGCCGCGCCTCAGCTATGATTTCAACCTCAAGCGCCGCGCCTTCGGCGATCTTGGCCACGGCCTCCTGCGGGGCGTCGAGGACGGCCTCTGCGCCATCCGCCAAGCGCAGGAAAGCTATGCCACCGGCCTTGGTGCGCAGACGCGCAACCGAGCGCACGCCAAGCAAGGTCAGCGCGGGATCGTTGTCATAGCCTTCGAGATAAAAATGCGGACGGCCATCGACCAGGATCGCGGCCCGCGCCAGGCTGAAGCGGCTGTCATAGGCCAGGGTTTTCACCGGCTGAGGCCCGCGCCTTCGAGCAGGGTGCGCGTTTCATACAGCGGCAGCCCCATCACGCCGGTGTAGCTTCCCACCAATTGCGTCACGAACGCCCCTGCCAGGCCTTGGATGGCATAGCCACCAGCCTTGCCCACCCCTTCGCCGCAGGCGATATAGGCGGTCCTGTCCGCATCGCTCAGGCGTTTGAAGGTCAGGCGCGTTTCAACCAGCCGCGACGACAGCTTTCCCGACGGACTGACCACGGCCACGCCCGTATAGACGCGATGCCCGCGACCGGACAGCAGGGTGAGGCACGCCGCGACATCCGCGTCCGTGGCGGCCTTGTCGAGCACACGACGCCCCACGGCCACGACCGTATCCGCGGCCAGCACGAAGGCGCCCGTATCCATCGCCACCGCCTGCGCCTTGGACACAGCCAGACGCAGCGCGAGTTGCGCCGGTGTTTCGGTTTTCAGCTGGGTTTCATCCAGATCCGCCGCGACGACAGCATCAGGGGCCAGGGCGATCAGGCCCAGCAAATCGCGGCGGCGCGGGCTGGCGCTGGCCAAAATAAATCTAGCGCGTTCAGCCACGGAACAAATTTACTTGAAGCGGTAGGTGATGCGGCCCTTGGTCAGGTCGTAGGGCGTCATTTCAACCAGAATGCGGTCGCCGGCCAGGACGCGAATGCGGTTCTTGCGCATCTTACCTGCGGTGTGGGCGATGATCTCGTGACCCGACTCTTCCAGCTTGACGCGAAACGTCGCGTTGGGAAGCAGTTCGACCACGGTGCCGGGAAACTCGAGTAGTTCTTCTTTTGCCATTCGGCCCTCTGGTTACCGGCCTGCTGAAGACTCAGGCCGTTGAGAAAATTGAGATTGCGCCCTTTATACCCAAAGGCTGGAAGTGGAAAGCCCTAAAACGAAATGCGCCCCTTGCCGCGAAGGCAAGGGGCGCATGAAACGCGGTCTAGAAGGGGGAAACTAGAACGCCTTCACGAGGCTGATAGTGGCCGTATTGGCGGTACCCTTATCGCTCTGGAAGTCCGAACGCGTGTAGTCCGCGCGCAGGGCGTATTCCGGATTGATGTGATATTGCGCGCCCACACCGTAATCGAGGGCGGTGCCTTGCTCATACTTGCCATTTACGGCAGGCGACTTCAGCTTGGTGTCGGAAACACCGACGCGGCCGATCAGGTCAAAGCTGCTGGATACCGGTAGATAGCCGACGCCGTAGACGCCTACCTTGTTGGTCAGCTTGGTGCGACCGGCTGCGGTGTTGTCATCATCGGTGCCGAAAGCAGCTTCGCCTTCAACGCCGAAGTGCGGGGTGATCTTAGTGCCGACGCGGGCGTTGACACTGCCCAGCTTTGTATCGGTCTTATCGTTGTCGGTTTGCTGATAGCCGAGCGAGCCATACACGTGACCAACGTCCTGAGCCGAAGCAGCGGTGCCGATAGCGAGGGTGGCCACAGCGGCCGTAGCAATCAAAAAGGTCTTCATAGTCTGTGCTCCAAATTTAAATGGGTCACGCATCGGGGAGGATGCGGGCCGGGCGATCATCTTGTCGCCTGACTGTAATATGGAGATCCGACCGGGCCTTCGTGGGGCTATTACGAGGTCATTTTAGGGTAATTGCAGCCAAATAAGACCTTATGGTCACGGTCTGGCCCCGTATAAGGCGAACGGCGTGATATATGGCCGGTTTGCGCCGCAATCAGGCCCTTTTGATGAACCAATATGAATGAAGAAAATGTAATGAATTCATAAGGATAGGCAATTATTGCCGACTCGACTGCCCCGCACCTCGTCCCACCTGACCATGCCACATTCACCCCTTCTGAATGCGGCCGCGCTTTCAGGATCTGACCAACGCATTTACCAGGGTGAACAAACGCCGCGCCGTTTCATGGTCGATGGCGATCTTGCCCTTGAGCCGCTCGCTCAGCAATTCGGCGCCTTCGTTGTGAACCCCGCGGCGCCCCATGTCGATCGACTCAATCTGGGTCGGCGTGGCGTTTTTCAATGCGTCATAATAGCTTTCGCAAATCATGCGATAATCGCGCAGCATGGTTTTGAATGGCGCCAGCGACAGCATGATCTTGCGCGCGAAATCCGGTCCCGTGACATCGAAGACCAGCCGGTTGTCTTCCAGCGCAAGTCGTAAATCGAAAGGCCCCTGCGTGGCGCCTTCCGGAGCGAAGCTGTTTTTTTCAATCAGGTCGAACATGGCGACCTTGCGTTCATGCTCCACCTGGTCGGACGGCGCGCTCAAAGACTCTTCGTCGATATCGATTCGGGCGATGCGCATGATGTAATCTCTCAAATGTCCGCGTTACGATGAGCACAAATCGCAGTGATTTGGCAAGTCGGCTTAGCGGTGCAATACTTTACAGCGCGTGATCTGGCAGCATCTTGGCGCGGCGCGGCGGCGCCAGGTCGAGAAGCAGTACGTCCAGGCATTCGACCTCTATACGCATATCACGATCCGCCGCACCGGCGAACCGCAAGGTCAAGGCGAAGGCGGGGGCTTCCAGCGGTTCGGCGGCAATGTCGAGCAGGCTGAGCGGCAAGGTCTTTTGTTTCGTATCCAGGCCGCGCGTTTTGACGCCAGTCACGTCAGAAATCCGCAGGACGCTTGGGGCGCGCAAAGGCACGGCGCCCGCTTTTTCATGACAGAAACGGCTCATCTGCAAGGTTACAGACCGGCCGGCCGGATCGTAAGCAATATCCGCCATCCTGAGCGCCGCGTCCTGAACCAGAGCAGAAATCGCAGGCAGGTCTTCGGCATCCTGGGCCAGAAGGCGCAGGGGCTTGGCAGGCGCTTTACCGAAACCGAACAAACCCATTATTCCTCTTCCATTATCGGGCTATCGCCCTTAAGCCGCCTGATATTGGCGCCACAGGCCGACAACTTGCCTTCCAGATTTTCGAAACCGCGATCCAGGTGATAGACGCGGTTGACGATGGTTTCGCCCCGCGCGGCCAGGCCGGCAATGACCAGGCAGGCCGATGCCCGCAGGTCCGTCGCCATTACCTGAGCGCCGCGCAGTTCCGTAACGCCGTGTACGCGGGCCTCATTGCCCGTGACGCGAATGTCAGCCCCAAGACGGCTCAATTCCGGAACGTGCATGAAGCGGTTCTCGAAAATTGTCTCGCGGATAACGCTTTCCCCGTCGGCCAGGGTCATAAGCGCCATGAACTGCGCCTGCAAATCGGTGGCGAACCCCGGATACACGTCGGTGGTCAGATCGACCGGGCGGATCTTGGCATCCTTGCGGCGAATGGTCACCGTATCGGCGCCGCGTTCGACCTCGCATCCGGCCTCAACCAGCTTATCGAGCAGAATGGCAATCAGTTCCGGACGGACCCGGGTCAGGCGCACTTCGCCGCCCGCCATGGCACCGGCCACGGCATAGGTCCCGGCTTCAATGCGGTCGCAGATCACCGACCAGTCCGCACCGTGCAGCGAGGTCACGCCTTCGACTACGATAGTGGTCGTCCCCTGCCCCGACACCTTGGCGCCCATAGCGTTCAAGCATTCGGCCAAATCAGCGATTTCCGGCTCGCAGGCGCAATTTTTCATAACCGTCGTGCCATGCGCCAGAACGGCCGCCATCAGGGCGTGTTCGGTCGCGCCGACAGAAACGAAGGGAAATTCGATCTCGGCGCCCTTCAACCCTCGCGGCGCCTGGGCGAACACATAGCCCTCGTGCATGTCGATATGGGCGCCCAGCGCCTCCAGCGCCTTGAGGTGCAGATCGACCGGCCGTGCGCCGATGGTGCACCCGCCCGGCAGGGACACCTTGGCATGGCCAGTGCGGGCCAATAGCGGCCCCAGCACATTGAACGAGGCCCGCATCTGGCGGACCAGTTCATAGGGCGCGAAGGAAGAGGTGATTTCCGGCGTGTGCAGCACGGTTTGCTGACCGTCCGGTCCATCAGATTCGCTGATTTGCGTCCCGAAACGCGCCAGCAAGCGACCGAGCAGCCGAGTGTCAGCCAGACGCGGCATGTTGGTCAGACGTACAGGTTCCGAGGTCAGCAGGGACGCGGCCATCAGCTTGATGGCGGAGTTCTTGGCGCCCGAGATGGGTATGTCCCCGAAAAGAGGGCTACCGCCCTCGATGGCAATGCGATCCATAATACGTCCGTACAAGGCAAATCGCGCCGGACCGGCGCGAGGAAACGAATGTGCGCTTCTACATGACAATGCGCTACAGGCAACAGCCTGAAACTACTTTTCGCCGTCGTTTTGTTTCGCTTTTTCGTGATGGTCAGGTTCAGGCGTATTCACCGCCTTACCGTTAGCAACCTTACGGCGGCGCAGATTTTCACGCAAGGCGGCCTGCAACTGCGCGGTGCGGCGCTCTGCCTGAGTCTTGGGCTGAGTCTTTGGCGGAGTCTGGGGCTGGCTCTGGGGGCGCTTGGGTGCGGCCTGCGGCTCGCGCGGTTCGTCTGGACTATCGGACATGAAATGGGGCCGGCTGGAGGAAAGTATGTGGCTCCGACTTAAGAAATCCGGGGATTAAATGCAAGCCGGGGCATTTTTCAGCCCACCACCTTCACTTTTCGCTTTGTCTTTTCAAAAACTTTGGCTATAGCCCGCGCCTCGGATGTTTTTACATTCCGTCGGCCGTATTAGCTCAGTGGTAGAGCGCATCCTTGGTAAGGCTGAGGTCGGCAGTTCAATCCTGCCATACGGCACCACCGGGCCCCTGTCGGAAACGATACGGGGCCCGACCTGTTTCTGGGCCATACCTGTTAGACTCAATCCGCGTCGAATCGCGCAGCCTGGACTTCTTCGTCGAATTTCATTTCCGCCTGATCAAGCCGGGAATAATCCATCTGCTCATTTTCGCCCCAACGAACAGAAAAGCGAACCTCAGGCGCGTCAACGCCGTTATCCCACAGCTCCACACGGCCCTGCTTCTTAAGGTGCTGGCCGGGCATCAGTTGTGAAGGTCATTGATGGCCCGATACAGTTCCGTGTCGAAGCCACACAGATGGCGCAAGGTGTCCGATGTATCCAGCTTCCGTTTGAACGCATCCTCGCTCACGCCGAAACGCGCGCGGGCAGGCTTTAGACGGGTCAAGGAAAAATTGAAGCGGAACATGTTACGCACCCTTTGGAGTTCAAGTCTGTAACATACCGTAACATTGCGACAATAGAAGGGCCATAGCGCTTTATCCCAACAATTGCAAAAACAGGGTAAATAACCCCACTTCATATTACCGCGGGCGTTCGCCACCTATACGCGGGTTTCAGCCCAGATAGACAAGCCGCTTCTTGCCTTTGGTGGCGCGCATTTCCGACCTATTGGCATGATGGTCGCCATCCGTGGGCTTTCCATCGATATAGAGGGTCTTTTTTATATCCTGCTGAATCAAGTGGGCCGCGTACAGGTGTCCCTGAAACAACGCGTCGATACCGCCTGGAATAAGCCCGAGCACGGCGCCGGCGCCGGGGATAACCTTGACCACGTCCTCAACCGTCGTAATACCGGCGTCTATTGCCAGAATGAGCAGGCTGAGGATCAGGGTTAGCGGCGTGACACGCGCCCGCGCGCCCTGGACAAGCAGGATCAGACCCGCGCCAACGGAATAGACCGTAGACAGGCCGGGAATCGGCAAAAGCGCCAGAATCCCATCGAGGCCGATGATGTTGATCGGCCCAATACCGATAATGCGGTCTGACAACCGCTTGACGGTCTCAACAGAGTCGTAGATTTGGTCGATATCAGCCTGGCTTTTCGCGAACACGTCCTTGCCCCCCATAGCCGGGTTCCTCTACCCTGTTAACCAAGTGCGGTGCGAACGCCGTTTTTGTCAATACGATTTGGATAGCCGCATGCGCCTCCTCAAACTGCTTTTCGGAGCCCTGTGTCTTGCGGCTGCGCTGGCGGCAATGGGTGTTGCCATAATATGCCTGATGAACCCGCACAGGCCGCAACTCTATCTGATCGATATTTTCAGCGTCCCAATCACCAGCGGCGTATGCCTTCTGGCCGTGGCCCTTTGGCTTGTGCGCCAAAAGGGTGCGGCGGGCCTTGCTACGCTGGCGGCGGCGCTACTGATTGCGTCTATCTGGCCGCAGGGGCATCCGGTACAAGGGGTTTCCGATCCGTCGCGACCCGCCGTGCGGATGATGTTCGCCAACCTGCTTATCCGCAACACGACCCCGGAAAAGCTGCTGCCATGGGTGGAAAAGCAGAACCCGGATGTGGTCGCCGTCGTCGAGGCGAACCAGCACTACCGTGATCAATTGGTGGAAGGCCTGAAGGCCAACCGTCCGTACATTGCGACCCGTTACGACATGGTCGTCGCCTCACGGTATCCCTTGTCGGATCAGCAGAATTATCCCACGGGCTTCGCGCTCATGACGGTGAAGGTAAAGACGCCGGACGGCCCCCTGACCCTGGCAGTCGCCCACCTGACGCGTCCATGGCCCTATACGGGCGCACAAGACCAACCGCGTCAATTCGATCGCCTGGCGCACACGATTACCCCCATGACGACTGAACGCTTTGTGGTGGTTGGGGACTTCAACTCGTCCCCTTGCGCCGTTCGATTGCAGGATCTGGCCAAGCGCACAGGCTTACACATAGCCCCGGCGTTTCGCGGCACGTGGCCGACCTTTTTGCCGGGTATATTCCGTATTACCATCGACAACGGCCTGGCGAGCCACGACCTCACGTTCAGCCGCCGTCACGCCGGGCCGTTCGATGGATCCGACCATCGCCCTATCGTTTTTGATATTCGTCCCGTACGGAACGCCATGCCTTAGGGTTGCTTCGGCCTTAAGGCTGCTTGGGCTTTACCGCCGATACAGCCTTGGCGATCGGCTTGGGCGTTGCTTTCGGGCTAGCCGGCTTTGGCGCCGCCTTGGCGGCTTCTTTCAGCACCGCCGGTGCTTCGACGGCCGCAGGCTGAATGGCGACGGGCGCTTCGACCACCGGATCAAACACGACCTTGGGCTCAGGTGCGGCGTCCACCGCCTGGACCACCGCGCCTGAAGCCTCATCTACCACTTTTTCAGCGGCCTTTGCCGTCGATGCGACCGCATCGGCAATGGTATCGGCGGCATCGACGCTCTTTTCGGCAAGCTGCGACGGCGTAAGCGCGCCCCAAACGCCCATGAACCCAGGCCATTTCGGGGCCATTTTCGCCATTTCGGGGATTTCCTTCAGCAGCCCCTCGCTCTTGCCGAGGCTCTGGGTCATGGCCCATGCACTCAGCCCGAAGCTGGAAGCGGCCCAAAAAGGCACCCACATGGGAGACAAGGCGCCGACCCAGAAATTCATGACCTTCTCGGACGCGGCCTTCATTTCTTCGGGGGTCGGGACAGTGGCGAATTTGGTTAATTCAGGGTCAGTCATGGTGAGCATGGTATCCTCTGTGTGGCTGCAGTGGCAAACAATCCATATTGCGCCGCAGCATAACACGAAAATGACAAGTCTCCAATGAGGCGAGTCATCACAAAATGCGGACCTTGGCCACAGCCCCCTCTTCGCCGAAGGTTCTGACCACATCTTCGGAAATTGCCGTCAATAACGGCGTAAAGGCCTCAGGTGCATTGACCGCAACCAAGGCGCACCCGTTCATCTTCATCGGGTTCCAGAGGGGACGCAGGCGTAATTCGGCGACGAGAATTTCCGTTACCTCGCCGATTTCACGCTCCATGTGCCTTAGCCAGGCATCGAAGGTTTCAAGGTCCTTCAACGGCAGCCAGATCAGCGCCCGCGCATCCGGTCGCAAGGTCAGAACGTCCCGCAAGGTGGAGGTTATGCGGGCATAATCGTCGGCCTTTTCAAACGGCGGATCGATCAGATACAAAAGCGCATTGGGGGTGTCCATCACCTGCAACGCGATCTTGTAGCCATCCGCCTTTATGGCCTGGCCGCGCGGCTCGATCCGGTCGTATAGCAGACGATAGTCGTCATCGCGCAGTTCGCAGCCGACATATTGATCGTTCGGACGCTGGTGATCGAGGATCAGGACCGGCGAACCGGGATAGATGCCGATGCGGTCCTTGAAACCGGCCTTGGCGTTCTTGGCGCGAACATAGTCGGCCAATGGCTTCAGGCTATCGGGCACATCGCGGCTCATCAGATACTTGATGCCCGCCTCCGCCTCACGGGACCGCGCGAAGTCCGGATTGGATAGGTCATAGAACCCCGCGCCGGCATGGGTATCGATCACCATTTGCGGCTGATCGCCATCGCGCAGCAGGCGCAAAAGCGTCAATACCGCTGCGTGTTTGGCCAAATCGGCAAAATTTCCGGCGTGAAAGCCGTGTCTGTAATTCATGTCAGGAGCCCGAGCTCTCTTTTCGTCTTTTTAGGCAAGGCGGCGGCGATGAGGTCGTAGGATCCGCGCACATGATCCTTTAGCTCAGAATCGGCAATATCAAACGCCTGAATCCACTTCATGCCGCGCGATGCCAGATACGGCGCGGGACGGCAGCCGTCGGCATCGCCCAGAATTTCAAACGCCATCGGCGTCACCTTGAAACTGACCTTCAGGCCGCCGTCATCGGACGCAATGGCAAAGACCTTGCCGCCGATCTTCCAGACGTCCGATCCGCCCCATTGCACAACGTGCGAGGCGTGGGGCAAACCGGCGCAAAAGGCGTTGAAGGCTTTCGGGGTCACTTGAGCGGCATGTCGCGTGCGATTTGGAGCGTATCCGCCAGAAGCGACTCCGAGGTCGGCCACGCGCCCGCCCCCTTGCCCGTAACATACCAGGTTTCACCGGTGTCCAGTTCGATGATGGCGCGGTTCTGTTCGCCGCGCGCACCGACCAGATAATGATCGGCGTCCAGCACTTCGAGTTTCATGGAGCCTTGCAGGCCGTCCGCCGTTGGATAGGCGCGCGCCACGTAGCGCAGCCCCTTGCCCTGCGGGATGACCAGCGAGTCTTCGGTAATCTGGCCGACCTCGATATGTTTCGGCGACTGACCGGGGAAGGCGATTTCCCGCAGCAGCTTCAGCTTGGCGCCAACGTCCGTGCCGTCCAGGTCGGCCGTCGAATCCGGTTCGGCGAAACCGAGCCGGCGCGCTTCGTCCATGGCGGTATCGAAGCTCTTGCCGGACTCGACCTGGTCGATGACGAAGTTGGACGTACCATTCAGCACCCCGGCCAGCGAGGTCACCTTATGCCCTGCCGCCGCAGCGCGTTTCAGCGCCTCGATGATCGGGGCGCCACCGCCGACGGAAGCCGAATAGGTCAGAAGAGCGCCGGAGGACTTGGCGGCAGCACGCAGCTTGTCCGCCGAGGCGGCGACGGCCTGTTTGTTGGCGCTGGTGACGCTGACGCCCGCCTTAAGGAAGCCTTCCAGCAGTTCGGCCGACGGCGACACGCCCGTGCCGATATCGACGAAGACATCGACATCGTTGCGGACGAAGTTGCGGGCGTCGGAAGTAAATTTGGCCGCCAGTGGATGATCGCGGCGTTTGGAGGCGTCACGGACCAGGATGCGGTCGACCTCGATCAGATCGCTCCACTCCAGGCACCGTTCCAGGAATTTGGAGCCCACGCCGCCGGCGCCCATAACGGCGATGCGGATCGGACGCTTAAGGGGTGACGTCTTGCGGTAAGCCGTCTGGCCGCCCAGCACGGTCTGGTAGCCCTTGGCCAGGCCCGCGACCTCGACGGTCAGACCGTTGTCGGCGGCGTAGCGCATGGCCTTGCCTTGCACGACCGGGAAAGCGATCTTCAGCGCTTCGGTCCAGCTCAGGCCTTCATACGGTTTGGCGGAATCGCCGACCGTCGCCGGATCGGCGTCATAGACGGCGTCAACATCCTTGATCAGACGGGCGGTGGCCTTCACGCCTGCATCGTTCAACGCCTTGGCGATATAAACGGCCGTCAGGTCCGAACCACCACGGCCGAGCAGCACGGGTTCACCGGCGGCGTTTTCAGCCACATATCCCGGCACAACGACCAGATCGACGGTTTCAAGATCACGCGTCAAAACATCGGCCTTGATCGATACGGGATTGGCGTTCAGGTGTTCGCCATCGGCAATCAGGCCGATTTCATAGGCCGAACGGAAGCGCGTCACGATACCGGAGCGTTCCGCCGCCATGGCCAGCAAGGTCGCTGCGCGCATTTCGCCGGTCGCCACCAAATGCGGGGTCGCCGATGAGACGGAGGCCTGGGTATAGCTGCCGGCCAGGCGCAGCAGTTGGTCGGTCTGCCCCTTGAAGGCCGAAACAACGGCGATCACCTTATGTGCGTCGCGGACATAGCGGTAAATCTCCGCCACGGCGCGTTGCAACGCGCTTTCGCTCGTGAGAACCGAACCACCGAACTTGACGACGAGGATAGACATAATTCACCTGTTTGAGAGCAGTTTGCACGGTCGCTATAAGACTTTTCCGCTAGAGCCAAGAAAAAACATTCAAATCCTGGGTTATTCTTCGGTCTGGTTTCGTTGGAAATCAGTTGCCAGGAACAGTTGTGACCAGGGCGCATACTGTCTTGATCGGCCCCCCGGTGAACGCTAAGAGCGGATATGTCCTCTCGCGCCCCCGTCAAAGCGTACGCGCTTCTTATCCTGACCAGTCTGATCTGGGCAGGCAACAGCGTCGCCGGCAAGATCGGCGTCGGCCATGTCGATCCCATCCTGCTCACCACCCTGCGCTGGTGGATTGCGGCCATAGTGATCGTCACGCTGTCACTAAAACCACTGAAACGCGACTGGCCGGTCATCAAGGCGCACTGGCCACTTTTGTTGGGCTACGGTGCCACCGGCTTCGCCCTGTTCAATATTCTGCTCTATTCCGCCCTCACCCAGACGGCGGCGGTCAATGTGATGATCGAGCAGGCGGGCATTCCGCTGATCATCTTTCTCGGCAATTTCATCCTGTTCCGAACCCGCGCGACGGTGGCGCAACTGATTGGCTTCGTCCTGACCGTCACCGGGGTGGTCATCACCGCCACGCACGGCGATATTCACCAATTGCTGCACCTCAAGCTAAACGCTGGCGACGCCATGATGCTGTTGGCCATCCTGGTTTATGGCGGCTACACGGTCAGCCTGAAATGGAAGCCGCCTTTGCACTGGCAAAGCCTTCTGGCCATACCCTGCGCTGGCGCCGCCCTGACGTGTCTACCGTTCTTGGCCTGGCGCTACACAACGCACCCGTTCACCGCCCCCGACACAACAGGATGGGGCGTCGTGCTTTATGCCGCCATCCTGGTCGCTCTTGTCGCCTCGGCAACCTATATCGCGGGAATAGAATTGATCGGGGCCAATCGCGCCGGCCTGTTTATCAATCTGCTGCCGATCTTCGGGGTCTTCCTGGCCGTGCTGATCCTGCGCGAACCCTTGCACAGCTTTCATGTCATTGCCCTGATTTTGGTCAGCGCTGGCATCGTTCTGTCCGAATGGAGCCGTCTGCGCCCTGCCCGGCAGGCGGCATAGATCGCCGGCCCAACCAGGTCAGACAATAAGCATAGAACATTGTTTTAATTATCTTAATCCGCATGCGAATCACGTTCGACTAACGCTCTTAATTCGCGAAACGCCGCGCCCCGGCCACGCAAACGACAATGGCCGCCATCACAGCGATCACGGCGCCACCGATCGGTTCTTTCAGCAGGCACGCGGCCAATATCAACGCCAGGAACGGCTGCATAAGCTGTAGCTGGCCCACGGCGGCGATGCCGCCCATGGCCAAGCCGCGATACCAGAAGACAAAGCCGATAAGCATAGAAAAAACGGAGACATAGCCCAAACTCACCCAGGCGGGCCACGCAATAGCCGACAGGTCCACCGGACGCGTCACGAAGGCCAGGATCAGCATCACTGGCAAGGCGACTACCAAGGCCCAGCAAATGACCTGCCAGCCACCCAGACGCCGCGACAACCGCGCCCCTTCGGCATAGCCGAAACCGCAGACGGCGATGGCGGCCAGCATAAGCAGGTCGCCGACGGGCGAGACCGAAAAGCCCTGCGTCAGGGCGTAGATGACAATGCACGCCCCGCCCAGTCCGGAAAACAGCCAGAACAAACGCGGCGGATGCTTTTCACCCAGCAGGCTGGCGCAGACGGCCGTCGAGATAGGCAGGAGACCGGTAAAGACGATGGAATGCACCGAATTGATATGTTGCAACGCCATGGCCGACAGCAAGGGAAAGCCCACGACCACGCCCAAGGCGACCCATATCAGAGAGCGAATATCGCGCGCCCCAGGCCGTGCCGCGCGGAACACCACCAGACCCCCCGCCGCCAGGCCTGCCGCGATCACGGCCCGAGCGCCGGTCAGGAAATAGGGCGACATGGCCTGTACCGCCACCTTCGTCGCCGGCAGAGAACCGCTGAACGCCAATATACCGAGTCCCCGTTGATCCAGCCGATCGTCTTTGTGTCCATAGTCGTCTCCGTTCGCGACAAACAGCGTCTATGCCGAAACAGGGGCTGGCCTCGACAGAGACGATTCAGTAAAATTGATCTAAACTGTCATGGTATGGAAAGCAGTACAGTTATGACAATTGCGCCGACATTGACGACCCAGGTCATGGATCAGATACGGGACCGCATCGCGCGCCAGCAATTGGCGCACGGGGCCCGCCTGCCCTCCATCCGCGCCATGGCTGAGATGCAGAAGGTATCCAAATCGACCGTTGTTGAAGCCTATGATCGCCTGCTGGCCGAAGGCGTGATTTCCGCCCGACGCGGTTCCGGCTATTTCGTTGCCACCCCGCATCCGCCGATGACATTGGCGGCAATAGGGCCGAAACTGGACCTTCACGTTGATCCCCTGTGGATATCACGCCAATCGCTGGAAACCGAAGGCGACTACCTTAAGCCCGGTTGCGGGTGGCTGCCGTCAGGCTGGCTGCCCGAGGCCGACATCCGCCGCGCCATGCGGACGCTGGCGCGGGACGAACAGGTAAACCTGACCGAATACGCCACGCCCATGGGACATGCGCCCCTGCGTCAGATCCTGTCCCGCCGCCTGTCGGAACACGGGATAGACGCCGCCCCACAGCAAATCCTGCTGACCGGATCGGGCACCCAGGCCATAGATTTGCTGTGCCGGTTTTTACTGACGCCCGGCGACGCCGTGCTGGTCGATGACCCGTGCTATTTCAATTTCCTGGCACAGCTGCGTGCCCACCGCGTCACCATCATCAGCGTTCCGGTCACGCCCGACGGCCCTGACCTCAATGCCTTCGCCGACGCTTTGATCACCCACAAACCCCGCCTGTACATCACCAATACGGCCCTGCATAATCCGACGGGGGCGACCTTATCGCCCCTCACCGCCCATCGCCTGCTCAAGCTGGCCCAGGCACATGACCTGCTGATCATCGAAGATGACATCTACGCCGATTTCGAACACACCCCGGCGCCCCGCCTTGCAGCTTTCGACGGCCTTGACCGAGTGATCCATATCGGCAGCTTTTCGAAGACACTGTCGGCGGCCATCCGCTGCGGCTTCATAGTTGTCCGCGCCGACTGGCTGGCGCCCCTGATCGATCTCAAAATAGCGACCGCCTTCAGCCATGATCCGCTGTCTGCGGAGATGCTGTATCATCTGCTCAGCGGCGGCCATTACCGCAAGCATATGGCCGATGTCCGCGAACGGCTGGCGCACCTGCGTCCACGCATACTGAAAAACCTAGCCAGTCTCGGGATTCGGCCGTGGCATGTCCCACAGGCGGGCATGTTCGTCTGGTGCGCCTTGCCGGCGGGTGTCGATGCGTCCGACCTGGCGCGTCAGGCTTTGACGCAGCGCCTGGTGCTAGCGCCCGGCAATGCCTTCAGCCTGTCCCAGACCGCCGGCGGCTTCATGCGCGTCAATATCGCCCAAATGCAGGACAATGCAGTGATGGACACCTTGAAGCAGATACTGAACTGACGCCTGGGCCAAGATATTTGTCCGACAGCCCACCCGATACCCGCTCTTGACGCCGCCGAGGTTTTTCCGCATAAGCGAGACACTCATCGAGACCAGTCGAGGGAAAGGCCCGACGACGCTGGGGCAACCGCTGCAAACGCAGAATGGTGCCAACTCCTACAGGGCGCATTTCCCTGACAGATGAGAGGATGATTCTTCCCGTGC
The DNA here is from genome assembly GCF_000495815.1 of Asticcacaulis sp. AC466. GTDB lineage: Bacteria > Pseudomonadota > Alphaproteobacteria > Caulobacterales > Caulobacteraceae > Asticcacaulis. The sequence continues at coordinate 37,017 of NZ_AWGE01000017.1, read as the reverse complement.
GGATGCGCGGCGTAGTGTCTGCTCTCGACTGGTTGCGATGATTTTAGACTCCCGTGACCGGACACACCATGAACGCCCCAACCTTGCCCCCTCAGGCCTTCGATCCTTCGACCGCGCCCGATCTGATCGGCACCGACATCATCGTCGCCCTGCCCACCGACTTCCGCCTGCAAAGCGGCATGAAGCTGGAGCAGACGGACGTCGTCGCGCGCCTGTACGGTCCTAAGGACGCGCCGGTCGTTGTAGCCGCGGGCGGGATTTCCGCCGGCCGCGTGCTGTTCGCCAAGGAAGATTCGACCGAAACCGCGCCCGGCTGGTGGGAAGGGGTAGCGGGCCCCGGCGAAGCGCTCGATCTCAACCGGTTTCGCGTGCTGTCGATCGAATTCGCCCCACGCCTGCCCGCGTCCAAGGTCTATACCATCACCACCCACGATCAGGCGCGGCTGGTTAAGCTGCTGCTCGACAAAATCAATGTTGACAAAATCTACAATTTCGTCGGTGCCTCCTACGGCGCGATGATCGGATTGGCCTTTGCGGAACTCTATCCCGACGCGGTCGAACGCCTGTGCATCATATCCGCCGCACACCGCGCCCATCCCATGGCCACGGCGTTTCGCGGCCTGCAACGCCGGATGCTGAAGTTCGGCCAGGACAATGGCAAGCCCGCCGAAGGCATATCGCTGGCCCGGCAACTGGCCATGACGACCTATCGCTCCGACGCCGAGTTTTCCGAGCGGTTCGACGGCCCCGCGCCCGAAGCCGCCGGCGGCAATTACGTCGTTTGCCAATATTTGCGGGCACGCGGCGACGCCTATTCGGCGACCGACGTCAATCGCTGGATTTCCATGTCTGACAGCCTGGACCGTCACCGGGTCGATCCGTCCAAGATCAAGGCCAAGGTTTTCCTGGCCGCCGTGCCGACAGACCGTCTTGTCCCCTATGACGACATGAAGGCGCTGCACGAACAACTGCGCGACAGCGTGTTCATCGAATTTCCCTCACTTTATGGACACGACGCTTTCCTTAAGGAAATCAAGCTCGTTTCCGATATCGTTCGTACATCTCTCAAAGAGTAATCATGTCAAAAGACTATCTCAAGACCGCCAAGCTCGGCACAAAGGTCATAAATATAGGCATCGATTCGGACAAGGCGCATGGCGCCGTCATGCCGCCGATCTACCTGACCACCAACTACACCTTCGAAGGCTTGGGCCAGAAGCGCACCTATGACTATGCGCGCTCGGGCAATCCGACGCGTGAGATCATCGCTGAGGTCATTGCCGAACTGGAAGGCGGCGTCGGGGCCGTGATGGTCGCGTCTGGACTGGCTGCGCTCGACCTGCTGTGGCAAGACCTGCCTGGCAATCGCCGGGTTGTCGTCCCGCACGATTGCTATGGCGGCACGCAACGTCTGCTCAATGCCCGCCACAAGCAGGGCCTGATCGATCTGGTCTATGTCGATCAGGGCGACGACGCGGCCGTCACAGCCGCCTTATCGGAACCGACGGCGCTCCTTCTGCTCGAAACGCCATCCAATCCGCTGATGCGCCTGATCGACCTCAAAAAACTGATCGATCTGGGCCACAAAGCCGGCGCGAAGGTCGCGGTCGACAACACCTTCCTGTCGCCTGCCCTACAAAACCCGATCAAATTCGGCGCAGATTTCGTTGTTCATTCGACGACCAAATATATCAACGGCCATTCCGATGTCATCGGTGGTGCCCTCGTCTGCACCACCCCGGAAGACGTCGCCACTTACCGCTGGTGGGCCAACTGCGTCGGCGCCACGGCCGCGCCGTTCGACAGCTACATGACCCTGCGCGGCGTCCGCACCCTGTTCGTCCGTATCCGCCAGCAGCAACAGTCGGCGCAAAGCATAGCCGAGTTTCTGCACAGCCACCCCAGGGTCAAGGTTGTCCATTATCCCGGCCTGCCCAGCCATCCGCAACACGAATTGGCCAAGGTACAACAGGCCGGCTTCGGCGCCATGATGAGCTTTGAACTGGCCGGCGGGCTGGAAGCGGTGAAGCAGCTCTTCGATCATATAGAGCTGTTTTCGCTGGCGGAATCCCTCGGCGGCATAGAAAGCCTGATCGTGCATCCGGCCTCGATGACCCACGCGGCCATGTCGCCCGAAGCCCTGGCGACCGCCGGTATCAGCGAGGGACTTGTCCGATTGTCGATTGGGCTGGAAGATGCGGCCGACCTGATCGCGGCCCTCGATCGCGGGCTTTCCCAAATCGCCTGACCGTCATAGAGTGCCTTCAAACAAGGAGGACTCTATGACCCAACTGACGCGCCGTGCCGCATTCGCCATGGCCGGGCTGGCGGCGACGCCCATAGCCGCAGCGGCCGCCGTGCCCGATCGTAAAGCCGCGCTGCGACCATTTGCCTGCAATCTGGACACCTGGTTCACCGAAGTCCCCTTCGCCGACCGGTTTGCACTGGCGGCACAGGCCGGTTTCAGCCAGGTCGAATTCTGGCCGGTTCGGCGCGCAGACGACAAGATGGACGCGACCCGCGCCCGCGCCCTGCTCGACGCCAATGGGCTGGTTCTGACGCAATATGCGCCCACAGCACCGAATTTTTCCGATCCGGCCAATCACCCCGCCCTGGTAGCGATGATCAGGGAGGCCATTGCCGATTCGGCTATACTGGGATGCAAGGCGATCACCCTGGTCGGGCATCACCAGGTCGATGGCCTGTCGCGCGAAGCCATGCTGAGCGGCTATACGGCCGGTCTGATGCGCATCGCCCCGCTCCTCGAAGCGGCCGGGCTGATGGCACTGGTCGAGCCCTTCAATACCGTCAACCACGTGGGACATCTGCTCAATGGCTCGCGCCCGGCGGCTGCAATTGTCCGGGCCGTCAATTCGCCGATGGTCAAGCTCCAGTGGGATTTCTACCATATGCAGCTGGAAGATGGCGACCTGATCGAAAAATTCACCGCCGGCGTGGATACGGTGGGTTATGTGCAACTGGGTGACGTGCCCGGCCGGCATCAGCCCGGCACAGGCGAAGTCAACCACGTCAATCTGCTCAAGGCCATTCGGGCGGCCGGTTACAAAGGCCCGATGGGGCTGGAATACTACCCGCTGGACAAGGACAATGAGCGCGCCGTTCGCGAGGCAGCATCCTTGTCTCAGGCATCAGGCCTCGTCTGACACAGGAAAGCCCTCCGGCCAGGCCGGAGGGCTTTCAACAGGTTACCGAAGGTGATGACCTAGGCGCGTATCAGGTTCACATTGATGTTGCCGCGCGTGGCGTTCGAATAGGGGCATACCTTATGGGCCTCTTCGATGAGCTTGTCGGCAACGGCGGCGTCGACACCCGGGAGTGATATCTTCAATTCAACCTCAATACCGAAGCCTGCGGGGATCGGGCCAATGCCGACGCTGGATTCGATCGAGGTATCGGCCGGTACGACCACTTTGTCACGACCGCCGACGAACTTCAGCGCACCGATGAAACAGGCGGCGTAACCCATGGCGAACAGCTCTTCCGGATTGGTGCCGTCTCCGCCTGCGCCGCCGAGTTGCTTCGGTGTGGACAATGTCAGATTTTGATTGCCGGCAGAGGCGGTGCCTTCGCGGCCGCCCGTGGCCTTGCCATGCGCGGTGTAAACGGCGGTGATCGATTGGGTCATGGGTAGCCTCCTTTTGAAAATTCAATAATGCACAATTATATTGTGTACAATTTGATGTCAACTAAATTGTGCACTATCTTTACGATGCATATGAGAAAGTACCGTTATGTCCGCCTCCCCCCCCGAACTACGCCTGGAAAATCAGCTGTGCTTTGCCGTCTATTCGGCAGCCCATGCCTTCGCCCAGGCCTATAAGCCGCATCTCGACCCGATGGGGCTGACCTATCCGCAATATCTTGTCATGCTATTGCTGTGGGAACAGGACGGACGGTCGGTCAATGAACTGGGCCAGCCCTTGCAACTCGATTCGGGTACGCTCACGCCGTTGTTGAAGCGCATGGAAAAGGGCGGTTTCGTCACGCGCCAACGCGACGCCCGCGATGAACGCGTCACCCGCATTCACCTGACTGAACATGGAAAATCCTTGCGTGACAAGGCGCGCGCGATCCCCACCGCCCTACTCTGTGCCTCGGGCCTGACGCTCGATCAATTGAACAATCTGCGTGACCAGGTGCGTGTATTGGGGGAAAACCTGCGTGAATAGACGGCGCTTGCCAGCCCCTTTCAATTGTCCTACAAAATAAGGATCTTATAAAAATCCCAGGGACAGGACTTATTTCATGCGCAACACCGCCATTTCCTTGACGGCACTTGGCCTTATGGCATTCGGCTGGACCGCCATGGCCGAAGCCGCTACGCCCGTCACCAAGGTTTCGGTTGACACCACCAAACCTGGCGCGACGATTGACCGCCACATCTTCGGGCAATTCGCCGAACATCTCGGCACGGGAATCTATGGCGGCATCTGGGTCGGCAAGGACTCCCCCATTCCCAACACACGCGGCATCCGCAATGATGTGGTGGCCGCCCTGAAAGCGCTGCACGTCCCAAACGTGCGCTGGCCGGGCGGGTGTTTTGCCGACGAATATCATTGGCAGAAGGGGATAGGTACGGGCAAGCGTCCCGTCACGCTCAATTCCAACTGGGGTGGTGTGCTGGAACCCAACACCTTCGGAACCGACGAATTCATGGATTTCGTGGGCCAGATCGATTCGGAAGCCTATATCTCGGCCAATGTCGGCTCATCGACGCCGCAGGAAACCGCCGAATGGCTGGAATATATGACCTCTGAAAAGGAAAGCAGCCTGGCCATGGCGCGCCGTGAAAACGGCCATCCCGCGCCCTATTCCATCGCGTTCCTCGGCATCGGCAATGAAAGCTGGGGCTGCGGCGGGAACATGACGCCGGAACATTATACCGATGAATTCCGCCAGTTCACCACCTATGCCAAGAACTACAACCCAGCGCAAACCGGCGACAAGCGCATGAAGAAGGTCGCCTCCGGCGCCAATGTCGACGACTACAACTGGACCGAAACCTTCATGAAGAACAAGGGCGGCGAAGTCGATGCCCTGTCGCTGCACTACTATTCCGGCTTCGAGCAATGGCCGCCTTACCAGCCGGCGTCCGGCTTCGATGAGACGCAATATGCCAAGGTGATCAAAACCGCCTTGCGCATGGAAGAGCTGGTCAGCAAGCACAGCGCCATCATGGACAAGTACGATCCCGAAAAGAAGATCGCCCTGGCGGTTGACGAATGGGGCGCGTGGTACGCCCAGACGCCGGGCAGCACATCGGGCTTCCTCGTCCAACAAAATTCACAGCGCGATGCCATATTGGCGGCTGTATCGATCAACATCTTTACCCGCCATGCCGATCGCGTGCGCATGGCCAATATCGCGCAGATGATCAACGTCCTTCAGGCCATGATCCTGACAGATGGCGACAAGATGGTGCTGACGCCGACCTATCATGTCTTCAAAATGTACGTGCCGTTCCAGGATTCTAAGGCCATTCCGGTCAGCTACGATGCCGGCACCTACACGCACGACGGCGTCACCCTGCCGCGCGCCGATATTGTCGCCGCCAAGGGCAAGGATGGCAAATATTATCTGTCCGTCACCAATATTGACCCGGATGAACCTCTGGAAGTCGATGCATCCATTCTGGGGTTCACGCCGAAAAAGGCGACCGGCCAGACCTTAGTGGCCCCTAAGATCGACAGCATCAACACCTTTGAGCAGCCGAACCTTGTCGTACCGAAAGCTTTTTCGGCGACAGCCAAAAATGGTGCCCTCACCTTGAAGGTCGCTCCGGAGTCGGTCACGGTCGTGGTGCTGGAATAGTCCCTGCTCTACCCGCCAGATCAGGCCCCGCCGTGTCTAGAGCATTTCCCGATCATGTTGAACCGGACAAATGCTCTAGACTTTTGTTTTGGCACACTTTTTGATCCGAAAAGTGCTGTCACGGCGGGGCTTTTCCGTATGTTATATGGGCGCTATTTGGCCAGTTCGATGGCCGGCAGACTGGAGATCGGTTCCAGCGTGATATTGCGGAAGAAGGTCTCCGCGCCCTCTGACTGCAACTGAATGGCGCCGCGGATCAATGGCAGGCAAGGCGCCTTTTCGCTGGCCTTGTCGCACATGCCCCACACTTCCATCACCGGCACGCCGTTGACGACATGGACGGCGTGGTTGGCGAAGACGTACAGGTCGAGCGTATTCCACTCCCCAACGGGCTTGTCGGCATTGACATTGTTTTCGACATTCCAGTTCGCGGTGTTGCCGACCGCCGACCCCAGAGGCGCCCCGAACATATAGCGTTGCTTGGGATCGATGAGCGCATCGTCATGCGCTACGCTGGTATCGACGCGAAGCCCATCGCCCACCGGAACCACCATACCGACGCTGCCGGTCATGATCTCAAATTCGACCGCACGCGACCAGGTGCCCCACACCGCACCCGGCTTGCCATGGCTATGATAGAGAAGTCCGTTGTTTTCCGGCGCATCGAGGCGTGGCGCATACCGCTTTCCACTCCACTTGTATTCCAGATGCAGGTGGTAATTAGCGTAATTTCCCTTATGAACCAGGCTGCCCCAGGTTTCCCCCGACACCCGAAGCGCCGGCGCGCCGTCTTCGGTCACGACCGTAAAGATCGTACCGACACCGCCAGGTCCAATCGGCTTGGCCGTCCCGGCCTTGTAGGTCAGAGACGGATCTTTATAGCCCAGCCACCCCGTCCAGTCTTTCAAATCCTTGCCATTGAATAGCTTGACCGCGGCCCCCGTGGCCTTGGGGATATTTTTTAGAACCAGCTTTTGCGGCTGAAATTCCGGCGCGGCCGCGAATGCGCTTCCGGAGGTAACGGACAGGGCGAAAGCGCCGCACAAGGCGGCGAGCAGATTGGATTTGAACATGAGTCTTCCCGTATTGGTTATAGGTTCAGCTCTGTCCGGGCGACGGTAACTGCCTGTCCGCGCAGCTTGACGCGATCACCAGTCACCTCACACTGCATATACGCGCCACGCCTCGGATGCGCTTGATAATAGGTCATGACCGCCCTGCCGGTCAACGACTGGTAGAGCGGTGCCAGCATGCAATGCATCGATCCGGTGGCCGGGTCTTCGGGTATACCCATGTCTGGCGCAAAGAGCCGGCTGACGACATCATAGGGACGATTGGCATCGGCCTGAGCCGTGACCACCAGGTGGCGATCGGTGTAAGCTGTTCCCTGATAGGCGGGCAGGCGCGACACATCCGGCACGATCTGACGTACGGTGGCTTCACAATCCAGCAAGGCAATCAGAGCCGGTCCGCCATAGAGCGCAATGGGCTCCACGCTCAGCGCATCTACAACCGTCGACATTGCCGGTATTTCAATTGGTATGTAGGCCGGAAAATCCATCTCAAGCCGGTCATTCGCCTGCCGCACTCGCAATTCACCGGACAGGGTGTCAAAGCGCAGGTCGGTCGCGGCGACGCCCCACTCGCGAAACAGGGCATGGGCCGACGCCAGGGTGGCATGGCCGCACAGCGGCACCTCCATGGTCGGCGTGAACCAGCGCAAACCGAACCGTTGCGGGTCTTCTGTGCGCAACAGGAAAGCCGTTTCCGCCTGATTGTTTTCCATGGCCAAATTTTGCATGAACGCGTCCGACGGCCAGACATCGAAGGGGGCGACCACGCAGGCTGGATTTCCCGTGAACGGGCGGTCGGCGAAGGCATCGATCAGGTATTGAATCATGGCTTCCACGCTTCACTCAACGGCGCGCCTCCATGGGCGTCCCAATTCAAACGGTCCCCCTGTAGCCGTCATCAGCCGAATTTGGCCAGCAATTTCCCGACTTTCAGATGGACGCCATCGCCGGTGATATAGTCGCCCGGCTTCATACTGGACGGACAGGCCCCCAGCCACTTGGCGTCGGTGATGGTCATCTGAGCGCCATGGCCGGCGAAGGCGGGTGAATATCGCGTCTCGACGGATTGGTGGAAAGCCTCATTGCCGATAACATCGACATGGATATGAGATGTCAGGGTCGTGTCCTTGATCATGCAGATCGTATCGATGTCCGCGCCGTCATGCAGCTTTTTCACCGATCGGGCGGAACAGGACAAATCAACCATTTCGGCCTTGCCCGGCAGGTCATGACCGATATAGGCGAGCTTTTCGCCTTGGGCATCATCCACGCAAATCTTCGCGACACTCTTGCCATCCACCTGAGGCAGGGTCTGCGTCAATTGCCACAGGCCCGCCCTTTGTCCGAGGCGGCTGACGGTGTAGGTTTGCGCTGCCGCCGCGGACTCGGCGCTGACAGACGCGCTCATCTCTCCGACCGCTTCCGAAGAAGCCGCCTCGGACAGTTCCGCGCCATCCTCGACGAAGGGAGTCTGTGGTTTTTCCGGTTTCTTGTCGCAAGCGGCAACAAGGCAAACCAGTCCGATCAGGGCGCAATACTGAATTCCCCGGCCTGACATGATCAGCAAACACCCAGTCCGTTCCCGGCAATGGCGGCATTAGGAAGAAAAGGCTTCATGATCATCTCCTTTTTCACTTTGTTCCAGGGACCTTAGATCGCGAGATATAAAGGCGAAATTCGGAAATCAAATGGCCGGACCGTCAGGCAGTTTCCAGTCTATCGGTGGATAGCCCTTGGAAACCAAAAAGTCGTTAGCGCGTGAAAATGGCTTGGTACCGAAAAAGCCATTGTGCGCCGACAGCGGCGATGGATGGGGCGACTTGATCACCAGATGCTTCGATGTATCGACAAAAGCCGCCTTTTTCTGGGCGTAGCTTCCCCACAGGATGAAGACCACCGGCTGCGGCAAAGCATTGACCGCGCGGATGACCGCGTCGGTAAACAATTCCCACCCCTTGCCCTGGTGCGCTGCCGCCATACCCATCTCTACCGTCAGGACGCTATTTAGCAGCAAGACGCCCTGGCGGGCCCAATGCTCAAGAAAGCCATGACGCGCAGGCGCTACCCCCAGATCGGTCTGCAACTCCTTGTAAATGTTGACGAGAGACGGCGGAATACGCACGCCCGGCTTGACCGAAAAAGACAGGCCGTGCGCCTGGCCTTCGCCATGATAAGGGTCCTGGCCCAGGATAACTACGCGAACCGTGTCTGGCGGCGTGAGGTCGAGCGCGCGGAAATAATCCGCCCCTTTGGGAAATATACGGGCGCCGGCGGTCTTCCGCTCCTGCAGATAGCCCTTGAGCTGCGTCATGTAGGGCTTTGAAAACTCCGTCTCAAGCAGAGCTTTCCAGCCGTCGTCCAGTTTGATGTCTGTGGTCGCCATGCCCGCAATCGACAACGACTCCGGGGGCGGTGTCAATATGCCAGCACCTAATCACACTCGCCTAATCACACTCGACGACTGACCAACACCTTCAGGACTTGGTGCAGGTGCCCGTCACCTTCCCCGTAACATGCGAGGTGGTATCCCGGCCGCCGGACGATGCAACAACGTCACCACTGAACGACTGGTGGTCTCCGGCCAAGGTCAAAGACCCCGTGCCCTTGACCGCTTCGCAGTCCGTCGTCCAGGATACGGTATTGCCTGCCGGATTGAACATCTGGGACTCGCATTGCGAACCCGTTATGGCGACGGGCGGCGCTTTCAGATCTTCGGCGCTGGCGCACAGGCTGGCGGTCGTCGTGGTCGGCGCCTGGCCGGCGACCGTTGTCTGGGTCGTAATTTCCCACAACGAGTCCGGTCCTGGCAGTACGGCCGTATCGGGCACCACGTCAGTGGCTACGTCCGCTACGGCGCTGGCGGCGGCAGGTGGCGTACCGGGCGTCACCTGGTCGATCAAGGCAGGTCCGGCCACGCCGAACAAAAAACCGGCGGCGGACGCGAAGGTTAAGGCAAGCGTAGGCGACATGAAACCGCTCCTGTGACAGCAAAACCTCCGCCTTCCCGCAAACCATTCTATTCCGAGCGTGGCCAGACGCAATCCCCGACGCGTACAAATCTTTGAGATTTATAGCTTTTTTATTTCTAAAAATGTGCAATATCAACGGTGTGCGCCAGACTCCGCCATCGCTTTTTTGCGCGCAGACCACTTCGATACAGGCGAAACCGTCGTATATTGTATCATGGCGTCAAGTGTGTATTGTCGCTGTCGCCAGATCGTCCGGCCCCGGAGCTTCATCATGAAATACCGCACCCTTGTCAGCGCCGCCGCGCTGATTTCGCTCGCCTTTGCCGCCCCCACCTTTGCCAAGCCTAAGCCTGCCGACACACCGGCAGTGATTGCCAACGGCCCCGTCACGCCGATGACGCCGGACATGATGCCGCGGTATGACAGCATTCGTCCCGACGCGGACTATATCAAGCGCGTCGAGATGATTCCGATGCGCGACGGCGTGAAGCTCTACACCGTCATCGTCATGAAGAAGGGCACCAAGGACGGTCCGATCCTGCTGTCGCGCACGCCCTATGACGCCAAGGGGACTATGGCGCGGTCCGCTAGTCAATCGGCGACCGAGATTCTGCCCGCCATGTACGAGGAGTTCGTCAATGACGGTTACATCATCGTCACTCAGGACGTGCGCGGTCTCCACGGTTCGGAAGGCGATTACATCATGAACCGCCCGCTGAAAGGCAAGGCGGGCAACACCGGCAGCGACGATTCGAGCGATGCCTATGACACCATCGACTGGCTGGTGAAGCACACGCCGGAATCGAATGGCAAGGTCGGCATCATCGGCTCATCCTATCTGGGCTTCACGTCCCTGATGGCCGAAATCAACCCCCACCCGGCGTTGAAAGCCGCTGTCCCGCAAAGCCCGATGGTTGACGGCTGGATGGGTGACGACTGGTTCCATAACGGAGCCTTCCGCAACAATACCTTGTCCTATGTTGCCGGCCAGACGACAAACAAAGCCGAGGGTGGCGGTGGCATCCCCGAAGGCGTCGGTGACGACTATTCGCGCTGGCTGAAGGCGGGCTCGACCGGCGACTATGCACGCCAATGGGGTCTGGACAAATATCCCTTCACGCAAAAGCTGATGCAGAACCCGGCCTATACCAAGTTCTGGTCGGATCAGGCAGTGGACAAGTGGCTGGGCGAGCAGCCCTTGAAGGTGCCGACCATGCTCGTCGTCGGCCAATGGGACCAGGAAGACAGCTATGGCGCACCGGCCGTCTATCGCGCCATTGAACCCAAGGACACCGCCAACGACATGGTCACCTTGGTCATAGGGCCATGGCGCCATTCCGGCGTCAATCACTACGGTTCTGAACTGGGCAATCTCCAGTTCACCGGCGACACCGCCAAGGAATTTCGCGACAAGTATCTGAAGCCCTTCTTCGATCACTATCTGAAGGGCGCGCCCGATCCGAAGACACCCCCCGTCCTGACCTATGCCACAGGGATCAATCAGTGGCAGGAAACGGCGAAATGGCCGATGGGGACAATGACGCCGCTCTATGTCGGCGACGGCTTCACGGCCAGCTTCACCAAGCCGGCCACGGCGGGACATGACGACTATGTCTCCGACCCGTCGAAGCCCGTGCCCTACACGCCCCGCCCCGTCGGTTTCGACAACGGCACGCAATGGAAGACCTGGCTCGTCCACGACCAGCGTTTCGCCTCGGATCGCCCTGACGTGCTGGTCTATGAGACAGCCGCCCTCGATGCGCCCGTCCACATCATGGGCGCGCCGCAGGTCGATCTCTATGCCGCCACCAGCGGCACAGATTCCGACTGGGTGGTAAAGATCATCGACGTGTATCCCAATACGTCCAGCGAAGGCGCGGGCCAGGGCCATGTCGGTATCGAAATGGCCGGCTTCGAATTGCCGATCGGTATCGAAATCTTCCGCGGCCGCTATGTTCACGGGTTCGGCACGCCCGCCGCTTTGACGCCAGGCAGGGTCGAGAATTACAAGTTCAGCCTACCCAATGTGAATCATGTCTTCCTGCCCGGACACAAGATCATGATCCAGGTTCAGTCGTCGCTGTTCCCGCTCTATGATCGTAACCCGCAGACCTATGTCGACAATATCTTCAACGCCAAACCGGCAGACTACAAAGCGGCGACGGAAAGCGTCTATCGTGGCGGCGGACAGGCCTCGGCCGTCTGGCTGCCCATCGTTCAGTAACACCTTCAACCCGCAAGACGGAACGCCTCCTGATCCTCAGGGGGCGTTTTGCTATCTGGCTTCATTGCATCTGGCTTGAGACTTCCACATCGGGGCGTGTTTTAGCCGGCAATTCCGCCTCGCACCGGGCGATTTCCTCGTCGCGTTCACGCTTCCACGCCTTCAACAGGATGGGTCGGCGTTTAGGGTAGCGGTTGTCCAGCGGTGACCAGGACACAATGCGGTCGGCCCTCAGGTGGCGGAAGGCCTGGCGCAACTCACACCACACCACAACGATACGCACATGTTCGAAGAAGCCGAGGGCGATGGGCCAGACCACCCGCTCGGTCGTCACCTCTTTCAGGTCGATATAACGCACATCAACCCGGCATTCGCTGCGGATCGAGGCGCGTATATCGCCCAGGTCGATACGGCTTACTGGCGTTGACCAGCTCGGTACGACCAGCAGTCCCGACGTCTCGATCTCGTCTGACAGGTCGCGGGGCAGGACGGCGGTAATCTTGGTCAGGGCGTTCTGCGCCGCCTCGCCCAGACGGGCATCGCCGCGATCCGCCACCCAGCGCACGCCCAGAACCAGGGCTTCCAGTTCTTCCTGTGACAGCATCAGCGGCGGCAGCATGTATCCCGGCCGCAAGACATAGCCTACGCCCGGCTCGCCTTCGATATGCGCGCCCTGGGCCTGCAAGGCGCCGATGTCGCGGTACAGGGTGCGCAGACTGATATCGAGCTCCCGCGCCAATTCCGCGCCCGCGACCGGGTAGCGATGACGGCGAAGCAATTGCAGCAGGTCCAGTAGTCGAGTGGCGCGCGACATGGCAAGCGTCCTTGGATAAAGTAGAGTCCCGTCCGACCTGAGAGGATCAAGGCAAGGCTCTGAATTTTTGTTTTCGGGATGACGTACGCTTACTGGTGGCGGTTACACCGCATCCTAGTGACAATTTATGTCAGCATCCAGCGAAAACAGGCCGGCATCTAGAGCGAAGCTGAATTCGGGCATTTTACGATTGACTCCGCAAAAGGCACATACATACTGGTAGGTATGTCACAACCTGCCTTGCCCCGCGCGCCATCTCACACTCGCCAGCGACTGGTCGAAGCCGCCTTCGAGGAAGTCTATCACTCCGGCTTTCGCAGCAGCGATATCAATACCATTCTAACCAAGGCGGGCGTCACTAAAGGGGCGCTCTATCACCATTTCACCGGCAAGGAGGCCTTGGGCCATGCCGTGGTGGAACAGGTCATCGCCAAGATCACCAGCGATAAATGGCTGGCACCGCTCGACGACGTAGACGATCCGATCGATGCCCTGCTCGGCATTCTCAACGATACCGCCCTCAGTCCGGCCGAAGTCAACGGCGGCTGCCCCCTGAACAATCTGGCGCAGGAAATGTCCCCGCTCGACGAAGGCTTTCGACGCCGGCTGTCGGAAATCTTCAGCACCTGGATATCCGGTGTCGCCGACGCTCTGCGCCTGGGTCAGGTCAATGGCAAGGTCCGCTGCGACTTGGACCCGGTTGACACAGCGACGTTTTTTATCGCGACCTATGAAGGCTATATCTCAATGGCGAAGGTCGCCCAGGACCCTCGCGTGCTCGACTCAGGCCTGCGCCAGTTGCGCGCCTATCTCCACACGCTGCGTCGTTAAGTCGCCGTGAAAAAGCCAAATCAAGTCCAACGTGAGTTGACGAAAATATTGACGCGGGCGTAAATGTTTGGGCCCCTATCCGGAGGGTGAACCGGCGTCGTTTTGGCCGCACGCGGCCCGTCACAACGGCGGGATCACGGGCCAAAGGACAAGGACCAATGGATACGGGCACCGCCGCTTGACCTGGGTAGTTACATAAGATACTTCCAGATTAAAACAGAACAGGGACTACGCCATGACCATCGCTTCCGCAGGCGCCAAATTCCGTGCTGCACTGGCGGCTGAACAGCCGTTGCAAGTGATCGGTACGATCAATGCCAACCATGCTCTGCTGGCCAAGCGGGCCGGTTACAAAGCCATTTATCTCAGCGGCGGTGGCGTGGCGGCGGGATCGCTCGGCATGCCCGATCTCGGCATCAACACACTGGATGACGTGCTGGTCGATATCCGCCGGATTACCGATGTCTGTGACCTGCCGCTGATGGTCGATATCGATACGGGCTTTGGCCCCTCCGCTTTCAATATCGAGCGCACCATCAAATCGCTGATCAAATTCGGCGCCGCCGCCTGCCACATCGAAGACCAAGTCGGCGCCAAGCGATGCGGCCATCGCCCGGGCAAGGAAATCGTATCGACATCCGAAATGGTTGACCGGGTCAAGGCTGCGGCCGACGCCAAGACCGACCCTGACTTCTTCCTGATTGCGCGCACAGATGCCATTGCGGTGGACGGCGTGGACGCGGCCATAGACCGGGCGGTCGCCTGCGTCGAAGCCGGTGCCGACGGCATATTTGCCGAAGCGGCCTATGATCTGGACACCTATCGCCGCTTCGTCGATGCGGTGAAGGTCCCGGTCCTGGCCAATATCACCGAGTTCGGCAAGACACCTTTGTTCACGCGTGATGAACTGGCCAGCGCTGGCGTCGCCATCCAGCTTTATCCGCTGTCGGCCTTCCGCGCCATGAACAAGGCGGCGGAAAATGTCTACCAGGCCATTCGCCGCGACGGCCACCAGAAAAACGTGCTCGATACCATGCAGACCCGCGAGGAATTGTATGACCGTATCGGTTACCATGCGTTCGAAGAGCGCCTCGACGCCCTCTTCAACACCAATAAAACAAAATAAGACAACAGGAAAAAGAGGAATGCCCAATGGACGGAGATACGCCTACCGGCTTTAAGCCAAAGAAGTCCGTGGCCCTGTCGGGCACGGTGGCGGGCAATACGGCCCTGTGCACGGTCGGCCGCACCGGCAACGACCTAGCCTATCGCGGCTACGATATTCTTGACCTGGCCAAGACCTCGGAATTCGAGGAAATCGCCTTTCTGCTGGTGCATGGCAAATTGCCCAATACCGGCGAACTGAAAGGGTACAAGGCCAAGCTGAAATCCCTGCGCGGTCTGCCGGTCGCCGTCACCGACGTGCTGGAAAGCTTGCCGGCCTCCGCCCATCCGATGGATGTCATGCGCTCCGGCGTTTCAGCCCTGGGCTGCGTCCTTCCGGAAAAGGACGACCACAATACGCCCGGTGCGCGCGACATCGCCGACCGCCTGATGGCCAGCCTGGGCTCTATGCTGCTCTACTGGTATCACTTCGCTTTCAACGGCAAACGGATCGAGGTCGAGACAGACGACGATTCCATCGGCGGGCATTTCCTCCACCTGCTGCACGGTCATCCCGCGCCGGATAGCTGGGTACGGGCCATGCACACCTCACTTATCCTGTATGCCGAACATGAATTCAACGCCTCGACCTTTACCGCTCGCGTCATCGCCGGCACGGGGTCGGACATGTATTCGTGCATTACCGGCGCCATCGGCGCCCTTCGCGGACCCAAGCATGGTGGCGCCAACGAGGTCGCCTTCGAAATCCAGAAGCGCTACGACACGCCCGACGAAGCCGAAGCCGATATCCGGGCGCGCGTCGCCAACAAGGAAGTCATTATCGGTTTCGGCCATCCGGTCTATACCGTTTCCGACCCGCGCAACGTGGTCATCAAGGACGTGGCCCGCTCCCTATCGCAGGAAGCCGGATCGACCAAGATGTTCGACATTGCCGAGCGGCTGGAATCCACCATGTGGGACGCCAAAAAGATGTTCCCCAACCTCGATTGGTTCTCGGCGGTCAGCTATCACATGATGGGCGTGCCGACCGCGATGTTCACGCCCCTGTTCGTCATTTCCCGCACCTCCGGCTGGTCGGCGCACGTTATCGAGCAACGCATCGATGGCAAGATCATCCGCCCCAATGCCAACTATACCGGTCCGGAGGACAGACCCTTTGTTCCCCTCAAGGACCGCCCGTAAGTCAATCGTCTCCCGCGTTGCCCTGCATCACGCAGGAGATGTTATCAAGGAAGCCTCATGTCCGCCCATATCCCCAACGAACGCCCCGCCCCCGACCAGGTTCTGACCGATATCGTCGATTATGTGCTCGACTACACGGTCACGTCCGACCTGGCCTATGAAACGGCGCGCAACTGCCTGATCGACACCCTGGGCTGCGGACTGGAGGCGCTCGACTATCCGGCCTGCACCAAGCTTATGGGCCCAATCGTTCCAGGTACGGTGGTGCCCCACGGCGCCAAGATCCCGGGCACCCAGTTCCAGCTCGATCCGATTCAGGCCGCCTTCAATATCGGCGCCATGATCCGCTGGCTAGACTTCAACGACACCTGGCTGGCAGCCGAATGGGGCCATCCGTCGGATAATCTGGGCGGCATACTGGCCGTCGCCGACTGGCTGTCGCGCAACGCCGTTGCCGCCGGCAAGACACCCTTGACCATGCGCGACGTTCTGACCGCCATGATCAAGGCGCACGAAATCCAAGGCTGCCTGGCGCTGGAAAACAGCTTCAACAAGGTGGGCCTCGACCATGTCGTGCTGGTGAAGGTCGCATCGACCGCCGTCGTGGCCCAGATGCTCGGGCTCGACCGTGAAGAGATCATCAATGCCGTCTCGCTGGCCTGGGTTGACGGTCAATCCCTGCGGACCTACCGCCATTCGCCCAATACCGGATCGCGCAAGTCGTGGGCTGCCGGCGACGCCACCTCGCGCGCCGTTCGCCTGGCCCTGATGGCGGGCAAGGGAGAAATGGGCTATCCGTCGGTACTGACGGCGAAGACCTGGGGCTTTTACGACGTGCTGTTCAAGGGGCAGCCTTTCCGGTTCCAGCGCCCCTATGGCAGCTACGTCATGGAACATGTGCTGTTCAAGATCAGCTTCCCGGCCGAATTCCACAGCCAGACCGCCGTCGAGGCCGCCATGATGCTGCATCAGAAGCTGGGCGCGTTCGGGTACACCACCGAAGACATCAAGCGGGTCACCATCCGCACGCATGAGGCTTGCATCCGTATTATCGACAAGAAGGGCAAGCTCGACAATCCGGCCGACCGCGACCACTGCATTCAATATATGGTCGCCGTGCCGCTGATCTTCGGCCGCCTGACCGCCGCCGATTATGAGGACGGCGTCGCCGCCGATTCCCGCATCGATGTCCTGCGCGACAAGATTTTCTGCGTCGAAGATGCGCAATTTACCGCCGACTATCACGATCCGGACAAGCGATCGATTGCCAATGCCCTGACGATAGAACTGAACGATGGCACAGTATTCGACGAGGTCGTCGTGGAATATCCGATCGGTCACAAGCGCCGCCGCCAAGACGGCATTCCGCTGCTCGAAGCCAAGTTCCGCACAAATCTGGCGCGACGCTTCCCGACCAAGCAACAGGCCGCCATCCTCAAGGTCAGCCTGAATCAGCAGGCGCTGGAAGCCATGCCGGTCAACGACTATGTTGATCTGTATGTGATCTAAAGCAAGGAGTTAGCGGCCGAGATTGAGCGGCATGGCGAAGACTTGCGTCCAATACGCCCTGAGAGTGCCCGGAACCCCGGCAACGGCCGTGTCATCGGGTTGGTAGGCGACCGCTATTCCGGTTTCACGAAAGGCGCACATCAGGATGTTTTCGCGGTGGCCGGGGCTTTTCATCCAGGCCTCGACCACCCCTTGCGGATCGTAGGTGTTGACCTCGATGTTTTCACCGACCATCTGATAGACATAGCCGGTCGCGCGGACACGTTCACCGGGCGTTGCTCCGTCCGGCGCGGTATGGCTGAAGAAATGCCGGTCGACCATGTCCTGGCTTTCACGATTGGCCGCAGCCATCAGACGCGTTTCGACGTGCAAAGGCTGGCAGCCGTGCTTGGCGCGTTCCGCATTGATCAGGTAAAGCACCCGTTCGGTTGACCGGTTGCTGTTGACGACCTGGATCGGTTCCGGCGTGGCAAATATCTGAGTCCAATAAAAGCTATCGAACGGCCCATCCCTCTTTATACGCGCCGCGATGCCGGTTTCGGTATAGGCGCAGTTGAGCAGGTTTGCGCGCTGAGACGCGTTTTCCATAGTGATATCGGCTACTTCGGACAGAACACCACTGCTGACCTGAATATTTTCGCCGAGGTCACCGGAGCGGTAGCCGGTATCGGCGACCCGCGAGGTGAGTGTAGAGCCGGTTGGCGACACATGGTCGATGAACCCTTCGGTGATCATGTCGAGGCTGTGGCGATCCGCCGCCGCGACCAGGCGGTCATCCATCCGCAACGGCCCGCATCCATGGGCGACGCGCTCGCGATTGATCATGTCCAGCAATCGCTCGGCATTGGCCGTTGCGTGGGTCTGCCCCCCACCCCCGTTCGCCGTCTCGGCGTTAACCGGTGCCGCCAGCAAGAAACCAGCTATTATCAACAGGATACGCATACACCCTCAAATCTTCGCCCAATATGAGTTGTCTTAAGTATGCATGACGCGCGTTAAGGTTTAAACAAAAGACGCAGTTACGCGTTCGTTAAGCCTGGTGCGCAGCTCTCGGCATGGTATAGGGCGGCATGATTATTCGACCCGCCACCGCTGAAGACCACAACGCCATATGGGCGATCATCGAACCCACCTTGCGGGCCGGTGAAACCTATACCTTGCCACGCGACTGGGATCGGGAGGCCGCCCTCACCTACTGGTTCGCCCCGCCGCATAAGGTTTTCGTGGCTGAGCAGGAGGGCACCGTCCTGGGGCACTATTTCCTGACGCCGAACCGTTTGGGTGGCGGCGCACATGTCGCCAATTGCGGTTTCATGACCGACCCGGCGGCCACCGGTCGCGGCGTGGCGCGTGCCATGTGCACCCATGCGCTGGACACTGCGCGAGCTGAAGGGTATCGCGCCATGCAGTTCAATTCGGTTATCAGCACGAATACGCGCGCCGTCGCCCTGTGGCAAAGCTTCGGGTTCGATATCATGGCCCGCCTGCCGGAAGCCTTCCTGCATCCGACCCTCGGCTATGTCGATATTCTGCTCATGTACCGGAAGCTTTAAATCCGTTAGGCGCCCCGGCGTATGCGTTCCATAATATAGGAAAAATCCTGGGCGGCGTGGCCCTGGCTGCACAGGGCCTCATAAAGCGCATGTGCCTTGGCGCCCAGCGGCGTATCCGCGTCGGTCTGGCCCGCGGCCTGCATGGCCAGGGTCAGGTCCTTGAGCATCAGCGCGGCCGCAAAGCCTGGCTGATAATCTTTATTGGCCGGCGACGTCGGCACCGGCCCCGGCACCGGACAATAGCTGGTCATCGACCAGCTTTGCCCCGACGCCTTGGAGGCAATATCGAAAAACGTCTGGTCCTTGAGCCCCAGCTTTTCGGCCAGGGCAAAGGCTTCGCACGTCCCGATCATGGTAATGGCCAGGAGCATGTTGTTGCATATCTTCGCCGCCTGCCCGGCACCTGGGTCACCGGCATGGATCACCGCTTTGCCCATCCGCGCCAGGATCGGCTCCGCGCGGTCAAAGGCGGCTTGCGTTCCCCCGCACATGAAGGTCAGAGTCCCCGCCGCGGCACCCGCGACACCGCCGGATACGGGGGCGTCGACCATGTCGAAGCCCGCCGCAGACGCCTGCGCCGCCACCTGACGCGCGGTTTCAACATCGATGGTCGAACAGTCCATCAGAATGGCCGCCGTCGGCGCGTGGACAAAGACCTGGGCATAGACCGACAGCACATGCTGGCCGGCCGGCAGCATGGTCACCACCGCTTCGGCGCCCGCGCAGGCCTGGCTCAGAGACGTGGCGGCGACGCAGCCGTCCGCGACGGCCTGGGTCATCGCGGCTTCGCTCAGATCAAAGGCCTGGACCGTGTGACCGGCGCGCACCAGATTGGCGGCCATCCCCGACCCCATGTGACCCAGACCGATAAAGGCGATGTTCATAGCCGAAGCTCCTCTGCTACCGGAGCAAAAACGGCCTCGACCATCTGCGGGGTCACGCCCGCCGGGGATTGCGGCGACCATTTCGGCGCATGATCCTTGTCTTCGATCACCGCCCGCACGCCTTCCGAAAAATCATTGCCACGGATGATGTGACAGGCGATGCGGTATTCCATGCGCATGACCTCTTCAAAGGTAGACATTGCCTCCCCCCGCCGGAGTTGTTCCAGCGCCACAGCCATGGACAGGGGGGATCGCGTCTTGAGAATATCGGCCTGCGCCGTCGCCCAATCGTCATCCGCCATTTTCAACGCCAGGCAGATGTCGGTAACCGTTGGCTTGGCGAAACAGTGGTTCATCGTGGCGAGATGTTCGGCATAGCTGGGATGACCTGCGGGCTCGGCATAGTCGGCCAGTATCGCATCGATATCATCATGCGTCCGGGCGGCACCCAGGCGCGGTTTCAGCGCCTCCAAGGCCGCCGACGGTACATAGTGGGTCGCGATTCCCGCGGCCAGCACGTCACGGCCTTTCAGGCGCGCGCCGGTCAGGGCCAGCCAGATACCTATCTGACCCGACAGGCGCGGTAAAAACCACCCGCCGCCGACATCGGGGAACAGGCCGATACCGGTTTCGGGCATGGCAAACAGCGTGTTTTCCGTCGCGATGCGATGCGAGCCATGGATCGAAATGCCAACCCCGCCGCCCATGGTCACACCGTCAAGAATAGCGACATACGGCTTAGGGAACCGTTTGATCCGGGTATTCAGGCGATATTCGATATTAAAGAACTGCGCGCCATCGCGGCCATCGACCCGGCCCGACTGCGCCACCATGCGGATATCACCGCCGGCGCAGAAACCGCGCGTACCCTCTCGGTGATCGATCATGAGCAAATGCACATCGTCGTCGTCCGCCCACGCCGTCAGCGCGTCATACATGCGCTGGCACATGTCGGTATTAAGCGCGTGCAGCGCCTGGGGGCGATTGAGCGTGATGCGCCCGACACCATCTTCGACGCGGATGAGAACCGGCGCTTCCATATCAATGCCCTTTCGTCATGGCGCGCGATACGATCACGCGCATAATCTCATTCGTGCCTTCGAGAATCTGGTGCACACGCAGGTCGCGGACGATCCGCTCGACCCCGTAATCGTGCAGATAGCCGTAGCCGCCGTGGATCTGTAAGGCGTCATTGGCGATCTTCGATCCGGCGTCGGTCACGAACCGCTTGGCCATGGCGCACCATTTGGTCGCATCCGGTGTTTTGGCGTCCAGGTGCGCCGCCGCCTCGTACAACAAGGTGCGCGAGGCCTGAAGTTCGGTCTCCATGTCGGCCAGCTTGAATTGCGTCACCTGAAATTCGTTGATCGGTTTGCCGAACTGGCTGCGCTCGGCCGCATACTGGCTGGCCCGATCGAGGGCGTCCTGCGCCCCACCGAGCGAACAGGCGGCGATGTTCAGGCGGCCGCCATCCAACCCCTTCATGGCGAACCTGAAGCCCTCGCCTTCGTCGCCGATGCGGTTTTCCGCCGGAATGCGGACCGCATCAAAGATGACCTGGCGGGTCGGCTGGGCGTTCCAGCCCATCTTCTTTTCATTGGCCCCGAAAGACAGGCCAGCGGCGTCCTTGGGGACGACGAAGGCCGAAATCGTTTCATCCGTTCTGGCCATCACGACATAGAGGTCAGAGACGCCCGCGCCCGAGATGAATTGCTTCGCGCCGGTCAGGACGTAGCTGTCGCCGTCGCGGACCGCACGCGTCTTCATGGCGGCGGCGTCAGACCCCGATCCCGGTTCGGTCAGGCAATAGCTGGCGATCCGCTCCATACTGACCAGTTCCGGCACAAAACGGGCACGCAAATCGTCAGAGCCAAAACTGTCGATCATCCAGGTGCACATGTTGTGGATGGACAGAAAGGCCGCGGTGGCAACGCAGCCGCGCGACAGTTGCTCAAAGATCAGCACCGCGTCGAGGCGCGTCATCCCCGATCCGCCGTGCGCTTCGCCGGTATAGATGGCGGCAAAGCCAAGCGCCGCCGCCTCACGCATTACGTTAACGGGAAAGTGCTTCTGCTCGTCCCAGTCTCCGGCAAAAGGCCGCAGCCGGTCGTAGGCAAACCGCTGGGCCGCCGCCTGGATCATCCGTTGGTCGTCATTCAATGGCATCGTCGTCCCTGTCCTTACCGCCTCGGTCTTGTTTGGTCCGGATGTCCGGCCACCGTTTACGGCTGTGTATTCTTAAGCTAGGTCATGGTTGGAATAATAAACGCCTGGTCGCCAATGTCACCGTCGGGCCAGCGCTGGGTGACCGTCTTGACCTTGGTATAGAAACGTACGCCGTCTTCGCCATACTGGTTCATGTCGCCGAAAGCCGACCGCTTCCAGCCACCAAAGCTGTGATAGGCCACGGGGACCGGGATCGGCACATTGATTCCGACCATGCCGACATTGACCTTGGCCGCAAATTCGCGCGCGGCCAAGCCGTTGCGCGTGAAGATAGCGACGCCGTTGCCATAGGCATGTTGGGACGGCAGGGCCGCCGCCTCTTCCAGGGTTTCGGCGCGGACGATCTGAAGCACTGGCCCGAAAATTTCTTCCTGATAGGTGGTCATGGCCGGGGTGACATTGTCGAACAGGGTCGGCCCGATGAAGAAGCCGCCTTCGTGGCCCTGTAAGGTCAGACCGCGCCCGTCAAGCCTCAGCGATGCGCCCTCATCGACGCCCATCTGGATATACCCCTCGACCTTGGCTTTATGCGCCGCCGACACAACCGGGCCGTAATGAGCCTCGGTGTCGGTCGAGATACCGACCTTGAGGTTGCGGGCAGCGTCGATCATGCGCTCTACGAATGCATCCGCCGTCTTGCGGCCGACCGGCACCGCGACCGGAAGGGCCATGCAGCGCTCGCCCGCCGAACCGTAGGCCGCACCGACAATATCCTTCACGACCTGGTCGAGATCGGCGTCGGGCATGATGATGCCGTGGTTCTTGGCGCCGCCCATGGCCTGGACCCGCTTTCCGTGCGCCGCGCCGGTGGCATAAATATATTGGGCGATGTCGGAAGAGCCGACAAAGGAGACCGCCTTGATATCCGGATGCGTAATCAGGGCGTCCACCGCCACCTTGTCGCCATGCACGACCTGAAAAACCCCTTCGGGCAAGCCTGCTTCGATCAACAATTCACCCAGGCGCACAGGAACACTGGGGTCCTTTTCCGATGGCTTGAGGATAAAGGCATTGCCGCAGGCCAGGGCCACGGCCGACATCCACAACGGAATCATGGCGGGGAAGTTAAACGGGGTGATACCGGCCACGACCCCAAGCGGCTGACGCATGGAATAGACGTCGATGCCCGGCCCCGCGCCGTCCGTATAGTCGCCTTTCAGCAGATGCGGAATGCCGCAGGCGAATTCAACCACTTCGAGGCCGCGCTGAATATCGCCCTTCGAATCGGCAATCACCTTGCCGTGCTCGCTCGACAACAGGCGGGCCAGATCTTCCATGTCCCGCTCGATCAGCGCCTTAAAAGCGAACATAACCCGGGCGCGGCGTTGCGGGTTCATGGCGGCCCAGCCCAACTGGGCCTTAGCTGCCTTGCGGACAGCATCGTCGATTTCCGCCGCCGTCGCCAGGGCGACCCGCGCCTGAACCTGACCTGTATTGGGATCGTAGACATCGCCGAACCGGCCAGACGTCCCTGCTACGCTTTTGCCGTTGATGAGGTGATGGATGTCGCGCATGGGATCGTCCTGTTTAAGGCCTGTTATAAGCACCGTGCCGATCAGCACGGCACGGTGCCTGGCATGGATTACGCCGCTTCGGCGTGACGCGCCTTGGCCCGGCCCGCTGAGGCAATCTTATCCTTCGCCATCGAATCGGCAACCAGATTTGTGATCACATTTTCGGTTTTCGCCCGCGCAAAGATGTCGGCCAGGCGCGGGCCAATGGCGTCCACCTGCGCCAGAATATCGGCCTCATCATTATTGCCCGAAATTTCCCCGGCCACCATGATGATGCCGCCGGCGTTTATGACATAGTCCGGCGCATAGAGAATGCCACGATCGCCAAGAATGATACCTGCGCCGGGCGTCAGGAGCTGATTATTCGCTGCGCCGGCAACGACGCGGGCCTGAAGACGGCTGGCCACGTCTTCGGTTATGGCGCCGCCCAGCGCACAGGGCGCCACCACATCTACGGGCTGAAGCAGTATGTCGTTGACACTGACACTTTCGGCGGCAAAGCGGGCGCAGACCTCCTCGACACGGTCGGGATTAATATCGGCAACCGTCAGCTTGGCGCCCAGATTGAACAGTTCTTCGCACAGATAGGTGCCGACATGGCCCAAGCCCTGGACGGCAACCGTCAGGCCCGCCAGATCCGACCGCCCCAGCCGAGCTTTCACGGCAGCCTCGATACCGACACGAACGCCCCGCGCCGTAAAGGGGGACGGATCGCCGCCCGATTTGCCGACGGCGGCGTCAAGACCCGACACGTATCCGGTCGTGCGCGAGACCACCTTCATGTCGGCAACGGATACGCCGACATCCTCGGCGGTGATATATTGACCATCCAGGCTTTCAACGGCCCGCCCGAAGGCCTCAAGCACGGCTTCGCGCCGGTCGGCCGGGACTGGCCCAAGAATGACCGCCTTGCCACCGCCCATAGGCAGGTTCGCCATGGCGTTCTTGTAGCTCATGCCGCGCGATAGGCGCAGGGCGTCTCCCAGGGCACTGACACCCGATTCATAGCGCCACAGGCGGCACCCGCCGGCGGCGGCGCCCAAGGCCGTGGAATGGACGGCGATGATGGCTTTCAGCCCGGAAGCGGCGTCTTCCACCATCAGTACTTTTTCGTGGCCGTCATAGTCGGGATGGTCAAACATGGATCTGATCTTTCTTACACTCTTAGGCAGGTCTTTTAGGCGTTACGGGTGTGGCATTGGCGGAAGAAAACCGTCCCGGCTCTGCGGCAGGATCGGTCGCACGCGGTCGAAGCCGCGTATGGGGGAAACGATAAGATCAGAGGAAAAGGCGAGGTCCAGCGCGCCGCGTAGCACGCTGGTTCCCGCAATAGCAGCACCCGTGGGGGCGCCTGCGCGATTGAAATCCGCTTCCCTGCGAACAGAGCGCCCGCCTCGGATACCGAGCGGAGACTCTCGGCATCCGAACATTGCGCCTCTCCTGTCGAGCGTTTGCCGGCACATGTCCGGCGCGTATGCGTCCGTCACTGTCATGTCAGCGCGCATTACGTTTTCCCTGTCTTATCGTCGTCGATCATTTGCGCTGCCGGGGCAGCGCCGGATCGTTAGAACGGACCCTAAACCAGGGCCGTCAGAAAGTGCTTCTTAACTGCCACCACAAGAGACTGGTATCAGGTGAAATTTTCTGCGATAATTGCCAAACGCGGAATAAAAATTTGCTGCAGGGCAAAAAGACGACATGAAGAGTACTAAAGACGTCCAGTCACTGGATGAAATCGACCGCAAGATATTGCGTCTCCTGCGCGAAGATGCCCACCTGACGACGCAGGAAGTGGCCGACAAGGTCGGTCTGTCTCAGACGCCGTGCTGGTCGCGCATAAAGCGGCTGGAGGAATCGGGCGTGATTGCGGGTTATGTCGCCCTGCTGTCGCCGGAAAAGATCGGCCGGCCACTATCGGTCATCGTCGAAGTCAATCTCGACATGCATGACGATGAAAAGATTGAGAATTTCTCGCGCCACCTGGCTCAGTTGCCAGAGGTTACCGATGCGTACCTGACCACCGGTGAATACGACTACGTTATCATCGCCGCGGTGGAAGATACAGAAGACTACGAAGGCTTCCTGCGTAAGCGCTTGCTGAAATTCCCGGGCATCCGCCATGCCCGCTCGACCTTTTGCCTGCGTCGCCTCAAGCGGGATCCGTCACCGTCCTTGTAAGGCCTCAGCCTTTGGCGACGGTTTCCAGCGCCAAAGCGTGCAACGGGCCGCTAAGCAGGTCGGCCAGCGCCTTGTTGACCATCTGATGCTGACGCACGCGCGGCAGGCCGTTGAAGGCGTCCGAAACAATGCGTGCCTTGTAATGATCGCCGTCACCGGCCAGATCCGTAATAATCACCTCCGCCCCCGGAAACGCCGCCTCTATACGAGCTTGAAGATCACTTTGCGCTACGGCCATGCCAGGCTCCTTCGTTTGAGCGTCGCGATTTAGCCCGTTTTCGCCGCCATGGCCAGTCTTTAACCGCCGTCTTCCCAAGACCTGCACCAGGGCCTATCGCGCTCCCAGTCGCAAAATTGTACTTACATGCCCACATAATGTCGCACATGGCGCAGAAATTTTCTTAATAAATAAAATGACTTAATGGGCACTTTCAACCGCATTCAAATCTGCCCCCTCAGCGCATAACGCCGCTCTCCCAATTTAAGGACGTAATTAACCAAATCAACCTATTGTGGCATCACCCTAACAGGAGCTGTTCATGCGTACCCTAACCGTCACCACCGCCAGCTTGGCGGCCCTCATATTCGCCGTCCCCGCCCTCGCCCAGCAAGTCCCGCCCGATGTCCAGGCCAAGATGGACGCTATGCAGGCGCAAATCGATGCCCAGCAATCCCAGCTGAATCAACTGAAGGCGCAAGTTGCCGCCCAGTACAATGCGCCCAATAGCGCCCCGCCCGCCGCCCCCAAGCCGAGCCCCGCCGTTGCCGCCGCCCCAGCGTCCACGACCGCCGTTACCTTCAAGAATGGCACGCCCAGCATAGCGTCTTCCGATGGCGCTTTCACCATCGCCTTCCACGGCATCATCCAGGGGGATGCCGCCACCTACAGCCAGGACAAAAACCTGCCCGCCGCCGTCACGGCGCGCGATCTAAACAGCGGCACCAATTTCCGTCGCGCCCGACTTGGGATGAATGGCAAGCTGTTCAAGGATTTCGACTACAATATGGTGTTCGACTTCGGTGGCGCCGGAGCCGAAGACGTCGGCCGCATCCATGAAGCGTGGATCCAATATTCCGGCTACAAGAACGCCAAGGTGCGCGTGGGCGAATTTGCCCCTTCGTCCGGCCTGGCCGATGCCGGATCTGCGAACGCCTCGCCATTCCTGGAACGCGCCGCATCGGCTGAAATCGCCCGCAATGTCGCCGGTGGCGACACGCGAATGGGGGTGGCGGTCTGGAATGCCTATGATCGCTGGCTCTATTCCGTAGCGCTTACCGGCAACACGGTCTCAGCGCTGAACACTGCCGCCACCGGCTTTAACGTCGTCAATAACGACGAACAACTGGGCGTCGCTGCCCGCATTGCCGGCACACCGTACAAGAGCAAGAGCGCACTGGTCCATGTCGGCCTCAACTATTCGGCCATTATAAATCCGGCCGATACCGGTGCTGCCTCTGCTGTCCGCCGGCCGGTACAATTGCGTGACCGGCCAGAGTTGCGTGTCGACGGCACCCGCCTGATAGACACCGGCGCTATAAATGCCGACTCGGCTCGGGCAACAGGTATCGAACTGGCCTGGCAGTATAAGACGGTCTATCTGTCTTCCGAAGCCTTCCAGTTCGACATCAAGCGTTTGGCCCCGGCCGCCGGGGTAACCGATCCGAAATTCTCGGGCTGGTACGTCGAAGGCGGATGGGTCCTGAGCGGCGAAACCCGCAAGTACAATACCCAGACAGCCGCCTTCGACGGCATCACGCCGGCACACAATTTCGACCCCAAGGGCGGGCATTGGGGCGCTTTCGAACTGGTCGGACGATATTCCACGATCGATCTCGACTATCACGATCTGTCGACCGTAGTGGCCGACCGGGTGCGCGGCGGCCAGCAGGACATCGCCACGCTTGGCCTGAACTGGCAGCTTAATCCGGCAATCCGTTTCGTTTTCGAAGGGCAATCCGTCAAAATCGACCGCCTCAACGGCGCCGGCGCGCAAATCGGCCAGGAATACACCGCCTTCGCCGTCCGCAGCCAGTTCAACTACTGATCCGGCTTGCTCTCACCGGATGCGGTGGCTAAAGTCACCGCATCCGGTGAGGGGACAAGCCATGACACATGCCCTGAGACACGCCTCCAGAGAGGCCTATTCCAAACCGTCGCGCCTGCGGCGCGCGGTCCTCGCGGGCATAGCCGCCATCGCCCTGGTCTTTCCCGCGCTCGCGCTGGCCAAGGACATCCAAGTGGCGGTCGCCGCCAACTTTACCGAACCCGCCAAGGATATTGCGCAAGCCTTCGAGAAGAAGACCGGTACGCATGTCATCATGACGTTCGGGGCGTCGGGCGCCTTCTATAGCCAAATCCAGCAGGGCGCGCCGTTCGACGTCATGTTGAGCGCCGACGCCGAGCGTCCATTCAAGCTGGAAGACAGCGGCCTGGGGATCAAGGGCACGCGGTTCACCTACGCCTATGGCAAGCTGGTTTTGTGGAGCGCCAATCCCGCCCTGATAGACCCCGCCGGCAAGGTTCTGGCCCAGGGCAATTTCCAGCATCTGGCGATCGCCGATCCCGTCTCCGCCCCCTATGGCGCGGCAGCGGTCGACTACTTGCGCAAGCGCGGCCTGTACGACGTCCTGGCGCCCAAGATCGTCAAGGGCGCGTCCATCGCCCAGGCATTCAGCTTCATCGATACCGGCTCCGCGGAGATGGGTTTCGTTGCCCTCTCGCAAATTCATAAGTCACATAAGGGCTCCCGCTGGGTCGTGCCGATCAGGGACTACCCGGCGATCGAGCAACAGGCCATCCTGCTCCACGAAAATCCCGATGCCCGCGCATATCTGGCCTTCCTGAAATCGCCAGCCGGCCTCAATATCATCAAATCCTACGGCTACGACGTAAAGTGA
Source organism: Asticcacaulis sp. AC466 (assembly GCF_000495815.1). GTDB lineage: Bacteria > Pseudomonadota > Alphaproteobacteria > Caulobacterales > Caulobacteraceae > Asticcacaulis. Next base: position 8,205 of record NZ_AWGE01000017.1, on the reverse strand, counting down.
GACTCCAATGATCGATCATATGGGCATCCTGGTTTCCAATCGCGAAAACAGTAAATCCTTCTATACGGCGGCCTTTGCGCCACTGGGTTACACGCTGGTCATGGATGGTCCGTGGGGCAGCGGCTACGGCGTCAACAAGCCCGAGGTCTGGCTGACCGACGGCAAGCCGACCGACCACATCCACATCGCCGTAAAAGCGCCAAACCGTGCGGCAGTTGACGCTTTCTACGCCGCCGCCATGGCCGCCGGGGGCCGTGACAATGGCCCGCCAGGGATCCGGGCGCATTACCATCCCAACTATTACGGCGCCTTCGTCCTGGATCCGGACGGCCACAATATTGAAGCCGTCTGCCACGCACCCGAAGGCGCCTAATGGCAGATGTCGGCGCGGCGATCTGGGTCACGGTTTGCCTGGCGACGATCACGACACTATGCCTGCTGATCATCGCCACGCCGCTCGCCTGGTGGCTGTCGCGCGGCCGCAGCCTGGTCAAGGACATCATTACGGCCATTGTCGCCCTGCCCATCGTTTTGCCGCCGACCGTGCTTGGGTTTTACCTGCTGGTCGCCATGGGCCCGCAAAGCCCCCTGATGACCCTTCTGCACCCCTTCGGTATCCGCACCCTTAATTTTAGCTTCGCCGGCCTGGTGATCGGATCGATCGTCTATTCCCTGCCCTTCGCCGTCCAGCCGATCCGCAACGCCTTTGAGCATCTGGGACGGCGCCCCTTCGATGTGGCAGCGACCCTGCGCGCCTCGCCCCTCGACACGTTTTTCTCGGTGGCCCTGCCCATGGCCAGAAAAGGTTTCCTGACGGCCGCTCTGCTGGTTTTCACCCATACGGTGGGGGAATTCGGCGTCGTTCTGATGATCGGCGGCGCTATCCCGGGCAAGACAGAAGTTGTGTCTATCCGCATCTGGCAGATGGTCGAGCAACTCGACTGGCCCAACGCCCATCGCCTGGCCGGCGGGTTGCTGGTCTTTGCCTTTACGGTCCTGCTGAGCCTGCTGATCATCGACCGGCGCCTGGGAAGCCCGCAACATGACTGACGCCGTGATCGACATTGCCCTGGACGGCCACACCGGCGGCTTCGCCTTGAACGCGGCCTTTATCGTACCGGCACGCGGCGTCACCGCCATATGGGGGGCGTCCGGCGCGGGTAAGACCACCTTGCTGCGCGCCATTGCCGGTCTGACGCGGCTGACCGGCCACGTTAGAATCGGCGAACAGGTCTGGCAGGACAACCAGCGTTTCGTGCCGGTGCACCGCCGCCGCGTCGGTTATGTCTTCCAGGAGGCGTCCCTGCTGCCGCACCTCACCGTGCGCGGCAATCTCGATTTCGCACAGAAACGCAACGGCGGCCATGCGGTGGAAACCGAACGCCTGATCGAGCGGCTGAAACTGGCGCCGCTACTGGCGCGCAAGGTCGATAAGCTGTCGGGCGGCGAACGTCAGCGCGTCGCCCTGGCCCGTGCCCTGTTTTCGGCGCCCGAAATCCTCCTGATGGACGAACCCCTGTCAAGCCTCGACGGAGAGGCCAAGGCCGAGATCGTGCCGATGATCGCCGCGCTGTCGCGCGACACCGCCCTGCCTGTGCTCTATGTCAGCCACGATGCCTACGAGGTGGAACGCCTGGCAGACCGCGTGCTGCGTTTGGCGAAAGGACGGATCATAGACACGCCGGACGCAGCCTTTTCCACGCAACTGGACGCCCTAAGCCCCGCACAGGTGCGGGCCCTGGCCGAAGCCGCCCTCAAGGCGGGTATCAGGGTTTAGCCGTCACGCGCCAGATACGGTTGCCCGCATCGTCGGAGATGTACAGCGCCCCTTCCGGACCGACCGCGACCGCGACCGGCCGGCCGGAAACCTTTTTGTCGTCGATGATGAAGCCGGTGAGGAAGTCCTCATAATCGCCGGTCGGCTGGCCGTTCTGAAACCGGACCAAGACCACCTTCGAACCCGTACGTTGCGCACGGTTCCATGAGCCATGCAAGGCTACGAACGCGACGCCATCATAGGACGACGGGAACGGGGCCGTGGCATCGGCGGGCGCCTGATAGAAGGTGAGCCCCAGCGGCGCGGAATGCGATCCGAAGAGCACATCTGGCAAAGCGATCTTGCCCTTCAGGTCGGGACGCATTCCGGCCTGGCGTGGGTCTTCGTTGTCACCGAGATAATACCAGGGCCAGCCGAAGAACTGCCCCTGATCGACCTGGGTGAAATAATCCGGCACCAGCTCGTCACCCAGCGTATCGCGTTCGTTGGTGGTGCAATAGACCTCATTGGTGCCAGGGCGCACGGCCAATCCCACGCAATTGCGGATGCCGGTGGCATACACCTGGCGGTCGCTGCCGTCAGGCTTGAACCGCAAGACCAAGGCGCGTCCCAACTCACTGCCCCAGCTTTCGCCCAGCGCGTGGCTGGCCACGAAGCCTTCGGGCGGCTTGCCCATGCCTTCGGCGACGTTGGAGGCGGAGCCGACGCTGACATACATGTATTGGCCGTCAGGTGAAAACGCGATATCGCGGCTGGAATGGCCGCCGGTGGTCGACAATTTCGGCACAACGGTTTCCACCTTGCCGCCCGTCATGGCCACCCGTACGACGGCTCCCGGCGTTCCGATGTAGACATAGTTGTCGTGGAAAGCGATGCCGAACGGGTCATCCAATCCTTCGGCCACGGTTTCACGCACCCGGCTCAGCACGCCGTTTTTGTTGCGGTAGACGCTGAGGCGACCAGCGCCGGCCTCCGTGACATAGAGATCGCCATTGGGCGCCGTGCGCATATTGCGCGGCCGTTCCAACCCAGTCTGGAAAACCGAGACGGTGAAGCCCGCCGGAACCTTCGGCAGGAAATCATCGGCCGGCGCTACATATTTCGGGCCATTGCCGGCGGATTCGCTGGCGAACGGCTTGGGCAGGTCCGCCACGGTGACGCGGTGGACGACACCCGGCGCATCCTGGCGCCAGTCGCGCGTGTCCGTGCCCTTCGCCGCGGCCTTGGCTGCGGTGGCCGGTCCGTCGCCGGTCAGGGACGACAGATAGGCAATCAGGGTGCGGCGCTCGGTGGCATCCTCGACACTGACCGGCATGGCGGTTCCCGGCATGGCCTTTTGTGGATCGGCCAGATAGGCGTCCAGATTGGTATCCGACCAGGTCTCCCCGCGCGCATGCGCCGTCTTTAGCGCCTCGGTATAGTCAAAGCCCTCAACCGACCCGACTTTTCGCCCGACAACGCCGAACAGGGCGGGCCCTTGAAAGGCGGCTTTCGCCGGGCTGGCGTCATGGCACAGGGAGCAATTGGCAGCAAAAACCTGCTTGCCGGCGGCGATGTCCGCCGGGGACGCCGCCTGGGAGCAGGCGGGCAAGGTGCTGGCCAGCAGCAGGAACAGACCGCCGAACAGGCGGCGCATTACAGCCCCAGCAGAGGGGCCGGATCGGGACAGATTCGTTTCCATTGGTCGCGCTCGCTCTTTTTGAATACCCCGGGATAGTCCCCTCGCCTGCCCTGCATATCCAGAATGATCTGAAAATGCAGATGTGGCGGCCAGTCGCCATTGACGTCGGCTGCGCCAAGGCGGGCGATGTTTTGTCCTGCCATCACCGCCATCCCCTCCACAACGCCGTCCAGGCTGTCACGGCTGAGGTGGCCATAGAGGGTGTAAAAAATCAGTTCGGATGTGACGGCATGTTCCAGAATGAGGGTTGGGCCGTAGTCCTTCGGGTTGGCATTGTCCTGGAAGCTGTGCACGCGTCCAGCCAATGGCGCAAACACAGGCGTGCCGGCGGCTTCGAAGATATCTATGCCCAGATGTATGGTCCGCGCTTCTCCCCCACCAGCCTCAAATACCGGTCCCGAATAGATGGCCCGCTCCTCGTCATAGCCGCCGATAAGCAGCCCCGGCGCCAGAACGGCATCGCCGGGCAAACCGTTTTGCAGCCCCAAAGCGCGCGCGCCGGCATCGTCGAGGCGAATGGGCGTGTAACCAGCGTGCACCCCTGGCATGATTTCAGCGCGGGGCGGCGCGGTGGCCAGCCAGTCGATAAAGCGGTCGTACGTCATCCGTGCGACCTTAGCCCGGACTTGCCGGCCCGGCAATCACGCTGTACGAGACGGACATGTCCATTACCAAAACCTATGACGGCGATGAGCCGATGCGCGTCAACAAATGGCTGGCGCAGAGCGGTGTCTGTTCTCGGCGTGAAGCCGACGACCTGATCGAACAGGGCCTGGTGCGTATTGACGGCGAAACGGTCACCAGCGCCGGGCACAAGATCATGTCCGGTCAGGTGCTGACGCTCGACCAGGGCGGCGCGGAAGCGCTCGATGCCCGCATGACAATCGTCTACCACAAGCCCATCGGCATTGTGTCGGGCCAACCCGAGCCCGGTGAAACGCCCGCCGTGCGCATGATCCGGCGTGCCAACGTCTTCGGTCCGGCCCATGTCTATCCCGACTTTACGACCAAGCTGGCGCCGGTGGGACGCCTCGACAAGGATTCGCGCGGCCTGCTCATCCTGTCCGACGATGGCGTCCTGGCCAAGGCGATCATCGGTCCGGAGAGCGACCTCGAAAAGGAATACCGTGTTCAGGTGCGTGGTCCGATTTTCGAGGAAAAGCTGAAGTGGCTGCGCCACGGCCTGGAACTGGATGGCCGCCAGCTCAAGCCGGCCAAGGTGATCCAAACCGGAGACCAGTCGCTGACCTTTATCCTGAAGGAAGGCCGCAATCGCCAGATTCGCCGTATGTGCGACATGTGTGAACTGCGGGTTATCGACCTGTATCGCGTCCGCATCGGACCGTTGCGGATCGGCGACTTGCCGGAAGGACAATGGCGCTATCTCACGCCAGAGGAACGCGCTGCGATCATTCGGGGCTAGAGCATCATGCCAAAAAGTGGACGCCACTTTTTGGAAAAACATGATGCAAATCAGATACCTAGAGCGAAATAATGATTCGATTTAAAATTATTTCGCTCTAGGCGCGACAAATCGGAACGTCACCGATATGCGCCGGCCCCTGGGCATGATCAGGCCGCCGACACGATCGGATTTTCGCCCCACAATGCCGTGCATCCATTTGTCCCGCGCCTCTCCGCTCATGGTCAGCAGGCTGCGCGGATAAAGATAATGCGTGCGGGAATCATGGCCGAGGCGGGTAAATTCCATCATGATCGGCGCCCCCAGGCTGATAATCGCCACCGACCGGATACGATCGACATCGCGGTCCTTATGCGCCCCGATCCCCTGACCGGGATGATATTCGTTGACAAGCGCCCGCTCCGGTACGCCGGCAAAGATCGCGTCTTGGTGCAAGCGGTCGGCCAGCCAGCGCATCCACTCCGGCATGGGCTGCGGCTGATATTCCTGTGGTGAGCCGTAAGCCGTGTCATCCGGCGCCCAACCATACCATTGGCGACGGCGCAGCAATTCCATCGACCAGGGCTGACGGTCGATGTGAGCGATCAGTGCCGCTTCTTCCTCCGCCGAAATATAGCCATCGCGATAGGCGAGGCCCGGAAGCGGCGCCTCTTCAAACAGGGACAATGGGGACTGTGCAGCCATTCTGCGCTCTCAAATTTAGAACAAAAAGAGAACATAAATGACCACCAAAATCAACCGCGTGGACAGACTAAAAGATGGAAAACGATCACGCCTCTAAGGAGGTGGTGCGGCCAGCCGGGATCGAACCGGCATAGGATTGCTCCTGGCAGATTAGTCGTCTGGCAGTTCGACCGGCTGGCGCGCTCGCTACGCCATCTGCTGGAAACGATTGAGAAGCTGGAAAGTCAAGAAATGAAATTCCACTCGCTGACAGAGGCTATCGACACCTGGACCTCAAGGCGGCAAGCTGATCCTTCGGTTCTTGGGCGATTGCCGAGTTTGAACTTGCGCTCATCAGCGAGCGGACAAAGGCGGAGGTTGGAAACTGCGCGGCTGAGGGGAGAAGGGGACGACAAGGAAAATAGCTCGTTAGCATCACTGCCATGGCTTCCCGCTTGTAACTAGTGCGTATTCGTCGTTAGGTTGTCAGAAAATGACCTTTCGATTCCGGGGCGGCAATGAAGATCGAAAAACTGCGCATTACAAACTACAAAGGCTTCCGGGACAGTGGGGAGATCAATTTCGGCGCAGGATTCAACGTCATTGTTGGTCAGAATAATTCAGGTAAAACGGCGCTTCTGGAAGCACTGCGGTTCACCGGTACATCGTCAAAGCCTTATCGCGGACTGACGACCGATCCAAAGAATATTGTTCCCACTTCAATAGTCGCGACTCAATTATCTGTCAGCGGCTCAGAACTGAAGACGGTACAAATACAACACGGTAATAAATGGCAAATTGCCATTGCACCAAATGATCCTCAATCTCAGGTAGATCAGCTATTCTCCGCAGGTGCACGTTCATTCAGCTTTGTCGCTAATCTAAACAATGTAGGTAATACTGTTTCTAGCCACGACTATCCCGCACACAAGCAATTTGTACAAACTGACGATCGACGCTCAATCACATTGCACTTATCTCCTGACAGACAGCATATTCAATTTTCTGGCCCATCTATGAATACGCCCGATCAATTTCCGGAATTACTTAATCAGGTTGTCTCTGCCCAATTTTATGTATTCCGCCCGGAACGCCTGAATATTGGAACTTGCCCGGTGCAAGATACTGACATCTTAACATTTGACGCTCAGAATCTGCCTGCCGTTCTACTGAAATTACAGGGAAATATCCGGAAATTTGAGCGCTTCAACGAGCATCTGCGGGAGATATTTCCCGGCGTTTTCAATGTCGTAGTTGTTCCAACTATTAACAATAATGTCAATGTTCGCATATGGACTGTTAATCCATCTTCAGAGCGCGACGACCTTTGCATTCCCCTTGAAGAATGTGGCACGGGCATAGGACAGGTGCTGGCGATCTTATATGTCGCCATGACTAGAACCGAAAACGTTCTAGCTATCGATGAGCCGAACAGCTTTCTTCACCCAGGTGCGGCGAAAAAGCTTATCAGGATTTTAAAGCAGTATGATCGTAATCAGTACATCATTTCGACACACGCGCCGGAACTGATTGCTGTGGCCGAACCGGACACGATTCACTCCGTACACTGGAATGGAGAAGAAAGTGTCGTTGAGGAATTCAATAAGTCCTCAATCGATGATATGCAGCGATTGCTCAACGATATCGGCGTGTCGCTGTCGGATGTGTTTGGCGCAGACCGCATTGTTTGGGTCGAAGGGCCAACGGAGCGTGAGTGCTTCCCGAAAATCGCCGCATTGCTGGACCCGCGCCCTATAGGCGTTTCCTTTGTATCATTGAGAAATACGGGGGATCTGGAGACCAAGTCTGACGCCACCGCCATTATGGAGATTTATGATAATCTCACGGCGGGAGCGAGCCTTGTTCCTCCGACGTTATCATTCAATCTGGACCGAGAAGATCGGTCCGATTCTCTAATAGCGGATATTGAACGGCGGACCCAACACCGGGTTAAGTTCCTTCCTCGCCTCACTTACGAAAATTACATCCTAGACCCTGATGCTATTTCGGCAGTCCTGGTAGCTGAAGCCATAAAATACGGGTCCGATCTCCACATTACTCCGGAACAGGTGACAGCATGGATTGTGGAACACGGCGAAGATTATGCAAATGGAGCCGTTTGGACGGGCGACTTTTCCAAGCCCGAATGGCTCGAACGATGCCACGCGCCGAACCTTTTAAAAAACCTGTTTAACAGCCTTACGGATGCGGCTTTCATATTCCGAAAGACTACACATTCGGTAACATTGACGTCATGGCTTATCGAAAACAAGCGCGCGTCTTTGTCCGGGCTTGTTGAATATGTCGGTAGCTTGACTACGAAACAATAACTAGCGCCGCCAAGGAAGGCCGGAATGCGGTAGACGGAGATGAAAAAATGCAATGGATGTGGACATGGAGTGGACAGTGTTTTGGTTACAGAGATGTCGATGATCTCTGGACTTATGACGGGAAGCACGTGGGCCATTTCAATGGGAATGACGTTTATGCCAGGGATGGACGGTACTTAGGCGAGGTGATGAGTGACAATTTTCTCATCACCAATAAAGCTAAGAAAAGCTGGCGCGGATACAGCTTCGCTCCATGGGGGCGTCGCGGGGCTTATGCACCATATGCCAATTATGCGGGTTACGCCATGTATGCTGGCTTTGAAGATTTTCC
>NZ_AWGE01000016.1 GCF_000495815.1 Asticcacaulis sp. AC466 | reverse complement strand
TAGCCGGGTGGACTCTAATTTGAAGGGCGAATGATCCATAGAATCAAACGCTTCCAGAGAGACCATTATGGGCCATTCCTACAGCCATTTGACGAAGGACGAACGTCAGACGATCTACAAACTGCTCGATCGCAAAATTCCGCTCACGCAGATCGCCAAAATAATCGGTCGCCATTATTCGACGCTCTATCGCGAAGTTCGGCGCAACTATTTCCACGACAGAGAATACCCACAATGGTCCGGCTGGTTTCCGTGGAACGCAACCGAGAGCGCGCGTAAGCGGCGTTTCAAACGACGCAAGCTGGAGCGCGATCGCGAGTTGCGTCGCCACATCATCGAGAAGCTTGAACTGCATTGGTCGCCCGAACAGATTGCTGGCCGGCTTAAGCTTTGCCCTGTGGATAAATCCAGGTTTGGCCATGTCTGTTCAGAAACGATTTATCGCTTCATCTACGATCGCAGCAACCGCGAAATGGCGCTTTATACCCTGCTCGCCAGACGTCGTAGGAATCGACGCGGATTGCGCGGACGCAAGCCAAGAGGTTCACATATCCCATTGTATTGTAACATAAAACATAGACCTGAAGATATTGCTAATCGTGAGATTTTCGGGCACTGGGAGGCCGATCTGGTCATCTTCCGGCGCGACTTCGGAAAGGCAAACATCACCAGTCTGATCGAGCGCAAAAGCCGCTACCAGGTCATCATACGCAACCGGGACCGCAACTCGTCAGGCGTACTGGGAGCTATCCAGCAGCATCTACACCCTCTCCCCTCCCATGGTCGTCAATCCATCACCTTTGACCGCGGCAGCGAGTTCATGGCTTGGAAAACACTCCACCAGTCCTTAGGTATCAAAAGCTATTTTTGCGACACGGCGTCACCCTACCAAAAAGGATCCGTCGAGAACGCCAACGGAAGATTGAGGCGCTATCTCCCGCTGGAGACGAACCTGAAAACACTAGGGGATGACGCACTGTCCGCTATTGCTCTGCGGATGAACAATACGCCTCGTCAGTGCCTCGGTTATAGGACGCCGGGCGAAGTCTTCAACGCCGAACTGGCTCAGATCAGAACAGTTTGCTAAACCGAACCGGACTTTGCACTTCGATTAGAACCCGCCCCGCCATTTAGTAATGTCGCACT
>NZ_AWGE01000015.1 GCF_000495815.1 Asticcacaulis sp. AC466 | reverse complement strand
CATGCCAATGCGTCCACATATCTGTGAAGGCCCTCTGACGGTTTCGACGGCCGCCAAGCTTCTGGAATTTTCGCAGGCAGCTTGGCTGCTTCCTTACGCGCCTGCGGATTAAGCTGCGGCGAATTGCCCGTGCTTCGCTGCGTTAATATCCCTTGCCGGAGGTCGGCCAAACATCCGACTGTACTCGCGCGTAAACTGCTGGACGCTTTCATAGCCGACATCGAACGCTGCCGTGTTTATGCTGCCGCCACCAGAGAGCATCGCCCGGCGAGCCTCAATAAGGCGCAACTGCTTTTGAAACTGAATGGGCGTCAGCGAAGTGATATTACGGAAATGGGCGTGAAACGATGAGATACTCATTCCCGCTACTTCAGCCAGTTGTTCGACGCGCAGTGGTTTAGAGAAGTTTGATCGGATAACAGATACCGCCCGACCAATGCGCTGGGCGTGACTGTCCATTATACCTAAGGCGCGGATCGCACCGCCATGGCGGCCGGATAAAAGCCAAAAATGTAGTTCACGCAGATATTGGTCCTTGAGCACCGGTATAGACGCTGGACGCTCCAGTAGACGTAGCAACCTCAGTGCAGCATCCGCAACCTCCACTTCGGTCGAGTCAATTCGAACCGGACCACCAGTTGGGAACGGCACATTCCCCATTTCTGACACGAGTGCTTCGATGAGTACGCGGTCTAACTCCAAAACCAGCGAATAATAAGGTTTTGCTGCCGACGCGACGGTAATCTGGCTGACGGTGGGCACATCGGTCGTGATCAGCAATGACTCCCCTGCCCCGAACTCAAATGTGTCCCGGCCCAAGGTTACGCGCTTACATCCCTGAAGGACCAACGCAACGAGAGGCCTTGAAATTGCATACTGCAGGGCCGACGGAAGGGTTTCACGCAGCACGACCAGGCCGGGAAACGGCGTTGCCGCTACGCCATTTGCATCCGCGTGCATGTCGGCGAAACGTTTCGCTGCATCATAGAGTGTCTGGGGCATTAGGACATTCTAGCGCAGGACATGACCATCCACAATCAGGCAAGGCGACTCGCAAAATATCCTTGGAATCAAGCCGTTTCTGGATGCTCCCAAAACAACCGATTCGAAAGCTGGAGAAATAGGCAAAACACATGTGTGATTGAGCAATTATGGATGAGACAGATGCGCGATGATTTGGAAGCGAAGATCGCCAAACCAAGGAAATAATACATGTCCACTTTGTCTTTGATCACGGGTGCCAATCGCGGCCTGGGTCGTAACACTGCCGTCAGCATCGCCCGTCAGGGCGGTGACGTCATCCTTACCTACCGCCATGGTGCCGACGAAGCCAAAGCCGTCGTCGCGGAAATCCAGGCCATGGGGCGAAGCGCCGTTGCGCTCCAACTCGACGTCACCGACATTAGAACCTTCTCTGCGTTTGCCGACAAAGTCGGCGAAGTCCTCACTACACAATGGAATCGTCAATCGTTCGACCATCTGATCAATAATGCCGGCCAAGGCGAAATGGCCACAATTGCCGATACTACGGAGGCGCAATTCGACACCCTATTCAATACTCACGTCAAGGGCGTTTTCTTTCTCACCCAAGCGCTTTTAAATCTGCTGAGCGATGGAGGGCGAATTATCAATTTCTCTTCTGGTCTCACGCGCGTCTCGATGGAAGGTTTTTCGGCCTACTCCACCGCGAAGGGCGCCGTGGAGACCCTAACGGTGTATATGGCGAAAGAGTTTGGACGCCGGGGGATTACAGCTAACACCGTTGCGCCTGGCGCCATTGAGACCGATTTTCTTGGAGGCGCGGTCCGCGACATACCGGAACTAAACAAGCAGTTCGCCGATATGACCGCCCTTGGCCGCGTGGGCGTACCTGATGACATCGGTCCGATGGTGGCGAACCTGCTTCGAGAAGACAACCGTTGGGTCACCGGACAGAGAATCGAAGTCTCTGGTGGCCAAGTGATCTAACTGGCGTTGTTCGCCCAGGCGGGTGCTGGCGCTGACTGCCAAAACCCGCCCAATCAGGCCCTCGCCGTTCAACATGGAACCCGAATGAGAGACCTATGAGCTGATCGCCTACTTCCCTATGCGGACAGAGGCCCATCGAGCCAACGGGACTACGACGCATCAATCCTTATCTGGATCGAATTCCTTGGGCGTCCAGATCAGTCATCATGCCGGCACGCACTGGCGCTTGCCACTGATTCCGCTGCATCGGGATGAGCGGCCGGGCAACCCGGGCGCCCAAGTGTTTGGTTCCATACCATAATCAGACCGTTGATGATGAGCCACCAAATCGCCAAGCAGGCAGGCGTGGCAAATAACCAGAACCATCCTCGAAAAGAAATGCGCATTTTACGACCACCTTACCCGCAAAGTTTCGCTAAAGAACTCTGTATTGACGTCAATATTTATTGGTTTTTTAATAAAACGCATTCAGTATATCTCAATATTACTGCGTTATACGGCGCATGTGTTTAAAATTATGCTCTTAACGATTAAATGCAGTCAATCTAATGCTACGGAATAACGGTGTATTAAAGAATTTGTAGTTGTGTAACGGCTGTTGAAATTAACCGTGACACCGCGACCGTCCGGTGCCTGCATTGACGCAGACGATTGAATTTGAAGCATTTCGCCAGTCCCCACGCCGGACCTCCGGTGGATAAGCGGGACACCTCGAAAAACTACAAAAAACCATAATTGGATAACATGTTTAGGTTGCAACAGATTCAGCAGAACAGACTGCTGACTCCTAAGCGCCGGATATGAAGTGAAACAAGCAACTCGGATGTAAGTAGGTCGAATGCCAAATGCCCAAATGGTAAAGCGCCGGCATCTCCTGACGGGAGGGGCGGCAACATTTTTTGCCGGGATCGTGTCCAACCCGGCCATTCGACGATCCAATGATCCAAACAAGGGATATCGAACGGTTCTGGTCCGCCTATGATGACGTGCGTTCCGCTGCTAACCGGTCGGCAAGGCTAGCCCTGTTCCAGAGCCTGTACCTTGATCGCGCCACCCCAGGCTTACGTGCGCTGATAGCGGCACGGCGCTACACACTCGACCAATATGTCGATGCAATCGAAGACTACCCTCTCTTCTGGACCTCAATCCGCCCCTTGACGCGCCGCGCAACCGAAGCCGCAGCGCCGCTAGCGAAGGACCTTGCCATCTTCCGGCGCCTCTATCCCGAGCTGAGGCCTGCCAGTATCACCTATGCTATCGGCGTCTTGCGCACCGGTGGAACCACAACGGGAAACATGGTGCTGATCGGCGCCGAGGTCGCGCTTGCCGATGAGACCGTCGACGTGTCCGAGTTACCGAACCGATGCGCAGCCGCCTGCGCACCTTCTTTGCGACGCGCCCCTTTGTGAATAACCGTCAGAACAACATTCACGAATACGTCCACACCCAGCAGCAAGATTCAAGCGACCGCCTTGCCGCACGCGTCGCCTACGAGGGCGTCGCGGAATTTGTCGCCGAACGAGTGACGGGGCACCGTCCGCCGTTGCAACTATATACCTACGGTCCCGCTCACAGCGACACGGTCCGTGAGCAGTTCAAGGCCGACATGGCGAAGACCGACTGGACCGATTGGCTTTACAACAGCGATCATAACGTTTTCGGTGTGCCCGACATGGGTTACTTTGCCGGCTACGAGATCGCCAAGGGATTCTATGATCGTGCCCGCGATAAGCGCGAAGCCATACGAACATTGATCCAACTGCCCTATGGCGATGATACGGCGGTGCACGATTACATCGTGAAATCCGGCTACCTGGCCTAAAATAGTCGTCGAGGAAGCCATACCTCTGACTAAGATTTAGAGTTTGCAACCTTGCCTGCCTGCAATATGTTCAGCCTCGGCCAGCCAAGGCGAGGGGTCTGTTCGATAGGGGGGCACCAATGAGTCTGATTTGGTCTGAAATTATGTTTGTGCCGGACCAGAAGATCGTCGAAGAAACCGCTTTAGCCTGGAAGTGGTTGGTTCCAGAGCCGTGGAAGATAATTTTCTCATCGATGTTTGGTGGCGTCTTCCTAGAGAAGGAAGCCGGCGACGTGCATTGGCTAGAATGCGGTACAGGGGTCATTGAAAAGGTCGCGAACAGCGCTGCTGAGTTTCACGCATTCCTCAGTGGCCCTCGCGACGATGCCTGGGCCAGTCGAGTCGATGATTGGTTTCTCCCGCCCCTCGTCCAGCAGCTACATAAGGCAGGCAAAATAGCCGGTCCTGATCAATGCTACGGCTTCACTATCCTGCCAATCTTCAAGGGCGGTACATATAACGTCGAGAACTGCTTTGTCGTTTCGGCGCGAGAATGGTTCACTTTAGCAGGCTCTATTCATGAACAAGTTTGCGACGTGCCCGATGGAAGCCAAGTTAAAATGAAGATCGTCGACTAACTGGTCAATCTTGAAGTCAGGGCTGTACGGACAAAATACGCACGGCATATCCTTTGCCGTCGGTTGGCAAACCGGTTAGCCTGCCTTATCGTTGGATAAAGAGTCGCACGAAACGGGGGAAATGGGCGTGGCATCACACATGAACACGAATACGCCGGTAGACGCTGTGCCATTCGGAAGGCTTCTGGCCTTTATTGGACCGTGCGTTCCCTTCGCCGCCCTGGGGTTGCCGTTGGTTGCCACGCTACCGGAATATTATGGTACGCAGTTACAGCTCGGACTGGTCGTCGGCATCGTCTTTGCCGTCGTGCGCGCCTTTGATATCCTGGTTGACCCGTTCCTCGGGCACTGGATGGATCGAACGCGTACCCGGATCGGCCGTTTCAAGCTCTGGATGCTGATCTGCCTGCCTATTCTGTTCGTCAGCACTGGCTTCATCTTCATGGCGCACAAGGGCGTGACCGAAATCTACCTCGGACTATGGCTATTCGTGCTCTACGTCGGCTTTTCGATCGCCGCCCTCGCTCAGGCCAGTTGGGGCACGGTCCTGTCCACCGACTACAACGAACGATCGCGCATCTTCGCGTGGTGGCAGATCGGCAATATTGTGGGCATTCTGGCGGCGGCGCTTATTCCCGTCATCGTTCAATCGCTGGGGCACTCCTATGCGCTGGGTGTGCAGATTATGGGCGGCTTCATCATGCTGACCCTCCCCATCACTATCGGCATCGCCTTATGGGTCGTGCCGGAGAAGATATCCGAAACCAGTACGCACGACCTTAAACTCAGCCACTATTTCGACATGTGGAAGCGACCGAATGTCCGCAGCATTCTGTGGGCGGACCTGTTCATGGGATTGGCACCGGGCGTGATGGCCGCGCTCTTCTTCTACTTCTTCGAGCAGACCAAGGGGCTGACCCGCATGGAATGCAACATCGCCATGCTCCTCTATTTCGTGGCCGGTATCGTCGGCGCGCCGATCTGGACCATAGCCGCCAAACGGATGAGCAAGCACAAGGCGCTGATCATTTCGTCTCTTATATTTGCCGCCCTTTACGCCGCCATGTATTTCGCCCCCAAAGGCAATTTCATCGTCTGCGCCGCCATGACGTTCGCCAACGGTATTCCTTATGCGGCATCTCTGCTTCTGACGCGCGCCCTGATGGCTGACATCGGCGACGAAGTGATGCTTGAAACCGGCCATGACCACAAGGGCACATTGATGGCCATTTTGTCGGCGACAACCAAGGTGGGATACGCCATTTCCGCCTTGACCATCACCCTTCTCGGCTGGTTGCATTTCAACGTGAAGGAACCGTCCGCCAGTCCACCGGAAGCCTTGATGTGGGTTGAAATCTTCTTTATCGGGTTGCCCGTCGTGTTCCTTGTCCTGGGCGCGGTCGCGATGTTGCGCTACAATCTGACACCGGCCCGCCACGCCGAAATCATGGCCGGGCTAAAAGCAAAGGAAATCCTGTGAGCCAGTTCGACGGTATCGACAGCCTGCTCAATGTCATGCGCCGCCTGCGTGATCCGCAGACCGGGTGCCCGTGGGACAAGGAACAGACATTCGACACCATCGCCCCCTATACGGTGGAAGAATCCTACGAAGTCGCCGACGCTATCCAACGCAAGGATATGCGCGACCTTAAGGAGGAATTGGGCGACCTCCTGTTTCAGGTCGTCTTTCATGCCCGCATTGCCGAAGAACAGGGCCTGTTCGATTTCAATGATATCGCCGCCGGCATGAGCGAAAAGCTGATCCGCCGCCACCCGCACGTCTTTGGAGATGTCGGTGACCGCACCGCGGAGGAGCAAAACGCGGCCTGGGAAGTCACAAAGGCGGCCGAGCGGAAAGCCAAGGACAAGCACGGCATATTGGACGATGTGCCCGTTGGGCTCCCTGCCCTGACCCGCGCCGCCAAGCTGACCAAACGCGCGGCGCGTGTCGGTTTCGACTGGCCGTCGGTGAACGAAGTGCTCGACAAGCTTGACGAAGAAACCGCAGAGTTGAAGGTCGAAGTGGCGCGTGGCGATGATGAAAAGGCGCGCGAGGAACTCGGCGATCTGCTTTTCGTCATGGCAAACTTGGCACGCAAACTCGATGTCGAGCCTGAAGACGCGCTACGCCTGACGAACGCGAAATTCGTCCGCCGTTTTGAAACCATAGAGGCGGCGCTCCGCGCCGAAGGCCGCACACCCGATCAATCGGATCTGGCGGAGATGGACGCCTTGTGGAATGCCGCGAAAGTTGCCGAACGCCAGGATGGCTGAATTTCGCCTCATGCCGCCGATGAGCAAGCGGTTGCGCAACAGCCTTATGAGCATCATGGTCTGCGCGGGCCTGATGATCGCCTATCACTATTACACGGCGCAGAGCCAGGGGCTGCCCGATGACACGCACATAACCTATGAGATGCGCGGCCGTTTTCGACTGGATGTCGATAGCAGCGGGCATGTACGGTTACTGGCGGACAAGGTCTACAGCTATAAAATATCCACGTTTGCCGTTCGACGCATATTACGCGTCTTTCATCGCGCCCGCTTTTTTGAACGTAACGTCACCGCCTATGGCGCGGTCAGTGCCGATTGCACCCTCACCCTTGTCGAGAACCATCAGAAGAGTTCGATCCGCCACGCGTGCGACACGCAGTCTCCTGAACTGACCAAGCCGATAGAAGCGCTCGACCAAATGACCCGGTTCCGGCGCGTTCTTAAGGGCGACAAATCCGTCCTGCGCGATTACGCCATCACAAGCGACAATTCCTGAACCATCACCGTAAGATGGCAACACAACACATTACTTTCAATAGGAAAGTGTTTTTCATTTTAACTTTTTAAATGAAACCAAATCGATGAATAATTGCAATTTGAAATGCAAATAACATATCACTTTCAATAGGCAATCGATACGACCAACCCTTGCGAATCAAAAGATTAACGCGCATCACTTGCGAACTGCCATGAAGCTTTTCGGTGTCGCGTATGAAGAAGCCTGTCAAATCTCCGAACTCCCGCTCGAAACCCGTCAAGGCAACGCCTGCGAAGACGAAGCCGGCAGCAACGAAAACGCATCGGTCGCTATGCCCCATCAACCTCGCACTGGAAGCCATCGGCGATAATTGGTCGATGCTCATCGTGCGGGACTTGATGTTGCGCGGCCATAACAGCTACCAAGGTTTCCTGAGGTCGGAAGAGAAGATTGCGACCAACATTCTGGCCGATCGTCTGGTCAAGCTGGAGCAAAATGGACTGATCACAAAATCAGCCGATCCATCTGACAAGCGAAAATTCATCTACGCCCTGACGGAACGCGGCGCCGACCTGGCGCCACTGCTTGTTGAAATGGCTTTATACGGCTTGAAATACGAACCGCTCGCTAACATGGCCAAGGAGGTGGTTCTCGATATGCAGAAGAACAAGCAAACCTTTGCCCAGCGCCTGACCCGAAATTTTACGCCAAAGACCAAGATCAAACCCGCGCCCAAAAAGGCAGACTTAGATCCGGTCGAAGAAACCCTGAGCCTGTTCTGATCGCTATCCCTATTCGAGCGCGGCCAGTTCAACCTGCTCTTCTTCGCTTTGGCTAGCTTTCTTTTTAGGCGCCTGAATTATGAAGAGCAGCGGCATGGCCAGAAGAGTCAAAATCATCATCAGCCAGAAATTGTCGATATAGGCAATCATGCTGGCCTGACGCGTAACCTCGCCGTTTAAAGCGGCCAGTCCCGCCGGGCTCTGCGCGTACATGCTGTTCATGAAGGCGCTGTTGTGAACGTTTATCTGCCCCGCCAGCGATTCATGCGCCGTCTGGGTGTTGGCAACCTGAAGTGCTTGAACCATGGCAATGCCAATCGATGAGCCGATGTTGCGGATCAGGCTATAGATAGACGTGCCGTCCGGGCGCAAATCGCCAGCCAATGTCGCGAACGTCGCTGCACTCAGTGGCACGAAGACCAGCCCAAGCCCGAACCCCTGAATTATACCGGGAATGATGATGGCGCTTTTCGATGTGTCGACCGTATAGCCGCACATCATAGCCAAGGTGGCAGCCGTCAAACCAAACCCGACACCTAGAATAAGGCGAAGGTCGACCTTTCCCACCATACGGCCCACGATCATCATGGCCAGCATGGTGCCCAGCCCGCTGGGTGCCGTCACCAGCCCGGCATCGGTTGGCGAATACCCCATCAACCCTTGCAGCATTGACGGCATAAGGGCCCGTGTGGCGAACAGGACCATGCCAACCACAAATATGAAAATCAGGCCGGTGGTGAAATTTCGGTTGAGGAGCAGACGATAATTGAAGAAGGTTGCGCCGGCCGGACGCGTGAAGGTATGGATCAAAAAGAAGCCAAAACTGACGAACGCAATGGTCGCTTCAATCCAGGTTTCCACCGAGGAGAACCAGTCATTCTGTTGCCCGCGGTCCAGCAGCATTTGCAAAGCGCCGATAGCCAGGCTGAGCGCCGTAAAGCCGAACACGTCGAAACGGATGCTGCGGCGCGCATGGGTGCGCGGGATATATTTCAGAATACCAAAAAAGGCCGCTGCGCCGATCGGCACGTTGATAAAGAAACACCAGCGCCAATCATAAGCATCAGTCAGCCAGCCCCCGAGTGTTGGCCCCAGGATAGGCCCCACCATCACGCCCATTCCCCACACGGCCATGGCCGAACCGTGCTTTTCACGGGGATTGATATCGAGAAGTGTGGATTGAGACAAAGGAACCAAGGCCGCGCCAAACACGCCTTGAAGCAAACGCGCTGCGACGATCTCACTGAGATTGCCCGCAATGCCACACAAAACAGATGCGAGGGTAAAACCGGCTATGGAAACCAAGAACACTTGTTTGGAGCCGAACCGATCCGACAACCAACCGGTCAAAGGGGTGGCGATGGCCGTGGCGACGATAAAAGACGTCAGAACCCAAGTAATCTGATCGGATGACGCGTTCAGCGCACCTTGCATATGCGGCAAGGCCACGTTGGCAATAGTCCCGTCAATTGCCTGAATGACGGTGGCCAGCATAATAGACACTGTGACCATGCCACGGTTTATGGGCTCACCCGCGGCGGGCGAATTATCGGAGGTACTCATTAGGCGGTCTCTATAAGAGCTTGCAACTCTTCCAAAATGTCAGTTGCCACTTTCAACTTTTCAGCATCCAACCTGCCCAGTAGCTCATGCCGCATATCCTCAGCCTTGGCGCGGACCTTGTTGTAAATTGCCTGCCCTTGCGCGGTTACGACCAGGTTCTTAACGCGTCGGTCGGATTCAGAAACAACCCGCTGGACCAGGCCTGCCTTTTCGAGACGATCGATCGTCGACACCATGGTCGCGGCCTCGACCTGCACCAATCCGGCCAACTCGCCTTGCGATAAAGGCGTTTTAGCCTTGGCTATATAGGCGATGCTCAGCCAGCCCGCCTGGGAAATGCCCAGGTCTCTCAGGCGGCGATCAAGCGCCAGGCGCCACATTCGGGCGGTATTGTGCAAGGCGTTCGAAAAGCGCTCTTCTGTTGACATCGTAGATACCTAATAATTAGATATCTAACCATCTATGCCTGCCTGAAGCGTTTGGCAAGCGGTCGCGGATAAAATCCCGCAATATTTGGGGCTTTAGAAATTTACGATCGCCGGCGCGGGCGAACTGCCAAAGACTACCGCCCCTCGACCATCTTCTCGTAGCGGCCATAGGCCTGGTCACTGAGTTTAACGCACAGGTGGACACGGCCGTCATCATCTTCGTGACGTCCGAGCACCCGACCATGTGCATACAGGAAGGCCAGGAGCTCCCCTTGATGCGGCTCGATGACGATATCGATTTCCTCACCGTCCGCATCAACCAGAAGCGCCACCTCACGCAGAAGATGGGGCACGCCTTCGCCAGTGATGGCAGATACCAGAAGCGGCTTGTTTTTTGATCGGTCGGTGATGGCGCGCGAATACAAAATGTCTTTTGATTCAGCATCCAGTAGGTCGATCTTATTCCAGACTTCTATCATGCGCGACCGGTCGAGGTCCGGCAGAATGTGCGCCATGACCTGCTCGACATCGGCTTTTTGCGCTTCCGTTTCCGGGTTGGATACATCGCGGACGTGCAGGATCAGGTCGGCCTGCTCGACTTCCTCGAGCGTTGCACGAAATGCCGCTACCAGTTCATGCGGGAGGTCGGAAATGAAACCCACCGTGTCGGATAGGATGGCTGAACGTCCATTGGGCAATTTCAACGACCGCAGGGTCGTGTCCAGGGTTGCGAATAGCAAATCCTTGGCGAAGACTTCAGACTTGGTCAGATTATTGAACAGCGTTGATTTGCCGGCATTGGTATATCCGACCAGGGCAACAATCGGATAGGGCACCTTCTTGCGCTGATTACGATGCAGCGCCCGGGTCCGGCGCACGTCTTCCAACTCTGTCTTAAGCTGTTTGATCTTGTCCGCGATCATGCGTCGGTCAAGCTCGATCTGGGTTTCGCCCGGCCCGCCAGTGGTGCCCGTCGCCCGCTGGCGTTCCAGGTGGGTCCAGGTGCGTACCAGACGCGACCGCTCATATTCCAGTCGCGCCAGTTCGACCTGAAGTTTGCCTTCGTTGGTGCGGGCCCGTCGTCCGAATATTTCCAGAATCAAACCCGTGCGGTCCACCACCTTGACGCCGAGATCCTTTTCCAGGTTCCGCTGCTGAATGGGCGTCAGCGCGCCGTTGACCACGCACAGCGATGCGTCATTGTCTTCACAGGCCGTCTTTATATCCGCGACCTTACCCTGGCCGAACAGGGTCGCCGGGTTGATCTTGCGCACGCGCACGCTCATCTCGCCCACGATTTCCAGGTCCAGCGCAAGAGCCAGACCCACGGCTTCCTCAAGCCGCGAGTAGTCATATTTACGTGCAGGCGACGCTTCGCTGCGCGCATGCGTGTCTATGTCGGGGTCAACGACGATCGCGCGCACGATATCGGGCGCGTGATCTATGTATTTGTCACTCAAAGACTTTGTCCGATATGCAGGACCTTAGTCGTCAATGTCTTCTTCTTGTTCGTAAAGCTGGACAGGTGCCGCCGGCATGATGGTGGAAATCGCATGCTTGTAAACCAGTTGCGATTGGCCGTCACGGCGCAGAAGGACACAGAAATTGTCGAACCAGCTAACGATGCCCTGAAGCTTGACGCCGTTGATCAGAAAAATGGTCAGAGGTGTTTTGGTTTTGCGGACACTATTGAGAAACGTGTCTTGCAGGTTTTGTTTCTTATCGTGGGACATTGCCGGCCCTTCTTGTTTAAAATTTGAGGGGCACAATACCCCTCACACAGACAATAAGCCTCATATTTGGCAAAGATTCCGCGACTTATCAACCACACCGCAGTAAAATTTTTATGCGCAATCGCTTACACACCCGCTGAGGCACGGGCACGGTCTATATAGATTTCCCTTAGTGCGCAAGCGATTGGTCCTGGCTTTCCATCACCGATTTCGTGATCATCAATGGCGGTAACGGGCATGACCAAACTGGTTGCGGCGGTAACAAACACCTCAGACGCCGCCTTGGCATCATCAAGCGTAAAACTTTCTTCCCGTATCTCAATCCCATTTTCAGCGATTAGAGGCAAAAGGTTGAGCCGCGTTACGCCGGCCAGGATATTTGCTGTAAGGCTGCGCGTGCGGATGACGCCTTCCTTGACGATATAGACATTGGTAGACCCACCTTCCGTCACAAGACCTTCCTTATCGACAAAGATGACCTCGCCCGCGCCGCGCGCCTTGGCCGCCTGCTTGGCCAGAACATTAGGCAGCAGCCCCACAGTCTTGATATCGCAGCGGCCCCAACGGATGTCCGGCGCCGACATAGCCTTGATGCCTTGCGCGGCTTTCCTGGCGGCGGCGTCGCGATCGACCGGACGCGCGGTAATGACCACGCTGGCGCGCGTCTCGACAGGGAACAGATGATCGCGCGGCGCGACACCCCGACTAATCTGAAGATAGACCATGCCTTCACGAATACGGTTTCGGCGCACGACTTCATTGAGTACGACCAGAAGCGAGCTTCGCGGCATTGGCATTTCGATGGCCAGTTCCCGAAGGGAGCGTTCCAT
Organism: Asticcacaulis sp. AC466; assembly: GCF_000495815.1. Taxonomy (GTDB): domain Bacteria; phylum Pseudomonadota; class Alphaproteobacteria; order Caulobacterales; family Caulobacteraceae; genus Asticcacaulis. Next base: position 155,294 of record NZ_AWGE01000015.1, on the reverse strand, counting down.
GCGGTTCAGGTGCCCATCCATATCGGCCAGGCGCCCGTCGAACACCGACCAGACCTCGTAGATTGCATCGGCGAACTGATAGCCGCGATCCTCTATGGAGACGGCGGCTTCTGAGGTGCGTTCATAGACGCCGTTAACATAGGCAATTCTGGGCATTGGCTTCGAATATCTTTTCTGGTCTCTAGAGCCTCATGCCGAAAAGTGGACCCCACTTTTCGGAAAAACATGAGGCGCTACAAAAAATGAGAGCCATGAGGCGGCTCAACTGCGCCGACGAATGCTCTAGATGTCGTCTTCGTCTGAACGGATGTGTGCCAGACCGAGCGATTTCAGTTTGCGGTGCAGGGCCGAACGTTCCATGCCAATGAAGTTGGCTGTACGCGAAATATTACCGCCGAACCGGACAATCTGGGACGACAGGTATTCACGTTCAAACACTTCCCGGGCATCGCGCAACGGCAAGGCGATAATACGTTCTGGACGGATGGCCCCCGCCACGGCCGATTCCACCACTTCTGACGGCAGCATCTGGGCCGTGATCGGCTCGCTCGGATTACCCGACGCTAGAATAAGCAGACGTTCGATATTGTTGCGCAACTGACGGACATTGCCGGGCCATTCGTGCACCTGAAGCGTCGCCATAGCATCTTCCGACAGGATACGCTTGGGCAACCCTTGCGCCGCCGCAATACGGTCTATGAAATAGTTGACCAGTTCAGCAATATCGCCCCGGCGCTCGCTGAGACCGGGCACACGCACCGGCACGACATTGAGGCGATGGAACAGATCCTCACGGAAGCGGCTGGCCGCAATTTCGGCAGACAAGTCCTTAGATGTCGAAGAGATAACACGCACGTCGACCTGAACATCTTGGGCGCCGCCAACGCGGGTAAAGCGCTGCTCGACCAGAACCCGCAATATACGGCTCTGGCTTTCCGGCGGCATGTCGGCCACTTCATCGAGGAACAAGGTCCCGCCATGCGCCCGCTCGAACACGCCGATCTTGCGCGGGCGGCCGCCCTCGCCTTCCTCTCCAAACAATTCGACATCAAGCCGTTCGGGCGTCATGCCGGCCGCCGAAATCGGCACAAATTCGCATTTGGCGCGCGGGCTGACCTCATGGATCATGCGCGCGACCAGTTCTTTGCCTGAGCCCGCCGGCCCCGAAATCATGATCCGGGAATTGGCCGGCGCTACCTTGGCAATGGTCGACCGCAGCAATTGCGCCGCCGCTGAGTTACCGATCAGTCCGTCCGGCACGACGGCTTGGCTGCGCAGGCGCTTGTTTTCTCGGCGCAGACTGGTCAGTTCGAGCGCTCTTTGAACAACCATGATCAGACGCTCGGTTTTAAAGGGCTTTTCGATGAAATCGAAGGCGCCTTTCTTGATGGCGGTGACCGCAGTTTCGATCGTGCCGTGTCCCGAAATCATGATGGCGGGAATATCGGGATCGAGTTCATGAATGACACTCAGAAGCTCGATGCCGTCCAGCCCGCCGCCCTGCATCCAGATGTCAAGCACGCACAAGGACGGCTTGCGTGCCTTGATGGCGCGTAAGGCGGCATTGGAATCGGCAGCGGTGCGCACCGAATAGCCTTCGTCTTCGAGGATGCCCGCGATCAGTTCACGGATATCCGCCTCGTCATCAACAACCAGAATGTCAACGCCAGAAGAGACTTTCATCATACCCTCACTTAATGGCTTACCAATTTGACGACTTTCGTCGCCGCATTCGTCCCGGCGGCATTACGGCCCGCCTGTATACGCGGCAAACGCAGAACAGCCCGCGCACCGCTGAGGTTGACCGCGTCGTTGAGATAGAACTCACCGGCGTGGTCTTCCAAAATTCGTTTTACAATGGCCAGGCCGAGGCCCGTCCCTTTCTCGCGTGTCGTCACGTAGGGCTCGGTCAAACGATCGCGATCCTTTTCCGGCAAACCTATGCCGTCGTCTTCGACCTCGATAACCAGTTCGTCGTCGACCTGTTTCATCTCCACGCGCAGATGTCCAACGACGCCGTCAGTGGGCTCGCCCTGCTCGCCCTTACCGTCCCGCATAAGCCGTGACGAGATAGCTTCGCCGCCATTTTTCAGAACATTGCCCAATGCCTGGCTCAGCATACGACCATCACAGATGACTGTAATATCCGGCAAGGGCTCGATGATTTCGATGGCGATGTCCGGGCGGGCCACACGTTGAGCGAAGACAGCGGCACGCACCATTTCGGCAGCGTCCTCTTCGGAGAAGTTCGGCGCGGGCATACGGGCGAACGAGGAAAATTCGTCGACCATACGGCCTATATCGCCGACCTGACGGACAATGGTGTCGGTCAGGCGATCGAAGGTTTCGCCGTCTGTGTGGATTTGACCGCGATATTTTTTGCGCAGGCGTTCGGCGGATAACTGAATCGGAGTCAGCGGATTCTTGATCTCATGCGCGATGCGTCGGGCCACATCTTTCCACGCTGCGTTTCGCTGAGCGGCAATCAGACGGGTTATGTCATCGAAGGTTAGAACCGCACCGCCGGTATCCAGTCCTGAGACACGCACGCGAACCCGCCGTGTTTCGCCCTTGCGCACCAGATCGACTTCCGTCTCCTCAACTCTATGGCCGGACACCTTGTCTAAAAGCTCAGCAATCTCAGGGGCTAATTCGCGAATCCTCAGACCAATGGCGTCGTCGGAAGCGACGCCGAGAAAGTTCGACGCGTGACGATTTATGGCTGATATCTGCTCATTTTCATCCAGACCGACGATCCCGGCACTGATTTCCGCCAACACGGTTTCAATGAAACGCCGGCGGCTTTCAGCCTCTTCGCCCGCCGCCTTCAGTTCCGCCTGTTGATTTTGCAAATCGGAGGTCATGCGATTGAAGGCGCGCGACAGCACCGCGATGTCTTCGGACTGCTTTATCGTCCCGACGCGGGCATTCAGGTCCCCTCCGGCCACCTTGTCCGCGGCCTGGACCAGACGGGCCACCGGCACAGCGATGCTTTCCGCAGCAGACGTACCGCCCCATATCGCGCCGATCAAGACAAGCAGGACCGCCTCAAGATAGGCCATGAAGAATATGGCCTGGGCGCGTAATTTCTTATCGGTTGTTTCCTTATAGTCGCTAATCGCCTGCTTCGCCGCCTGGACCTTGAAATAGATGCCTTTCGGGAGAAGTTTGATGCCGTACAGCATCGCGCCGTTATAATCTTGAAGGGGGTAGATCAAGCGAATGGCATCGGGGTCACCATAAGGGTAGGCTTTGGCCCCCGTGGCAGCGACGTCCTGGATAACTTCGGGCGACGGCGCCATGTACACCGGGGCGCCAGGCAACTCCGCGCGCGCCAAGACCTGCCCGGTCCGATCTATGACATAAATGGCCGACAATTCCCCGCGCTCCTCCAGCCCGGCTTTAAGCGCCAGCGCAAAAGCCAGCCGATCGGGATAGAAGTTGCGTCCATTGGGACTTTCGACCTTGTCGCGCATGTCATTCATGGCTTGGGTTGAGGTTCGAATGGCCTCGGTCAGATAGCTTCCCGCAACGTCATAACCGTTCTCGACCGTCGCCTTGACGCGGTCGGAAAACCAAGTGGTAATGCCGTCGTTCAGGAACGTGAACGACAGGGCGACAATAATGGCGGGCGTTACCGCCGCCAGGGAAAAAAGGAAGACGAAGCGCAAGTGGAGGCGCGCCCCGGCATCTGCACCTCTGCTGCGGGCAATCGTCACAACGCGCATGACGACTGAAAACACGAGCCCCAACAACAGGATGAGATTCAGCGACACCAGTATAAGCAGGTAATCAGCCGTATTGCCCGTCGGCCCCTTGGCCGTGATACCCGTACCGGACGTACCGATGATCAGCCAGACAATGAAGGCGGTTGTCAGCAAGGACGCGCCGTAGCCAACCGCAAGCGCCAGCTTCTTGAAGCCCGCCGTACGAAGCGTCTTGAGGCTGCGCATCATCAGATGCAGCCGGCGCGATATGGCCGATGAGTCTTTCAACGCAATATCCGTTACTCAGAGAGTGACATTTGCGCACTACTGTGTCCAAATATCAACAGGAATGTTGCATATTTGAGCGGATTTTTAGGCCGACATAAGAGTGCGAACGGCCCCCTCTATCTCCGCCGGACTATCCATGCGGCACAGGCGCGCCTTATCCTGGCGGCGAACCAGAGGGTCGTCATGGTGTGTCGAATTCTCAACATAGGCGCCCAGGTGTTTCTTGAACATGCGCAGGCCTAAAACGTCACCATAAAAACGCAACGACGCATACATATGCTCAAGTAGTATATCGGCATGATTAGATAACCCCATGATAGACATGGGACTATTATCGTTCAATGCCATATTCAGATCACGCGCCAGCCAGGGACGCCCATATATGCCCCGCCCGATCATTACCGCGTCTGCTCCGGATTGCATCAGCGCGTCCTGAGCAGAATCTAGACCGACAATATCGCCGTTTGCGATGACCGGTATCCGCACGGCCTGTTTGACGCATGATATGGCGCGCCAATCGGCCTGCCCTTTGTAAAACTGCTGACGCGTCCGGCCATGTACGGTCACGGCGGCAATGCCAAGCCTTTCAGCGCGCACAGCCAGTTCGGCAGCATTGTGATTGTCATCCCAGCCCAGGCGCATCTTCACAGTCACCGGCCGCGACGTCGCCTGCAAGGCAGCCGTCATGATACGTTCCGCCTGATCCAGGTCGCGCATGAGAGCAGACCCGCACAGCACACCCGTAACCTCTTTTGCGGGACACCCGAAATTGAGATCGACAATGTGCGCACCGGCCTCTTCGGCAAGCCTGGCGCCATGAGCGATGTGCGCCGGGTCCCGGCCAATCAATTGAAGGATCTTCAACCCGTCGTGCTCGCCAAGTTGCGCCTTGCGCACCACATCCGGACGCCCGGTCTGCATTTCCGCGCAGGCAACCATTTCAGTCGCGGCATAGGCAGCGCCCAATTTATGCGCCATATGGCGAAACGGCAAATCGGACACACCCGTCATGGGTGCGATCAGGACACGGCCTGGAACGGTCACATCGCCTATTTGAAGCCCAATTTCGCGCACGGAAGCAGTCATCGCGCGCACATACACGGTTTGCGCCTCTTGCACCATCCGCGTTTCGCGCTAAACACGCTGCATGACATTTCACGCCATCATCGTCGCCGGCGGATCCGGCAGCCGCTCGGGCGGCAAGAAACAATGGATGTTGCTGGGCGGGCGCCCCGTACTCGACTGGTCAATTGCCGCTTTTGAAGAGGCCGGTGCGGCGCAGATTATTGTCGTAGTGCCCGACGAAGACATATCCCAGGCCGAGAGCGCCTATGGTGACCGCGCCACCGTCGTGGCCGGTGGGACGGACCGCGCTCAATCCGTCCGTAATGGCCTTGCCGCCCTCAGGGCCGAACCCAATGATGCGGTTCTGATCCACGATGCCGCGCGCCCGCTATTGAAGTCACATTATATCAATAGCTTGCTTGCCGAACTTGAGACCAAGCCTGCAGCGATACTGGCCTTGCCGGTAACAGATTCCCTCAAGCGCGGCGACCAGAATCGCATCGTGGAATCGCCACCGCGCGACAATCTATGGCGCGCACAGACCCCCCAGGCATTTCGGTTGCATGACATCCGGCGCGCCTATGATCGTTGGCCGGCCGGTGATCCCCCCACCGATGAAGCCATGGTCGCGGCCCATTCCGGCATCAACGTCACCTTGGTTGAAGGGGACATTCGCCTGCATAAGCTGACCTATCTTAGCGATTTCGCCTTTCTAGAAGCTTTAATCAATTCAGATAAACCAATGAAACAAATAAGAATTGGCCAGGGATTTGACGCGCATCGCTGGGGCGACGGACAAAGCGTGTGGCTATGCGGCGTGGAAATTCCCCATGACCGGACCTTGATAGGCCATAGCGACGCCGACGCGGGATTACATGCCCTCACCGATGCGCTTCTCGGCGCGGCAGGCTTAGGCGACATCGGCGATCATTTTCCGCCGACCGATCCACAATGGAAGGGCGCCTCGTCCGACCTGTTCCTGCAACATGCCGCTACCTTGGTGCGTCAACAAGGCGGCGAAATCGTCAATGTAGATCTCACACTGATTTGCGAAACCCCCAAAATCAAGCCTCATCGCGAAGCGATGCGCCAACGCATCGCCGACATCTTGACGATTGACCTGGACCGCGTAAGCGTCAAGGCCACCACTACCGAAAAGATGGGCTTTACCGGCCGCGAAGAAGGCCTGGCTGCCCAGGCCGTCTGCGCGATTTTGCTTTAAGCGTTTAGTTCCCCATCGCCTTTTCGAGGAAGGTGTAATGGTCTGCCTTTTCGGCTGCCGCCTGACTGAGCGAGGTGCCGAAATGGCCAGAATCGGCGTCGGTACGATAGACAACCTTCGTATCGCCGGCCGCCATCAGCGCCGCACCGAACTTACCGCTATTCCACGGCGTGACCCGATTGTCGTTAAGCCCGACATCGAGCATGACCGCGGGCCATGTCTTTCCGGGCTTTATCGCCAGATATGGGTCCATATTTGTAAGAATGGTGAATCCGTCCGCCGTGCCCGGATCGGCGGTTTCGGCAAATTGGTTCGGCCCATTGGGCATAACCGCCAGACGTGTCGGGTTAAGGATGCCCGCATGAATAATGGCCGCGCCAAAACGATCGGGATAGTGAGCCACCGCACCGCCCATGATCAAACCACCCATGCTCGCGCCGTAAATAGCAACATGATCCTTACGGCTGTAGCCGTGCGAGACCATGTAGTCCGCCGCACCGATAAGGTCTTCCACGCCTTTGTATTTCAGGGCGCTTTTGCCGGCCAACCGCCAGGCATCGCCTTTCTCACCACCGCCGCGAACACTGACGAAGGCATAGACGTGGCCTGCCATCACCCATTCCAGGGTCATGGGATCAAAGAAGGGCTGCGTGGCTTGCCCGTAACCGCCATAGGCATCCAGAAGGCTTAGGACCTTACCGTCCGGTTTGTACCCCTTTGGCTGGAGAATGGTTACGGGCACGAGCGTTCCGTCGGCGCTTTTGGCCTCGACGTTGAGGATATCGATCGCGGCCGCATAGTCTTTCGGTGAATTGGCACCGAGATTGAGATCGCTCAAGCCTCTGGCCGGGTCATAGGCAAACAGTTTACGCGGCTGGGTCCAGCTTTGCAGGGTGAAGACAAGGCCATCGACCATGGGATCGCTGTCCGTCAGGTAGGCCGCGCCGTGGTAGGGCAAGGGCACAGCCTTCATAGCCCCACCGTCGTAAGGGGCGCGTACGAATACATCTTCGCCATTGTGCATATAACGGACGTAAAGCGCATCGCGGGCGACATTTGTTCCGGTCAGGACGTCCGCATCGCTTTGCGGCAGCAAAACCCGGGCCTTATCAAGGGTCGGCGAGACAGCCAGATCTATCGTCAACAACTTGCCGTTTGGCGCGCCCTTTTTACTGATGGCGTAAAAAGTGTGGCCTTTCAGGTTCACGCCCTGAACCTCATCGTCATAGTTTATCAGGCAGTTCCACGTTGGGTTCGCCGCGAGCAGTTTGGCGCGCGGCAGAATACAGGTACGGATCTGCGCACGGGCCCCGCCAATGATGGCTGTGACCCAATCTGAATCGGCGCTAACACCGACGCCTGGAAATTCCTGCGGCGCAATCGCGATGGTGGGATTACCGCCACTGACCAGCAGCGTCTTGTCCTGCGTGACCGGAGTGCCCATGACGTGGTAACGCGCCCGCATGTTCAGCATCTGATCGACCTGATCTCCCGCCGGCGCCATTTGGGTGTAGGTGACCGCCTTGCCGTCCGGCGTCCAGTCTACGGAGAACTCTCCCCATATATTATCTAGTTGGTCAGGCAGCCGCGCCCCTGTATCGGTGTTGTAGAATTCTATGGTGGTAATTTCATTGCCGCCATGATCGACATTGACGGCAATCGTCAGGCCGTCGGCTGAAACCGAGTAGTTTGTCACGGATGCGTGCCCGCCGGTGGCCGCGACCGCGTTCGGATCGAGAAGGACCATTTCGCTGCCGTCGGGCTTCCTTTGCATCAGGACACCCTGCTTGCCTTGTTCAAGACGGAGGAAGAAGAGGCGACCGGCGACACGATGCTGCATACGGTTGGTCGTACTGCCGGCACTGGCCGCAGTGAGACGCGTACGCCACCCCGCCAGCGTCGGCGCGGAATCCAGCCAGGCGCGCCCAACTACGCCTTGTGCTTTCAACCAGTCCTGGAAGGCCTTGTTGTCCTGCCCTTCCATCCAGCGGTAGGGATCGGGAATATCCTTGCCGTACAGGTGGTCGACCACATTACCGCGTGGTGCGACGGGGGCTGTCGTCTCCGCCGCGGCTAAAAGCGGCGACACGGCTAAAGCCAATGCAAAAAAACTCACGCCCAATCCAGACCGTTTCATCGCCGACTCCATTTCAAATGAGATAACATCACTATCCGAGCATTGTGATCGCGGGTCAATAGCCTGACTTTGCAACGCTTTCCCGGCGCATGCGCCGACTATTAAAAAACGAGCCAAACCCGTTGAATTTCTGCGGTATTTATTGCGAAGCATTCTCACACGCCTCGCCTATTGAAAACCTATTTTCCTCCGAATATATGGCAACGGGTAAGACCTTTCTCTCCTCCCAACCTCATGAGGTATCCCATGGCCTTCGAACTGCCCCCCTTGCCCTACCCCGCCGATGCGCTTGAACCGCACATGTCGGCTAATACCTTCAGCTTTCACCATGCAAAGCACCATAAGGCCTATGTTGACAACCTCAACAAACTGATTGCGGGCACCGAATTCGAAGGCCTATCGCTGGTCGAAATCGTCAAGGCGTCTGAAGGCAAAAATCCAGGCGTGTTCAACAACTCGGCCCAGGTGTGGAACCACACCTTCTTTTGGTCGTCGATGAAGCCGAACGGTGGTGGCGCCGCCACCGGCAAGATCGCGGACAAGATCACCGAAGACTTCGGCTCGTTCGACGCCTTCGTGGAACAATTCAAGACGGCCGGCGCGACGCAATTCGGTTCCGGCTGGGCCTGGCTGGTCCTGGGCGAAGACGGCAAGCTAAAGGTCGTCAAGACTGGCAATGCCGAAACGCCGTTTACCAAGGGCGACAAGCCGCTCCTGACGCTCGACGTGTGGGAACACGCCTACTATCTTGATTACCAAAACCTCCGTCCGAAGTTCATCGAAGTCTTCCTCAACAATCTCGTCAACTGGGATTTCGCCAATGCGAACCTGGAAGGTCCGCTTCATTCGGGCGTCTAACCCCCTCCGGCCGGTTGCGACGCACCGGCGAAAAAACAGGGTGCGCGACTAATGCCGCCTTGCAATTGATAGCGAAAGGGCGATCCTTACGGGTCGCCTTTTCTGTGAGCTCCGCATGAAATCCGCTAAACTCGCCCCCCAACTGATTGACCTGCTAAAACAACAGAAAAAAATCATCACCACGGTCGAAAGCTGCACCGGCGGCCTGATCGCGGGCGCCATAACAGGTATATCGGGATCATCGGACGTCTTCGAGCAAGGCTTCATCACCTATTCCAATGCCGCCAAGACGGCGCTGGTCAACGTTCCCGAAGCCTTGTTGAAAGCCTATGGCGCCGTCAGCATCGAGGTGGCGGCCAGCATGGCCGAAGGCGCCCTGACGGCGGCGGGTGCAGACATCGCCCTGAGCGTCACAGGTATTGCCGGGCCAACGGGCGGATCACCGGAAAAACCCGTTGGTATGGTCTGCTTCGGGCTAAGCTACATAAATGTCGAAAAGCAGCGCCTCACCCTTGCCCAGGTCCGTCAGTTCGGCGACATCGGTCGTGAGGCTGTGCGGCAGGCGAGCGTCGAAAACGCCCTGCAATGGGGCATCGATACGCTCAGCGCCTAGCGCCATAAAGCTGGCGGGCACGAGACTCGAAAATGGCCAGCAACTTCGACACAGCCAGATTGAAATTGGCCTTGAAAACGGCATCGAGCAGCGGATTATTGATATCGATATCCAAATCGAATGCCACCGTTGTGCCGGTCGGGCTGGGGGTGAATGTCCAGCGCCCCTTCAACTGGCGAAACGGCCCCCGGATCAGATCGAAATCGACCAGAAGGGCAGCTGCGGCGCGCGTCACACGGGTCGAAAACCGTTCGCTCAATAGTTTGAAGCCCACGGCGACATCGGCGTCGAAGCGCACGATATCGTCCTCCAACTGCCCCCGGTTATAGGCGCGCAAGGATTTTATCCAGGGGATGAATTCCGGGTACCGCTCGACATCGCCTACCATTTCCCAGAGTTGTACCGGTTGGTAAGGCAGGTCGCGTTCGAGACGCAGCTTGGTCATTATATGTCGCCGGCCTTTATTTTTTCGAAGCTCTGGCGGCACGCAGCTTTTCGAAGTCCTCTCCCGCATGGTGCGAGGAGCGGGTCAGGGGCGATGACGACACCATGAGGAACCCCTTGGCGCGCGCAATGGCCTCATAAGCCTTGAACTCATCCGGCGTGACGAAGCGATCGATGGCCGCATGTTTGCGCGTCGGCTGGAGGTATTGGCCGATGGTGATGAAATCGATACCGGCGGAGCGCATATCGTCCATGACCTGCATCACTTCCTCGCGGGTTTCCCCCAAGCCGACCATGATACCGGACTTGGTGAACTGCTGCGGGTCGCGTTCCTTCACGCGCTCAAGCAGCCGCAGGCTGTGGTAGTAGCGGGCACCGGGGCGAATCTTGAGATAGTTACGCGGCACCGTTTCCAGATTATGGTTGAAGACATCCGGCTTTGCGTCGATGACGATTTCAGCCGCGCCATCCTTGCGCAGGAAGTCCGGCGTCAGGATTTCAATGGTGGTCTTGGGTGACTGGGCCCGGATTTGACGGATCACTTCGGCGAAATGCTCTGCGCCGCCGTCCTTCAGGTCGTCGCGGTCCACCGAGGTGATGACGACGTGGGACAACTTCATCAAGGCGACGGTCTCACCGACCCGGCGCGGCTCATCGGTGTCCAGCGGCTGCGGCAGGCCGGTCTTTACGTTACAAAAGGCGCAGGCCCGCGTGCAGGTATCGCCCATGATCATGATGGTGGCGTGGTTCTTCGACCAGCATTCCCCTATATTGGGGCAGGCCGCCTCTTCGCACACGGTCACCAGCTTGGCGTCGCGCACAATGCCGCGCGTTTCGTTATACCCGCTCGATCCCGGCGCCTTCACGCGCAGCCAGTCGGGCTTCTTCAGAATTGGAGAATCCGGGCGATTTTGCTTTTCGGGGTGACGCAACTCACGCGCCGTTCCATCTACGCGGTTTATTAGAGTGACCATGGTCTCGAATACTTGCCGGGCGACCGTCCGCCTTCGCCCTAATTGGTCTTTTTGCGACATAATATCAAGTCACATAGTGTTATCCATCCGTTGCAAATGTCATAGCCGCTTCACGGAATCTCGATTATAGCTGACCAAATGTCCTTCCATTGTCCGAAATCGGTGATCTGGCTGGCGCTGGCGGCTACGCTGGTGACAACCGGCTGTTCCAAGTTGAAGGACGCGGCCCGGGAGATGCAACCCGGTCAGGCCTTTCTCGACAGCCGTATCCCGGCTGGCCTGTCGCCGCAGTATTTTCCGCCCGACGGCTTCGTCTGGGGGGCATACCGTGCCGAAAAATTACCTCAGGCGCGATATGGCGTAGCCTCACCACCGATCAATCCGAAAGCGCAGATACTGATACTGGCCGACGCGGATTATCCTGCGGAGGTCTATTTCGAAACCATGCGCCAGCTATTGGCGGAAGGCTACGGGGTCTGGCTTCTCGAAGCGCCCGGCCAGGGCGGCGCAGGACATTACCTGCTGCAAAACGACAGCATATACACCGCCAGCTATCACGATGCCCAAATCACGGCGCGTGACTTTATCAACGATATCGTAAAGCCGTCTGGCGAGAAGCCGTTGTTTATCGTCGGCACGGGCTATAGTGCCATCGCCGCCCTTTCCCTTTCGACCATACTTAAGGACGATAATCTGCGCGGCTTTGTCGCTTACGCGCCCTATCTTGGCGGTCCTATCGCGAAGGGTGCGGACTGGCACCGCGACGCTCCGCAACAGGGCTACTTCGGCGGCATCGCCCAGACCTGGCAAATCTCCAACCCCGACCTGCGTCTACGCAAGAAAAGCGAGGGCTGGCAAAAGCAGATGCAGAAGGCCTATACAGACCTGAGCGGTCTGCATTTGCCTGTACTGTCATTAAAGACCGGTGCGCAAATCCTTGTTTTGCAACCCAAATCGACCTCGACGGCGGATGGAAACGCCGCCAGCGCCCTATGTGCCCGCCTGCCGCGCTGCCAAGTGGCGCCCAATGACGGCCCACAAGCCTTGGGGACCGACATTATTGCCTTTGTTGACGCCCAGACACCCGCTCACTGAGGTCATGATCGAAAAGGTTAGAGCCCCCATTACAGACTAGGCCGGCTGTTCATTATCTACGAAGATTTTCGTTGACACCTTACGAAGCCCTTCGTATATTTTGGGTATGACACAGCCTTCCCCCTCTGCGACTCCGCCTGCCCGCAAGCCTACCGAAGCCGAACTTGAAATCCTGCGCGTTCTTTGGGCCAAAGGATCGGCTACGGTTCGCGAAATTTTCGACGTGCTCTCCCAGGAGCGCGCCATGGGGTACACGACTGTACTGAAGACCATGCAGATTATGCATGAAAAAGGCTTGGTCACCCGCACCGAAGAAGGCAAGGCGCACATATACGAAGCTGCCATGCGTGAAGGGGATATGCAGGGCCAGCTTTTGAAAGACCTGAGTGACAAACTGTTTTCGGGCTCTCCGGCCCTGCTGGCCATGCATGCGTTGTCCTTGCAACCGGCCAGTGACGAGGAACTTCAACAGATCAGGGCGCTTATCGAGCGCAAAAGAGGTGCATGATGTCGCCGCACATGGAAGCATTGGGTTTCACGCTCGTTCATTTCTGCTGGCAGGCCGCAGCCATCGCCGCCGTCTACAAGCTGATCGATATGTGTATGCCGAAATTACGGGCCCAGGGGCGCTACGTCCTGAGCTTATCGGCCATGCTGGCCATGCTGGCGGTCGCGGTCATAACCTTCATCTATGAAGACCTTCGCATTGCAGGTCTGATGGTTAGCGCCTCCACAGTTGGCGGAAACCTAGTTCCGGCGGTGCTGCCTGAAATTACACATAACCTAAATCTGTCCGCCTGGCTGCCTTGGCTGGATGCCATCTGGCTTACGGGTGTTATCGTGCTCTCCCTACGCATGTTCGCCGGCCTATGGTTTATTCACGGTCTGAAAAAACAGGCACAAGCGGTTCCCGCTGCAATCGCTTTTCGCTTTTCCGCTGCCCTGCGCCGCTTTGGCCTCAGCAAGACGGTGACTGTGCGGCTGCATCCCGCCATTTCCGGCCCATTCGTTGTCGGCGTTTTCCGCTCAGTCGTATACCTGCCGCTGTCGGCCGTGACATCGCTGACACCTGAGCAATTGGACGCCGTGCTGTCGCATGAACTCGAACATATCCGCCGCGCCGACTATGTCTGGAATCTGGTTCAAAGTCTGGTCGAGACGCTGTTCTTCTACCATCCCGCCGTCTGGTGGATCGGTGGCAAGCTGCGTGAACAACGCGAGCTGTGCTGCGACGATGCGGCCATCCGGTCATGCGACGATCCCATCACTTACGCGACGGCCCTGCTCAGCCTGGAAGAACAACGCCGCTTGCCTGCGCGGGCGCCCAAATTGTCGATGGCGCTGAACGGTCAAGGCAAGAACCTGCTGGCCCGCATTTCGCGGGTGCTGGGGGAACAGCCCGAGTCACGCCTGAAAGCCCGGCCGGTCGCCTTTGTCCTGCTGCCCGTTCTTCTGCTTACCCTTACCGCTTTCGCCGCGCCGGTTAAGGATGTTGCCGCCAAGATTTGCCCCCAAGCCGCCGCGCAGGCTGACGCCGCCGTTACACATCTGACAGACATGATCAATGGTAACGACCGGCGGCTGACGCCCCAGTCTCACTTTGCCGCCCAAACCCCTGTGGCGAAGGGTGTAGGCGCAACAGCCGACAAAATTGATTTCAGCATGGCGCCGGACGATATCGACCCAGACGCCATTGCCGAAGAGGCGCGCGCCGAAGCCATACGCGCCCGAGAAGAGGTCGCCCGTGCTAAGACGATCGATATCGACGCGGAAAAGATTGCGGAAGATGCGCGCCGTGCTGCGTTGGATCAAAAGGCAGAACTGGAACGCGCCGGCCTGAATGGGCAGGCTATCGATCCAGACGCCGTCGCAGCCCGGGCCCGCGCCGACGCCAAACGTGCCCAAGCCGACATCGCCCGCACGGCCGCGATGAATATCGATGTTGAGGCTATCGCTGAGCAAGCGCGTCAAGGCGCGCTTCAGGCCAAGGCGCAGGCCGCCAAGATGTATTATACCGGCTATGCGATAAAAGCGCCGAAGGCACCCAAGGCACCTAAAGCGCCCAAACCCCCGAAGCCCCCGAAAGCGCCAGCGCCCCCTGAGATATACAGCGATGAACACCCCGCTCCGTTGGCGGAGCCAGACGCTCCGTCAGCGCCAATGGCAATGGTGGCGCCTGTCGCACCGCCTGCACCGATGGCCCGATCACACATGATGACGGTATATCCCGCCGAGGTGAGTTTGGTGGTGCCACAGGGCGCCCCACAACCCAAAAGCCTGACACTCATAAAATTGGGCCACCTGCCGAACGCGCAACCCAGACCCATCCCGTCACCCAACCCCAAAACGGACGTACAGGTTCGCGTCGATGCCAGCTCCGACGTGACAGTGACGGTCGCAGCGAAGTAAACCTCATTTCCAGTTCATTGTTTTTTGAACACTGTCCAAATTCCCCGTTTGACCTCTCTGACGTATAAGCTATTATGCCGGATTGTTGCCGGACGATCCGAGGATTTTCGGCGTAATGGATGATGACAGATCCGGATCTCCCGTGTTGGCGGGCAGGCCGACTGCATCGAGGGGAGTAGTCGTGCATGAAGCGCGCGTTTAAGGCCAGCGATACCCAGACCTCGCTATTTGACGCTTTGATTCAGGCCCAGAAGCGGTTCGGATCCGACAAGATCATCATTGAAGATCAAGATCGCAAGCCTCTGTCCTACGGTATGTTCCTGGCGGGTATTTTTGGTTTGTCCCGCCTCCTGAAACGTCATTTAGGCGACGAAGGCCGCGTTGGCATGATGCTGCCGACCTCGTCCGGTGGCGCGGTATCCTTCTTCGCCCTGCATGCACTGGCCAAGGTGCCGGTCATGATCAACTTCACGTCCGGCCAGGCCAATGTAAAGGCCGCCGTGCAGACAGCGCAGATCAAGACTGTCCTGAGTTCCCGCCGGTTTATCGAAAACGCCAAGCTCGAAGACCTCGTCGATTCGATGAAGAGCTATGTTCGCATCATCTATCTCGACGATATCCGTAAGGAAATCACGACGACGGACAAGCTGTTCGCGCTGGCCGCCTCCAAGGTCCCTAACCTGTTCGTGAAGAAGACAAAGGCCTCCGACATCGGCGTCATCCTGTTCACCTCCGGCAGCTTCGGCAGCCCACGTGGCGTGGTCCTGACGCAATCCAACCTGGTATCCAATACCCGCCAGATCGAAGCCCATATAGAGCTGAAGCCGGAATGGGTGGCGTTCAATCCGATGCCCATCTTTCACTCGCTCGGTCTGACGGGCGGCGTTATACTGCCCTTGCTGGCGGGCCTGCGCAGCTTCCAGTATCCCTCTCCCCTGCACGTCAAGGTCATTCCCGGGCTCCTGAAAGAATCGAAAGCCTCGTTGCTGTTTTCAACCGACACCTTCGTCAATCAGTATGCACGGTCGGGTGAGCCCGAGGATTTCAAGACGCTGGCGTTCGTCGTATGCGGGGCCGAGAAGGTGCGCGACGAAACGCATAATCTCTTCCAGACTCAGTTCGGCGGAGTACCGATTCTCGAAGGCTATGGCGTCACCGAATGCTCGCCGGTGGTGGCGGTCAACTTCCCCGACAACAATCACTATGGCACCGTCGGCAAGATGTTGCCCGAGATGGAAGCCCGCCTGGAACCGGTCGACGGTATTACGGGCGGCGGACGTCTGTGGGTCAAGGGACCAAACATCATGGGCGGCTATATCAATATCGATCGGCCTGATGTCATCGAGGCGCCAAAGGACGGCTGGCACGACACCGGCGATATCGTCAATATCGACGACGAAGGCTTCGTTCGCATCATGGGCCGCGCCAAGCGCTTTGCCAAGATTGCCGGTGAGATGGTGTCGCTGACCGCAGTCGAGCGTATCGCCGAAGAAGTCTGGCCCGATAATCGTCATGCCGTTGTGGCTATTTCGGATGACAAGAAGGGCGAACGCCTGATCCTCATCACCGATAAGGATGACGCCGATGTGTCGCGCCTCACCCATTGGGCCAAGGAAAATGGTGCCCCGGTATTGGCGATACCGAAGAAAATTCTGAAGGTCGAGGCCGTGCCCGTTCTGGGCTCCGGCAAGACGGACTACGTGACCTTACAAAAGCTGGCTGAGGTCGATTCCAAAGCTGCCTGACGTCTTTATTTCAGCAAATTCAGAAATATTTGACGCAGACAATTTAATTAACCATAGCGTTGAATATCTACACTTTCGTTGAAAGACAGTTCCCAGCTCCGGTTTCGGGGTTTAAATCTCTGATTTAAAATCAAATACCTATTTCAGTTCTGAAAAGCGGGAATAAAAGAATGCGAATAAAATCGTGACAGCAACCCTCGAACAAACCCTGGCCGCACTGGCTGATCCCAGCCGACGGCGCGCCATAGACCTGTTGTGCGAAGGCCCTTTGACCGCCGGCGAACTGGCGCGCGAAATCGGCCTGACTCCGGCGGCGCTCAGCCGGCATTTGCGCGTCCTCAAGGGCGTCGGCATGATCGCAGAAGTCCCTCTTTACAGTGATGCCCGTCTGCGTGCCTACGCACTGCGGCCGCAACCCATGGCGACCCTGAAAACCTGGCTGCTGCAAAACGAAGCCCGGTGGATGCAGCAGATGGACGCCCTGTCACGAAGCGCCCAGTCGGTTTGATGACGTCGCATTGACAGCATCGCCTGTCCGCGATATGCGGCAATCATGGCCAAGGCGACTGTCATCACCCGGGCATCACGCGATTCAGAAGTTCGCTTCTGGGCGTGCGTTGCTGTGGTTATGGCGCTATTTACCCAAATCCTGTTCCCACCGCAGGTTATGGCCATGCCATCGCGCCAAGGCGTGCAGATGGTTTTGTGTACAGCGGGGATGGATGCTCAGCCCATCGTCGATCAGGCTTCAACTCAGATAATCAAATCGGCACCCAAACCTGGCCTGGCCGGGCTGAAGTGCGCTCAATGCGTCCTGGCTTCGATCATCGCCGTCACCACGCCAATGCCGGTATTCGAGCCGGCCGTTTATAGCGTCACACACGCCGAATTTACACCAGCCGTCGGCGCGTCCCCGGTAAAGGCCCGCGCGCCGCCTCGCCCGCATTCTTGTGGCCCCCCATCCCAGTCTAACGCCTGATAACCACGCAAAGGTTGTCGCACGTCTTATCCGAAAAGTGGCCTCCACTGTGTCGGGACGTGTTCTGACCTTTGCGTTTCCTCATGCCTTGTCTGGAACGGACACCCAAAATGAAAATTACCTATAGCCGCGCGCTCATCATCGCGCTTGTCAGCTCTGCCTCTCTCCTGCCCTTCCTCCCCTTTGCCGCCCGTGCGGATACCACCGCCGACGACAGTGATACGCCGAAAGAGGTGATCGTCGTCGGTCAGAAAAACACGCCTATCACGGTCGCGCCGCGCGGCCTCTCGGTCTCGCTGGGCCATGATCAGTTCGAAGCCATCAATGCGGTCAATGTCGAGGACCTAATGAAATACGCGCCGAACTTTTTCGTGCGCAAACGCTTTATCGGCGACGACAATGCCGTGGTCGCCTTGCGTGGCACCAACACCATTCAAAGCGCCCGCACCCTGGTGCTAGTAGACGGCTACGTCGTTTCCAACTTCCTGGGCAACCGCTGGGACTATCCACCCAAATGGAATGTGGTAGGCCCGGCCGAAGTTCGCCAGTTCGATATCGTCTATGGCCCATACTCCGCCCGATACGGCGGCAACTCCATGGGCGGCGTCGTATCCATAACAACAGAAACGCCGAAACGAAACGACATCTACGCTACCGCCCAGACCTTCGTCATGCCGTTCAAGGAATATGGTTTCGACCAGACGTTCAGCGGCTATAGTTTCGAAGGCGGCGCAGACTACAAATCGAAAACCAACGGCTTATCGGCACGCGCCTCCTTCCGTCATTTCGAAAATGCCGGCCAGTCGATGACCTACAATCTGCTGACCAAATCGACAGCGGCGGGAACCTACACGCCGGTCACCGGCGCCTATGCCGATCCTCGCCTGGCTACACCGGTTTTCGGCGCGGCCTCGCCGGTCGATGTCGTTCAGGACCAGGCGCGCCTGCGTGTCGGCTATGCCTGGGACAATGGCTGGAAGGCCGACGCCCTTGTGATGTTATGGCGCACGGCCCAGGACCTCAATGATGCGCGCTCCTGGCTGACCGACAGCGCCGGCAACACCGTACTGGCGACCGCAGCCGGCACAAAGGTGCGTTTTGATGGCATCAACTATATCGCAAAAGGCGTCACCTATTCCACGATGGACCGCAACGAAAGCCTGACGGGCGTAAAACTGTCAGGCAATCTGAGCGGATGGGACGTGACCACCAACCTGTCGCATTACGATATCGGCAAATGGGACACCCGCACCTCTCTGGACATGGTCGGCGCCAATGGGCAACAAACGGTCTATGATCACCCCGGGTGGTGGACGTTCGATGGCACCATCGAACAGGCCTTCGGGCGCCACGATCTGGCGTTTGGCGTGACGTCGAACCAGTATGCAACGGATGCCACGACGTACAACACCACCAACTGGCGGACAGCCTCCGGCGCGGTCTTCAATTCGCGCACATTCGGCAAGACGGCCATTTCGGGCCTGTTCGCCGAAGACCAGATTGATCTGGAAAAGGCCGTCCTGACCCTCGGGCTGCGCTATGACGACTGGCGCGCCTTCGATGGCGGCATCGCCACCAGTAGCGTGACCAAGGCCTATCCCAATCGTCGCGACAGCGCCTGGTCGCCTAAGATCAGCCTGCAAGGCGATGTCGGCGCCTATAACCTTCAACTGAGCGCCGGAACCGCCACACGCTTCCCCACGGTCGGTGAGTTGTTCCAGGGGCGTATCAATGCCGGACAGACCGAAATCGATCCGACCAGCTTCGATCCCAACCTCAAACCCGAAGTCTCGCATGATCTCAGCCTGATCGCCCGCCGCCGGTTCGACCGGATTGTCCTGACCGGCAGCCTGTTCGGACAGTCGATCGATGATGCGGTGTTCAGCTATCAAGGCGTCCTGGATGATGGCACCGTCGTGTCGCGATATCAGAATATCGATCACATGGAGCAATATGGCCTGGAGTTCATTTTCGAGGGCCGCGACCTGATTATTCCCGGACTGACGGTCGAAGCCAGTGCGTCATGGATGGATGCCCACACCACGCGCAACCGGTCCGCACCGGCATCGGAAGGAAAGCAATTCCCGCGCATCCCCAAATGGCGCAGCAACGGCAACCTGCGTTACGCCTTCACGCCGAAGCTGAAAGGATCGGTCGGCTGGCGCGTCGCGTCCCGACCAAATTCAGACCTGTTCGGGCTGGTGCGGGGGGATGCCTATGGGTTCCAGACCGAATACGCCTTTGTCGATGCCCGCGTCAGCTACGACCTGACAAAAACCACCCAAATCAGTTTCGGTGTCGATAACGCCAACAATGATCAGGCCTATGTCTCGCATCCCATGCCACAACGCACCTTCATGCTTGAACTGAAATATCGGAACTAGATCATGGAAAAAGCGAGACAAAAGATCATCGACTATCGCATGTTCTGGCGTTGGCACTTCTATGCCGGCCTGGTCTGCATTCCCTTTATCATCATTCTGTCGATCACCGGCCCGATCTATCTGTTCAAACCGCAGATCGAGGCCGCAATCGATGCCCGCTACGACCACCTGCCGTTTGACGGGACACCGCAGTCGGCCCAGGCCATGGTCGCGGCGGCAGTCGCTGCCGTGCCCGGGGCGCACTTCAAAACCATAGAAGTCCGGCCCGACCCGCACGACGCGGCGCGCATTATCGTGGTAAAAGGGAGCGAAAAGACCCGCGTCTACATCCACCCCCTCACCCTGCAGGTCCTGAAACAGGTGCCCGAAGACGCGCGCTTTATGGCTGTCGTCAAAGACATCCACGGCGAATTGTTCGCCGGACGCTTCGGCCAGGTCATCGTGGAACTGGCGGCATGCTGGGCTATCGTCATGGTCCTGACCGGTCTTTATCTGTGGTGGCCACGCGGCATCAAGGGCATTGGAGGACTGCTCTACCCACGCCTCGGCCTCGGTACGCGTATCTTCTGGCGCGACATTCATGCGGTCGTTGGCGTCTACGTCTCGGCATTTGCGCTTTTTCTTCTTGTTACCGGCCTGCCCTGGACCTATGTCTGGGGCAACGCCTTCAAAAGCGTCCGGGCAATGGGCAGCCATGCCCCGGTCAGCCAGGCATGGAGCCAAGGACGTGCCGACGAGCATAAGGCGACACGCGCCGAAGGCGGCGGCCATACCGACCTTAGCCGCCTGGACGCGCTGATCGACACATCGCGCGCCCTGAACCTGCCTCCTCCGGTTCTGTTATCCGCTCCGGCCAAATCAGACACGCTGTGGAAATTACAGTCCGATACGGGCAACCGACCAAAGCGTGTCACCCTGATGATCGATCCGATGATGCAGGAAGTAATCAGCCGCGAAGATTTCGGTGACAAGACAGCGCTAGATCAGGCGGTCGGCTACGGCGTTGCCGCGCACGAAGGTCAGTTGTTCGGTCCGTTCAACCAAGCGCTGGGCGTGCTCACGGCCCTAGGGCTGATGACCCTGTGCGTCAGCGCCATCGTCATGTGGTGGCAACGCCGACCTTCGGGTGAGTTGGGGGCGCCGCAGATATTGCCGGATGAACGCCTTGCGCCCGGATTGGCGGTGATCATTATCACCCTGGGTATTTTCCTGCCCGTGCTGGGGATCAGCCTGATCGTTGTCGCCCTCTTCGAAGGACTGGTTCTGAGGCGTATTCCCGCCACGCGCCGGTGGTTGGGCCTCAAGGTCGTCTAGCAACAAAAAAGCCGCCCCGAAAGGAACGGCTTTTTCAATGGTATATGTGCCTGATCTTTTACAGATTGATCATGCGTCCATCGGCGTCCAGCGAGGCTTCCAGGATCGCCTCCGACATGGTCGGGTGCGGGAACACGGTGCCTTGCAGGTCCTCTTCGGTCGCTTCCATGGTAATGGCCAGGCAGAAGCCCTGCACCATTTCCGTGACGTTCGCGCCGATCAGGTGCGCGCCCAGAAGCGCGCCGGTCTTCTTGTCGAAGATTACCTTGACGAAGCCGCCCGGTTCGCCCGCAGCGATAGCCTTGCCGTTGGCCTTGAACGGGAAGCGGCCGATCTTGACGTCCAGGCCCTTTTCCTTGGCGCCCTGCTCGGTGATACCGACAGAGGCGACTTCAGGCGTGGCGTAGGTACAGCCGGGGATCGGCGGATTGAGGTTGGACAGCTTGCGGCCGGCCATATAGTCGGCGGCGTGCACCGCTTCATGCGACGCCTTGTGCGCCAACCAGGGCGGTCCGGCGCAGTCGCCGATGGCAAACAGGCCCTTGACGTTGGTCTTGCCGTGGCTGTCGTTCTTGATGTGACCGCGATCCATCTCGACGCCCAGCTTTTCCAGGCCGAGGTTTTCCGTATTGGCCACGATGCCGACGGCAACGATGCAGCCTTCGGCGGTCAGAACTTCCGACTTGCCGCCGACTTCAACGGAGACGTTGACAGCGTCGCCCTTCTTTTCGACCTTGGTCACTTTGGCGCCGATGCGGAACTTGAAGCCACGCTTTTCAAAAGCCTTCTGGGCTTCGGCGGAAACTTCCTTGTCTTCGACCGGCAAGATGCGGTCGAGCGCTTCGACGACCGTGACGTCGGCGCCGAGCGAGCGATAGAAGGACGCAAACTCGATGCCGATGGCGCCCGAGCCGATAACGACCAGGGACTTCGGCATGCGGTTGGGCGACAAGGCGTTGCGATAGGTCCAGATGCGATCGCCGTCCGATACCGCGCCGATGGCCGGGATCTCACGGGCGCGCGCCCCAACCGCCAGCATGACGTTCTTGGCTTCGACGATCTGTTCGCCACCCTTATTGAGCTTGACGATGACCTTGGGCGCATCCTTGCCGGGTTCCAGTGTGGCGAAGCCTTCGATCACGTCGATCTTGTTCTTCTTCATCAGGTAACCGACGCCGCCATTCAATTGCTTAGCGACGGCGCGCGACCGGGCGACGACCTTTTCGAAGTCGAAACCGGGCTTTTCCCCGGTCAGGCCGTAGTCGCCGAGATGATTGATCTTATCAAACACTTCGGCCGACTTGAGCAGGGCCTTGGTCGGGATACAGCCCCAGTTCAGGCAGATGCCGCCGAGCAGTTCACGCTCAACGATGGCCACCTTGAGGCCGTTTTGCGCAGCGCGGATAGCCCCTTCATAACCGCCAGGGCCAGAGCCGATAACAACGAGATCATAAGCCATTGTTTTCAGCTCCTTACGCCAACATCTTGATAGGATCTTCGAGCAATCCCTTCAGTACGGTAATATATTTCGCACCGATGGAACCGTCGACCACGCGGTGATCGCAGGTCAGGGTGACCGTCATCACCGTGGCAACGGCGAGTTGGCCATTCTTGACGATCGGACGCTGTTCACCGGCGCCAACCGACAGAATGCAGCCTTGCGGCTCATTAATGATGGAGGCGAACTGCTTGATGCCGAACATGCCCAGATTGGACACCGAGAAGGTGCCGCCCTGGAATTCTTCGGGCTTCAGCTTGCGCTCGCGCGCCCGGGTGGCCAGATCCTTCGTTTCCTTGGCGATCTGCGCCAGCGACTTGGTTTCGGCCTTGCGGATGATCGGTGTGATCAAACCGCCGTCGATGGCCACGGCCATGGCGACGTCGGCATTGTGATGCATGGCAATGCCGTCAGGCGTAAACGACGCATTGGCTTCCGGCACCTGCTTGAGCGCCAGCGCCACCGCCTTGATAACGATGTCGTTGACGGAGACCTTGACGCCCTGGGATTCCAGTGCGGTGTTGATCTTGGTGCGGGCCGCCAGAAGGTTGTCGAGTTCGATATCGACGGTCAGCGGGAAGTGCGGGATATCGCGGAAGCTGTCGGTCAGGCGACGGGCAATGACCTTACGCATGCCATCGAGCGGCACCAGGTCGTAAGAACCGGCCGGGATGCCCAGTTGTTCCAGCGATTGCACCTTGCGCGGCTCGGCGGCCGGGGCGGAGCTGCCTGCGGAAGGCGCGGCCTTGCCCGTACCGCCAGCCAGAGCGGCCTCGATATCGCGCTTGATCACGCGGCCATGCGGGCCGGAACCCGGAATAGCCTTGAGATCGAGCTTGTTGATTTCGGCCAGACGGCGCGCCAGCGGCGACGCGGCGACGCGTGCCCCAGAAGACGTACCAGCAGATGCAGCGGCGGGCGCAGACGCCGCAACCGGAGCGGCCTTGGCTTGCTCTGCTTGCCTGGGTTCAGCCTTGGCGGCTTCTGTGGTTTTGGGCGCTTCCGCCGCGGCGGGCGACGCTTTTGGTGCAGGCGCCGCATCGCCGCCGGACAGGCGGGCGATTGGCGTGTTTACCTTCACGCCTTCGGTGCCGGCTTCGATCAGGATGGCTTCCACCGTGCCTTCATCGACGGCTTCGACTTCCATCGTTGCCTTGTCGGTTTCGATTTCGGCAATCACGTCGCCAGCGGAGACGGTGTCCCCGACCTTGACGTGCCACTTGGCGAGAATGCCCTCTTCCATCGTCGGGGACAGGGCGGGCATCAGGATATCGGTCATGTGCGCTTCCCTTACTTGTACGAGACTTGCTTGACGGCGGCGATGATCTTCTCAACGCTGGGCACAGTCAGGGCTTCCAGGTTGGCGGCGTACGGCATGGGCACGTCTTCCTGGTGAACACGAGCGGGCGGCGCATCGAGGTCGTCGAACGCTTCGGCCGTAACGCGGGCGGCGACTTCGGCGCCGATGCCGCACGGGCCCCAGCCCTCTTCGACCGTAACCAGACGGTTCGTCTTCTTTACCGAAGCGACCACTGTGTCCGTATCGAGCGGACGCAGGGTGCGCAAATTGACGACTTCGGCATCGATGCCTTCGGCAGCCAGTTGTTCGGCCGCCTTCAAGGCGAAGCCGACCATGCGCGAGTGCGCGACGATGGTGACGTCCTTGCCTTCACGCTGAATCTTGGCCTTGCCAATCGGCAACACGAAATCTTCCACATCGGGGATTTCGAATTCATTGCCGTACATCATTTCGTGTTCAAGGAACACGACCGGGTTCGGATCGCGGATGGCGGCCTTGAGCAACCCCTTGGCGTCGGCTGCGTCATACGGCGCAAGCACCTTTAGCCCCGGAACGTTGGCGTACCAGGACGAATAGTCCTGGCTGTGCTGGGCGGCGACGCGGGCGGCGGCACCGTTCGGGCCGCGAAACACGATCGACGATTTGATCTGGCCGCCGGACATGTACAGGGTCTTGGCCGACGAGTTGATGATGTGGTCGATGGCCTGCATGGCGAAATTGAACGTCATGAACTCGATGATCGGCTTCAGGCCGGCCATGGCCGCCCCCGAACCGATACCGGCAAAGCCCATTTCGGTAATCGGCGTATCGATAACGCGGCGATCGCCAAACTCTTCGAGCAGGTTGCGCGACACCTTGTAGGCGCCCTGATATTGCGCGACTTCTTCCCCCATCAGGAAGACCGCGTCATCGCGACGCATTTCTTCGGCGATGGCGTCACGCAGCGCGTCACGGACAGTGATCTTCACCATCGGCGTGCCTTCCGGGAATTCCGGATCGTTCTGCGGCTTGGATACCGGTGCAGCGGCTGGGGTAGCATCGGCAGCTTTCTTTTCGCCGCCTTCCTGGGTCGCAGGCGCATCCGCCGCTTGCGCCGGTGCAGGTGCTGGCGACGACACACCGCCTTCGAGGCGAGCGATCGGCGTATTGACCTTGACGCCTTCGGTGCCGGCATCGATCAGGATGGCTTCGACCTTGCCTTCGTCGACGGCTTCGACTTCCATCGTCGCCTTGTCGGTTTCAATTTCGGCGATCACCTGGCCGGCGGAAACTTCGTCGCCGACCTTGATCAGCCATTTGGAAAGGGTGCCTTCCTCCATGGTCGGAGAAAGCGCGGGCATGAGGATATCAGTCATTTTGATTTAAGCCTCGGTATAAACGTCGGTGTACAGTTCGGACGGATCCGGCTCGGGCGAGGTCTGGGCGAAGTCAACCGCTTCCAGAACAATGGCCTTCACCTCATTGTCGATCGTCTTGATCTCGTCCTCGGCGACGCCGGCCTGTTGCAGCATCGTCTTGATGTGGTCGATCGGGTCACGGGTCGTCTTGACCTCGTCAACCTCTTCCTTGCTGCGGTACTTGGCCGGATCGGACATGGAGTGACCGCGATAGCGGTAGGTCTTCATTTCCAGGATATAGGGCCCCTTGCCGGACCGTGCATGTTCGGCCGCGCGTTCGGCGGCTTCCTTCACGGCGAAGACATCCATGCCGTCAACGGTTTCGCCCGGAATGCCGAACGAGGCGCCGCGCTGCGACAGGTTTACCGTTGCCGAAGCGCGCGCGAGCGACGTGCCCATGGCGTATTCGTTGTTTTCGATCACGTACACGACCGGCAGCTTCCACAGCTGCGCCATGTTGAAGCTTTCGTAGACCTGGCCCTGGTTGGCCGCGCCGTCGCCGAAATAGGTGAAGGAGACATTGCCGTTCTTCTTATAGAAGTCGGCAAAGGCCAGTCCCGTACCCAGCGATACTTGCGCACCGACGATACCGTGACCGCCGAAGAAGCCGGTGGCGATGTCGAACATGTGCATCGACCCGCCCTTGCCCTTGGACGAACCACCGGAACGACCGGTCAGTTCCGCCATGACCGCCTTCGGGTCCATGCCGGCAGCCAGCATGTGGCCGTGGTCGCGATATCCGGTAATGACCTGATCGCCTTCCTTGCTGGCGGCTTCCATGCCGACGGCAACAGCTTCCTGCCCGATATAGAGGTGGCAGAAGCCGCCGATCAGGCCCATGCCGTACAGTTGCCCGGCGCGCTCCTCGAAGCGGCGGATCAGTACCATCTCACGATAATATTTAAGCAAATCTGCCTTGGAGACATTGCTCAGCTTGTTGCCACTGTCGGTCTTGGTGTCTTTCTGGGCGGCACGCGCCATGGACATCTCCCATTACAAAACGACGGCCGCTGTTACGCGCGGCCTTTTAAAAAATGGTGGCGCTCTGAAGGCCGGACGGTATGCGAACCAACGCACAGGCCAAATCAAAGGCACACTTCCTTTATGAGAAGCCTGCCTTCGCGTAAAGAGCTAAAGAATAGTCAGGAGTTAGCGTTCTGGACGATTGGTCCGCGAATAACGTACGCCTTGGGCTCGGACAAGCCAAGCAGGACGCGGGCACGCTCTTCAAGCAAATCTTTCGACAAATTGTCCGTACGCAAGTATTTGGCGCGCGCTTCCAAATCCGCACGCTCCGTTTTGAGTTGTACGAGCTGACGTTCCTTTACAACCAGTTCCCGATTACGCGATTCTTGAGAAAAGAATCCCTTATCGCCAGTCAGATACTGAACGCATACATAGGTCAGAACAAGCGTGATAATAGCGGTCGGCAAATACGGCCTCAATCTGAAGAACACTATTTGAGCCCCTTCTGGACTGCGGTAACACTTGGAGACCATTTTTGAGCCGGCGCGGTTAACATAGTGTTACTAAACATGTCTGAGCGCACAGAAGAATTTATCGCCACAGGCGGCTGCAAAGGTTTGGGCATCACGGCGTTTTTATCATTGTTGTCAAAATGTGAGCAGCGCCATGCGCTGCGGCGAGTCGCCTATGCCGGTTCCGCCGGAAACCGCATGGCTAACCAACTGTAAGATTTAATGGTTAGCGGAAGCTTATCGTCGGCGATTTACATTCAATTACGACAACAAAAAATCCCCCTCCCGAAGGAGGGGGATTTCAACAGGCACGATGTGCCAAGGCGCCTTTCGCAGATTGCTCTTAGCAGCGGATGACCGAGACGCCGGCATAGACAGCTTCGTCATCGAGCTGCGATTCAATGCGCAGAAGTTGGTTGTACTTTGCGGTCCGGTCCGAACGGGCCAGCGACCCCGTCTTGATCTGACCGCAGTTCATCGCGACGGCCAAGTCGGCGATGGTCGAGTCTTCGGTTTCGCCCGAACGGTGCGACATGACCGAGGTATAGCCGGCACGGTGCGCCATATCGACGGCATCCATGGTTTCGGACAGGGTGCCGATCTGGTTGACCTTGACCAGGATGGAGTTGGCCATGCCTTCGACAATACCCGTTTCCAAACGATCCGGATTGGTTACGAAGAGATCATCGCCGACCAACTGAATGCGATCGCCGAGGCGCTCGGTCAGTTCCTTCCAACCTTCGTAGTCGTCCTCGGCCATGCCGTCTTCGATCGAGCAGATCGGGAACTTGTTGGCCAGGTTTTCGAGATAGTCGACCATCTGACCGCCATCGAGAATCTTCTTCTCGCCGGTCATGTTATACTTGCCGTCCTTGAAGAACTCGGTCGAGGCGACGTCCATGGCCAGCCAGAAGTCCGAACCGGCCTTGTAGCCCGCGCTTTCGCCGGCCTTCATGATGAAGGCCAAGGCTTCTTCGGCAGACGCCAGGTTCGGCGCGAAGCCGCCTTCATCACCAACATTGGTGTTATGACCGGCGGCCTTCAGGCCCTTCTTCAACGAGTGGAAGATTTCGGCGCCCATGCGCAGGGCTTCGGAGAAGTTCTCGGCGCCGGCCGGAACGATCATGAATTCCTGAATATCGATGGGGTTGTCGGCGTGGGCGCCGCCATTGATGATATTCATCAGCGGCACAGGCAGAACGCGCGCGCCGAGGCCGCCGACATACTTGTACAGCGACAGATTCGATGCCTGGGCGGCGGCGCGTGCCGTGGCCAGCGAAACACCGAGGATGGCATTGGCGCCGAGACGCGACTTGTTCGGCGTGCCGTCCAGATTGATCAGGGTCTGATCGAGGCGGCGCTGATCCAGGGCTTCGAAGCCGGCGATGGCTTCGAAGATTTCGCCGTTCACCGCATCGACGGCCTTGCGAACGCCCTTACCGCCGTAACGCTTGGGATCGCCGTCACGCATTTCAACCGCTTCGTGAGCACCGGTAGACGCGCCCGACGGCACGGCCGCACGGCCGAAGGCACCGTCATCAAGGGTGACGTCGACTTCGACCGTGGGATTGCCACGGGAGTCGAGGATTTCGCGGGCGACGATGTCGATAATTTCGGGCATGAGGAGTCCTGCTATGTGAGACGTTCGAAAAGACTGCGCTGCATTAGCAAGGACCGGGAGGGGTGGCAAGGTGCATACCGGTTCGCGGTTGTCACGAACGCGCAACTATGATGATACTCACGATATAATTACAAAAGCGGAGGGACGGATGACCAGAGGTCTGACAGCATTGGCGTTTGTTCTGTCGCTCGTCGCGCCACCCGTGGCCGCCCAGTCCATCCCTGCCGATTCCACCGAGGTTATCGTCAAGGGCGCCGCCCGGCCTAAACTGGCAGACACAGCAACCCCGCCACCGCTGGACGTGTTCGTAAAGCCGCCCCGCATAGAACAGATCGCCCTGTCGGCTGATGGTGGGCGGATCGCCTTCGTTACCTGGACCGACGGCCTGCACATACTGGCCATCTATAATGTCGCCGACAACAGCCGGACGGTTGTGCGGCTGGCCGATGCGCCTCTGTCCGCCATTTCATGGCTCGACAAGGATCACATCCTGCTGTCCAGTACGCTTACCGGTCTGCGCGGCACCTGCCCGTCTGGAACGGATCAGCGTCTGGCTGATGGGGCCGCGCAGATGAACCTGCGCGCCGTAATAGACCCCGCCAAGGCCGATTCCGTTGCCAATGCCGATGCTCAGGCTCGCGCACTGAGCGCTTTGCGGACGCCGGGGTGCGTCCAGTTCGGCGTCCGGGCGCAAGATGCCGTAACGGTCGTTGACTTGCGCACCGCCAAAGGCACCACGCTCGGCAACAAGTTGAGCGAGTTCGACAACCTGGCCTTGGGCCTGCCGCGCCCGATTATTGTTGATGGCAAGATGCAAGTCATGGGCGCATTCCTTGAGATGCGCGCCAAATCCATTGCCGGGCAGCCAACGCGACGCGTCTACCTCTGGCGCACCGATCCGGATACCGGCATAGGGCGGCTCGTCAACGATGGCGGCGGTGACCTGGATCGCGAAAACCGCTATGTTGATGATTGGCTGTTCGACGCCTCGGGCCAGATCCTGGCGCGGTCCCTCTACAGCTTCCGCAACGAAACGTTCAGCATTGAGATACGCAAGGACAAAGGCTGGACGCCGGTCCTGACCCGCAAGATCGTCGGTAAGGACCGCACATTTGCACCGTTTCTCGCCGGCCTGGGGCGTGACGGCGCGTCGCTGCTGCTGCTCGATATTGAGCCTGGAACCGAAGGCAGCGCGCGCCGCTTTCACTATTACGAACTGTCCGCCGATGGCAAAAGGTCCGAGGCCCTCGATCCTGACGACGCCACGCGCGACCGACCGATTTTTCACCCCGAAACCGGTGCGCTTGCCGGTTTTGAACGCGATGGTGAAACACCCACCTACATCTTCTTCGATCCCGACTTGGCCGAATATTACAAACTGGCCGTCGATACGGCTCCAGGCCAGGCGGTGCGCGTCGCCGCCATGGCCCGCGATCCGCGCCAGATGATCCTGTTCGATCAGGGCGGCGATGATCCTGGCTCCTGGCACTATTACGACTTTGCGGCCGGCAAGCGTGTCGATATAGGCAGCCATTACCCCGCCGTACCTATGGAATGGGTGGCTTCTCAGCGGTCCATTCAGTACAAGGCCAGGGACGGGATGGATATCCATGCGCTGCTGACCCTGCCGCCCAAGGGCGACGCAAAAAACCGCGCACTGGTGGTCCTGCCTCACGACGGACCGCTGGCTCATGACGCGCGCGGGTTCGACTGGCTGGCGCAACTTCTGGCATCGCGGGGCTACGTCGTGCTTCAACCCAATTATCGCGGCTCGGATGGCTACGGCACCGCCTATACAGATGCCGGTACGGGGGAATGGGCTGGCCGGATGCTCGGCGATCTGGCCGACGGCGTGCGCGCTCTCAGTGCGCAGGGCCTGATCGATCCTGGCCGCGTCTGCATTGCCGGCCGCGGCTATGGCGGCTATGCGGCGCTAATGGGTGCCGAAAGCCATGATGGTCCCTACCGGTGCGCGGCCTCGATCGGAGGGATATCCGACCTGTCAGCCTATAGCAGCGCCATCAAAAGCCGGGCATTGGCTGACGAAATCGCGCCGCTGAAGGCCGATCCAAAGCAGTCGCGGTCATTTCGCGCCGATCCGGCCTCCCCTTCCCGACTGCGCACCTATCTCGGCGCTGCCGACCTGGCCGCCATATCGCCGCTGCAACAGGTGAAGCAAGCGCACATACCGGTGCTTCTTATTCATGGGGGGCGTGACGCCGATGTCTCGCCAAGCCAGAGTCACGCGTTGCGCGATGCCCTGCGGGCCGCTGGCAAGGCGGTTACAGCTATTGACCTGCCGGATTGCGATCATGACCTGACGAAAGAAAGCTGCCGCCTGGCAACGGCACAAGGACTGGTCGATTTCCTGACACAATATAATCCGCCGAATTGAGCGCGAACCGTCACCGGCCCGCGCTCATTCCCCAGCTACATAGCCTTTGACGATGGCGTTGCTTGCATTTGCGGCAAGACTGTCGCCGGATCGATCGGTGCGCCATTTTTGAAAACCATGAAATGCAGGTGTGGCCCCGTGTTCTGGCCGGAATTGCCAAGTTCTGCGATCTGCTGGCCCGCGGTGACACTAGCCGTATCATCGACCGTAATTTTATTAAGATGCGTATACCGGGTGACATATCCGTCGCCGTGATTGATTTCCAGCATCAGGCCGTTCCGACTGTCGGTCTTCACGGTAACGACACGACCGGCCGCCGGCGCATAGATTGGCGTCCCGATCTTCCCGCGGACATCAATGCCTTCATGGAAGGCGGGCGCGCCGGTCAACGGATCGGTCCTTTTACCGAATGGACTGCTGATGGTTCCGGTTACCGGCAGCACCGAAAAGAAAGCGGCGTCCGACGCCGCGCGGGCGGGATTTTGCGACAAGACGAATTGCGCGCCAGCCAAAGGCAGGATCAGGGCAACAGCCATGGCCTGAGCAATCCATCGCGGCCGCTTGCGTCCCATCGACGAAGCGCGCATAATTTCGGTAATTCTCATTCTAAATTCTCCAGAGTTTGAGGGTGAGAAGACCGTCGGAGCGCATGTCTGTGTGGAAATGGGCAATGTGGCTCCGGCGGTATGCTTCAGGGCCGTCAGCAGCGATGCTGCGTATGCCTGGCGCATTTCGGGATTCGCCCGCGTAACCAGGGCGTCGCAAGCCAGTTCGGCCGCCAGCCGGCAACGCGCCGTTTGATGGCGAATGAACGGATTGAACCAGAAGATAACCTCGATCCAACTGAGCAGTGTGTAAAAGCCGGTATCGCCTCGTCTCAGGTGCGCGCGCTCGTGGGCAATAACCAATTCAAGCTGATCGGCGCCCAAGCCGGTCAACAAGCGTTGAGGCACGATAATATGGCGCCCCCAGGCGAAGGCCGGGACCGCGCCTGAGGCGATACGAATGCCGGTGTCGGCAGGCAGAGGTAGCGCCATTCGGGCGATGGTTCGCAGGACCGATTGCGCCCTCAACAGACGGATCGCGGCCACCGCGGCAACAACTGCATAGACGACAGGCAGCAAAGGTATTCCGGCAAGCGCCCACGTCACCCAACTGAACCTCGCTTGCGAAACGCTAGTTACTGCCTCGCCCGTCATGGCCACCGCGTCGTTGCCGGCCGAATATTCTGGTATGGGCGCGGTCATCAGGGCCGGTGCCAGCCGCGCCAGCAGAAGCAGAACGGCTCCCATCGCGACCGGCACTATCATGACCGCCAGCATCCGTTTTTCCACGCCATCGACTGGCGCATCGTCGCGTTCGCGGAATAGGCGATGAATGGCCAGAATCAGAGCGCTGGCCAATAGAGGCATAAGCCCCAATACCATCAACACGCTCCCGATCACTTGGATGCCTCCTCAGTGGCCAATTTTTCGAGCAGGGCTTCCAATTCGCCAATTTCATCAGCGGAGATAAGCCGGCTGTTGGCGAAGGTGGCCGCTGGCATGGGCGCATCGCTTTCAAGAACGTCGCGGGCGAATGCCGTCACCAGCCCAGCCAGGGTTTCCAGCTTTGAGTGCGTGGCCACATAGGTCTTCATGCCGTGAACCATTTCGACGCGGATCAAGTCCTTTTCGACCATGCGATCTAAGGTCTTGCGTGTCGCTGAATACGACCACAGCGTTTCGGTCTGGCTGGCATCATGAATTTCACGCGCGCTCAGGCGACAATGGCGCCACAGGTAGCGCAGGAGTTTGAGTTCGTAATCGCTCGGCTTATGCATGAAAAACTCCGTCGCCTTCGTGCGACAAATGTCGCATGAACACGACAAGGCGTCAACCCGTCTCCGTATTGAGTGCTTATTTCCTTTTTTGCAAAATCCACACTGAAATAGAGGAGATTTGCAGATGAGCGACGTACTTAAAGACGGCGACCGCATAAGCCACGAAAAGAAAGGCCTGGGCACGGTTCACGCCAGTCCGGCAGCCAGCGACGTTGTGGTGTCCGAGAACGCACCTGCCAAGACACCAGACACCGTTTACATCGTGTGGGACGATGCCCGGTTTCCCGTCGGCAATGTGCCGCGCGCCGAACTGGAGAAGGTGCCAGACGCTGCGGCAGCCATTTCAACGGGCTTATAAATCAGGCTTCGAAAGCCTTGTAGGTGGACGTAACGGTGTAAAACCGTCGTTACGGTCCGATCATCCGGACATAAAAAAACGTGGACCGTCACCGGTCCACGTTTCAAATTCGCAGGCGAACTTCACTGGCGAAGACTGATTAGTCTTTCTTCGGTGTGATGACCTGACGGCCCTTGTACATGCCGGTCTTCAGATCGACATGGTGAGGACGGCGAAGCTCGCCGGTGTCCTTGTCTTCGGTGTAAGGGTTAGCGCCCAGCGCGTCGTGCGAACGACGCATGTTGCGACGCGAGGGCGAGGTTTTCCGCTTGGGTACGGCCATGTCCGTCTCTTTTCCTGGTCAAAGGCCGAACACACGAGGTATTCAGGCACATAAATTAAATGATGAGTCCCTGTTGGTGACTCAGAAGGCGGGCCTTATGCATCAAGTCTGGCTGACTATCAAGGGGCAATCGGCGGCGAACCAGCGATTTTAGCTATGAAAGTCCGTTGGCGCGGCTGGATTCCGCCAGCGGGTCGGTCTGCGGCAAGGGCTTGCGCATATAACTTTCCATATGCAACCTAGCCTCATTCAAGGCCTCTGCATCAAAGGATTTAGGCGACACCAGACGTCGGCCGTCCTTCAAGGTCACGATCCAGCCATGTGCGACGCGGCTGCCTTTGCGTTCGTAATCATAACTTTCCTGCGTCACGACACTGATATCCTCTGCCAGGATATGATGCGTTTTCTGCCATGAGGTCAGACTTAAGAGGCGCACGCGAATCTGACCATCGGCAATATGCCACTCGCGATGACGGCCAATGCAGGCCCACACGATAATGGCCAGGGCCAAAGGCAGGGCAATCAGATTCATCAGGATGATACCGGCCGCCGGCACCTTGCCCGATTGTATCAGCGTCCAATTGCCGTAGTCACTGGCAATCGCCGCCGCAGCCAGGGTCAGCCCCACCACGACATATAGTCCGCGCGGCAGCATCCCCAATTCGTCTTTCAACCTCATGACACCCACCCGTTTTGCGCCACTATAGCGTCAAATGGATGGATTGTCAGGCTTCGATACTGCTCAGGCCTCGATCTGGGCCGAAGCCTCGATCTCAACCAGCCATTCGGGATTAATCAGGGCGCTGGTGCCGATAAAGCTCGATGCAGGGCGAATGTCGCCGAAGATTTCACCATGGGCGCGCGCGGCGTCCTTCCACAACGACATGTCGGTCAGGAAGATGCGGGTACGGATAATGTCCGATGCCTGGCCACCGGCGTCTTGAACCGCCTTCACGATGATTTCCAGGGCGGCCTTGGTCTGCTCGTAGGCATCGGTTCCGGCGACCTTGCCGTCACGGATCGGGGCCGTACCCGATACTTCGATGCGATTGCCCGAACGAACGGCGCGGGAAAAACCGATTTCGCCTTCAAAAGGCGAACCGGAGGAAATCAGTTGGCGTGTCATGGAATATTCCTTTGGCGGCGCCCTGCCCGACGCGCGTCAGGCAGAACGGTTTAGACGAGACGGCTGCGCACCTTGGCAGCGGCGATGAAGCTCGAGAACAGCGGATGCGGCGCGAACGGACGCGACTTGAGTTCCGGATGGTATTGCACGCCAATGAACCACGGGTGATCCGTACGTTCGACGATTTCCGGCAGCAGGCCGTCGGGCGACATACCCGAAAAATGCAGGCCACACGCTTCCAGACGCGGAATATAGTCGCGGTTGACTTCGTAGCGATGGCGGTGACGCTCGGAAATCGCCGTATCGCCGTAGATATCGGAAACCAGAGAACCCGGCTTCAGTGCCGCGTCGTAGGCCCCCAGGCGCATGGTCCCACCCAGATTGCCGCCCGCCGCCCGTTGCGTCAGCTCGTTGCCGTTCAGCCATTCGGTCATAAGGCCAACAACCGGCTCGTCGGTATGCCCGAACTCGGTTGAGGACGCCGTCTTGACGCCGGCCAGATTGCGGGCCGTTTCCAGCACAGCCATCTGCATACCGAAGCAGATACCGAAATAAGGGACGCTGTTTTCGCGCGCAAAACGGGCCGCTTCGATCTTGCCCAGCGCACCGCGCTCTCCGAAGCCGCCGGGAACCAGAATGGCGTGAACATTCTCCAGCCGCTCAATCACGGCGTCGGGCGCACCTTCAAAGGTTTCCGATTCCACCCAGTCGATGCGGACGCGGACATTATTGGCCATGCCGCCGTGATACAGCGCCTCGATCAGCGATTTATAGGCGTCTTTCAGCACCGTGTACTTGCCGACAACAGCGATGGACACTTCGCCGTCAGGATACTGGTAGCGCTGGGTGATATCTTTCCAAAGCGAGAGGTCCGGCGCGGCGGCATCTTCGATGCCGAAGACGTTCAGCACTTCGACATCCAGCCCCTGGCGGTGGTAATCGATTGGCACGGCATAGATGTTTTCGGAATCCATCGCTTGGATGACGGCGCTTTCGCGGACATTACAGAACAAGCCGATCTTGCGGCGTTCTTCCGTCGGAATTTCCTGCTCGCAGCGGCACAGCAGAATATCGGGCTGGATGCCGATGGAGCGCAATTCCTTCACCGAATGCTGGGTCGGCTTGGTTTTCATTTCCCCTGCCGTCTTGACGAAGGGGAGCAGCGTCAGGTGGATGAAGCAGCACTGGCGGCGCGGCAATTCCTGGCCAAGCTGGCGAATGGCTTCAAAAAACGGCAGGCCTTCGATATCGCCGACCGTTCCGCCGATTTCCACGAGGATAAAATCGGCATCTCCCTGATCGGACACGACGAACTGCTTGATCTGGTCGGTAACGTGCGGGACGACCTGGACGGTTGCGCCGAGATAATCGCCGCGGCGTTCCTTTTCGATGATGTTGGAATAGATGCGGCCGGTGGTGATATTGTCCGTCTTACGGGCATTGACGCCGGTAAAACGCTCATAGTGGCCAAGGTCAAGGTCGGTTTCAGCGCCGTCGTCGGTAACGAAGACTTCGCCGTGCTGATACGGGCTCATCGTTCCCGGATCGACATTCAGGTAGGGGTCCAGCTTGCGCAGACGGACCTTGAAGCCGCGCGCCTGAAGCAGGGCCCCAAGTGCCGCGGATGCCAACCCCTTGCCAAGCGAGGAGACAACCCCGCCAGTGATGAAAACGAAACGGGCCATATCAGATCAGTACCATAATCAGAGAGAGCCCGCGGAAGTTACCCTCCGCGGGCCAAAAAATCAGTTTGAAATCGAGCTTCGCTTAACGCGAAGCGGAAGATGTCGTCGCCGAAGAGGCCGGCGCGGCCGAAGAACCGCCTTGCCAGATACCTGCCTTTGCGGCTTCCACCTGCTTTTGCGACACCGATGACGATGCCGCGGAATTGGCAGGCAGGCGCACCGGCGCAGAAGACGTGGCCGGCTTGGTGGCCGGGGCCTGAGCCGGAACCTGAGCTTGAGGCGCGGCGGGCTGGGAATTGGCCAACGGCAGGTCGCTCAGCGACGGACCGGCCGAACTGGCGGTCTGGCTGGCGGCCGGGGCTGCCGGCAGCTTGGACTTGTCGATCGTCAGGCCGGACGTATCAACCTGATCGACGGCCGAGGTCGTGCGTTGCGAATAATTGCCCGCAATGGTCAGGCCGATCGAGTTAACGAAGAAAATAAAAGCGAAAATCGCCGTCAGCTTGGTCAGCAGATTGCCCGCGCCGCGCGCCGACATGAAGCCCGACGGACCACCGCCCATGCCGAGCGCGCCGCCTTCGGAACGCTGGATGAGAATCAGGCCGGCCATGGTGACCGAAACGAGGATCTGCACGGTCAGGAGGATACCGAATAAGGTGTTCATCAGGTCAGGTCTTTATTCTTCTAACGCGGAAAGGCGCCGAACACCGGCGCCGGAATGGATGAAAGTCGCACGCCCTTAGCATCCTCCGCCACGAATGGCCAGAGGGGACGCACGGTTTGCCATACAGAAATATGACGCTGGCGGAGGATTACAAGCCCCGGATCAAACCGGGGCATAATCCGCTGCCGCAACGATGGGCAGGAATTCCTCCACAGTCAGTGACGCCCCACCAACCAGCGCCCCGCCAACCCCTTTCAAGGCAAGTAATTGGGCGGCATTGGACGGCTTGACCGATCCCCCGTACAGCAGGCACGGATCGGCATCGCCAAAATAGGTATCGATATGTTTGCGGATCAGCGCGAACGCTTCGAGTATCTGTGCGTCGGATGCCGTAAGGCCTGTGCCGATGGCCCAGACAGGCTCATAAGACACATGGAACTTATGGCCTTCCAACGCCCTCGGCAGGCTGTCGGTCAATTGCCGCGACAGAACGGGCACGGTGAGCCCTCCCTGACGCTGGTCAAGGGTTTCTCCGATACAGATAATGGGCTCCAATCCGGCGCGCAACGCCGCCTGCACCTTGCGGGCAACAAGCGAGCAGGGCTCTAGGTGGCCGTGGCGACGTTCCGAATGACCCAGAATAACCATGGTGGCGCCGGCGTCTTTCAGCATAGCTGCGGACACATCGCCGGTATAGGCGCCTCCATCAGCATGGCTGCAATCCTGGCCGCCCAGCAACAGCTTTGTGCCCTGCAGGGCTTCGGCCATAAGTGGCAGGAGGGTCGCGGGGGGGAATAAGGCGACGCGCGCCTTGTGTGCGGCGCTTTGCGCGGCAATGGCCTGAGCAACCGGAAGCGCGCTTTTCAGCCCGTTCATTTTCCAGTTGCCGGCGATAAGATGTCGGTGTGGCATTATTTGTCTTGTTTGTTGTGGCATAAAACCGCCGAAAACCTTGCAAGCCTTCTAATGAGGCCCTGTGCGGGTAAGGTCCTGTCGCGGTATGCAAACCATAGACCGATGGCAGCGGAC
This sequence comes from Asticcacaulis sp. AC466, assembly GCF_000495815.1. GTDB lineage: Bacteria > Pseudomonadota > Alphaproteobacteria > Caulobacterales > Caulobacteraceae > Asticcacaulis. The sequence goes on along the minus strand of NZ_AWGE01000015.1, from coordinate 117,365 downwards.
AAGCCAAGACTTTTCAACCAAGAAAAATCTTGAAACTGATAAAATCCCTTTGTAACAGCCTTATTCGTGCCGTAAGACACGGCCATATCTGCGTGCCTGCGCGCGTCTACAGGGTTATATTGCGATGATCAGCCTCTTCCGGGAATTCACCAAGTCATGGATATTCAAAGGCTTGATGGTGCTGCTCGTCGCCTCTTTCGCCATTTTCGGCCTTCGCGACGTCTTCAGCAAGACGGGCGGCGACAATGTCATCACCGCCGGCAAGCGTCAGCTTAGCGCTCAGGAATTCAAGAGCCGCTTCGAAAGCTACAAGGCCAACTATCCCAAGGAAAATCAGGGACGTACCTTTACGAATGAGGAATTCGTCGAAGCCGGCCAGCATGTGCGCATGCTGAACGAACTGGCGGATCAACTGTCTTTCGCTGCCTGGCTCGATTCGCTAGGCGTAAAGCCATCCGCCAAGATGATCGTTGCTGAAATTGCCAAGATCCCGGCCTTCTTCAACAGCGTCACAGGCCGTTTCGACAAGGATACCTATCGTCAGTTGCTGGCGCAGAACCAGATGAACGAAAAGATGTTCGAGTCCAGCGTTTCGGACGAACTGGCCAGCCAGCAGTACCTGACGGCGGCCGTCGCGGGGGTCCGCGCGCCACGCATCTATGCCGCTACCGAAGCCGCCACGACGCTGCAAAACCGCGACACCAGCCTGTTCGTCATTTCTAGCAAGAATGTTCCGACACCGGCCGCCCCGACCGACGCTGAATTGCAGGCCTTCTACAGTTCGCGCCTGTCTCAGTTGCAACTGCCGGAAACGCGGACGGCTTCGATCGTGCAATTTGTGCCCGCCAATTACGCCAAGGACATCAAGGTCGACGAAGCCGCCTTGCAGAAAAAGTACAAGGACAGCTTGGCTACCCTCGTCTCGCCGGAAACTCGTAGTTTCGTTACCGTGACGGCCCAGTCGGCGGGCGACGCCAATGCCATTTCCTCTGCCCTCAAGTCCGGTCAGACGCCGGAAGAGGCCGCCAAGGCGCACAAGGGTCAGGTCATCAATTACACCTTGAAGCCCAAGAGCGCGGTCCCCGATCCCAAGATTGCCGCTGCCGCCTTCGGCATGAAGACGGGCGATGTGTCCGGCGCTGTTCAGGGCGAACTCGGCTACGCCGTTATCAAGATGGGCGAAGTCAAGATCGGCTCGACGCCGTCCTATGAAAGCGTTCGCGAAAAACTGGCCGCGGACTACATAAAGGATCAGGCCGCCGACCGCGTCAACAAGGACAGCAATGCCTTCTCGGACGCCATGCGCGCCGGCAACGACTTCCACGCTACGGCCGCGAAACTGGGCCTCAAGGTGACCCAATTGCCGCCGATGACATCGGAAGGCAAGACGGGCAACCCGCAAGCCGATTATTCTCAATATACCGTGCTGGTGAAGGACATCTACGACCTGCCCCAAGTCGGCGCCACTTCCGATGTCGATCAACTCGGCGAAGGCCAGTATTTCGCCGTGCGTCTCGACACCATCAAGCCGGCTGGCGCGCCACCCTTTGCCGAAATCAAAAATGAGCTCACCCAGTACTGGATGACCGACAAGGTGACATCGGCGGTACAGGACGCGGCCGACAAAGCCATGGCGCGGATCAAGAAGGGCGAAAGCTTCGCCGCTGTCGCCGCCAGCTTCAACACCCCCGTTGAACATCTGAACGGCCTGAACCGCGCCACGATACAGCGTGCCAACCTGCCGCAAGCCCTGGCCGGTCGCATCTTCCTGTCGCAACCGGGTGAAAGCTTCAACGCCCAGATTAGCCCGGTCGCCTTCGCCATTGGTCGCGTCGACGCCGTCCATCAGGCGGACACCGCATCCGCCAACACGATGACCACGGTCGCCCGCACCCAGATGTCGCAAATGTTGGCCCGTGATTTGGCGACAACGGCCCAGACCGGCGCCCGCGCCCTCGTCAAGGCCAAGGTCTATCCGCGCACGGCCGAGATCGCTCTGGGCGTAACCCCTACCGACGACAAGGCCGGCAAGGCTGACAAGACCGACGGAAAGAAGACGCCGTGATCGCCGAACCCGTTACGCTTGCCGCCAACGAAGGCGCATTTACCAAGGCCTATGACGCCGGCAAGCCCTACATCGTCTGCCGCAAGCTGATCGATGATCTGGAAACGCCGGTTTCTGCCTATCTGAAGCTGTCACGTAACCGCCCCTACTCGTTTCTTTTTGAATCGGTCGAAGGCGGTGCCTTGTCTGGCCGTTACTCGATTCTGACCCTGTCGCCCGATCTGGTCTGGCGCTGTTTCGGCAATGCCGCCGAGATATCAAAAGGCTCAGATATACCTGCCGGTGTCTATACGCCGGAAAGCCTTTCCACGCTGGATAGCCTGCGCGCACTTGTCGCGGCGAACCGCATGGACATTCCCGAAGGCCTGCCTCCCATGGTATCAGGCCTGTTCGGTGTGTTTGGCTATGACATGATCCGGCTTATGGAGCCGCTTGGCGAAGCCAATCCGGACCCGCTCGCCCTGCCCGACGCCTGCCTGGTACGGCCGTCTGTGGTTTGCGTGTTCGACAATGTCGCCCACGAAATCCTTCTGGCGTCGCCGGTGTGGCCGGACACACGATCGGCGCAGGATGCCTACAGCGCCGCACTGGCGCGCCTCGACGCTGTGGAAGCGGACCTGCGGATCCCCCTGGCAGCCCAGCCGGCACTTCAGGATCACCATCAGGCGCCCCTGACATCTCCTACCTCGCCGCTCGACTTCAAGGACATGGTCGGAAAGGCCAAGGAATATATCGCTGCGGGCGACATCTTCCAGGTCGTGCTGAGCCACCGGTTCGAGGCGCCTTATCCACTCGATCCCTTCGCTTTTTACCGCTCCCTGCGCCGGCACAATCCGTCGCCCTACCTCTTTTATCTCAATTTCGGCGATTTCCAGCTGGCGGGTTCGTCTCCGGAAATCCTGGTCCGCATCCGCGATGGCAAGCTGACCATCCGCCCGATTGCCGGTACACGCCCGCGCGGCAAGACGGCGGAGCTGGACAAGGCGCTGGAGGCGGAACTTCTGGCCGATCCTAAGGAACTGTCAGAGCACCTGATGCTGCTCGACCTTGGCCGCAACGATGTCGGCCGTGTCGCCAAACCGGCCTCGGTCAAGGTCACGGAAAAGTTCGTCATCGAACGCTACAGTCACGTCATGCATATCGTATCGAACGTCGAAGGCGATGCGCCGGAGGACCTCGATCCGGTCGATGCGCTATTGGCCGCCCTGCCAGCCGGCACCTTGTCCGGCGCGCCCAAGGTGCGGGCTATGGAAATCATCGACGAATTGGAAGATGTCAAACGCGGCGCCGGCTACGGCGGAGGCGCGGGATATATCTCCAGCGGCGGCAGCATCGATGTCTGCATCGTTCTGCGCACGGCGCTGTTCAAGGATCGCAACATCTATGTTCAGGCAGGTGCCGGCGTCGTTGCCGACAGCGTACCGCAGATGGAATATGAGGAAACCTGCCACAAGGCCGGCGCGCTCATTAAAGCAGCTCAGGACGCGTGGCGGTATACCTACAGCCAGAACTAGGCCACCACCCAAATCTCACCCGACGATCAAATCCGTTAGCGGCTTTCTTCCTTGCCGATCAGCACGGCGTCCGTAACGGGTTCCGCAGACTCAGCACTAAGCGACGAGCCTGAGAGTTCGAAGTCGGCCTTGTTTACTGAAGGCGGTACTGGCGTCGTTGCCGTTTTTGACGCTAAAGGGACGGGAGCAGGTTTGGCGGTCAAGCTTGTCGCCATATACACAAAAAACGTAGTGGCGGCGATAAAGGCGCAAAGCGCCAGAATGAGCCAGTGGCCCGGCATCGTGCGCGGCTTGGAGGCTGTCAGCAGATCAAGCGCCGCGCCGAGGCGGTCATCGGTTAATGCATCTTCCTGACCGCTACCATTTGCTCGAATCAAATTCATCGTCATAGTTTAATGCGAAATAACGCACACTGATACGCTCACCCAAAAGCATATTTTTGCTGCGCCGCGCGCCCTTGTGACGTTTGGACTTGGAAAGCGAAAGGCTTTTGCTTACATACGCCTGAGAGACGGCGTGCGTTCGGAGGCGGCTATGATCCTGGTAATCGACAACTACGACAGCTTTACCTACAATCTTGTCCATTACCTGGCCGAGCTCGGCGCGGATACGCAGGTTTACCGCAACGATGCGCTGAGCGTTCAAGACGCGCTCGCCCTGGGGCCCAAGGCCATTCTCCTGTCACCCGGCCCTTGCGCGCCGGACCAGGCCGGCATCTGCCTGCCCCTGCTGCGTGCTGCTCCCGAAGATATGCCGGTTCTGGGTGTCTGCCTGGGGCACCAGTCGATCGGCCAGGCCTATGGCGGCGATGTCATTCGCGCCAAGACGCTCATGCACGGCAAGACCAGCCTGATACATCACAATAATCAGGGCATTTTCAAAGACTTGCCCAATCCCTTTACAGCGACGCGTTACCATTCTCTGGCTATTAAGCGCGAAACCTTGCCGGCCGATCTGGAGATCACCGCCTGGACCGAAGATGGTGAAATAATGGGCGTTCAGCATAAGACCCGGCCTATCCACGGCGTGCAGTTCCACCCCGAATCCATCGCCACCGAAGGCGGTCATCAATTGCTGGCCAACTTCCTGCAACTGGCCGGTATCGAGAGCCACAACCTCTATGTCTGACGCTTTCAAACCCTTGCTGTCGAAACTGGCCGAAGGCCAGACCCTCAACGAAGACGACGCCGAACAATTCTTTACTGCCTGCCTGCGTGGTGAACCAACGCCGGCCCAGGTGGCCGCTGCGGTAACTGCTATTCGGATTCGCGGGGAAACCGTCGGCGAAATCGCCGCCTGCGCCCGCGCCATGCGCAAGGCGGCCATTCACCTTGACCACCCTTACGACGTCATCGATGTTTGCGGCACCGGCGGTGACGGGCTGCACACGCTCAACATATCCACCGCCGTGGGATTCGTCGCGGCCGGCGGCGGCCTCAAGGTCGCCAAACACGGCAACCGCGCCATTACGTCCAAGTCCGGGACCGCGGACGTGTTGGCGGCGCTCGGCGTCAATATTGAAGCGACACTGGAACAACAGCGCAAGGCCTTGGACGAGGCCGGTATCTGCTTCCTCTTTGCCCAGGCGCATCACGGCGCCATGCGACATGTCTCGCCGATCCGTCAGCAGCTCGGCTTCCGCACCATTTTCAATCTGCTGGGACCGCTCAGTAACCCGGCGGGCGCCAAGCGTCAGGTTGTTGGCGTACCCTCGCCGCGTTTTGTTGAACCGATCGCTCAGGCGCTGGGTCAACTTGGCGCCACCAAGGCGTGGTCTGTGCACGGATCTGGCCTGGATGAACTGACAACGACGGGTGAAACCGATGTCGCCGAATGGAAGGACGGGTTTGTCCGCCTGTTCAAGATCACGCCTGAAGCGGTCGGCCTGCCCCGTGCCGCGCTGGCCGACATCACCGGTGGCGCCCCTGAATACAATGCCGCCGAACTGTCCGACCTGCTCGATGGCAAGACCGGCGCGTATCGCGATATCGTCATGCTGAACGCGGCCGCCGCCTTCCTGGTAGCCGACACGGTGGAAACCCTGCGCGAAGGCGTGGAACTGGCGGCAAACGTCATTGACGATGGCCGCGCACGCAGCGCGCTAGACACCCTGGTTGCGACGACAAAAGCGTCATAACATTCACATAACATAACTGTTGCTGCTCTGTGAACGCACGCCGTGCTAGCGTCCAAGGTCGCTACCCAAGGAGACGATATGCTGGACATTCTCGACAAGATTGCTACCTACAAGCGCGAAGACGTTGCGACGCGGCGGACGCATGTGACGCTGGACGACCTTGAGGCGCAAATAGACGAGGTCGGACCGGCCCGAGGGTTCGCCAAGGCCCTGGTCGCCAATAAGCAGCCTGATAATCTCTCACTCATTGCCGAAATCAAGAAGGCCAGCCCGTCAAAGGGATTGATCCGGGAGGATTTCGATCCGCCAGCCCTAGCCCGCGCCTATGAAGCCGGCGGGGCGTCTTGTCTGTCTATCCTGACCGATAACCCGTCCTTTATGGGACACGAATCGCATTTCCAGGCCGCACGGGCCGCTGTTTCGCTGCCCTGCATCCGTAAGGAATTTCTTGTCGATACCTGGCAGGTGACCGAATCGAGGGCCATCGGCGCCGATGCCATTCTGGTCATCATGGCCATGATAGATGATGAACTGGCCGCCGACCTGATCGACTGCGCCCAGCATTACGGTATGGATGCACTTGTCGAAGTGCATAACGCTGCGGAAATGGACAGGGCTCTGAAACTCAAATCCAAGCTGATCGGCATAAATAATCGTAATCTCAGGGATTTTCATGTCGACCTGGCGGTGACGGAGACCTTGGCGCACGCGGTTTCGAAGGACCATATTCTGGTCGCCGAAAGCGGCATTTTCACACCGTACGACGTCAAGCGCCTGGCGCGTACGGGCGCGACGGCGATGCTGGTTGGCGAAAGCCTCATGCGGCAAGGCGATGTCACTACAGCGACAAAAAATCTATTATCGTTAGCTTGACATTAATAAGAACACATATAGAACATCTTCCATAGGTTCATGACTTGTTCTGCATTTTGCGAACTGGTTTATACGAAGGTGTCCCATGCTGACGACCAAACAACGCGAACTTCTGATGTTCATTCACGAACGCATCAAAGAGGGCGGGGTTTCCCCCTCTTTCGACGAAATGAAGGAAGCGCTGGATCTGGCCTCTAAGTCGGGTATTCACCGTTTGATTACCGCTCTGGAAGAACGCGGGTTTATACGTCGGCTCGCACACCGGGCCCGGGCGCTTGAAGTCATTAAATTGCCGGATCAAGCCACTACGTCAGCGCCGCCGCGCGGCCGTCAAGCCTTTGTTCCCCAGGTCGTCGAAGGCACGCGCCCTGCCCCTGCCGATCCAGTCAGGCCCTCTAACGACGATACGCGTGAACTACCGCTGCTTGGCAAGATCGCGGCCGGCGTGCCGATCGAGGCCATGGGCCAGGAACGTGACCGGTTGCGCGTGCCGGAATCCATGCTGGGCGCCGGTGAGCACTACCTGCTCGAAATCGAAGGCGATTCGATGATCAATGCCGGTATTCTGAATGGCGATTTTGTTGTCATCAAGAAGACCGACACGGCTCAGACCGGGGAAATCGTGGTCGCGCTCGTCGATGACGAAACCGCGACGCTAAAGCGCCTTCGCAAGAAGGGGGGATCGATTGCCCTTGAAGCCGCCAATCCGAATTACAAGACGCAAATCTACAATGACGGCCAAGTCAAGGTTCAGGGCCGCCTTGTCGGCCTGATGCGTCGTTACCATTAATCGCTAACGCCGCCTTCCGCCTCCGACGGACTGGTCCAATAGCGTTTGCCTCTCAGGGGCTGGGCTGCCTTAATAGCCCAGCCCTTTTCTGTGCGTGTCAGTTCCATGGCGCCGAGACGACGAAAATCACCGGCGCTGATGCGGTTGACCCTGGCGCATTCAGCCGGCCAATCCCCCATGGGGTTGCGCAGAATGATCAGATCGCTTGCCTGGCACAGTTCGTTGAGACGTGCCGACTTTGGTGGCTTATTGCTGAACCAGAAGCCTATGCGCGGCTGACCGAGCGGAACACAGCCGTATCCCTTGCAAGCATAGGCTTCATTGCGCTTACCTTCGTCCAACACCGCAATGCCGTAGTGTTGCGTCCACTGCTCGAACCCATATTGCCTTACCTTTGACCGCAGGACGTAGGCGCCAGCGGCCGTGCGAATGGCGGCATTGCCCCCTTCTGCATCCACCCAAATATCCGGAGCCAGCACACGCGGCCACCACAAGATGGTTGACGCTGCAATCAGACCGATCCAGCGCGCTTTCCCCCGCACAAGGCAAATCCATAATAATCCCAAAAAAGAAATCGGCAGGACGTAAGCCGGGGCCGACGGCCAGCTGATCACCGCATGGGGCAAGTCCGCGGTAATGGCGGCAATACGTTCGATAACCCATAACCCCGCCCCTGCCACACGCAGGAACAACCATCCAACGGGCGTGGCGGACATCGTGGTACCCATAGCGAGAGACGGCATGACGATAAAGGTCGTTACGGGGGCCTCAAAGAGATTTGACAGTAGGCCGTAGACCGAAAAACGATTGAAATAGGCAATGGCGAAAGGTGTCGTTGCAGCAGTCGCTACACCGGAGGCCAGCAAAGATAGCCAGATACCGTGCACTGTCGCTTGAGCGGCCCGGATCCAGACGGGCACGCTGATTTCCCGCATGGGCGGCTTCATGCCCTCGGCCAAGGCCAGCAAGGCGGCGGTCGCGCTGAACGACATCTGAAACCCAGGCTGGATAACCGCTTCAGGCGTCAAGCAGATGACGACGATAGCGGCGATGGCCAAGGCCCGCAAACTCAACGCCCGGCGATCGACCAAAATTGCCCCGAACGCGACACAAGCGACAACGGCAGACCGTACAGCCGGGGCTGGCGATCCGGAAATGGCCAGGTAGAGCAGAACGCAGACGATGCTTAAAGCTGCCGCCCATTTCTTAACCGGTACGCGCACCGCCAGCCAAGGGATAGCGGCCATAACAAGCCGCAGCGTAAAGAAGATAAATCCGCCAACAATCGCCATATGCACGCCCGATATCGAGAGGATATGGGCCAGCCCGGAATCCCGCATATCCTGTATGAGCGGCTGAGGGATATAAGCTTGATGTCCTGTCACCAAGGCGGCCGCAAACCCGCCGATAGCGCGGCCATTGGGCATTTGCGGCGCCGTATCGGCGACAAGCTTTTGCGTAATGGTCCAGCGCAGCCGGTTCAGGGCCATGACCGCACGCAATTGCCACCCGTGCGGCGGAGGCTCCATCAACCGCGGCTGGCCCGGCGCCAATCCAACGCCACCTACACCCTGAAAAAAGGCCGTTCGGGCAAAATCGTACCCGCCGGGCATATTCGGCGAGGGCGGCGGGTTCAGGATGGCGAAGACCGATATCGCGTCTCCCGGTTTAATACCTGTCGCGTCCAAGACGCCCGGACGCAGGGATACCCGCAGACGTAACGGCGTTGCCTCAGGAGGCAGGCCACGTATGGCAATAGGCGCCAGCAATAAACGCGGCTGGTCGGCCGATGGCGAAACGATATCCATTACGAACGCCTGAACCATATATTGGTTGGTTTCGGTCCCCAGCACCGGTGCCCGAACGTGCTCCGCGCGCAACTTGCACACGACGGCGCCTAATAGAAAGACGGATAAAAGCATCATGAAATTAAATGCATAGCGACTGATATTAAACCGCCACAACAAAACGGAAACTGCGGCGGCAGCGCCGGCCGGTGCAAGAAGCCATAGGAGGGCCGGTTCGACCAGAAGCCCTAGATAGGCTGCGGCCCCCACCCCAAAAGCCACCGGTAGCCACAAAAACAACCGCCCAGCCTGCAAGGCCAGTACATCTGCCGTTCGATTTTTCAAGAACTGGACCGCCGTTTTCAAGCCTTGCCCGCCTCACCTGCTATAAAGGGCTTGGGTTCGCGGCAAAGAGAGCTATAAGACGCTCACAAATCGATCCCCCAAAGTAACTGATCATGCCCCATTCCAAATCGCAAGTCCCGACATCGGGCGCCGTCGTCACTCGCTTTGCTCCCTCGCCCACCGGATACCTGCATATCGGCGGTGCGCGCACGGCCTTGTTCAACTGGCTCTACGCACGACACACCGGCGGCAAATTCCTGATCCGTATCGAAGACACCGATCGCGAACGCTCAACCAAGGCCGCCGTGGACGCCATTTTCGAGGGGCTGGACTGGCTGGGCCTCAAGGCGGACGAAGAGATCGTCTTTCAGCATGCCCGCGAAGCGCGCCACAAAGAGGCCGTCGCCGACCTGGTAGCACGCGGCCGTGCCTATGCCTGTTTCATGTCAGCGGAGGAAACCGAGACCGCGCGCGAGGAAGCCCGCGCCGCCGGGCACGCGTTGCGTTCGCCCTGGCGCGATCGTACGCCTACCGCCAAAGAGTTGTCGCAACCGCACGTTATCCGTTTCAAGGGACCGCTGGAAGACCCGCTTATCATCCGCGACGCCGTGCAAGGCGACGTAGCCTTCAATACCAAAGACCTGGACGATCTGATCCTGCTGCGCTCGGACGGCAATCCGACCTACAATCTGGCTGTCGTAGTCGATGACCATGACATGGGCGTCACCCACGTCATTCGCGGCGACGACCACCTGAACAACGCCGCGCGCCAAAGCCTCATCTATATGGCGCTGGGCTGGGATGTCCCGACCTTCGCGCACATCCCGCTGATTCATGGCCCCGACGGCGCAAAGCTGAGCAAGCGCCATGGCGCCCAGGCGGTAGGCGACTATCAAAGCCTTGGCTACCTGCCAGAAGCCATGCGAAACTATCTGGCGCGCCTGGGGTGGTCGCACGGCGATGATGAAATTTTCACCGACGACCAGGCCATAGACTGGTTTGATATAGTCGATATCAACAAGTCGCCGGCCAGGCTCGATTTTGCCAAGTTGGGCTCGGTCAACGCCCATTGGATTCGCGCCGCCGACGATGCCCGACTGGTTAAGCTGGTGACAGCCGAGCTTGTCGCCACCGGCCATGCTGAAACGCCCGACACCCACGCGATTCTGGCCCGCACCATTCCACTTGTGAAAGAACGTGCCCAAACCATCGTCCAATTGGCCGAACAGGTTCAGTTCGCGGTAGCAAAAGGCCCCGTTCCGCTTGACGAAAAGACAAAAAATCTCCTGACTGAGGAAACAATATCACGCCTCAATCGTCTTCACGAAAATGTGTTAACCTGGGACAACTGGTCTAACGACTATATTGACGGACAATTAAAAAAATTCGTTGAAAATGAAGGGATTGGCTTCGGAAAGATAGGCCCTGTCCTGCGTGGCCTCCTGTCGGCCGGCCACCCTGCGCCGGATATTTCGAAGCTTTTGGCCGCATTGGGCCGCGAGGAGACCCTTGTTCGGTTAACAGGGGGTCTTTTCATTTAGAGTTACAGTTTATATAGCAGGCGCGACGCCGATTTAGGTGCGCCGCAACAGGCCTATAAAGGGTCGAAACCTTTTCTGAGGTACGCGTAATATGAGCCAAACCAATCCCGCCAAAATCACGCTCGGTGACAAGACCGTCGATCTGCCCGTCATGAAGGGCACCTTAGGCCCGGACGTCGTTGATATCCGCAAGCTGTACGCCGAGACCGACGCATTCACCTATGACCCGGGCTTCACCTCGACGGCATCCTGCGAAAGCAAGATCACCTTCATCGATGGCGACAAGGGCGTTCTGCTGCACCGCGGTTATCCGATCGGCCAACTGGCCGAGCAATCGAGCTTCCTCGAAACCTGCTACCTGCTGCTGCACGGCGAATTGCCGACGGCTGCCGAGTTCGAACCTTTCGAAACCTCGATCACACGCCACACCATGCTGCATGAGCAGTTCGACCGCTTCTTCTCGGGCTTCCGCCGCGACGCCCACCCGATGGCGATCATGACCGGCGCCGTCGGCGCTTTGTCGGCCTTCTATCATGACAGCCTCGACATTCACGATCTGAAGCAGCGCGAAATTTCGGCGCACCGCCTGATCGCCAAGATGCCAACCATCGCCGCCCGAGCCTATAAGTACAGCGTAGGCCAGCCGTTCGTGCATCCGCGTAACAACCTGTCCTATTCGGAAAACTTCCTGCGCATGTGCTTTGCCGTGCCGGCTGAAGATTACGTCGCCAATCCGATCCTGACCAAGGCGATGGACCGCATCTTCATCCTTCACGCCGATCACGAACAAAACGCATCGACCTCCACCGTCCGTCTGGCGGGTTCGTCTGGCGCCAACCCGTTCGCCTGTATCGCCGCCGGCATTGCCTGCCTGTGGGGCCCGTCGCATGGTGGCGCTAACGAAGAAGCGCTCAACATGCTGAAGGAAATCGGCACGCCGGAGCGCATTCCTGAGTTCATCGAAGGCGTCAAGGCCCGCAAGTACAAGCTCATGGGCTTCGGACACCGCGTGTACAAGAACTACGATCCGCGCGCGACCGTCATGAAGCAGTCGGCCGACGAAGTTCTGGAAGCCGTTGGTGACAAGAACGATCCGTTGTTCCAAGTCGCCAAGGAGCTGGAACAGATCGCGCTGAAGGACGAGTTCTTCATCGAACGCAAGCTGTACCCGAACGTAGACTTCTACTCCGGCATCACCCTGTCGGCCATGGGCTTCCCGACCACCATGTTCACCGTCTTGTTCGCCCTGGCGCGCACTGTCGGCTGGATCGCCCAGTGGAAGGAAATGATCGAGGATCCAGGCCAAAAAATCGGCCGTCCGCGCCAGCTCTACACCGGCTCGGGCCCGCGCGATTACGTTCCCGTGTCACAACGCGGCTAATACGATACCTAGCTAAATCAAAGCCCGCTTCGATAATCGAAGCGGGCTTTTTTGTTTTTGTCCAAGTCGCGTGGGACCTTATTTGCCAATGAACTCAAGGACGGCCGCCGCGGCCTTTTCGGCTGGCGGCTTTTGCCCGCGCCCCATTATGTCCAGCGCATCAAACTGCGCCTGCACTTGGGCCTCGCGGAGCGCCCTGTCGTCCAGACGCGCATCTACCGCCTTAACGAGGTTATCGGCCGTGGCATCGTCCTGAACGAACTCGGGCGCGATCTCCTTTTCCGCCATGATATTGAACAGGGTGATATGCTTTATCGTGGCGACATTTTTGAAAATCCATGCCGTCAGCGGTTCGACCTTGTAGGCGATAATCATCGGACACCCCGCCAGGGCCAGCTCCGTCGATACCGTACCCGAACAGGCCAGAGCGAGATCCGCCGCCATCATGGCCGAATGCTTGTCATCCTCGCCTCCGATCAAACGCACAAACGGCAGATCGGAAACTGCGGCTTCGACACGCTCGCGAACCGTATCGGCAACCGGTATCACAATGGTCAGTTCCGGACGTTCCGCGTGCAGGCGCCGCATCGTGTCATTGAAAACCGGCATCAGCCGCTTGATTTCGCTGGGGCGTGACCCCGGAAGGACCAACAGCACCTGATCCGTCGCACCAAGCCCAAGTTTTGCGCGGAATTTCGTCGGATCGGCCCGACTGAAATCGACGTTCAGCGCTGGATTGCCGACGACAACCGTCTTCAGGCCCTCTCGTTCAAAATAAGGGGCATCCATTGGATGCAGGGCTAAGAGCAGGTCGACAGCCCGCGCCAGGGTTTTCGCCCGCCCCGGCCGCATGGCCCACACCTGAGGCCCGACATATTTGATCAGCTTGACGTGCGGCATGGCCTTGCGAATGGCGTTGGCGACCCGAAGCGTGAACCCCCAGGAATCAATCAGGACAACCACGTCCGGCTTCTGAGCCTGGGCGTAGGCCACGGTTTCACGTACGCGCTTCATGACACGGCCATAGGCCTTGAGACCTTCCACCAGCCCCAGAATAGACAGCTCAGAGATGTCGAAGGGGCTATCTACGCCCATTTCGGCCATGCGGACGCCACCGACGCCTGAAAAGACAAAATCCGTATCGGGCGCCTGGGCGCGCAACTGGGCTATCAGGCCAGCTCCAAGGGCGTCTCCGGACGCCTCGGCAGCAACCAGCATGATACGTTTCTGTTTAGTGGACATCGTGACCGTAAATGAAGACGCCCAATTCGGCGGCGCGGGCATAGACGGCGGGTTTATCAACAATCAGCAGATGATGAGAACGTGCCACAATGCCGCACAGGCCGGCGGCCGCGACGTCTTCGACCGTCTGAAGGCCAATCGTCGGCATGTCGAGACGTAAATCCTGTATGGGTTTTGCTAGCTTGGCCAAAACACCCTTGCGATTGACAAGCGTTCCCCGAAGGACCGGATTCAGGTTCACTATGCGCCCCAGCATGGCCTGGGTGCCTTCCTGGGCTTCGACGGCCAAGGTAATGCGGCCCGCTACCACGACCGCCTGGCCGATATCGAGCGCACCGACGGCGGTTGCGACCCGCATAGCTTCCTGTGCGTCTTCCATGGCCTCTGGAGAGGGGTCGGGACCGGCCTGTAACCCAGCGCCTATCAACAGCTCCGGGTTCACCTCATGCGCGCCTTCGATGTGATAGCCTTGGCTGGCGATAACCTTCGCCACCTGCCGCAGCAGGGAATCGTCCCCGCCCCGCCCCGCCGTCTGGATGCTCCGCAGATGTTGCGCGCCGTGATCCTTTTGCATGGTGTCGAAATCTGGACGCTGGACATAGCCGCACATGCACACGGTTTTGACCTGTTCCACTGCCAAAATTTCGAACAGCCTGGCGAAATCCCCGAGACCGAGCGTATGTCCCGGATGCGCATCAAGCATGGCATCGGACAGGCCGTCGATGCGTATAACCGTATAGGCCCGGTTCGTGCGCTGAAGGTAGGCGGCAATTTCAACCGGCAGGGAGCCCCCGCCGGAGATGAGGGCCAGTTTGTTGTTGGACATACGCCCTCCTGTATTGGGGTATAAGGCCCGCGGCCCCATGTCTTATTCATTTCTTTCCCGCCCTAAAGGCGGGGAAAGAAAAGAAGGAAGGAAATGTGAGGTCATAGCCCCCACAACCCAAAAACTATGATGGCGTCAATCCGACGGCAAGCAGATCGGCCGCGTCGAATCTTCACGAATGAACCGCACGATTTCCACCACCTGATCGATATCTGAAAAATTTTCCAGAACATCGTCCAGGCGTTCCTGGAACGTGCCCTCTTCGGCGAACATCATGCGGTAAGCCGTACGCAGGGCCAGGATGAGTTCACGCGAAAAGCCGCGGCGCTTCAGTCCGACCAGATTCAAGCCTTCCAGCCGCGCATGATTTCCCCAGACGGACCCATATGGAATGACGTCCTTGGTGACAATGGCGCCACCGCCGATAAAGCTGTAGCGACCGAGGCGCGCGAACTGATGCACGGCGCACGACCCGCCAAGGAAGACGAAATCCCCGACCTGGACATGACCGCCACAGGAGGCCTGATTGGCCATGATGACGTTATTGCCGAGAATGCAGTCGTGCGCGATGCCCGACCCCGCCATAAACATGCAGTCATTGCCGGCAATGGTGACGCCGCCGCCCTTTTCAGTGCCCGTATGCATGATGACATTTTCCCGCACCAGCGCACGTTCACCGACGATAAGCTTGGTCGGTTCGCCTTTGTGAGCCAGGTGCTGCGGCGGTCCACCCAGGCAAGCAAAGGGATGCACCATGCTGTCGGCCCCGAGTTCGGTAATCCCGTCGATCACGACATGGGATTTCAGTTGCACGCGGTCCTTCAATGTAACCTGTGACCCGACGATGCAGTAGGGCCCGATGGATACGTCTTCACCAAGCTGAGCGCCATCCTGCACGATCGCCGTCGGGTGTATGGTTACAGTCATTTTGGGCTCTCAACCACCATGGCGGCAAACTCAGCTTCGCAGACGATCTTGTCGTTCACATAGGCCTCGCCGCGAAATTTGAAAATGTCGCCGCGGTGACGCACGACCTTGACGGGCATGCGGACCACATCCCCCGGACGGACCGGGCTGCGGAACTTTACACCATCGATCGACATAAAGAAGATGGTCTTGCCTTCAACATCTGCGTCCAAAGATTTCGACATCAGGACGGCGCCGGTCTGGCCCATGGCCTCGATCAGCAGCACGCCCGGCATGACCGGATTTTCGGGAAAGTGCCCGTTGAAGAAGGGTTCGTTAAAGGTGACATTCTTGATGCCTACCATCGAGGTGTTCTTTACCCAGCCTTCGCCGCGATCGATCAGCAGAAACGGATAGCGGTGCGGAATACGCTTGAGGATTTCGGCATAGTCCACCGCGATGCCGACGTCTTCACCCGCCGTATCCGTAATTTCCGCCGCTTCGTCAGCCGTCGTCGTCATGAAATGTCTTACCCTTTGTCTTTTGCCATAGCGTTTTTCTCCAGCCACACCATTTCGCGCAGGAACTGGCGCGACGGTTTGGCGGGGAAGCCGGAAACCATTGCTCCGGCGGCCACATCCTTGAATACAACTGCCCCAGCGGCAATCTTTGCGCCAGTGCCAATTTGAATATGATCGATAATACCGGCCCGTCCGCCGAACATGGCACCATCGCCGACGGTTACGGAGCCCGAAATTCCCGAGTGCGCGGCAACGATGCAGTTGCGGCCGATCTGACAATTGTGACCGATCTGGACCATATTATCGATCTTGCTGGCTTCGCCGATGACCGTGTCGTCATAGGCGCCCCGGTCTATGCACGTGCCTGCGCCGATACTGACATCGTCTTGCAGGATCACGCGTCCCAGTTGCGGCACATCTATGAGTCCACGGGCATCACCCGCCACACCGAAACCGGATTCGCCAATGTGAACACTTGACGCCAGTCTGACGCGATCACCGATCAAGGCGCAATAGACCGTGGCATGGGCGCCAATCTGGCAATCCCGTCCTATGCGGCAGCCTGGACCGATCACCGCATAGGCTTCGATGCGCGTGCCCGCGCCTATTTCCACATCCTGGCCGATTACGACGCCGACGCCGAGAGACACGCCTTCCTCCAGGCGTACGCTACTATGTATGGCCGCTTCGCCGTCGTGGCGCCGCGTGGAGTACAGGCAGGCCGCAATCCGCGCCCAAGCTGCTTGTGGGCTGGCGCTGATGATGGCGATACTGTCAGATGGGACATGCTCGACAAAATCGGCCGGCACAAATACAAACTCGGCCTGTGTACGATGCAGGTTGGTCAGGTATCGCCGGTCACTGAAAAAGGCCGCCTTCCCAAGACCACCCAAAGATAAAGGGGCGCAGGCCGTTATGAACCCACTCCCCTTTTCCTCCGGCGTATTAAGCCGGGTCGAGGTCATAGCTACCGCCTGATCCAGGTCTATTTTTGAACCAACATCAAAAAAGCGCAGATCAGGCATTAGCGGTTTTAAACTCGTTATTTCTTCGGTGCGGCACCAGCTCCCGCAGCAGGTTGGTCGAGGCTGACGCGGTTGAACGTCGGCAACAACTCGCCCGAGGCATCCATCTTTTGCACAACCGCCGAGGTGATGTTCATCGCCGGGTTGGCATAAAGGAAGCTGGTCTGAGTCGCGCCACCATTCGTATTCGCAGACGATTCATAATGCAACAGGCTGTCAGCCGACAGAACGGTTGCGCAGGCCTTTTGCGTCACAACCGCATTGATTTGCGGGATCATCTTCGAGAAGATCGCCTGCATCACCTCCTGCTGGGTGTACTGCATTTCCTGGTTACGTTGCTGAACCTTGGCTTGGAAAGCTTGACGCTTGCCTTCCCAGGCTTGCGCCTTGCCTTCCCATGCGGTCTTGCCAGCAGGGGTGGCTGAGCTGGTTTTTTGCGACGCCGTCAGGGCCTTATATTCGTCCTCAATGGCCTTGCCTTCAGCGGACAATTCCGCGTCGACCTGGGCCTTCAGTTGAACCAGGCGGTCCGAAGCGGCCTTACCCATCGCCGAAGTCGACATGGCGGATTGTTCGTCAAGCACGCACTGACCGGGAACGGCAGCGCCGAAGGTCGGCGGCGTGGGCGCGGCGGGCGCAGCAGCCGGGGCGGCAGTCTGGGCCAAGGCTTGGCCCGCGATCAGGGCACCGGCACAGGCGATAACGAAGAGCGAAGTTTTTTTCATGTTCTTGGGGTCCATCTCTGGGGTATTTTAGGTTAGAACTGCGTGGATTGGGAGAAGCGGAAGGACTCGACTTTATCGTAGGACTGCTTGGACAGAACCTGGCTCAGGTCGAACTGAACCGGGCCCATCGGCGACTTCCAGCGAATGGTAACGCCGGCGGACGCACGCAACGACAGATCATCGACAATGTTGGTGCGACGGGCACCAGTCGAATCAATCTTCAGGCGATTATCTACAGTTCCCAGCGTACCTAAATCGACAAATAGAGCTGTTTTAAGGCCGTATTGGTCTGGCAGGCCATTAGGAATGCCGAGTTCTGTGGAGCTGATGGCGAAGGTTTGGCCGCCGATGGCATAACCGGTCGAGGTATCACGCGGCCCCATGCCAGCGTATTGGAACCCGCGCATGGAGTCGCCACCCTTGTAGTAGCGGTCATTGATGCGGACGGCATCGCCGCGCCATGGCACGATCGAGCCGGCATTGCCGGAAATATGCAGGACCATGTCCTTCTTGAAGCCGTAATACCAATGGCCTTCGATTTCTGATTTCACGTATTTGACATCGCCGCCCACGCCCGCAAAATCCTGACGCAGTGTCGCGGTCCAGCCGCGTGTCGGCTGAACGTAATCGTTACGCAGATCGAACGACAGCGAATACCCCACGGACGAGGTAATGCCTTGGCCGCAATTGTAAAGCAGACCGTCACAGCTTGACGCCGACGTGTACTGGATATTGTCGCTTTGATAGTTGTAACGCAGGCGCAAAACCGAGAAACCATTCAGATTGTAGCCCATGCGCACGCCTCCACCAATCGTATCGGTCGAGTAGTCAACACCATCATAATGGTAAGAGCTTTGGAACAGGTCGAAACCGGCCTGTATGTCGCGGCCCATGAAGCGCGGCTCGGTAAACGAGAAATCGATCTGTTTCGATATCGACCCCGTGGATACACGGGCCCGGATCTGCTGACCTGTACCGCGGAAGTTCGACTGCGTGATACCGATATCGAGGATGAATTTCTGGATCGACGAGAAACCAGCGCCAAACGACAATTCACCCGTCGGCTGCTCCTGCACGGCCACTTCGATATTGGTCTTACCGGGTACGGACGACGGCTTTTCGGTTACGTTGACATCCTTGAAGAAGCCCAAACCACGGACATACATCTTTGAACGCTCAAGCAGGGCCTTGTTGTAGGCATCGCCTTCCGACACCAAAATCTGGCGACGGATAACGCGGTCCAGGGTTTGGGTATTGCCGACGATGTTGATCTTGTCGATATAGACGCGCGCGCCTTCGTGCACGTTGAAAACAAGATCGACATTCTTGGTGTTCGGGTCGGCTTCTTCCGAAGGACGGATGTCGACAAACGCGTAGCCGGCCGCGCCAGCAGCGAATGTCAGGTCATCCACCGCTTTTTCAACGCGATCACTTTCGTAGAGTTGCCCCGGGCGGATGGAGATCGCATGCTGAAGATTTTCGGCCTTCAGCTTGTCATTGTCAGTCTTGATCGTGATGCGCCCGAAATTATATTTCTGGCCTTCATCGATGGTATAGGAAATAGCAAAGTTGCGGCGATCCGGTGTCAATTCGGCAACCGCCGATATGACGCGGAAATCGTAATAACCACGGTTCGTATAGAACTTACGCAACTGTTCGCGGTCGTAATCCATCCGATCGGGGTCGTAGTTGTCGTTCGACGAGAAGAACTTCCACCACAAGGATTTTTGCGTAACGACAACGCTTTTCAGGTCGTTGTCCGAAAAGGCATGATTACCGATGAAGTTGACGTTGGACACGCCGGTCTTCGGACCTTCGACGATTTCGAAGATCAGATCGACGCGCTTTTGCGGCAGTTCGACGATCTTGGGCGTGACGGTCGCCGAGATACGGCCACCCTTACGGTACAACTCGATAATGCGTTGAACATCTTCCTGAACCTTCGCCTTGGTGAATACACCGCGAGGACGGATCTGCACTTCATCTCGCAGCTTGTCCTTGGTCATGGCGTGGTTGCCCTCGAACACCACTTGGTTGATGATCGGGCTTTCGACCACGGTCACCACCATCTCATTGCCGTTCATGGCAATCTGGACGTCCGAGAAGAGGTCGGTGCGATACAGGGTTTTGACACCCAAATCGATTAATTGCGCGTCGACGGTTACGCCAGGCTGGAACGGCAGATAGGAAATGATGGTCGCCGAATCGATCCGCTCATTTCCCTTCACCACGATATGATTCACATAAGCGGTCTGGTCCACGGGGGCCGGGGCGGCCTGCGGCGCCGCAGCTTGGGGCGGAGGAGCCACGGCGGCGGGGTCTTGGCCACCGGTGGAGGCATCCTGCATCAGGGTTGCCGCGTGCGCGCCCGAAGCCAAAAGACCTAAATTCATCAGGGCCAGTACGCTGACGCTGAGAGTAAGTGAGCGTGTAAAGGTCATTTGGCCTCTTGTAACCATGGACTGGGCGGCGCGCGCCTTTGATCCGAAAACGAAATTGGGAACGGAGTTCACGAGAAAAGCCCCCCGATGAACTTGCTCAGACCCATGTGGTTCATATCGTTCCAGAATGCGAATAACATTAAGCCTATTACCAGCACTATAGCAATGCGGAAGGCGGCGTTTTGGATTCCTGCCGGAATGGGCTTTTTGGCCACACTCTGATAGGCGTAGAAGGCGAGATGACCACCATCCAACGCAGGGACCGGCAACAGGTTAAGGAAGCCGACGCCGATGGAAATCATCGCGGTGAATTGCAGGAACAGCAGCGCCATATTGACGCTTTTCTCATAGACGGTAAGCTGAGACTTAGCCATCGCAACGGTGACATCGCCCGTCGCCTTGGTCATCCCCAAAATACCACTGATCTGGTCACCGTTTTCTTTTCCGGTGAAAATACGGCTTATATAGGTCAGATTTGTATCAAGGGCGCGCCACGTCTTGGCGTTGCCCATGACCAATGCTTCCCAGGCATTAACCGGGCGCCTGACGATCTCTCCCCCCAACGCAATCCCCAGCACGCCACCGGTCACCGTATCGTTGGGCTTACCTAGGTCGAGCAAGGCGCGCTTCGGGGTCAGCACAAGCTTTATGATCTGCTGGCCACGCTGAATTTCGACCGGCGTCGGCGTTTCGGCGCGCAAAGCGATCATAATGCGGGCCTCATCTTCGGATGCGACCTTATGCCCATCGATCGAAAGAAACGTGTCCCCCACCTTAAGACCCGCCGCCTCAGCGACATTACCCGGCGCAAAACCCATCACGGTCGGTTTGCGGTATTGTTCGCCTAAGGCAAAACTGACGATGCTGAGCAGGAGGATGGCCAACACGAAATTGGCCGCGGGTCCAGCCAGGATAATGAGAAAACGTTGCCAAAGTGGCTTGAAATGGAAATAGTCATTGACGGCATCGGCGCCTTCTCGCGCCGTGATCGCGGCGCGTGATGCCTCTAGATCCTCCTTGGATGGCATCATGGAGGTAATATTCTCGTCGCCGGCAAATTTGACGTAACCGCCGAGAGGTATGGCGCTCAGGCACCATTCGACGCCATTCTTGGCCTTGTGACGCAGAAGCACTTTGCCGAACCCGACAGAAAATCGTTCAACACGGGTCCGGAACAGGCGCGCGATACCATAGTGTCCGTATTCGTGAAAGGACACGATAACCGAGATCATGATCAGAAAGGGCACGACGCCCGCGATCAAATTCAACAAATGCCGTCTCCCCTACCCTACGCCCGCAAGCGCGACTCGGCGAAAAGTTCGCCCATCAAACGCCGGATATCGCGGTCGATGTCCAGCGCAGATATCATCATGCCATCGTTCGTATCACGATTAACGTGATCTTTGGAAGGGATAGACGGCAATTGAGCCCGCATCATGGCAGATTCCACAAATTCGGCGATCTGCAAAAAGGCGATTTTGCGGTCCAGAAAGGCCTGTACGCAGACCTCGTTGGCGGCGTTGAAAACCGTCGGCATCCCCTGGCCGGCTTCCAGGGCCTGACGCGCTAGCCTCAGCATTGGAAAGGCATCGAGGTCCGGTTCGGCAAAGGTCAGTGTACCGCGCGCCGCCAGATCCAGGCGCGGCGCCTCCCAATCTATGCGATAGGGCCAGGCCAGGCAGTAAGAAATGGGCACGCGCATGTCAGGTGAGCCCAGTTGCGCCAGCGACGAGCCGTCCCTGTATTCGACCATGGAATGGATCACCGACTGGGGATGAACAAGCACGGAAATTTTGTCAGCCGGGACATCAAACAGGTAGGCCGCTTCGATGAATTCGAGCCCCTTGTTCGCCAGCGTGGCCGAATCGATGGTGATCTTAGCGCCCATCGACCAGTTCGGATGCTTCAGAGCCTGTTCCACCGTCACCGATTTCAGGTCCTCACGCGTCCGCCCCAGAAACGGCCCGCCTGAGGCGGTCAGGATAAGCCGGGACACGCGGTCGCGTTGCGATTGATCGAGCACCTGGTAAATGGCGTTGTGTTCGGAATCGACCGGCAAGACGCGACCGCCGTGCGCTTCGACGCGCTCAATCAGCGCTCGTCCGCAACACACCAGGCTTTCCTTGTTTGCCAAAGCCAAAACGGCACCGGTCCCCGCCGCAGCCCAGGTCGGCTTAAGCCCCGCAATCCCGACAATTGCCGCCATTACCCAGTCGGCCTTACGCCCGGCGGCAGCGCAGACAGCCTCTTCACCACAGGCAATCTCAAGCCCGGCATTACCGATAAGCTTCCGGAAACGGCTCCATTGGACGGCGTCGCCAAGAACCGTGATGGCCGGGCGGTATTTCAGCGCCTGTTCGGCCAGCAACTCGACGTTTCGCCCGCCGATAAGGGCTTCGATGACATAGTCTTCACCCAGGGTGCCTGTTTCATCGAGCAGGCGCAGGGTGGAAACACCGATCGACCCCGTAGAACCGAGAATGGATATGCGTCTCATATCTCGGTCCCCAACAAAACCAATAGCCGAATGCCGCCGATGGCGACGATAGCAAACATTAAACCGTCGACGCGATCAAGCAACCCGCCATGGCCGGGGATAAGCGTGCCGGCATCCTTGACGCCGAACCGGCGCTTTAGCGCGGACTCCCACAGATCGCCGCCCATAGTGGCCAAGGCAGTCAAAAGGCCAACCATTGACGCCGAAATATCGTGCTTAAATAACCCGGTCAGGTCCGACAGGGCGCCGGCCGTCAGCATCCCGGCAATCAAACCGCCAGCGAAACCGGACCATGTCTTGTTCGGCGAATAGCGTGGCCAAAGCTTGGGGCCGCCCACCATTCGCCCGACCAGAAACGCTGCGCTATCGGCTGCCCAAGCGATAAGAAAGGCAAACAACACCCACAAGGTGCCATTTTTGCTTTGGTGCAGCCACATGATCACGATCGCCGGCCAGCCGATATACATGGCGCCATAGGCCGCATCCAACCACCCGACGTGCAGCCGGTAGGCATAGAGTCCCGCGCACAAGGCTCCGAAAGTCAGAACCAAAATCGACAGAATCGGATGCCCGAGGAAACCAACGAACAAGGCGCTGATGGCCGCCAGGGCAACAGCCACCGATATTCGACCGGAAATATTCGGGGCCATCATCAGTCCCCATTCGATGCACAAAAGCGCCACACCGACGCTGAGCATGACCAGGAACGGGCGATGATCCGGCAACATAGTGATAACGAGAACAACCGCAATCAAGACGAGCGCCGACACGATTCGAATCGCCAGCTCACGCCCTTTGCTGCTTGGTTTCGCAACGGCTTTCAAGGCGTCATCAGGGCTTTTGGACATGTCCCGTTTCCACGGCGCCGAACCGGCGATCCCGGCGGGAAAATATGTCCAGCGCGGCCTTTAAATGTTCGCGACCATAGTCCGGCCAAAGGGTGTCCTGAAATACGAACTCAGCGTAAGCCGCTTCCCACAGAAGGAAGTTCGATAGCCGGTGTTCACCACTTGTCCGGATAAGTAGGTCGAGCGGCGGCAGACCGCTGGTCGACAGATAACCACCAAAGCTTTCCGGCGTGATGTCGTCCAGATCGATGGCGCCCGACTTGACGCCGGCAGCTATAGCTTTCGCCGCCTCCACGATATCCGCCTGAGCGCCGTAGTTCAAAGCGACCTGAAGGAAAAAACGCGAATTATCCTTGGTTTTTTCATGGGCATCATTGACCATGCCAACGATATCAGCCGGCAGGCCCGCCTTCTGGCCGACGATGCGTACACAAACACCTTCTCGGCGCAGGCGCTCGAGGTCCGATTTTATAAAGGCCCGCAATAGCCCCATCAGGTCGTTGACTTCGGATTCCGGACGACGCCAGTTTTCCGTTGAAAACGCAAAAACCGTTAGATGTGTCACGCCCAGATCAACGGCTGCTGTTATGGTGCGTTTCAACGCACCTACGCCGGCCTTGTGACCCATGGTTCGTATTTGGTTTTTCGCCTTGGCCCAACGTCCGTTACCATCCATTATGATGGCGACGTGCAAGGCGGTGCGAGCATCGCACGCCGTCAGGTCATGGGCCGTCACTCCCGTACGAGAGGTGACAGTCAGAGCATCCGTGGGGCCTAACGGCATAAACGCAACTTTCCGGCGGACAGGCCTATACCTGCATGATTTCGGCTTCTTTGACCTTCAGCAATTCGTCGATACGCTTGATAGCCGCATCCGTAAAGCCCTGGACTTCAGTGCCGCCCTTCTTCTCTTCGTCCTCGGAAATCTCCGACGCCTTTTCGGCCTTTTTGAGATCGTCCATGGCTTCGCGACGTACGTTGCGAACCGCAACCTTCTGGCTTTCCGCGTACTTTCCGGCGATCTTGACCAATTCCTTGCGGCGCTCCTCGGTCAGCGGCGGAATGGGGATGCGCAGAGTCGTGCCGTCCGTAATGGGATTCAGGCCCAGACCAGAATTGCGTATGGCCTTTTCCACAGCGATAACCGTACCCTTGTCATAAACATTGACACTGATCATGCGCGCTTCCGGCACGGATATGGCGGCGCAGGCAGTAAGCGGCATGGTCGAACCATAGGCGTCGACCACGATCTGATCGAGCAATGAGGCCGAAGCACGGCCAGTGCGCAGGCCGGAAAAATCTTCCTTCAGCGCATCGACCGCCTTATCCATGCGATCTCTATAGTTGGTGAGTTCGGGCTTGGCCATTGGGCCCTCCTTATTTCTTGATGACGGTATAGGTGCCGCGGCCGTGAATGACCTCATTCAGCGC
Organism: Asticcacaulis sp. AC466; assembly: GCF_000495815.1. Taxonomy (GTDB): domain Bacteria; phylum Pseudomonadota; class Alphaproteobacteria; order Caulobacterales; family Caulobacteraceae; genus Asticcacaulis. Next base: position 92,470 of record NZ_AWGE01000015.1, on the reverse strand, counting down.
ACCCGGCGTACGGATGGAAAAAACGACGATCGGGATATGGTTTTCCCGCATCAGCGACACCGCCGACGCATCCATTACCCTCAGATCGCGCGACAGCACTTCGAGATAGCTCAGATTGTCGTAACGTTCGGCGGTCGCATCCTTCTTGGGGTCGGCCGTGTAGACGCCGTCGACCGATGTCCCCTTGAACAGAGCGTCGCAATTCATTTCCGCCGCCCGCAAAGCGGCAGCCGTATCTGTAGTAAAATACGGCGCGCCCGTTCCTGCGGCGAAAATGACAACACGGCCTTTTTCGAGGTGGCGAATAGCGCGGCGGCGTACGAAAGGTTCGCATACGGCATTCATCTGGATCGCCGATTGGACACGTGTATCGATCCCTTGGCGTTCCAACGCATTTTGCATGGCCAAGGCATTCATGACCGTGGCCAGCATACCCATGTAATCAGCGCTGGAGCGTTCCATGTCGCCGGCCGCTTTGGATAGACCACGGAAGATATTGCCGCCACCGATAACGAGACACAATTCCACGCCCAAACGCGCCACGGCGGCGACTTCCTCAGCGACGGCCTGGACCGTCTTCATGTCGATGCCGAAACCTTGGTCCCCCATCAGCACTTCGCCGGAGACCTTGAGCAGCACACGTTTATAGGCGAGCGGTTCCGAAGATGGGATGGTCATTTGGCAGGCTCCGGAATCAGTCAGGCGTCAGGGTAAGAAGGCTTTAGCGCTTTAGCGGTCTTTTGTCATAAAAAAGGGGCGCCGGCATGTCAAATGCCGACGCCCCGATTCCGGTAATGAAATGGCTTATTGGCCGCCCATCATCGATGCGACTTCGGCCGCGAAGTCTTCGGTCTTCTTTTCCACGCCTTCGCCGAGGGCGAGACGGTTGAAACCGACGATCTTCACGGGGGTGCCGAGCGTCTTAGCGGTTTCTTCGACCAGTTGTTCGACGGTCTGATCCGGATTCATGACGAAGGCTTGCTTATGCAGCACGACTTCTTCGTAGAACTTGCGGATACGGCCTTCGATCATCTTTTCGATAACCTGCAACGGCTTGCCGGATTCCTTGGCCTGTTCCGTCAGAACCGCCTTTTCGCGTTCGACGTGTTCCTGGTTCAGGTCTTCGACGTTCAGCGACAAGGGCTGGGTCGCGGCGATGTGCATGGCAACCTTGCGGCCCATGTCCTTCAGCGCTTCCGGGTCACCGGCCGACTCGATCGCAACCAGAACGCCGATACGGCCGAGATCCGGCGCGATGGCATTATGGATATAGGTGGCGACGACGCCTTCCGAAACGCTGAACTTGGCGAAACGGCGCACAACCATGTTTTCACCGATCGTGGCGATCAGGTTGGTGATTTCGTCGTTGACGGCAGCGGCGGTGGCTTCGACGGTATCGACATCGAGCGCGGCCTTGCTGGCGTTGCGGGCCAGGGCCTGGAACAGGTCGTTACGCGACACGAAGTCGGTTTCGGCGTTCACTTCGACGGCAGCGGCGGTCATGCCCTTGCCTTCGACCTTGGTGGCGATGGCGACAAGACCTTCGGCGGCGACGCGGTCAGCCTTCTTGGCGGCCTTCGAAAGGCCTTTGGCGCGCAGCCAGTCCATGGATGCGTCGATGTCGCCGTTGTTCTCGGCCAACGCCTTCTTGCAGTCCATCATACCCACGCCCGACTTTTCGCGCAGTTCCTTAACCAGGGCAGCAGTGATTTCAGCCATGAAATCCTCCAAAGTTTAGTGTTTAAGTTCTCGCAGCGTCTTAACTGCGGTACATGTCAATTCAGCAACAGCTTAAAGCCACCCAAAAACAACGTGGGGGCCTTAAGCTGCTGCAAGTCTCGATAGGGCCAACTATCGACGTTGGCCCCCATATAGGAAGCCTTAGGCCTCGGTGGAAGCCTCAGCGGTATCCTCGGCAACCAGAGCCGGCTCGACCGGATCGATCGAGGCGCCCAGATCGCGGCCGGAGGCCACTTGACCGGCAGCCAGACCGTCCAGAACCGCATCGGCGACTAAGTCGCAATACAGTTGCAGGGCGCGTGCGGCGTCGTCGTTACCCGGAACCGGATAGGTGATGCCGTCCGGATCGGAGTTCGAGTCGAGGATCGCGATGACAGGAATGTTCAGCTTGCGCGCTTCCTGGATGGCAATGCCTTCCTTGTTGGTGTCGATCACGAACATCAGGTCGGGGATACCGCCCATGTCCTTGATACCGCCCAGCGACAGCTCCAGCTTTTCGCGTTCGCGGGTCAGGGTCAGCAGTTCCTTCTTGGAACGGCCGGCCGGATTGTTGTCAAGAACCTGTTCCAGTTCACGCAGGCGAGCGATCGAACCCGAAATGGTGCGCCAGTTGGTCAGGGTGCCACCGAGCCAGCGGTGGTTGACATAGTATTGGGCCGAACGCTTGGCGGAGGCCGCGACCGGGCCTTGCGCCTGGCGCTTGGTGCCGACAAACAGGACGCGGCCACCGGCGGCGGCCACTTCACGCACCTTCAACAGGGCTTGGTGGAACAACGGCAGGGACTGCGACAGATCGATGATGTGGATGTTGGAGCGCGAACCGAAGAGGTAGCGTTCCATTTTCGGGTTCCAGCGGTGCGTCTGGTGACCAAAGTGAGCGCCAGCTTCGAGCAGCAGACGCATGGAGATTTCAGGCATAGCCATAATATTGTATCCTTCTTCCGATAATCCTCCGCAGATAGAAAAGCCTGGCGAGCCCATGCCCGTTTCAGCCTCGGAACGCTGCATTCAAAAGAAAGACGGCGCGCATCTGCGTGTGAGATGGCGTGCACCTAGTCACAATTGTAAGAAAAATCAAGCCTTGCGACGCATAAAAATTCCGATCAGGCGTCTTCGATTTCCAGAATGCCGGACATATGTTTCAAAGCGCCACGCAAGTGGGCATCCAGGCTATAGCGATGCGGCAGCTTGAACTCGATCTCCCCCTCGCCGCCCAGATCAGCCGAAACGCTGATTTCGCCGCCCTTCGGCGCCTTGGACGCCTCGACTTTCTCGCGCAATTCCGCCAGGTCGATGACGTTGGCCAGAACACGGACTTTTAGCCCCATCTCTCCGGTATTGAGGACGGCAGACAGAGGTTGCGCCTCATCGCCGAAGAAGCGCACCTCTCCGTCGCGGCCCTTGCTGCGCACCTTCAGCACAATGGATGCGCCGACCTCCAGGTGATCGCGGTTCTTGCGCAAGGATTCGGGTGGGAACAGGACCTCGTATTCGCCACTGGGGTCCGAAAGCGTAACAAAGGCGAACTTGTCGCCCGACCCCGCAGCCGCGCGCTCCTGTTTGCGACGGATAATGCCAGCCATGCGGAACGCCTCGCGCCCTTCGGCGGCCAGAGACAAGGCGTCGGCATATAGGGTGACATTGCGGCGCTTGAAGACATCAAGCATATCCTGAAGCGGATGGCCCGACAGATAAAAGCCGATCGCTGCCAGTTCTTCGTCCAGGCGCGCAGGGCCCGACGTCATAGCGACCTTCGGCAAACGCGGTCGCGACGATTCGTTGGAGCCAAACAGGCTAACCTGGGAGGCCGCCCGGTCGGCCGCCATGCTCTGGGCGTAGGCAATCAAAATGTCGGCCGCAGCCACGATCTGGGCACGATTGGGATGGATCGAATCGAAAGCCCCCGCCTTGGCCAGGTTTTCCAGTGCGCGTTTGTTCACCGCCTTGGGGTCTATACGTTCGAGGAAGTCAAAAAGATCAGTGAACCGCCCCCCTTCCTCACGCGCCTGGACAACACTCAGCATAGCTTCGAAGCCGACATTGCGGATGGCGCCCAGCGCATACAAGACTTCGCCATCCTCGACGTCGAAATCGGCCATGGAGCGGTTGATATCTGGCGGTCGCACGGTGACGTTGAAGCGCCGCGCATCCTGATAAAAAACAGCCAGCTTGTCCGTGTTGGTGATATCTAGGCTGAACGAGGCAGCAAAGAATTCGACCGGATAGTTCGCTTTCAAATAGCCAGTTTGATAGGAAATGAAGGCGTAGGCCGCGGCGTGGGACTTATTGAAGCCGTAGCCGGCGAACTTGTTGACCAGTTCGAAGATGCTGTCCGACTGGCGCTCATCAACGCCCTTTTCCTTGGCGCCGGAAATGAACCTTGCTTTTTGCAAGTCCATTTCTTCCTTCTTCTTCTTACCCATGGCGCGGCGTAGAAGGTCGGCTTCACCCAGGCTGTATCCCGACAGGATCTGCGCAATCTGCATCACCTGTTCCTGATAGATGATAACCCCGTAGGTTTCCTTGAGCACGGGCTCAAGGCTGGGGTGCAGCATATCGATTTCCATGCGACCGAACTTACGGTCAACGTAAGTGTCGATATTATCCATCGGTCCCGGGCGATAGAGAGAAATCAAAGCGGTGATTTCTTCCAGGGAGCCGCAACGCATCTTGCGCAGCGTATCGCGCATGCCCTGACTTTCCAACTGGAACACGCCGATTGACTGGCCCGATGCAAGCAACTCATAGGTAGCCGCATCGTCGAGGGGCAAGGTGGTGTAATTGATATCAATCCCACGCTTGCGCAGATAGTTTTGCGCACGCTTGAGCGTGGTCAAGGTCTTTAGGCCGAGGAAGTCGAATTTGACGAGCCCCGCGCTTTCCACCCACTTCATATTGAATTGCGTCGCCGGAATATCGGACCGCGGGTCGCGATAAAGCGGCACCAATTCGGTCAGTGGCCGATCACCGATGACGATACCGGCGGCGTGGGTCGACGCGTTGCGGTACAGGCCTTCCAGTTTCAACGCCGTGTCCAACAGCCGCTTGACCGCCTCGTCGTCGTCACGCGCCTCCTTCAGGCGCGGCTCGATTTCAATAGCCTGCGCCAAGGTCGTCGGATTGGCCGGGTTGTTAGGGACCATCTTGCACAGACGATCGACCTGGCCGAGCGGCATTTGCATGACACGGCCGGTGTCCCTCAGCACCGCGCGCGCCTGCAAGGTACCAAAGGTGATGATCTGGGCCACACGGTCGCGGCCATATTTTTCCTGAACGTAGCTGATAACCTCTTCGCGCCGTTCCTGACAGAAGTCGACGTCGAAGTCGGGCATGGAGACGCGTTCCGGATTCAGAAAGCGCTCAAACAGCAATCCAAACCGCAAGGGGTCGAGATCGGTAATGGTCAATGCCCAGGCGACAACCGAACCGGCCCCCGAACCCCGGCCTGGTCCGACGGGAATATCATGGTTCTTGCCCCACTTGATAAAGTCGGAAACGATCAGGAAGTAACCAGGAAATCCCATCTGCTGAATGATGCCGATTTCCCGCTCCAGACGCGCCCAATAGTCTTCCTCAGGCACAGCCAGCTTGATCTGCTTAAGGCGATCCTTCAGTCCCTCGCGCGCCTGATAGGCCAGTTCTTCGGCCTCATTTCGGCCCGCGCCCGTATCGAAACGCGGCAGGATCGGATCGCGTTTGTTGACCAGAAAAGCACAGCGTCGGGCGATTTCGAGGGTATTGTCACAGGCTTCCGGCAGGTCCTCGAACAGATCCCGCATGGCCGAAGCCGGCTTGAACCAATGCTCCTTAGTCACCTTGCGGCGGTCATCCTGGCCCATATAGGCGCCGTCGGAAATACATAGGAGTGCTTCATGCGCCGAAGCCAGATCACGTGTCGCGAACTGGACATCGTTGGTCGCTACCAAAGCCACATCGTTCGCATAGGCGAATTCGACAAGACCGAATTCCGTCGCACTGCCCTTGATACCGCCATGCGGACTACCGTCGTGACGCTGTAGCTCGATATAGAACCTATCGCCAAACGCCTCATGCATAGCCCGCAACGCGGCCTTTGCTTCATCGGCTTTGTTCTGACGGAACATGACGTCAACGGGGCCGTCAAACCCTCCCGACAGCAGGATCAAACCTTCATTATGCTGAACCACTTGATCCCAACGGACGTGCGGTTCTTCGGACGCATCGGCATCAACATAAGCAATAGAGGAGAGTTTGGTGAGGTTGAGATATCCGGTTTCATTCTGCACGAACAAAACCACGGTCGGAATTTTCCCCCATCGCTCGGCCGGCATACCGCCTATACCGAGGACAGGCAGAGAGCATCCGATAATGGGTTGAACGCCGGAGTCCTTGCAGGACTGGGAAAATTCAAGGGCGCCAAAGAGATTGCACCGGTCGGCGATTCCGACAGCCGGCATATTCTGCTTGTGCGCCAGCTTGCCCATGTCATAGGCCTTGATGGCGCCTTCCAGGAGCGAATAAGCCGACTTCACCCTAAGATGGACAAATGCTTCGCTCAAGGCCCGCTCCTGTTAAAAGGCTTTGGCCATCTGCTTCAGCGACTCAGTCGCGACTCAGGCCGCAAGCGACAGCACATGACACATGATAACGACAAAGCCTGTAACGGCTACGAAAGACAACAGGTTATGCAGGGCGCTGACCATTTTTCCACATCCTCGTTCTGAAGCGATAAGTTCTTATAACGTTCTCAATTCTTGATTTGTTCTATATTCCCCTTTTGTTCCACACGCAAGCGAGAATCTTGTCCACAGCGGAACAAAGTTATAAGCTGTTGAGAGTTTTGTGGATTTATTCCGCCGCGAAGTCCATTGGCACCAGTTGACCGTCTGACAAACGCACGACCCGATCCATGTGGCGCGCCAGTTCCAGGTTGTGGGTCGCGATCAACGCCCCAACGCCCTGCTCTTTTATGATGGCTTTCAGAGCATCGAACACCTGTTGAGAGGTGGCCGGATCCAGGTTGCCGGTCGGTTCGTCGGCAAGCAGCAGACGCGGCTTGTTCGCCAAGGCCCGCGCGACGGCGACACGCTGCTGTTCCCCCCCCGACAGCTGCGCAGGCAAGTGATCAAGGCGTTCGCCCAGTCCCAGCGCTTCAAGCAATTGACGCGCCCGCGCTTCGGCTTCCTTCACCGGACGCCCCAAAATCCGCTGCGGCAGCGCTACGTTTCCCAGTGCTGTATATTCCGGCAAAAGATGGTGGAACTGATATACAAAACCGATCTTTTGCAGACGCGCGGCCGTTCGCTTGCGCTCATCGGCGGAATGAAAATCCTCGCCATCGATAACAAGCCGGGCATTGGGGGCGGCTTCAAGCAGGCCTACGGCGTGCAGCAGCGACGACTTCCCCGAGCCGGACGGGCCGACTAGCCCAACCAGCTCTCCCGGCTGAACCTCAAGGTCGACGCCTTTTAGAACGGCCAGAGTGCGGCCGTCACCCAGGGCATAGTCGCGATGCAAGCCTTTAAGCGACAGGACGGGCTTATTCATAGCGCAGGGCCTCCACAGGTTCGAGTTTCGATGCCCAGAGCGCCGGGAAGAAGGTAGAAATACAGGCGGCCAGGAAGGACGCAATCACCACAAAGGCCACTTCGGTCGGCTCCATCTTGGCCGGGACCGCGTCAAGATAATAGACGCTGGGGTCAAACAGTTTGGTGTGAAAGACCCATTCCAGAAAATGTTGGATCTGGGCAATAAAGGTGCAAAACAGCGCGCCAATGATCAACCCGCACGCCGTACCCAACGCACCAATCGTCGTGCCAGCAATAAAGAAGATGCGCAAAATCGCGGCCCGATCGGCGCCCATTGTCCGCAATATAGCCACATCGCGCGTCTTATTCTTCACAAGCATCACAATTCCGGAAATGATGTTGAGCATGGCGATAATGACGATGAAGAACAGGATGAAACGCATAGCTGTGCGCTCGATCTTCAGCGCGCTCCACATCGACGCGTTCTGTTCCTTCCAGTTGTAGACCAAGGCCCCCTGCCCGCCCACCGCTGCGCGAATAGCCGGCTCATAGGATTCAACCTCGTAGGGCTTCTTGACCTTGATTTCGACCTGGTCCCACTCGTCTTCGCGATCGAAGAACAGTTGCGCCTGCGTGATCGGCAAATAGATAAACAGGCGGTCGATATCGCTGACACCGCTGTTGAACAACCCGCCGACCGTATAGACCTTGCGGCGCGGCGCGGCGCCAAAGGCCGTCGAACCGCCCGGCGAGATCAGGGTGAGCTCATCGCCCGCATTGACGCCGAGATTTTGCGCCAGGTCATCCCCCATGAGGATCGTGTCGCCGCCGTAGTCGCCGACGCCAAAATTAGCCAGCGAACCGCCTTTGATGTTGTCGCGGATAATCGGCGTAGCCTTGATGGCCGACGGAATAACGCCGCGCATCAAGGTCGGCATGGCATCGCCGTGCGCGCTTTGCACAAGACCAGGCGAGTCGATATGCGGCGTCACCTGCGTCACCCCCGGAACGGCGGCGATCCGCTTCAACATGTCGTCGCGATGGGCGAAATCGTTCAACGGTGCGCCCGCGACATAGACGTCACCACCAAAACCGAGAAGACGCGATACCATTTCGTCGCGAAACCCGTTCATGACCGACAGGACGCTGATAAGAGCCGTCACCGCCAGCATGATACCAACGAAGGAAATGATGGCGATGGCGGCAATGCCGCCGTCCTTACGTTTGGTACGCAAATATTTGAAGGCGAGATCGAATTCCCAGGCCTTGAAGCCGAACAGCGCCCCCATGCATTACGCCTTAGACAGTTGTGCCAGAGCCTCATCGAAGGGCACGGTGAGACGTTCGCCTGTGGCGCGGTTCTTTATCTCCACCTGACCGTCAGCCAGCCCCTTGGGCCCGATGATCAGTTGCCACGGCACACCGATTAAATCCATCGCGGCGAACTTGGCGCCCGCGCGTTCATCGCTGTCATGATAGAGGACATCGCGTCCGGCAGCAGTCAAAGCCTTATAGGCCTTTTCACACGCGGCATCGCAAGCCGTGTCGCCTTGACGCAGATTTATAATGGCGACCTCGAACGGCGCGACACTTTCCGGCCAGATGATCCCCGCCTCGTCATGCGACGCTTCGATGATCGCCCCCAGCAGACGCGACACGCCGACGCCATACGATCCCATGTGCACGGTAATTTCGCCATCGGGCCCATTGACCACGGCGCGCATCGGCTTGGAGTACTTTTCGCCGAAGTAGAAGATATGGCCGACCTCGATACCACGCGCCGACAACTGCTTGTCTTCGGGAATCTTGGCGAAGGCTTCCGGATCGTGCATTTCTTCGGTGGCGGCGTACAGAGCCGTCCGTTCCTGGAACACACCTTCCAGGTTATCCCAATCGACATCGTTGCCCGGCGCGGGCATGTCAACCAGATCCTTGTGACAGAAGACGGCACTTTCGCCGGTTTCCGCCAGAATGATAAATTCGTGGCTAAGGTCGCCGCCGATCGGACCGGTGTCCGCACGCATGGGCACCGCCTTCAGGCCCATACGGGAGAAGGTGTTCAGATAGGCCGCGAACATGCGGTTATAGGCCTTGCGTGCCGACGCCTCATCAATGTCGAACGAATAGGCGTCCTTCATCAGGAACTCACGCCCGCGCATGACGCCAAAACGGGGACGCTGCTCGTCGCGGAACTTCCACTGGATGTGGAACAGGTTCAGCGGCAGGTCCTTATAGGAGCGTACCGTGCCGCGGAAAATTTCCGTGATCATTTCCTCGTTGGTTGGACCGTAGAGCATCTCGCGCTCGTGACGGTCCTTGATACGCAGCATTTCCTGGCCGTAGTCCTCGTAACGACCGGATTCACGCCACAGGTCGGCCAATTGCAGGGTCGGCATCAGCAACTGGATGGCGCCAGCGCGCGTCATTTCCTCTTCGACGATCTTTTCGATCTTTTTGAGCACCTTCAGGCCCAACGGCAGCCATGCATAGATGCCGGCGGCCTCCTGACGGATCATGCCGGTCCGCAGCATCAGGCGGTGGGAGACAATCTGAGCCTCGGCGGGGTTTTCTTTGAGCAGGGGCAGGAAAAAGCGCGACAGGCGCATGGGAAGAATCCGTAATCTAAAAGCAAAGGCTGCGCGCCAAACAAAATTCAGAGCGATGGTCGATTCGACCTGATCTACTATCGCTCTAGTGACTTGAACCCAAAAGGGAAAGGCACTTTTTGGACTGGATACGCCACCGGGACAGGCACGTAGACGCCTGAAGTTTGGAACCTAATGGACAAAAAATGCGGCGGATTCGCGACATCCACTGCAAGGCGTATCATCAGGCAGTTGGAATATTGGGCAAGGGGAAATGGAAGACGAACATGAATAGCATCACCACGATCCATACCACGAGCGCGACGAGGCTGTTGATCTTGACCTTCTTCGAAAGATTATGAGTGATCGGTGCACCGGGGTCATGCCCTCGCTCCGTCAGAGTGCCTTCTTCGGTCGGCGTACGGTTCCACAATGGCAATATGGCGAAAAACGTCACCCACCAGATCATCAGGTAGATGGCAGCCCAACTAATCAGATTCATCGGCGTTCCTTATCGTTGTTTTTGCGGTGACGGCGGGCGATCACAGCAATCCATACCGGAGCGATATAAACAGGCGTCAAGGCGTACCATGGAAAGCCGCCCGCATCGTGCCGGTCGACACGCAAAGCCAGCCAGGCCACAGCACAGGTAATGGCGACAATCAGAATGATGGAAACAATCGCTAAAATCTTAAATCTGTTCGACTTCGACTGTGCGTCCGTCACGTACGTCCCCTTTCCTATTTTAGACCGAGGCCTTCTTCCACACCTAATACCAGATTGAGGTTTTGTACAGCAGCGCCGGACGCCCCCTTGCCCAGGTTGTCGAGCACGGCGACCAAACGCGCCTGTTGGCCAATTTCGTCACCGAAGACATGGATCAGAAGCTGATTGGTATCGTTCAGCATTTCCGGCTGAAGGTGCTTGGTGGCTTTGGATTCAGCCAGCGGTGCGACCGTAACAAAACGTTCCCCCTCATAGGCGGCGCTCAGCACCTCATGCAGCTTCGTAAGCTCCGGTTCGTCGGGCAGCGCCCACATCTGCAACGGCACTTCAACGATCATGCCTTGAGCATAGCGTCCAACGGCCGGCATAAAGACGGGTGGCGATTCCAGGCCGCCGTAGAAGGTCATTTCCGGCAGATGCTTATGATTCAGGTCGGTCTTGTAGATGCGGTAGTTGTCCGCCGTCGTGTTCTGTTCGAACTCGGCGATCATGGCCTTACCGCCGCCGGAATAGCCCGACACTGCGTTACAGGTCAGCGGCCAGAACGGCGGGATGATCCCTGCTTCAGCCAAGGGGCGAACGAGTGCGATGAAGCCCGTTGCATAGCAACCGGGATTGGTGATGCGCTTCGAGGCGCGGATTTCGTCGCGTTGTCCCTTGGCCATTTCAGCAAACCCATAGGTCCAGTCTTCGTCGGTGCGATGCGCGGTCGACGCATCGATGACGCGCGCGTCCGGATTTTCGATCAGCGAGACGGCTTCGCGCGCGGCGTCGTCCGGCAGGCACAGAATGACGGCGTCGGCGGAATTTAAGGCGCCTTTGCGCGCATCGGCGTCCTTGCGCTTGTCGTCACTGAGACGAATCAGTTCGATATCCGAACGCTTTTCCAGACGCTCGCGGATCTGCAGGCCCGTTGTACCGGCTTCGCCATCTATGAAAACTTTATGGGACATATCGAACTCCCTCAGGGACAAGGAACAAAAGAAAAAGCGCTCCGGTTTCCCGAAGCGCTTCTTGCATGAGTATGAAACCCGTGCGGATTAACGCTTCGAGAACTGGAAGGATTTACGAGCCTTGGCGCGGCCGTACTTCTTACGTTCAACGACGCGGCTGTCGCGGGTCAGGAAGCCAGCGGCCTTCAGGACGCCACGCAGGCCGGGTTCATAGTAGGTCAGCGCCTTGGACAGGCCGTGACGAATCGCGCCGGCCTGGCCGGACAAACCCGAACCCTGAACCGAAACAAAAACGTCGAATTGCGACGCACGCTCCGTCAGGTTGAGCGGCTGAGCGATCATCATGCGCAGAACGGGGCGTGCGAAATACACTTCCTGTTCACGGTCATTGATGATCCACTTGCCGGAGCCTGGCTTGATCCAGACGCGGGCGATGGCGTTCTTGCGCTTGCCGGTGGCATAGGCGCGGCCATACTTGTCGAGTTGCTGGACGCGGACGGCAGGCGCCTCGACCGGGTTCGACGACAGCGAAGCGAGGGCTTCGAGACCTTGAGCTTGTTCGGCCATAATTATGCGCTCCGGACGTTCTTGCGGTTCAACGCCTTGAAGTCGATGACTTCCGGCTGTTGAGCTTCGTGGGGATGGGCGGCGCCCGCGTAGATACGCAGGTTGGTCATTTGACCACGGGCCAGCGGGCTTTCCTTAGGCATCATGCGCTCAACAGCCTTGGTCAGGACGCGTTCCGGATACTTGCCGTTCAGCAGTTGACCGAGGGTACGCTGCTTGACGCCGCCGGGGTGGCCGGTGTGCCAGTAAAAGATCTCATTTTCCTTCTTGCCGGTCAGGTGAACCTTTTCGGCATTGATGACAATGATGTAATCGCCCGAGTCAACGTGCGGCGTGTAGGTAGGCAGGTGCTTGCCGCGAAGACGCATGGCGATGTACGAGGCCAGACGGCCGAGCACGGCGTCCTCGGCGTCGATCACGATCCACTTCTTCTCGACATCCGCGGGCTTCAGCGCCGCTGTCGTGGAGGTCAACATGATAAAATCCTTTGATTTCCGGCGAAAACAAGCTTCGCCAGACGAAGAGGGGCGTCATGTACATGAGGGGATACCGCGTGTCAATGTACATTTATTTCGACATATGCGTAAAGCCCTTTGATTTCATTGGCAAAATATCACTTGGTATTAAATTACCGCATTATTTTATGTCATAAAAACGTGACGCTACCATGCCATGGCGTAGATACACCCTAATCGTGAGGCAAACCATGCAACTGTCCCGCCGTCTACTGCTCAATGGCGCCTTGGCGACTTCTCTCGCCTTTACAGGCCTGGGTCGCCGCGCAGACGCAGCCGTGCGCGCCGAACCGACACGCGATCCGGGCTATCGCAGCGAGATAGAAGGATATGGCCCCCTACAGCCGGATCCAAAAGGCTTTATCGAACTGCCGGCCGGTTTTTCCTATCGCCTCTTTTCCACGGTTGGTGAGACCATGGGCGATGGCCTGCTGGTGCCGGGGCTGCATGACGGGATGTCCGCCTTCCCCCATGCCGACCCGGACAAGGTCGTCCTGGTTCGTAACCATGAGATCAAGCACACCGTTTACGGTATTGGGCCATTGGGGGAGACCTACCACCTGCTCGACAAGGTCGACAGGTCTCGGATCTACGATTTCGATAAGGCTGGGAAACCGCTCAGCGGCGGCACCACCACCCTCGTCTACAATATCAAAACGCAACAATTGGAAAGCCATCACCTGTCGCTGACCGGTACGTCCACCAATTGCGCCGGTGGCTCAACACCATGGGGCTCCTGGCTTTCGTGTGAAGAAACCACACAGGCAGCGGGCGACGGTGTTGAAAAGGACCATGGCTACGTCTTCGAAGTGCCTTCCGGCCACAAGGGCCTGATCGAACCCCAGCCCATCAAGGCTATGGGGCGGTTCAATCACGAAGCCGTGGCAATCGATCCGCGCACGGGCATCGTCTATATGACGGAGGACATGTCGGACGGCGCGTTCTATCGATACCTGCCCGCCGACACACGCGACCTGCACAAGGGCGGCCGCCTTCAGGCCTTGATGATCCGGGACGTCCCACGTGCGGCCACCAGCAACAAATATTCGAAACTGTGGCGTCAAGGCCAGACCTTCGCGGTGCGCTGGATTGATCTGAAGGATGTCGAAAGCCCGGATGACAGCCTGCGTACCCAAGCCTACCTGGCCGGCGCTGCACGCTTCTCACGCGGGGAAGGCATTCATTTCGGCGACGGCGAGCTCTATTTTGCCTGCACCTCCGGCGGCGAAAAAGCCTTTGGCCAGCTCATGCGCTACATCCCCAGCCCATACGAAGGCACTGACCGGGAAAGTGATGCGCCGGGCCAGATCGAGCTGTTTGTCGAATCCAGCGACCTGTCGGTGCTCGATTACGCCGACAACCTGACCGTGGCGCCGTGGGGACACCTCTATGTGTGCGAAGACCGGTACTCAGACATCCTGTACAACCATCTGCGCATCGTGACGCCGGACGGCAAGGTCACGACCTTTGCCCGCAATGTCGAAGGCCAGCATTCGGAATGGGCGGGCGTCACCTTCTCGCCCGACGGCTCTACCCTGTTCGCGAATATCCAGACCAATGGCGTGACGGTCGCCATTACCGGCCCGTGGAAGTCGTTTTCAACGCAGGCTATCTGAAGACGCGATCGGCGCGGGCGACCATCCACATCAGCCCGACCGCCAGCGCTACCAGACACGCCGCCACAAGCTGGTGCGCCAGAGCAAAACCGAGAGAAACGACGGTAACCAGGGTGGTGATTCCGAGAGCCGCCTGTATCCACACCCCCGTCGCCAGAACGGCCGATGACGTCTTCAGCCTGTCGTCATTGGTCTTTCGGGTAATCACCAAAGCAAAGGCCGTGACGAAGATAAGCAGCAGATAGGCGTTCATGCGGTGCACGAACTGGACTAGCCCCTGATCGTGCAGGAAGCTGTAACCGACCCCCTTGGTCCAGTCGACAGACGGAAAGATATGGCCATTCATCAGGGGCCAGTCGTTATATATAAGGCCGGCATTGTTGCCCGCGACAAGCGCACCCAACATGCACTGGACGAACACAACGGCCAGCAAAAAGCCCGTGGCGACTTTCCATCCGGTCGGCGCGCCGCGACCGCGCTTTTCGCCGTTCAACGCCTCAAGCGCCGTCCATATGGTGGTGCCCAGCAAAAGCAGGGCAAGCGACAGATGGGTCATCAACCGTTCAGGCGCGACCTCGACACGCTTCGACAGGCCGCTTGACACCATCCACCAGCCGACAGCCCCTTGCAGTCCAATCAATGCAATAAGCCCGGCACTGCGCCATATCAGGCGTTTGGGGATTTCTCGCATGGCCAGCAAAATAAGGAAGCCCAGCAGATAGATCACGCCCAGCAGACGGGCAATCAGACGATGCGCCCATTCCCACCAGTAAATGCCTTTGAACTGCTCCAGCTTCATATTCGGGTTAATCTGGCTGAACTGCGGAATTTTCTTGTAGCCAGCGAATTCCGCCTGCCAGGCCTGGTCGTTCATAGGCGGAATGACACCGGAAATCGGCTTCCATTCGGTAATCGACAGCCCAGACTCGGTCAGGCGCGTCGCGCCGCCGACAAAGACCATGGCGACAACCATAAATGCCGCAACGAACAACCATACCGCTACCAGCGGCGACCGAAGGGGAAGTCGCACTTTACGCCTCATTCTCAATCTAACCTTCAGGCTATGGCCGACGCAAATCCTTGCCGTACCGTGCAAGACACGATAACTAAAGGTCATCCGCCGCTTCGCCCGCGTCGTGATTTGCCCACACGGGCCCTATCAATTCAAGCGCTTTGCCGAAGAAAAAAGGCCAAAGAAAGGACTACCAAAGCTATGACGGCCGAGAACTACATCCTGGCGACGCTGGCTGGCTTCCTTATAGGATGGATCGCCAATGCCATGAGCAAAAGCCGTTTCAGCTTTCCCATCAACGTGTTCATCGCCATTTTCGGCGCGATTTTGCTCAACTTTTTTGTTCAAACCTCCGAAAAGCTCGACGATCACTTTTTCTCGATCTTGATGGTTTCTCTTGTGGGCAGTTCCGTTCTCCTTGGGCTCTTCCATCTGACCCGCATGCTTGAGCGCCGGTGATGTCAGACAATCCGCCAAAAGGCCTGAGCCTGCCGCAACGCCGTGCGATCGCCTGCGTCGGCATTGTCGTCTTTCTGGTTGTCTACGTCGTGGCCATTACGTCTCTGGCTGGGGTGCTTCATGGCGGTAAGATAACCGCACTGATCTTCTACGCACTGGCCGGCACACTGTGGGGTGTGCCCATTATCCCCCTTATTTCGTGGTCCGAAAATTACAAGGGAAAGAAAAAATCCAAATGAGCGATACACCCCTTGCCTCCCCCCCTGCGCCCGATGCGCCGCCCCCGATGGTCAAGCCCATGACCAAGACCCGGCTGGAAGCGTTCAGCGATGGCGTCGTAGCCATCATCATCACCATCATGGTGCTGGAACTTCATACCCCCGACAGCGTGTCCATCGACGCGCTACTCCATATTCTGCCGACGTTTTTACTCTACGCGCTGAGCTTCATCTATGTCGGCATTTACTGGAACAACCATCACCACCTGCTTCATGCCACCCAGCGGATCAATGGCGCGACCTTATGGGCCAATTCCCACCTGCTCTTCTGGCTGTCCCTGGTGCCGTTCAGCACACGCTGGATGGGCGAAAGCGATTTTGCGACCATCCCTACCGCCTTCTATGGCTTTACCCTGCTAATGCCCAGTATAGCCTATTATATTCTGGTGCGCGTCCTGATTGCCTGCAACGGCCAGAACAGTATTCTCACGACGGCTATTGGCAAGGACGTAAAGGGGATGATTTCGACGGGCCTATATATTGCGGGTATCGCCCTCACCTTCTGGAATAGCTTTGCCGGTCTGGCCTGCTACGTCGCCGTGGCTCTGATCTGGCTGGTGCCCGACCGGCGCATAGAGCACGATTAGTCACCGCCGCCACATCCGCCTCCGCACCCCGACCCGCAACCGGAGCTGCCTCCGCATCCGCTGTGGCCGCCGCCGCCGCAGCTTCCGCAGCCGGAGCCCGAGCCTGAGCCGGAGCCGGAGCCGGAGCCGGAGCCTCCGCGACGGTCTTTTGCCTGAATCTGGATGGCCAACATCATGGCCAACAGCGCGATCAGTCCCTGACTGACAGCGGCGTCAACGGCGCCCCCAGCCAGTTGACTGAGCAAAGCCTCGAGCTTGGGGCTCAACCAAAACTCGGCAAAAGCGATCATGAAGGTCGCCAGTATGACAAAGCCAACAAAACCGTGCTTTAGGATCTTCGCCATATTAAGCGCACAGACGACGAGTCCCAGAAGCGCAAAGACGGCCCATACGATTGGTCCCTGCACGGTCGAGACAGGTATGGCCATCTCGCACCCCGCCAGGACGAGCGGTCCGGTGAGAGACAGGCATAAAAAAACCTGCCGTTTGGGCAGGATGATGTGATCGTCAGGATTTAGGAGAATGGGCGGCGGCGCATTAAACCGCGTCACCTCATCTGGCCACAGCCGCGGTGGCGGCACGCCGAACTCCTTCTCATAGTGCAGCAGGGTATCACGGTAGCATCCCAGGTACTTATCGGCCTCTTTGCTGCCGCCGCGCGTCGGACCATGATGGATATCACGCCCAAGCGTCTCAGTGCAAAAACGCCCCCAGTAGTCACGTGTATAGAGAAGGTGGAGATGCCAGACCGCGTCAATCTCTTCCGAGGGCGTAAGCACCGTGCCGGAGACGCAAACCAGATATATAAATCGCTTATATTCAGCGATGGCCGACAGGGCAGAGGCAAGGGACCAGCCATTGTCTCGCGCCAACCGGCGGCTAAACGGAAACGCTGCATCAGCGTTGTCCAGTTCGTAGGCGTTTATGGCCTGCCAAAGGGCCGTATTTGATACCATTCAGTCTCCTCAATTATGTTTCATTGTGCTGTATTCCAGCAAGGAGATAGTATCATTTGTATATAACACTTTTGCGACAAGCAAAAACAGCGTGGGCCGAAAAGCCCACGCTGTTTTTGTTTAAATGGTCGGAGCGACAGGATTCGAACCTGCGACCCCTTGACCCCCAGTCAAGTGCGCTACCAGGCTGCGCCACGCTCCGTCCAATTTCGCAAGTAACGGCAAGACCGCCCCTTGGAGAGGGCGGCTTATAGAGGCGAAACCGCCCCCCCGCAATCCCCAAAAGGCATATTTCCAAAGAAATCTTGGGACCATTTCCAAAAGCGGTGGCGCATCAGCGGAAGCGACGCGCACCCACGTCACGATCGACGGCCAGCCTTGCCAATCTGACGTCCAAGCGTCGCCTGTGCGTCTTCCAACGCCTTGGCGATGTTGAGGAAGCTTTCGCGCATCTCACTCGAAAGACCCATGGTCGGAACGATATCCGTTCTTACAAAAACCGGCTGGCCGACGCCGGCTGCGTCTTCGACCGCGATCTCTTCGCGCGACACGAGCCCCTGTTCCGTAGCAACCGCCTCGCCCAGACCCGTTGGTTTCAGAATAGCCTTTTGGCCATGTTCCTTGAACAGATTCTGGACGCCGCGAATCGTATAGCCACGGTCATAGAGCAACGTTTTTATGCCTTGCAGCAGGTCGATATCCTGCGGCCGGTAAAACCGGCGGCCGCCAGCCCGCTTGGTCGGACGGATGAAGGTAAACTTGGTTTCCCAGAAACGCAGAACATGTTGAGGCACGCCCAATGCGTCGGCGGCTTCA
Source organism: Asticcacaulis sp. AC466 (assembly GCF_000495815.1). GTDB lineage: Bacteria > Pseudomonadota > Alphaproteobacteria > Caulobacterales > Caulobacteraceae > Asticcacaulis. The sequence goes on along the minus strand of NZ_AWGE01000015.1, from coordinate 74,153 downwards.
GAAATGGTCCGTAAGGCTAAAGGCCCCTTATTCACCGGTACGCTACTCCGTGGTTACTCATGGGGGTTACTCATGGGTGCCGGCATCGACGCGGGCCTTGACAATCTGAGAGGCGCGGAACGAAATCACCTTGCGCGGATCGATAGCGGCAGGTTTGCCCGTCTTAGGGTTACGGCCGACACGTGCATTTTTTTCACGCACCTGAAAAACGCCGAAGCCTGAGAGCTTGACCGTATCGCCGCGCTCCAGCGCTTCAACCACGAGATCAAGCGTGCGTTCGACGATCGCAGCGCATTCCTGACGTGGCAAACCGAGTTCGTTGTGCACGTCTTCGAAGAGTTCAGCCCGCGTCAAGGTCTGCGTTTTCATGGTGTTTATGCCCCGTCCGTTGAATGGTTGCACCAATTACAGACACAAGCATGCCGCAAATTACCGTTTGCGTCAAAGGGTTATAGCGAAGTGATGATAAAAAACCTGAATCCGACGGATCAAATGCCACCTACAGCCGAATCGCCGCCGCGCCCCAGGTCAGACCACCGCCAAGCGCTTCAATCAGAACCAGGTCGCCCGGCTTGACGCGGCCGTCCTGCACGCCAACATACCAGGCGAGCGGAATGGAGGCTGCCGAGGTATTGGCATGCTGCGCTACGGTCGATATGACTTTCGTCTCATCCAGACCGAGCCGTTCCGCGACACCGTTCAGGATGCGTTGATTGGCCTGATGCGGAATGAACCAGTCAATATCGGCAATCTCCAAATTGGATTTTTCCACAGCCGCTTCAACAGCTTGAGATATCTTCTGCACGGCCTGCTTAAAGACCTGGTTGCCTTGCATACGGATCTTTCCAATACGGTTTTCCGCTTCGAAAGTCCCGCCATCAACATAGAGCAGATCCACCTTCGACCCGTCGCAGCGAAGATCAAAACCAAGTATGCCCCTGTCGGTCTTACTGCCCGCACCTTCGACAGGCTCAAGCACCACCGCACCGGCGCCGTCGCCGAACAGGATACAGGTCCCGCGATCAGAATAGTCTAGCAACTGGCTCATGGCTTCGGCGCCGATGACCAGCACACATTTTGACAGACCGCGCGCCACGAAACCATCGGCCACGCTTAGGGCGTAGACAAAGCCCGAACAGACCGCCTGCACATCGAACGCCGGACAGGTCGGCGCGCCCAGCTTATGCTGCACGATGGATGCCGTAGATGGAAACGGCATATCAGGCGTCGTCGTCGCTACGATGATCAGATCGACATCAGCCACTGTCTTGCCCGCCGCCGCCAGGGCCACCTTGGCGGCTTCTACCGCCATATCGGACGTCTTCATCCCGGCATCGACCTTGTGGCGCTGGCGTATGCCGGTGCGCTCAACGATCCATGCATCAGACGTGTCTACCGTCTTGGCGAAATCGTCGTTGGAAACCACCGTTTCAGGCAGGAATCCGCCGACCCCGGTGACCGCCGATCTTAACACACCCATCTAGTTTACCTTATTGCCCGCGGCTTCCAATTGGCTGGCGGCCGGCTTATCCCCTATATTTGTCTCCGTGGCGGCTGCGGCAATAGCCGCCTGTTCCGCCTCATCGATGCTTTGGGAGAATTGCTTCAAAGACTCGATGATGTCACGTTCATACCCACTGGCGGCGAGTGATAGGCCTACCTTGATAGCGTTGGAGAAGGCGCGGGCATCAGCGCCGCCATGACTTTTGATAACAATGCCCTTTAGTCCAAGCAAGGGACCACCGTTGCCCGCCGCCGGATCTATCCGCTTGGCCATGGCCTTTAGTGCCGGACCGGCCACCAGGGCGCCCAACATTGCCAGGGGCGAGGATTTAAAAGCCTCTTTAAGCAGGTCTTTAATAAACCGCGCTGTGCCTTCGGCCGTCTTCAGCGCCACATTCCCGGTAAAACCATCTGTGACAACCACGTCCACCGTGCCGGCGCACAGGTCGGTGCCTTCGACGAAGCCGTGATAGTTCAACCCCAGGGTATTTTCGCGCAACAGCTTGTGCGCTTCGCGCACCTCTTCGTGGCCCTTTACGTCCTCTGAACCCACATTCAAAAGACCTATGGATGGCTTTTCAACGCCGCGTACGGCGCGATGGAAGGCCGCGCCCATCAGGGCGAATTCGATCAACTGGCGGGCGTCGGAGGTGACATTGGCGCCGACATCAAGCACCGTTCCAAAACCCTTTTTGTTGGGCCAAGAACAACCGATGGCTGGACGTTCCAGATCGTCAGTCATCATTTTGAGTATCATTTTCGACAAGGCCATCAAAGCGCCGGTATTGCCCGCCGATATGACCGCCCTCGCCTCACCAGATTTCACCGCGTTAATGGCATTGGCCAGGCTAGTGTTGCGGCGCCGAATCGCCTGGGCGGGCTTTTCGTCCATGGCGACACACTGGTCCGTATGCACGACCACGGAACGTGCCTTAAGTTTAGGAAGGCGCGCCAGTTCGGCATTGATGCGTGCCTCATCACCATGCAGTTGAAAAAACAAATCCGGTCGCTCGTCCAAGACGAGCCCGGCGCCGCAAACGGTTACAGCCGGACCATGATCGCCGCCCATGGCGTCAATCGCAATCACCAGCGCATCTTTAGGTACAGGAGAAATGAGAGGTTCCTCGGTTGTCGTCACGGACTTATCTGACCTCACTTAAACTTCTCACAAGACGCAGGCGCGAGCGGCGGACGATAGCGCGAGTTCGCAACTATGCAAGCCCTATCATAAGCGCACATAAGGCTATTCATCACGTTTCAGTTTGGCGAGAACGGCAAACGGCGACGGTTCCTTCTCGACTTCCGGCTCTTGGAATACGACCCCCGGCTTGCGAGCGAACGGGTCGTAAGCCTCGCCCAGTGCCTCGATAACATATTGCCCCAGATCGATTTGGCCGTTTTCGATGACATCCGGTTCGTCGAGATCGTCCAACGTGAATTCATGCGCGCCGATCTCGGCGACTTCGTCCGTTACCCGGCCCTTTTCGATACAATCAATAGTGAGGTCAGCGGCTATGGGATGGCTGAACGGCTCAAGGGAGACGCCACATTCCTGAGTGACGGCGCCTGTCAGTTTCAGGGTGACTTGCACCATAGGCTTATCGCTTGGGGCAGATCGGGTTTCAATCTCAGCCGTTAAACTGTCAAGCGACACCATGCCGAAACCCTTGGCAATCGCGGCCCGGCGCGCATCATCCGCCACCAGTTCGATTTTCATTCCCTTGAGCGCCTGATCGAAGCGCACGCGATGCTCCCACAGATTTTCTTCGATATCATGCTGGTCCATTTACGCATCTCCACTGGTAATTATGGTCTCGGCCGAGTCCTCGGCAATTTCAAGCGCTGCTGGCGCAGGCCAGCTTATGCGCCCCGCCAGCGTGTCATCAACGCGAAAGGCGTCATAGGCGTTCTGAGCATAGATGGCAAAGGCCTGGGCGCGTTCAAGGACGGCCGCGGATATAGCATCCTGGGCGCCCTCGCCCTCCGTCTCGCCGGAATAGTCGCTGCCCGCAAAGATTGTTCGGGCGGCATAGTCCGCCTCGGCGCCCAATCCCGCCCCATCACGCCACAGATCGTCCCAGTGCTTCATGCGGGTGTAGATCACCAGACCCAGCTTTTTCATCCGCTTCGGTACGGCCAGATCACCGACACCTTGTTCGCGAAGCGTCGAATCAAGCGCCAGCAAAAACGCGTCGAACAGATGCTGGGCCGTGTCACGCGCCTGCTCCGTCCTCGGGTCATCGGCGGGCAAAGATTTCAGCCGCGTCACAACCAGACCGACGTGAAACGTCAAAAGCTCGAAACGAGCGCCGATGGCGTCGTCGATGCCGTAATCGACATAGAAGACCGGCAGACGCGCCTGCGTCACGCAAGCGGCGTACAGGCGATCACCAATCAGCTTAACCGGTCGCGGTTTGAAGACGGATTTGAGTTTATCCAAAAGGGGTTGCATATCTCATCCTCGCCGTCGCAAAAGCCGCCTTGAAAACAGGCGCATCCGGGTTACGGCCGGGGCAAAAAATTTCACTATTCATGGCCATGTTTAGGCCTTAAGCTTGCCGTAAGCCTAAATTCCCTATAGGTCAAATGCGTTCGTTTACTAAACAGGATATTCATGCGCCTGCCTACTCTTAAGACCAGTCTGGTAATCGCTGGCGTTTCGGCCCTGGCCCTCATGGTCCAGGCGTGCGCGCCGACCATGACGCACCATGGCTACCTGTCCCACGACGCCAAGCCCTCCACAGACATCAAGGTTGGCGATACGCAAGCCGTGGTGCTCGACAAGCTGGGCGCACCGTCCCAGACGTCGATCTACAATCCGTCGGAATGGTACTATATCGACCAGACGTCGATGAAAATGACCTACAAACAGTCGCGCGTGACGTCGCGCTCGGTGACAGTGGTCAATTTCGATACCGGCACCCAGACGGTGACAGCGGTGAAGACGCTGTCGCTCGCTGATGGCCGCGACCTGACACCGAACCCCAACAAAACGCCAACCCGCGGCCGGTCCCTCACCGCTCTGGAGCAGGTACTGGGCACCGTCGGCCATCAACGCCTCAGCAACGATCAGGATCGCAACCCCGGCAACAACCGCCGCCGCGAATAGTTCCTGCCTATACCCAATATAAAAGCCCGCCAGTTGCCTGGCGGGCTTTTTGTTAGAGTGCTTTCCGAAAAGTGTGACGCACTTTTCGGATAAAAAACCGTGTAAAGCAAAGAAATAGAGCGCCGATCTGATTCCGTCAGATCGGCGATCTATACTGGCCCTCTGGCGATCAACCGTGAGCCATGACCGCGAGCATGAGCAAGGCCACGATGTTGGTGATCTTGATCATCGGATTGACAGCAGGACCAGCCGTATCCTTATAAGGATCGCCAACCGTATCCCCGGTAACAGACGCCTTATGCGCTTCAGAGCCTTTGTGATGGACCACGCCATCCTTATCCTTGAAACCGTCTTCAAACGATTTCTTGGCATTGTCCCATGCGCCGCCGCCAGAGGTCATGGATATGGCGACGAAGATGCCGGTAACGATGACACCAAGCAGCATGGCGCCCAGCGCTTCAAACGCCGGCACCGCGCCGCCCAGTTTGTAGACGACAACGAACAGAACGATCGGCGACAGGACCGGCAACAAGGATGGAACGATCATTTCGCGGATCGCCGCCTTGGTCAGCATGTCCACTGCCCGGGCGTAGTTCGGTTTCGACGTGCCGGCCATGATACCTGGGTCTTCGCGGAACTGCTTGCGCACTTCCTCTACCACCGCCTGCGCGGCCTTGCCGACCGCCGTCATACCCATGCCGCCGAACAGATAGGGCAGCAGGCCGCCGATCAGCAGGCCGATGACGACCCACGGTGACGATAGCGAGAAGGTGAGATCGCCCAGACCGTCAAAGAACGAACCCGGCGTCGCGTGGGCCGCAAAATATTTCAGGTCCGACGTATAGGCGGCGAAGAGGACAAGCGCCCCCAGACCGGCCGAACCGATGGCATAGCCCTTGGTGACGGCCTTGGTGGTGTTGCCGACCGCATCGAGTGCATCGGTGGTATGACGCACTTCCTTGTCCAGACCCGCCATTTCGGCAATGCCACCCGCATTGTCGGTAACCGGGCCAAAGGCATCGAGGGCCACAATCATCCCCGCCAAGGCCAGCATGGTGGTGGTGGCGATGGCGATCCCGAAGAGCCCCGCCAGCATATAACAGCTGATGATGCCGGCGACGATGATCAGGGCCGGTATAGCCGTGGATTCCATGGAAACGGCCAGCCCCTGGATGACGTTCGTCCCGTGCCCGGTGACCGAAGCCTGGGCAATAGAGACGACTGGACGCTTGCCTGTGCCGGTATAGTATTCGGTCACAACGATAAAGCCCGCCGTCACCGCCAACCCGACCATGCCGCACCAGAAGAGGGTCATGCCGGTAAAGGTGAAGGTCGTGCCTGCCGCCGTATAGGAGAAGGGCGTATCGAGACCCAGACCATCCATGTATTTGATGACGCCGCCGACGGCGATAATGGACATCAGGCCGGTGGCGATCAATCCCTTGTACAACGCCCCCATGATGTTCTGGCTCTTACCCAGACGAACAAAGAAGGTGCCGGCGATAGAGGTGAAGATGCAAACGGCGCAGATGACCAGCGGCAATAGCATCATGGTGTTCACATACGGCGTGTCACCGAAGAATATGGCTGCCAGAACCATGGTGGCGACCGTTGTCACCGCATAGGTTTCGAACAAATCGGCCGCCATACCGGCGCAATCGCCAACATTGTCGCCGACGTTATCGGCGATGGTCGCCGGGTTACGGGGATCGTCTTCCGGTATGCCGGCCTCGACCTTACCAACCATGTCACCGCCGACATCCGCGCCCTTGGTGAAGATGCCGCCGCCGAGGCGGGCGAAAATCGAAATCAGGGAGGCGCCGAAACCAAGGCTGACCAGAGCGTTGATCAGTTCACGGTCATGCGCGCCCAGTTTCAGTACTTCGGTCAGATAGGCATAGTAGCCTGACACGCCGAGAAGGGCACCACCAGCGACGAACAGGCCGGTGACAGCACCGGCGCTGAAAGCCAGCTTGAGGCCCTTTTGCAGGCTTTCCGAAGCGGCCTGAGCTGTCCGGACGTTTGCCCTTACCGATATCAGCATACCGGCATAACCAGCTGCACCCGACAGGAGCGCGCCGATGGCAAATCCGATAGCGGATAAGGCGCCGAGCTTCCAGAAGGCCAGGACAAAGATAACGACGCCCACAAGGGCGATGGTGGTATACTGACGCTTGAGATATGCCGCAGCCCCTTCCTGGATTGCCGCGGCGATTTCCTGCATTCGCGCATTACCCGCGCTGGCCTTCATCAGATTGAGGGTCTGAATGACGCCATACAGCAGGCCAAGTATGCCGGCCGCAATCGCCAGCATCAAAGCAATATTCATAGTGTAACCCCTGTATCTTTATATGTAAGGAGTGTCGCTAACCTGCCACCCCCGCTCTAGGAGTCAAAAAACAGGACAAATTCAGAGCCTTATTTTCTGACAGGGGCAAAGAGTGCCTTATGTTTATCTGAGTTTCAAGCGAAGATGAGCGCACAACCCATTATATTTCAAAGACTTTTACGTCGTGAATGCTGCATTGCAGAGCCACGAATACTTATCTTATGAAAATTCAGGAAGTTAGGATGTAATGCAGCGCAACAACCTGTGCAGCTTGCGGCATAATGTTATCTGGGATGCCGTTTAGGGCTCTGAGAGACGATATCGATCGAGGTAATCATACCCGCCCCGGTGATCTTGCTCCACTCGGGGGTCATCACCTGCTTGAAGCGGGCCTCGTCCAGGAGGTCATCGCGCTTGGCCTGGGCGAAAGACACACGGGACGACACGCGTACCAATGTGTCACGGAAATAGGGTTCCATATCCCGCATCTTGGCCTCGTTCGCCTTGGGGCTGAGATTTATCTTGATGCTGAGAAAGATGTAGTTGACCACCTTGCCGTCGACCGTGACCGGAATGCCGATGGCTCCCAGTTGTACGGAAGGCGCCGAAGCCGCCTTCCCTTCCTTGCCCTCGCCACTACTCGCCTGTACCGGCAGAGCCAAGGCGCAACCGATGATCAAACCGCTAAGGCCGCAGAAGAGCGCACGTTTATCGATCAGGTTCGTCATTTCGCCAAAATTTCCAAAACACGATTTGGTGCCGCCAAACCGTTTATAGCCCTTCGAAACGCAGGGACCGGTGCTCGAGAAATTAGCCGTAAATGGTTGATAAAGACAAAACCCTCCGGTGAACCGGAGGGCTTCGCATCCTCAGACTATAGTCCAATGCTCGGAAGGCTAGCGGCGTTCATGCCACCGACCGTTAGAATCGCGCCAGCCGTCATGCCAATAGCCATTTTTGTCGCGCCAACCATTCGGGTTCTGATCGTCGTGACGCCAGGCATCATTGCTATACCCCCACGGACCGGGACGCTCATGGTGATACCGGTCGTAATAGACCTTCTGGTAGTAACCTTGCGGCGGCCGTTCCTTGTAGTAGACAACAGAATAGCCGGCAGGCGGCGGCGCCGGATCGTAATAGGCGCCCTGATAGGAGTAATATTCGCCATTGTAGCATTTGACGCTGGACTTGCCTGCGCTGTTACCTATGGCGCCGCCAATAACGGCACCACCGACAGTGCCAAGACCTCGTTCATGCTTTGACACCTGGCTACCAACCAGACCACCGATTACGGCGCCGATAATGGTACCGTTTCGTTGAGCATCCTTCTTCTTGGCGTAGCAATAGCCGTCATACTGACGGACATCATATTGCTGGGCCGAAGCGGCCATAGGCAGGCCAAAGGCGATTGCCAGGCCCACTACACCAATTTTGTGAATCGATTTCATCTTGGTTACCCTCCACAGCACGCGCTGCTCTTATGCACGGCGTATGATGTTGGGGTAACCGCAATGTGACCACTCGACAATCTGGTTGAACGGCGGATTTATATTCCAACTTGTAAGAAACGTCTAAAGACGGTGCGTATAACCTTTGGCCGCCACGTCGATCCGTCGATCATCCGCCCATAGCTCCGCCCCGGCCGGCGTATCTTCGGACACGCCAAGGCACATGCCGATATCGTAAAAACCGGCCATGACCAGCGCCCGCGCCCCCGATTCATCGGCGGTACACAGGATTTGATAATCATCGCCGCCGGTCACCAGTTCGACCGGGCTGATACCGGATGCAATGGCCGCGCGCGCTGACAGCGAGGTCGGCACCTTGTTGAGATCGATTCGGATCATGAGGTTGTTGGCGAGGGCTAAATGATTGGCGTCCCCCAGCAAGCCATCGGAAATGTCCATGGCGCTGCGCGCATGATCGCGTACGGCTACCACCAGGTCTGTACGGATTTCCGGCAGGTGATAGGCGCTGATCACTTCGTTGACATCTTCATGCGAGAGACCAAGAAGCTGCCCCTGCAAGGCCTTCAGGCCCAGATATCCTTGACCTATATATCCACTGATAAGCACCCTGTCGCCAGTTCGCGCGCCGAGACGCGACAAGGCTTTACCCGCAGGGACCTTGCCGAACATGGTCATCGACACCACCAAGGGGCCTTCGGTGGACACGGTATCTCCCCCGAAGAGCGAGAGGCCGTAGCGGTCCTGATCGGTTTTAAGACCGCGCACAAAGTCGGCTTTTTCGGCGTAGGGCGTGCCGCGCGGCCAGGCCGTCATCAGTTGATAGCCGTAAGGCTTGGCCCCCTTGGCGACAATGTCCGACAGATTGACGCGCATTAGCTTGCGCGCCACCAGGTCCAGCGGGTCGTGCTCAAAGAAATGAATACCCGCTACCAAGGCGTCGGTATTGATGACAAGATCACACGTCTCATCACCTGGAATTACGGCGACATCGTCAATCAGCCCCCTCGCCTCGCGGCTTAGCCCGGCCAACGGTTTGAAAAGCTGATCGATAATGGAAAATTCGTCGTGTTCGGGCATAATCCGGCCTCAGTGAGCGCGCGGCATTTTGCACGCAATCGGAGAAATTGCGACAAAAGTTTCCGTGAAATTTCGCTTATTTACGAACGTCCCGGGCAATGCCGTCCAAGGCGCCGTTGACAAAACGGGCTTCGGCATCGCCAAAGAAAGCGCGCGCAATCTCGACATACTCGTTGATGATCACTTCCAGCCCTATATCCTGGCGGAATTTCAACTCCCAGGTGCCGGCGCGCAGAATGGCACGGACCGTGGTATCGAGGCGCTCAATCCGCCAGCCGGATGCCAGACGGTCAACGATGAGCGCGTCGATGACGGACTGCTCCTTTACCACGGCGCGGGCGCCCTCGGCGAAAAAGGCTTCGTCAGCCGCCGCCAGAGGCTCGCCTTCCAGATCGGTATCGAAGCGATGGTCGGCAAACTCACGGATGACCGTCTCGACACCGGTTCCGGTCAATTCAAGCTGATACAGGGCCTGAACCAGGATAAGCCGCGACACGGTACGGGCGCGCTTTTCCTTGTTCGACAAACCTTTTGGTTCGCTGCCCTTGGCATTCAACTGATCGATCACGGCTTGCAGGCTTTGCGGCGTGCCCGGATTTTGAGGCGCATCACTCATTGGCTGCCGTCCATCAAGGTCTTGCGCAGGCCGATCATGGTCAGACACACCTTGGCGACCGTACCGCCCTTGTCGCCTTCCGAGCGACGTGCACGTACCCACGCCTGATCTTCGTCTTCAACGGTCAATATGCCATAGCCGATCGCCAGGCGCTGCTTGTAGCTCAGGTCCATCAAGCCACGCGCCGATTCTTGGCAAACATAGTCATAGTGCGTCGTATCGCCACGAATAACGCAACCCAGCGCGACATATCCGTCGTAGGCGCGGCCCATCGGACGATGGGCGGCATCTTCCGCCATGGCGATGGCAGCCGGAATTTCGAAGGCGCCGGGAACGGTCACCACATCGAATTCAGCCCCAAGGGCGCTCAGGGCACCTTTCGCACCGGCCAGGAGTTCATCGGCAATATCGTCGTAAAAGCGGCTTTCGACGATCAGGATGCGAAGCGGAGTTTCAATGGTCAAGCGAGTCGTCCTCGGATGTATATTCTAGAGTCGGGCTTCATACGCCTTTATCTAGGCGCAAAAAAGCGAAATTTACAAGGTTTGCCAATCTACAAGGGCCAGTCTACAGGGTTTGCCAGTCGATGATCGACAGGCCGTACCCTTCCAGCGCCGCGGGCTTGGGGCGCGTAGCCGACAGGGCGATCATGTCGCGCACGCCCAGATCGAGCAATATCTGCGCACCGACACCGTAATCGCGCAGGCCGCGGTGATTTTGTGCCTGGCTGTCGTCGGCGCCGAAGCGGCTGGACAACACCTTCGGATCGGGATCGCGCAACAAGACCATCACAGCCGGGCCGTTATGGTCGGCCAGAACCTGCATCGCCTTTTGCACATAGCCGCTGCGCAATCCATCGCCCTGCCCACCCAGGACGTCCGACGCAATATCCAACTGGTGCATCCGCACCAGGGTTGGCTTGCTGGGCGACGGCTGATGCTTGACGAGGGCCAGATGTTCAGACTCGTCCAGTTGGTTGCGATAGACCATCAAGCGGAACTGACCACCCCATTCACTGTCGAACGGCCGATCCAGCACGCGCTCAACAAAGCGTTCGGTGCGACGGCGATAGGCGATCAGGTCGGCAATGGTGCCGATCTTCATACCATGCGTCTGGGCGAACTTTATCAAATCTGGCAGACGAGCCATGGTGCCGTCATCATTGATGATTTCGCAGATGACACCAGCCGGGTAAAGCCCGGCCATACGCGATATGTCTACAGCGGCCTCGGTATGGCCGGCGCGCACCAGCACGCCACCGTCGCGGGCGACCAGTGGAAAGACGTGACCCGGCGAAACGATATCCCGCGAATCCTTGGTCGGATCGATAGCGACCGCAATCGTATGGGCGCGATCCTTGGGTGAGATGCCGGTTGAAATGCCATCCTTGGCTTCGACCGATACCGTGAAGGCCGTGCCGTTACGTGCACCATTGTCATGGACCATCGGCGGCAGGCGCAGCGTTTTTGCGCGTTCGCCGGTAATGGACAGACAGATCAGTCCGCGCGCGAACCGCGCCATGAAATTGATGATATCCGGTGTCGCCATCTGGGCAGGAATGACGACATCGCCTTCGTTTTCCCGATCTTCGGCATCGACGAGAATATAGGGCCGACCGTTGCGCGCATCCTCCAGGATGTCCTCGATCGAGGAAATCGGGCTATCATAATTCGCCGATTGCAGGTCTGTGGTGATCTTGTTCAATGTCATTGCGCGTTACTCGGTTTCGAACCAGCGAGCGGCATAGCGCGCCAAGCGATCAACCTCAAGGTTTACGCTGTCGCCGATGGCCGTTTTTGATATTGTCGTGTGCAGCCAGGTGTGGGGAATGATATTGACGCCAAAGGTCTGGCCTTCGACTTCATTGACCGTTAAAGAAATCCCGTCGAGTGCCACCGATCCCTTGGAGGCGATAAAACGATGCAGCGGCGACGGCGCTTCGAAGGTCAGGCGCCAGCTGTCGCCATCCTGAACCGCATCGATCAGTTTGGCCAGCCCATCGACGTGGCCGGATACGATGTGGCCGCCGAGCTCGTCGCCCATCTTGAGCGCCCGCTCAATATTGACACGGCTGTCCGGTTGCCAGCGTCCGAGATTGGTCAGGGACAGGGTTTCATTGGACACATCGAGGTCATAGCTGTGGCCCTGCTTCGACACGACAGTGAGGCAACAGCCCGCATGGCTGATGGAGGCGCCGATATCGACATCATCGAGGTCGAAATCGACCTCCATGGTGAGGCGCAAACCGCCATCGGAACGGATCATGGCACCCACTGTGCCCATGCTTGAAATAATACCCGTAAACACCTGTATCTCTTTCTATTTACGATTATCGTACCTTGACGGTCATGACAATTCGTAGGTCTCCCAAAGGTCGTCACCGACCGCCTGTACGCCCAGCCGCGTGAAGCGCACGATGCGCGATAAGTCGTCAATATTCAGATGACCGATCACCGGCCTGGCATCTCCGCCCAAGATGGTAGCCGAGCGAAACCATTCAAGCCGATCCACAAAGCCGGCCCGCAAGAATGCGGTGGCGATCACACCGCCACCTTCGACAAACAGTCGCTCTATGCCGGTGGCGCTGATCGCCTCCAGCGCCTTTTCAAGATCGACACGCTGATGCTTTGACGGCACTTTTAGCGCCTTGACGCCCAAGGACTGCATTTCGCCGCTGATGTCCTGAGTTGTCACGACGTAGGTCGGAATGACGCGCGCCGTCTGGACAAGCTTTGAGGTCAGCGGCAAGCGAGAGCGCGAATCCAGAACGATGCGGGCGGGCTGGTAGCCTTCGTAATTGGGTAGGCGGACCGTCAGTTCCGGATCGTCCTGAAGCGCCGTTTCGATACCGACCAGAACAGCGTCATGACCGCCGCGCAATTCATGCACGACGCGGCGCGCCTCCTCGCCCGTGATCCATTTGCTTTGTCCTCCGGCCGTCGCTATGCGGCCGTCCAGCGTCGTCGCCAGTTTCAAGGTAATTTCAGGCCTGGCCAACGGCGCCTCGCACACATAACAGGGTCAACGACCGGCTTTTCATCGCCCGTCAAGCATCGTCCGAGGGGGAAATATCCTGTTCGCCCAGCCCGCGCTTTATATCCTTAGGGTCTTCGATGACGGCATTGCTAAGACCTTCGTCACCTAGGAACTTGGCGAAATCGGATGTCTCACGGAAATCCCGGTACACCGATGCATAGCGGACATAGGCCACAACATCGAGCGACTTCAAGGCTTCCATGACCAAACCACCGACAGTATCGGACGGAATATCGGTCTCACCCATGCTTTCGAGCTGACGCACGATGCCGGACACCATCCGGTCAATACGGTCCTGATCGACCGGACGCTTGCGCATGGCAATGGCAATGGATCGTTCCAATTTTTCCCGATCGAAAGGCGTGCGCCGTCCCGACCGTTTAACCACCATCAGATCGCGCAACTGAACCCGCTCAAAGGTCGTGAAACGGCCACCGCACTCCGAGCACGACCGCCGGCGGCGTATCGCCGCGCCGTCTTCCGACGGGCGGGAATCCTTCACCTGTGTCTCGAGGTTTCCGCAGAATGGGCAGCGCATGATGAGTTTCAGGTAACCGTTTGAGGGATAATGTCTTTATATAATTACGCGCGAACGAATTAAAAGACTCGCGCACAACTCTGCACGAGGATCAGTAGCATAAATAGCGCCAAGGTAAAGCCGTGCCAGACAAGGTCTCCGGGGCGGGCGCAAGCGCGCCGCCATGCCGACAAAGAAAAAGGTTCCCGGCCGCGACCAGAAACCCTCTCCAACACTCTAATATTTAGCGTGATAAATCAGCTATATATAGGAAACTGCTTAGTTAGCGCGAGAACTTCGGCACGAACCCTTTCCTGCACAGCCAGATCGGCCTCACCGCCGTTCGCCGCCATGCCTTCAACCACGTCGGCGATAAGATTGCCGATCTTGGCAAATTCGGCTTCCTTGAAACCACGCGTCGTGCCCGCGGGCGTGCCGAGGCGAACACCGGACGTGATGGTGAACGGTTGCGGATCGAACGGAATGCCGTTCTTGTTGCAGGTGATGAAGGCCGCTTCGAGCGCGTGTTCCGTCGCCTTGCCGGTCTGCCCCTTAGGCCGCAAGTCAACCGACATAACGTGGCTGTCGGTACCGCCGGTAACGATCGCCAGGCCACGCTCGACCAGGGTGCTGGCCAAAACCTGGGCATTGGCCACGACCTGACGGGCATAGGCCTTGAACTCCGGCTGCAATGCTTCGCCAAACGCTACGGCCTTACCGGCGATGACGTGCATAAGCGGCCCACCCTGCAAACCCGGGAAAACCGCTGAATTGATCTTTTTGCCGAGTGCCTCGTCGTTCGACAGGATCATGCCGCCACGCGGTCCACGCAGAGTCTTGTGGGTCGTGGTGGTGACGACGTGCGCGTGCGGCAACGGGTCCGGATAGACGCCGCCGGCAACCAGACCGGCATAGTGGGCCATGTCGACGAACAGATAGGCGCCGATCGAATCGGCAATTTCACGGAAGCGGGCGAAATCGATCTTGCGGCTGTAGTTGGATGCACCAGCAATGATCAGCTTCGGCTTGTGCTGCTTGGCCAGATCGGCGACCTGCTCCATGTCAATGACGTTTTCGTCACGCGTCACGCCATAGGGCACAACATTGAACCATTTACCCGACTGGTTGGCAGGCGAGCCATGGGTCAAGTGACCGCCGCAGGCCAGATCCATGCCCATATAGGTGTCGCCGGGCTGAAGCAGGGAAAAGAACACCGCCTGGTTGGCCTGGGCGCCCGAATGGGGCTGAACATTGGCAAAGGCGCAGTTGAACAATTTCTTCGCGCGCTCGATGGCCAGACGCTCAACATCGTCGACGTACTCGCAGCCACCATAGTAACGGCGACCAGGATAGCCTTCGGCATACTTGTTGGTCAGGACGGAGCCCTGCGCTTCCAGCACTGCCTTGGAGACGATGTTTTCGGACGCGATCAGCTCGATCTGATCCTGCTGGCGATGCAGTTCGCCCTTGATGGCCGACATGACTTCGGCGTCGGCAGTGGCCAGGTCATTATGAAAATAGCCCTGAGGGATGAATGAGCCGGCGTTCGCGGGTGCGTTCACGTGATCGATCCTGTGCTGGAGTAGGGAATGGGATAGGGCAGCGTTTACGCCCTCAACCCGCGTGAGGCAAGGTTTTTAACACCACCTGAGGCGTCATCTTGAGCGGGAAGACAATTCAGGCTTCGTTCCGTGTATAGCCATATGTCCAGGTCAAATCAGCTTGCCGCGTCCCCCCGAAAGCGGCTTTGTTATTGTGGACAATTTGTTTTGCAACTTAAGAATGGCAAGACGTTTCACACCTTCGGGATCGCTTACTGGCCCCATGGCCGACGCTTCTTCGCCAGTCCCCGAATCTATCGCGGTCACCTTAAGATAGGCGCCGTTGCGTTGCATTTCGATAAAGACTTCGGACATGTTCGCCGTCTCGCCGTTTCGCTGCGTGACTCACAGCCGTAACGGAGTGTGCCGCGCGACGCGTACTTCAGCAAGCCTTACGCCACTGCCGGCAAACGCGCCACGTTACACATGGTCCACAGCTTGTCCATCGACTCGACCAGATGGTCGATCATCTCATCCGTATGGTCGGGCGATGGCGTGAAACGCAAACGCTCGGTTCCCTTGGGCACGGTCGGGTAATTGATCGGCTGGACATAGATGCCAAAATCGTTGAGCAGCATGTCCGACACCATCTTGCAGTGTTTGGCGTTGCCAACGAGAACCGGCACGATGTGCGATTGCGTCGGGAAGGTCGCTATGCCCTTTTCGCGCAAACGCTTCAGCAAGGTTTGGGCGCGCTCCTGATGCGCGACGCGCCTTTCGTTGTGTTCCTTAAGGTAACGCACGCTTGCCGCAGCCCCAGCCATGACCGCAGGCGGCAAGGACGTCGTGAAGATAAAGCCCGAAGCCCAGAGGCGAATGGCGTCGACCATGGCCGATGTGCCGGCGATATAGCCGCCCATCATGCCGAATGCCTTGCCAAGCGTGCCTTCGATAATGTCGATTTCGCCCATGATGCCATCACGTTCGGCGACACCCGCCCCGCGTTCGCCGTATAGGCCGACAGCATGAACTTCATCGATATAGGTCAGGGCGCCGTACTGCTTGGCCAGCGCCACCGTGCCGCGAATATTGGCAATATCCCCATCCATCGAATAGACCGATTCAAAGGCGACCAGTTTGGGCGCATTGGCCGGCGCCGCTTTGAGCAGCTCTTCCAGATGATCCAGATCATTGTGACGGAAGACATGACGTTCGCCACGGCCGTTGCGAATCCCCTGAATCATGGACGCATGGTTCAGTTCATCCGAGAAGATGATCAGGCCAGGCAAGATCTTGTACAGGGTCGTCAGCGTCGCTTCGTTGGCCACATAACCGGACGTGAAAACCAGCGCCGCCTCTTTATGGTGCAGGTCCGCAAGCTCGGCTTCCAGAGCGTTGTGATACCAGGTCGTACCGGATATATTGCGCGTGCCGCCCGAGCCGGATCCGACAGCGTCTATGGCCTCATGCATGGCCTCCATGACAACCGGATTTTGCCCCTGGCCAAGATAATCGTTGGAGCACCAGACGGTGACCTCCTGCTCAGATCCGTCGTCACGAACCCAGGTCGCGCGCGGAAAATCACCCGCATGACGCTTCAGATTGGCAAACACTCGATAACGCCCTTCGGCGCGAACAGCATCAACAGCGGCCTCGAAAGCGGCATTATAGTCCATGACAAACTCCAGCGACCGGCAAAAGGTCACATTCATGACCGGCGAAATAACGCTTCGCCGCTTTATAAACAAGTCCGCAGCCGGTTAAAATAACCCTACCGGGTGCATTGATACTGACAATGTGACAAATCGGTTCTAATTTCCAGCCATTTTGCCAAAACATTTTCGGACGGATTGTCGCACCTTTTTGGCTCAGGGAGAGCACGGATGTCGAAAATATGGATCGGGCTTTTTCGCGGCGTCAATGTCGGCGGACGAAAAATGGTCATGAAGAACCTGGTCACCGCTCTGGAAGCGGCTGGGCTCCAGGACGTCAGGACCTATATCCAAAGCGGGAATGTCCTGTTCCGATCCGCCTTGTCCGAACAGGAACTGGAAACCCTGATCGACGGCGTGGTCGAAAAAACCTTTGGGTACCACGCCAATCTGCACCTTGTGACCTTGTCGCATCTGGAGACGGTTTTGAAGGACAATCCGTATCGGAACCACAAACATACGGGCAAGGCACAGCACGTCTTCTTCTTCAAGGCGCCGCCGTCGCATGTCGATCGCGAGCTTATGGATAGCCTCAAGGCTGACAGTGAAGCCTACGAAATTACAGACGAACTGATGTACCTCTATGCACCCGACGGTATCGGGCGATCGAAGCTGGTGGAAAAGATAGGCAAGGCGATAAAAGCCGACATGACGGCGCGCAATCTCAACACGGTCGAAACCTTGCGCGACATGGCGGCCGAGTTGTCAGCATAAGGCGGCTGCGTCAAATCGTAACGGCGTAAAGGGTTGATGCGATCAATTGATGCGCCTAAAGCTCTGTCGACGAATCGAGAGTGCGCCATGACCTTCAACCCGATACTCGCTCCCTACCCCCTTGGCCGTCCCCGCCGCCTGCGTCAGCACGGCTGGATACGCGATTTGGTCGCGGAAAACCGCCTGCATGTGTCCGACCTGGTCTGGCCCATCTTCGTTCACGATCAGGACAGGGCACGCGACCCCATCGGTTCCCTGCAAGGCGTTGACCGCCTAAGCATCGCCGAAGCCGTTAAGGAAGCGCGTGAGGCTCACGCCCTCGGGATACGCGTCATAGCGCTTTTTCCGCATCTGAACGAAAAGATCCGCACCCCGGACGCCAAGGCCGCGATAGATCCGGAAGGCCTGATCGTCCAGGCGTGTCGCGCCATCAAGGCCGCCGTGCCGGACATCGGCCTGCTCGTCGATATCGCCCTCGACCCCTACACGGATCACGGTCACGATGGCCTGCTGGTCAACGGCAAAATCGCCAATGACGCGACAATTGACATGCTGGTCCAGCAATCCCTGGCGCTCACGGCCGGCGGCGCCGATATACTGGCCCCCTCAGACATGATGGATGGACGAATTGGCGCCATTCGCAGGGCGCTGGAGGCTGCGGGCCATCAGGACACCATGATCATGTCCTACGCCGCAAAATATGCTTCCGCCTTTTACGGCCCCTATCGTGACGCCATCGGCGTCAAGGCGCTGAAAGGCGACAAGAAGACATACCAGATGGATTCGGCCAATACGGAAGAAGCTCTGCGCGAAGTCGCCATCGACATATCGGAAGGCGCCGATATGGTGATGGTAAAGCCCGGCCTGCCCTATCTCGACATCGTTCAGCGCGTCTCGGACACCTTCAAGGTGCCGACCTTCGTCTATCAGGTCAGCGGCGAATACGCCATGATCAAGGCCGCCGTGGAAAAGGGCTATATGGACCATGACCGCGGCGTGATGGAAACCCTGCTCGCCTTCAAACGCGCCGGCGCCTCGGGTATCCTTACCTATTTCGCCAAATATGTCGCCGAACAGTTGAAAGCCTGATTATGGATATCCGCAAAACCCTCGAAGCGGCACAAAACCTCGGCACGTTCGTGCACCTGACGCTCGACAGTGGCGGGCACGATGGCTTTGTTCTGGCGGTTGGTCCGGATCTGGTCCTGATACAGGCCATTCACGAATGGCAGGATGTCGGCGCCCTGGTGGTTCCCATCGACCTGATCGAAAACTGCGAAGTCTCGGACTATGCCGAGGCGCAGTTGAAAATCCTCGATTTCAACAGCGTCAAGCGCACGAAGCGGTACAGTTGGGTGCGTATAGGCAGCTTCCCCGAATTGTTCCGGTCGCTTAAGTTCAAGGAAAAATTCGTCGTGGCTTCGGCTGCCGATAGCGCCGATGTCGGCCTGGTCGATGTGGTCGAAGACGACTGCGTGGTGCTCAAGAGTGTCGATCCCGGCGGCGCCTGGCAGGAAGATGAAGTGGAATGGCCGTATGACGACATTACGCTGATCCAGTTCGACGACAGCTACAGCCGCGTCCTTCAGCGATACGTCGAAAAGAACGCCACGAACTAATCGCGCCTTCGCGTCAAATTCGCGCAAATTCAAACAATTTCGCTTGACGATTTGTGACCCAAGATCATTATACCGTGAAAAATTACACGCGGGGGTGGATAATGATCAGGTTTGGAACACGCGTCGTCTTTTGCGCTGCCGTACTGTGCTTTCCAGCAAGTGCTCAGACACAAACGGCGGCACCGCCGGATATCGCCTCACAGGCATCGCCGGTGCCCGATGCTACGACCGTCGTGGTTATGGGGCAGAAAACGCGACGCGATCGTGCCGCCGTGCGCATCACGACCCAAAGCAGTAGCTCTTGCGGTTTCGCCCGCGGTTATAGCGCCTATGACGACCAGATCGTTCAAGACTACATGGACGACTTCCACAACGGTGACAATAGTAGCAACCGGGAACCCGGCGCCGACGAAACTGATCCCACGTCTCCCAATTCGCAAATCCGCGACACCAGCCCCTTCGGCAACGCCGCCCAGGACCAAAGCAATCTGAAGACGGATGCCGACGGCACGCCCACCACGACGTCGAACAGCAACTTCATCGCCGAGCAGCCTGGCGGCTGCACCTCCGCAGACATAGCCTTCGCCGCGGGGCGTAATTTTATCCTGCGCAAGGATCATTCGCTTAAAGATGCCTATGCGGCATTCGACGCCGGTGACTATGAAAAGGCGCTTGGCTTGTTCGAAACGGCGTACAAGAAGATCGGCTATGAACAGGCGGCGTTCATGGCCGGCAAGATGTATCTGTCCGGCCTGGGGGCGACGCGGAACACAGCAAAGGCGATCTACTGGTTGAAACAGGTCGCGGAAGCGAAGTTTACGCCTGGCGACGAACAGACCTTCGATCCCGTTGATCCCTATTATATGAGCACGCGGTCCGACGCGACGATGACCCTGGCCAAGATTTATATGGTGGGATGGGACGTGGCCCGCGACCCGAAGGAGGCTCGAAAATGGTACGTCAAGGCAGACGCGATCGGCTATGTGCCGGCCGGATACGTCCTGGGCCAAATTTATCAAAAGGGCTATGGTGGCGATAAAAATGGCGCGAAAGCCATAAGCCTTTTCCAGAAGGCCGGCCACCTCGGCTTTACGCCGGCACAGTATGAACTTGGCCTCATCTATTATAATGGCGAAGACGGGGTAGCCGAAGATAGAAAAGTTGCGGCGCAATGGCTGATGGCCGCCGCCAGCCGTGGCCATCCCGACGCGCTATTCGCCGTCGCGCGCATGTACGACCAAGGCGATACCCTGCCCCAGGACACCACCAAGGCCCTCGCCTATTACCGAGATGCGGCCCTTAAAGGTCAGGCGGCGGCGCAGACTGCGCTTGGCACCTATTTCTATACGGGCGAAGCCGTCGGAAAAGATTTGGTAGTTGCCCGCAAATGGTTCGCCGAAGCCGCCAAGTCAGGAGAGCCAGACGGCATGTTCAATCTTGCGGTCATGCTGTCGCACGGCGAGGGCGGCGAAAAGGATGTAATGCTGGCCTATGTGTGGTTCCGGCTGGCATCGATGTCCGGTCTGGAAAAAGCCACGCAGGCGGCCACCAAAATCGAGCCGGAACTGACACCGGACGACCGCGCCAAGGCGAATGCTATCCTCAACCCGCCAAAGCCGCATTAGGCCAAACAAATAACCGATCAGGTCTTACGGCTGTTTGGATCTTTGCGGCGGGCTTCGAGGCGGGCGTGAAGGCTTGACGTATCCCAACGGCTACCCCCCATTGCCTGGACTTCGCTATAGAACTGATCGACCAACGCGGCAACGGCGAGATGAGCGCCGTTATGGCGCGCTTCATCGAGGGCGATCCCCAGATCCTTGCGCATCCAGTCGACGGCAAAGCCGAAGTCATATTGGCCTTCCGCCATGGTGGGCCAACGGTTGGTCATCTGCCACGACCCGGCTGCGCCGCCCGAAATGGCGGTGAACACCAGTTCGGGATCGAGCCCTGAACATTTGCTGAAATGCAGAGCTTCGGCAACGCCCTGGACTGCCCCGGCAATCGCAATCTGGTTGGCCATCTTGGCCGTCTGGCCAGCGCCCGCACCGCCAAGCCGTGTTATGGACTTCGTATATGGCGCGGTCAGCGCAATGATATCCGCATACCCCTCTTCATCGCCGCCCACCATGATGGCCAGTTGTCCATTGACCGCCCCCGCCTGGCCGCCAGACACCGGCGCGTCATAAAACCGTATGTGTTTTTCAGCGCAAACGGCATGAAGCTCACGGGCCAGCTTAGCTGAAGTCGTCGTATGGTCGATGATCGAAGCTCCCGGCTTCAGGTTGGCAAGCGCCGTCAGAACCGTTTCGCGAACATCTTCATCGCGTCCCACACACAGGATCAAAGCTTCCGCCCCGATCAAGGCGGTGCCTAGCGCCATTTCCGCATGCATGCCGTGCGCCTTGGCCCAGTCCACCGCCTTTTGATGCGTACGATTGAAGCCCGTGACGGTGTGCCCCGCCTTAACCAGATGGCCAGCCATAGGCGCGCCCATGACACCCAGGCCTGCGAAACATAATTTCATGAGAGGGCTCCTATCTGTCCGTACTTGCCGCGGAAAAAGGTCAATCCGCCCTGCGCCGGATCGGCTTCGAAATGCGTGATTTCGCCGACAATGACGAGGTGGTCACCAAGCATCCGTGCCTCATAAAGATCACAGGCCAGAAATGCCGCCACATTATTCAGGCGCAGCGGGTGTAAGGGGCTGATCAGCCCCTCCTCCGGTATGATATGCGCGTTTTCACGCGCGAAGCGCCGCGACAAGGCTTCCTGGCTACCGCTCAGTATATTGATCCCGAACTTGGGTGCTTGGGCGTAAACGGCATAGCGGTGCGCCTTGAGATCCAGGCACCATTGCACCAAAGCCGGCGCCAGAGACACGGAACTGAACGAATTGGCGGTCATGCCGACGATATGGCCGTCCACATGGTCCATGTCTGGCGCGGTGATCACACAGACGCCGGTGGCAAATCCACCCAGAGCTTGCCGCAAGGCTTTCGTATCCATGCCCCGTTCCTAGTTCAGCCGCTTCATCATGGCAACCAAATAGGCAAAAAACGCGTTCCATCAAGACGCTATTAACGTTAATCCGGTTAGGGTTCGGCCAGAGTGTAATAAGAGCGTGTTCCATGGCCAGTCGCGACGCCCCCGTTGTCATCAAGAAAGTCAAGAAAGTTGTCGGTGGCGGTCACCATGGCGGCGCGTGGAAGGTCGCCTATGCTGACTTCGTCACCGCCATGATGGCGTTTTTTCTGCTGATGTGGCTGATCAACACGACGTCTCCTGAACAAAAAAGGGGCGTCGCCGACTATTTCGCCCCTGCCAACGTTTCTCAGTCGACCTCGGGCTCTGGCGGCATATTGGGCGGCCAGGCGCTGGGGGCTGACGGCGACAAAAACGCAGGCACCATGTCATTTATCGAACAGATGGCGCCCGAAGCGCCCAAGAACGCCGACAAAGACGGAACAAGCCAGGCGGGCGGCAAGGCTTCGACGGCGGACTCCGACGAAGAAACAGATGCACAACAGCGGGAACAGCAGGCCTTCCAAAGTGCTGCTGAGTCGTTGCGTCAGGCGCTGCAGGACATGCCGGAACTGGCTGAACTCTCTAAAAATATCCTGGTGGATCAGACGCCGGAAGGCCTGCGCATTCAGTTGATCGACCAGGAAGGTCGCTCGATGTTCGATCAGAACTCCACTCAGCCCAATGCGCGTGCGCGCCTGCTCCTAAACGCTGTGGCCAAGATCATCAACAAGCTACCCAACCGGATTTCGATCACCGGCCATACGTCGGGCACGGTCGGCCAGAGCGGGCAGAACCCAAAAGACTGGGCCTTGTCTTCGGCGCGCGCTGATGCATCACGCGCGGTCCTGCAAGGGGCCGGTGTGGATCAGGACAGAATTGCCCAGGTCGCCGGCAAAGCAGCCAAGGAGCCCCTGTATCCCGACGATCCGTCCTTGGCCGGAAACCGCCGGATCGCTATCGTTCTATTGCGTGAGGCGCCGGTTCTGCCGCAATAAAACCTTTGCGATGTCTGGATTTGGTTCTTGCGGTACGTTGAAATTTGGGTTCAACTGATCGCAGCGGTATCGTCCGTGCGTGACTCCAGGAAACGGTCCGAAAGCTCCGTTGGCGTAGAATGAGTGAACACTTCCCAGGTCGAAAGCTCAGATACTATCTGACAATCCCCGGCCCCTGCCCCTACCTGCCAGGTCAGGAAGAGCGTAAGGTGTTCGTGCACTTGCCGCCGCTCGAAGCCATCAGTGTCAACGATCAGTTGTCAGCCATAGGCTTCCGTCGCTCTCAAAACATCGCCTACCGCCCGGCGTGTCAGACCTGCCGCGCTTGCCAGAGTGTCCGCATCCCGGTCAAGCGTTACGACCTGTCTAAATCCGACCGGCGGGTGGTACGGGCTAATTCAGATGTGACCAAGGCCTTCGTCGAAGCCGAAGCCAGTCGCGAACAGTTCGATCTGCTGCAAAAATATCTGAAGGCGCGCCATCCCGACGGCGGCATGATGGATATGAGTTGGGCGGATCTGGTCGCCATGGTCGAAGACACATTGGTACGCACGCACATGATCGAATATCGGCTGGGCGATCAGCTGGTTGCCTGTGTTTTAGTCGATGCGCTGAACGACGGACTGTCGTTGGTTTACAGCTTCTACGATCCCGACATGATGTCACGGTCGCTTGGCCGGTTTATCATTCTCGATCATATCGACCAGGCCCATCGCGCCGGCTATGACTACGTCTATCTCGGCTATTGGGTCAAGGACAGCCCCAAGATGGATTATAAGGCGCGCTACCAGCCGCTGGAGGCCCTGACGGACCTGGGCTGGCAGCCTATTACGCCTGAAATCACCCAATAGATGACTTTCCACATGTCCAAACTGCTTAAGGACGCAGTTTGCGCAGGCCGCGTGGCGCTATGCGGCCCACGCTGGCGCGACGGCCGATATAGTCTTTCACATCCTTGAAATCGCGGGCCTTGCCCTGACCGTCAAACCACTGCGCACCCGCCGCCATATCGAACACGGCAATATCCTTTACGCCGCCGTCCTTATAGGCCTGAAGCTTGACCCCCTTGCCACGTGCCATTTCAGGCAGTTCGGATACAGGATAGACCAGGACCTTGTTGTTTTCACCCAGCACCATGACGTGATCGCCTGTTACCGCCAAGGCGGCGAAGGCTTCTGTCCCGTCGGCATTGAGAACCTGCTTGCCGGCACGCTTGTTGGCGACAGCATCTTCTTCGTTCATAACGAAGCCATAGCCGTTTTTCGATACCATCACGCGCTTTTGCCCCGCCTTCATCATGAAGACGGTGACGATCTTGGCGCTTTCCTCGATATCGAGCATCAAGCGTAAAGGCTCACCGTTTCCACGGCCTGAAGGCAGCTTATCGCAGCCCAGGGTCAGGAAGCGTCCGTCGGACGTCAGGATAAGCAGCTTGTCGGTCGTAAAGCCCGGCACCAGATACCCCAGTTCATCGCCTTCCTTGAACTTCAATTCCGACGGATCATCGACCTTGCACTTAGCAGCGCGTATCCAGCCGCGCTGCGACAGAATGACGGTAATCGGTTCCTTCGGGAGGTAGGATTCAATGGCCGCGACCTCGATTCCGACCGGCGCATCCGCGTAGGTCGTACGACGCGGCGACAGCAATTTCTTGCGCACCTCGGCCAATTGCTGATCGATACGCTTCCATTGCAGCTTTTCACTGTCCAGAAGGGCGCGGATACCATCGCGTTCTTCCGACAGTTTCTTGTGTTCTTCGCTGATGGTCATTTCCTCAAGCCGCGCCAATTGGCGCAGACGGGTATCGAGGATATAGTCGGCCTGGAGTTCACTCAGGCTGAAACGCGCCATCAGGACGTCGCGGGGCTTTTCTTCCTCACGGATAATCCGGATGACTTCGTCCAGATTGAGGAAGGCGATCATCAGACCGTCGAGCATGTGCAAGCGACGCTCAATGCGATCAAGGCGCCAGTTCGACATGCGGATAAGAACGACGCGGCGGTGATCCAGGAAGGCCACCAGGCATTCCTTCAGACCCATGACCCGAGGTGTTCCCGTCGCATCCAGGACGTTCATGTTAACGGCGAAGCGTGTTTCCAGATCGGAGACCTTGAACAGGCTTTCCATCAGGACTTCAGGCTCGATATTGCGCGACTTCGGCTCGAGCACGAGGCGGATTTGTTCATCCGATTCGTCGCGCACGTCGCCGAGCAACGGTGCCTTCTTGGCCTCGATCAGATCGGCCAGTTGCTCAATCAGGCGCGACTTCTGGACGTAATAGGGTATTTCGCGAACGACGATGCGCCAGTTGCCGCGCCCCAGGTCCTCGACCTCATAGCGCGCCCGTGTGCGGATAGAGCCCCGGCCGGTCTTGTAGGACTCAAGAATTGAGGCCTTGCTTTCGACGCAGATACCGCCGGTCGGAAAATCCGGACCGGGGATGAATTCCATCAATTCCTCGGTCGTCGTGTCCGGCTTGCTCAGCAGCTTGCGACAGGCGTCGATCAACTCCGAAACGTTGTGTGGCGGGATAGACGTGGCCATGCCGACGGCGATACCGGTCGCGCCATTGGCCAGAAGGTTCGGGAAGCCCGCAGGCAGAACAATGGGTTCTTCGTCCTGGTCATCATATGTCGGGCGGAAATCGACGGCATCTTCATTGATGCCGTCCATCAACAACATGGCCGCAATGGTCAGGCGGCATTCGGTATACCGCATCGCGGCGGCGTTATCGCCGTCGATATTGCCGAAATTGCCTTGGCCTTCGACCAATTGGTAGCGCTGGGCGAAATCCTGAGCCAGGCGCACCAAGGCGTCATAGATTGACTGGTCACCGTGCGGGTGGAAATTACCCATGACTTCGCCGACGACCTTGGCGCACTTGCGCGCCGCCGCTTCGGGCGTCAGTCGCATATTGCTCATGGCGTACATGATGCGGCGGTGAACCGGCTTCATCCCATCGCGCACGTCAGGCAGCGCTCGGTGCATGATTGTCGACAAGGCATAGGCCAGGTAACGTTTCGACAGGGCATCCCCCATCGGCTCGTCAAGAATACGCCCGCCGGCGTCATCGGAATTTCCCGGAGGAATCACTAAATCACTCATACCCGCAGGCTAGGGCCTGTAAGGAGTCAAGACAAGACCTGCACGACCTCAGCACGCATTTGTTCACGCTTTATCCTGTTGATTGGCGCCCTGGACGTGTCAGAAAAGCGCGTCGACTTCGCTTTGCAGGCTCTTGGCCATGGCCGCGCGACCGTGGATATGTGAATCCATCTCTATTACCAACGCCTTCATATCGCGCAGACGGTCCGCCAGATCGGCCCGCGCTGCCGGATCCTCCAGGTTAGAACTCATCAAAATGTTTATCGACGAATCAAAGCTCGCCAAAGCGCGTTCGCAAACGTCATCAAAATCGCATCTCAGGTCCGCCGGCGCGTGATGATAGGCCGATATGACCACATCCTTCATCTCAAAACCAGACTTCTCAAAGTGTTCGACGTAGCCGCGCTTCTTCCAGTCAGCCAGTTCCTCGGCCATGTCGGGCATGTCGAGGCCCATTTCAAAGAGCATGATCGCTTCGTTGAACAAATTCAGATAGTCAGTCGCCAGCCCGGTGGCCGGATTGACGTTGGCGGCTAAGATTTCCTGCTCACTGTAAGGCGACATACGCGACTGGAACCTCGTTATCTGTAACAGAGTTATAACACATTTATTACCAAAGGATTGGCAACGCGTCACCATTGGTCTCTTTTGAATACGCGGACACTCTAGTGAAACGAGTGAGTCGCGCCAAGGATCAGCGCGACAGCATGTCCTGCAAGCGCAAGCGAATGTCCGGCAAGGGCTTGTTGTGCGGGTGAAAAACGTGACGCTCCAGAAAGAAGGCTGTCAGCTCAAGTCCTCTGACCACATCGCCCTCGCCGACCCCACCTTGTGACGACAGCATGAACCCGGGCAATCGCAGGAGTTTGTCCTTATAGGGCTCGCCAGCCGCACGACCGACGGCACGGCCGGACTTCGGACTGACATACATAAGCTCGTCGCGTTCGCCGCTTACGGCGCAGGCGCTGAGGTCGAGTCCATAGCCCAGGGCATCAAGCATACCGGCTTCATAGCGAACGTAGACAGCCGGCCAGATATCTTCGTAGGGCAGCACGCCCATCAGTGCCGACAGGGCGTGATAGGCGCCCGGTTGGCCGTCGCGCTCAGGCAGCACCTTCTGCGTCATGACGCAGGCGCATTGAAGCCCAAGCAAACCCAGCGGATCGTCCAGCAGGTCGGGAGACCCGCCCCCGGCTTCCAGCGTTGCCGCGCCCAGTTGGTCGGCATGGCGCGCGCGATAGCTGAAGACGACCTTGGCGCCAGACTGCAACAACGGTTTGACGCGACGCGACGCTCCACCCGCGATGTGGGCGGCGTATATGCCGTGATTTTCGGTCAGGACATGAACGATAGCGCCCGTTTCGCCATGGGCGCGGGCACCGAGGACAATGGCGTCATCCTCGAATTCCAGCATCAGCTATCGTATTCCAGTCCGAACTGGGCATAGAGGGCGCGGTCGTCGCTCCAACGCTCCTTGACCTCGACGTGCAAGAAGAGGTGCACGGGCCTATCCAGTAACTTCGCCAATTCCTCACGTGATTTCTGGCCGATCCATTTCAACGTCTGGCCGCCCTTGCCCAGGACGATGGCGCGCTGACCGTCACGTTCGACGAAGATCGACTGCTCTATGCGCGCTGCCCCATCGGGCATATCTTTGAATTCCGTCGTCACGACCGCGGCGGCATAGGGCAGTTCTTCGTGAACGCGCAGGAAAAGCTTCTCGCGCGTGATTTCGGCCGCCAGGATGCGAACCGGCGCGTCGGCGGCCTGGTCCTCCGGATAGAGCCAAGGCCCTTCCGGCATTTTTTTCTTAAGCAGGACGCGCAAATCCTTGATGCCATGGCCTTTTTCAGCCGAAATCATCATCACGTCCTCAAAGACGCCCGTCTTGTAGAGTTCGTCAGCGATAGCCAGCAGGTTTTCGCTCTTCATCAGGTCGATTTTGTTGAGAGCCAGGATCGCCTTGGCGCCGCTGTCCTGAAGCCCCTTGACGATCATGTCCACGTCTTCGACCGCCTTGTGGTCAGCACCGGTGGCCTTGATGTCGCCGGTCGGATGCTTGACGGCCAATTGGGCGGCGGCATCGATCAGCAAAACAATGCAGTCCGCGTCCTGAGCACCGGACCAGGCCGATCTGACCATGGCGCGATCGAGACGACGGCGCGGCTTGAATATCCCCGGCGTGTCGACCAGAATCATTTGGCATTCATCGTCGATAGCGATGCCGCGCACCGGAAAACGCGTCGTTTGCACCTTCTGCGTCACGATGGACACCTTGGTGCCGACCAGTTGGTTGACCAGGGTCGATTTGCCGGCATTGGGCGCGCCGATGATGGCAACGAAGCCGCAGGTGGTTTGAGTGTCGGTCAATTGAGTTTTTCTCGTTCGATAAGGCCAAGCGCGGCGGCCTTTTCGGCCTCCTGACGGGATTTGCCGGTGGCCGATTGGGGCGGAAGGTCGTCGATACGGACCTCTATGGTGAAAACAGGGGCGTGGTCCGGCCCCTTGCGTGAAACGAGGCTGTAGACCGGTGCGCCCATATGGTTGGCGACCGCCCACTCCTGTAAAAACGACTTCGGGTTGGAACGCCAGACGTCACCGCTGGCGTGGATAGCGGCTTCCCACAAGGGCTTGAAGCAGGTCAGTACTGCGGCGTAGCCGCCATCGATATAGACGGCCGCCATAAGCGCCTCGCAGGCATCCCCCAGAATGGTGGGGTTGGCACGGCCACCGCTCTTGGTCTCGCCGGCAGCTAAGCGAATCGCCGCCCCGAGTTCGAGACGACGCGCGATGTCGGCACAGGTTTCGCGGCTGACCAGAGTATGAAACCGTCGCGACAACTCACCCTCGGTCGCTTCCGGCAGAACCTCCATCAGGGTCTCGGCGATCATTAATCCAAGAACACGGTCGCCAAGAAATTCCAGACGCTCATTGTCGGCCATCTTACGCGCGCCTTCGGCCACGCTGGCATGTGTCAGGGCCAGTTCAAGCAATTCCGGCTTCTGAAACGTGTAGCCGAGATTACGTTGCAAGGCATCAATCGCCTTCAGGCGCAGATTGGACTCTTTGGACGGGGACACGCGGGCGTTCATCGGCTGGCTTTACAACAACCCTCGGCCTTTGGCAAACGCGCGTCCCGTAATGAGATCGGGAATCAGTGCAGCGATTTGAAGAAACGATCCCAGTGGAAGTTCAGCCAGGTCCACGGCTTCCAAAGGGACGAGCCTTCCTTCCATGACATCAGGATAAGGACAGCGCGGCCTTCGAGGTTTTCGGCCGGCACAAAGCCCACGCCCGGCTCATAGGGATCGTCCGGTGAGAAGCGGCTATCGAGGGAGTTGTCGCGGTTATCGCCCATCATGAAATACTGACCGGCAGGGACGATGAACTCACCTGTATCGTCGGCACGGCCATCCTTGACCATGTCCTGCATGAGGTGAGTACGGCCATCAGGCAATTGTTCGCTATAGACTGTGGCAAAGCGAGGGGAGAATCCCTTGGCGACGACGGGCCCCAACTCGGTGTTCGGCACGGGCTTGCCATTTATGTAAAGCTGGTCCTTGCGCATCTGGACCGTGTCGCCCGGCAGACCGATGACACGCTTTATATAATCCGTCTTGTTGTCGCGCGGCAGCTTGAAGACCACGACATCGCCACGCTTGGGCGCATGCTCCATGATCCTACCCTTTATGAAGGGCACGGTGATCGGGAAGGAGTACTTCGAAATGCCGTAATCCCACTTGGAGACGATGATGTAATCGCCTTCGTACAGGTTGGGCTCCATAGACGCTGACGGGATGGTGAACGGCTGGAACAGGAAGGTGCGTAGGATCATGACAAGGATCAGGGCGACAGCAACGACGCTGAATATTTCCTTGGCTTCGTCGATGGCGACCTGCTTGGCGTCACGCGTATCGACAACCTCTTCCTCGTCGGCCTCATCGTCGGTGGAAGGGGGCGCCTGATGGTCGATCCGTCCGGCGGCATTGGCCGCGGCGGCAATCGCCTCGTTTGCTGTATCGTCGCTTTTCGCCATAAGGATCGCCCCCAAAAGCCGTCTGTCACCTGCGGGCACGTACCCGTTTCGACTGTCAACTAACCACAGATTATGGCAAGCACAAGGCTCTTTTCCCTGTACCGGCCACGGCCACATTAAACCTTGTTCAGAATCAAGGGGCTCTACAACGCCTCGATGACGGCATAGGCCGTGGCATATGGGTCCTCGTCGCTGAGCGAAAGATGTATATGCGCCGCCTTGCCGTCCGGGACGACACGGCGCAAAACGTCCGCCGCCGCGCCATGCATGAGGACATGCGGCTTGCCGAGCGGACCAGACACCACCTCAATATCGGTGAAGAAAAAGCCGCGCACGCCCGTCCCCATGGCTTTGGCGACCGCTTCCTTGGCGGCAAAGCGTTTGGCAAAACTCAGGCGCGGACGCGCCGCCGCCAAGGCGTGGGCCTGTTCATCGGGCGTGAAAACCCGGTTGAGAAAGCGCGCTTCGAACTTTTCCATCGACGATTCGATCCGCCGGGAATCGCACAGATCGACACCAATGCCGACAATCACGCCGCGACCTCGGCATGGGCCACATCGATCAACTCACGCATGCGATGCAACGATGCTTCCAATCCGATGAAAATGGCCTCGCCGATCAGAAAATGGCCGATGTTCAGTTCACGAATGTGCGGAATGCGCGCGATGTAGGTGACCGTCTCGTAATCAATACCATGACCGGCATGGACTTCGATGCCCCGTTCATGAGCGCGTTCAACAGCCTGATGCAAGCGGTTCATTTCATGATCAAAAATAGCGGTCTGCCCATCGCGAAAGGCGTCACAGAGCGCGCCCGTATGAAACTCCACCACCGGCGCCTTGACCGATGCGGCCGCGTCTATCTGAGCCGGATCGGTGGCAATAAACAGGGAGGTGCGGATACCGGCATCGGTCAACCGCGACACGGCTTTTCCGACCCAATTGTGCAGGCCGGCGACATCCAGCCCGCCCTCGGTCGTGCGTTCCTGGCGGCGCTCCGGAACCAGGCAGGCGGCGTGAGGCTTCATCGCCACGGCCATCTCGACCATTTCCTCGGTAATGGCCATCTCAAAATTGAGCGGGCGGCCGAAGTCGTCGCATGTCGCCTTGAGCGCCAGAATGTCCTTGTCCACGATATGACGACGGTCCTCACGCAGATGCGCGGTGATCCCATCCACGCCCGCCGCCAGCGCCAAGTGCGCCGCGCGCACCGGATCGGGTGCGTGACCGCCGCGCGCATTGCGCACGGTGGCGACGTGATCGACATTCAGGCCCAGGCGTATGCGTTCGGACATCGATCAGGCCTTTGCCAGGCGGCGGCTGCCAGGATCTTCGACAGGTATCGCGGCCAATTCCGGCGGCAGGTTATCGGCGGAATAGGCAGGCACCTCAAGCGAAGCCAGGGCGATCAGCGGAACGCCGACATCAACCTTGCCGCCAGAACGGTCAACGATGCAGGCGGCGGCAACCACCTCACCACCGGCGTCCTTGATCGCCGCGATGCATTCGCGTGAAGACAGGCCAGTTGTCACAATATCTTCTACCATGACCACCTTCTGGCCGGGCTCGATATGGAAGCCGCGACGGAGCTTGAAAACCCCGCCCTCGCGTTCGACGTACATAGACGGCACGCCCAGGTGCCGGGCGGTTTCGTACCCAGGGATGATGCCGCCGACGGCAGGCGAGATGGCAACATCGACTTCGCCGACCTGGGCGACAATCTTTTGCGCCAACGCCTTACACAGACGCTCGCACCGATCTGCGTTCATGAAGACGAGATTCTTCTGCAGGAACATCGGGCTGTGCAAGCCGCTTGAAAGGACAAAATGTCCTTCACGCAAAGCGTTGGCGGCGCGGAACTCGTTGATCACGTCTTCACTGGTCATGCGGCAATCCTTTTCTATGCCGCGTATTTAGCGCGTTCGGCCGGGATTTAAAACCACGATTGATGACGAATTGTAAGGACGCCTATCCCCTCACCCGATCGACGCTCTCGATCATGGGGGATGTGCGCAAAGCTGCCGAGATATTGGTGATATGACGGGCGTCCAGCACTTCGATATCGAAATCGACGTCGAGAAAATCCATGGGTTCTGCGTTTATAGCGATATTGATAATATTGCCTTTGGCTTCCCCGATCAGGGTACAGGCCTGCCCCAGTACGCCGGGTTTATTCTGCATGTCGACCCGAAGGCGTGCCACGCTTAGCGTATTTTTCTCGGCGTTGAGCGTCCAATGCAGGTCGATCCAGCTTTCGTCCTGCGACTCAAGTGCCTCAAGTCGCTCGCATTCGATCGAATGGACATGCACCGTATCGCCTTCGACGAAGCCGACAATACGGTCGCCCGGCACCGGATAGCAGCATTTGGAAAAAATGACCTTGTGATGTTCGCGCAGGGCGCTGCCGCGCACGAAGGCTGCCCCGCCGACACCATCCTTGATGCGCGTCAAGGTATCGGTCGTCAACATGAGCGGCAGTTTCAGGCCAGGGAAAATGGCTTCCAGGATCTTGGCCGGAAATATCTTGCCGCGTCCGCACAGTTCAAACAGGGCATCCTCGTTCGCCACATGAAAGCGTTCGAAGGCCGGCCGCCAGCTGATGTCCTCCAGCCGCTTATCGACCTGGGCGGCGGCGCGTTCGATGGCGGCGCGACCCAGCTTGATGAAATCACCGGCTTCACGTTGGCGCAGATGACGGCGGATCGCAGAACGCGCCCGGCCCGTAACCGTCAGGGAAAACCAGTCCTGATTGACGCGCGATTCCAGCCCCGTGAGGATTTCGACCTGATCGCCATTCTGCAATACGGTGCGCAATGGCTTATGCTCGCCATTGATCAGGCAACCTATGGCAGTTTCACCGACCTGGGTATGGACGGCAAAGGCGAAATCGAGCGGCATGGCGCCGCGCGGCAGAGAAATCAGCCGTCCCTTCGGCGAGAAACAGAACACCTGATCGAGATACATCTCCATCTTGGCGTGCTCGACCCAATCCTCGCTGTCGCCGCCATTTTCAACGATGGTGACGATATTGCGCAGCGAATTGATCGGATTACGGCCACCGTCACGTGTCGCGGCCTCTTCGTCGAACCCATAGGCCTGATTCTTGTAACCCCAGTGCGCGGCGACGCCTTCTTCAGCGATGCGGTCCATTTCCTCGGTCCGGATCTGCAACTCGATGCGCGTCCCCTTGTGGCCGACGACGGTGGTATGCAGGGATTTGTAATTGTTGGACTTCGGCGTCGAGATGAAGTCCTTGAACCGCTCCTGCACGCACGGCCAGGCACGATGCATGATACCGAGGGCGCGATAGCATTCCTCAACATTGTTTACGACGACGCGGAAGGCGTAGATATCCGATAATTGCGCAAAACCGACTGACTTGCGCTGAAGCTTTTTCCAGATCGAATAGGGCGACTTTTCGCGACCGGAGACGCGGGCGGAAATGCCCTGCTTTTCCAGCTTGGCGGCGACATCACGGGCGATGGCGGCTATGGTCGCCCCCTTTTCCGTGCGCATTTCTTCTAGGCGGTGGATAATCGCCTGATGCGCCAGCGGGTTTATGAAGGAAAAGGCCAGGTCTTCGAGTTCGGTCGCGAAACGGTTGCACCCGATGGACCGCGCCAGCGGGGCGTAGACTTCCAGGGTCTCACGGCTGATACGTTCGCGCTTTTCCGGCGCCACGAAATGCAGGGTGCGCATATTGTGCAGACGGTCGGCCAGCTTGACCAACAGGACGCGGATATCTTTCGAAATCGCCAATATGAACTTGCGCAGGTTTTCCGACTGCTTGGTATATTCCGACTGCAATTCCAGCCGGGTCAGCTTGGTGACGCCTTCGACCATGTTGGCCACGTCTTCGCCGAACTTTTCGGCGATTTCCTCACGCGTGGCAGGCGTGTCCTCGATGGTGTCATGCAGCAACGCCGTGGCGATAGCCGCCGCGTCCAGCTTGTAGTCGGTCAGAATTCCAGCCACCTCGATGGGGTGAGCAAAGTATGGATCACCGGACGCACGCAACTGGGCACCATGCATCTTCATGGCATAGACATAGGCGCGGTTAAGCATTGCTTCGTCAACCGTCGGGTCGTAAGCCGCGACGCGATCGATTAATTCTATCTGACGGAGGAATTTTGGACGATTCGGCGCAGGACTCGCAGACGTGGCAACGGTTCCGGCGCTGGTTATTTCGGACGCCTGGCTGGTTTTTTCCAGTATTTGCTCACCTTCAGATGACATATCCAACGCTAATTCCCATTACAGCCCCGAAGCCTACATGAGACCGGGTTAAAAGTGTCTCACAGCTTTCTCATTTCACAAGCAAAAAAGGCCCCGGACCGCGTCCGGAGCCTAATTATATATGGCGTTTTCCGCGGCTTGCGCCAGGGTATGCCTAGTAGCGCTCTTCCTGACCACCATCGCGGTCGGATTGCAAGGCGCGAATAAGGTCGCCTTCCGACATTTGCTGGTGCTGAGGATCGGCCAGCAGGGCCAGGGTTTCGGCTTCTTCCTCGGCTTCGGTACGCTCATCGACACGTTGCAGCGAGGCGATCAGGCTTTCCGTCAGAGAGCTGGGCTCAATGGCGCCATCGGCGATTTCACGCAGCGAGACCACCGGGTTTTTGTCGTTGTCGCGGTCGACCAGGATGGACGAACCGGAAGAAATGGCGCGGGCGCGGTGGGCGGCCAACAGAACGAGGTTGAAACGATTATCGATCTTTTCGACGCAATCTTCGACGGTGACGCGGGCCATGAAGCACCTCAATAAAGTAAAGACTCCGCTTGGCCTGCTCGCTGTGTGGGCGGCCATCGGGCGAAGTCGCAAAAGTCATGAACCGCAGCCCATAGCGCGTGTCGGGGGAAAACACAAGATATACTTACAGATAACAAAACGCCCGCGCGCGTGTTCGCCGACACACCCTGGCGTACCATTGACTTGTCGCCCCCCTTTGTGACATGAACCCCGCCATGATCGCACACCTTCGCCATATCGCGCTTATTTGTTGCCTGATCGCTTGATAGCGGTCAGGATTTCGTCGCGACGCGTCTTTCGGCTTTTTCCCCGTTTTCGGGTTTGATCATGATCTCTCTTCTGCTACTCACCCTACGAATTCGCGCCAGCTCACGGGCGCGCGCCAGCCTGTGAGCGGAGACTTTTCGCGCGTCATCCAAATACGATCATTTCCGAAGTAAGGGTTCCTACCCATGATGCTGTCCAATCCCGCCAATAAATACCGCCCGTTCGAACCGGGTATCGACATGTCCGACCGCACCTGGCCGTCCAAAACGACCACAAAGGCGCCGCGCTGGCTGTCCACCGATCTGCGCGACGGCAACCAGGCGCTCGCCGATCCCATGGATGTCGAGAAGAAGATGATGTTCTTCAATCTTCTGGTGAAAATCGGCCTGAAGGAAATTGAGGTCGGCTTCCCGTCCGCGTCTCAGACGGAATTCGACTTTGTGCGCAAGCTGATCGACGAAAACCTGGTACCCGACGATGTCACCATCCAGGTCCTGGTCCAGGCACGCGAAGACCTGATCAAGCGCACCTTCGAGGCTTTGCGCGGCGCCAAGAAGGCCATTGTCCACCTGTACAACGCCACCTCCCCGCTCTTCCGCCGCGTCGTCTTCGACCGCAGTCAGGCGGAAGTCATCCAGCTGTCGGTCGACGGCATGCGCCTGCTGCGCGAAGAAGCGGCCAAACAGCCGCAGACCCAGTGGGGATTCGAATACAGCCCCGAAACCTTCACCGCCACGGAACCGGAATTCGCGCTGGAAGTCTGCGAAGCGGTCATCAAGGTCGTCGAGCCGACACCGGAAAGCCCGCTGATCCTGAACCTGCCGGCCACGGTCGAAGTGGCCGGGCCGCACGTCTATGCCGATCAGATCGAATGGTTCTGCCGTCACGTCTCCAAGCGCGACAGCGTCATTATCAGCCTGCACCCGCACAATGACCGCGGCACCGGTATCGCCGCGGCCGAACTGGGGCTGCTGGCCGGCGCCGATCGCATCGAAGGCTGCCTGTTCGGCAATGGCGAGCGGACCGGCAATGTCGATCTGGTTACGCTGGCGCTCAACCTCTACACCCAGGGGGTTTCGCCTGAGCTCGACTTCTCCAATATGCGCGAAGTCGTAGGCACCGTCGTCCACTGCAATAATATTCCCGTCCACCCGCGTCATCCCTATGCCGGCGAGCTGGTGTTCACCGCCTTTTCGGGATCGCACCAGGACGCGATCAAGAAGGGCTTCGCCGCCCACGAAAAACGCAATGACGGATACTGGGAAATGCCGTACCTGCCGATCGATCCGGCGGATCTGGGCGAAAGCTATGAAGCGGTCATCCGCGTCAATTCTCAGTCGGGAAAGGGGGGGATAGCGTGGATACTTGAGCAAAATCATGGCCTGAAGCTACCCCGCCGGTTTCAAGTAGATTTTTCCCGCAAGGTTCAGGACATCACCGATGCCTCCGCCAAGGAAGTCAGCGGCGGCGAACTCTGGGACGCCTTCCAGGCGGCTTACCACCTGACCGGCCCGCAAGCCTATGAACTGATCGAGTACGACCACAAGGGGCCTGTTCGGTCCGGCGCACAAAGGACCTTTGTTGGCCGCATCATCAAGGACGGCGTCGAAACATCGGTCATCGGCCACGGCAACGGCCTGATTTCCAGCGCCGTACGCGGGTTGAACTCGCACTATGACCTGGGTCTGGAAGTCGTCGACTACGCCGAGCACGCGCTTCAGGTCGGCAGCGAAAGCCAGGCGGTCGCCTATGTCGAATGCAAGGCTGGCGATTTGACGGTCTTCGGCGTCGGCATCGACCATGACGTGGCGACGGCGAGCATAAAAGCCGTTCTGTCGGCGGCCAACGCCATCACCAAGGTCGCTTAACGCGTTTCGCGGCGATACTGTAACGGACTATGGAAGCCGTATGCCCAGGCGCCCCTTCTATGCGCCCGGGCATCGGCTTCTTCGCCCATATAGCGGTCGCTGAAGGTGCGGTAATCAACGGCCAGCCCGCGCCGGACCATTTCGCCACCAATATCCAGTCCGGCCGCGGTCCGGCAAATCGCCACCATTCGACCGTAGGGGTCTATATCCTGCTGTTCGCAGGACACGATCTGGTCCTGCGTCAAGGCCTGCAACACGCGCCGGGCTTCGGCGCCACAGCGAAAGCGCCCGCAGGTCTGATCGCGTTCGAACGCGTCGATCCCGAACAGGCGAATATGCCGGCGATTGATCACCACCGTATCGCCATCGATCACAAAGGCCTTTCCCGCGATACGAAGCGGCTGTGCCGACGCCGGTACACAAACCACCAAACAGACGGCAACACAAAGTGAGAACTGGAAGGCGGCTTTGCGGT
This sequence comes from Asticcacaulis sp. AC466, assembly GCF_000495815.1. Classification (GTDB taxonomy): domain Bacteria; phylum Pseudomonadota; class Alphaproteobacteria; order Caulobacterales; family Caulobacteraceae; genus Asticcacaulis. The sequence goes on along the minus strand of NZ_AWGE01000015.1, from coordinate 36,389 downwards.
TGCGCTTATGCCTCAAACTGTCTAAGCCCGCCGCCATGATTACCCAATTCGCCAATACTTTTGCGCTAACGCACATCGACATCATGTCCAAGCTTATCTGGACGTGCAAGACCGTGCGCCTTGGCATCCGCAAAAAATCTTAGGCGACGGTTTTCGCTCCGCGCCCTTTCCAAATGGCGCAGCATAAACGACAGGCGCCCGATCAAGGCTCCTTTGAATGTCCACTAGCGATGCCCACAGCAAACAGCCCGCCTGGTTCCTGGCCTGGGGCGGCTATATACTGGCCATGCTCGGTGCCTTCCTGTTCGCCAGCAAGGGCATCTGGATCAAGCTGGCTTATAACCTAGAGATCGACGCATCGTCCCTCATTGCCCTGCGGCTGGCCTTCGCTACCCCCTTCTTCGTTGTCTTCGGCATCCTGACCTTCCTGCGCGCCCGCGCGAAGGGGACCAACACCCTGCCACCTATCGATCAGGCCCCCTGGCTCTATATCCGCACCCTGCTTGTCGGCGCACTCGGCTACTGGGTCGCCAGCTATACCGATTTTGAAAGCCTGACCACGCTGTCGCCACAGTTCGAACGGCTGATCCTGTTCACCTACCCCCTGTTCGTGATCCTGTTCGGCGCCCTGTTCTTCAAACAGCCGTTCCGCCTTAAGGCCGTGTCGGCCTTCGCCATCAGCTATGCCGGGCTCGCCCTCGTCTTTTTCACCGACCTGACCACCTACGGCTCGATGATCGTGGCCGGCGCCCTGTGGTGCACCGTTTCATCCGTCGCCTTCGCGCTTTACCTGCTGCTGGCCAAGCCGCTGATAAAGCGCATGGGACCGTCGCTGTTTACGTCCTGGGCCATGAGCGGCGCGGCGATCGCGACCGGCATTCATTTTCTGATCGTCCACCGCATCAGCGATATCCACCTGACGCCGCCGTTGCTGGCACTGGTCATAGGCCTGGCGATCGGCGCCACGGTGTTGCCGAGCTACCTGACCAATTTCGCGCTCAGCCGCATCTCGTCCCAGGCCAATGCGATCATCAGCTTCGTCAACCCGATCTTCACCCTGGCCATGAGCGCTCTCATCCTTAACCAGCATATCAGCCTGGCCGACGTTGCGGGCACTATACTTGTCCTTGTCGGGGTCGCTCTATACGTATGGATCGACCAAAGGTATGCCGCCACGCAAAAGAAGGCGGCTCAGTCCAACGGATAGGCGTCGCGCCCGACTGTGGCCGTCGTCAACAGGTCTTGCGCTGTCCGCCCTAGAACCGGATGCACCCAGCCGGGCGAAATTTCGGCAAGAGGCCCCATCACAAAGGCGCGATCTGCCGCTCGGGGATGGGGCAAATTCAATCCGTTTTCCGAAGCTAAAACGTGGCGCCCATACGCAACTATGTCGAGATCGAGTACACGCGGCGCGTTTCTTTTTTCGTCGCGAACACGTCCGCGCGCATATTCTAATTTATGTAATAATTGTAACAATTCATCAGGTTGCAAGTCAGTTCTAATTTGCAAAACAGCATTCACATATGCCGGGTCCTGATTATTTGGCCACGCTATGGACGACCACAGACGTGAAATTTTTGTAACCTGCAATCCGCTATCGCGCAAATCCTTGACAACCCGCTCAAAAGCTTGCGATGCAGTTTCCGGACCTGATAACAGGTTTGAGCCGTAGGCGATAAAGATCGCGTCGGGATCATCTATTTCTGCCATTTTGACTATTTATTTTCAGGATATTGATTGAACTATGAGCTTTTACCCAACTGACCGTATCGCCCTTTTCATCGATGGTGCCAACCTCTATTCCGCCGCCAAGGCGTTGAATTTTGACATCGATTACCGCAAGCTGCTCGATGAATTCCGCAAGCGCGGCATTCTGATCCGGGCCTATTATTACACCGCCCTTGTCGAAGGCGACGACTATTCGCCGATCCGCCCCCTGGTCGATTGGTTGGATTACAACGGCTTCGCCCTTATCACCAAGACGGCCAAGGAATATACCGACAGTCAAGGCCGCAAACGCTGGCGCGGCGACATGGACATAGAAATCGCCTGCGATATGATGGAGATGGCCGAGCATGCTGATCATCTCGTCCTCTTCTCGGGCGATGGCGACTTCCGCCGGCTGCTTGAAGCGGTGCAGCGCAAGGGCGCGCGTGTCACGGTTGTCTCGACGGTCAAATCGTCACCGCCCATGACGTCCGACGAATTGCGCCGCCAGGCGGATACCTTTGTCGATCTGGCCGATCTGGCCACGGTTGTCGGCCGTCCGCGTCAGGCCCATTCCAATCCGCCAAAATTCCTTGGCGCCGAAGACGAATACGACGAAACCGTCTGACGCTTTCCACATTCCGATTTGATTTTTTATCGCCGGCGGCGTCATGCTGTCGGCGGTATTATTCGGAGGCGTCGTCATGCTCGGTTTGAACCTTACCCCTAACAAGTCAGCCACACCTGCGGACGTCACGCCAGGAACGAAGCCGCTCAGCGATGGCACGCCAATGGGCTTTCTAGCGGTCAGCGATTTCGGACAGGCGCGCGCCTTTTACGAAGGCGTGCTGGGCTTGACGGTATTCAGCCAGGATGACTACGCGCTTGTGCTTCGGTCGGGCTCCACTCTGATAAGGCTCACGCGCCCGGAAAAGCTGTTTGTCGCGCCCTATACGGTGTTCGGCTGGCAGGTCGTCAATATTGACGACAAGGTCTTCAACCTGACAGCCGCCGGTATTACGTTTGAACTTTACGAGGCCTTGGGCGCAGCACAGACGCCTCATGGCGTGTGGACCGCACCGTCAGGCGACAAGGTGGCATGGTTCAAAGATCCAGACGGCAACCTGCTATCACTGTCGCAGCACTAAAAATTTCATAGACTAGGGATGATAAATGGATCTGGGCATTAAGGGACGCTATGCCGTTGTCTGCGCGTCAAGCCAGGGGCTAGGCAGAGCCTGCGCCACCGAGTTGGCACGTGCGGGCTGTGTTGTCGTCATCAATGGACGTGACGCGGAAAAGCTGAATGCGGTAGCTGCGGAACTGCGTGAACAGACAGGGGGCCAAATCATCGCCATAGCCGGCGATGTTGCCCGGCCGGAAACCCAGGATGCGTTGATCAGTGCCGTGCCCCAGGTCGATATTCTGGTCAACAACAATGGCGGGCCGCCCTATCGCGACTTCCGCCAAATCGACCGCGCCGCTATGATCGACGGAGTCACCAATAATATGGTGACCCCCATAGAACTGGTTCAGCGCGTCATCGACGGCATGGTTTCGCGGCGCTTCGGCCGGATCGTCAATATTACCTCCGCCTCTGTCAAGATGCCACTGTCGGGGCTGGACCTGTCCAGCGGTGCCCGTATCGGGCTTACCGGATTTCTGGCAGGCGTCGCGCGGTCAGTGGCCCACGCCAATGTGACGATCAATTTTCTGCTGCCCGGTTCGTTCGATACCAATCGTCAGCTTACGGGCCTGGCGGCCAAGGCCGAACAACAGGGCGTGGATATAGGCGTCGTTCGCGCTGACAGCCAAGCGCGAATTCCGGCAAAACGGTTCGGGTCCCCACCGGAATTTGGTGCCGCCTGCGCCTTCTTGTGCTCAGCCCAGGCGGGCTACATTACGGGCCAAAGCCTCCTGATCGACGGCGGGGCCTATCCGGGCGTACTTTAGATCGCATCCCGATCCGATGTCATCGCATCGGGATACGACCTAGCCATATTCAGCCCTTGTCACGCATAAGGCGCGCCTTGTCGCGCGCCCAATCGCGCTCGGCAGTGGCTTCGCGCTTGTCGTGGTTCTTCTTGCCCTTGGCCAGAGCAATTTCCAGTTTCACGCGTCCCTTATCGTTGAAATAAAGCCGCGTCGGTATGATCGTCATGCCTTCGCGCTGAATGGCGATCATGAACCGGCTGATTTCCTTGCGGTGAAGCAGCAGCTTGCGCGGACGGCGGGGCTCGTGATTGAACCGGTTGGCGTGACCGTAGGGCGGGATATCCGCATTGATCAGGCACAGTTCGTCGCCATTTTCTATGCTGACATAGGATTCGGCGATATTGGCGCGACCGGACCGCAAGGCCTTGACCTCGGTGCCGGTCAGCGAAATACCCGCCTCGGTATTCTGCTCGAGAAAATAATCAAAACGTGCGCGGCGATTGTCGGCAATCGTCTTGTTGGTAGTCAGTTCTGCCATCAGGCTTGTTCCAGTTCCAGTCCGGCCAGCGTCAGGGCCTTATCAACCAAGGGGCGCACAGCTTGCGAACAGGCGACGATCGGTAAACGCACCTCATCGGTGCACAGTCCGAGGCGGCTCATGGCATACTTGGTCGGCGATGGTGACGAATCGGCGAACAATACCTTGTGCAGGGTGATCAGCTTATCCTGCCATTGACGGGCGGTGTCGAACGCGCCCTGATTGGCGGCTTCATACATGGCGACCACCTGAGCCGGCGCGACATTGGAGGTCACGGAAATAACCCCATGACCGCCATGCGCGATGTAGCCCAACAAGGTTGGATCGTCGCCCGAGATGTAGGAGAAATTGCCGGCGATTTCGAGGCGCATCTGGCTCAAGCGTTCGATTTCCCCGGTCGCGTCCTTGATTCCGACGATGTTGGGTAATTTCGCCAATCGCGCAATCGTTTCATTGCTCATATCGACAACGGTGCGACCTGGCACGTTGTAAAGCAAAACGGGAATCTGAACGGCGTCGTTCAATGCCTTGAAATGCTGATACAAACCTTCCTGCGACGGCTTGTTGTAATAGGGCGCGACCACCAGCACGGCATCCGCACCGACCGCCTTGGCGTGGCGAGCCAGTTCAAGGGTTTCCGCCGTATTATTAGAGCCCGCGCCAGCGATCACCTTTATGCGACCGGCCACCTTTTTGACGCATAATTCGACGACGTTACGATGCTCTTCCATGCTGAGAGTCGAGGTTTCGCCGGTCGTCCCGACGGGCACCACGCCATGAACGCCGGAAGCAATCTGATGCTCTATTATGGCTTCGAAGGCCGCGTAATCCACCTCACCGCCTTTGAACGGCGTTACCAGAGCCGTGATGACGCCGCGAAACAAGGGAAGGTCGGTGGAATGGGTCATGGAGGTAGGCCTTTAACGCCGGAAAAAGCTGCAATCGGGGCATGTTTTTGCCCACAGAGAATATAAAAAATAGCCATAGATAAGCAAAGCTTTCGCTGCAATGTCTTTCTAAAAAGAAACTATCGCCTATAGTCCGTACCTGACTTTTTTTGACAAATGCCTTTGGCCAGACACAGGAAGATCATGCCTCAAACTGACCGCCCGAACCGTTTTAATCTCGTCCGACTGCGTAAAATCGCTCTGGTCGCGGGTGTAAGCCTGATAAGCCTGTGTACCCTTCAACCCGTGGCCGCGCAGGACGATCCGGCGCCCGACGTCAACGGCATTCCGCAAGGCACCGTCTTCACACCGATGGATACGGCCCGCCCCTATATACCGTCCGGCATGACCGAGGCGGATTCGCAAACCCTGCGGTCGGCCCTTTCGGCGGTAAAAGCGCGCAACTTCACCCAGGCCGATTCGCTGGCGTCGCAATTGTCCAGTCCGATTGCGCGCAAGATCGTCACCTGGACGATCATCAATAACGACGGCAACATCTACGGTTTTGCTGCGCTCGATGCCGCTCGGCGCGACCTGTGGGGATGGCCGCGTGAACAGAAACGCCAAATCGCCGCCGAAAAACTCATAACGACCTCAGGTATGACGCCGCAACAGATCGTCGACTGGTTCAAGGGCGCGCCGCCGCAAAGCACGGAAGGTGCATCCGCCCTGATCACCGCCTATGGCAACCTGACCCGCACGGAGGACGCACGCGCCCTGGCCCGCAACTGGTGGCGCACAAAGGTGTTCGACGCCATGACCCAGGCCAACTTCTATCAGGCCTTCGGCACCTATTTGACCCAGGATGATCATAGGGCCCGCCTGATCTGTTTGGAACTCAATATCCAGTCGGGCGCCTCGCAGGCCATCCGGGACGTCGCGGCCCTTGCCGGACAGCACGATGCCGACATCGCCAATGCCGTCATTGCCATGCGCACCAGCGCAGCCAGTGCGGACTCGTTATATCAGGCGGCCCTGGCCAGCGATCCCCACAATCAGGTCCTGGCCTTCGCGCGCGCCAAATATTTGTCGGGCAAGGGGCTGGAAGCGCTTGGCTTCCCGCTGCTGGCCGATCTGCCGCCCGCCTCTGCCAGCCCGGACGCCGCAAGCCAGCTTTATTCGCTGCGCTGGAGCTACTTCAAATCCGCTCTCAAGGCGCGCAATTACCGCGCCGCCTACGACGCCATGAACGGCGGTGGGTTCGAACCCGGGGAAGCCAAGGCCGAAGCCGAGTTCTTCGCTGGCTGGGTGGCGATGATCAAGCTCAATGACGCCAACGCCGCCATCAGCCATTTCCAAAGCCTGGCTACGGCCGGCACCTCTCCCATCACGCAAGGCCGGGCCAATTACTGGCTGGGACGCGCATATGAAATGCGGAACAATCCGGCGGTGAACGGAATGGAATCCGACGCTGCGATCGCGCAACGCTATTATGCCAAGGGTGGGCAGTACATCTATGCCTTCTACGGTCAACTGGCGGCCGAAAAAGCCGGCCAGAAAACGATAACCATTGGCAAGGACCCGGTGCCTTCACGGGCCGACAAGGAACGCTTCGAAAGCCGCGACATGATCAAGGCCGCCCGCATGCTTGGGCAAATGGGCGAGCTGGACCTGTTCCGCGCCCTCGTTCTGCACCTCGACGACATTTTGCCCAATGCCGAAGAAGAAGCCTTGCTGGTCGATCTTGTCGGGTCTTACGATTCGCAATTGATGGCCATGAAGGTGGCGCGCGTATCGATGCAACGTGGCTTCTACCTGCCCGAACGCGCCTATCCCGTGCGCGCCGTTCCCGATGTCCCGGGACCCGAAAAGGCGTTTGTCCTGGCTATCACCCGTCAGGAATCCAGCTTCGACCCCGCCGTTCGCTCCCATGCCAATGCCCGCGGCATGATGCAGCTCATCCCGTCGACAGCCCGCGCCGTCGCCAATCGCATGAATCTCGGCTATAGCGAGTCGCGCCTGTATGAGCCTGACTACAACATGACGCTTGGGACCTATCACCTTGGGGAACTGGTCAACCGCTTCGATGGCTCCTATGTGATGGCCGCCGCCGGCTATAATGCCGGCCCCAGCCGAATGCAGACCTGGGTCAATGATTGCGGAGACCCCCGTGGCGAAGGCGCCGACGCGCTGTCATTTATCGAATGCCACCCATTCACCGAAACGCGCAACTATATGATGCGCGTGACGGAAAACATGCGCGTTTACCGCGCCCGCCTCAACGGCGGCACGGCGGCCCTTACCGCGATGGCGGATGTCACCCGTGGCAGCCCCGGGCAGATTGGCCCCTTCACCGGAGCTGAGTTCAGCGACACCGAGCAACCGGACGCTCCGATCAACTACCTTGATTACCAAAAGGCTCAGACAACCGATCCGCAGGTGGCGCAGCAACTCACCGCTCAGCCGCGTGCCACGGCGCAATCGCCGGCAAAGGCAGTGGCAGAACCGAAAACCCACAAGACAAAAGGAACGGCGGCGAAAAAGAAATCCGCCACAAGCCATCGCACGTCTGAACACAAGAAAACGACGGTAAAAAAGAAGAAGGCGAAACGGGACTGAGATCAAAGCGCCTGCGCTTAAAGCTTAGGCCGGCTTTCAAGCCTCAATGCGCCGCCCACAAGTTCACCGTCGAGATTAAAGACGTCCGACAACAGCTTGGGCACAAATATTTTTTCCGGCTGGTCCATCTTGATCAGCCGGCCCTCTTTCATCAGCAGAACCGAATCGGCGAACTGGGCAGCCAAATGTAAGTCATGCAAACTCAGGACGACGGTCTGGCCACTTTCCGCCCGCGCTTTTAATCGGATCAGCACCTGGCGTTGCCAGGCCGGGTCCAGCGCTATCAGCGGCTCATCCAGCAACAGCACTTTCGCCGGACCGGCCAGAACGCGCGCCAGCAAAACGCGTGCCCGTTGCCCACCCGACAGGCTGAATACGCCCCTGTCCGAAACCTCCTGAAGCCCCAGAGCCTGTAATTCCGCGAACGCCGCCCGGCGCGCCTGCTCCGGCGCCATGTGCGGCGCCCCCAGCGCCGCAATATCGACGCAGCTCAGATCCCAGGCGATACTGCGGTCCTGCGGCAAGTAGGCCATCTGCTCGGCCCGCCGCGCCAGGGTGATATATTTCAGGTCGCGACCATCCAGGCGTATGGCCCCCGATTGCAAGGGTAGCAACGAGGCCATGGCTTTCAAAAGCGTTGTCTTTCCGGCCCCATTGGGACCGACGATAATATACAGGCCGCCGGGGGCCAACTCGGCGCTGACCGCATGAACGGCGGTCTCCTGACCGAGAGCGACAGTGACCTTGTCGATAGAAAGCTGCGTCATCAATCCTGCATCCAACTTCTGGCGCTCTTGTAGGCCAATACAGCGAACAAGGGCGCACCGACCAGCGAGGTCAGGACCCCTAAGTGTACGTCGGCGGTCGGCGGCAGGAACCGCGTTATGCCATCGGACAGCAAGACCATCAGCCCGCCGGTCAGTGTCGACGGCCAGATAAGTGCGTACGGATCCTTGATGCCGAAGGCGCGAACGAAGTGCGGCGCCGCCAGGCCGACAAAGCCAATTACCCCCGCAACCGATACCGCAAGCCCTGCCAATAGGGATGAGCCGATCACCACCACCTGCGTCAACCGGGTCATATCCACCCCCATGGATCGCGCGGTCTCTTCCCCCAGTGTCAACAGCCGCAACCCCTTGCCCAGCGTCAAATTAAGCAGCCCGGCAGCAGCCAGACCGAAGATACAGATCAGGACGTCGAACCAGCTCCGGTTCTGCACCGACCCCATCATCCAGTTCATGATTTCGGAAAGGGTGACCGGCGACGGGGCCAGATTGAAGACAAGAGACATCAGGGCACCGCACAGGGCGGAAAGCCCAACCCCCAGCAGAATAAGCGATTGCCGCTGCGGAAAGCGTTGTACAAATATGAGCAGGACGATCGCCACAATAACAGCCCCCCCCAAGGCAAAGCTCTCAACAGCAAAGGGAACGAGGCCGAGGCCGAAAACGATGGCCAAGGAGGCGCCCAGCCCCGATCCGGCCGAAACGCCCAGCAAGCCTGGCTCCGCCAAGGGGTTGCGCAGAAGCCCCTGCATCAAAGCGCCGCTCATTCCCAGCATCGCGCCCACACCGACGGCCACCAGATTGCGTGGCATTCGAATGCCCCAGACAATTTCTGCCCCAATCGAATCCCAATGGATGAGCGCGTCCAGCCACATATGGCCACTGAGCGCGATGTCGCCAAACAACATCAAGACAATGAGCAAAAGCCCGATGGCAATACCCACCACAGCATTAAAAGCGGTCTGGGACACATGCATTAGAAACCGGCCTTTCCGCTACCGACATGGATTGGCGTTTTCGACACCCGAACCAGATCGTAGGCCGTGAACCAGCCATTGCAGCTCAAGGCCTGACGCGGCAGCACAATATGCGGGGTGTCGGCGATACGGGCGCGGATCAGCGGGTTTCGGCCGGGTACTCGGCGCATGGCGTAGGCGTCATCGTAAAAGGCCAGGGCAAAGACGTCAGGCTTCTTGCTCAGCAAGACTTCCGGCGACAAATAGAAATACCCCTTGTCCTGAGTTTCCAGCTTGAAACCGAGTCGGCGCAGCATGTCGCCGGTCATTGTATCCGGTCCGGCACTGTAACCCGACGGCGTGTAGTAAAGGACCGAGCGCCCGCGGCCCAAAGGCTGAATATCCGCAAGGGCCATATCGAAGCGGCGCGCCTCGATTTGGGCGCTGGCCTCCTGATCGAGTTCATGACCGATGCGGAACAGCTCAGATTTCGCCTGTTCATAATTGTTTATATCATTGATATTGATAACTTTTATATGACGTCTTTCCAGCGCCTTGATTAGATTTAAATCACCGCCCCATGTACGTACAACCACATCAGGATTGAGAGCCAGGATGGATTCTATGCGCGGCTTTATGCGCCGGACATATTCGGCCCGCTCGCGAAAATTGGAATCGGGCAAGGCCGATCGTTCCGACAGGGCCAAAATCTGATCGCGCGGCACAAGCCCCAGGACATACTGATCCGCGCACATGTCAAGCGAGACGACGGTCAGGGCGCGAACATCCCCCTTAGGCGCAACTGCCCGCGCCACGGCCGGGCCGGCCACAGATAGGCTGGCGACAAGCAGGAGGCAGGCCGTAGTGCAAACGCCGGTTCGTTTCCATTTGTGCGGCCCCAAATGCGGCCGATATCCTGTCGTCAAACTGGTCATCCCGGTTCAAAAGCCGCGCCCCGTAACAGCACCCGATTTCGTGACGAAATCTCCCGGAAGGAGCCCAGTAAGGAGCCTAGTGCTGCAGGCATTCAAACAAAAATGGCTTTATAAGGATTCTGCCCTCGCCGATACAGCTTTCCACAAGGCGTAAAGGCGAGCTTTTGACTTTACGAATACCGGCCAAACGCTTATGGCGTTTGCATGATTATCAATGATACGCCAACTACCTTGCGCACCAAAGCGTGGGCTGACTATGCGCTCGTCGATTCCGGCGACGGCAAGAAGCTGGAACGCTACGGCGATTACCTGGTCATACGGCCTGAACCGCAGTGCTGGTGGGCGCCCAAATACCCCCAGGTCTGGGATAAGGCCGACGCCATATTCGACCCACAGGGCGAAGATGACGAAGGCAACTGGCGCTTCAGCCGGCGGCCGGACGACCAATGGTCGCTCGCTTGGGACAGTGTCAAATTCTACGGCCGTTTTACCAATTTCCGTCACCTGGCTTTCTTCCCCGAACAGGCCGCCAACTGGGCATGGCAAAAAGACGTTATCGCCCGGCGTAACGCTCCGCGCGTCCTGAACCTGTTTGGGTATACCGGCGTCGCCAGCCTGGTTGCCGCCGCGGCGGGCGCCAAGGTGACCCACGTCGATGCGTCGAAAAAGGCGATCGGCTGGGCACGCGAAAACGCCGCCCTGTCGGGTATGGCCGACGCTCCCATTCGCTGGATTTGCGAAGATGCCCGTAAATATGTCCAACGCGAGGTCAAGCGCGGCTCCAAGTACGAAGGCATTATCCTTGATCCGCCCAAATACGGGCGCGGACCGACAGGAGAGGTCTGGCGGTTGTTTGAAGACCTGCCCGAAATGATCCATCTGTGCGCCCAGTTGCTAAGCGATGACGCCGCCTTTCTTTTGCTCAACGCTTACGCCGCGCGCGTATCGGGCCCGGCCCTGGCGCATCTGGTCGCCGAAGCGGTCGGACCGCAAAAAGGCGGCCGTGTCGACTATGGCGAACTGACTCTGGTCGAAGACGCAAAGCCACCGAAGGGCCAGCGTGCCGCCGACATAGCGCCGCGCGAAATCGGTCTCAGCTTCTTTGCCCGCTGGCTGGGTGGGTCCGCAAAATGATCAAACACATTACGTCGCTGACCAACCAGACGGTCAAGGACATCCGCGCCCTGCATATGCGCAAGGAACGCGAAGTCACCGGGCAGTTCCTGGCCGAAGGGTTGAAGATCATCATCGATGCGCTGGACCAAGGGTTTGCGCCGCAAATTCTGGTCTATGGCAAGGATGCCGATCATCATCCCCTGCTTAGGCGTGCCATAGACGAAACGCTTCATGCCAATGGTGAAGTTCTGGAAGTAACCCACGAAATACTTGAGAAAATTTCACGCAAGGACAATCCGCAGATGGTGGTGGCGGTGTTCGCGCAGATTGCCAAGACACTGGCCGATATCGATCCATCCTCTAATGACGTATGGGTGGCGCTGGAACAGGTGCGCGACCCCGGCAATCTCGGTACCATTATCCGCACGGCAGACGGCGCCGGCATAGGCGGGGTCATCCTGATCGGGGATTGCGTCGATCCATTTTCGGTCGAAACCGTCCGGGCCACCATGGGCTCAATCTTCGCCCTGCCGATCGTCAAATGTACGCGCGAGGCATTCCTGAACGACCGCCCGCGCTGGACCGGCTCGGTCGTCGGAACCTTGCTAACCGCCACCCACAATCACCGCACGGCGCCATACGTCCGTCCGACCTTGCTTTTGATGGGCACCGAACAATCGGGCCTGACACCCGAGGTCGCGGCGGCCTGCGACCTGCATGTCAAAATTCCGATGAAGGGGCGTGCCGACAGCCTGAACCTGTCGGTCGCGACCGGCATAATGATCTACGCAGCCGCAGGCCTGTGACTATCGGCAAGGTCAAACTGGATGGCTTCCTGACCGGAATGGTACTGGCCATCGTCTTGGCAGCGCTGTTTCCAGGGCCGGGCGCCGAAGGCGGCGTGCTGCAGCCGGAATTGCTGACCAAGCTCGGCATCGCCCTCGTCTTCTTTCTCAACGGCGCCCTGCTGTCCTTTGCCGCTCTGCGCGACGGCATCATGCGCTGGCGGCTACACTTGATCATCCAGGGCACTACCTTCGTCCTTTTCCCGCTGATCGGCCTGGCGTTCCTGGCTGTTGTGGGCCGGTGGATTACGCCGGACCTGCGCATTGGCCTATTCTACCTCTGCGCCCTGCCCTCGACCATCTCGTCCTCGGTCGCGATGACGGCGGCCGCACGCGGCAATGTGCCCGTCGCTTTGTTCAATGCCAGCCTGTCCAGCCCACTAGGTATTCTGATCACCCCTTTATGGATGAGCCTGCTCCTTCAAACTTCGGGACAAACCCTTGATGTGTGGAGTATTTTCATCGATTTGACCTGTTGGCTGGTGCTACCGCTCGTGGCGGGCCAGATCGCTCGGCCCCTCATCGGCGCATGGTTGCAACGCCATCGTAATTGGGCCCAATTTGCCGACCGTGGCACCATCATCCTGCTGGTTTACACCTCGTTCTGCGATTCCTTTGCCAAGAATATCTGGAGTGGCAATTCGCCCATTACCCTGGCCCTCACCGTTGCGGCAACGCTTGGCTTATTTTTCCTTGTCCTGGTGTTGCTATGGAAACTATGCGACCGCTTCCATATCGCACCCACCTTCAGGTCGGCCGTTGTTTTTTGTGGCACTAAGAAGAGCTTGGCATCCGGCGTTCCCATGGCGCATCTGATATTTGCGGGAAATCCCGGGCTCGGGCTCATTCTTTTGCCCATTATGATCTATCATCCGCTTCAGCTTCTGATCTGTACGCCTCTGGCCAGTCGGTGGGCAAAAGAGACACAGGACGCAGAAATGCCTGCTGAAGCTTGATAATTAAAAAGAATTAAGGTGGATTTGGTTCATATAGCGTTCATAGAGCCGCTCTTAAGTTCGATATCGAGGGGGCGCATCCGGCGTCTCAACCGAAAGACACCGCTATGAAATCCATCGTCATCAAATTGGCCTGCGTTGCCGCGCTGGCCGCCAGCTTGACCGGCTGCATCATGTATGTCAGCCCTGATCGTGACTATGACTCGTCGCCACCGGCTAGCGCCAAAGAAAAGCCGGCCGATGTGATGTCAAGTTCGCCATCGTTTTAAGTAGCTGGCATTCAAAATATCTGGCTAAGTATCTGGCATTCTAAGTATTGGGGAAAACCATGAAATCCATCGCTATCAAACTTCTTCTCGTTGCCGTTCTGGCTTCATCGCTGTCAGGCTGCATCATCGTCGACCGCAGTGGCTCCCACTTCACATATAGCCGCTAAGGCCGTATCGGGAATCACACCCCCAACCGTAAGGCGCCGCTAAAAACGGCGCCTTTGTCGTTTACAATGCCCGCCATCGCCCTTAGCCTGTGCGGCAGATCGTCTTGTGGAGTACGTCATGAAAAAGCTCATTCTGAAACTCATCGTCCTGCCGTTCATCGGCGTTGCTTTTGCGGGCTGCATCACCATCTAAGTCCGACGAGCAAGCCACTTACGCATAGGCATAGGGGCCGCCGCGCTTAAGGGCCGCTTGATAAGCTGGACGGTCATGAATAGCTTTTAGCCAGGCCTCTATGGCTGGCTTATCCTGCGCCAACTTGCGTGATGATGCCGCTTCTATCGGAAAACTCATCATGATGTCGGCGGCGCTGAATTCCGCGCCGGCAAACCATGGTGCCTTGTTAAGCGCCTGCTCCCAAAAATCGACATTGGCTTTCAGGTTGGGCGTCACCAACGTCTTGTCGATCGAATTGGCTATGCCTGACGCCACCGGCAGTAGGATCAAGGGCGTCCGCTTGCGGATCTGGGTGGTGATCAGTTTCAGCAACAAAGGCGTCATCGCCGAGCCTTCGGCGTAATACATCCAGTAGGTATAACTGAACCGGTCTTCGGTTCCTGCCGGCGGGATCAGCTTGCCTGCGCCATACGTCGTCACCAGATAATCGATAATCGCCCCCGTTTCCGCCAGGGTCCTTAGCCCGTCAGTTATCACCGGCGCCTTGCCCAAAGGGTGAACCGCCTTGAGTTCGGCCGGCGCCAGCATACGTTTATCGCGCTTGTATTTCTTGACCTCATAGGTGAGGCCGAGTTCCTCCAGCAGCCAAAGAATGCGTTGCGAACGGGAATTGTCGAGGTGGTGGACAGTGATCATGGCAAACTCCTTTTCGACCTTATACGCGTGGCTCGCATAAAGGATTAATCCGTTTCAGGTGCCGCGCGGCTTGGCGCGGGTCGTAGGATCGGCGTCTCGTGGATTTTCCGGCCAGACGTGACGGGGATATCGCCCCTTCATCTCGCTGCGTACCTCGGCCCACGCCCCGTCCCAAAACGCCGGCAGGTCCTTGGTAATCTGGATCGGCCGGTGCGCCGGCGAGGTGAGCGATAAGGTCAGAGGCGTACGATTGGGACCAACGACCGGATGAATTTGAGTGCCATAAAGCTCCTGGACGCGAACCTCCACGCGCGGCCCGCCTTCGGCGCCGTAATCAATGCGTATGTTGGAACCGGTCGGCATGCGCCAGGTTTCCGGCGCCAACCGGTCGAGCGCGCGCTGCTGGTCGTAATCGAGCAGATTATGCAACGCTTGCGATACAATACCGCCGCCCAGCGACAGCATGGATTTGCCGGCGGCGTAGGGCCCCAGCCAGTCCTCAAGGGTGGCCAGGAGCGCTGTATCCGACAGATCCGGCCAGGTGTTATCCTGTGCCCGCAGGAAGGCGACGCGGGCGCGCAAAGTCTGAACGCTTTCCGGTAGGTTAAGGGCGTTGAGGCCTCTCTGCTGAATCTCCTCGGCTTCGGCGCGAAGAAGCAAGTCCGCCGGTATCTTTTCGAGCGGCTTGCTGGCCAACACAATTCCGCCCAGCCGCGTCTGATCGAAGGCGCGGAACCGGCCATTGTTGCGTTCCAGCACCGTTTCCTGCTCTAGCCGGTCAGCGAACAGGCTTAGAATTTCCACCTCCGTCAAGGGCGCGGCCAGCAATATACGGTCACGGTTAGCGCCGCCGCCCAGGTCACCAACCGCGAGAAAGGACTCACGCGCCAGGCGGTCATGCGCATCGACATAGACGCCACGACCGTTGGCCATAACAAACTCGCCGGGCTTGCCGCGGGCTTTCGCAATCCGTTCTGGAAAACACTCAGCTAACAAATGGTGGGAGAAGCGTGCTCCACCGGCTTGTTTGGGTTGATTTTTCACAAGTGCCTGAGCCTGACGCGCCCATCCTTGCGCCAGGGTACGCGCCTGCGCAATTTTCGGCGACCGGTCACGCGCCAACGCCTCCAGACGCGCATCCAGGTCGGTCGATTTGCCCCCCAGACCGTTTTCCGACAGCAGGACGGCCAGGTTCGCCCCCTGCTCCGCCGCGCCATATGATGCCGCCGTTATCAACATGTGCGCCAGACGTGGCGCCATGGGCAACTGCGCGATAGCATTGCCGTGGCCGGTCAGGTCGCCGTTGGCGTCCACCGCGCCGAGCGCCCGCAGCAACTTCACCGCTTCGTCCATCGCCGCCTTCGGAGGATGATCGAGTAACGCCAAGCCTTCCGTCGATTTGGCACCCCAAAGCCTCAGGCTAAGCGCCAGTTGCGACAGATCGGTCTCCAGGATTTCCGGCTTGGCGAACGGAATCAGGGAGCGGTCCTGTTCGGCATCCCAAAGGCGGTAGGCATCGCCCGCCTGGGTGCGTCCGGCCCGGCCGCGCCGCTGATCGGCGGAAGCTCTCGACACGCGTTCGGTGACGAAACGCGTCACACCGCGGGCCGGATCGAACCGGCCGAGCCGGGACAGACCACAATCGACAACCATTGATACGCGATCCAGAGTCAGCGACGTTTCCGCTATGGCGGTGGCTAAGACGATCTTCGGGCGCCCCGGCGCATTGCGGGCCAAGGTATGGGCCTGATCCTTGAAATCCATCGCGCCATAGAGCTTGCAAACATCGATATGCGGCGCCACGCCCTTTTCATCCAGGAAGCGGGCAACACGGTGAATTTCGCCCTGCCCTGGCAGGAATACGAGCATGGTTTCCGCATTTTCCGGCGTAAGCTTGGCCGACAGACGCGCGACGTGACGTGCCACGTCCTGCTCCATCTGCAATGATTGATCGCGGCCCAGATAGTGGGTATCGATGGGAAAACTCCGCCCCAGCGATTCAAACCGGCCCGCGCCTTCGAGCAATCCCAATACCCGATCGCCATCCAGTGTGGCAGACATGACCAGAAGGCGCAGATCGTCCCTCAATACGCCTTGCGCGTCACGGGCAAACGCCAACCCCAGGTCGGCATCGAGGCTGCGTTCGTGGAATTCGTCAAAAATGACGCACCCCACACCTTCCAATGACGGATCGTCGAGAATGCGGCGTGAGAAAATCCCTTCGGTGACGACCTCAATCCGTGTCTTGGCGGACGTCTTGCTGTCGCCGCGCACACGAAAACCGACCGTCTGACCGACCGGCTCGCCCAAGGTCTCGGCCATGCGGGCAGCGGCGGCCCTGGCGGCCAGACGACGCGGTTCAAGCAGGACGATATTCTGCCCCGCAAGCCAAGGGGCATCGAGCAGGGCCAAGGGAATACCGGTCGTCTTCCCCGCCCCCGGCGGCGCAATGACTAGGGCCGTGGCGTTCTGCGTCAGCCACGATTTCAGCGGCGTATAGATTTCCTCGACAGGCAACATCGGGCCTTGGTAGCAGAACCCCTATTGAACTCAAGTCCGACCGGGCGATGTTTCGCACCGGCCACAGCCTTCCCCCATATTTATTAACCCGTTGCCAAAGTGACAATATGACGATAGCGTGACCGTCAGGGGCCGGACCAAGGCCCGTCAAGCGCTGTGTCTGTAAGGCTGGCGCATCAATAACAAAAAATTTGCGAGGGGTCTGATGGCCAATATTTTCAATCGACTTGGTCTAAAAAAGTCGATTCTCAAAATCCAGACAGAGGCAGCAAAAAGTCCGCTCAAGCGCACGCTTGGGCCGCTTAATCTCATGTCGCTGGGTGTCGGCGCCATTATTGGCGCCGGCATTTTTGTTTTGACCGGTCAGGTCGCGTCGGCCAATGCCGGTCCGGCCATCATGATCTCCTTTGTCGTGGCCGGTATCGCCTGCGCTCTGGCAGGTCTTTGTTATGCTGAGCTGTCGTCGACCATGCCCGTTTCGGGCTCGGCCTACACCTACGCCTACGGCACGCTCGGCGAATATGCCGCGTGGATTATGGGTTGGCTGCTGGTGCTGGAATACGGTATCGCCGCCTCTACCGTCGCCGTTGGCTGGTCCGGCTATGTCGTCAGCCTGCTGGGTGATTTCGGCGTCCATTTCCCGGCGATTGCGGGGGCACCGGGCGGAGACCATGCTGCCGTCATGTGGGCCACGCCGCTGGTTCAGGCGACCGCTGATGCCGCCGGACACACCACCATGTCGATGACCGGCACATTCAACCTGGTCGCCGCCATAGGCATTGCGCTGGTCACCGGCCTGCTTGTGCTGGGCGTCAGCGAATCCGCCAACGTCAACAATGCCATCGTGATCCTGAAGATTATCGTCCTGATCACCTTCATCGCCGTCGGCATCTCCTACATCAATCCAGCCAACTGGCACCCCTTCATCCCGAAAGCGACCGGCAACCCCGGTGAATTCGGCGTCGGTGGTATTTTCCGTGGCGCGGCCATCATCTTTTTCGCCTATGTCGGTTTCGAAGCCGTCTCCACCGCCGCCGCCGAAGCCAAGAACCCGAAGCGCGATGTGCCCATCGGCATCCTGGGCGCGCTGATCATCTGCACCATCATCTACATGGCCGTTGCCGCCGTCATGACCGGTGTGGTTCCTTACCTGCAACTGGCCAGCCCGGCTCCTATCGCCGTCGCCATCGACCACATGGCCCTGACCTGGGCCAACTTCCCGTGGCCCTATGTCCAAAGCGGTCAGATGAACGCCATCAGCCTGTTGATCAAGGTCGGCGCCGTCGCCGGGCTCAGCTCGGTCATGCTGGTGCTGTGTTTCGGCCAGACCCGCATCTTCTACACCATGGCGCGTGACGGCCTTCTGCCTGCGGTTTTCTCCAAGATCCACCGTAAGTTCCGCACCCCGTGGCTCGGCACCATCCTGCTCGGCATCATGATCGCCGTGGCGGCCTCCTTCCTGCCGATTTCGCTGCTCGGCGACCTGGTCAGCCTCGGGACAGCCGTTGCTTTCTCTATCGTCTGCCTGTCGGTCATCTACCTGCGCGTCAAGCATCCGGAAATGGAGCGCCCGTTCAAGGTGCCCGGCGGCATCGTCACTGCCGTGCTCGGTATTTTGGCCTGCCTGTTCCTGGCCTACCAAAACTTCTCGCCGATGATCGATCACTACAAGCGGGGCAATACCCTGCCGCTGACCATCCTGGTCTGCTACGCGCTGGTCGGCCTGCTGATCTATGCTGGCTACGGCTTCTGGCATTCCAAGCTGGCCAAGGGCATCGACATTTCCGAAGACGACGAACTGGAAACCGTTGCCGAGGCCCTGGGCCACGGCGTGGACGATGTAAAGAAATAGTCGTTGTCATATGACAAAAAGGGCTCCGGCGCTTATATGTGCCGGAGCCCTTTTTGCTATCAGAACCCTTTTTGTAATGAGCCCGCATGTCTGAAACGCCCCCAATCCGTCTGTTCGTCGCGCCCGTGACCCCGCTTCAGCAAAACTGCACGGTGGTGTGGTGCACGAAGACGAACAAGGCCGCCATCATCGATCCGGGTGGCGATCTGGATCCGATTCTGGAGGAAATACAGCGTCGCGGTCTGACGGTCGAAAAAATCTGGATAACGCATGGCCATGCCGACCATGCCGGCGGCGCGGCTGAACTCAAGGAGCGAACCGGTGCGCCGATAGAAGGGCCGCATGAGGACGACCAGTTCTGGATCGACACCATTCCGTCCATGGGACAGCGCTACGGCATTGCGGACATGCGCAGCTTCACCACGGACCGCTGGCTGACAGATGGCGACACGGTTACGCTGGGCGAGACCACCTGGGACGTTATTCATTGCCCCGGTCACACCCCCGGGCATGTTGTATTTTACCACGCCCCGTCACAATTCGCTCAGGTGGGTGACGTACTATTCAAGGGATCGATCGGGCGCACGGATTTCCCACTCGGAAACCATGCCGATCTCATCAACGCGATTACGAAAAAGCTATGGCCGCTGGGCGATGTGCGCTTCGTGCCGGGGCACGGCCCGATGTCGAGTTTCAACGTCGAACGGCAAACCAATCCGTTCGTGGCCGACAGCGTGGTAAGCAACGCCGGGCCCAATACGCATGGGCCCGGCTGATTTCATAGGCTTTTCAGCCAAGACACAGGCTTAGCCCTTAAGCAGGGGCGCCAGTTTCTGGGCAACGCTCATATCGCCCTGGATTTTCATCTTGCCCATCATGAAGGCCATCATGGGGTCAAGGCTGCCAGTAGCCATGGCTTTCAGGTCGTCGATGGAAATCTGAATCGTCGTGTCGGCCTCGCCGTCATCATTGCTGACCACGTTCGGAACGGTAGCCGCATTGATCAAAATCTTGCCGGCGTCGCCGAAGTCGACCTTGATGATCTTGCCGAGGCCGGAATTTTCACCAACGGCGCCAGCAATTTTTTGGGTAATGGTTTCGAGATCGGACATGTTCGCCTCCGGTTTTGTGGTACAGGGTTGCGGCTGACCTTAACGTAAGTTGCGGCGCGAACAAGATAGACCTTGGGTCAAGTTGAGAGAAATATTTGCGAATGGCCGAAGTCAGGTTCGATGTTGTCATATTGGGCGCAGGCGCGGCAGGACTTATGTGCGCCGTAGAAGCCACCCGTCGCGGACGACGGGTGATCGTGTTGGATCACGCGCGAAAACCGGCCGAAAAGATCCGGATATCGGGCGGTGGCAAATGCAATTTCACCCATTTGCAGGCCACCCCTAAAAACTTCCTGTCGCAAAACCCGCACTTTTGCATCTCGGCATTGAAACGCTTTACGCCTTGGGATTTCCTCGACCGCGTCATCGCGCGCGGGATTCCCTATTTCGAAAAGACCGAGGGGCAATTGTTTTGCGAAACGTCGGCGGGCGACATCATTGACATGTTGATCGATGACCTGACCCAGGCCGGTGCCGACCTGCATCTGGGCGTCGACATTACCGGCGTCAGCCGTCGGGACGATGGGTTCGAAATCGCAACCTCGCAGGGTCAATTACGCTGCAGCAAGCTGGTGGTCGCCACCGGTGGGTTGTCGATCCCGAAAATGGGCGCCACCGGTCTGGCCTACGACATAGCCCGCCAGTTCGGCCATGACATCACCGATACCCGGGCTGGGCTCGTACCCTTTACCTTCGGCGGTGACAGGCTCGCCGCCATAGACGGGTTGTCCGGCGTATCGCTGACCGCGCGCGTTAGCTGCGGCAAGACGCGCTTTACCGATGGCTTCTTGTTTACGCACCGCGGCCTGTCGGGACCGGCGGTGTTACAGATTTCAAGCTACTGGAAGCCGGGACAATCGGTGGAGGTCGATCTGTTGCCGGGAACAGACACGTTCGAAGCCTTGCAGACGCATCGCAAGGACCGGCCCAAGCAAACACTTGGCAATGCGTTTGCGGAGTTTCTGCCGCGGCGCCTGTCCGATCGGATTCTGGACTGGCACGCCTTGTCACCGGAGGCGCGCATGGCTGACCTTGGCAAGACCGTGATGCAGACCCTGTCCGATGCCGTCAATCGCTGGTCCTTTATCCCCGACGGCACAGAAGGCTACCGGACGGCCGAAGTCACCGTGGGCGGCATCGACACACGTGGCCTGTCCTCTCAGACCATGGAAAGCCAGCTTCAGCCGGGCCTGTACTTCATCGGCGAATGCGTCGATGTGACGGGATGGCTGGGCGGATACAATTTCCAATGGGCGTGGTCATCGGGTTGGGCGGCCGGCCAGGCGGTTTAGCGCGACAGGGCCGAAGCCGCTAAGGCCATCATAAGGACGCCCGCGCTGCCGCCATAAATGGCCGTATAGATCATCGATTGCTGACGCTTCCGATCGCTTTCCAGCTTACGAGGGTCCGGCTTACGTCCCCATGTGCGCAGTTTCATGTCTCCTCCAGGTAAAACAGGTCCTCGACCTTGACGTCCAGCACCCGAGCCAGAGACAAGGCGAGAAGCGTGGATGGGATAAAGACTTCGTTCTCAATGGTATTTATTGTCTTGCGCGACACCTGCGCCATAACCGCCAAATCAGCTTGGGTCAGGTTGCGCGCGGACCTGTGTTCTTTTAACCGGTTTTTCAGAACGCTCATCGAT
This sequence comes from Asticcacaulis sp. AC466, assembly GCF_000495815.1. Classification (GTDB taxonomy): domain Bacteria; phylum Pseudomonadota; class Alphaproteobacteria; order Caulobacterales; family Caulobacteraceae; genus Asticcacaulis. Next base: position 14,674 of record NZ_AWGE01000015.1, on the reverse strand, counting down.
CAGCCGCGATAAAGAGCGGCATAGGTCAGTGACGGGACCGCGACACCGAGCGACAGCAGGATTGGCGCTACGGCGCGTATATCGACGTCGGTCACAAACGTAGAGGCATAGACAAGCGCTACGGCAATCAACAGGACCCAATAGCTGATTTGGAAGACCTTTTTGGTCAGCTCAGCTGTGCGCTCATCATCCAGTAGCGCGCTGAGTTGGCGGTTCTTGGGTGTGCGACGCATCAGCCACAGGCTTGCCAACAGACTAGCTCCCCATAACGGCCAGCACAGATTTTGTACCACCATCAGAAGAAGCGGATCAATGTTAAGGGCTTGGACATAGCCCAGCCCCCGTGACCCAATCCAACCAATATAACCGACAGCCTGGCCGATCAGTAGCAGGCGGCGTAGGCCGCCCATGTGTTCTGCCTGCTTGATAAGGCGTTCATTTTCTGACATAGCACCCTCCATGTAACCTATAGGTTATTTGTAACTTATAGGTTACATGGAGTCAAGCGTTTCAGGGGTAATAAACATCCGTCAGCTCCGATGCCGGCTCATCGGTAAACAGGCCGTCAAATGACCTGGGTTCGACAACCGGATGCCCTGAATGCACCGACCGGAACTGCACCGAAGCTTCGTAAGCAGACTTTCGCAACCGCATGATCGAGCCCAACGGACGATGCGCCGCAAGCCCATGCCACGGCGAAAACGACATGCCGTGATCCACAGCCTGGGATCGTTCTTCGCTCCAGGCCGTCTGAGACTTCACGCGTAACCTGGCGACCGTGACATAGGGGCTTTGGTCTTCCGGCCATACTTTTGCCGCGTCTTCGACCGGCATGGTATCGAGGTCAGTGCACAGTTGAACGCGCACCTCCCATTCACCGCCATACAGTGCAAAATGCTCGATCATGGCGTCACGGATGGGCGTCTGGCCATGGGTGATATCGATCGCCTGATCCGCCAGCATGGTCAGGTTTTCAGATACCGGCGCGACCTGAAGTTTGGCGATGTAGCGACCATAGAGGATCGGTACACCGGTATAGTAGGTTTCGCCGGCCGGATGGCTGGCCGGTTCGCCGCCGAGGCCACGAACCAAGGTACTCTTGCCACCGAACGTCTCGATGACTTTTTCAGTACCACGCATTACCGCGGACAAAGCGACCTTGGCGCCTTCCGCCTTGTCCGTCGTAGCCGCCAGCAATTTCAGGCTGTTGAGAAAGGACTTTGCGTTGGATGTCTGGAATGCCGGGCCATTGACCATGACAAAATCCTGCGTCACATCGGGTTCGGAGCCAGGCAGGCGCGCGCCTTCGACCCCCACCACCTTGATGGCCAGACCGCGCGGGGTTGATACACTGTCGGGCAGAATGTCGCCGGGTGTCGTCGAAAACCGCATTACGACCGGATAGGTTTTGGCATGACCGAAAAGCCCCTGAGCGAGATGCGGTGGCAGGTCGGACGCGACTTCGAGTTCACCAACCAGCAAGGCGTGGCTCTTGGCATGAACGCTGCGCAGGCCATGAAACCCGTCGGCTTCTGTCTGTTTGCTGATCTTCAGCAAGGTATCCGCCAGATGCGCATTAATCTCCGCCTCGTCGTCGATACTGTGTTCCATATCGGGTGTGTAGATAACCGGATCCATACTGCGTTCCTTTTCACGACGGCTGCCCGCGAGCTGATGCTATTCGGCGTAAAAAATCGATCCGGTCCGCGCTTTAATCCGCCAAGGGAATTGCGTCGCGCCAATGCACGCGTTTTTGCGCCAAGGCCCACCCGTTACCGTTCCCATATTCATCGCAAAAGGCCGCGACAAGGTCCGCCGTCATGCGTAGCCCCGCGGCGGGAATATAATAGCCGAAGCCATTGGCACGCGCCTTGAGGGGGACCTGCTCGGCCAGAAGCGCAGCATCCATGAAATTCAAATGGCGAAAGCCCTGGACTTGCAGGGCAAGCGGCGCGGATGATTTCGCTTTCACCTGACGCCAGACCTCAGCCCGGCGGGCAATACTCGACGCGGCTTCGTCCGGCGCATAACTGAGCATATACAAGACAGGGACAGTGGGCCGGGCTGATGCGGCCTCATTCGCGTAATCCCCGTCGAGATTGACGGCGCCCTTGACCGTCGGGTTCCTGCTTGCCGCCAGCACCGCGGCCGCACCGCCCACCGAGTGCCCCACAAAAACAATTTTTTGGGAATCGATTGCCGCATTTAGCCAATCCATACGGTCGGCGGCGATTCCGGCGGCAAGCGCCTCGCCTTCTGTAAGCGCTCGCGCCGTGGCAGCGTATGGCGGTGTTTGGCTTTCCGGCAGCCTCTCCAGCGCCATAACAACGTATCCGCGGCTGGCAATATCCTCCAGCACAGCGCGGTAGTCCTGTGCCATCATATGCCAACCCGGCGCGAATACGATCACGGGCCGCGCCCCTGTCGCCGGGTGCGCGTTGGCTACCGCGAACCCCATGCCTGCCTCCAATGCCTGCGAAACCACCGACCCGAATCGGCGCTTCAAGTCTGCGATGTGGTCCTTGGGCAGGGCTGGCGCCGCTTGTGCTGTATGGTTCATTTCCGCCGGATAGTAGATCAACCAGCGGCCATCCCGTTCAACCACACCAACACCAAACGGTCCCGAAGGGCGGGGTGTTTCCAGTCCCTCCGCCACGGCGTGCTGAGCTGCTGGCGCTGTCTCCGGTCTGCAACCGGCGAGGCCCAGGCAGGCAGCAGCAAGAGCAAATGCGAATCTGGAACACGGTAGCCTTGTCATGAGGCGAAGCTATAAAGAGCGGTTGCCTGTGACCAGTTAACAATTGGACAGATTTCAGACATGAAAAAAGCCCCCGCACCTAAGCACGGAGGCTTTATCATTTATGTCTCTGAAGACGGCTTATTCGCCGGCGTCCACAGGTCCTTCAAGCAGCACTTCGGCGGGCAGAGGCTCCATGGCCTCTTCGCGCTGATGCGACAGTTGCTCGTCGCGCTTCATGGCGACGCGCTGGAGTTGGCGCAGATAGGCGCCAGTACCGGCCGGGATCAGACGGCCGACGATGACGTTTTCCTTCAGGCCATCCAGGGTATCGATCTTGCCCTGAACCGAGGCTTCGGTCAGAACGCGGGTCGTTTCCTGGAAGGACGCGGCCGAAATGAACGACTTGGTCTGCAGCGAGGCCTTGGTAATACCCAGCAGGATAGGCTGGGTCAGGGTCGGCCGACCGCCACGCTTTTCAGCCTTGGCATTTTCGATGTCAACTTCCGCCTTGTCGAGATGGTCGCCCTTGATGAGGCCCGTATCGCCGGCATCGAGGATTTCGACCTTCTGCAGCATCTGACGCACGATGACTTCGATGTGCTTGTCGTTGATCGGCACGCCCTGCAAGCGATAGACTTCCTGCACTTCGTTGACCAGGTATTCGGCCAGCGCCTCGACGCCCTGAATGCGCAGCAGATCGTGCGGATCAGGGTTGCCGTCGATGATGTAGTCGCCCTTCTGGATGAAATCGCCGTCATGGACGGAGATGTGCTTGCCCTTCGGGATCAGGAATTCGACGGCTTCGCCCTCGCCTTCCGGCGTGATCTTGATGCGGCGCTTGTTCTTGTAGTCGCGACCGAATTCAACGCGGCCATCCATTTCGGCGATGACGGCGCAATCCTTCGGACGGCGGGCTTCGAACAGTTCGGCGACGCGCGGCAGACCACCGGTGATGTCGCGGGTCTTGGCGCCTTCGGTCGGGATACGGGCGACGATGTCACCCGGCTTGACCTCATCACCGTTACCGACGGAGAGAATGGCTCCGACCGGCAGATGATAACGAGCGTCACCGCCATTGGTCAGCTTCTTGTAGGCGCCGGCATCGTCGGTGATACCCATGCTCGGACGCAGTTCGGCGCCCTTGGACGCGCGGTAATCGACCACGACGCGGTTCGAGATACCGGTCGCTTCGTCGGTTTCCTCACGCACCGTCTGACCTTCATTGAGGTCTTCGTAGCGGACCTTACCGCCGACTTCCGTGATAATCGGCGTGGTGTACGGATCCCACTCCACCAGACGCTGGCCCTTTTTGACCGTCGCGCCTGCGGTGACGCGCAGACGTGAGCCGTACGGCACCTTGTAAGTTTCGCGATCCTTGCCATCGTGATGGATGGTGATGATCAAGTTACGCGACATGGAGATCAGATCGCCATGCGAGCCCTTAACCGTCGGAGCCGTCGACAACTTGACCACACCATCCGAAGTCGTTTCGTAGAACGACTGTTCGGCGACCTGAGCGGTACCGCCGATGTGGAAGGTACGCATGGTCAGCTGGGTACCAGGCTCACCAATCGACTGAGCCGCGATGACACCAACCGCTTCACCCATGTTGACGCGGGTGCCGCGAGCCAGGTCACGGCCATAACAGGCCGCACAGGCGCCGAGCTCGGCTTCACAGGTCAGGACGGAGCGAACCTTGACCGATTGCACGCCGGCGGCGTCGATGAGGTCCACTACATTTTCGTCGATATAGGTGTCGGCCTCGATCACGACTTCCTGGGTCGCCACGTCCTTGATGTCCTCAGCCGTGGTACGGCCCAGAACACGTTGACCGAGCGAGACCAGCACGTCACCGCCTTCGACAACCGCCTTGAGCGTAATGCCCTTGGTGGTGCCGCAGTCGGTTTCCATGATGATACAATCCTGGGCGACGTCGACCAGACGACGAGTCAGGTAGCCGGAGTTGGCGGTCTTCAGCGCGGTATCCGCGAGGCCCTTACGAGCACCGTGGGTCGAGTTGAAGTATTCCAGAACCGACAGGCCTTCCTTGAAGTTCGAGATGATCGGCGTTTCGATGATGGAGCCGTCGGGCTTGGCCATCAGGCCGCGCATACCGCCGAGCTGCTTCATCTGGGCCTGCGAACCCCGGGCGCCGGAGTTGGCCATCATGTAGATCGAGTTGATCTCCTTTTCGCGGCCATCGGCGTCCGTATGTTTGCGGCTGATTTCCTTCATCATTTCATCCGACACACGGTCGGTCGCCTTGGACCAGGCATCAACCACCTTATTGTACTTTTCACCCTTGGTGATCAGACCGTCGGCGTATTGCTGCTCGTATTCTTCAACCAGATGACGGGTTTCATCGACGATACCCTTCTTGGTGTCGGGGATAACGATGTCGTCCTTGCCGAAGGAGATACCGGCGCGGGCAGCTTCCTTGAAGCCCAGCGCCATCATCTGGTCGGCGAAGATCACCGTCGCCTTCTGACCGCAGTGGCGGTAGACGATGTCGATGAGGTTACCGATTTCCTTCTTGGTCAGGGTCTTGTCCAGAACCTTAAGGCCGATGTTTTCGTTATGCGGCAGCAGGGCAGCGATCTTCATGCGGCCCGGGGTCGTGTCAACGACCTTGGTGCGCACGACGCCATCTGCGTCCTTCTGGGTGAAGCGGCACTTGATCTTGGCGTGCATGGACACGGCCTTCGAGTCGAGCGCCTGCTGGATTTCGTTGAGATCGCAGAAGATCATGCCTTCGCCGATTTCGCCGTCCTTCACCAGAGAGAGGTAGTAGAGGCCGAGGACGATATCTTGCGACGGGACAATGATCGGACGACCGTTGGCGGGCGACAGGATGTTGTTGGTCGACATCATCAGGACGCGCGCTTCAAGCTGGGCTTCGAGCGACAGCGGCACGTGCACGGCCATCTGGTCACCGTCGAAGTCAGCGTTGAAGGCCGAACAGACGAGCGGGTGCAGTTGGATGGCCTTGCCTTCGATAAGCTTGGGCTCAAACGCCTGAATGCCGAGACGGTGAAGGGTCGGAGCGCGGTTCAGCATGACCGGGTGTTCGCGGATGACCTCTTCGAGGATATCCCACACTTGCGGCTGCTCACGTTCGACCATGCGCTTGGATTGCTTGACCGTACCGGACAGGCCCTTGGCGTCGAGGCGGGCGTAGATGAACGGCTTGAACAGTTCCAGAGCCATCTTCTTCGGAATGCCGCACTCGTGCAGCTTCAGTTCCGGACCGACGGTGATGACCGAACGGCCGGAATAGTCGACGCGCTTGCCAAGCAGGTTCTGACGGAAGCGGCCTTGCTTGCCCTTTAGCATATCGGCCAGCGACTTCAGCGGACGCTTGTTGGCGCCGGTGATGACACGACCGCGGCGGCCGTTATCGAACAGGGCGTCAACCGACTCCTGCAACATGCGCTTTTCGTTGCGGATGATGATATCCGGCGCGCGCAGTTCCATCAGGCGCTTCAAACGGTTGTTCCGGTTGATGACGCGGCGATAGAGATCGTTGAGGTCGGACGTGGCGAAACGACCGCCATCAAGCGGAACCAGAGGACGCAGTTCAGGCGGAATGACCGGCACAACGGTCAAGATCATCCATTCCGGGCGATTGCCGGATTCCATGAAGTTTTCGATCAGCTTCAGGCGCTTGGAGAGCTTCTTGCCCTTCATTTCCGAGGTGTTGTCTACCAGATCGCTGCGGATCTTCTCGGCAATCTCGGCCAGGTTCATGGCAATGAGCATGTTGCGCACGGCTTCGGCGCCGATTTCAGCGGTAAAGCTGTCATCGCCGAATTCTTCCTGGCAACGGTAGTATTCGTCTTCCGACAGCAACTGGTGCTGCTTCAGCGAGGTCAGGCCAGGCTCAGTGACGATGTAGTTTTCGAAGTACAGAACGCGCTCGACGTCCTTCAAGGCCATGTCGAGGATCATGGCGATACGCGACGGCAGCGACTTCAGGAACCAGATGTGAGCGACCGGAGAGGCCAGCTCGATATGGCCCATGCGCTCACGGCGAACGCGCGACAACGTCACTTCGACGCCGCACTTTTCGCAGATGATGCCCTTGTACTTCATACGCTTGTACTTACCGCACAGGCATTCGTAGTCCTTGGTCGGACCAAAGATACGGGCGCAGAACAGGCCGTCACGTTCCGGCTTGAAAGTACGATAGTTGATGGTTTCCGGCTTCTTGATCTCGCCGAACGACCACGACAGGATCTTTTCCGGCGACGCCAGGGTGATGCGGATCTGGTCGAAGGTCGGGGCGACCTGGACCGGGTTGAAGATATTCAGGACTTCCTGGTTCATTCCAGTGACTCCAATTTGGGCGAGGCCCGTAAAAAATTCAATGCGGTTAGGGATCAGGGGAGGATTTGCGCCCTCCCCGCGTCTCTTAGCCCTGCCCGTTTTCCAGCTCGACGTTCAGACCCAGGGAACGCATTTCCTTGATCAAAACGTTGAAGCTTTCCGGGATACCGGCTTCGAAGCTGTCGTCGCCACGGACGATCGCTTCGTAAACCTTGGTGCGGCCCGCCACGTCGTCCGACTTGACGGTGAGCATTTCCTGCAGCGTGTAGGCGGCGCCATACGCTTCCAGAGCCCAGACTTCCATTTCCCCGAAGCGCTGACCACCGAACTGCGCCTTGCCGCCCAGCGGTTGCTGGGTGACGAGCGAGTATGGCCCGATGGAGCGGGCGTGGATCTTGTCGTCGACCAGGTGGTGGAGCTTCAGCATGTAGATGATGCCCACGGTGACCGGACGCTTGAACTGCTCACCCGTCTGACCATCGAACAGGATCGATTGGCCCGAACGATCGAGACCGGCAAACTCCAGCATGTCTTCGATGTCGCTGATATGCGCACCGTCGAATACCGGGGTCGCGATCGGCACGCCGCGCGACAGGTTCCGGGCCAGGTCCATCAGTTCTTCATCCGTTTCCGGAAGTTCCTGATCCTTGCCATAGACACCGTGCAGGTGATCGATCAGCGCCTGCTTTTGACCGCCATGCTGCCAGTCTTCCAGCAACGCCGCGATCTGCTTGCCTATATTGGCGCAGGCCCAACCCAGGTGGGTTTCGAAAATCTGACCGACGTTCATGCGCGAAGGCACGCCCAGCGGGTTCAGAACGATGTCGACGTGTTCACCATCGGCCAGGAACGGCATGTCTTCGACCGGGAGAATCTTGGAGATAACCCCCTTGTTTCCGTGACGGCCGGCCATCTTATCGCCCGGTTGCAGCTTGCGCTTCACCGCCACGAACACCTTGACCATCTTCATGACGCCCGGGGGCAGTTCGTCACCGCGTTGCAGCTTTTCGACCTTGTCCTCGAAACGACGATCCAGACGCTTGCGGGCGTCTTCGAACTGACGCTTCATGGCTTCCTGTTCGGCCATGATCTTTTCGTCTTCGAGGGCAACCTGCCACCACAGGCCCTTGGAGACCTCGGCCAGCTTTTCCTCGGTGACTTCGCCACGGCCCATGCCCTTTGGTCCGGACACGGCGACCTTGCCGAGCAGCAGTTCCTTCAGACGACCGTAGATGTTGCGTTCCAGGATCGACAGTTCGTCGTCGCGGTCCTTGCCGAGACGTTCGATTTCGGCGCGCTCGATAGCCTGGGCGCGTTCGTCCTTTTCAACGCCGTGACGATTGAAGACACGGACTTCGACGATGGTGCCGGCAACGCCTGGCGGCAGGCGCAGCGAGGTATCGCGCACGTCGGAGGCCTTTTCACCGAAGATGGCGCGCAGAAGCTTTTCTTCCGGCGTCATCGGGCTTTCACCCTTCGGCGTCACCTTGCCGACCAGGATATCGCCCGGCTGGACTTCGGCGCCGATGGCGACAATGCCCGCTTCGTCGAGGTTACGCAGAGCTTCTTCACCGACGTTCGGAATGTCGCGGGTGATTTCTTCGGGCCCAAGCTTGGTATCGCGGGCCATGACTTCAAACTCTTCCAGGTGGATAGAGGTGAAGATGTCATCGCGAACGATACGCTCAGAGATCAGGATCGAGTCTTCGAAGTTGTACCCGTTCCACGGCATGAAGGCGACGCGGACGTTGCGGCCCAGGGCCAGATCGCCCAGGTCGGTCGACGGGCCGTCGGCGATGATGTCACCGGCGGACACCTTGTCACCCACGCGGACCAGCGGGCGCTGGTTGATACAGGTGTTCTGGTTGGAGCGCTGGAACTTCGACAGGCGATAGATATCGACGCCCGGCTTGTTCGGATCGCTTTCTTCGGTTGCACGGACAACGATACGCGTGCCGTCGATCTGCTCGACCACGCCGGTACGGCGGGCGGCGACCGTAGCGCCGGAATCGCGGGCAACCACTTCTTCCATGCCGGTACCGACGAAAGGCGCATCCGCCTTAACGAGCGGCACGGCCTGACGCTGCATGTTCGATCCCATCAGCGCGCGGTTGGCGTCATCGTTTTCAAGGAACGGGATGAGCGCGGCGGCGACCGAAACAACCTGCTTAGGCGACACGTCCATATAATCGACGGTCGATGCCTGTTGCAGGCCCGGTTCACCGTTGACGCGACCCTGAACCAGGTCTTCAACGATGTGGCCATCCTTCATGGTGATGTTGGCCTGAGCGATGACGTGCTTGGACTCTTCCATGGCCGACATATAGACGACCTCTTCCTGAGCCTGGCCGTCCACGACCTTGCGATACGGGCTTTCGATAAAGCCGTACTTGTTGACCCGGGCGTGAGTAGCCAGCGAGTTGATCAGGCCGATGTTCGGGCCTTCGGGCGTTTCAATCGGGCAGATACGGCCATAGTGGGTCGGGTGAACGTCGCGGACTTCGAAGCCTGCGCGTTCGCGCGTCAGACCACCTGGGCCAAGCGCCGAAAGGCGACGCTTGTGCGTGATTTCCGACAGCGGGTTGGTTTGGTCCATGAACTGCGACAACTGCGACGAACCAAAGAATTCGCGGACAGCGGCGGCGGCCGGCTTGGCGTTGATCAGGTCATGCGGCATGACGGTGTCGATATCGACCGACGACATGCGCTCCTTGATGGCGCGTTCCATACGCAGCAGACCGACGCGATACTGGTTTTCCAGCAATTCGCCGACCGAACGGACGCGGCGGTTACCGAGATTGTCGATATCGTCGATTTCACCGCGGCCGTCACGCAGCCCGACCAGGATCTTGAGGATCTTCAGGATGTCGTCCTTGCGCAGAACGCGCTCGGTGTCAGCGACTTCCTGTTCCAGGCGCATGTTCATCTTGACGCGGCCAACGCTCGACAGGTCGTAGCGCTCCAGCTCGAAGAACAACGAGTTGAACATGGCGTCTGCGGCTTCAATCGTGGGCGGTTCGCCCGGACGCATGACGCGATAGATGTCGAACAGGGCGTCTTCGCGCGAGTTGTTCTTGTCAACGCGCAGGGTCGAACGCATGTAGGGGCCGACGGTTACGTGGTCGATGTCGAGCACGTCCACCGTGGTGAAGCCGTTCTCTTCCAGCGTCTTTACGGCGGCGGCATCAAGCTCGTCACCGGCTTCGGCATAGATTTCGCCGTTCGCGAAATTGACGGCGTCGCGCGCCAGATAACGGCCGACCAAGGCGTCCTGGCTCAGCAGCAGAGACTTAACCGTGTCGCCAAGCTTCTTGGCGGCGCGGGCGGAAATCTTGGTGCCGGCCTGAGCGACCACTTCACCGGAATCGGCGTCGATCAGGTCAAATTCCGGCTTCACGCCGCGCCAGCGTTCGAACTTGTAAGGCGTGACCCAACCGGCTTCGCGCTTTTCGTACGGCACAACGTCGTAGAAGGTCGTCAGGATTTCTTCGCCGTCCATGCCCAGAGCATAGAGGAAGGACGTTGCCGGCAGCTTGCGGCGACGGTCGATACGGACATAGACCATGTCCTTGGCATCGAATTCGAAATCGAGCCACGAACCGCGGTACGGAATGACGCGCGCGCCAAACAGCAGCTTGCCCGACGAATGGGTCTTGCCCTTGTCGTGGTCGAAGAAGACGCCCGGAGACCGGTGCATCTGCGAAACGATGACGCGCTCGGTGCCGTTGACGACAAAGGTGCCCTTGTCGGTCATGAGCGGGATATCGCCCATATAGACGTCCTGCTCCTTGATGTCCTTGACGGAACGGGCGCCAGTTTCTTCGTCGGATTCAAAAACGATCAGGCGCAGCTTGACCTTCAGCGGCGCAGCATAGGTGATGTCGCGCTGGATACATTCCTCGACATCGTACTTGGGCTCTTCGAATTCATAGGAGACGTATTCGAGCGTGGCACGCTCGTTGAAGTCCTTCACCGGGAAAACGGATTTGAAAACCGCTTCCAGACCGTCATCGATGCGGTTGGCCGGGCGAACATCGCGTTGCAGGAACTGCTCATACGACGAGCGCTGCACCTCGATGAGGTTGGGCATGCGGATAGCTTCGGGGATGCGGCCGAAAGACTTACGAATCCGCTTCTTCTGGGTGAACGATAAGGCCATCGTTTTTCCTTGCGTTATAAACGCCTGATTGTGATCAAAATTATGCAGAGTAAACTGCGCGCGAAGGGTTGGGTTTGGGCCGGTTTTCGGCCGAAAAATTTGCCTTGCGCCTGCTCTTTTATGGCTGTGTAGCCAAAGACGCTGTGTGATGATCCGTAGATTCGGATCAAACCCTTCGCCGGTAGAAAGAGCATAAGACCGGCATTCGGGCCCCGAAACAAGGCGCAATACGCCCTATGGGGGAGCGTCACATACGCCCGTTGCCGCGGCATGTAAAGAGGCGACGTCAATTATTTTCGTTTGAATAAAAAACAGGCCCGAAAGCGAACTTCCGGACCTGAATTTTTCAGACGTTGGCTAAAGCCGAAATTACTTAACTTCGACCTTGGCGCCGGCGTCTTCCAGCTTCTTCTTGATGTCGGCAGCTTCTTGCTTCGAGATGTTTTCTTTAACGTTCTGCGGAGCGCCTTCGACCAGGTCCTTGGCTTCCTTCAGACCGAGGTCTGCACGGATGCCACGGATTTCCTTGATCACGTTGATCTTCTTGTCGCCGCCGTCGGTCAGGACAACGGTGAACTCGGTTTGCTCTTCGGCAGCTTCGGCCGGAGCAGCGCCGACCGGAGCGGCAGCCGCGACGGCAACCGGAGCAGCGGCGGAAACGCCCCACTTTTCTTCGAGCAGCTTGGAGAGCTCAGCGGCTTCCAGGACGGACAGGGCGGACAGGTCTTCGACCAGCTTTTCCAACTTAGACATGTGATTTCCTTAAAAGATGAGTGTATTGAGTGAAAGGGTCTGATTAGGCGTTCGCGGCAGCGTACGCGCCAATGACGCGAGCGACGGCGCCGGCCGGAGCTTGCAGAACACCAGCGATCTTGGTCGCCGGGGCTTGCAGCAGGCCGATAAGCTTGCCACGCAGCTGGTCCAGAGACGGCAGGGTCGCAAGCGACTTTACGCCGGCTTCGGTCAGGACTTCCGTGTCCATGATGCCGCCAATGATCTTGAGCTTGTCATTTTCTTTGGCGTATTGAACGGAAACCTTGGCGGCAACAACCGGATCGGCCGAATAGACCAGGGCGACCGGGCCTTTGAACAGGGCATCGCCCTTTTCGCCAACCTTGCCATCCAGGGCCTTTTGAGCCAAACGGTTCTTGAACACCTTCACAACGGCGCCTTCCTTGCGGAGGCGGTTGCGAAGTTCAGACATTTCCACAAAGGTCATACCCGTATACTGGGTAACAACCACGGCGCCGGAGTTTGCGAAGACGCTTTTCAGCTCTTCGATCGACTCGGCCTTTTTTGCGCGGTCCATTGCTGGCCTCCATGGGGGTGACGTCCTGCGGAAAACCCGCAGAACAAACAAAAGCCTTCGCGTCCCGAATGGAACGTGAAGGTTACTGTCCAGATGAGATGCTGATCACCACAGAGACGCGCGACCTTTTAAGGCGGCACGGGAATTCTGTTTGGCGGTTCGCGTCCCGTCTCAATTCGGCGTGCAAGGGCTCTCGCACATTATGGATCAGGTGGCCCCTGATCCCCGAAGGTCTCGGACAGAACGACACGAAGGAATTGCTTCCTTCAAGCCGAGGCGCGCCTATTACAGGCAAAGCGCACAAATATCAAGGCTGGGCACACATTTTTCATTATATCCGCCAACGACAGGGGCTGACCTGACTTGAGTCACCGCCTCATCCCGGCCATTTCGCCCTTGAAGATGGCAGAACTGACATCTAAAGACAGAATCATGCCAAAGTCATTGTCCCTTCCCAATCGTAAAGTGGCGCTCCTCGCCTTTGATGGCATGCCGCTGTTCGAATTCAGCATAGCGGTTGAAGTGTTCGGCCTCGACCGCCCGGAAATGGGACCTAACTGGTATGAGTTCGCGGTGGGTGGCCTGGAGTGTCAACCGGCACAGACGACCGCCGGATTGAAAATCCACGTCGATGGCGGAATGCACGTTTTTGAGGGCGCCGGAACCGTGATCGTGCCTGGCTGGCCCATAGATCGACCCGTTCCACATGAAGTGACTGACATGCTGATCGCCGCCCATCGACGCGGCGCCCGTATCCTAACCATCTGTTCGGGCGTCTTCGTGCTGGCCGCAAGTGGCCTGTTGAAAGGGCTGCGCGCCACGACCCACTGGAAGTATACCGAGCAGCTCAAAACCTTCCATCCCGACATCGACGTTGTCCCTGACGTCCTCTACATCGACGAAGGCCAGATCATGACATCGGCAGGCAGCGCCGCCGGTATCGACCTGTGCCTGCATCTCATTCGGCGTGATTTCGGTCCCGCTGCCGCCAATACCGTCGCGCGCCGCCTCGTCGTGCCGCCCCACCGTGACGGCGGTCAGGCGCAATTCATCGAACGCAGCGTGCCAACCCATTACGAGAGCGATCGCCTGGGACCTCTGCTCGACTATATGCGCACGCATCTGCACAAGGAACATCGCATCCCCGACCTCGCCCGCCGCGCCGGCATGAGTGAGCGCACCTTTTTGCGACGGTTCGGTGAGGCCACAGGTATGACGCCGGCCAAATGGCTGCTGCATGTCCGTCTGAGCGAGGCCAAGGATCACCTGGAAACCAGCGACATCAGCATAGAGCGCATCGCCGAACATACCGGTTTCGGCAGCCCGACCAATTTGCGCCACCATTTCCGCGAACATCTCAACACGACCCCAACCGCCTACCGTCAAACCTTCAGCCGAGCCTCCGCATGACCTTTGCCACCCTGCCCGCCCCGCCCTACTATGTCGTCACTTTCAGTTCGCAACGCACCCAGGAAGAATGGGGCTATAACGACATGTCGACCCGCATGATCGAATTGGCGGCTAAACAGCCGGGCTATCTCGGCGTTGAAAGCGTGCGCGGCGCCGACGGCTTCGGCATTACCAATTCATTCTGGGAAAATGAGGACGCCATCCGCAACTGGAAGCGCGTCGTCGACCACATGGCGGCTCAAAAAGCCGGCCGCGATATGTGGTATGACCATTACGAAGTACGGATCGCTCGCGTCGAGCGCGCCTATGGCCGGCGTAAATAGCGTAAGTCATAGCGGGTGTTGCCAATTATTTCCTGCATGACAGGCAGTTATACCAACTGGACACCTCTATCAACGGGTCTGATCGGCGGCGTGCGGCGAGTTTCAGGTCATGCCGGGCCGTTTGGAGGCCTATTTCGGCGCGTTCTTCGGCGCCAGAGTGGTGTTTTTCGGCTTCGGTCCTCCTACGCAGGCACACTTCGGCCTTCGAGCCACATAAATCGCCTCATGTTGTAGACGATATTGGCCATGCCGATCTTGAGCTTGGCGCGATCGATGCCGATCGTGCGGACGACCAAGCCCATCTTCTGCTTTTGAACCGCGAAGACGTGCTCGATGTGGGCGCGGACCTTGGATTTGCGATTGTTGCTGCGCTCAGTCCGCTTGATCGTCTTTGCCGTGGCGCCCTT
>NZ_AWGE01000014.1 GCF_000495815.1 Asticcacaulis sp. AC466 | reverse complement strand
AGAGCGTTCCAAAGATGTGCTTGACGATCTGTATGACCGGAGCGGAGACGCAGCGGGACGTATTCAGGCCGCTTTAAATGTCTATGGTATAAAAAAATTTAGCGACGAATTTTATTACTGCATTGAGCAGATAGAGCAATTTTGTAATGATGAATCGTCCGAAAAGCTTAGAAATATTATATTTGAAGACCGAAATACTAATGCATTCCCGGCCGTTTTTACGTTAATATTCATTGCTTTTCACGAGATGTTTGTTAAGGAGAAAAAGTCAATCTCAAGCTATTCAGGCGTCAAATCTGTATTGACAAATTTGACTCGAAGGATTGACACGTCTCGAAGGGCCACAGCGTCAGATGAACGGCGGAAAAACATTGACACAATTAAGGGGATAATCAGTCCGCATTTTGTCAGCGCCGATCCATCCAAAAGTATCTACTCAGACCATAAGACGATCGATCTTGATGATTACATAAAGCGCTCCGGGATGGAGTTGGCCAACTATGAGCTAAAGCAAGGCTTGCTCTCGCTGGACGGTAAGAGAGAGCTGAACGTTGATCTCATGGACCGAATAGTTGAAACGATTTGCGCTATCGCAAACAACGGACCTGACCGTGCGGGACGAGTTCTCTTGGGGGTCGCGGACAAACCCGCTGATGTTACGCGGATAATTAGCCTAGACAAAATTCAGCCCCGGACGGTGGGCGACAGGGCGGTGGTCGGAATTGTCCGTGAAGCGGTCGCAATGGGCATAACGCTTGAAGATTATCACAACAAAATCCGCACCCACATCGCCAATTCAAAGCTGTCAGAACCGCTAAAAAGCGCTGTCTTGTCATCAATCGACTACAATGCGTATTATGGCTTGGGTGTTATAGTCATATCTGTGCCTGAGCAAAAGGAACCCTCGTATTTCAAGGATCAGATCTACTGGCGCAACGGCGATAACACCGAGTTGGCAAAGACGCCAAAGCAAATCGCCGATATCAGCCGACGCTTTTAATACAAGATTTGAAATTAAGGGGATTGGTTCGACGGGTTAGCTCACCCGGCATTTCTTTTGGGGGGCCAGGAGCAAAGAACTGCCGCAACAGACACTTCGGAGCGATTATGACCGCCTTGGGGGAACCAACCCAGGAACTGTCAGACTGTCAGACTGTCAGACTGTCAGTCTTATTTCCGGAAAGGGCGCGAATGCGCCGAATTGGATCGGCTGCGCTCCGGCCAAGGATGCTCGTAGTTATGACAATCAAGACCAGACAGGCTGCTCAGGCTTCGCGTACATCCGTGCTGGGGGCAAGTTTTGTTCGAAGTTTTCTAGATACCGATCCATGGTCAAAGAAGTTCCAAATACTGTTATCTGACCATCTTAACGATCAATAATAAAAGAGGCATTTCCAGCTAACGCGGCGGAAAAATCATCTGGGTTGATTAGAAAGGCGCTGGACTGATAGAAAAAGACCCAACCGTATGGCTTTGCGATTGTTGAAGCCCTGACCAGTTTAACTCTCTCACCACAAACGCATCGGACCCACGTTTCTGCGAGCAGCCGTGCATTTTCAAAAACCAGCATTTATTCTGCTCCATTGAGGGTCTGGCGTTCCTAGCGCACCGAACGGAAATTGGCGATCCACATTCTGATGACTGCTTTCGGCTCAGGATTGCGTCGTTGATGAGAATGTCCGCCTTGGGCGCAAACGGGAACGCGCACCTTCGGTTCATCTCGGCCTCGGCACGCGGGTCGGCGCGGGTTCGTCATTCCACTGCATCTCCATGACATCCCTCGTCAGGCGGATACGGAGGTGGTCATCATAGCCTTCGACCGGGAATAATCCATCGGCGCTCAACGGAATCAGCCATGGCGGTCGATCGCATCCAGCAAGGACGACCGGAGGCGGTGAACGATCCGTTGAAAGCTCGCTTCGTCGCCCAGCGCCCGGGCCAAAACAATTGCACCCTGTATTCCAGAAACGGCTTCTTCAGCGAGTTCCAATGCCAACCCCGGCGGAACCTTCCCCACTTCAAGACAGTGCGCCAGGGACGAAATCCAGCGAGCGAAATACGCTTTCACCTTGCCCGAGAATGTCTCGCCCGCGGCGTTCAGTCCGAGACACCCAACGACGCAAACCCTTTGTCCGGAGCGGAAGTACGCGGTCACGTCGTCAAACATGGCCGTGACAGCCGCCGCCGGATCAGGACCATGCTCTAGGGGCGCGAAAATCGCTTTGGCAAACCAGCCATCGATATTCTCAAGGACAGCTTCCATCATCTCTTCCTTCCCACCTGGAAAGAAGTTGTAGAGGCTGCCCTTGCCAAGGCCTGTTGCCTTTGAGAGAGAGGCCAGGCTCGCCCCTTCGAAGCCATGCTCACGGAACGCTTCCGCCAATGCCGGCAGAGCGCTTTCGCGGTCGGTGAGGATGCGCTTGGAACTCAAAGGCCCAGATCGCTTAGTGACGGATGATCGTCCGGACGGCGGCCGAGCGGCCAGTGGAACAGGCGCTCCGCTTCCTTGATTGGCATTTCATTGATGCTGGCGTGGCGGTTCGACATCAGTCCGTCTTCGGCAAATTGCCAATTTTCGTTTCCGTAGGCGCGGAACCATTGTCCCACATCGTCACGATACTCGTACGCATAGCGCACGGCAATACGGTTGCCGGTAAAGGCCCAAAGTTCCTTGATGAGCCTGTATTCGTGTTCTTTGTTCCATTTGCGCTCCAGGAACGCTTGCGCCTCCTGTCGATTGGTCGCGAATTCGACCCGGTTACGCCAGCGCGTGTCCAGCGTATAGGCAAGGGCAACTTTGGCGGCATCGCGGGTGTTCCAGCCATCTTCGGCCAGGCGTACCTTCTCGACAGCCGTGTCGTGGGTGTAAGGGGGAAGTGGCGGACGGGACATTTCATTTCCTTTCGGGATGCGACGGGTATCGACAAGCGACGGCGATACAAGGGCCGCAACGGAACGGGCAGTGATGACCGTGCGGCGGTTCAGTGTGTTGCTAATAAAGGTTGGGAGCCTTGTACCGATCAGTACAACATTGTACTGATCGGTACAAGGCTTTTTTAAGGCCTTACGACGTTTTGGGTCGATCCCGCGCTTTTTCCGGTGGCTTCAGCTTTAAAACCCTGCGTCTGGCAGCCCTAACGCGGACAGCGAAAGGCGCTACGACGCGGTGTCACGTCTTCGATCTCAGCAGGCGGGTCGGCGCGGGTTCGTCATTCCACTGCATCTCCATGGCATCTCCCGTCAGGCGGATATGGAGGTGATCGTCATAGCCATCGACCGAGAATAATCCATCGGCGCTCAAAGGAATCAGCCGCGCGGCCTGGCCATTGCGCCGGACATAATAAAGAGCACCGTCGCGCCACAGCACGCGTTGCGCGCCATATTGCCCGGCAAGCGGGCGCAATCTATCGGACGACAACACGGGCGGATGAAGACGCGCTTCGATCGCCGGGCGCGCCCAGGCCCAATCGGCCCGGTCGGCACCGTCCGCGTCCGACCGCTCGATGAGTTCGGCGAGAGCAAGCGACTGAGCCAGATCCAGCGCTTGCGCGGGGTCCGCCGCCACATCCGGTGCCACCCCGACGCCCTCCCAATTCGATTTCGAAACAGGGTGGACAGGCCGCCCATAGGAGCAACTGAGCATGAAACCCGGCGCGACGGGCGAGAAGCTGTTGTTGTTCGCCGCCCCGGCTGTAGTGGCGCCGATGAGCGTACCGAGATGGAATTGTTGCACGTCGTAGGCAAAGGCCTCCGCTCCCGATCCGACCCGGTTGTTGATCAGCACAAAAAGCGGCTTACCCTTCAGCCGGCCGGCCGGAAGATATTCCAGCGTGCGCGATTGAATGGGGTCCTTGCCGGTTTCAAGGAAGGTGATGTCGAGCTGGTCGCTGTTCATGAAATGGCTGAGGAGATAGCGAACCGCCGCATGCGACCCGCCGCCATTGTCGCGCAAATCGATGATGACGGCGTCTCCGTCACGGAGGAAGCGCAGCGCGGCGTCATAGGCCGCGCCGGTCTGATCTTCGACCCACTCGAAGCCGGTAATGCGCAGATACCGCACATTGCCGGGCAGTATTTTCATTTCCGTCAGGCCGTGATTATCACGCTTCGCCTGACGCGCCCACAGCGCCTGAAGTTCGGGACTGTCCGCGTTATCGTCTTTGCCGGCGCTGGCGGCGGCGAACTGGTCGGGCGCGTAGTTCAGATACATGTGCCGGTCATGGCTCGCCGCCCGCAGGTCCTCGGTGACGCGCGCGGCGAACGCGCCGGGGCTATCGGTATCGTAGCGCCCAGATTTCAGGCCCTCTTCCAACCGAGCGACAATGGCGGGCACGCGATCGGGAAACACATAGCGATCGGTCACTGTCTTCGTTATGTCCGCGATGGCGGCGGAACGTTGCGCGGCCGTGAGCGAAACCGCCGCCACAGGCGCGGCGGTTACCGGTGCGGCTTGCTGAGCGTAAACGGGAGAGGCCGCAAGCAGGATCAGGCTGAGGGCGGCGATGCGAAACGACATAGAGAAAGCGCCTTTCAAGGGGTGGGCTCGCCGGACGATGCGGCCCTGAGACGGTCAATAAAGGGGTTGGCCTCAAGCCGTTCGAGGGCCTGGGCGATCAGGTCCGGCAACGACACGCCAAGCTCGTCGTCGAGCGTTCGCGCGGCGGTTTCGGTGGTGGCCCAAACGCTTTCGAGTCGCGGCACGATGCTCTCGGCATAAGGCGACAGCGCCACGATCCGCTCGCGTGCATCCGCCCCCGCCACCAAGGTGACCAGGCCACAGCGCTCCATCTGGTTGACGGTCTGGCCGGTGGCGGAATGCGTGACGCCGGTATGTTGCGACAAGGCCCGGATCGTGGACGGCCCTTCGGCCAGCAGGGCGCGAACGACCGGCGTGTAGCGTGGGCGATATTCAAGTCCGGCATCGATATATGTCTGCTCGACCGCGCCATCGAGGTGCTCGATCAGCCGGCGGAGCAGCGTTCCCAATGTGGCAGGCGTCGTCATCCGCCAAATATACAAGCGCTTGTATATCTATCAAGACACGGGTTTGTGATCACCGGCGAAAGCCCTGCTCTTGATAGGGTGGGTGATAGCGACCGCATAAGCCACGCCTCCACGCGCCCCCACCTCCCTATCAAGAGCAGGGCCGGCGCGCACAAATGGCTGGCAGAAAATGCGTACGAATAGGGTTTCGGGGGCATAGGCGCGTCAACGCGTACTCAGCCGCCTCGGCTTGCCCCCTCAAACGACATGGATGCGCGCCGAAAGAAGGCTTCGAACGGCGCGCAGGCCACTCGTCAGGCCCCAACTGTCAGCCAAACGGCGCAGAGGCAGGCGCCCGGTTGCACGCAGCGCGGCCAGAGCGGAAGCGCCACCCAATACACCTGCCGTCCCGAGCACCACCGGCGCAAGCTCGCCTTCATCGGTCATCATAACAGCACCGATCAGAATCGTTGCCGCTGCGCCCAGAAGCCAGGCGCGAAGCGCGCGTGACCGCCTAAGCGCCATTTGCGTTACATAATGCGCGCGCACCTGTGCAGCCATAGCATTCCAAGTGCGATCCTCCGAGAGCCGCATTTCGGCGTCCATAAGCTCGCATTGTTCGACGAGTTGTTTGACGCGGCCATCTTCGGCGGCGAAGACAAATGCTGCATTGGTGGTTGCTGCGCTAACAAACGCACGGACGTTGGCCTGCCGTTCGGCCTGTTCTTTGGCCAGGAATTGCAAGACCGGAACATTGAACGCCTCAAGCCTCCCCATGACATCGGCATCGGCGGCCCCCGCAAATGCGACGGCGCCGACGGCGATGCCAGGCGTTGCCTCGGTCAGAACCGGCGGCTTCGGCCGGTGGGAAAGGCCAGCATCGATGGTGACGACATTGCCGCTTCCGCGCGTTGACGGCTTCAAGGTGAAGGTCAACAAAACAAAGGCATCCGCAGACGGCGAATAGATGAAGGTTAGACGCCCATTTTGCCCGTCGAACTTCATGAGTGCGGTGGCAAACGAGAACGGCGCCTCATTCCTCGGCAGGACCGAATAGGCCGCCTGCCACTCTTTTTCCAAGGTCCGCAGCCTGCCTGCATCGAACCGCCCCAATTCCGCAGCGTCGGCCAGATACATCTTCGAGGCCTGGTGGATCCCACCGATAGGGAATAGCTCGCCATTTTCGAATTCGTTCATGACCATCGTCCTTCTAGTAGGGGCCTGCCTGCAGGAGGTAATCTAACCAAGGGAAGTCGAGGTGGATGGGCGTCTCATCCTTATGAGTCTTCAGCACGCCACCCGAAACGCTTACTCTAAGGGCACTGAACGCAGCTTGGATCGCTTCATCATCAGCGTTGCAAACAAGCTTTTCAGCACTAGATCTAACACCGGTGCGATCGCGGAGTGATCGAAGTTCGTCTGGCAATTCCCAGATTTTAAACCGCGCGTGATTTACAGCGTTATGTAGTGATGGAGAATTATTCTCCATTATGGCGAATATGGGGCTCGCCTCAATGTCTTCAAGGTCGAGGCAGGCCTGAGCGATCTGAAGGCGGGTAAGTGCGACCTGAAAGCCACGTCCCTCATGGCTGCGTGCGACCAGGTGGGTGCCGATTTCGTAGTAATGACACCGGTTGCCCGTGTAATCAAACATAAGGGCGCCCGCAACAATCGCCTCGCCGTCTTCAATATAGATGGCCTGACCGCTTTGGATCGCATTATCCAGGATATTCGCGGGGCGAGGAAACAAGCCACCTCTGGCCTCCGCCTTGATAAAGGCAAGGAGCCGGTGTCGTTGGCTTTCATCCTTTGGGTGCACCGCGCGTGCCCTTAGCATAGGTGTCTCCAGTCCCGGTTCACGGCTCCTGAAATGGTTAATTATGCAACAAGGTATCCTAAATGGGAATCTTGTGCAAGGAGATGAATCGACTCAGTGTGACATTTTGTCCAGATATGATAAAAAAGTGCAATTTGACACTTGTTGGCAAAGGTGAATTGGGGTATCGCATTGCCAATCGTTGAAGGCCTGACGCGGTCGAACGGGCGGAGACTTGTTCGTCACCTGCGTCGATGCAACTTAGACAAAGAAAATGGAGTTTGACCGATGCCACCTCTTGGTCAATACAGCACCCTCGAGAAAACGCATTCTCTCGAGTTTCTCAAGACGTTCCACGGTATGCTGGAATTCGAATCTGTGACTGAACGCGAGCAGATGTTCGACGTGCTGCAAGCGGCTTTCAAACACAATTATCTTGAAGTCTCACAGTTCGCGGGCGACCTCGGTTTCAGTCCGTCATCGGTTTACCGGTGGCTTGACGGGCGAGGCCTACCTCATAAGGCTGTTTGGCCACGGGTCGTTGAATGGATTCGCACGGAACTTGAAACCGTGATTGCGAGATACCGTGCCGAAATAAAGGCCTACGCAGCGTCAGGCGACGATTAGACCGTCAGAGCGTGTTCAGCAGGTGGCGGCCACTGGACAGCAGCGGGGCCCAAAAATCCAAACAGGCCTGTCCGAATTGCCCGAGCAAGTCCGACTCCAAAAAGCCCAAAGCCAAAAGGCTCAGGCCGATTGAGAGCAGAATGCCATAGAGCGAGATTTGAAGCCGTATCGTTCGTCGCGCGAATAGATTCAGCGATAAAGCAATCACATCTTGATTTGGTTTCCAGTTGGAATTGTCTTTGCGCCAAACCGTTGTCAGGTTTGCACATAGGCAAATGATGCAAACCATCAAGAAACAGATACTTATAAAACAAAGAATGACCGCGCAGCCGGCGGGCGCTCTGAACTGCTGCGCCGGTAGGCCAGCCTCTTTTGCTGCGTCTATCGCTTTGTCGAGCACGCCGATGGAGACCGCGAAAACGATGCTGGCAACCGCCAGCACGCCGCCGGTTTTTTCGGTAACACGGTTCAAGAGCCCGTTGAGGTTCGTTACCTGATCGTCAAGTGGATCTTTACTCATCTCGGCCAACGCCGTCTTGCGACCGCGCCCGAACAACGGCGCCCCCCAAAAATATCTTTGCCTGCGTCCCAAATTTGCCCCCTCGTGCAAAGCCGAAAGAGTGTTCTACCTGAAGTTTTCCCCAATGTTCATACGCCCGTTAACTTTTGCCGCCCATTGTGACCGCCAAGATACAGTTAACGCCCACTACCCCACAGGCTCGGTTGCACAACCGTCGGCCGCGGCGTAGGCTTCCGCGTGAACTTGGGGCTTGAAGGGGGCGCATATGCCGTTCAATGGAAATACGCGCCTGCGTAGCGAAATGGGCATGGACAAACAGCATCTGTCGTCACTCCCTTCCCGACCGATCGCCTTTTGCGGCCTGCTGATCTGGGCCTTAAGCTGCGTCACCGCTCAGGCGGGAACGGCATCCCCTTCGCCCACTGAGCATTACAGGCTGGAACAGCATGGCGGCGGCCTGGGCGTCGACATCGACGAGTCCGTTGTGGTTCTCGCCGTAGGAGACACGAGCAACGGCCAACAATGGGTCATAGAAAGACTCAGGCGAGATCGCAATTGGTGCGGCAAGCAGACGGCCGATGGGAAATGCAGCGCCCGCGACGTTACGGTCCATGATTGGGCGGCGTCTTCCACCTGTTCGGCGGTCAACTTCTATGTCGCCGGGTTTGCCGATTTCCGGCAAACCGGCTCCGAACAGCCAACGCTTTTGGTGACGGACTCCCCCCTCGTCACGCTCCAGTTCACCGCCGCCGCCAAGGGGAAGCCGCCCCATGTCTTAAAGGAGTACGCCGGCCCCTTGGTCAGTTGGTGGCGAGACGCCGAAGTCGGCTTAAAACCCTGCTGGACCACCGAACCGCCGGTCATCGATGGTCGCCCCCTGGTGGCCAGGCTAACCCCACCAAAGCCGTAATTGCCCCGATCAGCCGTGATCGGCTTGGTAATCCATATCGCGGAGATCGGCGATCAGACCCCGCCCCTGTGGATACCAGCCCAATCGCTGACGCGTCCAGGTGCTCGACGCGGGCATGTCGAAGCCGACGAACATACCCAGCCAGCCGAAATGCGCCGCCGCCTCTTCCAGGGCCAATGACACCACCGGCACGCCCAGCCCGTCGCCAACCACGGTGGCGATATCGCGCGCCGTTATGCCCTCTTCGCCGACCGCATGGAATCGCTCGCCCGCCTGCCCTTTTTCGACCGCCAGCGCGTAGAGCCGCGCCACGTCCGAAACATGCGCGGCGGCAAACCGGTTAAGCCCTTCGCCCACGTAGGCCGAAACGCCCTTTTGGCGGGCGACGTCTATCAGCGGCGAAATAAGCCCCTGGCGGCGCGTATCGTGCACCTGCGGAAGCCGGACGGTGATCACCTTGACACCGGCGGCCGACATCTCGGCCCCGGCCAGCTCCGACGCCGAACGCGGATTGGGATGGTGGGCATTAAACACCTGTTCGGTCGCGATCTGGCCGGCTTCGCCCAAGCCCATGCCTGTGCCGGACGTGATAATGAGCGCCCGGTCCGACCCCGCCAAAGCCCCGCCCAGGGCCCGGATCACCCGCCTGTCCTTTTCGCAGTTTTCGACGAAGTTCGCGAAAGTGTGGTCGAAGGCGGTGTGGATGACGGCGTCCGCCTGAGCCGCGCCCGCAACCAGGGTTTCCGGATCGTCGATCGTGCCGTGATACGGCTCCGCCCCGGCGGCGATCAGCGCCTGCGCACCGGCCTCCGATCGCGTCAGGCCGAGCACCTGGTGCCCCGCCGCCAGCAATTCAGGCAGTATTCGCGAACCGATAAAGCCGGTGGCGCCGGTCAGAAATATACGCATCACATTGTCTCCATGTTGGACGTTACAGGCATATTCCACTATGCTGGATACGGGTAAAGTAGTGACATTATCAGGGTATAATGACTAATATGATCAGCAACGAAGCGACCACCGGCGGCCTGTTGGGGACCTATCTCAAGGATCGCCGGGCCAAACTCGACCCGGTCGCGCTCGGCTTTACGCCCCAGCGACGGCGCACCCCCGGCCTGCGCCGCGAAGAAGTGGCCCAGCGCGCCCATATAAGCCCGACCTGGTATACATGGCTGGAACAAGGGCGCGGCGGCGCGCCCTCCGCCGATGTCCTCAATCGCATCGCCCGGGCGCTCATGCTGACGGATGTCGAACGCGAACACCTCTTCCTCCTGGGGCTTGGCCGCCCGCCGGAAGTCCAATACCGCAAGGATCAGGACGTTACCCCCCGGCTCCAGCGCGTGCTCGACGCCCTCAACCCCAGCCCGGCCATTATCAAAACCGCCATATGGGATGTGGTCGCCTGGAACCGCGCCGCCACCATCGTCCTTAAGGACTACAGCACCCTGCCCCCCGATCAGCGCAACATGCTGCGCCACATCTTTTTAAGCCCCATTGCCCGCGACGTGCACCACGAATGGGAAAGCGTGGCGCGGTCGGTCGTGGCCGCCTTTCGCGCCGATGCCGCCCGCGCCGGCGCCATGGCCGAGGTCAAGGCGATGGTTGACGAACTGTGCCTGCTCAGCCCGGAGTTCAATGCCATGTGGCGCGACAACGACGTCCACAACAATACCGCGGTGGTTAAACACCTCCAGCATCCGGTGCTGGGCCTGATCACGGTTGAAATGTCCACCTTCTCGGTCGATGGCCGCTCCGACCTCAACATGCTGGTCTTCAACCCCGTGACCGCCACTGACGCCGAAAAGGTCAAGGCGATGATCGGGGACTGATGTTCATCGCGACACGACGGCTAATAGATATACGGGATGAGACGCCAGGTTTTCGTTGCGTAGGCCACATAGGCCTGTCCAAACGCGCCTCGCAAAGCGCGTTCTTCGATGGCAATCCGCCATAAAATCACGCTGACTGTCGGCACCAACAGGATACACAGTGACAGCCCGTTGCCGAGGCAAAGCCCGAGCCCCAGTATGGCCAAAAGCCATCCTGTGTACGACGGATGACGTATCCATCTGTAAAGACCGGTATCGATAAGACGGTGATCATCTAAAATCGCGACATTGACGGTGAAAAATCGCCCCAGGTGACTAATGGCATACCAACGCAGTCCAATGCCGAAACAAAAAACGCCGACGCCGATTGCAGGCGTGGTCCGAAGTATCGGCAGATCGCCTGTACCTGGATAAGCCGCCACCATGAAGGCTATAAAAATAGAGATGAAGCCCGAAGCCCATATGATCGCCAGAGAGCCCCGGTCGCTGGTCGCCAAATGTTTCGCGGCACGCCTGTGCACGCTGACTATGCCTTCGGACAGGGCATAGCCAGCGCCAACGAGAGTGGCCGTAAGCGTGATCAACATGTGTCTGTCTTTTGCGTCCTGTCATCGGCTCACCACCCTGGCGACACCGGTCTGAACAGGTGCCCCACAAGCCACCAGGTGTGGTGCGCAAATGCGTGAAGCGCCGGCGAAAATGCGCGAAAGGCCAGCAACCGCCATTGACGCTTCGCGAATGGTCAGCCGCAAATATCCCGACCTTTTCCAATTCGCCCCTCCCTCGCGCCGATGCCATGGCGGAGGTGAAGGCGATGGTCGACGAACTGTGCCGAGATGGACGACACATCTCCTTCGCGCCCATTCCGGACATTTACATATTGGCTAGCTCGTAACTCAAGAGCGGAAGTGCGAGCGCTTTAGTCGGCGGTTCGCCAACCAGTGGCGTTAAGATGACCAGTTGGCCAGTGGCGAGCCGAAAATGCCAGGTGCGGAGAGATGGGCAGCGTCTGTTCCCCAAAAGCATAAAAACCTGTCGTTTTCTTGCTGATAGACAAGCCAATAGCCGTCCCTGTGCGCAACACAGTCTCCAGAAATTATATCTCCTACGTTCGCGTCTGGAAAGCCCGTCTCCTCGATTTCGGCTGTCACTGCGAAGGGCGGGCAAATCGCTTCGCGCAAGCTGCTAACCAACCCGCAATATAGCTTTCAGCGTCCCACCCAGAGCCGATGTAGACGTCGCTAACATCCTGTAACTGCGCTTCAAGGCGCTCCACCGCATCAAAGGGCATGTCTTCGGTTCCTATCTTACTGCTGCAAGGCAACGCCATCTTTGGCGGGAACGCGCCCAGAGCGGCCAGCAAACCCGAAGGTATGAAAAGGCTTTCAGTGTGGCATTTTAGGGCGAGGCAAGCCATTGGCAAGGTCGTATGCGTCCTCCACGGTAAGGCTGTCACCGACGGTGACCGATCGCAGGCACTTGTTCAGGTTCTGCAGGCGATCGAAGTCCGCAGGCTCGTGAGGCGATCGCAAAAACTGCGCGCTGTTGCCTGCCGAGGCCAGCGTCAGATAGATGGTTCCCCGACGCGTCGCATAACCACTGACAGCGACCTCGACGTTCGGCGGGTTAAAGGTTTTCGGATCAAATCTGCCATAGGCCTGCCGCGTCGTGGCGAAGGGTTTCAGTGCTTCCCAACCTGCCTGAGTCAGGACGGTGTTCCAGTTTCCCAGCGAAAAGCAGAGCCCCGCGGCTGCTTCACTATTCAGGGTGACATCAAGGAACGCATGCTCCGCTATCCAGCTGAAGGCATTAGGGCTGCTGGAGTCCACATTGTTGTTCATCTGAAATAGCAGGAGACTCATCGGCGCCAATTCCCCCAGATTCGAGTCGAACATTCGGTGACAGGTCGCGCTGCACGGTTGGTCTACGCTGTAGACGAGCGGGCCAAGCGCCGAGTCGAGCACGTTGACGTCACTGGCTGTCGTGAAATTGGCGACTACCTTTTGGAGCTTAGACTGATTCTGGTCGAACTCCGCCTGGGTATCAGCATCCAGGATGTTGAGTTGACCACGCGACCGGCGATAATCGAGGGGCGAACTGCCGATGACAACGGTCTTCATGCAGGATTGCTGGCGTTGAAGCTTCGAAAGCTTCGCCCTGTCGGGCCAGCCGTCGATACTGGACATGCCACCCCCTCGCAAAGTCAGGTGGGCCGCGCCACGGCGGGTGGCAAAACCCTGAAGATGGAGATCAGGCAAGCCGTTGCTGCCAGGCCCCCACGCCCGCTCGTCGATTGTGAAAGGTTGCAGGGGCTCCCATCCCGAGGCGGTCAGGCGGGTGGTCCATTTAGTGCCCAAAAAGCACAGGCTCTTATCCTTGCCGTCCAAGGTGATGGTAATTTCAACATCCCGGGCCAGCGATGACGGAACCTTCCCTTGCGCATCCCGCGCTATACCCCTGACGCTCACATTGTATTTGAAAGGGGCGCGCTGAGTGCTGAATTTCGATACCTGGCATTGCGGCAGGGCGCATGTCGTCTCGTTATCGTCATACACTTTGAGGGTGACACCAAGCGCCGTTTCCACATCTGCAAAGCTTGTCACCGCAGAATCGTAACGATCGGCCAGGATCTGCACCTTCGCTTCGAGAGCGGTGAGGGTAATGTCTTTCTCGGAAGCCCCCGCTACGGCGCGGCCAGAGAATAGAAGCACAGTACAGATGGTACCCAGCAGGATGCAGCGCATGTTTCCCCCTAACGAAACCCGGCTCAGAAGTTCTGCCTCTATGGACGTCTTTATGCAATAAGACCGCACCTATGGGCTTGATTACAGGCAAGCTAGCCCAGCATCCGGACTTTGGAAAGGCACAGTACTAACGCGACGCGATTTGTGAGGAAATCACCTGAGCGAAAAGCTTCCTCAATCAACGATATACGGTGCATTGACACTTGGAATTACATTTATCATCGTTCCATTTTCCTCGCCGCCGCAACAGCAGCCGAACCCACTGAAGTCCGGTCCTACGCAGAAGCGGACTCAGGCCGAGGTCCGTTTGGGCCAAAACCCGCCTTCCCCCCACAATCGCGCCGGCCAATATGCGCCCCCGCCGCCCATCCGCGTGCAACAAATATTAAGCCCGATCCCTTAGGCTCTGCGCTCTGGAGATGCCGAATGCAGATTGAGCAGTGCCGCAACATCATCATGCTGTACCGTTTACGGGACCGCGCGCGACGCCTTGTCGAAGCGAACCGTAAGGCCGGCAGTCCGGGCGTGGCCAAGATCTACGCCCAAATCGACGACTGGCTGGCCGTTCACATGTCCAACGCCGTCTCGCGCGCTAGGCGATAGCCCCCTCACCCCTGCGCCAGAACATAGTCCAAGGCCGCACAGACCGCCGCGACCTGGGCGTCGTTGCAGTTTTGCGGGGACACGCGGGGGCTGTCCGGATAGACCTCGGTCGTGGTCGTGTAAGGTGCGCCGGTTATGCCGGTACACATGGCGTAGGTCGCCACCGGATATTCAATCACCCCATGCGCCACCACCGGGCAACCGATGATGTTCCCATCCGCATCGGCGGGCGCTATGTGGGTGACGGTTTCGACGGCGGCGATAACGGCCTGTTGAAAGGCCGGCTGCGGATTGGCGCTGTCGTCTACCAGATAGAATCCGTCGGGCACCGTATCGGGCTCATAGGTCTTGCCGTCGCGCGCCGCCAAGGCCGGACGGAACTCGCTTTCGTCGCTGTCGGTCGTTTCATGCAGGTCGATATGCATCAAAAACTGCCCACGCAAAGCCGCAACCCGCGCCATGAGCGCTGCGGACTCCTGAACCGGCGTGCCCGCGCGGAAACTGCGGTTGGGGTCCAGAGCGTCGTAGTTCCAGCGGTTGATGCGCTCATAGGCCCACGGGCTGACGCAGGGCGCCACAAGCAGATTGATCCGCCCCGCATATGCGGCCGCCTGCGTTTCCAGAAAGGCCAGCGCGCCCATGACGCCGCTGGTCTCATAGCCGTGGACTCCGCCCGTCACCAGGGCGGCCGGCAGCGCCGGGTTCCAGTTATGCGAACAGACGGCGAAAAGCGTGTAGGCCTCACCCGCGTAATTCAACTCACCATAGGGCGCGACATCGAAGCGGTCCGACAGCGCCACTATGCGCGGCACAACCTCTTCGGCATAGCTGCGCAGGCGCACCCGATCCTTGCGCCACATCTCCTTTTCCGAGTCGCCCCATGGGGTTCCGGGTCGTCCGATGGGGTAAAAGGCGTCGGTCATAATCACAATCTCACAGTTAGCCGCCCGGGTGCAGGCCCGGCGCTTCCTGACCCGTGCGGGCCACATACTCACTATAGCCGCCATCATAGCGATGCACGCCCTCGGGCGTCAGTTCCAGCACGCGGTTCGACAGGGCCGCCAGAAAATGCCGGTCGTGCGACACGAACAGCATGGTCCCTTCGAAATCCGCCAGAGCCGCGACCAGCATTTCCTTGGTCGCCATATCCAGGTGGTTCGTCGGTTCGTCAAGCACCAGAAGGTTGGGCGGATCGAACAACATCTTGGCCATGACCAGGCGCGCCTTTTCGCCACCGGACAGCACCCGGCACGGCTTTTCGACATCGTCACCGGAGAAGCCGAAACAGCCCGCCAATGTGCGCAAAGCCCCTTGGCCCGCCTGCGGGAATGAACTGTCCAGCGACTCGAAAATCGTCTCCTCGCCGTCCAGCAGGTCCATGGAATGCTGCGCAAAATAACCCATCTTGACGCTGGCGCCGACGGTCACCGTCCCCTGGTCGGGCGCCGACGCGCCAGCCACCAGTTTCAGCAGGGTGGACTTGCCCGCCCCGTTGGCCCCCAGCACGCACCACCGCTCCTTACGCCGCACCAGAAAATCCAGCCCGGAATAGATCGACTGGCTGCCATAGCTTTTGTGCACGTTGCGCAGGTTGAGCACGTCATCGCCTGAACGCGCCGGCGCGCGAAACTCGAACTGCACCGACTGACGCCGCCGGGGTGCTTCGACGCGTTCGATCTTGTCGAGCTTCTTGACGCGGCTCTGGACCTGGGCGGCGTGCGACGCCCGCGCCTTGAACCGTTCGATGAACTTGATTTCCTTGGCCAGCATGGCCTGCTGGCGCTCGAACTGCGCCTGACGCTGCTTTTCGGTGAGCGCGCGTTGCTGTTCGTAGAAATCCAGATCGCCCGAATAGGTTATGAGCGAGCCGCCGTCGATTTCCACCACCTTGCCGATGATGCGATTCATGAAGGCGCGGTCGTGCGATGTCATCAACAAGGCGCCGTCGTAGTTTTTCAGGAAGGCCTCCAGCCAGATCAGGCTTTCGAGGTCAAGGTGGTTGCTCGGTTCGTCGAGCAACATGCCGTCGGGCCGCATAAGCAGAATGCGGGCCAGCGCCACACGCATCTTCCAGCCGCCGGACAAAAGCCCGACATCGCCATCCATGCGCTCCTGGCTGAAACTCAAACCGGCCAGTACTTCACGCGCCCGCGCTTCCAACGCATAGCCGTCCAGCTCTTCAAAGCGCCCCTGCACGTCGCCATAGCGTTCGATAATGGCGTCCATCTCGTCGGCCTGGTCCGGATCTACCATGGCGGCTTCCAGCTTGGCCATTTCGGTTGCCAGCGCGCTCACCGGCCCGACGCCATCCATCACCGCCGCCACCGCGCTCTGGCCCGACATTTCGCCAACGTCCTGGCTGAAATAGCCGATCGTCATGCCGGCATCGATGCCGACCTGGCCGTCATCGGGCTGCTCCTGCCCCGTGATCATACGGAAAAGCGTGGTCTTTCCGGCGCCATTGGGCCCGACAAGCCCCACCTTCTCGCCCTTTTGAATCCCCATGGACGCATCGATGAAGAGGATCTGATGGCCGTTTTGCTTACTGATATTATCGAGACGAATCATACGGTTCTTACTGATTGAGAAACAGGGAGGCGAAGACGAAGGCAGGCGACATACACCGTGACCCGGCGCGGCATGGGCAGCGATTTACAGTGCCATGCCGATTAAGGAAAGGGCGCAAACCGATTTAAGACGGGGCGACACCCCGATTTCCGTTCCGCCACCCCGCCCTCTGTCACGAAATCCACGCGACAAGCGCCGCGTCTGCTGATATGGCAGGAACCGGACTGACTCAGGAGTTTTCGTGTTACGACGCCTTTATAACTGGCTGCTTAATCTGGCCGGCACCAAACATGCCGAAAAGGCGCTGGCCGCCGTTTCCTTTGCCGAAGCCTCATTCTTCCCCATCCCGCCCGATATCATGCTGATCCCCATGGTGCTGGCGCGGCCGGAACGCGCCTGGCGCACGGCCGCCATCTGCTCCATCGCTTCGGTGGTCGGCGGCTTTTTGGGCTATGCCATCGGCTACTATGCCGGGCCGCTCGGCGTATGGATTCTGGGCCTGTTCGGCCATCCCAACGGCCTGAAAGAATTCCACGACTGGTTCGAAAAATACGGCGTCTTCCTGATCTTCGCCAAGGGCCTTACGCCGATCCCGTATAAGCTGGTGACCATTTCCGCCGGTCTAGCGCAGTTTTCGCTGATGTGGTTTTTCATCGCTTCGGCCATCACGCGCTCCTTGCGCTTCTTCCTGGTCGCCGGCCTGGTCAAAAAATTCGGACCCGAAATCACGGAGCTGATGGAAAAGCGCTTCTATCTGGTCGGCACTGTTGTTGTCGTCCTGATCGTGGTAGGGATTCTCGCCGTTAAACTCCTGCCCCATTGAGTCATGAGCGCCCCCCGCACCAGCCCGCCCAGATCGAATAAAACCCTCAAGCGCCTGGCCCTGGCCTTCAGCCGGTGGTGGAGCATCACCGCGCTGGTGCTTTCCCTGCTCATGCTGGCCACCGCCTGGTCGTTTCAGTTGTTCGGTCATTTGGCGCCCTGCCACCTGTGCCTGAAACAGCGCGACATCTACTGGATCGCGGTCGGCGTCTCCCTGGTCGCCAGTGTGTGGGCGCTGTTCACCGGGGCCAAGGGTCCGCCCCGCGTCTTTTCCTTCGTGCTGTTCGCCATCTTTGCGACCGGCGCGGCCATTGCCCTCTTCCATGCCGGTGTCGAACTGAAATGGTGGACCGGCCCGCAAAGCTGCACTGCGTCGGGCCACGACATCAGCCTGGACGACATGGCCGCCTTCATCGCCGGGGCCACGACCCGGGCGCCGATGTGCGATGTGGCGCAATGGCGCATGTTCGGAGTGTCCATGGCGGGCTATAATGCCATCGTCTCCGCCATTCTGGCCCTGCTCAGCCTGATCGCCTCGCTGCGGTTCCGCCCGAAGAGCCGACACCACTACTAAAGGCCCTTTCCGAAAGGACGCCGCGCCATGTCCACCAGTTCCACCTCTGTAAGACCCGTTCCGCCCCGCCCCGGCTATGGCGCATCGCGCCGCCGTCTCGAAGAAATCCTGCGTGTCGATCACGCCGGAGAGCTGGCCGCCGTGCAGATTTACAAAGGCCAGAGCATGGTCTTTTCCGATACGCCCAAACGCGACCTCAGCCGCCAGTTCACGCAAATGCAGGGCGAGGAACAGGTTCACCTTGATGCGTTCGAAGGGCTGATGCGCGCCAACAAGGTCCGCCCCACGGCCATGACGCCGGTGTGGCGGCTGGCGGCCCTGGGGCTCGGCGTCGGCACCGCCCTGCTCGGCGAAAAAGCCGCCCATGCCTGCACCGAAGCTGTCGAAAGCGTCATCGGCGACCATTATAACGAACAGATCGACGAACTGAGCGCCTCCGATCCCGAATTGGCCGCCCGCCTGCGCCAATTCCGCGACGACGAACTGGGCCACCACGACCGCGCCGTCGATCAAGGCGCGCGGGAAGCGCCGGGCTATCCGCTGCTCAGCGCCCTCATCAAGACCGGTTGCCGCGTCGCCATCAAGATCAGCGAAAAAATTTAGCCCCGTCGTCCCCGCCTTCCGTATCGACTTCCGTACCGATCTGTGGATCATCCCACGGACACGCAAGCAACGGATTCAGCGCATGGCCGACACCGGCACGGACGACAAAAAAGAAGAAAAAGGCCAAGAAGATAGGGGCGTGAAAAAGTGGCTTAAGCTGCTTGGGCCCGGTCTCGTGACCGGCGCCAGCGATGACGATCCCTCAGGCATCGCCACCTATAGCCAGGCCGGCGCGCAATACGGCCTCAACACCCTGTGGACCGCGCTTATCACCTTTCCGCTGATGGCCTCGATCCAGGAAATGTGCGCTCGCATAGGCATAGTGACGACACGCGGCCTGACCGGCATTCTCAAAAAGCACTACCCGGCCCCCATCCTGTGGCTGATGGTGGTGTTCAGCCTGCCTGCCATCATCCTCAATATCGGCGCCGATATCGCCGGCATGGGCGCGGTCGCCAACCTCATCATCCCCGCCGTCCCGGCCCTGTGGTTCAGCGTCATCTTCACCGTCCTACTTCTGGGGGCCATCATCTGGCTGCCCTATGCCAAGGTGGCGTCGGTGTTGAAATGGCTGTGCGCCGTCCTGCTGGTCTATCTCATCGTGCCCTTCCTGTCCCATCTCGACTGGGCGAAGGTGGCCCGCGACACGTTGGTGCCGCATATCGAATGGAACAAGGCCTATATCAATGTGCTGGTCGCCATTCTCGGCACCACCATCTCGCCCTATCTCTTCTTCTGGCAGGCCAATATGGAGGTCGAAAACGCCAAGCAATCCAAACGGCTCATGGTCGATCGCAAGCAGATCAAAGAGATGGGCTTCGACGTCGATATGGGCATGTTGTTTTCCAACGTCGTCATGTTCTTCATCATCCTGACGACCGGCACGGTGCTGTTCAATGCCGGCATCCACCAGATTGATACGGTGGAACAGGCGGCCAAGGCGCTTGAGCCCCTGGCCGGCGACGCCGCCTACTACCTGTTTGCGCTCGGCATCATCGGCACCGGTTTCCTGGCCATTCCCGTGCTGTCGGGGTCCTTGTCCTACATCCTGTCGGAAACCTTCGGCTGGGAAGAAGGGCTGGACAAACGGTTCCACGAAGCCCCGGCCTTCTACGGCGTAATCATTGTGTCGCTTCTGGTCGGGCTCGCCATCAACTATGTCGGCATATCGCCGATCCAGGCGCTGATCTGGTCGGCCATACTGTATGGCGTGACCTCGCCGGTCATCATCGCCATCGTGCTGCACATCTCCAACAACAAGGCGGTGATGGGCGAATTCACCAATGGCCTGTGGTCGAATATACTGGGCGCCCTGACCTTCGTGCTGATGACCGCCGCGGCGGGCTTTATGCTCTATTTCCAGTTCGCCGGTTAAGTCCTATAGTCGCCGCATCCATACCGAAGGGGAAACCGTATGATGAAGACGATTGCCGTGACTGCTGTCTTGGCGCTCGCCTGCGGCCTGCCCGCTTACGCCCAGGACAAAGCCGCACCAAGCGCGTCTGAAGCCCTGTTCGCCGACATGAAGGCCCATGCACCGTGGGACACGTCGGGCGATTTGCTGTGGACCTTCTATTTCGTCGGACCGGACAAGGCGGACCTTCAGGCCGTGGCCAGCCTTCTCGCTGCCAAGGGCTATACGGTCGTTGACATCCGACTGCAGGACAATGCCGATAAGGCCGCGCCTGCCCTGTTGCAGTTACAGGTCGAAAAGGTCGAACACCTGACCCCGGCCAAGCTCGACGCCCGCGAACAGGAACTCTACACCCTGGCGGAAGGCCATGGCGAGGTGCTTTATGACGGCATGGACGTAGGCCCCGCGCAGTAAGGCCCATGAACAGCGGCTTCAATCCCGTTCGGCGAAACCGGAATATCGGCACCAAACGCCAGGGGCACGGTCAGAACAACCGCCTGTCCATTCCGCGAATAGCCGGCGCTGAAAGACTATGGAACGAACACCTCGGCAACTACACGCTCACGCAGCGCTTTGTGTCCGGGCGATCCGTGACATTTCTGGTCGAAGACAGCCACGGCGGCTGCCTGCACGCGTGCAGCGTGGACGACATTTGCCACGTCCTGAAACATGTGCCTAGTGCGGACTGGACCGGACTGGACACCTTCGTCTTGCGCCAATCGACCCGCAAACAGCGTATTCTCAATCCCGCATGGGGGCGACTCTTCTACTGGGCAGACTTCGGGCAGGCTGGACGCGAAACAGTGCGCTCCGGACCGGCCGTCATCCTGGAGGCCATCGATCCGGAACAGACGCTCAAATGGGGACTGTCGCTTGGGCCTCAGGACACCGAAGAATTGAAACGCTTGCGGGATGACGGACATACGGTCGTCCGTGACACGCATGCCTACGTCTTCTCGGTGACGCCCACGTCGGCTCGGGCAACGCAGCTTTACCGAACGCTGCTGCACGAGATCGGTCATTGGGTCGATTTTCGCAAGAAGGTCGAAGGACCTGCCGACCGTGGCGAGCAAGACTATAGCGACCTTTACGACGCCTATTTTTCGCGCCCCCGCGATGAACGCGAAGCCTTCGCCCATCGCTATGCCGACGCAACACGCGAAAGGCTGTTCCGGTTCGGGATATTTCCGTTCGATCCGATAGACGGCTCCGCCGGCGAAAATTAGAGCGGGCAGAGTCGCCGCGCCCGGCAGGACGATACTGCGCTATCTTGTACCTCCCCACCATGGTGGGGAGGGGGACCGCACGACGGCAGCTTGCTGCCTAGATGCGGTGGTGGGGGTCCTGGGGTAAGTATAATCTCAACACCCTGCCGCCGAACTGCCCCCTAGAAGACGAGGCACCCGACCACAAGCAAGCCAGGGAGGTACAAATTTATCTACCGGCAACATTCCAAAAAACCATCCGCCTTCCTCCCCTACTCCACCAACCCCCAGAAGGCCGCCTTGCGACCATGGCTGGCCTTGAGACGCGCATCATAGGCCTCATGCGTCTCCATGCCGTCAAAGTCATCGATGCGCGGCGCAAGCCTGCGAATATCGGCATAATAGGCGGCGGCGCGTTCGTAATCGTGCGTCTGAAATCCGGTCAGGATCATGTCGATCATCCGCCGCAACAGGATCGTTGCCGCCAGCGGATAACGCGTCTCCAGCTTTTCCGCCGCCGGGGCCAGCACCTCATCGGCATGGCCGTCGATCTCGCCCGCCCGGCGCAGCACCACCCGCGCCGCCCGGTCGAGCGACGGCCAGCGGACCAGAAACGCCAAAGCCGCCTGCGCGTCGCGAACGGTTTCCACCTGATCCAGCGCCGCGTCCTCGGCTTCCACATCGTCAAAATCGGGCAGGCGTTTCAGATAGGCACGCAGATGGTCGGGATTGAGCGTGCGGTGAAATATCTGCAAGCGGAAGGCCTGCGCCGCATCAGTCCGCCCCAGAGCCTGCAACACCTCCAACCGCACCGCATCCCATTCGGGCGGATGAACGCCCCGCGCCACATCCAGCGCGGTCAAAGCCTCTGCCGCCCGCCCAGCCTTGAGCAGCCGATCGGCGATGTGCGCCGCGACATCGGGCAGGCGCGGATCGGGCTGAAGCGCGATATAGGCATCGACATCGCCCAAGGCATCAGCAATGGCCAGCAGGGCCAGACGCACCGCGTGGGCGCGCGGCTGACGCTGAGGGGCGTCACGAACCTGGCTGCGATTGCGCCGCCAGCGCGATGTCTTGCGGCTGCGGGTCGGTGCGCGTGTATCGGGCTGGCCCGCACCGGCCAGGACCGACGCCCGCACCTGACGCAGCCCGTCCGCTCCCAGGGCCGTCGCCACAGCGGCAATTACGCCATTGGCCTGGCCGTAGCCGTTGCCGAGCACGGCATCGACCACGCGCGGCGCCAGCTCGTCTAAGGACGGGCGGGCCTCGGTGGCAATGGGCCCCAGATCGTCACAGGCCTGGCGGAAGATGGCCAGCACCTCGCCCGACGCATCGGCCGCGCGGTCCAGCACGCCGTCGGCCATGGCGATGAACTGCCACATAAGGTCAAGCGCCTCGGCGGGCGACGCCTTGGCCACCTGCTCGACGATCAGGCGGCGCTGGGTATTGAGGTCGGATTTGAACCCTTTCAGGCTGCGCCAGCCGACCGTGACCGTCGCCGCCGCTATAGCGGTCAGGCGTTTGCGGATCTCGCGGATCAGCTTGTCAGGGCTGTCCAGCCCCGCCAGTTCCATGCGTAACAGGCGCTTGGCATTGGCATTGCCGGTGCTGATCTCCATCAGCAGTTCCGCCAGACGCCCCGCGCCCAGGGCTTCGAGATTGCTTGCGTTCAGAGTCGTTTTTGAAGCCATCCCGCCAGTCTATAGCAGATGCGCCGCAAGGCAAATGCGGCGCTTGAGCTGAAAATTAGTAACTCGGGCGGCGCGGGCTGCGCATGACGAGACCCAGCACGATACCGATACCCAGGCTGATCAGGGCCGCCGGCACCGGATTGCCGCGCACGCGGTCGCTCAGGTGATGCGCCGCGTCCTTGACCTCGTGGCGGGCCTTGTCGGCGAAATGGCGTATCTTGTCATTGGCGTGG
The DNA here is from genome assembly GCF_000495815.1 of Asticcacaulis sp. AC466. GTDB lineage: Bacteria > Pseudomonadota > Alphaproteobacteria > Caulobacterales > Caulobacteraceae > Asticcacaulis. The sequence goes on along the minus strand of NZ_AWGE01000014.1, from coordinate 157,782 downwards.
TCGGCATAGCTAGACACATCGTCAGCCGCATCACTGATCAGCTTTTCAGCGTGGCTAGCGGCGGCGTGAATGTCGTGGCGGGCGGTTTTGAATTCGTCGCGGGCGTCATTTTCGGCGCTGGCTTCGGTGGTTTCGGCAGCGTGCTTGGTGAAGGCGGAAAACATGAGCTGGGCCCTTTCTAGTGTTGAACCTGTGGCGCACACAGGCGCCCCGGGCTCATCTAGGCGCAGGCCGTGATCGAAAGCGATGGCGGGATATGGCTGCAAATATAAGGCGGCCGTAGGGAGGCCAACTCTACGCCGCAGACCCGGCTTGCTCCCGGCTTGGCCACACCCCGGACATGGCGGCGCGCAGGGCCACAATGACGGTCAGGCAGCCGAACAACAGCATGGCCATGGGCGTGCGGTGCCAGCCTTCGATATGCAGGATATAGGTCAGAATGCCCCAGACCATCCAGCCGGTGAACAGCCACGACAGCAAAAACCGGAAGACCCCGCCGCCGACGCGGTAGGCCACCGCCATCAACAGCGCTGCATAGGGCACGATCAGGATCATGTCGTAATCGAGGATGCGCGGCGTCATCAACGGCACCAACCCCATGCCGAACAACAACCGTTCGTCGTCGTCCATCCGGCCCCAATGGGCGATGGCCATCCCGGCCAGGGTCATGACCGCCATGAAGCCCAACGCCAGTTGCCAGTTCAAATCCGACTTGCCCGGCACATGAAAGACGAAATTGGTCAGTTCGAACCAGCCCATGCCCGGCTGGCGCGCCAGGGTCACCGAATGGAGCGTCTTCTGCCACGCCTTGCCGTAATGGCCATCGGTCAGGATCATGATCTGGTTGACCGCCACGCCCGCCACCGCGCGCCACGAAAAGGCGAAGCCGCGCCGCCACAGGGCGATGTCGTCGAGCAGAAAGATAACGAAATAGGCCAGGAAGGTCGGCTTGACGCACGAACAGAGCAGCACCGTCACCGTGAACGGCCAGCGCGCATAGCGCCATCGCTCGTCGCCGGCGTCATCACCCGCCCCTTGCCCCGGCCGGAAAAAGAACAGGCTGGCCAACACCATGGCGTGCATGACGATACCGACATTGGCGCACACGAAGGTCATGGGCGTCAGGGCGGCAAAGGCCAGCCAGCGCCAACGGATATCGATACCGTCGAAGCGCTTCACCAGCGCAAACCACAACAGGAACAAAGTCGCCGGTGCCAGGAGCGCAATCAGGAACAGGGTCCGCGCCCCATTGATGCCCAGCGCGTCGATGAACGGCACGAACAGGTGCGCCACCTGCGGCGCGTAGACATAAGCCGCCGGACGGTTGCCGCCGCAGCTCGGCGGGTGGATAGCATAGGGCGAATGGCCGGACGCCAGCGTCTTAGCCCCGCACAGCACGGCGTCGATATCCATCAATATCCACGCCCCATGCGTCAGCATGTGGTACAGGCCCGCCACCACCGGCCAGGCGCAGAACAGCATGAAAAGCAGCAGTAGCGGCTTGAACCCCGTCAGGCGGCGCAGAACGGTCAGGGCATCCACAGGTTACTGGGCCTCGAATTCATGGCTCTGGCGCAGGTGCTCCAGAATGATTTCACGCACGTCGTCATCGACTCCGGCCAGGTCGATATGGGCGTCACCACTATCGAGCATGCGGATTTTCACCCGCTCTCCCATATAGACGAAACTATGGATCTTGGGCCCGAACAGGCGTTCGCGGCGGACCTCGAACCGGACGCCGAGCGTCTGCTCAATCGCGGCCTGCAACGGCTCAAGCGGAATACGCGTCCGCCCCTTGGGCCGCGGGAACGACACAAGGCCAAAACGACGTTCATCCAGGATGAAACGCACAGGTGCAGGTCTGTCAAACGACATGTTCTATGCCACTTTAAATCCGGTCAAAACAGAAAAAGCTCCCCGATACGCCCGCCGATAATCCAGGCAAGCCAGAGATTACCCTTCGAGTAACGTATCCCAATACAGGTAGTCTATCCAACTTTCGTGAAGATAGTTAGGGGGAAAACGCCGCCCCAATTCCTGCAACTGATACATTGTCGGCCGGTGTGGGTTTTTTGTCGGCATCATGCGTGCCTGCTGGGGAGTTTTTCCCCCTTTGCGCAAGTTGCACGGCGCGCACGCCGTCAGGATGTTGGTCCAACTGCTTTTGCCGCCCTGGCTTACGGGCACGACGTGATCAAAGGTCAGGTCTTCGGCAATGCCGCAATACTGGCACGAAAACTGATCGCGCAGGAAGACATTGTATCGGGTAAAGGCCGGCGGGCGGTTCTGGTCGATATAGGTCTTTAGCGACACCACGCTGGGCAGCCGCATCTTCATCGACGGCGAATGGATTTCAATGTCGTAGGTCGACACCACGTCAACGCGGCCTTCGAAGACGGCCTTCACGACATCCTGCCACGGCTTGGTCGACAGTGGATAATAGGACAAAGGGCGGAAATCGGCATTGAGCACGAGCGCGCGCCAATCCGAAGGCGGGCTTTTCAGAATCTGCATGACAGTCTCCTGTCAGCGGAAAGCACTCTCATCACAGTATGTTTGAAGACGTATCCTCCTTAGGCAAGCAGGTTAGTCACTGTGGATAGTTTGAGCCCGATTCCAGAGAAAAGAAACCCAATTTTTTATGACGGGAAGGTTAATGTGGCGGTGCGGGAAGATCGCGCACCAAGGTTCTGGAAAGGCGCCCCCGCCTGCCCTATGTTGCGGGCATGTTTCGCGCCCGCTTCGCCCCCTCGCCGACCGGCTACCTCCATCTCGGCCACGCCTATAGCGCCCTGACCGCGTTCGACGCTGCCCATAGCCAGGGGGGCGAATTCATCCTGCGTCTGGAAGACATCGACCACACCCGCTGCCGCCCGCCCTATGAAGCCGCCATCTATGACGACCTGGCGTGGCTTGGGCTCGACTGGCCCCGCCCGGTCCTGCGCCAAAGCGACCACCTGGCCGACTACGCCGCCGCGCTGGACACCCTGAAACAGCTGGGCGTCCTCTATGCCGATACCCGCACCCGCAAGGGCGAAGCCGAAGCCGCCCTCAGCGCGCCGCAAGGTGAAGCGATTGCCGACAACGGCCTTGCCACGCCCGCCTGGAAGCTGTCGCTCGATGCCGCCCGCCGTCATCTCGGAAGCCGCTATGACGACCTCAGCTTTACCGAACATGGCGAAGCGCGCCGCGCCGATCCGTCCCTCAACGGCGACGTCGTATTGGGGCGTAAGGATATAGGCGTCGCCTACCATCTGGCCGTGGTCATCGACGATGCGCGCCAGGGCATAAGCCGCGTCATTCGCGGTCATGATCTCTATGAAGCCACTCACACCCAGGTGCTGATTCAGGCCCTGCTGGGACTGCCGACGCCGCAATACGCCCATCACGCCCTGCTGCTCGACGATCGGGGCCGCCGCCTGGCCAAGCGCAAGGGCTCAAAGGCGCTGCGCGACTATCGCCAGGACGGCCTGACGCCCGACGATATCCGCGCCCTGATCGCCGCCACGCCGAAAGAGTGATTTAATAAAGCAAGACACCCCACCACCCCGCCCTTCGGGCGCGGTCCCCCTCCCCATCATAGATGGGGAGGTCCTATGTCTTGCACCTCCCCAACTTGCTTGGGGAGGGGGACCGCACGAAACGCGCAGCGTTGAGATGTGGGGGTGGGGCGTCTTGCTGTAGCCTAAAACTGAAACGTCCGCAGGGCTTGCGGCGCGAAGACCATCCACGCCACAAACAGACCATAGAGCAAGCCGATCGCCGCCAGCCACCGGCTATCGACCTTCGCCTTGTTGAGACGGAACACGCTCCACAGCACGATGATGGCCAGCCCCGTGATCAGGCCCGAAACCAGAAGCGTCCCATCAAATCGCCACGGCGTAAAGAACAGGCCGAGCGCCGACGGTATGGTCGCCTGGATCATCATGGCGCCGGAAATATTGGCAAGCGCCAGCCGCTCCTTGCCCTGACGGACCCAGATGATGGCGTTCATGATTTCCGGCAGCTCGGTCGCCACGGGGCTCAGCAACAGGGCAACGATGTGCGGCGACAAACCGGCAAAATGGCCGATGGCCTCAAGCTGGCCGACAAACAGATGAGAGGCAAAGGCGATGACGCCAAGCGCCAGACCGGCCTGCAACCCGGCCCAGGCCAGGCTGGGGTTCCCTGGTCGGATTTTCAACGGCTCCAGATCGTCTTCCTCGGCGCTGCTTTCGCCGCTATTGATCTCGCGCCAGACATAGAGGGCGTAGGCGGCCAGGAACAAAAGGCCGAGCCACGGCTTGATGGTGAAGGCAAACAGACCGAGCGCCACCTTGACCACGAAGATGGCCAGGAAAGACAGCTGATCGCGCGCCAGTCCCGCGCCATCGACATCGACGCCGTGATCGGCCCGCCGTAACTTGCGTTTATTGAGCCAAAGCGCCAGCCCGACCACGCCATAGGCGACGGTGGCCAGGACCAGCGGACCGCCCATGGCGGCGCCGACGCCGATGTCCTTTTGCTGGGCCGTCTGGCCGAAGGCGACGGCGGTGAAGGTAACGGCACTTTCCGGCAAGGCGGTGCCGAAGGCGGCCAGGACGGTGCCGACGGCGGTGGCGCCCAGATTGAGGCGTTTGCCAAACCATTCGACGCTGTTCACGAAATACTCACACGCGAAATAGATCGCGGCGGCCGAGCCCAGGAAAAGGGCGATAGTCAGGAGCATGGTGTCATTCACGGGCCGGGCAAGCTAAAAAAACCAATGGCGCAAAGATACGGCTCACCCGGCGAAGGTGTCGCATCCCTGACCAAAGGTCTTGCCTGCTGACGAAATCGTCAGTGCCTGCGCCATGAACCTGCGGGTCCAAGTGTGTTGACGCGTGCCCGTCGCGAACGACGGCGGCTACTCCCCAATGACAGTGTCTCCGTTATGCATGATTTCGCCCCTGCCGCAATCCCTGACGCGCCATATTTGAAGATGAACCTGAAAAACAGGCCCGGATTGGGCATGAAAAAAGCGCAGAGCGGCCTTACGCCACCTGCGCTTTTCCAGTCAGTATAACGGTCCGAAGACCGCAATGCCTTAAGATGCGATCTTACAGAAGCTGAATGTCGACCGCAGCGGTCTTGCCGCGCTCGTTCTGCAACTCGTAAGATACCTTCTGGCCGTCGGCCAGGCCTTGCAGGCCGGCGCGTTGAACAGCGGAAATGTGAACGAAGACGTCGTTGCCGCCTTCTGAGGGCTGGATGAAACCGTAGCCCTTGGTGGTGTTAAACCATTTGACCGTACCTTCGGCCATGTGCGCTCTCCTTGGGTCTCGAGCTGTTACGAGGCGTGAGGCTTTTACCCCCCACAAGACAATCGTGTATCTCGGTAGCAGCGGGCGAGACTGAACGGCATGCGGCGCGGGCGCCGAACCCCTTCAAATCCCTTTAGCGTAGGCAGCCAGACTAACGGATTGTGGAGATATTAAGCCGCAGGTTTTTTAAACGGTCAAACAGAAATGTGCCGCAATTGGCGAATCTGACGTGTATTTTACCGGAAATTTGATCAAAATGCTGCAGTTTGCGAGATTATTTATCGCTCCCCGCTGCGTTCCGGGCGCGAAAGGTGCTACATCCGTCCCCCCGCCTTGCGTTTTCGCCGAGCCTTTTCCATGCGCCTGCCCGCCTTCGATACCCGCTTCCTCAACACCTGGCTGCTGAAACACGCCCTGTCCCTGCCGGCGGCGGTGTTGCGGTTCGTGTCGGGCGGTGGGGTGGTTCACGTCGCGGGCCGCACCCTGGATCCCCAGATTCAATGCCTGTGGCGCAGCCTGTACAGCCAGACCTCCGGCCGCACGGGGCTCAGCCTGACCGCCAAGAGTCTGGAAACCGCGCGCCAGGAGTGGCAGGACGCCGCCGCCCTGTTCGGCCTCCCCGCTGATATACGCGTAAGATTCGAAACCATCGGCGGCGAAGGGGCGGCCGCCGGGACCATTCCGCGCGGCCTGCTGATCCGGCCGATGCGGGTGTCCGAAGACGCCCCGCTCCTCGTCTTCTTTCATCAGGGCGGCGGTGTGTTGGGCGGCCCGGACCTCAGCCGCGCCTTTGCTGTCCGGCTGGCGCACCAAGCCCGCTGCCCGGTCTTCCTGCCCGAATACAGGCTGGCGCCCGTGCACCGCTTCCCCGCCGCGCTCGATGACGCCCGCGCCGCCTTCGACTGGGCCCAGGCCAATGCCGTGCGCCTTGGCGCACCGTCGGGCCGGGTCGCCATCGGCGGCATACTGACCGGCGCAGGGCTCGCCCTGCGCGTCGGCCTGGACCTGCGCCGCGATTTCAAGCCCGCACCCGTGGCGCAACTGCTCGTCACGCCCCTGGCCGACCTCAGCGATACGCGCATCGCGGCCAATGCGGCGCTTGGCCTGTGGCCGCTGTCGAGCGCGGATATCGACCTGTTGATCGGACATTATGCCGGCGGTGGCGCCAGCCTGACCGATCCGCGCCTGTCACCGGCGCTGGAGCCACTTCTGGTGGGCCAGCCGCGCAGCTTCGTCGTGTCCGCCGGTCTCGACCCTCTGGCCGATCAGGCTGAAGCCCTGGTTCAGCGCCTGATGGCAGCCCGCGTCCAGACCGTCTATCGCCGCTACGACACCCTGCCGCTCGGCTTCGACCTGTTCGCGGCCGTGGTCGATGCAGCCGCGCAAGCCACCGATGACATCGCCGAAACCTGGGTCGAGTTGCTGCGGTCGGGCCAAGGAGAGGCAGGGCCAGAGGCAGAAACCGGCAGCGATGCGGCGGTGGCGTGATGGACCTGTCGCGCCTCTATGACGATATGACGGTTCAGGCCGGTCCGCCGCCGGTCGATACCTGGCATCCCCCATTCTGCGGCGATATCGACATGGTGATCCGGCACGACGGCACCTGGCATTACAACGGCACGCCAATCGCGCGGCACGCCATGGTACAATTGTTCAGCCGCATCCTGCGCCGCGACGCAGACGCCTTTTTCCTGGTGACGCCGGTCGAAAAGGTCGGCATCCGTGTCGAAGACACGCCCTTCATCGCCGTCGAAATGACTGAGACCGCGCCCCTCACCTTTCGCACAAATGTCGGCGACATTGTCGTCGTCGGACCGGATAACGCCCTGCGCTTCGACACCGGCGCGGACGGCTTTCGTCCCTATGTCCATGTCCGTGGCGGCCTGGAGGCGCGTCTGTCGCGTGACCTCGCCCGCGATCTGGCCGATCTGGCCCATGTCGAAGACGGCTGGTTCGGTGTGCGCGCCGGTGGTGTTTTCTTTCCCATTTCCCCAGCGGAAACCGCAGTTTAAACCTGACGACCGCGTTCATGCACGGTTCAGGCGACGGGTCATATAGTTATCGTCATTGGGGGTGATTAAGAAAAGGAAATCGCCATGAAACGCTTTTTGACATCTACGGCCCTCGCTGTTCTCGCCGGCACACTGGCGTTCGGCAGCGTTGCCTCAGCAGACCCGCGCGATCATGATCGTTATGATCGCCACGAACGTTACGACCATCGTGATCGCCACGATCGTTATGACCGACATGACCGTTATGACCGCCGCGACGCCTATCGCGATGGATACCGGGACGGCCGTAGTCGCGGCTACCACAATGGCTGGCGCGACCGGTCCGACTGGCGCCGCGGCGGCTATGTCTCCTATGTCGACTGGCATCGTGGGTACGTCGTAGACTATCGCCACCATCATCTGCGCCGCCCGCCGTATGGCTATGAATGGCGTCGCGTCGACAACAACTATGTCCTCGCCGCCGTGGCCACCGGCCTGATCGCTTCGGTGATCCTCAACAGCAACTAAACACATATATGGAAACGGCGCCTCTCACGGGGCGCCGTTTTTGCCTAGAGGTTCAGCCTTGGGGTTTCAGCCCTTGACCATCTTGGCCGCGACCTTATCGTCCAGGCCCAGCGCCTTGAGCGCCGTCAAGGCAATACCGGCGGCATCCAGGCCCGCTTCGGCATACTGGTTCGCCTGACTGTTCTGATCCTGATAGATGTCGGGCAAGGTCAGGGTGCGGACCTTGAGCCCGGCATCCAGCGCGCCTTCGCCCGCCAGGTAATGCAGGACAAACGCACCGAACCCGCCGACCGCGCCTTCTTCGACCGTGATGAGGCATTCGTGATGGCGCGCCAGTTGCAGCACCAATTCCTTGTCGATCGGCTTGGCGAAACGGGCATCGGCCACCGTGGTCGACAGGCCGCGCGCCGCCAGCATGTCGGCGGCCTTGAGCGCATCGGCCAGACGTGTGCCCAGCGACAGAATGGCGATCTTGGAGCCTTCACGCAGGATGCGGCCCTTGCCGATGGCCAGAGGACTGGCCATTTCCGGGATGGCCACGCCGGTCGCTTCGCCGCGCGGATAGCGGAAGGCGGACGGGCCGTCGTTATAGGCCGTGGCCGTGGCGATCATGGCTGCTAATTCGGCTTCGTCGGCCGCCGCCATGATCATCATGTTCGGCAAGGCGCCCAGATACCCGATATCGAAGCTGCCCGCATGGGTCGCCCCGTCGGCACCCACCAGCCCGGCCCGGTCGAGCGCGAAGCGCACCGGCAGGTTTTGCAGGCTGACATCGTGCGCCACCTGGTCGTAGCCGCGTTGCAGGAAGGTCGAATAGATGGTGCAAAACGGCTTCATGCCATCGGCCGCCAGCCCCGCCGCAAACGTCACCGCGTGCTGTTCGGCGATGCCGACATCGTAGCAGCGCGCCGGGAAGACTTCGGCGAAACGGTCGAGCCCCGTGCCCGAAGGCATGGCGGCGGTAATGGCGACGATGCGGTCATCGACCCGCGCCTGCTTGATCAGTTCGGAGGCGAAGACGTCGGTATAGCTGGGCGCATTGGCCTTGGGCTTTGATTGTTCGCCGGTGATGACGTCGAACTTGGCAACGCCGTGATACTTGTCCGGCGACGTTTCGGCGGGCGCGTAGCCCTTGCCCTTTTGCGTCACGACATGGACCAGCACCGGACGGTCATTGATTTCGCGCACGCGCGTCAGGACGGTCAGCAGGTGCTCCATGTTATGGCCGTCGATCGGCCCGACATAGTAGAAGCCCAATTCCTCGAAGAAGGTGCCGCCCGTGACATAGGTGCGGGAAAATTCTTCGCTCTTGCGCACCAGCTCGAAGATGGAGCGCGGCAGCCGCTCGGCGACGCTCTTGCCCCAGCGGCGAACGGCCTGATAGGCCCCGCCCGACACCAGATTGGCCAGGTATGCGCTCATCCCGCCGACCGGCGGCGCAATCGACATGTCATTGTCGTTGAGGATGACGGTCAGGTTGCGCGTCGTTTCGGCGGCGTTGTTCATCGCCTCATACGCCATGCCCGCCGACATCGATCCGTCGCCGATCACGGCGATGACCTTATTATGTTCGCCCTTCTGGTCACGCGCGGCGCAAAAGCCGAGCGCGGCGGAAATCGAGGTCGCCGCGTGGGCCGCACCGAACGGATCGTAGACGCTTTCGCTGCGCTTGGTGAAACCCGACAGGCCGCCGCCCTGGCGCAGGGTACGGATGCGGTCGCGCCGCCCGGTCAGGATCTTGTGCGGATAGCATTGATGCCCGACATCCCAGATCAGGATATCCTTCGGCGTCTCGAACACATGGTGCAGGGCGACGGTCAGTTCGACCACGCCAAGCGCCGAGCCGAGATGGCCGCCGATCTTCGACACCACGTCAATGGTTTCGGCGCGCACTTCGTCGGCCAAGGCCTTGACCTGCACGGGGGTGAGATCGCGGATATGCTCGGGTTGGACAAGCGTATCGAGTATAGGGGTTTCAGGCATTCAATAAACGCAACCGGTTGCTGGCGTAACGGCAGTCTCAGTTGCGCCGATTAAGTACGAAGTCAACACTTTCGCGCAAGTATCGCGCCCTTGCGCCGAAAATATCAAGACGGGATTTGGCCTGCTCCGATAAAATCTGTACACGGCTTTTCGCCTCGTCCAGTCCAAGCAGGGTGACGAAATTCGTCTTGCCCTTGGCGGCATCCTTGCCACCCGCCCCCTTGCCCAACAAATCGGGATCGCCTTCGACGTCAAGCAGGTCGTCGGCAATCTGGTAGGCCAGTCCCAGATCCTGGGCAAAATGCATCAGGGCCATGCCGTCCTTTTCAGGCGCATCGGCGATGATCAGCGGTATCTGGAAGGCATAAACGATCAGCGCGCCGGTCTTCAGCCGCTGCATTCGCGCCACCCCGCCCAGATCGTCCGACACGCCAATCAGGTCGATCATCTGGCCGCCCGCCATGCCTTGCGCGCCCGATGCCTGGGCCAACATACGGATCAGGTCAACGCGGACCTGCGGGTCTTCGTGCGTGTCTTCCGAGGCCAGGATTTCAAAGGCGACGCTTTGTAGCGCATCGCCGGCCAGGACGGCGGTCGCCTCGTCATAGGCGCGGTGAACGGTCAACTGCCCGCGGCGGATATCGTCATCGTCCATGCACGGCAGGTCGTCATGGATGAGCGAATAGGCGTGGATGCATTCCAGCGCGCAGGCGGCGCGCAACACGGCGTTTTCCTCGGCGTCAAACAGGCGCGCGGCCTCCAGCGCGAAGAAGGGGCGCAACCGCTTGCCGGGGCCCAGTGCCGCATAGCGCATGGCTTCGGTCAGGCGGGCCTCCGGCCCTTCGCCGCGCGGCAGCAATTCATCCAGCGCCATCGTCACCAGATCGGCCGTTTCGGCCATGCGCGCCATCAGCGGCGGCAAATCGGAATTGGCGGCGACGGGGGTCAAGATGAGACGGCTCCTGTTTTGGTGTTTTCCGGATTTCGGCTTCGAAACCCGGCAAGGGCGGCAATTTCTAAAAAAAATCGGGCGCCCGAGCTTATGCGAGGTAAGCCTCGCGGCGTTTGAGCGACCTTAAGAGAACTCGGCAGGCGCCACGCCTTCGACGGCGCCGGCCTTGTTGAGCGAAATCTTTTCGACCTGCAGGCGCGCCGCTTCCAGCCGCGCCTCGCACAGGGCCTTCAGGCGTGCGCCTTCCTGATACAGTTCCAATGATTTTTCCAGCGGCGCCTGACCGGATTCCAGTTCGGTGACGATCTTTTCGAGCTGCTTCAACGCATCTTCGAAGGAGAGTTCAGTGGTTTCGCTCATGATCGTGTCCTGACTTCGTAGCGGCGGCAACCCCAGTATTTGAACCCCTGCTCCAGAGCCTTTATATAGCCCATTTTCTTCAGTTCAATACTGATCATCAAATTGAAAAAGCCGTGGGCCAGAACCAGCACGTCGCCCCCTTCGCGCGCCCGGTCCATAAGGAACTCCGCTGCGGCCCGCGCGCGTGTCTTGGCCTGGTCCCGGCTTTCCTGTCCTTGATGGACGTTGAAATACCACCACCACACCCGCGCCATGAAGCCCCATCCCCAGGAATTGGGCGACAGCTTGATGAAGGAGGGAAAATGCGGCGGCGGCAGCGGCGCTTCGATCAGCATGTCCAGCGATTCGAACGCGCGGTCACCGCACACGGCGCGCGCCGTCTCTACGGAGCGTCGCAGGGTGGAAGAATAGATGTAGCGGGCCTCACGCGCGAAATCGTGCAGCAGCGGCGGCGGCGTCTGTCCGGCCAGCAGCCCGGCCTGATCGTATTTGGCCCACCACGCTTCATAGCCACGCCAGTCGAACTTGACCCGCCGCGACAGATTGGGCTCGCCATGGCGGACAAGGGTAATCGCGCCGATAGTCCCGGCGGCCGTCTTTCCCTTATCCATCGTATTCGTGTCGCGCAACAGACCCCCAAACCGGCAGAATCCCGAAACGCAAGATTCGCCTTTGGCCATTTCATTAAGGCCGTAGGTAACGTCCTTACAGGTGACGGGCAAGTTTTTTGTGCTGCCTCCCGTGGTTTCCTCCTTTCGGCGCGGCTGGCGCGCACCTCGGTTTCGATTGCTTTTTGCGACGATTTCAGAAACAACTGTGGCTTTCCATAAACCGCCCAGAACCTCAGGGTCGCTCCTTTGCCCTATTCACTAGAAATCAGCGCGCGCACGGTTGAAGCGTTGATGAATCAGGTGCTGGATGCCGTCGTGGTCATCGACGCTGAAGGCGACATCGTTGCCTGGAACCGCCTGGCCACCGAGATCTTCGGCTGGAGCGAGACGGAGGCCTTGGGCCGGTCCCTGGGGGAATTGATCGTCCCATCGGCCCACCGCGACGGCCATCGCCTGGGGATGCAACGCTTCGCCGAAACGGGCACGGCGCATGTCTTGGGCCGGCGCATCGAAATCACCGCCCTGCACCGCGACGGCCACGAATTTCCCATCGAGTTGTCCATCGTCGCTGCCCCCGCCGGCGGAGATGCCGCCTTCATCGGCTTTATCCGTGACATCACCGAACGCCGAATGGCCGAAAGCCGCCTGACCCTGAGCGAGGAATCGTTGCGGCTGGCCACCGATGCGGCCGAAATCGGCACATGGGACCTCGACATGACCACCCAGGTCCTCACCTGGTCGGATCGCACGCGCATCATGTTCGGCGTACCGGCGGGCACACCGGTCAGCATGGATGATTTCTACGCCGGGCTGCATCCGGACGATCTGGCCAATACGGCCGTGGCGTTCCTGGCGGCGCTCGATAGCCAGACGCGGTCCACCTACGACGTCGAATTTCGCACAATTGCCCGCCAGGACCAGCGCGTACGCTGGGTCGCGGCCAAGGGTAAGGGTATTTTTGACCAAAACGGCCAGTGCGTCCGCGCCGTCGGCACCGCCATCGATATCACCGCGCGCAAACGGGGCGAAGCGCGCCAGGCCGTGCTGTTGGAACTCACCGATCTTCTGCGCAGCGGCAATACCGCAGAGGCGCTCGAAGCCGCCTGTGCCCTCATGGGACGCCATTTCAGCGTATCGCGTGTCGGCTTTGGCCAGTTCGATCCGGTGGCAGACGTCTTCACCTATACGGTATGCTGGACGGACGGCACGGTGCCGCCCCTTCTGGGCGACTACCGGGCCAAGGCGTTCGGCGAAAAGATCGTGGCGCGGCTGAACGCAGGGCAAACGGTCGTGGTCAACGACCTGTTCGCCGACACGCTCAGCGACGAAAACCGCACACGCGAGACCGCCAGCCAAGTCGACACCCGGGCGATACTGGTCGTGCCCTTCCTGCGCGGCGACCGCCTGCGCACCATTGTCTACCTCAATTCACGCCATCCCCGCCCCTGGGCCGCCGACGAGATCGCGTTCATGGAAGCCGTCGCCGAACGGACGCGCGAACTGATCGACCGCGTCGAAGCCGAAGCCGCCCTGGCCGCCCGAGAAGCGCAGTTTCGCCTCCTGGCCCAGGCCATGCCCAACCATGTCTGGGCGGCAAATCCCGACGGCACGCTCGACTGGTTTAACGATCAGGTCTACGCCTATAGCGGCGCGCAACCGGGCGACCTGGACGGCGGGAAATGGGCCGATATCGTCCACCCCGACGATGTGACCGTCGCCGCTTCAGACTGGATCGACGCCGTGCAAGCCGGCGTGACCTATGAGACTCAGTTTCGCATCCGCCGCGCCGACGGCGCTTATCGCTGGCATCTGGTTCGCGCGGTCCCGCTGCATACGCCAACGGGCAAGATTTCGACCTGGATCGGCACCAATACCGACATCGAAGCGCAGAAGTCGGAGCTCAACGACACGCGCGACTTCGTCCGCCTGGCGCTGGGCGCGGTTGACGGCATCGGCGCCTGGACGTTCGACGTGGCCAGCGACACCTTCTTCTTCGACGAGTCCGTCGCTGCCGTCTACGCCCTGCCCCCCGGCGCGGGCAAGACCGGCCTGCGGCGTGAGGCCTTTCTGGCCAATGTCCATCCGGAAGACATGATCGCCCTGCGCGCCACCATGGCGGCCGGCCTGCAAAACGCGGGCGAACTGGAGCTGGAATACCGCATCGTCCATCCCGACGGCTCGGTCCGCTGGGTGCTGTCGCGCGGCAATACCTATTTCGAAAACGGCCACCCCGTCCGCCGCATCGGCATTGGCGTGGACATGACGGATAAACGCCGCCTCGAAGAACAGCTGCGCCAGTCGCAGAAGATGGAAGCGGTGGGCCAGCTCACCGGCGGCATCGCCCACGATTTCAACAATATGCTGGCCGTGGTCATGGGCTCGCTCGACCTGCTCAACCGCCGCGTCAGCCTGGAAGACGCCCGCGCCCGCCATTATGTCCAAGCGGCGGCCGACGCGGCCAAGCGCGCCGCCAACCTGACCCATCGCCTGCTCGCCTTCTCGCGCCAGCAGCCGCTGCAACCGGAATGCCTCGATCCCAACCGTCTGGTCGCCGGCATGTCGGACCTTCTGCGCCACTCGATCGGCGCCGACATCCAGCTGGAAGCCGTCCTCGCCGGCGGTGCCTGGCGCATCGAGGTGGACCCGAACCAGCTTGAAAACGTCATCCTCAACCTGTCGGTCAATGCGCGCGACGCCATGCCTGACGGCGGCAAGCTGACCATCGAAACCCAGAACGCGCACCTCGACGCCCGCTACGTCTCCTCCGAACTGGGCGTCCCGGCCGGCCAATATGTCATGATCGCCGTCACCGACACCGGATCGGGGATGCCGGCCGAAGTGATCGCCAAGGCTTTCGACCCATTCTTCACCACCAAGGCCGTGGGCAAGGGCACAGGCCTTGGGCTCAGCCAGGTCTACGGCTTCGTCAAGCAGTCGGGCGGCCATATCAAGATCTATTCGGAAGTTGGCCATGGCACGACGATCAAGATCTATCTGCCGCGCGCCGGCGACACCGACACGGCCGCCGACCGCGACACAGACCAGAGCGCTGCTTTGTCAGGCGACCACCGCGAAGTCATACTGGTGGTCGATGACGAGGACGCCGTGCGCCAGTTCAGCGCCGACGCGCTCGAAGACCTGGGCTATCGCGTGCTCCAGGCCGAGGGGGCGGCGACAGCCCTGCAGATGCTGCGCGCCAATCCCGATGTCGTCATGCTGTTCACCGATATCGTCATGCCGGACACCAATGGCCGCAAGCTGGTCGATGAGGCGCTGAGGCTCTATCCGGGTCTGAAGGTGCTCTACACCACCGGCTACACCCGCAATGCCGTGGTCCATAACGGCGTGGTGGACAAGGGCGTCGAGCTGATCGGCAAGCCGTTCACCATCGACGAGCTGGCCGCGCGCGTCCGCGCCCTGCTCGACGCCACCTGATCTGTCCTATTTCGGCCCCTATTCGCCGCGCTGCAACTGAAGATGCACGACATTGGTGCGTTCGGTGCGGAAGCCCGCCTCGCAATAAGCCAGATAGAACAGCCATAGCTTACGGAAATGGGCATCGAAGCCGGTAATACGGCCTTCCTTCCACGCCGTCTCGAACCGCTGCCCCCATTGTTTCAGAGTCTCGGCATAGTCCTGACCGAACTTGAAATTGGACATCAGCTTAAGCCCGGCACCTTGCGTTTGTTCCAGCAACTTCTGCGCCGATGGCAGCATACCGCCGGGGAAGACATATTTCTGGATGAAGTCGGCCCGCGACTTGTAATCGTCGAACATATCGTCAGCGATGGTGATGATCTGCAAGCCCGCCTTGCCGCCCTTTTTCAGGACGTCATGCAGCTTGGTGAAATAGGTGTGCCAATAGCTTTCGCCCACCGCCTCGAACATCTCGATCGACACCACGGCGTCATATTGGCCCGTGATGTCGCGGTAGTCCATCATGACGATCTCTACCTTGTCATCCAGGCCCAGCCGCTTCATGCGCTCGACGGCATAATCATGTTGCGCCTGGGAGATGGTGACGCCGGTGACGCGCGCGCCGATGGTTTCCGCCGCATATTGCGCAAACCCGCCCCAGCCGCAGCCGATTTCCAGCACGTGCTGACCCGGCTTGAGATCGACCAGCTTGGCCAGCTTGGCGTATTTCGCCGTCTGGGCCGCGCTCAGGTCCTTATGCTCGGCCAGCCGGTCGCCTTCGAACAGGGCTGACGAATAGGTCATGGTCGGGTCCAGCCACTGGTTATAGAAGCTGTTGCCCAGGTCGTAGTGATCGAAGATATTGCGTTTCGACCCCTGCTTGGTGTTCTTGCGAAAGGCGTGCAGGATGTTGTTGACGGTGCGGGTGATGAAATTGCCGGTGAACAGCTGACCCAGCTTTTCGCTGTTGAGCGTCAGCACTTCCAGCAGGGTCGCCAGGTCGGGCGTATCCCACTCCCCTTCCTTATAGCCATCGCAAAAGCCGATATCGCCGGACGCCAGCACCCGCTTCATGAAGTTGAAGTCCTTGACCAGCAAGGTGGCGCGCGGGCCGGGCTGCTTGCCCGACAACCGCATCTGACCGCCATTGGGCATGACGATATCCATCTCGCCGAATTCCCAAACCTTTCGCAGCGTCTCCACGCCCTTGCGCACCGTGAACGGCTGGCCCTTGAGGTCGTCGATAGCGGTGGTCTGGGTGGTCATGAACGAGGCCTTTCGTTGAGAGTTATGACTCTTGTACGGTACGCCGCGCCGGGTGGATGACCCGGCCACACGATTCAGATATGGAACCCGCCAATCAAAAAACAATAGGCAAAAACAATAGGCAAAAAATAGAAAAAAGCAAAGGGGACGGGCTGGCGCCGCCCCGTCCCCGCCCGGTAAAGAGCAGAAACGGGGCGGCGCCTTCCCCAGGCCGGATCAGGGCCGCTTTACCATAACCGCCGCGCCGGAATAGGCGACTTCGGTGTCGAAATCGTCAAAGGCCGCACTCGTCGATACGCCCGGCTGGACGAAGCGAACGCGGAAGACGCGGTTGGCGACCATGCCGGGATAGCTGCCGGTGCGCGCGCCGATGCTCAGTTCGCCAGTCTTTTCGTTATAGACCAGCGGAATACGGCTGAATTCGCCGCGCGTATACCCGTTGGACACCCCGTCGTCTTCGTACAGGCTGAACGATCCGTCGGCGCCGGTATAGACGGTCAGGGTCAGCGGCGCATCGGGCTTTTCATCGACATATTGCGTCACCGGCCCCATCGGCACCACCGAACCCGCCTTGACGAACAGCGGCATCTGCGTAACCGGTGCGGCGACCGTTACGCTCTGACCGCCCTTGACCTTGGCGCCGGTATAGAAGTCGTACCAGTCGGCCCCGGCAGGCAGGTAGACGGCGCGCGAACGGGCCTTGTACTCATACACCGGCGCGACCAGGAAGGCCTTGCCGAACATGTATTCGTCCTTGATATTCTTGCCCTTGTCGTCGTTCGGGAAGTCCATGGCGAAGCCGCGCATGATGGTGCCCGACGCGTGATAGGTGTCCGACGCGGTGGCGTAGATATACGGCATCAGGCGGTAACGCAGCTTGTCGTACCACACCATGTTGTCGCGCATGTCCGAGCCTTCGGGCGCGATGATGAAGATTTCGCGCTTCACGCCTTCGCCGTGCGAACGGAACAGAGGCGAGAAGGCCCCAAACTGGAACCAGCGCAGATTCATCTCACGCCATTCCCGCATGTCTTCCGCCGTACCCGTCCCACCGGCGGCGCGGTTTTCCTGCAAGCCGCCGACATCCGTGCCCTGGAAGCGTGTTTCCTGGGCGTAGCCGCCGATATCGTGCGTCCAGTTCGGCACGCCCGACATCGAGAAGTTCACCCCGGCGGCGATCTGGTCGTACAGGTTGTTCCAGCGGCCGACCGTATCGCCCGACCACACGGCGGCGGCATTGCGCTGCACGCCGGCAAAGCCTGAGCGGGTCAGGATGAATTGGCGCGTATCCGGCTGGTCCTTGACCAGGCCGTCATACATGGCCTTGGTGTTCATCAGCGCATAGGCGTTGTGGACGATGGCCCCAGGCCCCATCTGGGTCGGGGTGATCAGGGCGGCGAAATCCTCCGGCGAGGTATTGGAGCGCACATCCGGCTCGGTATTGTCCATCCACCACGCGTCGAAGCCCTTCACGACCAGCTTGTCGTGCAGCGACTTATAGTACATGTCGCGCGCTTCCTGATTATAGGGCGAATAGTGGCTGTTGAGATAGCCCTTGCCCACCCAGTCGAGTTCGCCCTCTTCGACATTCTTCGTCCACATATAGCCCTTCTTTTCGAAGGCCTTGTAGTTGTCGGTATTGGCGTAGAACTTGCCCCAGATCGAAATCATGATGTGGGCGTGCTGGGCGTGCACCTCATCGACCATCTTTTGTGGATTGGGGAAGCGCTTGGGATCGAAATCGTGGCTGCCCCACTGGTCTTCCGGCCAGTAGAACCAGTCCTGCACCATGTTGTCGATCGGGATCTTCATATCGCGATAGGTCTTGAGCACGTCCAGAAGCTGGTCCTGCGTCTCGTAGCGCTGGCGGGACTGCCAGAAGCCATAGGCCCATTTCGGCATCATCGGCGCCTGGCCGGTCAGGTGGCGGTAACCGCCGATCACGCCATCGATGCTGTCCGACGCAATGAAATAGTAGTTGAGCCCGGTCCCTGCCTCGGACGAAAATTGCAGCGAATGCTGGTCGGCCGACGATTGCGGGTTGTTGTGCGTGACGGCAACCATGCCGCCCGACGGCTTCCATTCGAGATGGAACTTGACCGGCTTGCCCTTTGCGAAGGTCTGCTCGAAATTGTGATACCACGGGTTCCAGCCCTGGCGCCAGACGCTCAGGACCTTTTTGCCGTCCAGGGTCAGGTCGGCATAGTCCGACGAATAGAGCTGCATCTTATGCACGCCCGCCACGTCCGACGTCATAGTGCCGTCCC
Source organism: Asticcacaulis sp. AC466 (assembly GCF_000495815.1). Classification (GTDB taxonomy): domain Bacteria; phylum Pseudomonadota; class Alphaproteobacteria; order Caulobacterales; family Caulobacteraceae; genus Asticcacaulis. Next base: position 139,125 of record NZ_AWGE01000014.1, on the reverse strand, counting down.
ACACGACAAGGACCGTCTTACCTTGCGTCGCGGCCTTGCTCAACGCCGGATCGGTCGGCCAGTTGGCGGCGACGTCTTTCAGATATTGATAGCGGATATCGGTTTCGACACGCGTCAAAACCAGCTTGCCATCGACATAGTATTTGGCGGTCAGGCCCTGACTGCCGTCCTCGGCCGTCAGCTTCAGATCGCGGCTGAACAGGGCGTAAGGCGTCGGATTTCCCCAGCGCGTGATCGAATTATTGTCCCACAACACGCCGTAATTCTTGTCCGACACCACAAACGGAATCGCCACGTCCATATTGTGCTGCGACAGAAGGACGTCTTCGCCATTCATGTCCATCTGGGCGTTCTGGTGCTGGCCCAGGCCGTAAAAGCTTTCGCGCGTGCCGGTGTTGAACTGGGCGTGGGTGGCGACGAAGGGCTGGCCTTCGATCGTCACCGGCGTGATGGCGGCGCGCGTTTCGGTCAGGACCGGCTTGCCCGCCGCGTCATAGAAAGTCACCAGCCCCGATTGCAGCGACACCACCGCCGAGGCCTTGGCTGCCTTGAGCGTCACGGCGTTTTTCGTTTCGGAGACAGTGAACGAACCGCCCGGCTGGGCCACCGTCATCAGGGACGGCATCTGCTGGCGCGCCGGATCGTCGACCGCCAGGACATGAATGATCGCGTCGCTCATGACCTCAAGGCGTATCTCCTTGGCCGCGCCCGTATCCGGCTTGACGACAATGCCCGTCGCGGTCTTTTCATAGGTCCCGGCCAGGGCCGCGCCCGCCGACATCACCAGGGCCAACACCGATACCGTCGCCCAAATCTTTGCTGTTTTCATCTCAACTTTCCCTCTTATTGTTCTATGTGACGTCAAAAACCCCAATTAACTGCACCTCCCCACCTGTGGTGGGAAGGGGGACCGCACGACGGCAGCGTGCTGCCTAGATGCGGTGGTGGGGCATCTTGATTACATTTCCATACTACTTCTCATAGGTCCCCAGACGCACCTTAAGCACCACCGGCGCGCCAGTGAAGTTCAGTCCGTAATCGGTCTGGTCACCGTTCCACACATACTCCATGACCCATTTACCCGCTTCGAAATGGCCCTGCTCGACGCGGTCCAGTACAAAGCCCCGGGCCTTATTGGCCTCACCGGTATCGAAGGTGATGCGCGCATTAAGCCCCGTCACCAGAAATTCGTTGTCGCTCAGCTTCGCCACGGCCACGCCGCCGCTCGGCACATCCGATCCGTCCGGATAGCCGTTCTTGTTTTCCGGGTCCCATTCGGGCAGCCCGAACTGCCATTGGCGATAGGTCACCTTGGCCGACCACGCCTTGCCCAGATCGAGCGACTGGGCCGAATGATCGTCAGGCTCCGACACGCCCCACACCTGGCTTTCATAGCTGAGCTTCGCCCATTCGCGGTCCATGCCGCCGAACAGCTTGTACAGGGTGGCGAACGGCTTCACCGCGTCGGCGTCGAACACCTTGGCGCCCAGCGGATAGTTGGCGTAGCCGGTATAGTCGAAACCGAACGGATCGAACCCGACGCCCTGACGCCCCAGCACCGAAAAGAGATAGCGCGCATAGATCGGCTTATTGCCGCTTTCGGCAACATAGAGCGGATTGTCGGCGCGGGCGTACTGGCTGAGCGTTGCCTCATAGCTTTGCGAACCGGGCGAATACAGATCCGGCGCCAGAATTTCGATATGCGGGGCGGCCACCTTCCACACGTCCATGACGCTGTAGACCGGCCCGCCCGATGCGTAGGAGCCCGGAGTCTGATCGGGATTGAGCGGGTCTTTCAGCGCGGCATTGACATAGGTCGGCAACGGATAGACGGCGTCGCCCGCCGCCACGATATCATCGACATAGCGGGCAATCGACCAGGCATGGAAATATTCGTCAGCGTCCTTGCCGAACACCTGATTCCAGTTACCCGGCGACTTTTTGTAACGGGTCAGCAGGGCTTGCGGCACGGGCTGCGCCATCAAGGCATCGGCCTTCGGCGAATAATCGCGCGCCGTGCGATAGACGCCAACCTCGTTCTCCGGCTGGAGCATGATGACGGTGTGACGGTCGCCGTCTATGGCCTTGATATGCTTGACCAGTTCGACATAGGCGCGCTTGTCCGCCTCGCGCGTCGTGTCGTAGAGCGGCGACAGGGCGTATGAGGTGGTTCCATCCTTGTTCGTCAAACGCGGAAACCGCTTGTTGTCGAGCTTGACCCAAGACGGTGTATAGCTCGGACCGGTGTTCTTCCAGGTGCCGAACCACAGAATGACCAGACGCACCTTGTTCTCGCGCGCTTCCTTGACCAGGGTATCGACAAAGCTGAAATCGAACTTGCCTTCGACCGGCTCGACCTGCTCCCACGACACCGGCATGGTCAGGGTGTTGGCGTGCATGTCCTTGATCGCCGGCCACACCTTGGACAAGGCGCCGGGGTAGTTGCTGGAATTATTGGCCTGCCCGCCCAGAACCAGAAACGGCGCGCCATCGACTATCAGGGCGTATTTGCCATCCGTCTGCACCAGATGGGGAATGGGCGAGGTCGCCGTTGACGCCTTGACGGGCGTCTTGGCTCCGGCTGCCCCTGAGGCCAGAAGCGCCAGAGGCGATATAAGTGATAGCGCTACCAAAGCCAGTTTCGAACCTGCATTGCGCCTTGATTGTGTCATAGTACCCCTTCCTGTGTCCCGCTGTCCTTAACCTTAGCCCGTTTTAGGGACAAATGGACAGTCATCTATAAAATCGATACTCATCTGTAAAATTTACATACAATGGGGCCAGATGAAGCGGCAAGCGTCAATTCACGAATCTGGTTTTTAAATAGTATTTTTTTCTGTAAGGTTTGGTCAGGCGCGCCGAATCCCCAAAAGGACACAGCGTGCCTCAGGGATATAGACAGACTTCAAGAAAGCAATTGCATGCGATCCGAACTCGGCGTCAGCCTCGCCTACGGGCTTCTCGCGACGCTCGGCCAATCCATCGTCACCGGGGAATTCGACAAGACAGGCTTCCCCACCGAGGCCGAGTTGTGCGTGAAGTTCGGCGCCAGCCGAACCGTCATGCGCGAAGCCGTGAAAATGCTGTCGGCCAAGGGCCTGATCAGTTCGCGTCAGCGTCAGGGTACGCGCGTCGAACCGGTCGAAAACTGGAACCTGCTCGATCCGGACGTACTGCGCTGGCTGATGGAGCGCCCCTACTCCAACAAGATTTTCCTCGAATTCGCCCAGATGCGCCTCGCCATCGAACCCGCCGCCGCCGCCCTGGCCGCCGAAAACCAGGACCGGCCAGCCATAGCCAGCATTCGCGAAGGCCTCCAGGCCATGATCGACCATGCCGGCCAGCCCGATCTGGCGCTCAAGGCCGATATCGACTTCCATGTCGCCATCCTGAAGGCGTCGGGCAATCCCTTCTTCTGGCGTCTCAAGCCGCTGATCACCAATGCGCTCAACCTGTCGATCCAGTTGACCAACAAGATTGCCGGCCACATGGCCGACATCCAGGCGCACCAATCCATTCTGGTCGCCATCGAAAAGGGTGACGCCGATACCGCGCGGCGCTCATCCGAGGCCATACTGGTTGAATCGGTCAACCTGATCGGAAAGGTCCAGGCGGCTTAAGGTTCAGGCCGTATAAGGCGCCAACCCGGTCGAACCAGATCGGCGCCCGTCTTGCCTTATCCGCACCGGTTACACCGTCGGTGTGATCCGCACCATCACCACGCCGTGCGACGGCACGTTTGCGCCATAGCTGCCCTTGACGTTTGTTTTGACCGCCTTGGACCACAGGTCACGAACCGTGGCCTTCATCCCCGCCGGTAATTGCAGGGTCTCCCAATCGACCGCCATCGTCTTCGCCTCGCCGGAACGGTTGAACAACACCACAGCCCGGTCGCCACCCTTGAGCGGACGCACCCAGACCTCGAAATCGCCATCCTTGACCAAGCGGCGGCCCTGCTGGCCCAACGGGTCCTGATCGACCGCAATGACATCGCGATTGGTCAGTATGGCCAGGGTTTCCGGGGTCATGTTCGACAGGTCGTTACCCGCGATCAGCGGCGCTGCCAGCATGGCCCACAGCGAGAAATGCGACCGGTATTCGGTATCGGTCATCCCGCCATTGCCGACCTCCAGCATGTCCGGATCGTTCCAGTGATTGGGGCCGGAATCCATCCACAGGTCGGCATTTTGGTCGAGAATCCACAGGAAGGAATGACTATAGCCTTCGTCCTTGTCCCAGGAATCGCGGATATCGCCGGTCGTGCGCCACTGGTGCCCTGGCTTGGCGGCCCATTCGCGCGGCTTGTTGTCGCCCCACTCACAGATGCTGAGCAGAATATCGCGGCCAGATTGGCGCAGCGCCTTGGCCATCAAGGTATAGGCGGCTTCGGCATTGCGCGTGCCGGTATTGCACCAGTCGTATTTGAGATAGTCCACGCCCCAGGCGGCATAGGTGCGCGCATCCTGAAATTCATAACCGGCCGATCCGGGACGGCCGCCACAGGTCTTCACCCCCGCATCGGAATAGATGCCGAACTTGAGCCCCTTCGAATGGATATAGTCGGCAAGCGCCTTGATGCCAGACGGGAAGCGTTCGGGATCGGCCTGGATCGTGCCGTCGGCGGCGCGGTCCTTTTGCCAGCAGTCGTCGATGACGACATACTGATACCCGGCATCTTTCATGCCTGACGCCGCCATGGCGTCAGCCACCGCGCGAATCTTGCCTTCATCGATATTGCACCCGAACTTGTTCCACGAATTCCACCCCATCGGCGGCGTCAGGGCCAAAGGCGGCTTCGGTGCATCCAGTTGCAGGGTTTCGTGCGCCTGCGCCTGCCCGCCCAACATGCCGGACATCAGCGTCACGGGCATCAGCAGCACGGCGGCGACCGCGATAATCGCGTCCTTTAATCTCATTCTATTCGCTCCCTCTTTGGCCGGTGTACGTCACCGGTCTTTGCGCTAATAAATAACACAATTCCATGCCTGACAATCCATTGCGACGAATAAATAAATTTGCATTATGAATTAGCTCATGCGTTCACCGAGGTGTGGTTTTTTTGTCTTTTTCTTCAGAATAGCGTTATCTCTGAAATAAATTTTAATGACATAGGCCTATTTTTTCGCCGTTCCGCTTGCCGTTTTCGCAACTGCACACTAACCTTGCAGCCAGGGCGGAGTTCGACGGCAAGGGAAGCAACCTGTATTTTTTCTCGCGTATCCGAGACCAAACTTTTCATTCCTGAGGTTCTTTTGTCAAAAAAGCGCGTTCGTAAAGCCGTCATTCCCGTAGCCGGTCTCGGCACCCGCGTCCTTCCCGGCACCAAGGTCATTCCAAAAGAATTGCTGGTCGTCGTTGACCGGCCAATTCTGGCCTATGTTGTCGAAGAGGCGCGTGCCGCCGGCATTGAGCACTTCGTCTTCGTCACCGGCCGCGCCAAGGGCGCCATCGAGGACTATTTCGACCATCAGGTCGAATTGGAAGCCCAACTGGCCGCCAAGGGCAAGACTGCCATTCTGGACCAATTGCTCAAGGAACTGCCCAAGGCCGGCGAAATGAGCTTCGTGCGCCAGATGCAACCACTGGGCCTGGGCCACGCCGTGTGGTGCGCCCGTGACATCATTGGCGACGAACCCTTCGCCGTCATCCTGCCCGACATGGTGATGGATGCCGAAGTGTCGGCCACCAAGCAAGCCATCGACGCCTACGACCAGGTCGGCGGCAATATCATTGTCGTCGAGCCCGTGCCCCACGATCAGACCCACCAATACGGCGTCGTCGCCCTCGAAGGCCAGGATGGCCGTCTGAACCGGATGTCCGGCATGGTCGAAAAGCCGGCCAAGGGCACTGCGCCGTCCAACCTGATCGTGTCGGGTCGCTATATCCTGCAACCGGAAATCTTCGCGCTTCTGGCGTCTCAGGAAAAGGGCGCCGGCAACGAAATCCAGTTGACCGACTCCATGTTCCGCCTGATGGAAACCCAAAGCTTCCATGCGCTGGAATATGACGGCGTGACCTATGATTGCGGCGACAAGATCGGCCTGCTGCGCGCCAATGTCGGCCTGGCGCTGAAAAATCCCGAACTGAAGGACGCCGCCCGCGCCGCGCTTCTCCCCTTCTTCCAATAGCCTGCGTCCCCGGGCCGCCTGCCTAAACGGCGGGCGGCCTTGACAAAAGCCACTGCATTTTTACTTTCCGGCATGGCATAGCCAGCTATCGCGTATGCCGAAAACACATCCGAGGACTACTGCCCAATGCCCATGCTTCCCAAGGTCTCCATTCCCGAAAACACCTACGAATTTGAAACCGAGGTGCTGGTTAAGCCGACGGGCTTCCGCGAATATGACGCGCGCTGGGTTTTCGGCAAGGAAATCAACCTGCTCGGCATTCAGGCCCTGGGTCTGGGCCTCGGCACCTATATCCATGAGCGCGGCGTAACGCCGAAGCTCGTCACCGGCCACGATTTCCGTTCCTATTCCACCAATATCAAGAATGCCCTGATCATCGGCCTGATGCAGGCGGGCATCGAAGTCATCGATATCGGCCTGTGCCTGTCGCCCATCGCCTATTTCGCCCAATTCGATCAGGACGCGCCCTGCGTCGCCATGGTCACCGCCTCGCACAATGACAATGGCTGGACCGGCGTCAAGATGGGCTGCCAGGCGCCGCTGACTTTCGGCCCCGAAGAAATGACCCGCCTGAAGGAAATCGTCATGGGCGGCCTGGGCGTTGAACGGCCGGGCGGCAAGCTGACCCGCGTCGAAGGCGTACAGCAACGCTACATGGACGACATCTCGTCGAAACTGCAACTGAAGCGCAAGCTTAAGGTCGTCTGCGCCTGCGGCAACGGCACGGCGGGCGCCTTCGCGCCGCAAACCCTGCGTGCCATGGGCGCCGAGGTGATCGAGCTCGACACCAATCTCGACTCGACCTTCCCGAAATACAATCCGAACCCCGAAGACCACGAAATGCTGCTCGACATGGCCAAGGCGGTCAAGGAGCACAATGCCGACCTGGCCCTGGGCTTTGATGGCGACGGCGACCGCTGCGGCGTGGTCGACAATACGGGCCAGGAAATCTTCGCCGACAAGATCGGCCTGATGCTGGCGCGCGACCTGTCGGAAATCTACAAGAACGCGACCTTCGTGGTCGACGTCAAATCGACCGGCCTCTACGCCACCGACGAAGTGCTGAAAAAGAACGGCGCCAAGACGGTCTACTGGAAGACCGGCCACTCCTATATCAAGCGCAAGACCGACGAACTGAAAGCCCTGGCCGGGTTCGAAAAGTCGGGCCACTTCTTCCTGGCCCCGCCGATCGGCCGCGGCTATGACGACGGCCTGAAGGCTGCCGAAGCCATCCTGGCCATGCTCGACCGCAATCCGGGCAAGACCCTGTCGGAACTGAAGGACGCCCTGCCCGTCGCCTATACCTCGCTCACCATGTCGCCGCACTGCGCCGACGAAGTGAAGTACCAGATCCTGGAAAAGATCGTAAAGGAATACGAAGACCTGCTGGCTGCCGGCGGTTCGATCCTGGGCCGCAAGGTGACCGAGGTCATTACGGTCAACGGCGCGCGTGTCCACCTCGAAGACGGCTCGTGGGTGCTGGTGCGCGCATCGAGCAACAAGCCTGAACTGGTGGTCGTGGTCGAATCCCTGCGCTCCGAAGACGACATGCGCGACCTGTTCCGCAAGGAAGTGAAGCCGCGCCTGGCCAAATATTCGGAAATCACCGACTACAATCAGGAGATCTAAGCATGTCAGAAGATCTGAAGGTGGTTTATACGGTCGTCCAACACGACGGCGGCTGGGCTTACAAGGCCGGCGATACCTATTCCGAAACCTTCGCCAGCCATGACCTGGCCCTGGCGGCGGCCCGCACCGCCGCCCGCGAACAAACGGCGCCGGGCAGCGACACCGGCATCTCCTACGAAGACGCCAACGGTGTCTGGCACAATGAACTTGCCCACGGTGAAGACCGTCCGGAGACGTCGGTCGAAGACTGACGGCCGTCAGCCCCCGAACCAGCCGCTCTGCCGGACCGGCACGGCTTCGGCAACGGCCCGCGCAATCGTGTCTATAGCCTTGCGTCCGGCGGCAATCCACCCGGCGAACAGGACAAAGCCGTGGATGGTGCCCTGCGCTTCTTCGTGCCGGACATTGACACCAGCGGCCTCCAACCGCGCAGCGTAGGCAATCGCCTCGTCACGCAGCGGATCGAGGCTGGCGGTGATGATCAGCGCCGGCGGCACCCGGCGCAGGCGCTCAACCGGCGCGACGATCGGCGAGGCCATCATCTCTTCGCCATAGGACGGATCGGGCAGATATTCCGTTTCGGCGCGCTTGATATCGAATTCCCGCAGGAAATAGCGGCCGTCGCCCAACGCGCCGCGCGACTTGTAATCAGCCGAGGCACGGGCGCTGATCACGGGATAGACCAGCACCTGCAGTGCCAGCCTTGCCTTCGTTTTCAGACAAGCGGCCGCCGCCAAATTGCCACCGGCGCTGTCGCCGGTGACGATCAGACGCGACGGGTCGCCGCCCAATCTGCGGGCATTCTTCGCCGCCCAGTCCAGTGCCGCCACGCAGTCGTCTATGGCCGCCGGGAAGACGTGCTCCGGCGCGCGGCGATAGTTGACGTCGATCAGGATGAAACCGCCCGCCGCGCAATAGGCCGCGCAAACTTTTCCGTAGGAATCGGGATCGCCGAGTACCCAGCCGCCGCCGTGGATATGCACCACCACCGCAGGCCGGACCTGAGACCTCCCCTGCGCCGTCCGGGGAGGATAATAAAGGCGCAGAGGAAGCCGCCCGCCAGGCCCGGCGATCATGATGTCCTCGACCGTCATCGCTGACAGGGCTTCGGACGACGTGACCGGACCATACAGATCGGCAACGTAGGCCAGTCCGGCGCGGCGTTCCTCGACCGTCGGGTCGGCAGGCGCACCGGCAAAGGCCTGCGCCATCTCGGTCAGCAACGCCGCCGTGTCTTCGTCGACGAACGGCCCACTCACATCTTTACCCCAAGGCTCAGACGGATCGTGCGCGGATCGCCATAATAGGCCAGTTGATAGCCCAGCGAGTCGGACAAGTCGAAGGCCTGGGTTATGTAGCGCCGGTCGGTCAGGTTCTTGGCGCCCAGCTGCACATAGTAACCGGCATCAGGCGATTCCCAGCGCACGGCGGCATTGACCAGTGTATAGGCCTGCTGCGCCACGATCTCACTGCTCGATACGGTGGTATAGGCCTTACTGCGATAGGAGATATCGCCGATCAAGGTCAGCGAGCCGTTGCCGCCGAGGTCGAAGCGGTAGGTGGCGCCGCCGCGCGTATCCCATTTCGGTGCGTTGACCAGATGGCGCTGATCGCTGATATCGGCGCCGTTCGGCCCGATATAGGTATCGTAGTGGCCGTCGAGATAGCCGACCGTCGCGCTCAGGGTCAGGGCCGGAACCGGACGGGCGTTCAGTTCGATTTCGACACCGCGCATGGTGGCCGCACCGGCATTGGTGAACAGAGCGATGAAACCGCCGCTCGAATCCGCCGCGAAACTGGAAAGCTGCAAATCCTTGTAATCGTTCCAGAAGATGGCGCTGTTGAGCGTAATGCGCTGGCGCGGCCAGGACAGTTTAAGGCCGGCCTCATAGGCAGTCAGGTTTTCCGGATCGTAGGGAATAGCCCCCGCCGCGCTGTCATTGGCGCGGCCGTCGAAGCCACCGCTCTTGAAGCCCTTGCTGACGCTGACATAGGCCAACTGGTTGTCGGTGAAGTGATAATCGACCTCAAGCTTCGGTGTTAGCGAGTCCCAGGTGTGCTTGGCACTGACATCGGTGGCCAAGGCGCCCGGCAGAGAATAGTCCACCGGGTAGGTAGTGGACGGGGCAAAGAATTTCTGCGTGCGGCCGAATTCCTTCTTTTCATTGGTGTAGCGCAGGCCCGCCGTGACCGACAGGCGCGGCGTCAGCTTGTATGTGCCCTGCCCGTAAAGGGCGGTGCTGTAATTGGTCTGGTCATTGAGCGAGCCGGACACCAGCGTGATCACCGGCGCATAGAGGCCGGAATAGGTGATGTCGTGTTCCTGGAAATAATACGCGCCGCTGACAAAATTGAAGCGATCGCCTGTATAGGAAAATTGCAGTTCCTGGCTGAACTGATCCTGCTTTTCCTCATCGAAGACACCGAAGATATCGAGCGGCGTGGCGTCGAGATCGAGCGCCGCACCATAGCGCATCCGGCGATAGGCGGTGACCGACTTGAGGTCGGTCTGAGGACTGAGGTGCCATGCGGCGACCACAGACACGCCGCTGGTGTCGAGGCGGTTATGAGTGTTGAAATTGGCGTCGACCTGGAACGGATCGGACTTGGTGGCCGGATAGCCGAACACGTCGGTGGCGCGCGCCGGGGTGCGCGAGGTGTCCGGATGGTCGCGGCTGTTGTCGAGATTGAGCGACAGGCTGAAATCCTCGCTGGGCTTCCATTGCACCGCCAACCGTCCGGCCAGCAGGTTCTTGTCGCCGTCGCTGCGGCCGTCAAAGGCGTTGTCGGAGTAGCCGTCGCGCTTGGCATAGGCGATGGCGGCCTTGCCCATCAGGGTACCCGAGGCGTTGAGCGCACCGCTGATATTGCCGCGGAATTCGGTGTCGTTGTAATTGCCAGCCGTAGCCTCGGCCTCGGCGCGGAAATGGGAGCTGAACGGCTTGGAGACGAACTTGACCGCGCCGCCTATGGTGTTGCGGCCATAAAGCGTACCCTGCGGCCCGCGCAGCACTTCGATATGATCGACATCGTAAACATCGAGGAAGGCGCCCTGCGCACGTCCCAGATAGACATCATCGACATAGATGCCGACGCCTGGATCGGCAAAGGCCAGGCTGTCGATCTGACCGATACCGCGCAGATAGACCACGGCATTCGAAGCGTCGCCTTCGTGCAGGGTCAGGTTCGGCACGACCCCCTGGATGTCGCCGATGGTTTGCGCCTGAAGGTTTTGCAGGCCTTGCGCCGAGATGGCGGTGACGGCCAGCGGCACGTCCTGCAGTTTCTGGCTGCGGCGCTGGGCGGTGACGACAACGACTTCGGTATCGTGGCTGTCAGCGGTCGGCACAGCCGCTTCTGGCTGGGTTTGAGCCGTCGCGGCGGTCGCGGCCAGCATTGAAGCGGCAAGCGCGGTGCCGAGATAGAGGCAGGCTTTGTGTGGCGTCCGCGCGGACGCAGAATTTGGCTTCGGCATGGTTTACCCCTGTGTTTCCCGTGTGTCGCCGCCCTTATGGATGGGCGGTCAGGGCTTCAGGAGACATCCGGTGCCTCGTCACAACAAGTGCAAAGATAACGGAGTAAATAGCGGAAAGTTCTGCGTATAGTTTGCTGCGCTCAGGACGTTTTCAAGGCGTCGACGAACATCTGCCGGGTGCGCACGAAATGGTCGTGCAGAATGGCTTCCAGCTTGGCGGTAGGGCGCACCAGGGCCGCACGACCGTCCTCGCCGGCCTTTTCCTTCATTAGGTAGCCGTCGTCGCAAGCGCGCTTGATGCGTTCCTCACGCGTACGATTGGAACCGCTTTTCATCTTCTGGCACGCCTGACCGACCGACAATGGCCGACCGGCCCACTGCGCCATCTGGCAGCCGACGAGCAGATACCAGAACTCCTGCGTGAAATAGGAGGGGCGGCCTTCGAAAGTCTTGTCCCAGTCGCGGGCAAAGTCTTCCTGTGCCTGCACATAGGCGATGATCTGCGCCATGGTTGGCTCCCCCGCGGCAGGCAGATAGCCTGCATCGATATTGTCACGGGTGGTGGGCGCGTCATGAGTCATAGCCTGATTTCACACCTATTTCGCGTTCGTGGCAAGCGGCCTACACAAACGGCCGTCGCGCCACCTCAGCGACACATATGGTAAAGCACGATGCCGCTGGTTGTCGCGACATTATGACCTCAGCAGACAGCCCCGGCCCTTCGGCGCCGAACAACAGCGCGGCACGCGCGGCGGGCACCACCGCCGCCCGCGAACAGACGGCCCCGGGCAGCGACACCGGCATCTCCTACGAAGATGCCAATAGCGTCTGGCACAATGAACTTGCCCATGGTGACGACCGTCCGCAAACGGACGTCAAGGGTAAAGCCTCAGATCAAACCAGGTAAGCCGCCGCCATCAGGGCGTCGGCCACCTGGCCCATCTTCATGTAGTCAAAGCTGCTATTGTTCATGACGATGACCGTATGCCCGTCGGCCAGGACCCGCCGCGCCACCAGGCGGAAGCCACCATTCGATCCGTCTTCCCACGCGGTTTCGCGCATCTGACCGGCAATCGGTTCGACGCGCGTCCGCCCGCCCAGCGCGTAGTGCTGATCCGGCATCTGAACCTGCATCAGGGTGCGACGCGACGCGGGCGTCAGCACATCACCGTCCAGCACACCGGCCATCAGCCGGAACAGATCCCCCGCCGAAGCGTAATACCCTCCGGCCATCGCCATATAATCCGGAATGCCGTTCAGCTTGCGTTGTGGCGGAGACAGCGTGGCATAGGCCACCGCCATACCCGGCGTTGCGCTCGATTCGCCACGAAACAGACCGCTATCCTTTAGCCCCAGCGGTTCAGTCAGGAACTGCTGCACCAGTTCGCCATAGGTCCGCCCGCTGGCCCGTTCGGCGACCGCCTTGGTCAATATCCAGTTGGAATGGGAATAGTCCCAGCGCGTTCCCGGCGCGAAGGCCAGATCGCCGCTGGCATAGCGGCGCACCGCTTCCATCTGGTCGAGTTCCATCAGCTTCACCTGCGGATCAGCTTTGCGCGCCGCGTCGATATCGTTCGGCACGCCGCTGCAATGGCTCATCAGGTGACGCAGGGTGACGCGCCCGCCGCTATCCGCCCGATAGTCCGGAAGATAGGCGATGATCGGCGTGTCGAGCGCGACCGTCCCCGCATCTACCAGGGCCATCACCGTTATCGCAGCAATCCATTTCGACACCGATCCGGTTTCGAACCGTGACGCCAGGGCGACCTGGCGCCTGGCTTCGGCCACGCCATACGGCTTTTGCCACAAGATTTTCCCCCCGCGTCCGGCCAGCGCCACACCGTTGAAGCCATCGGCGGCAAACGGCGCCATGGCGGCGTCGAAGCGGTTGCCCGCCGCGCGGCTAAGGCCCGGTATCGCTGTCGCCAAAAGCGCGCCCGCGCCCATCATCCAATCTCGTCTGTGCACGGCCATATCTCCCAATCGTCGCCGGACGATACCACGGGGCGGCCAGGCCACAGCTTAAATCGCCGTAATGAAAGCCGGCGCGACCGACGTCTTCTCATTTCAAATTTATAATTTCTGCCGCTAAAAGTGCTTTCTGGTGTATGGCGGCAACAAAGGCGCGGGCGTGACGATCGGTTCAAAGGTGGTTTTTCCGGTCGACGGCGGAAAAATGGGGCAGGAAATCCGCGATTTCGACTGGAGCACAACGCCGCTCGGCCCCCTGGACGGCTGGCCCACCGCCCTGAAGGTGGTTACCGACATGATGCTGGCGTCCAAATTCCCCAGCGCCCTTTTCTGGGGACCTGAACACACCCTCATCTACAACGATGCCTATATTCCGATGCTGGGGGAAAAGCGCCATGCGCTGGGCCGTCCCCTGTCCACGGTGTGGGCCGAAATCTGGTCGGACATCGAACCGATTGTCGCTCGCGCCCTGGCGGGTGAGGCGACCTATCTCGAAAACCTGAAGCTGGTCACGACGCGCAACGGTCATCCGGAAGACAGTTGGTTCACCTTCTGCTATTCGCCGGTGCGCGGCGATGACGGCCATATCCACGGCGTCATCGACTGGGCCATCGAAACCACCGCCCAGATCGTAGCTGAGGCCGAGCGCGAATGCCAGGCGGCCGCCTTGCGCGACAGCGAACAGCGCTTTCGCGACATGGCCAATTCGGTCAACCAGATGATCTGGGTCACACGGCCGGATGGGTATCACGACTACTATAATCGGCGATGGTACGAATATACGGGCGTGCCCGAAGGCTCGACCGACGGCGAGGCCTGGAACGACCTCTTCCATCCCGACGACCAGCCGCGTGCCTGGAAGCTGTGGCGCCAGTCGCTGGAGACGGGCGCCCCCTATGAGATCGAATACCGCCTGCGTCGCGCCGACGGCGTTTACCGCTGGACCCTGGGGCGGGCGCAATGCGTGCGCGATCCTTCCGGCGCTATAACCAAATGGTACGGCACCTGCACCGACATTCAGGAACTGGTCGATGCCCGCCAGAAGGCCGAGGCCGCCAATATCGCCAAGTCGGAATTCCTGGCCAATATGAGCCACGAAATCCGAACGCCGATGAACGCCGTCATTGGCCTGTCGAGCCTGTTGTCGAAATCGTCGCCCCTCACCGGCCGTCAAAAAGAATTCATCCATACCCTGCAAACCAGCGCCGACAGTCTTCTGGCCCTGATCAATGACCTGCTCGACATCGCCAAGATCGAGGCGCGCACCGTCGAACTGGAACACATCCCGTTCAGCCTGGCCCGGCTCGTTCAGGAAGTGGTCAGCATGATGGCCGTGCCCGTCCGGCAAAAAGGCCTCACCTTTACCGGCGAAGGTGAATGCATCGAAAACCGCCTGTTCCTGGGCGACCCCACCCGCCTGCGCCAGATCATCGTCAACCTGTGCAGCAACGCCGTCAAATTCACCGCAAAGGGCAATATCCACGTCGCCATCACTTGTCACGCGACGGACAATCCCATCATCGAAACCGTCCGCATCGCCGTGTCCGACACCGGCATAGGCATTGCGCCCGACCATCTCGAGCACATCTTCGACAAGTTCGTCCAGGCCGACAGCTCGATCAACCGCAAATATGGCGGCACAGGCCTGGGTTTGGCCATTACCAAGACCTTGACCGAAATCATGGGCGGGGCGATTTCGGTCGAAAGCCAGCCCGGTGTCGGTTCGACCTTCACCATATCCGTGCCGCTGGAAATCGCGCCCGACGCCGCCGCGCCCGAACCCACATCTTTTACCGGTGCGGTGGAAGACGCCTTCGCTGGCCACGACCGGCCATGCGTCCTGCTGGTCGAGGACTATGAGCCGAACGTGCTGGTCGCCCGAAGCTTCCTCGAAGCGTTCGGCTATCGCGTCGATGTCGCCGGCGACGGCCAGGCCGCCGTGGAAAAGGCCAGACGGGGCGATTACGCCATCGCTCTGATGGATGTGCAGATGCACGGCATGAACGGGCTTGATGCCACACGCCTCATCCGGCGCGACGAACAGACGGCGCACCGCCCGCCCCTGCCCATTATCGGCATGACCGCCCACGCCTTGGCCGGCGATCGCGAACGCTGCCTGGCGGTCGGCATGGATGACTATGTGTCAAAGCCGTTCAATCCGGACGAGCTGCGCGCCAAGATCAAGGCCTTGCGCCGGTAACCCGCGATGGTCCAGACTACGGCTGGGCGCGGCACATGCGGTACAGCACGATCCCGCTGGTGGTCGCCACATTGAGGCTGTCGAACCCGCCCGCCATGTCGACGCGCACCGTCGTGCATCGGGCCATGACCTCGGCGGACAATCCCGGACCTTCGGCACCGAAAAGCAGGGCGGAACGCGCAGCGGGCGTCACCGCTTCCAGCGTTACCGCACCCGCCGGGCTCAGCGCATAGGGCGTCAGGTCAAGCGCAGCCAGCGTGCCCATCAGGTCGTCCACCCGGTAATGCGGCACTTCCAGCACACCGCCGACACTGACGCGGATTGCCTTGCGGTACAACGGATCGCAGCAAGCGCTATCCAGCACCACCGCATCGACGCCAAACGCCGCCGCATTGCGCATCAGCCCGCCCATATTGTCGGTATTGGCAATGCCGGACAGGACCAGCACACGGACGCGCTTACCTGCGACGGCTGCTTCCAGGGATAGCGGCGGCGTATAGGCCCCCAGCGCCAGATAGCCACGATGAATGGCAAATCCCGCCACCTCATCCATAACCGCTTGCGGCACGACATAGACCGGCGCGTCCGGCAATCGCGCCAGTCCGCCCACCCGCTCCGGCGTCGTCAGAACGCTGACCGTCCGCGCCAGCCGCGAAGCGAACAGCCGTTCCAGCACCACCTTGCCCTCGGCCATGAACAGGCCTTCGCGGCCCGTCAGGTCGCGATCCTTGACGTCACGGTAGAGGTTGAGGCGCGGGTCGGTCGGGCTGTCGATTTCGATCATCATCGGCTTCCCATATCGCGCGCGTTCGCGGCAGGCAATGCGGATAGTTGGCGACGATGAAGGCCGTCAGGTGCTCACGCACCAGACAGCGCAGGTCGAAGGCGGTCGGCGAATCGACGGCGGAGACCAGAACGCGGATTTTGATCACCGTCGGCATCGCCTCCGTCACCTGAACCACCTGGGTCTTGCCGTCCCACAGCATTGACCCGGCCAGCAGCCGCTTCAGCTCTTCGCGCAACGGGTCGATCGGCAGGGCAAAGTCCGCGTATAGCTCCACCGTGCCGATGATATTGGCCGAGGTCCGCGTCCAGTTCTGGAATGGCTTTTCTATGAAATAGCTGATCGGCAGCACCAGCCGCCTCAGGTCCCACAGCCGCACCACGACATAGGTCAGGGTGATTTCCTCAACCCAGCCCCATTCGTTTTCGACCACAATCGCGTCTTCGATGCGGATCGGCTGGGTCAGGGCGATCTGGATGCCGGCCAGAAGGTTGCCAAGCGTCTTCTGAGCCGCAAAGCCCAGAACGACACCCGCCACACCGGCCGAGGCGAGGATACTGACGCCCAGCCCCCGCAGTGTATCGAACATCAGAAATATCGCGGACAGGGCCAGCAGGAAAACGAAAACCTCGGCAATGCTCTTGATCACCGTGATCTGGGTGCGCGCCTGCCGCGCCCGCAGATTATCCTTGGCCGTAATATCGTATCGCCGTGTCGCCGCCTTGGTGGCAATGTCGATAATGCGCCGAACCAGCCAGTAAATGAGGGCGACACTGACGATCTTCACCACCCCCAGCACGACCGGATTGGCCAGGGCCTGGGGGGCGGCGGCGCGTACGGCCAGAAAGGCGCACAAGATGGGAATGACGGTATAGAGGGGCGTGCGCAGCCGGGCCAGATTGACATGCTTGAACAGGTCCGGATTGCGCTGACACAGCCAACGCGCGGCGGCCATAGCACCACGCCCGACCGCGGCGCCCACCGCAAAGCCGAGGACGGCCAGACCGGCAACGACAATCCATTGCGGGACGTAGGACAGTGAAGGAAAAGATTGCGACAGTCTGGCGGACCACTGGATCATTCGAACTCCGTATACACAGCCCCCACCGGGTTACAGCAAATCCATACCGCAATAAAAGGTCAATAGGCGATGGCTTGCCTTTGACGGGAAACAGGCATATTGTGATCACACTCTTTCCGATACCCCGGCGGCCGCGTAGAGTTTGGCCGTGGACCTCGTCGCGTTTTTCCTAAGCACTTTCCCAAAAAGTGTGACGCACTTTTTGGATTAAAAAGTGCGTTAAGGTAAAAAGCCGGAGCTTTTTCGATACGATAGTGATCGAGAAATCTCCGTTTGCCAAAAACGCTCTGGCTGGTGTCTGATCCAATGACAGAAAGCCCCAAGAGACTCACCATGTCACACGACAGCTACATGAAATCCAAGGCGAAGCGGCACAAGATGACCTTCGCGAAACGCGGCGCGCGCGATCTCGAAGAAGCGACCGCCTGGCTGGCCAGCCAGAATATCGAGGAGATCGAATGCCTGATCCCCGATCTCGCCGGTGTGGCGCGTGGCAAGATCATGCCATCGAAAAAGTTCCTCAATACGCCCTATATGAACCTGCCCCTGGCCGTCTTCTACCAGACCATCACCGGCGACTATCCGGACCTGGAAGGCGTGGTCGGCACGGTGCAATCCGATACCGACATCTTCCTGCGCCCCGATTTCCGCACGCTGGCCGCCGTGCCGTGGGCCCATGACCCGACGGCCCAGGTCATCCACGACGCCTTCCATCCCGACGGCCGCCCGGTCGAAGAAAGCCCGCGCCAGGTGCTGCGCCGCGTGCTCGGCTATTATGAGGCCCGCGGCTGGAAGCCGGTCATCGCGCCTGAGCTGGAATTTTACCTGGTCGAAAAGAATATCGACCCAGATTACCCGCTGAAACCGCCGATTGGCCGCTCAGGCCGCCCGGAAACCGGCCGTCAGGGCTATTCGATTTCGGCGGTCAACGAATTTGATGCCCTGTTCGAGGACATGTACGAATATTCGGAAAGCCAGGGCCTGGAAATCGACACCCTGATCCACGAATCCGGCGTCGCCCAGATGGAAATCAACCTGTTGCACGGCGACCCGCTCGAACTGGCCGACCAGGTATTGATGTTCAAGCGGACGATCAAGGAAACCTCGCTGGAACACGACATCTACGCCACCTTCATGGCCAAGCCGATGGCCAATGAACCGGGCTCGGCCATGCACATCCACCAGTCGATCGTCGATGCCAAAACGGGCAAGAACCTGTTCTCCGATCCCAATACCGGCGAACCGACCCCGGCCTTCTTCCACTTCATTGCGGGCCAGCAGAAATACATGCCCGCCATCACCTCGCTGCTGGCGCCCTATGTCAACTCCTATCGGCGCCTGGCCAAGGGCTCAGGCGCGCCGGTCAATACCCAATGGGGCTATGACAACCGCACGGCGGGCCTGCGCGTGCCGCCGTCCGATCCGGCCAACCGCCGCCTGGAAAACCGCATCCCGTCATCGGACGCCAATCCGTATCTGGCCATCGCCGCCGTCCTGGCCTCCGGCTACCTCGGTATGGTCGATGAACTGAAACCGGCCGAACCGGTCGATCAGGACGCCGCCACCCTGCCTCAGGGCGACCTGCCCTATTCGCTGGTTCAGGCGATCATCAAGCTGGAACGCGCCCAGCCGATCATCGACATACTGGGCCCGCAATTCGTCACGGCCTATTCGCGGGTCAAGCTGCACGAATACGAAACCTTCATGCAGACCATCAGCCCGTGGGAACGCGAATTCCTGCTGCTGAACGTCTAAGCCCACCGGCTGCGCGGCTTGCGCCCATGAAAAACACCGGTCACCCCCTTGAGTCCTGGTACGCCGCAACGGCGTCCCTTCCCGACTATCCGCCACTGGGCGACGACATCACCGTCGATGTCGCCGTCATCGGTGGCGGCTATACCGGCCTGGGGGCGGCGCTGGAACTGGCGCAGCGCGGGCTGCGTGTGGCGGTGCTCGAAGCCGCCCGCATCGGCTCCGGAGCATCGGGCCGCAATGGCGGCCAGATCCACACCGGACAACGTGTCGACCCGGAACAGATGCAAACCCAATTGGGCGCCGACGCCGCGCGCCAGCTTTGGGACATGTCCGAAGACGCCAAGGCCAGCCTGCACGCCCTGATCCGCGACCACGCCATAGACTGTGACCTGCGCCACGGCCTTATCCACGCCTGGCACAAACCGGCCTATGCCGCCGATGACCGCGCCTATGCCGATTTCGTCGCCGGCTACGGCTACGACAAGATCCGCCTGCTGTCCAGGCAGGAGACCGCCACCGAACTGGGCACCGACGTCTATTACGGCGCCAGCTTCGACGCCGGTGGCGGCCATCTGCATCCGCTGAAACTGGCGCTCGGCATGGCCCGCGCCGCCCGCGACGCCGGCGCCCTAATTTTCGAAAACAGCCCGGTCGAAAGCCGTGGCCCCAACACACTGACGGTACGCGGCGGCGCGTCGGTGCGCTTTGACCGGCTGCTGATCTGCACCAATGGCTACGGCACGGGACTTGACGCCCGCATCGACGCCCATGTCATGCCGATCAACAACTTCATCCTCACAACTGAGCCGCTAAGCGACCCGGCCATCCTGCCCAACGACTATGCTGCGGCGGATTCGCGCTTCGTCGTCAACTACTGGCGCAAGACGCCGGATAACCGCCTGCTGTTCGGCGGCGGCGAAAACTACACCCCCTGGTTCCCGAAGGACATCAAGGCCTTCGTGCGCCGCAACATGCTGAAAATCTATCCGCAATTGGCCGACATGCGCATCAGCCACGCCTGGGGCGGCACGCTGGCCATCACCTTGTCGCGGGCGCCGTTCGTGCGCCGCCTGGACGACCGCACCTTCGTCAGCGCCGGCTATAGCGGTCAGGGTGTGGTCCTGGCCCCCTATTTCGGCAAATTGCTGGCCCGCGCCGTCACTGGCGACGCCCGCGATATCGATCTGCTGGCCCGCCTGCCCACCCCCGCCTTCTTCGGCGGACGGCTGCTGCGCTGGCCCGCCTTGGTTGCAGGGCTAAGCTATTACGCCCTGCGCGATAGGCTGTAGCATCGCACCGTCGCGTCTACGCATTTATTAGACAAAAAATCGCATAAAATATACGTCCGGCCGTCCTATATTCAGAAACGGTTAACCGTTTCCACCGCAACTAATTCCCTCCTGTATTGGGGGTTTTTTATGCAGACGGTAAGCGTTCGCGACATCATCGAACACACGGCCAAGGCCAAGTCCGTAACCAGCGACAATCTTCGCGATATCAAGGGCGTAACCGGGCTTTTACGCATACTGGCGCTCAATGCCCTGATCGAAGCCAAGCGCGCCGGAGACGTAGGCGCGGGCTTCGCGGTCGTCGCCGATGAAGTCCGTCAGATTTCCACCCAGGTCGAAGCCATATCCAGCACCATGGCCGAAGGCCTGGGACGCGAAATCGCCGCGCTCGAAAACCTGACGCGCGACATGGCACGCCAGACCCAGGGCACCCGGCTGGTTGATCTGGCCCAGAACGCCATCGAACTGATCGACCGCAATCTCTACGAACGCACCTGCGACGTCCGCTGGTGGGCGACCGATGCTGCTGTGGTGGGCGCCGCCGCGCTATCGGATCCGGCGGTGCGCGCGCATGCCTCCCGCCGCCTGGGTGTCATATTGGACGCCTATACCGTCTATCTCGACCTCTGGCTATGCGATCTGGACGGCCGCATCATCGCCAATGGCCGCCCCAATAGCTATGCGGTCACCGGCGCCAGCGCCGCCCATACCCCCTGGTTTCAGAAGGCGCGCGCCCTGGCATCCGGCAATGCGTTCGCGGTCGCCGACATCGCGGTGGAGCCCCTGCTCAAACACGCGCAGGTCGCCACCTACGCCACCGGCGTGCGGGCCGGCGGCGACGCCGATGGCGAACTGATCGGCATATTGGGCGTTCATTTCGACTGGCAACCCCAGGCGCGCGCCATCACCCAGGGCATCCGCCTCTCCGAGGAAGAACGCCAGCGCACGCGCGTGCTGCTGGTTGACGCCACCGGCCGCGTCATCGCCGCGTCCGACGATCGCGGCCTGTTAAGCGACCGCGTCAGCTTGCGCAATGACGGCCGCGCCTTCGGCCACGACATGGCGCCCGACGGTACGGTAACCGCCTTCCACCGCACGCCCGGATATGAAACCTATGCCGGGCTGGGCTGGTACGGCGTCATCATCCAGAAAAGCGCCTGACCCGCCTCGCTGGGGTCAGCGCCAGAAATGAAAACGGTCGAAGGCGCGCCCGACGGGAGTCAGATCGATATCGAACGGCGAAATGACCAGGCCCATGATCGGCATGATGATGCGGTAGCCCAGGAAGAAAACCAGAGCCAAAAGGATCAGGTTCAGCACAGCCAGGCGCTTTCCGGATAAGAACTGGCGCACGGCGCGCGGCAGGAAGGGCTCGATCACCCCGAAGCCGTCAAGGCCCGGCACCGGCAGCAGGTTCAGAACGCACGCCATCAGTTCGAAAAAGGCCAGCAGCATGAGCGCATCTTGCAGCAACGGATCGGCCGCCCCTTGCGCCGCCAGATAGACGACGACAGCAAGGATAGCCGTCATCGCCGGTCCGGCCAGCGACACCAGAGACTGTTGCCAGCGATGGCGGATCAGGTCTGGTCGGATGGTCACCGCCGCCCCCGGCAAGGCAATGCCCCCAAGGGCAAGCGCGATGACCGGCAGGACCAGACTGCCCGTGCTGTTCATATATTTCACCGGATCGAGCGTCAGGTAGCCGCGATCGATAATGGACACATCGCCAAAGGCAGAGGCGGTCGCGGCATGGGCATATTCATGCAGGCAGACGCTGACGATCCACCCCAGCAGCACGAAGGCGAAGGTCGCCACGCCCGCCCCCGTCGGCAGAAAGACCAGGGCCGCGCCCGCCGCGATAAAGGCCGCGAAAAGGCCCAGGAAATTCCAGCTTATATCGGTTTTCATTTGGCTGATATGACCTCGCCACCGGCGAAACGCAAGCGCCTGATCCAGGTGCATCTTGGCTTAATCGCTTTCGACAACCCTTTTGCCTGCCGATGTGTAAGGTTCGCTGTCCTGTTTCGTCTAATCTATAGTCATCATCGAAAGGATATCGACATGTTAGTCTTTTTTCTGAAACCTGAGCATCGCCTTCCGGCACTGGTCATCGTTATGGGGCTGGCGATCGCGGGCCTGATTTACGGCATTGCGAGCGGGGCATTCGAACACAACAACCGAGAAGCGCTTCGTGCCGAGCGTCAGGCCTCCGCGGCTGCGGTTACGCATTAGGTTTTAAGCCTAAGGAACGGGATGCCTGAAGCCTGCGACGACTTTTCGACCTGGATCACGCCGCAGCTGGGCCGGCTGACACGGATCAGCCGCGCCTTTGCGGCACCCGCGGACCAACAGGACCTTATGCAGGAGCTGTTGATTTCGGTATGGAAGGCGCGCGCGGCTTTTCGCGGCGAAGCATCGATGGCGACCTTTATTTATCGCGTCGCGCATAACCGGGCCGTTACGTGGAAGCGACGCGAGGGTATCATGGGATTGCGCCTTTTCAGCGCGAGGCATGATTTGGCAGCCATGGCGGCAGATACATGTCGCGCGCCGGAAGAACGGCGCCTTGAGGCGCTTTATGCCGCCATTCGCCAGCTCCCCCCGGTGGATCGGTCATTGATCCTGCTGTCGCTGGAAGGCGTGTCCTACGCCGATATGTCTGCGCTGCACGGCCTCAGTGAAAACACGATTGGCGTTCGCCTGACCCGCGCCCGCGCGCGCCTGGTCGCCATTGCTGGAGACATGTCCGATGGATTTTGACACACTGGAGCGCCTTTGGCGGTCTGAAGCCAATGACCGGACTTCGGTAGCGGAGGTCTACCTTCTGGAGAAGACTATGGAGACGCTAACCCGTCGCCGTAAGGCTTTCACATTCGGCATGGCCCTAATAGGCGCCGCGTTGCTAATCTGGACAGGCGCTATTGCCTATGCCGTGGTTGTTGGCAAAATCGCCGATATGACCAAGGAATGGGGCGCCCTGGTCCTGCTTACGGTGTCGTGGCTGGCCTATCTGGCTTCCCAAGCACAACAACGAAGGCATTTGAATGCCCATCCCAAGATACCACCTGCCATGCCGGACGTTCTCAGAGCCCTGATCGATGAGAACCGGACCGCCCAGAGTCGGGTACAAATGATGGCGATTGCGTTGGTGTTTTTTATCGTCGTCCTGGCCATTTGTCTGTGGCAACTTTATGCGGTCGGCAAGATGGAACTACGCCATATCGTGCAGGCGTCGATTATGGCTGGAAGCGCATTGGGCGTGTCCACGATTATTCAGGCTGTCCGGTATAGGGTCATACTGAGGCCGGAAGGCGAGCGACTGCGACGACTTCTGGATCAATACGAAGAGGATCAGTGATCCTGGGCGGCGCAATCCACACCTAATGCGGCGGGGCGTCCGTCAGAACATCCGACAGATGGCAGGTCTTGCCCGGCGCGATACCCTCGATGGCCATCACCCGAAGGACATAGCCGTCCTTGTCTTCGTCCACCGTGCCGTATACGGCGGCCTGAGTCGGCGGCTTTATGTCGCTGTCCGCCAGACGGGCGACGGGCCGTTCGGCAGCCCCCGCCTCGTCCACAAGCCGGTAGCGCGTACTGCCAAGATCGCAGCGGCTAAGAAACACCTGTCCGTCCGGCGCTTTTTCCAGCGTGCCGAAAAATATGTCCTGCGCCTGCGCGGACCCCGCCAGCCCCAAAATCAGACCCAACGACATCACGCCGATAACCGCCCGCCTCATAGGGCGCGCAGCACCGGCTCGGCTTCGTTCAGCGATTTTTCGATGGTGTCGACAATCTGGTCGATTTCGGCCTCGGTAATGATCAGGGGCGGACACATGACGATGGAATCGCGGATACCGCGCACCATCAGGCCGTTTTTGATGCACAGGTCGCGCACGATCGGGCCGGCCGTGCCTTCCGCGCCTTTGAACCGCTTGTTCGTCCCTTTTTCGGCGACAATTTCGACCGCGCCGATGAGGCCGAGGCTGCGCGCCTCGCCGACCAGCGCGTGTCCGGACAGACGTTGCAAAGCCTTGGCCAGATAGGGGCCGGTCACATCGCGCGTCCGTTCGATCAGACGCTCGTTTTCCAGAATTTCGATATTGGCCAACGCCACGGCCGCGCAGGTCGGGTGGCCGGAATAGGTATAGCCGTGCACGAAGTCGCCGCCTTTTTCGAGCAGGACGTCGATGATTTTCTTCGACACGCCGACCGCCGAAATCGGCAGATAGCCCGACGACATGCCCTTGGCCATGGCGATCAGGTCGGGCTTGACGCCCCAGTGCTGGTGGCCGAACCAGTGACCCAGCCGCCCGAAGCCGCAAATCACTTCGTCGCAGATAAGCAGTATGCCATATTTGCGGCAGATGGCTTCGACCTTGGGCCAGTAGCTGTCAGGCGGAATGATGACACCGCCCGCGCCCTGGACCGGCTCACCGATGAAGGCCGCGACATTTTCCGGCCCCACGGCCAGGATGCGATCCTCAATCGATTGCGCCACGCGGTCAGCAAAGGCTACGGGGTCTTCGCCGAACCCTTCGCCGAATTGATAGGGCTGATCGACATGCTCAATGCCGGGGATCGGCAGGCCGCCCTGCTCATGCATGAACGTCATGCCGCCCAGCGACGCCCCCGCCACGGTCGAGCCGTGATAGGCGTTACGGCGCGAAATGAAGATCTTGCGCTTCGGCTCGCCCTTGAGGTCCCAGTAATAGCGCACCAGCCGGAAGACCGTATCATTGGCTTCCGAGCCGGACGAATTGAAGAAGACGTGCGTCAGGTCGGGATTGGACAGGGCCATCTTTTCGGCAATCTTGGCCGCCAGCTTGACCGGCGGCGGCGTCGCCGTCTTGAAGAAGGTGTTGTAGTAGGGCAGTTCCAGCATCTGCTCATAGGCGACGCGCGCCAGTTCTTCACGACCATAGCCGACATTGACGCACCATAGCCCGGCCATGCCGTCGAGCAGCGACTTGCCTTCGGCGTCGGTGATCACGCACCCGTCGGCGCGCGTGATGATGCGCGAGCCACCCAGTTCATGCTGAAGCTTGTAATCGGTCTGGGCCGGCATGTGGTGCGCCATGTCGAGTTTTTTCAGCTCATTCATGTCGTAATTGCGCAGGGGCTGAGGCGTCGGAGCGTTCATCGGGGCGTTTCCTTGTCAAGGCCGGCTGACATACCACACCGCCCCGTCATTTACCCGTCTCTGAATGGGGAGACGGTGGGCCAAAAGGGCCGGACGAAAGGCTAACCCGGTGCGCCACGTTCAGGGGCGAATATGCCCCTAATCTGCGTGAAATCCGCGCCCAAGTCAAATATTGTGATCACAATTTTGCGTGCATTTAACGCAAGGGCATGCCGCGCAGCGCCTGGCCCATCATGCGGAACCAGGTCTGGCTTTCCGGCTGGGTATCGGTGTGCCATTCCGGGTGCCATTGCACCCCCAGCACCTGCGATCCGCTGATATTGGCGCTGAACGCTTCGATCAGTCCGTCGGGTGCCACGGCCTCCACGCTCAGCCCTTCGCCCAGGCGGTCCACACCTTGATAATGGACGGAATTGACCCGTAGCGTGTCACGGCCATAGACGCTTTCCAGCACCCCATCCGGCGTCAGCGCGACCTCATGGCGGTTGTCAAACAAGGCAAAGAAATCGGTGCGGTCCGGCGCATGGTGATCTATGCCATTGCCCCCCTTATGCGCGCCGAAACCGACATCGCGGCGCAAGGTGCCCCCCAGCACCACATTGATTTCCTGAAACCCGCGGCAGATGCCGAAGACCGGCTTGCCCAGGGTGACCATGCATTCGATCATGCCCATCGACACCGCGTCGCGGCCTTCGTCGAACGGGCCGTCCCCGCCCTCCCCGCCGTAGAGCTCCGATTGCACATTGGACGGCGATCCGGTCAGCATGAGCCCATCCAGCCGCGCCGTCAGGGCCGCCGACGAAAAGCCGTCGGCCATGGGCGGAATAAGCAGGGCGTGGCAATCGCCATAGACCGTGGCGGCGCGCACATAGCGTTCCATGACGGCATGGGCGTTTTCGACACCGACCGTCCGGTTGCAGGCCATGATGCCGACAACGGGTTTGCTGTGCGGCATGGTCAACTCAGCAAAACAGCCGGCGAACAGGCGTGGAAGCTGAGCCAGACCGCTTCGCCGATGACGAAATCTTCCTGGTCCCAGCGCGTCAGGTTGGGCCGCACCACCTTGATCAGCTTGCCGCCGGTGATTTCGACCTCGTAGATGCTTTCCGAACCGAGGTAGACCAGATGCCGGACCGTACCGGCGATGACGTTATAGCCTTCCGGCGCATCGTCCACCTTGGGCGGCGTATCGGTGCGCTTATGCATCTCGATCTTTTCCGGCCGCACCGCCGCCCACACGGTCGTGCCGGTCGCGCCGGTGACACCGTGGTCGAGATAGATCGGCCCGGCCTCTGTGGTGGCGATAATGGCGTGATCGGGCTCATCGACGTCCAGCGTGCCTTCGAACATGTTCACGCTGCCGATAAAGTCGGCGACGAAGCGCGAATTGGGAAATTCATACAGGTCGGACGGCGTCGCCACCTGTTGCAGCAGCCCCCGGTTCATCACCGCGCAACGCGTCGCCATGGCCAGGGCTTCGTCCTGATCGTGCGTCACCATGATGAAGGTAATGCCGACCTTTTGCTGCAAGGAGGTCAGTTCCGAGCGCATGGCGTCGCGCAGCTTGGCGTCAAGCGCCGACAGCGGTTCGTCGAGCAACAGCACGCGCGGCTTTTTGACCAGGGCCCGCGCCAGCGCGACCCGTTGCCTCTGACCGCCCGACAACTGATCGGGCTTGCGCGCGCCATATCCGGCCAGTTGCACCAGACCCAACGCCTCTTCGGCGCGGTCGCGGCGTTCCGCCGCCGGCACGCCGTCCATTTTCAGGCCATAGGCGACATTATCGAGCACCGTCATGTGCGGAAAAACGGCATAGGACTGGAACACCATATTGACCGGACGCTGGTTCGGCGGCGTCAGGGAGACGTCCTTGCCGTCGATCAGGATATGGCCTTCGGTCGGCATTTCGAACCCGGCCAGCATACGCAACAGCGTGGTCTTGCCGCAGCCGGACGGCCCGAGCAGCGAAAAGAACTCCCCTTCGTTGATGGTCAGGGACACATTATCGACGGCGGTCGTCTTGCCGAAACGTTTGCTCACATTCTGGAAGCTGATGATGGGATGGGTCATGTTACTTGGTCTCCGCGCCGCCGTCATGGCCGGCGGTCAGGGCGCTGGAACCCTGGAATTTCAGGGCGAGGAAGGTCAGAACGACAGTGACGATGATGAGGATGGTCGAGGCGGCGTTGACTTCCGGCGTGACCGAAAAACGCACCATGGAATAGACCTTGACCGGGAAGGTGACCGTATCCGGTCCCGCCGTGAAGAAGGTGATGACGAAATCGTCCAGGCTGAGGGTGAAGGCCAATAGCGCGCCCGCCACCAGCGACGGCTGAATATGCGGCACCAAAACGTCCATCAGGGTACGGAACTCCGATGCACCGAGGTCCTTGGCCGCCTCTTCCAGTTCGCGGTTGAAACTGGCCAGCCGCGCCCGCACGACAACAGCGACGAACGGGAAGGAAAAGGACACGTGGGCAATGATGATGGCGCCCAGATTGAACGGCCAGGTCAGGTTTTGCGGCCACGGCAATATCTTGGCGAAGAAGACCAGCATCCCCACCCCCATGCAGATTTCCGGCACGACGATCGGAATGGCCAGACCGGCATTGAAGGCCGTCTTGCCCGGGAAACGGAACCGCCATAGGACGATGGCGGCCATGGCCCCCAGCACCACCGAGATCAGGGTCGAGAAAAAGGCGATGGTCAGCGAATTGCCAAAAGCTTCGATCAGGCTCGAATTGTGGAAGGCCTTGTCATAATATTTCAGCGTGAAGCCGCGCCAGACCGTGGTGAAACGCGAATCGTTGAAGCTGAACACCATCAGCGAAATCAACGGCGCATAGAGAAAGAACGCCACCAGACCGAGCCAGACCTGAAGCGGCCAGCGGCGCAGATATTCCAGCGGTCCGGGCGGCGTTGTCTTATGCTTTATAAGGGCGTCGCTCATGCGCTTCTCCCCGCGTCCTTGCGTTCCAGCAATCCCTGGATGGCGATACCGATGAAGGTCATGTAGACCAGGATGAAGCTCAAGGCCGCGCCGAACGGCCAGTTATTGGCGCGCTTGAACTGGCTCTCGATGACATTGGCGATCATCTGCGAATCCGGCCCACCCAGCATGTCCGGCGTCAGATAGGAGCCGAGCGCGGGAATGAAGGTGATCAATATGCCCGACACGATCCCCGCCCCGGCCATCGGCACCACGATATTGAACAGGGTCGAAATATGACCGGCGCCGAGATCGAGCGAGGCTTCCAGAAGCGACCGGTCCATCCGGTCCAGCGTCGAATAAAGCGGCAGGATCATGAAGGGCAGATTGACGAAGACCAGCCCCAGCACGACGGCGAAATTGGTATTCATAAGTTCCATCGGCTGGAACGTGCCCAGGTGCCCGCCCGCCACCGCATTGGCCATGTCGAACAGCACATGATAGGTCGTGTTGATATAGCCTTCGGTCCGCAGGAAGGCCATGAGCGCATAGGTGCGTATCAGAAGATTGGTCCAGAACGGCAGCATGACCAGCAGCAGCAGCCAGGCCTTGGCCTTCGGCGGCGCGAATGTGATGGCTAGCGCGACCGGAAAGCCCAGCACCAGGCAGAAAAAGGTGGTGAGCGTCGCGATCCACAGGGATTTGACGAAGATGTCGAGATAGGGCTGAGTGAGGTCGAAGATATGAGCGTAGTTCGACCAGGTGCCGGTAAACACGATATCGATCAGGCCGCGATTTTCCCCGAAACTGTACAGCCAGACAATACCCAGCGGCACGAAGAAAAAGACCACGAGCCAGAACAGGGGCGCAGTGAGCATCGCCCAGAACATGCCTTTGGCCTGTCGCCAACCTTGTTCCATTCTGTCGCTCCATAGACGGCGCGCACGCCCGGAGCGGGCGGAGGCCGGAGGGGGATTTCAGTTAAAAAACGCGCCGCAGTGGGCTGCGGCGCGTTTTCGAGGGTTAGGCGGATTTGATGCGCGTCAAGGCCGCGTCGTAGACCTGGGCGCGGGCGGGGCCTTCGAAGGCCGCATACTCGCACTTGGCCATTATCTCTGCGGGCGGGAAGATGACCGGGTTGTTCTTGTAAGACTCCGGCATCAGCGCCTTGGCGGCGGCGTTCGGCGTCGGATACAGGATTTTCTCGTATATCTTGGCGCCCGCCTGGGCATCCATCATGTAGTTGATGAAGGCATGCGCTTCTTCCGGGTTCGGCGCATCCTTCGGGATGGCCAGGGTATCGGAATTGATTTGCGAGCCTTCCTTGGGCACCACGAAATCCAGGTCGGGGTCTTC
This sequence comes from Asticcacaulis sp. AC466, assembly GCF_000495815.1. Lineage (GTDB taxonomy): Bacteria > Pseudomonadota > Alphaproteobacteria > Caulobacterales > Caulobacteraceae > Asticcacaulis. The sequence goes on along the minus strand of NZ_AWGE01000014.1, from coordinate 109,385 downwards.
CTTCATGACCTGCGCGATATCGCCATTATATTCCATGACGATATCGACTTCCTTGCTGAGCAGCATGTCCTGGCCGTCGTCATTGTGGAAGGCCTTGATATAGGGCTTCTGCTTGATGAGCATGGCTTCGACCTGTTTGAGCATCTCATCGGGTATACCATTGACCGAATGACCGAGATATTTGGCGCCCAGGCGCATCAGGTCGCCGGCTTCCTGCAACAGGGCCATGCGGCCCTTGTACACATCGGAATCGAACAGCCATTTCCACGAATCGGGCACCTTGCCGTCCTTCATCGCCGACTTGCGATAGCCGATGCCCAGCACCAGCCAGGTATAGGGCACGCTGAACTTGCGGCCCGGATCGTAAGGCGGGTTCATGAAGGCCGGATCGATGTTCTTGAGGTTGGGCAGCTTGGCATGATCGAGCGGCAGCAAAAGCCCGGCCTGGGACATGTAGGTGACAAAATCGTTCGATGGCACGATGACATCGAAGCCGGCATTACCCGTCTTGATCTTGGCGAACAGTTCGTCATTCGTGGCGAAGATCGACATCTTCACCTTGACGCCTGTTTCCTTTTCGAAATCGGCCAGGGTGGTGTCGCCGATATAGGTGTCCCAGTTATAGAAGTTGATCGATTTGCTGACAGGCTTGGTGCACCCGGACAGGCCACCGAAGCTGATCCCCACGGCGGCGGCCCCCATGGCGGTCAAAAGCGAACGACGCGACGAACCCAAACTCATAAGCCTGTCTCCTGTGAAGATGTCTTCTGCAAAAACCCCGGAAGGGCTTAGAGGAATACGGGACGGCAAGGCTGTCAATCCCCAAATGTGATCACAACCCGGCTTATTGTTAATATTTTTGTCCGGCGTGACAATCCGGTCGGCCCGCAGGCGCCTGCGTCCACATCAGGCGTTACGCAGATACCAGTCGTAATCCAGCTCGGTGATTTCCTCGAAGAAACGCGCCTGCTCGGTACGCTTGACCTTGACATACATGTCGATGAACCGGTCGCCGAGATAGTCGCGCAACACCTTGGACTTGTCGAGATAATCTATGGCGGCGAACCAGTTGGTCGGCAGTATCGCCCCGCTTTCGGCCGCCGCCGCATAGCCGTTGCCGGTGACCGCCGGGCCGGGATCGGTCTTTTGCGTGATGCCGTGATGCGCGCAGGCCAGAATGGCCGCCAGTACCAGATAGGGATTGGCGTCGGCCCCCGCAACGCGGTGTTCGACATGGCGGGTATGGGCGGGCCCCGCCGTGACGCGCAGGGAGACGGTGCGGTTATTGACGCCCCAGGTCAGGCCGACCGGCGCGTAGGAATTGGCCTTGAAACGCTTGTACGAATTGGCGCCCGGCGCCAATATGCCCATGCAGTCGGCCAGATGGTCTTTCATGCCGCCGATCATGGTGTGCAGAAGTTTCGAGCCTTGCGGGTCCTCGCTGGCGCACAGATTTTGCCCGTCGCGGTCGGCGACGCTGATATGGACGTGAAAGCCCGATCCGGCGCGGTCCGACCACGGCTTGGCCATGAAGGTCGCCTCGATGCCCAAAGACAGGGCCACCCCCTTGGCCAGGCGCTTATACATCACCGCATCGTCGGCGGCGCGCAGGGCGTCGGGCTTATGCTTCAGCGTCAGTTCGACCTGACCCGGCGCGAACTCCGAAATCGCCCCTTCCAGCGGGATGTTCTGGGCATCGGCGGTTTCCCAGAGCTGGCGGAAAAAGGCGCCGTGCTGTTCGATTTCCGGCAGGCCGTACACCTGCGTGCCCTTGGGCGTTTCATCGGTATTGAAGCTGGTCGCCGGCCGCAATTTTCCGTCGTGGCCGCGTTCGATATCGACCAGATAATATTCCAGCTCGCACGCCACCACCGGCGTCAACCCGTCGGCGGCGTAGCGGTCAAGCACCCCTTGCAGCACATGGCGCGGATCGAGATCGTTGGGCGTGCCGTCCAGTTCGTAAAGCGACAGCATGACCTGGCCGACATCGTCGCCCAGCCACGGCGCGGGCACGAGCGTGCCGGGCACCGGCCGCGCCACACGGTCGGCATCGCCGTCTTCCCACACCAGCCCGGTATCTTCGCAGTCGGCCCCCAGCGTATCGACCACCAGGATCGACCCCGGCAGGAACCGGCCATATTCATAGATGGGCAGAAGCTCATGACGGCGCAGGCGCTTGCCGCGCGGCACCCCGGTCATCGACGTGAACAGGATTTCGAAATAGACGATGTGCGGATGAGCATCCAGAAAGGCCTGCGCCTCCTCGACCGTCGCGACGCGCGGCGACGGCGGCAACCCGCGATCGGATTTGGCCACAGCCTTGGACGTAGCCTTGGCGGGAAGTTTCGACTTGCCGAATGTGCTCATTTGGGTAGGTCCTCAGAAAATTGCGCCACCGCCGCGACCAACCGGTCAATAGCGTCGAATCCGGTCCGCGGTGAGATAAGCATCATATTGTGGAAAGGCGCAATCAATACGCCTTGATTGATCAGATAGAGATGAAACGCTTCCAGCATGTCGTGGTCCAGCACCGCGCGCATGTCGGCGGCGTTTTGCGGCGCTTCGGGCGCGAAGATCAGCTCGGCCCGCGCCCCGACATGGGCCACGCTCCATGGCAAGGCCTTGTCGGCAATGACTGCCCGCAGGCCATCGACCAGCCGCGCCGCGCCGTCCAGCATATGGGCATAGGCGGCGTCCGTCATAACCTCGGTCAGCATGGTTTCGATCGCCGCCATGACCAGGGCATTGCCCGACAAGGTGGTGCCGATGCCCGATTGCCCCGGCCCGATCCGCGCCTGAGCGGCGTCCATGCGCGCGGCGACCTCTGCGGTCACGCCCCACACGGCGGCAGGTATGCCCCCGGCAATCGCCTTGCCCACCACGAACATGTCCGGGCTGAGGCCGTGAACGCCGCAATAGCCCGCCGGCCCTGACGACAGGGTGTGGGTCTCATCCATGATCAGCAAGGTGCCATGGTGCTGCGTCAGTTCGCGCAAACGCGCATGATACCCGGGCGACGGCGCGATCATGCCGCAATTGGTCATCACCGGCTCAGCCAGCACGGCGGCGACATCGCCGGTTTTCAGCGCGTCTTCAAGCGCCGCCATATCGTTGAACGGGATGACGCGGGTGGTGCGCGTCTGGTCGACGACCTGGCCGATCAGCCCCGCCTTGTTGACCGGCTTGCCGTCCTTCAGCGCCACGAAGCAGTCATCGACCATACCGTGATAACAGCCGTCGAAAATCAGGATCTGGTCGCGGCCGGTAATGGCGCGCGCCCAGCGGATGACGGCGCGGTTGGCGTCCGACGCCGTGGTCGCCACCTGCCATTGCGCCATGCCGAACCGTCGGCGCAGCAACTCGCCTACCGCATTGGAGCGCGCGGTCGGCAGCATGAAGCTGACGCCCTCCCCCGCCTGACGCGCCACCGCTGCCGCCAGTTCAGGACGGGCGTGGCCGAACATGGATGGCGTATCGCCGAGGCAAAAATCGTCATAGGCCACGCCATCGGCATCGATCAGGGTCGCGTCGTGCGCCGACGCCACATAGATCGGAAAAGGCGTCGCCCAATCGCGCATCCAGTGCATGGGCACGCCGCCACGCCACGCGCTCCCCGCCTCGGCCAGCCGCCGCGATTGCGGATGCGCGGATGCGAATATCTCGCGGTGTTCGGCGATGAAGTCGTGCAGCGTGCTCAAACCCGACCCCCACTGAACAGGCCAATGGCCTGCCCTCTTATACCGCCCCACGTGTGGGGCGGGGGACCGCACGAAGCGCGTCGCATTGACGGAAGATGTTCAAATACTTGCGTTTCCATCGCGCAAGATGTGGTGGTGGGGGCCTTACGGGCGTCTAAAAATAGGTTGAATAGGTCATCACTAAAGACCAACTGGCTATTGGGTGTTTGGCGCAGCAAGGCCCCCACCACCACATCTCGCCAGCGTAAACGCTGTCTCGTGCGGTCCCCCGCCCCGCAAGCAGGGCGGTATAAGGAAAAGCACGTCTGACGCTGCGTCGCTTCCTTGAAACCTCTAGATTGCACCCAGGCCTCCAAAGGAAATATATTTGACGCTGAGATATTCCTCCAGCCCCTCGACCGCACCTTCGCGGCCAATGCCGGATTCCTTGATGCCGCCGAACGGCGTCACCTCGGTCGAGATCACGCCGTCATTCATGCCGACCATGCCATATTGCAGCTTCGACGCCACGCGCATGGCCCGGCCGATATCGCGCGTATAGGCATAGGCCGCCAGACCGAACGGCGTATCATTGGCCATGCGGATGGCCTCGTCCTCGCTGTCGAATTTGAACAGGGGGGCTACGGGGCCGAAGATTTCGGTCGAGAAAATCTCCATGTCCTCGGTCACATTCGTCAGGACCGACGCCTGATAAAACAGCGGTCCCTGGCCATCGACATGACCGCCCGTAGCCACCTTGGCGCCATGCCCCACCGCGTCATCGACCAGATGCACCACCTTGTCGATGGCCTTCTGGTTGATCAGCGGCCCAAGTTGCGCCTCCTCTTTCCAGCCGGGCTCCAGCTTCATCGCCTTGACCCGCGCGACCAGAGCCTCGGCGAAGCGGTCATAAATACCCGCCTGAACCAGGATGCGATTGGCGCAGACGCAGGTCTGGCCCGAATTGCGATATTTCGACGCCAGAACCCCTTCGACGGCGTCGTCGATATTGGCGTCATCGAACACCAGGAAGGGCGCATTGCCGCCCAGTTCCATCGACACCTTCTTCATGGTGGGGGCGCAGGCGGCATAGAGCAGCTTGCCCACCGGCGTCGAGCCCGTGAAGCTCAGCTTCTTGACGCGGGGGTCCGACGTCATCGCCTCGCCCACCTCTTTCGCCGTGGTCGAGGTAATCATGCTGATCACGCCGTCGGGCATACCGGCCTGCTTCGCCAGGCTCAGCAGCGCCAGGGCCGACAGCGGCGTTTCTTCCGACGGCTTGATAACCACGGTGCAACCCGCGGCCAGGGCGGGGGCCACCTTGCGCGTGATCATCGAAATCGGAAAATTCCATGGCGTGATGGCGGCGCACACCCCGACCGGCTGCTTGATCGTCTGAAGATGCTTGCCCGGCAGGGTGGCCGGAATGGTGCGGCCATAGGCGCGCTTGGCCTCTTCGGCGAACCATTCGATGAAGGAGGCGCCATATGTCACTTCGCCGCGCGTTTCCTTGATCGGTCGCCCCTGCTCCAACGTGACCAGCATGGCCATGTCTTCGAGATGGGCTAGAACCAGTTCGTTCCATTTCTTCAGGATGATCGAGCGCGCCTTGGCCGTCTGGCCGGACCAGGCGGCAAAGGCGGCATCAGCCGCAGCGATTGCGGCGGTGGTCTCCGCCGCGCCCTGGTTCTGGACATAACAGAGCGTCGAGCCATCGGCTGGGTTGAGAACAGCAAAACGGCCGGGCGCGGCGTCAGCGTGGATGTAGTCGCCCAGCAGGGCCTTTTGCGCGGAAGATAATTGCATGAAATTACGCCTTGAAACTGATGGAAACCGCCTTGAGGTCGGCATATTTGTGCAGGGCATGCAGGCTGCGGTCGCGCCCGAATCCCGACTGCTTGACGCCCCCGAACGGCGAGGTGATGTCGCATGCGTCCCAGCCATTGATCCAGACCAGCCCGGCCTTGAGCGCCTTGGCGGCCCGCATAGCCTTGCCGATATTGGCGGTCCAGACGCCGGACGCCAGACCGTAGATGGTGTCATTGGCGATGCGATAGGCGTCGGCTTCGTCGGTAAAGGTCATGACGCTGAGCACCGGCCCGAACACCTCTTCCTGCGCCAGTATGTTGTCGGGCGCGATATCGAGCACGGCCGGTTCGACATAAAATCCGCCGCTGTCGCCGCGCGCCTGCTGCCCGCCCATCAGCAGTTTACCGCCGCCCGCCTGGCCGCGTTCGATATATTCCAGCGCGGTATGCATCTGGCGCGATGAAATCATGGCGCCGAAACGCGTGGCCGGATCGAACGGGTCGCCGACCTTGATGGACCTAGCGACGGCCAGGACCTTTTCAACGAAGACGTCCTTGATCGAGGCCTCGACCAGCAGCCGCGACGCCGCGGTGCACACCTGACCCTGATTGTAGAAGACGCCCCAGGCGGCATTGGCCGCCGCGCCGTCCAGATCGTCGCAGTCGGCGAAAACGATCTGCGGGCTTTTGCCGCCCAGTTCCAGCGATACCCGCTTGAGATTGCTGTCGGCCGAGGCGCGCATCAGCATCCGCCCGACCGGACCGGAGCCGGTAAAGGCGATCATATCGACATCCATATGCAGGGCCAGCGCCTCACCAGCCTCGCCGCCCAGCCCTGGGACAACATTCCACACGCCCGGCGGCACACCGGCTTCGAGCGCGAGGGCGGCGGTATAGAGCGCCGTCATCGACGAATTTTCCGCCGGTTTCAGCACCACGGAATTACCCATGGCCAAGGCGGGCGCCACCTTCCACATCGCCATGTGCAGCGGGAAGTTCCACGGCACGATGGCGCCGATCACGCCCAGCGGTTCGTGGACGACATAGCTCAGGCGGTCCTCAGGCGTAGGCGCGACCTCGCCATAGACCTTGTCGATCGCTTCGGCATAATAGCGCGTGCTATTGATGGCCAGCGGGATATCGACGGCGCGGGCGTCGCTGATCGGCTTGCCGGTATCCAGGCTTTCCAGCAGGGCCAGATTTTCCGCGTGCGCGCTCATCAGGTCGGCCAGCCGGTGCAGGATGACTTTGCGCGCCTTGGGGGCCAGGTTGCGCCAACGGCCATCCTCGAACGCCGTGCGCGCCGAATGGACGGCGGCATCGACATCGGCGGCGTCGCAGGCGGCAATGCGGTTGATAAGCGAGCCATCGCGCGACGACAAATTGTCGAAGGTCCGTTGCGAGGCCGACGCCACCTCCATGCCTTCGATGAGGGCTTTATCGGGCTTGGCTATCGCCGCCATCGCGGCCAGAACGCCTGAAAGTGTATCAGCGGGGGTCAGCGGCGGAGAAGTCGGCATGGGTCACCTCAGGCATCTTGTGATCACAATTAGACAATGCCGGTCATGCGGGTGTCAAGGCCCCGACGCGGTAGAGTTTACGTGAGGAGCGATGAAGGTGCGCCGCCTCCGCCCTATCCGCGCTTGCGCCGCTTGGTCGGCTCAGCCTGGGCCTGGGCCTTGATGGCATCGAGCATCAGGTTCATGCCCTCGTGGATATCGGCCGCCATCGATGCCTTGATCGCTTCGGCGTCGCCGCGCTCAAAGGCGGCGATCATTTCCTGATGGTGATCCTTTGGCAGATGGACCGTGCCCATGCGCCCGAACACGACGCGCATGAACGGCCCGACCTGAAGCCACAGGGTCCGCGCCATATCATAGAACAGGTCGGCATCGGCGCGGGCATAGATCGAAAAATGGAAATCCTGATTGGCCTGCATATAGCCCGACACATCGCCCTTGCTAAGCGCAGTCATCAGCTTGGCGTCGTCGTCGCGCAGCCGCTTTATACTGTCGCGGGTCATGCGCGCGGTCGCCAGGAAGGCCAGCTCCGGCTCAACCCACTGGCGCGCCGTCATCAACTGGGTCAATCGCTTTTCCGTCAGGTCCGGCACGCGCAACCGCTTGTTCGACGGTTGCAGCTCCAATGCCTTTTCCGCGATAAGGCGGCGCACCGCCTCGCGCACCGGCATGGGCGATACGCCCAGACCTTGCGCCAGCGACCGCAGGGACACCGATTTCAGGGGCGGAATCTGGCCCTGAATCAGGGCCTCGGCCAGGCGGTCATACACCTGGTCGTGCATCTTGGCGTCCCCTGACGCGGTATCCAGACTGATGACGACCATTCACTCCACCTCTTGCAGCCCGAAGGCTTTTGTGATCACACTCCGGCAACCCTACTCACCTTAGCACAGATCGTGCCGGAATCGTAATGAAACCGCACCTCCCTGTTAAGCCTTGCGACGTAAACTGAACATGAACACACACGCTTCGACCGAAAATATTCATCTCGAAAACTTCTGGATGCCGTTCACGCCGAACAAGGCGTTCAAGGCGCGGCCGAAGCTGTTGGTCAGTGCGCGCGACATGCATTACCGCGATGTCGATGGCCGCGAAATTCTGGACGCCACCGCCGGGCTGTGGTGCGTCAATGCCGGCCACGGGCGGGCCAGGATCACCGAAGCGATCCAGGCCCAGGCGGCCGTCATGGATTTCGCCCCAACCTTCAATATGAGCCATCCGCTCGCCTTCGAATTTGCGCACAAGCTGGCCGGTATACTGCCCGGCGATCTGAAGCGCGTCTTCTTCACCAATTCGGGTTCGGAATCGGCCGACACGGCGCTCAAAATCGCGCTGGCCTATCAACGCAATCGCGGCCAGGCCGGCAAGACCCGCCTGATCGGTCGCGAACGCGCCTATCACGGCACGGGCTTTGGCGGCATCAGCGTCGGCGGCATTGTGCGCAACCGCATGTATTTCGGCTCGCTCCTGACCGGTGTCGATCATCTGCCGCACACCCATGGCGTCGGCGGCAACCTGTTCGCCAAGGGTGAACCCGACAATGGCGCCGACCTGGCCGACGCGCTGGAACGGCTGGTCGCCTTGCACGACGCCTCCACTATCGCCGCCGTGATCGTCGAGCCCGTGGCCGGATCGACGGGCGTTCTGGTGCCGCCCAAGGGCTATTTGCAACGCTTGCGCGCCCTGTGCGACAAACACGATATCCTGCTGATTTTCGATGAGGTCATCACCGGTTTCGGGCGGCTGGGCGCAGCCTTCGCCACCGACTATTTCGGCGTCATGCCCGACATGATCTGCATGGCCAAGGGCATCACCAACGCCACCGTGCCCATGGGCGGAGTCGCCGTCTCCAACCGCATCTACGACACCTTTATGCAGACGGCCGATACGCCGATCGAGCTGTTCCACGGCTACACCTATTCCGGCCATCCCCTGGCCTGCGCCGCCGGCATCGCCACGCTAGCGGTCTATGCCGAAGAGGACCTGTTTGCCCGCGCCGCCGCCATGGCGCCCTATTGGGAAGCGGCCGTCCATTCGCTGCGCGACGCGCCCCACGTCATCGATATCCGCAATCTCGGCCTCATCGGCGGCATCGAACTGCAATCGAGGCCGGGCGCGCCGACCGCCCGTGCGCTTGAGGTCTTCGACCGGTGTTTTGAAAAAGGCCTGCTGATCCGCGTCACCGGCGATATCATCGCCCTGTCCCCGCCGCTGATCATCGAAAAATCGCATATCGACCGGACGGTCGGGATCATCCGCGACGCGCTGAACGAAACCGCTTAACGCCGGTCAGCCCGTACAAATCACGCCTGGCCCGTCATGCCCTTGGCCTGGAGAATGGCGATAAAGACGAAAAACACCAGGCAGGCGGCGACATTGAACACCGCCGCCGGCACAACCCGCTTCACCAGCACGATGCGCAGGCAGAACAGGCAGATAACGAAGCCGACGCAGATTTGCCCCAGCACAGGGTCCTTGCCCCACTGCATGAGCCCGCCCCACAGGAAGCCCAGCGACATAAGCCAGTACAGCCCTGCGCCGATGACTTTGGCCGAATGCCATATGCCCTGAAGAAACAGCATGTCGTCCTGAAATCCACCCGTTTATCCCTGGCCGTGTCTACCACGCGGCCTCGTGCGACATAAAGGGGCTTTATTCATATTGTCCTTTTATATATTTGTGCCGTTAGATCGGCCCAAGTGATCAGATTCCCAGGATGCCAAATGTTCAATTTTTCCCACCAGTTCGAAAATTTCAAATCCTCACTGATCGGGCTGGTGCTGATCCTGGCCTCGGCCATGCTGGGTTTGATCTGGATCAGCATCGGTATCCACAAGATCGCTATCCAACTTCTCGGTGAACTGTGGGGTCCGCTGGCCCTGGGCAGTATCTTCCTTTTGCCGGTGATCATCTATTTCGGCATCAAGGCCCTGCCGCACAACCAGAAAAAGCGCCGCCAGTCGATGATCGACGAAGCCTTCGCCAATTCATCGGTCGGCAGCATTTCGCGCATTATCGATACCCTGTCACCCGTATCGCCTGTGCTGGCCACGGTGGCGGCCATCGTCGCCGGCTTCGTCGCCACCCGCTTCCCGCAACTCCTGCCCACCTTCTCGCAGATCGTTCAGGCCCTGGGCGAAGAACTGCAATTGCGCAAGGTCCACAAGGCCGAAGCCAAGGTGCGCAAGGCGCGCGCCGAATACGAACGCACCGCCACCCCGCCGCCGCCCGACGTGGTCCCGGTCGCCAAGCGCCGCCGCAAGAAGGACGCCGACCCTTACGCCGAGATGTAGGGCCATATTTTCAGCTCAGGCGCCGCATGGCTCGCCGCACAGGCGGCGGCGGGCAGTCGCCCTTGCCAACGTCATGAGTCGAAGGTCATGACGTTGGATATCCGCCAAAAGAAAAGCTCCGGACATCCGCCCGGAGCTTTTTCAATTGTATCTAGGCGGCAAGCGCCCCGGCTTACAGGTCTTCCTTGAGGATCGCCATTTCGAAGATGTAGGAGCCTTCCTCGTCTTCGTCGACATAGACCACGCCGATGAAATCTTCACCGATATAGACTTCGGCCGAATCCTTCTGCTTGCGCGGCTTGAGCTCAAGGCCCTGGGTCTTGAAGGTGCTGAACAGGTAATCCTGAACCTTGGTGATTTCTGCGGGGGTCATATAGGGCCTCGGATGGATGTACGGGGTTCGTCCTGCGGTCATGCAGACTAAGCACAATTCGCCCGGACGAGGGATAAACTTTGTGTGTGGCGAGCTTTAAAGCGCCGGCGCATCCGGCGCAAACCCTTTTCGCGTCCGAACCCCATCAATCCCCAAGGGATCAGCCCAGCGTATCAGCCAAGGCTATCAAATCGAATAGTCGGTATCGATTTCCGGCATGGTGTGGTCCATCTGGCGGGCCGGGTCTTCGCAGGTCTTGCAATTGATCAGCTTGGCCGGCACGCCCGCCGCCGTGCAATGGGCCGGAACCGGCTTGAGCACCACGGAGCCCGAGGCGATCTTGGCGTAGTCACCGATGGTGATATTGCCCAGCACATTGGCCCCGGCGCCCAAAAGCACGCCCCGGCCGACCTTGGGGTGACGATCGCCGCGTTCCGCCCCGGTCCCGCCCAGGGTCACCCCTTGCAGGATCGAGCAGTCGTCGCCGACCACCGCCGTCTCACCAATGACAATGCCGGTGCCGTGGTCGAGGAAGACGCCCTTGCCGATACGGGCAGCCGGATTGATATCGATCTGGAAAAGCTCGGACACCCGGCTTTGCAGAAAATGCGCCATGGTGTGGCGGCCGTCCTGCCACAGGCGGTGCGACACGCGGTAAATCTGAAGCGACAGGAAGCCCTTGAAGAACATGAAGGCCTGCAAATAGCCCTTGGCGGCCGGATCGCGCTCATAGACGGCCTGCAAATCGGCCTGGGCATAATCGACCAGGGCCGGTTCGGTGGCGTAGGCCTTGCGCACGATTTCGCGCAGGGTCATGCCGCGAATAGTATCGTCGCCCAGCTTGCGCGCGATATGATAGCTGAGCGCGCTGGCCAGATCGTCGTGGGACAGGATTGTGGAATGCAGCATCGACGCCAGGCCGGGCTCGGCCGCCAGCGCATCCGACGCCTCCTGGCGCAGATTGAGCCAGATCGGCTTGTCGTCCGGGTTGATGACTTCGAAAACCTGAGCCATGAGACTCTCCTGCACTATCTCAGCCAACTATAGCATCTCGCAGATGCGGCGGCAAATCACCCGTCATGGCCATATGGTAGACGCGCCATACGCTGACAACGGTTAAGGCATCGCGCACCTGATAATTTTTTACCGCGTCGAGCAGATCGCGGAAGGGCACGCGGGCGTGGGCGAACACTTCGGTATCGTCCGGTTCGACATCGCCTTCGCTCAGGCCGGTCGCCAGATAGCAGACCGCCACCTCGTCGGTCACCGAGTTCGACAGCTCCAGTTGCGCAATCTGCGTCCAGTTGGCGGCAATCAACCCCGCTTCTTCGCGCAGTTCGCGTTTGGCGCCATCAAGCGGGTCTTCGTCAAAGGGCGCGCCGCCCTCGGGTATCTCCCAGCTATAGGAGTCCAGCGCGAACCGCGCCTGCCCGACCATCGGCACCGTGCCGTCATCGAACAGGGGCAATATACCGATGGCGCGGTTGGCGAAGCGCACCACTCCGTAATGCGCTGCCCGCCCGGTGGGGGCGACAACATCGTGGCTTTCGACGGTGATCCACGGGTTCTGAAAGGCGACATGCGATTTGACCCTTTGCCAGCCGGGGCGCTGGCCCAGGGCGGCTTCGGTATCCCAGGGCGGCAGGTTGGGTTTCTTATCGGTCACGGCTCACCTATATATGGACGCATCGAGTCTCTTCGCGAAAGCCATAGCATGTCCCTCCCCGCCTTTGACCAGACCCCGATCGAATTCGGCCAGCCCGTACCGCAAAAAAAGTCCGCCGAAACCCTGGACGTGCTGTTCCATCGCCGCAGCGCGCCGGCCCCGACCCTCGGCCTGCCCGCCCCGTCCGAAGACGAAATCGACCTCCTGATCCGCATCGGCTTTCGGGTGCCCGATCATGGCAAGCTCGGGCCATGGCGCATCGTCCGCTTTACGCCGGACAGCAAGGCGCAACTGGTCGAACGGCTCAAGGCCCTCGCGGAATCGCGCGACGACCGCAAGGCGGTGGGCGCATTGCAAAAACTGTCCATCCCGCCCGAAGCCCTGCTGGTTATTTCCAGCCCCGTATTTCCGTACAAGAAGCCGTTGTGGGAACAGCAATTGTCCGCCGCCGCCGTCTGCCAGAACCTGCTGATTGCCGCCGGCGCGCTAGGCTACGGCGCCAACTGGATCACCGACTGGTATAGCTATGACGAAGAGGCCAAGACCGTACTCGGCCTGAGCGACGGCGAAAACGTCGCCGGCTGGATCTTCCTCGGCACCCCGTCGGAAGCGCCGCTGGAACGCGAACGCCCCGACTACGCCAGCCGCGTGTCATGGTGGCAGGGCTAAGGCGAACCCTAAAACACGTCCGGCCTAAAACACGTCCGGAATCACGGGCGGCAGGCGATCCTGGCCATGTCGCCAGAACCGGTAATAGCCATAGCCCGCGCCACCGGCCAATAGCGCCGTACCGAGATAGCTGGCGCACAAAATCCCCAGGTTCACCACCGGGTTGGTTAATTCGTATTGAATCAGAACAAAAACGGACAAAAACAGGGCCGGAAAAAGCACCACCACAAACGTCAGATAACTGCCGAACGGTAGCGGTGCCCGGCGCCCCCACAGGCGGGGTTCGGCCAGCAACCAGAACGGTACGGCGGGCAAGGCGGCTAAAAACATGCCGGGCCGGAATACAAAGCTGACATCCTGCGAAAAGCCTAAGATGCCAAAAGCAGCCCCAAGACCGACAGCTATATAGGGCGTCGCCCACAGCGCAAAGATGGCCATGGGGACCGATACGGCCGCCGTAACCAGCATCCGAAACCAGAAATTCCCCCACAGCCCCCTCATCCGTGTTTACCCCCGGCCGCGATAGGTCGGCACACCGAAGTCCGGCACATAGACGCCCTTTGGCGCGTCGCCGGTTTGCCAGAAGACATCGATCGGGATGCCGCCGCGCGGATACCAGAACCCGCCGATGCGCAGCCAGCGCGGCGCAAGCAGGTCCTTCAAACGCTTGGCGATATAGACGGTGCAATCCTCATGAAAGGCGCCGTGATTGCGGAAACTGGTCAGGAACAGCTTCAAGGACTTGGATTCGACCAGCCACTCCCCCGGCACATAGTCGATGACCAGATGGGCGAAATCGGGCTGGCCCGTCACGGGGCACAGGGAGGTGAATTCCGGCGCAGTGAAGCGTGCGACATAGTCAACATCGCTATGCGGATTGGGCACGCGTTCCAGCGTTGCCTGGGCGGGATCGTTGACCGGACGGGCATCGCCGCCCAGTTGCGTCAGATTGTCGGTGTAATGGCTCATCGCCTGGATATAGCCCGCCAACCGCGCACTTTCAACTTTACGCGAACGTCAATTTCAGCGTAATCTCTGCAAAACGCTCGGCCGTTTTAACGCGCCTGAGCGGCACATAAAGAGGAAATGAAATGGCCGTCCCCGCTTCGCTGAACAAAAACCTGCGTTTTCCCGCCGTCGCCGCGCCGATGTTTCTGGTGTCGGGTCCGGAACTGGTCATCGCCACCTGCAAATCGGGCATGATCGGCACGTTTCCGGCGCTCAATCAGCGAACCAGCGAAGGCTATGCCGAGTGGCTGGACCAGATCAAGGCCGCGCTGGGCCCGAACGATGCCGCCTTTGGGGTCAACCTGATCGTCCACAACACCAATACACGCCTGATGGCCGATATTCAGATCACGGTTCAGCATCAGGTGCCCCTGGTCATCACCTCGCTGGGCGCGGTCAAGGACATCGTCGATGCCGTCCATTCCTACGGCGGCGTCGTTTTCCATGACGTCATCAATGCCCGCCATGCGCGCAAGGCGATGGAAGCCGGGGTCGATGGCCTGATCCTGGTGTCGGCCGGTGCGGGCGGCCATGCCGGCAACCAGCATCCGTTCGCCCTGCTCAACGAGGTGCGCGAATTTTTCAAAGGCACCATCCTGTTGTCCGGCGCGCAATCAACCGGCGGCGACGTGGCGGCGGGCCTGATGGCCGGGGCGGACCTGGGCTATATGGGCACGCGCTTTATCGCCACAAAAGAAGCCCGCGCCGTCGAAGGCTACCGCGAAATGCTGGTTGAAAGCTCGGCCAAGGACATCACCTATACCGACGCCATTTCCGGCATCAACGCCAACTTCCTGACGCCGTCCCTGATCAATAATGGCCTCGATCCGGCGGCGGCGAAAGACCCGCACCACAAGATCGACATGGGCGAGGAACTGAACACCGAAGCCAAGGCGTGGAAGACCATCTGGTCCGCCGGTCAGGGCGTCGGCTCCATTCATGACATATTGCCCGTCGCCGACCTGGTCGCACGGCTGAAAGCCGAGTTCCACGCCGCCCATGCGGCCTTTACGGCCAAGGCCGAACTGTACGACCTATAGCCCCCTCGCCCCGCCTGTGCGGGGAGAGGGCTGGGGTGAGGGGCTCTTAGGCGGAAAAAACGCTCAGCGCCTGTTCGATATCCGCGATCAGGTCGTCGGCATCTTCCAGCCCGACATAGAAGCGCACCGCCGACCCTTCGCGGTACGGATCGGGCGCGTCGCCAATGCGGGTGCGCGTGCGGATCTGCGGCTCGCAATTGGTCGCCAGGCTTTCGTAACCGCCCCAGCTGAACCCCAGCCCGAACAATTTCAGCCGGTTAAGGAAGGCCTGTGAATCGGCCTCGCCATTGCCCTTGAACAACACCATGAACAGGCCGTTGGCCGCGGTGAAATCGCGGGCGAAGATGTCGTGACCGGGATGGCTGTCCAGCCCCGGATGGACGACGCGCAAGACTTCCGGACGACCTTCCAGCCATTTGGCGATCTTCAGCGCGCTGTCACCCGACTGCTTGATGCGCAAATGCAGCGAGCGGATACCGCGCGACGCCAGATAGGATTCGTCGGCCGAGGTGAAGAAGCCCCACGCCTTGATGGTGTCATAGATGACCTTGCCCAACTTGGGGTCGGACACCGACAAAGACCCGATCAGCACGTCGGAATGTCCGCCGACATATTTGGTCAGGGCCTGCATGCTGAGATCGACGCCATGCCGCAACGGCTTGAACAGCACACCCGCGCCATAGGTATTGTCGCACAGGGTCAGGATGCCGCGTTCGCGCGCCAGCCGCGCAATGCCGGGAATATCCTGAATATCGAAGGTCAGCGACCCCGGGCTTTCGACATAGATCATCTTGGTTGCTGGCGTGGCCAGAGCCAGCACCGCCTCCGCCGTCAGGGCTGGATCGTAATAGCGGGCGGCGACGCCGTAACGCTGCAACTGGGTATCGAGGAAGCGCCGCACCGGGCGATAGGCGGCATTGGCCACCAGAATCTCGTCTCCCGCCGCCAGAAAGGCAAAGATGGGCAGAGTCAGGGCCGCCAGACCGCTGGGCAGGATGTGGGCCTCAGCGGCCCCTTCCAGATCGGCGATGAGCCGGCACAATTCGGTCTGGGTCGATAGCCCGTCCGTGCCGTAGGTCGGCTTGATGTCGTCATTATAAAGGACTTCGGCGCTTTCCATGAGCACGGTCGATCCGCGTTCCACCGGCGTGTTGACCGCCCGGCGGGAGTTGGCGCGGCCATAGGTGGCGCTGGTCAGGCGGGTCGTTTCTTTCATGTCGGGTCTCTCGGCAGGCGGCGGCTTGGTATACGATTGTCTTCAAGCGCGAAACGCAGGCTTGCGCAAGCCATAAGACCTAACCGAACGCGTCAGTTTTGATGCGAGAGGGAAATAATACGCTTGCGACTAAGATACTGTGGTTGCCGTTCAGGCTATTCCTGTTGTCCCGCCACCCAGATATCCACTTGGGCTTGCCATACGGCGGACCGGACGATAGCCTGTCCGCCAAATGGGAAAATATGATCAAAAGAGTGACGCGCACTTGGCTGATATTGTCCTTGCTGGCGCTACCGGCTCACGCACACGCAAACGTAACGGCTCCACCGGGAACGCATGACTATTTCAAAGGGCAATAAAATGCTGTTCTTCGAAAATGATATAACAAAGGCTTTATGCATCTATATTGGATATGGGAAGCACTCTTATCCCGGCGAATACTTGGACGATCTAACTAAGAAATTCGGCCCAAAAAAAACTTCCGATTTACTGCCCAGGATTTCAGCAATTAGGGTTTTTGCGAATAACATTCCGTTTGAACAAACGGATTCCCTACAAAAGATCGCCAAAAAAAATTAGCCACTCTATTCAAAAAAGCTATCCAAATATCGAGGCCAGAGGGATTAAAGCGCTGGTGTGGGAAGTGACATATACGCTTCGGTAAGGCGAGAACATTCGTCTTGTTGCTCCATAAGGACAGGCTATGCCGGCGCACACCTAACGACTGAAGGCTGCGCCTATCTGATTCCTCCCAACCACATGGGTTGTCACCGCCGCCACTGCCCTGTGTCGGACACGGTAGACTCAGCAAAAAAGTCGCCATCTCGCACAGCGGCTTTAAAGCTTACGTAGTTTCGCCAGTCGTGGATGACGACAACATTGTACCTCCCCATCTTGGATGGGGAGGGGAACCGCACGAAGCGGGCTTGCCCGCAAGATGTGGTGGTGGGGCATCTCGTTTAGGTTAATACCTGCCACATACCGGGTAAAGACAGACACCCCACCACCACATCTCAACGCTTCGCGTCTCGTGCGGTCCCCCTCCCCGGCGAAGCCAGGGAGGTACAAGATTATTATTCCCTTTACCCTTACGCCGCTTTTCCGGCCTTGGCGTCCTTGCCGAAGCGGCCGTAGAAGGTTTCGCCCTTGGCCGCCATGTCACGCAGCAGCTTCGGCGGTTCGAACCGCGCCCCGTAGGCCTGGGTCAGGCGATCCAGTTCCGCGACGAAGGCCGCCACGCCGATGGAATCGATCAGCGAGATAACCCCGCCCGACCACGGCGCAAAGCCCCAGGCCAGGATGGAGCCGACATCGGCTTCGCGCGGATCGGTGATGACTCCTTCTTCGAAGCAGCGCGCCGCCTCGACGGCCTGACGGTACAGAAGGCGCGTCTTGATTTCCGCGACGTCTGACGGTTCGGCCTCGGTGACGGTCGGCGTGAAGTAGTCGGACAGGCCGGACCACAGGGTCTTGCTGGCGCCCTTTTCCGCCGGGTAGTCGTAGAAGCCCTTGCCGTTCTTGCGGCCGTAACGGCCCTTGGCCACCATGTCGGCGACTTCCTTTTCGCCGGCCAGCGGGACATAGGCATCGCCTTGCGACTTGGCCATTTCGGCCTGGACCTTGACCATAAGATCAAGCGCCACGTCGTCATTCATTTCCAGCGGGCCGCGCGGCATACCGGTCATGCGGCCGACATTGTCGATGATGGCCGGCGCGTAGCCGTCCGCCCACAATGCCATGCCTTCGGCGACGAAGGTGGCGAAGCAGCGCGAGGTGTAGAAGCCACGGCTGTCATTGACCGCGATCGGCGTCTTGCGGATCTTGAGGACGTAGTCGATCGCCTTGGCCAGCGTCTCGTCCGACGTTTCCTTGCCGAGAATGATTTCGACCAGCATCATCTTATCGACGGGCGAGAAGAAGTGGATACCGATGAAGTTTTCCGGCTTTTGCGACGCGGTGGACAGGATGGTGATGGGGATGGTCGAGGTGTTGGACCCGAAGATGGCGCTATCGGCCTTGTCGCCCGAATAGAGGCGCGCTTCGGCATCCTTGGTGACCTTTTCCTTCAGCTCGGTGTTTTCGAACACGGCCTCGATGACCAGCTCAGAGCCCTTGATCTGGTCGTAATCGGGCGTCGCCACGATCAGGTCCAGCGTCTCGGCCATCTTTTCCTTGGTCATCTTGCCGCGCGACACCTGCTTCATGAGCAGGTCTTCGCAATGCTTGCGGCCCTTGTCGGCGCTTTCCTGGTCGCGGTCGATCAGGATCGTCTTGATACCGGCCAGGGCCTGGACGTAGGCGATGCCCGCCCCCATCATGCCCGCGCCCAGAACGGCCACTTGCGTGAACTCAGCCTTGGGCACGCCTGACGGACGGCCTGAGCCCTTGGCGATGGCCTGCATGGAGAAGAAGAAGGTGCGCAGCATGGCCTTGGCCTGCGGCGTCATCAACGTCTTGGCGAAGTAGCGCGTCTCGACCTTGATCGCCGTATCGAACGGCAGTTGCAGGCCTTCGTAGACGCTGTGCATCAGGTTCACCACCGCCGGGTAATTGCCGTAGGACTGCTTGCGCAGCAAGGCATTGCCCATGATGAAGACCTGAGCGCCCGCCGGATGGTACGGACCGCCGCCGGGAATCTTGTAATCCTTCTTGTCCCAGCGCTGGACCGGATCGCCCTTGGTCTTGATCCAGGTCTTGGCGGCTTCGACCACCTTGTCGTTATCGACCACTTCATCGACCACGCCCGCACCCAGCGCTTCGGCGGGCTTGAACGACTTGCCTTCCGACATGGCCATGAGCGCGGCTTGCGCGCCGATCAGGCGCGGCAAGCGTTGCGAACCGCCGCCGCCGGGGAACAGGCCGATCTTGATTTCGGGCAGGCCGACCTGAACCTTGGGCCCATTCGACAGCACGCGGTAATGACAGGCCAGCGACAGTTCCAACCCGCCGCCGAGCGCCAGGCCGTTGATCGCGACCGCCACCGGCTTGCCGCAGGTTTCGAGCAGGCGATAGACGCGGTTCATTTCAAACGCGGCATCGAAGGTGGCCTTGAGCAGGTCTTCGCCCTGCAGAGAGGCATCGGCTTCCCAGCCGCCGCCGAACAGTTCCTCAAGATCGGCGCCGGCGCAGAAGCCGTTCGTCTTGCCGGAGGTGATGACCACGCCCTTGATGTCGGCTTCGCTTTTGGCGCGGTTGGCAATGGCTTCGACATCGGCCAGAGCCGACTTGGTGAAGGTGTTCATCGTCTTGCCGGGCACGTCGAAGGTGCAGAGCAGGATGCCGTCGGCGTCGAGATCGGTCTTAAAATTTTCCATAGTGGTTATTCCCTGCTGTTTTCTTATACGCGCTCGATGACCGTGGCGGTGGCCATGCCGCCGCCGACACACAGGACGGCCAGCCCCGTCGATTTGCCGGACCGTTCCAGCTCATCGGCCAGCGTGCCGAGGATCATGGCGCCGGTCGCGCCCAGCGGATGGCCCATGGCAATGGCGCCGCCGCAGACATTCATCTTGTCGTGCGGAATATCGAGCACCTGCATGTAACGCAGAACCACGGCCGCGAAGGCTTCGTTCAGTTCGTAAAGGTCGATGTCACCCACGGTCATGCCCAGCTTCTTGAGCACCTTTTCAGTGACGAAGGACGGGCCGGTCAGCATGATCGACGGCTCCGAACCGATGGAGGCCGTGCCCAGGATGCGCGCCTTGGCCTTCATGCCCGTGATCCGGCCGGCCTCTTTCGAACCGACCAGAACGGCGGCCGCGCCATCGACGATGGAGGAGGAATTGCCCGGCGTATGGACGTGATTGATGCGTTCGACCTCAGGGTAGCGCTGATTGATGACCGAATCGAAGGCCATTTCGCCCATCATCTGGAAGGAGGGATTAAGCCCGCCCAGCGTCTGCATATCCGTATTGGGACGCACGCTTTCATCGTGATCCAGCGCGGTGATGCCCATCTGATCCTTGACCGAAATGACCGAATTCTTGAAACGGCCTTCCGCCCACGACCGGGCGGCACGCTTGTGGCTTTCGACGGCATAGGCGTCGCAATCGGTGCGCGAAAAGCCCCACTTGGTGGCGATCATGTCGGCCGATACGCCCTGCGGCACGAAATAGGTCGGAAAGGCCGCATTGACGTCGATGGCCCACGCCCCGCCGTCCGATCCCATCGGAACGCGGCTCATGCATTCGACGCCCCCGCCGATGGCCATGGTCGCTTCGCCCGACACCACCTTGGCGGCGGCGATATTGACGGCTTCCAGACCCGAGGCGCAGAAGCGATTGACCTGAGCGCCCGCCGTGGTTTGCGAATACTTGGCGGCCAGAACGGCGGCCCGGGCGATGTCCCCGCCCTGTTCGCCCACCGGCGTCACGCAGCCCCAGGTCACATCGTCAACCAGGGTGGTGTCGAGGTTCGAGCGATCGCGCAGCGTGCTCAGCACCTGAGCCGACAGGTCAAGGGCGGTAATCTGGTGGAGGCTGCCGTCCTTCTTGCCCTTACCGCGCGGCGACCGCACATGG
Source organism: Asticcacaulis sp. AC466 (assembly GCF_000495815.1). Taxonomy (GTDB): domain Bacteria; phylum Pseudomonadota; class Alphaproteobacteria; order Caulobacterales; family Caulobacteraceae; genus Asticcacaulis. The sequence goes on along the minus strand of NZ_AWGE01000014.1, from coordinate 88,595 downwards.
TCATAGATATAGGCTGAATTTTCAGGGCTGGGCATCGACAGGGCTCCTCTGTTTATTGGGGCATTTTTTGGTGCAGCATAGATGCGCTTTGTTTACGCGCACGTCAAGTAGTCGCAAAAATAATCTGGCGGAAATCCCGCGCTCGCGCCGCCAATTATAATACAATTGCCTTGACCCTTGGCACCGAAACGCGTAGGTCATTCGCAAGATAATCAGAGAGCTCGCCATGGACACCGCCGCCCCCCTCGCCCGCACAAATACCCGCACCACCCTGCGCAAGATCGAGACCTTCGCGGTGCCGCCACGCTGGCTGTTCGTGCGTATCGAAACCGATGACGGCGCGGTCGGCTGGGGCGAAGCCTCCCTGGAAGGCCATACCGAGGCGACCGAAGCCACCTTCGCAGAAATCCGCGAACGCTTTATCGGTTTCGACGCCGATCGTATCGAAGATATGTGGCAGGTTTTCTACCGTCTCGGCTTTTACCGCGGCGGCCCGGTCCTGATGTCGGCCCTGTCGGGTTTCGACCAGGCGCTGTGGGACCTCAAGGCGCGCCGCCTTGGCGTGCCGGTATGGCAATTGCTGGGCGGCCAGGTGCGCGACCGGGTCCAGGTCTATGCCTGGATCGGCGGCGATCGTCCGTCCGACGTCATTGATGCTGGTAAGGCGCGCCTCGATCAGGGTTTCAAGGCGGTCAAGATGAATGCCAGCGAAGACATGGGCTGGCTCGATTCGCCCAAATGCCTCGATGCCGTGCTCGACCGCTTCACCTCGGTGCAAAGCCTCGGCCTCGATGTCGGCATGGACTTCCACGGCCGCGTCCACAAGCCGATGGCCAAGCAACTGGCCCATGCGCTGGAGCCCCTGCGCCCCCTGTTCATCGAAGAACCGCTCCTCAGCGAACATATCGAAGCCATCGAACAATTGTCCAAGCTGACCAGCACCCCCATCGCTTTGGGGGAACGCCTGTACAGCCGCTGGGACTTCAAGCCCTTCTTCGAAAAGGCCTGCGTCGATATCATCCAGCCGGACCTCAGCCATGCCGGCGGCATTTCGGAATGCAAACGCATCGCCGCCATGGCCGAAGCCTATGACGTGGCCATCGCCCCGCATTCGCCTCTGGGGCCGCTGGCGCTGGGCGCCTGTATGCAACTGGCCATCTCGACGCCCAACCACGTCATTCAGGAAATGTCGCTCGGCATCCATTACAACACCAACGGCCACGACCTCCTTTTCTATATGAAGAACCCGGAAGTGTTCAATGTGAAGGATGGCTATGTCGAGGCCCTGACCGGCCCCGGTCTCGGTGTCGAAATCGATGAAGCCAAGGTCCGCGAAATGGCCAAGGACTGCCCGCCGTGGCGCAACCCGGCCTGGCGCGGCCCGGACGGCTATGTCCGTGAATGGTAAGAGGCGCGGTCCATGTGTAAAAGGCGGATTTCCGCCTTTTCATTTGGCCGAACCTATCCTAAAACGCAGATAACTCAGACAAAAACAGGAACAGGGCCATGTCAAACATCCTCCGCCGCTCCGCACCTGGCGCCATTCTCGGTGAAGGCCCGCTGTGGTCGAAGCGTGACCAGTGCGTCTATTGGGTCGATATCCTGGCGCACAACCTGCATGCCTATTATCTCAACGGCGAAAGCCGGACCTGGCACTTTCCGGAACCGATCGGCTGGGTCATCGAACGCGAAAAGGGCGGCTTCATCGCCGGTCTGATGTCCGGTTTTGCCGAGGTCACGCTCGATCCCCTGACCATCACACATATCGCCACCCCCTACCCGCACGAGCCGGAAAACCGCCTGAACGACGCCAAGGCCGACGATCTGGGCCGCATCTGGGCCGGATCGATGCACAAGCCGATCGCCAAGGTGTCGGGCGCCTTCTATCGCCTGAACGTCGATCTGACCTGGCAGGAGGTCGATGGCCCGTACAAGATCGCCAACGGCCCGACCTTCTCCGCCGACCATGCCACCGTCTACCACACCGATACCGGCAAGAACGAAATCTACGTCTTCGACGTCATTGACGGCGAACTCGCCAACAAGACGCTCTGGCTCACCTTCCCCGAAGACTGGGGCGGTCCCGACGGCATGACAACCGACGCCCAGGGCGGCATCTGGGTCGCCCATTGGGGACCGGGCAAGGTTACGCGCTTCAATGCGGACGCCAGCATCGACTTCTCCATCGACCTGCCGGCCAGGCAGATCACCTCGCTGTGCTTTGCCGGCGACAAGCTTGACCGCGTCTTCGTGACCTCGGCGGCGGAAGGCCTGCCGGAAGATCGTGAAGGCGGGACATTGTTCGAAATACCTTCTGATCTGCTGCGCGGCCATACCGGCCTTGAACCCCAGAAGTTTAAGGGCTAGACCAAACCGCATTGCTGTTACTCGGGCCCTCAGGCCTTTTCGGACGCATGAACGGTACGGGCGCCCTGCCCTTGCCAAAGCGCTGGACGCAGCACCTGGAACAACCCTTTGCCAAGAGACTCCGCCGCATGACCTACGCCGCGCCCGCCCTGATCGCCGCCGACTGGGGCACCACCAATTTTCGCCTGTTCCTTTTCGGCACGGATGGCGAGATCATCGCCAAGCACACCGCCAATATCGGCCTGAAAAACCTGGGCGTCCTGTCGTTCGAACAGGCGCTGTTGTCCGTCATGAAGGGCGATTTCGACCGTCCGGACCTGCCCATCCTGTTGTCGGGCATGGTCGGCTCGCGCACCGGTTGGGTCGAAGCGCCGTATCAGTCCTGCCCGTCCAGCTTGGCCGCCATCGCCGCCACCCTGGTCGATGCGCCCTCGTCCAAGTTGAAGGTCAAGATCGTCCCCGGCCTGTCCGCCCCGGCCGACCACGAAGGCCTGCTTAACGTGATGCGCGGCGAAGAAACGCAACTGTTCGGCCTGTCGGCGTCGCATGGCGACGGCGTATTCGTCCTGCCCGGCACCCATTCCAAGTGGGCCAAGGTCGAAAACGGCATTGTCGAAGGCTTCAGCTCCTACATGACCGGCGAAATGTTCCAGGTCCTCAAATCCCATTCGATCCTCGGCGACCTGATGCATAACGATAAGGATGACGAAGCGGCCTTCAAGCTGGGCGTCGATCGCGCCATGGCCGACAAATCCTTCCTGTCCCTCGTCTTTTCGGTCCGCACCGAAGGCCTATTCGGTCATATCGCTCCGGAAAGCCTGTCGTCCTACCTGTCCGGTCTGTTGATCGGCTCCGAAATCCGCGCCGAAAGCATCCGCCACGGCGTGCGCCCCGTCGGCATTGTCGGCGATGGCACCCTGTCCAACCTCTATAAACGCGCCCTGCTCCACACCGGCTTTACCGATGTCGCCATCCACGATGGCGACGAGGCGTCCGCCCGTGGTCTGTGGGCGATCGCCCACGAAGGAAAACTGGTACTATGAGCTTGATGGAGCAATGGCGCGCGGCGCTTGACACCCTGCCCCTGGTCGCGATTCTGCGCGGCCTGCGCCCGGACGAAGCATTGGCTGTCGGCGAAACCCTGGTCGAAGCCGGTTTCCGCATCGTCGAGGTGCCGCTCAATTCGCCCGATCCGTTCGACTCGATCAAGCTATTGGCCGAAGCTCTGGGGCCGCGCGCCATTGTCGGCGCGGGCACGGTGCTGAACGTTGCCGATGTCGAAACCTTGAAGGCCGTCGGCGGTCAGATCTGCATCTCGCCGAACACCAATACGGACGTCATCCGCCGTGCCAAGGCGCTGGGCATGATTTCCTTCCCCGCCTTCTTCACACCGACCGAAGCCTTCGCGGCCATCGACGCCGGTGCGGACGCCATCAAGCTCTTCCCCGCCGAACTGGCCGGGACCAAGGGGCTTAAGGCGATGAAGGCCGTCCTGCCCAAAACCGTGCCGGTTTTTCCGGTCGGCGGCGTGGAACCGGGCAATATGCGGGACTTCCTCGATGCCGGGGCCGCCGGTTTCGGCATCGGTTCGGCCGTTTTCAAGCCGGGCGACAGCCCCGAAATCGTCTACAAAAAGGCCAAGGCCTTCGTAGATGCCTGGGATGCGATAAAAGGGGCGTAAAGCCCCTTACTTCACCATCACCGTATCGGCGGTCTGGCGGGCCATCTGCGTCACCGTCATGACCGCAGGCTTGTCTTCGGACGGGCCGCGCGGCGCCATCTTACCCATATCCATGGTCATGACCGTGCTGGTGCTGCACACGGTATGCGTATCGACATAGTTGACCAGGCTCAGGTCCGTATCGCACGTCATGGACATCTTCATATCCATGGCCGCCACCATGCGGTCGAACATTTCGTTCACTGCCTTGGCCGCTTCCGGATCCTTTTTGGTGGTGTCCATGGCCATGGCGCTGCCCATCATGTTCTTGATCACGCCACCGATAAAGGTGCGCAAATCGTCCTGGGTCGGAGCCATAACCGACGTCAGGTGCGCCGCCTTGCCCTCTTCCCATTTGGTCAGGGTCACGGTGCCGCCCATGCGGAAGGTGCCGCCCATGAGCGATATCGGCTCACCGCCAAAGGCGACCGCCTGACCCACGGTCAGGGGCTTGTTGAGATAGCTGCCGCGCTGGCCGTTCTGGCGCAGCAGACCCGCCGCCGTTTCCGGGGTCAGATTGCCGATCATCATATTGTAGAGCATAGTCCCGGCGGCGCCCTGCATTGCGGACGAGCCTTCGAGCGACGTCTTGATGTGCGCCTTTATGTCTTCGATATTGTCGATGCTGACCGGGTCGAGATTGCGATCAAGCGTCAATTGCGCCGGTCCGATGCCACGAATGACCTTGGCCAACTCATCCACCAAGGGGGCGCTTGGGCTGGGTTGCCCGGTGCCGTCCGTCGATTTCATATCGAGGGTATCGATCGTGTAAACGGCGTGAAAGCCATCGCCGGCCCGGTCCGTCTTACCCGTAAACGACAGGTTCGTCGTGGTTTTTTCCGTCTTCGCCGGGGTGCCGTTCAGTGCCGTTTCCTGCGACTGATCGGAGGTCTGGGTCGCGCGAATTTCGAAATGATCCGGAAATTTGGGCGAAATCGTGTGGGTGTCCTGCGCCATCACCGGCGCAGCAAACAGGATGGTCGCCAGAACGGGCGCCAAAACGGCAGTGGACGCAAACGCAGTGATTTTCATGGAAACTCCCCCTCGGCCATACGACATGGCTCCGGGGAGAGTCTATAGCCGACGCCGCGCAGTGTGAAAAGAGGTGAGCGGCCGGGAAAATCCCAGCCGCCCCTGCCTCAGAACGCCCCTATCTCAAAACGCCCCCTGTCTCGCTACGAGCTGTCGGTCTATTTACGTTCCGGCAAAGCGTAGGCGATCAGGTAGTCGCCCTCCGGCGTCTTCATGAAGTGGTGACCGCCCGCCATGATGACGACATATTGGCGGCCGTTCTGTTCATAGATCATCGGATTGGCCTGGCCGCCCGCCGGCAGGGTGACCTGCCACAGGGTCTTGCCGGTGCGGATATCGATGGCGCGGAACTGGTTGTCCGTCGTGGCGGCAATGAAGATCAGCCCGCCCGCCGTCACGGCCGGTCCACCGTTGTTGGGCGTACCGATGGGGATGGGCAGAAGCGACGGCAGACCGAAAGGTCCGTTGCGGCGGGCGTCACCAATGGCGTGATCCCACAACGTCTTGCCGGTCGTAAGGTCGAAGGCGCGGATGCCGCCATAGGGAGGCTGCTTGCACAACATGCCCGTCACCGGCATCAGCCAGCCCGCATTGACGTTGATAGCGAAGGGGGCGCCTTCCTGTGGTCCGGCGCCTTCCGCCCCGCCCTTGTGCGTGCCGCGCGGATCGCCGACGGCATATATGCCCCGGTCGTCCGCCTGCTTACGCGTCAGCAACTGATCGTAATTGGGCGTCAGATTGTAGTTGGCGACGACAACGCCGCGGCGCGGATCGACCGCGACACTGCCCCAGTCGGACCCGCCATTATAGCCGGGATACTGGATGTAGGGCCGACCGAGGGTCGGCGCGGTATACATGCCCTTATAGCTGGCCTTGCGAAACTGAATGCGGCAAATCATCTGGTCGATCGGCGACATGCCCCACATCGAGGCCTCGGTCATGTCCTTTTCGCGTACATTCTGGTACTTCGAATAGGGCTGAACCGGGCTGCGCTCCTGCGGCTCGACGCCGCCGACATCGGCCTTCATCTGGCCCACCTCAGTCAGCGGCTTGCCGGTGCGGCGGTCCAGTACATAGAAATCGCCCTGTTTGGTGGGGAGCAGGATGGCCGGGACCATCTGACCGTTAACAGGGAAGTTGACCAGCGAGACCTGGCTGCCCTGATCGTAGTCCCACACGTCATTGATCGCCGTATGGAAGACCCAGGCAGGTTTGCCCGTATCGACATTCAGCGCCACCAGACCGGAAGAATACATCTTTTCCGCCGGACGGCGTTGACCGCTGAGATAGTCGGCGGCCGAATTGCCCATGGGCAGGTAGACCTGGCCTAATTGTTCGTCGGCTGTGGCGGTGGTCCACATGTTCGGCGTGCCGCGGGTATAGGTCTCTCCCGGCGGCGGGGCGCCGGTCCGGTCAGGGCGCATCATGTCCCACGCAAAGCGCAACTGGCCGGTGACGGCGTCATAGCCATGAATCACGCCCGATGGCGCCCATTTATACTGGCCGTCCTGAACCTGATGACCGGTGATGACAATGCCATGGACAATGGTCGGCGCGGCGGTAATGGCCACCATGGACGGAATGACCCTGCCCATGCCGTCTGTAATCTTCACCTGACCGCCCGTGCCGAAGCCGGAACAGGCCAGACCGGTGCGCGCATCAACGGCAATAACGCGGCCATCCAGCGTGCCTTCGAAAATCCGTTCGGCGCACGGCGTCCCTGGCATTGCGGCCGGGACGTTGTAATAGGCGACACCGCGACAGGCGGCGGTGTAGGGGATGGCGCTGTCCGGCACCTTCGGATCGAAGCTCCAGCGCTTCTTACCGGTAGCGGCGTCCAAGGCGTACATCTCGTTCATGCCGGTACAGCCGTATAGCGTGTCACCGATCTTGAGCGGCGTTGTCTCAGCGCCCCACTTTTTGGGCTGATTGCCGGTGCGATAGGTCCAGGCGACCTTGAGGTCCTTCACGTTAGCCGTATTGATCTGGTTGAGGTCGGCATAGCGTTGCGCGCTGGGCCCGCCGCCATAGGTCGGCCATTCCGTGCCAGCCGCTGCGGCCGTATCAAAGGCCAATGTGTTTTTCGCATCCGGCACCGGCGACAGTACGCCCGACCGGTTGGCGACGGCGACGGCCAGACCGAGCACTAAGACGAAAACGCCTATCCCGGCAAAGCCCTGCAAACGGCGCTTACGTCCGTCAAGGGGGTCGAGCGCCGGCCACAAGCCAATGACAAACAGCAGGAGCACCAGAGGCGCAACGATGCGCGGCACCAGCGCCCAACCGTTTAAACCCGATTCAACCAGAGCCCACAGAACCGTCAGGATAAAGGTGGCGATGTAGAGCCAGGCGCCCAGCATCCGGCCAGTAAAGATCAGTCCGCCCGACGCCGCCAGGGCCAGACCAGCCAGCAGGTAGTAAGCGCTCCCCCCCAGAAACACCAGCTGCGCCCCGCCAATAATCAGGATGACACCGATTATGGCCAGGATCACGCCGAGTACTTTCAGAGGCCATCGCGCCTCCACTTTCGAGAACAAGCTGGGGGGAGAAAACGCTGACATACCATGCTCCTAAGATATTGGTTTCAGCCGTCCCCACCCCGGTTTTGGCGGCGGTCAAAACTGGTTTCAAATTTAACTATTTTAGAATAGGCCCAAAAAAATAAGAATGAAATTGGACTTGTTACGCCCATACCGCCTTAGGCGATCAGGACGCTCAGGCGCTTTTCCAAATCGGCGGGCGCGAACGGCTTGGATATGTAGTCGTTCATGCCGGCGGCCAGGCATTTTTCGCGAATATTGTCGAGCGCGTGCGCTGTCATGCCGATTATGGGCGTAAGCCGGTTGAGGGTGGCGCGCTCTCCCGCGCGAATGACGCGGGCCGCCTCGAAACCGTCCATCTCCGGCATCTGGATATCCATCAATATAGCGGCGTAAACCGCTTTGTCGGCCTTTTCCACCGCCACGACGCCGCTGTCGGCCAGATCGACCTCGTAACCGAACATCTCCAGGAAGGTCTTGGCCACGAGCACATTGGGCGGATAGTCTTCGACCAGCAACACCCGCCCCTTGCCCGGCACGACCACCGGCGGCGCGCTGTCTTCGCGGAAGGTGGCGACAGCGGCCTCGGACGTAGTTTCGACGAGCGGCAGATAGAGGGTAAAGCACGATCCGGTGTCCGGCGTGCTGATGACCGCCAGACTGCCGTCCATCAATTCGGCCAAGGTCTTGCTGATCGTCAGCCCCAGCCCTGTGCCGCCGAACTTGCGGCTGATCGTATTGTCGGCCTGGGTGAACTTGTCAAAAATCTTGCTGAGTTTTTCCGGTGCAATGCCTATGCCCGTGTCTGCCACGGTGATGACCACGCCATCGCCGTCATGCTGGACACTTTCCATGGTGATGGCGCCCTGTTCGGTGAACTTGATGGCATTGGAACACAGGTTCGTCACGATCTGGCGAATACGGTTCGGATCGCCTAAAAACCACTTGTCGCGGATATTGCCGATGTGCAGATGCAGGTCCAGCATCTTTTCCGTCGCCCGCACCGATGCGACGCTGACAATATCCTCAAGCAGGGTATCGAGGCGGAAGGGCATGCGCTCGATCTCGATGCCGCTGGCCTCGATCTTGGAAATGTCGAGCAGATCGTTGATCAGCATCAGCAGGCTTTCGCCCGATGTCCCCAGGGTTTCGATATATTTGCGCTGATTGGGCGTCAACGGCACACTGCGCGACAGGATGGTCGACAGGCCCAGTATGGCATTCATAGGCGTGCGGATTTCATGGCTCATATTGGCCAGGAATTCCGACTTGGCGATATTGGCCGCATTGGCCTTTTCCGCCGACACTCGCAACGCCTCGGCCTGGGCCGCCCGGTCTTTCAAGAGATTGCGCACATCGTACTGGCGCTGGCGATCGCGCAAAGACGACCGGATGGTGCTCATGAAGTTGTTCACCTGCACCGGGCGCTTGATCAGGGTCATGTGCCCGATCGCCTCCAGCCGGCGCAGAATGACCGGATTGTCGTCACCCGGGGCGGTCAGTAATATGATGGGGATGTCCGACCAATCGCCCTGCATGAACAGCGCCTGTTGCAGCAGGTTGTCGCGGTCGGTCAGCACGGCCTCCTGCGTCAGAATAAGCAGAGCCGCCCCCAGATCCATTTCGGCGCACAGGTCTGCCAGACTGCGGCACGCGACCGCGTCCATCCCATCGCGCCGCAACAGCGCCGCCGTCATTTCGCCGTCTCTCACCGTGGGCGGAAGTATCAGTATGCGGCGTTCCGGGTCAGGTGTCATGCGGCGGCCCTGACACGACGTCGCCAGAGAGCCCGCCCGAAACGGCGCCAGAACCGACACTCGAAACCGTCAGGAACGGCGTTCCGGTGAGGACGCCTTGAAACTGATGCAAGGGTTCGCCTATGCGGATTCCGTCGTCGCTCAGGCTGAATTCCCGTATGGTGCGCTCATGGCGGCCATTGCGTTTCTTAACGACGGATATCAGTTGCTTGACCTCCCCTTCCGCTTCGTAATAGCGGAACAGGATGACCGTATCGGCCAAGTAGCTGGTGTCGATAACCGTCTGCATCGCGTTGCCGAGCAGACCGTGCTGGGCGACCACCAGGAAGGTGATGACGCCGCGATGGCCCAGATAGGTCAGCAACTCATGCAGTTGTGCCGTCAGGAAGCGTTCCTCAGGCATGGCGTTGAGATAGCCGTTTAGGCTGTCTATGACGACGATCTTGATGGGCTTGCGACCATTCTCGCCTTCGGCCGCCAGACGCAGCTTGTGGGCGAATTCGCCTGGCGACATTTCGGCCGGATCAATGGATCGCACCTCGATCAGGCCGGCTTCGACATAGTGGCGTAAAGGGATATTCAGCCCATCCGCCCGTTCGTACATGGTGGCGATACGCTCATCGAACGCGAACAGAAGACTGCTCTGGCCGTTGCGGGCGGCTTCGACGGCATATTGCATACCCAGGGTCGATTTACCGACACCGGCGGGCCCCAGCAAAAGCACGCTGGTGCCCGAGGTCAGCCCGCCGCCCAGCAAGCTGTCCATCTGCGATACGCCGCTTTTCACGATGGTACTTTCAGGCGGACGGCTGTGTTCGCCCGCCACAATGCGCGGAAATACGCATAACCCGCCCCTGACAATACTGAAATCGTGATAACCACCCCGGTATCTTTGTCCACGCAGCTTGGTGATGCTGAGACGACGGCGTTCGGACCCGTATTCCGGTGACAACTGCTCCAGGCTGATCACCCCATGGGCGATGCTTTCCAGTTGCAGGTCGTCCTCCCCCTTGGCGGTCTTGTCGTCGAGGAACAGAACGGTACAATCGCGGCCAACGAAAAACTGCTTGAGCGCCAGCACCTGACGACGGAACCGCAGCGCGCTTTGCGCCAGAAGCTTGATCTCCGACAGCGAATCGATGACGACGCGCGCCGGTTTGAGGCGCTCGATCTCGTCAAGAATACGCCGCGTCGTGACATTGAGCTCGACTTCCGACGGCTGAAACATCGTGTACTGGCTGTCCGGGTCGAGATCGCGTTCCTCCGCGATCAGCTCGAAGATCTCAACGCCGTCGAGCGACAGGCCGTGAGACCGGGCGACCGACAGCAGTTCCATCCGCGTCTCGGACAAGGTGATGTAAAGCGTGCTTTCGCCGTGCTTCACCCCCTCCAGCAGAAACTGCAAGGACAGGGTCGTCTTGCCCGATCCCGGCGTGCCGTGAAGCAAATAGACGCGATTGGCCGTCAGCCCGCCGCCAAGGATATCGTCGAATTCGGCTATACCCGTTTTGATGATCCGTGTGGAATGTTCCGCCGCGTGCACGCTCTGTCTCTCATTGATTGCCCCTCCAACCAACTTCAAGGGCCATAAACTTTCAATGAGGAAAACCGGACCTCAAGCCGCCGCGCTTTCGGCGAAGTCCAGGCGTGCCTGGCGAATCCGGGCATGATTTTCGGCGGCCCATTTCATCAGTTCCATCAGCGGCGGCATCATCGATTCCCCCATAGGCGTCAGGCGATATTCGACGGACGGCGGCACGGTCGGAAAGACATGGCGGCTGACCAGACCGTCGGCCTGAAGATCGCGCAGGGTCTGGGTCAACATGCGCTGGGAAATATCGGGCACGGCACGTTTCAGTTCGCCGAAGCGGTGCGGCCGCGTGCCCAGGGCCACCATAAGCAGGCTCGACCACTTGTCGCCGATATGATCCATCACGTCGCGCACCGGGCATTTGCTGCTGTCAATCTTGCCGCCGACATAGACCATGACGCCGCGCATGGCGTCATGGAGTTCCGGCGTGATATAGGGTGGTTCCTTCAAGGTAACTATCTCCCGAAAACCTGCCGTCTTTACAGACCGGCATAACATACTATTTTAGACATGGTCTCATTTAGTAACTAAATATCACAAAGGAACCACAATGTCCAATCTGCTCATCACCGGCGCCAATGGCAAGCTCGGCCGTCACGTCACCCAACTGCTGCTCGAAGCCGGCAGCAACCACATCATCGCCGCATCGCGCGACACCGCCAAGATCGCCGACCTGGCCGCCAAAGGCGCCGAGGTCCGCCGCGTCGATTTCGATGACGCCGCCTCGCTGGCGCAAGCCTTTACCGGCGTGGACCGGGTGCTGATCATCTCCACCGATTCTCTCGGCGCCGGCCAACGCCTGGCGCAGCATAAGGCCGCTGTCGCCGCAGCCAAGGCCGCCGGGGTGACGGACATCGTCTACACCTCCATGCCCAAGCCCGACGTCTCGGCCGTCAGCTTCGCCGGCGATCACCTCGGCACCGAACAGGCCGTCATCGCCAGCGGCCTGACCTACACCATCCTGCGCGACGCCTGGTATCAGGAAAACCTGTTCATGAACCTGCCCGATGCCTTAAAGGGCGGCACCCTCTACACCTCCGCCGGTGACGGCAGGCAGGCGCACGTGTCGCACGCCGACGTGGCCCGCAGCGCCGCGGCGGCCCTCAGCCGTCCATCGAGCAACCAGATCTTCACCCTCACCGGACCGGAACTGCTGACCATGCCGCAGATTGCCGCCCTGGCCAGCGCGGCGACCGGCAAGCCGTTGGCCGTGGTCAATGTCACCGATGAACAACTGGCCGAAGGCATGAAGGCCCACGGCTTGCCCGAAGGGTGGGTGTCCGTGCTCGTGTCCTTCGACACCGCTGCCCGCCGCGGCGATTTCGATATCCTGACCAACGATGTCGAGACACTGACGGGCCGCAAACCGACCTCCCTGCAGGCCTTTTTCGAAGCCAACAAGGCCGCGTTTTAAACCTAGCCATCCTGTACCTCCCCAAGCAAGTTGGGGAGGTACAATTACGACGGACTTGAATCAGCCAGGGCCTTGAGGCTATTCAGGCCCCATGCTGATCCTGCCTGTCGAACCGCACCATATCCCGGCCCTGTCGCGACTGGCGGCGGATACCTTTACCGAGACCTTCGGCCACCTCTATCCGCCGGAAGATCTGGACGCGTTTCTGGTCAAATCCTACGCGCCGGATGTTCTGGCGCGTGAGACCACCGATCCGGCTCAGTTCTGGCGCATCGTCTTCGACCGCGAAAACGCCGTGGCCTATCTGCATTGCGGCCCGGTCGGCCTGCCCCACCCTGATGCCGACCCGACACGCGAAGGCGAACTGAAGCGCCTCTATGTCCATTCCAGCCAGCAGGGCAAGGGTTTGGGCAAACGGCTTCTGGTCCTGGCCCAGGACTGGATGACGGACACCTATGGTTCCGCCGCTCAATGGATCGGCGTCTGGAGCGAAAACCACAAGGCGCAGGCCCTGTATGCCGCCCACGGCTACGAACGCGTCGGCGAATATCAGTTCCCGGTCGGCCGGACCCTCGACGACGAATTTATCCTGCGCCGAGTGCCGCGATAAAGGCTGTCTCCGCCCGCGTCTGACCCCGTTCGCGCCGCCGCAGCACATAGAAATCGCGCGGCGCCAGGCCAATGTCGTGCCCTTGCAAAAGCCCCGCGCGTACGGCGCGGCTGGCCACCAGCGCCGAAATCAGCGACAACCCCGCGCCCGCCTCGACCGCCGTGCGCACGGCCTCGTTCGACGGCAATTCCATGACGATATTGCCGGCATCGAGCGCCAGCCCCATGCCTTTCAGGTGATCGGCCAGCATGAGACGCGTTCCCGATCCCGCCTCACGCACCACGAACCGCGCCGCCGCCCACTCGGCCGCCGTCGATGGCATGGTCTGGCCTAAGGGCAGGATCAGCAGCATGGTGTCGCCGGTCAACTTTCGCTGGTCAAGGCGTGGCTCATCGACCTGACCTTCGACAATGCCGATATCGGCCTCTCCCGCCAGCACGCGCGCCGCCGCCCGTTCGGTATTGCTTATATCGAGCGACAGGGCCAGCCCCGGCCAGGCCTGGTGAAACCGCGCCATTGCTTCGGGCAACCAGTAATTGCCGACCGTCTGGCTGGCGGCCAGGCGCAAGGTCCCGCGCAAGGCGCCCGCCACATCGAACAGCGCCGCCTCCGCCTCATGCGCCCGCGTCAGCACGTCGCGCGCTTCGGGCAGGAACAATCGCCCCGCTTCGGTCAGGGCGATGCCGCGCCCGACGCGGTCAAACAGCTTCACGTCGTAACGTGCCTCAAGCGCCGCCACCGCCGCGCTGACTGCCGACTGCGTCAGGTTGAGCGCCTGGGCTGCCCGCGTCAGATGTTCGCGTTCGGCCACGGCGATGAAGATGCGAAGTTGTTCGAGTGTCATGCCATTTGTTTAAGCCAAAGTCAGAATAAGGCCCAGCGTAAACAGCGAGATGAACACAGCCCCCGCCGCCGCCAGCGCGATCGGCTTCCAGCCCTGCGCCGTCACCGCGCGCAGGTGCGTCTTGAGCCCCATCCCGCCCAGCGCCATGGCCAGCAAAAACGCCGAAACCTGACCGCTCACGGTTTTGACCACGACCGGCACCGGCATCAGGCTGTTGACTGCCACCAGGGCCAGAAACCCAAGGACGAATAGCGGAACCCCGACCATAGGTCCGCCGGCCTGCCGCTTGCCCGCCCGCCGCAGGCTTAAGCCCATGACCAGAGGCGCCAGAAGCAGGATGCGGCTCAGCTTGGCCACCGCTCCCGTCTGCTGCGCCTGCGGGCCCACCCCGGCCGTGGCGCCGACCACCTGAGCCACCTCATGGATCGACGCGCCCGCCCACAGGCCAAAGCGGTGTTCACCCAGCCATGGCGCCGCCAGTGGGTAGACCAGCATGGCCGCCGTGCCGAACAAGGTCACCATGGCGATGGCATAGGCTACATCTTCGTCAGGCGCCTCCGTCACCGTATTGACCGCGGCCACCGCCGACGCGCCGCAAATACTGGTGCCCGCCGCGATCAGTTCGGCGAGTCGCGCCTCTACCCCCAATAAGCGGCCAAGCGCACGAATGACCATGAAGCTTGTGAACAGCCCCGCCGCCCCTATGGCGAAGCCCGTCACGCCGACCGCCGCGATCTGCGCCACGCTGACCTGAAGCCCCAGAAGCACCACCGCACCGCGCAGCAGGGTGCGCGAGGCAAAGCTAATCCCCGCGTCTGCCGAGGCCGGTATGTGAAGGGTGTGCGCCAGCACCATGCCGATCACCGTCGCCAAAATGGCCGGCGATACTGCCCCCATATGCGGCAAGGCGTGAATACCGAAGGCGGCCACGGCAATAAGAAGGGTAAGCACCAAGCCGCCCGGTCGGGGCAGCCGAAAGGACGGGGCGGGAATGGCAGTTTGCATGGCGGGCCTCAGTGTGTCTGATACCCGCCACCTTATCGCCACCCATCCGTTCAAACAAACGGATTAAAATTGTCAAATCAATCGATTATTTCGATTGATTGCGTAGCCACAGCACAAAGGCCCAGGCATAGCCGTCATTTTTCAGGCGGGTCACCACCTGCAACGGCTCCAGCCAGACCAGTTCGTGATCGGCTTCGCACTTGGCTTCCGGAATTTCGCCGGTCAGGGCCATCTCAAAAAAGTAGCAATGATTGTTATAGGGCGTGCCGTCGTCATGGATGAAATAGTGCATGAGGTCGGTCACGGGGCGCACCACCGTCACCGCCAGCCCCGTTTCCTCGCCGAATTCGCGCACCACCGCCTGTTCGGGCGTTTCGCCCGGATCGACCGCGCCGCCCGGCAGGTCGTACTTGTACGGACCGTAACCGATGCGCGCGCAGGCGACCCGGCCGTCGCGCACCAGTATGCCGTAGGCCCCGGTGCGCGGTTTGTAGGTCAGGGCCGCATCATAGCGACCATATTGATTAATCGTCGCCATACAGGACTTCCCACGGATCGGTGACCTTTCCGCTCACGAAGTCATCATAGGTGCCGATCTTGTAACCGACCTGCATCGTCTTGGAATCGCGCCACGCATCGATCAGCGAGTCACGCAGATCGCCGGCGCCCTGGGCCAGGCGCGTCGTGATGAAGGCCTGGCCGCGCGGATCGCCGTCCTTGAAGCCGCCAGCCTTTTCAAGCTGGTACAAAGGCACGACCTGGCTGAAGCTCGCCTTATAGCGCGCGGTGACGCAGGTCATGATCGGCGCGGTGCAAGGCAAATAGGCCGCCATGGCCGCTTTCACGTCGCCTTCCTTGATATTGCGGCTGACGAAAACACCCTCGATCGGCGAATGGATCTTCTCCATCGTGAAACCATTCGGATTGGGGAAGTTGCCCCAGCCGTTATAGTGGATGCTGAGGTGAAGCGGGTTGGTTGTGTCCCCGACATAGTGGCCCAATATGCCGATATCGCGCAGCATGAGCTGTTCGCGGCGGAGCCGGTCGGCGCGATACCAGGCTTTCTTGGTCCTGTCCTTTTCCAGCGGCTCGAGATAGGTCAGCACGCGCCAGTAGGCCATGTCCTTGACGACCTGCTGATAGGCGTCGACCGTGGCATAGGGCAGATAGCCCGCCTTGTACGGTTCCACACCCTTGGCGCGGACGGCGGCTTCGTAGTCGGACCGATTGGCCGGCAGGTTGTCGAGCGACACCCCGGCCAGGGTATTGCCGTCGTCATCCAGATCGATGAAGTGGGCGATGTCGCGATCATTGTCGTGCACCTTGCCCGCCCCGCGCCAGCGATCCGGTTCGCGGGCATATTCGCCGACATCGGCCACCGCCTGCGGCGTGCGCAGGAAGGCCGGCATATAGTCCGGCAAGGCCTTGATGGCCAGTTCGCCAATCATGCGATGCCCGGACGAACCCCAGGCCCACGCGGCGCCCGCCACAACCGTACCCGCCAGAACGGCGGCAGCCAAAGTCTTGAAACGCATTGTTCTACCCTCTTTAACCTTCGCTACTACGATGCTCTTAGAGCAAAAAATCAGAGCCATAAGTTGGCTCAACTGAGCCGACGAATGCTCTAGTCCGTTTCCGGCGCCAGCGTGATTTCGAGCCCGTTCAGGTCATCACGCATCAGAATCTGGCACGACAGGCGCGAATTGCGCTTCACCATAAAGGCTTCATCGAGCTTTTCGTCTTCCTCGTCCGACCGCGGGGTCAGCTTGGATTGCCATGCATCGGCGACATAGACGTGACAGGTGGCGCATTCCAGCGCGCCGCCGCATTCCGCCTTGATCGGCAGGCCGTTGTCGCGGATGATTTCCATAATCCGCCAGCCGTCCAGCGCCGGCAGGGTATGGGCCACGCCCTCGCGGTCGGTACAGATGATGTGCAGCTCTTCGTCGCTCATGTCGGGTTCCCGTCTCTTCGCCCGTGCGTTTAAAGAGCCCTACCCCGCTTGCCAACAAAAAAAGCGGTTCAGCCCTTCAAAGATCGTAACTGCAATTCGTGCAGATAGGCCGCGACGTCCATTTGCGCGGCATTGAGCGCCGAACGAACGCGTTCCAGACGCATCTCCGCGCCTTCGTCATCGCCGCGTTCGGCCAATTCCGCCGCCGCCGCCAAAATCCCGGCGCCGACGCCCGCGGCCGCCCCCTTGATAGTGTGGGCGGCATCGCGCCAGCCGGGGTGATCGGCGCTCAAGAGCGGCGTCCACAGCTCACACTGCTGCTGGAAGATACGCAGCACTTCCTCCATCACCACCGTGTCATTGAGCGTATAGGCCTCCAGGTGGCCGAAATCGACGGCGCCGGTGACATCGCGCAGGGCCATTCAGAATCTCCATGGGTCAGAATCGCAGAACCCCGTTTTATCGCACTGCGGCAGAACGCGATAGCGGGACAAGGCCGCTATCGACACATTTCCTCAAAATTAGAAACGTGTCTCCTGCTTGCGGCGTTCACGCGTGATGACCTGATCCAGAGTCTGGAGAAATTGTGAGCGGTTGGCATTGGAAAACGGCGGCGGCCCGCCGGTGATTTCGCCGGTCGAACGGATATGCTCCATCAAGGCGCGCTGGGCCAGGGCCGCACCGATCGAATCCGGCGTAAAGGCCCGCCCGTTCGGGGCGATGGCGTGCGCCGCCTTGGCCAGCACCCGCCCGGCCAGCGGAATATCGTTGGTGATGACGACATCCCCCGCCACCGCCTGATCGGCGATCCAGTCATCGGCCACGTCGGGCCCGGCCTCGACGATCATGCGCGCGATCAGCGGCGATTGCGGGATCTGAATGAAGCTGTTGGACACCACGAAGGTATGAAGGCCGTAGCGCGCGGCGACCTTATAGGTCTCATCCTTAACGGGGCAGGCATCGGCATCGATATATACGGTAATGGGCATGTCGCCTGATTAGCAGAATACGGCGGATGTCGTCATAAAATCCGCACGATATCGCCATCCCGGCCTATACTGCCCAGCCTATACTGTCCGAATCGTTATGGGAGTTTGATCATGGCCGCCCCTACCCCCTTCCTGCCCGGTACACTTGGCGCGCTGGACCTGGCCACATCGGCGTTTCGGACCTGGCTTGAGGCCACCCGCGCCCGCCAGCACGGGATGGACGTAGGCCACCGACCCCTGATCCTGCTGGGTGCGGGCTCCCTTCTGGCGGCGGATTTCGTCGCGTACATGATCGCGACCGGGCGCGTCGTCGCCCTGGTCGACAATCATCGTGCCGGTCAGACCTATGGCGACACGCCCTATATCGGCGATGCCGACCTGGCGGACGTCCTGGCGAAAACGCCCGACGCCATCGGCATCTTGTGCTGCGGCTCGGAAAACGCCATCGCACACTTCACGACCCTGTGGTCCGTGCGCCCGCAACCGCTTTTGAGCTATTTCGAAGTCATGAGCCTGGTGCCGGCCTCGGCATCGAAGGCCCATTGGTTCGTACCGGCGTTTTCGGACCTCGACATGGTGGTGCGCCTGCATGAAAAAGCCCGGCCGGCCTTCGCCGACGAGATGAGCCGCCGCACGCTCGACGCCATCATGCTGTATCGCCTGACCTGGGATGCGCGATACATCGCCGAGGTTTCACGGCCGGAAAAGGCCATCTATTTCGAAGCCGATGTCATGCCGCTGACCGACCACGAAATCTTCGTCGATGGCGGCGCCTATAATGGCGATACCGTCCACGCCTTTCAGCAAAAGACCAACGGCAAATATAGCCATATCCATTCCTTCGAAATCGATCCGGTCAATTGCGATGCCTTTGACGCCAATACCCACGACATCCCCAATGTGACCCTGCATCGCGTCGGCCTGTGGAACGAACCGGCCGAAATGGGCATCGACCTGCGCTCGGACAACGGCAGCCGGATCAGCGCTTCATCGACCATAACCGCGCCGCTCGACGCCATGGACAATATGGACCTGGGCGCGGTCAGCCTGATCAAGCTGGACGTCGAAGGGGCGGAAAATCAGGCCCTGAACGGTGCCCGCCGCCTGATCCAAACCCACAAGCCGCGCCTGGCCATCTGCGCCTATCACAAGCCGGACGATTTCGAGACCCTACTGGACACCCTGTCCAGTCTGAGCGACGACTACCGCCTGACCCTGCGGCACTATTCGCCCATTCTCTTCGATAGCGTCATATACGCCGATTGATTTTTTTTGGAGGGGGTGTCGTAACGTGGGTCGCTCAATGACTGCATGATCCACGCCTGATTGCCGGAAAACAATTATAGATAGTCAGACTTGGAAAATTGGCTAGGATCTTCATAAGCGTTGGCGGATGAAGAAAATTAAAATCCTGGGCTTCACATTAATTGGTTGCGCACTGATTGGGCCAGCGATGGCCACGATTGCTTGTTGTGAAAGGGCTTAGCCATGACAAATAGTGTGCACCAACCAAAGCCGGCCCCCTTTTCCTGGGACGAACTGAAAACTGTGCCGATGTCGGCCTTTTCCTCTTTACAGGCCTATTGGCTAACGGATCCGCTTAGCGGTGTCATAAGATCTGAACATGCTTTGGTAGAGTGCGGGGAACTCATAGACTTCGCAGGTATCAAATACCATGTCCTTCATGTGCCATTCTGCGTGGTCGACGAAAGCAATCCTGCGGCCGTGGCATCTCTCAAGGCGAAAAAGGATGAGGTTCTTATTGCGCGCTTGAGGGCGACATCAGGACCATCAGATGACAGAGATCTGTTGCCAGCGCCCGCTCGCTTGGACGGAATCGTTGTTCGTGACTTCACCTTCGCCGAGGAGATGTTGGTAAACGCAATTTTCTGGCAGGCAAGGTTCGAAGGAGAGACATGCGCTATAAAGACGAAATTTTCAGGCCACTGCGCTTTTTCTTATGCCACGTTCTCGGGCGTAGCAAAATTTCATTACGCGACCTTCCTTGGTTTCGCGATGTTTGACTTTGTAACTTTTCAAAACAAGGCGAGGTTTGACAGCGCCGTATTTATGGGGCGAACTATTTTTCGGGAAACCGTGTTTGGTGGCCGAATGTCCTTCCAAGGGGCGGAATTCACAAATGTGGCCTATTTCACGCAAATAACCTGGCCGCTCTCATTTTCTGACTATAATCAATCGTTTGATCGATGCGTATTTCTATCATTCGCCGACTTCCACAGTTCTGGTTTTGGTCATTTTTCAGCGTTTTTTGGAACTAAATTCAGCGAAAGCGTTAGGCTAGACGATGTTCCCGAACCGGTAGCGCGCGCGGCGCTTAACCACGATTTAGGCGGAGCTAAAGCCTTTCAAGGCCAATCATACGAAGACAGTCTAAAATCTATCGAGGTTGGGTGTCGAAATTTGAAGCAACAGATGGTTGCAGTTGGTGACAGGAGCCGCGAACGCATTTTGTATGTTTTTGAACTACAGGCACGGCGGCTACAGGCTGCGACACCTAAGACTGAGCAACTTATTTCGGACGGATATGCCTTTTTATCGGACTATGGAAATTCGGTGACTAAACCAGTCATTGGCATTTTAATCTTGTGGTTCGCCTTCGCAACAGCTTACATGTTTTTTAGAGTGGGTGTGCCGATTGGGGAAAATCTGATGCAGGCAGGTGAGCTCTCTCTTAGCCGCATCATGCCGTTTAACACGTTTGGCGATATTACCGGCAAACTTGCTGACGAAATAAACGGCACAGGTCGTCCGGTAACCGCAGGTATTTTTGCGGCCCTGACCGGCATTCAATCCATTATTGCTACCGTTTTGGGTTTCCTAATGGCGTTGGCTGTTAAGCGGACATTTCAGATAGGCGGCTGACGGTCACTTGGAAGAAAAGTGCTCCTGCTGCCAAAGGTTTAATTGCATACAGTAAAGCGCGGAACCTAAGCTCCGCGCGCTGCTTTTTTGCCTCCTGTCGCCAACATCCGACAGAGGGCTGGATCAGATAGCAGGGACCTTACAAATCCTTGCTTAGGCCGAGGAAGACACCCCGGCGCGGTCCCCATTGCGGAGCGCCGACGCCAATGCCGCTGCCGTCGCGGATTTCGTAGGCACGGTCCAGAGCGTTGATCACATCCACCCGCGCATCCAGGCCGCCGGCCCAGTTGAAGTGATGGCTGACACTGAGATTGACCTGGGCATAGGCCGGCAGGCGCGCGCCATTGGGGACGGCGCCGTCCGTGCGCAGACCGCTGCCGTAAATGCCGTCGAAGGCAAAATTGGTGGCACCCAGCTTGTACGTCATGCCCAAAGATCCGGTCGTCGTCTGATCATGGTCGACATAGATGAAGTGATCGGCGACATAGGCCTGATCGTCTGGGGAGAAGTTGAATTGCGACGAGACGATCTGGCGGCCTTGCGCCTTGGCGATTGCCAGGCTGGCATAGGCCGTGAAGGGCCCCTTCTCGTAATTGGCCGTAAATTCGGTCCCGCGGTTGCGGCCATATTTGTAATTGAAGGGGGTCAGGATGATGGGGGCGCCAAACTGGCCTTCGTCGATCAGATAGCGGGCAACGCGGTTATAGGCGTCGATCCCCACGGTGAGGTGCGTGCCCAGTCGTTGTTGAACGCCCAGATCGTAATAGTTGTCGCGTTGCGCATACGGGACATCATTGGCCCCGGAGATATCAAACGAGGTGCCAGCAAACAGCGCCTGGGTCTGGCCCGCGATCAGCTCATAGGGGGGCGGCGTGAAATAGCGCGCATAGCCGCCATGAACGGTCGTGTCCTTTAGCGGCGTCCACACGAAATTGACGCGCGGGCTAAGCTGGTCTTCATCGCGATAGGAGCTGAGCTTGTCATAGCGCAGACCATAGTTCAGCACGAATTGATCGAAGATTTTCCATTCATCCTGGACATAGAGGCTGACGGTCTGGGAATCCTTCTTACCGTTGTCAACGATCGCGACCGGCAGGTCTGACGTCGGATTGCCCGAATCGTCGAGGTAGAAGACGTGGCTAAGGGTCTTGCTGACGCTGTGATCGGCGGAGGCAATCAAGCCGGATCGCAAGGTGTGTGTGTCGCTCAATGTCCAGGCGCCTTCGGCCTGAAGGCCGACGGAGGTATCCGTCTTGTTGGCCGCCTGGGCGACGCCGTTGAAGGCCAGCTCCGCGTCCCAGTCCGGGCTGTAGGTGAGCTTGGAAGCGCGCGCGAAGATCGAGACCTGGCCGGTAAAATTGTCGCTGGTCTTGAGGTAGGAGGCGATAGCGTACTGCGTCGATTCCTTTTGATTGGAATTGAGGTGGTCGCTGGCAAAGGACGGTACGCCGTTCACCATATAGCCAGTGCCGTTATCGACGGAATTCAGGCCGGGCGTATTGGGAAGCTGGAAGGTTTGATCCGAGATACCGCCAATGAAGGACAGGCGGCTGCTGTCGTCGATAATATGGTCGTAATAGCCGAAGCCTAAGAGCTGACCCGTCCGGTCATGAATCGGCGTCTTCGTATTATAGGGCGCTTCGATACCGAGCTGAGATTGCTGATAGCTGAGCGAGCCGAAATAGGTGTCGGTGCTGTTGGAACCGCCATAGGTGATGCTCGGCTGATACAGTCCATGGCTGCCGCCATAGACGGACACGGTGCCGCCCGTCTTGAGACCCGTCTGCGTCGTTATGTTGACGACACCGGCGGTGCGCAACCCATACTCAGCCGGCAGCGCACCGGTATCGAGTTGAATCGATTTGGCATATCTGGGGCTCAACACCTGGCCGAAGCTGCTCAGGCCTTCGGGCAGGATGATGCCGTTCAGGCGAAACTGGATATTGTTGTGGTCGCCACGCACATGAAGCTGACCGTAGGAATCCTGCGCCACGCCCGGCGCCTGAAGGATAACCTGATTGAGACCGACATTCTCACCGCCGGGCAGGCTTTTCACCAGGGCTTCGGGAATGGAATAGCTGGAGGCGCCGGTATCGGGCTGAATGGTTTGCCGGGCGGCATCAAGCTTTTTGGCTCTGACAGTGACAACGGTCGCCGCGTCTGTTGCGTCACTGGCCGTGGCGTCCGCGGGCGGCGGGGTCGTCTGGGCGTTCGCCATGCCGGCGCCCATCGCCAACAGCGATAACCCTCCCAGCAGGACCGGTTTTAGGCTTGCGGGAACGATACGCCCCGCCTTCGCGAATTTCATTTTCGACACGTTGGACTCCACATATGATGCGCCGCAATAAGTGTTATGTAATAACATACATGAAGTCAAGCCGTTTCGTCAGAAACTTCATCCAACCCACCTAACCGTTGCTAAAATACCAAAGGGCGGGGATCAGGCCCTGACGGCAAGACGGGAAACACCGAAGCCCGGACGCTCGGCGGCGCAAAAATATTCCGCAAGTGCGAAGTCCATATTGCCGCCATATAGGGCCGAGATACCGTCAAAACTTTGACCGCCCTCACCTCATGCAACGGCCCCCGCCAACCGTGACAAAAAACGCAAATTTGCCCAGTATCCAAAGCGTTTTCAGGCGCGTTCTGTCTTTGTTGCGGCGGGTGGCTTTTGCCCTATGTAAATATTTTGAAATAAAGTGCATGCGCGGTATGCGGTAATGGGAGCTCCAGACGCCCCCTGGCGACCGCGAAAAAGACGGGTATTGGGACGCTCAAAGACCGACCGGGGCCGGAACATGACGTAAATTTAACGCCCGCGATCGTTGCGTTACGCACGGTATGCGGCGACAGTGTCCGCCATTTATAAGGGGGTACGTCATGCTTCGTTTGTCTGTCCTTACCGGAACCGTCGCCGCCTGCGTGTTCGCAATAGCCCTGCCTGTTCTGGCGCAGGACTATCAGCCACCCTTTCATCCGCAGACACTGAAACGCCCCGCCACCAGCGCTCCCAATGACGTGCTGGTGCTTGGCACGATGCATTTGTCCGGCCTGCCCGACACCTTTGACCCAAAGACCCTGTCGCCACTGCTCGATCGTCTGGCGGCATGGCGCCCGACCGCCATTGCCACCGAAGACATGTCCGGCCTGCAATGCGACGCCTTGCGCCGGTATCCCTCGCGATATGCCGAAACGGTCAAGACCTATTGTCCCGACCCGACCAAGGCCGGTGTGGCGACGGGGCTCGATGTACCGGCCGCCAATGCGGAAGCCGAACGCGTCCTGGCGGCGTGGCCGGCGGCCCCCACGCCCGCACAGCGCCGGCATCTGGCGGCGCTCTTCCTCGCGGCCGGTGAACGCTATTCCGCGCTGGTGCAGTGGTTGCGTCTGGCGCCCGGTGAGCGGCACGCCGGTGACGGCCTCACTGACGACCTGACCGCCGAACTGGAGAGGCTGAAGGTCCGCCGCAACGAAACAAGCCTGATCTCCGCCCCCCTGGCGGCGCGACTGGGGCTGGAGCGGTTATGGAGCGTAGACGATCATTCCGCCGACACCCCCGACCCGACCGATCCGGCGGAAGCGAAGGCCTATGAAGAGGCGATTACGCGCGCGTGGGACAACCCGGCCACCCAGGCCCGGCGAGCCGAGGATGCACGCTTACACGACGGCCTGACGCAACCGGACGGCGTCCTTGCCATGTATCGCGCCTATAATGCGCCCGAGGCGGCGATGCGCACCTATCAATCCGATTTTGGCGCGGCCCTGACGGAGCCGTCCCCCCAAGGCTTCGGCCGCTACTATGTCGGATATTGGGAGACGCGCAACCTGCGCATGGTGGCCAATATCCGCGACGTTCTGGGCCAGCATCCCGGCACGCACCTGCTGGCCATCGTCGGCGCTTCGCATAAGGGCTATTACGAAGCCTATCTCAACGAAATGCACGACGTGAATCTGGTGGACGCCATTTCCGTCCTCAAATGAGCGCGCGCGGTCGCCGCCCCCTGACCGCGCCGCCAATCTGTATTGGATAACTGCGCCTACGCGGGTTTGACCCCAGCACTATCGTTTTCAGGCGCGTCCAGTTGTTTTCCCGGCGAGCAGCCCCTGTGACCTCACCCGCTTCATGAACGGTTTGAAACAAAGCTCACCGGGGCCGTGGTCATTGAGCCGGGTCAATGACGGACGGCTTCACACTGCCCGGCAGGGTGAGCCGATAGACCAGGATCAGGTTGTCGTTGTCCCCGGCGCCGCTCCCCTTGGCATTGGTCAGGGCGGCATCGAAGGCCTGACCCTTGAGTCGGCCGTTTTGCGTTTCGAAATCGTTGTCGTTACCGACCAGAAGAAACACGTCGTTCGGCGCCTTGGGGTCAAGCGCCGGCGCAATGGCCATCGCCTCCAGCTTTTCCGGCAGGGTCATTGACGTGGACGGCGCCACCGTCAGATTCATACCGAAGCGGGCGAGTTGCACCGGATTGAGCATGTTGATCAGTTCGGTCTGCTGAACCGGCACGATGCCGTCAACCAGTTGGCCGTTGCGGGCAACGGGCTGCGTGCCCTGCTCATAGGGTGTCCCGGCCAGGTTGGTGGCACCGGTCACGTCAATGAGCAGAACGCTCTTGAACACCGGCGCGTCGGTCGTGCCCTTGCCGCGCCCGTTGCCATCGCGCGACAGGACAAGGAACTGCGTATCGCTGAGCGCAACCATTTCCGATTGGGCAGCGGTGGCGTCGGCAGGCTGCCCGTCACCGGTTTCACGGTAGGTCGGCAGTTGCAGGACGTAGTGGGAAACCGGTTGCGTCGGCGTCCGTGTCTTTGAGATGTCGTAGATGAGGATGCGGGTGTTATTGCGCGTGGCCTTATCCTTGCCGGCCGTGTCCTGGACGGTGGCGCTTTGCAAAATGGTGACCAGGTATTTGCCATCCGGCGTGACCGCCAGCGCTTCGAGACCCTGATTGTTGCGACGCCCCGTGTCCGGCGCCTTTTCGGCGTTGAAGTTGAGCACGCCCGCCGTCATCGGCAACAAAGCGGGGACGGTTTGAATGGCGCCGGTCTGCTTGCCCGTTTTATCGAACAGATAGATGCCGGCGGCGTATTCGTCGGAAATACAGAAGCTGCCGTCGGGCAGCATGGCGATGGCTTCGGAATCGAGGCTGATATGCCCAGCGCCCTCGCCGCTTGCTGGTGACGGATAGCGAATGCCGTCACGCGTCACGACATTGGCGCCCGGGTCCTTGCCGGTGAAGGTCTGGCCGGTTGCGTCCTTCAGGTAAAAGCCCCCGGTCGGCGTAAGGGTCAGATGCCCCTCCGGGCTCAGGCTGAGATGCAGGCTGTGCAGACGATTGGCGTAGTCGGCCGTGCCCTTGACCGAGCCGACATCGTTAGGGCCACGGTCAGGCAGGGTATAGATATCGCCGCTATAGCTGCCATCGGGCAGCTTCTTCCACGCCCGCAAGGCCATGCCGGAAAACGATCCCAGGGTGTCGCCGGCAAAGTCGGACGTCGCGGCGCTGAAGCGTCCCGCGCCGACCAGCCCTTGATTAACGAAGGTTTGCCCGTTCAACGTCACCGACACGGCGCCGGGCGCTTCTGTCCAATGCTTGCTGACATAGGTTTGAGATTGCGCGCTGGCGGACGACGCCATGGCCAGCGCGGCCAGCGAGACAAGAACGGACAGGCGAAACATGTTGGCTCCTTGCAATGGCTCAACATAGGCGGGCTATAGGTCAGTTTTGTGACAGACGGTGTAGCCGAGCGTTACGAACAATTCGGTAATCGCACTTTCCGGGCGCGGTTTTGATCATAGTCAAAGCCGCCAGCTCAGTCCTGTCATAGACACAGTGAGTGATTTTCCGACACCCACTATTCAGGAGTTTTTGCATGGCCACAAAGATGAAAGCCGCCGTCGTTCGGACGTTCGGCAAGGCGCTGGAGGTCATGGAGGTCGATGTGCCGACCCCGGGCCCAGGGGAAATTCTCGTAAAGGTCGCCGCCTGCGGTGTATGCCACACCGACCTGCATGCGGCGAATGGTGACTGGCCGATCAAGCCCCAGCCGCCCTTTATACCGGGCCACGAGGTCGCCGGAACCGTGGCGGCGATCGGCCCTGGTGTCACAGGCCTCAAGGAAGGCGACCGCGTCGGCGTGGCCTGGCTGCACGACGCCTGCGGCAATTGCGAGTACTGCCAGACCGGATGGGAAACCCTGTGCGAGCAACAACACAATACCGGCTATAGCTGCAACGGCGGATTCGCCGAATTTGTCATCGCCGCCGCCCCGTTCGCCTGCCGCCTGCCCGCCAATATCAGCTTCACAGAGATCGCGCCGATCCTGTGCGCCGGCGTCACGACCTATAAGGGGCTCAAGGAAACCGAGGCCCGCCCCGGCGAATGGGTAGCCATTTCCGGTGTTGGCGGCCTGGGGCATATCGCCATTCAATATGCCAAGGCGATGGGCCTCTATGTTGCGGCCATCGACGTGGCGCCGGAAAAACTGGCACTTGCCCGCAGCCTCGGCGCCGATCTGGCCGTGGATGGCCGGTCACCCGACGCCGTCGCCGATATTGTCCGGGCAACCGGCGGCGGCGCGCATGGCGTGTTGGTGACCGCCGTCTCGCCCCCCGCCTTCGCCCAGGCCATTTCCGTGGCGCGGCGCAAAGGGACGGTTAGCCTGGTCGGGCTTCCGCCCGGCGCCTTTCCTACACCGATCTTCGAGGTGGTGCTGAAACGCATTACGGTGCGCGGCTCGATCGTGGGAACGCGTCGTGATCTTGACGAGGCCATTGCTTTCGCGGCAGCAGGTAAGGTCAAGGCCGATATTCACACAGCCCATCTGGACGATATCAACACGGTCTTGACCGACCTTGAGCATGGCCGGATCGAAGGCCGAACCGTGCTAGATTTTTCATAGAGCGCAACTTATCGGGAGGTGGGTATCAACCCACCTCTTGCCTTATGAGCGCACACTCAGGCCGCAGTGGTTATGAAACCGCCGATATAGAACAGGCAAAAGGCGCCAAACCCCAGAGTGGCTATAAGTGACAAACCCAACGCAACGATATTTTCAAAGCTGCGCCCCATATGCCGATGATTCAGTTCCGACGGTTCGACCATTGTTCTGCTCCTGATTTAACGCGATGCTAGGTGATCCAACATGTGGTTTCAGTCGGCAAACCGCAGAAAAGTTGTAAGGCCGGGATAAGAGCTACGACGCATGCGAAACAGGCAGCGTTATAGGCAAACGCTATGGCTATCCATCGCCCCCCTTCTGGGCATGTCACGGAGCTTTGTGACTACGCGCAGGCGGACATGGGTGTTTTAATAACAAGATTAGCGCTTTCCGAAAAGTGTGCTGCACTTTTCGGAAAGCGCGTAAAAAGCATGGAACCCAGTGCAGATCAGAAGTTATAACCAAAACCGACCGTAACCTTCCGACCGCTATAGGAGCTGTACAGCGCATCCTGGCGGACTGAGTCTTCGTAGAAACCCAGTTCCTGGTTTGTCAGGTTCTGCGCCTCCAGCCGCAGTTGCAGACGTGGCGTGACCTGGTAGGACGCGCTCGCGTCCAAAAAGAAGCCCGCGATATTGCCTTGCACATCGCTGCCAGCCCGTCCCGATGGAACGCGAAGCAGGAATTTGTCCCGCCACGACCCGCTCATGCGCATGCTCAGCTTGTCATCTTCATAGTACACGGTTGTATTGAGCGTGTTTTTCGACAGGTTCACCAGTGACGCCTTAACCGTCGCCGTGCAGGCTGCATTGGTGCAGTAGTCGATATTCGATTCCGTGTATGTATAGGCGGCGATAATTCCGGTGTTCTTCCAGAATCCCGGCAGGAAATCGAAGCCTTGCTGATAATTAAGCTCAAATCCCTTCAGCGGCCCGCCCGGCGTGTTGGTCTTGTTGGACACCGTAAAGATAGTGCTCGCATCGTTGTTGGACCCGTTCAGCAGACTGAGCGGCAAACCCGTTTCGCCATACGGAATATTGCGCTGAAGCGTCTGGATGTAGCTGTCGATATCCTTGTAGAACAGTCCGCCCGAAAGCAGGCCGCGCTTGCCGAAGTAATATTCCAGTGAAATATCCGCCGTCTTGGCGCGGATGGGGTCGAGAAGGAAGTTGCCGCTCGATACCGTGCGCGTATTGAGCGCAATCGCCACGGCCCCTGGAAGCAAGTCGGACAGTTCCGGGCGCGACATGACCTTGGCGACGGCAAAGCGCAGGATAAGGTTTTTCTTCAGGTCTGCCGTGACCGTTGCTGCCGGCAGCCAGTCGTCATAACTGCGCGTCAGGGCCAGTGGCGTGCCCGAGAACGTGCCTGTCCCGCTTTGCTCGGTATGAACATAACGCGTGCCGACATTACCGCGAATCCGCACGGGCAACACGTCCGTGTCGAAATCGAGCTGGGCATAGGCGCCCTTGACCTTTTCATCGAGCGTCGCTTCGGTTGGCGCCGCCAGGGCGTAGGCGCCGGTCTGGCTGGAGAACCCGAAGACCTGATCGAACTTGTCATAATCGGGCGCCGCCCAGCCTGACGTGGTATCGACGGGCACAGTGGTCCCAAAGCCCGTGAGGGAACGGGTCAACTGGGCCATTGTCGTCCCGGCGGGCAGGGCCGGCGCCAGGTTTTGCGTCACGCGCGAGGCACTGACCGTGTCGAACTTGGCCTCGCGGTACTGCACGCCGGCTTTAAGCGTGAGCGCGTCCGTCAAACGGTAAACGGCGTGAATTTCACTATTGACGTTATCCGTGGTGTCCCGCCCGACCTGCATGGCGAGTACGCCGTTCACCGTCGCATCCGCAGAGTTCGGACCGAAAACATAGTTGGCCGGATTAGTGACGTCCATCCCCCAGTTCAGAGCCGGGAAGCGATCATTGTTACGGAAGTCGAAGGAGAAGCCGTTGACATTGTTGGCATACATGGAAATCTGCGTCCGCATCGGCTTATCCACCACGGTACGCGAAACCCCCAGATATCCGTCAAGCGTAAGCCGGTCCCATGCCTGGCTGGCCTTGAGGTTTACCTGACTGAAGGTGGTCGTATATTTGGTACGCGTCAGGTCGGAGACAAGATCGACGCCGTTAAACAGGCCATAAAGCAAGGTGCCGTCGGGTGCCGCCACCGCATCGACCACTGACGATTCCGCACTGCCGTGCTGTGAGGCCGAACGAGAG
The DNA here is from genome assembly GCF_000495815.1 of Asticcacaulis sp. AC466. Taxonomy (GTDB): domain Bacteria; phylum Pseudomonadota; class Alphaproteobacteria; order Caulobacterales; family Caulobacteraceae; genus Asticcacaulis. The sequence goes on along the minus strand of NZ_AWGE01000014.1, from coordinate 58,719 downwards.
AAGGACAGCGCCGAAAGCGAACTGTCGTCACGATCCACGTCATAACGCGAATAGAGCGCATCGAGGGTGATATTGGTGCGATCCGTCGGTTTGTACTGCACGGTAACGGTCGCCCCCATGCGAGTATAGTCCTGATCAGAGCGGATCAGACGCGGCGTGCGCGGCACATAGGTATTGGCGCTGTCAACGAGTGTATAGTTGGCGACGTTTGTAGGCGTGTTGGGCAGGCGCGGATTACCTGTCGAGCAGTTGGCTGCGTCCGTGCCCCTTGGAGCGCTGGTGGCGGGGCTTTGTGGCGCGTAGCCCACCGGAGAACAGAAATGATTCAGGCTGCCCTGAAGAATATCAATCGCAGACCAGCCTTCTTCGCGGGTATGTCGCTCGGTCCAGGCCACAGAAGCCCCCACACCGAGTTTATTGTCCAGGAACTTCTTCGCCACGACCGCCGTAAAGCGGGGGCTGTTGTGTTTTCCGAGGTCGTCATAGGTCGTTTCGGCGCTCACCGCGGCGGTGAAATCCTTGCTGTAAGACAGCGGACGCGGCGTCTCAAGCTCAACGGTCGCGCCCAGGGATCCTTCCTCCACATCGGCTTCACTGGTTTTCCGCACCTTCAAAGAACTGAACAGTTCTGAAGGAAAGGCGCTGAAATCGAATGATCGCGAAGAGACGTAACCGGAACGGATATCCGAAGAACCGGTCGAACTGGCACCCTCCATGCCATTCATGAGAACCCGCGTGAACTGGGCGCCGAGACCGCGTACCGAAATCGTCTTGCCTTCCCCGCCGTCGCCGCGGGTGATGGCCACGCCCGGCACCCGCTGCATCGACTCGGCCAGGTTGGAATCGGGAAATTTGCCGATGTCCTCGGAGGTAATCGAATCGACAATGCCGGTTTCCCGGCGCTTGACGGCCAGCGCACTACTAAGCGAACGGCGGAAACCTTTGATAATGACGACCTGTTCGTCCGCCGCCGGATTTGCCTGAGGCTGGTCCGGCGGTGTAGCCGTCTGCGCGAACGCCCAACCGGGGCTAAACGCCATAATGGCAATGGCAAGCGCAGAGGCGCTGCGGCAGATCGTGATCTTAAGTTCGGAACGCATTGTTTCTTTCCCTATATGGCCAGTTTTGGCTCTAAAGCAGACTCACGGACGTGCTGTGACCCGGATAGGCTTGAAAATCAGATCAAGGTGAAACTTGCAGCCGAAGATCCCAGCCGTTGGCTGAGAGAGTGAAATCACGACACAGGTCGCACTTCGGGCGTCACACGGTCTCATGGTCGCTTCTAATCCCTGTCCGGTCACAAGACCGGGTATTCTTTTTTATGAGTTCGCGGCCTTACGCGAACAAACCTGTAATACAGGATTCATCGACGACCGCCAATAGCTGTATTACAGGTTTCTCGAAAACGGGAATTTGTGTCACCCATTTATCACTATCTGACCCGTGGACGCCCTAGCTTACCTGGATATCGCGGCTATTGACGGACTTTACCGCCTGGCCCGGGACAGACAGACTGCTGACCTTGGCGCCGGTAACATCGTCGAAATAAAGAGCCGGGCGTGCATCCGGCGCCGTGACCTCAAACGACGAATTCCGCACGGTGATATTTCGGGCATGACGCACATAAAGCCCGTGGGCAGGAAGCACCCCCATGAAGCTGGGCTCCAAACTGGAATTGCGCCTTTCCGGTGGCACGCGTGCCGCATCTTCCGCGCTCCCGCCGCCTGAGTTGACGATATGGACATTGCCGATACTGACGTCTTCGATAATGCCATCCTCGACCCCAACGATACCGCAGGGAAACGCACCCAAAGCGCCCGAAACGTTGATGTCCGAGAACCGCACACGGCGGACCTGAGCTACGCCCGCACCGACAGGCGCGCGATTGCGCACTGACAGGCGCAGGAAGAACGGATGATTGACCGGATTGCGCAGCGAGATATTGGAGAATGTCACGTCCTCCAGCACACCACCATCGATGGCTCCCAGTTGCAGCCCGCGCGAGTTTTCGCAAATACAGTCGGAGATCAGGATATTGCGGAACCCCCCGACCGAGTCCGTGCCGAGCTTGATCCGCCCCAAAACGCCCAGCTTGTCCGGCGATACGTAGGGCGATGGCACATAGGTTCCATCGAGCATGGTTCCGAGCAAGTAGCCGCTGGTCTTGCAGTTGACGACGCTCACCTCTTCGCAGACGACGCTGCGGTTGAGCGCACCACTGGACTTGAGGACGATAGCGTCATCCTTCGGCGCATTGACGATACAATTGCTGACGCGGACGTCGCGACAGCAATCGATGTCGATACCATCGCGGTCGGTGTCAATCATCAGCCCATCGATCGTCATATTGCTGCACCCCAGTGCGTAGACACTGAAATGCCCGCCCTGCAGGATGGAGAAATCACGCAGCACCACATTATGGCATTCCTTAAGGCCGATGCTCTTGCCGGCGCGGCCTTCGTATCTGCGCTCCTCCGGGTCTTTCAGACGCGCCGTTTGTGGATCAAGTCCCTGATCCTTGGGCGATACCCAGCCCGGAATCCCATGCCAACGCGGTTCGGGATTTTCACGGTCCAGCCCCAGGCCATGGATACGCCCGGTCCCCACGATGGCGATATTGCTGAGACCGATGCCATATATCAGACTGTTGCGATAATGGCTCTGTCCGTGCGAGGCCAGTTGTTCCTCAAATATACCCTCCGGCAGGTCATAATGCGCCCCGTCCACATCGGGATTGGCGGCGATGATCGTGGCGCCCGCCGACAGCATCAGGGTGATATTGTCCTTCAGCCGGATCGAGAAGCACTTGTAATCACCGGGCGACACCACGACCGTGCCGCCGCCGCCGCGCGCCGCCGCCTCGATGGCCTTGTTGATGGCGCCGGAATCGATCGTCTTGCCGTCACCCCGTGCGCCGAAATCGCGCACCTCGTAAAATCCGCGCAGCGAAGCGGCCCGGACAAGAGACGGCGCGCCCGCGAGCCCGGCCAGCGTTCCAGCAAACGTGCTCATCACCATCGCGCGCCGGCTTAATCCAGATAAAGGGTCCATGATGCTGTTCTTTCAATTGATATGATGACCGGTCAGGCCTTGCGTCGAAATACACGATGCGAGACACAATTTTTATCGACCAGGTCCCAGTCGATATCGATACCAAGGCCTGGCCCTGTCGGGACGTGGATATCGCCATTGCCGTCGATGAAATCGTGGAGGCTTTGCTTCATCGGGATCTGAAAAGTGTCTTCGGGCACAAACATTTCAAAATATTCGGAGTTCCGCACCGCGCAGGCGACGTGCAGATTGGCAATATCCATGGGCCCCATGGTGGTGGTGTGCAACTCGCAGTTCATGCCGTGGGCTTCGGCGAGATGGCAGACCTTAAGCGTGCCGGTAATCCCCCCTTTCCAGGATACGTCGGCGCGCACAGCATCCACTGCATTGGCCTTAATCGCCTGCGCCACGCCCCAGGGGCCGCCACGGGTCGTTTCCGTGCCGACAATGGCGATATCGACGGCGGCGCTGAGTTGAGCATATTTATCCAACTCGTAGTCCCTGAAGGGCTCCTCGAACCAGTGAAAGTTGAGTGTCTCCAGGTGACGCGCGACCTTGATCGCTTCGGGCAGAGTATATTCGGCGACCGGATCGGTCATGAGGACGATCTCCGGCCCGACCGCTTCGCGCACGGCGGCATGAATTTCCATATCGAGGGCGCTGGGGCCGCAGGGATGGATCTTGTAAGCCTTGAAGCCCTTGGCCTTGTAATGCAGGGCTTCGCGCACATAGTCGGCGACTGTGGGCAACCATAGACTGCTGGCATAGACGGGCATATGGGTCCGGCAGCTGCCTATATAGCTGTGCAGCGGCAGGTTTGCCGTCCGCGCCGCGGCGTCCCACAGGGCCACGTCGATCGGCCCGGGCAGGAAGACGGGGAAGAAGGCCCCGTGGCGGTCGATATTCCAGAAATCCTGCCAGATGCGTTCGCGGTCATGGATACTGCGCCCCAGGATGACCGGCGCCACAATGTCGGCCAGATAGGCCTCGGTAACAGCGCCGGACCGCGCCGCCCAGAATGTCGCTATCCCCTCTATACCGTCCGACGTGGTGATCTTCCCCACCACATAGTCCCACGGCATGGGCGCCGCACCTTCGCGGCTTTCGTCGAACAGGCCCTTCGGACGTTTGCAGGTCCAGGTTTCAAAGGCGTCTACATACATAAAGATACTTTCGGTTTAAAGGCGATAGGCAGATTTGGCGAGGCCGTAGCTGAGGTCGGCCGCCACCTTGAAGGCTTCGTCCAGATCGAGACGATGTTCGGCGACCAGGCGGGCCAGATAGGTGCAATCGACCCGGCGGCAGACATCGTGGCGCGCCGGCACGGAAAAGAAGGCGCGCGTATCGTCATTGAAGCCGACGGTATTGTAGAAACCGCCTGTTTCCGTTGTCTGTTCGCGGAAACGCATGATGCCTTCGGGACTGTCGTGGAACCACCACGCCGGACCGATACGAAGCGCCGGATAATGACCGGCCAGGGGGGCAATCTCGCGCGCGTAGGTCGTTTCATCCAGGGTGAACAGGATGATGGTCAGATCCCGGTTATTGCCGAAGCGGTTGAGCAGCGGTTTGAGATCGTGGACGAAGTCGGTCCGCGCCGGAAAATCGTCTCCCTTGGCCTCACCGAACGTCTTCTGGATGTAAGGATTCTGACCACGCCGCGCCCCCGGATGAATCTGCATGACCAGCCCGTCCTCCACGCTCATCCGCGCCATCTCAGTCAACATCTGGCCGCGGAAACACTCAGCTTCGTCAGGCGTCGCGCTGCTCAGGACACGGGCGAAAAGCGCGGAGGCCTCGGTCTCGTTGAGGTCTTCCGTGCGCGCCGTGGGATGGCCGTGGTCGGTCGAGGTGCAGCCGCCGTGTTCAATGAAATAGCGACGGCGGTCCTTCAGCGCCGCCAGATAGCCTTGCCAGGTTGATGTGTCCTGTCCGGTCATGCGTCCCAATTCGGCGATGTCTTCGCGGAAACGCGGGGCGTCCGGATCGGTAACGCCATCCGGACGAAAAGCGGTGACCACCCGTCCCTTCCAGCCGCTGGCAGCGATCTTGCGATGATGGCACAGGTCGTCCAGCGCGCCTTCCGTCGTCGCCAGCACCTCGATATTGAACCGCTCATAAAGGGCGCGCGGCCGGTATTCCGGTGTTTTCAGACGCGCATCTATGTGGTCGTAAATACGGTCGGCGTTTTCTGCGCACAGGCGTTCACGGACGCCCAGCAGCTCATGGAAGGCATGGTCGAGCCACATGCGGCTGGGCGTGCCCCGCAACAGGTGCTGGTTTTGCGCGAACAACCGCCAGATTTTGCGCGGGTCCGTTTCGACCGGCCCGCCGTCGATGCGGGGCACGCCCAGGTCTTCCAAAGGAATACCCTGGCTGTAAAGCATACGGAAAATATAGTGGTCGGGAATGATGAACAGGGCCGCCGGATCGGCGAAAGGCGTATTATCGGCAAACCACGACGGATCGGTGTGGCCGTGCGGACTGATAATCGGCAGGTCACGCACTGTCTCGTAAAGATCGCGGGCAATGCGACGCGTGGCTGGATCGGCAGGCAGAAGGCGGTCCGGATGGAGCGCCAAAGGAGCGGATTGGGTAGTGCCCTGAGTAGCATATGTCGTGGTCATGATCAGAATCCTTGCGCCGCGCCGCCGTCAACGGGCAGTACGACTCCGGTGACAAATTGTGCGGCCGGTGAGCAGAGATAAACCGCCGCCCAACCGATATCTTCCGCCGCGCCGAACCGATTCATTGGGGTGCGCGCCAGTATCTTTTCGGCGCGCGGCGTGTCGCCAGCCAACGCATTGCGCAGCATGGGCGAGTCGATCCATCCGGGCGCGATCGCGTTGACGCGCACGCCCTCGCCCGCCACTTCGGACGACAAGGCCCGCACCATGCCCAGATAGGCCGACTTGGCCGCCGAATAGGCGATGACTTGCGGGATGCCGATAAAAGAGGTCATCGAAGCGGTGAACAGGATATTGCCCCGCCCTGCCGCCAGCATGTCCGGCAGCACCAGCCGTGACAGGTTGTGGGCCGCCAGAACGTGGGTATCCATCACCCGTCCGAACTCTTCGACCGAAGTGTCTATAGCCAGCTTTTTCAAATGATTTCCGGCATTATTGACCAAAATGGAGATCGGCCCAACCCGTGCGCGTACGCGCTCAACAAGGTCCGGCATCTCTGCGAAGGCCGTTATGTCCGCCGCCTCTCCATACGCCCCCTCGCCCAAGGCCTCCGCCGCTTCGTTCACCTTGTCGGCGCGACGGCCGGTGAGAACGACCTTGGCCCCCGCCATATGCAAACAGCGGGCAATCGCCAACCCGAGACCGCTACCGCCTCCCGTTATCAAGGCAATTTCGCCCTCAAGACTGAAGGCGTTGGCAAATACACTGGTCGTCATGACCGCATCCTTTTCAATTACAAAATTCCGTACTTAGCGAAGGCCGCCGTGCTGGACAGGCCGCCTTCGATATCGCGGCGCACGCGTTTTTCGCCCCGCGCCTTTTCCAATGCTTTTTCCACCACCTCGGCTTCACGGGCTGCCGGGATCACCACGACGCCATCCATGTCGCCGAAGATGAGGTCGCCAGGATGAACCGTGACGGGCCCGACCTCGATGACGCATCGATAGTCAGCCACCTTGGTGCGCACGGCCGAATCCTGAGCGAAGCGCCCGCGACTGAACACAGGCCAGTCCTGCTCAAGCACGGCGGGCGTATCGCGATGAAACCCATTGATGACGGCGCCGGCCGCACCGCGCGCGCGCGCCGTCGCGGTCAAAAGCTCGCCCCAATAGGCACAGCGCATCTCGCCCCCGCTGGCCAGGTAGATTTCACCCGGTTCGAGTTGATCGAGCGCTTCGGTCAGCAGACCGAATGGTTTTTCCTGCACGCCATAGACATCGATCATCAGCACAGGCATGGCGCGGCCGATCAGCGTCATGTCGGTACGCAGGGGCTGGACCGGTTGAGGCAGAAATTGGTGGGTTAGACCAAGCCCGTCCAGAATGTCACCCACAACGGGCGTGTACAGTTCAGTGCGAAAAAGGTCGAAAAGTGCGGTGTCCAGCATTCTTACTCCGTTACAATGGACGACCGGCCGGACCGGTCATTGAGAATCAGGCCCATGATCAATCCCGCCAGCGGATATGCCGCCGCAGCGCCGATAAAGAGCACCAGATAATTTCCGTGCGTAGCGTCCAGGATGCGGCCGATCGCCAAAGCGGTGAACATGCCGGCGATACCCGCAGCGAAGCCGCCTATACCGACCACCGAACTGACCGAACCAGCAGGCATGGTATCGGACACCAGCGTATAGAGATTGGCCGAGACCCCTTGATGCCCGGCGGCCGCCAGGGCGATCACACCAACCGCCGCCCAGATGCCCGGCATCAGGGAAATAAACCCCACGGGCAGGGTGCAGATCGCCATGATCAGGATGGCCAGAAGACGCGCCTTAACCGGTGACAGCCCCGACGAAACCAGACGGGAAGACAACCATCCACCGATAATACTGCCGACATCCGCCGTCAGATAGATGGCGACAATGGGAACAATCGACTGCATCATATCGACGCCGAAACGACTGTGCAGATAGCCCGGCACCCAATTGAGATAAAACCACCACACCGGCCCCGTGATCAGCATACCGCAGACAAAGGCCCAGGTCCCGCGCCGGCGGAGCAACGAGACCCAGGATTGCCTGACCTCCGGCGCGGGCGCGTCCCCGAGGATATAGGCGCGCTCGGCGACCGACAAACGCCGCTGCTTTTCAGGCGCTTCGTAGAAAATAAGCCAGGCAATGAGCCATGCCACACCCAGAAAACCCGCCATGAAGAAGGCCGTCCGCCAGCCGAAAGCCGCCACAACGAATGGCAGGGCCAAAGGGGTGATAATCGCCCCGACATTGCTGCCCGCATTGAACAGACCGGTCGCAAAAGCGCGCTCATGGACAGGAAACCATTCCCGCACGGTCTTGATGGACGCAGGGAAATTGCCCCCCTCCATCAAACCCAGCGCGCCCCGCGCCAGCTTGAACCCCAGAACGGACCCCGCAAGACCATGCGCCGCGGCGGCCAGGCTCCAGCCCGCGACAGCCACGGACAATCCGCGCCGTGTGCCGATACGATCGATCGCCCGACCGGCCAGCAAATACCCGATCGCGTACATAAGCGCGAAGACAGCGACGACGTCGCCGTAATTGGTCTCCGTCCAGGCCAGATCGGAAACGAGCAAAGGCTTTAAAAGGCCGAAAATCTGCCGGTCGAGATAGCAAAGGGAGGTTGAAAGAAACAAAAGGCCGCACACAACCCAGCGGTATCTCCCGACGGTATCTGCACTTTTTAGCCGGCCGGCGAACATGGCAGCCCCTTCCTGACGATCCCCGCTTTCAACACTGCGCACCTTATAAGTGCGCCTTATTTGATCGTGAAAGCAAACCTGTATTACAGCTTTATCGGTCTTTTTTGGCTTGCGCAAGACCTTTTCAGCCGTCATCCTTGTGTACTGTGTGTGGACACGGAACTTTGCGGCAGTGTAAGTTGCGAAAAATCACAGCGCACGACAGCCCTGTGGCGGGGAGACCAGGCGTGCTCAAAAGCACAAAAAAAATTGAAGAGACGACGACGGTAGTGAAGGCGGCTTCTACCGGGTTGGTGGAGCAAACCATCGTCTATATTCGTGAGTATGTCGCCAGGCAGAACCTGCGGCCGGGCGCGAAATTACCCAGTGAAACAAAGTTGAGCGAGCTCCTCGGCGTCAGCCGACCCGTCGTTCGCGAAGCCATGCGGGCGCTGGCTGGCACGGGGCTGATTGAGATGGCCGTTGGCAAACGCGCTATCATTACCCGTCTTGATGGCGAAATGATCGGCCAGATTATCGAAAACGCGGTTCTTATCGGGCAGGCCGATACCAAGAACGTGCTCGAAATGCGCCGCAGTCTGGAGATAGGCATGGTGGCGCTGGCCGCCACACGACGCAGCGCCGACGATATCATCAAATTGCAGACGATCGTGAAAGCCATGGCCGATGCCCTGCATTCCGGCCCGCAATATTCAGCGCTCGACTTACAGTTTCACCTCGCCCTGGCCGAGGCGGCCGGCAATCCGCTTTATGTCCTGCTGATCGAAGCCTTCCGTCAGGTATTCGAGGCCTCCATGCTGGAGGGGATGGAAAGGCGATCGAACAACCCCGAACTGGAAACGGTGCAACGGCTGCATGAGGCCATTATTGATGCTGTAGCCGCCGGCGATCCAGCAGCGGCCACACTGGCCATGTCGAACCACTTCGATGAGGCCTACAGTAAATTCTGGAGTGATCGAATTGGCTTCCTGGCAAACAGAAGCATTGAGAATCGCTCACCGAACCCCGCCACTGAACCGCTTCCAAAATAACCAATGCGCTTCCTGGTACGTGCGAAGGACGAACCGTGCCGGCGCCATTGGCACGGACTAACTGTCGACCAACAAAAAGGGGAAGACAACGCTTCCCCTTTCGTCTGATCTGAATGAAACCTGTCGCCCGCCTACGCGCTTAACGCTTCGGTTTGATTGGTAACGGGCTGCCATACGCGCGTGAAGGCATTGATGGCGTACGCATAGGTATCGCGCATCAAGGACAGCTGATCCTTGGTCCGCTCGGCAGCGAACGACTGGAACTCGATGAAATCCTGGGGTGAACGTACACGCAGGGCCTTTTGCGACAGTTCATTATAGTTGGCCAACTGACGCGAATACACATCTCCCCATGCCTTGCTGACATCGCTGAAAGCGACGGTCGCCTGCCTGCCGACTTCGGTATAGGCATTGAGCGTTTGGGTGCCGCGTTCGGTGAACGCCTTAATCTTGCCTTCCATCTGCTCGCCGGCTTCCGCACCAGCTTGAACGAGGTCTTCAGACCTTGCCTGAGCTGCGTTGAGCACCTCTTCGGATGTGTCGATAGCCGCCTTGCTCGTGTCGGCGGCGGCGTCAAGGGCTGTGGACGAAAGGTCAGCCGCCGCGTTTACACGTTGCGTGACGACGGCGGCACCGGCGTCGGCTGCGCTGCGGGATGCGTCAGACGACGTGTTCAGAACGTTCTCAGCCACGTTCGAAACGGGTTTAATAGGATCAGACATTGGACATTTCCTTGTAACGCCCGATTGGCGCATGCCCTTCATATCGCAAGCGCAATAATGAAAACGCAGTTCTACCTATGCGGCAAAATAAGAAGACCGTAAGACGATAGCAACCAACTGAAAAACAATATAATTTTGCATCGTGAATTGTTCGTGACAGTTTATCGCACCGCAAGAAAACGATCTTTGATAAAACAAGACGTCCTATCGTTTCGGCGCCAGACGCAGCAGATCGAGCATATCGGCGAGAACCTCAAAGCGCACCGGCTTGGTCAGGTGCAGATCGAAGCCGGCGGCGGCGGTTTTCTGTCGTGCCTCCGCATCGCCATAAGCGGTAAGGGCGATGATCTTGACGCCGGCGAGGCGTGGATCTGCCCTGAGAATCCTGGCGACATCGACGCCGTCAATATCGGGCATGGACAGGTCGAGAAGGATCACATCGGGCCGGATAGACCCCGCCAGTTCCAAGGCCTCATGCCCCTTGAAGCACACAAAGGCCGTATCACCGAAATCTTCGACGGCGTCTTTTATGCTCAGCGCTGCCTCACGGTTATCGTCAACCGCGAGAATGCGCAGCGCATGGCCGGCGGGAGCTGCGGCAGTGTGCATTAAGATATTCCCCTTGGACATCTGGCATAGGTAAGGCTTGATCAAGGCGACAATACGGTCCCGGATGAAGACATTTAGGAATGAGGCGGGCGGGCTCAAGGCCAGAATCTTACAATTTTCCAATCATCTGACCGATATTGGACTCGTGATTTCTTACGCCGAAACACGCGACCTTCCGATGAAAGGAGATTTGCCAATGTCAAAGCACGGTCTGTATATCGAGCCGCGCGCTCAGGGCGACTATGCCATCCGCCGCGAAGAGTCTAAGCGCGCCAGCGCCACGGCCCCGACACAAAAGGAAGCGATTGCGCGGGCTCGAGAGATGGAACCGAATGCCGAAATCCATGTGGCACGCGTTCGCAGCAGCGGCGATGGCCCGGACAAATTCCGCAAAGTCTAAGCCGCCGTGCGCAACGATTACGAGGCGCACGTCAAATTGAGCCTCTACTGGGCGCTTGCCCAATGGGGGGAGTCTGTAATTTATTGAAAATAAAAAGGAAGATGGTGGGCACGCCCGCAAATAGAGACCAAAAGTCATTGAATTAATTCCAGTATTTTGCGACCGTATCTGTCGATACCCCCAAACTGTACCCCCAAAATTAAACTTGCTCTCGGTTCGAGTCCTTTCGCGGTAAGGGTTTGCCGATTTTTCAACGGTAACATCGTCCATATAAAGCCGCAAATGTGCAGACTTATCCACAGAAATTAGACAATGTGCCAGTACGGAAGTGGCCTCAGAAGCAGTTACAAATTACCTGCTGATGTTATCCCAGACGTCAAGAAGGCAATCAAATCGTCCCGTAGGACCAACCGTCTGCCGCCGACCTTAACTGACTTTAGGTCACCCGCCGCAATTCGTTCATAGAGAAATGATCGCCCCAGACCGCTTGCCTTAACGGCCTCGTCTATGCGGTAAGCTATTTTGGTGGCTTCAAGTTCCATTTTGCACGTCCTCAACGATCTCCGCCAATGGCCCAGGAACACGAACGTCCGCCTTCTCCCATCGGAGCTACAAAATTATACCGCACGGTTTAAAATGAAAAACACTTAGCGTGGACTACGGTGGACCAGCGCGACCTGGTAGCTTTTCGTACGCGCCGCATTCGGCTGAACCGCCCTGTACTTGGTAGCGGGGGCCCGCAACCAACGGTATCGCGCACCAATCACATTCACCGAAGTTTTTCCTCGAACGACGCGCGCTTACAAGTCTTCACGGACAACCATGTGACATAACGGCATCGAGCCACGTTGCCACCATCAATCATGCCATAAAGAGGCAACCATGATCGAGGAAGCCGAAAAGAAGCCGACTAAGTGCGGTTGACCGGAAACTTACGTCCTGGACAGACTTCAATCTGTGCTGACCTCGCCATTCAGTCTGTGAGTGAGCGCGCCTTCCACTTCGGGGCGCGACTGCCCGCCTGCCCACAGGTCTATTTGACGTAGGAATGAATGATGTCGATCAGCGCCTGCTGCGCCTCGGCCTTAAGTACGCCAGGGTATTCCGGGTCGTCAGCAAGGTGATAACGAATATGGTGCTCCACCACCTCCCCCATTAGCCCGGACACCCCGCCCTTCGCGGCCGCTATCAAGTGGAGAATTTTTTCACTTTCGGCCTCGCCTTCGACTGCGCGTTCCAGGGCTTCGATCTGACCCTTGATGCGACGAATGCGGCCAAGAAGCTTGGATTTTTCATTGCTAGCGTGCATGATTGCGTCCTATACTATACCCCCCTATACTATATTTTAGCATGCCCTGTCCAGCTTTGCGATCTAGGAACAACGATGACCGAATTTAAACTGGGCGATGTGAAACGTGGCGGCCTGTTCGCTCTGCTGTCCGCCCTACTGTTTGGGGCCTCGACTCCCGCTGCTAAAGCCATCATCGGCGGGGTCCATCCCTTGATGCTGGCTGGTCTCCTCTATCTTGGATCAGGCTGCGGTGTGGCCATCATCCGCTTGACGATCTTGAAACAGGCTGGTGCCAAGTTAAAGCTCGCTGATCTGCCGTGGCTTGCCGCCACAGTGCTCTTTGGTGGTGCTCTCGGCCCAGCCTTACTGATGTACGGCCTCGGCAGCACGTCCGGATCTGCGGCCTCCCTTTTGTTAACCTTGGAAGGCGTTTTCACAGCCGTCATCGCGTGGGTGGCCTTTAAAGAACCCTTCAACCGACGCATTGGTTGGGGCATGCTGGCTATATTTGTCGGCGCGGTCATTCTGGCGATGCGTGGTCCAGGCGGTCACGCGGCCTTTACCGGCGCGCTGGCTGTCGCCGGTGCCTGCTTGTGCTGGGCGATCGACAATAACTGCACGTCCAAAATATCACATGTCGATGCGCCGACCCTGACCAGCATCAAAGGGCTTGTCGCCGGGGTGGCCAACCTTGCACTTGCCTTTCTCGTTGGAGCCCATATGCCATCAGTCGCGACGGCGGGGCTTGGGATGATAATAGGTTTGCTTGGCTATGGTGCCAGCCTGGTTCTGTTTGTCTTCGCCTTGAGAGAGATCGGCGCGGCGCGCACAGGCGCCTACTATTCCACGGCCCCCTTTATAGGCGCCTTAATTGGCTTGCTATTGCTGCATGAGCCGTGGAGCATCGCGCTAATTTTAGCCGGCGCATTGATGGCGGTTGGCGTATGGCTGCACCTCACTGAGCCTGGCGCGGAGGCGTAGCCCCTCCCCAAAATGGATGTTCACTTGGGGTGGCCCCAATTCGCGTCTTGTAAGCGTAATCGCAGCTCAAATTTCCAGGCCAACGCACCAAACCTAAAGCCGATAAGCGGAGGCGCATTTCTGCCGAACAAACTAACCTGATGAGTTCAGGCCGTTCCGTGACCCGAAATTTCGAGCGATTCAACGCAGACATAGCTAGTGATGATCGTCGCCTTCATCATCATGTTCATGTTTCAGCCAGGTGCAGAGTTCATCCGGAAGTAGCTTCTCATAGGCGTCATCACTCCCGACAAATTCACCCAGGTCGCGCACGCTGACAAATCCGACGTTCGGAAACGTCTTTGCCGCCTCCCGTAAAAAGCGGAAATTCTGGTCACCGATACCTACCATGACATAGTAGATTTGCGATTCAGCGTGCTCAGCTTCGCTGAGAATCTGCCATGCAGCCTCGTGATCGTAGTTTTCACCGTCGGTGAGGAAATAATTGATGGCTGGCGTGCCGGAGCGTGTTTCCTCGCCATAGGTCTCGCGTTTCAGCCCGAAGATCATACCCAGCAGACCACCAGGCGACTTTTCCTCAATCAGGCCATATGTCATTAGGTTGGACCGTAAGACCGGACCATAGTCCGTGCGGCCGCCGATTATGTCTGCCAGATCTCGGTTACCGAGAATTTCGCGATCCACATAGCCGTCGTAGTTCTTTGCCGTCACAGGGGTGATCGAAGCCATTCGATCACCTTCTGAAAACACCCAGGCATCCACGCGCCCGTCGTCGTCAAAATAAAGCGCAACCGGCAAAATTCGTTCAATGGCAGATTGCACGGCGCCGGTCTTGAAGAGGGCTTCCATGGAGCCGGACACGTCGATGTTGATGCCCACCTGCGCCGGTATGCGCTCGTGAATGCCCTGCTTTTGCAGGACAAAGCCAACGCGGCGAATTTCTTCTTCGGGCTTCTGCAATTTGAAAGTGGTCATGAGGGTTCCTTCCGTATCAAGTGGGCCGCTTTATCTTTGAAAGCAGGTGCTGGTGTGCTTTGAGAACAGCATCAAATAAACCGCTGTCTTGAGATTTAACACGCTTGGCCAGGAGCGCCGCAGAGAATGCCCCGTACCAGGCCGGCAATTCCTCGCGCGTAAAATTCTGTCCCGACAGACCGAGCTCATCGATGCTCCGAGACAGTACGCTCAGCGTTTGCTGACCGATCTGAAGCGTCGCACCGGTCGCAAAGAGGCTTGCCTCGCGGTTTACCAGGGCATCCCGTTGTGATTGGTAATGCGCTGTCAAATCCCGGTCCTCGCGGATCGATGTGTCGATATAGGTCACGATAAAACGACAGGCCAGGACATGGGCCTTAACCGATTGTGACAACACCGCGTAGCGCCTGCCCAGTCGCGCCAGTGTTTCTACGAAGCGGTTGATCACCGGCATGGACCCTTCAAGCGACTCTGACAAGGCTTTGATTTTGGAATATTCCACCTCAAAGGACCGTTCTGGCGAGCCACCCTGGAAGAACTGCTGGACCTTATAGAATGGACCAGCGCTTTGGGTGAAGACCCTACGAGGGTCAAGCTTTTCCAGACGGTCGATCAGTTCGAGATAGGTCGCCTTGATCGACGTCAAGGCATCGTCGCTGACGAGATCGAGTTCGGCCTCGGCGAGTTTGCCGTGCTCCGTTTGCAACCCGGCACCAAACCTGACCACGTCATCGAAATGATGGTCATCGAGATTGACACCATTCACCGCCTCCAGAGCTTCCGCCAACACGCCAGGTGAGGCTCCCTCATCCAGCGCCTTCAAAGCTTGGACGCTACATGGAAGTCGGGTGCGCGCCTTGCCGGCCGCTAAGATTTTCGGCCGATCACTCTTCACGGCTGGGGCCTTGGGCGTCCCAAACAATATGGCGGGTTTCTTTTCCAATCTGCTTTGGTCCCGCACGCTATGGTCTAACTATTGAAGATAGGCATTGATGACATCACCCAGGCCGGCGTTCGACGCCGCGCCCACGGCATGGAATTTCCATGAACCGTCGGTTTGCTTGATGAAAGATGCCACCTGGATGGTCGTCTTGCCGGCAAACTCCGACGTCAGTTGATAGCGGCACAACTCCGAGTCCATAGCGTCACAAACCTCGATATAGGCGTTTCTCACCTTGCCGAAATGCTGGTTTTTGCGTTCCGCATCGTGGATAGATGCCCAGACGGCAAGTTCGGAAATTTCGGCGGGCAATTTCGCCAATTCAATTTTGAATTCTTCACGGAAGCCCTCGTCATGGTGTCCACCGCCGTGACCGGGTTCTTCTTCCTCTTCTTCCGGTTCATTGTGGCCCATACCGCCACGGCCGGTGCGATCGTCCCGTTCATGCCACATCGAACCGTCATCGGTTTGGAACGATCCGTCTGCATTCTTGAGGAGCGATCCCTCGCGATTACCGGGGCCGCGGACGAAGGCATAGCAAAGCGCATGTGAGCCGTCATTGTAGAGCCGCGCCCGATTAGCATCCCCACGCGGGTGCACGAGGGCGAAACAATGGACGTCAAGATCGAAGGCCGCCTCCGAGCCTTCGGGCGGGTCCCAGACGAGACCGGAGTGTACCAACTGAATCTCTTTTTCGAGTTGGAAAGATTGGCCCTTAGTGAGCTTGAACGTTGCCATGTATTGTATTCCCTACCACGTCGCGGTTGTATCTGACCCGAATTTACGAAGCGATTGGCCGATCTACCGCCAACTGCCGTGCCTGCTCAAGTTTGACGCGGGCGGCGGCATAGCGCTGCTTGTTGCGCTCACCTTCCGCCACAACCTTGTCAGCGATGACGCGCAAGCGTTGGGCGGCGCCCAAGACGAGATCCGCATCCGCCAATCGCGCTTCACCAGACGCCTTGACGGCATCGACCGACACGCTTTCCAGCACGTCCAGGCCGTACCCCTGTAAGGAGGCGCGCAGTTCACGCCGCATGAGGTTCATCTGCTGGACGGACTGCGTTTGGAACAGTGCATGCAGGCGAATGAGGATCGATTTTACGTCGTTGAATTCGGCGTGCGCCGACGTCACCGTGTCTGCCAAAGTGGCAAGCGCCGCGCCGCGAACCAAACCGATCGAGTCCAGATCGGTCGGTGCTTTGGCGTAGGAACTTTCCAGCACCAGCACACGGTTACGGAAAAGATCGACCTTTTGGGCAAAGTCACGCGCCTGCTGCACCTTCAGGGGGTCGCCAGACTTGGCAAGCTCCGTCTGATTGACCAGTTCGGTCTCTGCCATGGTAAGAATATGACGTCCAGCCTCAACATAAACGCCCAGAGATTCGATGTTATCACGGTAGCCATCCGCCAGTGTGCTCATGCGCGACACTTCGCCGATCAGCTTCGTCGTCTCGCTTTCGATCTGTTTTTCCATCGGCTTGATGAGATCGGACAGCGACTTAGCCTTGCTTTGCAGCATTCCACGCACTTCGTCTGTCACTCGCTTCAGGCGATTGGCAGGATCGCTCAGGCCAAGCGCCATCAGAACCCTCTCAAGGAAGCCATACTGCAACTTCTTGCGAATGGTTTGTTCAAGCTCCCCCAGATCAGCACCGTTTACGCCGTCTTTAATCGTGCGAAACAGTTCGAACAGAACCGGCGAATCGGCCTTCGTGATTTCAGACAGGATGTCGTCCAGTTTTGCGCCAAAGCTGGCAATCGCCTCCTGGCCAAAGGTAACAACCGTATGATCGGCCGTTTTCACGAGCGGTGTCTTGCGAGCGAGCTCCTCGGCAAGCGTGCGCTTTTCGGGCGGCAGGACAACCTTTACGGTGGCCGGCAGATTGCCAGTCGGCACGGATTGCACGTCCATTACTGCGTCTGAACCGGTAACGGCTGTTTTGGTTTCCGACATCGCCCTTACTTCCCCAATTTCGGCCGCCTTCGCGACTGGCCGACACCAATAGACATCGGATTAATCTAGCGTGTTTCAAGATGCTATGAATAGAAAAAACTGAAGAGAGTCGTTGCCAATATCCAGTCAAGGCGCACAGAAGGATTGAGGTAATTTCTGCACTTAAGGCGTAATCACCTCTCACATACCGATTCCGACCGCCGGCTTTGACTGCAAAAGACCTCAAGACCTGCGAATGCATTGCATTCGGGCTCAATTGAGATTAGAGCACGGGTTCAACCCGGATTTTATAAAGTACCATGCGCCTCAAATGTTTCGCGGTTCTGCTGTTTGCAGCGTTAAATATCGTATTCTTGGGCGCCAATGCCCACGCCGCGCCGACTGAGGCAGCCACAGAAAACGTCCAGGTGGCCTGGCGATTGCTCGACTACCTTGCCGTCGATTACGGTGGCGCGGTCAAGGACGGCAAGGTCATCAGTGAGGGCGAATATTCGGAAATGACCGAGTTCTCGGCCTCCGTCGTTGAGCGCTTCAAATCCCTGCCCAATGGCCCCGAGAAAGCCGCCCTTCAGAGTGAAGCCGCTGATTTTCAGCACGCAGTGAAGAGTAAGGCGTCCCCGGACGCTGTCGCTGAAAAGGCCCATTCACTCGGCGCACACCTGTTGAGCGCCTATCCGGTCGTCCTCGCGCCGAAGACGGCACCGGATTTTGCTTCAGGTCAGAAACTATATACCGACAACTGTGCAAGCTGTCATGGCGTCAACGGTAATGGCAAAGGCCCCAATGCGGTCGGCCTTGACCCGCAACCTGTCGCCTTCGCGGATTTGGGGCGCGCTCAGCACCGCAGTGTCTTCGGCCTCTATCAGGTCATCGGCCAGGGCCTCGACGGCACAGCCATGCCTAGCTTCGCACATTTGCCGGACACTGACCGATGGGCGCTTGCCTTCTATGTGGGCAGCTTCGCTTTCAATGACGCGGCCCGCGGCGAACAGCTATGGAAAACCGATCCGGCGCTGCGCAAGCGTTTCCCCGATCTCGCTACCCTCGCTAAAACAGCGCCGGCAGATCTTGCAAAGGATGTCGGACCAGAAAACGCCTTCGCACTGACCGCATATCTCAGGAGAAATGCCGCAGCCGTAACAACCGCCACAAGCACGATTTCCATTTCACATCAGCGCTTGCAAGAGTCACTGTCGGCGTATCAGAAGGGTGACTATCACGGAGCCGAAGAACTAGCCCTGTCAGCTTATCTTGACGGCTTCGAGCCCGTGGAGCCGGCCTTGGCCGCGCGCGACGGGACGCTTCTCAGCCGCATCGAAAAAGAAATGGGCAGCCTGCGCAGCAGCATCCACAGCCAGGACGATCCAAAGGTCGTGGCGACAAAAATTGGGTCCCTCCAGAGCCTGCTTGGCCAGGCTGAAAAGGCGTTGGCGCCCGAAGCCGGCAGCAACACGTCTACCTTCATCGGGGCCTTCACCATCCTTCTGCGTGAAGGTCTCGAAGCCCTGCTGATCGTGACGGCCATGATCGCTTTTCTTAAAAAGGCCGAGCGAAAGGAAGCGCTGCCCTATGTCCATGCGGGATGGGTCGTTGCGCTACTGGCCGGTCTGGCAACTTGGGGCGTCGCGACATTTCTGATCGGCATCAGTGGCGCGAGCCGTGAGCTGACCGAAGGTTTTGGGTCCCTGTTCGCAACCGTGGTCCTTTTGTGGGTCGGAATTTGGCTGCACGGAAAGTCGCAGGCGCAGGAGTGGCAACGCTTTATACAGCAAACCATGGGGCAAGCGTTGTCGAAAGGATCTTCGTGGTTTCTGTTCGGTCTGGCTTTTATCGTGGTCTATCGCGAAGTCTTCGAAACCATCCTGTTCTACGCGGCTTTGTGGACCCACGACAACGGCCTGGTCATCTTCGCCGGTGCTGGACTCGCCTGTGTGGTGCTTGCCGGCATCGCATGGGCGATGCTGCGGTTCAGTAGTCGGTTACCTATCAGTCAATTCTTTGCCTTCAGTTCAGGGCTCATAGCAATCCTCTCGGTCGTTTTGGCTGGCAAGGGCGTCGCCGCACTTCAGGAGGCCGGGCTAATCGACGTCACTCAACTAGGCTTTGTTCCGCAAATCGAGCTGCTGGGCATTTTCCCGACCGTACAATCTGTTGGCGCACAGCTCGCCGTGATCACAATCGTCGTCGGCTGGCTGCTGTACAGCCGCAACAAGGAAAAGCAGCCGAAGCTGACGGGCGTTTAGGGTAGCTCCGGCGTTAAATAAGGTCCGACCAAGGAAGCGCAGCGAAATTTTATCGAGCCAGGCCTAAATACTTAACGGTATTTGGAATTGGGCAACATGAAGAAGCTTATCGTTTTTGACCTCGACGGCACCTTGGCCGAAAGCAAGCAAGCTATAGACGAAGAGATGGCTCACCTCATCGCCGACTTGCTCGACATACTTTCGGTCGCGGTCATCTCAGGTGGAGATTGGTCACAATTCGAAAAACAGGTGTTGGACCATTTGCCGGCCAACGCCCGAACATCGAACCTGTCTATCCTGCCCACTTCGGGGACCAAGTTTTACCGATTCACAGGCCAATGGGCACAGGTTTACGCGGAAGACTTCAGCGAATCCGAACGGTCGACGGTTTTACAGTCGCTCGATGAGGCCGTTTCGGAAGCAGGTCTGTTGGAGACGCGAATATGGGGTGATCAAATCGAAGATCGCGGCACACAGATCACCTTCTCGGGCCTCGGCCAAAAAGCACCGCCCGCGGAGAAGGCCAAATGGGATTATGATCACGTCAAGAGAAACACGCTCAAAGCCTTACTCGATAAAAAGCTGAACAACTTCGCTGTGCGCATCGGTGGCTCGACGTCAATCGACATCACCAGACCGGGCGTCGATAAGGCACTTGGCATGCGCCGGTTGGCCGAGCAAACTGGCATCGAGACCGGAGATATGCTGTTTATTGGCGACGCCCTTTATCCCGGTGGCAATGATGCTCCCATGCGCGACGCCGGCATAAGTTCAATCTGGGTCAATGATGTTGCGCAAACAAAACTGGTGATTGAGACGCTCGTTAAATCGAACGGTGGACAGGTATCGCTCGCCACTACGAACTAGGCTACCCACCCCTTCCTCAATTAACATGAGGATTAGGAAGCCCGCGAAGACCATTGCGGTCGCACAGGGCTTGTCGGCCCGCTTCGTGGGCTTCGACCAATAATTCTTCCGTCACTAGGTAGAGCAACGCGAACAGGCCTAAAGCGAAACACCTGTCACAACTACAGGTGGGAGGCCCCGCCCCGTTCACCGCCGCGCCCGCGGATATGAGTGTATAGATGAGCGCTTATCCTATCGTGTTCGAACCTAACAACTAGGCGATTTTCTCAACATCGATTTTACGCAGGAGCCGCAAGCCGTTGGCGACCACGATCAGACTGGCACCGACATCGGCAAACACCGCCATCCACATCGTGCCAAGCCCGATCAGGGTAATGACGAGGAAGATGGCTTTCAGGCCAAGTGCAAACGTGATGTTCTGGATCAGTACGGCGCGTGTCTTTTGCGACAGACGGACAAAGACACCGATCTTGCGCAGGTCATCGTCCATAAGGGCGACGTCCGCAGTCTCGATGGCGGTATCCGTCCCCATCGCGCCCATCGCAAACCCGACATCGGCTTGTGCCAGCGCCGGTGCGTCATTGATGCCATCCCCCACCATGCCGACCTTGCCATCCTTTTGGAAGCGTTTGACGGCTTCCAGCTTGTTCTCCGGCAACTGGTCGCCAAGGGCTTCGTCGATTCCGACCTCCTTGGCGATGGCCTTGGCAGTATGTTCATTGTCACCGGTCAGCATAACGGTCTTCACGCCGAGTTTGTGCAGTTCGGCGATCGCCACGCGACTGGAGTCTTTCACCGTATCGGCGACCGCGAAAAGTGCCATGACGGTTTTGTCGTCGGTCAGAACGATGACCGTCTTTCCCGACTTTTCCAGCACATTCAGCCGCTCTTCCAGCTCCGGGCCGCACAGACCCCGCTCGTGCGTCAGCCGGTGATTGCCGAGATAGTAGGTGGCGCCTTCGATCTTCCCTTTCGTGCCCTTGCCAGGCAGGGCCTCGAAGTCTGCTACGTCCAGCACCTTCACCTTGTCGTTCTCAGCCATCTTGGCGACGGCCTGGGAGACCGGGTGGTCCGAACGGCTGGCCAGGCTCGCCGCTAACGCCCGGTAATGTCCCTCGTCCATGTTGCCCAGGACAATGAAGTCGGTCTGGACCGGCTTGCCATGGGTTATGGTGCCTGTCTTATCGAGGGCGAGCCACTTCAGCTTGCGTCCCTCTTCGAGATAAACGCCTCCCTTGACGAGGATGCCGTTTTTGGCGGCTGTCGCCAGACCACTCACAATGGTGACAGGCGTCGAGATGACGAGCGCGCATGGACAGGCGATGACGAGCATGACCAGGGCTTTGTAGACCCACGCCATCCAATCACCGCCCATAAACAGGGGCGGCACGACCGCGACGCCAAGCGCGGTAGCAAACACGATCGGCGTATACACGCGCGAGAACTGATCGACGAAGCGCTGCGTCGGCGCCTTGGCGCCTTGGGCGCTTTCAACGGCGCGGATGATCTTCGCTAAGGTGGTGTTACCGGCCGCCGCCGTCACCTTGTATTCGAACGATCCCGATTCATTGATCGTGCCGGCGAACACCGGGTCGCCCTCGCCCTTGTCGACCGGCAAACTTTCGCCAGTGATCGGGGCCTGGTTGATCGAGGAACGTCCGCTGGAAATCAGACCATCGAGGCCGATACGCTCACCCGGCTTGACCCGAACGATGGCGTCTATCGCCACGTCCTTGACATCTATCTCCTTCCAGCTCCCATCAGGTTGTTTGACGGTGGCGGTCTCCGACGTCAGCGACATCAGCCCCTGGATGGCATTTCGCGCACGATCCATCGATTTTGCCTCGATCAGCTCCGAGATTGCAAAGAGGACCATAACCATGGCCGCTTCAGGCCACTGCCGCAGAACCATGGCGCCGGTGACCGCGATGCTCATCAAGGCGTTGATGTTGAGGTTCAGGTTGGCGATGGCGATCCAACCCTTCTTGTAAATGGGCCAGCCGCAGATGCCGACGGCCAAAAGCGCCAGGAGAGCGGAGACCATCTCCGGCATACCGGCCCAGTCGACGGCTTCCGCCGCGATCGCGGCGACGCCGGCCACCGCCAACGGCCACCAGGGCTTTTTCGCCTCAGGCGCGAGAGCGGCCATGCCGCCGGCCGCCAACGCCTGGTCGAGCACCTGCGGTTTAAACCCGAGCGAGGTGATCGCTTTCAGGATGTCGTCCAAAGCCTCAGGCTCGTGGACAACGGTCAAGACCCGCTGCATCAGGTTGAAGTTGAGCCCCTTGACAACATCCATGCCGCCCAACTTGTTGTCGATCAAGGTTTCCTCGGTCGCACAATCCATCTGCATAATGCGAATGGCCGTGGTCATCCCTTCGCCCGAGGCCGCTACCTTGACCGGCTTCAGGTCTTCCGGCGAGACGTCCGCATGCGCGTGCCCCGAATGATCGTGCCCGGCGTGGTCATGCGCTGAATGGTCATGTCCAGCATGATCGTCGCCATGGTCATGACCTTCATGATCGTGATGATCATGGCTCGCATTATCATGGTCATGGTCATGACTGTCTGCCGGCTGCGCATGGGCCTCAGCCGCATGCCCGTGAGACTTGTGCGTGTGACCCGTATGATCGGTCGCGACCTTCGCCTCCAGTTCATGGATCGCCTCTTTGTCCTTTTCGGTGCGAAGGATTTTGTCCGTGTCAGAGGTAGCGCGTCGGGTCTTGTGGTCGTCGGTCATAGTGGACTCCAATCGATATTTCGGCTATTAAGCACCTTGGAGTGACTCCAAGGTCAAGCGGTTATGCGGAGACAGGAATGAAAATCGGTGAACTGGCGGTCGCGGCGAACTGCACGACCGATACCATCAGGTTTTACGAGAAGGCCGGCGTCTTGCCGAAGGCGGATCGCACGCACGGCAACTATCGCAGCTACGGCCCGGCGCATCTCGAACGGCTGCGGTTCATCCGCAATTGTCGCGCACTTGACATGACCCATGACGAAATCCGTTCGCTGCTGCAAACCATGGATGCTCCATCGGCGGGCTGCGATGATGTGCTTCCGATCCTTGATGCGCACATTGGCCATGTGGAGGTCCGCCTCCAGGAGCTTGCCGCCCTGAAGTCGCAGCTTTTGGAGCTGCGAAGCCAGTGCCACAATGAAGCCAGCGGCACGTGCGGCATCCTGACGGGCATCGGCGCCATTCAGTCCGAACCCGTCGTCGAGCGCCAGACCCACCTGGGCTGAGTTGAACCTTACGGTCATGACCCTGTCTTGATCGACAGGCCTGTCATGCGTTCACAAATATCCGCGACCCGCTCGACATGCTGAGCCCTGCGCTGTCCCAGCCGCTTCTTCTTGACCTCGATAAGGTCCTTACACCGCGCGGCGGTCGCTTCCGCCGGCAACCTAGAAGCCGACCAACACATGGCCTGCATGTCGCGGACCTCCAATCCTGGCGAATTGCGCATCTGGCTGCGTCGCCGTTCCCCGGCCTGGCGGTATTCCGGCGAGTTGTAGAGCGGCCACTTGGATTCCAGCAGACAGGTCGATACGAGCGCATTGGAGGTCTTGGCATCGAACCGGCTGAGGTACGAAGCCGCGACCGGCGCCGGCGTTGCGCAGCCACTTAGAAAGGCCGCCCCGATGAGCGCAAAAACAGTATATTTCATTACATATGCTCCCCAAGAGGACCACCGACGTGTCCGCCTTCGACCTGGAAGGTCGCGTGCGTTATGCCGTGATCCATGGCTATTTCATGCGCAGCCTCCAATAGAATTGTGTTCGTAGGCCACGCGCTCACGTCCAGATGAGCGGTCAGGCTGTGCTGCCCGCTGGTGATGCTCCACACATGCACATCATGCACGTCCAGAACCGTCGGCAAGCCGCTCAGATCGGCGCGCAGTTTGGCGACATCGACCCCGGCGGGTGTCCCCTCAAGCAGGACTTGCGTGCTGTCGACGAGCAGCCGCCATGTCCGCGGAAGAACCCATAGGCTGATAAGCACGGCCAGAACCGCATCGACCTGACGCCATCCGGTATAGGCGATGATGCCGGCACCGACGATGACCGCGACGGACCCCACCATATCCGACAGGACTTCCAGATAGGCGCCCTTCATGTTGAGGCTGTTATCCGCACCGCCACGCAGGACCATCATGCTGATGATATTGACGACTAGGCCGATGGCCGCGATGACCAGCATGCCCGTCGTCTGGATTTCCGGCGGATGGAGGAAGCGCTGTATGGCCTCATAGAAGATGTAGATGGCGACGCCGAACAACAGGATGGCGTTGAAAGCGGCCGCCAGGATCTCGAAGCGCCGGTAGCCATAGCTACGCTGGTGATCGGCGGCGCGGCGCCCGATCTTGATAGCGATGAGCGCAATAACCAAAGCCAGAACGTCCGTCAGCATGTGGGCGGCGTCGGACAAGAGGGCAAGGCTTTGCGTCAGGATGCCCCCGATGACTTCCACCATCAGGAAGCCACCGGTCAACACCAGCGCGATCGTTAGCTTTCTCTCGTTAGTCACGCCCGCGCCATGGCTGTGCCCATCATGCCCCCCGTCACCCTTGTGGGATGAGGCTGTGCTCATCGCGCATCTCCTGCTATCGCCAGGACCTCGACCGCCTCCAGGGTGATCAGGCCGACGCCCGTCACTTCGGAGATGGAAGCGACAAAGCTGCGAAGGCGGGCGTCTTCGTCGACGATTTCGATGACCAGAGACTGGTCATCTTCAAGAACGTGGCGCTTGCGTAGATGGGCGGACTTGCCAAACCCGACCATTGCCTGGAGCACGGTCACCCCGGCAAGTTTGGCTTCGCGGGCACGGGTAGCGATAACAGTCATAACCTTGCTATCGCCGAAGTACGCACTTTCGCTCGTATAGATTCTGAGGAGTTTCATAGAGTCAGTCACGGCTAACTTCCTTTCATGGGAAGCGCATCCCGGCGAATGCCGGGATGCGCAAAGCATTACTCTGCAGGGGTATGAACCGCTTGAGGCTCATTACGCTTGGTGATCCGCTCACCCAGGCCCAGCACGACTTTCGAAATGGCCGGCAGAACGAGCAGGGTCAGGGCCGTCGCGGTGATCAGACCGCCGATGACCACGATGGCCAGCGGCTTTTGCACTTCCGCACCGGTGCCCGTGCCGATCGCCATCGGGATAAAGCCGATGGCCGGTACGAGACCGGTCATAATGACGGGGCGTACCCGTTCAATCATGCCCTCGGTAATGGCCTTACCAAGCTCCATGCCCTCTTCGATGCGCTGACGGATGCTGCTCATGACGACCAGACCGTTCAGCACCGCGACGCCGGACAGACAGATGAAGCCCACCGCCGCCGAGACCGAGAAGGCGATTCCCGTCATGGCCAGGGCGAAGATGCCGCCAGCGAGCGCCAAAGGCACCGCCGTAAACACCGAGATCGCCCGACCGATGCCACCCAAAGCCATATAGAGGAGGCCGAAGATGGCGAGGAAACAGATCGGCACGACGATAGCGAGGCGATCAGAGGCGGCCTTCAGGTTTTGGAACTGACCGCCCCATTCCAGGAAAGACCCGGTCGGAAGGGCGACGGCTTCGACCTTGGGCAGGGCTTCCGTAACGAAGGACCCCACGTCACGCCCACGCACATTGGCCTGAATGACGATACGGCGCTTACCGTTTTCGCGAGAAATCTGGTTCAGACCTTCGGTGAAGCGGAACTGCGCCACCTGGCTGAGCGGTACGGAGCCGCGCGCCTGTCCGCCCTGCTCAGGCAGCATGACCGGCAAGGCTTTAAAGGCGTCCAGATCGTTGCGTGTGGTCTGAGGCACCCGAACCACGATGTCGAAGCGGCGGTCGCCTTCGAAGACGAGGCCGGCTTCGCGTCCGCCCATGGCGGCTGCCACAGTGTCGGCCACCTCCTCGACGGTCAGGCCGTACCGAGCTATGGCAGCCCGATCGAACTGTACATCAAGTGTAGGCGAGCCCGCCGTCTGTTCCGCCTTCACGTCCGCGGCGCCGGGGATAGCTTGCAGCGTGCTGACGATCTTGGCGGCCGAGGCACCCATCTTGTCGAGATCGTCGCCATAAAGCTTGATGGCGACGTCGCCTCTAACCCCGGCGATCAATTCGTTGAAACGAAGCTGGATCGGTTGGCTCAACTCATAGTTCTGACCGATCAAAGCATTCGTTTTACCCTCAATCCGTGCAACGATATCAGCCTTGGATTTAACGTCTTTTGGCCAGTCTTCCTTCTCCTTCAGGATAACGAAACCATCCGAAATGTTGGGTGGCATCGGATCAGTGGCTACCTCCGCAGTACCTGTCTTTGAAAACATCAATTCAACTTCAGGCAAGCTTGTGACGGCCTTCTCGACATCTTTTTGCATATTCAGCGACTCCTCCAACGCCGTTGAGGGAATTCGTGAAGAGGCCAGCGCGATGTTTTTCTCGTCTAGTTGCGGGATAAACTCCTGCCCCAGCAAGGTGAAGACGAAACCAGAAACCAGGAAGATGCCGAGGCCGGCCGTTATAAAAGGCCAGGGCTTGGCCACCGCGCGATGCAGAACCGGCTCATAAGCCGCCTTGATTTTGCGGATGATCCAGACCTCCTTTTCGGTCACCTTGCCACGGATCAGAAGAGCGACCATGGCGGGCACAAAGGTGATCGACAGGACGAAGGCGGCGGCCAGAGCCAGGATAAGGGTGATCGCCATCGGAGAGAACGTTTTACCTTCGACACCGGTGAAGGTGAGCAACGGCGCGAACACGAGGAAGATGATGGCCTGACCGTAAACGGTCGGCTTGATCATCTCCTGCGTGGCAAGGGTCGTCTCTTCCAGCCGTTCGCGCAGGGACAGGATACGGCCTTCGTGATGCTGACGCTCTGCCAGTCGACGCAGGCAGTTCTCGATAATGATGACGGCTCCATCGACGATCAATCCGAAGTCAAGCGCCCCCAGGCTCATCAGGTTGCCGGACACCTTCATGCCGTTCATGCCGATCGCCATCATCAGGAAAGAGAATGGAATGATGAGTACGGCTATGATCGCGGCGCGGACATTGCCGAGCAGCAGGAACAAGGCTGCGGCCACGAGAATCGCGCCTTCGAACAGGTTCTTCTGAACGGTATGAACCGTGGCATTGACGAGCTTGGAGCGATCCAACGTCGTCGTCACCTTCAGGCCTGGTGGAAGGGACTTCTTAATGGTCTCGATCTTCTCGCCGACCGCCTTGGCGACGGTACGGCTATTTTCACCGATAAGCATAAGGGTCGTACCAATAACCACTTCGTGCCCGTTCATGCTCGCGGCGCCCGTTCGCAACTCGCCGCCGAGGGTGACCTTGGCGACATCTTTCAGGGCGATCGGCAAGCCGCCGCGCGTGGCGATGACTGCCTGATTAATCTCATCGAGCGACCGGATACGGGCATCAGCCCGAACAAGGTAGGCCTCACCCGACCGGTTGAGGAAGTTGGCGCCGACCGACAGGTTGGCGGCTTCCAGTGCCTTGGCGAGTTCCGAGAAAGAAATGCCGTAGGCGCTCAGCTTCACCGGATCGGGCTCGACAACATATTGCTTCTCGAACCCGCCGATGGAATCCACGCCGGCCACGCCTCTGACGGTACGCAGTTGCGGTGAGATGATCCAGGTCTGCACAGTGCGTAGATAGGCGGCCCGCGAAATGTCATCGGTCAGACGATCGCCTTCTGGAGTGAGGAAGCTCCCGTCCGATTGCCAGCCCGGCTGACCGTCGACGACCTTGGCGCCTTTGCCGTTCGGGTTGGCATAGTCGATGGCGTACATATAGACTTCGCCGAGACCGGTCGTCACGGGACCGATCTGTGGCTGGGTGCCTTCAGGCAGGCTGTCTCGCGCCTGAGCAATGCGCTCGCTGACCTGCTGGCGGGCAAAATACAGGTCCGTGTTTTCACTAAAGATCGCACTGACCTGCGAGAAGCCATTGCGTGACAGCGAGCGCGTGGTTTCCAGACCCGGAATACCGGAAAGGGCCGTCTCGATTGGAAAGGTAACGCGCTTTTCGATCTCAATTGGAGACAGACCCGAATCCAGCGTGTTGATCTGTACCTGATTGTTGGTGATGTCCGGCACCGCGTCGATCGGCAACTTGGTAAGCTGCCAGGCGCCGAAAGCGCCGACGACGAGGACAATGAGGAGGACAGCCCAGCGTGAGCGCACGCTGAGGGCCATAAGATTTCCTATCATGACTATTCTTCCTCTGCCGCGCCCTTGCCAAGCTCAGCCTTCAGATAGAAGGCATTGCGCGTGGCAATGGACTCGCCGGAAGACAAACCGGCTGTGATTTCAGCGCGACCTGCACTGCGCTGTCCGACGGTAACGGGCACGGCTTTGAAGCCGTCTTTTGTGCGCACAAATACAACATCGCTGCCATTGACCGACTGCACGGACTCGTCCGGCACAACGATTGATGACGAGGCGGCAGCAACGGCCGGGAACAGGCGCGCGCGCACCGACAACCCAGGTTGGATTTGGCCGCCGGCGATATCGAGGACAGCGGTGGCAGAGCGTGTCTCAGCATTGAGCGACGGCGTGACGGCCCTCACCCGTGCTTCAAGCACACGGCCATCTGGCAGTTCGACTGTTGCACGGTCACCGACCGCGACCCGGGTCATATCTGATGCACTGATCGCTGCTTCAACCTGAATCTGGTTGGGATCGGAGACGCGGAACAGTTCGGTCTCAGGCTGTACATAAGCGCCGAGACTCGCCATGCTCGCCGTCACCCGACCGGATATCGGACTGGCAACGGTGACACTATGACCGTCCGACGACACCCGAGCGGCCGATGCGGCCGAGTTGGTTCGAGAGACTTCGGCCTGCGCCGCCGCAGCTTCAGCTTGCGCTTGCTCGAAATCGACGCGCGCCGACACGCCTTGGTCCATCAACGACTTTTCGCGCGCCAGGTTCGCCTGGGCGACACGGGCACGGGCGACCGCTGTGGTGCGTTCCGCCGAGATTTGTCCTGCATCACGGCTTTCGATCAGAGCCAATGGCTCGCCAGCTTTGACGGGATCGCCGAGGCGCTTGTAAATGCGCGTCACGGCGCCGGCCGCACGCGCCGTCAGGGCCGCTTCCCCAGTCGGGGTCGCCACGACCTGAGCCTGGGTCAGGATTTCTGATGACAGACCACCGGCAGTAACCGTTTCAAGGCCAATCTTGGCATTGGCGATCACGTCTGGCGCCAGCTTCAACTCATTGGACGGCTTCTCTTCGATGGCCACCGCCTTGCTCTCGGCGACAGGCTTGCTGGCGGTGCAGCGCGCGAGGCCGAAGCCGCTCAGGGCCGCGATCAGGATTGCGGCGAAGGCGGCGCCGTAAAGGTATCGATTCTTGGGTTTCACGATTGTTCTCCAAACGGGGCGACGCCACGCAGGCGTGCGAGCTCAGCCTCGGCGGTCAAACGATCCTGCCGGGCTTTGAGCGATTGATTGTGGGCGTCGGTCAGGGTGCGGCGCGCGTTGAGCACTTCGCTCAACGGCAGTTTGCCCGCTTCGTAGCCCACCCGTGTCAACCGGTAGGCTTCCTCGGCGGTGCGCTCGCTGTCACGGGCCGACTTGACTCGGGTAACGGCCGCCGTCAGACGGCCGGTCGCCGACTGAATGTCAGCCTGTGCATCTAGGCGAGCGATGTTGACCCGTTGGTCCGCGGCTGTCAGTTCGGACTGGACGGCGCTGATATTGCCCCGGTTCCGGTCGAAAATGGGAAACGGTACGGAGACGCCGCCGACCAAGGCATTGGCGTCATCAGCCGCCAACCGCCGATAGCCGAGAGACACGGTGACGTCCGGAGACGACCGCGTTTGCTCGACCTTCACACGACGGGCGATTTCGTTGCGTTCGGCCACGGCCACCAGATAGCCAGGACTCTCCAGAGGATCTGCGGACGGGATGGGTTCGTCCATATCGCCATGAACGAGAAGGCTTGTTGAGATTGCGGTGAACGGCACCGGCGAGTCGACCATGGCGGTCAGCTTAGCGAAAGCGCCGGTGCGTCCCGCTTGTGCCTCGTCGACCGAGGCGCGAGCGGCCTCGACCGCAGACCGCGCCTGAACCGAACGCAAGTCCGCCTCTTTGCCCGACTGAACGAGCGCATCCGCGACGCGCGCATCATCTATGGCAAGCGCCAGCGCATCCTTGGCCAGTTGCAGGCGCGCCTCTGCGGCCTCGGCTTCGACATAGGCCTGAGCCAGATCGAAGGCGAAATTGGCCTGGGTCTGGGCGGCGCGGGAACGTGCCGCATCGAGACCGGCTTGGCCCACGGCAATGCGCGCGTTGCGCTTGCCCCCTAGCTCGATCGTCTGTTCGACGGAGGTTGTTGTCTCGGCGCCCTGACTGCCTGCGTAAGGGCCTTTCCCACCGAAGTTCTCGACGGATACGCTGACATTGGGATTGAGGTGGGCGCGAGATTGCCTCAGCAACCCTTCCGCCTGACCTAGGGTGGCCTGCGACTCCTGAAGCCGGGGCGCGCTAGGCGCCTGACGCAGCAGTTCCTGAAACGATGGCGCCGGATCGGCCGCCGCCAGTGTTGGGGGGAGACTTGCGCCCACACCCAGGAGTAACGCTGTGAGCGCCCCCCCATATTGGAAAGTCATGAGAAATCCTCTGAAAATGAAACCGAGGCGCAACGGCTTCGCCGCGCGCGCTTAAAGTGCGTCGGTTAAATTTTCGGAGGTTGGTCAGCGGCGGACAGGCCTGCCGACTTAATGGCAGGCTGGCGGTTAATCCCAAAGACGCTCAAAGGGCGGAACGTCGCTGCGCTATCACCAAGCTCTGCCAACACCGTATTAAACTGCGACTCACCGAAGTGATGATGATGCAGGCATCGGAGACAGCCGGACTCAGATCCGTCGGAACTGGAGCAAGCTTCAAGCTCAGGATTGCAAGGGGACGTCCATCCGCCATCTGCCGTAATCACTTCACCGGTGGCAACATGGGAGAGATTGAGAACCTGAGCGTGCGCTGAAGATACAGCCGCACCGATTGTCAACGCCACCAGGCAGAAGACAATGATCGCACGGGTGCGTATCAGACAAGTTCGAAGCGCTGTAATCACGTCTCCAAAATCGTTTCACTTTGCGTTGATGTCAAGTTGCTATTTCTCAAGCAAGACGTTTCCCTGCTTTTTGCTTAGTTTTGAGTTTTTACGATACGATATAATATTTCGTTACTTATTTACTTGCTGGCGGATATTGTGCGACCTCGGTGTCGGCGCGATGGTTCCGCTGGCTAGGATTTTCGCAACGATGAACTCAGCGTCAGCCCCTACCCCCAGCATGAGACCCGATGCCCAGTTTCGTTGCCAGGGCCGGCCCATATAGTAAAGCCCCTCAGCCGGGGACACGCCATCGCTATGTATTGGATTTCCATTCAGGTCTTTCGAGCCCGGCACATCCACCCATGACGACTGCCGCCCATAACCACGCGCCCAAATGACCGTCCGGACGGTCGAGGCGCTTTTGTCCTGAAAGGTGACCGTTTCCCGGTCAGCCGAAATCAATCTAGGCCTGAGGTCTATACCCATAGCCCGAAGGGCCTTCAGACTTTTGGCGCGGTCCGGTATCGGCTCCATCTTCATCATCATTTGTCCCAGGGCGGACTTCCGAGGGGCCGTAAGGAAGCCGGCCATGGAGAGCCACGTCCAGATATTGCGTCCCATGAACCTCTCCGGAAAAAGGGTCCTTTTATGACCGCTCGAAAGCTGCACCGGGTGGGTTTTTGCCAGCTCAGCCGCGATCTCGCGACCGCTGGCACCGTCGCCAACGACGAGGACGGGCCCCTGTGGCACCTGTCTTGGATTGCGGTAGGTTTCTACGCTGAGCTGGGCGACCTTATTGGAGAGTCCGCGCGCTTCTTTAGGGATTATCGCTTTTTGAAACGTTCCCTCGGCGATGATCACCGTCTTCGCCAGCACGCGATGGGTGGACGACAGGACAGCTTCAAAGTAACCGGTTGGCAGCCGTTTGAGCTTTATGACAGCCGTCTTAAGCGTGATAGGCAGGTCAAACGCCAAGGCGTAGTCTTCAAGATAGTCAGCGACCTCGTCACGCCTTGGAAAGCCGGCAGGATCTCCCGAAATAGGACGTTCTGGCAAGGCGGTTTGATGTCTGGGCGTAAACAGCACAAGGGAATCGTACCGGCTCCGCCAACTATCACCTACGCGCGGGGCACGTTCGATGATCCGGAAGGTCAGGCCGGTCTTTTTTAAGTGATAGCCGGCTGCCAAACCGGCTTGTCCGCCTCCGATCACGAGCACATCGAGAACGGTCGGCGTTATGTTGAGAGCTTTTGCCATATGGTAGTCTTCTTTATTCCCCGTGGTATGCAGGCCATTTCCAATCTCGCACGACCCGTCCCGACGTGACCGACAGAGGAATGGCTCTAATTGTCAACCTTAACACCGCGTCTTGCGGCTACAAGCCTCAAAGACCCATCGGTCGCAAGATGGTTCACCCGTGACCTCGTCAGAGTGGCCGTCGTTCGCGTTATGCAACAAGCCAATGAGTGCCAGCTTAAGTTCGCATCGGCTCGGGACGTACCTGATAAGGGCACGTCCCGGTTCGATGCTGAGTTTACATTTCCTCTCTTTCGATCGCGGTCTGCGGTCCCTTTTTGCGCCCATAGACCAGCCGGTAGAGGGCCGGCAAGACCAGAAGGGTCAGCAGGGTCGATGACACGATGCCGCCGATCACTACCGTCGCCAAAGGTCGCTGGACCTCGGAGCCGGCGCCGACATTGAATGCCATGGGCACGAAGCCGAGTGACGCTACCAGAGCGGTCATCAGGACCGGCCTGAGTCGTGTCAACGCACCTTCGTATATAGCGGCATCCAGCGTCTTGCCTTCCTTGATGAGCGAGCGAATGAAAGTCACCATGACGACACCGTTGAGCACCGCCACCCCAGACAAGGCAATGAAGCCAACACCTGCCGAGATCGATAAAGGAATTCCCCGCATCGCCAAGGCTATAACCCCACCCGTCAGCGCCAGAGGCACCCCACTGAAGACGATCAGGGCGTCCTCGATATTGCCGAACAGCATGAAGAGCAGCCCGATGATCAACACCAGCGCGATTGGCACGACGATCTGAAGACGCTGCGTCGCCGAGGTCAGTTGTTCGAACGTCCCGCCAAAATCCACCCAGTAACCTTCGGGCAGTTTGACGTTTTGGTCGACCTGGGTTTGCAACGCCGTGACAAAGGTGCCCAGATCGGTGCCGCGCACATTGGCAGTGACGACGACGCGGCGCTTGCCATCTTCCCGGCTAATCTGGTTCGGCCCGACGACCATGTCGATCGTCGCCACCTCCGACAAGGGAACGAACCCCATCATGCCGGATGGATCGCCAGTGGCGCCGTGAACCGGTACACGCAGCCGGCCAATCTCATCGACGTTTGAGCGGATATGTTCCGGCAAACGCACGACGATATCGAAACGACGGTCACCTTCGAATATCTGCCCTGCCTCCGTACCGCCAAGGGCCGTCGAAACAACATCCTGAATATCGGAGACATTGAGGCCCAGACGCGCCATGGCGACGCGGTCGGGTGTCACCTGAAGCACCGGCAGACCGGTGACCTGCTCGACCTTGACGTCTTGGGCGCCCGGTATTTTTTCCATGATCTCCTGTACCCCTTGGCCGCTGGCCAGCAGTTTATCGAGATCGTCACCGAAGATCTTCACCGCCACATCGGAGCGCACGCCGGAGATCAACTCGTTGAAGCGCATCTGGATCGGTTGGGTGAACTCATAATTGTTGCCGGGAATCTGCTCGACCGCCGCCTGTAGGCGAGCGACCAATTTATCCTTGGGCTCCTTTGGGTTAGGCCACGCCTTGCGGTCCTTCAGCATGACGAAGGTATCGGCGACCGACGGCGGCATCGGGTCGGTAGCCACCTCCGCCGTGCCCAATTTGGCAAAGACGCGATCGACTTCGGGAAACTCTTTCAAACGTGCTTCCAGAGCTGATTGCATCTTCACGGCCTGGGTCAGGCTGGTGCCCGGAATACGCAGGGCATGAAGCGCCACATCACCTTCATCGAGATTGGGAATAAATTCGGCGCCCAGTCTGGTAGCAAGAAACCCTGATATAACCATCAAGGCCACGGCCAAACCAATGACCACGACACGCATGGCTAAGGCCGCCTTCAGGGCGGGTTCGTAGACCCTACGCGCGCCGCGCATAAACCAGCTTTCCTTTTCCTGCACCTTGCCGGTAATGAACATCGCCACCATGGCCGGCACGAAGGTCAGGGAGAGGACCAGCGCCGCGGTCAGGGCGGTGACGACCGTGAAGGCCATCGGGTGGAACATCTTGCCCTCGACGCCCTGCAAGGCGAAGATCGGCACATAGACGATAGTGATGATCAGCACGCCGAACAGGCTGGGCTTGATGACCTCATCGCTGGCCTTGGCCGCCAGGCTGAAACGTTCGTCACGGGTCAGAAGACGGCCATAATGGTGTTGCGCCTCAGCGAAACGGCGCAGGCAGTTCTCGATGATGATCACCGCGCCATCGACGATCAGGCCGAAATCGAGCGCGCCCAGGCTCATCAGGTTACCCGACACCTTGTTTTCGACCATGCCGGTAATGGTCATCAGCATGGCGATCGGGATGACCAGGGCCGTGATGATGGCGGCGCGGAAATTGCCGAGCAACAGGAACAGTATGACGATGACCAGAAGGGCCCCTTCCGTCAGGTTTTTCTCGACCGTTTTGATGGTGCGCTCGACCAGATCGGTCCGGTCATAGACCGCCACTGCCTGAACGCCAGACGGCAGGGCCTTGTTGGCGACCTCCAGCCGTTTTGCCACCGCTTCGGCGACCGTGCGGCTGTTCTCGCCGATCAGCATAAAGACCGTGCCGAGCACAACCTCCTTGCCGTCCTGCGTTGCAGCCCCCGTTCGCAGTTCTTCGCCCAGCGCCACATCGGCGACATCGGCCACGCGGATCGGCACGCCGGAGCGTGTCTGGACGACGATCGACGACAGGTCGGCGATGGTGGCCGCCTGCCCCGGCACGCGCACCAGATACTGTTCACCGGCTTTTTCGACATAGCCTGCGCCGCGGTTGGCGTTGTTGCCTTCCAGCGCCTTGATAACATCTGACATGGTCAGACCATAGGCCGACAGGCGTTCCGGCAAGGGCGTGACATGATACTGCCGCTCGAATCCGCCGATGGTATTGACCTCGGTGACGCCCGGCGTGTTGCGAAGCTGCGGCTTGACGACCCAGTCCTGCAAGGTTCGCAGGTCTTCGGAATTCCACGCCGTGCCATCGGACTTGACGGCGCCGGGTTTGGCCTCGACCGTGTACATGAAGATTTCGCCAAGGCCGGTCGAAATGGGCCCAAGGGTTGGCTCCGCGCCCGCTGGCAACTGGCTTTTGGCCGATTGCACCCGCTCATTGACGAGCTGACGGGCAAAATAGAGGTCCGTGCCGTCCTTGAAGACGACCGTCACCTGGCTCAGACCATAACGTGAGATCGAGCGGGTATATTCGAGGCCGGGCAAGCCTGAAATCGCCGTTTCGATCGGATAGGTGATGCGCTGTTCGGCCTCAAGCGGGGAATAACCGGCTACTTCGGTATTGATTTGAACCTGCACATTGGTGATATCCGGCACGGCGTCGATCGGCAGGCGCTGAAAGTTGTATACGCCGAGCGCACACAAGGCGAGCACGGTCAGAAGTACGAGCCAACGATGTCGTATCGACTGATGAATGATTTTTTCTAACATGATGCCCCCCTAGTGATCGTGGCTCGCGCCGGACTTCTCGATGTCCGCGCGGATGAGGAAGGCGCCCTTGGTGACATAGACCTCACCGGCTACGAGGCCGTCGAGGACTTCGGTCCATTCCGGCGTCTGACGGCCAAGTTTGAGCATCCGCACCTCGTAGGTGTTGCCGACCTTGGCGAACACCACCTGAAAGTCTCGGAAGCGCTGGATCGCTTCGGTCCGAACCGCTAAGGGAACGCTTTGCGATCCGACGACGAAGCTGCCCTCGACGCCCAGTCCTGAACGGAAATTGGCCGAGGCCCCAGGCGGCAGGTGAACATGGGCCATCAGGGTCTGTGTGGTGGGATCAGCATTGGGGAGAAGTGATTCCACCTTCGCCAATAGCTTGGTGTCCCCGCTTAGCGTCCGCACTTCAACGTCCTGGCCGACCTTGATCTTCTCGGCGTCGCGCGGAAAAACAAAAAACTCGGCATGCAATGAATTAGGATCGGCAATCACGTACAGCGGGCTGTCATAGGCCACGCCGCCGACATTGGCGTTCTTTTCCATGATGACGCCGGAGATCGGCGCCGGGATAGAATAGGTTTGCAGGCTTTCGCTCGATTCGACCCGCGCCAGAACCTGCCCCTTGCGTACCGCCTGCCCCAGTTCGCCGTTCATCGACATAATGCGACCCGGATACCAGGCACGCACTTCACTCTTGCCTTCTGGGGTAATCTCAACCCTGCCCGACATGTCGATGCGTTCAGCAAGAACGGCCGGACCTGCCGCTTCCGCCACCACGCCCCCGCTGACCGCCGCGTCCGGTGCGATCGTCGTGCGGCCTTCGTAGGATTGGTAGGACCAGGTGGAGACCTTGCCGTTATGCGTCGCCTTGATGGCGACATCGAAAGAATGCGGTTCACGCACCACCCCCTGCCCGCTCAGGAAATCGCCTTCGGGTGCGAAGCTGAAGCTATCGACCTTGCCGCCCAGCCGCGTCAGGGTGGTGTTGACCGTTACCGACTTTGGATCGAGCGGCTTGGACTTGAGGTAAGGATAAAAGCGGAATTCAGGTTCGACGCCATCTTCAAAAATAGTGACTTCAAGCGAAAAGTCGCCGTCTTCCAGCAAGCGGCCGCCATGCGGTCCCTTGGCCGTCTCTTCCGCGCCCTCCTCATGGCCCGCTTCGGTATGACCATGTTCATCTTTGACAGCCTTCTTATCGGAACAGGCGACAAGGCCGGTCATCGCCAATACCGCCGCGCCGGCCAGCCAGAAACGTCGGTTGCTCGGATTCATTTTATGTAACATTAGTTCGCTTCCTGCACGGGAATGAGGGGAACCCACTGGCCAGCCAGTTGCTCACGGCGGGCGCGTTCCAGATGAAAGGTTTTGAGCACAGACAGACGGCGCTCTTTGATGGAGATGAGCGCGTCTTGCGCGCCAATGACATCACGATAGGTAAAGCCACCGCGCGCGAAGCCTTCACGTACCTGAGAGACGGCGCGCTGGGATTTTGGGATAACCTCGGCGTCGAGCCGTTTCACCTCCTCGGCATAGCTGACAAGCCTCGGCGTGATCGCAGCAATGTCCCGCATGCGAACACGGTCACTCGCCTCGATATCTGTGGCAGCCGCCAGGGCGTCGGCACGAGAGCGCTCAATAGCCCCTTTATTGGTGTCATAGCGGCCAATTGGCAGAGATCCGCCTATCACAAAGGCCACAGCGCCATCCGCCTTGAAATGACGAACCCCAGCGGACAAGGTTGGGTCCTGTACACCTCTCGCCGTTTCCAGTTTGATTTGTGCCGTTGCTATACGCTGGCGTGCCCGAAGGCGTTCAATATCCGGCGTTTCCATGATCGTTGGCAGCGCCGTTGATGCCGTGAGGTCCTCAAGCCAGGCCGGGTCAAGATCAAACGCCGTCGTGCCGCCCCAATAGGCGGCGAGCCTTTCTTTAAAGGATGCCGCGATCTGCCTCGATTGATCCAGGGTGATCTGCGCGCGTGCGACATCTGCATCTGCAAGGGAACCTGCAAAAAGCGGGTCGCGGGCGGCTTTGACCCGTCTTGTAATTTCGCCTTGGGTATCGGTTGCCAGTTTGAGACGTTCTTCGGCGATACGGACCTCAGCCTCGGCGGCGACGGCTTCAATCCAAACCCCCTCGACCTCGCCCATAAGGTTCAATGACCGGATCCGCCCCTCGGCAACGACCAGATCGCGCTCTATTGACGCCACCTCTATCCGGGCCTGCCGTTTAGCGCCACTTTCCAGAACTTGCTGATAACTCAGTGTGGTTTCGGCGCGGTCAATACCGCTGTAAGGACCTGAGCCAACGGCATTCTCAACCTCAAGCGCCAGACTGGGATTAGGTTTGACACCGGCCTGAAGAAGGCTGCCCTTCACGGCCGCCAATCTTTGAGCCGTACCTTCTCGGTTTAGGTCTGCCTCCGCGGCGCGGGTCATGGCCACGGAAAGCGGCAGGGTTTCTGCCTGAACGGCGAAGGCGGATATCGCCCACGCCAGTGAAAGGCCAGCAAAGCGCATGGCCATCGTCTTTGCGCAACTATGGCGCAATTTTGGGGAAATCATTGAAGTCTCTCGCTATGTTTCTGAGCACGCCAAAGCTTGGCGCGGTTGCACTTAAATGCGGCTCAGAACACGCGGAGGCTGGTCGATGGTTGCAGGATTACGCCCGCTCAGCCTGTCGGCTTCACCGGGCCTGAGAACAAGTGAGAAGAAGGCAGATAGGCGATCCGGTTCACGCATGTCGGCGAGGGTTCCGGCGCTGCTCTCACTCATATGATGATGGTGCTCCTGACCTGGTGCGTCAGAGTCGGAGGAATTCACAGGTGGATCTCTATGTCCCTGGCAACCGACGATCAATCCATCGCAGTGCACGCCCCAACCACCGTCGGCAAATCGGGTATCACCGTGCGTCTGATGATCGATGATCGCAAGGTCGGCTTGAACTGCCGCGTAGGCGGAATTAAGCGTCGCCACCATAAACAGGATGGCGGTGAAGGCCCAAAGGCGCGACAGCAGGAATTTGCCTACTAATTTCATCAGAGCCCTGAGCGGGAGCGACGCAAACGATCACGTAACGATACTGTCTCGTACAATGCTTTAGAAAAAATGACCAGCCCCTTGCGAGAATGACGCCTTTCGTCACGAAAACTACGCCGCGCGCATTTAGAACTTGCGCAAGTGCGACCAGTTTACGAACGTCGCATAGACTTGTTTACAGCTGTTTTCGTAGCCAATCTTCCACGTCAGCAGAAGGCCTCTTCACCTTGCCAGATTGACGCGTAGCCAAAATTGGCATTAGGAATTGGCATTAGGTCTATGCTCCGTCAGGCTTGACATGCTCCGGCCTTGAAAGGGAAATCTGACGTGAAATCTGTTACCCTTTCCTGGCCGTTCTGGGCCGTATTATCGGCGATATTTGCCGCCCTTACAGCCGTTTTCGCCAAGGTGGGAGTCGCGGCCGTCAATTCGAACATGGCCACCTTTATTCGCACCATCGTCATCGTCATCGCCGCAGGTTTGATGGTTGTGGTGACGCAGAGCTGGCAAGCCCCGACCAGTATTTCCAGCCGGAGCTGGCAGTTTCTTATCCTCTCCGGCCTGGCGACAGGCGCGTCATGGTTCTGTTATTTCCACGCACTCAAGCTGGGGGACGCCGCCCGTGTCGCCCCGGTCGACAAGTTGAGCGTCGTCTTCGTCGCCGTATTCGCCGTATTGTTTCTGGGGGAAAAACTGTCACCGCCCAATTGGCTGGGGGTCGGACTGATCGCTATAGGCGCTATCCTCGTCGCCTGGCGAAGCTGATCCTAATTGCCAAAGTAAAAGGGAATATTTAGGCCAGAAGACTTAAATTTCAGTTTGCCTTCATATTGGGAGTCTAAGACATAGACGTAACAACATGAAAGCCTGGCCCATGAAATTCGCCCTTGCCGCTGCTTCCATACTCGCTATTTTATCGACCTCCCCTGCCCTTGCCGGCGACAGCGGCTTGAAAATCATTGAGACTTACAAGATCGGCGGCACAGGTGGCTGGGACTATACCAATTTCGATACGGTCACGAAACGCCTGTACGTCACCCACGGCACAAGCATTGCCGCGATAGATACCGTGACCGGTGCGATCACGCCGCACCTCGCGGATGCCAATGGCGCGCATATCGCCCTGCCGCTTGATGGCGGCAAGACCCTGTTACTGACCCAGGGCAAGCTAAATCAAGCGACATTCGTCGATGCCCTGACAGGGGCCCGTCTGGGCGATATCCCGACCGGAAGCAAGCCCGATGGCGCCATCAGCGATCCGGCGACCGGCGCGATTTTCGTCCTCGACAATGCCGGCAACGCAATCGACGTGATAGACCCGGCGACCCGCCGCCCGACGGGGAAAATACCTCTTGCCGGCGCGCCGGAAAGCGGCGGCGCCGATGGCAATGGCCTTCTTTACACCCATCTTGAGGACAAGAACGCCATCGTCATCATCGACACCAAGACCTTGACGGTGAAGGCGACCTACCCGCTGGAAGATTGCGATGAACCGTCCGGCCTGGCGCTTATCTCGGGTCAAAACCTGCTTCTGTCCGCCTGCAATAATGGCTTTGCCCGCGTCACCAATGCCAATACCGGTGCCGAGGTGGCGCGCCTGCCCATTGGTCTGCATGCCGACGGCGCCCTCTATGATGCCCGAACGAAGCGAGGCTATATCCCATCCGGCGCTGGCGCCCTCACCGTCATCAGTTTTGATGGCGCGCCAAGAGTGATCGATGTGGTGACAACCCGGCCGGGCGCGCGCACGGCGGCGCTCGACCCCGATACGGGCCGCATCTATCTGCCCTTCGCCGATTATGGCCCACCGGAAGCGCCGGGCAAAAAACCCTCCATCGTGCCCGACACCTTTGCCGTACTCGTGGTGGGGCCATAAGCGTGGTGTCCATACGCTTACAGCCTGCCTGCGGGCGCGCCCTGCTTGTCGTGGCGCTGGTCGCCAGCCTTAGCGCCTGCGCCCGCTACGCGCCCGATCCGCTTGCTAAAGTCCCACCTGTGACCTCGCAGGCGTATCTCGCCGACGGCACAGCACGTCCCTATCTTTCCCCTGTCACCATCGATCTATCGCTACCGCTGGATGGCAACGCCATCGCCACGCTGGCGGTCATCGCCAATCCCGATCTGAAGGCCCTGCGCGCCCGTGCCGATGTGGCCGATGCGCAAGCCTTTGCCGCCGGTCTGATGCCCGATCCCAGTTTCAGCCTCGGCAGCGACAGCGTCCTGTCCGGGCCGGATACGCTGGCGAATCTGACGGCCGCCCTTGGTCTTGATCTCAATGCCCTTCGCACACGCGGCGTCGTGAAAGCACAAGCCCAGGCCGCTAGCCGGCAGGTGCATCTTGATCTCGCCTGGGCCGAATGGCAAACTGCCGGTCAAGCCCGCCTGCAGGCGGTTCGCATTGCCTTGCTAGAGCGGCAACTGGCCATAAACGCTGTCAGCCAGTCCGCTCAGGACAGCCTTCTGGAGCGAACTTCACGCG
This sequence comes from Asticcacaulis sp. AC466, assembly GCF_000495815.1. Classification (GTDB taxonomy): domain Bacteria; phylum Pseudomonadota; class Alphaproteobacteria; order Caulobacterales; family Caulobacteraceae; genus Asticcacaulis. The sequence continues at coordinate 17,001 of NZ_AWGE01000014.1, read as the reverse complement.
CTGCAGGCCGGGGCGATCTCGCCGGCGATCAGTTGCAAACCGCGCGCAGTGGCGCGGCGGCCGCCACGGAGGCATACACGACAAGCCAGCGGAGCCTGGCGGCCGCGCGGTTTGAACTGACCCGCATGTTGGGCCTTCCGCCCGAAACCACCCTGACCCTGGCCCCGGCGGTCCTGCCGGATACTCCGCCGCCCTATACGACACTGGTAGATTTTGCCATCACCCAGCGAAGCGATCTGGCGGCCCTGCGTGACGGCTATGCCGCACAGGAAAACGCGCTGCACAAGGCGGTTCTGGATCAGTTTCCGGCGCTGAATCTCACCCTCAACGCCAATCGGGACTCCGCGAATAATGTACTGGTAGGTCCGGCGGTCGATTTCACCCTGCCCCTGTGGAACCGCAACCGCGGCGGCATCGCTGTGGAAAGCGCCACCCGCGCCGCGCTGAAAGCCGAATACGACGCCCGCCTGTTCCAGACCCGCACCGATATCACCGCCGCCGTGACGGAGATCATGCGGCTGCGCGCGCAACGCGAACGGCTACTAGCAGACCTGCCGGCCGTACAGGGCTTCAGTGACAAGACGGCCAAAGCCGCAGAGCGCGGAGACCTGTCCCCCGCCACCGCCGAGGCTGCCGCCCAGGCGCTGCGCGACAAACAAAGCCAGGTCTATCAGGCCGAGCAGGATATTTCCGAACTCACCATCAGCCTGGAATTGCTGACAGGACTGCCACAAGGACGCTGGCCGAAATGACTTTGAGACATACAAAACACGGAACATCTCGTTTCGCATGGACAACACCGCTGATGGCCACCCTGATCCTGCTTGACGGCTGTTCTGGCAAACCGGTGGAAGAGACCGGTTCCGATCCAGTTGCGCTCGTCTCTCTGGGGCAGGCGGAAACCGGTGGCGTCGACCAGACCGTCTCCGTCTACGGCGTTACGGACACGGGTGCCGGCGGCGCCGCCGTTCTGGTGGCCCCTCTTGAGGCCGTGGTCGGCGCAATCGATGCGCCCGTAGGCACCGCCGTGGAGGCCGGCCAGATGGTGGTGCATCTGACGCCCAGCCAGACAAGCCAGGCAGACGCGGTCAGGATCAGGGCGGATTCAGCGACAGCGGAGGCGGCCTATGCGCGTGCCAAACGGTTGCGTGCCGACAATCTGGTCAGCGACGCCGAGGTCGAAACGGCTGCCGCCGCGGCCAGGTCTTCAGCGGCCGCACTCGCCGCCGCGACACAGCGCAGCGGCAATCTTGTTTTGCGCGCGCCAGAGGCGGGCTATGTCGTGGCGGTGACGCAAAGCCCCGGCACTCTGGTGGCCGCCGGTACGCCGCTCGCCAATCTTGCCTCCACGCGAAATCTGCGGGCGCGTTTCGGTTTGGATCCGACCCTGGCGCAAAAGGTTCAAGCCGGCGCGCGTATCCATATCACCCCGCCCGATGGCCCGGCGTTCGACGCTTTTGTTATATCGGCGAGCCCGGTCGTTGATCCCGCCACGCGGCTGGCGCCGGTCATCGCTGCCATTCCTGCAGGCACGCACCTAGGCATCGGCCAGCCGTTGCAGGGCGACCTGGCGGTAACGGCCAGCGCCGCCGCGCTGACAATCCCCTATAACGCCCTGCTGGACGATGGCGGCCAACCCTATGTCTTTGTCGTAAAAGACGGCATCGCACATCGCGCCGATGTCATGACGGGGGCGCAGAGCGGCGATCGCATCGCCATCACCCAAGGCCTTAAGGCCGGCGACCGTGTCGTCACGGCGGGCGGCACCGCGCTGGATGACGGTATGAAGGTGCGGTTGAAGTGATGGTTGAGGACAAAAAGACACATCTGCAACGTCTGGCGCCGGCCATATGGCTGGCGGTGATCCTTCTGAGCATCGGTGGCCTCATCGCCGCCTTCAATCTGCCGGTCAGCCTGTTTCCGCACATCAACTACCCGCGCGTCGTTGTGGCGATCGACGCCGGCGACCGCGACGCCGATCAGATGGCGGCGGAAATCACCCGGCCGGTCGAGATCGCCCTGCGCGCCGTCCCCAACGTAACGCGCATTCGCTCGACGACGAGCCGTGGTTCGGCCGAGGTGGCCCTGAGCTTCGGATGGGGCGAGGACATGGTATCCGCCAAGCTGGCCACGCAAAGCGCCCTCGCCACCCTGATCACGGATCTGCCTGCCGGCACGCGCTTCACCGTCAACCGCTCCGACCCGACGGTTTTTCCCGTGCTCGGCATCGCCCTGACCTCAAAAACGCTGAACCCGGCCGCCCTGCGCCAACTGGCCGAACTCAAGGTCCGCCCGGCATTGACGGGTGTGCCTCAAGTCGCCGGCGTTGACATCCTCGGCGGCGCGCCACGCGAAATCGAGGTCGATATCGATCCGGCCAGACTGCAAGGTCTAGGCCTCAGTGTTTCCGACATTACAACGGCGCTCGGCAAGGCCAATCAGGTTGCCGGCCTAGGTAGGATCGAAGACCGCCACAGGCTTTACCTCGTGCTGGCTGAAAACCGTTTGGCGTCCATCGCCGATCTCGCGGCCACGCCCGTCAAGACGGCGGCGGACGCTGCCGGGGTCGTAACCCTGGGACAGGTGGCGGACATCCACCCCTCTACCGAGCCCAACTATACGCGCATCACTTCCAACGGCACCGAGGCGGTTCTTGTCAATATCCATCAGTCGCCAAGTGGCGATACCGTCAAGATCGTCAAGGCCATCACAGCGCGCCTGAAAGAAACCGGGCTGCCGCCCAGTGTGACGGTGACACCGTTCTATGACCAGTCGGAGCTGGTGATCGGCGCCGCCGATTCGGTGCGCGACGCCATCCTTCTAGGCGCACTTCTGGCAGGCCTGGTGCTGTTCCTGTTCCTGCGCTCCGTGCGGCTTATGCTGATAACCGGCCTCATGCTGCCTGCGGTTCTGGCCGCCACCTGCCTGGTCCTGTTTTCCCTGGGCATGAGCTTTAACATGATGACCCTGGGCGGCATGGCGGCGGCGGTCGGTCTGGTCGTTGATGATGCCGTGGTCATGCTTGAGCACATGATGCGGCGGATGCAGGAAGGGCAAAGCAAGAGCCGCAAGAGCCTTCTGGTTGCCGCCGCCGAGATGGGCGGACCACTCTTCGGCTCGACCGCCGCCACCATCATCGTCTTCTTGCCGCTGGCGTTCATCGGCGGCGTCACCGGGGGCTTCTTCAAGGCCCTGGCGGTCACCATGGTCGCGGCCCTATTTGTTTCACTGCTCTATGCCCGCTTTTTCATCCCTTTGCTGGCGGCACACTGGCTGCGTGACAAGGATGCGGCGGCCGCTGAACGCGCCAATGGTTTTATGGGCGGGCTGATCGGGCTCTATCACAAGGCCGGCTCTGCTGTCTTTGGCAACGCCCATCTGTTCGCGGGCGGCATCGCCGTCATATTTATCATTGCCGGCGGCCTGGCCTGGACACATCTGGCTTCAGGCTTCATGCCCAAAATGGATGAAGGCGGCTTTATCCTCGATTACAAGGCCCAGTCCGGCGCCGCTCTAAGCGATACCGACCGGCTGTTGCGTCAGGTTGAAACCATCATCACCCACACGCCTGAAGTCGCCAGCTATTCACGGCGCACGGGCGCCCAGCTCGGTGGCGGCCTGACAGAGGCCGATGAAGGCGACTATTTTATTCGTCTTAAATCAGGCTCGCGGCGCAATATCGAAGACGTCATGGCGGACATCCGTCAACAGATCGCCGCCAAGGTGCCAGGCCTTGAGATCGAAACCGCCCAGCTAATGGAGGACCTAATCGGCGACCTGACCGCCGTGCCCCAGCCTATAGAGGTCAAGCTGTTTGGCTATGATCCCGCCGAACTCGGTAACAGCGCCACAAGAGTCGGCAATGCCATCGGCAAGATCCCCGGTGTGGTCGAGGTGGTCGATGGCCAGCGTGTGGCCGGCGACACCATCCGCATACAGGTTGATCCCGGCCTCGCCGCGCAGCAGGGCCTGGACGCCGGAGCGGTGTCATCACAACTGGAAACCCTGATCGGCGGGTCTATCGCCACGCAGATGCGTTTAGCCGAACAGCTTATCGCCGTGCGCGTGCGCGGCCCGCAGGACTTGCGGCAACGTGCCGATATGTTGGCAAGCCTGCCGCTGACGGCGTCCGATGGCCACGCCTTACGGGTCAACCAGATCGCCACCGTATCGGTTGTCGCCGGCCAAAAGCAGTTGACCCGCGAAGACCTCGCGCCCTTTGTCGCGGTCACCGCGCGCCTGGAAGGCCGTGACCTCGGCTCAGCAATGAAGGCGGTGCGCGCCACAGTGGCAGCCCTGCACCTTCCCGCGTCTGTGCGCGTCGATTATGGCGGCATGTACGCTCAACAGCAAAAAAGTTTTACCGACCTGGCCATGGTGTTCAGCGCCGCGCTCTTGCTGGCCGCCCTGTTGCTGACGGTCTTGTTCCATCGTGTCGCCTGGACGATCGCCACCCTGGGCACCGTGCTGCTGTCCGTCGCGGCCGTTATGTGTGGCTTGTGGCTGACCGGCATTGAACTCGACATCTCAGCCCTGATGGGGCTGACCATGGTGGTGGGCATGGTCACCGAACTGGCCATCTTCTATCTGGCTGAAATCGAGACGGATGGTCCCATTACCGTACAGGCCCTGCGCGACGCCGGGGAAAAGCGCCTGCGGCCAATCCTGATGTCGGCCCTGATCGCCATATTGACCCTTTCGCCGCTGGCCCTGGGTCTCAGCCGCGGCGCTGGCCTGCAACAGCCTCTGGCCACGGCCATCATCTTCGGACTGTTCGCCGCCGTGCCCCTTCTCCTGCTGTTTCTCCCGGCCATGATACTCGTCTTGTCTTCCAAGCCATCCCTTAGCCCGGAGGCCACCCCCTCCGCCGCAATTGGCCCGAAATGACCTTGCTTTAGCCTGCATCCTTTCAGCGTGGCTTCAGTTTGCAGGCGCACTCTCCTTATTGCAGGGATTTTCCTGCACAGGAGATGGATATGAAAACCGTAATTACGCTTGCCGCCACGGCTTTAGTCTTACTGGGTGGACAGGCCATGGCAGCCGACAGCCATGCAGCCTATCAGGGCGAGAAACTGGCCAAACACGCCAAGGTCACAATCGACGATGCCAAGCAGATCGCTCTGAAAGCGCGCCCGGGCACGGTGACCGATCAGGAATTGGAAAAGGAAAAAGGCGGCAGTGGCTTGCGATATTCCTTTGATATCAAGGCTGATGGCAAGACCTATGAGGTCGGTGTCGACGCGAAGTCCGGCGCCATCCTTGAGAATGCCCCTGAGGGCAAAAATCCCGATTGAGCCTGAACCAAGCGCGTTCAAATTTCCGCCTCGACGCGGGGTCGTTAGACGTAACGACCTTGTTCAGGCGGAAAAACGCAAGCATACACCCAGACCGACGCCGTCGTTTGGTGTGAAAAGCCTGACGTCGACACCGGTCTGGGTCGCCGCGATGCGGACTATAGCCAGCCCCAGGCCGCTGCCCTGCACGCGCGTCCCCTTCACACGGTAAAAGCGGGCGAACACCTTCTCGCGCTCGTCTTCCGGTATGCCCGGCCCCCTGTCCCGAAGCACAATCCTGCCTTGCGAGATATCGATGTCTATGTCGCTGTTTTCGGGGGCGTACTTTATCGCGTTGTCGATCAGGTTGCGCAAAATGACGCCCACCAGGGCCGGGTTCGCGCTGGCGTTTCCATTTGGGTCGCCGCCGATATTAAAGCCAATGCTCCTCAGGAGCGCCTCGCTATACAAATCCCTAACGGCATCCGAGACGGCCTGCTGCAGACTGATTTGCATAACCGGCGGCGCATTTTGCCGCAAACGCGCCAGGGTGAGAAGCTGGTCCATTAGGCGGGCGGCCCGATCGACCCCTTTGGTCAGCTCTACCAAGGCCGCACTACGCTCCTTGGCACTACGCGCCCCAGTCACCACCTCGGTCTGCGTTCTGATCGCCGCCAATGGCGTGCGCAGTTCGTGAGCCGCATTGTCAGTGAACAAACGCTCCTGTTCCAAAGATATGGAAACGGTTTTCAAAAGTCCATTGATTGAGGTGGACAGGACTTGCAACTCCGTCGGCGCGTTCTCGGTGTCGATGGGTGTCAGATTGTCCGCCGAACGTTCACGTACCGATGCGGCGAACATCCGCAAGTCCTTCAGGCCCCAGATAATACCGCGCCAAATGGCAAGGCCAAGCAAGGGTAGCGCCAGGCTTAGCGGCAGGATCAGCCCCCAGAATACGCGCTCAATCAGTTCGCCCCGCGCTCTGACATTTTCACCGGCTTCAATAATCTCCTGTGTCTCGGGCATGTAGACTGTAAAAAAGCGCCATTGTCCCTGTGCGTCCGTGAGGTCGCTATAGCCGGCGGGCAGAGGTGCGCCAAGCGCGCTGACATCGCCAGAGGCCAGTACCAACTTGCCTTGCCGCCACACGCGAAACCGGCGCCACCGCGAATATTCGGTCAGGCCGCCGCGGGCGGCGGGATTGAGGGCGAGGCCCGACGTACCAGAAACAACACTCGGCGCGGTGCGAATATCATCCTTATAATAGCGCAGAAAATTGGCGGCAGTTGCCAGTTGGGCATCGTAGACTTCGTTGATCTCAAACCGCGCGCTCATATTGGCGGACACGCCAATGAAGATCATGATCGCAACGGTGGGCAACAACACCCCCGCGAGAAGCCGCGTAGAAAGGGAGCGACGCCACCCCGGTGCGCTCAGGTGTGATGACTGTGAAGGGGCCATGAAAGTCAATCCGGAACCACATAGCCTACGCCACGTACATTGGTTATCAGGTCCTTGCCGAGTTTCTTGCGGATCGTGTAGATCGCGGCCTCAATGGTATTGCTTTCGACCTCGCCCTCCCAGCTATAGACCTGCTCCTCTATTTCGCTCTTGCTCATGATGCGTCCAATGCGTGTGATCAACAAGGCCAATATCTGGTATTCCCGCGCGGTCAGCTTTACCCAATTGCCGGCCCGCTTGACCGTATGCGCGGTCATATCCAGCTCAATGTCCTTATGGACGATAATCGATTGCGCCAATCCCTGCGCACGCCGGACCACAGCGCGGATACGCGCCAGCAATTCGATGAGCTTGAAAGGCTTGACCAGATAATCATCGGCCCCCAGATCTAGACCTTCGATACGCTGTTCCAGGGCATCCCGCGCCGTCATGATGACGATCGGTATTTTGGACGTTTGGCGCACCTTATTCAAAACGTCGATCCCTGACATGCGTGGCAAATTCAAGTCCAGCGCCACGACATCGAACGAACTGCTCCGCAAGGCTTCGAGCGCCGTTTCGCCGTCCGTCATCCATTCTGGCGTATGACCCGCCTGCTCCAGGCCCGCTTTCAACGCCCGCCCCAGAAGGTCGTCGTCTTCAACCAGCAAAATGCGCATATTCAAATCACATCCAAATACTCTCGAATGTATCGATAGCACGGAAAACTGAAGCGAAACTGAAGGAGATCATGACGGAAATGGTACACATCCAATAGGGATTGTCCGGCGCGCCAGATGTCATCGTTGTGTCATTGAAGTGCAGCCCAAGCGTCACAGTCTGGTGACATCTGCCCCAGCACGACAGATCGCCAAACGGTGCGGTTTGCGCTTTTCAGATCGTGGGGCTTTCCATATGTCATCAACTTATCGCCGCTCGGGCCGGACGGTCCTTCTGGCTTCCTCCGCCGTTTTATTATCACTCGTTGCCGGCGCCGCCCTGGCGCAGGATACACCCCCACAGGCCGACCAGCCCGACGTCAGCGACAAGGCGATCACGACCATAATCGTCAAGGCTGAGCGCTCTAAAGCCGCCGCCACCGCGCCGACCAAGGCCAGCGTTGACGCCACCCAGCCGCAATCCATCATTTCTCGTCCCTATATCGACCTTGTCGTGCCGGAAACCGGTGATTTCACCAACGTCGCCCAGATCGCGCCCAGCGTTTCGGGTACGCAAGGCAATGGCGCCGGTTACGGGGACGCCAAGCTGGTGCTGCGCGGCTTCCAGGACGGCGAATACAATGTGACCTATGACGGTATCGCCTATGGCGACACCAACGATCCGTCGCACCACTCCAACACCTTTTTCCCGGCCTCGACCATCGGCGCGCTCGTCGTCGATCGCGGTCCCGGCATGGCAGGCGATCTGGGCCAGGCCAATTTCGGCGGCGCCATCCATATGTATTCCAATAAGGTGACGGATGACGCCAGCTTCATCCAGAAGCTGTCCTATGGCTCGTTCAATTCGTATCAGGCGGTGTCGATCTTCCAGACCGGTGAGATTGCCAACACCGGCGGCCTGAAAGCCCTCATCAACCTGCAAACCCGCAAGACCGATGGCGCGCTCAGCCATTTCGGCCTGAAAAGCGACAATTGGGAATTCAAGATCGAAAAGCCGTTCGGTGACAAGTGGAAGCTGACCGTCCTGGCCACACATAACCAGAACTTCAGCTACCAGCCGGACAATGACGGCGCGACCCTGGCTCAGGTGGCGCAGTACGGCAAGGACTTCTATATGTCCAATGATCCGTCGAGCCCGACCTATTACAAGTACAACCGAATCCTGAAGAACACCGCCTTCGCCTACGCCAAACTGGAAGGCGACCTCGGCGGTGGCTGGACCCTGGATGACACAGTTTACACCTACTTCTATTCCAACAAGACCCTGTCGGCTCTGGATGTAACCGGTCAAACCGCCCCGGGAACCTATGGCTATGCCGCCGGCGTCAATCCCTTGACCTCGCCGGCCAAGCCGACCCTAGCCAATGGCAACCCAACCGCGCTCAGCGGCTACGACAAGTTCAACTATTACGACGTCAACGGCAACATTCTGCGCGTCAACAAGCAGTTCAGCTTCGGTACGCTTAAGATGGGCGCTTTGGCCGAAACCTCGGATACCCTCCGCCACCGCTTTGACTACCAGATCAATCCGAACGATCCTTATGACACCAGCATCAAGGATTACCGCGAAAAGAACTGCGTCACCGCGGAAACCGTTGGCACGACCAATGTCAAATGTAATCCGGACGACCGATCGGTGCAGTATGACGAGCGGTCTTGGTGGACGCAGTACCAGCTTTTCGCCGACTTCATCTGGACGCCGACCGACAATCTGACCATCACGCCGGGCCTGAAGAACATTCAGTTCACGCGCAACCTGGCCGGCAAGATCAAGGCCAAGCCGACCCTGTCCTATATCTCGACGCCACAGGCCGAAACCTTCCGCAAGACCCTTCCCTTCCTGACGGTGAACTACAAACTGCAAAAGAACTGGTCGCTCTATGGCCAGTATGCCCAGGGCTTCCTGGTGCCGCCGCTGAAGGATCTCTATGTCAACGACATCAGCCAGAACACGGTCGAGCCGGAACAGACCACCAATTATCAGTTCGGCTCGGTTTACAACGGCAGCCATGTCTCACTCGACGCCGATATCTATCAGATCGACTTCAAGAACAAGTTCGCCTGCAACAACGTCTATTGCTACAATCAGGGCGCGGTCACCTATAAGGGCATCGAAGGCCAGGCGGCCTACGCGTTTGATATGGGCCTGACCGTCTTCGCCAATGCTTCGCTGAACTCGGCCAAATCGAACGACACGCACCTGACCATCGGCCAGGCGCCGAAATCAACCCTTGGTTTTGGCGGCATTTATCGCAATGGTCCGGTCAAAGCTGCTCTGACCTTCAAGCAGGTCGGGGAGCAATGGGCGGCTGACGGCCAACCGGCCGACTACAAGATCAAGGCCTATGACAATGTCGACCTGTCCCTGTCCTACGACTTCGGCCAGCGTTACACCGCCAAGATCCAGGTCGATAACCTGCTCGACAGCCGCAACATCACCAAGATCAGCGTCAATGGCGCGCCGTATGACCAATACTACTTCCAGGCGCCAACCAATGCCATGCTGACCCTTTCTGCGAAGTTCTAACCCTTTAGCTCCATCCCCTTCGGCGGAACGGTCAGACAAACCGTTCCGCCTTTTTCATTTGCGAGGACGCCATGAAGCCGCTGAAAATCCTGTTGAGCCTGGCCATTGTGACCGCCTTCGCCCCTTCGGTTCGCGCGGCGGACATTCCCTATGTCGTACTGGGCGAGGGCCAAACCGCCGAGGCACGACTGATCACCCAGGCGGATCATTGTCCCCACATCGTTATCGACGGCCACACACACCGGATGCAGGCGCGCGCCCTGCCCGAAACCGAGCCACAGCGTCCCACCCAGTCCAAACCTGACCTGTCCAAACCCTCAGTGTTCAATGTGTTGACCTGCGAGGCGCCCTTGCCCGCCGGCACGCGCACGGCGTCGATCGGCCAGCAGCGTCTGCCGGTACGAAAACGCCGTCTCGACCGGCTCGTGGTCATCGGGGACACCGGCTGCCGCCTCAAGGCCGCCGATAATGTCTGGCAGGCCTGCAATGACCCGAAAGCCTACCCGTTTGCGCAGGTGGCCAGCGAAGTCGCCAAATGGCATCCCGACGCCGTCATCCATGTTGGAGACTATAATTACCGCGAAAACCCCTGCCCTGATGATCAAAAAGGCTGCGCCGGATCGCCCTGGGGGTACGGCTGGGATACATGGGACGCCGATTTCTTCGCGCCTGGCGCGCCGATGCTGAAGGCTGCGCCGCTCATTCTGGCGCGCGGTAATCACGAAAGCTGTTCGCGTGCCGGGCAAGGCTGGTGGCGCTTCCTCGATCCACGGCCGATGGAACTGCACCGCGACTGCAACGACCCGGCCCATGATGTCACCGGTGATTACAGCTCCCCCTATGCCGTCGATTTCGGCGGCGGCGCACAGATTGTGGTGATGGATCTGTCCCATGCCGGCGGCGAGGCGATACCTCAGGATGATCCGCGTTTCGCGCAATATACCGACACCTATGATCAGGTCGATGCTTTGTCAAAGCATGCCCGATTCACTTTCACAGTCGATCATTATCCGTTTTTGGCCGTCGCGGCGGATGAAAGCACCCATGCCATCGTGGCGGGGAACAAGGCGCTGGCCTCCACCTTCGGTGCGCGTAATCCGTATATCATGCCGAAGGGCGTCAATGTAATCCTGTCCGGCCATGTCCATCTGTGGGAACAGGTCAGCTTTAAGACCAATTTCCCATCGCAGTTCGTGGCCGGTTTCTCCGGCACACAGGAAGACCGCGTGCCCCTGCCAGCCGTGGTGCCTGAGGGTCTCGAGCCGTTTCCGGGCGCGGTCATCCAGCATTTCAGCTCTTGGGTCGACGGCTTTGGCTTCATGACACTGGAGCGTATGGGCGATGGCAAATGGCGGGCCGAGGTTCACGATGGAAACGGTAAGGTCGTGAATGTCTGCCACATCAACGGCCGAACCTCTGTCTGCCAAAAGGCGGTCGTACGATAAATCGGGCCTTGCATGACCCTTCCCAACTAAATATAGGTTACCCCCCTATATTAAAGAGGACGCGTCATGTCTCACACAAGTAAGGACCGAGCAAAGCTCATCGGTCGTATTCGCCGCATCAAGGGGCAACTGGATGGGGTAGAGCGCAAGCTGGAAGACGGCGCGGACTGCGGTGACATCCTGCATCTGATCGCTTCGGTCCGGGGGGCGATCAACGGACTGACGATTGAGGTCATTGATGACCATGTTCGCCATCACGTCATCGACCCGGATCACGCGCCGGATTCGGTTTACGCCAGAGGCGCGGATGATTTACTCGACGTGCTGCGCACCTACCTGAAATAGAAAGTTTTTCCATGCCCGATATCGCCGCGCTCATACAACAAGGCGCCGTAAACCTCTGGATATTCGTTCCCACCGCGATCCTGCTGGGCGCGCTTCACGGGCTGGAACCCGGCCATTCCAAAACGATGATGGCGGCCTTTATTGTCGCCGTCAGGGGTACGGTAAAGCAGGCGGCCCTGCTCGGCCTGGCGGCGACGATTTCCCATACCGCGGTCGTGTGGATCATCGCCATGGTCGGCATGTATTTTCTGGGCGGCAAGTTCGACGCGGAAACCACGGAGCCCTATTTCCAACTGGCGTCCGGCGGGCTGATTATCGCCATCGCCGCCTGGATGTTTTTCCAGACGTGGAAACATCAGCCGGAATACAAACGCGGCCACGACCATACGCACGGCCATTCCCATGACGAAACCCGCGTTATTGATACCGGCCACGGTCTTGTAAAGCTGGAAATTTTTGAAGCCGGTCAACCGCCCCGGTTTCGGCTCTCGGCGGAGAGCAAAAACGCCTTATTGCATTACAGGGCGGGCGATATGCATGTGCGCACCACTCGGCCGGACGGAACCGATCAGAATTTCGAATTTGCTCAGCGCGGCGGATTTTTTGAAACGCTTGATGATATCCCCGAACCGCATCAATTTGTCGTCCGCTTAAGCCTCTCGCACGGCAACCACAGTCACGACTATGACGTGGAGTTCACCGAAGATGGCCATCACCATGCCTCTCCCGAACTGGCAGGCCTTGAGGCCGGGTCGCTCGAATATCAGGATGCCCATGAACTGGCCCATGCCGACGATATTCGCCGGCGTTTTGCCGGTCAGCAAAAGGTGACGACGGGCCAGATCATTGTTTTTGGTCTGACCGGCGGATTGATCCCCTGCCCGGCCTCCATCACCATTCTTCTGTTATGCCTGCAACTGAAACAGGTGCCGCTGGGCGCGCTGCTCGTGCTGTGTTTCAGCATCGGCCTGGCCCTGACCCTGGTTCTGTCCGGCGTGATCGCCGCGATCAGTGTTAAACAGGTCAGCAAACGCTGGTCGGGCTTTGGGAAACTTGCCCGCAACGCGCCTTACCTCTCCAGCAGTCTCATCATCTTAGTCGGCCTATATGTGTGCTGGCATGGACTGCAAAGTCTCCTTTGACCGGCGCGGGGGCGCTTGTTGAGGCGCCCCCTTCCATCCTTACTGACCTCCCGTTTCTATTGTGGTCTTCGGTCCCACAAGAGTCCATTGGAGGCTAGGGGTATCCAATGGATTGCGTTGTGGAATGCCAACCTGACTTTGGCTGAACCCTCCTTGCGCGTCATGAAACCCTTCACATGCCGCGATTGGCGGTGGAGGCCTCTCGGCTTACGCAGACCAGCACGGAACGGGAACGGGATCGCCCCCCAGCCGCTGTTGGGCCATCGACAGTAACTGCACCTCGAAGATTTATCCTATCGAGGCGATGACGCCAGCCAGCATGACGTGGATAAGAGCGGGAACAGCCATTATCGCTCTCGCCTTCATTGGGGAGCACACACGCGGGCAATGCCTTCTATGTGAACCGCGTTCGTCACTGGTTTGCTGGGTTACCGAGCCAGTCCTGCTTTGTCTATGCGCTTCGGAGAATCCTAAAAACATTACGCAAGAGTTCGTGAGATTGCGGTCTAAACCACTAATCCTGTGCTCCAACACAGGGGGGGGGGGGGCCGTCCAGGCGTGGCATCGTCCTGGCCAGTAAGCAAACGTCCGAATGTCGTCATCTAGACACCAGCCAGTTGCCGGGGCCTTGGGAAAAAAACGGACAGACGGACCGGGTTTCAGGGTTTGCGTGAAGTCCGGCTGAACCCCTTATCGCTCTGCAAATAGGCCTCAAGCATAAAGGGGATCAGGTCGCCGACCGTTTCCTGGACGCCGTACTGGATCCGATACAGATCGGCATACTCTTTGAGGGCCTGGCTCAGGTCGGCGCCGACCGTGATCGTAAGTTTGATCGGCGTGCGATCGGGGAGTCTGGGCAATTTTATATCGGTCATGGCCTTTCTCCTTCCTGGCTTACGGAAACGACCAGGTCTTTTTGCACGATGACCCGAACCGGCCATCCGGGTCGCACGGTCAGGGTAGGCTGAACGTCGAGTTGACGGCTGACGATCTTCTGGCCGGCTTCGTTGGCGGTCTGCTGAACGGACTGGCGCAAAGCCTTGACCAGGTCATCATCGCTATCGTTTCCGAGTTCGCCGGTGAGCCCCAGCAGCGTGGACAGTCCTATGCCCTTGAGCAGGGAGGCCGTATGGAACGATACCCGGTCGTAAAGTCCGGCGTAGCCCGCCCTATCCGAGGCCGGCATGTTGTCGATCTGCAGCGATCGTCCGTCCGGCCAGATCAGGCGCTGCCAGACGATGAGCGCGCGCGACTGACCGAACGAAACGGTGTTGTCGTATTTGCCTATCAGCCGCGTCCCTTGCGGAATGAGGGTCACCCGTCCGGTCACATCATGCACATCACTCGTGACCTGCGCGAGAACGGTGCCTGGGAGATCAGAGTTCAGGCCCGTGATCAACGCGGCGGAAATCACCGTGCCGGCCATCACGATGTTTGGGCTCGCCGGCACTTGAATGCCGTAGGGATTGACACCTGCGCTTCGGTTCGCCGTTTCGAGAAAGGCTGTCTTTGAGGCCGATGGCGACGATGGTTGGGACAAGTTCGCCAAGGCCATCAATGATTGATTGTCACTTATGGGAAGGTTTGGATTCGCCGTGATGGGCCGCTCGGCGGGTGCGGTCGAGCCTGTCTGAAAAAACAGGCCACTTGTGCGGTCTGTGGCCGGCGACGATGGCGTAACGCGGGCTGGGACGCCCGGCTCTGCCAGCGTCACGTCGCCATGAAGCCGCCTGTGTTCAAGGATCGGCTTGCCCAAATCGCCCGGTAACGGCTCGCCCAGTTGCGGCACGTCGGCGTAGGTTTTCGGCAGACCAGCAACCTGATCGGGAAGGCCCGCTTTGTGCTTTTCCGGGTCTTTGTCGTCAACAGACGGGGCCACCGGCTGGATCAGGGAGGGCGCCAATCCCACCCAGGTCAAGCCGACAAGGACGACGCAGCCGACGCCCGCCAGCCCAATGAGCAGGTTGCGTTTGATGCGGATGACGTGGCGCGGTTTGGCGCGCAAGACCAGGGTTTCGGGATCGACCTTGTCCACTTTTTCCGGCTCAGTCATGACGCTTACCGCCCTTCCGATCGGCGGTGATCCGCACAATCGCCTGTGGTTTTTCTCCGAGGCGCAGTTCGGCAACCTCGAACAGGCCCTCGACAATGTAGTAGTTCCGGCTCAGGCGATAATTGACGAGTTGCGCCTGACCGCCTTTTCCCACAACGAACAAAGGCGGCGCCTCGGTGGTCGACAGATCTTTGGGGAATTCAATATAGACACGGGCGCCGTCATCGAAAGCGCGCACGGGCCGCCACGCGGTCGTGGCGCCGGTGATCGCATAGCCAAAGTGTACCTTCTCCAGCGCAATCGCGTCGGCGGTTGGCGCCGCCGCCTCGACCTGCTTCTCCGCCGCCTGAAGGGCAAGGAGTTCATCCTTCGGGTAGCGCCAGGACAAGGCCGCCATCGCAGTGGCCGGTGTACTTTCCATCTGGAGATGGTAGGTGCGGCGGTCAGTGGCGATGATCAGGTTGGTCTTTAACCCAGTCAACTGCGGCTTGACCAGCACATGCACGCGGGCATCTGCACCCGCGCCGCTTTTGGTATTGCCGATGATCCACCGGGCGGTATCGCCGCTAGAAATCGCAATCAACCCCTCGCCGGCCTGGAGGGTGATGTCGGACACCCGGTCCGGCGCCGTGTAGAGACGATAGAGGGCCCCTTCCATATAGGGGTAGATCTGGATCGCGCTGATAAATCCGTCGGCACGCGGTTCCTGAACCGCCGCCTTGTTGGCGGCGGCTATGCGGTCAAGCGGCTTTGCGCCTGGTCCTACAGACGTTGCCGACAACGTTACTGGCATTGACATAATGAGGCCGGCCGGCACGGCCGGCGTATCGAGCGATCGCACGGTCACAGTGGGTGCAACGCTCATCAACCGCTTGGCGGCAACGAAGTCCGGGGGGACCAAGGGTGTGCCGGCAACCGCACAGGCGGCCAAACTGGACATAGACAGCACAAGTGGCAGACAGATCAGACGCATATCAGGGCTCCTCAGGATCAGGGTTGAACAATGGGGGAAGAAAGGTAGGGCGATGGACTGGCGGGCGCGACCTCGCCGCCGTAGTCTTTCGACCAGGCGAGCGTCGTGACATAGAGACCCAGCGGGTTTTTGCGCAGGACGTCGGCGGTTCTGGGAGTCTTCTGGCGAACGCCTAACAGGGCCGTCCACCGCGTGGTCGAGACGAGACTACCGGACGCGAACACCTGCTCGACCCATTTGACCTGGAACGTGTTCGCCGATGCGCGCACGGCGCTGGCGATGCTCACCGTGACCGACCGCTTGCCGACATCCGTAAACGGATCATTCAAGCGGGCCTGTTCGTTGAGGAAGCGCGCCGCGTCGTCGGTGGCGAAGACATAGGCTTCCAGCCAGTTCTGCCGCACCAGAATCGGATCGGTGGGCAGTGACCGCACATCGGTAACGAAGCGCGACAGGAACCAGGTGATCTGGGCATCGCTGGGCTTGATCGTCTCCGACGCAGGCGCCACGGCGCGCACGCCCTCCCCCGGTCCGACCTCGACCACATAAGGGGTGACGCGGCTCTGGCTGCCCTGATAGATGAGACCAAAAGAGAGAATCGCACTCACCGCCACCGCACTGAAGGCCAGCCCCCGCCAATTGGCGGCCTGGGCGGCCGCGCTGCCAATGCGTCGATCCCATACCTCACCCGCCCTCTGGTAGGGTGTGAAAGGCTCCGGCGTATCGCCATATTTCTGGATAATGCGTTTGAACATGAGGTCTCCTTCGGGGTTAAGCCGTGACACAGGCAGTATGGAAAACGGTAAAAATCAGGACTTGTCGGTGATGTCCGGCGCAGGGCCGCTGCCGCCCTGGTCACCCGACGTGATGGCGGATTGGATCATATGGATGTGGCCCTGCCGTCGATGCTGTTCGTGCTGGCGCCTGGCCCAGGCCGGTGGCGTATCTTCGCCGCTACTCCCAGAAGGCCCTTTCGGCGCATTCGGCGGCGAACCTCCGCCTCCGCCACCCCCGCCGTTCGGCGCGCCGCCGCTTCCACTTGCTCCACCACTGCCCGACCCGCCGGACATGCCGGCGGCGGCCTTGATGGCACCGAAGGCCTGTGCGCCGCCGCCGGCCAAGG
>NZ_AWGE01000013.1 GCF_000495815.1 Asticcacaulis sp. AC466 | reverse complement strand
GCCACCGCCGCCGCCCGCGCCCGCACCGGCCCCCGCCGGACCGCCCGTCGCCCTGGCAACAGAGATCTCGGACGCGGCCGCCGTCTATGTCGATTATGTCCAAAAGGCGAGCGCGATTAAGAACCAGTTCGCCGATGGCGCCGATATTCAGGCCAAACTCGCTGCCGCCGAAGCCTATGAGCCCAACCAGTTGGCCAATGGCGCGGTCGCCTTCGCCGCCATTGTCGCCATGCAGGAACCGGCCTTCCGTGCCTCCCTGCGCAACTACGCCACCGACAATGCTGTACGCGCCGACATGGTCAATCGCCTACTGTCCGATCCGGCCTATGTCGCCGTATTGCCGGGCGCGGACGCGGCCGCCCGTCGCGTAATACTGGCTATGTCCAGCGATGGTCAGTTGGTCTACAAGGCCGGCGCCGCGGTCAAGCAATCGGCCTACGACATCCAGACCCAAAAGTGGTCGCGTGAATTCGTCTCAGACCGCGAAGGCCGTTTGGCCAAGGCCAAGTCGAGCGCGGTCACCCTGGCCAGCGTACAGTCTGACGCCAGCGCGCAGCTTCTGACCGCCGCCCTCACCGGTTCGGGCCTGACCACCCGCGCCACGACAGGCCAGTCGACCGGCAGCTACGCCGTCGGCGGTGATGGCGTCACGTTCACCCCCGGCACCGGGCAGCCTGCCCAGCCGCAGGCCACGGTATCCACACCGATCGCCACGGAGGCCGCAACGACATCGGCCGCCGCCAAACAGCCCCAGACCGTTTTCGACCGGCCCGACCTGTTCAATCAGCCTTATACCCAGGCGGTGAACCGCGCCCTGACGATCGCGGCCATCGCCATACTGGGTGAAGGGGGGGCGACACGTGCTCCCGCATTGACCAGCCTGATGAACGACGGCGAAGGCCAGAAGTGCCTGGCGATGTCGAAGCTCAACCTCTATCAATGTCTGGCTGTGGCGAAGCCGCACTATGAAGATATCTTCTGTCTGGGCCAACATGTTCTCATGGACACCGGCCAATGCCTGGGGCAAATGTCGAGCAACGCCCTGAGTTTCGAGCCCGTGAAGCGAATTGGCTTCAAGGCGGACGGCACATCGGCCTATGCCGATCCGAAACCTTACCTAAAGCCCGCGCCGGTCAAGAAGGCGTCGGGTAAGAAGGCCTCCGGCAAGAAAAAGACTGGAACCGCCAAGAAGACGTAGGGCAAGCGCGAGTCGCGCTTCCGCAATAAAATTGAACAGGGCATGAGGCAAATCCGCGTCATGCCCTGTTTTTTGGACGCAAATATGCGCTTTTTGCCCGACGGAACGGTTGCGTCACCAGGAAGAGTCGTGTATCAGCACCGCTCTTTATAGCCGCATTGTCTGAAGATGGGGCGCATAGAAATCCATTCTCGCCGTGCCCGGTCCGGTTGCGCGGCCATTTTGTTTGAGGAAGAGGCTCATGGCCGATATCGTTTTGGACGTTGAAGTCCGTGATCGCACCGGTTCGGGCGGCGCCCGCGCAACGCGTAATGCCGGCAAGGTGCCGGGCATCCTGTACGGCGGCGACAAGGCCCCCGTGCCGATCGCCGTCAACCTGAACGCTTTCAAGAAGGCGCTCTATACCGGCAAGCTGAACGGCCACCTCGTCACGCTGAAGTACGGCAGCGAGACCCAGAAGGTCATCGCCAAGTCGATCGAATTCCATCCGGTCACCGACACGCCGATCCACTTCGACCTGTATCGCGTTGACGAACATGCCGAAGTCAAGATTTCGGTTCCGGTTCACTTCCAGAATCACGAACTGTCGCCTGGCCTCAAGAAGGGCGGCGCCCTGAACGTTGTCATCCACGAACTGGAAATCCTGGTTCCGGCCGACCACATTCCGGAAGACATCATTGTCGACCTCAGCGGCCTCGAAATCGGTCAGAGCGTCCACGTCTCCGACCTTAAGCTGCCGTCTGATGTGAAGGCGCATGTCGCCGACACGGAAGTCGTCGCCTCGGTCACCGCCTCTGGCGCGTCGAAGAGCGAAGACGCGGACGCCGCCGCGACCGAAGCCTAAACCGCTTCGAAATCAGTTTGATAAAGGCCTCGTTCTTGTTAAAGGACGGGGCCTTTTTCTTTTCCGGAGTTCCGCTGTGTATCTGATCGTTGGCCTTGGCAACCCGGGTAGCCAATACGCGAAAAACCGCCACAATATCGGCTTCATGATGATCGATGAGCTGATCCGCGGCGCCGCCTTCGGTCCGGAAAAGAAGAATTTCGACGGCATCACCTCGGACGGCCAGATCGAGACCGCCAAGGGCGTCGAAAAGGTGCTGGCCCTCAAGCCCCAGACCTTTATGAACCTGTCAGGCAACAGCGTGCAAAAGGCGATGCAATTCTACAAGATCAAGCCAGAGCGCGTTATCGTGTTTCATGACGAACTGGATCTGGCGCCCGGCCGCCTGCGTATCAAGATGGGCGGCGGCCATGCCGGTCATAACGGGCTGCGCTCCATCATGGCGGCAATCGGCCCGAACTTTGTGCGCGGCAGGATGGGAATCGGCCACCCCGGTGCCAAGGAGGCCGTTCTAGGCTGGGTGCTGGGCGACTTCGCCAAGGCGGATCAGGCCTGGCTTGATGCCCTGAACGGCGCCTGCGCACGCGCCCTGCCCCTTCTGCTCTCCGGTGCGCCCGATGCTGCCGAACGGTATCAGGGTGAGGTCATGCGCCTGGCGCCCGCACCGAAATTCGACATGCGGCAACTGAATAACCAGAAAGACGGCTGATCTTACTGTTCCACATCGAAATTTGATGGTGTGCGGCGCGAAATGCCAATGCGCGGGCGGGCGTATTCTGAGGATTAGACGTGCCATCTCCTACTTCTGTTCAGACCATCGTTATGGCCACGCATGGCTCGTTCGGCGACCTGCATCCCTTTATTGCCCTCGGTCAGGCGCTTAAGGCGCGCGGATGCCGCGTGACGCTGGCCACGCACCCAGACTATGCCGCGAAGGTAGAGGCCGCCGGTTTGGCATTTGTCGCCTTTGGCCCCAGCCGCGAAGACTATGTCCGCGATCTGCGGGTAAATCCGGCGGAAATCATCCGGCGTTTGTCCAATGACCACGGCTTCATGATCAAGCGCCTGATCGCGCCTTATCTGGAGCGATCGATTCGCGATATCGCGCCTTACGTCGCCGAAGCCGATGCCGTTCTGGGTTCGCCATTTGCCTATGGCGCACACATTGCAGCCCTTCTGGCGGGCAAGCCGTTTACAACTGTTGCCTTACAACCGACCGTCATGATGTCGAGCTACGATCCGCCCAAGGTCAGGCAGGCCCCCTTCATATTCGAGCCCTCTGGCGAACTGGGACGCGCCTACAACCGGCTTATCATGGCGGCCGGTGAGCAAATCATGGCAGCTAGCCAAAGTCAGGTCCGCCGGGTTTATCGCAAATATGGCCTGCATCCGCGCGTCGGTTTGGGCGGCATCGTGTCCGATCACCGGACCCTGGCCCTTTACTCGCCCCTGTTGGCGCAGCCGCAACCGGATTTTCCACCACGAACCTATTTAGCTGGCTTCCCGTTCTACGACAGTGAAAACGGCCATGCGCCCGTCATGCCTGAACGTTTGCTGACCTTTCTAAATGAAGGCCCGGCCCCTCTCGTCTTTTCCCTGGGGACGGCCATGGTCTATGGCGGCGAGGCCTATTATCGGACCGCCATTGCCGCCGCTAAGCGGCTCAACCGGCGCGCCGTTATTTTGTCCGGGCCGGAAAGCCCACTTCTGAAAGAAGAATTCGGCCTGAATATATGCGTGGTGCCGTACGCGCCGCACTCTCTGCTTCTGCCCCGCTGCGAACTCATTGTCCACCATGGCGGCATTGGCTCCACTGCTCAGGCCCTGCGCGCTGGCCGTCCGCAATTGGTCACACCGGTGTTCGGCGACCAGTTCGACAATGCCCGCCGCGTCACCTTGCTTGGAACAGGCCTGCGACTCGATTTCGACGATTTCACGGTCGAACGCGCTGTGATGCGTCTGCGTCAGGTGCTCTACTCCGATAAGATTGCCGCCGCCGCGCAGGCCGTAGCCCCGCTGATCGCTGCGGAGGATGGCGCCGAACGCGCCGCGGACGTGCTGCTGAATGCCCGGAACGTAAATACGCTGGCGGCATAGGTCAAAATGCTTTAGGGAGACGCCAAATCGTTCATTTCCTGAAAAGCTAAGTTTTCCATGGCCCTTAAAGTCGCTATCGTCGGTCTGCCCAATGTCGGCAAGTCCACCCTGTTCAACGCCCTGACCCAGACCGCGTCGGCCCAGGCCGCCAACTATCCGTTCTGCACCATTGAGCCGAATACCGGCGACGTTGCCGTGCCAGAACCGCGTCTTGAGGTCCTGGCCAAAATTGTCGGATCGAAGGAAATCATCCCGGCCCGCATCAACTTCGTCGATATCGCCGGTCTGGTGCGCGGTGCGTCGAAGGGCGAAGGCCTGGGCAATCAGTTCCTGGCCAATATCCGCGACTGCGACGCCATCGCCTTCGTCGCGCGCTGCTTCGTCGATACCGACATCACCCACGTGGAAGGCCGCATCGACCCGATCTCTGACCTGGAGATCATCGAAACCGAGTTGATGCTGGCCGACCTGGAATCGCTGGAAAAGCGACTGCCCAACCTTGAAAAACGCGCCAAGTCGGGCGGTGACAAGGAAGCCGCCCTCACCGTCTCCCTCATCCACGCCGCTCTGGCAGAGTTGCGCGATGGTCGCCCGGCGCGCATTGCCTTTGAGAAGGGCAAGATTTCGAAAGAAGACACCAAGGCCTGGGAGATGCTGCAATTGCTGACCAGCAAGCCGGCGCTCTATGTCTGCAATGTCGATGAAGAATCGGCCGAAACGGGCAACGAATTGTCCGCCAAGGTGGCCGAACGCGCCAAGGCCGACCACGCCAATTCCGTCGTCATATCGGCCCAGATCGAGTCCGAAATCGCCCTGCTCGACGCCGATGAGCGCAAGGAATTCCTCGAAACCCTTGGCTTGGCCGAACCCGGCCTGAACCGCCTGATCCGTGAGGCCTACACGTTGCTGGGCCTGCAATCTTACTTCACGGTGGGCCCCAAGGAAGCGCGCGCCTGGACCATCCATGCCGGCGATACAGCACCACAGGCCGCCGGCGTCATCCACACGGATTTCGAAAAGGGCTTTATCCGCGCCGAAACCATGGCCTTTGACGATTTCGTCAAGTTCAATGGCGAAGCGGGCTGCAAGGAAAACGGCAAGTTCCGTCAGGAAGGCAAGGAATATCTCGTCAAGGACGGGGATATCCTGAACTTCCGCTTCAATGTCTAAATCAGAAGGCGCCTGAAAGGGCGCCTTTTTACCACACACCTGCACGACAAAGCCCGCCGGCATAACCGGCGGGCTTTTTAGTTTTTAGATTTAGCGAAATCGCGATCTGATGTGTCGAAAATGATTAGCTGTCGAGAACCGGAGCGGAGCGTACTCGAGTACGTGAGCACCGGCTCACAGACAGATGATTATTTGCAGACCATCAGATCGTGATTTCTAATGTTTGCCGCGCCAGACTTGACGATAGGCCGCATAGGTCACGCCCGCCATCAGAAGCAGGAACAGAATGACGGCAAAGCCCATCTGCTTGCGTTCGGTGGCATGGGGATCGGAGGCCCATTCCAGGAAGGCCGCAACATCGGCCGATTCCTGGCGAAGGGTCGCCTTGGTGCCGTCATCATAAGTGACCTTGTCGTCGACTAGGGGCGGCGGCATGGCCAGAACGCCACCCTCCGGCACCTTATGCGGGTCGCCCGACCATTGCGTCGCCAAAGAGCCGTGGACATACGGGTTATAGTGCTGGGTGTCGGCGATCTTCAGGCCAGCAGGCGGCGGCGCGAAGCCGGCCAGCAGGGAGGCGACATAGTTGGCGCCGCCTTCGCGAGCCTTGGTGATGACCGACAGGTCCGGCGGAATGGCGCCGGAATTGGACGCCTTGGCCGCTTCTTCGTTCTTGAACGGCGACGGGAAGCGATCGGAGGTTGTGCCCTTGCGGGTGACTTCATCGCCCGTATCCGGATCGATATCGGCGACGTCGAACTCAGACGCGATCTGCTTCACAATCGGGTTGTCGTTCGGGTTCTTATACTTCGGATCGTAGAAGGGGCCGCCCTTCTGACCGAGGTTACGGAACGACATCAGGTGCATGGAGTGACAGGCGGCGCAGACTTCGCGATAGACCTTATAGCCGCGTTGCAGCTGAGCCTGGTCGAACGTACCGAACGGACCTTCGAACGAGAAGTGGTGGTCTTCCGGTTCTTTGTGCTGGCTGGCACTGAATGCCTGGGTGCCTACCGTCAAAGAGAAGGCGACGGCAAGGCCTGCAACCAGTTTGAGGGTTTTCGTCATAAAGGCAGACATGTGACTTAGCCCTTCTTCTTGGCGGTATGGGCGGCCAGGACGGCTTCGGAGATAGACGCCGGCACAGGCAATGGATCTTCCTTCAGGCCGATCCATGGCATGATGATCAGGAAGAAGGCAAAATAGTAGAGAGCCAGGATCTGCGACAGCCACACAACCTTCAGGCCCAGCGGATTGCCGTGCGTGTCAGTGGTGACCGAGAAGACCAGATCGTCGGGCAGTTGGCCACCGCACCAGCCGAGGCCGATACAAGCGATGACGAACAGGACGAAGAACCAGCGCATGACCGGGCGATAGCGCATGGACTTGACCTTGGACGTATCCAGCCACGGCAGGGCGAAGATAAGCGCAATGGCGGTGAACATGGCCAGGACGCCCATCAGCTTGTCCGGGATGGCGCGCAGGATGGCGTAGAACGGCAGCATGTACCATTCGGGTACGATGTGCGACGGAGTTTGCAGCGGGTTGGCCGGCACATAGTTGTCGGCGTGGCCGAGTGCGTCAGGCGCGTAGAAGACGAAGACCGAGAACATGATCAGGAAGAAGATCATGGCCAGGCCATCCTTCACCGTGGCGTACGGCGTAAACGGCAGGGTGTCTTCCTTCGACTTGATCTCCACGCCGGTCGGATTGTTCTGACCGGTCACGTGCAGCGCCCAGATGTGCAGGACGACGACACCGGCAATGACGAATGGCAGCAGATAATGGAGCGAGAAGAAACGGTTCAGCGTCGGGTTATCAACTGCAAAGCCGCCTTGCAGCCAGGTCAGGATCGACGGACCGACGACCGGAATAGCGCCGATCAGGTTGGTGATAACAACCGCGCCATAGTAGGACATCTGGCCCCACGGCAGGACGTAGCCCATGAAGGCGGTGGCGATCATCAGGAAGTAGATGATGCAGCCGAGCAGCCACAGGACTTCGCGCGGCGCCTTGTATGAGCCGTAGTAGAGGCCACGGAACATGTGGATGTAGACGGCGAAGAAGAACATCGACGCGCCGTTGGCGTGGACGTAGCGGATCAGCCAGCCATAGTTGACGTCGCGCATGATGCGCTCGACGCTGTCGAAGGCCAGGGCGGCGTTGGCGGTGTAATGCATCGCCAGAATGATGCCGGTCAAAATCTGGACGCCGAGGCAGAGCGACAGGATGCCGCCGAAGGTCCACCAGTAGTTCAGATTTTTCGGGGTTGGGTAGTCGACAAAGCTGTCATAGGCCAGACGGACGATGGGCAGACGCGAGTCCAGCCACTTTTCTATACCGGTCTTCGGCTCGTAGGTTGAGGAATGATCGCTCATGTTTAACCCACCTTGATCTTGGTGTCGGAAAGGAAGGTGTATTCCGGAACTTCGAGATTCTTCGGCGCCGGTCCCTGACGGATGCGGCCCGATGTATCGTAAACCGAGCCGTGACAGGGGCAGAACCAGCCACCATATTCGCCCAGGCCGAAGTTTGGCACACAGCCCAGGTGCGTACAGACCCCGATCAGCACCAGATATTGTTCGTGGCCCGCCTTGACGCGCTCGGCATCGGTCTGCGGATCGCGGAATTGGCTGAGGTTCTTGTCATCGGCGCGGGCGGCGGCGATTTCTTTCGGGGTGCGGTAGCGAACGAAAAGTGGCTTGCCGCGCCACTTAACGACGGCCTGCATCCCCTCTTCGACCTTGGACAGGTCATATTCGATTGACGCCAGAGCCAGAGTGTCGGCGGCCGGATTCATCTGGCCGATCAGCGGAACAGCGACCATCGCCGCAGCACCGACGGCGCCCGCACCCGCCGCAATGTAGATAAAGTCGCGACGGTTCGGATCTTGTCCGGCGTCTGTTACAGGTTCGCTCACCTTGCCACCTCTTCGAAATCGTAATCCGTCCCTAGCTTATCGTGCCAAGGCCCGATTCACTCTAGTATTTTTCTTAAGTACTCATGACTGATTCCGTTAACAAAGTAATCCTCTGCAACGGACTCGGCGCACGGGCTGATTGCCAAATGCGTCTATAACCACAATTCCGTGACGGATACAAACTGGCAAGGCACTTTTTCTCGCCAAATTTTCGCCACGCTGTTTCCTTTTTTTGTCCAACTTCCTGCGAATAGCTTGCAAGTAAACGCTTTAGGCTGGACAATCTCCTATCGAACTTGGCAAAACGCGCCCTCTCCTGCCGATTTGAAAGGCTGAAACCCGTTGCGCCTGGCCCTCTACCAACCTGATATACCGCAAAATCTCGGCGCCGCCATCCGCCTGAGTGCGGCGTTCGAAACGCCGCTCGATGTCATAGAGCCCTGCGGCTTCCCCTTGAACGACAAGGCCATAAAGCGCGCGGCCATGGATTACGGCCGCTGCGCCAAAGTGTCGCACCACATGTCGTGGGAGGCCTATCTTGGCTTTGTCGGTGAAACCTTGCCTGGCTCACGCCTCATTCTGTTCACCACCCGCTCCGCGCAACCGGCCTACGGCTTTCAGTTTCAGCCCGACGACATCCTGTTGATGGGCCGCGAAAGCGCCGGCGCGCCCGACGAGGTCCATGCCCGAGCCGATGCGCGCCTGTTTCTGCCGATAAGCCGCGACGCCCGCTCGATTAATGTCATCAACGCCGCCGCCATGGCATTGGGAGAGGCCTTGCGCCAAACGGACGGGTTTCCGGTCCGCTGACGGCAATCCGGCGTCTTCAGGACGCGCACACGAACGCCCTATGCAATGGCCCCGCCTTTCCGCTAAGGGACTATCTTAACGCCAGGAGTTTTTTCATGACCCAACCGCTCCTCTCCACCGACACGCCTGCCCATCAGGTTCTTTTCCAGCGTCAGAGCGACGCCGCCGCATGGTTCCGCAGCCTGCGTGATTCCATCTGCGCCGCTTTCGAGCAGTTGGAGGACGAAGCTACGGGCTATACCGGCGCGCCGGGACGTTTCGAGCGCACCCCCTGGGACCGGGCGGACACCGCCAGTCCGAATGGCGGCGGTGGCGGAGAAATGTCGATCATGAAGGGTCGGCTGTTCGAAAAGGTCGGCGTCCATATTTCGACGGTTCACGGCAGCTTTTCGCCGGAGTTCGCCAAATCCATCCCTGGCGCCGCCGAAGACCCGCGCTTTCATGCCACGGGTATTTCGTTGATCGCGCATATGACCAATCCGCACGTGCCGGCGGTCCATATGAACACCCGCTTCATTACCACGACGCAAAGCTGGTTTGGTGGCGGCGCGGACCTGACGCCGCTGATGGCCGCCGATCGCCGCCAGGACGCGCCGGACGCCATCGCCTTCCATGCCGCCTTCAAGGCCGCCTGCGACGCCGCCGATCCGGCCTATTACGACAAGTTCAAGGCCTGGTGCGACGAATACTTCCATCTGCCCCACCGCAACGAGCCGCGCGGCATTGGCGGCATCTTCTACGACCATTTGAACAGCCATGACCATGATGCCGATTTTGCCTTCACTCAGGCCGTCGGCAAGGCTTTTCTGGACATCTATCCCACCATCGTGCGCGGCCGGATGGCGCAACCGTGGACGGAGAACGAGCGCGAGGCGCAACTCATTCAGCGCGGCCGCTATGTCGAATTCAATCTGCTCTATGATCGCGGCACGATTTTCGGATTGAAAACCGGCGGTTATGTACCGTCGATCATGTCCTCCATGCCGCCTGTGGTGAAGTGGCCGTAACGGAGACCGTTAGGGTCTGACGACGCCTCATGGCTCTCATTTTTTGTAACGCCTCATGCCGAAAGGTGGGGGCCACTTTTCGGCATGAGGCTCTAGATCTAGACCGTGACCTGGGTGCCCAGTTCGACGACGCGGCCCGGCGGTATATGGAAAAATTCGGTTGGATTGGCAGCATTCTTCATCAGGAAGATGAACAGCTTATCCTGCCACAACGGCATACCGGAATTGGCCGACGGGACGACCGAGCGTTTGCCGACGAAGAAGCTGGTGGCCATGATGTCGAACTTGAGCCCCAGTTTGCGGCACAGACCCAGGGCACGTGGCAGGTTCGGACTTTCCATGAAGCCGTAGATCAGGGTCACCTTCTTGAAGTCTTCGTTGATGATCTCGATGGAGACGCGGTTGCCTTCGGCCACGCGCGGCACGCCGACCGTCTTGACAGTCAGGATGATATTCTTTTCGTGCAATACCTTATTGTGCTTGAGGTTATGCATCAGGGCCACCGGCGCGGCTTCGTCGTCGGAGGTCAGGAAGATGGCGGTTCCGGCCACGCGGTGCGGCGGACGCTTCTTCAGCATCTCGATCAGGTCGATAAGCAGAACACTGTCTCGGCGCGCCTTGTCGGTCAGGGTCTTGGTGCCGGTCGTCCAGGTCAGCATGAGGATGATCAAACAGCCGCCAAAGGCCAGCGGCATCCACGCACCGGTGAAGAACTTGGTGAGGTTGGAGGCCATGAAGACCGCCTCGATCACGCCAAGCGGCACAAGCAGAGCCAGGGTTTGCAGACGCGACCAGCGCCACGTCTTGCGGATAATGACATAGGCCATGATCGTACTGATAAACATCGTGCCCGTGACGGCGATACCGTAGGCCGAGGTCAGATTGTCGGAGCTCTGGAACACAAAGATCAGCACCAAAACGCCGATCATCAGCATGGTATTGACCTGCGGCACATAGATTTGTCCCGCCTGGGTCTCACTGGTCCGCTGGATATCGATACGCGGCAGAAGGCCAAGCTGGACGGCCTGCTGGGTCATTGAAAAAGCGCCGGTAATGACAGCTTGCGAAGCAATGACGGTAGCCATGGCCGCCAGTATCAGCACCGGCCAGTAGAACATGTCCGGCACCATGCGCCAGAACGGATTGGCGCCGGCGGACGGGTCTTCCAGCGTCATTGCGCCCTGGCCCAGATAGTTGAGAATCAGCGCGGGAAAGACGACCCAGAGCCAGGCTGTGTTAATGGGCTTCTTGCCGAAATGGCCCATGTCGGCATAGAGCGCCTCAGCGCCGGTCACGACAAGGAAGACCGAGCCCAGGATGACGAAGCCGGTAAAACCATTGGCAAGCAGGAACTGGATACCATAGTGCGGGCTGAGTGATGTCAGTATATCGGGCCGCTGAACGATATAGAAAATGCCAAGCGCCGCGATGACCACAAACCATAGCAACATGATCGGCCCGAAGAAGCGGGCGACCTTTTCGGTTCCCTTGGCCTGAACCAGAAACAGTCCGATCAGGATGACCATAGATACCGGCACAACCAGATGATCGAGACTATGGCCGACATTGGGCGCGTCCTTGAACCCTTCGATCGCCGACATGACCGACAAGGCCGGCGTGATCAGGCTGTCGCCATAAAAGAGGGCCGCACCGCAGATGCCGAGGAAAAAGATGGCGGGCGAATACTTGCCGAGCGCCTTTTGCGCCAGCGCCATGAGCGCCAGGGTGCCGCCTTCGCCTTTGTTGTCGGCGCGCATCAGAAAGATGACATATTTAACCGTCACCAACAGCAAAAGCGTCCAGAAAACCAGGGAAATGACACCAAACGTCGCCAGGTGTGGGTCGGTGCCTGCACGGGTATGTCGCAGCGCCTCCTTCATGGCGTAGAGCGGGCTGGTGCCGATATCGCCAAAAACGACCCCGATGGCGCCAACCGCAAGGCCCCAGAAGCCGGCATTGCCATGACCATGGCTGCTAATCGCCTCGGCTTCGGCGTCGCCTCCCTTGCTGTCACCCAATACGACGCCCGGCACCGGTGAGTCCGCACTGGCGCAATTCGAAGAGCCTTCAGTGGTCATAAGTGGTCTCCGTGCCGAAAGCGGCTGGGCAGGCAGCACATGTGTACGCAAAAACAAAGCAGGACGGCCATATCACGATACCGTCCGTCGGCAGGATAGAGTCAACAGGTTAATACTCGAGCCAGTGCATTGGGTATGGCGGGCGCCACCAAGGCGCGTACCCGGCGAGAGAGAACGGCCATTGGGACGATGCAAGGTTGATTTCAACTGTATGATTGCAGGAAGATGTGAGCGATCCGGGTGACGCCGCAAAACGGTCTCAGGTCCGAAAAGATACCGATTTGACATTTTGCTCTATCTAGAGGGGATCACATATAGGTGGCGTATAATTTCTGTATATTTTTTGTATAGACGCGTGGCGGAGCCTCCCGTTCGCCCCGCAACAGATATCCCGTTTTACCGCCTTGCGCTGCTAGCCGGTCCAGCGCATCTTCATATACAGACCGCCAGCCTCCAGTTCGTCGAGCATCTGGTCGATGCGCTTTTGCCGCGTTTCGTCACGCTTCGCGCGGTCTATCCAGCCAATATAGTCGTTCTGCTGATATGGCGGGCGCGCTTCGTATTTGTCGTACAGGCCACGGTCCTTCAGCAGCCGCCGGATGTCGTCGGGCATGGGATGGATATCGCGGCTCAGGGGGCGGCCGTCTGTGGGCATGCGGAATCCTTTTTGCTGGCGATCAGCAAACACGATCCCCGATCAAAAGTCAGTAATTATACCGTCAGAAATTTTGAAATCGCGCCCAGCAGGTCGTACCGGTGGCTGGGCCGTTTCAGGGTTTCCACGGCGTGATCGACCAGGGCAGCATCGATTCGGATGCCGCGACGGCTGATCAGCAAATCAGAGGCAAAGTCTTCGCAGAATTCCGGATGGCACTGGAAGGACAAGCCTTTTCGGCCGGTATAGTAGATCGCGCCATGCGGCGTGAATTCTGAACCGGCCAGAACGATGGCATTGTCCGGCAGCTTTACCACCTGATCCTGATGGGTCACGGCGCAGGCGATGGTTTGGGCGCCCTTCCCAGCCAGGGTCTGCCATAGATCGTGCGCCTGAACATTGTATTCGTGCAGGCCTACGCCCCATCCCTTGGGCGATTTTTCGACGTGACCGCCCCAGGCCTGAGCCATCACCTGGTGACCGAAACAGATGCCAACGACAGGGGTTTGGGTGTCGAGCACGCGCAGCCAGTCCATCAGGGCGATAATCCACGGATCGCCTTCGTAAACGCCGGCCGGAGAGCCGGTAATAACAACACCTTTCAGATGCGCACCGTGTGGCGGCAATTCGCCGGCCAGGGTTCTGAACACCCGAAACGCGCGGCCTTCGCTGGCCAGAAGCGTCGAAAACATGTCAGCATAACTGCCATAGGTGGCATCCAGTCCCGCCGGAGGAATGCCGGTCTCAAGAATGGCGATATAATCGTCTGTACGCATCATACTCTCGGCCCCGAAACACGACTTTAATCTGGGCTATTTCGCAAGTGCGTCAAGAGCCCGATCAATCACGCTTTGTGAAAAATCATTGTTAACCCAATCGGTTTCCAATTGCTTAAGCGCATGGCCCAGCTCTGGTCCGGCGGGAACGCCGCGTGTCATCAAGTCCGCCGCCTTGACGGGGAATACCGGAATATCCAGCCCCGCCAACATGTTCATGACATAGGCAACGGCTGACGGCGCCTTGGCCTGATGCGCTGCCGCCAGATAGACCGCATCTTCGGTAGCCTGACGGCCATGCAAATACATAAGGCGGGCGAAGGGCGCATTGTCGGCCAGGGCATCGAGCGCCTTTCCGGCATCACGCAGGCGATTGTACAGCCGTTGAGACAGCTTGATGCGCGTCTGCACGGCGTGAAGCGCCGCCGCTGACAGGCCGACACCACCGTCTATCAGGCCGATAAGCCGAATATCTACATCGTCGGTCAGGCCGCAGACCGCCGCAAATTCCGGCAGCTCGCTGCCCCGGCCCTGCCATCCGGGAATGACATGAGGCATGACGTCGTGGGCCTGCATCGCGGCAAACGCGATCAAGGGATTAGCCAGCTTCAGGGTCTTTAGCACCTCCTGCTGGATCCGTTCACCGGACAAACCGTCAATTCCCGCTTTCAGGGCCACGCAAGCCGCCAGCGAACCGGCATCGATGTCGCGCGCATAACCGGCGGAAAAGCGGAAGAAGCGCAGGATACGTAGATAGTCTTCGCGGATGCGGTCCTCGGCCACGCCGATGAAGCGCACGCGTCCGTCCCTGGCGTCACCAATGCCCAGCCCCGTCGGATCGTAGACCGTCCCGTCAATATCGGCATAGAGGGCGTTGAGATTGAAATCGCGCCGTAGAGCATCCTTGGCCCAGTCAGTGGTGAAGCTCACAACGGCGCGGCGCCCGTCGGTTTCGACGTCTTCGCGCAAGGAGGTGATTTCGTAGGGTTCCCCTTCGACGACGGCGGTAATCGTGCCGAACGCCTTTCCGGTCGGCACGTGGCGGATGCCGGCGGCGGTGAGCGCTGCTTCGGTTTCGTCGGGCGTCAGTTGCGTTGAGAGGTCGAGATCGCTGATCGACTTCCCCATCAAGGCATTACGGACGCACCCACCGACGAACCGGACGCAGCCCGAACCGCCCCTGGCCTCAAGCGCGGAAAAAACGGCGCGCGTCGCGGCCGACTGCATGTCTTCGGACAGGGGAATAGTGGTCATGATTCGAAAGTTAGGCCGTTCGCCGCCCGATATCAAATGACCTTGCACACCTTGCCCGACACGGTGACGTCCGGTTGGCCGTAGCGAATGAGAAGGCGATTGGGATCGACCGGACCGGGCAAGGTAATGTTGCGGGCTTTTTCGAAGCCGAACGGCTTGAAATAGGATTGCGATCCGACCAGCAGCACGGCGCGCAATCCCTTGGCGAAGGCCGCATCGACGCAGGCAGCGATCAGTTGCTTGCCGATACCTTTTCCGCGCTGGTCTTCTTCAACGACGATCGGTCCGAGAAAAGACAGGGGTTCATAGGTGTTGGCATCGAAATCATGAACAAAAATCGGCCACATGCGCACCGATCCGACAAGACGCTCCCCTTGAAAGGCCACGAAACTCAGGTCCTGAATGATCTCGGAGTCTTCGCGCAACCGCTCGGCGGTTTTGACATAGCGGCCCGGTCCAAACGCGCGGTCGGTCATGGCGATGATCCGGGCGTCCAGGTCCGGCGTTTCCAGGGAAATCTTAAAATCCAAAGCCAGTGCGTCCAGAGCCAAATGCCTGCCCCTTGAGGTATCGTTCCTTTAAGCCGTGCGCCGAAAGCGGCGAACAGCCTGTGAACACTGGCGGCGAAATAAGACCAGCGCATGGCGCGGTCAATAAAAATACGGAGTTAATACGCCGCACCCCGCGCAATTAATACATCAATTTATGTCAAATTACGCATAAATTCAGCGGGCCAAACACTTTGACGAGCCAAACACTTTAACGGGCAAGAAACGCCGCAAAGGCCGCCTGGGCTTGCGGACTGATCAATTGCTTACGGAAGACCGCGCCCTCCTGGCGGATAACCTGCCACAGCGCCTCAGGATCACGCATGAACGCCTTTGTGTGACGCAAGGACGACGGCGACAGCCGGATGAGCTTTTCCGACATCTGGCGTGCGACATCATCGAGCGCGTCGCGCGCAACAACCGCGTTGACAATCCCAAGGTCCTTCGCCGTCTCCGCGCCGATGACTTCGCCCAGCGCCATCCAGGCAAAGGCCCGTTGATGACCGATGCGAGCCGGCAGCAAAAGGGTAGAGCCGGCTTCCGGTACGAGGCCAAGCTTAAGGAACGGCAGGGACAAACGCGCATCGTCCGCCGCCACAACCAGGTCGCAATGTAAAAGAAGGGTCACGCCGACCCCGACCGCCTGCCCCTGAACAGCGGCGATCAGCGGCTTTTCGAAGAAGGTGATTGCCTTGAGAAAGCGAAAGACTGGCATATCATCATGATCAGCAGTTTCGTCCTGAAAAAGCGCCAGGTCCTGAGCGAAATCGAAAATATCGTTGCCGGCGCAAAAATCGGCGCCTTCGGCACAGATGATCACGGCGCGAATGTCGTCATCGGCAGCGGCCAGAGTCAGGCCATTGGTCAGGGCCGTGTACATGGCCTTGGTGAGGGCGTTCTTCTTGTTTGGCCGGTTTAACCGCAGCGTCATGACGCCGGTGTCGGTTGTGGTGATGACGTCGCTCATGGCGGGCTCCCTGTTTTAGGTTGGTGTAGCGGAAGTTGACGCAAACGGCAACCACAGCCGTGAGAAAGCGGACGGGCGGCGCGGATGTGGCGGCCCGGTTTGCCTTGCATTCGCCACATCTCAGAAATAAACCTATTGAAATTTAATTCGCCGCGTAGCACATCGCGGCTACTTACAGGTTGAGCCGCGGAGAGTCGCCCACATGAACCTATTCCCCAAAATGACGCGCGTAGCCGAACGGGCCAAAACCGTCGCTATCGCTTTGAGCCTGGCGGTGATCGCCAGCGTCGGCGCCAATGCCGCCTACGCTGCACCGAAAAAGGCCGAACCGGTCGCCGCTACGGGCGAATTCAAGATCGATCCGGCGGTCCAGGCCAAAAGCATGACCGAAATCGGGCCGATCATCGCGCTTGGTAAGATCAACTGCGAGCCGGTCGATGCGTACTTGGTTGGCGGCACGGAATTCGAAAAGGACGGCGCCAAGGTCAAGGGCCAGCTTTACGAAGTCGCGTGCAAGACCGGCCCAGGCTTCATCATCACCAGCGTGTCGCCGACTGAAGTCGGTCAGGCGTTTACGTGTTCACTGGCTGCCAAGCTGCAGGAAACCCGCAAAGAATCCATTTTGTGCGTGCTGCCGGAAAACAAGCCGCACTACAAGTGGCTGCAAACGGTTGTCCAGCCTTACATTCCCGGCTGCGAAATCAACAATGCCCGCGTCATTGGCTCCACCAGTTCAGGTGCCCTAATCGACCGTTATGAAGTCGGCTGTACCGGCCGTGCCGGGGGTATTGTCGACTACGCCCAACTCGGCCAGACCGCGCCGACAGAATTCAAAAGCTGCATACTTCTGGAAGGTTCGAACTCGGCTTGCCAGTACACGACCAAGGACCAGATGATGGAGCCGTTGAAGGCCGTGGCCAAGGTCGCTGATGCGGATTGTCAGGTGAACAATGCGCGCTTTGTTGGCGTCAACACCGCCGGCGATGGGTACTATTATGAATTCGGCTGCGCCAACAAGGCAGGCTTTATTGTCGCCACGAAGACTGACAATACGGTGGACCGTATCGTCCCCTGCGCCGCGGCTGCAGGTTTGGGCGGATGCAAGTTCACCGATACGGGTGCAGCCATGGCCGATGCGAAGGGTGAATATTCGACTCAACTCACCAAGGGCGGCTTCCCCTGCACTGTTGAAGACTACAATGTTGTCGGCACCCAGGAGCAGACCAAGCGTGACTATATCGAGTTCAAGTGTCAGCAACAGCCGTGGGGCCTGATCGGTTTTGTCCCCCAGCCAGGCAGCACATCGTCATTGAAGTTGTCCGATTGCTTCGTTGAGGCCACCAGCGTCCGCAAGGGATGCACTCTCACGACGACTGAGGTTCTGAACGCCCAGATCGACAAGCTCATCAAGGTCGCTCAGCCCGGCAAGGATTGCGACGTCGGCGAAGTCCGCTATATCGGTCAGTCCGACAGCAATGAAAACGCCGTCCTGATCGAAGTCGCCTGCAAAAATAAGCGTGGCTATATCGGCGCGTTATCGCCAGACCGCAAAAAGCTGATCGATACCGTACCCTGCAAGATCGCCAAGGCGCACAAGGACCCGCTCCAGTGCGAGATCAAGGACAACGGCACCTACGCCTCCGCCGACTAATTTGGCGTCGAGGTTGATATCCGGCCCGCGTGGTTTTCGCCACGCGGGCCTTTTTCATGTCTATTTGCTGAGATAGACACCGGGTAAATGCTTGGAGATGGTGATGAAAAGGCGCGTATTACTGACGGCGGCGATATGTCTTTCCCTGCCGCTCGCCGGTTGTGACCGGATCAATGCCTGGCTCCACCCGAAGCCAAAGGACAGCAGTTTTGTTGTGGTGGCCGCGCCCCTCCCCAAGGCCGTACTTGCCCTGTACCCCGGCAAAGACGACATAAGCGTCCAAGCGCGCGCCGGCGACTGCGCCACCGCCGACCTTTGCCAGATATGGCGCAATGGCAAGTGGATGCCCCTCCCCGCCGATGAGTCTAAGAACCTGCCGCTGCTGGCCGTGACTCAGCCGGCTGAAGGCAGTTACAGCGAGGCGTTATGGCGCAAGGTCGGCAATGACCGCGCCGTGCTGGTGAACAGTCAGGCTGGCGCGGGCAATTTCGACGTCGGAAAGTTCGATGGCCTGCGCATCGGTTTGAAGACCGCCGGCCGGACAACCTACGTCACCGCCTACGGGTTGGAAGGCGCGGACAATCACCTGACCGGGGCGCAGGGCGATGTCATTATCGCCAATGGAACGGTCTGGCTGTTGCACCGCCGTCCGGACGGATCGGCGGTTTTGGCCGACCTCTTTGCCCAGTGGACCAAGGCACAACCGATCATATGCCTGCCTGGCCTGGCGCTCGACATGGCGGGACAGTGGGCCGGGCCGCCGGAAAAGGCCTTGTCGCCGGATATCTACGTCTCGCGCGTCACCGACGCGCCGGACCACCGGGATGACGACGCGCACCGGGCCGCCGTACTGGCCGCCTGCGCACCAAGCTCGACGACACCAAAGTCGCGATAGGTTAGCCTTATAGGCTTTCCATAAACCGGCAGGCTTCGCCTTGCGACGGGCCAACGATTTCGTCGTCGCGCATGACCACCTTGCCGCGAATGACCGTGGCCTTGGGCCAGCCGGTCACTTCCATGCCGTCGAACGGCGTCCAGCCGGAGCGCGTGCGCATGTCGGCATGGCGCAGGACACGCTTATGGTTGAGGTCGACCAGGGTGACGTCGCCGTCATAGCCTTCGGCCATACGGCCCTTCCCGGCCACGCCGAAAACGCGCTGCGCGCCGGCCGAGGTCAGGTCCACCAGGCGTTCAAGCGACAGACGGCCATTGGCAACGTGGGTCAACATGACCGGCAACAGGGTCTGCACACCCGGCATACCGGACGGCGAGGCCGGATAGGGTTTGGCTTTTTCTTCGAGCGTATGCGGAGCGTGATCGGACCCCAGCACATCGGCGATACCGCCCGTAATGCCGTGCCACAGACCTTCGACATGATAGCGGTCGCGGATCGGCGGGTTCATCTGGGCCAGTCCCTTCAGGCGCTCATAGGCCTCCGGCGCTTCCAGCGTCAGATGCTGAGGGGTAATTTCGACCGTGGCGATGTCCTTATGGCCGACGAGAAATTCGATCTCTTCGCGCGTGGTGACGTGCAGGACGTGAATGCGCTTGCCCGCTTCGCGCGCCAGGCGGACCAGACGTTCCGTCGACTGGATGGCCGATTGCGCGTCGCGGACGAAATCATGGCTGGTCCAGTCGCCTTCGCGCGCCAAAGGGCGCCGCTCGGCCAGGCGGTATTCGTCTTCGCTGTGGAAGGTGGCGCGACGATTGACATTGGCCAGAACCTTGGCCACGCCCTCATCGTCGGCAATAAGCAGAGTGCCGGTGGAGGCCCCCATGAAGACCTTGACGCCGCAGCAGCCCTTCAAACGCTCCAGTTCCCCCAGTTCATGGACATTTTCGTGGGTACCGCCGACATAGAAGGCATGGTCGCAGTGCATACGGTGGTGCGCCCGCTTCAGCTTGTCGGCAAATGCCTCGGCATCCGTGGTGGTGGGGTTGGTATTCGGCATTTCAAACACCGCGACCACACCGCCCATGACGGCGGCCTGAGATCCGGTTTCCAGGTCTTCCTTCCATTCCAGGCCCGGTTCGCGAAAATGTACCTGGGTGTCTATGACGCCCGGCATGGCGAGAAGGCCAGTCGCGTCGAAGATTTCGCCGGCAGACGCGTGGGACAGGTCACCGAAACCGGCAAACTTTCCGTTCACAATGCCGATGTCGCCGCGCCCCCGGCCCGCATGATTGATGATGTCCGCGTTACGGATAACCAGGTCGAAATTTTTAGCCACGGGAGTTTCCTTTCAGTCGGGCGGACAGTAGAGCGCTTGCGGATAAGGTGTCAGCACTTTTCACGGCGATCCGGCGATAAAAAGCAAAAAATGCCGCCGTAACCGTTCCGTCCAGGCGGTTACGGTTTTAGTCTTGCCGCAGCGTCTGGGCAAGGCCGCGCACCATTACGTGAAGGCAATTTACATGGCCGCATCGGTTGCAGGGATGGCGCCACCGGCTTCGCGTTCGACCACAGCCGCAACGCGTTCGATGGTGAGATCGAGCATATGACACACGGTTTGTTTCAACTTCGGGTCCACGGCCTGTATCTCCACCAGGCTGCGTGGCCCGCGAATGACGTGAACGTTGCGCCCGATCGGTGCCGTCGATTCGTCCGACGGTCCGAATAGGCCGAAGGTCGGCGCACCGGCGGCGGCGGCCAGATGGAACCACACCTCGTCATTGCCGATAAACACCGCCGCATATTTCAGCGCCGCATAGGCGGTCAGCAGGCTGTGGCTGTCCCCGACCTCCAGCACCTGAGCGCGCGGCGTTGCCATGCGAAGGGCCTGAAGCGTATCGCGTTCGGATTCGGCGCCGATGACCAGTAAGCGATGATTGGCAAACGGGCCGTCTTCACGCATCAGGCGCGTGGCCAGAACCGCGAAACGCTCGGTCGGCCAGCGTCGCCCAAGCCAGCCCGCCCCGGGCGCGATGACGATCACCGGGGCCTCTCCGCGCCCATTGTCAATCAGGTTGCGCACCTGCGCTTCGCGGCGCGCAGACACGCGCAGGCCTGGCGCGACCTCCCCCGGCTGGAGATGCAGTTTCGTGCTGATCTGCTCCAGGACGCCTGCGGGGTCGTTGGGATTGAGGGTGAATCGCGTCCTGGCCTTCATCATGCGCGAAATCAAGGTGGGACCGATATCGACAACCAGCCCCCAGCGCCGCCGGCTGAGTTCGCTTAATGCGCCCAGTGCCTTGAGGTGAAATAAGGCGCCATCGAAGGCTTGTATCTCATCGACAAATTGATCATCTTCAAACAGCTGCGCTGAAGCGGAGGTCGTGGCCAGCGTAATGCGGGCATGGGGAATTTCGTGCTTCAAACGCGCGATTACGCCACTCAGGGCAAGCACCTTGGCGGGATCGCAAATGGCCAGCAGGAGAATCGGGAAGTCACCCTTCATGTTGCATACTTAATCCGTAACCACCCCATCCGTAAACGCTCCATACCCAAACGCGCCCGACACACCCCCAATTGAAACGCCACCGAAAAAATCAATGATTGACTCTGTTATTGTTCACCTGCCGCACCGTGCTCTGATATCCGTCTCCGGTCCTGACTGGGCGTCATTTCTGAAGGGGCTGTGCACGGCGCATATCGACCCTTTGGCCGAGGCGGCAAACAAGGGGGAATTCCTTAAACCGTACTATGGGGCTTTTCTGCGGCCTCAGGGAAAAATGATCTGCGACGCCCTGCTGCACGCGGTATCGGCAGACGAGGTGCGCATCGATGTCCCCCTATGCGAACGCGACGAGCTGGTCGCCAAATTGAATATGTACCGGCTTCGCGCCAAGGTGACAATTGCGCCGCTCGACCTGCCAGTCCATGTCGCCTTCGGTCGCAATCTGCCAGACGGTTTCATGGCGGACCCGCGAAAATCAATCATTGATTTAAATTTTGGCATGGCCTATGGCTGGACCGGAGAAGCCAGCGACCTCACCGCCTGGACGACCTTCCGGTTTGCGCAGGGCTTGAGCGATCCGGGCCTCGATTTCGCCCGCGACGACCTCTACCCCATCGACGCCAATCTCGATCTTCTCGGCGCCATCGATTTTCACAAAGGATGCTATGTCGGGCAGGAGTTGACATCGCGGATGAAGCGTCGCGGACAGATAAAGAACCGCATATTGCCGTTTCGCTATGCGGGGAATCGTTCACCGGGGGCCGGAGCGGAGGTTCTGAGCGGCGAACGCCGTGCCGGCCATGTGCTGGCGGCCGAAAACGGCCTCGGTCTCGGGCTGATACGGGTCGACCGGCGGTTTGGCGCCTTGTCGGCAGATGACACGGAACTGGTCCTTCATATCCCGAACTGGATTGCGCCTCACCTGCCGGAAATTGACGCGGCAGGTGTATAAACACAGGTAATATATCGCCGATATTACATGAGTAATAACTGACAAGTTATTGAATTATCAGAAGGTTATATAGATGTGTGATAAGCCGCGCTGTTCATGGCCGAAGTCCGATCCGCTTTACTGCGCCTACCATGATGACGAATGGGGTGTGCCGGAATTCGATTCCCGCGCCCTGTGGGAGAAGCTGGTGCTTGACGGGTTTCAGGCCGGTCTCGCCTGGATCACCATTCTGCGCAAACGCGACTCCTTACGAGCCGCCTTTGCCGGCTTCGACCCCGAAAAAGTGGCCCGTTTCGATGATACGGACATTGAGCGCCTCATGAACGATAGGGGCATTATCCGGTCACGCGCCAAGATACTGGCCGCCATAGATAGCGCCCGGCTGACGCTCAACTTGCGCGATCGCGGCATCGCCTTTACCGACTTCATCTGGGAATCCCAGGACCGCACGCCCGTGACCAATCATTTCCGTCACGGAGAGATTCCGACCGAAACCCAGGCCTCACGCGACCTGGCCAAAAAGCTCAAAAGCGAGGGTTACAAATTCTGCGGACCGGTGATCGTCTATGCCTTCATGCAGGCGGTCGGCATGGTCAATGACCATACCGTCGACTGCTTTCGCCATGGCGAGGTTGCGGCCATGGCCAAAAAGGGCTAGCCTTTAGCGGAATTGATTTCGGGGGCCGATATGGAACAGATGTTTTTGCCGTTAAAGCGCTATGCGCAGTTTACCGGCCGGTCCCGCCGCACAGAATACTGGCTATGGTTTCTGTTTCAGGTCATGGCTAGCCTGGTTTTCAGCATCCTGGCCATGATGATCGGCGACATCGCCGTTACGCTGAACCGTCTCTTCTCACTGGCGATTTTGCTGCCGACCCTGGCGGTTGCCGTGCGACGCTTTCACGATATCAACCGGACTGGCTGGTGGGTCCTTTTCCCTATGGCTGTTTTTCTTGTCGCCATGATCGTCTACCTATCGATGAACGGGGCAAACTTCATGAGCCAGATGACGCTTCTCGGCAGTCTCGGGCCAAAGCCAACGCCTCAGCAGATCACAGCCGTTCTGCCGGTTATCCTGTCCATGATGTGGATCCTCCTGGCCTACTTAGCCGCTGCCATAGTGACACTTGTTTTCAATGTGATGGACGGAACACCAGGCCCAAACCGATTTGGACCCGACCCCAAGGGCCGCGGAAACGTCAACGTTTTCTGAGCAGCTTAGGAAGCCCAGAATGTCAAAAGCCCCAGCCATGTTCCGACCGTTTTTCAGATATGCCGAGTTCACCGGCCGGTCCAACCGCGCCGAATTTTGGCTGTTTCTGCTGCTGATGTACCTGTTCCTCGCGGTTCTGGCCGCATTTGTCATAGGCTCAGCCTACCACAATGGTCGTATTGATACTGACCAGGCGCTCTTCGCCTATCTGCGTTGGTCGCCCCTCTACAGCCTGATCAATCTCGCCATGCTGGTTCCCTACCTGGCGGTTGCCGTGCGGCGGCTGCACGACACCGGCCGGTCAGGGTGGTGGCTGGTCATGCCGGTCGTCGTGTCGATGTTGGCTTATGGCGTCGCGTTCGCCGTCAATGGGCCGCAAATTATAAGTTTGATGATGAATATGGTCAGCCAGATGCCAACCGATCCGGCCCTGATGGCCAATCCCCTGACCATTCTCAAGCTGGAATGGCCGATATTCGAACTCATACTGCCGTGGGTGGTAATCCCCAGCGGCCTGGCACAGATCGTCATCTACGTCTTTTGCGCCCTGCCCGGCACACCGGGCCCCAATCGTTTCGGCGTTTCACCCACCTGACTTTTCAATCTGAGGAGACCTCTTATATGTCCAGCGTACCTCTGATGTTTCAGCCCTTGGTTAAATATGTCGACTTCCAGGGACGCTCTCGCCGCTCTGAATTCTGGCTGTGGGTTCTGTTCCGTCTCCTTGTCGGCGCGGTGATGGGGACGATCAGCACCAGTTTCATGCTGAGCGGCATAGATATGAATAGTCACAATCCGGAACAGTTCATGAGCCGTTATCTTCAGATCATGCCGATATTCAGCCTCATCAATCTCGGCCTGCTTCTGCCAACTCTGGCGGTTGGCGTCCGCCGGCTGCATGACATAAACCGTACAGGTTGGTGGCTTGTCATGCCGATTGTCGTGGCCTTCGCCGGCTTGATCCTGTTCTTCATCATCTTCGGCTCGCAGTTTTTCACGGTCCTCGGTTCCGGGGGACAGATGACCGATGCCCAGAGCATGCATTTCGTGGGTCAAATGTTGGGTTCGATGTTTCTGTGTCTCTTTTTGCCCGTCCTGATATCCCAGATCGTCATGCTCGTCTTTTACGTCACGGACGGCACGCCGGGCCCCAATCGTTTCGGCGCCGACCCTAAGGGCCGCGGCCTGCCCGCTACGCCGGAAGTGATGTTTTAACCATAAGGCTTAAGCCTGTTTTCAAGGCTTTCCTGTAGGATGCGGCCAATAGTATCGCGTACTGGCCCATCCCGCAGGATCCCCCAATGCCCCTGTTTTTACAGCCCTTCGTCAAGTACGCCGATTTCAATGGCCGCGCGCGGCGTGCCGAATACTGGCAATGGTGTGCGTTTCAAAGTTTCGCCGGTGTTATTTTCGAAGTCCTGAGAGTCTCCGACGGGAACAAGTTTATCGCCCTATTTCAGGGCCTTTTTTCGCTCGCAATTCTCATCCCGTCCATCGCGGTCGCCGTTCGACGCTTTCACGATACCGACCGGACGGGTTGGTGGTTTTTGTTTGCGCCGGTCGTCGGCACCGTTGCCCTGGTGATCTATCTGCCCGTAGGCGGCGCAACGCTGATCGCCAACTTGCAACAGATGCGCGGCATGGGACCTCAGCCCACGGGGAGCCAGGCCG
Organism: Asticcacaulis sp. AC466; assembly: GCF_000495815.1. Taxonomy (GTDB): domain Bacteria; phylum Pseudomonadota; class Alphaproteobacteria; order Caulobacterales; family Caulobacteraceae; genus Asticcacaulis. The sequence continues at coordinate 193,219 of NZ_AWGE01000013.1, read as the reverse complement.
CATTACTCTTGCACGCGCTTAGTCCCGTGTTCGTGATCATGTTTATCTGGATGGCGGCGGCGACAGTCACCTTCGTCTTCCACCTATTGCCCGGAACGCAAGGCAGCAATCGCTTTGGCCCGGATCCAAAAGGCGATGGAAGCGACATCTCCCGCATATTCGAAGGCCCCGCCCACGAACGCGCCGCACGCGAAAGCCACGACGACGCCAACGTGCCACACACACCCGTGTTCGATTTCAGTCCCGCGGGCAAGACTCAGATGCGGACGGTTGCGCCGGTCATGGAAAGCCCAGCCTATCCGACACGCCCCATGGCCCCGTCCAGCACCGCCGCACGGCCAACCTTCGGGAAGCGCCGCTAGACGACTTTCAGAGAACTGGCATCGCGTGAGGCGCTAAAGGCTCTCAACATTTTCCGCAAAGCGGTTTATGAGCGAGTCACCATGGCCGATTTTAGTTTCGAAACTACCCTGAACGGACGCATATGCGGCGTCGATGAAGCCGGACGCGGACCGTGCGCCGGTCCTTTGTGCGTCGCTGCGGTCATCCTGGACCCGGCGCGCATCCCCGACGGCATAGACGATTCCAAGGCCTTGACCGAAAAGCGCCGCTTCGAATTGGAGCCGCTGATCAAGGAGGCGGCCGTCTGCTGGTCGGTAATCACCATGTCGGTCGAAGAAATCGACTGCCTGAATATTCTGGCCGCCACCATGGAAGGCATGAAACGTGCGGTCGAAGCGCTGGTCCCTTGTGCCGAGCACGCCTTGATCGATGGCAATCGCTGCCCGAAGCTGGCGATTCCCTCCACCGCCGTTATTGGTGGCGACGCGCGGTCCCTTTCGATTGCTGCGGCGTCGATCCTGGCCAAGACTGCGCGCGACCGTATCATGATCGAAATGGATATCGTCTATCCGGTCTATGGCTTCAAAAAGCACAAGGGCTACCAGGCCGGCGCCCATATCGAAGCGCTGCGTCTGCATGGCCCCTCGCCCATTCATCGCACCAGTTGGGCCACCATCCGCGACCTATCGCGTGCGCCCGGCATCCCCGCAGAATAACCCAAAACACGGCCGGATGGGGCAAAAGTGAGTCTTTTCGGACTCACCCGCAAAAAAGTGAATCCGGCCGATTCTTCAACATGGTTAATTTAACCAGCCATTAACTGCGTACTGATTCTAGTGAACGGATTCAGGGACTTACCTGCCCTGCGGCCCCAAACGGGCCCGATACCCGTGTCAGAAGGATCTACGTCTTGCGCAAATCGACCGCTCTCCAGTCTACCCCTGTCATGCAGGCGCCGCTCAAGCTCGACACCATCTATCCCGGTGAGTGCATTGAGGTGCTGAAATCGCTGCCCGACAACAGCGTCGATCTCGTTTTCGCCGATCCGCCCTATAACCTCCAGCTTGGCGGCGACCTGCTGCGTCCGGACAATTCCAAGGTCGACGCCGTCGATGACGATTGGGACCAGTTCGCCTCGTTCGAAGCCTATGACAAGTTCACGCGCGAATGGATGCGCGAATGCCGCCGGGTCCTCAAGGATGACGGCGCCATCTGGGTCATCGGCTCCTATCACAACATCTTCCGTCTCGGCGTCGCCATGCAGGACATGGGCTTCTGGGTGATGAACGATGTCATCTGGCGCAAGAACAACCCGATGCCGAATTTCAAGGGCACGCGCTTCACCAACGCACACGAAACCCTGATCTGGGCGACCAAGGCCAAGGGCCAAAAGCGCTACACTTTCAATTACGACGCCCTGAAAGCGTTCAACGAAGACACCCAGATGCGCTCCGACTGGACCATTCCTCTGTGCACGGGCGATGAGCGCCTGAAGGACGAGAACGGCAACAAGGCGCACCCGACGCAAAAGCCGGAAGCCCTGCTCTACCGCGTCCTGCTGGCCTGCTCCAAGCCCGGCCATGTCGTACTCGATCCCTTCTTCGGGACAGGCACGACCGGCGCCGCCGCCAAGCGGCTCGGGCGCCATTTCGTCGGCATCGAACGCGATCCGACCTATCAAAAGCTGGCGGCTGAACGCATTGCCCGCGTTGTCCCGGCCAAGGAATCCGATCTGGCCGTCATGGGCTCCAAGAAGGCCGAACCGCGCGTGCCGTTCGGCGCCCTGGTCGAAGCCGGCCTTATCCACCCCGGCGATACGCTGTATTGCCCCAAGGGCCAGAAGACCGCCCGCGTTCGAGCCGATGGCTCCCTGGTACATGGCGACCTGTCCGGCTCCATCCACAAGATGGGCGCGATGATGGAACAAAGCCCCGCCTGCAACGGATGGACCTATTGGCGCTTCAAATCGGACGCCGGCTTAAAGCCGATCGACGATCTGCGTTCGCGTATCCGCCAAGGACACTGAGGTCAAAAACATCCCAACACCATGAGCACGGACCGGCGTCCGTGCTCATTTTTTATGCGCATTTCCAGGGTCGTGCGCATCAGACAGCCAGGTCAAAACGTACGGTGACGCAGACCTGGCGGCCCTCGGTCGGGGTGCCGGACCGGGTGTAGTCGGCGACGATCCAGCTTTCGACATTGCGAATGGCAGCACGGACAAAGCCGGCTTCGGCATCCACTTCGCCTGCGGGCTCGCAGTCGGCCAGATGGCCGTAACGCGTGATGGAGCAAACAAGCGTGATGCTTTGCCCCCGATCCACGTCCGTGGCGTCTATGTGGTCGGGGCGATAGCGCGTCTGTTCGGGCCGATAATAGAAAATCAGGTCGGACAGATCGACATAGTCCGCCGCCAAAGCGGGCGAGCCGCCAGCGCACAATAGGCATAACGCCCCTAGCTTCACGAAGCGACGCATAACCGGTTCCCTGCCCGTTTATTTTGTCAGTAGACTACTGAGTTTTGACATTTTTGTCAAAATTAAGCAGGGCGATCTTTTATCTAAACAGATCCAGCTCCGCGCTGGCGTCTTTCAGTTTCAGCGCCTTGGCAAACACCGTTGGCAGGGCTTTTTCGCCGACGGGCATCCACTGCCAGGCATTATTATCGCGCAACAGAACGGCCGCCTCAGCCTCGGACACAGCCTTTACCCACACCTGTTGCGTCAGGGCAAAGTGGGTAAAAACGTGTTCGTAGCTGCCGGCCAGATGCCAGCCCGGGTCCGGCGCGCCATACGGATCGGCCCGCCAGTCGGCGTGTGGCAGGCCCAACATGCCGCCCAGCAATCCCTTGTCCGGCCTGCGCTCGACGATCACCCGGTCACCATTCAGCATGACATAGGCGACACCATGACGTCGTGGTTTTGGCGCCTTGGCCAGCTTGACCGGAAACCGCTCCTGGTCGCCACGCGCCTTCGCCGTGCAGGCCAGGCTTAGCGGGCATTCGCCACAGGCCGGAGATTTCGGCCGACAAATCAGATTGGCCATGTCCATCAGGGCTTGCGGCCAATCGCCGGCGCGCGCCTCATCCACCCACTGCGCCGCCGCTTCTCGTACCAAGGCCTTGCCCGCCGGCAACGGCGTTTCGATGGCATAGAGTCGCGTCATGATCCGCTCGATATTGCCGTCCACCACATTGGCAGGCAGACCGAAGGCGATGGCCGCGACCGCCGCCGCCGTGTAGGGCCCGAAGCCCGGCAGTTTTAGCAGTTCCGTTTCGCTGGCGGGAAAGACGCCGTCATAGTCGCGCACCACGGTCCGGGCACATTCCAGCAGCTTGCGCGCCCGGGCGTAATAGCCAAGCCCCGCCCATTCGGCCATCACCGTGCCGTCCTCGGCCGCCGCCAGGTCACGCACGCTAGGCCACGACTTAAGAAACTTTTCATAATAGGGCGTGGCGTGCGGCACGGTCGTCTGTTGCAACATGACTTCGGACAGCCAGACGCGGTAGGCATCCCGGCTGCCTTCGCGCCATTTCAGCTTTCGGCCATGACGATCGTACCAATCGAGAAGACCGGCCCTTAAACGCGCGACAAGCGCCGTGTCCTTCAGTATAATCGTCAACATGAAACGCGAACTGCCATCCCTGGAAGAATCGGTGCGCATCTTACGCACGACTCGCACTCGGCGTACGCCCAAGGCACCGCCGGCGGTACAAAAACAGGTTCAGCCCCTTCTGAAAAGCCTGCAATCGCGCTTCGAAGCCATGGACGACGGATCGGGCAAGCTGAAAAACCGCTGGAACGAAATTGTCGGCGAAAACCTCGCCAAACTCAGCGAGCCGGTCCGCATCGTCAAGGGCCGCCAATCGACCAGTGGCGCGCTGGAAATACGCGTCGCCAATTCGACCCACGCCACCTTGATCACCCATAATACCTCGACACTCATTGATCGCATCAACCTGTTCCTCGGCGCCAGGACGATTGAGCGCATACGCATCATCCAGGGTGTCATGGCTCAGCCAAAGACGAGGGCGCCTATCGTCCGGCCAAAGCCCTTGTCGGCGCAGGAAGAATTGGGCCTGCAACAATCCCTGGCCGACGTGACCGACGACAAGCTGAAAAAGACGCTGCTGAAGCTCGGGCGCTCCGTGCTCAAACGCGAAAATATGAAGTAAGGCGACGTGCCATATTTACAGCGCAAAGGAACGCTTTAAAAAGGCCGTAGATTACAGGTGCGAGTCCCGGTCGGACTCGGACGCAACCAGACATGTTCCGGGGCTCGAAACTATGCAAACTCTTTCCGTTAAATCCTGCGGCGCCTTTGCCGGTGCGACCGTCCTCGGCCTGGCGCTGCTGACGGGGTGCAGCAAAACCGCATCGACCAGCACGGTCGGCGCCGATGAAATGTCGATGGGCCAGGCCAATGCGCCCATCACCCTGATCGAATATGCCTCGGTCGCCTGCCCCATCTGCGCCCACATCAATGAAACAGTGATGCCGCAGTTGAAGGCCAAATATATCGACACGGGCAAGGTCCGCTACGTCTACCGGCCCATGATGACCGGCGCGCCGACGGTTGCGGCCGCCGGGCACCGCCTGGCCGAATGCGCCGGCAAGGACAAGTATTTCAAGGTCATCGACGCCGTCATGGCCGGCCAGAAGCAGATGTATGTCACCGGTGAAAACGACCAGAACGCCCGCCCGGTCCTGCTCAATATCGCCCAGTCCGTTGGCCTGTCCGAAGCCGATTTCGACAAGTGCATCACCGATCAAGCCGCGCTCAAGCGCCTGAGCGACATCAATGAACAATACCTCACCAAGGATGGCATCACCGGCACGCCGACCTTCTTCGCCAACGGCAAGAAGCTGACGTTGAAAGAAGGCACGATCGCCGATTTCGACGCCGCCTTCAAACCCCTGCTGGCCGGCAAGTAAGGACCTCCCATGTTGAATACGTTACTGAAAATCGCCGGTGTCGGCGCTCTGCTGCTCATGGCCGGGTGCGGAAGCAAGGTCTCGCCTGTCGGTGACGGCGATATGAGCCTGGGGCCGGACAATGCCAAGGTGACCCTGATCGAATACGCCTCGGTGACCTGCGCGCATTGCGCCGAGTTCAACAAGGACGTCATGCCTGAACTGATGGCCAAGTACATCACGCCGGGTAAAATCCGCTATGTCTACCGCGAATTCCTCACCGAACCGCGCGACATCTCGGCAGCCGGTATCCTGCTGGCCCGCTGTTCGGGCAAGGCCAACTATTTCAAGGTCAACGACGCCATCATGCGCTCCCAACAGGAGATGTTCGGCGACGGCACCACCACCAATGCCTTGCCGGTTCTCCAGCGCATCGCCAAGTCTGTCGGCATGACGGAAAAGGAATTCAATAAATGCGTCACCGATCCCAAGGGGCTTGAGCGCATTCAGAACAATGTCGACAAGTACCTGAAGGAAGACGACGTCGAAGGCACGCCGACCTTCTTCATCAATGGCAAGAAGTTCGAACGCAAGACCGGCACGATCGCCGATTTCGACGAGGCCTTCAAACCGCTGCTGGAAGGCAAATAATATGAAGCGTTTGGGGATGGCGATCATCGCCTTTGGGCTTATGGCAGGACAGGCTTTGGCGGCGACGCCAACCCATAAACCGGCGGCAAAACCAGCCGCCCAGGCGGTTGTGAAGCAGGCGGTTATGAAAAAGCCTGCCATCCCCGCCGCCGTCATTCCGGCGACCGCGCCTGGCCTCTTGCCCGATATGAGCCTGGGCAATGCCAACGCTCCGGTGACGGTTATCGAATATGCCTCCGCCTCCTGCCCCCACTGCGCAGACTGGAACAAGGAAAACTGGGCGACCTTCGAGCAGAAATATCTGGCGACTGGAAAGGTCCGCTACATTTTTCGTGAGGTCCTGACCGAGCCCCAGCAATACGCCCTGTCGGCCTTTCTGGTCGGTCGCTGCGCCGTCGCCCAGAGCAAGACGCCCGCCGACGCCACGCCCTATTTCACGGTCGTCCATGCCTTCTTCAACGGTCAGGATACCTATTACAGCAGCCACCAGATCGGTACTGTCTTCGCCGACGTAACAGCCAAGACCGGCATGTCAAAGGCGGCTATTGATGCCTGCATCATGGATGGTCCGGGCTTCAGCGGCTTCATGAATAATATGCGCGCCCACATGGCGGCGGACGGCGTGCGCGGCACGCCAACCTTCTTCGTCAACGGCAAACGTGTCAGCACCTATGAAATGAAGGATATCGAAGCCGCCATCGCCGACGCGTCGAAATAGCTTCACCTCCGCGCCCCTGCCCGGCCCTGTCCACAGAAATCGTCGCCCTTTCCCGCAAAGTGTCTTGACGCCCGCCTTCGTGCTATGAAGGTGGAAGAATCGTCATTGCGCGCCAAAAAGGCGAATTGGGCCCACCTTTGCAGTTTCAGAAGATCAAGCTTTCGGGTTTCAAGTCCTTCGTCGATGCGACCGAGTTTCGCATCGACCCGGGCCTGACCGGCATTGTCGGCCCGAACGGGTGCGGCAAGTCGAACCTGCTGGAAGCCCTGCGCTGGGTGATGGGCGCGACCTCGGCCAAGGCCATGCGTGGCGCCGGCATGGACGACGTCATCTTCGCCGGATCGGATAAGCGCCCGTCGCGCAACTGGGCCGAAGTCACTCTGACAATCGACAATGCCGAACGTCTGGCCCCCCAGCCGTTTACCGACCAGCCGGTGCTCGACGTCGCCCGCCGCATCGATCGCGGCGCAGGCTCGTCCTACCGCATCAATGGCAAGGAGGTGCGCGCCCGCGACGTGCAGCTCTTGTTTGCCGATGCCTCGACCGGCGCCAACTCACCGGCCTTGGTCCGCCAGGGCCAGATTTCCGAACTGATCGCCGCCAAGCCGCAAAACCGGCGGCGCGTGCTCGAAGAAGCCGGTGGTGTTTCCGGGCTGCACACCCGCCGTCACGAAGCTGAACTGCGCCTGTCGGCGGCGGAACAGAACCTGTCGCGGCTGGACGACATCGCCCGCGAACTGGATTCGGCCCTGTCGCGCCTGAAGCGTGAGGCCCGCCAGGCCGACAAGTACAAGAAGATTTCCGCCGAAATCCGCGCCCTGCAAAAGGCAATTCTGCACGCCAAATGGCTTGAGGTCCGCGCCCTCCTTGAAGGCGCGGTCAGCGACATGCAGGCCCAGTCGGCCCGCGTCGAAGCCACAACCCGCGCCGCGTCCGTCGGTCAGACCGCCGCGCTCAAGGCTGCCGAACTCATCCCGCCGCTGCGCGAGGAAGAGGCCGTCGCCGCCACGGTTAATCACCGCTTGAATATCGAAAAGGAGCGGCTCGACCTCGAGGAAAAGCAGGCGGCCTCGGAGATCGAACGGCTGAAAGGCGACATTGCCCGCCTCAGGGCCGACTTTCAGCGCGAAGTCGATCTGTCTTCGGATGGATCGGTGCAGGTCGAACGGCTGCAATCGGGATTGGCCCGTGTACAGGAAGAGATCGCCGCCGCACCGTCACGCGAACCGGAACTGAAAGCCGCGGTCGAAGCGGCCGAAGCCGAACGGGGCAAGGCAGATCACGCCATCGAAATCGTGGCTGCCGAACAGGCGGCTGTGGTCGAGCGCGCCAGGCTGGAGGCCGCCCGCCTAACCGAGGCCAAGTCGCGCTTCGACCGCCTGAACACTCAACTCCAGACCGCTCAGAACGACCGCAAGGCCTTGGGCACCTTCGACTACGGCGCCGTCGAGGGTCTGAAAGCGCAAGCTATGCAGGCGCAGGCCGATCTCGACGCCGGCCGCAAGGCCGTCGAAGACCTAGATGCCGGTCGTGTGGCCCTGATCAATGCCGAGGCCCAGGCGCGCAAAACTGCCCGCGACATCGAAGACCAGCTTGGCCGGCTGACCGCCGAGGCGCGCGGCCTGTCGCAGATATTGGCGGGCAATCGCAAGGACGGCGTCCCTGTCCTCGACCAGGTGCGCCCGGACAAGGGCTATGAACTGGCCCTGGCCGCCGCCTTGGGCGACGATCTCAATCTCAGCCTGTCGAAGAAGGATGTGCAAAGCGCACTGGCCTTCTGGAGCGAAGACTTCGAAAGCCGCGCCCAGCGCATCGACATGGCCGCGCTGGGCGTGACACCGCTAAGCGATCACGTTCGTGCGCCCGATGCCCTCAGCCTGCGCTTATCGACGGTTGGCATTGTCTCGCGCGATGATGGAGACCGCTTGCAAAGCCTGCTGCCGATTGGGGGGCGGCTCGTTTCGCGCGAAGGCGACCTGTGGCGGTGGGACGGGCTGATCGTGCGCGCCAAGGCACCGAAGCCTGCCGCGGTACGCTTGGCCCAACGCACACGTCACGATGAGCTGGAAACGGAAATCGATGGGCTGAAACCCCGGCTTGTCGCCGCCCAGAGCGCCCAGGCCGATGCGGCGAACGCCCAGCGTAGCCACGAAGACGCCCTGCGGACGGCCCGCAATCGCCTACCCGATCTGGAACGCGCCGTTCGTTCGCGCCAGACGGCCTTGGATGAACGCCTGCGCGCCCAGACCCAGTTCGAAGCGCGTCTCGAAGGGCTGGAGGCCACCCTCGCCCGTCTCACCGGCGAACAGGCCGAAGCCAAGGCCGCCTATGACACATTGGTCGCCGCGCAGTCCGATGCCCTGGACACAGAGGGCATGAAGGCGCGCATGAACGCTGCCCGCGCCGAGGCCGACACCTACCGCCAGGCGGTCATGAAGGCGCGCGCCGATCTGGATCAGGATATCCGCGACCGCCAGGCGCGCGAAGGCCGCGAACGGACCTTGACGCGCGAACTGACCGAATGGTCGCGCCGCACCCAGGACTCCGCTGCGCGGCTGCTGAAGCTGGAAAGGGATCAGGAGACCGCGCGCGTCGCGTTGGAGACTGCCCAGTCCGCACCGCGTAAGTTCGAAAGCAAACGCATCGCGCTAATCGATTCGCTGCAAACCGCCGAAAAGCGTCTCAACGAAGCACGCGACAAGCTGAACGCCGCCGAAGCGGAGCGCCGCGACGCCGACATCAATGTCCGCATCCTGGAGCAGGAAGCGTCTGCCGCCCGTGAAGAACGCGCCGGTGCCACGGCCCGCCTGGAAGCCATTCAGGGCAAGGCCGGCGAAATCGAGGCGATGATTCTCGACCAGACCGGCGGATCACCGGACGATCTGGGCAAACGATTGAAGGAAGAGGCCATCGCCACCCCCACCGACGCGTCGGGAGCCGAATCACTTTTGTCCGGCCTGGAGCGCGAACGCGACCAGTTGGGCGCGGTCAATCTGCGCGCCGAAGAGGAAGCCACCGAATACGAAGGCCGTCTCGATACACTCAGCCGCGAGCGCTCGGACCTGACCACCGCCATCGCCAAACTGCGCGACGGGATCGACGAGTTGAATGCCGAAGGCCGCGAACGGCTTCTGGCCGCTTTCGAGATCATCAATGAACACTTCAAGACCCTGTTCGTCACCCTTTTCGATGGCGGATCGGCCGAATTGCGGCTGGTCGAATCGGATGATCCGCTCGAAGCGGGCCTCGAAATCTTCGCCTGCCCACCCGGCAAACGCCTGTCGACCATGAGCCTGATGTCCGGCGGCGAACAGGCGCTGACGGCTACCGCGTTGATTTTCGGCGTCTTCCTGGCCAATCCGGCGCCGGTCTGCGTGCTGGACGAAGTCGATGCGCCGCTTGATGACGCCAATGTCGATCGCTATTGCCGCCTGCTGGCCGAAATGCGCGGGCGTACAAAGACGCGGTTCATCGCCATCACCCATAACCCGGTTACCATGTCACGCATGGACCGCCTGTTCGGTGTCACCATGTCGGAGCGCGGCGTATCGCAGCTGGTCAGCGTCGATCTGTCGCAGGCGGAAGCCCTGGTCGCCGAAAACGTGGCATAAACCGCCGCTGCGTTGAATGATGCCGCAGCGCACGCTAATCTATCCGAACAATTAGCGGCAATTTGCACGATTTTATTCTTAGCTATACCCGAAAAGTGATTTTATAACACCAAGATGCGCTACACTACACACAAGCATGAAATCTCATGACAGCGCTGTTTGCGGATTATTTTCAAAGGCATGCGTTTTATCGGTCCCAATTGCTTGACCTTTGAGACTCAACTGAGTAGGTTCCGCGCCGTTCGAAGCCGGAATAGCAACCCGTTATTCCGCCTGCCAGGTGCTGAACGTGACAGATGAACCACCCGATAAGTCGGATCAGGATGAACTGAACGACCTCGACAAGCGGCTGAAGGCGATCGAAGCGCGCAAGCGTGAAACGCCGGATTACAGCGGTGAAGTCGGCGCCAATAAGGGCTACCAAGCCCTCGGCGAACTGATCGGGGGTATTCTCGGCGGTCTTGGACTGGGCTGGCTCAGCGATGAATATCTCCACACGCGTCCGTGGGGGATTATCATCGGCGGTATTTTGGGCATGATTGTGGCGGTCTATGCGGTCGTCCGGTCTGGCCGGGATACGAAGTAGCTTTGTAAGAATTTGGTTCGCCCCGGTGGGGCTGAAATTGTCTAAAGAGGTTTTGGGGCTTATGGCCGATCCGTTACACCAGTTTAAGATTGAGACCATCGTCCAGGGGCCCGTCTTCGAAGTGGGCGGCATCCATGTCGACCTGTCGCTGACCAATTCGGTCCTGGCCATGCTGATCGCCGTCGGCGCGACGCTGCTTTTCTTCGCCATGACCACTGCCCGCGCCAGCATCATTCCTGGTCGCGGCCAGGTCGTCGCCGAAAGCATTTTCGGCCTGATGGACGATCTGACCGATTCGATCATCGGTCACGAAGGCCGGAAGTTCCTGCCCTACGTGCTGACCCTGTTCCTGTTCATCCTGAGCTGTAACCTCGTCGGCATGTTCACCTATTTCACGGCCACCTCGCAGATTGCCGTCACCCTGACCCTGGCCGCCATGACCATCCTCCTGGTCCTCGGCGTCGGCTTCATCCGCAACGGCCTGGGCTTCTTCAAGATGTTCGTGCCGTCGGGCGTACCGTGGTACATCCTTGTGGTCCTGGTGCCGATCGAAGTCATCGCCTTCGTCATGCGCCCTGTCACCCTGACGCTCCGGTTGTTCGGCAACATGCTGGGCGGTCACATCGTCATGAAGGTGTTCGCCGGCTTCATCATCACTGGTCTGGCCATGGGCATCGGCGGTTACGCCATCGGCGCCCTGTCGCTGTCCACCATCGTCGCCCTGACGACTCTCGAATTCCTGGTCGCTTACCTGCAAGCCTTCGTGTTCGCGGTTTTGACCTGCGTTTATCTCAGTGACGTGGTCAATATCGGTCACCACTAAGTTTTCTACTTCAATCAGTCCCTATCCAAACTCGGAGTTTACACCCCATGGACACTGCATCCGCAACCCTTATCGCTGGCGGCCTCAAGTACATCGGCGCCGGCCTGGCCACCCTCGGCATGATCGGCGCCGGTATCGGCCTCGGCATCCTGTTCGGCAACTACTATGTCGGCGCCCTGCGTAACCCGTCGGCTGCCAAGACGCAGCAGACCAACCTCTTCATCGGCATGGCGCTGACCGAAGCCCTCGGCATCTTCGCCTTCGTTATCGCGCTGCTGATCCTCTTCGGCAATCCGAGCCTGTAATCTCGAAAACTGACCCCCGGCGCGGAATTCCCCGCGCCGGTACTAAGTTCTCAAGGATATATTATGACAGCCGCTACCTCTCCGGAGGCCATTACGACTGAAGGTACGGACGCATCCGGCGCTTCCTTCTCGGCAAACCCCAGCGTGACCACGGTCGCGACCCTGGTGCCGGGCACGAACGAGGCCGTGACGCATGACGTTCACGCCACGACCACCGAAACGGTGGCCGCCGGCGAACATCATGAGGCCAGCGAAGGCGGTCTGCCGCAGTTGAATACCGATCACTGGGCCGGTCAGATCGTCTGGCTCGTGTTCATCTTCGCCGTCTTCCTGCTGCTGATGTCGAAGGTCTTCGTGCCGCGCATCCGCAAGGTGATCGACACCCGTGGCGCCACCATCGCCGAGGATCTGGCCAATGCGCGCGCCAATCGCGATGAAGCCGAAGCCCAGGCCAAGCAGGCTGCTGCCGAAACCGCCGAAGCCCACGCTGCCGCGCGCAAGCTGGCGGCCGAGGCTGTCGCCCGCTCCAACGCCGAGGTCGCCGCGGCGACCGCTGCCGAGGACGAAAAGCTCGGCAAGCGTTTGGCCGAAGCTGAAGCCCGCATCCGCTCCGCGCGTGACGAAGCCATGGGCCACGTTGCCGACATCGCATCGGAAACCGCGTCGCTTCTGGTCGAAAAGCTGACGGGCAAGGCGGCGACCGCTGCTGCGCTCAAGTCCGCGCTGGGAAAGGTCTAGGACGATGGAACTTTTGCAAGACGCCGAATTCTGGGTCCGTATTGCCCTGGGCGTATTCGTCCTGATCCTGATCTTCGCCGGCGTGCCGGGCAAGATCTGGTCATCGTGGGGCGCCAGCGGCGAAGCCGTTCGTGCTGAACTGGACGAAGCCGTTCGCATCCGCCAGGAAGCGACTGACCTGCTCAACAGCATCAAGGCTCAGCGCCAGCAAGCCGAAGCTAAGGCCCGCGAAATCATCGCGTTCGCCGAGGAAGAAGCCGTCCGCATGGCCGCCGAAGCCCGTACCAAGCTGGAAGAAACGATCAAGCGTCGTGAGGAACTGGCCGAACGCAAGATCGCCCAGGCCGAGTCCAGCGCTGCCGCCGAAGTCAAGGCGGCCGCTGCCGATCTGGCTGCGAACCTGGCTGAGCGGGTTCTGCTCGATCGCGTCGCCAAGACGACGACCGATACCCTGGTCGACAAGGCCATTGGTCAACTGGAAGGCCGTTTCAACTAAACGGCTCACCATCCTGAAATAAGGCCCGGAGTTCGCTCCGGGCTTTTTTTGTTATAGCGATGGATCGCCGAGTTGGTCTTGCGCAGCCATCCGTTTGCGAGCCGCGTCATAGATCTGGGGCGATTGCGGCTTAATGAACAAAGAGGTGATCTGCGGATAGCTGGCCCTGACCTCGGCTTCCATACGACTGACCAGTCGCTCAAGCTCCGTAAGGCTTAGACTGTCATCGAATTCCAGGCTCATGGCGCCGATAATTTCGGAGGGCGACATCTGGGTGGTCAGCAAGCCATTGACGCGCAATACCCCCGGCATGGCTTCGGCAATGCGCACGATGCCGTCGTGGGTTGCCGGATCGGCCCTTTCGCCTATCAGCAAACCCTTGCTTTCACGCGCCAGGAACACCGCCACCGATGCCAGGACGCATCCAATCAAGATGGAGGCCACGCCATCGAAGCGCGGCTCATGGAAAGTTACCGAGGCCCAGGTGCCGATAAAGGCGATGACGATGCCGATCAGGGCCGCCGTGTCTTCCAACAGAACCATGAACTTCGGCGGGTCCTTGCTGTTTGTAATAGCCGTCACATAGCTCTGATCGCCCTTGGTCTCGCGAAACGCCTTCAGGGCAACCCACCAGGAGCCGCCCTCAAAGACCAAGGACAGCCCTAGAACGACATAGTTGATCCATGGCCTGTCGATTGGCTCAGGGGCCTGGATATGGGTTATACCCTCGTAGACGGACACCCCTGCCCCCACCGCAAAGATCAGGAGGGCGACAATAAAGCTCCAGAAATAGATTTCCCGGCCATATCCAAGCGGGTGCGCTGCGTCCGCCTTGCGACGGGACTGGTGCATGCCATAAAGCAGCAGGACTTCATTGCCGGTATCGACGAGGCTATGGACCGCCTCGGACAACATGGCCGAAGACCCGGTCAGCGCCGCGGCGATACCTTTCGTCACCGCCACCAGCAGGTTGCCCGCCAGCGCCGCATAAACCACCGTATTTGAGTTCGCGGCCATCCCGCCTCCGTTCTATCGACGAGACGGTGGACGCTCCGCGCATAAGAAATCAATCAGGTGTCGGTGAAGCGCGGCGCACGCCAACATTGCTCAGACGCGCGAAAAACCAGACGATAAGTCCGGGGACCAATACATATGCAACGATAATGATCGCCTGCGCGACCTCATTGAATTGATAGGGGTTGGAGCTTCCGACAAGACCGAGATAGGCATTCACGCCCGAGTAAACGGCCCCAAAAGCACTCGCCGCCAATCCCGTTCGCCCGCACGTCGCCAATGCTTTGGAATAAATGCCGATATCGCGACGAATGAAAACGACAGTCCCGCAGATCGCGGCGATGGCGACGACAAACACTGCCACCTTAGCGACAAACGTCAGATCGGCGAAAATGTCCAATGGCGAGGTTGTCGCCAGGAGATGCAGCAAAATGTGCAGTTTTTCGTTGGCCATCGCCTGCCCTGCCCTGTTATCGCGCGCAAGGTAGCATGGACAATGCGAAATACAAAAAAGCCCTCCGGCTGGACCGGAGGGCTTGATTATCTATTGCGTTTAGACCGTGCGCGGCTTGCGGAGAAATCGGCGGCGCATGCCAACCAATTGCCCCTTCCCGCGCAGGATCATCCGCTCGAACTTGAGAACCTGCTGCCAGAAGACCGAGACGACCTGCGGGTTACGGCGGAGCAGCTTGCGCAGCGGCATGACCCAGTTGGGGTGGCGGCGCTTGAGGTGGATGAACTGGCGGCGCGCCCAGAAGGCGTTGCGCAGGACAAGGATAAGACCAACGACGACAAGGAAATAGTGACCGGGCACGATGATCAGCAGGAAGCCGGCTGCCATGCAGATAAAGCCCAGAACGATCAAAATCCAGCCCAGCACCTTCTTGGAAAAGCGCTTGAGGCCGCGCTTGGCCGAGCGCGCATAGGCACGCCAGTTGCGGCCGCCTTCGGGCTTGTGCTGAACCACTGAATTTTCCGGCGGAATACCGCCACGTTCGCTGGACATAATCTTTACCGGACGCCTTGTCTCGTCCCCAAAACTCTGAATTTTGCACCGCAGCAAATCACCGCGATACGCCCCATATGGAGAGACAATAGGGCAATGTAAAGGCGTGTGCTGAATATCAGATGAATGTGGACGAAAATTAATTTCCCCAACGGAAAACCAACCCGTACACATGCGCCGAAAACCCGCCGACACATGCCTTAAACCCCTTATAGACAAGGAAATGTCAGGATACGATGTGGCGCTTGATCGCAAGCGCGCGCGGGCCATCACTTAGTATGACAGGAGTTTTCCAGAGCCGTGAGCGGGCTTTGGCGGCCTCTTGCGGCGACCCGCCAGAATCGTTTTGAGTTCATGCCGGAAGCGGTACATGAAACGGCGATTTTGCGGCAGCAGACGACGTTCGATTCGCAGGGTGTGCAGCCACATCATGGCTATGACCTTGGCGCCGGGACGCAGCATGGCGCGCAAGGGGCGCAACAATTTGGGATGGGCATGAACCTGGCGCATGAACTGCCGCTTCACCCAGGTCGAACTCCTGAGCAGCAGAATCAGTCCCAATAGCATGACCGGCACGCCGAACGGCCCCGGCAAAGGCGCGATGACAACACCAAGCACCATAAGCAGGACGCCCGACACCGTCATCAGCAGTTTGAAAAACACCGTCATGACATAGAGATGGGATGGACCGCAGTGGAAGTCCATCCCATCTTCGCCTATGGCGCCATAAAAAGTGGTTATCGCGAATTAGCTATAGGCCAAGTTAGCTATAGCTAAGGCGCGGCGCCCGCGCGGCACGGGTTTCGTCCAGCCGCTTGGCCGGAGCCAGGTATGGCGCCCCCTTGAAGCGCGCCACGTCGCCCGCCTTTGCCGCACCGGCAAGGGCGCACAAGACCGCGATGAAGCCATCCAGTTCGTCCTTCGATTCGGTCTCGGTCGGTTCGATCAGCATGGCGCCGTGAACGACCAACGGGAAGTACATGGTCATCGGGTGGAAGCCTTCGTCTATCATGGCCTTGGCGAAGTCGAGCGTGGTCACGTCGGTGCCTTCCAGCCAGCGATCGTCGAACAGGGCTTCGTGCATGCACGGACCGTCCGGGAACGGCACGCTCATCACGTCCTGCAACGACGCCTTGATGTAATTGGCGTTGAGGACCGCGTCCTCGGCCACCTGCTTCAGGCCGTCGGCACCATGGCTGAGCATGTAGGTCAGGGCGCGGATGAACATGCCCATCTGACCGTGGAAGGCGCACATACGGCCGAAATTGGCCGAAGACGATGCCTCATCGTGTTCCAGCATTTGGAAGCCGGCACCACCCGCAACGACCCACGGCTTTGGCGCATACGGGGCCAGAGCTTCGGACAGAACCACGGGGCCCGCGCCGGGGCCACCGCCGCCATGGGGCGTCGAAAAGGTCTTGTGCAGGTTGATGTGCATGGCGTCGACGCCGAGGTCACCGGGGCGGACGCGGCCTACAATGGCGTTGAAGTTGGCGCCGTCGCAGTAAAAATAGGCCCCCGCTTCGTGGGTCAGCCGGGCGATCTCAACGACATCGCGTTCGAACAGGCCGCAGGTGTTCGGGTTGGTGACCATGATAGCGGCGACATCGGGCCCAAGCTTGGACGCCAGGTCAGCCACATCGACGCGGCCATCGGCCGTTTGCGCCACTTCCTTGACCGTATAGCCGACAAAGGCGGCGGTCGCGGGGTTGGTGCCGTGGGCCGATGTCGGCACCAGGACGGTGCGGCGATGCCCCTGCCCCTTGGCTTCGTGCGCCGCCTTGATGGCCAGCAGACCGCACAGTTCGCCGTGGGCGCCCGCCTTGGGCGTAACGGCGACGGCCGGCATGCCAGTCAGGGTCTTCAGCCAGTGCGACAGGCTATCGATCAGCGCCAGCGCGCCCTGGACGGTCGATACCGGCTGGAGCGGGTGGATGTCGCCCAGACCGGGCAGACGAGCCATCTTTTCATTGAGGCGCGGATTGTGCTTCATGGTGCACGACCCGAGCGGATAGAGGGCCAGGTCGATGGCGTGGTTCTTTTGCGACAGGCGCACGTAATGGCGCATGGCTTCCGGCTCAGTCAGGCCCGGCAGGGACAGGTCGTCCCGCAGCAGGCCGTCCAGATCGGCGGCATCAATCTCGATATCGGCGAAATCGACCCCCGTGCGGCTATAGTCGTCTTTTTCGAAGATCAGCTTTTCCGATTGAAGCAGGCCACGGCCGCCAAGCAGGCTCTTGAACGAGGTGGTTTCGACGGCGAGTTCCGGCGCGGAAGGCCGCCCCACAGTGTTCATCTTGGGCGATTCGGCGTTCATCGGGCGACCTCCTTCAAAGCGGAGACAAGGGTGGCGATATCGCTATCGGATACGGTTTCGGTGACGGCGACGATCAGGTGATTTTCAAAACCCGGCGCGTCCTGAAGACGGGCGAACGGCACGCCACCCAACACGTTCTTCGCCGCCAGGGCCTCCACCACCGGGAGGGCGGCAACAGGCAGCTTGACGGTAAATTCGTTGAAGAAGCGCGGCGTGACGACGTCGAATCCGGCAGCCGCCAGTTCATCCTTCGCCTTGTGCGCCTTGGCGTAGTTGATCTTGGCGACGCGCTTGAGACCTTCCTGGCCCAACAGGCTCATGTGGATCGAGAAGGCCAATGCGCACAGGCCGGAATTGGTGCAGATATTCGAGGTCGCCTTGTCACGGCGGATATGCTGTTCGCGAGTGGACAGGGTCAGGACGAAGCCACGTTCGCCATCGGCATCCACCGTTTCACCGCACAGACGGCCGGGCAGTTGGCGCAGATACTTTTCCTTGGCGGCGAACAGGCCGACATAGGGGCCGCCGTAGGACAAAGGCACACCTATCGACTGGCCTTCGACGGCCACGACATCGGCGCCCATTTCGCCCGGCGATTTCAACAGGCCGAGCGACATGACTTCGGTGACGACCACGATCAGCAGCGCGCCGGCGGCCTGGGCGGCCTTGGCAATTTCGCTGACATCGGTGGCGGTGCCGAAGACGTTCGGTGTCTGGACGACGACGCAGGCCGTATTGGCGTCGATATGTTTCAGCACGTCGGCTTCGTCATCGACGGCAACGGCGCAGGCTTCGGTTTCGATGCCGACGGCATGCGCCAGGGTTTCCACGGTTTCGCGGTAATGGGGATGCAGACCGCCCGACAGGACCGCCTTGTTGCGCTTGGTGACGCGCGTCGCCATCAGCACGCTTTCGGCCGCGGCGGTCGAGCCGTCGTACAGCGAGGCGTTGGCGACCGGCATACCGGTGAGGCGCGCGACCTGGCTCTGGAACTCGAACAGAACCTGAAGCGTGCCCTGCGCGATTTCCGGCTGGTACGGCGTATAGCTGGTGAGAAACTCCGAGCGCTGGATGATGTGGTCCACGGTCGCGGGAATGTGGTGGCGATAGGCGCCGGCCCCGACGAAAAACGGCACCTTGGCCGGCGACAGGTTTTGGTCGGCGAAGGCGGTCAGTTGCGCCTCGACTTCCAGTTCGCCCGCGACCTTGGGCAGGTCAACCGTTCCGGTGCGGCGCGCCGACGGGGGCACATCGACGAACAGGGCATCGACGCTGTCCACGCCGATCTTTTCCAGCATGGCGGCGCGGTCGCCGCTGCTCAAGGGGAGATATCTCATAGGCTTAATCCTACTCTTGGTCCCCTCGCCCCGGACACGGAGCGAGGGCCGGAGGCGTCGGGCGCCGGTTTACAGGGTCGAGAGGTAATCTTCGTAGGCGGCGCGATCCATCAGGGCGTCCAGTTCGGAGACGTCGCTGAGCTTGATCTTGGCGATCCAGCCACCGGCTTCGGGAACGGCATTGATGGTTTCAGGCGCACCCGACAGGTCGGTATTGGCCTCGATGACTTCCCCCGACACGGGGGCGTAGACGTCGGACGCGGCCTTGACGCTTTCGACCACGGCGAAGCTGTCACCCTTTTTCAGGGTCTTGCCGACATCGGGGATTTCGACAAAGACAACATCGCCAAGCGCTTCGGCGGCGTAGGCGGTAATGCCGACAAAGGCTTCGTTACCGGTGATTTCGACCCATTCGTGATCCTTGGTGAACTTCATTTTCTTAACCCTTAGGCTTGCGGTGGTAGCCGTTCGCAACGAACGGCAGGGCGACGACTTCGGCGGCGTATGACTTGCCGCGCGTTTCGAGTTTGAGGGCGGTGCCGACGGCCGAAGACGACGGCGGCACAAAGCCCATGGCGATGGAATAGCCGAGCGACGGCGACGGCACGCCCGACGTCACGACACCGATTTCGGCGCCATCGGCAGACAGGATCTTGGCGCCTTCACGGGCGGGCGGGCCTTCCAGCACGCGCAAGGCCACGCGAACGCGCGCCAGGCCGCCGTCAAGCTGGGCCTTGAGGCGGTCGATGCCCCGGATGTCGCCGCGCGTCAGGCGCGACTTATTCATGGCGAACCCGAGATTGGCCTCGGCCAGGGTGTATCCGGCGTCCATCTCATGGCCATACAGCGGCATACCGGCTTCGAGGCGCAGGCTGTCACGCGCGCCCAGGCCGATCGGCTTGACGATGGGGTTGGACAGGAGTTCGGCCCACAGATCGCCGACGCGGTCGGCGGGGAAGCTGATCTCGAAGCCGTCCTCGCCGGTATAGCCGGAGCGGGAAATATAGGCGACTTCGCCCAGAAGTTGGAACGTGCCGCAGTCCATGAAATACATCTCGCAGGCCGCGGGACACAGGTCTTTCATGACATCCTTCGCCTTGGGGCCTTGCAGGGCCAGAAGGGCGCGGTCGGTCAGGACTTCGAATTCGACATCGGCGCCCGCTTCGTCATTGGCGATGAAGTCGGCGATGATATCGAAATCCTGATCCTTGCAGGCGGCATTGACGACCAGGAAATAGCCTTCGGCTTCCGGGCGCGATACC
This sequence comes from Asticcacaulis sp. AC466, assembly GCF_000495815.1. Taxonomy (GTDB): domain Bacteria; phylum Pseudomonadota; class Alphaproteobacteria; order Caulobacterales; family Caulobacteraceae; genus Asticcacaulis. The sequence goes on along the minus strand of NZ_AWGE01000013.1, from coordinate 173,100 downwards.
ATCCAGTCGTCAAGGATGCCGCCGTCTTCAGCGAGCAACAGCGAATATTTCTGACGGCCTTGCGCCAGGGTGCCGAAATCGCCGGGTGTCAGGGCCTCCAGCACGGCGGTGGCGCCTTCGCCATGCAGGCGCGCCTGACCCATATGGGACACGTCGAAGAGGCCTGCCTCGGCGCGGGTCCATTTGTGTTCGGCCAGCACGCCGTCGTATTTGACGGGCATGTTGTAGCCGGCGAACGGCACCATCTGGCCGCCAAGCGCCGTGTGCTGGGCATAAAGCGGGGTATTCTTGAGTAGCTCGGAATCGGACATGGGGGCTCGCAGACGGTTTGAATACGTTCTGCCCCCGCTGTCCCTTTTGGCCTGAGAGATTTGCTCCTTCGGCGAGGGCCTGTCAGGCCCTACTTTCCAGCGTTTAATGTGACGAGCGGTCCATTTTGCCTGAGCGTTTCCGGGGCGGTTGCGCCTTCGGCGGTGCGAGTCTGCACTCTCTCCCGCGAGTCTTTTCGCTTGTGCGGCAGGCGGCGTTAAGAGTCAAGGCGATCTGAGTTTGGAAGGCTGAATATGTTTGCTTCCGTTTCGGGCGATCCGATGTCGCTATCTCCGAAAATTTGCTATAAGTGGCTGGGGCTCATCTGGGGGAATGGCATGTCAGATTACAAGCTTGTCTATATTGCTTCGGAGTTCGATGCCGGGCGATTGGGCTTTCTCGGCACAGGCGTTTTTTTTATGGCGCTCGGTCTCGTGATGATCTTGGTGACCCGACGGTCAAATAAGAGGGTAGACAGCACACCGCCACGTCACAGGATATTTTCGTGGCTCTTCTTTATATTTGCGGTCCTTTGGACTCTGATGGCGGGCACAGGGTTGGGCCTTGATTGGCTTCGGGTCAGTAATGCGCTACGAGACAACGACTATCACGTCGTTGAAGGGCAGGTTGATGATTTCGTGCCAATGCCGGCAGAAGGCCATGCCGACGAAACATTTAGAGTAAAGGGAGTTCATTTCAGCTACTCCGACTATACCATGACGGCGGGATACAGACAGTCCGAGGTAAAAGGCGGCTATATTCACTCAGGAATCCCCGTCAGAATTGGCTATGTTTGCGCTCCAAGCGAACAGGATTGCAGTGATCCCCTCATTGTTCGCCTTGAGTTAAAAGACCAATCGCCTATCCGTGAAGATTCACGATAACCAACGCACCACCCAGAAGATGAGCAGCGCCACGATGCCTATGACCAGCGCCGCGAAGACCAGCATGACGGTCAGGCTGGTGATCTTCTGTATGACCGGCACGTCTTCGTAGGTGAAGCTATCGGCCGGCCAGGTCTTGGTTTCGACCAGCGCTTTCAGTTCGCCCACGGTGAAATCGCGATAGACCAGACATTTGTCGGGCCACAGCCACCAGAATGGGCTGACCTTTTGTTCCGCGGGCGGTTTGACGCCGTACAAAGCCAGCAAGGTCATCATGTCGTCGATATAGAAGTCGGTGACAGCATCGTCGTCGAGGTCGCCGATCAGCCACGCGTCATCGCCGCGCGCTTCGAAAGCGGCCAGGCCTTCGGGTGTCAGGCGGGTGGCCAGGAGGTCATGCAGACGGGTATCGAACGATTTAGCCATTGTTGACGATCAGCTTCAAATGCCCCTTTTCGCGCATTTGCGGCGGATCGTAAAGCTCCGGACGCGGCACCATCTCACCCTTGCCCAGGAAACGCGTCTTGTACTTCGCCATTTGGGGCAGCAGAGACGCTTCGAGATGCGCCGGGGTTATGTCGATGCAACGGTCGGCGATGCGCTCAATCTGACGGTTATGATAGCGGCCGGGCGGTGTCACCAGAACCAGCGTCTTCTTCGGGAAGCGCTCCTTGAGGTATCGCGCCGTCGCCGCGTGGTCACCATCCGCCGTGACCAGGTAGCAGACGTCGAACAGGTCATCCTCAGCGTCGGCGGCGATGGACAGGGCCAGATTGACATCGCCCTGTTTTTCGACCGCGACCTGCCATTTATGGCCGCACGCATTGCAGCCGTCCATGGCGTGGACAAAGTGGCCCATCCGGCAGATGACCCCCTGCCCTTTCAAAGCCTTCATATAGTCTTCGTGGCGCTTGAGCTTGGATCTGTGGGTCGGGGAAAAGGCGGAACACCAGACGACCCGTTTGACCACTTCGGACGGGGGCGCGATGGCGCGGCCGAGCGCTTTCAGGTTCAGCCATTTCAGATAGGGACGTTTATAGGCATCGACGGCGTGATAGAGATTGAAGCCGTCATAATAGAAGGCGGCGCGCTTGCGGAAAAACGGCCAGACAAAGCCGCCTTCCGAACCTGTCTCCCGCCCCTTGGCCATACCCCAACACCATCCGTTAACGCTTCGGTAACAGTTAAGCGCAAGTCCGGGCGTTTGTCAGCAGGTTTTACGTAAGGCGGCCTGCGAGGGGTAAAACACGAAAAGTGAAAGATGATCACGCCTTTATACCGCCCCACCTGTGGGCCGGGGGACCGCACGAAGCGCGACGCACGGACGGAACATATTCAAGCCCTTAGGCTTCCGTCGCGCAAGATGTGGTGGTGGGGGCCTTTACGGGCATTTCGAAATGCGCTGAATAGGCTGTTACCAAGGACCACCTGGCTATTGGGTGTCGGGCAAACAAAGGCCCCCACCACCACATCTCGCCAGCGTAAACGCTGTCTCGTGCGGTCCCCCGCCCCGCAAGCAGGGCGGTATAAGAAAAGCCCTCTCCGGTTACATCTGTTCCGGCGCGGACAGGCCCATCAGGTCGAGGCCGAGTTCCAGTTGCCGCAAGGTCAGGCGGACCAGGGCCAGGCGCGACGCCTTGACGCCCGCATCGTCACCCACGAGGACCGGACAGGCGGCATAGAATTTCGAGAAGCCCTGCGCCAGCTTATAGACATGGTCGGCCAGAATGTTCGGCGCGCGCTTGAGATAGGTTTCCTTCAAGGCGTTGTCGAAGCCATCGAGCAGCAAGACGAGTTCGCGTTCCGCCACCTCGCCAACCGTAATCACACCGGCGGCGACGCCCTGATCGACCGCCTTACGCAGGATCGATTTCATGCGCACCGCCTGATACAGCAGATACGGCCCAGTCTTGCCTTCGAAACTCATGAAGCGGTCAAGATCGAAGATATAATTGGTCAGCCGATGGTTGCTCAGTTCGGCAAATTTAAGCGCGGCGATGGCAACCTTATGCGCGGTGTCGGCGAAGGCTGCTTCGGACAGGCCCTCCCCCAGGCCCGCTTCATGCAGGCGCGCCGTAGCCTTTTCCTCGGCCTGTGAAATCAGGTCGTGCAGTTTCAGCGTCCCGCCGTCGCGCGTTTTGAACGGCTTGCCGTCCGTGCCGTTGACCGTGCCGTTGGCGGCATGTTCCAGTTGGCCTTCGTGGGCATAGCCGGCCAGATAGGCGGCGCGGAAGACCTGTTCGAAATGGTCGGACTGGCGCTGATCGACGATATAGAGGGTCAGGTCAGGCTGATATTCGGTTTTGCGCTGGACGATGGTGGCCAGGTCGGTCGTACCGTACATGGACGAGCCTTCCGACGACACGACGAGCAAGGGCGGCACGTCCTTCTTGTCATCGGGCTTCGCCACACGAACAATCTGTGCGCCCTGATCGGGTTCCAGCAGGCCCTTGGCTTTCAGGTCGGCGATCATGCCTTCGATAAAGGGATCGGCGTCGCTTTCGCCCTTCCACCAGTCGAATTCGACGCTGAGCGCGCCGTAGTCGCGGATCAGGGCGGTGCGGCTGACCGTCACGAAATGCTGCCACAGGGCGCGATACCCTTTTCGGCCCTGCTGCAATTCGCGCGTCGCCTTCTTGGCGCGGTCACGATAGGCTTCGTCGGCCTTGCCCTTATTGGAGGCCAGCGGATAGAGGCGTTCCAGATCGTCGAGCGAGACCGGCGCATCGGTGGGATAGTCACCGGTGAAATCGGCATCGAAATAGGGCAGATCGGGTTGTTCGTCCGACACAGCGACGATCAACAGCCCCATCTGATAGCCCCAGTCGCCGAAGTGGGCGTCCCCCATGACTTCGTCGCCCAGGAAGCGCAGGATGCGTTTCAGGCTTTCGCCGATGACGGCGGTGCGCAGGTGGCCGACATGCATGGGCTTTGCGACATTCGGGCCGCCGAAATCGATGATGATCTTGCGCTGTTGCGCTACCTTGGGCGCCCCCAGGCGCGCATCGCCCGCCAGCACATTGGCGCGCGCGGACAGAGCGTCGTCAGACAGGGTGAAATTCAGAAAGCCGGGACCGGCGATTTCGAGTTTAGACAGGCGCGCGTCGTCGGTGAAATGGCTGACGATCTTGCCCGCCACCTCGCGGGGATTGGCCTTGGCCGCCTTGGCGACGGCCAGCGCGCCGTTACATTGAAAATCGGCGAGGTCCGGACGGTCCGACGCATTGACGCGACCGGCGGCGGCATCGAACCCTTCGGCCACAAAGGCGGCCTGGGCGCTGTCGCTCAGCTGCGTCTTGAAATCGTGAGTGTCGGTGAAGGCTTCGGTGAAGGCGGGCATATGTCTATCCGGGTACAAATCGTCCCCGCTCTTACGCCACGCCGCCTGCCTGTTTCAAGTCCTAGTTCTTCAGGACCCAATTCTGGAGGCCCTACTTCTTTTCCGCATTGGTCACATAGCGGAAGTGCTTACCTTCGCGGTTGAAGGCGGCCATCTGCGGGGTGACGTCGAACCCGACGAGCACTTCGAAGTTGGACCCGGACACCGAAATGTCCTTGCGCGGGATGTAGATGCCCTGGAGGCGGGTGTTCAAATCCACCCGTTCCTGGCCCGGCGCGAAGGTAACCGGCAGTTCGAATTCCTGCTTGGCCAAAACCGCCGAGTCGCGCTCGGTTACGGCGACCCAATACTTGTAAACCTTGGTTTGCCCTTCAGCCTCGGGCCCGCGGCCGAGCGAGAAGCTGATATCCATGCCGACCTGGATCGGATCGGTGCCTTTATAGGCGCATTCCGATTCGATGCCGTTGATCTCGCCCGTCCATTGCGCGGCGGAGGTCGTTTCCTTGTCGTCCTTGAATTCATGGTAGCGGGCGGCGTCGTAGAGCACCTTGACGTAAGGGCATGGCCCTTCGGCCTTCACGGCCTTTAGACGGAGGGAGCGATCGCCCCACTCTTCGTCCTTCTTGGCCTTCTTTGCAGCCGTATCGCTGTCGTCATCGGCGCCTTGCTGCTGAGCGAGCGCCGCCATGGCGCCAGCATTGAGGAAAACGCCCAGGCAAACCCCTGCCAGAATACGACGCATAACAACGGACATAGGCGAGAAATCCCCAAAGAAATCGGTCGAGCGAAGCGCGGCGCGCATCGGTTAAGGATGTGTAGCGCCTCGATTTCACTTTTCAAAGGGTTTTATGGAGCAGTTGCGGCCAAAGTGCGGCGGAACTTCATCACCTGTGACTTGTTGACGCCGGCCTATGCCCCGCCGACACAGTCGTCCACCGATTGCGCGGCAATAGTTGGTGCGGCATATTCCCATGCGGCACGAAAATGATTATGTGTCTGAACATGAGTTCCGCTCCCTTGAAAGTCTACCTCGCCACGCCGCGCGGCTTTTGCGCCGGCGTCGACCGCGCCATCCAGATCGTCGAACGCGCGCTTGAGCGTTACGGCGCGCCGGTCTATGTCCGCCATGAGATCGTGCACAACAAGCACGTCGTCGACCGGCTGAAATCGTTGGGCGCCATTTTCGTCAAGGAACTGGAACAGTGTCCGCCGGACCGTCCGGTTGTCTTTTCGGCGCATGGCGTTCCCAAATCCGTGCCCGCAGAAGCACGCGACCGCCAGATGTTCTTCCTCGACGCCACCTGCCCGCTTGTGTCCAAGGTCCATGTCGAGGCTGAACGCCATCACGACGAAGGACGCGAAATCATCCTGATTGGCCATGCCGGCCACCCGGAAGTCATTGGCACCATGGGGCAATTGCCGCCCGGCACGGTCAAGCTGATCGAAACGGTGGAGCAGGCGCGCCAGTTCGTTCCGGTCGATCCGCAGAACCTGGCCTTCGTCACCCAGACAACCTTGTCGGTCGATGACACGGCCGAAATCGTCAGCGCCTTGCAGGCCCGTTTCCCGGCCATCAAGGTGCCGCACAAGGAAGACATCTGCTACGCCACCACCAACCGTCAGGACGCGGTCAAGCAGGTCTCCGGCGATTGCGATCTGGTGCTGGTTATCGGCTCGGCCAAGTCATCCAATTCGCAGCGCCTGGTCGAGGTCGCCCTGCGCGCCGGGGCCAAGGCCGCCTATCTGGTTGATGATGCGTCCTTCGTCGATTGGACGTGGTTCGAAAATGTCAGGACATTGGGCATATCGGCGGGCGCATCGGCGCCGGAAAACCTGATCGAGGGGTTGGTGGCGGCCGTATCGGCGCGCTTCGACGCCGAGGTCATCGAAAGCAATGGCGTGCGTGAAACCGTGACGTTCAAGCTACCGAAAGCCGTTGCCTGATGAGCGGGACGCCACGCGCGCACGTGACGCTTTATACCGACGGCGCATGTAAGGGAAATCCCGGTCCGGGCGGCTGGGGCTGCATTCTCATGTCGGGCCTGCATGAAAAGGAATTGTACGGTTATGAGCCGTCAACGACCAACAACCGCATGGAATTGATGGCGGCCATTGCCGGGCTGGAAGCGCTCAAAAAACCGTGCGACGTAAAGCTCTACATCGACAGCCAGTACGTGCTCAAAGGCATGACCGAATGGATCCGCGGCTGGAAGGCGCGCGGATGGAAGACCGCCGACAAGAAGCCGGTCAAGAATGACGACCTGTGGATACGTCTCGATGCCGCGTGCCAGCCGCACAAGATCAAATGGATCTGGGTCAAGGGCCACGCCGGCAATGAAATGAATGAGCGCGCCGACCAATTGGCCAATAGGGGCATAGCCGAGGCACGCCAGCGCGCTTAGGTCCTCAATCGCCGAAGTCGAAGATATCCGACAGGTCGAATCCCTTCTTTTTCTTCTTGCGGCCATACTTGTCATAGTGGTCGCGCGATTCATATCGACGCTCATCATCGTCGTCATGATCGCGGCTATAGGCTTGCTGAGGGCGGGGCTGGAGCGGTGGCGGCAACGGAATTTCCTTGGCGTCCTGCGTCAGGGAGATTAGTTTTTCCAGTTCGCCGCGGTCCAGCCAGACGCCCTGGCATTGCGTGCAGATGTCGATCAATATGCCTTCGCGAATGACTTCACGAAAAGCGCCCTTACAGACAGGGCAGATCAAGGCGGACATGGCGGCTCCTCAGATAGTGATACCTGTCCGAGATTGGGCCGCCACCGCGGCGATCAAGAGCGATAACAGAAATGTCAAATCCAGCTACACAGGTGTCAAGTCGCTTTTGAACCGGCGCCAGTTGCGGACATAGTGGGCCGCCGACTGTTTGAGCTTGCCGATCTGTTCCGGCGTCAGTTCGCGCACCACCCGCGCCGGCGCACCCAGCAGCAGAACCCCATCCGGATAGACCTTGCCTTCCGGCACCACGGCCCCCGCACCGACAATGCTGTCGCGGCCGATCGTGGCGCGGCCCAGGATGACGGCGCCAATGCCGATCAGCGAATTGTCACCGATCGTGCAGCTATGGATCATCGCCTTGTGTCCGACTGTCACGTCATCGCCGATATGCAGCGGCAGACCGTCGTCAGAGTGCAGGACCGCACCGTCCTGGATATTGGTGCGCGCCCCGATGGTTATGGGGTCATTGTCGCCGCGAATGACCGCATTGAACCAGACACTGGCGTCATCGCCCAGGGTCACATCCCCCATGATATCGGCGGAAGGGGCGATCCAGAAACGGTCGTCTTCCGGCAGAACCGGTTGCTTGTCTCCCAACTTATATATGGCCATGGCGCGACCTCCCTACGGCTTCTTTATGACGCTTCTGCGAAATTGTCATCAACCGCTCGTCCATTAAGTTCTCGCTAACCATCTGGGACGAATCTGGATACCGTCAGTGACGGGGAATCACTTCCCCAAAACTGACTGAACATAAGGTTTCAGCCTTAGAGGTAGATGTGGCAATTCGAGTAGCGTTCTCGTCCCTTGCTTCCCCTCCACCGCCCATTTTCGGCGATGGCGCCTCTCCTGTCTGTCGCCGAATTTCCTCCCCAATCCTGTATCGTTTACCCGAAGGCGAGCCGTTCATGGCGTCGCCTTTTTTCATGCCTCAAAGGAGACACCCATGACCAAGCGATCCGCCAAGCGTTTCATGCGCGAGGGAACCCTGGATGCCGAACAATATCAACCAGACGCCAAGGTGCGCCGGTTGAATGTTCATGTCGGCGGTGGCTGGTCTCCGATGAACGGGAATGGCGGTCCTGCCAACGAGGACCGCGACCAGAGCTACGTGAAAACCATCAAGCCGAAGTCGGAAGGTCAGGCGGCCCTGATGGCCGCCATCGATGAGAAAAACCTGGTGCTGGCGCTTGGGCCGGCAGGGACCGGCAAGACCTACCTCGCCATCGCCAAGGCCGTGGAAGCGTTGGAAGCCGGCAAGGTCGGCCGGATCGTCCTGTCGCGACCGGCCGTCGAAGCCGGGGAATCAATCGGCTTCCTGCCCGGCGATATGGAAGACAAGTTGGCGCCGTATCTGCGCCCGCTGTACGACGCCCTCACCGACCGCCTCAGCATGAAGCGCGTCAAGGCGTTGATGCAGGAAGGGCTGATCGAAATCGCACCGGTCGGCTATATGCGCGGCCGCACGCTCAACAATGCTTTTGTCGTTATCGACGAGGCGCAGAACTGCACCTATACCCAGCTCAAAATGTTGCTGACGCGCCTGGGCTGGAATTCAACCATGATCGTCACCGGCGATCCCGCACAGTCCGACCTTCTGCCCGGCATTTCCGGTCTGGCGGACGTGGCGAACCGGTTCGAAGCGGTCGAAACCATCAAGGTAGTGCGGCTTAAGGATACCGACATCGTTCGCCATCCGTTGGTAGCGCAGATGCTTGGGGTACTGTAACCTACTGTTTCAACGTTATAAAGTGAAACGGCCGGATCGCTCCGGCCGTTTTTTGTGCCCAATCATATGACGCGCGCAACAAAAAAGCGGCGAGGTTACCCTCGCCGCTTTCCGTTTTATATGTCCTCGGACTTAGAAGTCCTTGGAAACGTTCAGGTAGAACTGACGGCCGATAATGCCCGTCAGATACTGGCTCGAGAACGGATAGTTGCCGAGGCGGCTAGCCGAACCTGCGTAGATGCCGGAGCCGATTTCAGGCGCCATTTTGTTCGCGATATTGTTGATACCACCGATGATTTCGAACTGCTTGCCACGGTAACGCAGCGACAGATCGTGGGTCACAAACGGCGGGACCGAGGCCTTATAGGTGTAGGTGCCGGCAGCATTGCCGCCCGTTTCACCGTAGAAGCCCAGGTTCGAGGCGGAACCGGTGTAGTTGACAGTCCAGGCCATCGTCCAATCCTTATGGCGGAACTTGGTTTGGACGTCACCAACCCAGTTCGGCTGGCCGATAGTGCCTTGCGAGTTGACGATCGGGCCACCGGGGTAGGACTGCGAGATGTAGTACTTGTACCAGCTGAACTGCGCATCGGACGACAGACGGCCGAAGTTAAATTCATGCTCATAACCGACCGTGTAGTCGATACCTGCCGTGGTTTCCGTCGGGATATTGCGATAGCTGCCATCGATGGTCGTGATCGCAAACGCATTTTGCCCGGTGCCTGGATTACGGGTGAACAGGTCACAGAAGCCGGGTTGCGACCGGAATTCGGGACGACCATAGCACGCGCCGACGATTGCACCACCGCTCGAAGTGATCTGATTGCTGATCTTGGTCTTCCAGAAGTCGATCGCGAGCTTGAAGCCCGTGTTCGGCGGCGTCACGACGAAGCCGAGCGTCGTGGCGTAGGAGGTTTCCGGTTCCAGGTACTTACCGCCACCCGTGATGATTTTGGCGGACGGATTGCTGCCGGTGTAGTTGTCCGGAATGCCGTCTGCGGCACAGTTGGCTCGGATAGTGGCATTGACCTTGTACTCGCCATCGGCACCCTTTTGACCGTAGTTGATACACGGGTCGACCGAGGTCTGGCTGAGGTAGCCGCTCTGGTTGTTCAGATACAGCTCGTACAATGCCGGGGCGCGGAAGGAGCTGCCGGCTGTGCCGCGAATACGGAAGATATTATCGACCGCCCAGTTGAAGCCCGCCTTATAGGTGGTGGCGTCACCAACAGAGTCATAGTTGCTGTAACGACCCGACAGGCTGACCGTCAGGTCTTCGAAAAGGAATTTGCCACGGATGACCGGGATTTCCAATTCGCCGTAGGCTTCCGACAGGCGATCGGAGCCCTTGGTGATGCCCGAAGACGTGCGGTTATAGGAATTGCCCGCCCGCGACAGTTCACCCGGCACGTCGTTGATCTTGTCTTCGCGGAAGCTGATACCGAAGGCACCACCCAGGGCACCGGCCGGCAGTTGCATAATGTCACCGGTAATGGTGGCTTCAGCGGTCAACTGCGAATAGTCGGTCTTGCCGTGATCTGTGGTGAAATAATAGGCCTCTTCGGCCGGACTCAGACGCCCCGTCGTTTGCGACGTCACCGAGAACAGGTTGAGCGGCACGCAGCCGGCCGGTGCACCAGCGCCACATTCCGGTATGTCCACGAATTCGTTCTGATCGAAGCCGGTGCCCCAGTTGACGCGGTCAGCATAGACGGCGGTGCTGTCATATTTGCCGACGCTCTTCGAATAGGACACGTAGGCATCCCAGTTCCAGGTCTTCAGCGTACCACGGACACCACCGAGGACGCGGCCCAGATCAACCTTTTGAGACGAGTTGACCTGATAGATGCTGACCGGTTGAGCATAGAGGCCGTGTGGCCCAAGGCCGAAGGCAGCCTGTTGCGCCGGCGTGAATTGCGAGGGCAGGATGTTGACCGAAGAGAAGGACGAATAATAGGGGAACAGTTCGCCATAGCTGCGTTGCGACGACTTGCGCTCACCGAACATCAGTTCGGTGTACAGTTCGGCACCACCCAGCCAATCCGGGCGATATTGGCCCTGAGCGAATATCGACCCGCGCTTGACCGGAGAAATGGCGGTCGTGTCGAGGGCGGCGGCAGGGTTGTCGTCTTCCCAGACAACGGTCGCACCTGTGCCGTCATATTTCACGTAGTCATTCAGCGGCCCACTCGTGTGCCCTGGGGCGTAGAAGTAGTAGTCACCCTTATAACCGTCGATAACGGCACCGCCGAAAATGCCTGCCGCGCTGTAGCACTTGTAATTGCCGGTCCGTGGATCGATCCGGTCATTACGTGATCCGTCCGACGTCTTGTAACGCAGCAATTGCGGACAGGCCAGGCCGTCACGTTGCTTGAACGTCAGCGCTTGCTGCTCGTAATACTCGCCGGAGATCAGGAAGCTGCCCTTGTCGAGGGTCTTGCCATACATGGCCGAGACAGAGGAGCTATCGCCGCCGTCCTTTTCGGACTTCAGGCCCGACGCTTCGATATGGAAGCCATCGAAGTTCTTGGTAGTGATGATATTCACAACGCCCGCGACGGCGTCGGACCCGTAGATCGACGATGCGCCATCCTTCAGGATTTCGTAGCGGGCGACCAGCGACTGCGGGATGAAGTTCAGGTCAACCGGACCGACCGTGCCGGACACACCGGCGGGCGGCATACGACGGCCGTTGATAAGGACCAGAGTACGCTGAGCGCCAAGGCCACGCAACGACAGGGTGTTGATGCCCGCGCCACCGTCAACGACATAGCCGGTGAAGGTGTTGTTGATCTGGCCGGAACCGGCGGCGATGGAGGAGCTTTGCAGAACCTGAGCGGCATCGATCATGCCAGCCATGGTCGATTTTTCAGACGTGATGACCTGAACAGGCGCCGCCGAGGTGAACTCGCTGCGGCGAATGCGCGAACCGGTAACAACGATTTCGGTCGTTTTTTCGGGCGTCGTCGTATCCGTCGTAGTGGTGGTGGCGGTCGTCGTTGTGGTCGCGTCCTGCGCGAAGACCGGCAGGCCAAAGGCCAGACTTGTCAGGATAGTTCCCGCAAGCAGAACCTTGCGGGTAGAAATTGTCGATTTCGACATATAATGCCTCCAAATAAATAAGCCGCCATCCCCCCGGACAAAAGTGACACTATGCCGACACAAATTTGACGCAATAGCGAAACGGTTTCATTTGAAAGATCATTGGCAGGTGTGATGACTTTGTCGCACTTGCGAACGACGAAGGCCCCGCAATTGCTTGCGGAGCCCTTGTTTTATTACAAAACATTAATGTAACGCAGTTACCACATCACTTGATCAAACCGCATTTCGGCGACTTCAGATAGTCTTCCATCAGGCCGAGCGACTCCTCCTGCCATTCGGTATGCCATGGCAGGGTGTGCCACATTCCCTTGATCTCGTGGTATTCGACATCCTTGCCCGCCGACTTCATAGCGGCGTAGAACATGCGCGAATGCTCGGTATCGGCCTGGCGATCGTGGTCACCATGGTAAAGCATGATAGGGATATTGGCCTTATCGACATTCTTAAGTGGATCCATGCCGTCAACCGTCTTGCCCTGGATGTCACGCTGGATATGGCTGTCGCCCCACAGGTTGCCGATACGTTGCAGGCTGGAAACGCCCGCCCCGGCGATGGCGCATTTATAAGGGCTGTTCGGCCGTACACTGGCGGCAATCGCCGCGAAGCCGCCGTAAGAATAACCGAAAATAGCCATACGCTTCGGATCGGCGACTCCCTTGGACACCAGATAGGCGGCCGCGTCGTCGTTGTCGTCCGACATCTTCTTGCCCCACTCCTTGTCGCCCGCCTTCCACAGCTTGTCGCCCCAGCCTTCCGAACCGCGATACTGCGGCTGGATGACGGCGATGCCGCGGGTGGCGAAGAACTGTGTCCAGCCCGCCGGATCCCAGTCTGCTTCGTCGCGCGACCAGGGGCCGCCATGCGGCATGACGATCAGCGGAACCGGTCCCTGATCAGGCGTCCAGCCGGCGGGATAGGTGATGAAGGCTGGAATTTCCAGACCGTCGCGCGCCTTATAGGTCACATATTCGAACTTGCCGAGGGTTTTCGGGTCGATCCATGGCTTGGCCGCGCCGATCGGCTGAAGCTTGCCATCCTTGTAGAGGTAATATTGCGGCGGCATGTCCGGAGCTTCGACGTCGACCACGGCCATATCATAGGTGTCGCGGTTGATGGTCAGATATACATTCTTGCCGGGGAAACTGGCCTCGATCGATTTTTGTATCGCCGCCCATTTTTCATCGAGATAGCTGATCGTCGCCGACGGGCCGTTCACCCGAACCGCGAAAATTTCCGTCTTCTTGGCGGCGCGGTCGATGCGGAAACCAACACTGCTGATGTCGTAGCGATCGCTGGCAAACAGAGGTTCCTTCGAGAAGGTCTGCGCCTTGATGTCGTAATCATAGATGGCGGCGTGGTCGCCATTGAGGTTGGAGGCGACGACCAGTTGGTTCGGATCGGTATCAAAGCCAAGGATTGACACCAGCTTGCGGTCCTTGACCATATAGCTAAGCGGCGCCTGATATACCCATTGGCCGGTCGCCTTGTCCTTGATGTAGACCTTGTACCAGAACTCACCGTTCACGGTATCCAGCTGCTCCTTGATCAGCGGTTCGCCCGTCGCCAGATCCACACCAGCGGCGACATAACTGAATTCCGTCGACCCGAGTGCAACGGTACGCGTCTTGCCGGTCTTGGTATCCAGTTCAAAGATTTTCTGGGCGCCGTCATCCGGATCGATGGTTTGCATCAGCACCTTGCTGTCGTCGTAGAGATTGCGATTGAAGATGCTGGCGGAGACGCCACGATCCATGGCGTCGCGCATATCCTTGTTCAGCGTACCCGTGATGCGAAACGGCTCTTCAATCTTTTTACCTTCCAGATCGGAATAGTAGACCTTGCGGATGAAGGTCGGCTTGCCGTCGTAGCCGGTGATCGGCTGTTCAGTCATGAAGTAGATCTTGTCGTTCGAGAAGAACTCCACCGCATCGATGCGCTGCGTCTTCGACGGTATCCAGATCGGTGTCTTCGACAGGTCGGACGTGTCCCAGATCGAAATAACCGGCCATTGCTGGCCCTTGACGGCGATCAGGGCGGCGATGTGCTTGCCGTCCGGAGAAATGGTCACACCGGTCATGGCGTCATATTGCGCCAGGTCGGCAATCGACAAAGGCTTTGCCGGCGGCGTGTAGGCGGCGCTGGCCTGACCGGCCATGGCGCCCAAGCCGAGCGCGGTGCCAAAGGCCACGGCGGCGGCCGTTTTCAAGAGTTTCATAGAAAGGGTGGACGACCTGCGCATGCTGCGGCACTCCATTTGAACAGATTTGCGGCAGAGAATTGACCCTCCCCTGACAGGCCGTCAACCCGAATGTGGCAAAATCGTGAAAGAAATTGCAGCTGTTACCAATTTTTAATGTCGGCCGGACCGGCACGCGCACGATTAACGCCTTATATATCGCCGTTATTTGACAGGGGTGAAAACATAGGTCGTGCGCGGCGGCACGATGACGGTAAGCTTGCCCGATTGGCTGGTCAGCGGTGTCGGCGTGAGCTCGCCTGTGACCCGAAGCGACTGCACGAATGTCCCCTCCCCCAATGACACCGTCACCCCCTGCGGTAGATCCGACAGGTTGACCAGCACCGCCGCCTTGTCGTCAGCATTGGTGCGGGTGAAGATCAGCGCCGAATCGCCGGCCTTGGACTGGACCTCCAACCGGCCCGTCCCGAACACCGGATGGTCGCGGCGCAAGGTGTAGAGCGCGCGATAATATTCAAGTATAGAGGACGGATCTCCTGCTTCGATGGCGACGTTCTGGCTGGCGACATTAATCGCGACGTCGCGGTACGGTGTGCCGTTCGTAAAGCCGGCCGTGCGAGGATAACCGGTCCAGCTCATGGGCGAGCGAAGTCCCGGATCGTTATGGGTGCCGCCATTGCTCATCCCGATCTCTTCGCCATAGTAGGAAAACGGCGTGGTGGACGCCAGGATGGAAATCGCCGCCGACAACCGGTAGCCGGCGAAGCCGTTGACCCCAAACTGGTTGGTCAGGCGGTCACCGACATAGGCATCATGGCTTTGCAACGCCAACGGCATCACGGCTTCGTTAGGATTGGCAAGCTGGCGGATCAGCGGCGCCTGGACGATGCCGGTCTTGGCGCTTTCGATGATCGATTGCTGTACGCCATAGGCAAACGCGCTACAGGCGTGGACGTACATATCCGCGCCTTCCGACGCCTCACAGATCATGTAGCGATTATCGTATTCGTCCAGGGTATGGCGCAGCTTTGCGACAATGCCGGGATTGGCCGGATTGTTGAAATAGCTTGTCTTGCCATCTTCGATGAGCATGGTGACGGCATCGAGCCGGAAGCCGTCGACGCCCTTGTTCATCCAGAAGCGCATCGTATCCTGAAGATAGGTAATGACCTTAGGGTTTTTCAGGTTCCAGTCGGGCATGCTGTCGGAAAAGACGCCGTAGTACTGGCCGACACCACCGGGAACGGTTTTTGCTACGGGCTTCCACGGATCGGTCCAATAGGCGCCGCTGACGCCGGCCATCGTCTTGTCGTACCAGCCCGGATTTTTGTCGGCAAAAACATACCAGTCCCTATACGGGCTTGTTCGCGAGCGGGCGGCGTCCTGAAAAATGGCGTTGCCGCTGCCCGAATGGTTTATGACAAAATCGATGATGACGCCTATGCCCCGCTTGTGCGCTTCAGCAATGAAGCGGTCGAAATCAGCCATGGTGCCGTAGGCCGGCTCGACGGCGCGATAATCGTTGACGGCGTAACCGTGGTCGCCGTCCTGGCTCGGCATCATCGGCATCAGCCAGATGCCCGTCACGCCGAGGGATTGCAGATAGTCGAGTTGCGAGGTCAGGCCATTGAAATCGCCGACGCCATCGCCATCGCTGTCCTTATATGACCGTACGAAGATTTCCATAAAGGCGGCGGTCTTGTTCCAGTCCTTGGGCAGGGCGCTGGCCTTATGTTCGACAGCGACCGCCGACACGTCGATCTGGGCGCGGGCGTTGCCCCCCAGTAGGGCGAGCACGGAGACGGCGGCGCTAAACGCCATACGCGTAAAAGACATGATCAGCTCCCTGTTTTGGCGCAGGGTGACAGGTCATATCCGCCTTGGGAAGTTGAATACGTATGCGCGGCTTACCGCTCCATGATGCGGACGTCGCGCCAGTTGGGTTGAAACGACCAGATCTTGGCGCCATGAGCCGCGATGACGATCCGGCGATCGCCGCGCCAGCCGACCGAAATATCCGCAGGCCTGTCGGGGTGGGCGTCATCGAAAGTGGCGACGGTCCTGCCACCCTTCATCAGGCCTTCGTTTCGGCGCAGCACGACTTCCTTGACGGCGGATGAGCCGACACAGGTCTTGGCGACAATATCGACGGTATAGCGTCCGGTCGGAGAGGCGATGGTTTTCAGATGCTCTTCGTGACAGAGGCCCAGACGGTTGCAACCCGTGAGGCTGAGGGTAAGCCCTGCGGTCAATATAATCAGGCAAGACGTGCGTACGCCCATGGCCCGGCATTACTCCCTGCGCGATTCGACAACCGCCTTGCCATTACCATACACCTTAAGGATTAAAACTTTCCACAGGTCCAATTTTACACAGCCTGGGGATAAGATCGCATCCATCTGTATTTACAGAGTCTTTATGCGATACGTTTCGTCTCTCATATTATCCCGATGTGGATAAGGGGTATTCTGGCTGGGAATAAGGAGCGCAGCCATGGACATCTACACCTATATCATCCGCGATCACCGTAAGGTCGCCGGTCTGATGGAAGAGCTAATGGCCATCCGTCTCCCCACTGTGCGTCAGACCCTGTTCGACCAGATAAAAGCCGAACTGATCCTGCATAATGATAGCGAGGAACGCACCTTCTATGCCGCGCTGGAACACGCCACCCAGACCCAGGATATGAATAACCGGCTTGAGAGCGCCGAGCACGAGCACCATGAGGTCAAGGCGATTTTGCACGTCATGAGCCGCCTGTCGATTTCCAGCGAAGAATGGATGGAAAAGTTCGGCGAACTGAAGTTTGCCATCGAGCACCATGTCGCCAAGGAGGAAGGCGAAGTGTTCGTCCGCGCGAAGGACATCATCTCACCGCTCGATGCCCACAGGCTGGCCTTGCAGATGGACGCGCTGAAGCAACAGTTGCGCGCCAACCTCCACGCGACGGCGGACTGATCACCGGTAATTGGCCTTTTTCAGCACCACTGGCAGGGCAAGCAAATAGAGCCCCGCGCCGATTATCCAGACCAGTCCGGGAAAATGATCTCTGGAAAAGAAATAGATGTTCAGGATGAGGATGGGTCCGATAATGGCGGCAAGGCTTTGGAGGCTGGCGAGGACACCTTGCAACTGTCCCTGACGATCTTCGGACACCTGCTTGCTGATAACGGCTGTAAGCACGCTTGGTCCTATTCCGCCAATACATAACAATGGAATGAGGAGCCAGATGAACGCGCCCTTCGTGACGAGACCGAGCGCGACATAGCATGCCATATCCGCGACAATACCTAGCAGCAAGGCGCCACGCTCGCCCAGACGTTGCGTCACCGGTCCGACCATAAAGGCCTGGGCCAAGGCATGAAACAGCCCAAACAAAGTGAGCGACAGGCCGACGGTCAGGCCTTCCCAGCCATAGCGGTGATGGACATATAGCACCCAGACACTGCCGCCAATTTCGCCGATGACGGCAAATAGCCCTGCCGCCATCAACAAGGCGACTATTCCCTTAAAAGCCCCGATTTCGACCAGCGGTGCGAGGGGATTAAGCTTCTCCGTCGATGGCTCTGCGGCGCGGCTTTCAGGCAGAACAAACAGACACATCGCCAGATTAAGGCCGGTAAGCACCGCCGCAGCGGCGAAGGGCCACATCAGACCGATTTCCCGCAACATACCGCCGGCGGCCGGCCCTAGAATAAAGCCGACGCCCATGCAGGCGCTAAGCTGTCCAAACCGTTTCGCCCGTTCGTCGGGTGTGGAAATGTCGGTTAGATAGGCCGAAGCGACCGACATGTTGGCGCCAGTAATTCCCGCGACGGCGCGCGCCACGAACAAGACCCAGAGCGGCGGCAGGCAAGCCATCACGGCATAGTTGGCCACCGCCCCGACCAGGGACAGCGTGAGGACAGGCTTGCGGCCGATGCGATCGCTCAAACCGCCCAGCAGCGGTGCGCAGAGAAACTGCATGAGGGCGTAGAGCGACAGAAACAAACCATAGGCAAGGCCGGTGGTCGCCCCCGTTTCATTGGCTCCGAACAGGTCCGGCAGGACGGGCAGCACCAAGCCTATTCCGGCCATGTCGAGTGTGACGGTCAGGAAGATGGTGGCGAGCGGCAGGTTCAGCTTCAGTTTCATCCCCAGGCGCATAGCACACGGCGGTCAGTGATCACAGAGCCATACCGCGCAAGCCGTCGCGGCATGCCGTCAGAACTAAAATGCCTCAAGGGGCCGCCGTCGGACGCGGCTGGACTCGAAAGAGGGATAACACCCAGTAGACGACTGCCGCCGCGAAAAAGGCCGGCAGGGTCGCGCCGAGTGCTGGCATACGCGCCAGCACGATGTAATAGGTGGCGATCCCGATCACCCACGCCGCAAAGGCGATCAGGTGTAGACCGAACGTAAAGCCATATATGCCGTTCGGATTGCGGATTTGCCCCACCTCTACCTGCCGTTTTCGGATCAGGAAATGATCGACCAGCAGCACACCGTACAGCGGCGTAAACACCGATCCAATAGCGTATAGAAACGTCATGAAGCCCGACATGGGCACGAAGAGCGCGATCGCTGTGCAGACGATGCCGAACAGGATCGCCAGATGCTTGATACGGAAATGCAGTAGCGCCCCCAAAGAGGTAGCGGCCGAGAAGATATCGGCAAAGATGTTGTCCGTCTCGTCGATCAGGATGAACAACAGGGCCAGCCCGCCGCCGGTCATGGCCAGGGCCGACAGCAGCATATTGTCCGGATTGTAGGCGGCGCTCACAGCATAGGCGGCGCCGAGCGCGAAAAACCAGATATTGGCGATAGCGTAACCGGCGGCGCTGCCGCGGAACATGCCCTTGGCGCTTTTGCCGAAGCGGGCATAGTCGGCGATTAGCGGCAGCCACGACAAAGGCATGGCGATGACCAGATCGATGCCTCCGCCCAATGACAGCGAGCCATCGCCCTTGCGCGCCAGGGCGGCGGTGAGGTCAGGCCCCGAAATCAGGGTGAAAGTGAGCCAGGCCGCACCCGCCAGCAGCAGCCAGATGCCATAGCTGCGCAGGAAGCGGCGAATAAAGCCGAGCGGCCCCATTATAGCCAGCCCCGTTGCCGCCGCACCGAACAGCAGCGTCCATATGGCCGGCGCGCCAAATTGGAAGGTGTTCTGCGACAGGGTGTTGGCTGCATCGCGCATGGCGATGATTTCGAACGCGCCCCAGCCCACCAGTTGCACGATATTGAGCACCGCCGCGACCGAGGCGCCGCGCACGCCCAGGGTCGGGCGCAGCGCGGCCATGGTGGCCAGGCCGGTATCCGCACCGATCACCCCGGCCAGACCCAGCAGAACCGCGCCGGCGCATGAGCCCACGGCGATGGCCGCCAGAGCTTCGACAAGCGACAGGCCGGGGATCAGCGCCGCCCCGGCCTGAAGCACCAGCAGGCCTATACCGAGCGAAAACCACAAGGAAAAGGCATCCAGCGCCGACAGCTTGCGCTTGTTGACCGGCACGGGGACCAGAGGATCATAGGCTTCCTGATCGGAAATCGGCAAATTATCGGACATGCACCAACGCTTCTGGAATCGGGGAAACCGTCATCCTTAGCAGAGCGGCATCTTTACGCAAGAAAACCACCCCGGATGCGCGGAGTGCCTTTATACAAACGTCATGGCCGTCAACTGATGACGTTTGGCCATGACGTTTGGCCATGACGTTTGGTAAGGGCGACCGCCCGCCGCCTATGCGGCGAGCCATGCGGCATTTGAGCTAAAAAAAGGCGAATACCAATGAAGCGGTTCTACACCGCGCACATGGTATTAGCCGCGGCCGCCGATCAGATCGCCCAGCCCGCCCAGGACGGAGCCTTCGCCGCGCGAGGGCCCGCCACCGCCAATCGCCGCGCCAATGCGCCCGGCCAGACGCGCGAACGGCAGGGACTGTATCCACACCTTGCCCGGCCCGGTCAGTTGCGCGAAGAAGACCCCTTCCCCGCCGAAGATCATAGACTTGACGCCACCCGCCTGGATCAGGTCGAAATCGACCGTATCGGTAAAGGCCGCCACGCAGCCCGTATCGACATGCAGTTGTTCACCCGCCTTCAGTTCGCGTTCGATGACCATGCCGCCGAACTGGACGAAGATCCAGCCATCGCCTTCGAGCTTCTGCATGATGAACCCTTCGCCGCCGAACAGCCCGGTCATGATGCGCTTTTGAAAGGCAATACCGAGCGATACACCCTTGGCCGCCGCCAGAAAGGCGTCCTTTTGACAGATCAGGCGGCCGCCGACCTGATCGAGCTTGATCGGGATAATCGCACCCGGCACCGGCGCGGCGAAGGCGACCCGCGCCTTGCCATGACCATTATGCGTGAAGACGGTGGTGAACAGGCTTTCGCCGGTGACGAGGCGTTTGCCGGCGCCGAGCAACGCGCCCATGAAACCGCCTCCCTGCTGACCCGAACCGTCACCGAAAACGGTGGTCATGCCGACCGACGCATCCTTCCATACCATGGCGCCCGCTTCCGCGACAGCGCTCTCGCCGGGGTCGAGCTCGATCTCGAGGAATTGCAATTCCTGGCCCTTGATGTCGAAATCGATATCGTCCGCGATGCCCGACTTGGCATGATGATGGGTGACGGGAACGGATGGGGTGCCGAACATGGGAGTCCTCTCAATGGTTGGGACTTCAGACTTGGGGATTGCGAAGACAATGTTGAAGAGGATTACGCATATTTAAGGTAGGCCCAGACCTCTTTAACGTCGTCGCAGGCCTCAGCCCCTGGGCGCGGGCACGAAACATCTTGACGCCCTCGCCTGGTCCCCTATGCTCCGCCGCAGTTCACCGGAGTGTCCGCAAGCCTATGCGGGCTGAGACTGGAGGCTTGAAGCCGCCTCCTAAAACCGCCGAACCTGATCCGGGTCATGCCGGCGAAGGGAGATGGATACGCTATGGCCCTAAAGCAGCGAAGCGATAGGGTGAAGAGTAGTCCTGAAGCAGCGACGCGATGGGGCGAGAAGTAGCCTTAAAGCAGCGAAGCGACAGGGTGAAAAGTGGCTCTCGAGCAGCGAGGCGATAGGGCAACAAAACAGCCCTCAAGCAGCGAAGCGGTAGGGCAACAAAAATAGCGCCCGCGATCTACGCGCATGATCCTTCTGAATTTGGAAGGATTTTACAATGAACAAGCCAGTTGTCGCCAAGGCGATCAAGGTCGAGAATTCCCCCATTCCCGGCTCGCATAAGGTCTATCAGTCGGGCACGCTGTTTCCCGACATCAAGGTGCCGTTCCGCGAGGTTTGCGTCCACCACACCGCCCGCGAAGCCCCGCTCACCATCTACGATTCATCTGGTCCCTATACGGATGAAACCTTCACACCGGACATCGCCCGGGGGCTGCCGCGTCTGCGCGAACAGTGGATCGTTGATCGCGGCGATGTCGAATATATCGAGGCCCGCGAGGTCAAGCCGGAAGACAATGGCAATGTCTCCGAAGGCAAGCTGGCACCGCAATTCCCCAACCTGCCCAAAGTGCTGCGCGCCCGCGACGGCAAATCCGTCACCCAATTCGAATATGCTCGCCGCGGCATCATCACGCCGGAAATGGAATATATCGCCATCCGCGAAAACCTGCGCCGTGCCGCCGACGCCGAAGTCATTCGCGACGGTGAGGATTTCGGCGCTTCGATCCCGGACTATATCACGCCGGAATTCGTCCGCGATGAAGTGGCACGCGGCCGCGCCATCATCCCCGCCAACATCAACCATCCCGAAGTCGAACCGATGATCATCGGCCGCAACTTCCTGGTCAAGATCAACGCCAATATCGGCAATTCGGCCGTGACGTCCTCTATGGAGGAAGAGGTCGAAAAGATGGTGTGGGCGATCCGCTGGGGTGCCGACAACGTCATGGACCTGTCTACCGGCCGCAATATCCACAATATCCGCGAATGGATCATCCGCAATTCCCCCGCCCCCATCGGCACAGTGCCGATCTATCAGGCGCTGGAAAAGGTCAATGGCGTGGCCGAGGACCTGACGTGGGAGGTGTATCGCGACACCCTTATCGAACAGGCCCAGCAGGGCGTGGATTACTTCACCATCCACGCCGGCGTGCGTCTGGCCTATATCCATCTGACCGCCAAGCGCGTCACCGGCATCGTGTCGCGTGGCGGATCGATCATGGCGAAGTGGTGCCTGGCCCATCACAAGGAAAACTTCCTCTACACCCATTTCGAAGAGATCTGCGACATCATGCGCGCCTATGATGTGTCGTTCTCGCTGGGGGATGGCCTGCGTCCGGGTTCCATCGCCGACGCGAACGACGCGGCCCAATTCGCCGAACTCGATACCCTCGGTGAGTTGACGAAGATCGCCTGGGCCAAGGGCTGCCAGGTCATGATCGAAGGCCCCGGCCATGTGCCGATGCACAAGATCAAGGCCAATATGGACAAGCAACTGAAGACCTGCGGCGAAGCGCCCTTCTATACGCTTGGGCCACTGACCACCGACATCGCGCCGGGGTACGACCACATCACCTCGGCCATCGGCGCGGCCATGATCGGCTGGTACGGCACGGCTATGCTTTGCTACGTCACGCCAAAGGAGCACCTGGGCCTGCCCGACCGTAAGGACGTCAAGGACGGCGTCATCGCCTACAAGATCGCCGCCCATGCCGCCGACCTGGCCAAGGGACATCCCGGCGCACGTATGTGGGACGACGCCATGAGCCGCGCCCGCTTCGAATTCCGCTGGGAGGATCAGTTCAACCTGGGGCTCGATCCGGAAACGGCCCGCGCCTTCCACGACGAAACCTTGCCCAAGGAAGCGCACAAGACGGCGCATTTCTGTTCGATGTGCGGCCCGAAGTTCTGCTCGATGAAGATCAGCCAGGAGGTGCGTGACTTCGCCGCCGGCCTGACCGACAATGAGCGCGCCGATATCGAAAACAGCCATATCCAATCGGGCATGAGCGAGATGTCGCAGAAGTTCAAGGCTTTAGGGTCCGAAATCGACGTCCCCGCCGAATAAGGCGCACGACGCAACATTGGTCGCAAGTGAAGCGCAGGCGCAAAACGCCTGCGCTTTTTTCATGCCCGCCATACCGTGTGCGGGCCATCGCCAGAAATGTTTCCATTGCAACTTGTAAAGCGAAAGAGTTTCGCCTATATAGGGAAGGTCAGTCGTGACAGGGCGCGTGTTTTCAACCGCTGCCGGGCTGATGTATCCCTACATAAAAAAGGACTGCGCGGGTCAAACCGCCAGCAGATATACAATGCAAAACCAAAACAAAATCCTGAACTATCCCGTGCGTCCCGATCTGCGCGTCATTTCGGCCCGGGCCGCGCGCACGGTGAAGACCACGCTCGGCTTCAGTCCGCGTGAACTGCGCCGCCTGGTCGCCGACATGATCGATTGATCCTTTCTTCTGCACGTCGCGGAGACAACACGGCGGACGCCGATGTCGACGAGACAGACGCAGAATGGAGATACGGATGACGGCCCCCAGGGTTCGTCTCCCCATTATGATCGATAACAAAAACACCCCGCCCTTTTTCAAGGGCGGGGTGTTCCTGGTTTTGGGAAGGGCGCGCCAACACCCTCCCCCGTTTTCATCCGGCCTGCGGCAACCCGGAGAGGAAGCCAAACCGGACAAAAGGGGTGATCGCCGGACGAAGACAGGCTTCGCCCGGCTTTCGGCGCTTAGTAGGTCAGGTCGAAGCCCAGACGCATATAGCGCGGTGTGTTGTAATACGACGGCAGTCCGTAGTTCGGGTCGAGATTATCCGGGTTCCCGTAATCACGATCCAATTCGTATTCCGCATAGCGGCCGACGACGGCATGCTGATCGAACAGGTTGAAGATGTCCGCACGCAGGACCAGATTTCCGCCCATGGCATATTTCTCAGGCACGGTGTAGCGCATGGAAACGTCCAGGGTCTTGAGCCAGTCGCCCTTCAAGCCCTTGCCTTGCGGCGCGGGCTTGCCGCCACAGTAGTGCGTCAGCGCCTCGCCGTAACCATAGGCGTAGTCGTCGGTCGGGTGAACGCCGAGGCAGCCGATATGAACCGGCGACTGGACGAGCACATTGGCGCCGACCATAAAGTTGCTGTTGATCGCATAAGAGCCCCAGACCTTCAAGGTATGGGTACGATCATTCGGCAGCAGACCCGTGGCGTAGTCTTCGAAGCCCGGCGAATCGAAGGCGATCGTCGATCCGGCATCGCTTTGGGTTTGCAGGCCCGAATCAGACTTCACCGTGCCTTCATAGTTCCCGTAGGACTTCGACCAGGTATAGGAGCCTTGCAGGCCCCACTTGCCGTCGAAGGCGCGCTTGAAGTCGAACACCAGCGCCTGATATTCACGCTTGGGATTATGGAAGTGGCCGAGTTGGTCAGCCGTCAGGGTAATGGTCCGTTGCTCGGTTTCATTAGCCAGCGGCTGCTTCAGCCTGACCGTTACGTCGTGATCGCCAACATTCCATACATAGTAGGAGTTGGAGATAGTGCCGTCGGTATAGATCGAGCTGTCGAGGCCATTGGCATCCAGATAGGTAATGATAGCATTCTGGAAGTCGGAATCTTCGGACACGCGCTTCAGCTCACGATTGGTGTAGCTGACGCCAAGGCTCCACAGATCGTTGACACGATAGGTGGTGCCCAAGACAATTTCGTCTTCCTTTGTGGCCTTGAGGCCAAGCGCCGTCTTGGAGTTGGCGCCTTCCTGAGTGCCATTACCCAGAACGTAGCAACCCGCGAATCCCGCCTGGGCGGTCGAAAGGCCCGGCGCGCTGGTGATGTTTGAGGTGGGGCACGGCGCATCCCCGAGTTCGGCAAACTGCTCCCCAACCGCTTGCGGCAAGCCGGTCGTCGGATCGAGGACGAAGCCCCCAACCGGCGCCTTGAAGGCCGCGTAGTAGTACAGGTCCTTGCCGCGATAGCCGAGGTTCATAGCCGGCGGGATAAAGTTGGTGCCGTACGATCCATAGACCTTCCATTGGCCTTCACCCGTCGGGTCCCACGAGAAACCAAGACGCGGCGCAATGTTATTCTTGAGGTCAAGATAGGTCTGACCCGACAGGTTGTTCTGCTTGAAGTCGTCGTTACGCACACCGATCTGCAGGTTCAGATTCGGGGTGACGTCCCACGAGTCCTGGAGGTAGTAGGACTGGTTTTCAGCCGAAACATGCCCGCCGAGATTTTCATAGATGACGCGCACATAGTCTTCATTGGTCTTGGTGAGCGTACGGAAATTATATTGAACAGGCACAGCGCCGGTCAGGTAGTCCTGCTTCAACATGCTGTTTTCTTCGTGGTCGATACCAAAGCGGACGTGGTGACGTCCCACGAAGTCGAAGCGTACGTCGCCGTCAGCGCGCCAGAACTTGCGCTCGACATTGTCGATCGAGACGCCGGTGTTCTTTTGTGCCGAAATGGTTGGGTTTGTGCCGTCGGTACGACGATCCTTGACGGCGTAGCTTGCTGTGTCGGTCGGGATAATATTATCACGCGTCTTCATGTCGCCGATGGCGGCGGACACAGTGAACCAGTCCGTGACGTTGCCGGTATATTTGGCAACCCAGTTTTCGCCACCCAGGGCTTCGGTCGAATAGCCGTTCGGAGCGCCAATGGTCTCAGCGACATCGTCGAAGTCCCACTTGTTGATCTTGTCGGTACGACGTGTATTCCAATAGGTGAACTCCAGATGCTGCGTCGGCGTAATGTAGCCGTCCAGCTTCAGACCGTAGAAGGGATCGGTGTTCTTGGTCTTCTGGTAGTAGCCAGACTGCGTATTGGCCAGGGTCGTGTAGGTGTCGCTCGCCTGATACATACCGTAGGCGAACAGGTGATCCTTGATGATCGCGCCGCCAGCTTCGACGGACAAGGAGTTGTCCTGGGCGGTGGCGAACTTGCCGTTGCGGTTATAGGCATCGGCCTGGTCGGAGCGCAGATCGGACGGTTGGTAGTTGCCATGGACGGCAAACATGAACTCGTTCGAGCCCGACTTGGTCGTCGCATTGACGACGCCGCCCGTGGCGCGACCAAATTCGGCGGCATAACCGCCGGTCTTGACTTCGATAGTCTTGTAGAAATCGAACGGAACATCGGCGCCGCCGACATAGGTGTCGGGGTTGGTGACATTAAGGCCGTTGATATAGTAGGCGTTTTCAGCGACCGAACCGCCGCCGAACGAGGCGACGTCGCCGAATCCGGGGTTGCCCTTGGTGACGGTGGGCGCCAGCATGGTTACGGCCGTCAGGGTGCGCGCGATCGGTTGCTGCGACATCAGGGTGTCGAGATCGACAACCAGGCCGGTCGTCGTCTTGGTGAAGTCCTGGCGGACGCGCTTGGCCTTGACTACGACGGTCTGAATTGCGCCAGTCGCCTGCAGCGCGGCTTCGAGCCGAACTTCCTGCGAAATGACGACGTTGACGCTGGCTTGATAATTGTCATAGCCGTCGGCAGAAACGACGATGTCGTAATTGCCGGGCGCCAGACCGCTGGCCGAAAAGCCGCCGGACGCATTGGACGTCAGGTTGCGGGCCTGGCCTTGCGCGGTATTGGTCAGGGTGATGGTGGCACCTGATACGGGCTTGCCGTCGGCATCTGTGACGGTGCCGGTCAGGGCGCCTGAGGTATAGTCCTGGGCAACGGCCGTAGCCGGCGCGAGGATTGCAATTGTTGCGAGGAAGGCTGGCGCGGCCATAAGGGCCGTGCAGATGGTCGTCGTCGCCATCAGCGTGCGACGGGCAGTTCCTTTTTTCAATTTCATCTCCGGGTTTGCAATTTATAGGCGTGTGCCGGCCTGTACCCCGCAAGCGGCAAGTCTCAAATGTCACAACTGTGTGACAAAGTATATTAAAATTAGTACAATTTAGTCGCAAATTTGACCAAATTAGCGTAACATTACGAAAATTTAATCCAGAACAGTGCTATTTGGCCAA
The DNA here is from genome assembly GCF_000495815.1 of Asticcacaulis sp. AC466. GTDB lineage: Bacteria > Pseudomonadota > Alphaproteobacteria > Caulobacterales > Caulobacteraceae > Asticcacaulis. The sequence goes on along the minus strand of NZ_AWGE01000013.1, from coordinate 145,891 downwards.
AATTATTTCGATATTTGGACTCACGCGGAAATAAATTACCAAATTGTAATGCGCGCCCCCTACGTACCGCGGATTACCCATAGAGAAATCGATTCAAATACTAAATCGAACACTGTTATCGCCAAGGACACAGTTTCTTTTAGAACAAAAGGCTTGAAACGTTACTTCGGAAACTTAAATATCTACATAAAACATGAGAGCGGCACAGTTATATCTGACAGGGCTAGCCGACACCTGTGCGACGTTTTGCGCATCAAATACCTGAAAAGGCCGTAAGGAAACGATAGGGATTGGATCAGCCCGCGCGGCTGCGGCCCCGCATCTGGGGGTGCATAATGGCCAAGACGCGCGGCGCCTCCGGATTGACCGGCAGTGGATTACAATCTTCGTCGTACAGATGCGCGCCAATGACGAAGAGGCGTGGCTTGAGCTTCTTCTGGATCACCAGTTCAGGGCGCGGGCGGCCTTCCAGCTCAACCCAGCAGCAATCGTAAAGTTTACTCATGACGGTACTCGCCCCGCGTGACGTTTCGTCGTCCGCACCGGTCTCTATTACCCGCCTTCTGGTGAGTGTCCGCAGCCCAACCTGCGTTCGGCATTTGTTCGCAGAGCTACCGCCGTGTCAACCGGAAAATCACCGCGACGACGTAACACCCTGGAACCGCCTGACGATGGCTGCGTCATCCCGCGCAATCGCGCATTTTTGCCCCACCGTCCGGCAACGCGCCGGGCTGGCGGCAAACTGCGGCAAGCATGCCTTCAGCGCTGCCTCGCCTTTGGCGGTCAGGGTAAAGATGCGCGACCAGCGCGCGTCCTCACGATGACGCGGCGCCTGATTGGCCAGGTAATGCATGTTGGAACAGGGATCGTAGGGCGAAGACATCTGAACCTTGAGCGTCGGAAAGGCATTGCGAACGTCGCGGCAGACATCACTTAGAGACAGCCAGCACTGATCGAGATAGGTTTTCAGGAACGGCGACAGGGTGAGATAGGCATCGCGATCCGGCCGCTGATGTTCATGCATGAGGCCAAGAACGTGGCCGAATTCGTGCAACACAGAGCCGTATGACGCCTTAGGTTCGATCTGGACTTGGTTGAACGCGGGCAAGTGCCCCAGCGTCGCGTTTGTGGCGTCGGCGCTGCCGACGATATACAGGCTGTCCAGACGCTTTTCGTCGGGCACGAAACGCACGCCCGTTTCCGTGGACCATTCGTCCATGGCGCGGCAGGCCTTGGCGGCCGACGTCGCGGCAGACCACGTCTGCCATCCTGTGCAGTCGGCACCCTTCGCGCCCGCGCGTTTCAAAAGATCGCTGTTGAAATGATAGGGCACGACCGCGTCCGGCCACGGTTTCGTACCGTCCTGCACGGCAGCGGCGCAGGCTACGCCAGGCAGAAGAACCGCCGCCAGACACAGCCCCATCCATGGACGGCTAATACGTCGCCCGATTGTAAGTTTCCCGCCCCTTCGCATGGCTTTCTTATACGGCAAGGCGCTTAGTGCCACCATGGCAAAATCCTCACTGTTCAATCCCTTCGCCCTCTGGGTCGATCTCGGCATGCAAACTGCAGGCATGATGCTGGCCTCGGCGGAGGTTATCACCCACCGGACATCGCGCATGGCGCAATCCAGTTGGCCGCCCAGCGCCAAGGATACGGCCGAATTCACCCTGATGGGCGCCGAAAAGGTCGAGGCGGCCATGGAGTCTTTGCAATCCGTCGCCCTGTCTATGATGACTTTGAATCCGTTGATGAGCGCGCAGGTTTGGCGTCGGATGTCAGCGGTTCAGTCGGACCTGTTCAGCCTGGCCACCAGCGCCACCTTGACCCAGGCCATGGCGCGCAACGCCAAGCTGACCCGGTCGCTGCGACGGGCGGCGACGAGTGCTAACGGCCTGTCCGACCATACCGCTACGGCGGCGTTGAAAGCCCTGCAACCGATCCGTTCGCGCGCCATGGCCAACGCCAAGCGATTGGGCAAGGTCTCCAAGCCCTAATCCTCGCCGTGGCCGATCGACTTCTTGCGGTGGGTGATGAACAACCATGCCGCCGTCAGTATGACCAAGATGATCGGCCCATAAAGCAGATGGGACAGATGCGGATCGACCAGCGGATCGATGATGTATTTGACCAGGCTGAAGATGTAATAGCTGACGGCGAAGACGGACAGTCCCTCGACCAAGGCAGACAGCTTCATTTGCAGCTTGGAGCGCACATTCATGCTTTTGAGCAGCCCCTGGTTCTGCACCTCCAGCGAAATGGAAATGCGCGCCCGTAACAGGTCACTGACGCGGCCGATGCGGGCCGAAATGTCGTCCAGCCGGCGTGACGCCGCCTCGCACGTCCGCATGGCCGGTTGCAGGCGGCGTTCGATAAATTCCTGCATGGTCGAAAAGCCCGCGACGCGGCTTTCGCGTAAGGACACCAGACGATCTGCCGTCAGACGGGCATAGGCTTCGGTGGCGCCCTGGCGGAACCGGACGGCATTGACACGCTGCTCGACCTCCGCCGACAACGCCATCAGGCGCTCCAGCAATTCTTCCTGGGATGCGCTCTGGCTGGCCATGTCCGAGGTGAGCGCCGCCAGACGGTCTTCTGCGCCCTTCAGCCACGTCATCAATTCGCGCGCCACCGGAAAGCCCAGCAGGGCCAGCTTGCGGTAATGGCCGATCTCTAGCAGAGTCTGCAACAGGCGCGAGGCTTCGTCGTTTTCCAGCCCCTTGTCGTGAACGTAGATGCGCCCTGCCCCCGGCTTGTCTTCCTTGGCGTGCATACGGAAGTCGCTCCAGATGCGGGCCGCGCCGTCGAACACGTCGCAACAGACCGCCTGGGTTAGGTCGATTACCGTCTGCAATTGGGCGTCCTTGGGCTCGTAAGGCAGGACAGAAATCTCGACGCTGCGGAAAACCCACCCGGGGGCGGCGTCAAGCCAGTCGAACTCGGCCATGCGGATTTTGCCGAAGCCGAGCGTTTTCTTGACATCGGCCGACAGGGAAATATCCGTGTCGTATTTGAGCCAGGTCGAAAATTCGCCGTGGCGCTCCCATATCGCACCGCCAGTGTCACCGATGCGCGCCAGCCGCGACCGATCGCCTGCCCCCGGATCGAGGTGGTCGATCCAGGCGCTTTCCGCCGCGCGCTCGGCCTCAGTCACCAGATACACCCAACTGCGCACCGCAACAGGGGTGCGGTATATCGGCAAGGTGCGTTCATGCATGAGGTCGCTGAGGGAGCGCCTCAGATCATGGTCGTTGGGAGAGGTCATGGAAGGCCGTGGCATTATGATTATTGACTAAGCATAGCAAGGTTCTCTGACCTTGCGTCATCACGTCTGACGTCTAATTACTTCGCTCTCGGGGTTTCCGGCGGCCCCAGATAGGAGGCTTTTTGACCACCGGTATCAAGCACAAGCCGTTCCAGCACCACATTGCCGTCGATGCGGAAGACCTTGATCGTATGGCGGCCTGCCGTGAGGCCTTTGAACGGCGCGGATAGGATAACGATATTGTCCTTTACCGCCTGGCTCCATTGCGGCGTGTCGGGCTTGAGGTCGAAGCTCAAGGTCTGGGCCGGACCGTCATCTATCGCCACCGCAATGCGCAAACCGCCGGCGTTACGTGTGTCGAAGGTCGGAGCGAGATAGAGATGCAACATCGCATCGGCCGTCGTCTTAACGTCGATGTCGTATTCCAGCCGAACCGACTGGTCGGTCGTCGCAGCCGCCGTCTGCGGCAGGGACACGACGGACGACAGAGTGCGCCCCAGATTGGGAATGACCTGCCAGCGCACGCCGTCCGCTTCGGCTTTGCGCGTGAAGTGTTCCGCTTCAATGGCAATCTGTCCGTCAGATGCGGCGGTCGGGCTGACGGTTTGTCGGACGCGATCTTTCGGGCGGACGAGCTGAGTACCAGGTTTGACCGTCAGACGGCTGACGGGCGGCATGATCCGGGCGTCCGGCTGCTGCCAGTTATCGTAACCGGTGTGCACCTGGCTCATCATCCGGTCCCACTTGCCACCCGCCAGGGCGTGATAGGCATCGGCCAAGGCGCCGTCCTTTCGGAAAGCCGCTTCGGCGGCATCGGCTTCGACATTGGCCCAGGGCTCTCCCTTCGCCGCATAGCGGTGATTTTCAGCGACATGGAAATAGAGGGAGTACAGGTTGGCACTGGCGACAACCGGATATTCAACCAACTGATAATAGGCATTTTTTGCATCGGCAGGGAGGGCGGCCGACAGAGTTTCTGTTCTGTCCGCCAACTTTCCGTAGTCTCGTTCCATACCCGATAGCGACGGCAGATCGAACACGGCGGCATCGATCAGTTCCGGCTTCTTGCGCGCATTATACTGGCTGTAGCGCGTCAGGATGTCACCGATGTCCGCCGCATGGTCCGGCCCGAATTGTTGCGCGGCCCATCGCGCCGGATAGGCCTTCAAAGCCTCCGGCGTCATGGCTTCGGGGTTCCAGGCCATATCCATGAAGAAGCTCAAGGGAAATTCCATCGGCTTGATATCGCCGACATTGACGATCCACAGGCGGTCAGCGCCGGAGGCGTAGGCCAGGTCCATTTGCTGCCAGGTCTTTTCGATCTGGTTGGTGTTGACCCACTTATAGTTACGCGGCACGCCGACATAGTCGAAGTGGTAATAGACGCCATATCCCCCTGCCCGCGTCTCACCGGGCTTCCCCTCCATCAGGCGCGGCAGGCGGCGGATCTGGCCCCAGTTGTCGTCGGAAAACAACAGGGTCACGTCATCCGGCACCTGCATGCCGTGATCGTAATAGTCCTGCACTTCCTTGTAGAGCGCCCAGACCTGCGGCGTTTGCGAGGCCGGCTTTCCGGTCACATCGGCAATGATGCGGCGCTGATCGGCGACGATGGTTTCCAGAAGCTGCGTCGCGGTGCCTTCGGTCATGGGCTCGTCGCCGTCGCCACGCATCCCCAGGGTTACGACGTTTTCAAAGCCGCCGGCGTGCATGCGTTCGATGCCGCCGCGCCAGAAGGCCCTCAGATTGTCGCCATTTTGCGTGTAGTCCCATTTGCCGCCGGTAATGCCTGTATCCAAATGGCGATGCCATTCTTCCTGGGCGCGCGTCATGGGTTCGTGGTGCGACGTCCCCATCACGATGCCATAGGCTTGCGCCGTTTTCAGGTTTTCGGGATCGTCATCGGCAAAGGCCTTGCCCCACATGGCCGGCCATAGATAATTGCCTTTCAGCCGCAGGTTCAGTTCGAAGACGTGGCCGTAAAGATCATGATTGATGCCGCCGAATTTTTGACGCGCCCAGCCGCCAAAGGCCGGTTCTTCGTCATTGATGAAAAAGCCGCGATAGCGGACCTTGGGCGCGTCGCTGCGCGTGCCCGCCGTGACGTAAAGGTTGGCTTTGTGCACCACCGGCACGTCAGCCCACCAATACCAGGGCGAAACGCCCATACGGGCGGAAATGTCATAGGTCCCGTAAATGGTGCCGCGCGGATCGGCCCCGGCAATGACCAGAAGCTGTCCGCCCGCCTTACGCGCGACCACCGTCTGGGAATAAGCTTCCCACTTGCCCGCGATCGCGGCGGAATCGATGCCCAGTTGCGCCAGAGCCTGGGAGTGGCCCAGTTCCCCGATGATCACGATATCGCCGCCGCCCGTCAGGTCATGAACAATATCGGCCTTGCGCCCGGATACACGTTCCAGATCGGCGGCGAAGTCCGTGGCCACCCGGCGCACCGGAGCGGCGGCATCTGCATCGACATAGACCTTGGCCGGCTGCCCGTCCCGGATCAGGGCGAACCCGTCGCCGGTCCCTTCGCATACCGCCACAGCGCCCTCGCAGGCCAGGGCGCGCACCGGTGTTACCATCAAGATGGCAGCGATAAGCCAGAGTTTCATAGGCGTAAGCTCCCCTTGATCAAGGCGCGTAACTTGTCACGAACGGCGTGTGTTATCCGGCCGAAACCGTGCTTGCCGCTATCGGGCAGGTGCGCCACCGCCTCATCCGGCGCATCGAAGACATAGCGATCGAGAATATGCCGCCACACCTGTTTCTGGGCGGGCGGCAGGTCGCGCAAGGTCAGTATGGCGGCATAGAGGGCGGTGTTCGGCGACAACCAGTCGCTGCCCGCTTCGTTCCACCAGTAATTGACCAGAATATTGAAGCCTTCGCGCGATTGGACATGGTGCCACCACGCATAGGGCACGAACAGAGCATCCCCCGGTTCCAGATCGCCTTGCAAACCGGCGTCCAGGGCGTCTTTCAGTCGAGGGAACCGTTCGAAATCCGGGTCTTCCAACGAGGCCATGCTGACCGGCACACCACCGGGCGCAAAGTCGAAGGGACCGGGATAGAGATTATCGATCTGATCGGGCGGAAACAGGGTGAACCGCCGGCGCCCCGCCACCAAGCAGGCGATATTATGCGACGGGTCGAAATGGGTCTGGGTGCGGACACGATTGCCTATCCACATGCGCGGTCCGAAGGAGGTATCCAGCAGGGACAGGCGGTTTTCATCTTCGAAGCCCGGCATGTAGTCTTTGAGGATTATCGACTGAGCGTAGATGGTGACGAAATCCTCACGCTCGCGATTTTCGACCAGCCAGTCGAGCAAGGCCGCCAGCGGCCGGGTGTCGGTCGTGAAATTATAGCCGTCGACCTCATCGTTATAGAAGAAGCGGCCTTTGAAAAGCGGCGGCAGGACCGAGACGGGCACGGTCTTGCCGGGGGCGGCAAAGGCTTTCAGATAGTCGCGAACGGCCGCATCGGATTGACGGGCCCGAGCAACGGCGGGCCAGTCATTGACCAGCCCCTTCATGATGACCGGTTGGCCCGCCGGCAGGATGTCGGCATCGAACCGCGCACGGTCGACGCCGGTCACGACCGGGATTGGGCGCATCAGGACGCAAGCGCGGCGGCGATGGCCGCCAGGGTATAGGGCGCCATCGCAGCATAGGCGATGCTGTTGGGGTGCACGCCGTCATTGCCGAAATCGAGCCGCAGGGCGCCGGCTTCGGTCGCCAGGGCCGGCCAGTAATCGACATAGGTATAGCCCTGAGCCGAACAGACCGATTTGATCCAGTTGTTCAGCGCCACGAATTTTTCATGCGGATTGCCGACTTCGGGGCGCCACGGGAAATGATCGGCAGGCGGGACCGACGCCATAATGACCTTGATGCCATAGATGGTGGCCAGATTGGCCATGGCCTGGAGGTTGTTGGTCGTGGCCACCGGGTCGTAGGGGTCCTGGTTCTGGGCCACGTCATTGGTGCCTGCCATGATGTGGACCGCCTTGGGGCGCAGGGCGACCACATCGGCCATGAACCGCACCAGCATCTGTCCGGTCACCTGACCGCCGATACCGCGGCCGATCAGGCCGTTATCGGCGTAGAAGGTGCCCGATTGTCCCGGCCAGCCGTCGGTGATGGAATCGCCCATCATCACCACCTTGCGCGCACTGTCCGGCAATTTCATCGCATCGGCGTTGGCAAGGCGGTAACGGCGCATCTGGGCCCAATCCTGTCCGACCGGCTGCACCGTCAGGGTCGCCGGGTCCTTGTAATCCTGCAAGGCGGCCTGAACCGCCTGGGATTCATATGTGTCCTGCCCCTTGTTCTGGGCCGCCGCTGCGCCGGCCAGGGTCATGGCCGCCCCACCCGCCAGTGCGCCGGTCAACAAGTGGCGCCGCTTGATATCCGTCATAAATGCCTCTGTCCAAATAGGGTCCCCCCTCCCTTCCCGAGCGGGAAAGGGGTGAGATGAGGGACGATCCGCCTGTGCGGCGCCCCTCACCTGGTCCGGCAAAGGTCCGGAATGTCCGGACAAAGCCTTAGGCTACAGTGAGAGTCGCCGTTTTCAGATCGACACTATTCGGTCCTGCCGAAATCGTAAAGGTGCCCGGTTCGACGACGCGCTGCATGTCCATATTGTAGAATTGCAGGTCCGCCGGTGTCAGGTCGAACGTCACGGTGCGGCTTTCGCCCGGATTGAGGGTGATGCGGCTGAAGCGTTTCAGTTCCTTGACCGGGCGCGTGACCGAGGAGATGTCGTCGCGGATATAGAGCTGGACCACTTCGTCGCCCTTGACCGCGCCGGTATTGCGCACGTCGATGGAGACGGTGACGCTATCCGAAACGCCAATCGTCGCCTTGGACAGCCGGGGCGCGGAGATATCGAAGGTGGTGTAGCTCAAACCATAGCCGAACGGGAACAACGGCGAGGTTTCGCCGTCGATATAGCCGCGGCGCGCGGTCGGCTTGTAATTATAGAAGATGGGCAGCTGCCCGACATTGCGCGCAATCGACACCGGCAGCTTGCCGCCCGGATTGGCGCGTCCGAACAGGATATCGGCGGCGGCCCAGCCGGTTTCCTGGCCCATATACCAGCCTTCGATCAGGGCGTCGGCCTTTTCGTTGACCATGTTGACCGACAAAGGGCGGCCATTGAGCAGGAAGACGACGGTTGGCTTTTTCAAAGCGAAGATGGCGGCGGCCAGATCGTTCTGACGTCCGATCAGATCGAGCGAGTCGCGGTCGCCCAGATGATTGTCGGCCCATGCCTCACGCGAGGTCTGTTCGTTATCGCCCAGAACCATGACGATGGTGTCGGCGCTCTTGGCGGCTTCGACGGCATCCTTGATCAGCTTGTCATTGACGGCATCGGGCGTGAAGTTGATGACGTCCTGGCCCCAGATGCGCTGTTCGGTGAGACGCACACCTTCGCTGTAGGCGACGTCGAAGCCCTGCGCCTTGCCTTCGGCCTGGAGCCCTTCGAGGATGGACACGACATGGCGCGGCTTATCGGAATAGCCGCCGATCGGCGTATCCTTGGCGTGGGCGCCGAGCACCAGCAGCTTACCGACCTTTTTGCCGTTGAGGGGCAGCAGGCCGTTATTTTTCAACAGCACTACCGTACGCGTGGCCGCTTCACGCGCCAGGGCAACGGCGTCCGGGGTGGCGGTCAGGCTGTCGGCCTTCTTGGCATCGACATACGGGTTTTCAAACAGGCCGGACTGCACCTTGATTTCCAGGATGCGGCGCACGACGGCGGTGATTTCGTCTTCCGAAATGCGCCCCGCCTTCACCAGATCGATCAGCGTGCCATAGGTCTGATTGTCGGGGGTTTCGATATCGACCCCGGCCTTGAAGGCGCGATAGGCGGCTTCGGTCACATTGGGCACCAGCTTGTGCCGGGTGATCATTTCGTTGATGGCGAAATAGTCGGAGACGGTGACGCCCTTGAAGCCCCACTCCCCACGCAGGATGGTGGTCAGGAGCCATTTGTTGGCGTGGGACGGCACGCCGTCGATTTCGTTGTAGGACGGCATGACCGCGCGGATATTGGTTTCCTTGACGATCTTTTCGAACGGCGGGAAAAACTCTTCGCGCAGGGTGCGTTCCGACACTTCGGCCGGACCGACATTGGTGCCGTTTTCGGGCTGGCCGTGGCCGGTCATATGCTTCAGGGTGGCGAACACCTTGTCCTTGGCCAGCGGGAGGGTCTCCCCCTGGAAGCCGATGACGGCCGCTTTGCCCATCTCGCCGCTGAGGTACGGGTCTTCACCATAGGTTTCCTCGATGCGGCCCCAACGCGGCTCACGCGCCACATCGACAACCGGCGCTAGGGCCAGATTGGCGCCGCGGGCGCGCATTTCACGGGCAGCGACCGAGAAGATCTTTTCCGCCAGGACAGGATCGAAGGAGGACGCCAGGCCGATCGCCTGCGGGAAGGAGGTCGCGTCTTTGGCAACATAGCCGTGCAAGGCTTCTTCGTGCATGATCATGGGAATGCCGAGGCGGGTTTGTTCGACTGCCCATTTCTGCATGGCATTGACGTGGGTGGCGGTTTCAAAGGCGTTGCGGTTGCCCATGGCGCCCGAATCACCGGCGCCGGTCGTGGTGGCCAAGCCTTGCTGGTCGGACGGACGCGCCACCATGCCCAAACCATTCGGATAAACGGCGGACGCCTTTGACGGATTGAACTTGCCGTCCGCGTCCTGAATGTCGCCCTTCTTTTGCCACACGCACAGCATCTGCGCGACTTTTTCCTCCAGGGTCATGCGGCCAAGCAGGTCATCAACCCGCGCGTCAACCGGCAGAGTCGCATCCTTGTACGGCAGCTTTTCCGCTTTTTTCTTCGAAGCGGCCAAGGCGCCCGACGCCGTGGCGGCGGACAGAGCGAGCGTGGAGGCGCCGAACAAACGGCGGGTCAGGACCGGGGCGGTGATCTTCGTCATGGGGTATCCCTGCTGTGTTTTTTTGTTAGACGTCAGGCGTACCGGGATTGATGCCCCCCTGCGCTTGACGCCGCAATTGAAGAATGACACTGTTAGCGGTAACAAAGAAAAATTCAACAGGGAAATGTCATGAATCGAAATCTCACCCGCCGGGCGGCCTTGGCTGCCGGCGCCGCAACCGGCGCGATTGCGGCCCTTCCCGCCTTTGCCAGCACAGAGGCGGCGCTCAAGGATCTGGCTGCGGCCAAGGGGATTCGCTACGGCACGGCCGTGGGCATGAAGGCTTTCGCCGACCCGAAAGTGCGCGACCTGATCCTGCGTGAATGCAACATCATCGTACCGGAAAACGAGTTGAAGATGTATGTCACGCACAACAAAAACGCGACCGACTACAATTTCAAACCGGCCGACGAATTGCTCGCCTGGGCGCAGGCCAATCACATCGCCATGCGCGGCCACAATCTGTTCTGGGCGCGCGACGAATTCACGCCGAACTGGCTGAAGACCTACGATTTTGGCCCCAAGCCGAAGGTCGCCGCCGAAAAGCTGCTGCGCGACTATATCGCCACGGTTGCCGATCATTACGGCGATCGCCTCACCTCATGGGACGTGGTCAACGAAACCATCGATCCGAAGACCGGCGAGGTGCGCGAAAACGCCTTTTCGCGCGTGCTCGGCATGGACACGATGCGTATCGCCTTCGAAGCGACGCGCGAGCATCTGCCCAAGACGCAGCTTGTCTATAACGACTATATGAGCTGGGAAGCCGGCAATGAAAACCACCGCAAGGGCGTGCTCAAGCTGCTGCGCTGGTTCCGCGACAATAAGGTGCCGATCGACGCCCTGGGCGTACAGTCGCATATCGGCAACGGCTACGATCTTCTGGGCGGTCAGGTCAACCAGTGGAAAGACTTCCTCGACGCCACGGTGGCGCTAGACCTCGACCTGCTGATCACCGAATTCGATGTCGATGACCAGACAATAGCGACGGGCGATATCGAACAGCGCGACGCCATCGTCGCCACGGTCGGCCGCATCTATCTCGACCAGATGCTGAGCTACAAGCAAACAAAGGACGTGCTGTTCTGGGGTATGCCCGACCAGTATAACTGGTTGCAGGGCTTCACACCGCGCGCCGACAAGCTGCCGTTGCGGCCCACGCCGTACGACGACCAGTTCCGCCCCAAGCCCCTGCGCGAAGCCATCGCCCAGGCCTTCCTTCACGCCCCGGCCCGGTAAGATAGTCATGAAGATCGCCATCACCCGCGCAGCACTCAGCCTGTCCGCACTTAGCCTGGCCGCCGCTCTGTCGGCCTGCACCACCCTGCCCGCGTCCGGTCCCCTTCCCACACCCAAGGCGGGACAGGCCGTGTTTTCGGATATCCGCCTCGACAGCCAGCGCCCCGGCCTGGCCAAGCCGACCATGCCGCGTCTTGGCCCCCAATACGAAAACCCGATCCTGCCCGGCTACTATCCCGACCCGTCGATCACGCGGGTCGGCGACGACTATTACCTGGTCAATTCCAGCTTTGCCTACTATCCCGGCATTCCGGTTTTCCACTCGCGCGACCTGGTCAACTGGACCCAGATCGGCAACGCCATCGACCGGCCGGGTATGCTGGACTTTTCGGGCCTGGCGACATCGCGCGGCGTGTTTGCACCCGACATCACCCACCATGGCGATACCTTCTACATCCTCAACACCTGCGTCGATTGCATGGGCAACTTCCTGATCACCGCCAAATCGGCCGCCGGTCCGTGGAGCGATCCGATATGGCTGCCGTTCGGCGGCATCGACCCCAGCCTGTTCTGGGACGACGATGGCCGCGCCTGGATCGTCTATAATGACGCGCCGGAAGGCACGCCGCTTTATGACGGCCACCGCGCCATCTGGTTGCAGGAATTCGACCCCAAGACCAATACCCTTACCGGACCGCGAAAGGTGGTGATCAATGGCGGGGTCGATATTTCGAAAAAGCCGGTATGGATCGAAGGGCCGCATATCTACAAGACGGGCGGCCACTACTATCTGATGGCGGCCGAAGGCGGCACCAGCGTAAACCACAGCGAAGTCATTCTGCGCGCCGACAGCGTAACCGGGCCCTACGTGCCGTGGAGCGGCAACCCCATCCTGACGCAGCGCGACCTCGACCCGGCGCGGCCGGCCCCTATCACCTCAGCGGGCCATGCCGATCTGGTCCAAACGCCGACCGGCGACTGGTACGCCGTCTTCCTGGCCACCCAGCCCTATACGGGTGACCTGTACAATACCGGGCGCGAAACCTTCCTGTTGCCCGTCACCTGGACCGATGGCTGGCCGGTGATCCTGCCGCACGGCCAGGCGATCCCGCGCCTGGTGGACTGGCCCAAACTGCCCGCCCAGACACCCGAGGCCGAGACGCATTACACGCGCTTCTCGCATCACTATGGCTACAGCTATTCCGTTCAGGCGCCGCTGGACTGGCTTCAGGTCCGGACGCCGAAGACGCCCTTCCTTGAGGTGTTCGACACCGCCACCGTGGGCTTGACCGCCTTGCCCGAAGCCTTTGGCGACCTGTCGTCGCATCCGGCCTTCATCGGCCTGCGCCAGCGGCATAACGAAGCCACCTTCCGGACCACGCTTAGTTACACGCCCCATGCCGAAGGCGACCGCGCGGGCATATTGGCGCTGCAGAACGACAATTTTTTCCTGTTCTTCGGCATTGCCTTGCGCGACGGTCAGAAACGATTGGAAGTGACCCGCCGCGCCGGGCCGACCGATCCGCGCGACGGCGTGGTGGTGGCATCGATCCCCGCCCCTGCGGGAAAAGTGACGCTCACGGCGGACTTCAAGGACGGCAAGGCCACCTTCCGCTCAGGCGACACGGTCGTGACGGCGGATGTGGACGCGACCAATCTGTCAACGGCCAAGGCCGGCGGCTTTGTCGGCACGGTGATCGGGTTATATGCGTTCGGGGCGAAATAAAGCCGCCCCGGCGCATACGGCCCATTTCGCCTTGGCGGATCAAGTTCCCGGCACCGCGCGGGTGTTGACTGCCAGTTGCGCAGCGAAGGCCCGCATATAGGCCGGTCGCGCCTCACCCCGGCGGACATAGGCGGCCAGGTTCGGGAATTCGTCCAATAGGCCGGAGGTTTTCAGCCTGAGCAGTACCGACACCATCAACAGATCGCCGGCGCTAAACGCGCCGTCGAGCCATTCGGCCTCGCCCAAATGGGCAACCAAGGGCCTCAACCGGTCCCGTACGCGATCGACGACCAGGGGCAATCGTTCGGCGGACCAGGGCCGGTCTTTTTCAAACAGCTTGGCCGTGGAAAATTCGAGGATGGGCGGCTCGACGGTATTGAGGGCGGCAAACATCCAGGCGATGGCGTGTGCCCGTGCGTTGGCATCCTCAGGCAGCAGGCCCGGATGATGCTCCGCGATGTGCAGCACAATCGCGCCTGTTTCGAACAGGACCAGATCCCCCTCCTCATAGGTCGGTATCTGACCGAAGGGATGAAGCGCCAGATGCGCCGGCGCCTTCATGTCCTGAAACGAAACCAGGCGCACATCGTAGGGCTGCACCACCTCTTCGAGCGCCCAACGGACACGCGTGTCGCGCGCCAGTCCCCGGCCTCCGTCGGGTGAACGTTCAAACGCCGTAAGTACGATAGCCATGGCGAAGCTCCTTTTCTGGCCGCTCTCGTTCGTTTAATCGCGCTTTCCCACCATGATACCCCGGCCATCCGGCGCGATATAGAGGGTGCCATATTCACGCGGATCGCCGGCGATGGCGCGCATCTGACCGAAGCGGTGCGCGTCGTCATTAATGCGTTCCCAGGTCGCACCGGTGTCGTCGGAGCGCCACAGACCTTCGACGCCGCCGACCACGCCCCACAGGAAGACCGCCGGATAGACCCGGCCGGGCGCGGCCTTGCCAAACGTGACCTGCCAGGCTGTGGTGATACCCGCCATCTTCGCCGGTCGGCCATCGACGCTGTGGTAAAGCCCCGACGGCGTGGCCAGCCACAGGTCCCCGGTATGCTCGGGCACGGCGCGCAATTGCCCTCCCCCAGCAGAATTGTCTATTGTGAACAAAGCGGTAAATGTCCGGCCACCGTCGCGTGACACATGCGCGACGCCGGACGCCCGGTCGTAGACGTAAAAGATGGCGTCGTTCACCGTGTCGGCGATGGCTTCCTGGCCGCGTTCCGTTTTGGGCCAGCCTTGCGACAGGGTCCAGGTCTGGCCCATATCGTGGGAAAAATAGGCGCCCTCACCTTCCGGCACCCAAACCAGGGCCGTGCCTTCGGCGGAAATCGCGATCTTGCCCGCCCGGTGTTTTTCCCAGTCGCGTGTCGCTATGGGCGGTGGCGCGGACGGCAGCGGCGTCCAGGTGTGCGCACCATCCTGCGATATGAAGCCGCGCGCCGCCTCGAAATCGACGCTGCGCACGATCAGGTTGGGCTTTTTCGCCGCGAAAGCCACCGACGGGTTGGTCTTGTTGGTCGGGGTGAACAGGCCGTCCTGGGGCGTACGCGTCAGATCGGTGAAGGCGGAGCCACCGACATCGCCCGCCGCCATGAGGACGCGCGGCCCTTGTGGCGGGCTTTCCAGCCCCAGGATGACGGTCTCCTCTAAATTATCATTGCGAAAGGCGAAGTCCGTGGTCTTCGCGCCGAAATTATCGGCCACCCAGACGCCGTAACCGGTGCCATAGATCAACTCCTTCGGATTGAAGGGATTGATCTTCACCGCGTCGAGCCAGTGCCCCATATGGTTGCGCGCCCCAGCGTCCTTGTCCGATCCGCCCATATAGGCTTTCAGCCACGCGTGGTCCCCAAGGTCATGCCGGGCCGTGTCGCCGACCGCGCGCCACGTCGCTCCGCCGTCGTGGCTGACATAGATGTCGTCATGGCTGGCATAGCGGCACGAGGTCGAGACGACCAGGGTGCCATCCGGCGACAGGTCGAGCCCGGAATAGCCGAACGAGGTGGTTGCGTCTGGCTTTTGCGGCGTGATGTCGGTCCAGGCATCGCCGTTTAGCTTGAAGACTGCGCCGTTTTTGACGCCCCATGGCCCTAGCCCATCGGCGAAGGTGATAAAGGCCGTGCCGTCCGCGGCGACCGCCATCTGGTGCGGGATCAGTTTCGGCGAACCGGGTACGCGCGCAAACGTCTTGCCGCCATCGAGCGAGCGGTAAAGCCCGTCGCCGCTTTCGCCCGAACCCACATAGATCGTGCTGTCGAAAATCCGCACTACGCTGACCGATTTCGGCGCATAACCGGCCGCGCGGGCAAAGGTCACGCCCCGGTCGTGGCTGACCCACAGGCCATCGCGGTTGGTGCCGAGCCACAGGGTGTCGCCATTGGCCGGATCGACCTGCAACCGTTCGCCGGTGCCACGGCCCATGGCATTGCCGCCGAGCTTGACGCCCGCCAGTCGGGTGATGGCCCAGGTCGCGCCGCGATCGTCAGAGCGGATGACCGCGCCATCCGGCGCGTGATCGTTGACGTAGAGCCCGCAGGTGGCATAGAGCCGGTCCGGATGTTGCGGATCGACCGCCATGGTCATGGTGCCGAAGCAGTCCCAGTCGGCCTTACCGAAGCCGTCCATCAGCGGCACCCAACGCTGCCCCGCATAGTCGTAGCGGTACATGCCGCCAACATCGGTGCGGGCATAGAGAATGCCAGGCTGTTTCGGATGATAGAGGAAGCCGTCGACAAAGCCGCCGCCGTGGAAGGGAATGGTTTTCCAACTATACGATTCGGCGTGCGCGCCTACGCTCCCCGCCAGGAGACACAACCCGCCCAGCAGTCCCGCCCAAACACGCTTGCCATTCGGTTTACCTGGCATCCGTCTCTCCCGCGATTATTGATTGCCGCCATGTTAGCGCTATCTGCGGGCAGGCAAAGCAAAAAATCAGGCGTCGGAGACGTCCGGGGTATGCGCGCGGGCGGCACTTTCGCGCCGCAGCGGCTTGCGCGTGGGGCAGACCTCCTGAAGGTAGCCATCGAGCGCATTGACGATATGGGTTTCGACGATGCTGTAGTGAATATATTTGCCCGTCTTCACACCGGTGATCAGTCCGGCATTTTCCAGTATGCCGAGGTGTTTGGACAGGGATGGCTTGGTCATATCGAAGCGTTCGGCGATTTCACCGGCGGTCATCGTCGCCTTCGACAGATAGGCCAGTATCTTCAGCCGGGGCTCGGACGCCATGGCGGCGAAAATCTTGGCGGCCTGAACGGTACGCATACTGTGACGCCTTTCGGGGCAAAACGATTAGCTTGTCGGCTAAACGTAGGCGGTTGGGCGCGAAAGTCAATCCGCGATCACAGCCATATCCTTGCTTGCGCTTCCCTACGGCGCGTCGAAATGGCATAGAGGCGAACTCGCTTCGTGAAAGGTCCTGACATGTCCACTCCCATCGAAAATCTGACGCCCGAACAGGTCAATGCCGCGCTGGCCGCCGGTGAAATCCTGCTGGTCGATGTACGCGAACCGCATGAATTCGCCGCCGAGCGTATCGCGGGCGCGGTGAATCACCCGCTGTCCACGCTCGACCCGGCCAACCTGCCGACTGAGGCGGGCAAGACGGTCGTGCTGTCGTGCGCCGGCGGCGTGCGTTCGGTGACGGCCGCCAATGCCTGCCAGGCGGCGGGCATCGATATCCATCACCACCTGGCCGGCGGTCTGCGCGCCTGGGTGATGGCGGGCCTGCCGACCGAACGGTAAGGCCGGTCAGGCCCACCGGCGCACCGGTGGCCTGTCTTGCAGGACGACAGGCAGGACGACCGGTGTGAACACGCCGAACGAGACGCTGCCGCCGCAATGAAAATCGGCGCAACTGAAGGCCCATTCGATGAGGTCGAGATACATGGCGCCGACCCGCGCTTCGTTGACCAGTTGCCGCACGCCCTCCTCGCGCTGGCGGCCGCACTTATCGCAAGTGATCAGGATGCGCGTCTCCTGCGGCAGGTCGCGCAACTGCGTTTCACAAAACCAGGACGTGGACATGGGCAGCCTTCCTCAGAACAATTGTTCTTATTTTGTTCTCATTGCCAGTGAGAGTCAAGGCAGTCCGCGACACAGCTGTGGACGAGCGATTTAATCCAAAGTCGAGCGATAGCGCAGCATGGCCACCGTCATGGCGGCGACGATGAAGACCAGCATCGGCCAGATATTCGGCCATAGGGCATGGAAGTCCGCGCCTTTCAGCATCACCCCGCGCACGACCCGCAGAAAATGAGTCAGCGGGAAGATCTGCCCGATGTCCTGCGCCCAGCCGGGCATGCCGCGAAACGGGAACATGAAACCCGACAACAGAATGGAAGGCAGGAAGAAGAAGAAGGTCATCTGCATGGCCTGCATCTGGGACCGCGCAATGGTCGAAAAGGTGAAGCCGACCGCCAGATTGGCGATGATGAACAACCCCACGCCCAAGGCCATGATCCACGGCGAGCCGACAAACGGGACATGGAAGATGTAATAGGCCGCCAGCAACACAATGCCGGTCTGGATCAGGCCGACCCCGACATAGGGGGTGATTTTCCCCGCCATCACCTCCCACGGCCGGGCAGGCATGGCCAGCAGGTTTTCCATATTGCCACGTTCGGTTTCGCGCGTCATGGCGATGGAGGTGATCATGATCATGGTCATGGTCAGAATGACCCCCAGCAACCCCGGCACGATATTGTACTGTGAGATGCCTTCGGGATTATACATGCGGTGGACGACGATATCGACGGGCGGCGGTCCTTGGGCCAGGCCGGCCCATTCGCCCTTCAGGTCCTGTTTCAGGGCGGAGGTGGCGATCTGATCCAGCATGGCGACGGCATTGCTGGCGGCCGACGGATCTGAGGCGTCGGCTTCGATGAGCAATTGCGGCCGGTCACCGCGCAGCATGGCGCGGGTAAAGCCGGCGGGCACGGTGACGACGAAGGCGGCGTCCCCCGATTGCAAGGCGCGGGTCGCCGCTTCGGCCGTACTGACCTGACCCGTAATGTCGAAATAGGTGGAATTTTGCAGCCCGGCCGTCAGCGACCGGACGATGGCCGAATTGTCTTCGAGATATAGCAGGGTCGGCAGGTGGCGCGGATCGGAATTGATGGCGAAACCGAACAGGGCCAGTTGCACCACCGGCACGACGATCATCATGCCGAAGGTCAGGCGGTCCCGCCGCATCTGAATGAATTCCTTGGTCAGGATGGCGAGGATACGACGCAGCCAGTTCATGTCAGGTCCTCACACTATTGTCTTTGGACTGTCCCATCAGGTGGATGAAGACGTCTTCAAGGTTCGGCCGTTCCTGGCGCCAGGTAATGCCCGCCACCGCATGACGGGCAACGAGATCGCGCAAGCCCGCCAGGTCGCTGCCGCTGACGTGCAGCGCATTGCCGAAATAGGCGACGTGATCCGCGCCCGCCTCACCGCGCAAGCGCTCCATCAAATCACGCACGCCGGTGCCTTCGGCGATGAAGGTATAGAGGCCCGACTGCGTAATGATATCTTCGACCCGTCCCTGCGCCATCAGCTTGCCGTAGGCGATATAGACGATCTGATCGCAGCGCTCGGCTTCGTCCATGTAGTGGGTGGAGACCAGCACGGTCAGCCCCTGGGACGACAGGCGGTGAATCTGGTCCCAGAAATCGCGCCGCGCCTGGGGGTCGACACCGGCGGTCGGCTCATCCAGCATCAGCATCTTCGGGCTATGCAGAGTGCAGGCCGCCAGGGCCAGACGCTGCTTCCAGCCGCCGGACAGGGTGCCCGCCAATTGTTTGGCGCGTGACGCCAGGCCCAGGGTCTCGAGCGCCTGGTCCACCACCTCATGGCGGTTTTTCAGCCCGTACAGGTTGGCGACGAATTCGAGGTTTTCGCGGATCGACAGGTCTTCCCAATAGGAAAACTTCTGCGTCATGTAGCCGACATTGTTCTTGATCTGACGGCTCTGCTTGAGGATGTCGTAGCCGAGACACGTCCCCTCGCCCGCATCGGGCCGCAGCAGGCCGCACAACATGCGGATCGTCGTTGTCTTGCCTGAGCCGTTGGGGCCAAGAAAGCCCCAGACCTGGCCGCGCGGCATGGCGATATCGACATTGTCCACGACCTTGAGCTTGCCGAAGCTCTTGGTCAGGCCGCGCACGTCGATGGCCAGTTCGGGGGCCAGTTCGGGGGCCAGTTCGGGGGCAAGCTCCGGCTCAGACATGGTGAACCCCTTGAGATGTGGGGGTGCGATATTGGGGGTGATGCCAGACAGCCCCCCAACACCCCGCCCCGCCAGCGGGGCGGTATAAGGTGAAATCATCCCCCATCACAGCCGCACATCCACGGGCTGGCCGGCATGGAGCGCGTCGGGCGCTTCCGGCGTGGCTTCGATCAGGAACATCAGTTTCTGGCGTTCACGCACACTATAAATCACCGGAGGGGTGAATTCGGCGGACGGCGAAATGAAACGCACCTTGGCCGTTTGGCCCTTGCATCCGTCGCACGCTATCCGCACCGAACCGCCGACGCGGAATTTTGCCAGGTCCGATTGCGGCACGTAGAAGCGCACGAATTCGCGGCCTTGCGGGCGCACGGTCAGCACCGCAGAGCCCGCCGCGACAAATTCACCAGGTTCGCGCAGGCGTTCATCGACCAGCCCGGTCAGGCGCGCCTTCACGTCGCGATCGTCCACCGTATATTGCGCCCCGGCGACGTCGGCCTTGGCCGCCGCCGCCTGAGCCTGGGCGGAGCGTTGCTGATCCACGCGCGAGGCCAGGCGTTTTTCTTCGATCTGACGGTCGATATTGGCCAGTTGCGCCAGCGCCGATTTGGTGGCGGCGCGCAAGCTGTCCATCTGGGTCGCCGAAACGTAGCCCTTGGGCTCCAGTTGGGCGTAGCGGGCTTCGTTGGCGCGGGCCAGATCGAGCTGTGACTGGGCCTGGACGCGCTGGGCCGTCAGGGGCGCGATATCGGCGTCACGCGCGCCCTTGGCCAGATCCGCCGCCTGGGCTTGGGCCGAGGTGGCGCGGTTTTCCGCCCCGCTCAGGGCGTATTGCGCCTGCGTTGCATCGAGCCGGAACAGGGGCTGACCGTCACGCACCGTATCGCCACGATCGACATTGACCGCCGACAGCCAGCCCGATTGCGGGGCGGCGATACTGACCGTCTGGCTTTCGACATAGCCGCTATAGCTGTTGTCCGGTGTTTGCTGACACCCCGCCAGGACGAGACAGGTTGCCAAAAGCAGACATTTACGCACCATGATTGAGTCCCCTCAGAAAGACCTGAACGTGGGTTTGCAGGTAAGGCAGTGGCGGAAACGGCGCGGCGTCCGTCCGCGAAAAGACAAGCGACCACATAAGCGATTTCAACAGCGGCGCGATGAACAGATGCGCCGCCATTTCGCCGGTGATGCCGCTGATTTCGCCTCGGTCAAGCGCGCGCTGAAACAGGGTGGTCAGGGCATCGATCATCTTGCCCACCACTTCGCGGCGGTAAAAGGCAGCCAGATCGGGAAAACGTCCGGCTTCGGCGATCAGCAACTTGGGGTAAACCGGCAGTTTGCCGGCCTCGATAGCCGCCGCGGCCATTTCGGTCATCCGCATCAGCGCCGGTTCGATAGGCCCATCATAGCCTTTGAGAAAGAGAGACGCCGTGGCGACGCGCGGCGCGATATCGCGCATGACCAAGGCTTCGAACAAGGCCTGCTTGGTTGGGTAATAGAGGTAGACCGTGCCTTTCGATACGCGCGCATTGCGCGCCACATCCTCCATGCGCGCGCCTTCGAATCCGTGCCGTGAAAATTCGTCCAGAGCCGCATTGAGAATGTCGGCCTGGCGGACTTCCGGCGCCTCTCGGCGGCGGGACGAGGTTGAGGGTTCGGACATTCAGGCGACCTTATAGTACTGACCGGTCAGTACTATAAGGGGCAAACGCGTTGTCCACAAGGGGCAGTCAGAGTTGTGAAACAATCTTCTTGTCGAAATACGCGTGCCGCGATATGAAAAAAGCAGAATCGCTCTTGCGCACCGTCGAGATCCGCGGACCGCACCGATTTGATGGGGGAATTTATGAAACGTACCTTGACCACCGGCGCGCTTGCGCTTGCTTTTTTGTGCGCCGGCATGACCGCTGCCGTTCCTGCCGCTCACGCCGGTCCGATTGACCGCATCCAATCCGTGAAGATGGAAAAGCCGGCCGAAGGCACACCGATATTGCTGATTCAGCCCGAAGTGTCGTTGTCTCTTCTGACAGCGGCCGGCGGTCAGGAACCGAAGGAAGAATGGTCGCGTGACGCGCGCAAGCATCTGGCATCCGCGCTGACCGACCTGTTGACGACGCGCAAATATAAGGTCTCCACGGTCGATATCCAAAGCTACGAAGACCCCGATGCGGTGCAATTGCTCAAGCTCAACGAAGCGGTGAGCAACTCGATCACATCGAACATCACACCCGGCCTTATCATGCCGACCAAGCCGACCTTTGATTGGACGCTGGGCGACGGCATCAAAGCCTTGATGCCGGCCGACGGCACATCGCCGTCCTACGTCATGTTCGTAGACGCCAAAGGCACCTATTCCAGTGGTGGCCGGGCCGCCATGATGGTCGGCATGGCCGCCTTGGGCGTCGCAATGCCTATGGGCGGTCAGGTGATCCAGATGACCCTGGTCGATATGAAGACCGGCAAGGTCGTGTGGTACAGTAATGTCGCCGTGCCTGCCGGGGTGGATATCCGTGAACCCGCCGGCGCGCAGGTCTGGATGAACGAACTCGCCAAGAAGATGCCGCTGTGACACGCGCAAGGCCGCTCGCACGGACACGCCGAAGAGGCCGGACGGCGTGGCGCTCGTCGATAGCCCTGCCCATGACTTTGGCGATCGCTCTTACGCCTTGCCTGATTTCACAGGCGCGGGCGGGCGAAAGCGTAGCGGTCGCCGCGCCGGGGAATGCCGGGCTGGACGCGCTGGACCGCAAGCCGAGCCAGACTCCGGCGTCGGATACGCTGGAAGGCGGCATCTGGGCCGAAGTCGCAAAGGCGGAACATGCCGCAAAAACCTCTGGCGAACGCAACGCCGACCCCGCGCTCAACAGCTATGTGCGCGGC
Organism: Asticcacaulis sp. AC466; assembly: GCF_000495815.1. GTDB lineage: Bacteria > Pseudomonadota > Alphaproteobacteria > Caulobacterales > Caulobacteraceae > Asticcacaulis. Next base: position 123,603 of record NZ_AWGE01000013.1, on the reverse strand, counting down.
GTCCTTAGCCGCGTCGCTGGTCCCTATGATGGCGACGTCCGCCTTTACGTCATGGATCGCCCCTTTTTCAACGCCAGCATGGCGCCAACGGGATATACCGAAGTCTGGACCGGTCTGATGCTTCGGTGTGAGACGGAGGATGAACTGGCCGGGGTGCTGGGTCACGAAACAGCGCATTTTCGTCACTCACACAGCTTAAAGCAGTTTGAAGCAACCCGGACCGGCCAGAATCTCGCCCTGGCTGCCACCCTGGTCATCGCTACGATCTCCGCCGGGGCCACCGCCAATGCCAATTCCTATTCGGCGATGCGCAGCATCAACGACATCACGCGCGGGCTGATCGACCTAACCTATCTGGGTACGGTTTCCGCCCTTATGAGTTATTCGCGCGAGCGCGAAAGTGAAGCCGATGCCTATGGACTGGCCTACGCCCACAAGGCAGGCTATTTCACCGGAAGCGCCGCCGATCTGTGGCACGAAATCCAGGATGAAACAGCCGCCTCCGATTACGAACGGGTTCGCCGCATGGGCGGGCGGGCGACAATTTTCGACAGCCATCCCGTGGAAGCCGACCGCATCGCCGCCGCCAAGGCGCGCGACGCAGAACTCAATGGTGGCAAACCGTCGCTCAGAACAGCGGAGGAGCAAAAGGCCGCCCGCCTCGCCTATCGCGACCATATCCGGCCCTATCTCGGCGCGTGGCTCAAGGACGATTTGCGTCGCCTGGACTATGGCCAGACGCTGTATCTGGTCAATCGCCTGAGCGTCGATGGCCAGGACATGGGCCTGCTCAACTTCTACAAGGGCGAGGCCTTACGGCTGCGCAATGGTCGCCGCGCCGGCGGGTTACCGACGGACATGGACGACGCCGTCCTGGCCTACAAGGCCGCCCTGACCTTTCCCGATGCCCCTGTGGAAACCTGGCGCCAATTGGGGGATGTCCATCGTCACCAGTTCGACTTTCTGGGGGCAATTGATGCGTTCAAACACTATCTGGCCCTGGCGCCCAATGCCGAAGATGCCTGGATGGTGCAGGACCAGGTCGATACCATGTCCAAGGATCTGATGCTGCCTGCCGGCGTCGCCGAATCGACATCTGGCGCCGAACCGAAATCCGGCGCTGAACTGAAATCTGGGGGAACCAAATGACCATGAAAACCGTGCTAAAACTCGGCGCCGCGACGGCCGCCGCTGCTATCCTGTTGGCGGGCTGCGCCTCCGGACCGCCCCTGGTGCCGGCCGGCAAGATGTCGGTCGCCAGCAAATATAGCGTGACTCTGGACCGCAATTGGGCGGATGTCAGCAAGCTGTTCTTCCGGCGCGCGCCCAAGGTGCGCATCCTGTCCATCGATGGGGTATTGCTGAACCGGCTCTATGTTTCGGACGGGCTGACCTTCGTCGATCCATTGATGGTGAACGCCATGCGCGGGGACACCAAGAACAGCCCCGCGCCGCGCGGCAAGCTCAGCATGTCTTTGTCAGAGCAGATGGAATTCGTCTCGTCGTCCCTGGCCACCATGGACTACCTCAAGGTCGAGACCAGCAATCCGAAGCCGGTGACGATCAGCGGCGCCAAAGGCGTGCGTTTTGAATTCACTGCGCGCACGGCCGAAGGACTCAATCTGCACGGACTGGCTCAGGCCGTGTCCGACAAGGGATTGAACTACTATATCGTCTACATCGCGCCGGAAGAGCACTATTACGCCGCCAACCTGAAAAACGTCGTGGCGACCATGGATTCGGCCAAGCTGCCGTAAAAGCGCCCCTGCCCTTTTATTACACCTGCCTTTGAGCCCGAAACGCGCCATGCACGTTCCGGGCTAAAGCAGAGTGCCCCTACCGCCAAACCTATACCTTGAGGAATATCTTCTTGAGATAGAAGGGCAGTACGAACAACCAGCAGACGATGACGGTGAACAGAGCGTAAGCGAAGGACATGGCATAGGGATCGGGTATGAGGCGCGTCAGGAAGACGATCATCTGATGCGTCCATCCGGTCACGCCCATGAAGACCGAGAACAGCCAGCCGAAGACATAGGCCAAGATGGCATTGGTGCCGAATACGCGAATGGGCATGGCCCATTTGGTGTGGCCCATCTTGTCCATAATCAGCATCAGAACGGACAGGATCATCATGGCCAGGCCGCTGGTCAGCAGGGCAAAGGACGGGGTCCACAGCTTCTTGATGATCGGCACCTGGCCATCCATGGCCAGGGCGCAAATGACCAGGGCCAGCCCGGCGACCAGGGTGCCGCCAACGGCGCGGGCCGGTGTCTGTTTCTGGATGAACAGGCCGATCAGGATACCGGCCAGAATATTAAAGATGGCCGGGAAGGTCGACAGCAGGCCTTCGGGGTCATAGACCACCTGCCCTTTCTCATTGGTGCCGCCCTGATAGATGTGGTGGATTCCCGGAATGATGCGGTCGATATAGGATGACCAGGCGCCTTCCGGATCGAAGCGGTTGACGCCATAGCCAGGCACCGGGACAAACTTCACCAGCAGCACGTAACCGACAAGCAGTCCGAACGCCCATATGGCCAAAGGCCGGGGGTGCAGCACCAGCTTACCGCCCGCTGCGTGACTGTGGATCAGCACAAGCCCGGCCGCCAGAGCGTAACACAGGCCGATGCGTTGCAGGACGCCCGGAAAGCGCCACGTGGCGAAATCGAAATTGGGCAGCAGGTTCAGGAACAGGCCAATCGCAATCAGAATGGCCGCCCGACGAACGATATGTACCGCCATCTGGGCTTTGCCGCCGTCTTCCATGCGCCGCCCCATCGACAAGGTCATGGAAATACCGACGCAGACCATGAAGCCGGGAAAGACCAGATCGGTCATGGTGAAGCCATGCCATTCGGCGTGGTCGAACGGCGCCCAGATATGCGACCAGTCCCCGGCATTGTTGGCCAGCAACATGCCGATAATGAACAAGCCGCGCAGGATATCGAGCGCTTCGAAACGCGTCTTGCCCGGCGTCTGAGACGCGGTTCGCTTTACGGCCGGTTTTTCCTTTTTTTCGAATTTCAGAATATCGGCCGCCATGCGCATCCCCTGTTGGTTTTCTGTTGGGGAACACTGTCATAGACGAGGAGGCTTGCCAAGATGAAAGTGGCGTTGCCCAGGTAATACCCAATACAGTACCAATTAAAATGTCACCTCCACCTTACATTTTTTCCAGATGTAAGGTTGACATTACATGATGCCGATGTAAGGTAAGCCTTACATCACCCCTTCATCCCATGGATGCCCGCATGTCCTCTCGTTCTCCCGCCGCCCAATATACCATAGGCATGAGTGTCTGGATGGTCCTGTATATGGCCGCCATTATTTTCAATGGCATCTTCTTCCGCCGCTATACCGCCGAAGGCCCCCTGCTCTACGCGCTGGCCGTCATGCCCGCCCTGCCGATCGGCGGCACCATCCTGACCATGTTGCGCTATATCGAAAAGAGCGATGAGTTCATTCGCGCCCAGATCACGCGCCGCTTCATCCTGGCCACCGGCATCACGCTATTCATCTGCACGGCCTATGGCTTTCTGGAAAACTATGCCGGGCTCCAGCATTTCGACCTCTACTATGTCTATGTGCTGTTCTGGGCAGCCTTCGGCATCATCAGCCTCATTCTGCGGGGGCGCTGATGAAACAAATCCTGCGTGAATTGCGTACCGAGATGGGCCTGACCCAGGCCGATCTCGCCACCCGACTGGGCGTCTCTCGCCAGGCCGTCATCGCCCTGGAAACCGACAAGCATTCCCCATCGCTCGACCTCGCCTACAAGATTTCGGGCGTGTTCGACCGGCCGGTCGAAGAGATTTTCGAAAACCCGTACCGTCCGTCCCAAAGCTAAGCCACCCCGTCTTATCCCGTCTCAGCCCTGGCGTCTCCTTGCAGACCGCCTTAGCGCCCCCTTGCCTGCCGATCTCCTCATTTTCGTCCAAAGGAAGCTTCTCATGTTCAATCGCTTTTGCGGCTCTTTTCCTCGCCGCGGTATTTTCAACCGGCCCATGGCCCTGATCGCCATCATCGTCGGGATTGTGGCCGCCATATCGGCGGGCCATTCCCGCGCCGCCACACCCTATCCCGACGCCGCCCACGCCCGTTTCACGGTTGAGGTCAGTGGCACGGGCCCCGATGTCATTCTCATTCCCGGGCTGGGGTCGTCAGGCGCCACGTGGGACGGCACGGTCGCGCATCTCAAAGGGCATTACCGCCTGCATGTGATCAATCTGGCCGGGTTCGCCGGTGTGCCCGCCGGGGCCAATGGCGATGGCGAGGTCCTGGCGCCGTCCGTTGCGGCGATTGACGCCTATATCAAGGCCAACCACCTCAACAAACCCACCGTGGTCGGCCATTCGCTGGGCGGGTTGATGTCATTGATGCTGGCCAAGGCGCACCCGGAAGACACCGGCCGGATCGTTATCGTCGATGCCCTGCCCTATGTCGGCGTCATATTCAACCCGATGGCCACGGTCGATATGGTCAAGCCTCAGGCCGCCGTCATGCGCGACACCTTGATCGCCGCATCGGCCGACGGGTTTGCCGCTCAGCAGACCGCCGGCACCGCCCGCCTGGTCACCGCGCCGGACAATCAGGCGCGTGTGCTGAACTGGTCCCTGACCTCTGACCGCCGCGTCTTCGCTAAGGCTCTGTACGAAGACCTGATCATCGACTTGCGGCCCGACCTGAAGGCCATCGCCGCTCCCGCCACGGTGATCTTCGCCAGCGATGACGGCGCCGAGGCGATTTACAAGGCCAACTATGCCGGTAAGACCGACATCACCTTTACCGGCATCGCCAAGGCCCGCCACTTCGTCATGCTGGACCAGCCGGACGCCTTTTACGCGGCTCTGGACGGGGCGTTGAAATAAGTAAAGGCCTCGGACGGCGGTCCGGGGCTTTTTTGCTAATCCAGCATCCGGCGGTAGACGAGGAAATCCGTCTTTTCCGCCAGTGTGTTGTACAGGCCCTGCGCCGTCGTATTAGCAGCGTCCGTATTCCAGTACAGCCGTTCCGAACCCTGTGCGCGGGCGATATCGGATACCGCTTCGATCAAGGCACGCCCCACGCCCTTGCCGCGCGCCCGTTCATCGACATAGAGGTCTTCGAGGTAGCAATAGGTCGTGCGCGCCCAGGTCGACCGATGAAAGACCAGGGTGACGAACCCCAGGGTTACGCCGTCTTCGCGCGCCAGCAATAGCTGCATGGGCTCTTCCGGGTCGAGACAACGCGCAAAGGTCAGGTCGCTGATCTCATCCGGCAAGGGATGGTTATAGAAGGTCAGATAGGCCTGCCATAAGGGCCACCACGCGCTCTTGTCCGCCAGAGCGGCCTGTTCGATATGCATCATGATCTGTCCTTGTCATCGCTTGCGCCCGACCGATTTAATCGTCCGTCCGAACCCGCGCAACCTTATAGATTTTCCTTATATAAAAAACAAATAGTATTGATTTCATTTATGCGGCAAAACCCGGCACAACGGTCTTCATCAACTGAGCCTATTTGAGGAGATCGCCATGTCTGACGCAAAATGTCCGTTTCACCAAACCACCACCGCTGGCGCGCCGATCGCCGATAACCAGAATTCGTTGACCGCCGGAGCGCGCGGGCCGATTCTGATGCAGGACTATCAGTTGCTCGAAAAGCTGGCGCACCAGAACCGCGAACGCATCCCCGAACGCGTTGTGCACGCCAAGGGTTGGGGCGCGCATGGCACCTTCACCGTCACCCACGACATCACCCAATATACCCGCGCCAAGATATTTGGCGAAGTCGGCAAGGTGACGCCGCTCATCACGCGTTTTTCGACCGTCGCCGGCGAATTGGGCGCGGCCGATGCCGAACGCGACGTGCGCGGCTTTTCGGTGAAGTTCTATACCGAGGAAGGCAATTGGGACCTGGTCGGCAATAATACGCCGGTCTTTTTCATCCGCGATCCGTACAAGTTTCCGGATTTCATCCATACGCAGAAGCGCCATCCGAAAACCCATCTGCGGTCGGCGACGGCCATGTGGGACTACTGGTCGCTGAGCCCCGAAGCGCTGCATCAGGTGACGATCCTGATGTCGGATCGCGGCCTGCCGATTTCGCCCATGCATATGAACGGATACGGGTCGCACACCTATAGCTTCATCAATGCCGACAGCGAACGTTTCTGGGTCAAGTTCCACTTTAAGACGCGTCAGGGCAAGGTCAATTACACCAATGCCCAGGCGGCGGACATCATCGGCCAGAGCCGCGAAAGCTATCAGGAAGCGCTGTTCGGTGCGATCGAAGCCGGCCAAGAAACAGGAAAGTATCCGAAGTGGGACCTGTTCGTCCAGATCATGCCCGAACTGGAAGCGGAAACGACGCCGTACAATCCGTTCGACCTCACCAAGGTCTGGCCGCACGGCGATTATCCGCTGATTCCGGTCGGCGTCATGGAATTGAACCGCAACCCCGACAACTACTTCAACGAAGTGGAGCAAGCCGCCTATTCGCCCTCCAACATCGTGCCGGGGATCGGGTTTTCGCCGGATCGCGTGCTTCAGGCGCGCATCTTTTCCTACGCCGATGCGCACCGTTACCGTCTGGGCACCCATTACGAAGCCCTGCCGGTCAATGCGCCGAAATGCCCGGTCAACCACTATCATGCCGATGGGCAGATGCGGTTCTTCGATAACTTCAAGAACCCGGACGCCTATTACGAACCCAATAGCATGGGCGGCCCGACCCAGGCGCCGGAATACCGCGAACCGCCGCTGCGGATTTCGGGCGACGCCGACCGGTATAACCACCGCGACGGCAATGACGACTACACCCAGGCCGGCAATCTGTTCCGGCTGTTCGACGAAGGCCAGCAACGCCGGACCTGCGAAAACATCGCCGGGTCGATGAAGGGCGTGCCGGAACATATCGTTGAACGGGCCCTGGCCCACTTCGACCGGATCGACCCGGCCTATGGCGCCGGCATCCGCACGGCGCTCAGCCACGGCGGCGACGCCGAGGTCCAGGCCACCCGCGACCTGTCGTAAACAGAAACCCCGCCCATAAAAAACCCCGCCTCGTGCAAACGGGGCGGGGCTTAAACTATGGGCGATTACGCCTTCTTGACAAATTCGGTCCGCAGCACCAGGCCCTTGACCTTATCGGCATTGCACTCAATTTCCGCCTCGTCATAGGTCAGGCGGATATTCTTGATCAGGGTGCCGCGTTTCAGGGTCACGCCGCCGCTGCCCTTGACCTTAAGATCCTTGATCAGGGTGACGCTGTCGCCATCGTGCAACTGCGTACCGTTGGAATCTTTTACAATCAGTTCATCTTCGTCGTTCGCCATAGGGCCCTCACTGGGTTGGGGCCGCGAAATGCCGCCCCGGATGGCAAAAGCCCCTACGACATGTGGGGCCTCTTGACTAGCCCTTGCAATAGCCTTCGTTGGCCGCAACGACCAGACAATCGGTTTTTTCCGCCAGCCACTTCATGCCGGTGGCCGCGCCATTGCCCTTATGGATGACCAAGGGCGCGCCGTCGCGAGTGATGTGGATGCCGTCACCTTCCAGGGTGCCTTTGAAGGTGCGCGGCCCGTCGAGGTTCTGGATGACGACCTCATATTCGCTGCCTGCCGGGGTGCCGGATGGCGTAATGGTGAGCGACGTGCCTTCCGGCCCGGTCCATTTGCCGACATAGCCGGTGGCATCGAAGCTCGACATGGCGCTGGACACGGCGTGTTGCGCGGCTTCGGCGGCGGTGATCGACATGGCCGCCGATTCGGAGGATTGAGACGACGCGGCTTCATCCGGGCCTGGCTTCGGTGTACAGCCGGCCAGCAGGGTGGATGCGGCCAACGCCATGCCGACGCTGCCTAAGGCAACGGTCTTGCCGAACGATCTCATGCGGTGTCTCCTGGGACGATATTCGATTTGCAGATTTAGGGAGGATGGTCTCACGAAACCATGTCCGGCCTAAGGCTTTTTTATAAACATCTCATCAGAAAGTCTGACCGGCCTGCGTCTGTCGGGGCGCCGCTTGTCTAGTGGACGGGCGGTCGTTAAAAGGGCGCGACACTCAGGAAAAAGCCCATGCCCCTCCGCGTTCGCCCCATTGCCCACGGCTCCGCCGATTACGCCGCTGCCATCAATCTGCGGCGCGCCATCCTGCGCACGCCGCTCGGTTTGGACTTCACCTCGGCGCAACTGGCCGCCGAAGCAGACGATACGCATCTGGGGGCCTTTGACGGCGACGATCTGGTGGGGACGGTGCTGATCGCGCCCTATGACGATGTGACGGCCAAGCTGCGCCAGATGGCGGTGGACGATGAGCAGCAGGGCAAGGGCATAGGCGCGCAGCTTTTGAGCGCGGCCGAAGACGCAGCCCGCGCCGCCGGCAAAACCCGCATCACCCTGGCCGCCCGCCTAACGGCGCAGGCCTTCTATGAACGGCACGGGTACGCCGCAGAGGGCAATGTCTTCGACGAAGTCACCCTACCCCACATAAGCATGCACAAGTCTCTCTGATTTTAGGCGTTTTTTCGGCTTGCACGGTGCGGCAAAAGCCATTATCAACCCGGCTCTTCCTCAGTTGCCCCTGTGGTGGAATTGGTAGACGCGCCGGATTCAAAATCCGGTTCCGAGAGGAGTGTCGGTTCGAGTCCGACCGGGGGCACCAAGGTTATCCACAGGCCCTGTGGACTACTTGAAAAATCCCTTAAAATCTGGTAGGTTATACGTGTCGCAGGCCACGGCCGTCCACCAGTTTCCACCCCCATCCACGCGATTTTGGGGCATAATTGGGGGTATAGCCCGAAAGCTGTCACACGGTACGTTGCTATTAAGTTCCAGGAGGGAACATGGCTCTATCGGAAATGACGGCACGCAATGCGAAGCCGACAACTAAGCCATTCAAGCTCTACGATGAGGGCGGTCTCTATCTTTTTGTCACGCCGTCGGGTGGAAAATTCTGGCGGGTGAAGTATCGATGGCAAGGCACTGAGAAAGTGCTGTCCGTCGGTTCTTATCCGGAGATAAGTCTTAAAGATGCGCGGCAGAGGCGTGACGACGCCCGCCTCCTGCTTGCCAACGCGGTCGATCCCTACGAGGAACGGAAACGCGAGGAAAAGGCAAAAATTCTGGAGAAGAGCAGCACCTTGCGTGTCGTCGCGCACGAATTTATCGAGAAAAAGCGCAAGGACGGCTTTTCAGAGAAAACGCTCTACAAGATGGCCTGGTTCTTTTCCCTCATCGAAAAGGACCTTGGCGACCAGGCGCTCGTTGATCTGATGCCCTACGAGATACTCATGGCCATCCGCAAGGTGGAAGCCAACGGACATCACGAGACGGCAAACCGCATCAGAGCCTTTATCTCAAGGGTCTGCCGCTACGGCATCCTGACGGGGCGAGCTGCGACAAATCCCGCCGCCGAACTGGGGGAAGCGCTCATAAAACCAAAAGTGCGGCACCACGCGGCCATTATTGATCCGGGTGCGTTCGGCCAGCTCTTGCGGGATATTGAAGCCTACCACGGCTACATCGGCACGCGGCTGGCTTTAAGGCTCCTACCTCATATATTCGTGCGCCCCGGAGAGCTTCGCAGCGCCGAATGGACGGAAGTGGACCGTGGCAACTGCGTCTGGAAAATACCGTCTGAGAAAATGAAGATGCGGGAACCTCATTCCGTTCCACTATCTCGCCAGTCGTTGGCAATTATCAATGAAGCACATGTCAGGTTCGGCAATTACAAACTGGTGTTCCCGGCGCACAAGGATTCAGGCCGTAGCGCAGTTACCACCAAAATCTACGTTCCGTTCAATCCGGTATGAAAATTTTTAGAATAGGATGCCGCCGCGTCGACCTCGTCTTTAATCTTTCCAAAGTAAGCACGATCTAACGGGTACTTTAACCGACATTCGACAATCATTTAGGGTAATGGTCAAGAAGCCATATATTTTACGTACTCGGCGTAGCCAAATCGGCTAAACACTTCCCAATGTCATCGGACTCTACAAATAGATAATTTGGCGAGAGCGTCAGATTTGAAGTTTCGAAAACAGCCTTAACGACCCCGAACGATTCCACCGCTTTTCGGATGGTTTCAGGATTCAAATCGGAAGCACCGGACAAGTAGCTTGAAATAGTGTTGGTTCCAGATCCTATTCCGAAAGCTTGAACCCTTAAATGTCCTTGGACACGGTTGTTTGAAGCCGCAAGGGCTAAGGGCATAAAACCAGAGACTGAGACGTTGGATTTTGCGCTAGATAGAACTGCTGTCACGCGAAGGCCTGAGCCAATGGCGATTCCACCCGATCCAGGCGCTCCTCTGGCGCATGGGACGGTAGTGTACCGGTAGTAGTAGTAGGTGACTTGATAAAAGCCTTTTTTAATTGTGCCACCTGCGACAGGAGAAACGATAGATCCGTCAGCATTTATTTCTTCAATTTGGACAGACTCGTCAACTATATCGAATACCTTGGATAACTGTGCGCTATCAAGTGCCCCCAAGGTCGTCCGTCCCGTTGGCAAACTGATCTGAACGTCGCCGGCGGGAGTTGGGGTGAAGTACTGGCGTCCCTTCAAGATTACTTCCCCGCTTGAAGAAATAGCGCCAGGAGGCGTCCACGCAGCTCCCGATTTTGACGCCATAGTCTCAATCGCTAACTTTCGAATGTCTGGTTTGCTTGTAACTTCCTTTGGAAGTTTGACGCTAAAGACCTTCGCTTCGGTCGTGGTATTTATCGCAAGGCCGCAAAACGCAACCAGAACTAAGTCAGATACCCTCATGTTCCTTCCCCTTGGCTTGACCAGTAAAATAACTGCGCGTTTAGTTAATGCTCGCCACCATTGCGAGAGTCAAGTGGCAAGGGCACACTCATCAGGTGTGTGCTCCGCGCAGGATCGTTAACATTCTCGGCGCGTCACGTTGCGACCGGGATGTAAGCTCATTGGCCATTCAAACAAGAATTTTAGTCCCATCTCGCAGATGCATGAGACAATCCTATCACCACTGCGCCACCATAGGACACGTTCGCGGGATGCTTCCGGCTTGTCTCATGCTTGCAGAAGAGCGTACCCGGAATTCGAAAGAGAATGAGGACACTTAGCTCATCTAGCGCTAATTACAATCAACACCAGAGGTTGACTGCGCGGCTATTTCGTGAAGAATTTGTTAAACAACGATTCCGGGGGGACAAGAGTGCCTATACAGTCTGTAACAAATGGTCGCGGGTCATTGGCTGACGAGCGCACATATCCGCAGCTGAGCCCCGCACTCATTCTTCCTTTGGCAGTAAGGTTTGCTTTTGGGTCTGATTGATAAGAGCGATCGATGCCCCAACGGTAACAACCGGCGGCATTTCTGAAAACTTACTCTCTGATTTCACAACCATTACAGCTACAGCTCGGCTTCCTTCCGGCGGCACCGGCCTTGCAAAGATTCCAAACAACATCACGCCTCCTTGTGTAGCAGCCTGCCGCTAGACGTAAGATTGAAAAGAGTAGCCCGGAGAAATACCCAAGCCAAAGCATTACAGACAACGCCATACGCCCAGACCCACAAACCAGCATACGAACCCGACATAAACGCTCCTGTACGTATATACGTAAATAGGCGAGAAAAGAGAACAAACAATGCCACCTGAACTAGAAAATGTTCATTCGGTGAGAAAATAAAAACAACCGCTACAAAAAAGGACGAAAGTTGGGTGATTTTTTCGCTTTTGGTCAGCAAGGCAACTGAAACAAACAGTGTTCCATAAGCGATGCAGGTGAAGTGGATTTGAAGGGCTGCCTTGTTGATGCCTAGCCATCTGATCCGCCTGAGACCACATAGGTTCAAGTTTACCAATACCACTTTTAATGGTGAAATGCGGTCGCCAACGCCTCAACCGTGAGGCCTGGCCTAACCGGAAGCATGTTGAACAACTGCTGCATCCAATCTGACAAATCCGGACCGTGATCAATACATAACACCGGGACTGGGGGTCTCGAGGGGCTCGATGGGGGTCTCGTCTGAAATGATCTCATTATTAAATTTTTGATTTCCTTGGGGCGCTCGGGTTTGACGGCGCGAAGATCGGCGCCTTGTCCAGCCTGATCGTGGAGGAACTGCGTAAAGGACTGGAATCTGAACGCACAGGCCGCGCCGAAGCCGTCTTCAAGGACAATGTCGCGGCCGGGCGGATTCAGTTTCGTCTGCGCGTTGACGGCAATAACTGGCCTCTGCCGTTTTATATGGAAACGACTGAACCGGAAGGAGCGCGGCAGCTTGTCGGCAAAACGGGCGGGCCGCTGGAGCATAGTCTGTTCGCGCCGCTCTATGAAAAGGATCTCAACGGCGAAGAACAGAATGTCGCCGTTCATCTCGATAGCGACAAGGCGCTGATCTGGTGGCACCGCAATGTGGCGCGGTCGCAATACGGGCTGCAAGGCTGGAAACGGGCGAAGATTTATCCGGATTTCGTGTTTGCCGTGCGCTGTGACAATAAGCCGAACCGCATCACCCTGCTGGAGACCAAGGGCGATCAACTGGATAATCTCGATACGGCCTATAAGCGCGAGATGCTGAAAGTCATGTCGGATAACTTCGCCTGGGACGATACGATGCCGGCGGGAACGATAGAGCTTGTCGGCAATGACGGCCGGACGGTGGAATGCGCGCTGATACTAATGAGCGATATCGGCACGCAATTGCCACCTTATCTAGCATCCTGAAACTTATATTTACCCGGAATAAGCGCTCACTCGGCGGGCGGGGATTGCGCCTCCCGCTCATGCTCGGCGAAATAATGCCGGGCGAAGGCGACCAATTGGGCATCGGTCGGATGATCGACCGTTTCCCAGCCGACAACCCGCTTGGCAACCGCAGCGTGATGCTTTTCGATATTTCGCCGGAAGTCGGCCTGGGCCATGTGCGACCCGACAACCAGTATTTCGGTTATGCCATCGAGCGCATTGCAGACTTCCGTGAAAAATTCATGCTCGGTCCGCACCTCGCTGTTGTGCTGACGGGTATGGAGGGTCTTTTCGAATACGGTCTCGATTTCGACCTGCTTCGCATCGAATTGCAGGATTTTTGCGGTGTGATGATCGATGAGCAGTACGGCATGGAAAAATGACATCGTGATAGCTCCTTGGGAGATAGCTCTTCTGGGTGATAGTTCTTGCGGGTGATAGCTTTTGAAAACCAAACGGATGCGATCAGGCCAAGGCCTTGAACACCGCCTGTATGTCGACCGTGAGTGAATTGTCGTGGCGATTGATAGGGACGACCGGACGCTGGATATCGAGCAGTTGGTAGACGGCGATCATAGCCGCCCGCACGGAATATTCGACCGTGAAGACCACGTCGTCAGCCACCTCAACAAACTGACTGACGAAGGCCAGGTTATGCGAGGCTTCAGGCACCGGCAAAGGCCGGTCCGTGTGCGACCGCGGCATGAACATACTGGTGATATAGGGCATCCGGCACGGAATACAATTGGCTGACTGCACGATGTGCGGGTCAAAATTGAGATGGCCGCACAGCTCTTGCAGGATATCGGCCCCCGTGCAGTCCGACATCGGCTTGACGACGAAGTTACCGATGCGGTCCGGATGCAGGCCATAGCCCCAGAAGACCTGCACACTTGCGGGCTGATCGGCGAAATGCGGTTGGTGCGCCAGAACGATCGACATCAACCAGTTGGAGTCCTTGAACGTCACCAAACCGCCAGTGCCGGCTTCGTTGCCCGAAAATTTCTGCATGGCGTCAAAGAAGGCCGTGTCGGGCAAGGTCACCGTAAACGACAACCAATAGCTTTCGGGGATGCTTGAGTTAAAGACCGAAGGCACGCCGAATTCTGGCCGGTCTTTTGCGAGGGTTTCCCATAGCGCCCAACTGTGGCTTTCGGCCTTGCCCAGCTTTTGCGGCGCCTGGGTCATGGAGCCGAAGCTTGAGGCGTCGGTCATGGAGCCGTTTTGCAATATGACCAGATCGACATTGCGGACGGGGATGGTCTCAGGCTTGCCGTCGCGCGTGGATTTGATGGCGGTGACGACGTGCTTGCCGTTTTCTTGCGTGAGTTCCAGATCGTTGACCTGGCAATTGCTCTGAAACTGGACGCCCTGCGCCTTCAGCCAGCGCACCAGGGGGCGGACCAGGGAGTCATTCTGATTGTAGACCGTGCGTTTGACGCCGGCCAGGGTTTCGATGCGGGTGAATTCCAGCATGAAACGATGCAAATAGCGCTTGAATTCGACGGCGCTGTGCCAGGGCTGGAAGGCAAAGGTTGTCTGCCACATGTACCAGAACGGCGTCTCCAGAAAGCCGGGGGACAGCCAGTCGGTGATACAGCTGGTGCCCAATTCGGCTTCGGAGGCTTCGAAGATTTTCACCAGTTCGAGGCGATCCTGCATCGAAAAGCCCATGGATTTGACGTCCAGGATATGGCGGCTCTTATCGACCAGCCGCGCCATGGCATGGGATCTGCGCTTCTCGTTGAAGGCCACGGTTTCCTGATACACCGTCGTGGCCGGGTCATTGAGCGACGGTATCCCCTTGAACAGGTCCCAGGTGCATTCGTAATTGTCGGTTGTCAGCATACGGCCGCCCCGCAGGCGATAGCCATCGGCCGGATTGCCGGCGCCGTCCAGGCTGCCGCCCACGACCGGCAGGGCCTCATAGATGGTGATATGACTGCCTTGCATATTGCCGTCGCGGATCATGAAGGCCGCCGCCGCCAATGACCCGATGCCGCCACCAATCAGGTGGGCGCGACGATCGGACCGGGATAAGGAGAGTGCGTTTGCTACGGAGGTGTCCATGTGAGGGACCTTTTCTGTAAAACCATCCGGATGACGCAAGGCCGCGCCACGGATCAAAAGACAATTGCGCAAAATGGCCGCCTCCCGAACACAAAGGCGCGGCGCAACTTTACCGCACGGATCATGAACCCGTCGGTGGTCTATCGGTTTGACTTTGGTCAAATCGCGGCAATCTGCCGCTGGCAGTCCGAGGCGCTATCGGCAGTTCACCGCACGTATCAGGACACGGCTAAATAAGCCGCCGGGAGATACCGTAGCGAAAGCGATGCCAAGGGTGGCTCGCGTTCCGCTACGGTCCGGCGGATGAAGCGCTAAGGCTTCGAGCCGTCGGCGCCCTTTGTCTCGCAGCCCTTTTTGCAAACCAATCCTCTTGGCTCCGTTGTCGGATAATTGACAGCCGTTTGATCTGCGTAGTTGGACGGATCGATATGCATGTCCTTCAGGACTTTCTCCGCCGTTGCCTTGACGGCGTCGACGGAGCTGGCTTGGCCCGTAATAATAACGAGCGGGCGTTGTATTGCCGTTTGAGGCGGCGTCAGTTTGGCTTCGTCCGTCTTATGGTAGCCGAGGTTCCATTGGTATTGCACGTAACCATCGGTCGCTTCTAGCTGCTTTTCTGCATTCCGAATGCGTTCCCCTGCCCGCGTGATTTCCTCATCCGGTTGGCTCAAGCCGCCTTCCTGCGACGCCATACCGACCACAACCACGAAGTCGAAAGCGCCATCTGACGCCACTGGTTTGGGAAGAACAATCTTGCAGGTCTTGATGTCTTCGCGCACGTCAAGCGTGCTTGACTGGGCGAATTTCCAGGACACAACCCGCAGACCATTGATCGTTTGCGATATGCCTTCATTTTCACACTGCAATTGCGGCGGATAGCGGTCGACGTAAACCGTCTGGGTGGTCGCGACGGGAGGTTGATGAGGGCTGGTATTGGTTGGCGTCGCGGCGCGGAGCAAGTTCGCAAGCCCGAGTGCCGCCAGTATAAGACCGGCCACCAATCCGATCAGCGCCACAACCAAACCGCAATAGATCAGGATTTTCTCTATAAATCCGGCCTTTCGCAAACGGTCCTGGATGGATTCGATGGCATAGATTGCGAACGGGAAAAGCAGGATCAGGCCGACGATTATAAACGCAAGCGCAATGGAGGGAATGAAGAATTCATTCTTATCACTGGTGACAAATTGCCATTTCTGCGCCGGCGTCATGTCACGCCACAAGATCTTTTTTTCCGCCTCACCCGAAGCTTCAGTTGCGGCAGGATGCCCTGTGGCCTCGCCGCGCGCATCCGCCTTCGCACCCGGAGAGGTTTGAGACGTCTGGGTCGCTTTCGGGGTCTCACCGGACGAACCGAGTTTGGAATTGACACCCCAGGTCACGGCCACGCCTAAGGCCAATACCAACACTATGGCGACGAGGTTCCACTTGGTTACCCTCACCGTTTCCTGCCACCGCGTGTCGATGGTTGCATACCCCGTGCCAGCACCCGGCTTTGCCGGCGCCGTCGCGATAGACCGCCACGATCCGACAAACCCGATGGGAAAGAAGAATTTCAGGAAGAAGTAGAACGCACAAAGACCTAGCAGAAGAACGGGAAAATCGGCGATGCCGTAGCCACCCTGCCCGGTCTGTGGCAGCTCGATCAACAGGTCATCCAGCACACCGGCCGCCACCGTGAAGAGGAACATCCACAAGATCGAAGTCTGGTATTTTTCCCATTCCGCACTCTTGGTCTTTGCTGGGACAACTTGGTCACGTGTGTAGGTTCCCGGTGCAATCGGCGAGGTGACGACCAGTTGATTGCCTGTCACGTTCGCCCACCAGGACTTGGGGGCCACGGTCCGTTCCCATGCCGCTTGGTCCGCAAGCATATTCTGCAGCAGCGTCTTCATGTCCGCGATGCGGCTCTGCAATTCCGTCGCATCGCTTTCGAGCCGCGTCGCCTCCTGCTCAATGGCCTGAATCATTCCTTCCAGGCGCTCACGCTCTGCATGCCTGCCGCCGATCCCCGCCTTCAACTTTTCAATATCATCGGCCAGCTTGGCATCAAACTCAGAATAGGCCTCCTTGCAGCACTTCAGGCCGTTCAGGGCTGCTGAAAGACAGCCAAGAAGACGACCATAGAGTTTGTCAGCAAACGACCGCTCGCTGCTTTCAAGCCGCTTTTGTGCTGTTTCAATAAGCGCCGCGACGGTGGAAATAACGCTATCGAACTCTGTAGCTTCCCTGGTGAGCACATCTCTTTGCGCGCCCAATGCCGCTATCTGACCTTCATGCCTGGCAATTTCATCGGCGATGCCGGTGTCGGCTGAGGCGTTTCCTGTTCGCGCCTGAAGGTCCTTCGCTAACTCATGCTGTTTTTTTGCCTTTTCCACCAGGCGCCTGTGGACCGCTTCCAGTTTATCGATCTGCAGCTCCAACGTCTTGGGGCTTGTGGGTGCGGGAACATCCACCGCGCCCTTCCCCTTGAAAATCGACGTGAATATGCCCGAACCGTCGTCGCCGCTTTCAAGCTCATTTTTGCGTTTGATGATTGAGAAGCCATAGAGGGCGAGAAAAATGGACAGGGCCAGCACCAAAAGCGTGGCAATTTCAGGCAACTTTACGATGTCCCAAAGGGTATTAGCCTGTTCTGCCCCCTTGCCAGATTCTCCTTCGCCAAGGTGAAGCAAGGCGCTAAATGCCAGATGTACAAGCGGCAATTCCCCCTCATCGCCACCGATCTTATCGATGATATCTTTCGCAAAAAGGAAGATGATGGTGCCGGTGATACCCAGCGCCTCGATAAAGTTCGCCTGAATGCTGACAGCGAAAGGGAAGCGATAGCCGTCCGAATTGGGATCGGCACTGGAATTCAAGGCCTCTGGTTCCGACGCATCAATCAGCGTCGAAAGGAAGAGGGTAATCAACACGCCAATCTGAAAAGCCGCGACCATCGGGAAGGAGCGCAGGGATTCGTCGCCATCCCCAAGAACATCATAGGCCATGTAACTGATTAGGCTGAAGACCAGCAGACTGACCAATAGGCAGGCCGTGGAAAAGGCCGGCAACCAGGACGTCAAGGATTTCCGGTCGATACCCTTAATCCAGTTCACCATCCAGTCGAACAAGCTGAATCTTGCCTTTGCAGGCTTTTCGATCTTCTCTTGCTTTTGTGGTCCTTCGAACGGCATAGCCCAAGCCCCCTTTGATTTCAGCCCCAAAGGAAGGTTAACATCCGTTAACAATATCCGAAACGCGCAATTTGCACTGCGTGTACGTTCAACCTTTAGCTGAGGCCAAAAGGTCACATATCAACGTTCTTAAAAAATGTGATGGAAAATAGGTTCACCAGTGTGCCGATTTCCCCCTAACATCAGGTGGTAGATCAACGCCGATTTGCATCCCCTTGTCAGTGCCGCCGGCAGGTAAAAGCTCGGATGCGTTGGCTTAATTGCAAACGCATCCTAAAATCGGCACGAGGTGCTTGGGCATTTTTCCCGAAACACAGTTTGACTGCCTCCGACGTGGAGGCAAACTGGTCTGGACGCGCTCTAGAAAGCCCAGTGAAGCCCTACCGTTAGACGTTGGCGGCCATTGTCGCCAAATTCGCCGTCAAAGCCTGCCGAGGTCTTTAACCGGTCAGAGACATCATAGCGAATGCCGACGCCAAGGGTGGCGCGCGTTCCGCTCCGGTCAAGGCCATCGGCCAGGACGGAAAAATCAAGACCGCTCAGCGACGCCGAAGCAAGGCCGCCCTCCCCGCCGGTGCGGCTGATGACGCCCGCGGAGGCAAACGGATGCAAGCGGTCGCCGGGATGCTGGCCGCCCTGCAATTCAATCTGCCCATCGATGAACCAGTCCGATGACTTTCCGTCCGTGACGGTAAGGGCAAAGGCGCCGCCCCCTTGTTCGGTGACGCCGTCGCGCGTCGTGCTGATGTAGCTAGCGCCCAGGCGGGGCTCAAACGCCCAATCGGCATTCAGCCTGGCACGATAGGATATATCCAGATCGGCCATGACGCTCTTAAGCGCATAACGGCCCGTTGCCATGATATCGCCCGGCGCCGAACGCTTTGTTGAAGCATCGGCTCGGTCATAGGCGGCCATCAAACCCAACTTGACCCCATGGATACGGACCTGCCCCTTGGTGCCTATGACAAGGCTGTTGGCCGTCGTGCGCGCGTCGAGGGCGCTGAGCTTTTCCACGCCGTTCAGACGGCCGAAAAACGCGCTTACCCAGGCGGATTGGGTGCCATAGCCGATACCGGTCACGATGCCGTCGTTATTCAGTCTGGCCGAGGTTATGCCGCTGGCGCCGTCGCCCGCCAGCTTTCGCCCGCTGTTGATCGCCTGGGCAAAAGCGAACGGCCCTGCGGCGTCCGTGGCGAAATGCGACTCCTGGCGCAGGACGTCAATGACGGACAGCGCATTTTCGGCGGCGAGTTGCGATGCCGACGCATAGGCTTGCGGCGTCAGGCGGGTCAGAGCGGCCGCGTCGCTTTCGCCGGTCGCGGTGACCAGGGCCGGCATGGCATCGATCAGAGAGGCGCCGACCTTGCCATCGATCAGCGAGGCGTTCAGGTTGGTGACAAGCGCCGACACCTGGGACGAGAAGTCTGGATTGGTCGAGAACAGCCCCAGCCCCTGGAGGCTGTCATCCGACTGGATGAGGTGGAGGTTGCCGGGCAAGCCGGAAATGGTCGAGAACGCTCCCGTTATGCCGCCGCTGGCCACTATGAGATCGAGCCTTTTACCCGGCGTCACATTCGGCACCCCTGAAAATTTAAGGGTCGCGCCATCTGCGATCGTAAGCGTGCCCATGACCTGCAATTTGTCGTTGACGGTCGGCGTCAGTTCGAACAGCGACGTCGAGCCCTTGGCCAGACTGACACTACCCACGACTGTCATGGTGCCCGGAGACGCGCCGGGGCTGAGGGTGCCATTTACGGTCAGATCGCCAAACACGGTTCCGGCCGAACCAAAGGTCGCCCCTGAGGCGACGGTAATGGTCTGCGCCGACAACTGAGAGCCGGCAAGGCCGATCAGCCGGCCGCCGGAGACATCGATCTTACCGAATGTGTAGCTTCCGCCCATGGAGGCCGTACCGGCCTGCATGTCCAATTCCGAGAAGCCGTTAAAGGCGGAGGTTCCCAGCGCCAGGGTCGGCGCATTGGCATCCGTAACCGCCAGTTCAAGCCGGCCATAGCCGCCATAGACGTTCGCGGAACCGGTAAACGTACCGCCGGTCAGGCGAAGCGTGCTGTTACCGTAGTTCAAATCTATACGCCCGGTAATCGTACCATGGTTTTCGATCAGGGTGTCGCCATAGAGGCCGATATTGCCGCTGATGACCCCGTCATTGTGCAGGGTGGCGCCATATCCGCCGCCATATATCGCATACCCTGTGTCACTGATGATCTGGCCAGTGGCAGCGTTGGTGAGGTCCGCCGGGCCATACGAGTAATAGAGTTCGACTGCGTTGGCGCCGGTGCTGCGAATAAGGCCGCTATTGACTAGGGAAGCCCCGGGCGCGGGCTGATAATAGTTATAGTAGCTGAGCGTGACCGCGGTATTTCCGGTCGTGATCGTACCGCTGTTGACAACATTGTTTACGCCATAAAGACCGTAAGACGGCTGACCGTTGGCGGCTTGCGAAATGCTGCCCGTATTGACGACTTTCGACGCGCCGTTCACAGCCGCCGCACTGCTTACCGTGATGGTGCCCGAATTGGTGACCAGGGCGCCGCCATTGATCGCTGCCGCGGGCGGACTGAAAAAATACTCGCTGGTGGCGGTTATATTTCCGGCATTTTCGAAGCTGGTGGTGTTCAGTAACGACACCCCCATGTAGTTATAACCCGTTTCTGAAAAAGACAGGTTGCCATGGCTGACAATGGACAGGGTGCCGGGATCGTCGGCATAGCTGGCGCCGTACGGCATGGTTACGGCCAGCGCCTGGGCATTGGCGACCGAAAAGTCGCCCGTTAAATCCACACTGCCTGTACCCGCCAGCAGTAAGGTATTATTCCAGGACTGGTCCGCGGTCAGATCGAGCTTTACCCCGTTGTTCAGATCATACTGCGTCCGCTCGAAGCTCGGCACCACCCCGACCTTGGCCGCGGTCGATGAGGTTACCTGAAAAACCACAGTATCCTGGCCAGCGCCGCCGTCGACCGTACCCGTGACATTGCTGAACCGGCCATCGACGTATGTCGAAATATCCGTGACATAGGTGTCGCCGGCTGAGCCGAACAAAACACTGCCGTTCACGGTTCCGCCCTGATCGACAAAGGTGCTGCTCTGGGGGTAATAATAAGGTGGCGCCCCGGCGAAATTCACATTGCCATTAATCGTGCCTGCATTTTTTACGGTGATGCCGCCATACGGCCCCTGGATAGCATCGCCGGAGCCGGTGATCACGCCGCCGGCCAGGTTATTGATATTACCGCCATAGGTGGTTATGCCGGCGCCGTTGGCGGCAATGATCGTCCCGCTGTTCGACACGGTGCCGCCGTACATCTGCACCCCGGTCGTCGCTCCGGTGATCGCGCTGGCGTTCGACAAGAGGCCGCTATTCAAGACAACCCCCGACGCCCCGTCAATTTCGCCTGTATTCGACATGGTACCAGTGAGCGTCATTCCAATGCCGCCAGTCGAGCGGATGAGACCGCTGTTGCTGCCCGTTGCGCCGTTAAGCACAAGGTTCAGAGCTGTACCATCGGCTGTGATCGTGCCGCTGTTCGAAAAGGTCATATCCGGGGACGCGTCGAGAATCGAACCGAACACGGCGTTTACACCATTTCCGCCCACCGCTGAGATCGTGCCGGAATTGTTGAACGATCGCAAGTTCGACGAGGATACGGCATAATCGTTATAGCTAATGACGCCCCCGGCGGGCGAAAAAGTCGAGCGGATATCACCGTTGTTGGTAAAGCCGAGCCGGGACGTATAGTCGTAAGGGGGGCCAAGGGTCTGTACGAAAGCGGCGCCAACGGAAGTCACCTGCCCGTTGGTAATGAAATCGCCGGAGCCACCAATCAACAGGCCGTCCGGCGCATCGCCGTTCAAGGTCGCGGTGACACCGCTGCCGAGCACGACCCCGACTTTCTGGAAGTTCGTCGGCATGACGAATTGCGAGAACACGCTGTCTAGGGTGACGCTCTGGGACATGTCGAAACGCAGGGTGTTGGTCCCGCCACCACCATTAATAGTCCCTGAAATACCGGCAATACGGTTGACCGTAGCGTCCCAGGCGACATTCAGCGTGTCGTCACCGTTGCCGAATATCACGTCGCCGTTGATCACGCCCTTTATATTGTTCAGTATAGAGGCCGATCCGGCGGCTCCCCCGATGTACATGCCGCCGTTAATCGTCCCTTCATTGATGATGTTGGCGCCGCCGTTGGCCTGCACCGCATAGCCGGGCGCCTCTATCAGGCCGCCGGCCGCGTTCGACAAGGTGAGATAGCCATTGGTATAGATGGCCGAGCCCGTCGTATTCCGGATTGTACCACTATTCTTAATTACGAATCCATCGACAGGCACGTAGATCGTACCGAGATAGCTATTGGACGTCATGACGCCGCTATTCGTCACGCCCACGCCGATAACAGCGAAATTAGTATTCGTGATATTGCGGAAGCTGACAGCTGAACCGGCCCCACCATCGATCAGGCCGGCATTGATCAGGTTGGCTACCCGAGCATAAACGGCGCCCACTGCTCCGCGAATGACTCCGCCCGCCCGATTGTTGACGGTCAGGAAGCCCGAAGCATTGTCACGAGCCTCCAGCCCGTAAACACTGCCCTGGACGAGACCACTATTGTCAAGCGTGGCGATGACCGTGCGGTAACCCGATCCGCCGGAAACGGGGTCGAGATAGACGGCGGACTGGCCAAAGATCTGGCCCGCTGTTCCAACCGTGATATCGGGTCGCGTAGACGGGTATGCGTAATTTGGTGCGGTCGCGTTGCCGACAATACCGGCGCGGTTACCAGAAACCGTCCCGTCCACCACGATCGTGGCAATCGTAGGTCCCCCCGATCCTGAGGTCACACCAATAGCTGCGTCATCGCCGGCCCCGCCGGATAAGGTCGCTCCCGCCTCCACATCGACCGTTGCGGTTTCTGTAATCGTCACCTTGCCGACGGTGGCGCCCGAGCAGGTTTTGGGGTCAGAGCCGACACAATCCGCCGATGCTGCACCGGCATATCCTGCCGTCAACGCGACAAGGCTAACCCCGAAAAGATATTTCCGCATCGACCGAACCGTCGAAATACCAAATGCAGACATATTATCCCCCCATAAAATCTAAATCTGGGACGGGTTGTATCTTCAATATATTACCGTTGTCGATACTGTTTGTTGACGTTTCGACACATTTTTCAATTTGTGATTGCTGCAAAAATCGCACATCAATCGCCCGGCACTTCGCCTTTGGACAAGGCTGGTCGGCCCAAGAGGCGAAGCGCTGCATCACACGTTTCGGGAAGCGCTAAACCTAAGCCTCAAGCATAGTCCCCAGTTCGGCCATCAGCCTCTCGATTGCCACGGCGAAGCTGTCCGCGCCGGCAAGGGCGCCGGTTTGCAGGTTGAGATCGACGCCGGCGAAGTCCCTGGTGACGTAGCCATCCCCCGCCAGCCATTTAAGCGTGTTCAGGGTCTGCGTAAATTCGTACGTGTCCTTGGCGTTCGGCTCACGCTCCGCCAGGACGGCGGATATGACATTGATGTTATTCAGGCGTGCGGTGATCGTGCCTTTGGCGCAGGCAATGCCCGAGCGGCCTTCGGGCACATCATAGCCGGCCATCGCATCGCGCATGGCCTGCATGAGGGCGGCGAACGCCTCGACATTTTCGTTGGTAAGTGACATGACGCGCTCCCGTCAGAGCGGTCTAAGGTGAATCGCCGCAATGAAACAGTCACGGCGTGACGATACCCACAGCGAAAAGACCGTCCGCGACGCCGCTCAATACAGCCGGGCGGTATGGGGACCCAAGCCTAACCGAGCTATGTCGCCAGCCCGGTCGGGGCGCAGCCCAGCGGCGTCGAGATAGTGTTCGATCCTGTCGTCCGTCGATGTGTGTTCGACGTCATAGGTTGTGATCACGCTCACCGCCCCACCCGCTGTGCCAGTATCGAGACCCGATCGGGTATAGCCGGAGGTAACGACCAGATGGGTCAGTGTGTCCGACCGGCGCACGATATCCTGAAGGATATGGGCCAGCGACACCGCTTCGGCGTCGAGATCGAGCCTGATGCTGTCGGCGTCGTCGGGCGTGGCGGCGATCAGTCGGGCGACGACGCCGTTCAGGACGCTGTCGCGGTCCCGGCTGGCGTCGAGGGCATCGACCGCGTCTTTAAGGAACAGGTCGAACCGCGTCGTCAGATCATCATAGGCGCACAGGTGCAGGTGCTTTCGGCGGGTACGGCTGTCCATAACCTCCCCCAGCACCAGCCGTTCCAGCGGCGTCACCGCGTGCAACGGTATGGCGGGCTGAACGATGGTATAGCTATATGCGCCGATCATGACCTTTGCTCCTGAGTGTATCGCGCCCCGTTCCCGTCTACATTAAGCTTAGGGACAAAGTATAACCCGTGTACCGGTTTTCCGGCAAAGCACGTTAGCCGAAAAATACTCACGAAGGTGTCATAACGATCGTTACCAATACAGGCGTCAGTGCGCCGGCATGACCGATGTATCGAAGCGTTTCAGGATATGACCCAGAATATTCTTGGCCAGTTCTTCCTCGCCGAAAAACACCTCGCCCATGTTTTCGCGACGCAGGAAGTCCATCTCGTCCTGGCTATGGGTGCGCAGAACGATCTCGATACCCGGATTGATGCGGCGGGCGGCGTCGACCATCTGGCTGATATCGACCAGATCGGGCGTGGCCACGACCAGCATGGCGGCGGTGGCGACATGGGCCTGGACCAGCACGTCCGGCTGAACGGCATTGCCGAAGACCGCCGCCTTGCCTGCCTTACGCAGTTCTTCCACCCGTTCGCGGTTTTCTTCGACGACCACATAGGCGATGCCCTGCGCGTCGAGCGAGGCCGTCAGGCGTTTGCCGACACGGCCGAAACCGACCACGACCACCTGACCGCTCAGGTATTTGTTCGCGGTTGTTTCCGGCAGGGCGGACAGGACGTCGTCCCTGCGTTCATGCTTGCGCGCCAGGGCGGAATGGCTGAGCACCCACGCGGTGGCGGGCGCAATCGCCCTGAACACGAACGGATTGAGCGCGATGGAAATCAAAGCCCCGGCCAGGATCAGATTCATGCCTTCCTGCGGCAGTATGCCCAGGCTGACGCCCAGCCCGCCCAGAATGAAGGAAAACTCGCCGATCTGGGCCAAGCCCGCGGCCACGGTCAGGGCGGTGTTGAGCGGATAGCGCAGGATCAAGGTCAGGGCGGCGGCGGCGATCCCCTTGCCCAATATGATGATCGCGACGACAGCCAGCACTTGCAACGGCTTTTCTACCAGAACCATCGGGTTGAACAACATGCCGACCGATACGAAAAACAGCACCGAAAAGGCATCGCGCAGCGGCAGGGACTCTTCGGCGGCGCGGTGGCTGAAGGCCGATTCACGCATGACCATGCCGGCGAAGAAGGCCCCAAGCGCAAACGAAACGCTGAACAGTTCAGAGGCGCACCATGCGATGGTGATGGCGGCGGCAATAACGGCCAGGGTGAACAGTTCGCGCGTGCCGGTACGCGCCACCTGAAGCAATATCCACGGCAGGACGCGCCGCCCGACCAGCAGCATAAGCGCGATAAAGGCGCCGACGCTGAGCAAGGTCTTGCCGATTTCCGCCCAGATATTGCCGGTAAAGGTGGCGTGCGCCCCGGCGGCGGCGTTGGTGCCCAGAAGCTGGCCCAGGGGCGGCAGCAGGACCAGGACAAGCACGGTCACTAGGTCTTCGACCACCAGCCAGCCAACGGCGATGCGGCCGTTCATGCTGTCGATCGCCTTGCGCGCCTCCAGCGCTTTAAGCAGCACTACGGTCGAGGCGCAGGACAGCGAAATACCGAAGACCAGCCCGGCCCCCAGGTTCCAGCCCCACCCCCATATGGCCAGCGCCATGCCAAGCACGGTGGCCAGCGACATCTGCACCACCGCCCCGGGCAGAGCTATGCGGCGCACCGACATCAGATCGGCGATGGAAAAATGGAGGCCCACGCCGAACATCAGCAGCATGACGCCGATTTCAGACAGTTGCGAGGCAATGTTTATATCGGCGACAAAGCCGGGTGTCGTGGGCCCGATGAGAATACCGGCGAATAGATAGCCGATCAGAGCCGGCAATTTGATTTTTTCGGCGATAAAGCCGAACACCAGCGCCAATCCAAAACCGGTCGCTAACGTAGTTATGAGGGATATATTATGATGGTCCATTGGCCGCCTTTAGAGTTTGACACAGAAAAGGCCCGCAACATGGCAACTATACAGAGCATATATCGCGGATTAGCTTTACTTTCCGGGTGCAGGACTAGGCTGTCAACCGAAAGCGTACGATTTTCCCTTCACAAAACTGTTTGACCGCGCCTACCCCGCCTACTGCATCCGCAAGGAATCGACGACGACGCCCGTCTCGGTCGTCAGGGTCAGGGCATAGGTGCCGGCATTGACCAGGGTCGGCGTTTCGATGGTGGCTTCAAGCCAGACACCTGTTTCCCCCGCCGGGAACGCCACCGGCATGTCGGCGGCGACAATGCCGCTTTCGTCGGTCAGGGTCAGGTGGCCGGTCGTCGCCCCCTGATAGCGGAACTTGAAACTGTGGCGCGCGGCCGCGCCGTAGCTGACGGTCCAGGTGACGGCGCCGCCCGGCTGGATATCGGCATAGCCTGGGCCGCCATAGCCTTTCAGGCGCGACCCGACCACCGCCTTGTCCAGCTTGGCGGTTTCGGCTTCGAACAGGCCGACCGTCTTGACGAAGGTAAAGACGCCCGGCGCGTAGGGTGACGGCAGGTGGCGGCGAACCAGTAACGGCCCGGAGGCCGGTGCAGCGACGGTTTCGCCGGCGGCAAAGCGGCGCGTGGCGAAGCGGACCCTGCCGCCGCCCTCGCCTGCCCACAACGCAGTCAGGTCAGTATCGGCCCATCCGGCAGGCGCGGTCTGGCCGTCGCGCAGCGGCATATAGATATCGGAATCGACACGGGTCCGAAACGCCGTCAGCGTCCAGTCGCTATCGAGCAGATCGACCGGCAGGCGGCTCCAGGTCAGGTTGGCGATGCCGACGGCGTCCCCGTTGTCGAGGAAGCTCCGCGCACCGGTGGCGGCGATCAGGTCGGTGCCGTCGCTTTCGTACGCCCCCTTGGCGCGCGGTGACGCCTGGCGGATGGCGATGGCGGAAATGACGGCCTGACCGGCGGCGACGCGGGGGAAGCTGATGACGATACGGCCATCGGATGACGACGCCTTCGCCACTTTTTTCAGCGCGCGTTCGAACCCGGCCTCGTGGTAGATATCGACATCCTTGAGCACCGTCTTGCCATTGACGGCGACGTCGAACAACCGCCAGCCGGTGGCGTCTATGCCCGTGCGGCCATACCACGGCTCGACAAAATAGAGTTCGATCTCATAGTCGCCTTTCGGAGCGGCGAAGCTGTAGCTCAGGCGGTCGCGCCCGAAGCGATACGTGCTGAACAAGGCCTGCTCAGACGTGCCTTCGACCGCATCGTAATGAACGCGGCGGCTGCCGAGCGCCGGATCGAGATCGGGGTAATCGTCGGCCCAGCTTGACCAGCCCCATGTGGCGCCGGCGGTCAGGTGACGGTCGCCCAGCCAAAGCTGTCCGTCGCCATCGCGCAGGTCCGGCCCGCCGGCATTGACGCGATAAAGATAGGCCGCACCGGTCTTGCCCTTGGTGATGTCGCTGCGATCCTTGACGCGCGCCGCCAGATCGGGCGCAGACGGCAGGTGGTTAAGTGTAACGACATCGCGCGCCATGGCCTTGCCGCCGATCCGGCAGGTCGCCGACAGGGCATTGTAGCGAATATCGACCTTGTCCCAGGTAAAGGGCGCGCCGTCGGCCGGTTTCGGCCGAACACCGAGAGATATCTGGCCCGTCACGTCGTTGAACAGTTCGACGCTGTCGCAGTTGGAAAATACCTCTATCCCGGATTTGATGCCCGGTTCGGTCCACCGGTCCGGCCAGGTGTGGGAGACGATGTAGACGACCGGAGCTTGCGATGCCGGAACGGTCTTGGCGCGCAGCATGTAATAGGCGTCAAGCGGTTCACCCCACAGGGTCATCAGCCCCTTGTTATTGGCCGGTCCGATATGTTCGAGCGGACGGATGCCGTCGAAAATCTGGGTGCCATCGACGCGCATGGGGCGGCCGGGGTTTTCGTGCGTCGTCAACAGCCAGACGAAATCGCCCACGACGCGGTCCTTGACCGACAGCGCCAGCCGCGCCTTGGTTTCCAGAATTTGGGTCATCGTGCTTTCGTCATAGACGCCCGTAGCGGGATAAGGCCGTTCCGAGTGCAGGCCGAGCGAGCGCCAGGCGCCGTATTCGCCGACCAACCCCTGCTTTTTCAGTTCTTCGCCGTATTTCTCAGGATCGCCGCCATAGGTGCCCGACCAGTTTTGCGGCACGTTCCAGTCCGCCCCCTTGCCACCATTGCAGGTGACAATCAGCCGTTCGACCGAAGCCGTCGGGTCGAGGTCGCGGATCACGGCCATGGCTTCGGCCACGAAGGCTTCCGGCAGGGTGCTTTCGTTTTGCAGCCCCCACAGGAAGTTGGCCGGATTGTTGCGCCGTTCGCGCACCCAGTCGCCCAGCAGGGCCAGGAAATTGGCGCGAAATTCCGGCGTGTCGTTCCAGTTGTGCGCGCTGAATTGCGGCCACCACATCAGGCCGTCCTGCGCCAGTTGCTCACCATAGCGCAGGTTGTGGGGATAGTGGGCGTCGCGGAAGGCATTGAAGCCGCCCGCCTTGACCTGGGCAATACGGGCGCGGATCTGTTCGGGCGAAAAGGCGTGGGAATCGCCCAGCAGGTGTTCATATTCCGCCGTACCGTGAATAAAGAACGGTGCGCCGTTGATCATCAATTGCCGCGTGCCGTCGGCATTCGTGGCAATTTCGAGATGACGGATGCCATAGGCGGTTTCGGACCGGTCGATGACCTGGCCGTTTTCGATCAGGCGGGCGCGCAGGGTATAGAGATACGGATTGGCCGGCGACCACAGGTGCGGACGCGGAATGGCGGGAAACACCTGGTCGATGCGCACCTTCGCCCCAGCGGCCAATTCGGTGTCGCGCGTCACGGTGGCGACGACCTTGCCGTCGCGGTCTACCAGTTCATCGACCAGTTGAAAGCGGCGTGTGGTGGCGGTGAGATTTTCAAGTTCGCTGCGAACATTGAGCGTGGCGCTGTCGGCCGTGACGGTCGCCTTGGTGCCCCAGGCATAGAGGCCGAACGGCTGGATGCGCAGGCCGGATTTGACGATGACGTGGACCGGCCGGAAAACACCGAAGGGCTGCGAGCCTTCGGCAAAGCCGTTCATCGGGCTGTCGTCGCCCGCCGCCCACGGCAGGTCCCGGATACCCGCCGGATTGTCGACGCGCACGGCCAGCAGGTTGCGGCCCGGACGCGCCGCCGCCGTGACATCGAGGGTGAAGCTGGTCATACCGCCGCCATGCCTGCCGACCGGTTTGCCGTTCAGCCAGATGGTGGCGTAGCTATTGACGCCTTCGAACATCAGGAAGACGTGTTCCCCCGCGGCGCGGGCGGGAATGTCGATGGTCTTGCGATACCAGGCCGTGCCATGGCGGCTGCCATTGACCACCTGACGGGCATAGGTATAGCCCTGCCAGTTGTGCGGCACCGCGACGGCGGTCCATGCCGCATCGCTGAATTCCGGCGCTTCATAGGCGGCGTCCGCGCCGGTCGTTTTGCCGGAAGGGTCGGCTTCGAACAGCGCCGAGCGCCAGGGACCGGTGATTTCCTGCTCAGACGGTTTGGCCGCCACGGGCGCGGCGACGATGAGCAAAAGAGTGATGCACAGACGTGACAACAAGCGAGCAAGCGACATGACGTCCCTGACCTTTCAAAAGCGTTTGCCTTGCCCGTTTTGCGGCGCGGCGCGGATACATGCCCGCGCCGTCACCTGTCTTATAGTTTAACAGCCTTGTAGGTTAACCCTACCAGTTCCACATCGATCCGTCCTGAAGACGGGCGATGGGCAGTTGCTTGGGTTCATACGGATATTTCGCCGCCAGGGCTTCGTCGATATCGACACCGTGGCCCGGCGTGTCGCCGACATGCAGATAGCCGTCCTTGAAGCTGTAGTCGTGCAGGAATACCTCGTCCGTTTCCGGCGTGTGGCGCATATATTCCTGAATGCCGAAATTGGGCACCCAGGTATCGAAATGCAGGGCCGCGCCCATGCAGACGGGCGACAGATCGGTGGCGCCGTGGCTGCCGGTGCGCACCTGATACATCGATGCCAGGTCGGCGATACGGCGCAGATGGGTGATGCCGCCGGCGTGCACCACCGTGGTGCGGATATAGTCGATGAGCTGGTTCTGGATCAGGTCCTTGCAGTCCCAGATGGTGTTGAAGATTTCACCGACGGCCAGCGGCGTCGTGGTGTGCTGACGGATCAGGCGGAAGGCCTCCTGATTTTCAGCCGGTGTCGAATCTTCCATCCAGAACAGACGGTAGGGCTCCAGGTCCTTACCCAGGCGCCCGGCCTCGATCGGCGTCAGGCGATGGTGTACGTCATGCAGCAGTTCGATGCCGAAGCCGTGGGTGTCGCGCAGCTTTTCGAACAGTTTCGGCGCATAGCTGAGATAGGCGGTCGTGTTCCAAAGGGTTTCGGTCGGCAAGGTGCCGTCGGCGGGTTCGTAATACATGTCGCCGCGCCCGACGCCATAGGCGCCCTTGACGCCGGGAATGCCGGACTGGGCGCGGATGGCGCGATAGCCCATCTCCTTGTAGCGGCCGACTTCATCGACCGTATGTTCGATATCCAAACCATTGGCGTGGCCATAGACCAAAACGCCATCGCGCGACCGGCCGCCGAGCAGTTGATAGAGCGGCATGCCCGCCAGCTTGGCCTTGATGTCCCACAGCGCCGTATCGACCGCGGCAATGGCCGTCATGGTCACCGGCCCGCGCCGCCAGTAGGCGCCACGATAGAGATATTGCCAGATGTCTTCGATACGCTGAGCGTCCTTGCCGATCAGGGTCGGTATGACGTGTTCTTCGAGATAGGCGACGACGGATTTTTCCCGCCCGTTGAGGGTCGCGTCGCCGATACCGTAGACACCTTGATCCGTCTCGATCTTGAGGGTGACGAAATTTCGCCCCGGACAGGTGACGATGACACGGGCTGAACGGATGATGACCGCGCCGCGATGGACAGATGCCGTCGGTGCGGCGGAAGGAGACAGGAGGTCGTTAGTTTGCATGAATTGAACTTTTAGGGCGTTTAGGTTATTATTGGTCAGATAAATTTATCAGACCAATATACAGAACTGGTCGGGTGAAACAAGGCGGCATCGGCGTAACGGCGGTTTTTCCCTTCACAATGGGCACTCAGCCGACCGCGCGGGATATGGCCAGGCCAGCCCGCCCCCGCAGCCGGGCCGTTTCGTCCCGCACCCGATTGATAGCATCCATTTCCGTCACGACCAGCAGGTTTTCGATGACGCGGCCCAGATGGTCGCGCATGGCGGTGCGCGCCGCGTCCGGGTCGCGGGCGGAAATGGCATCGAGAATGGCACGGTGATCGTCGATCAGCGGCTTAACGCCCGCAGACCGTGAGCGGCGCAGCATTTCCATGGCCAGGGGCGAGCGTTCGCGCACGTCCCACAGGGTTTTCACCACCAGAACCAGCGCGTCGTTTTGCGTAGCGCGCGCAATGCCCAGGTGGAATTCGCGGTCGGCGGCCTCATCATGCGTCAGGGTTTCGCCCTCGGCGTTTTCGGCGATCATGCGGGTCAGCACGTCTTCCAGTTCGGCCAGATCGGCGTCCGAGGCCGCGCTGGCCGCCAGCGCCGCCGTTTCCCCTTCGACCACCCGGCGAGCCGCCGTCAGTTCAAAGGCACCGATATCCAGCTCACTGGTGGCGATGCCTCCGGCCGGCGCAGCGGTGACATAGACGCCTGAACCGCGCCGTGCGGCGACCAGGCCCAGAATTTCCATACCGATCATGGCTTCGCGAATCGTCAGGCGGCTGACCTGAAAACGTTCGACCAGAACCCGTTCCGGCGGCAGGCGATCGCCTTCGCGAAAGCGTCCTTCGGCGATATCCGCCTGAAGCGCCGCGATGATGTTCTGATAAAGCTTCTGATTGTCCGCTGGGATTGACATGACTGCTTCGCCCTACCCTTACCTATCGGCGTCTGCCGATCCAAAATATATCACCAAATATATCAGATGACTGTCTCTAATGCAGTCCGCTTCATTTTACAATTCGGGTTACAATTTTGGCGTGAAGGTAGGTATCGGCAAAACGCAGATATTGGCTCCAGTCGTAGTCGGTGATGGCGTGCGGGCCGGTGCGGATGTGAAACCCGATGATCGAATGGACCGGCGTGTCAGGGGGCGGCAGGGTGGAAACCCCTAAACCTTGCGTGCCCAGCAGGCGGTAGACCGGATCGGCCGCCTGCGCCGCCAGGAATTGCCCGGTCGTGTCGCCCCACAGGTCCTCGCTTGCCGTGGCGATATAGACCGGGCGCGGCGCGACCAGGGCGATCAGTTCATGGGCGTCCACCGGCAGGTCGTTTTCACGCGACGCGAAGGTTTTGAAGCGCGGCGCGAACCAATAGGTGTTCATGACCCGGATGCTTTCGCCGAAATTACGCCGGTACAGCTTGGCGCCGCCCGCGCCGGAATCATTGGCCACCACCATGGCGAACCGCGTGTCGCGCGCGCCGGCCCACAGGGCGGCTTTGCCGTAACGCGAATGGCCAATGGCGATGATGCGGTGGGCATCGACCTGATGATCGGTGGCGAGATAGTCGTAGACCCGGCTCATGCCCCACGCCCAGGTGGCGATGGCGCCCCAGTGGTTGGGGGCCGAGGACTGGGTGCCATAAAAGGGGTGGACGCTTTCGGCGATCATGTTGTCGCTATCGGGATAGAGATCGCCCGGCGCGAAAGTGGCAACGCCGTAGCCCGCCGCCAGGATTTTCGCCAGCGGCCATTCGGCGGCGTCCTGTCCGCGTGAGGCGGCCGTGGCGTGGTGCTTGACGATGCCCGGCGACTGGTAGTCGGTCAACCAGGTCGTGGTGATATCGATGGCCGGATCGTCATTGATGGCCTGATTGCCGTGGAAATTGAGGCCAACAAACACGGGGGCGGCCTTCACGCCATTGGGCAGGTAGATGAGCACATGCATCTGCGGCCCCTGGGTGTCGCCGTTCAGATAGAGCGTGACCTGCTTGCGCGTGGCGGTCCCCCCCAATGCCTTGGTATCGGTGTCGGTGACGACGGAGCGCATCTGTTTCGGCGGCGGCGGGGCAACACCGAAAATCGTGTCTTCGAACAGGGCCACCAATTCCGGTCGGCGCTCGACCCGCCACATTCTGGCCGAGGTGACCGGGCGGCCATCGCGCATGACCAGCGGATCGGGCAGGACATGGCCACCGGCCAGCGCTTCGTCGAAATTGCCGTCCAATCCTTTAGGGGGCACAGTTCGGGCGGCGGCGGCACCGGCGCAGGCAATAAGGACATATAGGGCAAGCGCGCCGTGCCAGCGGATGGCCATGATCGTCCTTTCAATTAACGGGCAATGGCATATCCAATGCGAGCCCCCTCCCCGACAGGATGGAGAGAGGGCCCGCACCGTATGACATCGGATAAGCGTTTAGAGCGTGTTCCGATCTGACTGCATCAGATCGGCGCTCTAATTTTTTGTTTTTACGCGCTTTTTGATCCGAAAAGTGCGTCACACTTTTCGGAAAGCGCTCTAATAGGCGTAGTGGAAGCCGATTTCGAAGCTGTGGTCGAGTTGGTTGGCCAGGGTCGGCAACAGCGGCGCGCTATAGTCGCCTGAGGCATTGGTCACGGTCGCGAGCGGCGACGGACCGTAGTACTGATGCTGGTACGCCTTGGTCAGGTTGACGGCGTCGAACTTGATCGACATGCGCTCATTCAGCTTATAGGTCGCCGAGAAATCGAGCGATTCCAGAGGCGCCACCATCAGCGGACGGTTGAAGCTGTCGCCCGACGTGGTCTGGATGTACTTGTCACGCCAGTTGTACGACAGGTGCATCGACACCGGGCCCTTTTCATAGATGCCGGTCAGGTTATAGCTGTTCTTCGACAACTGCTCGGCGGCCGCCGTATAGCTTTGGCCGAGGACCGACAGGGCGCTGTCGACATAGGTGTAGTTGGCCTGGACGCCCAGCCCGGACCAATAGCCCGGCAGGAAGTCGAAGAATTGCTGGTAGCTGACTTCGTAGCCCTTGATATCGCCGGTGCCGGCATTGCGCGGACGGCTGATCTGGTAGGACGTGCCGTTGATTTCCTCGGTCACGGCGAACTTCTGGATGAAGCCCGTCACATTCTTCTGGAACAATGACAGGGCCAGCATGTTGGAGCCGCCGAAATAGTATTCCAGCGAGGCGTCGTACTGGTCGGCCTTGACCGGTTCAAGCGCCGGATTGCCGCCGCTGCCGGTGCCGGTATTGTTGAGCACCAGGGCCGGCGACAGGTTGCCGAATTCCGGACGCGAGATCGCCTTGGAGTAGGCCAGGCGCAGGAACAGGTCGTCGGTAAAGCGGGCGCGGACATTGAGGCTGGGCAAAAGGTTATCGTACGGCTTGCCGCCCGTGACGGCGGTATAATACTTGCCGTCGCTCCCTTTGACCGCATTCGGCGTCGTGGCCATGGCGACCTGATAGACGTGGTTGACGCCATCGGTATGCACCTGACGTACGCCGATATTGCCGTCGATCGGGACCGGCAGGGTGTCGAAGGCGAACATGGCTTCGAGATAGGCGCCGGTTATCTTTTCATTGTAATTATAGGCATTGTTGAGCGGATAGGCCTGGTCGTTGGGCGAGACGCCGACCAGAATGCGGGTGTCGCGCATTTTGGCCAGGATGTCGCGCTTGACCGTGACCCACTGGTTCAGTGAGCTGTTCTTGCCGTCGAACAGATCGTCCGGCGTCAGTTCCGTCACCGCCGACAACGGCACGCGAAGGCCGGAATTGGCGGGAGAGAAGGATACGCTGTAGACATTGTTGTTGGCGTCGTGATCGGAATAGTACAGGCCGCCCAGAACCGCAGTCAGCGGGCCTGTGTCGAAGTCGTAGCGGACATCGATCTTGGCGACGGTTTCCTTGCCGTTGGTGCGCTGGCCCAGGTCGCTATAGCTGGCATAGGCGAAATTGGCGGTGCTGGTGGCGTCGAACCCGGTCAGGTTGATGTCCGGCTGATCGCCCGACAGACCGATCGTCGCCTTAGGCGCGCGCCCCTGCAGAACGATGGAGCGACTGTAGAACGGACCGGCGCTGCGCTGGAACGACAGCTCGGCCCCGACCGTCAGATGATCGTGGTGATATTTGCCACCAAACGCCGCATTGTAATTGTTGTACGGGTTATCTGAAAAGCCTTGCTGAACCTGGACAATCGGGTTGGTGAAGGTGGCGGTATCGACGATGTTGGTGCCGGGCTTGAGCGTAATCGGGCCCGCGACGGCGCCATCGGCGGCGGCATATTTCACCGTCAGCACCTTGGTCGAGGAATGGCCGCCGGAATAGGTCCATAACAGATCGGTATAAAGCGTCAGGTCGTCATTGGGGCGCCATTGCATCGACGAATAGAGCGCGCCGCGGCGGCGTTCGCCGCGCTCATACTGCGCCTTGGCATTGGTCGGAATCTGGATGATGTCGGCACCGTTGGCGCTGTTGACATGGCCGTCGCCGTTCAGGTCGTAGAGATCGTTGCGGTTGACATAGGCATTGGTGCCGGTCTGGTAGCCGCCGGAATCGATCTGTTCGTACTGGAACCCGAGCAGGGCGCCAAATTCGCCGTGCGCCGTCTGCCAGCGGTTGGACACAATGCCGGACAGGCGCGGCGTCACTTCGTCATGGATGGCGCTGTAATTGGCGGCCACCGTGGCGGAAGCGCGCAAGCCCTTGAAATCGAACGGGCGCGCGGCGTGGATATTGATCAGACCGCCCAGCCCGCCTTCGATCTGGTCCGCCGTCGCGGTCTTATAGACATCGACGCCGGACAGGATGTCGGCCGAAAAATCGAGCAGCGTGGCGGAGCGGTTGGCATTGGTGAACAACAGGCGGCCATTGAGCGTCGTCATGACCTGCTTCAGGCCGTGGACGACATAGGCATTGCCTTCGCCGCGCGTGTTGCGGGCGATCTGGACGCCCGGAATGCGCTGCAGGGTTTCGGCGATATTGGTGTCGGGCAGCTTGCCGATATCTTCGGCGACGATGGAATCGACGATCTGGGCCGATTTGCGCTTGATATCGGTGGCGCTCTGGAAGCTTTTGCGCAGGCCGGTGACGACGACGACGGTATCTTCTGCCCCAGCCCCCTGATCGGTCGGCGCGGCGGTCTCCTGAGCGAAGGCCGGTCCGGTCGTCAGGAGGAGCGCGGCCAGACATGCGCCTGAGGTCATCAAACTGTTTTTGATCGTCATCTGTTCATCCCTTTTTCGTGGCCGTAAACCGGCCCTGTGTCTGTTCGCGGCGGTTTCTTTGCCGAACCACCGTCAG
This sequence comes from Asticcacaulis sp. AC466, assembly GCF_000495815.1. Classification (GTDB taxonomy): domain Bacteria; phylum Pseudomonadota; class Alphaproteobacteria; order Caulobacterales; family Caulobacteraceae; genus Asticcacaulis. Next base: position 87,141 of record NZ_AWGE01000013.1, on the reverse strand, counting down.
TTCATCCCTGTACAGTTGTCAGATACCTTAGTCAAATAATTTGTATGATGGGTTATGTATGATCTTTTTAAAGCATCAGACAAAGTCTGCCGCCGTGAGCGTCAGAGCGCCGCCGGCCATAAGTTTGACCTGGGTTTGGCGGCCTCCGGCCGTCACGGTCCGCTGTCCGGACAGGCGGCTGCGCAGCCGCGCCGTTTTCAATCGCCCGCCGGACCAGGCGATATCGATGTCCGCACCACCGCGCAGGCGCAGCCCCCTCACCTCGCCCTCCGGCCACGCCGACGGCAGGGCCGGCAAGAGATGGATGCTGTCGCCACGGCTCTGGACCAGCATCTCGATAATGCCGCGCACCCCGCCGAAATTACCGTCAATCTGGAACGGCGGATGGGCGTCGAACATATTCGGATAGGTCCGGTCGGGCCCGAGCAGGTCTTTGAGAACCGCGTGGGCATGGTCGCCATCGCGCAGATGCGCCCACAGATTCAGCCGCCAGCCGAGCCCCCAGCCGGTGGCGTCGTCACCGCGCGTTTCCAGCGATACCTGCGCCGCACGCGCGAGATCCGGCGTGTCGTCGAGATTGATCTGCTGGCTTGGGAACAGGCTGTAGAGATGGGAGACATGGCGATGATGGATGTCCTGAGCGCCGGCGTCCCAGTCGGCCTGCCATTCCTGAAGCTGGCCCTGGGCGCCGATCCGGTCGGGCGGCAGGCGGCCGCGCATCGCCATGACTTCGCCGCGCAAGGCCTTGTCGCGCTTGAGGATTTCGGCGGCGCGTGCGGTTTGGGCGAACAGGTCACGCAGAAGCTGGCTGTCCAGCGCCGGGCCCGCACACAGGGTGCTGCCGCGACCATGGTTGTTTTCCGGCGACAGGGACGGATTGGTCACCATGAACCCGGTATTGGGATCACGAACCAGCGTATCGAGGAAGAACAGAGACGCATCGCGCATTAGCGGATAGACGCGATCCAGAAAAGCACCGTCGCGCGTATAGTCGTAATGATCCCACAGATGGGTGCACAGCCAGGCGCCGCCCGTCGGCCAAAGCCCCGTCTGCATATGATCGACCGGGCCCGACGCGCGCCACAGGTCGGTGTTATGATGCGCCACCCAGCCGCGCGCGCCGTACATCTCCCGCGCGGTCCGCGCCCCCGATTGCGCCAGTTCGCCGATCATGGCGACCAGCGGTTCGATACATTCGCCCAGATTGGCGGCATCGACCGGCCAGTAGTTCATTTCGGTGTTGATGTTGATGGTGAACTTGCTGCCCCAGGGCGGGGTATTGCTATCGTTCCATAGCCCTTGCAGATTGGCCGGTTCGCTGTCGCGCGACGAGGCGATCAGCAGGTAGCGTCCGAATTGGAAATAGAGGGCGGCCAGGGAGGGATCGTCACTGTCCGCCACGTGGTCGATCCGGTTGGCAGTCGCCTGGGCGGCGCGCTTGCCGGCGGGCAAGGTCAGAGAGACGCGGTCGAACAGGGCGCGGTGGTCGGCTATGTGGGCGGCCAGCAAGGCGTTGACATCTTTGCTACGCACGGCGGCCAGATGGCTTTTGGTGAGGGCGGCGGGATCGCCCGTGACATCGGTCGGGCTGCGGTAGCTGGTCGCCATGGCCACACGGATGCACACCGATGATGCCCCGCGCACTTCGAGTTGCGGACCATTGGCGCGCAACGTCCCGCCATCGGCGACGATCTGGGCGCGCGCCTGAAAGGTCAGCCGCCCGGCAATCCCGCGATCGGCATTATTGACGCCGGACAGGACGAGCGTGTCGCCATCGGGGGCGATATCGCTGCGCAGCCCGGACGAAAAGCCGACATCGACGGCAATCGGACCGCCTTCGGCACGCAGGGAAATAACCAGGATATTGTCCGGATGCGAGGCAATGATTTCGCGGACATAGCGCACACCACCGGAACTGAAACTGACGCGGCTGATGGCTGCGCCGATGTCCAGCTCCCGCCGGTAGTCGCTGGCCGAGGTTTCGTCGATGTCGTGAAAATCGAGCCACAGGTCGCCCAGGCACTGGTACGCCATTTCGCGCATGGGGATCGACTGGACATGGGCCTCGGCATAGGCTTCCGCCTCGGCAAAACGGCCGTCGAAGATCATCTGGCGAATGATGGGCAAGGCGTCGCGGGCGGCCGGATTGACGTTGGTGTAAGGCCCACCCGACCAAAGCCGGTCTTCGTTGAGTTGCAGGCGTTCGCGCTTGATGCCGCCAAACACCATGGCGCCCAATCGGCCGTTGCCGACGGGATTGGCTTCGACCCAGCGCGTTGCGGGCTTGTCGTACCATAGCAAGGTGCCAGACTTTGCCGAGTCGGGCGTGGCGGCCAGGCTCAGCCCCGGCACGACGGCGGCCGCCAGGAGGCTTCCCATACCCGCTTCCAGCAGGGCGCGACGCGTCATGATCATATGCGTTTCCTTGTGTCCACCGTGGCGGTTGGCGCCATCATTTTAAACATCTGATGTATTATGTTTATTGGCACAGGATATGGCCATCAGCAAGCAGACAAATTTGGGTATTTGCGGCTAAACCGCGCGTCCTTGCCTTTGCCGCAAACACGGGCACCCGCGTCGACAGGTCAGAAACAGCGGTTTTCCGGATTGCAGTTTTGACATTACGCTGATATTAGTCTGATAGCTTTTGCGTAATTGTCAGCCATCTCCCTCGTGCTGACCGGTGCTCGCGAAGCGAACTTCCTTACCCTCGCCCCCGCTTTTCGAAGCGGGGGCTTTTTTCGCGCGCCAACGCCGTCACGGCCGCGCACCGCCCCCCCCTGCTTCACCTGTTCCAGTCTGGTCGGGACTTGATAAAAAGAGCGTCCCGGGTCATGGACCGGTTCAGTGGCCCATATATTTAAGACGTCATATTTAAGGTGCCTGTTGTCTTGAAAGGCCCGGCATTTGAAAGGATAAACATGTCTAAAAATTTCCAACTCGACGCCCTGGCCGAGCGCTTCTTCCTAAAACGCAAGGACGCCCTGGATATCAATGAGCAAAACGTCCTTACCGGGATCAATGAAGGCATGCCCATCTCGCGCGACGCCGCCGAGGTCGCCGACCAGCAGTCGACCTTCGGCGAACGGCTGTCCGACCGGGTCGCGGCCATCGGCGGGTCGTGGACCTTCATCATCACCTTTTCGGTCATACTGGTCGGATGGATGGTTCTGAACAGCGATGTCCTGTCGCGCCTGGGCCTGGCATTCGATCCCTATCCTTACATCTTTCTCAACCTGATGCTGTCCACGGTCGCCGCCATTCAGGCCCCGATCATCATGATGAGCCAAAACCGCCAGTCGGCTAAGGATCGCGTCGCCGCCGAACTCGATTTCGAGGTCAATCTGCGGGCGGAGCTTGAAATCATGCGCCTGCATGAAAAGATCGACGACGCCATAATGAACCGCCTGGACCAGATCATGGCCCGGCTCGCCGCGGTTCCCCTGCCCGCAGCCGCCGATACCATTCCCCAGGCCTCCTCAGTACGGACAGGCCGGGTCGCCGAATAGGATTCACGGCGCCCGGCAAAATGGGCATTTGCGAGTCGCCTAGCCGGTTGGCTTTGATACAATCCTGGGGCGCACCTATGATTCTCGCGCAGACGGACATGGCGTAAGACCACGCCCTATTGAGGATAAGATGGCGGAAATAGCTGACACGACGCAGGCCGACGTGCCGGAACATCACAGCCGTTGGCCAAAGTGGATCCCCGGCCTGATCGGATGCGTGCTGTTTGCGCTCGCCGCCTACTTCATCGCACGCGAGGTCCGCAACATCCGCTGGCGCGATGTCGAAGCCGCCGTGTCCGGCACATCGCCATTGGATTTCGCTCTCGCCATAGCCGCCCTGGCCGCGGGGCTGCTGGCGGCCTCCACCTTCGACAGCCTGTCCATGGCCGGCCTGGGCAAGCCCGCGCCGTGGCGAACGACGTGGCTGACCTCCATCACAGCGTTCATCCTGGGCAATACCGGCGGAGTGGGAATCGCGTTGGCCGGCGGCGCCCGCTATCGCGCTTATAGCGGCCTGGGGTTCAGCGCGTCCGATATCATGCTGGTCAGCGCGGTGACGGCGATTTGCGGCATATTCGGCGGCTTCGGCCTGCTGGGCCTCAATGTCGCCAACAGCCTGTCCGACGAGGTCATGGCCATTCACCTGCCGCACATTGTCGGCGTGATCATATCCCTTATCGCCGTGCAGGTTCTGGCGCTGTACCTCCTGACGCCGCGCGTCGGTCCCCTGTCCCGCTTCCTGCCGTCGCGTCCCGTTCGTGTAGGCCAGATCGTGGCCAGCACATGGGAATGGACCGCCGCCGCAACCGTTCTTTACGCCTTCCTGCCCGATGAGACGCGCGGCAGTCTGTTGCACCTCCTGCCGGTCTTCGCGCTGGCGGGCCTGCTGGGTGCGGTCAGCGGCCTGCCCGGCGGGGTCGGTCCGTTCGATGCGGTGATATTGGCGGTATTAAGCCGCCGCATGGGCAGCGCCGAGGTCGTCAGCGCCCTGCTGCTCTACCGCCTGACCTATGTGCTTCTGCCCATAGCCGCCGTCGCCATCGTGGAGTCGATAAAGCTACTGCGTCCGCACCGCAAGGCGATCAGCGATACCGCCCGCGTCGGCAGCGAGGCCTGGCTGTCCATGGCCCCGACCGTATTCGGCGTGCTGACCTTTGTCTCGGGCCTTATCATGCTGGCGTCCGTCGTCACGCCCGACGCGGCGGAGCGGCTAAAGCTTCTGTCCGTCTTCGTGCCGGCGGGCCTGGTCGAGATATCGCACTTCATCGCCAGCCTGACCGGCGTCGCCCTGCTCTTCCTCGGCGTCGGCGTCCACAGCCGAATGAAACGCGCCTATTTCGCGACGCTTCTTGTCCTGGTCATTGCCGCGCTCACCACCCTGGCCAAGGGCCTGAACTACGAAGAAGCCGTGATATTGCTGGGCGTGGCGGCCTTGATGTATCTCAGCCGCGATGCCTTTTATCGCCAGACCAAGCTGCGGGCCGGCCCTTTGTCGCCCGCCACCATATTGGCCATATTCAGCGCCGTGGCGGCGGCGGTGTGGCTTGGTTTCTTCGCGCACAAGCATGTCGCCTATAATCAGGAACTGTGGTGGACCTTCCTCACCGACCAGACCGCGCCTCGCTTTCTGCGTGCCCTGGTCGGCATCACCGTGCTCGCCCTCATCGTCCTGGTCTGGCGGCTGACCAATCCGGAACCCGAACCGACGGCGCGGCCGACGGAGGCCGACCTTGCGCACGCCGACAGGGTCTGGCAAAAGGCCGAAGGCGCATCGACGGACGGCAATCTGGCTTTTCTCGGCGACAAATCGCTGCTGTTCAGCGAAAGCGGTGACAGCTTCATTCAATATATGTCGCGCGGCGCCACCTGGGTCACCATGGGCGAGCCGGTCGGAAAGCGCAGCGAATTCAAGGCCATGATCTGGGCGTTCCGGGAACTGTGCGACCGCCATGGCGCCAAGCCCGTGTTCTATGCCGTCCGGCGCGAAACCATCCCCGATTTTGTCGATTGCGGGCTGGTGGCGTCCAAGATCGGCGAAAACGCACTGGTCGATCTGCGCGATTTCAACCTCAACGGAGCCAGCCGCGCATCGCTGCGCCACGCCTTCAACCGCGGCAACCGTGACGGGCTGGTGTTCGAGATCATTCCGGCAGACGCCTTCGCAACCGTAAGCGCGGAATTGCGCGCGGTGTCGGAGTCATGGCTCAGCTTTCACCACGGTAGCGAAAAAGGCTTCAGCCTTGGCCGTTTCGACGAAGCCTATCTCGCCCGGTTTCCGACGGCGGTCCTCAAGCGCGACGGCCATATCGTCGCCTTCTCCAACCTGTGGAGCACGCCCGACCATCGCATCCTGTCCATCGACCTGATGCGGTACGACGCCCACGCGCCGAAAAACGCCATGGACTTCCTGTTCATCAATCTCATGCTGTGGGGACAGGAAAACGGCTACGCCGACTTTGACCTTGGCATGGCGCCCCTAGCCGGGCTGGAAAACCACTATTTGTCGCGCAGCATCAACCAGCTCGGCACCTTCATCTTCAATCGCGGAGAAGACCTCTACGGCTTTCAGGGCCTGCGCGCGTTCAAGGAAAAGTTCAGCCCGCGCTGGGAAGGCAGCTACATCGCCGCACCGACGGGATGGCTGCTGGTCCCTGCCCTGGCCGACGCCGCCCTGTTGTCGAGCGGCGGCGTGCGCGGATTGCTGAAGATGGCCTGATATACGGGACCTGTGTTTCAGGCCTTGGGCGGCGGGGCTTTTTGCGTGACCTGCTCGATAAAGGGCAGCAAACGCCGCGCCACCGTGGCAGCATCGTGATTGAAGGCGTGATTGCCCGGCAGTTCCATCACCACGGAGCCTGCGGCGGCGGGAGTCAGGCAGCTTGTGTCACCCTTTTCCTCGCTGCTGTAGACACAAACAAGCTTGTTGCGCGGAATGCGCGCCAGTTCGGGTTCGACCGGGATATTGCCGGGATCGAGTCCGGCCCTTTCGGCTAAGGTCACCTGAAGCTGGATTTCCTTGGACACGGCCAGCAGGATCACTCCCGCCACCGTTTTCTGATCGGCGAGGCCCAGCCGGTCATAGGCAATCGGCAGGACATCGGCGCCATAAGACCAGCCAAGCAGCACCACCTTCTTCACGCCATTGGCCTGGGTGTGCTGGTCGATCATGGCCGACAACTGCCGCGCCACTTCGACGTCGGTGCGCTGGGTGCTGAACCAGACATTGGTGTCGAAACCGATGACGTCATAGCCCATCGCGGCGAACTGCTTGCCCAACTGGACATCCAGATCGCTGTGCCACCCACCGTCACCGCTCCAGATCAGGATCAAGGTGTCCGATGCACGATTGGCGCTTACAGGAATGACCGCCTGGGACTCGGCCAGGGCCGATTGAACGGGAACAATGGCCACCACCGGCGCGAGGGCCAGGCACGCGCCCATGACCAGCGGCTTCAAACCGATCCGCGATGAAAACCGGGCAAGCGTCATGATAATCCTCCTCGACTGCCGCGTTCAGGGCGCCGCAATTCCAACATGTCACAATTCGCGTCCCGGGCAAGTGTCTCCGTAACAGGATGAAATAAATTTGCAAATACAGCCCGTCGATAACTTGCCGGAAACCATACCGACGTAAACTGGACATAGTATTCGCGTATCTGGAGGGCTTTCCGACGGGGGAGTCTTTTGCAATGGAAGAAAAACGTTCGCAACCACGTCAGCGTACACTTAAAGGCGCGCGCATCGTTTTCAATGGCGGACATTCGACGATTACCTGTCTGGTCCGCAACCTATCGGAAAAGGGCGCGCTGATTAAGCTTAGCAGCCCCATGGGCGTGCCCGACGACATCGAACTGCATTTCGACGACGGCCAGCACTTTGACTGCCACATCGTCAGGCGGGCCATAGATCAGATCGGCGTCGCCTTTAAGTAATCTGGTAAGTAAATCTGGCCAACGGGCATCGCATTGCGGCCCCGCGGCGCTGGCCGCATCTATCCCAATGATTGCCACATGTCCGCACCGGACATGATGTCTGCCGGTGCAGCCCGTTTGGTCGCCAGCGCCTTTTGCGTCACCGTTTGCGCTGTCACACCCGTGTGGTCAAATAATCCGGAATATGCATAACTATCGGGCAACCAAGACCGGAGCCCTCCCCATGCCGTCCAATGATCCGCTAAGCGGCCTTCTTCCCATGCCGACGGAAGACGAACTGCTGTTCATGAGCGACGAGCTCGAGGAACTGCGCAGCATCATTCAGCGCAATGAAGCCGTGGTCATGGCCGGTGCGCCGCTGTTGGCGTGGTGGGGTATCTGCAACAGCCTGGCCGGGCTGTGGAACTTCTTTGAACAGATGGGCTACCTGCCCTCGGTGCTGGTGGCGCCATTCAATGCCGTGGCGGGATATGGCGGCACCGTGCTGCTGGTCATGCTGATGGGCACCTCAAAGACATTCAAGCTGGAAGGCCAGGCCATAGTGACCGCATGGCTGGCAGTGGCCGTGGCGATTCCGTTGCTGGTCATTGGGTGCTACGCGCGCGGCGTCACCGATCTGCCGCTGATTTCGGGCCTGCAATGCACCCTGTTCATGATCGCGACCGCCGTGACCGCCATGGGCAGCCGCACGCGATGGCTGCTCTGGATCGCCGCCGGGTGGGCGATATGCGCCGGCGTCATGTTGTTCGCGATAACCGAGTTCTGGAGGCCGATGCTATTTTCGGTGGCGTGTCTGGTATTATTGACCGCACCGGGTATATACTTGTTTCTCTCGTCACGACGGACCCGCATATGAGCATTGAAGACCCGCACAGCCTGAACGAAGTGGTTCATGGACGGACGCGTCTGAAGGTCCTGGCCACCCTGTCGAACGTCGCGGCGATGGACTTCGTCACCCTGCGCGACCAGCTCAACATATCCGATGGGGCTTTGTCTCTGGCGGTCAAGAAGCTGCATGAGTTCGATTTGGTCAAACTGTCCAAGAGCCATGAGATGGGCCGCAGCAAGACAACGATCAGTATTTCCCCCAAAGGCCAGAAAGAACTGGACGTGTATATCACGCAGTTACAATCTATAATCGGCATTATCCCACCAAAGCCTGGCGCCTCAAAGCGCAGCGCCTGATTTTTTTACCCATATAAATCAATTATATTTTCAATATTACGGTACAATAACACAGCATAACTTACATGTTGTAAGTTATTACGCTTGAAAAGTGACTCAGAGTCTGTAGCATTCGTATGCCGCACCTATGGCGGCTTTCCCTGAGGAGACACGACATGGCCTTCTTCGAAATCCTTTCCGAACCGACCGACCTTCCGGACCTGCTGCTGTCCGGTCCCGAAATGTGCTGCTGCTGCTTCATCTAGATCGGTTTGCGAAACAGGTAAGAGAATTGGGGCGCCGACGCTGTCAAATCGGAGGCGTCCTTACCTTAGGAAGGAAACGTCATGTCAGAAGGCACGATTCATATTGACCCGGCTGTCGATGTTGTCGTTCAGGACAACGGCATTGTCCGCTTCCTGACGCCGCATGGCGATCTCCCCCTGTCCGATCCCTTTGGCTTGGTCCGGCGCGTCACTGACCAATGTCGCCAGGGTGTGACGGACGACGCCCTCGCCGACGCCAGCCACAGCGACGCGGAAAAGACGGCGGTCACCGAACTGGTCCGTGTTTTGACCGACCGGCGGGTTCTGACCCGGGAGCCGGCGCCATCACAGCGGGACGTTACACCGCATACAGACGTGCTAGCCGACTGGCTGCGTCATTACGGTGGCGCGGTCGAGACGATCCTGCCCGCCATCTATATTGACGGTGCGGGCGTGCTGGCGACACGACTGCGGGAAAAGCTGGCGCTGAATGGCTTCCCCGTGGCGGACAGGGCGGACGGCGCCGGATGCCATGTCGCCGTTTCCGATACCGCCGACCTCGACTGCCTGCGCAGCGCCAACGCCGCCGCGAGTGCCGCAAAGCGTCCGTTTCTGCCCGTCTGGCTTGACCGCGCCTGCGTCAACTGGGGGCCTATGTCCTTGCCCGGCGCGACAGGCTGCCTGGAATGCCGCTACCATCGCGAACAGGCGGCCACTCGCTCCACCACCCCCATACTGACCACAGCGGGCCGTCGGCTGTCGGCCAGCCTCAGTCTTGCCGATCTGGCGGCGGTCATGGCCAGCGCCGAAATCCTGCGCTGGGCGCTTGGCGCACATATCGATACCGATGTCGGCATGGCCTGGCGGTTCGACATCCTGACCGCCGACCTATCCGGCAGCCGGGTATCCCGCCTCCCCCGTTGCCCCAGTTGCGGGATCGCCGCATGGGCCTGAGGCACGCCATACGCGGGTTCTCGCGCGAATTGTTGGGTGTGATCGACCAATCGCTCAATCCGCGCCAGGGGCTGATCAACAGTTTGGTCGAGGAGCCGCTGGCGCCCGGCGAAGGGAGCGGGCTCGTTCTCATGCATGCCCTGGTCTCGCCGCCCACCTATTATCGCGGCAATGCACCGACGACACTTAAGACCACGGAACGTGGCACCGGGGCAGCGTTTTCGCGCGAAAGCGCCTGCTGGGCAGCCATAGGCGAAGCGCTGGAACGCTATGCCGCCTCGATCTACTGGGATGATAAGATCCAGTTCGCCACCGCCAATGAATTGGGGAACACTGCGATCAACCTGCGCCGTCTGATCCATGTCGGGCGCGCCGAAGTCCGCCTCTTCAATCCGGGGGTACGGCGTGGTTGGGTCAAGGGACGCGACATGGTGTCATCCCGGCCCGTGCTGGTGCCGGCGGCCCTCACCTTTCTAGGCTATGCCCGCCGGGACGAAGAGGAAAGCATCGGCCAGAATGACTCCACCGGCCTGGCCTGCGGCAGCAGCTTCGAAGGCGCGTCTCTGAGTGCCCTGTGCGAAGTGATCGAACGCGACGTATTCGCATCGAACTGGCTGTTATCCCGTCAGGCGCCGCGACTGCTGGTCACCGGCGCGATCGAGCGGCTGGATATGCCGGTCCAGGTGGCGTTGCGCAACAGGCGGCTCAATGTCCGTCTCTACTATCTGGCGCAAGCCTTTGGGGTGCACGTCGTCGCAAGCGTGGTGCAGAACGCCGACGGTCGCGGTGTCGTCGCCGCAGCCGCTTCGCCCTTCATTCTGCGCGCCGTCGAAAAAGCCGTTACCGAAGGCCTGCATAGCTGGACCTCGGGCAACCGGAACGCCGGCAAACGCAAGCTCAACAGCGCCGCCGACATCACATCGACGACCGATCACCTGCTCTATTACCTGGAGCCCGACCGGTTTCAGATCGTCAACCGCCTCTTCTCTTCCGAGGAAACCGTATCGCTGGTTCACCTGCTGAGCGCCGAACGAGGCCATGTCACATCGGGTGACATCGCCGCCGCCATGGGACAGGCAGGCTTCAGCCCCGCTGCCGTCGATTTGACCACGGTCGATATCGCCAACCTCAACCTGCATGTGGTGCGGGTCCTCGCCCCCGGTCTGCAACCGCTTGTGTTCGGCCCGGCATGCACCCTGGCGCCCGATGCGCGCCGCCTCAACGAATGGCGCACGCAGTGGGGCGTCATCGGCCACGACACCAACCCCGATCCACATCCGTTTCCGTAACCGCCCCGCCCAACACCATGTCGAGCGCCATTTCCTTTCATCATCCCTCTTTCGATCCCGACGCCGAGGTCTGCGAAGCGCTGGAAACCGCGCATGAGCTGACGCGCTTTCATCGCGCCACCATGCCGAGGCGGGCGCGCCAGATCGCCCGTTTCCTGCACGACCCGGCCTGCCTGAGGGCCGCCACCACGCTGCGCAGCCCGACCGCTGCAGATATCCTTATCGCCTTGCCGGAGGCGGTCCTGCCCGACATGAGCCTGGCCGCCGCATTGCAGAACCGGCGCTCGGCCCGGCGTGACGCCTTGGCCGGCGGAGTGGAACTGGCGCAAGTGTCGGCGATCCTGCACATGGCGGTCCGCGCCAACCGCGTCGTCACGCCCGCCGCGGCCCCGGATGCGGTGTTTCACCACCGCCCCTACCCATCCGCCGGTGCGCTTTATCCATGCGAACTGTATGTCATCCGGCCGGATGCGCCGCCCTACCGCTACGACGCGCGCCGCCATTGCCTGGTCGACTATGGCCAGCCCGTGCGCCCCTTTGCCTCGGTCGAAGCGGCGCCTTCGGGACTATCGGACCCGTGCGCCCTGGTCATCACGGCGGAACTGGCGCGCACCACAGGCAAGTATGGCGGGCGCGGCTACCGCTTCGCCGCTCTGGAAGCCGGACACCTTAGCCAGAACCTGCTGCTGGCGGCGGCTGCCCTCGGACTGCCTGCGCTCGGTTACGGCTCCTACTTCGATGCGGAGCTCGAGGATTTGCTGGGCGTGGACCCGCTGGGCGAACCCGTCATGGCCGTCATCCTTTTGGGCGGCAACACAGATACCAATTGAATGATGTCAATGGAGAACAGAGTGAAGACGGAAGAAAAGGCTGATCGCACGATCATCGAAATGCTGGATCACACCATCAAACTGGCGGAAGACGACAAGCGCTTCGCGCTGGCGGAAATCGTGTTGAATGCGCGCGACGAATGCCTGCGGCTGTATGTGGCGCGTCATATGACGGAAGCGGGAAATAAGGGGGCAGCCTGAGCGCCCTGTCAGACCCTTGACACGCCATGCTTCCCGGCGCGGCTGCGGGCCAGAAACAGCGCCAGATCGATAGCGGGTTCCAGTCGATCGGATGTGTCGGCGTGCAACAGCATCTGCTCCACCAGGGTGGGCAGGCCGTCAATATTGGTATCGAACGGGTTCTGGGAGGGGGATTTCGCGGACGCCATCGGGACTCTCAACTATTGCATAGGCATCGAGTTAGGCTGAGGTCGCGCAAGATCGGAATGCCGGAACGACAGCGCTTCGGCAAAGATCCCGTAAGTCCGACTTAAGTCGTAAGCGGTTTAGGGAAAACGATCGCCACGCCCGATATGAGCGCTAACCTCACCAATTTCTACAAGTACGGCCCCTATGGCGAGCCCAAGGATGCCAACAATGTCGATAGCTGGTCGGGTGAGCGCTTCCGCTATACAGGCCAGATCATGATCCCGGAGGCCAAGCTCTACGACTACAAGGCCCGCGTCTACGATCCTATCGCCGGACGGTTCTTACAAACCGACCCAGTTGGCTCGAAAGACGATCTCGATCTCTACGCCTATGTGCACGGTGATCCAATAAACCACACCGATCCTACAGGCCTTGATTGCCATTGGTGGGGCGGGTGCGATACTAAAGACGAATCGGCTGTACAAGCAGATACTCAGTATGGAAGCCAATCCAGGTCAAATGGTGACGAATACTCGGCTAAGATTTAAAAAGGCGCCTTTGGATAGTACTACGTGACGGAGGTCCATCGCGGCGATAAAACTTCGGTAGCCGGACATGACATCAAAAAGGGAAGTGATGATAGCGAATGGCACAGCCACGGCCAGTACACTAAGCAAACTAAAGATGGTATTGTCCCCACTACCCCTGACAAAGATCAATACAACTCAGATAATTTTTCCGGACCGGACGTCGAGAATGCGAACGATATTGGCAAGACGAATCCGGGATATCAATCCTACGTTTCAGGCCCTGGCGGATCTGTGAGAAAATATGACAGCGGTAGCGGTCAGGTGACTGTTGTTAAAAAGGGCAACCCCGACGTGGCAAAACCTGTCGTTTGTGGAAATGGTAGCAAGGACTTAAAGCAATGCGTAAATTGATTAGGCTCATAATTTTGGCCACGGCGGTCAACTTGATTTGCTCGTCTTTTGTTTTCGCTCAGGCGGTTGAAAACAAAATCATCTCCCCGGAAGAATTGAATGCCCTGTTGGCCGTTTTGAAAAAGGCGAAGCAAGCTCACTTCGACACAAAGCATGTTAGTGCCAGGGTTACCGCCTCAACTGATAAAATCACGGTGATTTTGCACCAAAAAGCCTTCACTCAAGGCGATGTCATCAAAATGCCAGCGCATGGCACAGCTTCTTGCTTGGCCTACGATGTGCTTCGTGATGGGAGCCTCGTCAAACAAGCTTGCTATGAAAAATAGGCGGCTCAGGCTTCCTAAATTTTAGCGTGAGCAGATAAGAGATCAAAATGGGAACGGAGTGAAGGCAAGATAAAAGGCTTGTCTCCCGATGCGCCTTAAGTCCTTGTCTGCACATCGTTTTTTATGTCTCTCACTTATACGAAAACGCCGGAATCTGGAGGTTCTGGCCTTTTTTATGGAGACTCTTCGGCCTAAAACCCTTTGCCTGTAAGGCTTTGGGATGGAGACGGGTGCGTCTCTCACGGGCCGAAATCTTGCCTTCCGATCTGGACGCGCTATGGGCCGCAAATGAGGGTGTTTGCGGCCTATTTTTACCGGTTATGTGAGAGGCAGGATAAAAGGGCGAGAGGTGCTGGGGTGGTTTTAGGCTTCGGAACCTTGCAGAATAAGGGGTTTGCGCTTGCCGGATGAGAGGTGCATGGCGCGCTTGTTGAGGTGCGATGCCGATATCCCTTTGTATTTACAAACTAATCCGAGAGGTGCGCCGGGTTTAGGCGGTCCTGGCAGACGGTGCCGACGGCTTCTTGCAGCAGCTTTACCCGTTCGGTGAGCCAGGCGAGTTCCTCGTCGCTGACGGTGTAGTCTGCGGAATAACCTGACTTCAACATAGGCCCTGCGCAGGCGGTCGAAGGCTTGGCGGGCGATGCCGCTGAAAAACAGAACCGGGCGCAAGAGTTCCGCCATTATCGATATGGCTTGCCCAATAGCGGACTCGGCTATAGATCATTGCGGTAACATGCTGAGGGGGCATTCCATGACATCCGAACTCGACCGGCGTGGCCTGCTGCGCCTTTCCGCTGCGGCGACGACCGCCAGCCTGCTGCCGGCTGTAGCCGCACACGCCGACGACCTGCCGCCGCTGCCGACGGTCGAAGCCTATGCCGCGCCGCCCCTGGTCGATCAAATCGCCATATCCCCCGATGGCAAGCGCATCGCCATGATCAGCCAGAGTGGCGACAACAAGGTGCTGATCCATTTCACAATCGCGGAGAATAAGCCCAACTATATCGGTATCGGGCCGGCCAAGATCCGCGATCTGTTCTGGGCCGATAATGAGCATGTGGTTATTACGAACTCGCGCACCACGATCATCAAGGAATTTGTCGGCTATAAACAGGAATTCCTTTTCGTTCGCAGCGTAAATCTCAATACGCGCGAGGTCATGACGCTGTTTTCAAAGGAAGATGGCTTTTACAACATCGTCGTCGGAGGGGCGCAGCGTATAAAGGTTGAGGGAGAATACCGGATCACGGCGTCAAGCTACCGCATGTCCCCGCCGAACCTTTGCCTGTTCAGTTTCGCGCCGGACAAGCCGCGCGGGCACCTGATCGTAGAAGGCACCAACGATACGCAAAACTTCGTGCTGACACCCGAAGGCTTTCCAATCGCCTATGCGGAGTTCAATAACATAAGCAAGGAATGGCGCCTGTATTACAACACCGGCATTCCCGGAAAGACCAACCGGTTTAGCTGCATATACAAAATGGTCGAGCCCTTGAATATGCCTGTTCTCGAAGGTCTGGGGCGAGATGGTAATTCCGTTGTTGTCTATTTCAGCAAGGATGAGCTCAAGGGTGAGTATCACGAGATCGGCGCGGATGGCGTACTCCAGCCGGCACTCGATGTCGGGGACGCGAAATCTGCCAGTCTGATATTCCACCCGAGCACCGCGCGGTTGATCGGCTATTCCCATTCGGATGACTGGGTGACCTACACCTATTTCGATCCGCTGATGAAAAAGCTGGTGAGCCTTTTACCGCAAGTCATGGGGCAAAAGTACCGCATCCGTTTCGCCGGCTTCGCCGAAGATCCGCGCCAGATGATCCTTTACGGCGAAAGCGCCACGGATGCCGGCACCTACTATTTCGTGGACGCCACAACCGGAGCGGTCTCCGTTCTGGCGCGCAACTATACGAACCTGCCGCCGGAATGGATAACCGAGAAACAGCCAATCACTTACAAGGCGGCGGATGGCCTGGACATTCATGGCTATCTGACCTTGCCGCCGCGCAAGGCTGCCAAAAACCTCCCGCTCATCGTGCTGCCGCATGGCGGACCGGAAGCGCGTGATTATGGTGATTTTGACTGGCAGACCCAGGTATCGGCGTCACGCGGCTATGCCGTGCTGCAACCCAATTTCCGCGGCTCCGGTGGCTATGGCAGCGCATTTGCCGAGGCCGGCTATGGCGAATGGGGCAAGAGGATGCAGACCGACCTCAGCGACGGCGTGCGCCATCTGGTCCAGCTAGGTCTTGTCGATCCCAAACGCGTGGCGATCCTCGGCGCCTCCTATGGCGGTTACGCGGCTCTGGCCGGCGCCACGCTCGACCCGGGCATATATAATTGCGCGGTTTCCATCGCCGGCGTTTCCGATGCCCGAAGCCTGCTCGATTTCGAACTCAGCAAAACCCAAGCCTTCGACAGCCCCCGGATACTGTCGCTGAAGCAATATCTGGGTGATCCGAAATTCTACAACGATATCTCGCCGGCCCGCCAGGCGGAGAATGCCTATTGCCCGATCCTCCTCATCCACGGGACCGACGACACCGTGGTGCCGATCAGCCAAAGCCGGAAGATGGAAAGCGCGCTAAAGGCAGCGGGCAAGCCGGTGGAGTTCGTCATCTACAAGGGCCAGGACCATTGGGAGACCATCGGCTCCGCCCGCATAGACATGATGAAAGCGGCGCTGGCGTTTCTGGAAAAATATAACCCCGCAGGGTAATAGGGCAAATTGCGCTGTGTGGGCCTGTTCTGAGCACGTTCGCGCGGTAAAAATGGCGCTGACACTTGAAGGGAGGCTGCCTATGAAGACGTTTGATTGGAAACTCAAATACCTTCTGCAATTAGTATTGGCCGTTACAGCTTTAATCGCGCTGGGGCTGGCCTATAAACTATACACCGACGGGGAAACCTCGTTATATGCTCCGGAATTTGGACGCGAGATGATGTCCATATTCGCCGGCGGAGCAATCACCGTGGCGGTAGTATATGTCTACTCACTCATTGCCCAATTTTTTAAACAGAACTGAGCGCTCGCCCCCTACCCTATCTCCGCCAGCTTCTCTTCCAGGTTCGAAATCAGGAACGGCTTCAGCAGAACGCCGCTCATGCCGGCGCGTTCGCACAATACCCGCGTGCCTGTATCGGTGTGCCCCGTCATCCCTAAAATGGGCGTAAAAATACCGCCCTCCGCCTGTTCAGCATCGCGGATGGTCCGAGCGGCCGCCAGCCCGTCCATTTCGGGCATTTCGATATCCATAAGTATGCAACGATAACGCTGCGTCATGGCCCGTTCGCAGGCGATACGGCCGTTTTCGACGCATTCGGCGGCAAAGCCCAGCAGGTCAAGCATCGACTGCACCATAAACAGCGCATCCGGATTGTCATCCGCGACCAAAATCACTTCCGATGTTTGACTCACTACTGACATCACGCAACCTCCGTGGAAGCATGACGCTGAACCTGCCAAATGAACAGCCGGTTTCCGCGGCGTTTGCCCCCTGCCGGGTCACGTTTTGGTGTACCGACGGCACGCAACACTCGCGGATAAACAGGGTATGACACCCCGCCGCTATCTATCCCCACAAAACGGTATTGGCATGCTTGACTCCACCACCGCGAAAGGAACAAAATAAGAACGCGCCCAAAAGTCGCGCCCAGACCTCGCGGAGGAGATATCAAAATGACCATTGCCCCGATGCACACCCAAACCCCCGCAGAGCGCGTCTTTCCCCGTCTTATGGCCGACCTGAATACCGCCACCGGACGAGGCATTCACAGCCTGACGCTTTACTTGGCCGAAGCGGATTTCCGGCTCCTCTGCGAACGTGTCGGCCAGGCGCCGGACGACTGGCGCCAGCAAAAGCTGGAACTCACCGCCGGCGTGCCGATCGTCATCAAACCGCGCATGTTGAAAAGCGTATTTATCGGCATCGATCGCAATGGACATACCGCCCCCTTCCCCGTCACAACCGACGAAGCCTACGTCCGCCAGGCCTAGGTTTTGTCCATCTTCTGATCCAGCTTGTCGAACACCCGCTCCAGCTTCTGACTGAGGCTGGCGCCCAACTGATCGATCTTGGCGTCGGTATGACGGCGATATTCTTCGACCTGGGCCTGGGTCGTTTCATCGAAGCGCGCCAGGGCGGCGGTTGCGGTATTCAGCCGGTCGCTCAGATTGGCGATCTTTTCATTGGCCAGGTTGATCCGCCCTTCCTGACGCACCGCCCATATAACCGCGCCGGCGATGGTCAGAAGCCACGTCATGACCAGGCCGAACGCATCGGCATCAAGCGCCATGACACACTCTCCTTTTACACGACATCAGGCATGAAGCCCCGTGTCGTAGGTGGTCGGCTTCCCCGGCCGGAAACGGGCGGTCAGGGTCTGCATACGCTGGCGCGGATCGAAGCTGAGATGGACCCACGTCCCTTCGTGGATCAGTTGATCATAGCGGATACCGCTGTCGCGAATGGCTTCGGCAACGCGCAGCGGGTTGCCGTAATCGGGGCTGGTGAAATCGACCGCATAGCCTTGCGTATGGGCCGAACTGTCCGCCCCGCCGACGATGCGGTTGAGTTCCGGACCGCGATACCCGCTGGATACGAAGATCGGCCGCCCCAGCAACCGCCGCACGGCGTCCAGGCTGACCGCCGTGGTTTTCAACCGGTTGACGATCGCAGGCGGCGGCACATTGCTGATCGAACGACGTACTGCCGTGTCGGAATGAATCAATTCGTCCAGCGTGAAATAGTGAGCGCTCCACGTCATGGCTGGGTGTCCTCTTGAGTTGGTGTGGTGGATTGGAATGTCGCCGACACGGTCGCGCGCCCGGCGGCAAGGGACGTCTGGGAATTGCCCTGCCCCTGAGACGCGCCCCATCGGAAGCCGGCATAGCCCCCGACAATGGTGCCGAGCAGCGTCCCGAGCAGACTGGCAATGATAGGCAGATTGTTTTGCGGCGGATCGAAGAACATCAGCGATCCAACCCCACCGCCGATAATCAGCATGGCGCTGATGACGACGATGGCGTCCAGCGTGTCATATGTGCGAGTCATTGAAGCCTTTCGGGCATAAAAAAGCCGCCCGTGACGGGCGGCGAATATTGTTTGAATGCACCGCAGCGAAAAGTTGTGCGTATCTAATGAAACGTGCATAACTGCTGGGCATAAAAACGTTTCAATTCGGATACATATTATGAGTAGGTTTTCTGGTCTGGATTCAATCAGGGGCATCGCAGCCCTTACCGTGGTCGCCTGCCATATTTGTCTAATAGGCGGGATTAATTCCGACATCAGCCATCAGATGGCGCGTCTATCCGTACTGCTGTTCTTTGTCCTGTCCGGCTTTGTTCTGACACTCTCATATACAGAGGGAAAATCGCAGGATTACCCCGCATTTATTCTCAAACGGTTTTGCCGAATATACCTGCCATTCGCCATCGCCATCACAATTGCCGCCATCCCATTCAACGCGGTAAGCGACGCCCATCCGAATTTAAAATTAGGCGTTGACCACTACACCAATGATCTGACGTTGCAGAATTTCCTTGGCCATTTGCTCATGACCGGCATGCGTGGGACAACCTTCATGGATAGCGCGATATGGTCATTGATCATCGAAATGCGGGCGTCGCTCCTGTTCCCGCTCCTTCTATGGTTCGCATCGCGTGCAAAATGGTCGGCCGTCCCCATTTTTATCGCTCTGTCTTTGCTTGCTATTAAGGCCTTCGTTCATCGCGACGGCCCGGACAACATCTACGAAGCCAAATCCATCTTATCGGGCGGTCTCCTTACTGTGTACTACCTCATGTATTTCATGGCTGGCATTTCATTGGCGCTCTACCGGAAGCAAGTTATTCATCTCATACAGAAACTCGGTGCAGTATCACACGTTCTAGCCTTCTGCATTGTCTATCCGGCGGCATTAATGTCTGTACACTCGTTCACTCTGCGGGATTTGCTTTATGGCTTTACCGCGTGCCACATAATCGCTTGCTGCATTTCTATGCCGAAAGTCGACCTTGCGCTATCGGCGCGCCCCCTTGCGTGGTTGGGAAAGGTATCATTCAGCCTATATCTAATCCATATGCCGATCATGTTTTATACTGCATATTTATTAGACCCGTATGTAGCGCCGATGATCGCGCTGATTTGCAGCTTGCCTGTTGTGTTGGTCGCCACGCTTTTATTTTTCAAATATGTTGAGGCGCCGTCAATGGCTCTTGGAAAGAAAATAGCAAGACGACGCCCCGCTGTATTGACCTAGGCTGCCTTGAAAAAAGCCGCTGGTGTGGCCGCTCCCGTCCGTGGGGATATTGCACCAAACGTGGTTGGCAAACCTACACTATATGCCTGTGCTGCGGTCTGATTATATCCTGACGGCGCCGAACCGGCAGAATTGACGATGTTATTGGATGATGAGGATCCCATAAAATGGGTCAATTCAGTACTAGTGTTTGTCACGCCCTTAATCGTTGGCGCTCCATTATAGAGTGTGACTATCCAGTACGCACCAGCTGCCAGTGTTTGATTTGACGACAAAACCGCTTCAACAAATGCAGACGTGGCGCAGCTAAATGCTGGCGCTTCAAAAAGCTTCATTCCAGGCTTACCACCATTATCTGAGTAAATCCCCACAATTCCAGAGGTCGCCGATACACCGCTGGCTACGTTTACGACCAAAGTAGAAACTGTTAGATCACGATCCACGACGAAAGGAATTGCATAGAGGGTGTCAGCCGCGACTTGATAGTTGGTATCTATCCGCGTGCCCCGGAAGGGCGAGTAATAGTTCCCGGAGACATAGGCGTGTCGCCGAATAGCCGATGATCCCCCACCAGACCCAATCCGTGGATCATCATAAGATGCAACTCCGCCGGCCACTCCTACATTTTTAGATGCAGCATCTCCTAGCGTCGGCTTACCGGAAAGGTCGGCATAAGTCCCACTGAACAACGATGGCTTGCCGGATAAATCGGCGTAAGCCCCGCTGAAAAGCGTAGGTTTATTGCTAAGGTCGGCATAGGAGCCGGACTTAGCTATAGGCTTAAGCGACGCGTCCAACGCCCCGCCTGCCGCCTGAATGTCTGCGCTGTTGAGTACGCGTGGTTCAACCATGATGTTCTCCTTAAGTATACTGTGGTGTGACGCTCATGTTTCTGACGTAAAGTCCCTGCCCCTTAATGCCGATACCGCGCGTATAGGAGTTAGAAGTGACACCTGACACAATGACGGTTTGGCCAGCTGCAATGCTTTGCTGTTTTACTACTTCGTCGTATTGCTGGAACAGAACGCAATTAATAGCAGCACCGGTTGGGTTATAGACCTCGACCGACTGTATCCAGGCGTCATATGGAGTGGACACAACACCGGCATTCCAGTTGCAGCGGTAAGTCGTATTGTCATTGACTTTGTGGTAGCCATCAGCTTGGTCAGTGAATGTTCCGCCTGTCCAGGGGGGCGTAACAAAGTTGGCCTGATCCGTAGTCAACTGCTCCGGCCTTGGGCCTTCGGGTCGGTCCTGAATAGTCAACTTGAGCAGCTTTGTAACGGTAGAGCCAGAGGCCGTATCCGTCGCTCGGACTAGAATTTCATAGACGTTATCAGCGTTGGCGTCGATTGGCGCTTCGAAGTTAAAGGCATCACGCGTCAGCAAACCGTCCGAGGTCAATGAGAACACTGCGTTATCTGCACCGCCGCTTTCCAATGCCCAAGTACAGGTTGAGTTCGCGGCAATTTGATACGACACAGCGCGGTCTTCGCCCATAGCCAAAGCCGCTGACGTCGTGATTTTGGGCGGAAACATAGATGCCGCCGGGTCCGGCGTCTTCTTGCCATTGGCCCACGGCTTAGCGTCCATTTGATCGACCAACGTAACCTGTGACAGCGGGTAATAGCGGTAGCCATACACAAGCATATCGCCGCTGCCTTGGTCGTAGGCATCGTCAACGCTAGGAGGTGCGACGGCCACGTCGAGGATGGGGTGAAATAGCTTGGTATCTGTTGGCTTCGGTGGCTTCAGAATATGCTGGAACTGGCATATTTCAATGCCATCAATGAAGATCGTGATATAATCAGCACCTACATGACATTGGCTTTTGTGGATCTCGCGGTTCAGGTTGATTCCGCCATCAAAGCCCATGTACTTGAGCAGGGTGCCCATGCCCTTGGCAAGCTTGCGATCGCCGCCAAACGGTCCCGCGTGAAGTGTCGTTGAGGTCTGTTGCTGGAAATCCCATGCGCCATAAACGCCGTTGAAATGCTCGAAAACGTCAATTTCCGGAGGCCAAACGGTAGCGTGGGTTGTTGGATTTACCCCCATCATCCAGTGCGCCGACCAGGCATACTGCCGATCAGGAGAGACGAATTCCAATTCCCACACGCCCGTTTCATTACACAAGGCGTCGATAGTTTGTCCTGAAAGCCAGGAGCCCTGGTACTGCCAGAAGTTAGCCGTCGATGCCCCATTCATATCGATTTGGTTCTTGGGCGAGCCTGGGAACCGCTTGGTATGCATACGAACATAAGGGCGACCGGCACTATCGGTACCCTTGATATGCGCATCTGTACCGGGATAGGTGACTTCGTTGGCGTACAGACCCTTTTCATTGGCGTTCGCGGGACCATCACCATATTGCAGACTCGTACGCCAGCAGGAGCCACCACTCGGCTTAACGCCAAGACGTGACCAAGTGAAGTTAGCCATATCTTCGTCATAGGACGCTGTGCCCAATTGAAGTTTGAGCGGTTTGCGATGGAACGGCATCGTGCCGGGAAGGACGTTGGGGACTGCGGGGCTCGCCACAACATTTACATAAAAACTGGAACCAGCTTCAGCCCCAACAAAACCGGATGAGCCATAAGCCCCTGTAACCCCGACCTGGAATTTCCAGCCGGCAACACTATTCGCGTTAACACCGGTAAGCGGAATTGAGACGTAGCAGTCCAGATCGTCGCCCGGCGACCACATTGCCATGTATGGCAATGATGGAGCCATAAGAACAGTATTGAAGCCAGTTTGGTTGCCGTTGACAATACCAAAGAACAGACGAACGGTCCGCCACGGAGTCCGGTCGAGCGTAAACTTGATGTGCGCGAATGTAGCGCCAGGGGCGATTTCTGTTTGACTGATGATCACATTAGGATCGACCGCGACATCCCAAGGATAGCTCGGCGGGGTGACAATCGGATCAACGATCTGAAGAACCTCATTCAGCCGGGCTCGAATCGAGCCGAAGGTTTCACCATTGCCAAAACGTGCAATTGTCATGCGTCGTCACTCCATAGTTGAGTATCGTCCCAAATGGACAGGTCATTCCAGCCGCTGGTAACCGGCGGCATTGTGTAAATCAGCGGTGCATTGTCAGTTGGCCCATGCAATGGAGCAAAATCCAATGGACCGAGTAAGGCGTTGATGACTGGTGCCTCAATGTAGAAAATTGGCATTGGATCGCGCAATTGGCCCGCCACATCCATATATGCCCCAGGCACAATGCGCGCCCCAACTGGATCGCGTGGCAATCCGCCGGCATCAACATAGACACCGGAAACAACATTGACGCCTATAGCTCCGGTTTTAGCGTCCGAAAAAACCATGATGCCAACCGCATCGCGTAACACGCCCGCGCTGTCGATATAGCTGGAATTATCGACGATCTTGATGCCGAGTGCATCGCGTAAATTTCCGGCAGCATCCCTATAACTAGCTCCCATCTTCTCTCCTTAAGAAAACGCCCTGAGGCGACATGGTTATGGAACGGACGCGCCATTGACGGTAACTTCCGGGTTGCGCGCACCGATCGAGGTTGAGGAATCCGTCCCCCAAGGACCTGGCGCATAGGCGCCGGTGCCGGCCGGAATGGCGGGCAAGGGTGTCGTTCGACCGGCATACCAGTCTGACGGCGCATTCGTGGTCCCGGGCGTGCGCAGATGAACAATGTTGCGTTGCGGGTTGCCAGTGTCGAAATAGCCGTGTGTGGCATTGTTTTCGGGTGGCGCACCGCTGACCGAGATACCGTAGGTGCCGGTGACAAGATCAAGGACATTGTCGGTCGATGTACCGCCCTTTATATAGATCATTGCCCGCACGGTCGGCAGGCTAGCCGGACGCACGCCGTGACCAGGCCCCATATTGGCAACATCGTCAAATGCGGCGAGATAGAATTTGTTCTTTTGGGCGGCATTGTTAGTAATGCCTAGTGGGTCGGCATTGCTGATACAGATGCCGTGGCCCCAGGATTCCTGTACCCGGATATTTGTAACCGAGTTGCCTATGCCCAGTTCAGTATAGTTAGCCGAATTTTCATGAATAAACGTCCCGCTTGCACTCCCACCATTGTAAGAGCATTTGACATTGGTTAGGTTCGCCCCCGCCATATGACTCAATATGCCCGCATGCCCATTGGCTTCGCAGTGCCAGCTATGGCCATTCAAGTCCCAAAGCCCGCAACGGATGCCACACCAATTGTTTGAAAATGCTTGTAAGCCATAGGCCTTGCCGGCGAAGGCCTGTTGCAACGATGCACCTTCCCATTGCGCCTCGATAAAGATCAGGTTTTCGATATGGCCATACGGCGCCCCTTCCCAGAAGGCGCCGAAATTGCCGCCCCGGATTTCAAAACACCGCCGGAACGATGTATAGAACTGACAATATTTCTGCCCGAAGAAACTGAGATTGATCAGACTGTAGTGGTGCGGACGCTTGCTGGCATAGACGCCGGTAATCTTGTCGGCAACCATGGGAGAGGTCGTTGTAGAATACTCCGGTCGTTGCGCAAACCCGCAGGTCTGTGACGCAAAGCCATAGATGGCAATCGATCCAAACCGGACGGCGGAAACGATAGCGATACCGGGGATAACCACGACCTTGCCGCGTGAATAATGATTGGGCGGCTCGGCATCATCGAACGCCCTCTGTATACCGACCGTGTCGTCGCTGCCCCACATCCCGTCCAGATTGGCCTGAGAAGCCGACGAGGTCTTCGGCGTGGAAAAGGTCGCATCGGTATAGATACGGAAATGACGGCTATCGACAATCTGGCCGATCCAGCCATAGAGACAGCCATCCACGCTCCCGACATTCGACAGCCAGAATTCCTTCCCGATGTCCGCCGCTGTGACGACATTTGCATCCGCCGACTCGATAATCTCCGACCCCGCCGTCGCCGCGAAAGCGCGATAGTCGCGGAAATCGAACTTGCAATTATACGGCGCACGCGTCGGATCGATGACTCCACCGAAATTCTGAATCAACGCGTTTGTGTCGATCCGGCGTTCGATACCCGCTGTTGTCATCCCGAACATGTAATCGATGTTGGCGAGGTTCGATTGCGTCGGCATGTTCTGGCGGTTGCGCGCGATCTGGGCAAACAGATCGAACTTGGCCAGCGCCCGCCCGCCGCTGATAGGGAAGGTCGCGGGCACCATGGGCGAAATCGTGCCATCGGTGACTTCGGTCAGCCCGTCGATATTGCCCTGCGACAGCCCGCCGCCGTCAGATGCGATCTGCGCCGGGCATTTGACCAGAACACTATGACCGAACCCATCATAGATCGGATACTTGCCGTCGCCATTCGGCCCGCCGCCGACCACGCCCGTCGCCCAGGGCAACCAGCACCCGACCGCATTTTGCAGGTTTTCCAGGGCGAACACCTGCAACTGCACCAGTTCGGCAAAGGTGAAGCTTTCCAGATCGGACAGCGCCCGCACAAAGGCCGTAACCGCAATGGCGGGCGTGGTGCCGGACACCTGCACCGACAGACGCAGATAGCGCCAGATGGTGTTGTCAATCGGATCAAGCGTAGATAGCCCGACAATGTCCTGTTGCCCGGCCACCGACATCGACCATTGCGCCAGCCCCCGAACCTCGCCGGTAAAGTCCGCGTTGGCGCAGCCTTCGACGGTTAGAACATACTGTTCATTGCCGCTGGAACGATCCAGCACCGAGGCTTGAAACGCCGCAACACCCGCCCATGGGGCTGCGGACGAGCCGGTGTCGAAGACGCGCGCAGCACCTCCGACCGTGCCTTTGCGCGTGAAGGTGCCGCCGCCCGTTGGCGCAAAAGTGACCGCGCCGTCATCAAGGATGAGGGCGGGATTTGAAGGCGATGAAATGGTCATAATTAAACTTTCGTGACCTGTGATGTGTCGTAATCCGGCATCTGGGCGCAGACGGGAATGAAATCGTCCAATTCCCGCCAGGCAATCGCCTGCCCGTACTGCGCCCATGCGCTCAGATTGGCCGCCAAGGTGTCTTCCGAACCGATGAACAGCGTGAAAGGCTGCTCATCGGCGTAAATGGCGTATTGCTTCATCGTTTGAATGTCTCGAGGGTAAGGTTGCCGGATTGCAGATTCCCGGCGGAGTAAGGCGAGCCACCCGTGTCACCTATGTTTTGGCCGGTCACGGTTTGAACGCTGATTGAATAGGTCTGGTTACCGCTCAAACCAGCATAATCCATGACATAGCTTGTGAAGACCTCAGTGAAGGCGACGCCAGCTTTCTTTAGTATTGATCCGGACATGTTGACGCCGTTGCGGAAAACCTTGACCCGCACCGCGCAATCGCTGCCCCCGGTATTTTCGATGGACAGTCGGAAACTTACTCGCACGCGGCCGCCATCCGGATTGAAAACCAGGGAAGCCACCGTGGTTTCGGACGACAAATTGTTTATGGCAGGCACGTCCCGGGCGGCAGAATCCGACACGCCCCGAACAACAATCTTGTCCGTCGTGATCGTTCCGTTGACCACGGCATTTCCGTTAATGACCACATTGGCGTTGAGGGTGATAATCCCCGACATGTAGCTGAACGGCTTGGTGTACACCGTCGTGTCGCTATTATCGAAAATGGCGAACTCAGCCGCCGCCATGCCGATATACGATCCCGCCGGTCCGGCGCCGATAACTATGCCGCCGGTGCCGCCCGGCGCCGTAACGCTTAGTGACAGCTTGCCGGAAATGCCGTTCAGCGACGTTTGCTGAATGGCCACCGTCGTTTCCAGCGTGCCGACGCGGGTTGTGGTCGCATCGACATATTGCGCCAGGGTCGTAGACCCATCGACCTTCACGGTTGCTGCATTGAACACAAACGCGCTCTTGTCAGGCGTCAAAGCCCCGATGACATTCAACGCACTGACCGCATTATCGGCCTTGTCCACCGCATTCAAAGCGATAGTCTTCACCGACTTGCCGTCACCGTCGTAAAAAGACGCCTTGGTGAACGCATCGAGGTTCTGACGGCTCAGAATTTCCTTAGCCAGACCTTCCAGGTTGCTCTGCAAGCCGTTGATGATCGCCACGCCTTCGACCCCGGACAACTGCCCGGCATTGACCGCTCCCGTAACAAACGGGCCATAGACCCGGCGCGCCCCGACCCCGCCCAAAAGCGTGCGGTACGACACGGCGATTTCATAGGTCTGTCCGGCATCCAGGCCAGTGATGGTAAAGCGCGTGGTCGTGGCCGGCGCCGATGTCCACAATACCCACTCACTGGTCCCAACGATGCGATATTCAATAAGGATATCCGTGGCGAAGGGATTATCCCCTACCCCAGTAACCGTGATCGCCGGCAAGGCATTGGCCCCGCTGGTGAGATAGCCGACGCTGGCCGAAAAGGCCCCGACCGCCGGCGCAATGACCGACGTAAAATCCGGCACAGTCAGACCCGGCGTCGGCGGCGGCACTGCCGATGTCCCCAGCGCAAACGCATGCTTGGCATCGGTTTCCGATCGCAAGGTCAAGGTCACAGCGCCCGTCGCCGGATCGGGCGACGAGCGTTTGATGATGACCGCCTTTTGCGAATTGAGCCCCAACTCCGGAATATTGACAGTGATGCAATCGCCGGGCTGATAGCCCAGCCAGCGCGGCTTGACCGGCAGTGTCAGCGGCTGAAACTCGCGCGCATTGACCAGGTCATAGGCCGCCAATTGCCCGGCCTGGGTCAGGTTCTGGCACAGCGGATATTCGATTTCCTTCGTGCGCGGTTCACCGTCTGCCGTCACATAGTCGGCAACCTTTACCGGATCGGCGGCGACCACTTCCCAGTTATGCTCTTCCGACCGATAGCGCGGCACCACGGTGTTGATGCGGTCCCGCCGCGACATCATCGCCTGAAGCGTCGGCATGGAGGTCAGATCGTTGCTGGTCAGGGTCGCCAGGGACGTACGCGGCCCACTGAAACTGCACGACACCTTGGCCCCCAGCTCCGATGGCTCGCCGCATCCGGCCTGCAATATGGCCTTCAATATCTGCCACTTGCTGTCCTTTGTGGTCACCACACCACCGATCTTCCAGCCGATGGCCGCCGCCATATTGGCCCCGGCGACAAAGGCCGGCAGGTCGATATTTTCGGCCGGCACGCCGACACCCGCCACCTTCTTGCCGTTCTGCCAATAGCCGTACAGCCACTTGACCGCGTGCAGATACGGGTTTTCGGAATAGGTGTGCGTGCCGGGCTGGTCGATGCGCTGCGGCCCCGCTCCCCCCGGATAAGTGCTGTCCTGGCGCGGGTCATAGACCTTCACACCTTTCAGCACCCAGCGCGGCTTGGGCAAACTGTTGAGCTTTTCGGTGTCGTACTGACACACCCACCACGCGCTGGCATAGCCGCTTAAGCAGTGCGCCGATGTCCATTGCGTGAAAACACCGTCCGCCGTCGCCTGCCCGCCCGGTTGACTGAGCGCCAGATCAGGTATGGCCCCCATCCGCGTCGTCATGAACATCTGGTCCTTGAACGACGGGGTGTTGGTGACTACACCCGACGCATTGAACGTCACGGCCTGCTCATCGGCCATAAAGCTTTCGATGCCTTCGATAGGTCCACAACCCGACAGGATGGTGAACAGGTCCAGCATCCGGTTCTTGCGGCCATGCGGATACTGGAAAACCAGATTGCCGCCGGTCGCGGTGCGCCCGAAGACTATGGGAATGCCCGCGTCCGTATCGGCCTTGAAATCGGACTGCCCGCCCGCAACCTTCGGCTTCGGTGCCAGGGCAATACTAAGCAGGCTACTGCCGACCATCTGAACCGCCGCCGCAGCTAGGGCGTGCGACGTTGCCCACGTCCCATAGGCCGTTGCCATGCCCTTGATTGCCGCCAATGTCCACGTTACCGGATCAGCCATGGTCCACCGCCTTCAGACACGGCACCCGCCAGGCGGCCAGGCATTGCAGCGGCCGGCTGATGGCGAAGCCACCACCCTGCGTATGCAAAACCGCATTGTTGCTGAGACACACCGCCAGGGCCGACAACGGAAAATCGCTTTCCATCGCCACCACATCGCCGGTCAGAGCCGCCGCCGGAGGGATGCGGATAAACCGCGCGTCCAGCGCCGCCTCCAGGCTGTCGAAACCGGCCTTGGCCAGCGCCTTTACCGCGCCGCGCGGCGTCGAATAGGTCCCGCCCTTGATCAGTGACACCGCATGCCCCATGCGCCGCAGATGGTTGGCCACCATGCGCACGCAATCGGCCTTGCCCAGCCGATAAGGCGCGTGTTCGTATTGCGCGACCAAGGCCTCCGCGGCCCGGGCACGCCGGATCAGTTCATGTGTCATCGATTACGCCCTGCTTAGCGGCGGCAAATTGCCATTCTGGCCCCACGGCATCTTGCTCAGCACGTTGGTCAGATATTCAAAGCCCAGCTCGCCGGGCCAGATATTGGTGTGGAAACTGTGCGACAACTTGGCGCCCTCCTCCACCGCGAAGAACCGTTCAAACGCCGACACGACGTCGAACACCACCATGGCCTGGGCATTTCCGGGCGACAGGGTGGCGGTGTCTATCTCGCCGACAAAACGCAGGTCCGGCGTGCCGACCACCTGGCCGGTGTTGACATTGAAACACCCAACATAGACGCTGACGCGCGCCCCTTGCGCGGCGGGCGTCACCATGGCGACGGCGGCGCTGGCGCTGGGCGGCAAAAGCGACAGCTTGAAGGCCGGGGCCTCTTCGCCGCTGCCATCGCTGATCGCCTCCAGATTCCCCAGCGATCCGAAGAGCGGATCGCTGCCGGTCCAGGTGTGCCCATTAAAACCGAGCACGGCCGATCCGTCCAGAAGCCGCGCCGTACCGGCCGGATGCACGATTTCGATAGCGGCGAACAGCCCGACGACATCGCCGTCAAGCGCCGTTTTGAAAGCTGTATCGAGGGTCATTTTTGCTCGGTTATAGAAAATTTGAGAATGATGATGCCGGTCGCGCCCATGGGCAGGGTCACATCGTCCTTTTGGATCAGGCCTTCGATCTTCGGCTGGGCGATCTCCACCACCGCATTGTCCGGCGGCGTAACGCGCAGAAGCGGCAGGATCGGCACCACGGCCTGCCCCGCCCCGTTGACGGTCACCGCGGCCGTGGCCATGTGCAAATAGCGCCGCCCTGAGACAATCACACTGAAAAACTGCCCCTCACCGATCACATAGCCCGGCGTCAGGCCGTCCAGGCTCAGGCTGTTGCCGGACTGGCCCGCGCCATTGACCACGGGCGTCCCCGGCGTACCCACTCCGCCTTCGCGTTGCGGCCAGTCGTAGATCACGCTGTCGCGCGTCCCTTGCGCCAGCCGCGACAGCCAGATTTCGGCGTCTTCGCGATACTGGGGCGCCAGGGTAACTTCAACCGCCCAACGGTCGCCAAGACGGACGATACGCTGAATATCGCCGCCCAGCGGCGGCGTCAGGTCATTGCCATAGCCGATCAGGCGCGGCGTAAATTGCTGCGGCGATGGCCACGATGGAAGGGTCACGCTCATGATGAGTGTCTCCGCTTGGCGCTAAAAAGCGCTTAAAAAAGAATATGCTAGAGCTATTAACCCGCACCTCCCTGGCTCCGCCGGGGCTAAACAGCCCTGAGACTGCGGCGCTGACGGTCGGCCATGCTGCTCTGTGCGATCTGCGATCCGGCCATGGCGGCCTGGCTGCCGGCCTGCTGAGCGATAGGCCCGGCCACCTTGCCGGCGATCTTGCCGACCGCCGCCTGCCAGTTGCCATCCTGATCGACATGCACGCGCACCTCGACCGGCCCACCCCCGGCACCGCCGCCCGCCGCCGCCCCGATCCGATGATTGGGTATAACCTGCGCACCGCGCGGCAGATTGACGATCTCCGGCCCGCGTTCCCCGACCCAGGTCGGCCCGCCGCGCCAGTTGTCCGTGCCCATGGCATTCTTGCCGAGGCCGAAAAGCCCACCGAGACCTTTGAGAACCTTACCCAAACCGCCTCCCGCGCCCGCTTTGTCAAATATTCCACCGAATATGCCCGTGCCTTCGCTGCCCTTGGCACCGATCAAAGCATCGAACATCTTTTGGATACCGCTGGTCATCCATTCTTGAGCCATCTTGCGCAGGGAGTCGGTGAATGTCGCGCCCAAACTCTTGCCGCTGACGATAGCCTTGGCCAGGTCTTCGCCCATTCCGGCGATCTCGTCACGCACCGGATGGAGACTTTCGGCGGTCTTCGCAAGACCGTCATTTACGGTCGCTACCGCATCCGACGCCGTGTTTACCACCTTCGCACCTGCCGCCGCGATATTGGCGAGCGCACCGGCGGCAACATTAAGCCCCATAGCGGCACCAAGGCCGCCGGTGAGAGCAGTATTGGCAATGTTGGTCGCAAAACTCGCGAGAGATGGGTCGCCTGTACCAACAGTCGCGGATTTGGGTGCAGTTTCAGCGGACGCCGCAGCAACGGTCTCCGATTCTGGCGTCACCTTTGACGGCGCCGTGCCACCACCGGACGGCGCGGGTGTTGCCGCTTTATCTTGTTCCTTTATGGCGTCGGACTGGCCGGTCACCCGTTCATTACGTGCTTCGATGGATTTCTTTTGCCACTCGTCCAGAAAGGCCTGCATACCGCCCAACATATTACCGGAAATGCGCTTGAACTCATCCCCCCAAAACGTATTGATGTTCGTGATGGTGCCTTTGAATTTGTTTTCAAACTGCCCCAGTTCGACGTGTTCAATCGGCTTGAAAACGGGCGCCTGCCCTAGGGCACCAAGGACGCCATTTGCCGATTTCATCACAAGGTTTATGCCGTCGATGACCTTATTGACCAACCCTTCGATAGCCTTAATGGCGAAATTTACTCCCGTAATAAAGGCATCTCCGACAATCGCCGGCACATTGGCAAAAACCTTTTGAATGGTGCTGATCGTGGCGCCAACAGCAGACGCCAGGTTTATCCACGTTTTAACACCCCAATCCAGAATAGCGCGGAAACTATCCACGACCCACTTGGAAAGGGAGTCAAAGGTGTCTTTCAGGTGAAACGCCTCGTCCGCCGTATTCCAGAGCCCCGTCATCATGTCGCCCGTGGTTACGCTGGTGTCCCCCAACCGTTTCAGCTGGCCCTCAGAAAGCCCGAGCGATTTGACAAAGTTGTCGGTATCCGCCGCCTTATTGACGTCTGACTTGAACACCATAAATGCGCCGGCCGCGACGCCCGCCGCTGCGCCTACGCCCCAAACCACCGGATTGGCAGCAAGCGCCGCAACACCCAGACCATCAAGGCCAACCGAGGCTTCCAAAGCGCCCTGCGCGAGGTCCAGCGCGCTACCTTTGAGGACAGTCGAAAATCCCTCGCCCTGCACCATGCTCTTACCCATATCAAACAGGGTAGAATTCAACTTGTCGAAGCTGCGCGAGCTTTTTTCCGCCCCTGTGCCTGCGGACTGTAAGGATGTACCTAATGCCTCGCCGGCACCCTCGCCACCGCCAATCCCCGTCCCAGGCCCCGTCCCAAGCCCTGTTCCGGGCGCCTTTCCTGGCTGTGCGCCTGGCCCATGCCCGAACCCACCCGCACGAACCCCCGCGCCACCCCCAGGTTCCGCTGTCTCGGCGCCACCGCCATGACCCGTCGCCGGTTTGTTCGGACCAGGGCCTGTCTTGACATTTGCGCCAACCGATTGTTGCGTCTGGCTCGCATGATCCAGTTCGGCCTGATAGCCACGCAAGCTGTCGCCCGCCTTGCGAAAAATCCCTTCCGCATCCTTAACCTGCGAAACGAAGGTGCTCTGCGCCCCACCGGCGTTTCCCAGACTGTTTCCAAGGGTCCTGAACGCCCCCTCAGCCTTATTTGCGCCCGTTACCAGTTGCCTTAGAGTTCCATCGGCGCGGCCGGAAATCTTTTCCAAACGCCCGATCGCCGCTTCGGCCTTACCCGCTTCATCACGGACGGCCTTTAAGGCTCTGAGCGCTTCATCCGCGCCCTGGAGCTTTATTTTGAGGCCAAGCTCGGCAATATCCATCGCGGTTTACTCCAAAGAAAAACCCCGCCGGTCAGGGCGGGGTCGTTTAACGTGCGAACGGTCCGCCGCTCACCCTCATTCAAAACCCATATTCGCCGGGTTTATCCCAGCAGAACGTCGAATAGATTTGCCGTCAATGGCCGCGAGACGCGGGGCTTGCGCTCCGCAGTCTTATCCGACGCGCTGTTGCACCGGTCCAGATAGACGCCATCCATCACGCGGATAGCGCCGACCAGGTCATCGAAATCGTCCGCGTCATCGATGCCGTACCGTCTGGCCCACCGGTCGATGGCCCCAAACGGCACCGGCCCGACGCCGAACCCCACCGGACGGTCATGGGAAACTTCCCAAAACGCCTGAAGAAACTGGTTAGCGCCGGGCAGCAAGGCCGGGGGCGGCGCCGTGTCCATGCCGCCATCTAGGCCCCAGAGGACGGCGTCACGGAGTTTTTTTCCAACGCCTCCTTGGTGGCTGCCGTCCCGCGATCGACCACCCGCGACGCCCACACCACCGCGTCGGCAAAGGCCTCAAAATCCGGATCGGTCAGGTATTTGCGCGCGGTTTCGCTGTCATAGGCCAACGGCTTGCCGCCCGAGGTCAGGCCTTCCCAGCCGAGCAGAATGGCTTCATGCAGCACTTCGGTCGTCAGGCGCACCGCCGCATCGGGCTTGAGACTACCGTCGCGCTCGCGCTGATCGTTGGGCACCGCGCGCTCCTTGCGCTGACGCAAACTGACCGCCGCGGCGCTGGACAGGCCGCGCACATAGAGCCGCACCTCCCCCAGGCCGGGAATATCGCCGACCCATTGGCCGGCGGCGATGGCGGAACTGTCTTTTTTGAGGGTCGAAATATCCATAATCTGTTTCCTTTGTCGGCCAGAGCACATCAAGAGCGCTGTCTAAAAAAACGCGTAAAAACAAAAATGTAGAGCGCCGATCGGAGGCCGTCAGATCGGCGCTCTACGGGCGGGAAGGATGCCGACATCACCCTCCCCTGACCGCGCGTCTTCGCGCGGTGTAATGATCCGGTGTCGGGCCGGAACCGGCTCTAACCCGCCGCGATCTTCACAACGTTCGAATTGATGCCGAACTTGGCCTTCAGCTTCTGAACCGTATCGGCGCCGCCGCCCTGCTCTTCGGCGGACATGACCAGGGCGATGAACAGGCGCTGCGACCCGGAGGCCACCTTCGACACCGTATGAACACCCGATTGCGTGCCGGTCGTAACAATGGCCGAACCACCAGAGGTGGCGGCGACGCTGAAGCTGTTGGCCGTGCTGCTGACCACGTAATAGGTGGTGCCCGCCGCCAGACCGGTCGGCAAGGCGCCGGTTGTCGAAAAGACCACCTTGTCGCCGTCGCTATAGCCATGCGCCGTGCTGGTGACGACGCCCGGCGACGCGATGGTGATTGTGGCAGCCTTAGCCGTGGTGATCGGCGCGTCATCGAACACGATGCGGAAGGCGAAATTGCTGCGCGTCCGTTCGGCGGCCAACACCGCTTCTTGGCCCGGGTCGCCCGAAATGATGGCGAACTCATTTTCCATCGAACCAGCGTCGCGCGTGCCCTTTTGCTTGATGGAACGGCCACGGTTGATCAGCTCGGTGGCGATTTCCTTCGACGTATCGCCGATGGCGCCCATGGTTTCCCAGCCGTCGATTTCGGTCCAGGTT
This sequence comes from Asticcacaulis sp. AC466, assembly GCF_000495815.1. GTDB lineage: Bacteria > Pseudomonadota > Alphaproteobacteria > Caulobacterales > Caulobacteraceae > Asticcacaulis. The sequence continues at coordinate 52,651 of NZ_AWGE01000013.1, read as the reverse complement.
TGCGACGCGAAGTCGGCGGCGGTAAAGTCGGCGTTCTTGTCGTTGAGCGCACCGCCGATATACAGTTTGGCGCCCGCTACGGGATAGAGAGACATATGTCTGTCCTTTCAAGGAAAAACCCGCCGAAGCGGGTCAGGAGAACCGGCACGGGCCGGAAGAGGAAAAGTGAAATTTAAGCGTAGGCACGCCAGCGCACACTGACCGGCACGCGCCAGTAAACGCCGTCGCGGTAACCGGCGGCGATGTCGGCGGCCCGTTCGATACGGACCTCCAACCCCATGAAGCGAAGTTTGAGATCGGCGGGAAAATGGGCGGCCATCTGACCGGCCATCTCCGCCACCGCCGCATCCGCCACGCCTCGGGCAATGGGCACCATGAGCGACAGCTGCAAGACACCGGCCCGACCGGAGGCGCTCTGCGATCCGATCAGAATACGCGTGCCCGGGCTCTGCACCTGGCGAACCTCGACGAAACCCAAGGGCCCGCCGTCATCCGCCGGCGGCGTAAAATCGCTGCCCGGCCAATCTATGGCCAATCCGCCCGGCAAACTGGTTACACGCTGACGCAGGGCCAGCCAAATCCGCGTCTCGACACCGGGGGTCATGACTGCACCTCGCTGGCGACCGTTTTGACGATGGACTGCCACGCCTGCGCGGCGCGTTTCACGGCCTGAACGGGCGGCTTGCCCTGCTGGCCGTAATTGGCGGCCTGCGCGTCCGGCGACTGATAACTGGCAATCAGGTCATGGCCGGACGCCGATACGAAGACGTTCAGCGTCCCCCTGACCGGTTCAGGCATGACCTCGTCCATCCGATCGACCACACGGCGGCTGCTCAAAAGAAAGGTCCGCGCAATCTGCGTCTCGGCCGCACGGGTCCAGGCGGCAATGGCATTGCTGAAACTGTCCATGCCTATCCTTTCACCACGAAGGTCCATGCCACCACCGGACCGGCAGCGGGCACGCGGCTGACGCTCAATACGGTGCGCGCCTGACCATCGACGATCAACACATCACCGACCCGGGGTGCGTCGGCGAATGCCGCCGCCGTCACCTCCAGATCGGACGCCGTGACCAGATCGCCATCGATGAATTTCTGGCTGACGCCCTTGATGGTGGCATTAAGCGTCCAAGCCTGAGCCTCGGTAGCGATGGGCGCAACCCACGGAGCGGCGGCATCGGCCACCGGCGCACCGGCCCGCCGCAACACCACCTCGCCTTGAGCGAAGCGGCCAAGCAAACGCGCCGCCGTCGCCTGCATCCGGCTATAATCGAATTGCGCCATCACACCACCACTATGCCGGGAATGGGCGCGACCGGCACAAGCAACGGCGCCAAAAGCCCTTCGACTGCCGTGAGGATCGGAACCCATCCGGCGGCGGACATATCGCCGCCGACCTGGTACTCAACCTCGACCGCGCCTTCGACCTTTTCACGCTTGACCCGTCCGGCAACGGACCCCACCACCGACAGGCTGCCCGGCGACACCGCCTCCTGAAAGGCGGCGGCGTAACTGGCCTGCACCACGGCATTGGGCACCACCTCCGGCGGCACAAAAGCCCCGCTGATCAGAACCGCCCCGGCGCGGGGCCAGGCGCGGTCCTGATCGAACCCGCCCACGGGCTGGCCCGGAAAGCGCAGCCCATAGGTCGCATCGATATAGGCGCTGCCGCGTTGCCGCAGCACCGCCGCGGCGGGCGCACCGGCCGGCAGGGCATGGCCATTGCCGCTCAGCCACGCCTGGAACGCGTCGTCACTGCCATACCCTGCCATGGTGTCAGTCCTTCTTCTTTACGGGTTTGCTGTCGAATTCGAACCAGCCCGTCGCCTTGGCGATGGCCAGTTCGGCCTCGTTCAGCTCGATACCGGCCACGCTTTCGCCCGGCCCGATCAGGACCGCGCCGGTGGTCGTATTGAGCCCGCGCGCGCCCTTCTGGATATTGGTAATCTGCATGTGCTAGATCCCGTCCAGGTAACGGACCGACTTCGGACGGCGGATATCGACACCACCGACGCGGAAGATGCCCGGCACGTCGAAACGCATCGGCCCGGTCTGCCACGGCTGGAGGAACTGGAACGGCATCGGCAGGTGCATTTTCAGCACCTCCGGCGACCGGCGATAGGCGACCAGACGCTTCGTGCCCGACGCGCCCACCGTATCCAGATAACCGAACACACCCCGCAGGGTCAGGGGCTGGCCGGTCGTGCGCGTGAAGATGTTGTTGCGCTCGATCCATTCCAGAACCGTCGTCTGGTTGACGGCGTCCATGCGGCGCGTCGACAGGTCGAGCAGCACGGCATAGGGCATCAACAGGGTATCGGCGATTTCCGCCCCCAACGTGCCGGTGAAAATGCCGGTCAGCACGCCGTTGACATCGCGCAGGATCTGATCCGGCGTCTTGCTGGCAAAGGTGGTGGCCGAAGACGCACCATCGGCCGGCGCCATGGTCGCCGTCGGCGTCGCGGCATTGACCAGACCGGAAAAGCCCTTCTGGGCATCACCGGCAAAGGCCACGGCATCGATCTTTTCCTCGGCGGCGCGACGCGCGGCCAAGGCCTTGTCGGCCGCCAGATTCATGCCGAGCATCTGAGCGGTGCCCAGTTCCTCCAGCGTATAGCCATAACCGATGGCGGCCATGGACACGCCGGTCTCGAACTTTTCACGCGTCAGCTCGATGCGTGGCGCGTCCTGGGCATTGCCGTTGAACCACTGCGCCTGGCCAACCGCGTCCATCGACATGTAGGTGACCGACTGGATCCATTCCGGCGCCGACGTATCGACCGGGATCAGCGTCGGATACTGAATGTCCTGATACTTGATCTGGTAGACTTCCGGCTCGATCAGGGCGGCCTGACGCAGAAGGAAGCTCATGGCGACTTGCTGAGCGTCCTGGATGTTTAGCTTTTGCATGGTAAGGCGGCTCCTTAGGCGAGGCGCAGCGCGGCGAGACCGGCACCGGAGGTGCTGGTGTCCCATTGCGCGTTGGGGATGAGGGTGTTGTTGGTCGAAACATTGGTCAGCACGCCCGTGGCGGGCACGAAGTAAACGGCGTCCCCCTTGGCGACAGCGACCGAGGCCTGAACGGCGACGACGCCCTTTTTCAGCACGGCGACGCTGGCATAGCGCTCATAGGTGCCGTTGGGCTGGGTGGCGTCGAGCACGGCAATGCCTTCGAACTTCTTCGACGGCTCCGAATCCGTGATCGTATTGTCGGCGTCGCCCTGGACGCAGACCTTGCCGAACCCGACGCCTTCGGCGTCTTCGGCGATGCGGGTGACAATGACATTCGGTTCCGTGGTCAGAACCAGGCCTTCAACCCAGCGGGCGTGCTGGGCGGCATAGGTGGACTGGATGGCGGGCATCAGGCGGCTCCCTTCGAGCTATTCAGGTTTGGGGTCTGCCACGCCGACGTCAGTCGAACGGTCATGGCACGGTAGGCGGTGGCGGGCGTGGCCGCACCGGTCAGGCCGTCACGAACGGCCCCGGCAAACGGATCGCCTGAGGCCGTGGCGGGCTTTGCGGCGCGGCTGATCGCCTTGAACATGCCGCACACCTCGGCGTCGCTGGCGTCACGCGTCATCTCCTCGCCCAGGCGGGCGGTGACGGCGGCGCGGCGCAATTCGGCATCGCTGCGACCGCTGACCTCGATGCGCGCATCGATGGCTTGGACGGCGGCGACCAGTTCGCTTCGCGCAGCGACCAGGGCATCGAGATCGCGCAGATCGTGGGCGGCTTCACGCGCCGCCGTCAGACCGGCCTTGAGCGCGCCGATCTCTTCGTCTTTCGCCATAAGGGCGCTTTTCAGGCTCTCAATGGCCTCGGCCCCCTGGCCGGTCGTGGAAACCGCCTGGCCATCGACCATAACGGTACGCAGAGTATCCGGCATATCCGGGGTCCTTTCGTCTGCTGTGATCGGGGCAATGCCCCATGACGCCGCACCGTCGCCGATGCGGACTTGGCTGCCGGCCCGGCCGCGCCGCACGATGGCGACGTGGTTGAGCCGGATGTTTTTCTGAATGGCGTCATAGGCCTCGCCCGCCTCGGTCACACCGGGCGTAAAGTCGAGATCGCAGGTGTATCCGGCGCTTAGCTCCCGCTTGCCCGCCTGAATGTCGGCCACCGCCGCGCCATCGCTGACCATCAGCGGCACGCGGATAAAGACCGCCTCGCCCGTCACCTCATCGGCCGTATTGCCCACCGCATAGGTCTTCCAGTTGGCGGACGTGACCAGTTCCGGCGGATGATCATTGGTCACCGGACGGTGCGCGGCGGACGCCATGGTCTCGCGGCTGAACACCTCCGCGCCGGGGCGATAGACGCGCACCCGGTCGAATTCAGGCCGCCCTACCTCGGACCCGAGGTAGAGCTGAATGCCGGTGCGCGCGATCCGCGCTTCGGCCAATAGCGCCCCGTCGTCGCGGCGGCGAGCGCCCGCGACGGTCACTGTATCGGTAAATTGCATGGCTTATGTCTCCCGAGTGGCCGTATCTGCCGGGCTGATGTCGGCCAGCGCCGCTTCCAGTCCGGGCAAGACCCCGTCCTCGATCAAACGGTTGACCAGCGCCGCCGACAGGGCCGCCACCGGCACCAATGGCGGCGTCCCCGCCCCCGATCCGGCCAGAACCCGTGCCGCATCGGCCGTCGTCTTGAACACGTCCGCCCGCTCGCTTTCCGACAGGCCCCACAGCGGCGCCCAGGTGTAATGAATGGCCGGATCGCGCGTGCCCGTGGCCGATCGGATCAACACCTCGTCCAGTCGCCCCAGACGCGGCGCCAATTCGGTCCGCTGACGCGCGGTGATATGGTCGTAATAGTTGCGAATATCGCCATCGCCCGTGCTGTTCAGCCCGGCGGGTGATTGCCCCAAAAGCCGCGTCACAGGAATATCGGCAGCCCCGGCGGCGATCTGGAGATATTGCTGCATCAATTCCGGCAATTGCGCGAAATTGATCTGCTTCTGCTCCCACTTCTCGCCGCGCGCGCTGTCGCCCGAGCCGCCATTGCCTTCCAGCAGAGTCAACCGAAACATGGACTTGAGCATGTTGGCGTAGCTGAACCGCTCGGTCAGCGCCTTGGTCGTCGCCTCGTTTTGCAAATGCTTCGACAGACCGGGCACATAGATGATGTCGGTCTTCAATTCCGGGATCAGCGACGCAATATGGCTTTGGGCCGACGCCGCATTCTGAATGGCGTCATAGGCGGCGTGCAGCACGGAATCGCCCCAGGCCAGCGGGCCACCGCACCCATCCAGAACCGGCGCGCCGGTAAAACGCACCATGCGCGATGGATGCACCCGCACCGCCACGCCATTGCCGCCGCGTACCTCGTAAAACGACGGCTCGCCGTAAAACGGACTGGTCACGTCGCGATCCAGTTCCCCCGTCGCCACGTCCTGACGGTTCAGCACATGCAGGTAGAGCAGATCGCCCGCCCCCACCCGCTCGACATCAAGCGGCAGATCGGGCGTGCCGTCACGCATCCCCAAAAACAGCGCCGATCCGCCGAACAGACGGGCCCGGCGCAAGGCTTCATTGACCTTGGCGCGCAAGGTGATGGCCGGCGCGGTTTCCAGCGCCTCGATGGCGGCAATCTGCTCCGGCGCAGCCTGCCAGTTGCGCCATTCGCGCGTCATGTCATTGGGCACGATGTCGATGATCTTGCGCGACAGCCAGTCCGACCGGTGCATGGCCGCCAGCTCGGCGTCATCGATGCGGCGCAGCCCAAAGACATTGCCCGCCGCCTTGTCGCTGCCCTGCCCCAGCCCAGTAACCAGATTGATGAGACGGTCAAAAAACAGCATCACACCACCTCCAACATACCGTAGCCGAAGCCCGATCTCAGCTTCAATTCATGGATCGCCCACACCAGGGCGTCCAGGCGGTTGGGCGATCCCGCACCCTGATAACCCAGCGGCGTCGTCTGCTTCATTTCGGCTTCCATTTCCGTAAATCTGTCCAGGTGCGCCATGCGGCCCTGGTCGTAAAAGGCGGCGACCGGCTCGGCCCGCACATGCTTGCCGCGGCTGGCCGTCACCATGACGACGCGATCCTCGATCTGCGCCGCCCGTAGCGTGGCTTCCACCATATCGCCGCCAAAATTGCGTTCCCCGACAATGCAGTCGGCATTCCACCGACGGCAGGTCTGCGCCACGCGCGTCGCCCAATGGAGCGTCCGCGCCAGTGCCGTATCCCCTTCGCCGGCCGATACCGTGGCGTCTTCCAGCACAATCGCCCCGTCGCCATATTCGGCCACCGCGACAATGCCGACATCGTCCCCGCCGCCGGATGGATCGACGCCGACGACCACCCGGCCCCACTCTTGTGTTTCCGCCGCCAGCCGCCCGCGCCGCCATGCCTCATCGATCAGCCCTTGCGTCCACAACGCCCCGCGCAACAGCGCCTGAGACGGCGCCTGCTGATACTGGGCGGTGAAGACCCGCAGATTGGCCGCCTTCATGCGGCTGAGCCGCTCCAGCGAATGTTTCTCCGGCCACAACGCCCGGCCATCGGCCCCGATGGCGGGCAGGCAGATATGCTCCCAATCCTCACCATTGCCGCCGCCGAGCAAAAACCCAGACAGATCTTCCGGATGCAGGCGCTGCATGATGACGACAATCGGCGTCTGCGCCGTATTGCACCGACTTTCCAATGTATTGCCGAACCAGTCGATGACCGACTGGCGAATAGTGTCGGACGCCGCCTCGTCTGCCTTGTGCGGATCGTCGATCAGGATCGCCCCGCCAAACCCGTCACGCGGCTTACCCGCACCAAAACCGGTGATCGTGCCGTCGGAGCCGGTCGAATAGATGACCCCGCCGCTCGTTGTGCGCCAATCGTCCCGGGCGGCGGCGCCCGCCTTGAGCCCACACCGGGGCCACAGGGTTCGGAACCACGCCGCCGCCACGATGTCGCGCGCCCGGGCGCCATTATTGGCGGCCAGGCGGGCGGCATAGGAGACATTGATGAACTCGCAGTCCGGCGCCTTGGCCAAACACCAGGCGATGAACAGCACACACACAATCTCGGTCTTCGAATAGCGCGGCGGCATGTTGATAATCAGCCGCCTGACCTCGCCGCGCCACACCGCCTCCAGCCGCGCGCACAACACCTCATGGTGCCAGTTGCGCAACCACCGCCGGCCGGTCGTCTGTTTATAGGCGTAGCGGACGAAGAAGTAGAAATCGCTTTCCAGCTTGTGCCGCAAAGCAATCGTCTCGATCTCGTCAGAACTCATCATCCAGTTGCTTTATCCGCGCTGCCACCCGGTCTGCATCGGCGTCGCTGAGCGGTGCGGACAGCGCCTCCACAGGCGCCACAAACGCGTCACCGCCCGCCGTCGCCTTGCCATGCCCGCGATCGAGCAATTCCTTGGCCGCTGCCAGCCGCGCCGTCGCGGTCTGACCGGCGTCGCTCATAATGTCGTAAAGGGTGGCAATCGCCGCCTCGCCATGGCCCGCAGCGACCGACCGCACATCGCCCGCCCGCACATCACCTGGGTGCGCATCACGTTGCGTAGGGCCGCTTCGCTTTACGCCCCTGGCCATCGTTCACTGTTCCATTTAAATCAGGTGGGCCGGTAGCCTGGAGCGTAATAAAAAAGCCCGCGCCAATGACGGCTGCGGGCTGTTCTTTTCAATGTGTGGGCGCTCATCTCCGACCCTGCATATTTGTCTCATTTTTCGAACGTTCCGTCAATCGAAAAATGGAACGTATCGTGAACTTTTTTCAATCCCCCTATACCGCCCCACCTGCGGGGCGGGGGACCGACGCGCTTCAGCGCGTTGGTGGTGGGGGCCTTAAGGCAGCACCCCGCCTCCCTCTTTCCGTGTGAAGCGCCGCACGCAGACCCGCCTCAGGAGGCCGCAATCAAATCGCCCCATTTTGCACACCAAGGCTCTTTCGCGTCAGCCAATGCCATGCGATCAATTGCGCGCCTCCTCGGCGACCATGACCAAGCAGTCAGGAAACGGATGGACAATTATCGCTCTATCGACGAACGCGGCGCGGCGGATCTAGCGGAAGCGGCCCTGACACGTGCGTTCGGCGTCCCGGCCAAACTGCTGAATATCGAACCTATCGGCCGGGAGGACCGCCGCAACCTGATCCTCAGGGCGCAGGCCCAACTGGGCCAGACGTCGCGCCCTGTTATCGTGAAGACCACGCGGCTCACTTCGTTCTGCTCTACGTCGCCGACCGTCTTCGCAGATTCCGGCCTGGCTAAAGAATGGGTAGCCAGACAAATCCTTTGCGGAAATGAACCCGGCGAATGTCCGCTCTTGCTCGCCGGCGACGCCGAGAACGGCCTGATCGTTTTCAGCGATTTTGGCGCTCACCTGCCATCGCTCGTAAAGCCTCTGCTCGAAGGAACGGCAGACGAAGCGGAATCCGCGATGACGGCGTACGCGCGCGCGATGGCAGAACTGCATGTGGCAACCCTAAACTGCCAACAACGCCACGCCGACGCCGTCGCATCGACATTTCCCAAGTCCATCGCCCCTAATCTGGTTGGCGCAACCTGGCTCGACCAGCCCCCGCCCGCATTGGCCCGCTTTCAATTCCCCGAAGATGATTTGCAGACGATTCGCTCGCGTCTGGTAAATCCTGGCGAATGGCTCGCTCTCGTCCATGCCGACGGATGTCCGGACAACCTATTGTTGGACAATGGCGTCGCCAGGCTCATCGATTTTGAATTTTCCGCCCCCGGCCATATGCTGCTCGACGCCGTATATTGGCGCATCGGCTTCCCATCCTGCTGGTGTGCCGGTGTCATCCCCGAAGACGTCGCGCAGAGAATCGAATGCGTCTACAGAAATGAATTGGCGGCTGTATTTCCCGTTGCATTGAGCGACCATATTTTTGAGAGGGAAATCACCTTGGTAACAGTCGCAAGGGCGCTATTCAGCCTCACTTGGATGCTCAATCAAGCTTTGGACGAGGACAATATCTGGGGCACAGCAACCCGACGCAGTCGAATACTCTGGTACCTCAAGGCCGCAATTAAAGCCTGTGACCGCTCAGGCTTATTTCCGCAGTCCGGTGTCGTCATGGCGGCTTGGCTTGCCCATCTGTCAAAAATTTGGCCGGATAGCAAACCGCTTGCAAAATACCCTGCCTTCCAAACCTGACTTCAGGACAGGCGCTTCGCAATTCGGCGTTCCAAGGCTGACTGTAAAAGACCATACGACACGCGCCCCCAGGAGATACCGCCCATGACAAGCCCCCGACGCGCCTACACCCTGACGGAGCTCGACCGCGCTCAGACCCTCTACGATCTGACCTTTCCCCCGGACCTGATCGCCTATCTGTCGAACGACCATTGGCTTGAAACCTACGACTGGCGCACCGACAATCCCACTCTTCGCGGAATGCTGGATTGGCCCTATGACGGCCTGATCTTCGACGTTGAACAAAACGCCCTGTGGCCGACATCCTGGGGCGAACGGCCCGACACACCTCAGGAACGCGCCGAAGCGCTCAAAGCCCTGGTCACCGCCGCGCCGAAACTGATCCCCCTCTTCGGCCATCGCTACCTGCCCGCCGAACCGAACAGCGTTGGCAACCCCGTATTCTCGATCTATCAGTCGGACATCATCATCTACGGCACCGACCTGGCCGACTATGTGGCGCGAGAACTGGGCGAACAGCCCAATAAAGCCTTGCCGAATACCGCGCGCCGCATCCGCTTCTGGTCTGACCTTGTCGATCAAAATAATGAGCCGTGACGCCAGAACCGCCCCCTCACGCCATCTCCATCATCGCCCCGACCACCACGCCAAAGGAGCCCATCATGCCCGCCATACTCGACCAGCGCCCCTTCCTGGCGACACAGAATTTCCGCCGCTCAATCGACTTTTACACCCGCCTGGGCTGGACCTCGGTCTATCAGGACGCCGACCTGGCCCTGATGGAATTGGGCGCGTCCCATATGTTCCTGCAAAACGCCTTCGTCGAAGCCTGGGCTCACAACACCATGCTTCACCTGGTCGTCGACGACGCTAAGGCCTGGTACGACACGGCTCTACGGGTAAAAACCGAAGGCGGCTTCGACGAAGTGAAGGTCAACCCGCCGCGCCGCGAAGCCTATGGCGCGCTCGTGACCCACGTCATCGATCCGGCCGGCATCCTGCTCCACTTCGCCCAGATGGACAAGGCGGACTAAAATCCAGTCGCCCCACTCAGCACCAAGCGAAAAGAAACGAACGGGGCCTGCTCGCCATACATCACGTCCAGCCGACCGCCCGTTCGAACGTGTTATTCACCTTAAGCCTGACTTGCTCCAGCACTATCGGATCATAAGCTGTAGCTTTCAAATTGCGGTCTGTGACGGAGACATTTTCCGCCACAAGGCGATAGGAAACGCCTGACCCCGTGCGGCCAGCTTTTTCCTCGATGAACCTATCCGGCCGCTTCAGCACAAAGTTCACGCCATCCATTAAGGCGCCCCTTGCAACGGTTTGGTACCATTCCAGGTTTTGCGGCGCTTCCATATTCCGGGAGGTCAAAACCAACCGGACCGCGCGCCGGTCGTCGGCCAGCCAGACAAGAACATGACTGTCAGAGTAAACCTGCACCAAAGAGCAACCGAATTCGGCTTCCAACTCAGCCTTTATCAACACGCCATTCTACCCGCTCGTCAACCGGGCTTCCACCAGGTCAGCCTCCCGCACCAGCTTGCGCATCGTTTCGTCGGACAACTCGCGCGACCGGCTGAGCGTATAAAACGTCTCCCGCTCAGCCCGAATGCCGGCCAGCCTGAGCCGCCGTTCGGCCTCCTCCAGTTGCTTTAATCGCGCCCCTTCCGCCCCGCCCAGATGCCGACCGTCAATGCGCCTGCGGTACAGATCGACCACCCGCACCCCGGCCTCCCCGTAAAGCTCGCTTTCGCGCCCGCCCACCGCCATCGCCCTTTGAAACTGCTCTATCGCCACAATGGCAGCCTCGGCCGCCGCCGCCCGCGCCGCATCCTCCTCCGCCTGAGCCTGCGGTTCCGGCGGCAACTCCAGCCCCTTCAACAGGAACGGCAAACCCACACTAGCCAGGATCAGCGACACCACAATCACCGCCGCCGACAGGAATATGACCAGGTTGCGCACCGGAAAAGCGGCCCCATCGGGCAACATGAACGGAATGGTCAAAACACCGGCCAGCGTAATCGCCCCGCGCACCCCGGCCAGAGACGTCGCCGCGACAAGCCTCAGGCTGGGCCGCCGCACAGCCATCCCTTTGCGCGCCGCCCGGAACAGGGTGAACCGCAACGCCACCCACACCCACAAAAACCGCAATGCGATCAGCGCCAGATTGATGCCGACGACGTAGACGACCAGCCACAACGGATCGCTATGCCCGGTCATGCGCACCACATTGGCCGCCCGCGCCGCTATGCTCGGCAATTGCTCACCCAGCAACACGAAGATGATGCCATTGGCCGTATATTGGATGGTATCCCACACCGCGTTTCGCCGCACCCGCGTTTCGGCCATGACCTGCCCGCTCTGCTCGGCATAGCTCATGGTAATGCCCGCCGCCACCGCCGCCAGAATGCCCGAACAATTCGCCTCTTCGGCCAGCAGGTAAGCCCCGAACGGGATAAGCAGGCTGATGACCACCTGCGAACCGGTATCCTCGCCGATGCGGCGCGAAATTATCCCCTTCAGCCGGGTGATCACCCACGTAACGGCCACCCCGATGCCGATCCCGCCCGCCGCCACCCACAGGAAGGTGCCGAACGCATCGACCAGCGAAAAACTGCCGGTCAGCACCGCCGCCACCGCAAACCGCATGCACACCAGGCCGGACGCGTCGTTAAGCAGCGCCTCCCCTTCCAGAATATGCATCAATCGCTTAGGGATCGGCACGCGCGTCGCAATGGCCGACACCGCAATCGGGTCGGTCGGCGACAGAATGGCGGCCAGGGCGAACGCCACCCCCAAAGGCATGTCCGGGATCATCCAGCGGATAAACAGCCCAAGGCCCAGCACCGTCAGCACCACAAGCCCAAGCGCCAGTTGCAGGATCGTCCCCTTGTCGCGGAACAACCCTTCCTTGGGAATCTTCCACCCGTCGTAAAACAGCAGCGGCGGCAGGAACAACAGGAAGAAAACGTCGGGCTTGAGATCGACCGCCGCCCCTGTCGTGACCGCGATCACCGCCCCCAGACCGATCTGGACCAAAGGCGTCGGCACAAGCACCGGCGACATCCGCGACAACCATCCGCTGGCCACGACCGCAACCATCAGAAACAGAGACAGAGTAACGCTTTCCATGCCGGATCTATAGCCCGCGCCGCCCTGCCCGATCAACCGGGAAAAGCCGGCCCCAAAAGCCAAAATGGAAAAGCTGCGCTTACCGCCCCGCTGGCGTACACGCGATGCCGGTCAGATCGTAAACCGCCTGCGTATCGCGCCGCACGGCCCGGCACGCGCGCCCCGCCGTGACGATATCGAACAATACCGGCATGGCGGTCGAATGGGTTTCATACGGCCCCAGCGGCGGTGGCAAGACGCTCACCGTCGCCGTCTGCGCCGACGCCCCGGGCCCCAGTTCGACGTGCGCCCGCCCCAAAGCCTTGGCCAGCACCGCCGTCACCGCCGCCCGCGTCCCGGCATCGTCCATATCGACCGTCGCCGGCACAGGAGGACCGGCGGCCGCCACGCTCTGGCACCCGCCCATAAGCGCCCCCGCAATCGCCACCGCAATAACTGGCAATGACCGGTTCACTGGCGCCTCCTACCGTATGCGGGTCATGTCGCGATTGGTGTCCATGATAAAGCGGACCGGCGGAGACAAGGCGGGCGAAGACACCCGTGCCCCGCTGCTGGCGCCCGATTTCGCCACTATGGTCGATACCGCCGGACAGCTCCCCGCCGTGCCGTACCCTAAGGCCGCGCTCAAAAGCCCTTCGGCGCTGTCGCCCAATTCGCGGCTGTAATCGTCCGCCACGGCACAACCCGGCACCTTGACGCCATTGGCTTCGGTGGAATTGGCCGGCACGAACCCATCGGCATAGTCCCCGAACCCGACATCGTTCACGCCCTTGAACTGTATGCTGTAATAGGTCGTGCCACAATTGTCCTGCGGATAGAAACCGTAAGGCTTGCCGCACGTCTTGCCGCCGATCTGGATCACCTCCACGCCCGCCCCGCGCAAACCGTTGATAACGGCCTCGCTGGCGCTGCACGTCGATCCCGTCGTCAGCACGAACACCCGCCCCAGGTTAAGCGTGGGCAGCGCCGTCCCCGCCGTCACGCTGAACCCCTGCGCACTGTTATAGAAAGGCACCGGCGAATTGGTCTCGCCCGTCACCGGATTGCGCGTCCCGGCCGCCGCGTTGAAACTGAGCCGCTCGAACGTCCGCCCGGTGGTGCGCGTATTGCCCGCCACCATGTAGCCAAGCTCCGACGCGACGGCCAGAAGCCCCCCGCCATTATAGCGTATATCCAGCACCAGATCGCTCACATTGGCGTCGCGCAAGGTCGAGATCGCGGACACCAGATCGCTTTCGCTCGAATACGGGCTGAACGTGTTGAACAGGATATAACCCACCTTGTTCCCAGACCCATCGGTCAGCACCTTGGTGCGGTTCACCGGCTTGGACACCAGATTCTGCGACGTCAGCGTAATGGTCCGCGTGACCGAGCTGCCCGGATCGCGCACCACAAAGGTGTTGGTCGTCCCGGCCGTCGGCGGGAAAAGCCCCTGGTTCAACTGATCGACCTGCGCCTGCGTCGTCCCGCCATTGACCAGATCGATCCCGTTGATGCTCAATATCTGCGTCCCGCGGATAAGGTTTTTCTGGCCGCCAACCACATCGTCCGCCGGCGTACCGGGGTCGGTAAAGGCGACACGTACATCGCGCGGCGCCGTGCCGGAAATAATGGTGAAGCTCGCGCCATAGCTGGCGGTCGCCGCCGAATTACGCTGCGCCAGATAATCCGCCGTCGGCTGGCTGAAATGGAAATTGTCCTTATCCTTGCCCGAAGCCGTCTTGGCCTGGGTCTTCAATATCCCGAAATAGTCGAGAACCGCACCGGGCAGGCTGGGGTCCGTATCGTAGACCTCCGTGTTCCACAGATAAGTCTCGTGCGTCCACGACCTCAGCCAGTTCTTTTCGTCCGAAAGCATCCCCACCTTGTCGGGGAAGGCATTGCCTTCGCTGTCCACGCCTGAACGCGGGCTCTGGCACTTGTCCTTGAACAGGCTGGCCGCCTGAAACACCCCGGAAACCCAGCCCGAACTGCTGCCGCCAGACCCGCCGCCGCCGCCGGACCCCCCGCCCGAAGACGGAATGGACGTCCCCCCGCCCCCGCCGCCACCGCATGACACCAGCATCGCCGCAGCGACCACGAGCGCGAGCGCCCCCGCGATGTTTTTGAACCCTGTTTTCATCATAAACCGAAGATGATCACGATTATCTCTCGCCCGCAAGAGGGGCGTTATCCCGCCGCACCCGGATCGCGATTATTTTTTGCCACAGGTGCGAAAACACCGGTATACTGACAAAAAAGTGAGGCTCTTCGTCTTCAGCTTACGACTGAAACGGACCTGGCACACCGGCATAAAGGTCCCATATCCCGATGCACTCTTCCGGAAATGGAGATATTACCTCCGCGACAGTTCGTCAGAAACTGCGCGAACATGATCAGAAATTCGATGACAAAGACCCGAAGCCATTTCGTCGATCAAGTCAGACGGAAGCCCGTCCCAACCCACAACATGTCTGCTCCAATCACTCAATCCCGAGGAATTGTCGAATTCTTCAAAATCTGACCGCCACTGCAAGGCAAACCTCGAATATACAAAGCAACGCTCTAAGGACGGAGCGAACACGATTTCCAGCACCCCTCTACGCAGAGCGCCGAATTTGGGTATTGCAAGTAGTCGGAAATGCACACGTTTAATCGATGAGTGATTTACCAATATATATTCGATTTCATATTCTTTAGCCTCTAGCACGTTGGCAAATGGGGCAAACTCCCAAATGGATCGTTTCGGCTTCTTCTCGCGTCGAACGCTTCTTGCCTCGACAAAACGATCAGGTCTCTTCGCGTTCTTTAACGCGCTCACGATGGCTTCGTGATCGTGGACAGAGTCGTAATGGTCCTTAGATTCAAGTTTAAAAGTATAAAACTCCGCTACTGTATTGGTCGTCTCAACGCGGGTCACAATATTCGATTGTATCGTCTGAAGCAACTCTTGTGCTTGAGTTTCATTTGTTAACTTGGCTTCATATTCTGACAAAATAAGCAGGTCCGACACAGATTCGGACTCGACAAGAGCTAGCTCCTCAAGCTGTTGGTCATGTTCCTGCTCCGTATCATCACCGGCGGATTCAGGGCTAGCATACCTGTCCAAAACTGTTTGCAAACTGGCTTTGTCCGGACAAAACATCTGGCGTACATCACTGGCAATATTAACGGTCGGCGATATGTTAGCTTCGGTGCCGTATACAGTGCGCAGTCCGCTCGCAATATCCATATAGTAAATCTCAGGCCCTGGGATTTGGGCAATTATTTCTATGAATCCATTGGTGAAGGGGCTGAGCTCAGCACCTGCTGGTGTCTCCTCTTTGTCCCCTGAAGAGGCGAAGAACCAAAGAGACTTGAGTTGATGCTGGACTGCAAAGGTTGGGTTGCTCGACTTAATTAGATGTTGACCCGAAAAACAGGCATCGACAATGAGCACAGTTCGATCAGCTGAAAAAGGTCGCAGTAAATCTATTAAATCTGAAAGAGCAATCCCCGTTAAATCGGGGCTCGCGACATTATACCCATCAAAAACCATATATGAAGCGCTTCTAAGCGACTCGCCGTGGCCACTAAAATAAAACAGGACTTCTTCGACTGCTTCATGTTTGTCGTACTGCGTTCGGATAATCGTTTTGAGGCTCGCAGCTGAGACATCTATAGCGATTTCGACGTGAAAGCGGCCGGTCGCTTGGAGCAGTTCACGCATTGCGACTGCATCCTTTTCACACGCTGTGAGCGGTCCGAAGCCGTCTTTTTGCGCTTTGGCGATTCCTACTACAAAAGCCAAACTTTTGGCCATTTCTAACCTCCCGACTTATAGTGCCGAAGCTACAGCTGCAATCCAACTTTTGCACGAAAATTGCGGGTTGAGAAAATTATTACCGGTTACTATTGTCGCTATCGTGGTTGTGCGTCTGGTTGACCAGACGCGCGCTATATAACGTCCGGCTGTGCGAAAGCTCGGTGTCCCCACGGGAATGAGCGGTCTGACACAAGCGCCGCAGTAACCGCCCCTGCACCCGCGAACAGGTCACGCCTTAAGGCTGTTGGGCCGCTGCCACACCAACCGATCGAATTTACGGCGAGTTTAGCTTCCATAATATCCCCCAGCTCTCGCATATTCCGCCAAATGCGGCACATATCTGAGTGAGGTCGGCCTGCATTTTCATCAAAGGCATAGGTAACAAGCGACCGCACTTGGACCCGCATGTAACCTTCCTCCACCGACACGGTTGCCGAAGGGAACGCGTTGGCCAAAACCGCCATTATTGAGGCGTCGGGCGGCCACCTGTCGAAATCGATATTGAAGTCGATTTCGACCTCACGGTCGAAGTCGAAGCCCCCTTTTTGAAGGCGTCTCATGACATCGCCATCGGCGTCGCTTGGCCAATCCATTGTGCTCCCCCAACCTCTTTTACAACCTGATAACAAGCAAAGCGTTCCACAATTATGGGCGCATTTCAAACAGACATTGCATCGGGCCTGGACTTTTGCTTTCCTTCACGGACCGAAACGTGGAGAGGTTCTAATGCGCGCGATGATCGCTGCAACTGTGCTGGCCGGCACTTTGGCCTGTACGTCCTCCGCTTATGCCGAGGTTCAGTTCAAGGTCGAGGTGCCCGCCACGGCCGAAGCGCCGGTAAGCGGCCGTCTGCTGATCTTCGCCACCAAGGCCAAGCCCGGAGAGCCCGCGCCGACCGAGGTCGATACCTCCCCCTTCGAACCCACCGGGACGGCCATCGCCGCGCGTGAGATCAACACCGCCGCGCCCGGTCAGACGATCGTGGTCGATGCCGACACCGACGCCTTCCCCTCGGCCTTTTCCGATCTGCCGCCGGGTCAATACTACGTTCAGGCCGTGCTCGATCGCAATCACGACTATAATTACGGCGGACGCGGCGCGGGTGACCGCGTCTCGCCCGTGGTTTCGGCCAATCTGCCGGGTGACGCGCCGCTCCTGACCCTCAGCGACCTTGTGCCCGAACGCAGCGACGACGACGTGCTGAAACGGCTGCCCCCCGATCAGGCCCAGGCCGTGCGCGCCAGCCTGGCCGGCGTCCGTGCGATCGATTTCGTAAGCCCTGCCCTGTCGGCCTTCCGCGGCACGCCGACGCATATTCGCGGCTGGGTCGCCCTGCCGCCGGGCTACCCCAAGGCGGGCCAGACCTACCCGACGGTCTATACGACCAGCGGCTTCGGCGCGACCCTGGCCAGCCAGAAGTTCGCAGCCGCCCGCATGGCGGCCATGATGGCGTCCGGCGACATACCGCCGATGATCTGGGTCTTCCTCGACCAGAGCCTGCCGACCGGCGCACACGAATTTGCCGACTCGGTCAATAACGGCCCATGGGGAACAGCCCTGACCACGGAATTGATCCCGTGGATCGAAACCCAGTACGCAACGGATGCCAAACCGTCCTCACGCTTCCTGACCGGCCATTCGTCAGGCGGCTGGACCAGCCTGTGGCTGCAGGTGCGCTATCCGACCGTGTTCGGCGGCACATGGCCGACCTCACCCGACTCCAGCGACTTCTCCGACTTCACCAACGCCGATCTCTACCGGCCCGACGCCAATGTCTATACCGATGCGGACGGCAAGCCCGTGCCTCTGGTACGCGACCACGGCAAAGTACTGGCCACGTTCAAGGATTTCGCCCGGCTGGAACAGGCGCTCGGCGCCTATGGCGGTCAGATGGCGTCGTTCGACTGGGTGTTCTCGCCCAAGGGCGCGGATGGCAAGCCGGTCCCCATGTTCGACCGCGCCACGGGCAAGGTCGATCCGGCCGTCGCCGCCTACTGGCGTGCCCATTGGGACATCGCCCAGATCGTCGCCCGCGACTGGCCCCGCCTGAAGCCCGACCTCGACGGCAAGATTCATCTCTATGTCGGCACGGCGGACACCTTCTATCTTGATGGCGCCGCGCACAAGCTCAAGGCGGTGTTCGACGGTCTGGGCGCGCACGAAGACTTCACCTTCGTACCGGACAAGACCCATTTCGATCTCTATGCCAACGGCAATGACCGCACGGCCTTGCTGAAAACCATTGCCTGGCAGATGTATCTCACCGCCCGCCCAGACGCGAAACGCCCCTGACTTTGCAAAACCTGTGCTGTTCTTTTCAGGAAAAAAGCGCGTAACCGCAAGGGCCTGGAGTGCCGACCTGAGTCAATCGGACCGGAATAGGAAGGCGCCCCTGGCGTGAGCGCCGTCGATTTACAAGTCGCCCTCGGCAGATACGGAATTGCGCCAGCCGATGTGATTCACCGCGACCTCCAATCTCTGGCCCTCATAATCCGGCAGATCGCAAAGATCCTGGATATTGCGAGACAGGCGCTCATACACACGTTCGAAGGCCAGCTTCCGCTCGTCTATCGTATTCGCCGCGCCCGGATCGGGTATATCCCAATGGGCAACGCAATCGACACCCATCATCGGAAAACACATTTCCCCGACGGCGTTGTTGCACAGCGTAATGGCAAGGTCGATGTGGGGAACATCTTCGCCGACAAATGTCTGCCATGACTTGGAATGCAGGCCCTCAGTCGACACACCTTTTTGCGTCAGGAGTGCGAGTACCATAGGATTAACGGATGATTTCGGTTCCTCTCCGGCTGAAAACGCCTGAAAGTGATCGCTGGCAAGCTCTTTGGCCAATGCTTCGGCTAAAATCGATCTGCCGGCATTGGAGGAACACAGGAACAGCACAGATTTCATATGACCTACTCATCAGAGCTTTATGATGGCCTACGCCCATCACCTTCATATCATATTAAAACGCAACCTTCACCATATCCTGAGACGCTTAACATCTGACGCGGACAAACCCTACCCGTCGCCTATACTCGTTGTAAAAAGTCTGGTCCGCCTTTAGCGCCCGCTACGGCTTATCAGCCACGGCGGCCTGACATTCGTTGTCGCTGTCGCGGTCGCGCATTTGGGTGACCCAGACCGGTTCGATATAGCGTCCGCCGTCGCGGAAGCCTGGTGCGCACCCTTCGGGCGTATCGGAATTGGCGCGGCCACGGCCGGTCATGTCAAGCGACAGGCCAAACGATTGCGACGTGCCGCCGCGCTGGCCCATACGATAGCCGTCCCGGTATCCATGACGATAGCCGTCATAGCCATAGCCGCCATAACCGTAACCATCATAGCCGTATCCGTAATAGCCGCCGTTCTTGCCGTAATCGGTCTGGCTGACCGCTATGCCCAAAAGCCCGGTTTCACCGACCGGAATAACCGAGGTGACATAGGCGCTGCGGTATCCGCCCGTGCCGATGCTGACGCCCGCCGATCCGTGTATCTGGCTAAGGCCCGTCTTGTCGCCGCTCGGCTGCACGCGGGCGCCCGATGCATCGGCGGGCGCGGGACCGCTGCGGTCGATACGCGGCGCAGACGCCAGACGGGCAATGACCTGATCCTGTGTGCTGGCGGGCTTTGCGGTGCTTGCGGCCTTGGCATCGGCGTCCGCCTTGGCTTTCGCCACTTCGGCCGCTGTCGGCAACTTGGCCGGGGGCGTCGCGGCCACCACCACCTCATCGCCGGCCGCCATGGCTACGTCAAACGACGCACCGCCTAAAAAGGCCGTCACGGCAAACGCGAGCACAATACGGGATACAGACATGAACACACCTCCGACGCAGCACCCTGAACCGCATCTGCAACCAAATTATGGCCGGAATGTATCTTAGGAGCCCAATCTTAGGGGAGCAAGTCGCCTATCGCCCAAATCGCCTATCTCGCAGACCGGGCACTTTCGATAAGCCGCGTCACCTCGCCGCCCAGCCGCTCCGCCTGGGTCCCCAACGTCCCCGATGCATCGAGCACGAAGCGCGACGCGTTCGATGTTTCCTGCGCCGCCTGCGACACGCCGGTAATATTGCGCGTCACGTCACCCGCACCGGTCGCCACCTGCTGGATATTGACCGATATTTCCTGAGTCGCGCCGCTTTGTTCCCGCACCGATCCGGCTATGGCCGCGCATACCTGGCTGAGTGACGATATGATGCTGCTGATCTCATTGATCGCATCCACCGCTTCCGATGTCGATTTCTGAATACCGGCGATCTGAGCGCTGATCGTCTGGGTCGCGCGACTGGTTTCGTTGGCCAACGACTTGACTTCCGTGGCCACGACGGCAAAGCCCTTGCCCTGCTCGCCCGCTCGCGCCGCCTCGATGGTGGCGTTCAGCGCCAACAGATTGGTCTGACCGGCAATATTGTTGATGATATTGACCACTTCGCCGACATTCTGCGCCGCACCGGTCAGCTCCTGCATCCGCGACGACGTGCGCTCGGCGTTCTGGGTCGCCGTGCCGGCGATCTGCATCGCCTCGTTCACCTGACGCGAAATTTCCGAAATCGACGCCACCAGCTCTTCCGCCGCCGCCGCGACCGTCTGGGCGTTGACCGACGCTTCTTCCGAAGCTGCCGACACCGCCATCGATTGACTGCTTACCTGGGTCGATATGCTCGACAGCCCCGTCGCCGTTTCATTAAGCCCCTTCGCGCTGCCCGACACTTCAGCCAGAATCGACGACACCGAGCCTTCGAACCCGACGATCTGTTCGATGATCTGGTTGCGCTGACGCCGTCCGGCATCAAGGTAAACGGCAATGGCATAATCCATGTCCATCAATGTCGCCCGCGTCACCGCCTGCTGCAATCGAAGCATATCCTCGGTGCTCGATTTTCCGAACATCCCCTTGGGCGCGCGCCGCGCGATGCTGGCCAGCAACGAATTAAGCAGGAAGTTGTACCCGCCGATATACCACCGCGGCTCAAGCCCGATGCGGTTATGCACCTCGCCGATGGTCGTGACCGAAGCCACATAGGCGTCGTCGAAATGACCGGTCAGCAACACGCCCCAATGCTCAATCTGCTTCTGCTTGGCGTGGTCCATATGGCGGCGATCGCGGAAGAACTGGCGGGCCTCCTCGAACTGTTCGACATGATCATAAAAGCTGGTAAGCGCATCCGGCAGCAGACCGAGGATGTAGGTGCGATGCTCCCGTAAGGTCTGGCGGACATCGTCGCCGATAGCGTGAAACGCGCGGCGTTCAGATGCGGCATCCGTTTTTATTTGTGTCATGCGTATCTCCGGCGGGAACGTCAGGCCCATGCCCCGACCCATTTTTTGTGACAGAGTGCGTTTCTTTTGTAAATTTACTCTTAAACGCGAAATTTGGCCTATCGGCCTGTGTACATCGACCACTATAAGGCGAATAGCGTTAACAGATTTCTTGTGGTATCGTGCGACCATGCGCCACATAGTCAAAACGCCTCTGAGCCTTGTCCTGACCGTCTGCGGCCTGGTTATGGCGCCCGCCTGCGCGATTGCCGCGCCCCCCATTACTCTGCAAACCGGAACCGCCACCTATTCGGTCGATCCGGCCACCTTGCAAATCGATGCCCACCCGAATAACGAATCGGTGGTGGCCGTCATGCCGCCGCTGCATCCCGCCGAATCAGCCACGCCCGAACGCGATGGCGCGGGCTGGCGCTGGACCGATGCCGAAGGCCGCCTGATCACCCTGTCGACCGAAGGCGACGCCCTGCGCCTGACCTTAACCGTCACGGGCACGACCCGCCTCGTCTGGCCGCTGCCCGCCGCCACTGACGGCACCTGGCTGATCCCCGATGGCGAAGGCATGGCCTATGGCGCCGCCGATCCGTTCTGGCGCGCCGCCTATAAGACCCAGCGCTGCCTGGGCGGCACCACCCTCCTGTCCTTTCCGGCCTGGAGCTATCTCACCAAAACCCGCGCCGTCACCTATGCCCTGGGCGACGGCCTGGCCTCGAAACTGTGCGTGATCGACGCGGACGGCCTGCAAACGCGCCTCAGCCACGACTTTTCCGAAGGCGCCGGCACGCTGGAACTGCTGTTCGCCCTGGGCGCCCCCGAACCCCTGGCCCCGGCGCATTTTTTCCGCCAGTTGATGATCGACCGCCATCAGCACACCACCTTTGCGGACAAGGCCGTGCCCGACCTGCCCCGCCTGTTCGGGGCGCCTCAGGCCTATGTCTGGGGCGATGGACGCGACCTGGCCTTTCTCGATGACCTGAAAACGCTCGGCATCGACCGCATCGTCCTGAGCTACGACCAGAACCCGCGCGAAAACAAGACTGTGGTCGGCCCCGCCTACCTGAAACGCGCCGCCGCCATGGGCTATCTGGCCGGCCCCTACGATGCCTTCGACAACGGCCAGCCGCCGGCCACCGCCGATTCCCCCTCCGCCGTCTGGAGCGACGACCTCTATCCGTCCGGCTGCATCATAACCGCCGACGGCAAGCCAAAGGTCGGCTTCGCCAATCGCGGCTGTTATATGTCCAGCGAAGCCATCGCCCGCCACCCCGGCCCATCGGTCACCGGCGCGCGCTATGCCGGCCACATCGCCGACGGCGCAAATCAGGTCTTTATCGACGTGGACGCCTTCGGTGATTTCTTTGCCGATTTCAGCCCCGATCACCCCATGACCCAGGCCAAGGACCGCGCCAACCGCCTGACCCGCCTGAACCAGGGGATCGACACCTACCATCTGGTGATCGGCTCCGAAAACGTCACCGCCTGGAGCAGCGGCGTCGCCCACTATTCCCACGGCACCGCCCAAACCCATGCCTTGGCCATTTGGCCTCTGCTTAGCGATAAACGCTTCAATGGCTGGTGGCCCGGCGAACGCCCGCCCCTCTTCTTTACCCCCTTCACCCCGACCGCCGACGAAGCCCGCTCCCTGTTCGGTGCCGCTGACCGCCTACCCCTGTTCGAAGCCGTCTTCCACGACAGCGTGGTCGCGGCCGATCGCTGGGAATTTGGCCTGATGAAGGTCAAGGGCGAAGAACGCCGCCGCTTCGCCCGCGCCCTGCTCTACGGCACGCCCACCATGTGGAATCTCGACCGGCGCGAACTGGCGCGCGTCGGCCCGTGGCTCAAGGCGGCCCAGGATGACTTCCGCACCGCCCATGGCGTCGATACCCCCGTCGCTCTGACCGGCTTCGACTGGCTGACGCCCGACCGGCTCGTGCAACAAACCACCTACGCCGACGGCCGCGTCCTCACCGCCAATTTCGGCGACGCGCCGTGGCAAGGCCTGGCCTCGGACTGCGTGCGCGTGGCGCGACCGAAAACGCCACCCGTCGACCTCTGCCCGCCCGCCGATCCGCCCGCATTTAAGTAGTTCCCTTTTCCTCCACCCCTATCTATGGTTGCTGCGGGAAACAGGGGAAACAGCCCCCGGGGGAAACACCATGAAAACAGCCTTAGCCTGCGTCGCCCTGACGCTACTGTCCGCCCCGGCCTGGGCTGACGACGCTCCCGTCGGGCCACCGGTGGACCGCGCCGCCGCGCTGAGCCTGGGGCCGAAACTAACCGGCGAAATCGAGGCCGCCCTAAGCCGCCCGCTCACCGACCTGTACCGGGCGGCCGAAGGCGGCGCGGTACATGACAAATGGATCTATGCCCTGGCTTTGTCCGCCGACCGTCACACCCTCGATCCCCTGCCCGCCAATCAACGCGACCTGTACCTGAACTACAGCCAACGCGTCGACACAGCACGGACCGCCTATCAGAAAAAGCACAAGAAGGCCGACACCTCGACCATGCCCATGGACGCCTTCGTCACCCCGACCGACCAGGAGGTCTTCGCCGTCCGTCTCGTTGATCATATCAACAATCCGGCGGTCTGGCTGACGCCGGTGCGCGCCGCCCCGGCGGACGTGGCGCCCGAGGTCCTGACCCAAAGCCTGCGCTGCATCGACATCGTGAAATCACGCGTCGAAGGTGACGACATGATGGAACAGATCCTCGGTGCTGCGCTCACCACTGGTGACAAGGGCGGTGGGACATCGGCCAAGGACTTCACCAGCCTTACCGCGGCCCTGAAAGGCACGGAAAAATCCGACCTGGACCTTGATAACGAAGCCCTGTGCGGAGGCACGGAAGCCTTTGAACGCGACCTTGCCCTGATGAAAGCCATCTACACGCCGAAATTTCATATAACCGTGTCAAAGAAGAAATAGCCCGCAACGCACGCCCGAAACGCCTAATTGAAATCTTATGGCTGTCATGTGCTCCCTGCTGAAACAGCACGAGGTACGGATGCCGGCCATACGCCTTGAAACAGATATTGCAACGGCCAAGAGCAGCGGCAGATCCGTCGATGCCCTCGACATTCTGATCGCCCGCGTCGCCGCCGGTGAACGACCAGCCCTGACTGCGATTTATCACCTCATGGCGGGCAAGATGCTGGCACTTCTTCTGGACGTCACCCCGGACCGCGCCGCCGCCGAAGGCGTCATCACCGCAACATTCGTGGCGATATGGCGGCGGGCAGAAGACTTCCAGACCTTTCCGGGCACGGCCTCTGACTGGCTGTTTTCGATCCTGCGCGACGAAGCCGTCACCGCACTGGGATCGCTCGACGCCCTGTTGCCGGCGCACCCGCGGCTAAGGCACTGACATTCGCTTTCGACCGGCCCCGCGCTGACTATTCGCGAAAAATGCGATTAATATCACAACACACACCGCCGCATCCATTACGTACACTTTCGTCAACAGATTGATAAAGCTATCTTTTTATTTAATCAGGAATCACCTGGCACGTGACCGAAAAAGGACGTATACTGACGATTATACGCCATTGTGCATGGCTTGATTACCAAGAGGTTTTAAAAAATGAGCGACAAGAAAAAGAGCGAGCCCAAAGGCCTCAAGAAAGGCGCGAAGAAGGTTGCCGTCTATGATGCGCTCAAAGAGGGTGCAGCAAAGGGCCTGACCGGCGACGCCCTGTACGCCCATGTTCAGTCCGCCTGCCCTGAGGCAGGCAGCAAGATCATTGTCAAGGCAGCCTTCCTGACCCTGAGCGACCCCGAAATTAAGGATAGAGCCACTCTGGACGCCCTGTATGATCTGGCGATCAAACATCGTTTGGTGGAAGAGCCAATCTCTGAAAAGCCAATATCCGAAAAACCAGAGCCTGACCTTGCCTTGGCCAAGGTTTCGAAGCTTAAGGTTGCCCCGGCTAGGGATACCAAGGTTAAGACCGCCAAGGCTAAAACTGCCAAGGTTAAGATTGCCAAGGTTGAAGGCGCGGTGAAGAAGTCGGGTAAAAAAGCCGCGAAGTAAGCGCGCTTGCTTCAAGGCGGCGGGCGTCGCCTGACGCCCCCTGCTCGACTTAGGCGTTGCGATTGATGGCAACGAAAACGAGTCCGTGCCCCAGAAGCCCCGTGTGCTCTGCGATAAGATTGGGCAGTGGGTAGGCGATATATTTCTTGACCCACGTCAGAACCTGAATCAACACGTTGAGAAACGGCCCCTCGCCCACCCCCTTCCTAAGCCACTCGCGAAGTCCCAGCTTTATGACGACGCCATAGGGTGGCGGAAAACCAATATAGACCACCTCATAGCCAGCAGATTTCAGCGTGTCCGCCAGCGTCTTGCGCGTAAATTGATTGACATGTTCGGGCCAGGCCAGGGCGATGGAGTGCTTTCCCCGCACATATCGCGCCATACCATCATAGTTCGGGACGGACCCCGCCACAACGCCGTTGGGCGCCATATGCCCTCGCACCTCCGCCATGAAGTCGCCGGGGAACTTGATGTGCTCCAACACCTCAAACACGGTGAAGAGCTTCAAGTCATTCGGCATATCCTTCATGTCCATATCGCGAATATCGACGCCAAATATCTCCCGGCCCACCGCCTGTGCACTCGGATTGGTCTCTATGCCTGCGGCGTCGAACCCAAGCGCCTTTTGAGCGGCGACGGCGATGCCGACACCGGCGCCGAAATCGATGGAACGACCGGTCGTATCGGTAATCCCCGCGCGGGTCAAAAGCCCTTGTAACAGCGCACTTCGATCCGCGACCGCCCGATCGTAACTGGAGGCTTCGTTGCCGGCATTGTACAATTCGCGCGATTTATAATGGTCATGCAGGAACCTATCCGAAGGATAAGGGTGCATGGCGATAAAACCACACCGCCTGCATCTGGCGGTATGATAGGTCGGATCAATCAGCTCATACTCGATGTTCAGGTCTCGCGACTGGCACGACGGACAGGCAGCGTCATCTTTAGCCATTGTGAGCCTTCTTGCGAATCATCAGCCCACAATTGTCACCATAGGGCGACAATTCACAAGCCTTAGCTGAAAGCTGCAAACACCGGTGCGCGTGAACATACTATCGCCGTCTCGACACGGCTTTGAGCCTGGCTATCGCCTCTGAAACGTCATGATGAGAATAACGTCCACCAAAGTCTCGATTATCTTTGCCCACATGCTGAATACTCCTTCTGGCCCCAGTAGTCTTTCGACCCCAGTATTCTCGCCTTGCTGGGTTCGCTCAAACGAGTTAATGCATCTACTCGCATGACTTGAGGTTATGGATGAAGCGAGGACGACTGCCTTTAACCGCGTTACGGAGCTTTGAAGCCGCAGGCCGGCTACACAGCTTTACGGCGGCCGCGGACGAACTCTGCGTCTCCCAGGCAGCCATCAGCCGCCAG
The DNA here is from genome assembly GCF_000495815.1 of Asticcacaulis sp. AC466. Classification (GTDB taxonomy): domain Bacteria; phylum Pseudomonadota; class Alphaproteobacteria; order Caulobacterales; family Caulobacteraceae; genus Asticcacaulis. The sequence continues at coordinate 25,911 of NZ_AWGE01000013.1, read as the reverse complement.
ATCCGCGACCTCGAATCTGAATTGGGCCATGCCCTGTTTGAACGCCGACATAGAGCGGTTATCTTAACGGACCAAGGCGTTAAGCTCCTGTCCGTTCTGACCCCGTCGTTCGACAATATCGATGCGACCCTCAGGACGTTACGCAGCGACCGGGCATCACAGCTTGTGCGCATATCCGTGGAACCCTCGTTTGCGGCGTGCTGGCTTATTCCGCATTTGCCGGCGTTTCAGCGCGATCACCCTGACATCGATCTGGTTGTCGATTCAGACCCGCGGCTGGTTCAGTTTCGTGCTGAGGACGCCGACATCGCCATTCGCTACAGCCGCGCGCGGCACACCTGGCCACGCACAGAAAGCCGGCGGCTCGCCGACGTCGATATAATCCCGGTGATGACGCCCGCCTTGCGCGACCGCGATGGCCACACTTCCAATCCGGCCGACCTGCTCCGCTACGTTCTGCTCCATGAAGAAAACAGAGATGGCTGGGCGCAATGGTTCGGTTCGGCGGGCATGGACCTGCCCGCAACCACCCGTGGTCCCGTATTGCCCGATGGCGGCCTTGTGCTTCAGGCGGCTCTGCAGGGCCAGGGCATCGCGCTCATCGACCGAATACTCGTCGCCGATGAAATAGCGGCGGGGCGCCTGGTTCAGGCGTTCGACCTGTCCCTGCCCTACGGCGCTTACTTTATTGTGAGCCGCAATTTCAATCGCCTGAGCGAACCCACAAAACAGCTAACCCAATGGCTAAGTGATCGCGTCGGCCGGACGAAAATATAAGCCCTGCCGCTCGCCGCCCTGAATGTCTGCGGTCTGTATGATGACAAAGGGATGCGCTTTATTGATTGACGCGTCATGTGATAGACCTCAGGCGCTAGATTTTGCCACCGCTGCGATTTGGGAAAGGGGCCGCGCCTGTGCCGCTACACGTGAGGTCACACCCCGCCGGATTGCGCTACGCCCGCCTGGTGGGCCGGGCCGCGCTTAACAGCACCATCGTCCTCCTCGCCCTCTATTTCGGCCTGGCCCTCTTCTACTGGCTCGGCTGGCCCGTGTGGCTGCGTCAGGTAGGCGCGGTACTCTTTCCCGTCGCCATAGGCCTGCTCTGGTTCTTCCCTACCGACAGATTCTGGCCCAGACTCCGCCACCTTCACCGGCCCGCTGACCGCCTTTTGGCGCAACGCGGCGTAGCGGCCCTACTGCTCGGCGTCTTAGCCACCGCCTATATGACAAAAACGCCGGTCGAACAGGACTGGGTGCCGCTAATGGGCCGCCACGCCACGGCCACTATCGATGGCAACATCGTCACCCTATCCAACTACCGCGATGCCGTGCACCGCACGGGTCAGCCGTCAATCCCGGTGTGGACGACGGCGCGCTTCGACCTGTCGCAACTGGACGGGGCCGATCTCGTCATCCAACCCTTCGGCACATCAAAGGCCACGGCGCACATCCTTCTGTCGTTCCGCTTCGCAGACGGAAGCCACGTCGTCGTGTCGATGGAATCGCGTCAGGCCAAGGGCAAATCCTTTGACGCCATTGCGGGCTTCTTCCGCCACGACCAGCTCTATCCCGAACTGGCGACGGAACGCGACCTGTTCTGGGAACGCCTGTCGCGGACGCCGCCGGACAATCTTCAGATCTATCCGATCCGCCAAAGCCCGGAGACCTTACGCGCCTATTTCCGCCGCATCCTCGCCTTCGCCAACGACATCAGCACCCAGCCGAAATTCTACTCCACCCTGGACGAAAGCTGCATGACCGCCTTCATCAATCTGGCGCCGGAAAGCTTCGCCTCGGTGCCGGTCTATGATGTCCGCCGCTGGATACCTGGCTATTCGCTCAGCCTGTTTCAGCAACTGGGCCTGGTGGACAACAGCCTGCCCGCCGCGCAGCTCGAACGCCTGCGCACCCTGCGGCCGGGCCTGCGCCCGCCCTCCGAATTTCCGTCGGACGCCGCCTGGAGCGCCTACCTCCGCTCGGGAAAATAACCGGGCCGATGCCCAACATGAAGACTTCACAATCCTCAGCCGCCGTGCCTACATAGGGTTGCAGGGGGATGCGATGACAACGATCAAGGCATTATGCGCAACGCTGGCGGGACTGGCGGCCGGGATGGCGGGCGACGCGTTCGGCCAGACCCCGACCGTTCCCGAACCGGCGCCATGTACCGACTACTGCCGGTCTGCCGTCGATTTCACGCCGGAACAGGCCGCCAAACATCTTGGCGACCAAGCGCTGGCCTATTGGGTGGATGGCAACATCATCCGCATTGCGGCGCGCGGTTCGGGTGAGCCGCCCGGGCTATGCTGCACCTTCCAGGCGCAGATGGAGCGTCTCGACCACGATGCCACCGGCACCCTGTGGGGCGCCGCCTACCGGGTGCCGGGTATGGATCAAGCGATCATCTCCCTCATGCTGCCGGCTGTCGATGACTCGCCCCGCCTCACCTATCGCGGCCCACATGCACCCCCTGCCCCTGAGGCCGTGGACACCTTGCAGGGGCACATCACCGAAATCGCCTTCGACAGCGTCAACTTGAAAGCCAAGCGCGACCTCTTCATCTACACCCCGCCGGGCAAAATCCCCGCCGACGGCTACCCCGTCATATATATGGCGGATGGCGCAAGCGCGCAGCATTACGCGCAGTTACTGGAATATCTCATCCTAAAAGGCGCGATACGGCCTATCCTGCTCGTCGGCATAGCCTATGGCGCCGGCCCGCCACTGGTCGCGGGCGGCAAGGACCAGCGCAACCGCGAATATCTGCCCGGTAAAACCATGCAACTGCCCGAATACCTCGCTCACGAAGCCTTCGTGCGTGACGAGGTGATGCCGCTGGCGGAAACAACCTTTCATGCCAGCCACCGCCCTCAAGACCGGATGACGTTTGGCGTCTCAAGTGGCGCCAGTTGGGCCGTGAGTTTCGCCCTCCGCCACAGGGGCGTGTTCGGCCAGGCCGCCGGAGGGTCCATAGGTATGGGCCCCAGCTATTTCGATTTCAGCCACGCCGCGCCGCTTGATCTTTACGTAGAAGCGGGCCGGTTCGAAACGCCCTTCGTAAAAGCGACCGATGCCGTTTGCCGCGCCGCCAATGCCGCGTCGGTCAATTGCACCCTGACGACACTTTACGCCGGTCATGACTGGCAGGCATGGGACTATGCCTTTGTCGAAACTGTAAAACGCGTCTTCAAACCGTGACGTATCTATTGCGCCGTCCTTGAAATAAGCCCCAGCAGTTCATCCAGGTCGATCGGTTTGACCAGGTGATAATCGAAGCCCTCTTCGGCGGTTTTCTGGCGCCAGTCGCGGTCGCCCCATCCGGTCTGGGCGATGACAAGCGTATGGCGATGGGCCGGATTGGCGCGCAAACGGCGGCACGCCTCTACTCCGTCCATGACCGGCATCCCAAGGTCCATCAATACGATATCGGGATCGAAATCATCGGCTATTTTGACCGCTGCCCGGCCGTCGTGACAGGTGCGAACATCATAGCCGTACATTTCCATAGCCCAGGTCAGCGTCAGGGCCGACGGCTCATTGTCATCGACGACCAGAACACGGACAGGACCGTCATGAAAAACTGAAGCGTGAGGGGTCATGTTCATTCTGCACCTATTCGGCAGTATTTGGCTGCCGCCCGACAGCCCTGTCTCCGCTTCCCCCAGCACGGGAAGAGCCTATTCGAAGACGGTTAACGGCCCGCTAATCATACCGGACCGCCGTATAAAATTAGGTTGCGGACGAACGCTCAAGCGCCCCCGCATCTCCGGGTATCCGCGCCTGTTTTCGAGCCTTCACCCTTTTGGCCAGCGACACCAGCGCCAGAGTCGCCAGTCCGACGGTGGCAAGAGCGCTAAGGCCCGGCGCCGCGCGACGCACCGCGGGATGCTTCAACACAGCCGCCGCCGCGACGATCCGAGGCGACGGTAGGGTACGCGTCAAAAAATGCGCAGCAGGCAAGACGTTCAGTACCCGAGACGCGTGCGAAACGATCGATTTGGCCATGCGGAGATCCTTCTTGGAAACTTTGTTATCTCACAATACGGCGTTCGCCATAAGGAACGGATGCGGGACAAGGCGAACCGCATCAAGATCAGGTAGCGTTCCGCTTGCCATGGCCTTTTGGTAGCGCTATCAGTTAACAACAAGACAAGCAAGCAAGCAGGCAGGACGAAAATGGCGAACCCGATATCCCGGCGCACCCTTTCCACTCTGATACTGGCGGGCATGGTCGCACCTGCCGTCGTCACGGCCAAGGCCCTGCCGCCCAGGGGCCGCACCGTAGCACTCGACCTCTCGCGCGCGACAACGCCAGTGGATCGCTTTTTCGACCTGTCCATAGGCTCCGATTTTCCCGGCACCCTGATCCGCGACGACAGCCTGGGCCAATTGAAAACAACCGTCGATGAACTGGGCTTTCGCTATATCCGCTTCCACGCCATCTTCCACGATGTACTGGGCACGGTGAAGATCGTGGACGGCAAGACCGTCTGTGACTGGACGAAACTCGACTATCTCTACGATGCCCTGCTGGCCCGGCGTATTAAACCCTTCGTCGAACTGGGCTTCACGCCCGAGGCGCTGAAAACCTCCGACAACCGTATCTTCTACTGGCAGGGCAACACTTCCCACCCCAAGCCGGATGCGTGGAAAGACCTGATCGACGCCTTCATCCGCCACATCCTGACGCGCTATGGCGCCGCCGAAGTGCGCACCTGGTTCTTCGAGGTGTGGAACGAACCCAATCTCGACGGCTTCTGGGAAAAGGCCGATCAGGCCGCCTATTTCGACCTCTATGTCCTGACCGCCAATACGATCAAGGCGATCGATCCAGCCTTGCGCGTCGGCGGTCCGTCCACGGCTGGCGCCGCCTGGGTGCCGGAATTCCTGGCCCACGTTCATAAAGCCGGCGCGGCGGTCGATTTCGTCACCACCCACACCTATGGCGTCGATGGCGGCTTTCTCGACGAAGAGGGCAAGTCCGACACCAAGCTCTCGCCCTCGCCCGACGCCATCATCGGCGACATCCGCCGCGTCCGCGCCGAAATCGAAGCCTCGGCCTATCCCGGCCTGCCGCTCTATTTCACTGAATGGAGCACCAGCTATACGCCGCGCGACCTGGTCCACGACAGCTATATCAGCGCGCCCTATATCCTCACCAAACTAAAGGCCAGCCAGGGCCTGCTCCAGGGCATGAGCTACTGGGTCTATACCGACCTGTTCGAAGAACCCGGCCCACCGCCGACGCCCTTCCATGGCGGCTTCGGCCTGATGACGCGCGAAGGCATCCGCAAACCGGCCTGGTTCGCCTACAAATATCTCAACGCCCTGACCGGCAAGTCTATCCCCGCGACCGACGCGCAGGTTTGGGCCGCCACCGACGCCGGTTCGGTCGCCGCCGTGGTCTGGGACTTCCAGCAGCCGGAACAGCCGGTCAGCAACAAACCCTTCTATAGCCGCATCGTCCCCAACGAAGCCGCACCGGGCCTCACGCTTGACCTGTCTCACCTGACACCCGGCACCTATGCGCTGCGCGTCCATCGCACCGGCTTCCGCGCCAATGACGCCTATTCGGCCTATATCGAGATGGGCGCACCCAAATCGCTGACCCCGGACCAGATCGCGCACATGAACGCCCTCACCCGCGATGCGCCGGAAACCGCCCGCAACATAACCGTGGCCAAATCCGGCACGGCATCCGTGGCGCTGGACATGCGCAGCAACGATATCGTCCTCGTCACCCTGACACCGGTAAAATAACGACTCTCCGATCATACCGGTGCACGGCCTTCCCTGCCGGGACAGCACCGCGTTGCGAAATTGCGAGACACACGGCCACCTGCCTCTGGTCCAGTCACGACCAATTTTGATAGAACCAAATTAAAACCAATTAATAACATCATGTTTTTACAGAGGAAATATGTCGATATTTTCACCTGTAAAGGTCTTTTTATGGCTAAATTGCGACATAAATACAATAATTATATAAAATTGTGACCAAGAGTCACGGAACTCAGCCGCATTGAGATGGACATATGACAACTTTGCGCGTGTATTGGTACGCACCAATTTATGCGTTGGTTACGTTAGGGGCCGCATTCGGGCTGAACGTATTGCCATAACCGTCGCGTCGCATGGGCGCCCACAGGAAGGACCAAGATGATCATCCGTCAATTTGGACATACGCGAAAAACACTGATGACAGGCGCATGCCTGACTGCGGTGGCCGCACTGGCCATCGGCTTCACACCGGCCAGCGCGCAGGACGCCGCCGCCAATGCCGCCCCCACTACTACCGCCACCGCCGATTCCACCGAAGTCGTCGTCACCGGCGTGCGCAAATCGCTGAAATCCGCCCAGCAGATCAAGCGTAACGCCGATACCATCGTCGATTCGATCACCTCCGAAGACATCGGCTCCTTCCCGGACAAGTCGGTCGCCGAAGCCCTGCAACGCGTCGCCGGCATCACCGTCGTGCGCTTCAACGGCACGGACGACACGTCGCACTTCTCCGCTGAACCCTCCGGCGTCCTGGTGCGCGGCCTGATGCAGGTCCGCTCCGAATTCAACGGCCGCGACACCTTCTCGGCCAACTCCTCGCGCGGCCTGTCGTGGGGCGATGTCTCACCGGAACTGATGGCGGGCGTCGATACCTATAAGAACCAGACCGCCGACCTGATCGAAGGTGGTATAGCCGGCTCGATCAACCTGCGCACCCGCCTGCCCTTCGACAGCAAGGGCCGCCTACTTGTCGTCAACGCCAGCACCAACTATGGCGACCTGGCCAAGAAGGAAGGCTACGACGCCTCCGCCATCTGGTCCGACCGCTGGTCCACCGACCTGGGCGAATTTGGCGTCATGGCCAACTTCGCCGTGTCACAGGTCTATACCGGCTCGCAAGGCATCCAATACGACCGCATGGGCATATTCGACGTGCCATCCGTCTTCGGCCCCGGCCTGAAGTACATTCCGTCCGTCGTCTACAACCGCGAAAACGTCTATGACCGCAACCGCAAGGGCGTGGCTCTGGCGGCGCAATGGCGCTCCAATGACGGCTCCTTGCTGCTCACCGCGCAATATAACCGCTCCCAGTACCGCAATTCGTGGCAGGAATACGCCATTTCCGGCTCGGCCTTCAGCGTCTACGGCCTGCCGACCGACTATGTCGAAACCAATCCCGACGTGGTCAAGCCCGCCAACGGCACCGCCCCCTTCACCTTCGACGGCAACGGCAATTTCCTGACCGGCGAGATGTCGACCCTGATCGGCTACCTGGCCGACGACGATGCCGCATCGGCCGCCAATGTTGCTTCGATCGCGCCGGGCGTTCCCTTGCTGGCCACCTGTCACTCCTGGTCGGGCTGCGCGACCGGCGCCGACGCCCGCCGCGGCGCCCAGATCCAGTCCGCGTCCAACTACCTGAAGAACAACGAATATACCGAAGACGTGTCGGTGAACCTGAAATGGGACATTTCCGACACCATGCGCGCCAGCTTCGACGTCCAGCACGTGAAGTCCGAGGTGGCGAACTTCAACGCCAACGTCAACATGAACACCTACGGCAACATGTATCTGGACACGACCGGCAAATATCCGGTCATGACCCTGACCGATACCAATGTGCCCTATGTCAACCTGGCGACGGGCGGTTTCACCAACGCGCATAACTACAACTACTATTCCGCCTCCGATCACGCCGAAGAATCGTCAGGCACCGAAACCGCCGCCCGTGCCGATTTCGAATGGTCGCTTAACGGCACCTGGCTCGACACCCTGAAGGTCGGCGCGCGCTATGCCGACCGCGACCAGACCGTCCGCTGGGGCGCCTATAACTGGGCCAATATCACCTCGACCTGGGGCAATCAGTCGGCGGTCTACAATGCCGACCTGCCCGTCTACGGCACCGACCCGTACCAGAGCCACACCTTCAACAGCGATTTCTTCCGTGGCGGTGTGATGGGCACCCAGTCCTTCGTCTTCTTCAACATGGATCACCTGAAATCGTCGGCGGCCGTGGGCGACAATCTCGGCAACAACGGCACGACCCGCAGCTTCAGCGGTTTCTACCCGGTCTGTTCGAATGCCGGCTACCGTGCAGGCGAAATCTCGTCCGGTGACTTTGGCTGCTACACCGCGCCGGAAATCCACCCGACCTCGGAAAAGACCAAGGCCGCCTACGCCATGTTGAAATTCGGCGGCCATGACGCCACTCTGTTCGGCTTCGGCGTATCGGGCAATATCGGCGTGCGCTACGTCGAAACCCGCAACGAATCCGTCGGCGGCATCCTGCTGCCGCAACCGTTCAGCACCACCTACACCCCGGCGGAGTTGCAATGTACCCGAACCGTGAACACCTCCGACCCGCAACATCCCTACAATAGCTGGACGCCCGGCTGCCTGATCTCGGCCAGCGACCTCGCCTTCAACAACAACGCCTATATCCAAAGCACCGCCACGGCGACGCACCACAATGTCCTGCCCAGCTTCAATATCAAGTTCGACCTGAACGACGAATGGGTGCTGCGCTTCGCCGCCTCCAAGGCCATGTCGCGGCCCGACCTGGGCTATATGAAAAACTACGCCTCCATCGACCGTCAAGGGTCGCCGATCGCCACCAACCCGACCGATCCGCGCATCGTCTATGACAGCAACGGCCTGGCCGTCGGCTACAACTTCAGCTACCAGAGCAACGCCGCCAACCCGTACCTGAAACCGATGACGGCCGATCAGTTCGACCTCTCCATCGAACACTATTTCGCCAGCGTCGGCTCCTTCACCTTCACCGGCTTCAGCAAAAAGTTCTACGACTATATCCAGTACGGGAGCTACGACCTGACCCTGACCAATAATGGCGTCACCAAGACGGTGAAGGTCAACGGCCCGGTCAATGGCAACGGCGCCGCCATCAAGGGCTTCGAAGTGGCCTATCAACGCTTCTTCGACTTCCTGCCGGGACCGTTCAACGGTCTGGGCATCCAGGCGAACTACACCCACGTCGTCAATAACGGGATCACCAATACCAACCTGATCTCGGAATCGGCCGACGGTGGCACCAATACGGGCGGCGGCGGCCTGAGGCAGGCGTCGGATTCGATCAATCCGCATGCCCTGGAAGGCATCTCCAAGGATTCGTACAACCTGATCTTCATGTACGAAAAGCCGAAATTCTCGGCACGCCTGGCCTATAACTGGCGCTCGCGCTTCCTGGTCACCTCGGTTGACTGCTGCATCGGTTTCCCGATCTGGCAGGACGCCGCCGGCTATCTCGACGGCTCGCTGAAATACCGTATCAACGACCGTGTCGAACTGAGCCTCGAAGGCTCCAACCTGCTCGATACCGACACTGTCCTGAAACAGCAGGTCGATCAGAACGGCACCCTGGCCCCCAATGCCTGGTTCAAGAACGATCGCCGCATCCAGGCTGGTGTGCAGGTAAAGTTCTAAACCGCATCCGAAACGTGTAACCCACGTTTCGCTGCATAAAGGCAAAGCAGTAGAACGCCGATCTGACTGGCTCAGATCGGCGTTCTTAATTTGGCATCGACGCCCGCCCGTAACAGCAAGCCGTAAAAAGTGAACCCGCTTCGGCCGATTTTTGGATACCTCCCGCCCGATTAATTGTAAGGGCCCCCTTGCAATTGATGTTCAAACGCCGTGGAAATGATATGCCAAAAGATCTCCGTCGCCTCAGGCCTGTATTTTCGCGCTGGATGAGCCTGAGACACTGGCGGTCACAGCTCGTATTCTGGATCGGCGGCCTGCTTGTCGGCGTGGTCGCGGTTCTGGTCGCCAAGGTCGCCGACGGCGCGCAAGCCCTCTTTCATTTGGGCGTTGCGAAGGTCGGATGGCTGCCGCTTGTCATCACCCCGGTTGGATTTGCGATAAGCGCCTTTGCCGCCCGCCGCTGGTTCCCCGGCTCCCAGGGCAGCGGTATTCCGCAAGTCATCGCCGCCACCGAAATCGTCCGGCATAACCCCAAAGGCCTCGACCGTCTGGTGTCATTACGTGTCGTGCTCGGGAAAACGGCGCTCCTGTTCCTGGGCTTGCTGACGGGCGCCTCGATCGGCCGTGAAGGCCCCACAGTGCAGATCGGCGCGGCGCTCATGCGCATGACCGGCCGCATCGGCGGCATTGTCAGCAATGAATCGGCACTCCTCTTGGCCGGGGGCGCAGCCGGCGTCGCCGCCGCCTTCAATACCCCGCTGGCGGGTATCGTCTTTGCCATCGAAGAGCTGGGCAAGTCCTTCGAGCAAAGGACATCCGGGACCGTGATCTTTACCGTCATGCTGGCCGGTATCGCTTCCCTTGGCATGGTCGGGGATTATATCTATTTCGGGCATTCGGATGCCCATCTTCAGCCACTCCCCGATACCCTGGCCGTTCTTGTCTGTGGTCTGGGCGGCGGGGCGCTGGGGGGCCTGTTCGCCCGCATTCTCGTGTTCTGCAACAAACGCCTGGGCCGCGTCTTCAACGGCTTTTTCGAACGCCGCCGCATACTGTTCGCCGCCCTGTGCGGCCTGTCGGTTGCCCTCATTGGCGTGGTCAGCGGCACCGATATATTCGGCACTGGCTATTCCGAAGCGCGGTCCCTGCTGGGCGGGGCTGACACCGGCTCACCCCTGTTTGGCGTCCTCAAATGGGTATCCACCCTGCTGTCGAGCGCCAGCGGCATCCCCGGCGGCCTGTTCGCGCCATCCCTGTCGACAGGGGCCGGACTCGGCGCCGACATGCACTGGCTGCTTCCCGTCGCCCCATTGGGCACCATGGTGCTGCTCGGGATGGTCGCCTATTTTTCCGGCGTCGTTCAGTCGCCGCTGACGTCCTTCGTCATCGTCATGGAAATGACCAACAGCCACAACATGGTCATGCCGCTCATCGCGGCCAGCGTCCTGGCCTACAGCGTCTCCCGGCTGATCTGCCCGCGGCCGCTGTATCACAGCCTGTCGCAAACCTTTATCGATGAGGAACGCCGGATGCGCCGCAGCGAGGCTGCTTCGACCGGCGCCTGAACAGGCCCGTTTGCCGTCAGGCCAGAGGCGGTTCGGGGGCGTCCTGAAACGACTCTTCCATGAGCATACCGGCGGGCTGGTCATCAAGTCCGGCGGCGCGGATCAGATCATCGAGTCCGCTGACCAGATTTTCGAGCGCCTGTCCGTCAAGTGACCTAAGCGCCTGGGTCAGGGTTTCCTGTATGGTCGACGCCGGACGCGCAGCCGCCGCCCTGCCCGCCGCCGTAATATGCAACTCGCGCCGGCGTCCATCCGTGGCCGATATCTTGCGCGTCAGGAAGGCCTTGGCTTCCAGCCGGCCAACCACCTCGGACACCGTACTTTGATGCGTAAGGCTTTGTGCGGCCAGGTCGTTGATCGACACGCCGTCGTTTTCACTGACATAGCGCAGGATAAAGAGTTGCGCCGTCGTCAGGCCAGAGGCGCGCTCGCATTGCGCGGATGACAGACGCGCAGCCTGGACGATACGCCTGATCGCATCCAGCGCTCTTTGGGGTCTGTCATCCATATCACGACTCGCTGTCCGAAGATCGGCCGGATCTGTCATCCGTAACCGAGGCCTGACACCCTCAGGTCGTCAGGCCATAATCTCCCAAGCCATAGAGTCTCTACGCCATCAGATCAATGACCGTATGCATCAGTTCATGCGGTTGAAACGGCTTGCGGATTTCGGCATCTGCCCCGGCGCGCACGGCGGCCGATGTCGCCCGTTCCGACGTCACCCGTTCGCCCAGTCCCGCCGACATGGCCAGCACCCGCACCTTGGGCCACGTGCCCTTAATGATCTTGATGCCTTCCAATCCCCCCATGCCGGGCATGAAGATGTCCGACACCAGCAGATCGAGATGCGCGATATCGGGATTGGCCAGGGCCTCCTCCATCGATTTCGCCGTGCTGACGCGATAGCCGTTATCGGTCAATATCTGAGCGGTCAGGTGTGACACCACCGGGCTGTCGTCGACCACCAGGGCGTGATTGCGTTTGCGCCCTTCGCTCGTATTGTCATAGGCCGCCTGGACGATGGCGCGAAGCTGCTTGGGCGTGAACGGCTTGCGCAGGACGTAATCGACATTGGCGCGGCGCGCGGCGCGCAAGGTCTCGTCTATCGCCTCTTCGCGGCTGCCGGCCGTCATCACCGCAATCGTGGCTTCCGGCGCTAGATCGCGGATCGCCTGAAGGTGCCCAAGCGTGTTTTCCTCGCCCAGGAAGATATCGACAAAGACCAGCGACGGCCGCTGGCGCACCAGCACGCTCAACGCCTCTTCGAGCGTTTTGGCCGTCGCATAGGTCCAATCCTCGCTCTGGACCATCTTGCCGATGATCTGTGACTGGGTGTGACTGTCTTCGATAATTAACGCCAGGCCGTCCGCCATAAAAATATTCCCGTACAACTCTATTCAATAGGTACTGAAACCAGCCTAACGCATCGGAGTTAACATAGAATATCGTCGTTATACAAAATGCGCGTGCGGATTGCAGCTTTCGGCAACTGGACCAAAAGCAAAGCCCACTCAACCTACCGGTACGACGTTTCAGCGAAGCGCAACGTTAGCTTTCAATTAAAGGCAAATTGGTAGGGTCGCATTCATATTTGACCCTACTTATGCCTGGCGCAAAATGCGCTTTGACGAAGGAATCGAAGCATGGATAGCGTAACGTTTGCAACCGCCTCAATTTCACCGAGTGCGGTAGTAACACCCACTCCCCCCGTTCAGCCTTCGGCTCCTGTGGCATCGCCCGCAAAGACAATCTATTCTGACCGGGTAGCCAGCGCCGTTTCTGCCCTTGCCTCAGGTTCAAAAGCCTCTCTTGATGATCAAGTTGATGCGTACCGTCGTTTGACGGACCTAATCTGCAATGGCGCGAAGCTCTACAAAGCCGGCAACCCGGACGATCTAAAAAGTGCTATCGATGCATACCATAATTCTGATATCGCAAAGCGCATTGATAAGGTCAGCAATCAGTACTCAGCTAGAGCTGCCTCTGGAACGGGCGGCCCCGCCAACAGTCTGAATGCCATTAATACCTTTTCGTCCGACGACCAGAAGTTGTTGTTTGTCTCCCTAATGGGGGATGCGGAATATAATACCGTCGAGGACTGGAAAGCCGGCATGGCACAATTTGCTTCGAACTATGACGAAAACAGCGGGAAGAAAACGACTCAAACCATTACCATACAAATGGTGGCCCAACGCTTCGGTCTTACCGACGCGCCTTCTGTGAGTGGAGACACGGTTTCGCTTTCAAAAGATGCTGTTAACGCTCTGGTCTCGGGCAAAGACGAGACGACAAACACAGCCAATTCGGCTAAACAGGCGCTAACCACTCTGACCAGCGAGCCCAATACCGTGAGTGCAGCCGACGTCGCCTTGTCGCTGCTTACGGCGGCAAAGGACAGCGCATCAACTAGCCCCTCCCAATCCGGCCAGGACAAAGTGGAAAAACCCAGCACGGCAGATAAGACAAGCAACCTTGCCAACAGCAAAGCAGGCAAGAGTGTAAGCCTGATCGTATGAGATAAGATATTTAGTTGGCGAAAGCCGGCACCATATTGGCTTTCGGAATAAAGCTGCCATTCTAGGCGTGAGTGCCGAGCGTCCGTCGGCATACGCCTCGCTTCACCGCAACTCGACAAACCATTTGCGACCAGGCACGTCGTTCCTCATGCCCTGACCGCCGCCTGAGAACGCATACCGTCTCAGGCTTGCAGTCTCAGGCTTCAAAGCGGCTATTTCGACATATGCATACTCATGCCGGCCATCATTTCCGGGCGCGACAACATCCCGTCCGCATTGGCGTCGGCCGCCATGAACATGGCCTTCGACGCGGCCTCCGCCTCAGCCATGCTGATCAGGCCATCCTTATTGGTGTCGGCCTGCGCCATCTTGTGGGACACCATTATCTTGATCCGGGCCGGATCAACCGTCATGCCGGTGGCCGCATGGTCGGCGGTCGCAGCGACGGTCATTTCGTTTGCGGACAATTGTCCATCCGCATTGGTGTCGGCAGCAGTGAACATCGATTTGGCGGCGGCGGCGCGCTCATCCATGCTGACCATACCGTCGCCATTGGTGTCCATCATCTTCATATTGGCCTCGACCATCGCCCCGCCGCCCGTCATCGGCATACCCGTCATGGGTGTCGCCATCTTGGGCATATCAGGCTTGGGTGCGCCAACCATAGGAGCGCCAACCACGGGAGCCCCAGTCATATGCGCGTCAGACTGCGCCGCACTTCCGGTCGTCTGGGCAAGGGCGGGCGCGGCGGCGCAAACGCCGAGCACGCATAGGGTTACGAGCGTCGTTTTCATGACATATCCTGTGGTTGGGTAATGCGGTCCGGCGAAAAAGGCCCGGCGCGGACGAACCATAGACCGGCGAACATCAGCATTCGATACGGAGTGCGTTCACACCCCCGACAGGCCCCGCCCTTGACACACCCGTCACCGGCATTAGACTGCGCGCCATGGATATTCGCGCACGTCTGACACTCGTGAACTGGCTCAAGGGAAATCCCGTCACGGGATCATAGCCCGAAGTCCGGCCGCGCGCCTTCCGGATTTCGGGATGGCGCGATACGCTGAAACCCTTCCGGAACCCGGCCATCGCCAGTCCGGCGCACATCACCCCAAACATCCTTTCGCCGCCGGGCGCGTTTCGCGCCCGCTCCGGCCCGTGCGCGAGTCCCTGCCATGTCCCCGATCCAAGCTCAAAAACCGAAAACTACCCGCCCGCCCGATATCGTCATCGGCGACAGCGATTTCGCCACACTGACCGCCCTGGCTGAAGGCGTCGGCGGTCCCTTGGCCGACGCCGCCGACCAGTTGCTGACCGAACTGGACCGCGCCCGCCGCGTGCCTGATGACGCCCTGCCCCATGACCGCGTGCGCCTGTACGACTGGGTTGAATTCCAGACCGGGGACGGCGCGGCGCGGCGCGTGCAACTGGTTCGCCCGGAAGACGCCGACATTACCGAAGGCCGCATTTCGGTCCTCACCCCGGTCGGCGCCGCCCTGATCGGTCTGGCGCCCGCAAAGCCCATCGCCTTCGTCACGCCCGGTGGTGGCCGCCAAACCCTGACCGTCCTGACGACAGCGCGGGGGGAATGACATGCATACGCCCGCCCCGCTCCTGCTTACGCCGCGCGATCACCACGCGCTCGAACATCTGGTCCGCACTGGCGCGGATCAGGATGACGCCCTGGCCCGGGCCCTGGCGCGCAAGCTGTCCCAGGTCCGCATCGTCAGCCCCGACACCATGCCTGCCGACATTGTGACCTTGGATACCCGTCTGGCCTTTGAAATCGATGGCCTGCATGTCCACGAACGGACCCTGGTCCTGCCTCAGGACTATGTGCCCGATGGGCGCTGCATCTCGGTCGCCGCCCTGCGCGGTCTCGCCTTGCTCGGTCTGAAGGCGGGCCAGAGCGCGGCCGTCAGCCATGGCGGACGAATCGAACGGCTAAGACTGATGGACGTCCTGTACCAACCCGAAGCCGAACGCCATATCCCGCAACCCGCTTGCGGTCGCGCCGCAAATGATGGTTAGGCAATGACGGGTAGCGAAGGTCCTACTTCAAAATACCTTGCAAACCGCTCCAGCCGACATAGAACGCCACCAGCGAAATCAATGCGCCCGACAGGTACGGCGCGGCATTGGCCACGCGTCCAAACCCCTTGAACCGCTTTGAGATGTGACGCACGCTCATGGCCGCCAACACCCCCGACGCCACCATGGTCAGGGCCAGCCCGATGCTGAAACACAAGACCAAGGTCGCCCCCAGCGCGATCCGCTTCAGTTGCAGGCATAGCAAAAGCACGGTGATCGACGCCGGACACGGGATCAGCCCGCCGGTCAGGCCGAATATGATGATCTGAGGCGTCGTCACGGTTTGCCCGGCGAAATGGCGCGTAATGTCCTCGGCATGGGCCTGCTCGTGGGCGTCCGCATAGGCGGGATCGTGGTCATGATCATGGTGGTCATGGTGGTGATCGTGCCCGTGATCATCATGGTCGTGCCCGTGGTCATGGTCATGGTCATGATCGTGATGGTGATGCCCATGATCATGACCCTGATCGCCGCCCTGCCGGTAGGACCAGGTGCGCCAGATCATCCACAACGCAACCCCCAGCATCACCACCGCCGACGCCACCTGAAAATAGGGCTCGGCGACATTGGCGTCCCACCTCTGACCCAGCCACAGCCCGCCCAGCGCGATCAACCACACAATCAGCGTATGCGACACCGTCGCCGACAGCCCCAGCAACACCGCCTGCCCCACCGTGCCGCGCACGGCGACGATAAAGGCCGCCATCATCGTCTTGGAATGGCCGGGCTCAAGCCCGTGCAGCGCCCCTAAAAGGATGGCGGACGGAATGAACAGCCACGCATTGGCCGCCCCTTGCTGAAGCAGGTGCGCGAAATCGGTCACGGCCTACTTCTTGACATAGGTATGGATGATCTCGACCAGGGCTTCCTGGGCGTCGGCATCGAGCGCGCCGGGGAATTTCTCGCCGTCGACCAGATGGTAGCGGATATGGTGTTCGACCACCTCCCCCATCAATCCGGACACGGACCCGCGCACCCCGGCGATCAGGTGCATGATCTTTTCGCTCTCGGCCTCGGCCTCAAAGGCGCGCTCTATGGCCTCGACCTGGCCCCGGATGCGCCGTACCCGCGCCAGCATCTTTTCTTTTTCACGATCGGCATGTGACATGCGATAAATATAGGATACCCCCCTATCTTATGTCAACGATCGGCTTGCACCTAACAAATGAATCGACTAATCATGATATATGGATAAAAAAGACGCCCTCGCCGCCTTCGATGCCCTCAGCCAGGAAACCCGGCTCGACGCCCTGCGCCTGCTGATTCAGGCCGGACCGGAGGGCATTGCCGCGGGCGACGTGTCCGACCGACTGGGCGTCAAACAGAACACCATGTCGGCCAATCTGAAAATCCTGACCCAGGCGGGCCTGATCGACAGCCATCGCGATGGCCGCACCATCCGCTATGTCGCCCGCTTCGACGCCCTTCAAAACCTGATCTTGTTCCTCATGGACGATTGCTGCGGCGGCCGTCCCGATCTGTGCCAGCCGGTATTCGACCGCCTCAACCGGGCGTGCTGTTAATGGCCACGCCCACACCCTTCGCTCGCCAACTGTCCGCCGAACTGATCGGAACGGCCCTGTTGCTGGCCACGGTGGTGGGCTCCGGCATCATGGCTGAGCACCTGGCGGGCGGTAACGTCGCCATCGCGCTGCTGGGCAATACCCTGGCCACCGGCGCCATGCTGGTGGTGCTGATCACCGCCTTCGGCCCGATGTCGGGCGCCCATTTCAATCCGGTGGTGTCGCTAATCTTCACCCTTAAGGGCGAAATCGCGCCCCGGACCGGCCTGGCCTATACGGGCGTTCAAATCGCAGGCGCGGTGCTGGGCGTCTGGCTGGCCCACGCCATGTTCGGCCTCGATATCGCGCAAGCCTCACATAAGGTCCGCACCGGCCCGGCCCAGTGGCTGTCGGAAGGCGTCGCCACCTTCGGCCTGATCCTGACCATACTGGCCGTCCGTCAGGCGCGCGCCGATGCGGTGGCCGTGATGGTTGGGCTGTACATCACCGCCGCCTACTGGTTCACCGCCTCGACCTCTTTTGCCAATCCCGCCGTCACCCTGGCGCGCAGCCTGAGCGACACCTTCGCCGGTATCCGCCCCCAGGATGCGCCGCTGTTCATCCTGGCCCAGATCGCCGGCGCCCTCGCGGCCCTGGCCGTCTGCCACTGGCTGCTGCAACCGCCCACTCAGGAAAGCCTGCCCTCATGACCGTCACCATATATCATAATCCCGATTGCGGCACGTCGCGCAACGTCCTGGCCGTCATCGAAGCCGCCGGCTACACCCCCACCGTCATCAACTACCTGCAAACCGGCTGGCAACGCGAACCTCTGCTGGCCCTGCTGGCGGCGGCGGGCCTGACCCCATGTGAGGCTTTGCGCGAAACCAAGTCCCCGGCGCGTGAGCTGGGCCTGCTCGAACCGGGCGTCAGCGACGATGCACTGATCGAGGCCATGTTGCAGCATCCCGTCCTGGTCAACCGCCCCATCGTCGTCACCGGAAAAGGCACCCGCCTGTGCCGCCCGTCCGAAACCGTACTCGACCTGCTCGACCGCTGGCCCACCGGCCCCTTCACCAAGGAAGACGGCAGCCTGATGATCGACGCCACCGGCCACCGCGTCGGCTGAGCCACCGGCCGGCTATTTCTTCACGAGCGGTCCAATGGCCCAGAAGGCGGGCACAGTATCAAAACTCAAACTCTGCGCAGTGGGCCAACGGCCAGCGTCAAAAAGTACCCGTCCCGGCCCAACCCCCGGCATCTTCATCTTGTCGAGCCCCGCCGGCAACGACTTTACCTCGCCGCTGGCCAACCGGACCTGCGCGGACGAAGGTCCCGCTATAAACAGACACGTGATCTGCGGAACCATCGGCGCCATAGGCCCGGTCAGCTTGTGCAGCCAGGCATTGACCTGCGCGATCGCCAGGCTCAGATTTTTCGCATCGACCGTTATTGACGGGGGCAAAACGGGCATGAAAACCGGACTCATACGGTAAGCCACCCCGCTCGGCCCGGTGAAGACCACCGTCGCCTCGCCACGCAATTGCTCGGGCCCGGGCAACGGGCTCACAAAGCCCATGCTGTCGACATGAAGCTGTGTTTCCTTCCCCTTTTCGACCAGAGACACAGCGATCTTGTCTATGGAAACGCCTTTTTTGCTCAGAGTGTATCCCATTTTAAAATGGGACCTCTTCGCGACCGCCAGATCGTAATAGGACGCCAGCAAAGGAAAGGCCCGGCCGATTTTGAGCGGCCCATCTTTCGCCGCCGCCGCCGCACACCCGGCCGCGCCTGCGCCCCCCGAGGCGATCAGTCCAGCCACCATCAGACGCCGATTAAGATCTGCCATTGCCCCCTCCGACACAAAACGACGCGGCCGATGCCCCGTGCATAACACGTGTAAACATGACACGAACCACATCTCAAACGCAACCTTGGGATTAGCAACACTACCGCCGCTAGACATACCCCGCGATTACGCACACTATCGGCGCAATGGGGGAACACCGCCGTGACCGACATGACCACCGCCGATCTGATTCTGACACGCCGCTTCGAATGGGCGGGGAATGACCCGGTTGACATACATGTGTGGCGCCCCGTCGAGATTGCTCCCAAAGGCGCCTATGTCTGCGCGTATCAAATAGATGGACTGGAAGGCAGCACAGTCAATCGCTGCCATGGTTCGGACGGTCTTCAGGCGCTCAACCTGACCCTTACCGCCATCGCTGCCCGCCTCTATAATTCCGACGCCTATCTTACCGGGCGACTGACCTATCTCGGCGGTCGTGATCTTGGCCTGCCCTATTTCGCCGGGGAAGATCCAACGACCGGGGCGTTCGGCCAAGCAAAACTAATGACACCGGCAGGAAACATCGCCGTTGTCCGGATGCCCGGCCACCCCGTTCCCTACGTCGCTTGCGCCGTCCAAAGCCTCGACAGCCTCACGGCGCATCTGGCGGCGCTTAAACAGGATATGGAAACGCAGCCCGGCAAAGCGGGTAAGCGGCTGAGGCGTATTATCGCCTACCTTGAAGAAACGCGCGCCTTTTATGATGAAGCCTGCGGCCATTCCCGCGAAGGCAAGCCGCCGGCACAGACGGGACCCGAACAGTCGCCACTATAGTCATACCGCACTTCATCACCCCCACTTCATATAAGTATTACTTAAATACATACAATATACCAGTTTCACGCCCACATCCGAGGCAAATTATGGCATTTATGCAGTATCTACAGATCGCATCAATTGCCGCCGACGGCAAAAAATTGCTGCGCAGATGAATATTTTGGTTCAGTTCACGCTTCATAAAGCTAATTTACATACAGTCCTTTTTGGATACTTAAGTAATATGTGCTATATATGTATGCCTGCGGGCGAATCGGCCCAACATGTTCGCCGGGAAATGGATATGTCCCTGGCCACGGTTTGCGCGGCTTCATCCCCCCAATAATGAAGCCGCGCCGGCGGGCGCGCCCCCCCTCCTGCGCGCCCGCCCCTTCTCTCCTTTTACCGACCCTCTCATTGCCGATTCCGGCAGCGTCTGCCCTTGCGCGACTCTGCGCACAGCTCCATATCGTTGTTTTACGAAACATGCGCCATCTTGCCGCCGCGCCAGTTCGCGCCGACTCGTCTCATAGGGGCTATCTCATGCTGAAACACACCCTCGCCGCCTGCTCATTCCTGGTTCTGGCGCACGCCACCGCGGCCCTGGCCGCCGATCCCGCCGCGCCCGAACCCGCCGCGAAAGCGTTTAAGATCGGCACGCTCGATGCCGTCTCCCTGCACGATGCCCAATTCACCCCGCCCAATGATGGCAAGGTGTTTGGCGCCGATGTCGGGCCCGAAGCCGTCGCCAAGGTGCTGAAGGCCGCCGGCGCCCCGACCGACAAGATCACGCTTAGCGTCGATGCCCTGCTGGTCAAGACCGGCGCCCAGGTCGTCCTGATCGACACCGGCGTCGGCGGCGCCTTGCAAGGCAGCCTGCTCAAGGGCGGCTTTACCCCCGACGCCGTCACCGACATCCTGATCACCCACGCCCACCCGGACCATATCGGCGGGCTGGTGACATCGGACGGCAAGCTGGCCTTCCCCAACGCCATGATCCGTATGTCGAGTGCCGAATGGGCGTGGCTGCAAGCCAAGCCGGAACAGACCAAGCTGGTCGCCGCCATCTCCAGCCACGTCAAAACCTTTGAACCCGGTGACATCGTCGCCCCCGGCATCACCGCCATGGCGATCAAGGGTCACACCCCCGGCCACGTCGGCTATGAAATCGTATCGGGCAAGGACCGCCTGCTCGATATCGGCGACACGGCCCATAGTTCGATCATCTCCCTGGCCGAGCCGCAATGGCTACAAGGCTACGACACCGACGAAGCGGTCGGCCGCGACACCCGCGAAGCCATGCTGGCCAAATGGGCCGCCAGCCAGGAACGCCTGTTCTCGCCGCACTTCCCCTATCCCGGCGTCGGCACGGTGGTGAAATCCGGCGACCACTACGCCTGGAAGCCGTCCCTGTCCGCGAAGTAAAACAAGCCGCCCACCTCCCCGCCTACTCCCTGTACCTCCCCACCTACGGTGGGGTTTGGCGTAGGCGGACGTACAGCGTCCGACACGCCATGGGACCCGCGCCCGTAGGGCGGGGTGGTGGGGCACCTTTACTCCCTACGGAAAACATCGCGATGACCGCTACCGACCGCATAGTCCTGTCAAGCGACCACTCTGCCATTGCGCTGAGGCAGTCGATCGCCAGCCACATCAAGGCGCGCGGCTGGGAGGTCGTCGATATCGGCCCGACCTCGCCCGATAGCACCGACTACCCCGAACACGGCATCGCCGCCGCCCAACGTGTGGCGTCCGGCGAATTCCGGTTTGGCATTATCCTGTGCGGCACCGGGCAAGGCATCATGATGGCAGCCAATAAGGTCAAGGGCATCCGCTGCGGTGTGTGCTCGGATACCTTCTCCGCCCGCATGATCCGCCAACATAACGACGCCAATATGCTGTCTCTCGGCGCGCGCGTCGTCGGCGAAGCCCTGGCCCTCGATATCGTCGATGCCTTCCTGAATGCCGATTTCGAAGGCGGCCGTCACGCCCGCCGCGTGGACATGATCAAAGCCGCCGAGCTTTAGCTGGGCGCCATTCAACCCGCCTACATTTCTGAGATAAGATAGTCGCCTTCACGCCCGTTCCGGACATTCACGATTCACCATTCGACGCCCGAGACCGGACATCAGCGAGTTAATATTCCGCTAGGATGAATTAAGTAATTGGGCCCATGTCGGCGCCCTTGGGGGGAATCGTTCAGAGCTACAATCGCATCAGAGGCATATTCGACCTACGGCAGGCTGCCAATGAATCGGCAAAGAAGCCTATTGCAGGTTGAGTGTTAATATGCCCTAACTGCAAGTGTAAATTGACAAATTAGCCGGGGGGAACGGTGATAGGTAAGGTTTTTCTTTCGCACAGTTCAGCTGACAAGCCGCTGGTTGAAGCCGTATACAAAATTGTTGGAGAACGGTTTGCTGAATATGATGCAGCAACGTTTGAGGGCGGCCTTCCTAATTGGGAAGTAATCGTCCGTGCATTTGAACGTTGCCAAATTTTCGCACTTTTTGCTACATCAAAGGCAATTGGCTCCCGTTGGGTGCAAAATGAAATTCGTGAAGCGCGGCAAAGGATAAAGGATGATCGTCTCAAACGAATACTAGTCTTCACGACGGATGGTGGGGGAATTTCTGATATCCCGGAAAACCTGCGTGAGTTCGCTGCATTCTTAACGTTAACCAAACCATCCACCATTGCACAAGCTATCCAGCGTCACCTCTTAGAGTTAAGCGCTATTGATCGCCAAGATGAAGATGACTTTGTCGGCAGGGATGCTGAATTAGCGCAGATAAAAGGCCTTGTTCTTGACCCTGACAAAGAGATCACGGGTATTTCGGTTTCAGGTCTGGCGCTACTGGGTAGGCGCGCCTTAATAAACCAGGTGATGCGAAACCTCTATCCATCGCTTAGTCGACCCAACCGCGTCGTCGACTTTCACATCTTTCAATCTTGTGCGGATATCGCCATCGATCTGTACGGCTCTGTGAACGAGTTGATCTCACCGGAGACGATTTCGGACCTGAGACAGAAATTCAAGTCGGATGATGCAGAATCTTGCGGACGCAACCTTTACAGTATTCTCGAAACATTAGCTGCCCAGAAGCAATATGTCATATTTTCAGATAGAGGGGGTATTATCAATCACTCCGGTAGCCTCACGAATATAGCCTCGGCGGTGGTTAAATCGTCCAATAAGTCAGGTGCGCTCCGCGTCTTTTTCGTTACAACGCGGAAACCGGTGGCCAGAGCTAGGTCCGCATTTCCGAATATCGCGTTCTTTGACCTTAATCCGATGAACGCTGAAGCTGCACGACAATATATTGTCCAAAAGTCGCGCACTCGCCATATTTCACTGACCGCCAATCAAATAGGACAAATTGTAGAGTTGGGCCGCGGTCATGTTCAAAATTACGATTTTATTCTTGAGAAGTGCAAGTTATATCCGCCAGCGATCGCACTCGGCAATCTTGATGACATCTACGAAGTCAGCAGGGATCGTTCTCGAAAATTGCTTGACAGCATTGAGCTCTCAGAAAACGGCAAGTTTTTTGTCTCGGTGTTGAACCACTATTTCAACGTTCCAGCCGAATTCATTCCAGCGCTTTTTGATAAGTTCGAAGACGCCGCTGAAGTTTGCAACGAGTTATTGGACAAACACGTTATTGTCGAAGAACATGGAATATACAGTATATCGGCGCCGCTAGTCGAAGCTGCCGGTCGGGACCGGCGCTTTGACTTGGGCTCAGAAAGGACGGGCGCTATTGCGATCAAGTTTGCGACTCTTCTAGCCGAATATAAGGATGACGGAGTCATACCCGTCAACATAATTGATGCCGCAAGTATTGCCAGCATCGAGGCCGGTACGGCTGGGACAACTGCAACGAACTGGAGCAGCCAGTTCATCTTGCCTTCACATTATATCTATCTCGCACGCCACGCCTACAACAAAAGACAGTATGAGAAGGCCATTGATTACAGCAATTCTGCAATTAGCTACCAAGCATCACTAACAAACGCGGCCTACATCTACGCTTGCCGAACATTGGGACTCAGTGCGGCACGTTTGGGCGATGACGCTACCGTAAAAAGCGCCGTAGCAAAGCTCAACGCCGTAGACGATGTTTATTCGAAAGCGGCGGGAGCTTTTGTTCGCGGTTTCAATTTTAGACTTCTCGGCGATTTTCCTGCTGCTGAGGCGGAATTCCATCGTGCGCGTGAAACTCTACGTGACGACGTCTCTCTGCTACGAGAGCTTGCCCTTTTATCATTATTAACGCGGGATTATGAAAAGGCGATTGATTACGCTGACAGTGCTCTAATCGTGGCGTCGGATTCCGCGTATATTCTGGATATTTTAGCGAGGTCGTTGGCGGCGACGCTCGATCGGCATTCTTTGGAATATGACTTCCGCATGTTAGATGTCCTCAAACGCCTTGAAAGAGCTTCCGACCGAAACAATTATTCGTTCTATCAGCTTCGTAGCGCAGAAAAGGATCTTGCCTTAAGTCGATATCCTGCGGCACTGCAATCCGCTAATGATGCAGTTCGCATATCGCCAGATCTCGCAGCTACGTATTTGATGCGCGCCAAAGTACATCTTGCATCTGGAAAGATAAAGGAGGCCCGCGAAGATCGTGATGCTGCGAAAGCACGAACTCATACTGGCAAAAATCGGCACCGATATTTTGACGCAGAGATCTTACGGTTAGAAATTGAGATTGCAATAAAAGCGAGAAGGTGGACGGAAGCAACAGTTCATCACAAAAGTCTCGAACAGTTCGGCGTGTCGGATTCTGATACACTAGGACGGATCATAGCACGAGGCATTAATGGGGACCGTACCAACTTGGACGCCTCAGTCCGCCTCTGGGCAAGTCAATACAAGGGGTATTGATCCTCAACATTGAGTTTGCACCGATCACCCCAGCAGGTCTCGATTAGTACGCCCGGAGGAAAGGTGGGAAAATGTCAACTAATGGCCTTTCTATGGAAACCGGGGCCGCCCCTAGGCGAGGCGGCGCGATACGGCATGCGCGCCGAAAGCGGCAATTTGAAAGCACGGCATTTTTGCAAGGTGTGCGGCTCGCCCGTTCTGATGACCCGCCACGCCACGCCGAAAGTATTCACCGCGTGCTGCAAGCCTCGATGAACCTGAGCTATACAACCCACGGATCGTGACCTATTCTTCTCTTGGCTACGTTTGGGACTACCTCAATCCTGATCTGCTCAACTTCGCAATGATGTCTTAGTTGCGCCCATAGCAGCCATTGCGCGTTGTGGCCCGCGAAATTCCCAATAGCAGACGAAAGCCCTACAATCAGTAGCCTATCAACTAGGGTCCGCGTCACAAGACGCCAGTAATACCAACCTCCACTGATTAGTACCCCTTTGTCCATTCCCTTATGCCGAGCGACATAATGCGCCATGGCTGTTCTATAAGTTTGTTCCAAGCTGGACGGCTCTAAAAACCCCTCGTCAAGGCGGGCAGATCGTGATTCACTGACTATGGTTTCCATCGGAGGTTTCGATGAATGGTCAGGCTGGATTTTTTGACGTTGAAGACAGACTACAGCGGTTGAGCGATCTTGGCGATCAGCTCGAGGCCTATGACAGGCTTGTGGATTTCGAGCATTTCCGCCCGGCGTTGGAGACGGCTGTCCGCTATTGTGACGGCACCAAGGGGGGACGTCCCCCTTTTGATGCCGTTATGATGTTCAAGATCCTGATCATCCAAACCCAGAACAATCTGGGCGATGATAGGACTGAGTTTCTTATCAACGACCGGCTGTCTTTCATGCGCTTCCTGGGGTTAAGTCTCGGTGACAAAGTGCCTGACGCCAAGACGATCTGGTTGTTCCGCGAACGCCTGGTGAAGGTTGGTGCGATTGAAGGCCTGTTCAAGCAATTCGCCGCCATGATCCGGGACGCTGGTTATATTGCGATGTCCGGGCAATTGATCGACGCCACGGTCGTGGCCGCGCCGAAGCAGCGCAATACTCAGGAAGAGAAGCAGGACCCGTGTGGAACCGGCGCTCCCAATCTCTAAAGATGGTCCACTGTCTCATCGCTAGATTGAGGAACTCATCATCGATGGGGTAAACCCTAAACATCTCAGAATATTCATCAACAGCTTTATCGAAGATTGACGAAAAATAGTGGGGCGCACCGTTCATATCAACAAT
>NZ_AWGE01000012.1 GCF_000495815.1 Asticcacaulis sp. AC466 | reverse complement strand
GAAGGCGCCGCCGCCATCGCCCCGGCCGCCGCCCGGCTGGCGCGGCTCGAAGGCCTCGAAGCCCACGCCCTGGCGGCCGATTTCCGATTGGAAGTTTAAGATGTTCAACTCACCCTTTTCGTCGCTGAATGCCTCGGGCGCGGGACTGGAATCCCTGCCGCCGTCTCTGGAACCGCTGCGGGAACGCATGGCGGATTTCTACGGCGTAGAGCCCCATCAGTTGATGGTGACCCGCGGCGCATCGCACGCCATGGAAATCCTCATGCGTCGCCTGCGCGTGCACGGCCACGAATTTTTGTGGGCCAATGGCGACCACTATCTGGAAGACCTGTGTTCGGTCTATAATCTGGCCATCCGCAAGCCCCCCGAGACCGGGGCCCTGACCAAGGGCGGCGGCTTCTATCTGGTGCACAACCCGCGCCAGACGGACGGCAAGGCGTGGGATATCCAGGCAGCCCGCACCCTGGCGGTCGATCTGTTTCCGACCCTGCTGGTCATAGACGAAAGCTATTTCGACGCCTGCACGGCGCAAAGCCTGGTCGAACTGGCGGTCAATGAACCCAATGTCGTTGTGCTGAAAAGCCTGTCCTATCTGTTCGGGATGGCCGGCGCGCGCGTCGGAGCGCTGATTTCCAATACCAAGACCTTGCAAGGACTGCTGAAATTTTGCGAGCCGCATCCGCTGCCGACCCCCAGCGTCCGCGCCGCCGAGGCCGCCCTGTCGCCGTCACGCGCCCTCAGCGTTCAGTCGCGGGTTGACCTCATCCGCACCGAGCAGGCACGTCTGCGTGAGGCGCTCAGCCGGTCGAAACATCTCGACAGCTTCGACCTCAATGACGGGCCGTTTATGCTGTTGCGGCCGAAGGCCATGCTGCCGACCCAGACAGCGTTGAAACGGCTTGGGCTGTCCCCGCAGGTCACGCCAACCGGGCTATTGATCGCCCTTGGCGACATCGCCACCAACAACCGCATCCTGCGCGCGCTCGATGTCGCGCCCGCCGACAAGGCGCCGCGCATCGGAGAAATCCTGCGCGACACCAAGGAAACGCGGATATCGGCCCTGGTCAATCTCGACCAGCCCAAGCCGGTCAAGGTCAATACCGGCATCGGTTTCTTCGATCATATGCTGGATCAGGTTGCGACGCACGGCGGCTTCTCGCTGCAACTGGCGTGCGAAGGCGATCTCGAAATCGATGGCCACCACACGGTCGAGGACTGCATGCTGGCCTTCGGTCAGGCATTGAAAATCGCATTGGGCGACCGCGTCGGCATGGCGCGTTTTGGCTTCGTCCTGCCCATGGATGAAACCGAGGCCAAGGTCAGCGTCGATCTCGGCGGACGGCCCTTCTGCGTCTTCAAGGGCGACTTCCAGTCCACGCATATCGGCGACTACCAGACCGAGATGACAGCGCACGCCTTCCGGTCGCTGTCGGAAACCTTGGGCGCGTCGATCCATGTCGAGGTGACGGGCGGCAATGATCACCATAAGACGGAGGCCTGTTTCAAGGCGCTGGGCCGCGCCCTGCGTCAGGCGACACGCATCGAAGGCGACGCCTTGCCGTCGACCAAGGGTATGCTGGCATGATCACCGTCATTGAAATCGGCTGCGCCAATACAGCGTCTGTCCTTTTCGCCCTGGAACGTCTGGGTGCGGATGCGCGCCTGTCATCCGATCCGGCCGAAATCGCGGCGGCATCGAAGGTGGTGCTGCCCGGCGTCGGCGCGGCGGGCTTCGCGATGTCGCGCATACGGGAACTTGGGCTGTACGACGCCATTCGTGGCCTCACTGTGCCGCTTCTGGGCGTCTGCCTGGGCCAGCAACTTCTCTTTGAGGGGTCGCAGGAAGGCGATGTCGAATGCCTGGGCCTGATCCCTGGACAGGTGACGCGCATGGAGGCCAGTCATGATCTGGTCGTGCCGCACATGGGGTGGAACCAGCTTGAGGCGATCCAGGACGATGTCTTGACAAAGGGCGTGAGCGCCGGGGATTTCGCCTATTTCGTCCATAGCTTCGCCTGCCCTGTCAACGCCTTCACCGTGGCGACCACCACCTATGGCCAGCCGTTCGCTGCAATGGTGCGTAAAGGTAATGTCTGGGGCTGCCAGTTCCACCCGGAACGGTCGTCCGTCGTCGGTGCCGACATACTGAAGAATTTCGTCGCCCTGTAATTTTAGGCTTCCCGATCCGGGAGGTGAATTTGAGACTGCTATGATTTTGTACCCTGCCATCGACCTGATCAACGGTGAATGCGTCCGCCTCGCCCAGGGGCGTTTTGACGCCGTGACCAAATACGACTCCGATCCGTTCAAGCGCCTGGCCCTGTTCAATGAAGAATTTGCCCAGTGGGTGCACATTGTCGATCTGGACGGCGCCAAGGCGGGATCGCCTCAGCAGCATGAACTGATCGGGCGGCTGGCTCAGGCCTCGCGCGCCAAGATCCAGACGGGCGGCGGCGTGCGCACGCGCGCCCACGTTCAAACCCTGCTCGACGAAGGCGTATCGGCGGTGGTCGTCGGCTCTGCGGCGGTCAAGAGCCCGGAAGAGGTGCGCGGGTGGCTGCGCGATTTCGGCAAGGACCGCATTACCCTGGCCATCGATGTTTTGCCGACGGCGGACGGCGATTTCGACGCCGCCCTGCATGGCTGGGTCGAAGGATCGGGTATTTCTCTATGGGATGTGCTCGACTATTACCCGTTCGGCACAGCGCAGCGTATACTTGTGACCGATGTATCGCGCGACGGCATGTTGATGGGGCCGAACATGGACCTGATGCGCGCCCTGCGGCAGAAACGTCCGGACCTCGAAATTCAGGCGTCGGGCGGTGTGCGCTCGGTGGAAGATCTCTATGACCTGAAGGCCCTGGGTGTGCATGGCGCTATTGTCGGCAAGGCCATCTATGAGGGCTTGATTGACCTGAAGGCCGCACTCAATGTCGGATAATAACAGCCTCCTGGAAAGCCCCTGTCATGCTGGCTAGACGCATCATCCCCTGTCTCGACGTCAAGGACGGCAAGGTCGTCAAGGGCGTGCAATTCGTCGGTCACGAAATCCTCGGCGACGCCGTCGATATGGCGCTGCGCTATCGCGACGAGGGCGCCGATGAACTGGTGCTCTACGACATCACTGCCTCTTCGGAAGGCCGCACCGTCGATTACAACTGGGTCAGCGAAATCGCCCGCGCGCTCGATATTCCGTTCTGCGTCGCCGGCGGTATCCGGTCGGCCGAACAGGCGGTGAAATGCCTGAACAGCGGCGCTGACAAGGTATCGATCAATTCACCGGCGCTGGAACGGCCCGACCTGATTAACGAACTGGCCGAAATGGCGGGGTCGCAATGCGTGGTGGTCGGCATCGACAGTCGTGAAATGGATGGCGACTACTATGTTCACCAATATTCCGGCGATCCGGACAAGATCCGTCAGGCCGGACGCCGGACGCTGGACTGGGTGGTCGAAGCGCGCGATCGTGGGGCGGGTGAGATCGTCCTGAACTGCATGAACCAGGACGGAGTCCGCAAAGGTTACAACCTTCGCCAGCTTCGCCTGGTGCGCGATCTGCTCGATATTCCGCTGGTCGCCTCCGGTGGCGCCGGCGCGCCCGAGCATTTCACGGAGGTGTTTACGAAAGCGGATGTGTCCGGCGCACTGGCCGCCAGCGTCTTTCATAAGAAAATCATTGCTATCCCTGACCTGAAGCGTGATCTTCAGCGGGCGGGCATCCCTGTTAGACTTTAAGGCTGTCGGAATTTTCGGCCCAATAGTCCGCCGCCCGCTTTGTCCCGTCGGACGTCTGCGCAGCCCCCAATCCATGATGAGATATAAATGCCCGAAGACCACAAACTGCCCAACGCCCTGACCGTCAAGGACATCGACCAGATCGATTTCGCGAAGGAAAATGGCCTGGTCCCGGCGATCGTCCAACATGCCGATACCCTGCAGGTGCTGATGCTGGGCTACATGAACGCCGACGCCCTGAAGGCCACCTTGCAGGGCGGATTGGTGACCTTCTGGTCGCGGTCGAAGAACCGCCTTTGGCGAAAGGGCGAGACCTCCGGCGATACGCTCGAACTGGTCAGCGTAACCACCGACTGTGACGAAGACGCGCTGCTTGTCATGGCGCGCCCGAACGGACCGACCTGCCACACCAAGACGACGTCGTGCTTTGGCATGGAAACGGCGCCGGGCATCGGTTTCCTGGGCCAGCTGGCCGGCGTGGTGCGTGACCGCGCCAAGGAGTCGCCGGCAGACAGCTATACAGCCCGCCTGATGCACAAGGGCATAGCCAAGATCGCGCAGAAGGTCGGCGAAGAAGGGCTGGAAACCGCTTTGGCTGGTCGGGCCGGCGATCTCGATGAACTGCATAACGAAGCCGCCGACCTGTTATACCACCTGGAAGTCCTGCTGATGGCGCGCGAGACCCGGCTCGAAAACGTGCTGGACATCCTGCGCGAACGGCATAAAGGCTGATTTACAGATCACGCATTTTGTGATCAGCTGAACCGCATATATTTCGGGATGTTTAGGCCGTGGCTAAAAACAAATTCCTTGTCGGCGCCAATGCCCTGTTTTCACCTCACGGCCGGATCAACCGTCTTCAATTTTCCCTCAATTTCTGGGTCTGCCAGGTCCTGACCTTTTTGCTGCTGCTTGGCGTCGTCATGCTGGCCGATGTCTTAAGTGACGATCTCATGGCCCATATCGACGGTCCCGTCACCTGGTTGAGCATGGTGCTGATCGTGCTCATCTATTACGCCTGTTTTTGCCTGATGGCGCAACGCCTGCATGACACCGGCCTGACGGCGTGGCTGGCCCTGGTGCTTTTTGCCGGTATCGTTCCCAATCTGATTGCTTTTGTCGGCCGTGACACGATCGACTATGACCCCTTCCTCGCAGACACGCTGAGCCTGGTCGCCGGCCTGGGGAACATGTTGACCCTGTTTATGGGAATCGGCCTGAGTGTATGGCCAGGGAAGACGGGAGACAATAAATACGGGCCTTCGCCCAATACCCAGCCGCAAGCCGATACTCCCCAATCCGATACATAAGACACGTGTAACTCCTGTCTCACTTTGGTTGGATCTGATCGGCGCTCTAAATTTGTTGCCTTTATGCGTTTTAACCTGCTCCAGGGACGTTTCAATGATCGCTTCTCTGTTTTCACCCCGCGGGCGCATCAGTGGTACGCAGTTCCTTGGCTATATCGCCGTCGACATGCTCGCCATGCTGGTGATCGGTTTTGGCCTGGGAACGGTACCGTCGCTCGACGCGCCACTCGTCCTTAGCATCATATGGGCGCTCCAAGCCTGGCCGCTTGCCTGCCTGTTCATCCGGCGTCTGCACGATACGGGATGTTCGGCGGCATGGCTGTGGCTGCTGGTCCCTCAGGCCGCCATGGCGGTCACCTCGCTGGCCATGGGCGGTTACATGCCGGGCGTTATTCTTCTGATCATGAATGCACTCGGTATAGCGGCCAACCTGTTGTGCTGGGCCCTGATCTTTTTTCTGGCTCTGAAAACCGGTCAGGCGGGCGACAATCGCTTTGGTCCCGACCCGCATGGGAAACGTGGCGATTTTGCCGCAAAGGCCGATGAATTCGCCCGCTGAGCCGCGTTTCATTTGCAACAGAGACGCGAATGCATCATGGTTACTTTGCCGCGTTTTTGGCGAGTGCCGTCCGTTCCGTCATCTGTCCGAAAGCCAGCTTCGTGTCCGTGTTGCTCGACATGCTCACAACCTTGATCGCCGCCCTGATTTCGGCGGCCTTTCTGCATTTCGGAGGGGCGCAGGAAGCGACCCCGCGTGACCAGACGAAATTCACCCAAGACGCGTCCGATCAGACTCAGGCCAAGCCGGACAGCACCGCTCAGCCGTCGAAAGCGACCCGCGAGACGGAGTGAAATTCTCCGTCGTCCGACAAAAAGCTTTGCTATAAGCGTAAGTTGGCGATAACTTTCTCCTGCTGGGAGAAAGCCTAGACCTCTCTCACAACTCATGCCGTCTGGCCGTAGAAAACCGGCTTCAGGATACCTGTCGAATGAAACCACGCCGCCCCCCGCTGAATCTGTCCGAGCCGCGTCTTAAAGCCCTGAGCCGCAAGATCGAGGAGTCGTCGGATAAGGAAGACGCGATCGACACATCCGCCGCCCCGGTTGACGATATTCTGGAAGCCCCCCTGACCACGGCCGCCCCCGTCACGGACGTCGCCACGCCCGAGCGCGAACCAGAACCGCAACCCGAAATGACGCCAGAACCGATGCCAGAAGCGAGCCCGAAGGCAGCGCCTGTGGCCGATACCGTCGTGGATACAGCACAGGCTACGGGCGAAGACGTCGTGGCCGAATTGACCCTGCCGCCCGAGCCCACCCCACCCGTCAAGTTCGGCGCCTATAATCCGAAGGCGCGCGACGCCGTCGAAGGCGCGGAAAAAAAGGATCACAAGGCGGGCAAACAGGTTAAAAAGACCGAGGTCAAGGCCGAAAAAATTCAGACGCGCCGGGGCATGTCGCCTGTTCTGTTCTGGGGTCTGACGGCGTTCATCTCGCTTCTGTGGGCCTGCGGTCTCATCGCCTTCTCGCTGGGGGCGCAAAGCGGTTTGACCGCAATGATCTATGAGCCGTTCAAGTTCGTGGTGCTTGTGTGTCTCGGCCTGTTTCCGGCGGGCCTCGTCTTCGCCTCCGCCTATGC
The DNA here is from genome assembly GCF_000495815.1 of Asticcacaulis sp. AC466. Lineage (GTDB taxonomy): Bacteria > Pseudomonadota > Alphaproteobacteria > Caulobacterales > Caulobacteraceae > Asticcacaulis. The sequence continues at coordinate 214,110 of NZ_AWGE01000012.1, read as the reverse complement.
GCTGCGCAATGCCGCCGCCCTGTCGCGTCAGGCCCAACGCACCGCCGAACTGGCTGACGCCATGCTGGCACCTGCGTCGGCCGCGGCGTCCCAAACCGGCGAACTGGTCGATTCGCTGCGCGCCCAGGTCGATCACGCCGTCCGGGCCGTGCGTCTGGCCCATGCCGACATCACCGAGCTCTCGGCCCGTCTGAAGGCGGAAACCGACCGCCTGCATGACGCCGCCGGTTTGGCCCGCGCTGCGACTCAAAGCGTTACGCAGTCTTTGCAGGGTGAACGCGAGGCCCTGGTATCACTCAGCGATAGCCTGGGACAGCAGGCGACCGGCATCATCGAAGCCGTCGATCGTCAGGCCCGCATGGTGGCCGACGCTTCCGATCTGGCGCAGGCGCAGTTGCGCGAGGCCGAAGCCAGTCTGGCCGCCAGTACCGGCGCCATGGTCAATGCCGCGGCCGACATTTCCGACGCGGCCAAGACCGCCAGTGAAGATCTGGACCGTCAGACCATCCGTCTGGAGACCGCCGGTTCCGGCGTTTCCGACCAAATTCGCACGGTCGAAGAAAGTCTGTCGCAACAACGCGCCGGCCTTGTTTCCGCTGCCCTGTCCCTGCGCGCCGATCAGGAAGATTTCGCTGTCCACATCGAAAACCAGCGCGCGCAGTTGACCGAAGCCTTGTCAATCACTCGCGTTGCCACCGTCGATCTGGGCGAAACCTCGGCGCGCGGTATCGACGTGCTGCGCGACATCGTCGTGTCGGCCCAGGAACATTTCCGCGCCATCAATGGTGCTGCGGAAAATGAACGCACCGTTTTTGAAACGCGCATCCATGCCACCTTGTCGAACATATCGATGATGGCGGCGGACGCCCGTGACGATCTGGTCGAAGAAACCAAGCGGTCACTGGAACAACTCAACACCGCCGCCATGGAAGCCAAACGCGCCGCCGACCAGGCCGCCCAGACCTCGCAAATGCGCGTCGATCGTCTCAACGAATCGATTTTCGAGGCGAGCAAGAAGGCCGATGAGGTGTTCGATGCCCGCTTCGCGGCCGCCCGCCGCCTGATCGAAGAATCGTCCGACCTCATCGGCGAAGCCGGCGACAAGACGGCGCAAAAACTGGACGCGAGTTTCGAGCATACCCGCGCCACCATCGCCGAGGTGAACAACGCCCTCAACGAGCTTACCAGCGGGGCCGAGCAGCTTCCCGCCATAGCCCAGGCGCGCCTGGTGGAAATACGCAAGAGCGTCGAAGACGGCATCAATGCCATGATGGACGCCGCCCGTCGCGCCGCCCAGGAAACCGAAGCCGTCGATACGGCCTTCCAGGAGCGGGTAAAGCGCAACTACGATATGCTGACCGAAGCCGTGCGGCTGATGGGCGTCATTTCCGGCGACCAGCCCCTGCCGCCGCACGCCCAACCCACCACACCGCCTGCGCCGCGCTATGGTGAGCGCGACCGCAGCGCCTATGCGCGTGAAACCCCGTCCCCGACGCCTGCTCCGGCACCCCAAACCGTCTCTCAGCCCGCGCCTACACCGCGCTTGCGCCTGACACCGCTCAACGCCCAGACCAGCGAGACACGGCCCTCCCCCGGGCCGATTACGCCGCCTGCACCGCCCCCGGCGAAGCCCGCCCGCGCGCCAGCAAATGAAGGCTGGTCCTGGCGCGATCTGCTCAACGGCATGGAAGGCCGCGAAGTCCCCGCGCCGGTGGCCGCCAGCGCCGCGACCATCCAGCCGCCGTCCGATCCCGAGTTCGACAGCCTGGATGACCTCATGGTGGCCGAAGTGAACGCCATGGGGGTTGACGCAACCTCCCTGCTCAGCCGCACGCGGATCGAAGAGACCATCGGCGCCATCATGGCCGAGGACAACGAAGGGGCGCGCATGGTCGTGCGCCGCGTCGCACCCGCTGCCATCCGCCGCCTTAGCCGCCGCCTGTTGTCCGACGCCCAGTTGCGTCAGCAGGCCAATGACTTTGCGACCTTCTATGACCAGCAGATCAACATGGCCCTGATGTCCAAGGATGCAACCAAGGCTTTGAACGAGGTGTTGTCCACCGATTCCGGTCGCGCCTACCTGTTGATCGACGCCGCGATCAGCGACTTGATCTAAACTCAGGTGCCGCATGGCGCGCGCAAACGTGCGCGCCGGGCGGTCGCCCGCTATCAACAGAAATGACCGTTGGTATAATTTTTCGTTTTAACGCACGTTTTAGAAAGCGCTCGCCCCCATGCATCTGTCGGTACGCGAAGACGTCTTTCCGATCGCCGGTCGCTTTACCATCGCGCGCGGTTCCAAGACCGAAGCGCATGTTATCTATGCCGAACTGCGGGACCAGGACAGGACAGGCCACGGGGAAAGCGTACCCTACGCCCGTTATGGCGAAAGCATAGAACAGTCGCTGGCCGATATAGAACGGGTGCGCCCGCGCATTGAGGGCGGCTTGAGTTTCAGCGACCTCCACGACCTCCTGCCGGCGGGCGCGGCCCGCAACGCCATCGACTGCGCGCTATGGGACCTCAATGCCAAGCTGACCGGCATTCCGGCGTGGGAGACGGCCGGTCTGCGGCGGCTGGATCCGCTGAAAACCGCCTATACGCTTAGCCTGGACACGCCCGACGCCATGGGGGCGCAGGCCGCCGCCAATGCGCGCCGCCCCTTGCTCAAGTTGAAGATCGGCGGTCCCGACGACATCGACCGCGTAGAGGCCGTGCGCCGGCACGCCCCGAAGGCACGCCTGATCGTCGATGGCAATGAAGGCCTGTCGTTCGACGATCTCACGCGGCTGGCGCCCGAGTTGAAGGCGCTTGGGGTCCGGTTGATCGAACAGCCGCTGAAGGTATCGGAAGACGAACAACTGCTTGGCTACACATCACCGGTCGCCTTGTGCGCCGACGAAAGCCTGCATACGCGCATGGACCTGGATCTCTGCTCTCGGCTTTACACCTACGTTAATATCAAGCTGGACAAGACCGGCGGGCTGACCGAAGCTTTGGCGCTCAAGGCGGAGGCCCAGGCGGCGGGGCTTGGTATAATGGTCGGCTGCATGGTGGCCACGTCGCTGTCCATGGCACCGGCCATGCTGGTGGCGCAGGGCGCAGATTTCGTCGATCTGGACGGACCTTTGCTCCTGGCCAAGGACCGCGAGCATGGCCTGGAGATCACCGGCTCTATCCTGCATCCCCCGGCGCCGGAACTGTGGGGGTGATCGCCATTAGCCGGTCGCGCTGGCTGTACATCCATAGGGCGCTGAGCAATCCAATACCGGCGACCGTGGCCATGACGCCGTATCCGCGCGCGGCGAACACCTGATAGATTGCGCCGGACGCCAAGGTGCCGATCCCCATCATGACCCCGCTGGCATAGGCGGCATTCATCGTCTGGGCCAGGCCTTCATAGCCTTTCGGCGTCAGGCGGTGAATCAGCTCCAGCCCGGCCAGGTATGTCGCGGCGAACGACAAGGCGTGCAGAGCCTGGAGTGGATATAACACCCATAAAGGCGGCGACATCGCCATGACGCCCCAACGGACGACGGCGAATACGCCCGCCAGCACCAGCATCCGCCACGGCCCCATGCGGCGGCGGATGCCTTCGCCCAGCCACATGAAGGCGACTTCGGCCACCACGCCGACAGCCCAGAGATAGCCACAGGTGCCGGAAGACAGCCCCCGCTCCTTCCAGATGATGGTCGAAAAGGCGTAATAGAAGCTATGTGACGCCTGAAGGCAGCCAACGGCGATCATCAGCCAGAGAAACCCTTCGTCGCGCATGAGGACGCGCAACCTCTGCCAGCCGGTCTGGCGTGGTGTATCGACGTGATGGATATCTGGCCGCACCTGATCGCCCAGAAGATAACGGCCGCCAATGGCCGTCAGGGTGGCCGCGACCACGATCCACACGAGGATGCTGTCCGACGGCAAGACCAGCAAAAGATAGCCCAGGACGATGTTAGCAAAGATAAAGGCAGAGGATCCTACGGCGCGCGGGATGGCGTAGGTGAAGTGTTCCCGCCGCGACAATTGCAGGGTCATGGCATCGATAAGCGGCGACACACTGGCCATGCAGGTATAGCCCAGTGTGAACAGAACGAGATAGGCGGCAAACCGCACGGGCGGCACCAGCGCACCGAGGCTCATCAGGGCATAGAAACAGGCCCCGCTCAAGGCCAGGACGACCAGGGGCGTCCGATACAGACGAAAGCTGTCGGCCCACAAACCGCTGATCGGCCCGGACAGAGCACGCAGCAACAGCGGGACGGCCAGTATGATGCCGATCTGGCCGGCCGACATGCCATGGGTTTTCAACCATAAGGGCATGAACGGCAGGGACGCGCCCGTTCCGGCATACAGCAGGGCGTAGAACACCGCCTGACGGCGCGGCGTGCTCAGCGTTAAGGGGGTTGTGAGCGGGGGCATTTTAAGTCTTAGTAATAAACGACATTTTTTGCCATTCGAACTCACTTATGATGACCGATTCTGTACTTTCAGCGAAACTCGCACCGGCACGCGGCCTATACCCGGATATCGAGCCCTACGATAGCGGTCATATGCCGACCGGGGGCAAACATCGCATATATTATGAACAATCGGGCAATCCGGCGGGCATTCCCGTCGTCGTTCTGCATGGCGGCCCCGGAGGCGGCAGCTCTGCGAACCTGCGGTGCTATTTCAATCCCGACGGTTACCGCATTATCCTGTTCGATCAGCGTGGCTGCGGAAAATCGACACCGCACGCATCGCAGGATATCTCGCTGGAAGACAACACCACCTGGCATCTGGTCGACGATATCGAGGCCCTGAGGCAAAAGCTCGGTGTCGAAAAATGGGTTGTCTTCGGCGGGTCATGGGGCTCCACCCTGTCCCTCGCCTACGCGCTCACACACCCGCAACTGGTCATGGGGCTTATCCTGCGCGGTATCTTTCTGGTCCGCCAGACGGAGCTTGACTGGTTCTACCAGGACGGCGCCAGCCACATCTATCCCGATATCTGGGAACGCTTTGTCGCGCCGATTCCGCCTGAGGAACGCGGCAATCTGCTGAACGCCTACATCAGGCGGCTCAATGGCGCGGATCGCGCGACCCAGGTGCGCTGCGCCCTGGCGTGGAGCGGTTGGGAGGGCGATACCCTGTCCATCGAAGGCCCGAGCGACAGCGCCACCAAGTTTTCGGACCCCGAATTCGCGCTGGCCTTTGCCCGCATCGAAAGCTGGTACTTCAAGAATGGCGGCTTTTTCGAACATGAAAACTGGGTGATCGACAATATAGATCGTATCCGTGACATCCCCGGCTGGATCGTCCAGGGCCGCTTCGACGTGGTCACCCCCATGACCACGGCCTGGGAGTTGCATCGCGCCTGGCCGGAAGCCCGCTTCAATCTGGTCAAGAAAGCCGGACATTCGTCCAGCGACCCCGGCATTCTGGAAGGTCTGGTGGCCGCCGCCGATGATGCGCTGGCCCTATTAGGACGCTGATATCGCGAAGGATTAGGGCGTAACGGGCGCAGTACGTCCGTTGAATGCACCATTGGCCACGCGATCGGCCGCTACCGGCTTATCGCCATCCGCGCCCGGGCGATCATGCGGTCCTTGCGGGCTCAGAAAAAAAACGGCACATGCTACGACAAGCAGGCCGAGCAACACGATGGCGGCCCACAGGGACCGTCGGCTTTCCGTCTTGTTGACTGGGGGTTCACGCGTCGTCATGCACCGAATGTACCAAGCCGGAAATAAGAAATCGGCATGGGAATGAGCTGGATCGCCTGCGCGCCCCTATTCGAAGCGCTGGAAGATGGACGCCTGACGCGGTAGTTCCTGATAGCGGTGCACCTTGACGCCAAGCACCAGACCGAAGCCCGTCATAACCATCAGCATAGCCGACCCCCCATAGGACACCAGAGGCATCGGCACACCGACGACCGGAAACAGCCCCATGACCATTGCGCCATTGATCAGGACGTATAGCGCGAAAGTGGCCGTGGCCCCCGCCGCCGCCAGCCGGCCGAAATGCGAGTGCGACAAGGAGGCCATGCGCAGCGCCATGAGGATAATCGCACCATAGAGCAGGAAGATCATGAAACCGCCCGCGAATCCGAGTTCTTCGCAAACGGCCGCCATGATGAAGTCGGTATGCTTTTCCGGCAGGAAGTTAAGCTGGGATTGCGAGCCCAGCCCCAACCCCTTGCCCAACAGTCCGCCGGACCCCATGGCGATCTTCGATTGCAGGATGTGATAGCCGGAACCGGACGGATCTTCTTCGGGATTAAGGAAGGTCAGGATGCGCTGGCGTTGATATTCATGCAGCACGAATTCGAACGCCAGGGGAATAGCGACCGCCGCTGCTGCCGCACCCGCGGCGATGACTTTCCAATTCAGGCCCGCCAGAATCATGACCGCCAAGCCAGTCAGCGAAATCAGAACCGCCGTGCCGAGGTCCGGCTGGTGCATGACCAATACCGCCGGCACGCCGATCATGGCGGCGGGGAACAACAGCTTCCACGACCAATTGGCGTCCTTCGCAGAGCATTCATGGTAGAAACGCGCCAATGCCAGAACGATGGCCAGCTTCATGAACTCAGACGGCTGGAAGCCAAATCCGCCAACGGACAGCCAACGCTGAGCGCCCATGCGGACATCCCCGACCGCTTCGACCGCCACCAGCAAAAGCAGGGAGGCGCCATAAAACCAGTAGGCTCCCATAAGCCAGACGCGCAGGTCAACCAGGGCCAGCAGCAGCATAAAGGCCATGCAGGCACAGAAGGTGACAAGCTGTTTGAACGCCCACGGCTCCCATTTCATACCGCCGACACTATAGAGCAGCAGAATGCCGATACCGGTTAGGGTGGCCAGCAGGCCGACAAAGACCCAGTCGATCTGCGCCAGCTTGCTGTCGTAGCGTTCGCGTTGTCCGGGACGTGAGAGGGCGGAATCGACCATGCCTACACCTAAACGCTTTTGTGGCCGGTAGCGGCCGGCGACGGCACCACATCCGGATTACCATTGGGGGGAATGCCGTCAGTCGATGTATCCGCCGGCAGCGGTTTATCGACCAGGTCGGCGGGATTTATGCTGACGATACGCTTCTGGGTTTCGGGGTCCTTAAGCAGGGCCAGCCGCATGATTTCACGCGCCTTGGGTGCAGCGGACGCGGCACCGAAGCCGCCATGCTGCACCAGGACGCTCATGGCGAAACGCGGCGCGTCGGCCGGGGCAAAGGCGACGAACCAGGCGTGATCGCGCAGCTTCCAGTCGCCCACGGCACCGTGCGCCCCGCGACCGCCCTTGTAATCATAGGCCTGGGCGGTCCCGGTCTTGCCGGCCATCATGATCGGGCCCAGGTCAAGCTTGCCCGTGCGGGCGGCGGTGCCGCTGGTAACCACATCGGCCATGGCGGCGCGAACGAAATCGATATGCGCAGGATCGGCCGGCAGGTCGGGAAATTCCTTGACCACGCGATCGACGCCGCCCACCGACTTGACCAATTGCGGCGTCAAGGCCTTGCGGCCGTTGGCCAGACGCGCCACCATCACGCACAGTTGCAAGGGATTGAGGTTGGTATAGCCCTGCCCGATGCCCATCGACGGCGTTTCACCGGGGAACCATTTGGTGTTGGCCGGATTGCGCTTGGCGAAATACTTCTTCTTCCACGCCGAGTCGGGCACGATACCCGCCTTCTGACCGGCAATGCCGATATCGAAGATGTCGCCTAAGCCGAACTTGCGCGCCATGGCGGCGATCTTGTCCGGCCCGACGCTGAGTGCACATTGATAGAAATAGATGTCACACGAGGTGACGATGGCCTGATGCAGGTTGAGCGCTCCATGGGCATCGTCACAGCCCCAGACGCGCCCGCCCCACGGCCAGTGCCGGTTACAGACATGGATGGTGTTGGGGTCGTAGCCGTTTTCGAGCGCCGCCAGGGCGACCATGGTCTTGAAGGTCGAGCCCGGCGGAAAGGTCGAGGAAAGCGCTTTATCGAGCAGCGGGATATGGTCGTAATCGGCCAGCAGCTTATAGGCCTTGGACGAAATGCCCGAAACGAACAGGTTGGGATCGAAACCAGGGGACGAGGTCATGCACAGGACTTCGCCGGTACGCACATCCATCATCACGGCAGAGCCGGATTCCTGGCCGAACACCTCAACCGCTCGCGACTGAATATCGGCGTCCAGGGTCAGGACGACATCCTTACCCGGGACCGGTGCTATATTGCCTTCTTCGTCGTCGGCCACCACCTTGCCACGGGAATCGACCTCGACCTTGCGTCCGCCGGGCGTGCCGCGTAGGTCCCTGTCGAACGCCTTTTCGATCCCCTGCTTGCCGATGCGGAAGCTGGGGTGATGCAGCAGGTTGAAATCAGTCTGGCTGACGCCGGTCTCGTCTGTCAGATCCTTCTGCGAAATCTTCGACACGTAGCCGACGACATGCGAAAACGCGCCGCCGTAATAGTAGGCGCGCACCTCGTCCATATCGGCCACGACACCCGGGATGTCATTGGCGTACAGGCTCACGTGGGAAAAATCCTCCCAACTCAGATCGGAGGCTATGACTGTCGGCACCGACCGCTGGTTCTGGTTGATATCGCGCAGGATACGGCGGCGGGATGACAAGGTCTGCGGCAGGACATAGGACACTTCGTCCAGCGTATCATCGATGTTCTTGACCTCGTTGGTCTCGATCATCACGCGAAACGACGGACGGTTGCCCGCGATCAGCTTGCCGTTACGGTCGTAGATATTGCCGCGCGGCGGCGGAATCAGGCGAAAATTGAACTGGTTGGCGGCTGCCAGCTTGGAATATTTGCTGCCCTGCAGAATCTGAAGATGCGCCAGACGACCGGTCAAGGCGAACATACCGAAAGCGACAAATCCACCCATGAGGAAGACCCGCCGGGTAAACATACCTTGGCGTTCGTTCACATCGGTAAAGACTAGGGAGGGTTCGGCCATGTCAGTCTGACCTTATATTGTCGGTCAGGGGCTCCGGCGCAAGGGTATCGACCTCGGGATCTGCCGCACCAGCCTTGAGCGCCGCTGTATCGACCGCTGTGCTGACCGGGCCAATGATGCGTTTCTGGATGTCCGGGTCCTTCATCAACGCCAGTCGCATGATCTCACGCGCCTTGGGCGCGGCAAATTTACCACCGGCAACACCATGTTCAACTACCACGGCTAAGGCGTATTTCGGCGCGTCGGACGGCGCGAAACAAACAAATAGCCCATGATCCTTGTACTTCCATTCCGCCGCCTTGCGCGTACCCGATCCGTAGGATCGCACCTGGGCGGTGCCAGTCTTGCCCGACATCTTGATATTGGGGCCGAGATCGAGCTGCGATTGCCGGAACGCGGTGCCGTCACTGTCATTGGACACCATGTACATGCCGTCGCGCGCGATCTGGATATGCGATTCCGGAATACCCAAATCGCGGAAGCGACTCATATGGTCTTCCAGTTCACTGCCGACTTTACGCACCAGATAGGGCTCCACCGCCTTCTTGCCGTTAGCGATGCGCGCGATATAGGTCGCCAGTTGAATGGCCGAGACATTGACATAGCCCTGACCGATTGACACCGACACGGTTTCGCCTGGGTGCCAGGTCGGGTCTTTCTTGAAGGCCCGGGCCTTGTAAGCCGTATCGGGGATAAGGCCCTTCTTCTGCCCTTCGATGCCGAGATCGGGAAAGGTCTGTTCGAAACCGAGCATACGGGCCGTCCGCGCAATACCGTTGACGCCGGCACGATTGCACAGGGTATAGAAATAGACATCGCAGGAATGTTTCAGCGCTCCCCGCATATCGACGGAGCCGTGCCCGCCCGGCTTCCAGCAACGGAAACTGCTGTTACCCATACGGTACACGCCGGTGCAGGTCACCCGCTCGGACGGATCGACGCCGGCGGCCAACAAGGCAATGGCCGTATTCATCTTAAACGTCGAGCCCGGCGCGTAGGTTGAACCAACCGCCTTATCCAGCAGGGGCAGACGCTCATATTCGGCCAGCAGTCGATAAGCCGGACCGGAAATACCGGAAACGAACAGGTTAGGATCAAAACCGGGCGAAGACGTCATGCACAGAACTTCGCCCGTTTGGCAGTTCATCATGATCGCCGAGCCGGAGTCTTCGCCAAACACCTCGACCGCCCGGCTCTGAATATCGGCATCGAGCGTCAGGACTATGTCCTTGCCTCCTACGGCCGGGCGCGAGCCTTCATCGTCTTCGGCGACGACCTTGCCGCGCGCATCGACTTCGATCTTCTTACCGCCCGCCTGGCCGCGCAATTGCACATCGTAGGTCTTTTCGATGCCGCTCTTACCGATGCGAAACCCAGGATGCAGAAGCAGCTTATCCGGTTTGCCGCCTGTCTGTTCGACCTCGCGCGCCAATTCCTTGGCGTTGATCTTGTTGACGTAGCCTACGACATGGGAAAAGGCGCCGCCGTAATAATAGGTGCGCATTTCATCCATATCCGCCACCACGCCGGGGATATCATTGGCATAGAGGCTGATCTTCGCGAAATCTTCCCATGCCAGGTCGGCGGCGACGATGGTGGGAACAAACCGCTGCGACTGGTTAATGTCACGCAGGATACGGCGGCGCTGCGACAGGGTCTGGGGCAGGACGTAAGCGATCTGATCGAGCGTATCGTCGATATTCTTGATCAGGTTGGCTTCGAGCATGACGCGGAACGACGGGCGGTTGCCGGCAATGACCTTACCGTTGCGATCGAGGATTTCGCCACGCGGCGGCGGTTCGATGCGGTAATTGTACTGGTTGGCGGCGGCCAGCATCTTGTACTTTTCGCCCTGCACCCCTTGAAGGTGAACCAGACGCCCCGTCAGTGCGAATAGCCCGAAGGCCGTCACCCCGCCCATCAGGAAGATGCGGCGGTGGAACGCCCCTTGGCGTTCATTGACATCCGTAAAGACGATAGACGGGTCGGCCATCTTTCACCTCACTGGAACCTGACATCGGCATGGACGTATTTTTCCAGCAGATACAGAACGAAGGGGAAAAGCAGCGTGGTCGCGAAGGCCTGTTCGACCACGCCCCATAGACGCGGCCAAACGCCGGTATCGATCAGGGTCAGCAGGACGCACAGGCTGAAAAAGAGGCACTCGGTCAACAGGAAGATGCCGAAGACGACGATCCATTCCTGGCCGACAATATAGGTTCGCGCCGTCACCAGCGCGCCATAGACCAGCATCAGGCTGATCGTCCAGAAGCCCAGAGACGCGCCCCAGAACATATCCAGAAACAGGCCAAGCACCCCGAGCACCAAGGGCGCGAAGTAGGACGGGCGGATCAGAGGCCACGTGAAGGCCAGGATAAGCGGCGATACCGGCTCCGGCAGATAGAAGCCGAAGGGCTGAAACGCCGCCGCCAGGGCCAGGGTTAGGCCGATGCTCATCAGGGCGGGCGCCAGAATCCAATCCCAGGGGCCGACAATCTTGGACGCCATGCCACTACGCAGGCCGCGATTGATCGCCGCGCCGCTGATGCCGCGTCTCTTAGGGCCCAGCATGCCGGGGACCTTCATTATTGTTGTCCTTCGGGGGCCGGACTCGTGGTCTGAGTCGTGGCCGGCGGAACGAACGGCCTGAGCTCAGGCGTGGACGAGGCGGCGTCGCTTGTCCCAGATGGTTTGGAGGCGGCAGGCTTCGGTGTGGCCGGTTTAGGCGCCGGCGGTTTGGGCTTGGCCGACGGCGTGCTGGTTGAGGCGGCGCCGGCAGTCGTCACGGCGGCCGTTGACGGGGCGGGACGCGGCGCGGACGATCCCGAAGCAGAGGACGCCGAGGCCGATGCGACCACCGGCTGGGCGGGCGGCGGCAGGACATCGCTGACCGCCGGGGTGCGCAGCAGGGTGTCGCTGTTAGGCAGTTGCGAGAAGTCCTTAAACAACAGGACCTTGACGAAATCGATCGGGGCGCGGTTCGAATAGAGGCGAACACGCCAGACGCCATCCACTCCCTTGACCGCCTCACCCACTGGCAGACCGCGCGGGAAGATGCCGCCGTCACCGGAAGACAGGATCTGATCGCCCACTTTCACCGAATCCTTACCGCGCACGAAATCGAGCTTGGGGTAGCCGCCGCCATCGCCATTCATCATGGCGCGCGCATCGGAACGCAAAATCATTACGGGTACGTGGCTGGTCACATCGGTGACCATCAATACGCGGCTGACATCGGCGGAGACACCGACAACGCGCCCGACCAGACCGTGTTCGGTTATGACCGGGTTACCAAACCCGATCTTCTTTTTCGAGCCGGCGTCGATGAGGCGATTATTGGCGAACGGCCCACGCGAAACGGCGACCGAACGGGCCGCGACGGTTTCGACAGGAGGCTCGGTGCGCAGATTCAGCAGCTTTTCGTAACGGGCATTGATATCCGCCAGTTCGACCATGCGGTCGTGGTCCTGCTGAAGCTGGGCCACCTTCTTTTTCAGGCTGCGGTTTTCGCGCACGGCGAAGAAGTAGTCATCCAGCCAGTTGGTGCCGTCACCAATTTTGTGTACCGGATAGGACAATGCCTTGTCCGGCAGACTGGCGACCGTATCGAAGCCCGCGCGTTTATTGTAGGCGCCCGGCTCCACATCTTCACGGCGGTCACCCAGGAACATAAGAGCGGCGACGATGCAGACAACCGCGACGACGCCCATCACGGCCCAGGTCATGGGCAGTTTCAGGTGTTCGAAGTGCTTGTTGTTGTCTCCGTAGGGCACGCTACAATTTCCTCAGAGCCATCGAGCCTATGTAAAGATGGTGATCGGTCCGCTTTTAGAACCCTATTACGACTCGATTACGACATGGTCGCGTCAAGAATGCCCTTCATCCAGCGCGGATGCTCGAGCACGCGACCGCAACCGATTGCGACGCAGGACAGGGGGTCTTCGGCCACGGAGACCGGCAGGCCGGTCTGGTCGCGGATTTCAATGTCGAGGCCACGCAGAAGAGCGCCACCGCCGGTCAGCATGATGCCCTTGTCGGCGATGTCGGCAGCCAGTTCCGGCGGCGTGGCTTCCAGTGCCACTTTCACCGCATCGATGATCTGGGCGACCGGTTCGGCCAGGGCTTCCGCCGCCTGGCGTTCGGAGATTCGGACTTCGCGGGGCACGCCCTGCATCAGGTCGCGGCCCTTGACGTCGATGGCCAGGCCTTCGCCGTCGTGCGGAACGCGGGCCGTGCCGATGTCTTTCTTGATGCGTTCGGCGGTGGTTTCACCGATCAGCAGGTTGTGATTGCGGCGCATGAAGTTGGTGATGGCTTCGTCCATCTTGTCGCCTCCGACGCGCACCGACTTGGAATAGACGATACCCGACAGCGAGAGGACGGCGACTTCGGTCGTACCGCCGCCGATATCGACGACCATAGAGCCGGTCGGTTCATGGATCGGCAGGCCGGCGCCGACGGCGGCCGCCATAGGCTCATCCAAGAGGCCAACGCGGCGGGCCGAGGCGTTCAGGCAGCTATCGTTGATAGCGCGACGCTCAACTGCGGTGGCGCCTGACGGCACGCACACAATGACCTTCGGATTAACGAAGCCCTTGCGGTTATGAACCTTGCGGATGAAGTACTTGATCATTTCTTCGGCGACTTCGAAGTCGGCGATGACGCCGTCACGCATCGGGCGGATGGCTTCCATGTGGCCGGGTGTACGGCCCAGCATCTGCTTGGCTTCGATACCCACAGCGTGCACGAGCTTGCGGCCGCCGACATTACGCAATGCCACCACCGAAGGTTCGTTGAGCACAATGCCGCGGCCCTTCATGTAGATCAGCGTATTGGCCGTACCAAGGTCGATGGCGATGTCGTTGGAAAATCCGCCGAAGAAGGACTTGAACATTGAGATAAACTACCTTGGTGCTTAGAGGGCTTTTTACAGGGGGCGAACCCATTAGAGTGTAAGGAAGGCATTTTGGGGGCAATCCGGATAGCCCGTCGCCGGATCAAGGCCAAATGCCCTTGAATCAACAGGTTCCAACTCCCGGAAAGCCCTCACTTGCCCTTATCTGATTCATATTTCAAGAGGGTTCAGAAAAAAGATAGTTTCACCCTACAAGCGAATTGGTTAACGCCTTGTATTCAATGGGAATGCTGCTTTTTTAAGGTTCGACGATCACACAAAATGTCATCTGATAACGGCGCGTGATTTCATTCTGTATTCTGATGCCGGTTTCGCGCCACTTCATAGACCTTGCGCGCCACCAGCATCAGGCCCAGCCAGACGATGGCGATGCCCGCCATTAAAAGCGCCATTCGCCAGTTGCCGCCCTGGGTGACCGAGGCATAGGACTGGCCAAACAAGGCCACCAACGCGGTTTTGGGGATGATGCCCAGCGCGCACCCGGCGATGAAACCGAGGAAAGACGCGCGCGAGGCCCCGAAGGCCATGTTGACCACAATGAACGGCGCAGACGGAATGTTGCGCACAATGAAGGAGGCAGAAAAGGCGTTCTTGCCGATATAGTCACTCAGCCGTCCGACATGGTTTCCGCCCAGCCGCGCCAGCACGCCCGCGCCGGCATACCGGCCCATGTAAAAGGTCATGACCGCCGAAATGACGGTCGCGGCCCAGCTGTAAAAGCCGCCCCATACCGGCCCGAAGACGACGACACAGGCCGCGATCAGCACGAATTGCGGCGCGCCGAACAGCGCGGACACGCAAAACACCAGGGTGACGATGACAATGGCCAGGGGGGAATGGCGGTACTGGGCCATCCAGTGTTCCAGATCGAGCAGCATTTCCTGGCCCCACGGCGACTTGCCGATCAGAAACACGACGACGACAAGCGCCAGCAGCACAAGGCTCATGCCAAGCGCGCGCACGTTCTTTCCATCCATATGAAGGAAAAAGCCTGTTACGGTTCGCCATAAATGTTGAAATCGATTGTGCATTGCACGCTGTATGTCGTCAAAGCTATGGTTTGCACAAGTAAAATTGCAGCAAAAGCGGCAATTTGGAAACCTTTGTAACTAACCGTGCCGCAACGCCGCAGTTAAGAAAGATTTTGGGCCATGATGGACGATGACAGTTGGACAAACGAGCGCGTGCGAGTAAAGAGAGGCCTGCATTTTTCCCTCTCCACGGATGGCGCTCCGCCAATGGTGGACCTGTCTCAAACCGCGAGCACTCTCATGGCCTCCTTCTCTGAATCGGACACGCTCAAGCGCGTCAAGCCTTCCCCTACCCTGGCTGTCACGGCAAAGGCGCGCGAACTGGCGCGCGCCGGACGCAAGGTGATTTCGCTCGGCGCCGGCGAACCCGACTTCGACACGCCGGAAAACATCTGCGACGCCGCCATCAAGGCGATCAAGCGCGGTGAAACCCGCTATACCGACGTCGATGGCATCCCCGAACTGAAGGCCGCCATCGTCGCCAAGTTCAAGCGTGAAAACGGCCTGGATTACAAGACGACGCAAGTATCGGTGTCGCCCGGCGGCAAACCGGTCATCTATAACGCCATGATGGCGTCCTTGAACGCCGGTGACGAGGTCATCGTGCCCGCGCCGTACTGGGTGTCCTACCCGGACATGGTGCTGTTGGCCGGCGGCACGCCAGTCTTCGCAGTGGCCGGAATGGAAACCGGCTTCAAGCTGACGCCGCAGATCCTGGAAGCCGCCATCACGCCCAAGACGAAGTGGTTGATCCTCAACTCGCCCTCGAACCCGACCGGCGCCGTTTATACGGCCGAGGACCTGAAGGCGCTGGGCGAAGTCCTGAAGCGTCATCCCCAGGTCTGGATCCTGACGGACGACATGTATGAGCACCTGCTGTTCGACGGTTTCAAATACGCCACCATCGCCCAGGTCGTGCCGGAACTGTACGACCGCACCCTGACCATGAACGGCGTCTCGAAGGCCTATTCAATGACCGGCTGGCGCATCGGCTATTGCGCCGGTCCGGAGCCGCTGATCAAGGCGATGTCGAAGATAATTTCGCAATCGACCTCCAATGCCTGCTCGATCGCCCAATGGGCGGCCGTCGAAGCGCTCAACGGCACCCAGGACTTCATCGCCCCGCGCGCTGAAGTCTTCCAGAAGCGCCGCGACCTGGTCGTCGCCATGCTCAATAACGCCAAGGGCATCACCTGCCCGACCCCGGAAGGCGCCTTCTACGTCTATCCGTCGATCGCCGGCTGCATCGGCAAGCAGGCCCCGTCGGGCAAGATCATCACCAATGACGAAGACTTCGCCGGCGAACTGCTGCAAACCGAAGAAGTCGCGGTCGTACACGGCGCTGCCTTCGGTCTGTCGCCCTTTTTCCGCATTTCCTACGCCACGTCGGAATCGGTTCTGACCGAGGCCTGTTCGCGCATCCAGCGCTTCTGCGCCAGCCTGAAGTAAATACGCCGTGAGGACGGAACCCTGTCGGGGGACAAGGGTTCCGTCCATCCTGTGTTTGCGTCAGTAAGAGTTTCTATTTTTTGTTGATAAGCGTTTGGGGGGATTTCGCTTTGTCGCAAGACTCTTGCTCTCGGCAAAAAAAGAGAGCAGTCACAGCCTTATGGTGACGCCCTGGCACATAACCTGGTTGATTCCGCCCGCCCTTCTGGTCGGTGGACTTGTCCTGTCCGCAGTTATCGCCGCCTTGCTCAGCTTGCTGGTGCTGAAGGGCGGGCCAATCGATATTCCCCGCGACCGCGGCGCCCACACCAAGCCCACACCGACCTCCGGCGGCCTGGCCATCATGGCGGCATCGGCCCTGGTCATCGGCCTCATCATTACTTTTTTCGGCCGCGACATTCCGGGCAGTTGGCATGACGGCCTGATCCTGTTCGGCTTTGCCTGCCTCATGGGCATATCGGGCGCGGTTGACGACGTCATCGACCTGCCCGCGCGGTTGCGGCTCGGTTTTCAGGTGCTGCTGTGCCTGGCCTTCGCATGGTTTTACCGCGTAACCTCCCTGGATTTCGGCCCCGGCCTTTCCGTGACCCTCTGGTGGCCGCTCAGCCTGCTCGGCAGCGCGGCGTGGCTGATCCTTGCCATCAACGCCATTAATTTCATGGATGGATCGAATGGACTGGCGATCGGCACCCAGACGATTTCACTGCTCATGTTCGCCGGGCTGATCCTGACTATGGCGCCATTCAGCGACATGGGCGCCTATCTGGGGGGCGTCCTGCTGGTGTGCGTCTGCGTCGCCGGCGCCCATCTCGGGTTCGCGCCGTTCAACCTGCCACCGGGTCATCCGCAAAAAGCCCGGGCGTTCCAGGGTGATGCCGGCTCCATGTTCGCCGGCGCACTGATCGGCGGCGCCACTCTGGTCTGCAAGGCCTATGGCGTGGGTTCGGTATGGTTCGGCGGCTTCCTCCTGGCGCCGCTGCTGGTTGACGTCGTCCTCACCCTGATTACGCGCACACGAAAGAAGCTGGACGTCTTCAAGCCGCACAAGGAACATCTGTATCAGATCTGGTTGCAGCGGCGCGACGGATCGCACTGGCGTCTGGCCGTCCGCGTCTGGCTGCTTTGCCTGTTCTCCAGCCTGGTCGGTGTGTGTGCGCGGCTGTTCGATCAGATATACCACAGCGATATCCGCTTCCTGGTCCTGGCGGCTTTGATCCTGGTCTACAGTATCGGCTGGGTGGTTCTGCGAAAACGACTGCTCAAGCGTCCGTTATTACGTCAAACGTCCGTCGACAGATAAAGCGCCATTAGCAGATCATCGAGATAGGGCTTGCCCTCGCCCTGCCACACCCGCCCCTTCAGGCGTCCTTCGAAAACAAACCCCATCTTCTGATACAGGTCGATGGCGCGTTTATTGTCCTCACGACAATAGAGTTCGATGATGCGCAAACGCGGGTCCAGGTTCGCCACCTCGATCAGGCGTGTGAACAGGGCCTGGCCCACGCCACGACCCTGTGCCGACGGATCGACCGCAAGGGTCAGGTTGGTCAGGCAGTGCCCCAGTTGCCGGGTTGGCGACGGCCAGCCATGGATTTCCCCAAGGATGCGACCGCCGTCCGCTTCCGCGACCAGGGTGATGCCCGTCTCAAGGCTGTGCTTGAGGTTGTTCCACACATAGTCGTGGGTGATTTCATCTTCCCGACGCAACAGCCCTCCGCCCTGCGCTGCGGCGGCGCGATAGACGTCGTGGATACCGGCTTCGTCGGCGACGGTTGACGATCGGATATTATAGCTCATCAGGATCATCCGGCCTTTTTCGATTGGATTTGACGGTGGCGCGAATGGCCTTTCCGACCAGCCGCCGTTTGACCGCGCCGCGCGTCGGTTTGGTGGCGATACGCGGCGGAGGTGGCGGAAGGGCGGCTTTCTGGACCAGCTCGACGAAACGGTCTGCGGCCGCCTTACGGTTCATGTCCTGGGTGCGATGCGTCTGAACGAACAGGATCAGCACGCCTTCCTGCGTGACGCGACGCCCAGCCAGCCGGATCAGGCGCATCTTTACGTCATAGGGAATGGTCTGGTTTTCAAAGATGGAAAAGCGCAGTTCGACCGCCGTCGAGACCTTGTTGATATTCTGCCCGCCAGCCCCCGACGCCCGCACGAAACTTTCGTGCAGTTCCTCATCGGGCACGGAAATGCGGGGCGTAATGAAAACCATGCGGTCTTTTGCGGCAAAACACCGTCGGCTTCAAGCGCGCGCAACCGTCATTTCCATAAGAAATCAGCTGGCTCGGTGCAAACCTGCCCGCCAGCGCAGATCAAGCCCGAACAGAAGCGCGCTACCGTCCAGCATCGGCGCTGTCGGCAATCCGGCCGCGGCCAATTGATCGGAAGTCCAGTTGTTACAGACACGGACAATCGAAAAATGTTCGCGGCTGGCGAAAAAGGATTCCGCCGTCGGCACATCGACACGTACCGGCGCGCCGGTTTTCACAACAAAGGACGCTTCGATATGACGTGCCATGGCCTCGAACCCTTCCGGCGATATTCGGGTCGAAGCGGCTATCGGATCGGCGAACGCCTTATCCGGAGACGCGTTCAGGCTGAAAACTCGGATAACCGAGGGATTGCCCGGCATGAACAAGGCGCGCAGACCGTCAACGGCACGGGTAAAGGATACGCCTTTGGCCGTGTAAAAGCCGGCATCGCCCCAGCCATAGACCAGCCAGTTGCCAGGCCCCGCCGTCCGGCCGGCTTGCGCCAGCACGCCTCCGCGTTTCATCACCACGTCCATGGGAACAGCGATGTCCGTATGGAAGCCATTGTTGATGACATAGATAGGAATGCTTTGGGACCGCGCGGGGTAAAGCGCGGGATCGGCCGGGCGCGCCGTTATGATCGCCAGGAAGACATACAGAGCCAGGAGACCAGCCAGCACCGTTGCGACCTGTCGCCAGCGAGATGCCGGTATACGTAAAAAAGCCATGAGATCATCCCCGTTTCGGGCATGACATCATGGCTTTTGAACATTGTCCAATCACATTATCACGAAACTGTGATCTTGTGACCCTTAAGCCGAGAGGCTTGCCTTCAGCATCCAACGGTGCTTTTCGTGGGCGGTGATGCGCACGGTGCACAGATCCGCCGTCGAAAGGTCGCCAGCCTCATCCGCCACCTTGGCGGCGGCCTTCAGGGTCGCGATGGCGGTTTCATGTCCGTCGACCAGATCCTTGAGCATATCGGGCGCGGACAGGGTCGGATCGCCATCCTTGATTGAGGTCAGGTTGCCAAGCGCGCCATTGCCCATCGGGGCAAATTGATCGAGGGCCCGGATGCGTTCGGCGATTTCATCGATCGACGTCCAGATTTCGTTGTACTGCTCTTCAAGCAGCAGGTGCAGGCCCCGGAAATTCGGGCCACGGACATTCCAATGGTAGCCGTGTGTCTTTTGATAAACGGTGAAGCTGTCGGCCAGAACCTTGGACAGTTCGTGGGCCACCTTCTTGCTGGTGTCTACGCCGGATTCGCTCATAATAGTCTCCTCAGATAGGTGTCAAACGCGATAGGTCACATATGAGAATACCGCCATAAAGATACAATGAGGGAAATAGGTCCAGTCGAATATTTCCGCCGTTTTCCCTTATGCCGCCACCATGTCCCAATTGGAGCGCCTCACCGGGCCGGCCGGTTCATGCACATGCGCCGTCATAAATCGTGATCGTTTGTTACCATCAACCATATTGCATTCATCCGCGACAGGATTATCTTATGCCCACCTTATGCTGAAAGTGAGCATAAGGGTCCCCTGACGGGAATGTGGAGAGAGACGATGGCCGATACGGCTGCACCCATGGAATTCACACCTGCGATCGAAGCCGAGACGGCTAGCATATATGCCCGTCTCAAGGACAAGATATCGCCGCTGGAGTGGCAAATTCAGGCCCCATTGATCGCGCAGATCAATCGCCTGAAAAAAGAGATGAACGCCGTCATCCTGGCTCACAACTACATGACACCCGACATTTTCCACGGTGTCGGGGACTATGTCGGCGACAGCCTGGGGCTGGCGCGCGAAGCCGCCAAATCGGATGCCGATATCATTGTCCAGGGCGGCGTGCACTTCATGGCCGAAACCTCCAAGATCCTTGCGCCGCAAAAGACTGTCCTCATACCCGATCTGCGTGCCGGCTGTTCCTTGGCCTCGTCGCTGACCGGCGAGCAGGTGCGCCTGATCAAGCAGCGTTATCCCGGCCTGCCCGTCGTCACCTATGTCAACACCACCGCCGATGTGAAGGCCGAAACTGACATCTGCTGCACCTCGGCCAATGCCGTTCAGGTGGTCGAACACATCGCCCGCGAATGGGGCGTCGACAGCGTCATTCTCATCCCCGACCAGTTCCTGGCGCGCAACGTCGCCCGCCAGACCGATATCAAGATCATCGCCTGGGCCGGCGCCTGCGAAGTGCACGAACGCTTCAACGCGGACGACATCGCCGAGGTTCGCGCCGCCCATCCGGGCGTGACCGTGCTGGCGCACCCGGAATGTCCGCCGGACGTGATCGCCGCGTCCGATTTCACCGGCTCGACCACCGCCATGAGCGACTACGTGACCAAGAACCGGCCCAAGCAGGTCGTGCTGATCACCGAATGTTCGATGGCCGACAATGTGACCAGCGATGCGCCGGGCGTCGAATTCCTGCGTCCGTGCAACCTATGCCCGCACATGAAGCGCATTACTTTGCAAGGCATCTACGACAGCCTGCGCTTTCATCAGTACGAAGTCACGGTCGATCCGGACCTGATCCCGCGCGCCGCCTTGGCCGTACAGCGCATGATCGACATGCCGCCGCTGGCGGTTCCGGCCCGCTACGACATGGTCAAGGCGCGTCACCACGTCGATGTCGAAATGATCAGCTAACCGCGTCCAAGGGCGAGAGGCAAAGGAGGCCGACATGGCCACTGAAATCCATATTCATCATGGCCCCCTGGTCATCGGCGCCGGTCTGGCCGGGCTGAGCGTGGCGTTGAACACCGCACCGCATGCCACCCTCGTGCTGGCGCCCGTCGCATTGGGCGTCGCCTGTTCGTCGGCATGGGCGCAAGGCGGCATCGCCGCGGCCCTGTCGCCGGAAGATACGCCCAAGGACCATGAAACCGACACCATCAATGCCGGGGCCGGTATTGTCGACGAACTGGCCGCCAAGACTCTGACCGAAATGGGCCCTGGCACGGTGCACAAACTGAACGCCATGGGCGCGCCCTTCGATCACAAGGCGGACGGCTCTTTTGTACTCAACCGCGAAGCCGCTCACGGTCTGGCCCGCGTCGCCCGGGTCGGCGGCGACCTGGCCGGCAAGGCCATTTTGGAAGCCGTAGTCAATACCGCCCTTGCCGCGCCGCATATCGAAATCTGGGAGCCGGCCTTTGCCCTGGGCCTGATCAGGTCCGACGACGAGACGGTCATCGGCGCGGTCGTTGACTATGGCGGCCGCCGTGTCGAAGTCTACGCGCCGGTCGTTATCATGGCCAGCGGTGGCTCCGGCGGCCTGTTCGCCGTGACCACAAATCCGGCCAATCTGCGCGGCGAAGGCATGGCGATGGCCGCCCTGGCCGGTGCGGTGATCGCCGATCCTGAATTCGTCCAATTCCACCCGACCGCGCTGAAATTCGGGCTCGACCCCGCGCCGCTGGCCACCGAGGCCCTGCGCGGCGAGGGGGCCACCCTGATCGACAAGACCGGCCACCGCTTTGTCTTCGACGACCACCCCGATGGCGAATTGGCGCCGCGCGATATCGTGGCGCGGGCCGTTCACAAGGCCGACCTGAATGGCGGCGCCTTCCTGGATGCGCGCGAAGCCATCGGCGAGCATTTTCCGGCTGAATTTCCGACCGTCTTCGCCTCCTGCATGGCGCAAGGTCTTGATCCCCGCGTCCAGCCCATGCCGGTCGCCCCTGCGGCCCACTACCACATGGGCGGCATCCGCACCGACATAGACGGCCGCACCTCCTTGAAGAACCTGTTCGCGGTCGGGGAATGCGCCTCCACGGGCGTGCATGGCGCCAATCGCCTGGCGTCGAACAGCCTGCTCGAAGCCGCCGCCTTCGGAGAACGCATCGGCATAGCCGCCACGACCGACCTGCACCCCGCCGCCTTCGCGCCGGATACCGAAACGGCGATCCGCCCGCTTCTGCCTCCTGTACTGGCGCCCGCCGACTTGCAGGCCCTGCGCAACGAGATGAGCCATCAGGCTGGCGTGGTCCGTGACGAAGCGGGGCTGACCGCCCTGCTCGGCCTCGTCGATAGGCTCGATCTGCGCTATCCCGGTGCGCTGGCCCTGGTCAATGCGCGCCTGATCGCCACTTGTGCCTTGCATCGCCGCGAGAGTCGCGGTTCTCATTATCGCAGCGACTACCCTCAGACCGATGTCGAGGGCAGGCGCACCTATATAACATGGGCGGAAGTCCAAAACAGAGCTGGGGAACCAACCGAATGTTCATCACAGGCCTGCCTGACCTCCTGATCGAACCGATCATCCGCGACGCCCTGCGTGAAGACCTGGGGCTGGCGGGCGATGTGACCGCCCAGGCAGTCATCCCGCCGAATGCGCGCTTCAAGGCCGAATTCAAGGCGCGCAAGGCCGGTATATCGGCCGGCATCGACTGCGCGCGCCTGGCCATGAGCCTGATGGACCCGCAAATCCGTTTTGAAATCCTGTTGCCGGACAGCAGCGCCGTCAATCCCGGCGACGTCATCGCCCGAGTCGAAGGCAAGGCGCGCGCCATATTGGCGGGAGAGCGTGTCGCGCTCAACCTGTTGTGTCATCTGTCCGGCGTCGCGACCCTGACGTCGCAATATGTCCAGACGGTCGAGGGGTTGAAGACCCGCATCGCCTGCACGCGCAAGACCTTGCCCATGCTGCGCGGCCTCCAGAAGCACGCCGTCAAGTGCGGCGGCGGCTACAATCACCGCTATGGGCTGGACGACGCCATCCTGATCAAGGACAACCACATAGCCATCTGTGGCGGCGTTGGCCCGGCCATGGAACGCGCCAAGGCCGATGTCGGCCACACCATGAAGATTGAAATCGAAGTGGACAGCATTGCCCAGCTCAAGCAGGCCCTGCCCTACGGGCCGGACGTGCTGCTGCTCGATAACTTCAGCTTGGATATGTATGCCGAAGCCGTTGCGCTGGCGCATGATCCGTCCTTGGGCGGCAAGACGATTCTGGAGGCCTCAGGCGGCGTCAATCTGGACACGGTTCGCGCCATCGCCGAAACGGGAGTCGATGTCATTTCGGTCGGCGCCCTCACCCATTCCGCACCTAACTTCGACATCGGTCTGGATGCGGTTTAGAAGGCTCTAAATACCGCCCTTGATGAAGGACAGCTTTGAGACGCGCTGGCTCAATGGCCTGTCGACCCAGGCGTCGAACAGGAAGGCTGTGATTATTGCCACGACCACGCCTGCGCCCCATAGCAGCCATTGCTCCGGCTGGGACAGACCGAAATGTTCAATCAGCCGGGGACTGAGGCCGAACCACACCGCGCCGACCAGCGAATGGGTCAGAAACAGCGCAAACGACGCGCGCCCCATTCGGTGGGTGGCGGTCGTCTCGTGAAACGCCACACCGCCCGACACCGTAAGGACTAAGGCCAAAAGCACCAGCACCAGGCTGTCGCAGATGGCGCCGCGCGGCAGCGCACACAGGACCGCAATACCGGCTACCGCCGAAAAGATGCCCAGCCAGTACCCCACTTTGGAAATCTTCATGCCGGCCGTCAGGCGTTCAATCAGATTGCCCAATAAGAACAAGGGGATGGCGCGCAGAAGCCCCCAGGCAAAGGGTAAATCGACAAAGGCGTGATGCGCCAGGCCGGACGCCAGACCCTGGGCCGCCAACAAGACCGCGCAGGCCACTATCGCCAGGACCAGCCGGGACCGTCCGTAGAGCAGCGGTGCGTACAGGCTGAATAGCGCGTAGCAGACCAGCAGGGCCGAAATGGTCCAGGTCGGCACGTTCCACGCCGCGTTATGCGTGATGCCCCAGCCATGCACCAGAAAGGCCTGGGCGATAAAATCCCAAAGGCCGTATTTATCCGGGTGATTGGGCGCCAATCCCACCGCCGACGACGCCCATATGAACAGGCCGAAGACCAGTAGGACCAGGATATGCGACGGCCACAGGCGCGCGAAGCGGCGCAGGAAGAAATGCGTGCGCCGCATGTGCGACGTCACCAGACGCTGCCCATAGGCGCGGCACAGGATATAGCCGGACAGCAGAAGGAAGAAATCGGTGGCCAGCCAGCCCTCGCTGAATACCGGCATCAGGGTGCCCAGATTGATCGGCGCGTTCGATCCATAGTGAAACAACAGAATGAAGCCGGCGGCCAGGAAGCGCAGGACATCGAGGCTGGCGCCGCCGGCGCGCGGCGCGGAAGCGACAGTATCGGCAGGCTGAAAAACGGCAAAAGAGACAGGTTTCACCCTGCCTCTCTACCATTCAAGCGTAAATTTTTTTACCGTCCGCGTCCCGATGCCGCTTTTAGCCTACGTCTTCGCTGGCGTGGCAGGCTTGGGCGCCTCGCGCTTGGCGCCGGCATGTTCACCGGGCTTCATGAACTTGACCAGCACGCGCTGACCGATCAGGAACGGCGTGTTGTCGGCCGATACGACGACCTCGACCACGCGCTCGTCGGAGGCTTCGTTGCCGCCGTCGGATTTCAGCTTGCGCGCGCCGAACGTGGCGGCGATGCGCATGACCTTGCCGACATACAACTTGCTCGGATCAGCTTCCGGAACGATTTCCGCTTCCTGGCCGACCGACACAGCCGGGATGGCACTTTCGACGATTTCAGACCGGATAATGTGGGGAATGGCGGGTTCCAGGTCGAACATGGTCGAAACGTTCAGGGTAGACGCCCCAGCGCCCGGATTTGCGTAACGGCGGATAATCTTTCCGTCCATCGGCGCGCGGATGATGGTAAGGTCCTGCTGATATTCCGCCTGAGCCAACTGCGCGCGGGCCGTGGCTACGGCGGCCTGCTGGGCTTCCAGGGTCGCCTTGGCGGTATCGATGGCGTCACGGGCCTGATCCAGCTTCTGCTGCGCGACGAAATTGGTCGGGGCCAGTTTGGCCAGGCGTTCATACTCGCGCTCGGCCGTACGGATCTGCACCTGGATCAGGGCAAGTTGGCTCTGAGCCTGGTTTACGGCGGCGCGCGAGTTGTTGACAGCCAGAAGCGTGTCCTCGTCTTCCTGACGCGCCAGAACCTGGCCCTTGGTGACCACGTCGCCTTCCTGGACGTAGACCTGTTCGACGATACCGGCGCGGCGGGCGGCAACCTCGACGACCCCGCCATCGACATCGACTTTACCGGCGGCAATGGCGGCATAGGGCGACGGCGGCGCCTTCACGGCCGCGTCGCCGGGCTTGCCGCCAGGCGCACCCGGCTGCTGGCAAGCGGTCATGGAAACGGCGCTCAGGGCCAGCAGGCCGAAAACGAGGGCGGTGGAGGTGGCGAATTTACGAGACATATGGTTTCTCTGGCTCTTTAAATTAGGCGTGGACAGTCGGTTCGGCGATCAGGGTATCGCTCAGAATTTTTCCGTCTTCCATGTGAATGACGCGGTCGGCATAGGCTTCCAGGCGCGGGTCGTGGGTCACGACAACAACCGCCGCCCCCCGTTCTCTGGCCGCCTGATGAAGGAGTTTGATGACCACCTGGCCGCTGACCGAATCGAGGGCCGATGTCGGTTCATCGGCGAAGATTAGTTGCGGTTCCTTGGCCAGGGCCCGGGCGATGGCGACGCGCTGTTTTTCGCCCCCGGACAGTTCCGACGGATATTGCTTGAGCCGGTGACCGAGGCCGACGGACTCCAGCACCGCCTTGGCGCGGCGGCGCGATTCCGCGTGCGGCACCTTGCAGTACTTAAGCACCTGTTCGACCTGCTCGGTCGCGCTTAGGGCCGGGAACAGGTTGAACCCCTGGAAAATGAAGCCGCAGTGATCGAGGCGGAACTTGTCGATCTTGCCCCGCTTCTTCTTCCACAGGCTTTCGCCCAAGGCCATGACCTCGCCCTCGTCGGGCTTCATCAAGCCTGACAGGGCCGCGATCAGGGTAGATTTACCCGAACCCGACGGTCCCATTACCATAGTGACCTGACCGTGATAGGCGTTGAAATCGACGTTTTTCAGCACGGCCTGCTTCAGCTTGCCGATCTTGTAGCTTTTTGACAGCCCTTTTGCGTCCAGCGCAAGTGTACCAATAGTCATCGTAACAAATCCGCCGGCTGGCTTTTCTTGAGGACGCCGAGCGAGAAGAGACCCGACAGGATGGCGATGATCATCAACATGATCCCAACAGGAATGTCGATGAACAACGGGAAGTCCATGGGCACGCCGCCCATCTTGGCAAGGGCAGCCACGCCGGCCACCAGAGCCACGGTAAGGAAAAGCCCCGCCACCCCGACCCAGAAGCTGAGTTCCATGATGATCAGGCGCAGGCTCCCCATGGAGACGCCGAGTGCCCGCAGGGAGGCGAATTCCTTGATATTGGCCATGATGGCGCCTTGCAGAGTTTGCCAGGTGATGACAATGCCGATGAAGACGCCGACAACGGCCATGAAGCCGAGGATGACCGCAATGCCGCCTTCCTTGAGCATGCCGACCTGGGACGTCTTGGCCAGTTCCTCACGCGTCCAGGCCTTGTACTGGCCGGCACCCATGGCGTTCAGTTCGGCAGCGACAGCTATGGACCGGCTTGGGTCGCGCAACTTGACCAGCAGCGGGCCGACGCGGGGCCCATCACTGGCGACATAGAGCAGCTTCGCCGTCTGGTACGAGGTGAAAACCTGGGTGTTGAACATGTTGGGATAGCCATCGACCACGCCGGCCACCGTTACGGTGCGTCCATTCATCTTGGCCTTGTCACCGACCTTAACGCCCAACTTACCCAAGCTCGACCGGTCGAGGATAACCGCAAAAGGCTCCTTCAAGGCATCGATCGTGGCGTCGGAAAAATCGCTCGGCATGGTTACCGCGCCCCGAACCGGGTCTACAACGACCACCCTGACGCCGTCGCTTTTCGACGGCTGACCATTCTTCGGGAAATTGGACCACATCGCCCAGTTCATAACCATCGGCTGAACTTCAACAACGTCCGGGTGCTGATACACCATGGGGATCAGACGACGGGCCTGACCCGTATCGCCGAATATACCATCAGCTTGCGGCGGCAGGATCAGGATCTGAGCCGGTGAGCGTTCAATCGTGGCGGTAAACGATTTAGCCATGCCCATAAACATGCCGGTCATCGCCAGGACAAGGAGTCCCGCGACGGCAAGGGCGATGACGGCGCCGAAATATCGGCGCCACTCATACAGTATGGTGGAGAGAGCGAGGGACATATTACCACTTTTGAGACAAATCTTCCAAGCGGCAACATCTATAAGTTTTCGATAAAGGTCTAATTAAATCGGCGTAACATAGGTTGCACCGTCGAAATATGCTCCCAAATCATCGACGAATTTGTCCGATTCCGAACACAAACCTATCGGCTGCGTCCGTGTACCTTCCTTATGGCGGCCCCTTTACAGGTCCTTCTGGGCCGCGATGAAGTAGGCTATGCCTGTCCACAGTGAAATAATCGCCGCAATCCAAACAAGCGCATAGGCGGTCATCAGAACGGCGGTTGACCCATCCGGTTGCAGCCCGAAGGCCGACCATGCGTCGGCGAACAGCAACAAACCAAGCGCCACCAGCTGCACGGTCGTCTTGATCTTGCCCAGGAAGCTGACCGGCACCCTGACCCCCTTTGCCGCGGCGGCTTCGCGCAGCGCGCTGACGGCGAATTCCCGGAACAGGATGAAGGCGGCCGGCAGGGCAAAGAACGGATCGCCCGAATGGATGGCGAAGACGCCCAGAATGGTGCCGCAGACAAGGATCTTATCGGCAATCGGATCGAGGATAGCGCCCAATCGGCTTTCGGCCTTGAGCTTGCGCGCCAGAACGCCGTCGAACAGGTCGGTCAGGGCGGCTATGACAAAGACATAGACGCCCCAACGCTGCATACTGAACAAAACGTCCGACTGCGCCTGAATGAAGGGGATGCCACCGGCCATGCCGGCCAGCAAAACAAAGATGACGACGCCGAAAACGAGCCGGACTCCGGTCAGCAAGTTGGGTATCGGATTGACTTTTTCGCCGGTCATGAATGCGTCATTTCTCAGGGTTGCAAAGGTTTCGCGGCATTCTAACCAAGAAAAATCAGGCACCAAGCGATTTATCGGGTTTGCCACGGTTTGGCGTCGCTTTTGGTCACGCAGCTTAAGTGCCGGCGTGAAAGAAGTCGTAGATTTTCTGGGCTAGGGCTGCACTCACGCCTTCGATCTTCATCAATTCATCGACCGTGGCCCGACCGACCTCACGCCCGGACCCGAAGGCCGCCAGCAGCGCGCGCTTGCGCTTAGCGCCGATACCGTCGATTTCGTCGAGCGGGTTCTTGGTAATGGCGGCGTCGCGCTTCTGGCGATTGGCGCCGATGGCATAGCGGTGCGCTTCGTCGCGCAGGCGTTGCAGGTAATACAAAACCGGCGACTTCGGCTCCATCATGAAGGGCAGACGCCCCGGCATGAAGAAGCGTTCCATCCCGGCGTCGCGATCCGGCCCCTTGGCGACGCCGACAATCCGGATATCGGTCATACCGAGTTCCTGCATCACGGTCATGACCGCATCCAATTGCCCCTGACCACCGTCGACCAGCACCAGATCGGGCCGTCCAAACCCTTCGGCGGCGGCGGTATCATCCTTGGCCCTGACCAGGCGCATGAAGCGGCGGCGAAACACTTCGGCCATCATGGCGTAATCGTCGCCCGGCACGGTATCGAGATCGCGGATGGTAAACTTGCGGTACTGACTTTTCAGGAACCCTTCTGGTCCGGCGACAATCATGCCGCCCACCGCATGGGTGCCGCCCAGGTGGGAGTTATCGTACACCTCAATCCGTGTCGGCGGTGCGTCCAGACCGAACGCCTGGCAAACACCCTGAAGCAGTTTCGATTGCGCGCTGGTTTCGGCCAGTTTGCGTCCAAGCGCGGCGCGGGCATTATTCAGGGCGCTCTGGACGACTTCGCACTTGCCGCCGCGTCTTGGCCGCAGTACCTGCACCTTGCGGTCCGCCTTGAGCGACAAGGCCTCCATCATCAGATCGGGCTCATGCAGGTCGTGCGATACCAGAACCAGGCGCGGCACCTGGCGATCCTGGTAAAACTGCCCCAGAAAGGCGTCGAGAATACCCCCGGCATCGTCTTCTTGGTCGATGCGCGGGAAATAGGCGCGGTCGCCCCAATTCTGGCCGGCACGATAAAAGACGGCCTGCACGCAGGCCGCCCCCCCTTCGTTGAAGACGGCAAAGACGTCCGCTTCTTCATCGCCCAGATCGACCGAGGACGACAGCGAGACGTGATTCAAGGCCCGCACCCGATCGCGCAGGTGGGCGGCCCGTTCGAAATCCATGTCGTCGGACGCCTGCATCATCTCTTTCGACAGGCGTTCGATGACGGCCCGGCTTTTGCCACGCAGGAAATCATGCGCCTGACGCGCCAGATCGTTATAGTCGGGCAGGCTGATCACGCCCGTGCACGGCGCCGAGCAGCGCTTGATCTGGTGCAACATGCAGGGACGCGTGCGCGCCGCGTAGACACTGTCGGTGCAGGTGCGCAGCAGAAACGCCTTCTGCAAGGTGTCCAGCGTCTGGTTGACGGCATTTGTAGAGGCGAACGGGCCGAAATAATCGCCCGGAATCGAATGGGCGCCGCGATGCTTGGTAATTTGCGGCGCTTCGTGATCCTTACGCACGAGGATTTCGGCGAACATCTTGTCGTCGCGCAGCAGAACATTGTACCGCGGCTTGAGCGCCTTGATCAGACGGGCTTCGAGCAGAAGCGCTTCGCCTTCGGTGTCGGTGCGCAGCAGGACCATTTCGCGCGTCAGGGCGACCATACGGGCGATGCGCTGGGTATGGAAACGGCCTTGCGCGTATTGAAGAACGCGTTTTTTCAGCGACTTCGCCTTACCGACGTAGAGCACTTCGCCATCGGCGCCCAGCATCCGGTATACACCCGGCTTGTCAGGTGCCAGGGCCGCTTCGCGCCGGATCAGCTCCGCGCCGATAAGCGGCGCGTCTTCCGGGCTGTCCGGAAAGCCGGTAGGTGTCGCGATAATGATTTCGGTATCGTCGGGTTCGGGCATTACACAACAGGCTTAACATGAATCGCGCCCGTGACCGGGGTCGTGAGATATAAAAACGCGCGCGACAAAACAAGGAAACAGGCCATAGCGGGTGGGGCCAGGACCTATATGGGAGAGTCTAGCGCCGATTCCCACGCCGTTTTGTCAGCGGCGTGTAACAAAAGTTCAATCACGCGGCCGTGATTGTGAATTGGTATTCTACCCACAATAGCCTATATAGGGCACCTTCCGGAACAGTATCGAGCTTTCATGACGCCCGCCGCCATCCCGACGACCGCGCGAAAATCCCGCGAGATAAAAGCCCTGACCGGCCTGCGTGGCGTGGCTGCGCTCTATGTCGTCTTTTTCCACGCCAACGGTTTGGTGGCCTTTCCGTCGCTGATCAAGCCGTTCATCCGTCACGGCTATATGGCGGTGGACCTGTTCTTCATCCTGTCCGGCTTCGTCATGGCGATCACCTATGCCGACTGGTTCCGCGATGGTTTTTCCCTGAAAAATTTCAAGCAGTTTCTGCTGGTCCGACTGGCGCGGATATATCCGCTGTACATTCTCATGACGCTGATTACCGCCGTGGCCATCACCACGGTGCTCAGCGACACCTACCGGTTTGACGACGATGTCCTGCGCGCCCTGCCCTTCAACATCACCATGACCCACGTCTGGGGCCTGGCCTATTCTATCGTGCCGCCATCGTGGTCGATCAGCACCGAATGGGCGGCCTACCTGCTGTTTCCGTTCAGCATCATGCTGGCCATGTGGATGCCGCGCCGTTATGCCTTGATGGGCACAGCGGTTGCCTTCGCCGTCCTGACCTCAGTCGCCTTTGGGCCGTTCTGGATGACCCATACCCATCATCATGCCGGGCAACTGGATGTCGTGCATTCCTATGCACCCGGCACGCTTCTGCGCTGCCTGGCCTCATTTTACATCGGTCTGGTCGCTTTCCGCTTCAAAGACCTGATCCCGGCGCGAGCATCGGGTCTGTTCCTGCTGATCGCCCTCGTCCTGCTCTGCTACAAGGCGACCGACCTATGGCTGATCGCGGCATTTGCCGGACTCATCATGAGCCTGAGCCATGACGAAGGCCTGGTCGCGCGCCTGCTGCAAAGCCGGATCACCTACTGGCTGGGCGTCATATCGTTCGCCCTCTACCTGGTGCACGACCTGATCCAGAAGATTATTCTCAAGTCCCTGCCCGCCTGGGGACTGGCCGGCAATATTTCGCGACTGAACTGGGCTTTGATTTCGATCGCCCTGTCTATCGGGATTGCCGCAGTGACCCACTACTATTATGAAAAGCCGTCACGCATCTGGGCGCGCAACCTGATCAAGAGGCTGGAAAACCGCAAACCAGTCTTCACACGGGAAAACTACGGCAAGCTCGTCGGGTTCGTTCGCGACCTGACCGTTCGCCCCAGCCCGCCACCGGCAGAGTAGCCAGTCTACCAGAGAGGCCAGTCTACCAGAGCGGATCCGGGGGAAAGCCCTGCAAGGCCTCCTGTATGCGCCGCAAGCTGCCGCCATTGATATTTTCCGGCAAGGCGTCCGGCGAAAAAAAGCCGACATTCTTGATCTCGGCGTGCGCCGTCATCGGCACGTTTTCGAAGACATCGACACGGAACAGAAGAACGTGGTCGCCGGGGAAGAACTGCTCATTGCTATGCACCGACAGCAGGCGGGGGAGTTCGAGCGGATTGACGCCGGCTTCTTCGCGCAATTCGCGCGCCACCGCCGCATGAGCGGTTTCACCAGCATCGACCCCGCCGCCGGGCAGCCACCAGCCAGGCAGATAAGTATGCTCGATCAGCAGCACCTCGCCCTTGGGGTTGACCACCAATCCACGCACGCCCAGCGTCTTGCCACGTGTCGCCCGGGAATAGGCGAAAAACAGCGGACGCGAATAGGGCTCAACGACACGTTTCCAATCTTCCATAGGCTAAGCATGGCTCCAATACGTAACAGGCGCAATACGCCAAACTCAGGCGTCTGGATTAAATATCCGTGATGAGGCTCTTGTCTAGGCGCGTGCGAGCGTGTAACCGAAATGCCATATAGTCGCGGAGTCCTTCCATGCTTGCCATCGCTATTCTCGCTTCTTTCCTGATCTTCATGTGCGTGATGAACGTCATCGACTTCGGTCGCATTGACTAACAAGACCGCACTTGTCACTGGCGCCGCCAAGCGGATTGGCCGCGCCATCGCCATAGCCCTGGCCAAGGCCGGTTACGATATAGGCGTTCATTACGGCCGTTCGCAGGACGACGCCGTGGCGCTTGTCGCCGAACTGGAAGGCCTTGGCGTGCGCGCCCACCCTATCCAGGGCGATCTGTCCGATGTCGCCACGGTCTCAGGCCTGATCGGCAAGGCCCGCGATGCGCTTGGCCCCGTAGACGTACTTGTCAATAATGCCTCGGTCTTCGCCGACGACCGCGCCCGCACGCTGACCATCGACAGTTGGCAAACCCACATGGACACCAATCTGCTGGCGCCGGTTCTGTTGGCGCAGGCCTTTGCCGAGCAGCCCGACATCCGGCCGGGCGCGTCGATCATCAATATGATTGACCAGCGGGTCCTGAAACCGTCTCCGCCCTTTTTCAGCTACAGCATGTCGAAGGCCGGCCTTTGGCACGCCACACGTACCCTGGCCCAGGCCTTGGCGCCGCATATTCGCGTCAATGCCGTCGGCCCCGGTCCAACCCTGAAATCGATTCACCAGAGCGAGAAGGATTTCGACCGCGAGGCGCGATCGACCCTGCTGCAAAAACCGACCTCGCCCGAGGAAGTCGCCGCCGCCGTTCTGTATCTGCTCAACGCGCCCAGCGTGACGGGCCAGATGATCTGCGTCGACTCCGGCCAGCACCTGGTCTGGAAAACCGTGGACATGCTGGACCTCTGATTTTACATCAGCGCCGTTTGCTGTTGCCCATAAGACCGCGCAACAGTTCACGGCCCAGGGCGATACCCATCGACCGGATGATCGGCACGGCGACCGACGTGACCGACTTCATGGTCTGCGCCGCCGCCTTCTGGCGTGCCTTTTCTTCGGCGGCCTTCTGGCGTTCTTCTTCTTTCGCCGCCTGGAGCGCGGCCTTGGCTGCCGCCTTCTCCTCCGCGGACGGCGGGGGTGGTGGCGCCTCGGCCTGGGCCTTGGCGATGCGCGCCGTCAGGATTTCGTAGGCTGACTCGCGGTCCTTAGTCGTATCATAGACACCACTCACCGGCGATTTGGCCATGAGGTCGGCGCGTTCCTGATCGGTCGCCGGTCCCATGCGCGACGCCGGCGGGCGAATGAGCGTCCTGTCGCAAATGGCTGGAATACCCTTTACGTCGAGCAGTGAGACGAGCGCCTCCCCCGTCCCAAGCGCCTGAAGGACCTCAAGCGTATCGAAGGCGGGATTGGCGCGGAACGAATCGGCCGCCGCCTTCAGGCCCTTCTGCTCCGACGGGGTATAGGCGCGCAGGGCATGTTGAACCCGGTTACCCAACTGCCCCAGCACGGTATCGGGAATATCGGCCGGATTCTGGGTGATGAAATAGATGCCCACGCCTTTCGAACGGATCAGGCGCACGACCTGCTCGATTTTTTGCAGCAATGCCTTGGAGGCCTCATTGAACAAAAGGTGGGCTTCGTCGAAGAAGAAGACAAGGCGCGGTTTTTCCGGATCGCCCACTTCTGGCAGTTCCTCGAAGAGCTCCGACATCAACCACAGCAGGAAGGTCGAATAGAGCTTCGGATTCTGCATCAGACGGTCGGACGTCAGGATGTTGACATAGCCTTTTCCGGAAATATGGGTGCGCATCAGGTCTTCGAGGCGCAGAGCGGGTTCACCGAAGAACTGCGCCGCCCCTTGATTTTCCAGGGTCAGCAATTGCCGCAGGATGGTGGCGACCGTCGTGGGTGACACCTGGCCGTAGACCTGGCTCAAGGCCTTGGCGTTGTCGGAGATGTGGCTCAGTATGGCGCGCAGGTCGTTGAGATCGAGCAGCAGCAGGCCTTCCTTGTCCGCGACCGCAAAGGCAATGTTGAGCACGCCTTCCTGCACATCGTTCAGTTCCAGGAGCCGGGCCAGCAGCAAGGGCCCCATCTCGGAAATGGTGGCGCGGATCGGGTGGCCCTTCTGGCCATAGAGGTCCCAAAAGATGACCGGGGCGGCGGCGGGCGTCAGTTCGAGATTCATCTGCTGGGCGCGCGCCAACAGTTTGTCATTGGGCTGGCCGAGTTGCGATATGCCCGACAGGTCACCCTTGATGTCGGCGGCAAACACTGGCACGCCAGCGTCAGAAAAAGCCTGGGCGAGGATCTGCAAGGTTACGGTCTTGCCGGTGCCGGTCGCGCCGGCAATAAGCCCATGCCGGTTGGCGCGGCTATAGAGCAGGACTTCCGGTTGAGTGGCCTGGCCAACAAAGGCGCCTGTGGTGTCCGCCATGATCTGCTCCCGATATTAAGTTCGAAGATTCGTTTTAGCCCAGCGCTTTTGGCTTATCCAGACGTTCCCCCATCCAGCCGCGTAAAAAGCGCTGCATCGGCATTTCAAAATAGCGATGGCTCAGCCATGCCAGTCCGCAAGCCGTTCCCATAAAGCCGATGAGGGTGATGGGCGAACTGAAAATGGCCAATCGTGTGGCGGCCGGCCAGGCGGACAAGATGAGCATCATCGCCAGTTGAAGAGGGAAATGGATCAAATAAACCGCATAGCTGATATCGCCGATCCATGACCACCGATGCAGGGTCTCACGACTCATCAGCGAGACCTTCCAATGCCCCTGCATCAAGCCGATCTGCAAAAGGAAAAGCGGCAGAAAAATGTAGATGAAACTGTCAACGCTAAAAACGGTGGAAACAAGGTCATTCCCATGCAGTTGCCCAGGCACCCGTCCCCGCACGAAACTGATTACAGCCAACACCGGCAGGACTATCCCGAGGCCGATGGTGACCGCTTTGCGTATTTTTTCCCGTCCATCGGCGCGTAGCCATTGCACGAGATAGAAGACCAATCCCCCAATGAAAAAATGCGGCATGCCGCGGGCGAAATCGCTCAGGGCGTCCATGTCCTTAATCGTCAGGCCAATAACAATCAGAAGCAATAGAACAAAATACGATGTCCGCCTCAGATAGCAAATCAGGAAAAACAAGGCGTAGAGGAAAACTTCGACCGAAATCGACCAGGCAGGACCGTTGAAGGTCTGTACCGCTCCAGGCCACCACTGCTGCACCATGAAGAGGCTGAGCACGAAATTGAAGGATGTGTTGTCGGAATAGATAAAACTCGCGCCAGAGACGTGCGTATACGCAATCTGAAGCACGGCCGCAGCCACAAGCGTCACGAAATAGAGCGGATAAAGCCTGGCGAAGCGGGCAATAAAAAAGCGCACCGGGCCGGTGCGTCGGGTTTTGATGGCATCCGCGTAAAGCCAGAAAAAGACGTACCCCGAAATGGCAAAGAACAGTTCCACGAAAAACTGGCCGTAAAGATACAGCGGCATGAGGAGGTCTTGGAACGGCAGGTCAGCGTAATCGAAACCGGCAGCTTCACTAATAAGCAGAAAATGCTTGTAATGATAAAACACGACCAGAACCGCTGCCACACCGCGCAGAATATCAAGCTCGTAAAAACGGGCCTTGCTCGGGTGAAGAGGCGGCAAGTCTGACAAAACGACGCCAATACCTTAGGTTTGCCGATCGACACTATAGACGGCGAGATTTTCCAGCGCGTTGCGCCACGGACCGGCGTCGAAAATCGACAGGGCAGCGCGTGCCTTCTCGGCATAGGCGCGGGCCACGGCCCGCGCTTCGTCGAGCGCCCCCGACGATGTCATCAAGGCCTGTGCGCGTTCGAAATCGCCCGGCACCTGCTCACGCTTGCCGATGGTGCGGTCCCAGAAGGCGGCATCGGTGTCACGGCTGGCGCGCATTGCCAGGATCAGCGGCAGGGTGGATTTGCCCTCGGCGAAATCGTCACCGGCATTCTTGCCCAGATCGGCGGCCGAGCCTTGGTAATCAAGCACGTCGTCCTGAATCTGGAAAGCCAGGCCGAGATTGAGGCCATAGCTGTACAGGGCCTGGACCCTGTCCTCCGATGCCCCTGCCGCTACGGCGCCGCTTTCCGACGCGGCAGAGAACAGGGCGGCGGTCTTGGACGATATGATTTCGATGTAGTCGGCTTGTGTCAGGTTCAGATCGAACGCCTTCATCAGTTGCAGGACTTCACCCTGGGTGATGATGGCCGACGCCTTTGACAGGATGTCGAGCGCACGCAGGCTGCCCGTCTCAACCATCAGTTCGAAGGCGCGGGCAAACAGGAAATCACCGACGAGAACCGAAGACGGCGCGCCCCAGATGAGATGGGCGGCGACCTTGCCGCGACGCAGTTGCGAGGAATCGACCACGTCGTCGTGCAGCAGGGTCGCGGTGTGAATAAATTCGACGGCGGCGGACAGATTGTAGTGGTGCGTATTGTCCGTGCCGCACAGCCGGGCGGCGGCAACGCACAACAAAGGCCGCAAACGCTTACCGCCAGCGGCGATCAGATGAGCGGCCAAGGCGGGAATGACGGCGACTTCGGATTGCATGCGTTCGGTGATCAGGGCGTTGACCGCGACCATGTCCGGATCGCAAAGAGTGACCAGCGCCTTGACGTCGGCCTTGGGAGCGGTTTTTGCCGCCTCCGGTGCGGGGCGCACAGTATCAATATTGGCCGAATCCAAGTTACTAACTCCTGACTTTAACCTTTAGGCCATAAACCGCCTTGACGCCTCAGGCAATGCCCCCCGATATTATTTAGGAACGAAAAGAGCTACAGTTTCCGCTGGGTCACGGTTTGACCGTCCGAAGCCTGCCGCCCTCAGGCGGTATCAGGTCCGCACTCAGGGTTTTTACTTCTTACGGAAATATGGCGTTAGAAAACAATTTGGATATGACTAGCGAAACACCCGCCCATTCTGACACGAATGGCGTCCTGACGCATCTGCTGAACGGGCGCGTCAAAGTGATGCAGCCTGCCAAGGGCTATCGCATCGGTATGGACGGCGCGCTTTTGGCCGCAGGCTGCGCGACCATCCCGAAAATCAGGACGGCGCTGGAACTGGGCTGCGGCGTTGGCGGTGCGCTGTTCTCGCTGAAGGCGCGGTGTCCGGCGCTGACCCTGACGGGTATTGAGCGTGAGGCGGCCTATGTCATGCTG
This sequence comes from Asticcacaulis sp. AC466, assembly GCF_000495815.1. Classification (GTDB taxonomy): domain Bacteria; phylum Pseudomonadota; class Alphaproteobacteria; order Caulobacterales; family Caulobacteraceae; genus Asticcacaulis. The sequence goes on along the minus strand of NZ_AWGE01000012.1, from coordinate 176,338 downwards.
GCCCAGCAAAACAGGCTGTTGAATGCCGGCGATGTCGCCATCGTATCTGGTGATATCGGCAAGGGCTTCAAATGCTTCGATCTGCCTCGCGTCGATCTGGTGTTCAGTAATCCTCCCTTTTTCGACGATCCTGACCTGCTGCGCCCGCCGCATGAGACCAAACGCGCCGCCTGGATCGCCGACGACGGGCTCGACGCCTGGCTCGACTTTGCGCAGGCCGCCGTAAACGATGGTGGCCACATCGTCTTCATTCACCGCGCCGACCGGCTGGCCGACATTCTGAGCGGACTGAGTAAAAAATGCGGCGCCTTCGTCGTCCGCCCGGTTCTGCCCTTTGCCGACAAGGACGCCAAGCGCGTGCTGGTCAAGGCGCAACGCCTGGGTAAGGCGCCCTTGCGTCTCCTGCCGCCATTGATCCTGCACGACAATGGGGAACGCAAACACACCCCGGCGGTCGAGGCTATTTTGCGTGGAGAGACGGGGCTTGGCTGGTAAATAGCGTCGCCACCCGTTTCGCGCCCGTCAGGCTCAGATGCTGGCCATTGAAATAAAGGACACCGTCACCGGCCGTATAGACCCGGCATCGCGCCTCATCGCACAGCACATCCGACGGCCTGATGGCGGCGAGAGGGTGCGCCGAAACGAACCGGTCCAGTTGCGCCGTGACCTGAGCGGTATCGCGATCGAACTGCGCACGGCTCATCCCCACGGCGCGGGGATCGCGCCCCAGGTGCATGGCCAATCCCACCTGAGACGGCGGATCGAAATCATAGACGGGCACGGGATAAACGATCACCACATGTTTGCCGGCGCGGCTCAAATCCAGCGCGCTCAGTTCCAGCCCACCCAGCATGGCCGGTAGGTTTTCATCGGCATAGCGGTGATAGTTGGCCGTCAGCACGACCGTTTCGATGCGCGGGTCATGCGTCAGGTGCAAAAGCATGTCGGCATTGTGGGCGCGGCAGGCGGAATTATAGGCGATGGTATAGCCGATGCTTGGCGGGCAGGCCGACGCGGTGATCTGACGCACACCCGCACCAGGCATCCGCTCCCCCAGCGCCAGCGAAAGTTCCGCGCCCTGGCTATCGCCCCAGACCGCGACGGACGGCGCGACGACGGGCGTTCCGTAGACGCAGGTATCGGCGTAGGCCACACGCGCCTCACGCGCCAGGTGACATCGCTTGCGATCGGGGTTGTAGTCGTCCGCCGCCGCGAAGGCCGCGCGCTCTGAGGTGTTGAAACGTTGTGGCAGCCCCTTGGCATTAAAGACCAGCAGGGCCGCCAGGATCGATACCGCCATGGCACCCCCGGCCAGTGCAAATGGGCGACGCGGGCGACCGGCCAGAAACGGCTGTTCGATGTAGCGCCAGGACAGAACCGCCAGCCCGAAGGCTAGGGCCACGGCGGCAAGGCTTGGCCAGAGCGACTCGCCGAACAGCAGGCGAGCAAAGACCAGCATGGGCCAGTGCCATAGATACAAGGAATAGGAAATGTCGCCGCTCCAGACGAGAGGCGGCGCACTGATCAACCGATTACCCCAACCGTCGCACGTGACGAGTAAAAGGGCCGCGCCCAGACACGGCGGCAAGGCCCACAGCCCCGGAAACGGCAGGCGATCGTTCAGGCAGATCAGGCTCAAGACAATCAGGCCGACACCCGCCAGCGACAGCACCCGTTTTAGTGCGTTGCTCAGGTCGAGGCGAATGGCCACACACAGCGCCCCGATCAGCAGTTCGAAGGCCCGCGTCGTGGGGAGATAAAACGCCGCTTCCGGTCTGGACGACCACTGGGCGGCCGCCAGGGACAACAGCGCCAATAGTCCGATAACCGGCCACAAGAACCGCCCGGCGAAACGGCGGACAGCCAGCAGGACAACCGGATAGACGAGGTAGAACTGTTCCTCGACCGCCAGAGACCAGGTGTGCAGCAGAGGTTTGAGCCCCGCGCCGCTGTCGAAATAATCGGTCAGGCGGGCAAAGGCGAAATTGGACAGGAACAAGGTCGTAAAGAACTGGGTGTAGACGAGTTCGCTGAGCAGGGCCGGCGGCAAGATCAAAAGCCCCGCAACCAGGGTAAACGCCAGAACGGCATAGAGCGCCGGGAACAGTCGCCTCACGCGCCGGACGTAGAAGTCACGCAGGCGCAGGTTGTCTTTCAGCAGGATTTGGGTAATCAGATAGCCGGAAATGACGAAGAAGATATCGACACCGGCAAATCCACCCGGCAGGGCCGAATGGCTGAGATGGAACAGCACCACTGCCAACACGGCGATCCCGCGCAGCCCTTGAATATCGGCGCGTTTTTGATGTGTATCCGCGGTCATAAGCCCCTCACCAGCACATATGCACAGTCTGGCATCTTCCTCTTCATACCGCCCCACCTGTGGGGCGGTATAGGTAACAAAGCAGGTTAGCTGAAGGCAGGTTACCTAGCCGCATTCGCCACGCCATCGAGATACCGTTTGGTCTCATCGAGCCGGTTGTCTTTCAGGGCCGCGCGCCGGCCAAGCAAATCAGGACTGCCCGCGTCGTAATCGCGCATCAATTGCCGCACGAAGTCGCCCGACTGGACGTCTTTCAAAACGCCTTGCATCGCTTCACGGCTGGCGGCGTTGATCACGCGGGGACCGGTCAGATAGGCGCCGTATTCCGCCGTATTGCTGATCTTTTCGAAACCGCCCGACATGCCCAGTTCCCAAAGCAGATCGACGACCAGCTTGAGCTCGTAGCAGGTTTCGAACCAGGCCACCTCCGGCGGATAGCCAGCATCGACCAGGGTCTGAAAACCCGTTGTGACCAGTTCGCGCGTGCCCCCGCACAGCACCACCTGCTCACCGAACAGGTCGCTTTCGCATTCGGCCTTCATCGTGGTCTCGAATATGCCTTTGCGCCCACAGCCCAGCGCCGCAGCAAAGCTGAGGCCCAGAGCCCTGGCCTTACCCGTGGCATCCTGCTGGACGGCGAACAGGCAAAATACCCCTTCGCCCGCCACATAGATGTCGCGGATGCGCGGACCGATGCCCTTGGGCGAGACCAGCAGGACATCGACATCGGCGGGCGGCACGACGAGCCCAAAATTGCATGACAAACCGTGGGCGAAGACCAGGGCCTGACCGGCGCGCAGATGCGGCGCCATCTCTTCGGCAAACAGTTTCTGGTGCGCCTCGTCCGAGGTCAGGACCACCATCACGTCGGCCCACGCCACCCCATCGGCTACCGTTACAACCTCGAAACCATCGGCTTCGGCCTTTACCCGCGTTTTCGACTCGGGCTTCAACGCCACCTTGATCTGGCTTACGCCCGAATCGCGGGCATTGAGCGCCTGGGTGCGGCCTTGACTGCCATAACCGATGACCAGAACCCTGGCGGTGCGGATAATAGACAGATCGCAATCGCGGTCGTGATAAACGGGTAATGGCAATGGCATTGGCGACTGACCTTAGCTATACTCGAACAGAATCGTAAGGTCGGTATAATCCATGTTTGATCACCCCGAATACCAGTATCTCAATCTTGTCCGCGATATCATGGATCATGGCGTGACGCGGACGGACCGCACGGGAACGGGGACGACCGGGCTGTTCGGGCGTCAGATCCGCTTCGATCTGTCCAAGGGCTTTCCGCTTCTCACGACAAAAAAGGTGCATTTCAAATCGATCGCGGTCGAGCTTCTGTGGTTCCTGCGTGGCGACACCAATGTCAAATACCTGCACGATCACGGCGTAACCATCTGGGACGAATGGGCCGATGAAAACGGCGACCTGGGCCCGGTCTATGGCAAGCAATGGCGGTCATGGGCCGCGCCGGACGGCCGCAGTATCGACCAGATGACAGCCCTGCTGGAAAATCTGAAAACCAATCCCTATTCGCGCCGCCACGTCATTTCCGCCTGGAACCCGGCCGAGGTGGACGACATGGCACTGCCGCCGTGCCACTGCCTGTTCCAGTTTTTCGTTGCGCCCGGCGACAACGGAAAGGGCCGGTTGTCGTGCCAGCTTTACCAGCGCTCGGCCGATATCTTCCTGGGCGTGCCGTTTAACATAGCCTCCTATGCGCTGCTGACCCATATGGTGGCCCAGGCGGCGGGACTGGAAGTCGGCGATTTCGTCCACAGCTTCGGCGACGTCCATCTGTATGCCAACCATGTTGAACAGGCCAGGACGCAGCTGGAACGCACGCCTTTCGCTTTTCCGAAACTGGTTATGGCGCCAAAGACCGACCTGTTCGGCTTTGACTATGCCGATTTCGCCATCGAAAACTATCAGTCGCACGGTGCGTTGAAAGCGCCGGTCGCGGTATGATGGCGAAGGTCAGGCTGGCTATCGTCGTGGCCATGAGCAACAACGGCGTGATTGGCAAGGCGGGCGGCCTGCCGTGGCATCTGCGCTCGGATCTGAAGCGCTTCAAGGAAATCACCCAGTTCAAGCCGATCATCATGGGATCGACCACCTGGGACTCCCTGCCGAAAAAGCCCCTGCCCGGCCGGTTGAACATTGTGCTTAGCCGCGACCCAAAGATGGAAGCGGTCGGCGGGATTATCTGCGAAACCTTATTTGAGGCGCTCGACATCGCGCGCGAACACGCGGCGGACGATGGGGCAGACGAAGTGTGCGTCATCGGCGGGGCCAATGTCTATGAACAGACCCTGGCCAAGGCCGACCGGCTCTATGTCAGCCATGTCCACGCCGACGTGGAGGGCGACGCCCACTTCCCCGCCATTGACCCGGCCGTCTGGCGCGTCACCTCGCAAGAGGCTTTCCAAAAAACGGAAAACGACGATTTCGACTTCACGCTGACAATTTACGACCGCGTGAAATAAACCAAGGCAGGCTTCAGAGCAGGATTACGAACCGGGGATTATAAAATTGCTTCCCCCGCACGGCGTGACGGGGGAAGCCGCTAACCCAAATTAAAACAGTTCGCCCAGCAACGCACGGTTAAAGCCCCGCGCCTCTTCGCCACGACCACTGCGGATCTTTTCCACCCATTCCGGATCGGACAGGATGGCGCGGCCAACGGCCACCAGATCGAAATCCCCGCGATCGAGGCGTCTCAGCACCTCGTCGATGGCAACGGAATGGGAGGCTTCGCCGCCGAAACCGGCAATGAATTCGCCCGACAGGCCGACACTGCCGACCGTGATGGTGGGCACACCCGTCAACTTCTTGGCCCAACCGGCGAAGTTCAGGTCCGACCCGTCGAATTCCGGCTCCCAGAAACGACGCTGCGAGCAGTGCAGGATGTCCGCGCCGGCATCGACCAACGGTTTCAGCCAGGCTTCCATTTCAGCGGGCGTGTAGGCGATCTTGGCGTCGAAAACGCCGCCCTTCCATTGCGACAGGCGGATAATGATGGGGAAATCCGGACCGACGGCAGCACGGCACGCCTTCAGGATGGCAGCAGCGAAGCGCGTGCGCTCACCGACCGTTTCGCCGCCCCAGGCATCGTCGCGTTTGTTGGTCAGGGACCAGAAGAATTCGTCGATCAGATAGCCGTGCGCGCCATGCAATTCGATGGCGTCGAAACCAAGCCGCTTGGCGTTGCCGGCGGCGGCCGCGAAGGCCGCGATTGTATCGGCAATATCGGCATCCGACATCGGCTTAGCGACCGTTTTGCCGTCGAGGGCGATCCCCGATGGCATATCCATCGGCGTCGGACGATAGCCCGCGTCGCCCCCCAGAACGGCCCCGGTATGCCAGATTTGCGGCGCGATCTTGCCACCCTTGGCGTGAACAGCCGCTACGACCTTGGCCCAGCCGTCCAGCGCGTCGCCGTAGAAATTGGGAATATTGGCTTCGTTCTTGGAGGCCGGCCGCTCAATAACCGTGCCTTCGGTCAGGATCAGCCCGACATTGTGTTCGGCGCGGCGCTCGTAATAGTCGGCAACCGCCTGGTTCGGCACCCCGCCCGGTGAAAAATTGCGCGTCATGGGTGCCATGACGATGCGGTTCGGCAGGCTCAGCGATTTTAAGGCAAACGGGGAAAACAGGGTATCCAACGACATGGGGCGCTCCGGAGTGTATCTGTCGCAGATATGGTTACGGTAACCGAAGTGACAAGGCGTCGCCCTGTGGATATGGCCCGCCGCGTCCTGTTTATTTTAATTCGGCCAGAACCCGCTCGGCGATAATCTTGAAACGCGTCGCCATCTCGCTGTCCGGCTCGGCGGCCGTGAAGGGCCGCCCGTCGTCGCAACCCTTGCGCAGCGCCGGATCGAGCGGCACATCGCCGAGGAACGGCACCTTCAGCGCGCCGGCCATTTTTTGCGCGCCGCCGCGGCCGAATATTTCCAGTTCCGCACCGTCCGGGCCGACAAAATAGGCCATATTCTCAATGACGCCCAAAACCGGAATAGCTGTCTTGCCGAACAGAGTCACGGCACGGCGCGCATCGGCTAGCGCCATCTCTTGCGGCGTAGACACCACCACTGCGCCATCGATCAGCGTTTTCTGGGTCAGGGTCAATTGCACGTCGCCCGTGCCCGGCGGCAAGTCAACCACCAGCACATCGAGCGGGGCTTCGGCCGTGCCCCAGCGCGTCTGGGTCAGCAACTGCGTCAGGGCCTGAGAGGCCATGGGGCCGCGCCATATCATGGCCTGATCCGGATCGACGAGAAAACCGACCGAGTTGACCTTAAGGCCGAAGACCTCCGGCGGCACCATCAGCTTGTCATCGCCGAACTCCGGCGGTTTGCGAACCCCCAGCATGACCGGCGCCGAGGGGCCATAGATGTCGGCATCCAGGAAACCGACGCGCAGACCCAGCGCGCGCAGGCCGAGCGCGAGCCCCAGCGACACGGTCGATTTGCCGACGCCGCCCTTTCCGGAGCCCACAACGATGACTTTTTTCACATGATTGGGACGCACACCGGCAACGGGCGCCTTGGGGCGGCTATCTTCGACCGCCCGTTCCGACAGCTTGGCCGAAGCCTGCTTTTGCGGTTGGGGATTGGGCGCCATTTCGGCGGTCAGCACGACCTGGGCCTTGGTGACGCCCTCAAGCCGGGCCAAAAGCTTCTCGGACGCCAGACGAACCGGGCCATACTGCGTGACCCTGTCCTGCGGCACTTCCAGCATGAAGCCGACCCGTTCGGGCGACACGATCAGGGCGCGCACCATGCCGGCGTCAGACAGCCCCTGCCCGCTCATCGGATCGATGATGGTATTCAACGCGGCGAGCACGGTTTCCTTGTCAAGCACGGACGAACCTCCTAGAAAAGCTGGGCTCCACATAGGCGCTAAGCGCCGCCAGTTAAAGTCCTAAATGCCCGAATTCGACCGCCCCCTATATCTCCTCGCCGGCCCGACCGCATCGGGCAAGTCGGCCAAGGCTTTGGACTGGGCCGAACGGACAGGCGGGGCAATCCTCAATGCCGATTCCATGCAACTATACGTCGACGTGCCGATCCTGACGGCGCGGCCGGACGCTAACGACATGGCGCGCGCACCACATTATCTCTATGGCCACCTGGCGCCCCAGGCCCAGTGGTCGACCGGGGACTGGCTGAGGGCGGCGCGCCCCCACATCACCGATGCGCTGAATGGCGGCCCGCCGCTGTGCATTGTCGGCGGGACGGGGCTTTATTTCAATTCATTGGTCTTCGGTCTGGCTGAGATTCCAGATATTACCGACGATATCCGCGCGACGGCGCGCGCGGCCTATTCCGAGATGGGCGAAGCCGAGCTCCGGGCCATCCTGAAAACCCACGATCCACAATCAGAGGCGCGCATTATGCCGAACGACCAGCAAAGACTGGCGCGCGCCTATGAGGTCTGGCTGCAAACCGGCCGGTCCCTGTCCGACTGGCAGGCTCGGACGACGCCGGAGCTCCCCCAAGACTCCTATGTGCTGGACATATTACAGCCCGATCGCGACTGGCTTTATGAAAGGTGCGACCGTCGCCTGCGGCTTATGCTCGATCACGGCGCGCTCGACGAGGTTCGCGCCCTGTTGACCAAGGGACTCGAACCCGGATGGCCCATCATGCGTGTCCTGGGGCTGGCCGAATGCGTCGCTTACCTCAATGGCGACATGTCAAGGGACGACGCCCTCACCCTGGCGCAGCAAAAAACGCGTAACTACGCCAAGCGGCAGTCGACCTGGTTTCGCAACCAGTTTTGACGCTTATTCCCGTTTCGCCCACATCTTGCAGGTTTATCCCCTTGCGCGCCTGACGCGAACATTATAGCCATGGGAGAAATGCCTGTGGGGGGTTACATGACACCACTATTCGATCGCCGCGCCCTGTTGCGCCTGTCCGGTTCCGTCGCTGCGCTCAGCCTTCTGCCGCCCTTGGCCCGGGCAGAGGACACAGTCAACGCCGGCCCGCCGCCGATAGAGATGTATGCCGGGTCACCGATGGTCGACCATATCGCCCTGTCGCCCGCCGGCAAGCGCGTCGCTGTCATCAGCCAGACCGGTGACGACAAGTTGCTGATCTATTTTGATGTGCCCGGCGGCAAACCGAAAGCGCTCCATTTGGGGGCTGCCAAAATCCGCAATCTCTTCTGGGCGGACGAAGACCAAGTTGTGGTTTGCGATTCACGAACGGCGTCCCTTCCGCAATTCACCGGCGACAAACAGGAAGTCAGCCTGGCGCGGTTAATCAATCTGAAGACGAACAAGATCACCACCCTGTTCGACAAACTGGACAACTTCTACGGCATAGTCATAGGGCCCGTTTATCGCGTGAAGATTGATGGCGTCGTCAATCTCATGGCGTCAAACTACCGGATGGATGGCGCCTTTAATCGTTGCCTCTACCGTTTCGCTCTAGATCGCACAATCGGCTTGCCTGTCTACGAAGGATCGAACGATACCGAAGGATTCGTCATTGCGCCGGACGGCTACGTTGTCGCCTATTCCGATTTCAACGATAGCAAAAAAGAATGGATCCTCTTCTACAATACCGCGCCCCGCGGAAAATCGGAGCGTTTCAGGTCGATATACAGGGTCAAGGAAGCTCTGAACTATCCGTCCCTCGAAGGGCTGGGTCGCGACGGCACGTCCGTCGTGGTTTATTTTGCGAACGGAGAATCGAAGGGCGAATATCATGAGATTTCCGCCGACGGCACGATCGGGCCGTCGCTCGATACCAGCGACTATATCAGCACGACACCGCTTTTCCATCCCACTACAAAACGGCTGGCCGGTTTCTCGCATCAAGACGACTGGATTGGTTACGATTATACCGATCCCCTGTTGAAAAAACTGGTGGCGGCTCTGCCCGAACTGATGGGCGAAGATTGCCGCGTAGCGATCTCCGATTTTGCTGAAGATCCGCGCAAGATGATCCTCTACGTGGAAAGCCCCGAAGACGCCGGAAGCTTTTATTTTGCCGATCTGAGCACCGGCGATCTGGAGGTCATCGGTCAGAACTACGAGAAGCTGCCGGTTGAATGGATCACGCAAAAGAAGCCGATAACCTATAAGGCCGCAGATGGCCTGCAGATACACGCCTATCTGACCCTGCCGCCAAAGCGTGAGGCCAAGAACTTGCCGCTGATCGTGCTGCCGCACGGCGGCCCGCAAGCGCGCGACTATATCGATTTCGACTGGCAGACCCAAACCCTCGCCTCGCGCGGCTATGCGGTTTTGCAACCCAATTTCCGCGGTTCTTCCGGCTACGGCAGCAATTTCGTCGAAGCCGGTCACGGTGAATTCGGTCGCAAGATGCAGACGGACCTCAGCGATGGTGTCCGCGACCTGATCAAGCAAGGCGTGGTCGATCCAAAACGTGTGGCAATCCTTGGCGCGTCCTATGGCGGATATGCCGCCCTGGCGGGCGCGACGCTCGACCCAGGCATCTACCGCTGCGCTGTCGCCATCGCCGGCGTCAGCGATCCAAAAACCTTCGTTGAGTTCATTGCCGAACTTAGCAACAGCCGCAGCAGTTCCAATGTCCTGTACTGGAAGCGCTTCATGGGCGACCCCAAGGGCTGGGAGGCGATTTCCCCGGTCAAACAGGCCGCTCAGGCCAGTTGCCCGATTTTGCTGATACATGGCACGGACGACACCGTAGTTCCCATCGACCAAAGCCGTCGCATGGAAAGCGCCCTCAAACGCGCTGGGAAGCCCGTCGAATTCGTTACCTACAAAGGCCAGGATCACTGGGAGACCGTTGGGTCGTCGCGGATCGAAATGATGAAGGTGGCTATGGCCTTCCTGGGAAAACACAACCCCGCATAGCGCTTGACGTTTCGAAAGATACGAATAAGTTATGGTAAAATTGGGGGATTATCATGACTTTTACACTCGATCGCCGCGCTCTTTTGGCCACCGGCTCCGCACTGGCGTTTTCACTGGCAAACCCAATGCGGGCGCGCGCCGCCGCTCCGACCACGCCTCAGCCATCGATCGAAACCTACGCGACCCCGAAAATTCGCTCGGTTGCCCTGTCACCCGATGGCAAACGCGTGGCCGGGATCACCCAGACCGGTGACGACAATATCCTTGTGGCCCTGACCATAGGCGAACCCAAGCCCAAGGCCTTCGCCATTCCCGTCAAGAAGGTGCGCAACCTCTTCTGGGGCGACAATTCTCACGTCATCATGGTGGATTCCGCCACCGTCACAGTGCCGGAATTCGTCAAGGCGCGCGCCGAAGTTTCACAGGCACGCAGCATCGATGTCGACAATACCAAGTTTGTCACCTTCTTCGACTACCCGCAGAAGCCCTCGACCACCGGGACTTTGATGACGTCGCAAAGCCGTTATTATCCGATCGTGATGGGCAGTTTGAGGCGTATCAAGGTTGATGGAAAATATCGCGTTACAGCCTCGAACCGCAATATGCAAGGCGATTACAGCCTGGACCTGTTCAGCTTCGATCCGAACAGTGAACGCGGGGAACGCCTGCTGGCCGGTACCAATACGACTAACAATTTTATCGTCACCCCGGAAGGGCGCATCGCTGCCTTTACAACCTATGATGATTTCCGCAAGGAGTTCGTCCTGGCCTATAATATGGAGCTGGCGAGCGGGGGCAAAACCTTCAGGACGATTTACCGCCAAAAGGGCGACGGCTTGTCGACACCAGGCGCCGCCGGGCTGGGGCGCGATGGCAATTCAATTGTCATCTATATTTATACAGATGATGGCAAGACGCCGGAATACCACGAAGTGTCGGCGGACGGCGTACTGGGCCCCGCACTTTATCCGGAAGGCAAGACCGGTGAATACTTCCCTCTTTTCCATCCGACAACGCGTAGGCTGGTCGGTTTTGGTCGCTATGACGAGTCATTCCATCCTGACTATTTCGATCCGCTGCTGAAAAAACTGTACGAAGCCCTGCCCAAGATGGTTGGCGATGGGTACCGCTATGAGATCGCGGATTATGCCGAAGATCCGCGCCAAATGGTCGTCAAGACCGAAGGACCGGACGATGCCGGGACCTATTACCATATCGACTTTACAACCGGACAGGCGCAACCCGTCGCCGCCGTCTATCCGGACCTGCCGGAAGAATGGATTTCAAACAAGACAGCCATAGATTACAAGGCGACGGACGGACTGAATATTCATGCCTATCTGACTTTGCCACCGTTCAAAGCGGCGAATAACCTGTCGCTCGTCGTCCTTCCACACGGCGGGCCAGAGTTACGCGACTATATCAATTTCGACTGGCAGGCCCAGGCCTTGGCCTCACGCGGCTATGCGGTTCTGCAACCGAATTTCCGCGGGTCGAGCGGTTATGGCGAAAGCTTCACGCAGGCCGGCTACGGCGAGTGGGGGCGCAAAATGCAGACCGATCTGTCAGACGGCGTTCGCCATCTGGTCGCGAAAGGCGTGGTCGATCCCAAGCGCGTGGCCATCATGGGGGCATCCTACGGCGGTTATGCCGCCATGGCCGGTCCGACGCTCGATCCGGGCGTCTACACCTGCGCTGTCGCCATAGCGGGCGTGTCCGACCTTCAGGCCATGCTCGACTGGGAAACCGCCAATAATGGTGTCATCGACTCGACGAGGGTGCGCTATTGGAAGCGCTTCATGGGCGATCCGGCGCACTACGGCGACATATCGCCCGCTAGACAGGCGGCAAAGGCCTCCTGTCCAATTTTACTCATTCACGGCACCGACGACACCGTCGTTCCCATCGACCAAAGCCGTCGCATGGAAAGCGCCCTCAAAGCCGCCGGGAAACCCGTCGAATTTATTACCTATAAGGGGCAGGATCACTGGGAAACCATTGGATCTGCCAGTATAGAGATGATGAAGGCCGCTGTCGCGTTCCTCGAAAAACACAACCCGCCCGCCTAACACGCCGGACCGCCCGTAACGCGTCCTTACGTTTGGTAACCGCGCGCTTGAATTGCCGCGCGGCGCAACATAGCGTGGGGAACCGCCATTTGAGACCGCTGATGCCCCATGCCCAAAATCGCCGCACCCTAAATCGCCGCGCCCTGTTGCGACTTTCCGGCACCAGCGCTTTGACTATCGGACTGGGGACTATCGGACTGGGTAAGGCAGCCATGGCCGCGGACTTGCCGCCGCAACCGACACCGCGCGACTGGGCGAAATCGCCTGCCCTTCGCTTCGTCTGCCTGTCTCCGGGCGGTACCCACATCGCCTATATGCGCGAAGAGAACGGCCGCAAATACCTTTATGAATACGTCATCGCCACCAAGGCCTTCCAGATCTACGATCTGGGGACAGCCAAGATCGCCTCGATCTGGTGGATCGACGACGGCCATCTGGCGGTCACATCGATGGCGACGGACAAGTTCGAAGCCTTTTCCGGCGGACGCGATACCTACTACATCGTCAGCGTCTATAACCTGCAGGCGCGGACCATCAACACCCTGTTCAGCCAGATCGAAGGGTTCAAAAGCTTCGTTAGCGGCGGCGTTCGGATCATCCGTCAAAATGGCAAGCGCCAGCTCACGGCTTCGTCCTTTCCCATCAATTACGACGAGGCGCGCTATCTTTACCGCTTCGATCTCGACCGGTCGGCCAACGCCACGGTCATGGACCGCGCGCCATGGCACACCGAGAACTGGATACTGACGCCGGAAGGCGAAATGCTGGCGCGCGCCACCTACTCCCCGAAGACAAAGATCTGGGAGTTGCAACATTATGACCGGGGCCTCTGGAAGACTATTTTCAGCCAGCATGCGGAACTGGATTATCCGAACCTGGTCGGGCTGGGCCGTGACGGCCAATCGGTCGTGGTCTTCATGAATTCTGGCGAAACGAAGGGGCACTATTACGAAGTGTCTGCCGATGGGGTGTTTTCATCGCCGCTGCCGATCAAGGGCCTGACGGCGGAACCGATTTTCGATCCAAAGACCTTCCGGCTCAGCGGATATACGACCTATGACGGCTGGACCCAGGAACACTATTTCGATCCGGCCATGAATGCCCTGGTGGAGAAAGCCAGGGCATCGGTCGAAGGCTACCGCATGAGCATCATCGACCTCGCCGATGATCCGCGCCAGATGATTATCTCTTCCGAAGGCGAAGACGATGCCGGCACCTACTACTTCCTGGATTTGAAGGCCGGAACCAGCCTGACCATCGGCGCCGAATATCCGCATATCCCACCCGAGTGGATCACCACAAAAACCGTGATCACCTATACGGCGGCCGATGGACTTGAGATCGAAGCCTATCTCAGCCTGCCACCCAATCGGGACGCCAAAAACCTGCCGCTGGTGGTGCTCCCGCACGGCGGTCCGGTGGCGCGGGACGGGCAGGAATTCGACTCCGAGTCTCAGGCATACGCCTCGCGCGGATATGCCGTGTTACAACCCAATTTCCGCGGATCAAGCGGTTACGGCGAGGATTTCGTTGAAGCCGGTTACGGTCAATGGGGCCGCAAGATGCAAACCGATCTGTCGGACGGCGTGCGTCATCTGGTCAAGGCCGGAACGGTCGATCCCAAGCGCGTCTGTATCGTCGGCACCTCCTATGGCGGATACGCCGCCCTGGCCGGTGCGGCCTTCGATCCGGGTATGTATCGCTGCGCCGTTGATGTCGCCGGCGTGACCGACCTGAGCGATTTCCTGGAAAGCATTCGCGGCTATGACGCCACCACTGAATCGACCACCTATCGGGGGGAAAAGCGCCTCCTCGGTGATCCGACGACCTATGCCGAGGTGTCGCCGGTGTTCCACGCCGCCAAGATGAACATCCCCATACTCATCGTTCACGGCAAGGACGACACCGTCGTCCCCTTCAGTCAGAGCCTGGCTATGGTCAATGCCCTGAAGACAGCCAAGAAGGATGTCACCTTCATTCAATACGACCATACCGACCATTGGGAAACCAACGAAGCGGCGCGTGCGGACATGTACGATGCTATCGTCGCCTTTATCGAAAAGCACAATCCACCGCGATAAAGCGCTTTCCGAAAAGTGTGACGCACTTTTCGGATCAAAAAGCGCGTAAAAACAAAAATTAGAGCGCCGATCTGATTCAGTCAGATCGGCGCTCTAAACGCTTCCCGAACACAAAAGCTCCGGACAGGCGCCCAGAGCTTTTTCAGTGAGAGCTTTTTCAGTGAGAGACTGGCCTATCAGAGCGCCTTTACGGCCACCGTCTGCTCGGCATTGGTCTTGAGCGGGTTGCGCAGGCCGTAGACATAGGGCTCGGCGATGATTTCGAAAACATCGCCATCCTTGGTCTGGATGCCGTCGGCAAAGGATGCCGTGGCCGTGCCGAAACAATGGACATGGACGTCGCCGGGCTGGCGGAACAGGTCATATTTGAAATGGTGATGTTCCAGGTTGTCCAGCGAATGGGACATGTTGTCCTCACCCGAAATAAATGGCTTTTCCCAGATGATTTCATTGCCGCGCCAGATGCGCGAGGTGCCGCGCACGTCGCGGGGCAGGTCACCGGTCAGGATTTCGACACCGAGCGATGCGGGGCGCAGCTTGGAATGGGCCAGCCACAGGTAGTTTTGCTTCTCGGTGACATGATCGGAAAATTCGTTGGCCAGGGCGTAACCGATCCGGTAGGGCGCGCCGTCATCGCCGATAACATAGATACCGGCCATTTCCGGCTCTTCGCCGCCATCTTCGGCGAAGGCGGGCGATTGCAACTCGGCGCCGGGACCGACCAGGGTCGAGCCATTGCCCTTGTAAAACCACTCCGGCTGGGCGCCGACAGTGCCTGCCTCAGGCTTGCCGCCCTTCACGCCCATCAGGAACATGCGCATCGAATCGGTCTGGGTTTCCGCAGCGGCAGCGGCCTTGTGCATCTTGTCGCGGCCCTCGGCGGAGCCGAGATGGGTCAATCCGGTGCCCGTCACATGCAGGTGGGCAGCATCGGGGTGATCGATCGGCGCCAGGACACGGCCTTCGGCCAGGGCAACGGCGACATCGACCGCCTCGCCGGTCCCGAGCGCGGCCACTTGATCCGAGAGGGATTTGCCGGCGGCAATCGCCTTGCGAGCCAATTCATAGGTCGAATTCACGCCGGAAATAACATGCGCAGATCCGTCCGCCTGAGCCGCCAGGACACGGCGCTCACCTTCCGGCGTAACAATCTGGATGAGACGTAGGGACATGGTATTTCCTCACTTTTTTCGGCAGTCCGCCGCGCTATTTACTCAGACAAATGGATTTAACCCAAGCTCTTTAGCTTGTAAATTCACTTTGTCAAACAGACAATTCAATGTCATGTGTTAAGGCATGAGAAAACCCGTCGCCCCGCCCCCCACTACCGAATTACGTCCGACCGGCACCCGTCTGAAAATGAATGGTGGACGCCCGTTGCGAACGGACGGCCAGCACAATGCCGCCATACACGGCCACAGCATGTATCAGGGCCGTTTGCACGGCGCCCTCGCCCATCGTCTGGGCGTAGACATTCTCAAAGGCACGTTCAAATCGGGCGAGATCCTGCCCAATGAAATTGAATCAAGTTCGAAGCTCGACATCTCGCGCTCCGCCTATCGCGAAGCGATCCGCATCCTGGCCGCCAAGGGCATGGTCGAAAGCCGGCCGAAAACCGGCACGCGCGTCACCGAACGCGAACGCTGGAACCTGCTCGACCCGGAAGTTCTGGGCTGGATGTTCGAAACGGAGCCAAGTCAGGACTTCATCAAGTCTCTCTTCGAGCTGCGGCTGATCACCGAGCCCGCCGCTGCCGAGCTGGCGGCTACGCGCCGCAGTGACGATCAGGTGGAACAGATGCGCGCCGCCCTGGACATCATGAAGCGCGACACCTTACAGACGGAAACCGGCCGCCGCGCCGATCTCGACTTCCACCATGCGCTGATCCAGGCGACTGGCAACGAGGCCTTGGCCTCGCTGTCCAGTTCCATTGAAGCCGCCGTGTCATGGACCACGCGTTACAAGGCTCGTCACAACGCCCTGACCCGCGATCCGGTGCCGGACCATGAGCGTGTCTTCGAAGCGATCGAACGCCGCGATGCTGGCGGGGCGCGGTGGTGCATGGAATCGCTGATCCGCATGGCCCACGAAGACACGCAGAAGACCTTCCATCCCTAAGAATCAGTGCCTCTGTATAGTGACGGGAAACAGGCCTGGGATGGGCCACGGTCTGCCATGCATCTGAACGCGATTATTTGATCCGTTTTCTGTTTTATTTTGTACGATATATACTTTTTTTATTGTCTGACTAATGCCCGCGCGGTATGACGGAGATGGTGACTCATAATTACGCGCCCGGAGTCTCATCAGGGGTGCAACACAGGTTGGAGGCCGGCCGCCCAATGACGGTACGGTTGATCTCAGAGAGGATGTAATATGCTGAATTCGAAGAGAATTGCGCTTGTCGCGGGGCTAAGCGTGCTGATGGCCCTTGGGGCCTGCAGTAAGCCCGCGGAAAAGGCGGAAACCGCTTCCGCAACAGCCGGCGCCACCACGGCGACCCGCCTGCCCTTCGGCGCCTTGTCCGACGGCACCCAGGTCGAGATGGTTGAACTCAAGAATTCAAAAGGCGTCACCGCCCGCCTCATCACCTACGGCGCTGCGATCCAGAGCTTGATGGTCCCCGACCGCGACGGCAAGGCGGCCGATATTGTCATCGGCTACGACAACATCGAAGGCTACGAAAAGACCCCGAACTATACCAATGTCACGGTCGGCCGTTACGCCAATCGCATCGCCAAGGGCAAGTTCACCCTGGATGGCAAGACCTACACCCTGCCGATCAATAATGCGCCGAATTCGCTGCATGGCGGCACCAAGGGCTGGGACAAGAACAACTGGACCATCAAGGACGTGAAGTCCGGTGGCGACACCTCGTCGGTGACCTTCACCCTGACCTCGCCGGACGGCGATCAGGGCTATCCCGGCAAGGTCGTGGCCGAGGTGACCTATTCGCTTAATGAAAACAATGACCTGACCGTCAGCTACAAGGCGACCACCGACAAGCCGACCGTGATCAACATGACCAATCACGGCCTGTTCAATCTCGGCGGCATTCCGGCGACGCGCCCCGCCACCGACGCCATGCTGACCATCCAGTCCGACGCCATTCTGCCGGTCGATAAGACTCTGATCCCGACGGGCAAGGAAATGCCGGTCAAAGGTACGCCCTTCGACTTCACTACCCCGGCCCTGGTCAGCGAGCGCGTGACCTCTAAGGACCCGCAGATTGTCATCGGCAACGGCGGCATCGACCACAATTACGTCATCCGTGGCGGTGTGACACCGACGCCGAAACTGGCGGTAACTCTGGAAGACAAGACGTCCGGCCGCGGCATGACCATCTCGACCACCGAACCGGGTATCCAGATGTATACCGGCAACTTCCTCGACGGCACCGTTGCGGGCAAGGGCGGCCAGAAGCTGGTCAAGTATCAGGCCATCGCCTTCGAAGCTCAGCGCTATCCGGATAGCCCGAACCACCCCGACTTCCCCACCACACGCCTCGATCCGGGTCAAACCTACACCCAGACGACCGTCCATCACTTCTATGTTGTGAAATAAGAGTACAGATGTCCGACTCCACTGATCCTTCCGTCAAGGCGACCAAGCTGCGTTCCCGTGCCTGGTTCGACAATCCGTCGAACCCGGACATGACGGCGCTTTACCTCGAGCGCTACATGAACTTCGGGCTTTCGCTCGAAGAACTGCAATCCGGCAAGCCCATCATTGGCATCGCCCAGACGGGGTCGGACCTCTCTCCCTGCAACCGCCACCACCTTGTCCTGGCCGACCGGATCCGTGAAGGCATCCGGGAAGCCGGCGGCATTGCGCTGGAATTTCCGGTTCACCCCATCCAGGAAACGGGCAAGCGCCCGACGGCGGGTCTGGACCGCAACCTGGCCTATATCGGCCTGGTCGAGGTGCTGTACGGCTATCCGCTCGACGGCGTCGTTCTGACGATCGGGTGTGATAAGACGACGCCGGCTTGTCTGATGGCGGCGGCGACGGTCAATATCCCTGCCATCGCCCTATCGGTCGGCCCGATGCTCAATGGCTGGTACAAGGGTCAGCGCACCGGTTCCGGCACCATCGTCTGGAAGGCACGTGAACTGCTGGCCGCCGGCGAAATCGACTATCAAGGCTTCATCAAGCTCGTCGCGTCCTCCGCGCCGTCCACTGGCTATTGCAACACCATGGGCACCGCGACGACAATGAACTCGCTGGCCGAAGCACTCGGCATGCAATTGCCCTATTCCGCCGCCATCCCCGCACCGCACCGCGACCGCCAGGAAACGGCCTACCTGACCGGCAAACGCATCGTCGACATGGTGCATGAAGACCTCAAGCCATCGGACATCCTGACCAAGGAGGCCTTCGTCAACGCTATCCGCGTCAACTCCGCCATCGGCGGCTCGACCAATGCCCCCATCCACCTGAATGCTCTGGCCCGTCATATCGGTGTCGATCTGTCGGTGGAAGAATGGCAGACTTACGGCGAAGACGTGTCCCTGCTCGTCAACCTGATGCCGGCCGGTGAATATCTGGGTGAAGACTACCACCATGCCGGCGGCGTGCCCGCCGTCGTCAAGCAGTTGATGACCCAAGGTCTGATCCACGAGGACGCCCTGACCGTCAACGGCAAGACGATCGGCGAAAACTGCGGCAATGCGGCGATCGAAGACGAAAACGTCATCAAGACCTATGACAAGCCGCTGAAAACGCGGGCCGGTTTCCGTGTACTGACCGGCAATTTGTTCGATTCGGCCGTGATGAAGGTTTCCGTCATTTCGCCGGAATTCCGCGAACGGTATCTGTCGAACCCCGCCGATCCGGAAGCCTTCGTCGGTCGCGCCATCGTGTTCGACGGCCCGGAAGACTATCACCACCGCATCGACGACGAGTCGCTTGGCATCGACGAGCACTGCATCCTGTTCATGCGCGGCGCGGGTCCGATCGGCTATCCCGGCGCGGCCGAAGTGGTCAACATGCGTGCGCCGACCTATCTGATCAAGCGCGGCATCCATTCGCTGGCCTGTATCGGTGACGGCCGCCAGTCCGGCACTTCGGGCTCACCGTCCATTCTCAACGCCTCGCCCGAAGCTGCAGCCGGCGGCAATCTGGCCCTGCTCAAGACGGGCGACCAGGTTCGCGTCGACCTCAAGGCCGGTACGGTCAACGTACTGATCTCTGACGAGGAACTGAAAACCCGCCGCGAAAAGCTGGAAGCCGAAGGCGGCTACAAGTACCCCGCCAGCCAGACGCCATGGCAAGCCATGCAACGCCGCACGGTGGGTCAGATGGGCACCGGCGCCTGCCTGGAAGACGCCATCGAGTTCCAGCACATCGCCCAGATGCGCGGCCTGCCACGCGACAACCACTAGGTCATCTGCCGTACTCACTAAGAAAAGCCGCCCGGATCAAACCGGGCGGCTTTTTTATTATATGCCTTAGGCCAGTTGCGGTTTGCGCTCCAGGCGAATGGCCAGCCACGCTACCGCGAAGGCGGACACCGGCAGGATCGCCGCCACCCAGGGCAGGAGGTTGAGCCCGTGAGCATAGCCGGCAATGACCGCGCCCCCGATCCACGCGCCGATGGCGTTGCCAAGATTGAAGGCCGCGATGTTAAAGCTGGAAGCCAGGCTCTGACCGGACCCTTCCGCCTTGCCGAGCACCCAGATCTGCAACGGCGGCACCGTGGCAAAGCCCGTGACGCCCAAACCGAAGACGAACAGGACGGCCCCGACCTTATCGTGCAAGGCGAAGGCGCCGAACACCAGGACCGCAAACAGGGCGATAATCGCGCCCAGCAAGGCACCGACCAGGTTTCTGTCGGCCAGACGCCCGCCCAGCAGATTGCCGATGACCAGCCCGCCGCCGAAAACCAGCAGGATCGGCGCAACCGCGCCTTCACTGAACCTGGTGAGGGTGGTCAGTAACGGGGCGATATAGGTAAAGACCGCGAAAACCCCGGCAAAGCCCAGCACCGTCGTCAGCAATCCCAGAAGCACCGGGCGGCGCGTGAAGATGCGGAAATCGCTTTTCCAGCTTTCGACCTCTTTCGGCGCTTCGGTATGCGGGACGAAGGCCGCCAGCACCACCATTGCGGCCACGCCGATCAGGCCGACGGCCCAGAAGGTAGCGCGCCAGCCATAATGCTGGCCCAACCAGGTGCCGAACGGCACGCCCAGCACATTTGCGACCGTCAGGCCAGTGAACATAAGCGCCACGGCCGACGCCCGGCGCTCCGTCGGCACAAGGGAGGTCGCCAGTACCGAACCGATGCCGAAGAAGGTGCCGTGCGCCAATGCCGTAATCACCCGGGCGGTCATGAGCATTCCATAGTTCGGCGCCAGGGCGCAGGCGATATTGCCGATGGTGAAGATGAGCATCAGGACGATCAATGCCGTCTTTTGCGGCCAGCGCGACATCCATCCGGTCAGCAAGGGGGCGCCGGCCACCACGCCAAGCGCATAGCCGCTGATCAACAGGCCCGCCCTGGAGACCGTGACATGGAAATCGTGACCGACATCGAGCAACAGGCCCATGATGACAAATTCGGTGACGCCTATGCCAAAGGCGCCGATCGTTAAGGCGTAGAGTGCGAGGGGCATGAGAAAACTCCATTTCGAGCGCATCAGATAGACGCTTCGCCCCGGATGAATTAGAGTGCGTGGTAGAATATCATTTGTGAGTTGATTTCATTATGCGCCAAGACAGCAATCGGTTCGGAGATATGGAAGCCTTTGTCCGGGTCGTCGATCTGGGCGGATTTTCGCCGGCGGCGCGCGATCTGGGGCTAACGCCGTCGGCGGTCAGCAAGTTGATCAGCCGGCTTGAGGCGCGACTCGGCTCACGCCTGATCAACCGCTCAACCCGCAAGCTGCTGCTGACGCCCGAAGGCGAACTGTTTTTCGAGCGCAGCGTACGCCTCCTGGCCGACCTTGATGACACGGAGCGCAGCATCGGGGCCCATCGCACACCACGCGGCCGCCTTAGGGTCAGCGTCAATGTTCCCGTCGGGCGTCGCATTCTGCTGCCTTTGGTGCCACACTTCCTGGCCCTGTACCCGGAAGTCGAGCTCGACATTTCCATGACCGACCTGGTTGTCGATCTTTACGAACAGCGCACCGATGTTGCCCTGCGATCGGGACCGATGAAGAGTTCAGGCCTGATGGCGCGTAAACTGGGCGAAACACGGCTGGATATCGTCGCCAGCCCCGCCTACTTGGCCAGATACAGTACGCCGCGTACCCCCGGCGATCTGGTCCACCATCGCTCCGTTGGCTTCGGCTACAGCCGGATGATGGATGGATGGCCTTTGGTGATCGACGGACGAACGGACATTTTCACTGTCCCCGGACCTGTCAAGGTTGGCGACGGCGACAGCGTCCACCGCCTGTGCCTCGACGGCCTTGGCCTGGCGCGTCTGGCACGTTACATGACGGCCGAAGATGTCGCGCAGGGACGGCTCGTGCCCGTCCTGGAGGCGTACAATCCAGGAGACATTGAGGAATTGCACGCCGTTTATCTGGGTCAGGGTGGTCACATGCCCGGCCGGATTCGTGCATTTCTCGACTTTCTTGGTGAACATGTCCGCATGGGCTAGATTTAGAGCGAAATTCAACCTTGTCACCGGTGTCATTTCTTGCCTAGTATCGCCGCCTGTTCTGAGCTAAATGTCAACGACTCTATAAGAATAAATGCCTAGGGAAACGTAATGTCACAGGATCAAAGCCCTGATGCCGTCATAAACACGGCGGCCGGCAAGGCCAGTAAATACCGGTGGGTCATCTGCATCATGCTGCTGGTGGCCATGGTCATCAACTACACTCACCGCCAGACCTTCGCGTTGTTGAAGGATACGGTCGGCGCTGAACAGGGCTGGACCGAACAGACCTATGCCGACATCGTTTTCTGGTTCCAATGCGCCTACGCCATCGGCTACATCACGTTCGGCGGTATTATTGACCGCTTCGGCGCCCGCACCGGCTACACCATCGCCTTCGTTATCTGGACCATTTCCCATACCCTGACCGGCTTCGTCGGCAACGCCACCCAGTTCATGATGGCTCGCTTTGCCCTCGGGATCGGCGAGTCCGGCGCCTTCCCAGCCAGCCTGAAGGCTATTGCCGAGTGGTTCCCGCAAAAGGAACGGGCACTGGCCGTTGGCATCTTCAATGCCGGTTCGAACCTGGGCGCCATCATCGCCCCGTTCGCCATCCCCCTGATCACCCTGCCTTTCGTCAACATGGCCTTCGGCGAGTATCACCTGAGCATGACTGGCCTTGGCTGGGGCTGGCGCGCCTGCTTCTTCGTCACCGGATTGCTCAGCATGGTCTGGGTCGTCGCCTGGTGGATCATGTACCGTAGTCCGCGTGAACATCCGAAGGTCAACGCCGCGGAGCTGGCCATCATCGAAAGCGATCCGGCCGATACCGGCGCCAAGATTCCCTGGCTGAAAATCATCGCCGTCAAGGAAACCTGGCTGTTCGCCATCGCCAAATTCCTGATCGATCCGATCTGGTGGGTCTGGCTGTTCTGGCTGCCGGGTATGCTGAAGAAAAATTACGGCCTCGACCTGTCAAGCTTCGGTCTGCCGATTATCGCCATCTATCTGATGTCGGACGTGGGCTCGGTGGCCGGCGGCTGGCTGTCGGGTAAGCTGATCAAATCGGGCGTCAGCGTCAACTGGTCACGCAAGATCACCCTGCTCGTCTTTGCCCTTCTCGTGATGCCGGTCTTCTTCCTCAATGGCGTAAAGGACCTTTGGACGGCCGTGCTCATTATCGGTATCGCCACCGCCGCACACCAGGCCTTTTCGGCCAACGTCTATACCTTGCCGACCGACACCGTGCCGCGAAAGGCCGTCGCCTCCGTCATTGGCTTTGGCGGCATGTGCGGCGCCATTGGCGGCATGTTGATGTCGAAGAATGTCGGGTTCATCCTGGAAACGACCGGCTCTTACAAAACCATCTTCTGGATGGCCGGCTCAGCCTACCTGATTGCCCTGATCGTTATTCACCTGATCAGCCCGAAGCTGGAACGCACCACGAAGCTGGACGGCGTCGCATAACCTCTGCGCGCCCGCCTTGTCTCTCTATTTCAACCCGGATCTCTCGATCCGGGTTTTTTCTTTCACGGATTTCTTAACCTTTCGCTTTATGCTGTCTTCCAACTGGGGAGGTCGCAATGTCGATCCGCGCACGTATTTTGATTCTGGTGGGCTGTTTTGCTCTCATGGCAATCGGTCTCACGGGTCTGGGTCTGATGACCATAGCCGACTATAACCGCATGATAAAAACCTATGATCATGCCTATGATGCGGCCTGGCGAGGCGAGCGCTTCAATCACCTTATAAGCAATGTGGTCATGGAAACGCGCGGCCTGTACAATGCCGAAGACCCCGACCAAAACGCCGGCTTTGTGGCCGGTCTGAACCGCAGTCTCGACGAGATGCAAATTTTGCTCACGGACTGGCAAGCCGTCGCCCTGCCCGCCGAGCAACCGCGGCTCAAAGCTCTGGCGGCTCAGGCAGACACATTTGTGGCTCTGCGCCGCCGCGTGGCTCAATTGGCCGCCGCCGGTGACTTGGCCGCAGCGCAAAAGCTCAGCATCGGCAACCGTTCCCACCGCATCGCCTTTCAAGCTCAGGTCGAAAGCCTTGAGCAATCCACGCGACAGGAGTTGACTACGGTCAAGGGAACCGCAGAGGCCTACAGCAAACGCCGCTCCGGTGAATTCCTGATCACGGCTCTGTTCGCCATAGCTATAATAATGGGCCTGTCGGTGTGGATGGTATCGCACTTCATTACAACACCCCTGCGCGACCTGGCATCGGCCATAATCAAAACATCGAAAGGCGAGTATGAGCACGCTTTCGTAGTGCCTGATTCGGAAGATGAGGTGGCGTCCGTGTGGCGTGCCCTAGCCGTGCTGAAGACGCGCGCCATTGAGGCAGAACGTCTGGCCGCCGCGCAACGCGAGGCTGAACAACGCGAAGAGATGAAGTTGCGGGAAATATTGCTCGATTAAAGCTTTTCCACAAAGGTTGACGCACTTTTCGGACAAAAGCCCTTAAAACAAAGGAAATAGAGCGCCGATTCGATTGAGTCAGAGCGAAATACCACGCTGTCTACCGACATCTGCTACGGTTTATCGACGACCATCTTGCCCACGGGCGCCAAGGCGAGTTGCGCCAGTTGGATGTCTTTGAATGCAAAGGGAATACCTACGATCGTCACCGCTTCGGCTATGGCGGCCAGGACGTGCGCCAAGGCGATGTACCAGCCGGCAAATACGAACCAGATGACATTCAGCACAACTCCGAGACATCCGGTGCCGATATCCGCTTCGCCCGTATAGCCTTCGCGATCAACGATCTGCTTACCGAACGGCCAGAACACAAAGCCGGCAATGCGCCACGCCGAGAACGCCCAAGGCAGGCCGACAATGGTACAGGCCAGGACGGCACCGCCCAGCAGCCACAGGCAGCCAGTGACAAAACCACCCAAAATGAACCAAAGAATATTGAGCACAAGTGTCATGCGGAGTCCTTTCATCCGTTATCACTATAGTCGTTTCGGCACCGCGATCATGTTAAATTTCGGTTATATGGGACGAGATTGACATGCGGTAGGCTGATACACGGGGGGAACCGCCTGACCTGTGGACTCATCCGAAGCGAAAGAGTATACTTAAAACCGTCTTCACCATGCTTAAAACAGCTTTATTTTTGCTTGAAATCAACCCAATTTGGCCAGTCCACAGCCCGAATGTGACGAACCATTTACTTGAAAGCGCAAGCGAACGATCATGGATGTTATGAAGCGAACGGAAGAGGTTACCGTATACTATGACGACGCACTAAAAGGCGAAATAGAGGATAAGACACGGATGGCTGAGCTAATCAATCTCAATAAAGCCCGGAAAGCCAAGGCAAAAAGCGAGAAATCCGCGCAGGCGGCGGAAAACCGCATCCTGTACGGCATTTCAACCCATGTTAGAAAAATCGAAAAGACAAAGCAAAAGAGGGACGCCGAAAAAGTCGACGCCCACCGTCTGAAATCTGGGCCCGACAATAAAAACGGTTGACGACTTACAATAAAAGACCACAGATTATCTTTCAATAACAACACAAGGTTAAATAATACCAGAGGTCACCATGAATAATCTTCTCCCGATCGCGCGCGACGGACCCTCGTCTGTACCGGGTTGCATAAGGGCAAGGCTTCATGAAATGGGAGAAAAGTAATGCCTGGTCTAAAAAAACGTTCCGTCAACCTGGCAGGTCACGCCACATCAGTCGCATTAGAACCCGAATTTTGGGCGGTTCTTGAAACCATGTCCAAAGATCGTCGAATCAGCCTCGCCGCCTTGATTGCAGAACTTGATTCCAACCGCGGCGAAAGCCTGTTGGCGTCCTTCTGCCGCCTGTCGGCACTAGCTTATACACAAAGCAAAAGTCCTGGCGCCAAACGTAAGAAAGCCTGACCGGATCCCGCACGCCTTTGTCATGCGCTAAACTGGCGCGTGAAAGTTGCAGCGGGATTTTTTAAAGCCCACAGAATAACAATGTTATTCCACGGCGTCAGATTGTTATGCCCGGCCAGATGCCGATCTAGCCGGGTAATAACCGAATTGCGACGATACGAGGCGCTGTTCACTTTTTGTGCTGATTTGCGCTTTCGCCGGCATTTGCCTCTTGGCGGGCGGGCGAACAGGGATTAACTGAGGCGTATGGAATCCAGCTCCCCGTCAATCAGCCAGATGGCTGCCGTTAAATCCGATTTTTTTGCCGGCTTGAATGCCGAGCAGGAAGCCGCCGTGCGTACTACGCAAGGCCCCGTCCTCGTGCTTGCCGGGGCAGGTACGGGTAAAACCCGCGTGCTCACTACCCGCATCGCCCATATCCTGGCGCAAGGGCTGGCGCGGCCCTGGGAAATCCTGTGCGTCACCTTTACCAACAAGGCCGCGCGTGAAATGCGCGAGCGGACGCAAAAGCTGGTCGGGGCGTCGGCCGAGGGCCTCAGCCATCTCGGCACCTTCCATTCCATTGCCGCCCAGATTCTGCGACGGCATGCCGAACTCGTCGGACTGAAGTCCAGCTTCACCATTCTTGACGATGACGATCAGGTACGCCTGCTGAAAGCCATTTTCGAGCAGGAGAATATCGACCAAAAGCGGTACACGCCGAAATCCTTCGCGTGGCAGATCGACCAGTGGAAAAACAAAGGGCTCACGCCGGACAAGGTCAAGGGGGGCGATGGCGCCGAATTCGGCGGCAATAAGGGCATCAAACTGTACCAGATGTACCAAGACCGCCTGCGCATCCTCAATGCCTGCGATTTCGGCGATCTGCTGCTGCACAATCTGGAGATCCTGACCAAGCACGCCGACATTCTGGAGCACTATCATAAACGCTTCAAATATGTGCTGGTCGACGAATATCAGGACACCAACATCGCGCAATATCTGTGGCTGCGCATCCTGACCAATGCCGATCGCAACCTGTGCTGCGTCGGCGACGACGACCAATCGATCTATGGCTGGCGCGGCGCCGAAGTCGACAATATCCTCAAATTCGAGCGGGACTATCCCGGCGCAAAGATTATCCGGCTGGAACGCAACTACCGCTCCACCCAGCATATTCTGGGCGCCGCCGCCGGCCTGATCAAGGCCAATACGGCCCGCCTTGGCAAGACTCTGTTCACCGATCAGGTCGGCGGCGACAAGGTCCAGGTCCAGGGGCTATGGGACGGCGCCGCCGAGGCGCAGTTCGTGGCCGAGGACATGGAACGGCTGCACAAGGGCACGCGCGATACATCGCCGCGCAAATGGTCGGACATGGCCATATTGGTGCGGGCCTCCTTCCAGATGCGGGCGTTCGAAGAACGTTTCGTCATGTTGCAGATACCGTATGTCGTGGTAGGCGGGCCGCGCTTCTTCGAACGGGCCGAAATTCGTGACGCCATCGCCTATCTGCGCTTGATCCAATCGCCTGATGACGATCTGGCCTTTGAACGCATCATCAATGTCCCGAAGCGCGGCATAGGCGATGCGACCGTGCAGAAACTGTTGCAGCAGGCCCGTCTGGCCGGGGTGAGTGTCATGACCGCCGTGCGCGACCTGGTGCAGACGGACGAACTGCCATCCCGCACCAAGACGCCGCTGATCGGCTTCCTGCGCGACTTCCAGCGCTGGCTGGACCTGAGCAAAGACACCCAGGCCGATGTCCTGCTCGATACGGTCCTGACCGACACCGGCTATTACGACATGCAACGCGCCGACAAAACCTCCGGCGCGACGCGCTTGGACAACCTGAAGGAACTCGGCGATTCCATGCAGGCCTTCGATAATCTCGAAGCCTTTCTGGAACACGTCTCGCTCGTCATGGACCTGGAACGTGACAATGGCGGCGACAGCGTCCGTCTGATGACGCTGCACGCCGCCAAGGGGCTGGAATTTCCAGTGGTCTATCTGCCGGGCTGGGAAGAAGGTATCTTCCCGTCGCAACGATCAATGGATGAAAATGGGCTGCGCGCCCTGGAAGAAGAACGCCGTCTGGCCTATGTCGGCATTACCCGCGCACGTCAGGAAGCCAAGATTTCCTTCGTCGCCAATCGTCAGGTCTATGGCCGCTGGACCAACCAGATTCCGTCACGTTTCGTCGATGAGTTGCCGATCGAAAATGTCGAGGCGACATCGCAGACCGGCTATGCCGGTCAGGGCTGGCAATCGCAGCAGAGCCGGTGGGACCGCGCGGGTTATGAACCCAACTATACCAAAAAGGCGGCATCCAGCGATTTCGGCGGCAATCTGAGCGGCATAGACATGTCGCGTCTGGCGCCGAAGTCAACGCCGCATCGCCCGTCCCCACCGCCCAAGCCGTCCGCCAAGAATTTCAAGCTTGGGGAACGTGTCTTCCATATGAAATTCGGCTATGGCGAAATCGTCGAAATTGAAGGCAACAAGCTTGTCGTCAATTTCGAGACCTCCGGCGATAAGAAGGTTATCGACAGCTTTGTGGATCGGGCCTAAGGTTTGCACCTGCGAACAGCGGCGCACACGAGGCGCGCCGCTCTGGAGAAGTCTGCATGCCTGACGCGTCGAGCCCTAGCCCACCACGTTTTCTGCTCTTTGAATATTCCGAACTAAACCCGAATTTCCGCGACAATCCGCACGCCTTGCTTGACCCTCAGCGGGCAGACCGTCCGGTCGAACATGATGGCATGTTGCCTGCCATGCTCATTACATCCTACGCCGACGGACGTGAAACCCTTCGCGACCCGGGCCTGTCGCGTAATTTCAATAATGCCGCGCCGAACAATCCGGTCATCGCCAATGTGCGACGGCTGAATGCCGCCGTAGAGGCCGAATTTGGCCGACATGACTCGATTGTCATCCTGGACGGCGAAGATCATACCCGTGTCCGCAACATCATCGCCGAAGCCTTCCTCAAACGCGCCGCCGCCATGCAGGCCCGGGTGTCGCAGATCATCGACGCCCGCCTCGACGCCTTATCAGGTCGCGACAGCTTTGACGTGGTGGCCGATTATGCCGCCCAGATTCCCCTGCGTGTCCTGGGCGCTCTCATGGGCTGCCCGGACGACAGCCTCGAAGACCTGAAACGCTGGACGGAAGCGGGGCAAGTCGCCTTCGACCCGACAAAATCGGCAGAGCAGGAAGAAATGGCGCTGGACGGCCGGCGTGGCATTCTCGGCCACTTTCAGACCCTGATGGCGGCGCGCCGCGCAGACCCGCAAGACGACCTGGTCAGCGACCTGCTGGCCGCCCAGGCTGCCGGCGCCCCCATCGATGACAATGAAATCCTGCATAACCTGTTTGCCGTATTGGTGGCGGGTCATCTGACCACGTCCGACCTGATCGCCAACGGCGTCTCCTTGCTGCTCGATCACCCTGACGCGCGCGATGCCATCCTCGCTACGCCCGCCCTCATCCAGCCAGCCGTCGAGGAAATCCTGCGTTATGAACCGCCGATTTCGTTCACTGCGCGCTTTCCCAAAGAGGACGGGAAAGTGTCGCGCTGCCCGTACCATGCCGGCGATGCCCTGGTGGTCAGCCTGATCGCCACCAATCGTGACCCGGACCGTTTCGACGCGCCCCATGCGTTTGACATAAACCGACGCCCCAACCCGCACATGGCGTTCGGCGCGGGGGCGCATATTTGCGTCGGCGCCCCTCTGGCGCGCCAGGAAGGGCAAATTGCGCTCCTCAAACTGTTCGAACGATTCCCGAACCTGCGCCGCGCGGACGGCACATCGTCCGAATGGCGCGCCGTCCCCGGCGTGCGCGGGCTGGTGCGGCTGGACGTGACGGTATAGGACACAGTCCGATGCAACACAGCCTCCACCGGTGGTTCCTTTTGCCTGCCGCCGTTTCGGCCGCCTTGGCAGCAACGGCCACCATTATCGGTGCGGCGCCCGCAGCCGCGTCCGACTGGCGCGTCGCCGACCCGCAGAATGTTCTAGTGATCGATACCGATAAAGGCCGCGTCTTTGTCGAGCTGCATGCCGAAATGGCGCCACACGCCGTCGAGCGGGTCAAGCTTCTGGCCCGTCGCGGCAGCTATGACGGCCTGCTGTTTCATCGCGTCATTCCGGGCTTCGTCGCCCAGACCGGCAATCCCAACAACCACGATGGCGGCAAGACGGAATTGGCGAACCTCGCACCGGAATTCCGCTTCCGGCTGAACGCCGGCATGGCGCATACCGTCGTGGCGCGTCCGGCCGGGCTCAACGAAGGCTTCATGGGCGCCCTGCCCTATGTTTCGGTCGACGAAGGCCGCATGGCCGTCAATCAAGACCATGCCGTTCACGCCTGGGCCAGCCATTGCACAGGCACGATGGGCATGGGCCGGGATGACACGCCGGTCGATTCCGCCAATTCGGAAATCTATTTCATGCTGGCCCCAACCCAGCGGCTGGACCATGAATACACCCTATTCGGTCAGGTCGTCGCCGGCGGAGAAGTTCTGCAGGCGCTGAACGCAGGCGAGCCGCCCGCACACCCGGACGCCATGCGCCGGGTGCAGGTTCTGGCCGATATGACTGCGGCGCCCAAGCTTGAAATCATGGACACGCAAAGCGCCGCCTTCGCAGCGCAGGTGACCCGCGTCCGGGCGGAAAAAGGCGCGGACTTTTCGATCTGTGACATCACCGTTCCGGCCCGTGTGATCCCGTGACGGACGGACTGGGCGAATGGACCCTGGCGGGCAAGGTCCGGGCGCGCGAAACCGCCGATGGCATCGAAATCATGATCGATGGCCTGACCACCCAGGCCAAATATTACAAACCCTTGGTCTATGAGTTTTTCCGCAAGGAATGGCGCGGCAGCCGGGCCGCCTGGGGTGACTATGCCGTGGAAATTCGCATGGAACATATCGGCGATCCGCCGTGGATGGATCTCGATAACCTGGCCAAGGCATTGCTGGACGCCATCAAGGGCTTTGTGTTCCATGACGACAGCCAGGTCGCCCGCCTTTTAGTCGAACGGCATCCGGGCGACCGCGAGCAGATTCATATCCGAGTCTACGCGCTTAAGCGCTGACGCAAATCCTGGGCATTATGGATGGCGTGGCCGCGCATGGTGTTGTTGAAATAGGCCCAGACACGCTTTGCCCCGGACTGGCCGATCCGATCCGCCCAATCGGCGAGGACAGCGTCGCCATAGTCGTCCCTGTACCAGTTTTCCGCCCCGTGGAAACGCAGGTAAACCTCATCGCCCGTGACCATCAGCTCGTCGGGCAGGTTGGGTGCGGATACGGTGCAAAAGATAATCCCGGCGTCGCGAAAGGTGGCACGGACCGTGTCGTTCCACCATGAGGCATGGCGAAATTCCACGACATTACGTCGCCGGGCATCGACGGACGATGGCGTCGAGACGTTGCGGGCTGTAGGTGAAACTGGCCGGAAGCTGGAACAGGAAACAGCCCATATGCGGTCCCAGTAGGTCGGCGATGTAACCGAAATCCAGGATCAACTCACGCACGTCGTCGAACCGCCTGACGTGCGTGATCAGTTCGCTGACTTTGACCGTAAAGCGAAAATCGCGGTCGCGCACCGGCTCCGCCCACTTCCGGACAGCCGCAACTGTCGGCCAGCTATAGAAGGACGCATTAATTTCCACCGTGTCGAAATGATCGGCGTAGTGCGCGAACCACTGGTTCGTCGGCATCTGGGTCGGGTAGAAGCCGCCTTTCCAGTCCCAGTAGAACCAGCCGGAACAGCCGATATTCAGGCGCGGCGGTTCGGCTGAGGGCAATGCCGCCGTGTCGGCTATGCGCGCAATATGCATCTTTTCCGCCCGGCCCGTATTGGCCGCGCGCTGCCTGGCCCGGCGCTCGGTCGGCGTTTGCTTCGGTTTGGCTTTATCTGGGGGCGATCCGTCCATCCCAGAAGGATGCCGGGGAAAAAATCAGATTTCGATCCGAAGCCTTACCAGCTCCACCACTCCAATGCGCCCCATACAGTCAGAAGCAGCACATAGAGCAGCCAATAGGCCAACAACACAGCGTGAGCCAGTTTCTGCCACATCGGCCAGCCATCGCGGCCACGGGTGCTATAGACGAAGTAATAGGTGGCGACCTGGTAAATCGTCCCCAGTGACGCGATGAGGGCCAGGCCAGAGGCCAGTCGCACCTGGCCGCTAGGCCAACGCGTGAAGAGGCTGCCGGGGTCTTCCGCCAATTGCGCCCGCCAGCTATGGAAGACGAAAATGGCGGCCAGCCACAACACCGACAGACAGATCGAAATCAGGGTGGCGCGGCTCTGCCATTCGGTCGGGTGTTCGTGCCGCGCCGGTCCCTTGGCCAGCGACAGCCAGACAAAGATACAGGTGGCAATCATGAGCAGGGTCATGACATTCAGCGTCATCGGACTATGCCACCAGCCAATGCGTTCATAGCGCGCGACATTGGTGGCAGTCTCAAAGGCATTCACCTGAGTGCCATCGGCATTGAACAGGAAGTGCAGGCCGCCGGTCTGCTGCGCCGGCCCCGGGTCTTCGGCATCCTGCTGGGTAAAGAAGCCCGCCGCCGAAGCCGGGACGAACGCTGACAGGCCGTTCTGGGTTGTAAGGATCAACCGGCCATCCGCATCGACACTGACAGTCACTGTATTGATCAGGCGGGTAATCGCGCCTTCCAGGCCGCCATAGGCGCGGCGTGTCGACACATATTGGCCTTCGATCGCTTGATAATAGGCCTTATGCTGGGCATAGGCATTATTGGCGGTCGGCATCAGCGGCGGCCGGACCAGATCGCCGGTCAGGTGGTCAAGCAGCAGATTCGGGAAGCTGGCCGCCAGGGCACCGCCGGTCTGGGTATTGGTGCTGATGAAGATGCCGAGGTTCAGTTCGGGAATAAGGACCATGTTCGAATTGAACCACAGGGTCGCCCCGGAATGACCATAGGCCTTATATCCGGACGGTGTCTCCCGCATCATCAAACCGGAGGGCCAGCCATTATAGCCTTCCGGCATTTTCAGCATCGGCGTGCGGAAGGCGGTGGCGGAATCGGCGTTGAACAATTGAATGCCGTCGATCTGGCCGTTGCCCAGCATCACGGCCATAACCTGCGCCATATCTTGGGCTGTGGAGGACGCGCCCAAGGCGCCCGCCAGAGGAATAGCATGATCGAAGGGTTGCGCTTCGTAGGTGGCGCCGTCCCATATGAAGCCATCGGACAGGTCGCGCGTCAGCTCCGGCGACAGCGGATCAGGCAGGTTTTCGAGATTGCCGACGCCGATCGTGTAGGGTTCACGCAAGGACGTGTGCTTCATGGCCAATGGCTGGAAGATGCGTGATTCCATAAGGGTGGGAACGTCGCGCGCCTTGGCGGTCTGTTGCAGGGCGCGCGCCGCCAGACCGGCGCCGAAGTTGGAATAGGAGGCGAATTCGTCCGGTTCACGCACGCGCTTGGGCTTGTGCACCCGAAAATAGCTGTCAGGCCCTGCCAGGTGCGCGCCGTTCAGCTGGAACAGGTGGCCCAGGCTGGTATCTTCATAGCCCGAGGTGTGGTCCATCAGGCTTCGCAAAGTCAGCGGCTTGTACCGGCGGTCCTCGGTGAAGACATCGGTCGGCAGATAGCCGGCAATCGGCGCATCCAGCTTTATACGTCCGGCCTCAATTTCCTGACGCGCCACAATCCAGGTGAACGCCTTGGAAATGGATCCGATGCGGAAAATCGATGTATTGGGGTCAACCCGGCGCAAGGGGGACAGGCGGTCATAGCCATAGCCCTTGAGCAGCAGGGGCGTATTGCCCTGAACGACGGCGACGCTGACGCCCAAGACATGATCGCGCTGCATCAGGGTACGCACCACTGAGTCGGTGAAGGTTTCGATATCCTCAGGACTGATGGGGGTGCTGGTCGCCGGCGCAACGCCATGCACAATAGAC
Organism: Asticcacaulis sp. AC466; assembly: GCF_000495815.1. Taxonomy (GTDB): domain Bacteria; phylum Pseudomonadota; class Alphaproteobacteria; order Caulobacterales; family Caulobacteraceae; genus Asticcacaulis. Next base: position 142,582 of record NZ_AWGE01000012.1, on the reverse strand, counting down.
GACGAAGCCGGCAGGGTTCTGGGCACACCTACGCCAGGCGCCGCAATAACCGGCGGGCGCGGGGACGACGGAGACACCATCGGCGTGGCGGGCTTTGACGGCATCTGGTAAATAATCGGATCGCCGGGCGCGACAACGGGGGGGCGGACAACGCTTTCTGTCGCAGGTTTGGGATGGGGCCGCGGCTTTTTGGCGACAGTGACGGGACTTGCGGCAGAACTTGCCGTCGGCACATACGGCTTCAGATCGGAGGGCTTGGGATCCGAAGGCTGGGCATTTGCGGAAACAGCCTGAATCGGCGCGGCGACGGGATCGGTTGCCTGCGGAACAGCCGGTGCCGCCAGACCGAAGACTGCCAGCAGTAACGCACAGCCACCCAAGCCCGCGAAACGGGCCTTGATGCGAGGGGCGAACCTGAGCCGACTGAAATCCATCCACCAATTCCGAAAGGGTTTTATTGCCTCCGCGAACCTAGTCGATTCTCGCACCGGTCGTATCGATATTGTGAGCGACCAGCCCTATTTTCTACAGATTATTTTTTGCGGAATTGATCGAGTGATACGATCTTCGGCGCATCGTCACCGTCGCCACCGTCTTCGTTAGGTTTGGGGGCGGTTTCCGAACGCGGCGCAGGGGTCAGTTCGGTCACTGTATCGCCGTCATCTTCGCCGTCTTCATCCAGATCCTGAGTCAGGGCGGCGGGATCGTCGACTTCAAATTCAAGCATGAACTGGGCGTGCGGATCGTGGAAGCGCGTAATCGCGGCATAGGGCACAGTGAGGATTTTGGGCGCCCCGCCAAACGTCAAGGTGACGCGAAAGAAGTCATCCGTGACACGCAGGTCGCGAAACTGATGCTGCAACACGATGGTGATTTCGTAAGGATAGCGCGCCAGCAAATCGGCCGGGATCGATACGCCAGGCGCCCGCGTCAGAAAAGTTATATAAAAATGGTGTTCACCCGGAAGCCCTTCCGGTGAGGCCGCGCGTGTCAGCCCCTGGCGGATAACGCCACGCAGGGCGTTCTGGGTCAGGGTGGCGTAATCCATTTGGTCGATGATCATTTGATCTTCGGACATCGGCAGGCGAACCTTTACGGTGAATCTGGTGTGCGTTCGCGCAGACTTAGCATGGTCGCCGTGAAACGAAACAGCAAATTGCCGTGAGACGGCAAGAATCTGCATTAATCCGCTCACGGCGCGTAGCGCCTCCGCGAGGGCGGCAGATAACCGCCGACGCCCGGTCGGGCGCTGTAAACAGTAATCCGCTCACGGCGCGCTGCGCTTCTGGGAGCAACTGCCGGCACATATCAGAAATGAGAAAAGAAGTGGAAGCCTTCTGTTGCAAGGCGGCTTCCGGGCCCCGCCTAGGAGGCTTAATTCCTAGGAGTTTAGGTGGATTAACTCCGCCGCATTACGCAGCAAGAGCTTGATCCGAAGCGAAGTTATCGTTCGCAGTTATAAAATGAGCCGATCACAGAGGCTCACACTGAGGGAAAGCTTCACCTTTACACGCCTGTCGATGCTGATCGGCCCCATAAAAAGCCCTCTTGCGAAGGGAATGGTGGAGCCGCCGGGAATCGCACCCGGGTCCAGTTCGCTTATTACGTGGGCGTTTATCCCCATAGTCAGGCCGAAACCCGACCTCACCAATATAGGCGGGTCTGCGGCAAAGGGAAAGGCCGCGACAGTGTCTTTATCGTTTTTTTGCGGGAGAGACACCGACACACGGGGCAAACTTATGCATCGCGGCTTAGCGTACTGGCATCAACAGATCTCTGAGGAAACCTCCATATGCCGACTTACAAACAACACCGCACCGCCGCCATCTTCTCTGGTTTGGTCATGGTCGCCGGTCTCGGCGGTATCGCCGCCTGCTCCAAAACCACCACGGACAAGGTTGAAGATGCAACCGCGAACGTCGTATCCGACGCGTCATCCGCCGTCAGCAGCATCGGTGCCGACATGGAAGCCAACAAGACGGAAGACTTCGTAAAGAAGGCCGCCGTCGCCAATTTGTTCGAAGTCAAGACCAGCGAACTGGCCGTCAAGACATCCAAGAATGCTGAGGTCCTGACCTTTGCCAAGATGATGGTCAAGGATCATACGGCCGCCGGTAAAAAGTTCGAAACCGCTGTCGTTGGTTCGGGCGTAACTGCCCCTGCTGCCCTGGATGACGATCATCAAAAGAAGTACGACGATCTGGCCAAACTTACCGGTAGCGACTTCGATAAAAAATATGCCGATCTGCAAAAGAGCGCGCATGACGATGCCGTCAGCCTGTTCGAAGACTATTCCAAGAACGGCAAGGACACCGCCTTGCAAACCTTCGCCACCGACACCCTGCCGACGCTGAAGGCGCATCAGGAAAAGGTGAAGACCCTCAATCCGTAAGCTTTACCGTCTCCCCTGGACGAACTTCGCCCGCCCCCTTTCGGAGGCGGGCGTTTTTTGTTCTGTCCGCTTTATTGGCGGTTTAGAGCGCCGATCTGACGGCATCAGATCGGCGCTCTCATTTCTTGCTTTTACGCGCTTTCCGAAAAGTGCGTCACACTTTTCGGAAAGCGCTTTAGAAGAAACCAACCTTTGCTGGCGCGTAGGACACCAGCAGGTTCTTGGTCTGCTGATAGTGGTCCAACATCATCTTGTGGTTCTCACGGCCGATGCCGGACTGCTTGTAACCGCCAAATGCCGCGTGGGCCGGATATTGATGGTAGCAGTTGGTCCAGACACGGCCCGCTTCGATGCCGCGACCGGCGCGGTAGGCGACGTTCATGTCACGCGACCAGACACCGGCGCCCAGCCCGTACACCGTGTCATTGGCGATTTCGATGGCCTCTTCCACGGTCTTGAAACGGGTCACCGACACGACCGGTCCAAAGATTTCCTCCTGGAACACGCGCATCTTGTTATGGCCTTCGAAGATGGTCGGCTTGATGTAAAAGCCGTCCTTCAGATCGCCTGACAAAATATTACGGTCACCGCCGGTCAGAACCTTCGCGCCTTCGTTCTTGCCGATTTCGAGATATTTCAGGATCTTATCGAGCTGTTCCTGCGACGCCTGGGCCCCGATCATTGTGCTGCTGTCGAGCGGATCGCCCTGAGTGATGGCCTCGACGCGCTTGATGGCGCGCTCCATGAACCGGTCATAGATCGATTCCTGAACCAGGGCCCGCGACGGACAGGTACAGACCTCACCCTGATTGAGGGCGAAGAAGGCGAACCCTTCCAGGGCCTTGTCGAGGAAGGCATCGTCTTCGGCCATAACGTCGGCAAAGAAGACGTTCGGCGACTTGCCGCCCAGCTCCAGAGTGATGTTGGTCACATTGTTCGAGGCATATCCCATAATCGCCTTGCCGACAGCGGTCGATCCGGTGAAGGCGATCTTGGCGATACGCGGGCTTTGCGCCAGCGGTTTGCCGGCTTCGATACCCGTGCCCGAGACGATATTGAGGACACCCGGCGGCAGGAGATCCTGGATCAGTTCGGCAACGACCAATATGGAGGCCGGCGTCTGTTCAGCGGGTTTCAGGACGATACAGTTGCCGGCGGCCAAGGCGGGCGCCAGCTTCCAGGCGGCCATCAGGATCGGAAAGTTCCACGGAATAATCTGGCCGACAACGCCCAGCGGTTCATGGAAATGATAGGCGACCGTGTCGTGATCCAGCTCGCCGATGGAGCCTTCCTGGGCGCGAATGCAGCCGGCGAAATAACGGAAATGGTCGACGGCCAGGGGAATATCGGCATTGGTGGTTTCACGCAGCGGTTTGCCATTGTCCCAGGTTTCCGCCTCGGCGATGACGGCCAGATTGTCCTGAATACGCTGGGCGATGGCCAGCAGGATGTTGGAGCGTTCGGTAACCGACGTCCGGCCCCACTTGGTCTTGGCGGCGTGCGCGGCATCAAGCGCCAGTTCGACGTCTTCGGCGGTAGAGCGCGGCACTTCGCACAGCTTGCGGCCATTTACGGGTGAGGTATTGTCCATATACTTGCCGTGGACCGGTTCGATCCACTGGCCGCCTATGAAATTGCCGTATCGTGTCTTGAACGGCGTGGCAGCATCGATGTTTCGTTCGAATTTAGTCATGGTGTCCTCCTGCAAGGTTTTTTGCTTGGCGTGAACGTGCGCCCGCCATATCGGACCGACAAGCCTTGCTGAGGAAAACCGCACCGGTTTTGATGCCGAATCTGTCAGTAAAAACAGTGTTTGTCGCGACTTACGACGCCCCTGTCGCCGCTGTCGCAGATTGCGACACTTGGAATGCATTTTTTATCAAAACTATCGTGAAAATGTCGTTTGTTGTTGCGCACGCAGCGCAACATGCCGTCCAATATGCGAAAGTTGAGGAAATGCCTTGCCGATGACCGATCCATCGCAAATACAAAAAGCTCGCGACGTTTTTTTTGCACACAAGGGTTTGCCGGTCGATCAGATCGGCCATTCCATACTGCGTTCTTGGATACGCTGCGCGGATATGGGCCTGGATGCGCAAACCGTGCCGCCGGTCAGCGCACCGACGGCCTCTGAAATCCGCCTTCTGCATGAAAAACACGAAGCCCTGCGGCGCATATCGCGTCCGGAACTGGATGCCCTCTACACCGAAGCGCGCGAAATTTCGGGCATAGTCATCCTGACCAATGCCAAGGGAGAAATTCTCGATGCCGTCGGTGACCCCACCTTTGCCGACAAGGCCGCACAGGTCGCCCTGCGACCGGGCGCCCTGTGGAGCGAAGACGGCACGGGCACCAACGCCATTGGCACTGCCCTGGCTGAACGCCGCGCCGTCGTGGTCAACGGCGCCGAACACTATTTCCAGAGCCACCAGGTCCTGACTTGCGCCGCCACGCCGATCATCGATCCGCGCGGCGCCATTATAGGTGTTCTGGATATTTCCGCGCCGGCCAGCCGTGAAAACGGTCACACCATCGGCCTTGTCCGCATGGCGGTGGAACAGATTGAACACCGGCTGTTTCGCGGCGGTTTCGACGGCTGCCAGACCTTGCGCTTCCAAACCGACCCCAATCTGCTCGGCGTCGCCCGCGAAGGCATATTGGTGGTCAGGAACGGCATTATCGTCGCCGCCAATCGCCGGGGGCTGTCCTTGATCGGGCGGACCTGGGACCGGCTGGATGAGCTCCACGTCGAAGAGGTGTTCGATATCCATCCTGGACACCTGGCTTCGGGCCGCCTCAAGGCCCTGGATGGCCGTGACTTCTTTGCCCAGGTCGATGGCGAAGAGACAGGTCAGGCCCTGCCGGTCGGCCCACAACAGAGCCTGGAAGACATCGAACTGTCGACGATCCGTCAGGCCCTGGCCGCGCATAGCGGCAATGTCAGCGCCGCCGCCCGTCATCTCGGCATCCACCGCAGCACTATTTATCGCCGCATTCCCAACGCGTGAAGGCGAGGGAATCCCTTATGCTGTAACCGGCGAAACCGCTGTTACATTATGAACCCCTTTTAATTTGATTTCGCCGCCGCCTTGCTTCACTTTAACGTCAAGTTCGATCTATACAGATCGAGAATTCGGCTTCCGGTGACGCACCGGGCTTAGTCTGGCGCATTCTCCCCAAAACGCGACGTGACTCAAAGCCTGACGCAGGAACGTTCCGGCCGTCGATTTTGGAGGTTTAGTATGCGTTATTCTGTCATTCTGCCTATACTGAGCACTATAAGCGCCGCCGCGTTCGTCGCGGCGTCCCCCGCCCTCGCCCAGTTGCGGTATCTGTCCGATGGTCCTCAGGTCGAATTTCGCGACATGGTCGCCCGTGTCGTCGTCACGCCCGAAGACCGCAGCGATGTCGATATCCGGGTTCGTTACGGCAAGGTCAAGGTGCCGACCCTGATGGTGTCGCAACGCGGCAATGTCACCGTCCTCAATGGTCACCTGAGTAATCCCGATCGGGCATCCGGTTTCAATTTCCGCATCAATATCCATGATGACGACCAGGTGTCGGTGAATGGCGGACGGGTCAATATCAGCGGTATCGGCATGGTCAATGTTTCCGACCTGCCTCTGGTCTTCGTGCGCGTCCCGGCCAACGCCATCGTCAAGGATTCGGCCTATACGTTCGGCCGCGTCGGAGCGGCAAAAAACCTCGATCTCATCATGAATGGCGGCGGCGAATGGGCCATCGATGCGGTCAGTGGCCAGCTTAACATCATCAATAGCGGGTCGGGGACGATCAATGTCACCAGCGCCGGCGACAGCATCGTCGACAATATGGGTGCAGGTGACATCAATATTGGCACCGTCCGCAATCTGAAGGCGGTGCTGACCGGCTCCGGCAATTTCGCCGTCAATCAGGCCGCCGAAACCGTCCTGCAAAACCAGGGCTCAGGGGACGTGACCCTGACGCGTACCGCCGGGCTTAAGGTACAGCTCAACGGCTCGGGCGACCTGTCCCTCGGCGCGGTCATGGGCCCCCTGACCGTCGTCAATAATGGCTCCAGCGACATCAATGTCGGCCGGGTCATGGGACCGGTCACGCTGGACCTGTCCGGGTCGGGCGACGTGTCCATTTCAGAAGGCCAGACGCCCGCCTTCATGCTCAAGGGCTCCGGCTCGGGCGATGTCTACTACGGTGGCGTCACCCACACCGTTAATGTCGATACAAATGGGTCCGGCGACGTCAGCATCATGAAGGCCACCGGGGCGGTCGTCACCAAGGTGGTAGGCTCGGGCGAAATGCATATCGGCCACTGAACCGGCATCTGCGCACCTTTACAAACAGGCCCTCTCTGCGTTAACCTTTTTTAGGGAATAGCGAGGGGGCTTTTTCATGGACCAGATCACGCCGATAGTGCACGCGGTGCAGGCCTTTGTTTTCAGCCTCGGCGCACTGGCCATACCCCTACTGTTCGGGATCGGCGCCTTTATATTTTCCGGATTGCGCATCAATCAGGAATGGGAGCGCGGCGTCGTCTATTTTCTCGGTCGCTATGCCTCGACACGCGGCCCCGGCCTATATTGGATCATGGCCGGTATCGAATACGTCAAGCGCGTCGATGTGCGCATCCTTACCGTCAAGCTGGAAACACAGGAAACGCTTAGCCGCGACGGCGTGGCCGTACGGGTCAATGCCGTGGTGTGGTACAAGGTGATCGATCCGGCCAAGGCGCTCAATGCCGTCACCGACCCCTATCTGGCGGTCCTGCAGGCCTCAGAGACGGCATTGCGCGACACCATAGGCCAGCACGGGCTCGATGAGCTGCTCAAGCATCGCGACATGGTCAATGCCAAGCTGATGGACCTGCTGGAACGGTCCGCCGCGAAATGGGGCGTACACATCGACGCCGTGGAAATGCGCGACCTGGATATTCCCGAGCAGATGCAACGCGCCCTCGCCCGCGAGGCCGAAGCCACCCGAGAAGCCAAGGCCCGCCTTATCAAGGCGCAAGGCGAAGCTGCCGCTTCCGCCACCCTTGTGGAAGCGGCGCGCATGATTGAAAGCGTTCCGGCGGCCCTGGAGCTGCGGCGCCTGCAAACCCTGAGCGAAATCGGCACGGAGCACAACAGCACCATTGTGCTGGCCCTGCCGATGGAAATGACACGGGCGGCCGCCAAGCTGGTCGAAATCACCAATCCACAACTGGTGCCCGCCGCCTTGGCCGCCCCCACCGAAAAATAAACGCTCGTCATATTCGAGATTTACCGCCGTAAGCGGGCCGCTTCCGACGGCCTGCGACACCCTGTCGCGCGCATTTCATCCGAAAACAGACCGCGATTTTCGGAAATTTTCCAAAGATTTTAAGGCACACGCCACACTTTAGTTGCAGCGCACAAAAAACCGTCAACATTACAAAACCGTAAGAATAACACGTTGAATCTATTCAATTATTACATCTGATTCATGACATCGTATTAATTTGAACTATGCACGGCGAAGGCGCATATCGTCTCCATCGACACCAACCCAATGGAGATTAAACAATGACTGCTTCGCTTTATTCCGCTTCCGCCCTGGCCGCCATCACCCTGTTCATGGTCATCGCCCTGGCCACTGTCGGCATGTAATTTAATACCGCATCAACCCAAGAAAAGGACATCTGAAATGACTCAATCCATCGCTCCGATCGCCACCGTTGCCGCCCTATTCGGCCTGACCATTTTCATGCTGGTCTCTCTCGTCACCGTCGGCATGTAATCCGCACCTCTTAAAAAGGCTTCACACAATGACCCTCCAGATTCAAACCGCCACCGCGCTTGCCGCCTTCACGCTCTTCATGGTCGTGGCCCTCGTCACGCTCTGACACCTGTCTCGTACACGCGTAAAAAATAAGGCGCGGAGAGCTTGGCTCCCGCGCCTATTTCTTTGTCTTGTTGCCGGCGTGCCAATTAAAGCATTTGTCGGCTCAGTTGCGTCGCCTAATGGCTCTCATTTTGTGTAACGCCTCATGTTTTTCCGAAAAGTGGGGGCCACTTTTCGGCATGAGGCTCTAGCCCGGATGGACCATGTTTTCCGGACGTACGAACTGGTCGAACTCCTCATTGGTCAGATAGCCGCCACCGACGGCTTCCTCACGCAGGGTCGTGCCGTTCTTGTGAGCGGTCTTGGCGATCTTGGCGCAGGCGTCGTAGCCGAGGCGGCCATTGAGCGCGGTGACCAGCATCAGCGAATTTTCCAGGCCACGCTTGATATTGTCGAGGCGCGGCTCGATGCCCGTCACGCAGTTGTCGGTGAAGGACACAGCCGCGTCCGCCATCAGGCGCACGCTTTGCAGGAAGTTATAGGCCATGACCGGATTGAAGACGTTCAATTCGAAATGGCCCTGGCTGCCGGCGAAGGTCAAGGCGGCGTGGTTGCCGAAGACTTGCACGCAGACCTGCGTCATGGCTTCGCACTGGGTCGGATTGACCTTGCCCGGCATGATGGACGAGCCCGGCTCGTTTTCCGGCAGGGCCAGTTCACCCAGGCCGGAGCGCGGACCTGAACCGAGGAAGCGGATGTCGTTGGCGATCTTGAACAACGATGCGGCCACCGTGTTGATGGCGCCGTGGCTGAATACCATGGCATCGTGGGCGGCCAGGGCTTCGAACTTGTTCGGCGCCGTGGTGAAGCCCATGCCGGTGATCGCGGCGATCTTTTCCGCCACGCCTTCGGCAAAACCGATCGGGGCATTGAGGCCGGTGCCGACGGCGGTGCCGCCCTGAGCCAGTTGCATCAGCTTAGGCAGGGTCTGCTGAATACGCTCGATGCCGTTGGTCAATTGCTGGGTATAGCCCGAAAACTCCTGGCCCAGGGTCAGCGGCGTGGCGTCCTGGGTATGGGTGCGGCCGATCTTGATGATGGCCTTCCACGCTTCGGCCTTGTCGTTGAGGGCATTGCGCAGGGTTTGCAGGGCGGGCAGCAGGCGGTGAACGATTTCTTCGGCGCAGGCGACATGCATGGCCGTCGGATAGGTGTCGTTCGACGATTGCGACATGTTGACGTGATCGTTCGGGTGAACCGGCTTTTTCGTGCCCTTTTCGCCGCCCAGAATTTCGATGGCGCGGTTGGAAATGACCTCGTTGGCGTTCATGTTCGATTGCGTGCCTGAGCCGGTTTGCCACACGACCAACGGGAAATGATCGTCGAGCTTGCCTTCAATCACTTCGTTGGCGGCCTGTATGATGGCGTTGCCGATGGTGGGGTCGAGCTTGCCCAGCGCCATATTGGTTTCGGCGGCGGCGCGCTTGACAATGCCCAAAGCCCGCACGATGGGCAGGGGCTGCTTTTCCCAGCCGATCTTGAAATTGCCGAGCGAGCGCTGCGCCTGGGCGCCCCAGTATTTCGAGTTATCGACCTCGATCGGGCCAAAGGTATCGGTTTCGGTGCGTGTGGTCTTGGTGGTCATCTTTGGGGTCTCCGGGGGAAGAATGGGATCGGAAGGGCCGGACCGCGGCGGGGTCAGCTCGGTCGTTACGGGCGGTTCTGTCTGGACGGTGAAATCGGTGGCCGTGATGCGACGTTTCTTTTTCGATCCCGACAGCCAGTCCAACAGGCCCATAACGCCCTCCTCACCATAAAACTTGCGCGTCTTCGTTATGTCCACAGGCCTGAAAGCGCAATGACTTTATCCGCCCAGAGCGTATTTTTGCCCGTGACGCAGCGTCACGCCACCGTCTCAGCCAGGAATCCGCCCGTCTGGCGGGCCCACAGCCGGGCGTAGAGCCCGCCCCGGGCGATCAGATCCTCATGGCTGCCGACCTCGATAATCCGCCCGCCCTCAACCACCACCAGCCGGTCCATGCGGGCGATGGTCGATAGCCGGTGCGCGATGGCGATCACCGTCTTGCCGCGCATGAGATCGAGCAGGCTATCCTGAATGGCAGCCTCGACTTCGGAATCGAGCGCCGAGGTCGCCTCATCCAGAACCAGGATGGGCGCGTTCTTGAGCAGCACGCGGGCGATGGCAATGCGTTGGCGTTGACCGCCCGACAGCTTGACGCCGCGTTCGCCGACGTGGGCGTCATAGCCGGTCCGCCCCTGGCTGTCGGTCAGGCCGGGAATGAAGCCCGCCGCATGGGCGCGTTCGGCCGCTTGGGCGATGTCCGCCTCCGTGGCCCAAGATGAGCCATAGGCGATATTATCGCGGATCGACCGGTGCAGCAGAGACGTATCCTGCGTCACCATGGCGATGTGGGCACGCAAGGATTCCTGGTTGACGGCGGCGATATCCTGACCGTCGATCAGAATACGTCCGGACGTCAGATCGTACAGGCGCAGGAACAGATTGACGAGGGTCGATTTTCCGGCGCCGGAGGGGCCAACCAGACCGATCTTTTCACCCGGACGGATGGTCAGGTCGAAATTCTGGATGGCCGGTTTATGGGTGTCGCTGTCGCTCTTCGTGATGCCGTAGTCGAAGCTGACATGGTCGAAGCGGATTTCCCCCGCACGGACGGTCAAGGCGGGCGCATCGTCGCTATCGACGACCGTATGCGGCCGGGCGATGGTTTCCATGCCGTTCTGCACCGAGCCAATGTTTTCGAACAGGCTGGTCACCTGGAACATCACCCAGCTCGACATATTGAGTAGCCGTTGGGTCAGGGCCCCGACCAGGGCAATGGCGCCGACCGTAATGTCGCCCCGCGTCCACAACCAGATGGCCAAAGCCCCCATGCTGAGCAGCAGGGCAGAGTTGAGGAAGCTGGTCGTGGTATCAAGTCCGGTGACCAGGCGTTCCTGGACCTGCCATTTGCGGCTGTTGGTTGCCAGCCCCTCACGGACATATTTGTCTTCGTGTTGGGTGCTGGCGAACAGCTTGACGGTCTGGATATTGGTATAGGTGTCGACGATACGACCAACCAGGGCCGACCGCGCCTCCGCGCCCTCGTCCGCCGCCTTGGCCAGCCGCGGCACGAACCATAGGCAGATGGCGACATAGGCCGCGCTCCACACCAGAAGGGGCAGGATAAGGCGGTAATCGGCCTGGAAGAATAGGACGATGGCGCTACCGAAATAGATGACGACGTACAAAAGTGTGTCGCACAGGGTGGTCAGGGTATTGCGCAGGGCCGATGCCGTATCGACCACTTTCGACGCGACCCGCCCGGCGAAATCGTTGGTGAAATAGGCTATCGACTGGCGAACGACGTGGCGGTGCGATTGCCAGCGGATGAGGTTGGGGAAGTTGCTCGTTACCGCCTGACGCAGCAGCAGGGAATGGATGAAACCAAGCAAAGGCCAGGCAATGCCAAGCACCAGCGCCATGCGGATGAAATCGGAACCGTGTGCGTGCCACAGGTCAGCCGGGCGCGTATGGGTCAGGTAGTCGATGATTTCCGACAGATAACGAAATACAGCGACTTCGGTGATGGTGAACAGAAACCCCGCCACCAGCAGAGCGACAAACAGCGGCCAGACCTGGCGCAGGAAATTCCAGTAGAACGGCAGCAGGCGATCGGGCGGTACGATGTCGCCATTGGTCCCGAACGGATCTATAATCCGTTCGAAGCGTGCATAAAGTCTGTCGAGCAGGGCCATGGGCCGCTTATAGCCCCGCGCGAACAAAAAGAAACCCCGTCGGCGCGTACCAACGGGGTTTCCTTATACTGTATGAACTTAAAGGTCTTACTTGGCGCCGAACAGGCGAGCCCAGAAACCGGGCTTCTTTTTGGTCGCTTCGGCGGCCTTGCCGGTGACTTCGTGCGCCCTGTCAACGATGCTGCTCGAAAAATCATCGACCTTTTTGCCGACATCTTCCATCACGGGCTGGGCGGCCTTAACGGCGTCGTCGATCTTGTCCTTAGCGGCGTCGATGGCGGCCTCAGCCTTGATGCCGGCCTCCTTGAGCGCCGGTTCGGCGGCGGCCTTCAGATCGGCGATCTTGTCGGCGGCCAGGTCCTTGGCCTCCTCAATCTTTTCTTTGGCGGTGTCGAGCGCCTCGGCGACCTTGTCCGCTGTCTTCCTGGCGGCCGGCTTGGCCGAAACCTTGGCGGCGGTCACGGCCTTGGCGGGCAGCTTGCCGACTGTTTTCGCCGTGGATTTTGCCGCTGTGGCCGCCGGCTTCGCGGCAGTCTTGACAGCAGCGGCGGCCTTGGCGGGCGCCTTTTTGACCTTGGTGGTGGCTTCCAGCACAGCCGGCTTGACATCGTTCACAAGCGCCTTGGACGCCGTGGTGGCCTTCTTCGGCGCAGCCTTAGCGGCGGCAGCGGTCGATTTGGCGGCTGTTTTCGTTGCGGCGGCTGCCTTGGCCGGGGCTGCCTTGACTGCGGTCGCAGCCTTCTCGGGCGCGGCCGCCGGAGCCTTACGTGACAAAGTCTTCTTCACGCCCGCATCCGCCGGAATTTCCGAAGCTGCGGTTTTTTTATCGCCTGAATTTGATTTTGTGGTAGCTCTCGCCATCGTCTGTCCTTAAGTGCCCATTATCAGCGCGCCAAATATCGTGGAATGACCGCGGATTTGCCCTGAAAAATATGAAACTACCCGAATCGGTAGCCAATATCAATTACGTATCCCTTATCCAGTATAGAGATCATGACCTACAATCCGCAACAGATTATCGCCCGTGGCCCGCGCAAGATTTCCGAAACCGCCGCAGAGGCCATTGACGCGGATGACGTGCTGGAAGGAACGACCTATTCCATCCTCGAAGAAGACGAAGACCACGACGTCTGGCGCATCGATGCCTTCCCCACAACCGAGGAAGAAGACCTGCGCCTGCAAGAGGTCCTGAACGGCTATCCGGAGCTCACCGTCACGGTTGATCAACTGGCCGACGCCGACTGGCTGGCCATGGCCCTGTCCGGCCTGCCGCCCGTGCGCGCCGGGCGCTTCTTCGTCTATGGCATCCACGATCGCGGCAAGGCGCCCGACAATACCGTGAACCTGCGCATCGAAGCCGGCGCGGCCTTCGGCACCGGCCATCACGGCACCACGGTCGGCTGCCTGATCGCCTATAGCGACCTGCTGAAATCCAAGCGCTTCAACCGCGTTCTCGATGTCGGCGCCGGCACGGGCGTGCTGGCCATCGCCGCCGCCAAGACCGGCACCCGCATCGCGGTCGGCACGGACATCGATCCGGTCAGCGTCCGTATTTCGAACGAAAACGCGACCCTGAACAAGGCCAATGCCCGCTTCGTCTACGCCAACGGGCTGGACCATCGTCTGGTGCGCCAAGACGCGCCCTATGACCTCGTGTTCGCCAACATCCTGGCCCGCCCGCTCGTCGGTTTGTCCATGGCCATTCGCGGCGCTCTGAAGCCCCAGGGCCTGGTCATCCTGTCCGGCCTGCTGCGCACCCAAGAGCGCTTCGTCAAGGCGGCCTATCTCAGCAAGGGCTTCCGCACCGTTCGCCGCATCCACCGCGATGCCTGGTGCACCCTCGTTATGCAAAAAGTCTAAGGATTTTTTGCATTTATAGAGCTCAGACGCCGCATGGCTTACGCGCAAACGTGCGCGGCGGCCAGTCGGCCTTGCCAAAGGCCCTCCGACCTTTGGATTTCAGTGGCTGTCTCGGATGGCCATTGAAACCCCATGTCCTGCGCCTATAGTAGCGTCCGAAACATTCCCTATTTCCGAGTTCGACCATGACCGCCGATACCGCGCACTTCCAGCATTTCGATGTCACCACCCAGCCATCGCAGGGCGTGACACATGTCGCGGCGTTGCGGGCGGAAATGCGTAAGCTCGGCCTGGACGGCTTTATCGTGCCGCACGAGGACGAGCATCAGAACGAATACCTGCCTGACGCCAATGAGCGCCTGGCGTGGGTATCCGGCTTCACCGGCTCGGCCGGGGCGGCGATCATCTTTCTCGACCGCGCCATTCTGTTCGCCGACGGCCGCTACACCTTGCAATCGCGCGAGCAGACCGACCGCTCGGTCTTCGAGGTCCAGGACTTCCACGCCACGTCCCTGGCCGATACCGTGGCCGGCGCCGCCAAGGGGACCGTCATCGGTTACGATGCCGCCCTGATCAGCCCGTCAAGCCTGGCCACGCTGGAAAGCGCTGCCGTTGGCGCGGGCGTCATCCTGAAGTCCGTGTCGCCCAACCCGATCGACCTGGCCTGGGGGCCTGAGCGTCCCGCCCAGCCCATGGCCTTGATCGTGCCGCAGCCCCTTGAATTTTCCGGCGTCGCTTCGGCGGATAAGCGCCGGCATCTGGCCAACGGCTTGAAAAGCAGCAACGCCGCCGCCGCCCTGATCACCGCGCCGTCGTCGCTGGCCTGGCTGTTCAATATCCGGGGCGGCGATGTCATCCGCTCGCCGCTGCCGCTCGGCCAGGCCATACTCAAGGCCGACGGCACCGCCGAGCTGTTCATAGAGCCTGCCAAGATCAGCGACGGCCTGCTGGAATGGCTGGGTAACGAAGTCAGCGTCGCCGGGCCGCAGGATGTGACCGAACGCCTGACGGCCTTTGCTGGCCAGGCCGTGCTGATCGACGCCAACCTGTCGTCGGCCTACTGGCTGGAAGCCATCAAGGCCGCCGGCGCGACACCGATCGCCGCTGACGATCCCTGCCTGCTGCCGCGCGCCTGCAAGAACGACGTCGAGATCGCCGGCACCCAGGCCGCGCACATTCGCGACGGCGCGCTGCTGTCCACCTTCCTGCATTGGGTGGCGACCGAAGCCCAGGAGACCCTGCCGACGGAAATCGAGGTGGCGCAAAAGCTGGAAGAGATTCGCCGAACGGCTGGGGACGTC
The DNA here is from genome assembly GCF_000495815.1 of Asticcacaulis sp. AC466. Lineage (GTDB taxonomy): Bacteria > Pseudomonadota > Alphaproteobacteria > Caulobacterales > Caulobacteraceae > Asticcacaulis. Next base: position 127,453 of record NZ_AWGE01000012.1, on the reverse strand, counting down.
AAGGATCTCAGCTTCGACACCATTTCCGGCTTTGGGCCACACGGCGCCCTGCCCCATTATAAGGTGACCGTGCAGAGCGACCTCAGGACCGCGCCGGGCAATCTGCTGCTCGTCGATTCCGGCGCGCAATATATGGACGGGACCACCGATGTGACCCGTACCATGGCCATTGGCGAACCGTCCGCCGAACACCGGCGCATGTTCACCCTTGTGCTCAAGGGGCATATCGCGCTGGCCACGGTGAAATTTCCCGCCGGGACCACCGGAACCCATCTCGATGTCCTGGCGCGCCAGTTCCTGTGGGCCGAAGGCTTCGATTACGACCATGGCACGGGCCACGGCGTCGGCGTCTATCTTGGGGTGCACGAAGGGCCGCAGCGTATCTCCAAGGCGCTCAATAAGTACGCTTTGCAGGCCGGCATGATCGTGTCCAATGAGCCCGGCTATTACAAGGAAAACGACTTCGGCATCCGCATCGAAAACCTGCAATTCGTCACCAGGGCCAAGGTGCCGGCGGGCGGTGAGCGACCTATGTACCGGTTCGAAAACCTGACCTGGGCGCCGATCGACCGCCGCCTCATCGATGTTGCGCTGCTGACGCCTGCGGAGCGCGCCTACATGGACGGGTATCACGCCCGGGTGCTTGAACTCGTCGGTCCCCGCGTCCCGGACACTGTGCGCGACTGGCTGGCCCAGGTATGTGCGCCGCTATAGCCAGCCGCCATCACGCGAAATCACGTTTCCCTTTGCCGCGACTTCCCTCTAGGGTAGTGGACGCCGTCGTCTGTCCAAAGGTTTTGAGGTGATCATGGTCTGTCCGTTATGCGCTTCGCAAAGGGCAACCAAACTGTACACATTGCCGGAAGGCCATGAAACGCGGCGGTGCGACACCTGCGCATTCGTTTTTTTGTGGCCGCGCCCCACCGCCGACTATCTCAACGCTTACTACAATAGCGCGCCGGTATATGATCTCACCTCGGATACTCCGTCAGATTACGAAGGCGTCGTATCCGACAAAACCTCCCTCATTGGCCGGTTCATGGCGCGGTTTCCCCGTCTTTTGACAGACGGCCAGGCGGTGGATTTCGGCGCGGGCAACGGGACGACGGTCAAGGCATTGGAACGGCTCGGCTTCGACGCCCTTGGCATCGAGATCAGCGCACGGGCCCGCACCGCCGCCCAGAGCGTGTTCGGCGTGACCATGCAGGATGGCGACCTCAACGCCATGGCCGAAAACAGCCTGAGTTTTCTCAGTCTGTTCGATGTTCTGGAGCATCTGACCGAGCCCAAGGCCTTCCTCGAACTGGCCCGGACACGGCTGAAAGACAATGCAGCCTGCGTCGTCGGGGTTCCGAACTACAACAGCCTGGAGCGGATGTGGCTGGGGCCTCGGTCCAAGGCGTTGATCTTCCCCGAACACGTCAATCAATTCACCACCCAGACCCTCAGGCGCACTTTCGAAGACGCCGGCTTCGACGTCCTCTATATTGGTTCTCCACCGCCCTACGGCGTGGCAATCAGCTTCGGCTGGCGGCGCAGCGTGGGGGCGCGACTGGGGCGCAACGCCCTGTCCCGCGTATTGATACAGGCACTGACATGGGCCAAACGATACCTGGTTTACCCGCTGCCGAATCTGTTCGTCGAAAAGACAGGCCTGTTCGGCCAAAGCCTGCTGATCGTCGCAACCCGATCCGCTGCATAGGCGAGATCAGCCGATCATCGCCAGCCATTCGTCCTCGGTCAAAACCGCGACGCCCAGTTCCGCGGCTTTTTTAAGCTTCGAGCCCGCGCCAGGCCCGGCCACGACATAGTCCGTCTTGGCCGACACCGATCCGGCCACCTTGGCCCCCAGCCGTTCGGCCTGGGCCTTGGCTTCGTCGCGCGTAAATTTTTCCAGCGAGCCGGTGAAGACGACCGTCTTGCCGCTTACGGCATGGTCGCCCGCCACCGCTTCGGCATCGCGCACGCGCACCTGTTCCAGCAGGCGTTCATAGATCCCGCGCTGATAGGGGTGGGCGAAATAGCTGATCAAAGCGTTGGCGACGACCGGGCCGATCTGGTCTTGATGCGAAATGCCGTCGCGCGCCGCTTCGTCGCCTTTGGCCGCCGCCACCATCACCTCATGAAAATGCCGCTCCGTGCCATAGGCGCGCGCCAGCAGGCGGGCCGTGGTTTCGCCGACATGCTTGATGCCCAACGCCGCGATAAAGCGGTCCAGCGGCAGGTCGCGGCGGCTTTCGATGGCGGCAAACAGGTTCTTCACGCTGAGATCGCCCATGCCCTCCCGGTTCTTGAGCTTGGTCAGCGAGGCCGTATCGCGCGCTTCCAGGGTAAAGATATCGGCCGGCTCCTTGATCAGGCCTTCTTCGTAGAAGCGCGTCAGTTGCTTCTCGCCCAGGCCTTCGATATCAAGCACCCGGCGCGACACGACATATTTAAGATATTCGACGCGCTGATGGGGACAGGCCTGATCGCCGGAGCATTTGCGGGCGACCCCCTCCTCGCCCTTGGCATTGCTTTCGCGCACCACTTCGGTTTTCAACGGGCATGGGCACACCGTCGGGAAGCGGTACGGCACGGCATCGGCGGGGCGCTCCGTCAGTTCGACCGCGACGATTTGCGGGATGACGTCGCCGGCGCGCTGAATGCGGACCATATCACCGATATGGATATCCTTGCGCGCGATTTCGTCGGCATTATGCAAGGTGACATTTGTCACCACCACACCACCGACATTGATCGGTTCCAGCCGCGCCACGGGCGTCAGTGTCCCCATGCGGCCCACCTGGATATCGACGGCGGTCAGACGCGTCAGCGCCTGCTGCGCCGGAAATTTATGCGCGATGGCCCAGCGCGGCGAGCGCGATACGAACCCCAGGCGGCGTTGCCAGTCGAGGCGGTCAACCTTGTAGACCACGCCGTCGATATCGTAGCCCAGGCTGGAGCGTTCACGGCCGATATGGTCGTAGACATCGAGCAGGCCTTTGGCGCCTTCGACCCGCTGCGAATTCGGATTGACCTGGAACCCCCAATCGCGGAACTTCGCCAGGGCCTCCGATTGGGTCGCGACGAACTGATCGTTGCTGACCTCGCCCCAGGCATAGGCGAAAAAATGCAGAGGCCGTGACGCCGTAACAGCGGCATCCAGTTGCCGAAGCGCCCCGGAAGCCGAATTGCGCGGATTGGCAAAGACCTTGCTGCCCTCGGCCAGCGCCTTGGCGTTCATGTCGGCGAATGCCTTGAGCGGCATGTAAACCTCACCGCGCACCTCTATGCGATCCGGGAAACCGGTGCCGCTCAGACGATGCGGGATGTCGGCTATGGTGCGGGCATTTTCAGTGATGTCCTCACCCGTACGGCCATCGCCCCGCGTCGCGGCGCGGACCAGTTCACCCTTGACGTACAAGAGGCTGCACGAGACGCCGTCGATCTTGGGTTCGGCGGCGAAAGCCACGACCTCCGTCTCCGGCAAACGCAAAAATCGGCGGATACGGTCTTCGAAGTCCGTCACGTCTTCGGCGGCGAAGGCGTTGTCGAGCGACAGCATGGGAACGCCGTGTTCGACCGGCGAAAACTTGGCGGACACCAGGCCGCCGACCGTCTGAGTCGGGCTGTCCGGCGTCTTTAGCTCCGGAAATTCAGCCTCAAGCGCCCGCAACTGGGCTTCCAGCGCGTCGTATTCCGCGTCGGTCAGCTCCGGGGTTTCCTGATTATAATAGAGTTCGCGGTGGTACTGGATCTGCGCTGCCAGTTCGGTGTGGGCGGCGCGGGCATCATCGATCGTCATAGGGGCCTCTTTTTGCCGATCCTACCTGCCACAAATCTCAGATATTGTCAGGATTAATCCATGTCGCGTCATCCGGCCCTTCAAGGCTTTTGCGCGTCAGGCCATAGCAGACCAGAACCAGGCAATAGAGCACGGCCACCGCCAGGCCGAACTTGAAATAGGTGTGGAGCTTTTCGGCAAATTCCGCCGTCTGGTGATACTGCCAGCCAAAGGTATGCAGGGTCACGCCAGCGCAAAGACCTGTAATTAGCGCCGTAACGATTGCGAACTGAAGTATGAAAAAGACAATGCGGCGAACAATCGACATCGCGTCAGGACCTCCTTGGCCCTGACGCCATTATACAACTTCCGCCGCCTTAAGTCTAATCGCCGCCGCGCGGGCTTCGGGAGTGATTTCAGCGCCCGACAACATGCGCGCCAGTTCTTCCAGCGCCGCGTCGGGATCAAGGCGCGTCACGGTAGACCGCACCGTATCATTATGCTCCGCCTTCGACACCTTGAGGTGCTGATCGCCGCGCGCCGCGACCTGGGGCGAGTGCGTCACCACGATGACCTGGGAATGAGTCGCCAGACGTTTGAGACGCAGGCCGACCGCATCGGCGACCGCGCCGCCAACGCCTTGATCGACTTCATCAAAAATCATGACCGGCCGTGACACGTCTGGCGTGTCGGCGTCTTCGCCACGCGACGCCAGTGCGGCTTTCAGCGCCAGGGCAAAGCGCGCCAGTTCGCCGCCAGAGGCGATGACACCAAGGCCGCCCCAATCGGCGCCGGGATTGGTCTTGACCTCGAATTCCACCGTATCGCCGCCGGTCGCGCCATAGCGTTCCGGTTCCAGCGCCGTTACGGCGACACGGAAACGCGCCTTGTCGAGCTTCAGCGGCGCCAGTTCGTTCATGACGGCGGTGGCGAGCGCCTCGCCCGCCTGGATACGCCGCGCCCGCAGGGCTTCGACGGCGGCATAGAAGGTTTTCTGGGCGGCGTGCATGGCGATGGTCAGACGGCCGAGATGCGCGTCCAGATCTTCGATCTGGTTCAAGGACGCGGCAATGCGAATGCGTTCCTTAGGCAGGTCTTCGACCAGTACGCCCAGCTTGCGCGCCATGGCGCGGATGGCGAACAGGCGTTCTTCGACGCGATCCAGCTGGCCGGGTTCGACATCCAGGCTGTCGGCGGCCTGGTCCATAAGCGCCAGGGCTTCGTCGGCAGCGATCAGGGTGCGGTCGAGGGCATCGGCGGCGGCGCTTAAGCGTTTGAGAACCTCATCATCGCCCGTCGCACCCGCCTGCATGGCACGCGTGCGGGCGTGATCGAGCGAGCGGAAGGCCTTGACCAGCCGTTGCGACAACTGGTCCCCGCCAACCGCGTTACGCGCCTCGGTAATGTCTTCCAGCGCCCGCTCACCGGCCCCCAGAAGCGCCCGTTCCGACGCCAGCGCGGCTTCTTCGTCATGCTGCGGATTGAGGCGATCCAGTTCCTGGAGGCGCAGGGTCAGGGTCTCGAGTTCCGCCTTGTCGGCGCTGGCCCGCTTGATTAGGTCGCGATGCTCGTCGCGTATGGCCTTGAGCGCCTTCCAGCTATCCGACACGCGCGCCAGATCGTCAGCATTGCGGCCATAGGCGTCCAGCATGCCCAGATGTGAGCGCGCATCGAGAAGGCCGACCGTTTCATGCTGGCCATGCACTTCCAGCAGGGTATCGCCCATGGCTTTGAGCACGGCGACGCTGACGGGCTGATCATTGACGAAAGCTTTCGAACGCCCGTCACGGCTGACGACGCGGCGCAGCATAAGCGCTTCGCCCGGTTCCAGAGCCAGGCCCTTGTCTTCCAGAAAGTCATAAAGCGGATGCTCGACGGCGATCTCGAATTCCGCCGTCACTGAGGCCTGTGGTGCACCAGCGCGAATCAGACCGGTATCGGCACGCGCGCCAGTCGCGAGGCCTAGGCTATCGAGCAGGATGGATTTACCGGCGCCGGTTTCACCCGTCAGGACGCTTAGGCCCGGCTGGATATCCAGCTCCAGGCGATCGACCAGAACCACATCGCAAATCGTCAGGCGTGTCAGCATATCGCACCAAACCAAAGGGCGACCGCCGATTCATCGGCAGCCGCCCCCATTAAACCTCATTTTCGGCACTTCGCCAAGAACGTTTCGCGAACAAGCTCGCTTTAGCTGAATTTCATGAAGCTAAGCCAGCTCTTCTTCTTTTTCGTATCGGGCGCTTCGGGGCCCTTCTTGCCGTTCGGATCAGGCGCAATCGCCGGCTTTTCGCCCTTTTCCTTCATCAGCTTGTAGGCGCGCGCATACCAGCGGTCACCCGGATAGTTGTAGCCAAGCACGGCGGCATCCCGCGTCGCTTCTTCGTGCAGGCCCATCATCTCATTGGCTTCGACCAGACGATAGAGCGCTTCCGGGGTGTGGCTGGTCGTCTGGTAATCGCTGGCGACCGTCTTGAAACGGCCGATGGCGGCCAGGGGCTGGTTGTCGTTAAGATACCAGCGACCGACATCCATTTCCTTACCTGCCAACTGGTCCTGAACCATGTCGAGCTTGACGCGCGCATCCTTGGCGTATTCGCTGTTCGGATAACGGCGGACGACGTCGGTCAGCAGACCGCGGGCACTGTCCGTGTAGGCCTGATCGCGGCCGACATCGACGATTTGCTCGAACGAGCAGATCGCCTTCATGTAATAGGCGTAGGGCGTCAGGTCGGAGCCCGGATACAGCTTGATGAACTGATCAGCGGCGGCCGTCGCTTCAACATAATGATCGGCCTGATACTGGGCGTAGATGATCATGACGATGGCGCGGCGCGACCATTCCGAATAGGGGTGCTGACGCTGAACTTCTTCGAAGTAGGTCACGGCGTCGGTCCAGGATTTCTGGTCCAGGCTTTCCATACCGGTCTGGTACAGAAGCTCCACCGGCCGTTCTTCGTAAACGAGGTGCTGCTGCTTGTTCTTGTTCGCACACCCGGAAAGTCCCGCGACGGATGCGCTGGCCAGCAAAAGAACGATGGCCGATTTCTTCAGAAGCCCCACAACGCTCACGTAAAAACCCTCTTCTCAGCGGCCACGCCGCCTCTTGAATCTCTCTTGGGGATACATCTACACGAGCGCACGGCGCGCGCCAACCGGAGAATTAACCCTTAGCCAACATCGGCCAGGGCAGCGCCACGCGTGACGATGCGGTAGGCATCCGGGCGGGACAGTAATTCACGAACAAGGGCATTATTAAGGCCGTGACCGGCACGGATTCCTTCAAACCTGCCAACAATCGGCATGCCCAGAACGTACAGATCGCCGATAGCGTCCAGCGCCTTGTGACGGACGAATTCGTCGGTGAAGCGCAAGCCACCTTCGTTGAGGATCACATCGCCGTCGATGACGATGGCGTTGTCGAGCGAACCGCCGCGCGCCAGACCGGCCTTGCGCAGGGCTTCGACGCCATCCAGGAAACCAAAAGTCCGGGCCGCCGCCAGTTCTTCACGGAACGACTGCTCGGTAATGGCCAGATCGCAGACCTGATGACCAATCGGCGTGCCGGGGAAATCGATTTCGAAACGGACTTCGAACTGATCGGCGGGCACAAGCGAGGCGCGCTTGTCGTCTTCGACGACTTCGATCGGCTTAAGGATTTCAATGGCGCACTGCGGCGTCGCCTGGCAACGGAAACCGGCCTGATCGAGCAGTTGGACGAACGGAAGGGCCGAACCGTCCATGATCGGCACTTCGGGACCGTCCAGTTCGACATAGACATTGTCAATGCTGAGCGCAGCAAAGGCGGCCATGACGTGTTCGATCGTGGAGACCGAGACGCCGGCGGCGTTGGTGATGACGGTGCCCAGGCGCGTTTGGGTGACATTGGTGGCGATGGCGGCGACCTTGTTGTCGCGATCCTTGATGTCGCCGCGAACGAAGACTACGCCGGTACCCGCAGGCGCCGGACGGACAAGCATGCGCACGGGCACGCCGGTATGCAGGCCAAGGCCGGCAATGATGGCCGCGTGGGCCAAGGTCTGTTCGTTCTGATCAGGTAACATAACGCTCACCTACTTGCCGCCCCAGCGTGCAATAAAAAAGCGGGCTTCTGGCCCGCATTAAACATCTCATTTCGGGGCCAGGATAACAAACGAACTTGTATTTCCGTTTGTAACGCCTTGCTTAACAGGGATTTAACATCATTTTGCTGTAAAAATCACCCGGTGGGTTTGGGCCAGGATATAGGAATATCATATGAAAAATCCAGGCCCGCGGGGCGGACCTGGATTTCCATTTGCTTAGAATTTAGTTGAGCGCCCTAAGACCGGTCTGATCTCAACGGAGCCGAAACCCTCAGGCCCCGGATCAGTTAGCGAGGCGCCTTAAGAAAGACGGGATCTCAAGGTCGTCCTCGGCTTCCATCGATGGCTGAACTTCGGCACGGGCGGCCGGGTTGAGGCTCGATTTGCCGGCCGATGAGGCCGCGCCCGGCGTATAGCGGTCGGCTTCGTCGACTTGGGGCTGGGCCGGAGCCACCGGAGCGGCAGGCGCCGGCGCAGCGCTACGCTGCGGGAACAGGCCACGCCAGAAGGATTCGCGTCCCTCATCTTCGGTGTTCAGGCGCGGAGCCGGTGCCGGTTGGCTGGGGCGCGGGGCCGCCGTATGGGCGTAGGGCGACGGACGCTGGATTTGCGGGGTCACGGCCGGGCGGGCCGGAGCCGGTTGTGGCGCAACGGTCGCCGGGCTGGGCAAGGCGAAATCTTCGTCCGCGACCGACGGATCAACGATCCGGGCAACGATGCGCGGTTCTTCCGCCGCCGGAGCAGGCGCCTGAGCCACCGGAGACGGAGCAGCCGGTGCGTCGTTGAACAGGCTGGACCGCGCGGGTGCGGGTGCCGGTTGCGGCGCGGGCGTTGCATGATGGGTGACAGGTGCGGCAGCGACAGGTGTGTGTACCGGGGCCGGAGCGGGTGCAGCAGGCGCATCATTGCGCGAGCCATACCCCAGGCCAAAGGTCGGCGCTGGTGCCGCTGTGCGGGCCGGTGTAGCCAGCGGCGTTTGGAGGGCCACGCCGTCCATACCGGTGGCGACCACTGAAACGCGCAGCTTGCCTTCCAGGTTCGGATCGAAGGCGGCGCCGAAGATGATATTGGCTTCCGGATCGACTTCCGACGAAATGGCATTGGCCGCTTCGTCGACTTCGTGGAGGGTCATATCAAGACCGCCGGTCACATTGACCAGAACAGCCTTGGCGCCCTTGAGCGAGGTTTCGTCGAGCAGCGGGTTCTGGATGGCGTTTTGAGCCGCCAGCAGCGCGCGGTCTTCGCCCGAAGCTTCGCCCGTGCCCATCATCGCCTTGCCCATGTCGGACATGACCGAACGGACGTCGGCGAAATCGAGGTTGATCAGGCCAGGCAGAACCATCAGGTCGGTGATGGAACGCACACCGGCGTGAAGGACCTGGTCGGCCATGCCGAAGGCTTCGGCAAAGGTTGTGCGTTCGTTGGCGATGCGGAATAGATTCTGGTTCGGAATGACGATCAGGGTATCGACATAGCGTTGCAGTTCGGAGATGCCCGCGTCGGCCAAGCGCATGCGGTGGCGGCCTTCGAAGGTGAAGGGCTTGGTGACAACACCAACCGTCAGAATGCCACGCTCACGCGCGCATTTGGCGATGATCGGGGCCGCGCCGGTGCCGGTGCCGCCGCCCATGCCAGCGGTGATGAACACCATGTGAGCGCCTTCGAGGTGCTCGGAGATCACATCATTCGATTCTTCGGCCGCAGTCATGCCGACTTCAGGATGGGCGCCAGCGCCCAGGCCTTGCGTAATGCCGACACCCAGCTGGATGCGGGCGTCCGTGCGTGAAAACTGGAGTTGCTGCGCATCGGTATTTGCAACGACGAATTCCACGCCCTCAAGGCCGGCTTCGATCATGTTATTTACGGCGTTGCCCCCGGCACCACCGACACCAAATACAACGATACGCGGCTTCAGTTCAGTCGCGCGAGGCGCAGAAAGATGAATTGCCATGTTATCTTGCCAACCTTTCACAATCTCTCCCTTCAGGGGATGCGATTAACGCTATCGGACCCCAGATGCTCGGGAGACCATGAGACAACCAATATACTTAACGATTGGTTACCCGTTAACTTGAGTCGGATAAAAATGAAGCTGTTTTAGTAAGATTTTTTAACAGAGATTACCAAAGTGTGACTTTTTACCAGGACATTGAGTCAGGAAGGAGTCACTGAGGTTGTCTTTTTCCCTTATCGAGTGAGCAAAGGTTTCGGGAAGGTTAATTTGACCTGTTGCGCCCGGTACACTGTTAACGCTTATGGGTATTCAAACGCAACCGAGCCCGGCACACCTGAGGGATGCCGGGCTCGGTTGATTCAGTTCAGCGGTGGCGATCAGAGGTTGGTCTTTAACCAATCGACGACGCGGGCAATGATGTTTCCGGTGCCCCCAGAAGGAGCGTCTTTTGGCCCAATCTTGGCCGCCATGATCTTCTTGACCGGCACGACATCGCGCGGCCCATAGAGGGTGCGCAAGATAACGCCGGCGGTGGCGGCGAAGGACGGGCCGGCGGCGGCGTCGCCCAGATGCGGCACGCGCATCGGCTTACCCAGACGGCACGGGCGGTCAAAGACGCGGATGGCCAGCTCACGCACGCCCGCCAGCTGCGATGCGCCGCCGGTCAGAACGATGCCCGCTCCCGGTTCGATCTGGACGCCGGACGCCTTGATCTTTTCACGCAGAAGCTCAAAGGTTTCCTCGACGCGCGGGGCAATGATGCCCTTTAGAATGGAGCGCGGCACGGTGATCGGCGCGCCACCGCGATCATCACCGCGCGGCGGGGCTTCAACGGTTTCGCGGTCTTCATTGGCGGAAGCGATGGCCGACCCATGCAGCGTCTTGATACGCTCGGCACCGGCCAGGGTGGTCGACAGGCCGCGCGCGATATCGGCGGTCACGTGGGCGCCACCAACATTCAGGCAATCGACGTGCACCAATGTGCCGTTGGCGAAAATGGCGGCGGTCGTCGATGACGCCCCCATGTCGATGCAGATGCAGCCCAGTTCCTTTTCGTCCTCTTCCAGAGCCGCGACGGCAGCGGCCAGCGGCGCGCAGACGATGGCCTGGACTTCGAGGTGCGCCAGCGAAACGCACTGGATAATATTGTTGAAGACGTTTTCGTCGATGGTGACGACAAGCAGTTCAAGACCGAGGGCGCGACCGGTCAGGTTGCGCGGATCGCGCACGCCCGGCTGATCGTCCACGCTCCACGACACCGGCAGCAGGTGGATGGCGCGGCGGTTGGGAAAACGGACCTGAGCCAGGGCGGACGCAATCGCACGGTTGAGATCGAGATCGGAAATAGGTTTCAGGCCGAGCGAGACCTGGGCCGATACCTTGTGCGATGCGGTCTGCGCGCCGGGAATGGTGACACGCACGCCCTGGATCGAGACATTGGCCATGGCTTCGGCGCGTTCGACCGCCTGGGCGATGGCCTGAGATGCGGCCTCCATGTCGATCACCGAACCGGCGCGGATACCTTTTGACTGGACATAGCCGACACCGGCCACGCGGATCGACTGGTCCGCCTGACGCGCGCCATCCGGACGCATGATGAAGCAGCCGATTTTTGACGCACCGAGGTCGAGCGAGGCAATCAGCCCAGACGCTGCGGGCGGGCGGGCCGGGGTTTCACCGGCAGCAGGACGCGCACCCTTTGTCTGCACATGGGTGGCGGAAAAGTGTTTGGCAGCTTGGCGGTCTTCAAATCGGGACATGGGCTGTAGGTCTGAGAGATTCTGCTTGTTGCCAGTTGTTTTAACTGCGGGACGGTTTTCGGATCAGGCGGCGGGCGGCTTGGGGTGGGCTTCGATCGGGACCACCACCAACGCGTCGGGGTCGAGCAGGTCGATGGAGGCGAAACCCTGGTCCAGCACGCGTTGCTGGGCCATAAGAGCGTCGAGTTTCCCCAGAGCCTGTTCCTGGTTCAGGGCCGGCAGCTTGATAACCGCCGTATTCTTGAGCAGGATATTCCAGCGGCGCGTGTCGACCCGTTGCAAGGCATAGGTCTTCTGCATCAGGGCCGGACGCTGGCGCATCAGCTCGATGATGTCGGGCGCGGCTTCGTTGGCCCCCTCTCCCACCACATACGGCAGATTGGGGAAGCGCGTCGATATGGCTTCGGGGATGATATTGCCCTGATCGTCGATGACGGTGTTCTTGCCCTGATACTGCCAGACGGCCAGGCGCGGACGCTCAACGACATCGATGATGAGCACACCGGGAAACTGGCGGCGAACGGTTGCCGACTTCACCCAGCCCACGGCCTCGATGTCCTTTTGGACAGTCGCGAGATTCATGAGGGCGAAGGGCTGATCCTTCTCGAACTTGAGCGCGCGTTTGACGTCGGGCATGGCTTCCGGACTGACACCGACCAGCGAAATCTTTTGCAGGCGCAGACCCAGTGCCGCCATGCGGCTGTCGGCAAAGTCGGTAACCGCGTGACCGAGGGCCTCAGCGCGATGTCCGGTGGCCAAGACGACGCTCAGCAAGCCGACGATAACGGCAACGGCCAGCCAGCCCGTCAGTTCGTTCGGCATATGAACCGCGCCTATGACGCTGGGCTTACCCGCCTGCGCGGCCTTGCGTCCGGCCGACCGCTTGCCCGGGCTGCGCGGTGCCGCCTTGCCTGCCGATTTCGGTGCGGCCGGGGCGGCTTGTCGTCTGCCTCCACGAACGACGGCGGGCATGGGCACTCTCCAGGTCTTACGGCCAGCTTTTGCGGCGCGATGCATAGGTAAAATATCGGAGGGAGAACGTTCCGCCCCGCGCTTGCCCGGCAAGCCCGTCACGTCAGTCTCCCGCCCATTTGGTCAAGCCTGCATAAAAACCCGAACGTCCTTAACAGAGTGATAATGCGGCGGCATTTCGTAAGGAATTTGTAACGATATCCATAAAGATTCCGCCGCCATCCGATTCCCCGTCGAATTCGCCTGCTGAAATCGCGCGGTTCAGGATCATGTCCTGATCCACACGTCATGACCTTCAACTCATGACGTGTGGCCATGACGTTTGGCTAGGGCGACTGCCCGCCGCCGCCTATGCGGCGAACCATGCGGCGTTTGAGCTGAAAAAGTGAATACCAATGAAGCGGTTCTAAACCGCGCACATGGTATGATAAACAAAAACGGGCGGCGCTTTTGCACCGCCCGCTTCGCAGATCGATTTAGGCCGTTCAGGCGACCACGGGGACAGCCGATGGCGCCACTTCCGTTTCCGGCACGGCCGAATTGGAACTCAATTCGATCGAGACGCCGGTGTCTTCGTCGCGGACGATTTCCTCGCCATTCAGAATCTTGGCAATCTCTTCGCCGGTCAGGGTTTCCAGGTCCAGCAAGGTGCGCGCCAGACGGTGAAGCCCTTCCAGGTTTTCGGTCAATATGCGCTTGGCTTCGTCGTAACCGGTCTTGACCAGACGCTTGACTTCGCTGTCGATCAGTTGCGCTGTCGCTTCCGACGTATCGCGGCCGAGCGCGCCATATTCATCTTCGCCTTGCTTGTAATCGACAAAGCCGAGTTCGTCCGAATAACCCCAGCGGGTCACCATGGCCTTGGCCAGGCGGGTCGCCTGCTGGATATCCGAAGACGCGCCTGACGTGACCTTTTCCTTACCGAAGATAAGTTCTTCGGCAACGCGGCCGGCCATAAGGATGGCGAGGCGCGAGGTCATCTGGACATAGTTCTGCGAATAGCGATCGCCTTCCGGCAATTGCATGACCATACCCAAGGCACGGCCACGCGGAATGATGGTCGCCTTGTGGACCGGGTCGGCCTCGGGCGCCTTCAGGGCAACGATAGCGTGGCCGCCTTCGTGATAGGCGGTGTTCTTCTTTTCGTCTTCCGACATGGCCATGGACTTGCGTTCGGCGCCCATGAGCACCTTGTCCTTGGCGTCTTCGAAGTCGCGCATGGTCACCAGCTTGCGATCCTTGCGCGCTGCCATCAAGGCCGCTTCGTTGACGAGGTTGGCCAGGTCCGCCCCGGAGAAACCGGGTGTGCCGCGCGCAATCACCTTGACGTCGACATCGACGGCCAGGGGCACGTTTTTCATGTGGACGCGCAGGATGGCTTCACGACCGACCAGGTCGGGATTGGGCACGGTGACCTGACGGTCGAAACGGCCGGGACGCAGCAAGGCCGAGTCCAGCACGTCGGGGCGGTTGGTGGCGGCAATCATGATGATGCCTTCATTGGCTTCGAAGCCGTCCATCTCGACCAGCAACTGGTTGAGGGTCTGCTCACGTTCGTCATTGCCACCGCCATGGCCAGCGCCACGGTGACGGCCGACGGCATCGATTTCGTCGATGAAGATGATGCAAGGCGCGTTCTTCTTGGCCTGTTCGAACATGTCGCGGACGCGAGACGCACCGACACCGACGAACATTTCAACGAAGTCCGAACCGGAAATCGAGAAGAAGGGCACGCCGGCTTCACCGGCAACAGCACGGGCCAGCAGGGTCTTACCCGTACCCGGAGGGCCAACCAGCAGAGCGCCCTTAGGTATCTTGCCGCCGAGTTTCTGGAACTTGGACGGATCCTTGAGGAAATCGACGACTTCCTGCAAATCTTCCTTGGCTTCCTCGACGCCGGCGACTTCGGCGAAGGTGACGCGGTTCTTATGTTCGGTCAGCAGGCGGGCCTTCGACTTGCCGAACCCCATGGCGCCGCCGCGACCGCCCCCTTGCATCTGGCGCATGAAGAAAATCCAGATACCGATGATCAGGATAACGGGCAGCAAGGTGGTGATGACACTCATCAGCAGCGAGGTGCGGCTGGACTGAATCGTCGTCTTCACCCCGTTTTGAACCAAGGCGTCGTCTAGCGCCTTATGATCATAGGCCGGGATGACGGCGTGGAACTTGGCGCCATTGGCCAGAGACCCCGTCGCCTCATCATTGTGGATGGTGATGTCCTTAATCTGCTTGCCATTCGCCTGAACCAGCAGGTCGGAATAGGCCAACTCCTGCGGCTTTTTGTTGTCGGGCACCAGACCCCCATGGGTGTTGGCGTTCATCACGACATAGATGCCGAGCAGGAAGGCCAGAATAACCCCAATAATCGCCATTGAACGCAGGTTCATGCCAATGTCTATCCTCGATACGGCCCAACAGGGCCACCCCTCCGCGGGGTAATCAGTACATTAGCCACCCATATAGGGTGGTCCGTTCGGTTTCGCTACATACGTTTGCCAGGGCCATGCCAAGAATTGCAAGGGCTGGGCCAAGAATTGCAAAGGCCGGGCCAAGAATTGCTCCCGAACACCCCGGCAAGCGCGCTTTCCGTCTTGATCATTCCAAGTGCCGCAAAAAAGCGGGGCATAACCAAACAGTTTAGTCCGGAGACGTTGTAAGCACTCAATAGTTTACTTTCATTTTCTTTTTTCAAAACCGGCAAATGTCCGCGCACAATGGCCGGCAAGGCTGCCAGAACATCGCGATCGGTAGCTGAGAGCTCGCTGCGTACACGGCAGACAGGCCTTATATCGGCCGGATCTAGCCCCGTCACAACGAAGCGGCCATCCCAAACCTGATCCGAAAGCGCTGGCGGGCGGCGGTCGATATCGCCCGGATTGCGCGTAATGTGAATCAGGTCGGCGGCGGGTTCTATCCGGGAACCGCACAGGGTCATGGCGCCGCCTGCAGGCAGACGCGCCAGCAGATTTTCGAGTTCGGCCCGACGCGGCAATTTATCGCCCCCTCCGGCGCAGACGACAGCGGCCGATAACACCCTAAGTGCCGTCTCCGATGGCAAGGCGTGCATCGCATCGGCCCGAAGCGAAATCAGCCCATAGTCTGCCCATTGCGTATGGATCAAATCTGGCAAATCCGGCAGGTCGATCGCAAACGGCACAGGCGCGTTTTCCGCTGCCACAGCACTGCGCAGGCTCGCCCGGACGCGGGCGCGCAAGGAGGCCGGATTATCGTTCGCCGGATCGTCGATCCAGTCCACGCCGATATCGCGCAGATAACCGCGCAAAGCCTCACGGCGGACGTCGAGCAGCGGGCGATGGAGAAAAACGCCGCGACCGTCCGGCCAGACCGGTGATGGCGACCACGCCTGAGGCGCGCCGACATTCGACCCTTGCGCCCGCATTTCCGTGGCTTCGGCAATATCATCAGCGGTGTGGGCCAGACACAGGACAGATATACCGGACTGGCGCGCCGCTTGGGCCAGCAGGCCATGGCGTGCCCGGCGCGCCGCCGCCGCCAGGCCGCTAGACGGCTTATCCCCGGTCCAGTACAGCGCGGTAAATTGGGCCCCAACCCGTTCGGCGTGCGCTCCGACCGAAGCGGTCCAGGCCGCACTGTCCGGGTTCAGGCCGTGATCAACACAGAAGACGTGGAGCCGACGCTGGCCCCACTCAGCCAGCATATATAGCAAGGCGACCGAATCCCCACCGCCCGATACGGCAACAGCCAAGGGGCCGTCGCCATCGAGACGACGGGACAGATCAGGAAAGCCATGCGGGAATGGTGCGTGCTTCACCGCGCCTAAAGGAGTCTTCGGCGCGACAGGGACAGCAAAGCAACGGGCTTTAGGCAGCCGCGCACCGGTTCTTGTCCTTCAGGGTCTTGGCCAGTGCACGGGTATCGGTGGTCGCAGCCTTGGCATAGTTCTTTTCGAACTGGCCCAGGGTGGCGCAGACATCGGTCGGACGATTGGTGTCGGACAGGGCCTGGGCCAGTTTCACAGTGGCTTCGGGTGCCCAGGACGTCTTGGGCCAGCCTTTCAGCGAGGTGGCATAGGCGGCCACGGCCCCCGACGCGTTGGATTTCATAGCGCGAATCTGCCCCAGGCGGAACCAAGCTTCGGGCAATTGCGAGGCTTGCGGCCACGTCGTGGTGAAGGCTTCGAAGGCACGGTCAGCATCATCGACCTTACCCGACGTCATCAGGTTGAACGCCTGTTCGAAATCGCTTTCGGCATTACCAAGCGAAGCTGGCGGCGGCGGTGGCGGCGCCAATTGAGCGTCAATGTCTTTAAGATGCGCTTCGGCCAGGTCGGCGCGCTTGACCAGGGTGTCGAGACGCGCATTCTGGTTGGTGATCTGTTGCAGCAACTGCTGGTTCTGGTGTTGCAGATCTTCGATCTGGCCCGTCAGGGTCGTGATGGCCGCCGCCTGGTCATCCTGTTTGCGCGACAGGGTATCGACCGTGGCCTGGAGCGCCACGACTTCCGGGTCGGGCTCAATCAGGATGGGGGGGCTTTTCTGATTCTGGACCCGCGACACGGATCGTTCCAGCTTGCGGACATTGCGGTCGAGGCGTTGCAGCTTCTTGGCATCCCAGACGGTGGTGTCGGTGGGTTGCTGACCCGGAATTTCCTTGTCATCCTCGTCATCGAAAATCTGCGCGTGGGCACCTGTGGGCGCCATGGCCGTCAGCGGCACGATAGACAGAGGCAGCGATAAGGCCAGTATAGACAGGCCGGCGGCAGCTTTGCCACGCGCGTTGAAACGAAGTTTAAAACTGTGATTCATGACGTAACCCTACCGCCGCAATAATACTGGAAAGCGTAGTGCATCGAAGCATATTTATAATATGGTTAGCAATATAGTCGGGCTGAAATAAGACGTTGTTTATGAAAAAGTCCGTCCGTTCAGAGCAAACCGCAACCTGGGTGTACTTTCCCGCACATTTAAAACAAAAGGCCCCCTGCCGACCGGCAAGGGGCCTCTGAAAAATCAACGCTTAGCGCTGGTATTTACTGGCGTTGGTATTTACTGGGCGCCCGAGGTCAGGCTGGTGTGGGCGTTACGGTTCTTGGCCCAGGCATCTTCGCCAGAACCGTTGTCGATCGGGCTTTCCTTGCCGTAGGAGATGGTCGCGATACGGGCCGGAACGACACCCTTGCCCGTCAGGAAGTCCGAGACGGCCTGGGCGCGGCGCGCACCAAGAGCGAAGTTGTATTCACGCGTGCCGCGTTCGTCGGCATTGCCTTCGATGCGGATCTTGACGTTCGGATAACGGACAAGCCAGGCCGCCTGAGCTGCCAGAATACCTTGCGCGTCGGCGCGGATGCTGGAGGAGTCGGTGTCGAAATAGACGCGGTCGCCGACATTGACGACGAAGTCCTGCTGCGAGCCCGGAACGATGCCCGGCAGCGGCGCCTGAGCGACCGGTTGCTGAGCCGGCGGGGGCGGAGGAGCGGGTTGTTCGGCAGGCGCCGGCGGCGCCGTGTCGACAACCGGCTGGGCCTTTTTGGTACAGGCCGCGACGGAGGCCAGAATAAGGGCTGCCATGGCGATCTTGGCAACGGATTTGGTGGATACCGTCATGTTTAATCCTCTCGTTTATAACAGTCTTGGGGAATGTATCTCAGTCTTGTGACGGGATTATGCACAAAACTCATAAAGATACGATTATATGCCTATTAACTTTTGTCAAACCTCAGACGGAAAATTTCCATAGAATTGGGAATTTTTCGCCTGTAGGCGGCGGAATGCGCAGAATTGAAGTGCCTTGTTACCCCAAAACCGTTGCATTCCCCTTACGCGACATGGTTACCAATATCAGACCACATTATTTCAGCCTGAATTATTTTAGGCGGGGCGACCAGGCGGGGTCGGATGCCCCACCGGCGTAGGGGACAGCGCGTTCGACGCGGCCGGTGACTTCCACCTGCCATAAGGACGGCACACCCGCCGGGCTTTCCCGGAAGAACATTATGTAGCGGCCGTTCGGCGCCCAGGTCGGACCTTCTTCGAGGTAAGAAGAGGTCAGAAGCTTGGCATTCCCGCCGCTCGCGTCCATCACACCGATAGAAAACCGGCCGCCGGACTGCTTGGTGAAAGCAATCATGTCCCCCTTGGGACTGAAGACCGGCGTCGAATAGCTGCCGCCGCCAAAGGTGATGCGGCGCACATTGCCTCCACTGGCATTCATCAGGTAAATCTGCGGCGAGCCACCGCGATCGGAGGTAAAGGCGATGGTCGAGCCGTCGGCCGAGAATGATGGTGAGGTGTTGATGGCCGAGCCGCTGGTCAGCTTGGTCATGGCGCGGGTGCGCAGGTCCATCACATATATATTGGTCGCGCCGCCCTGGCTGACCGAAAAGGCCAGTTTCGAACCGTCGGGCGAGAAGCGCGGCGCGAAGGCCATGCCCTGAATTTGCCCGACCGCTTCCTGACGACCGGTTTCCAGGTTGTAGATATAGATGCGGGCGCTGTCGGCCGTCAGCGCCATATAGGCGACTTCCTGGCTATCGGCGGAAAAGCGCGGCGTCATCACCTTGGTATTGTTGCCGGCGACCGGCAGGTAGGACGGGTTGGCACCATCCTGATCCATGATGGCTAGGTGCTTGACGCGCGCCGTGCGATAACCGCTTTCGGCGACGAAGACGATGCGGGTATCGAAATAGCCTTCCTGACCGGTCAGCTTTTCATAGATGGCGTCGGCGATCTTGTGGGCGATGCGGCGCCAGTTTTCCGGCGTCGCGGTCAGGGACTGCCCCAATAACTGCTTCTGGGAGAAGATGTCCCACAGGCGAAAATCAACCTGTAGACGACCATCCGCATCGACCAGGGCGCGGCCGTTGGAGAGATATTGCGCGTTGATTGTCTTCCAAGAGGTGAAATCTGGCTGGACGGCGACGTCCAGATTGGTCTGGATGAAGGCTGCTGGATTGATGGGCGCGAAATAGCCGGAGCTTTCCAAGTCGTTCATGACCACCTTGGAAATCTTTGCGCCCATGTCGCTCCCGGCCGCATCGGTTCCGCCGATGGAAATGGCGATAGGCAGGGGCTGGATATTGCCGGAATCGACCGTGCCGGTCAGTTCGCTTTGCGCATTGGCCATTGCCGGCACGCACAGCAAAAGGATGGCGCCGGCCATCGCCGCGAACATTCTTGATATGACTGTCGTTGTCTTCATGGTCTTTAATCCTTTAGCGGCCGCGGCAGGCTGCCTGGGCGTTGAAGGTAATCTTGATGGGACGGTTATAGAGGCCTTCGGGCAGGCCCAGGAAGGCATTGGGCTGTCCCTTGTTGACCGCGGCCATGGCCAGGTTGGCCCCGGCCTGCCACACGGGATCGTTCCGCTTGTTCACCCAGGTCGGACCATCGGTAACGCGACCATTGGGCGACAGGGTGAAGCGGATTTCGGGACTGACTTGGTCGCTGCCCGGCACATCGCAATTGAGCAGCCACAGCTTGTTCAGGCGCGATGTCAGGGCACTGACCTCCGCTTTCAACCCGGCATCTGCCGGACCGGAGCCTTGCGCCGAGAGGCCGGTCGTCTTTTGTGTCGATGCCTGGGCCTGACGCTTGGTCGGCGCCTGGGACGGCGTCGCGGCCAACCGACTGAGCAGGTCATCTGCCGGCGCTTTCTTGGGCGCAGGCTTGGCCGGCTGTTTTTGCGGCGGCGTCTTGGCTGGCGCCGGCTCGACCTTTTTCAGGCCGTTCTTGTCGGGCGGCGCCGGTGTTGGCTTCGGCGGTTGAGGCGTCGGCTTGGGCGGGGTCGGAGTCGGTTTTGCCGGCGTAGGCGTGGGCTTGGCCACTGGCTTGATCGGTTCCGGCACGGGTTGCGGCGGGGCGGGGGTCGGTTTTGGCGGCACAGGCTCCGGCTGAGGGACAGGCGCGGGCGTCTTGACGGCCAGTTCATCGACCGGCGCCTCCGCCATCTGCCGGCTCGGCATGTCGGAGATGATCTGCACCGGTACGGAATTGACCACCAGCGGCTTCGGCGTATGAGTCCAGGTAATGAAGGCAAGCAGAACCAATGCCGCGTGCAGCACCAGAGACATCAGTAAGGACGGGCCGAACTTCTTCATGCGTCTATTGCGTCACCGCCGCCGTCTGGGAAGCAGAGGTCGCGCTCTTGCCGCCCAGGGTATCGGTCACGAGATTGATCTTGACGAAGCCCGCAGTCGACAGCTTGCCCATCACCTTGGCGACGGCATCCCAAGACGCGGCGCCTGCGCCACGCACATAGATAGGCGTATCGGTGTCGCCACGCGTCATGGCTTCGATACGCGGGGCCATCTGTTCGTAACTCGCCGGATCGTCATTGACGTAGATATTGCCATCCTTATCCACCGACACGGTGATCGGATCGCCCTGATCCTTCAGGGCGGCGGCTTCGGTTTTCGGCAATTCGATCTTGATACCGGAATTGAGCAACGGCGCGGAGATCATGAAGATGATCAACAACACCAGCATCACGTCGACCATCGGTGTGACGTTGATTTCCGACAAGGCGGCGCGGCGGCCGCGACGGCGGCCGCGACGCTTGGCACCGCTTCCGCCTGAACCTCCCATGGCCATGGATCAGCCCCCCAGCTTGTCGCCGAGACGGCGGGTCAACGAGACCATAAGTTCATCGGCAAAGCCTTCCATGCGCGACGAGAACCGCGCGACCTTGGCGTTGAACAGGTTGAAGGCAATATAGGCCGGGATGGCGGCAAACAACCCCATGGCCGTGGCGAACAAGGCTTCGGAAATGGCCGGGGCGACAGTCGTCAGGTTGGTGTCGCCCTGAGAGGCAATGGCCGAAAAGGCGTTCATGATGCCCCAGACCGTGCCGAAGAGACCTACGAACGGCGAAGCCGTGGCGATGACGGCCAGGACCGACAGACCGTCTTCGATAGTGTCGGCCTCATTGGCGATGACGTGGTTCAGTTCGCGATCCGCCTGGGCGATCAACAGGTCGCCCTGGACGGCGCTCATCGTCTTGCCCTTGTAGTCGCGCCAGGAACTGGTGACGATCACCAGCAACTTTTGCAACGGCTCCTTCGGCTGGGTGCCCAGGGTCGCGGCAATATCGTCAAGCGCCCGGCCGGAATTCAGCGCCCCTTCGAAGGCGTCGGCCTCCTTGTTGGCGCGGCCGAAGGCCATGACCTTCTGAATAATGATGCCCCAGGACCACAAGGACGCCAGAGCCAGGCCGATCATGATGATTTTCACCACGATATCGGCGTGCATGAAAAGATTGATGAAGTCCAAAGCGCTTGAAGCGTTTCCAGAAGCTGAACTGGCGGCGGAACTTACGCTCATGTCGCATCCCCAATAAGAGTTAATCGGAATAGTGAATCCATAATATGGCGCACCTTGCACGACAAACGGCGACATTTCTATGGCACCTGGCCACAAAAATGGCTTTTCTACAGCGCTTTTCGCACGGAAACCTGTGGCTTTATAGCGTCGAGCAGGGGTTTTGCCATACGACGCGGACGGCCCTTGAGGTCTATACATACGACCGTCACCTCACCGTCAGCGACGCACAGACCGTCGCGTTCAATCCATTGCTGGATGACGAAACTGGCCCCGCGCGCGCTCAAAAGCCGGCTCTTGACGACGACCAGGTCATCGATACGCACCGGCGCCCGGTATTTGATCCGGATGTCGCTAACCGCAAAGGCCAAGGGCTCGTCAAGCGCCGCCAGCTGGTGATGGTGAACGCCCAGCAGGCGCATATATTCAGACCGCCCGCGTTCGAAATACTTCAGGTAATTGGCATGGTAGACGACGCCCGAAAAATCGGTGTCCTCATAATAGATACGGACGGGCAGATGGTGCTCATCGCCGATGATCTGGCCAGACAGCGGGAATTCAGTGCTCATGCCGCTGTTCTAATGAGATCGAGCCGGAAAAGAAAGACGGAACCGCTACGGCTTGCCGCCCCACCGCCAGCGCCACCCGCCCTTGGTCTTCGCGGCGCAGATCAAGACGAAGGCAACCGTTGCGACGCCTAAGATTGCCATACCCACCACAGACATGAAGGTGGACCCAGGCTTATCCTGTTCAGAAAAGTTGATTGCGCCGATAAAAATCAGAAAATAACCAGCGATGAGGGCCCATCCTTGCCAGGCTATGGGCAGGCCGGCACCATAGCCGTAGCGCTTCGGGGCAAACCAGGGTTTTGAAGGATCGTTGCGCATGGGAAAGTCTCGCCTAGAGGCCATATTATACGCCTCCGACCCTGCCCTGACAACAGGCGACTAGGGCTGGTCCAGCACGGCGCACATGTCGGCACGCATGCCGTCATGGGTCTTGCCACCCTTTTTCGTAAATTCGATATAGCGGCCCTTGTGACCATAGGCCGGCCAGTCGTCGCGGTGCTTGCCGTTCGGATCGCCGGTCGTGGCGAACTGCACCCAATAGTCCATCAGGGGCGGCCAGCGGTCGGACTTGACGCCTTTCGGGCGCTCATTGAACACGAAGGCGAGTTCCGATCCGTGATGGACCGTACCTTTCGGGTCGGAATCGACATCGAGCTGATAGAGATAGGCGGTCTGGCCGTTGCGTGTCGCCTGGCGCGCCATCCAGTCGGACGGACAGCGCAGCATGATGTCAGTCGACAATTGCAGGGTGACATCGCCCAGAACCTCATCCGGCTTAGGCGTCTTGCTGACGTCGAGCTTGTAAAAACGCAGGACCTTGCCGCGCTGCTCACCAAAACGCGTCGCGATCGATCCGTAGAGCGAGGCATTGACATCGGCCAGGGTCAGTTCGCGCGCCGAAACCCCGATGATCAGCGGCACGGGCGCCCCCTCACCGGCTTTGAAAATATCCGCCGGCGATTTCGGCAAGACGCGGCCATCGACTATGGCGGCATCCCAGATAAAGCCTGTGTCTTCCATGTGCGGATGAAGCGCGTCTCCCGCCGTCTGCAAGGCCATGGCGGGCGCGCGGCGCAAATCGGCCAGGGCCTTGGCGCTGTCGGCCGGGTCCTTGCTGAACCTTTCCGCCAATTCCACACCCAGCGCCTCGTTCTGCGCCAGGGTGCGGGCACCAAAGCCGAACTGTGGCGTGCCGCTTTCCTCAATGGCCTTATGGAACAGGCCGCGCGCCAATGGGCTGGCCATCAAAAGCCCGACATCCTGGCCGCCGGCGCTATGGCCGAAGATCGTCACATTATCAGGGTCGCCGCCGAAGCTGGCGATATTGTCACGCACCCATTGCAGCGCCTTGATCTGATCCATGAGGGCATAATTGCCCGATGCGCCGCCCTGCTCCGCCGTCAAGGCCGGATGCGACAGGAAGCCAAACACGCCCAGCCGGTATTGCAGCGACACCAGCACCACATCCTTGCGGCCGAGCGCCGAAAAGATGGTGCCATCCCCTGCGCCGGCCCGGTTGGCGCCGCCATGGATAAAGACCATGACGGGCTTGCGCGCCGTATGGTTCAGCGAGGCGGTACGGATTTCGAGATAGAGGCAGTCTTCGGAGCTGCGTTTCGATGCCGCCGCGTTCCAGCCATAGGACAGTTGCAGACAGGCCGGCGCGCTGTCCGGGCTAAAGCGCACGCCCGACCAGGCGGCGACATCGCGGGGCGCCGTCCAGCGCAGGCTGCCGGTTGGCGGGCTGGCGAACGGCACGGCCTTGAACGCAAAGGTGCCGTCAGGCAGGGCCTGGCCGCCAAGCTGACCGCCGGTAATGGGGACGATGACGTCGGGTTGAGGGCCGCCCTGAACCGCCTTCACGGGCGGCGGCGGTTCGGAGAGAGTCTGGATTGCCTCCGGCTGGACCGTTTCGGGCACCGACAAAGCTGGCGTTGCGGGCGCGACCGTCTTCTTTTTGGCCGTTCCCTTGCCCGGAATGACAACATGATAGCGGGCGGGCGGAAGCGGCGCCCCGCCCTGAGTCTGTGCCTCAGTCTGGGCCTGTGCTGAGGTTTGCGCCTGACATGGTAGGGCGATAAACACAGACGCCACCAGACATTGGAAGGCCAAAAGCCAGGGGCGCCAGGTCATGGTCTTAAAGTCCACCCTGTTTCCACAGGTAGGCGGCGCCACGGACGCCCGAACTATCCCCCCACTTGGCCGGGAACAGATCGGCGCGCCAGGTGTCGCTAAATACATAGGGACGAATCTTGCCCGGCAAGCGCTCGTAGATTTCCTTAACATTGCTCAGTCCCCCGCCAAAGACGAAGGCGTCAGGGTCCAAGGTATTGACAATGATCGCCATGCCGCGCCCCAGCCGATCCATCAGGCGATCGAACGCCGCTTCGGCCTCCGGGTCACCGGCCCGCATGGCGGCGATGATCTCCTCGCCTTTTTGCGCCCGCCCTGTCACCGCTTGGAAATCGCGGGCGAAGCCGGTCCCGGACACCCAGGTCTCCAGGCAGCCGCGCAACCCGCACCAGCATTGCGGCGCAGACAGTTCTTCCGCGCTCGGCCACGGCAGGGGGATGTGGCCCCACTCGCCGGCCAGACCGTTGGCGCCTTCGATCAGGTGATGGTTGATGACGATGCCGCCACCGCAGCCGGTCCCGACAATAATCGCAAAAACATTGGTATGGCCTTTCGCCGCCCCGTCGATGGCTTCGGACAGGGCCAGACAATTGGCGTCGTTGGCGAGCTTGACCGGCCGCCGCAGCGCGCTTTCGAGATCTTCGCGAAAGGTCTTGCCGTTCAGCCAGACCGAATTGGCGTTACGCATTACGCCGGTTTTCGGACTGACGGACCCCGGCGCACCGACGCCTATGGTGGCTATACGGTTGGCCAGCGACGGATCGGCCTGCTTGGCTTCGCTTTCGACGCGGGCAATCAGGTTACATACGACCTTAAGGGCGGCGGCATAGTTGCCGGGATTCGCTTCGCGATGGCGGGCCAGAAACGCCCCTTCAGCGGATAGCGCGGCGGCTTCAATCTTGGTGCCGCCAAAGTCAACGCCCACATATAGCATAGGTCTTAACCCAATAATTTCTTATATTTATTCATAAAAATACCCTCCGAAAGCGTATTTGCGCCTTCGGAGGGTGACCGTCGTCTTAGTGACCGCCGGCAACCACGTCTTCGTCGATCGCGTGGATCGGCGCGGACTTGGAGGCGAAGGCAAACCACAGAACGTAGATGTAGCAGATCAGCGGAGCGATGAAGCCCAGTTGACGGCTGCCGGTCATGTCAGCGATCTGAGCGAAGACCAGCGGCAGGAACGCGCCGCCAACGATCGCCATGACGAGCAGGCCCGACGTGGCCGACGTCGGCGCGGTCGAACGCTCAAGCGTCAGGGTGAAGATAGTCGGGAACATGATCGAGTTAAACAGACCAACCAGCAGGGCGGCGAAGCCGATATAGACGCCGGTGGTCAGTTCCATCGACACGCCGACGAACGGCACGGTCATGACCTGATGCAGGTCGGTCGGGTGCGAGCCATTGGAGGCAATGATCAGGCCACAAAGGATGATGGCGCCAACGGCGAAGACGCCAAGCATGACATAGCCTTTCACAAAGCGCAGGAAGGCCGAGCCGGCAAAGCGGCCGATCATGGCGAACAGCATATAGAAGGTGGTCAGCTTACCGGCCATCTGCGCCGGAATGTTGAGGATGTTGGATTGCTCGAGGAACAACAGAAGGTTCAGCGAGATGGCAACTTCGGCGCCGACATACAGGAAGATGCCGATGGCGCCCAGATTGGCCCACTTGGACTTCAATGCCAGGAAGGGGGAAATGGTCTGGCCCATCTTTGGCGCGGCATCGCTGATACGCTGACGGACCATCCAGATGGCGACGATAAAGGCGGCCAGAGCCAGCGCGATGTACAGATAGACATTGCCGACAAAGGACAGGGTCTCAGCGCGAAGTGCGTCGGTAACGACCACGTCCGGCTTGAAAATGTCACCGCCGAGCAGGAATTGTGCGCCGAAGAACAGGCCGCACGCAGCGCCAAGCGAGTTGAAGGCTTGCGACAGGTTAAGGCGGAAGTGCGAGCTCTTGGCATCCCCAAGCGTGGCGATCAGCGGATTGGCGGCCACCTGAAGCAGGGTGACGCCCGACGCCATGGTGAACAGGGCGACCAGGAAGACCGGGTAGACCTTGATCTTGGTGGCAGCCAACGCGATCAGGCAGCCGACCAGAATGCCGAGAAGGCCGACGATGACGGACTTGGCGTAACCAATCTTGGACATGAGCGCCGCCGACGGGAAGGACATGACCCCGTAGGCGATGAAGAAGGCGAAACCGGTCAGGTTGGCTTCGAGGTTGTTGAGCGTGAAGACCGTCTTCATGGCCTTCAGGAGCGGATCGAGGAGATTGGTGACCAGCGCCCATATGAAGAAGAGCACGGTGACATAGACAACCGCCAATACGAGGCCACTGCCTCCTGGCTTGGCTGCGGCTTTGGATTCGGACATGTTACCCCTGTACGATGTTTATGGGTGGAAAGGCGCTACCTAGCCCCCACCGATTAAATAAATCAAATTGCAAAAAGCGCATTTTTGCGTTGCTTGGCAAATGAAAACTATTGCGCAGTGCAGCAATTCTGCATTGAGCAATACGGTGACGGTATATTGGAATGAATTGTCTGACAAGACGGCGACGCCCGGCCGGTGATTCAAACGCGCCTTTCTCACCCAAATAATAAATTGTTGTATGGACAGCGCTGTCATTTGATGCGCCCGCAACAAAATTTTGACTTGACCCGCTCCGAGAATAGAGGCTTTGTCGCACGCGAAAATCGCTTGTAAATCAGCGCTATCGGCTGTTCAGACTAAGCCCTTGAATTGTCGTATAAATCCGTGAGGGACGCTTTGAAAATCCTACGCCGCCGCAAAACCAAGATCGTCGCCACCCTGGGGCCTGCAAGCTCAAACGCCGAAATGCTGGCGCAATTGTTCCAGGCAGGCGCCGATGTTTTCCGGCTCAATTTTTCGCACGGCAGCCATGAAGACCATGGTCGCAATATCGATTTGATCCGCGACCTCGAAGCCCGGTCGAAGCATCCAATCGGCATCCTGGCCGACGTCCAGGGTCCGAAGCTGCGTGTCGGCCGTTTCCAGGGCGGCGCGGTCGTCCTGACCAATGGCCAGCCGTTCCGCCTCGACCTCAACCCGACGCCGGGTGATTCGACCCGTGCCACCCTCCCGCATCCGGAAATCATCGCTGCGGCCCAGATCGGATCGCATCTGCTGCTCGACGACGGCAAGCTGAAGCTGCGCGTCACCCATGTCCGCGAAGACCACCTGGAAACCATCGTCGTCAACGGCGGCCGCCTGTCGGACCGTAAGGGCGTCAATGTGCCGGATGTCGTTCTGCCTATCCCCGCCCTGACCAAGAAGGACCGCGAGGATATGGATTTCGCCCTGTCGCGCGGCGTCGAATATATCGGCCTGTCCTTCGTGCAGCGCCCCGAAGACGTGATCGAGGCGCGCGAAATCATCCAGGGACGCGCCTGGGTATTGTCAAAGCTCGAAAAGCCGCAGGCGCTCGACAATCTCGATGAAATCATTCGCCTGTCCGACGCGGTCATGGTCGCCCGTGGCGATCTGGGTGTCGAATTGCCGCCAGAAGAAGTGCCCCTGGCCCAGAAGCGCATCGTGCAATGTGCCCGCGCCGCCGGCAAGCCGGTCATCGTTGCGACCCAGATGCTGGAGTCGATGATTTCCGCGCCCACCCCGACCCGCGCCGAAGCCTCCGACGTCGCCACGGCCGTGTTCGACGGCGCCGACGCCGTCATGTTGTCGGCTGAAACCGCCGCCGGACAATTCCCGATCGAAGCCGTCACCATCATGGACCGCATCGTCGGTCGCGTGGAACAGGATGACGGTTGGCGCACCATGACCGACCGCCGCCGACCCGATCCAGAAAAGACGACGTCCGGTGCCATCGCCGCTGCCGCCCGTCAGGTGGCGCAAACCATCGACGCCGCCGCCATCGCCGCCATGACCAATTCGTCATCGACCGTCCTGCGTGTCGCCCGCGAACGCCCGACCGCGCCGATCATGGGCCTGACGCCGAACATGCAGACGGCCCGCCGCCTCGCCCTGACCTGGGGCGTGCACCCTGTGTTGACCCCGCTCACCCACTCCATGACCGAAACGGTTGCCGTCGCCAGCAAGCTGGCGCGGTCCGAAGGCATCGCCGAGCCGGGCCAGGATATCGTCATCGTCGCCGGCATGCCCTTCGGCAAGTCGGGTTCGACCAATGCCCTGCGCGTCGCCCGCGTCTCACGCAGCAACGCCCTGGAAGCCGAGTTCGACGACGGCGAATAAGCCTTTACGTTAAATCAAAGCTTTAGTCTTAGGCTCCGGATGTCGTCATCCGGAGCCTGTTTTATGTCCTTGCTGACCGCCGTGCGCGAAGCGAACTGGCTCAATCCCGAACGCGCGCGCGTCTATGGCTGGATGATCCTGATCGCGTTCCTGGCCTCGGCCATATGGATCAGCGTCGCCAATACCCTCATTTTCCATACCCCCGATCCGCTCGGCGGTGATTTCCTCAGCTTTTACGCCGCCTCGAAACTGGCCCTCGCCGGCCATGCTGCCGACGCCTGGCGGCCGGAGATTCACGGCGCGGTCGAAAACAGCCTGTTCGGTGGCGATCACGGCTACCTCGCCTTCTTCTATCCGCCCCCCTATCTGCTGGCCTGCTTTCCGCTGGCGCTCCTGCCGTTCGGCGTGGCGCTGTGCGTCTGGCTGGGTGTGACGACCGCGGCGGGTGTCGCGGCCTTGCGCGCCTATCTCAAGGGCGTCGCCGATATCCCTCTCGGATGGATGCCGCTCATCGCCTTTCCGGCCGTCTGGATCAATATGAGCACGGGCCAGAACGGCGCCCTTACCCTCGCCATACTGGCCACCGGATTCTGGCTGGCCGACCGGCGGCCAATCCTGGCCGGGCTGGTGCTGGGACTGCTGGTCGTCAAACCGCAACTGGCCATCGTCCTGCCGCTCGCCTTTGCCGTGACCGGACGCTGGAAGACCTTTTTAGCTACCGGCCTAAGCGCCGCCGCCCTGTGTGTGATCGCCTATCTCGCTTTCGGCACCGATGCCTATGCCGCCTTTTGGGCCAACAGCCAATATGCCAGCCAGACCCTCAACAACGGCCTGGTCGATCCGGCCCTCATGCAAAGCCTGTTTGCCGCCTTGCGCCAGTACGGCGCGCCCCTGCCTGTCGCCTATGGCGCGCACGCCCTGCTGGCGACCGGCATACTGGGCGCGCTCACCTACCTGGCCCTGACCCGAAAGCCCGACGCCTATACCCTCGGCGCGCTATGTGTGGCGGCAACACTTCTCGTCACGCCGTTTTCCCTGAAATACGATCTGTTGATCAGCGCCGTGCCTCTCGGCTGGCTCGCCGTCACCGGCATGACAACCGGGTTTCGGCCATGGGAGAAGAGTGTGCTGTTGCTGGCCTTTTTCCTGCCCCTTCTGACGCGGACGTTTAGCGTCGGGCTCCATCTGCCGATAGCGCCTCTAGTCCTTTTGGCCATCTTCGTGCTGGTATGCCGGCGTGTAGCCGCCCTCCCCGTCAGGTCAGCTTATCCGTGGCAAAGGCTGCCGGCAGCAGCTCGGCCATAGTCACGCTTCTCTGCGGGCCGGTATCGTCGCACAGCCAGATGCGAGTGTCCGGTCCGGCAAATTCCGACAGCTTCTGGCGGCACCCGCCGCACGGGGTACACAGAGGCGTCTTTTCGGCAATAACGGCGATTTCGGCAATGCGTTTGGCGCCGCCCATGATCATCCGGCTGATCGCGGTGGTTTCGGCGCACCAGCCATCCGGGAAGGCCATGTTCTCGATATTGGCGCCGCTATAGATGTTTCCATCGTCACCACGGATGGCAGCGCCGACCGGAAAATGGGAATAGGGCGAATGGCTGAACGCGAGGGCGGCCTTCGCGGCGTCGAATAGATCCTGGGCCAAGCTGAGTTCCTTACAACCGGGGCAACTGGGCAAGCCAGCTTGGCACTGCATCGCCGTTTTGAACAGCGAAAACTGTCTCCCATCGATGCGGAATTGCTTTTTTACTTATACCGCCCTGCTTGCGGGGCGGGGGGGACCGCACGACGCGCGCAGCGCTAGATGCGGTGGTGGGGGCCTTGCCTGGCCGTAATGCGCTCGATCGCCAACAGTATGATACCATCGGCGACACGATCGGCATCCGCAAAGACGGCCGCAGCCGAAGTGCGATAAACATCAAGACCGTTGGCTTTAAACCAGTCATCCCTGACCGTGTCGCGTTGAAAATTGTCCTCTTCGCCATGAAGCCCGCCATCGACCTCAATGACCAATTTGGCCTGGCTGCAATAGAAGTCGGCAATATAGCGACCGATGGCTTCCTGCCTGCGGAACACGGGCTTGCCGGGGTCACGCGCCTTTAATCGCGCCCAAGGCAAATATTCGGTTGGCGTTAATGCCTTTCGCATTTTGCGCGCGAGATCGTACTTGGGTTTCATGGCAGAAACCATAGTCTGAGCGTCGGGCGAAGCAAGGCCCCCACCACCACATCTAGCGCTACGCGCGTCGTGCGGTCCCCCGCCCCACGGGTGGGGCGGTATAAGCAAAAACGGCAATCCCGCGCCAAATACGATTTCCTGCAAGCCTGGAGCTTCCGTGACCTCCGCAAGGGTCAGTCGGACGCCGACTTCTCGCCGCAGGGTAAACGGGATCGCCGCGCCCGAATACGTCGAGTAAAATCAACTTATACCGCCCTGCTTGCGGGGCGGGGGACCGCACGACGCGCGCAGCGCTAGATGCGGTGGTGGGGGCCTTGCCTGGCCGTAATGCGCTCGATCGCCAACAGTATGATACCATCGGCGACGCTATCGGCATCCGCAAATACCGCAGCAGCCGAAATGCGATAGACGGCAAGACCGTTGGCTTTCAACCAGTCATCCCTGACCGTGTCGCGTTGAAAATTTTCCTCTTCTCCATGAATCCCACCATCGACCTCAATGACCAATTTGGCGTGGCTGCAATAGAAGTCGGCAATGTAGGGGCCAATGGCTTCCTGCCTGCGGAACAGCGGCTTGCCGGGGTCACGTGCCTTTAATCGCGCCCAAGGCAAATATTCGGTTGGCGTTAATGTCTTTCGCATTTTGCGCGCGAGATCGTACCTGGGTTTCATGGCAGAAACCATAGTCTGAGCGTCGGGCGAAGCAAGGCCCCCACCACCACATCTAGCGCTACGCGCGTCGTGCGGTCCCCCGCCCCGCAAGCAGGGCGGTATAAGGAAGAAAGTCAATCCGCGCTGATGGGGAAAGTTTTTGCTGTTCAAACCGGCATCCAGACCTGGAGAATCTATATCGAATCCAAGGCCTACCAAAAGCCCATCGTGTGCATGGGCGGGACCGTGATCAAGCAGAAGGAAGCCGACTTCTCGCCGCTGCGTATCGTTGCCGACGCCATGCTGCTGGGTAAGAGGATCGCCGCGCCCGAATACATCGGTGAAATTGGCAGTCTGCGGCGCTAGCCGGTTTTGGCGTAGGGCTGAGCCAACAACCTTATACCGCCCCACCCGTGGGGCGGGGGACCGCACGAGACAGCGGCTACGCTGGCGAGATGTGGTGGTGGGGGCCTTGTTCGACAGGACACACAGGCTATAGTTCTGCCGTGAAACCCAAGTACGATCTCGCCCGCAAAATGCGAAAGACATTAACGCCACCCGAATATTTGCTTTGGGTGCGATTAAAGGCGCGTGCCCCCGGCAAGCCCGTGTTCCGCAGGCAGGAAGCCATTGGTCCCTATATTGCCGACTTCTATTGCAGCCAGGCCAAATTGGTCATTGAGGTCGATGGCGGGCTTCATGGTGAAGAGGACCATTTTCAACGCGACGAAGTTCGGGATGACTGGTTAAAAGCCAGCGGTCTTGATGTTTATCGCATTTCGGCTGCGGCCGTATTTGCGGATGCGGATAGCGTCGCCGATGGTATCATACTGTTGGCAATCGAGCGCATCACGGCCAGGCAAGGCCCCCACCACCACATCTAGCGCTACGCGCGTCGTGCAGTCCCCCGCCCCGCAAGCAGGGCGGTATAAGGTTGCTTATTCAGCCCCGTGCCAAAAGCCGGCACTTCTCGCACTACTCGATGTATTCGGGCGCGGCGATCCGCTTACCCAACAGCATGGCATCGGCAACGATGCGCAGCGGCGAGAAGTCGGCGTCGGACTGGCCCTTGCGGATCAGGTCATGGAAATGGGCGTAGAGGCCGGAATATTCGGCTTCCTTCTGCTTGATCACAGTCCGGCCGTCGATTTCCAGCTCGGTCCCGCCCATGGACAGGGTAAGCTTTTCATAGGCCTTGGATTCGATATAGATGCTCCAGGTCTGCACGCCGGTTTGCAGGAAATCGTATTCGGCGCGGATCGGGAAGCCCGCTTCGGTCACCATATCCATTTCGACCTGGATCGGCGCATCGCAATTTACCGGAATATGCAGATCGGCCTTTTTGACCATGACCGCGTCGGCCAGAATGCGGGTCAGAATCGACAACGAATTGATGCCGGGGTCGAAGACGCCCATGCCACCGGGCTCGAAAATCCACGCCTGGCCAGGATGCCATTGGCGGACATTTTCCTTCCAGTGAATGGTGATGCTCTTGATTTCGCGCTCTGAGACCCATTTGCGCGTCGCTTCGACGGCCGGGGCGAAACGCGAATGCCACGAGGCCAGCAGGCTGACGCCCTTGGCGGCGGCCAGGGCCTTGATCGCCTCAGCTTCACCCAATGTCGCCGCGGGCGGCTTTTCCAGGAAGACGTGACGGCCGATGCCGATGACCTGCTTGGCGATTTCGTGACGAATCTGCGGCGGGGTGCAGATGGCGATGGCTTCGATTTCCGGGTGCGCCGTCATCATGGCGTCCAGGTCATCATAGGCCTGGATACCCTCGGGACGGGCGCGCGGCGAACAGCCGGCAACCAGTTGCAGGTGCTTGTTGGCGCGGATCGACGGAATATGCTGATCGACCGCGATCTTGCCGAGCCCGATCAGGCCAATTTTCAAAGGCTTCTTACCAAATAATCCCATAGGTCCGTTTCCTTGACTTTCTTGCGGCCGTACTTAGCGCGGCGGCCGGCCGTTGTAAATTATAGTATAATTAAATTTGCTCGGCGAGCGAATAGATTCGATCCATCGCCACCCACTTTTGCCCCGGCGCGGCAAAAGGCAGCGCCTGCTGGAACTCCCACATCAAGGCTTCCCATTTTTGCACGTCTTCACTGGCGGCATCGGCCGCGGCTTTCCGGTCGGCGTCGAAATCCGGCCCCGGTGTCAGGATCATGAACATGCGGTTGCCGACCAGATAGATTTCCAGCGCCGCGATACCCGCGTCACGTATGGAAGCATTGATCGCGGCAGGCACCTGACCCGGCGCATGCCAGGCCTTATATTGCGCGATCAAATCCGGATCGTCCTTGAGATCGAGCGCATAGACGAATTTTTCAGACGTGGAAGGCATCCATTTTTCCTGTTTCTTTTCTGAGAGATAGACGGATTTTACGTGGCCCGCAGCCTCAAAATTGTCTGAGTATATAAAGGCGAATTGCGCCAAGTGCAAACACGGATTCATATTTCATATTTGACCAATCCATTCATATGTGATGGTAATTTACACTAATAAAAAGCCGACGCGACCAGAACAGGGATTAAACGATATGACACCACCGTCCGATGACGCCTCGAAGGACACGGCCCCCGTAAAAGGCCTGGCCGCCCTCTGGCCGATCATCCTGATCACCGCTCTGTTCTTCTTCTGGGGCATGGCGAACAATCTCAACGATATCTTGATACCGCAGTTCAAGAAGGCTTTCACCCTCACCGACTTCGAATCGAGTCTGGTGCAGCAATCCTTCTATCTCGGATACTTCTTCATGGCGCCGGTCGCGGGCCTTCTGATGCGGCGCTTCGGCTACAAGGCGGCCGTGGTCACCGGCCTGTGCATCTTCGCCATCGGCGCCTTTTCCTTTTATCCCGGCGCGGAATTCCGCCAGTATGGTTGGCTGCTGGGGTCGCTGTTCGTCATCGCCGCCGGCCTGGCGTTTCTGGAAACCTCCGCCAACCCGCTGATGACCATATTGGGTGACGAAAAGCACGCCGCCTTCCGCCTCAATCTGGCGCAATCCTTCAACCCGCTGGGGTCGCTGGTCGGTCTGTGGGTCGGCCAAACCTTCATCCTGTCCGGCCTGGAAAAGCTCGACGCCGCCGATCTGGTCCGCGAAGCCAAGGCGGTGCAGATGCCCTATATCGTGATCGGCTGCGTTGTCCTGGCCTGGGCCTTGCTGGTCGGGCTGTCGAAATTCCCCAAGGCCGCAACCGCCAGCGTCGCGGAAGCACAGGCAGAAAAGGTCAGCGTGACCGGTCTTTTCAAACACCGGCATTTCCTGATGGGTGTGGTGGCGCAGTTCTTCTATGTCGGGGCTCAGGTCGGTATCTGGAGCTATACCATCCGCTACGCCCAAGCCGAAATCGGACTGACGGACAAGGCGGCGGCCAGTTACGTCATCGCCGCCCTGGTTTTATTCGCCGTCGGGCGTTTCGCCGGCACCGCCCTGTTGCGTGTGGTTTCGGCCACCCGCCTGCTTGGCGGGTTTGCGGTGGTGAACATAGCCCTGACTGGCTATGCCGCGACGGTGGGCGGGCAATACGGCCTTTACGCCATGGTCGCCGCCTCCTTCTTCATGTCGATCATGTTCCCGACCATTTTCGCCACCTCGGTTCGGGGGCTGGGCCCACTGACCAAGATCGGCGCATCGTTCGTCGTTATGGCGATCATTGGCGGCGCCGTGCTGACCGCCATCATGGGCGTGGTGTCGGATATGATCCATATCAGAACGGCCATATACGTGCCGCTGGTCTGCTTTATCGTCATCGCCTTGTACGGCCTGGGGTCCAAATCTGCCGCCCCCGGCACCGCCCTGCCCGTTTCCGGCGGGCACTAAACTCGCAGCCGAACCGCACCCATGATCATCGATTCCCACCAACACCTCTGGCAGATCGGTCAGAACGACCATAGCTGGCCCACGCCGGACCTGGCCGACATTTATCGCGATTTCGGCGTAAAGGACCTGATGGCCGCATCGCACGGGCTGGGCCTGACCGGTACGGTTCTGGTGCAATCGCAACCGTCCGAAACCGATACGCTCTGGCTGCTGCGTGTCGCGGCGGCGGTTCCACTCATCAAGGCCGTGGTGGGATGGACCGATCTTGAATCGCCGCGCGCCGCGCAAAATATAGCCTATCTGGCGCGCCAGCCGAAGCTGAAAGGCCTGCGCCCGATGCTGCAAGGCCTTGAGCGCGACGACTGGATCCTGTCACCCGGCGCGCAACCCGCGCTAGAGGCCATGGTGGCGCAGGGGCTTACATTCGATGCGCTCGTCTTTCCCCGCCACTTGCCCCATATCGACACCCTGGCCAAGCGGTATCCGGGCTTACGCATCATCATCGACCACGGTGCCAAGCCGCCCATCGGCTCGGGCAAGCCAGCTGAATGGATGGACGCCATTGCCGCCGTGGCCGAAAACAGCAATGTGGCCTGCAAACTGTCGGGCCTTCTGACCGAATCAGGCCCCGGACAATCGTCTGACGCCTTGACGCCCTATGTCGATCATCTGCTTGCCGTTTTTGGTCCCGACCGCCTGATGTGGGGGTCCGACTGGCCGGTTGTTCTGCTGAAAGACAGCTATCGCCATTGGTTCGACTGGACAATTCGCTGGCTGGCTGACAAACCCAAGACAACACGCGACGCCATCATGGGCGCCACGGCAAACACCCTATACACGCTGAATTAAGGTTCACCCCATGCCCGACAAAGCCGCTACCAAGTACCGTGCGCCCGCACTGGAAAAGGGATTGGACGTATTGGAACTGCTGGCGAGCGCCAAATCGCCCATGACTCTGTCGCAGATTTCGGCCCGGCTTGAACGCTCGGTCAGCGAACTGTTCCGCATGGTGCAGGTTCTGGAGACGCGCGGCTATGTCGCCACAGCCGCCAATGCCGACGGGTTCGAGCTGACCAACAAGCTCTTTTCCCTGGGCATTTCACGTGGACCCAGCCAGAACTTGCTGGCCAGCGCCCTGCCGCTGATGCAGTCGCTGAGCGACCAGACCCGTCAGGCCTGTCACTTGGCCATCGCCTCAGACGACCGCATGGTGGTCATCGCCCGCATCGAAGCGCCGGGCGATCTCGGCTTTTCAGTCCGCGTCGGGTATCAGCGCCCTTTGACGGCTTCGACTTCCGGCACCGTGCTTTACGCCTTTCAAAAGCCGAAAATCCGCGAACAGTGGCGTGCCGTTCTGCGTCGCGGCCTGACACCCGATGCCTGGGCAGCCTTCGAAGCCGATGCTGAAAAGGTGGCCCAGCAAGGCCATTTTACAGCGGCCTCCAGCTATATAGACGGGATTACCGACATTTCCTGTCCGGTAAGCAATGACGTGACAACCGTGGCTGCCCTGACCATGCCGTGGATCCATGTCGGCGATGGCATCAGTATGCCGGACGCCTTGGCCTGCCTGAAAGACACGGCTAGAACTTTAAGCAAGATGCTCGGCGGATAGGTCTTGCGTCACCCATAATGCGGCGGTATGGGTTTCATCTATAATAACACTTTCAAACTTGAATGAAGTGCAGAGCAGAGAAGACGCTTAGGTGACGCCCGCTTATATAATTCCCGATCGCCGGCTGGGATCGACATCTGTCGAGGTAAGCTCGCTTGGCTACGGCGCGGCGGCATTGGGTAATCTTTACCGCAAGATTTCCGACGATGAGACGCGCGAAGCGCTGACGGGTGCACTCGACGCCGGTATCCGCTACATCGACACCGCGCCACATTACGGCCAGGGGCTATCGGAACGGCGCGTCGGCGCACACCTCAGGCCCGGTACGACCGTGTCGACCAAGGTCGGCCGCGTCCTGAGCCCCATCGATCCCCCGCCCCCCGGCACCGAACGGCATGGCTTCATTGACGGCGATCCCTTTGACGTCGCCTTCGACTACAGCGCCGCCGGTATAGGCCGCAGTTTCGAAGACAGCCTGAAACGGCTTGGCGTCGATCGCATAGATCTTCTGCTCGTGCATGATCTGGGCCGCGCCACCCACGGCCCGGACGCCGACCGCCATATGCGCGATTTCCTCGACGGCGGATACCGCGCCATGGCCGACCTGAAGGCCAGTGGCCGGGTCGGCGCGATCGGCATGGGCGTCAACGAATGGCAGGTGTGCGAAGACGTGATGGCCCATTGCGATCTCGACGCCGTTCTCCTGGCCGGGCGCTACACCTTGCTGGAACAGACCGCGCTCGACAGTTTCCTGCCTTTGTGCGACCGCAAGGGTGTGTCGGTGATTGTCGGCGGGCCTTTCAATTCCGGCGTCCTGATCGGAGACGACCATTACGATTACGGCGCGGTTCCGCCCGCCGTCGCCGCGCGCGTCGCCCGGCTTAAGGCCGTTTGCACCGCCCATGGCGTGCCGCTGGCCGCCGCCGCCCTGCAATTCCCGCTTGGACATCCGTCCGTGGTCAGCGTCATTCCCGGCATGGCGGCCGCCACGCAGGTCGAGGCGAATCTGGCGCTGTTTTCCACGCGCATACCGGACGCCCTGTGGGACGATTTGCGACACGAAAACCTGCTGCACGCCGATGCCCCCCTCCCCAAAGCGACGGTGGCGATATGAGCGATAGTCCCTTCCTGCTGCTTCATCCCGATGACAACGTCCTGGTTTGCCGCCAACACGCCCAGCGCGGCCAGTCCGTGGTAATAGATGGCGATGCCGTCATCCTGGCCGATGAGATCGATGTCGGCCACAAGATTGCCCGCCGCGCCCTCAGAACCGGCGAAAAGATCATCAAATACGGTGCCCCCATCGGATCGATGAAGACCGATGTGCAACAAGGCGCGCACGTACACATGCACAATATGCAAAGCGATTACATCAAGAGCCATACGCGTGAGGTCACCGGCCATGGACACTAAGCCCACCGCGCCCTATCCGACCTTTGACGCCTGGCTGCGTCCCGACGGTCGCAAGGGCATCCGCAACGTTACCGTCGTCGTCTATCTGGTCGAATGCGCCCACCACGTTGCGCGCAAGATCGTCAATGCCTGCAACGACAGCGAAGTTCACCTGATCGGGTTCCCCGGCTGTTATCCCAACACCTATGCCTATGACATGATGGAGGCCCTGTGCACCCATCCCAATGTCGGCGGTGCGGTCTTGGTGTCGCTTGGCTGCGAAAGCTTCAACCGCGACGCCCTGGGGCGCCACATCACCGGGTCAGGCCGGCCGGTCGAAACCTTCGTCATCCAGAATGAGGGCGGGACGCTGGAGACCATCCGCAAGGGCGTGGCCGCCGTGAAACGGGTACAGGATATCGCCAGCCAGACGCCGCGCGTCGCCATGGAGGTATCCGAACTGGTCATCGGCACGATTTGCGGCGGATCGGACGGCACGTCCGGCATCACCGCCAATCCCGCGGTCGGGCGGACGTTCGATACGCTGGGCGCCGCCGGTGCGGCCTGCATCTTCGAAGAAACCGGCGAACTGGTCGGCTGCGAAAAGATCATGGCGTCACGCGCCATCACCCCCGAACTGGGTGCCGAACTGGAAGCCGCGGTCCTTAAGGCCGAGGCCTATTACACCGTCATGGGCTATGGGTCCTTCGCACCCGGAAACGCCGAAGGCGGGTTGACCACCCAGGAAGAAAAATCGATGGGCGCCTATTCCAAGTCCGGATCGGCCCCCATATGCGGCATCATCAAACCGGGCGACATACCGCCGTCCGGCGGGCTTTACCTGCTGGATGTCGTGCCGGACGGCGAACCGCGCTTCGGGTTCCCGAACATTTCCGATAATGCGGAAATCGTCGAAATGATTGCCTGCGGCGCACACCTGACGATATTCACCACCGGTCGCGGCAGCGTGGTCGGGTCGGCGATCTCACCCGTCATCAAGGTTTGCGCCAATCCGGAAACCTACCGCAAGCTGGCAGGCGACATGGATGTCAATGCCGGACGGATCATGGAAGGCGGTGCTACGATCGATGAGGTCGGAACGGAAATCACCGATCTGGTGCTGCGCGTCGCGGCGGGCGAACAATCTCTCAGCGAACAGATGGGCCACCAGGAATTTATCCTGACCTACAAGGCGTTCGATCCCGTCGGCCCGGCTTGCCTGCCGCTGCGCGCCAGGCCCGCGTTTTCGTAAAGACAGGACGCATAATTGCATTTGCCGGAACCCAGGAAGACGTTTGAGTTCCGGACTAAGGAGACTATGAAATGGGACGTTTAACCGGAAAAACCGCCATCATCACCGCCGCCGGTCAGGGTATCGGCCGCGCGACGGCCGAGCTGTTCCTGAAGGAAGGCGCCACGGTTATCGCCACCGATATCAATGCCGATACGCTCGCCGACTTTGCCGGCGCAACGACGCGCCGGCTCGATGTTACCGATGCTTCCGCCGTAAAGGCGATTGCGGAGGAATTTCCAGACGTAAACGTGCTCTATAACTGCGCGGGCTATGTCCACGCCGGCACGATTCTGGAGTGCGACGAAGAGGCGTGGCAATTTTCGCTCAACCTCAATGTCACGGCCATGTACCGCATGATCCGCGCCTTCATGCCCGCCATGCTGACAAACGGCGGCGGTTCGATCATCAACATGTCGTCCATCGCGTCATCGGTCAAAGGCATCCCGAATCGCTTCGCCTACGGCGCCACCAAGGCCGCCGTCATCGGCCTGACCAAGTCCGTCGCCGCCGATTTCGTGGCCCAGGGCATCCGCTGCAACGCCATCTGCCCCGGCACGGTCGAGACCCCGTCCCTGCTTCAGCGGCTGCGCGATACAGGCGATTTCGATAAGGCCTATGGCGAATTTACCGCCCGCCAGGCCATGGGGCGCTTCGGCCGGACGGAAGAACTGGCCAATCTGGCGCTGTATCTGGCGTCGGACGAATCGAGCTTCACCACCGGCACCACCCACGTCATCGACGGCGGCTGGGTGAATTAGAGCCTCATGCCGAAAAGTGGCCCCCACTTTTCGGAAAAACATGAGGCGTTACAAAAAATGAGAGCCATGAGGCGGCTCAACTGAGCCGACGAAGGCTCTAAATCTCCTCGGCGATTACGCCAGGGCGATATCCATCCACGTCATCTGGGTTTCGCCGCTTTTCAGGCATTTCAGGCCGCTGTTCGGCTGGTTGAACGGGTCCGGCATGTGATTGACCGGCTCGACGCAGAAATAGTCTTCGTCGAGCGGCACAAAGACGTGCATCCAGTGGCAGTCGGGCGACGCCCGCAAGGTATGGGTCAGGCGGTCGCCGTCATAGATTTCCGCCCGCCCTTTGAAGCCGGTATAGGCGTTGTCGATGGTGATGTCGTGCGCGACGGCATCGCCGTGCGTCCAGTCCTTTTTCAACACGCCGGCATGCCAGTTGCGCGGCAGGGTTTCTTCGTCTGAAATCCACACGCCATCGACCGTCGCCTTGAGCCGCGATTCGGGCCGGCGATTGAAATAGGGGTGAAAGCCCAACCCCACCGGCATGATGGCTTTCGACAGATTCTTCACATTCAGGAAACAGCGCAAGCCATCGGCGCGCAATTCGTAGATCAGGGTCGCCTCATATTCCCACGGCCACTCATCGGCAAAATGATGGTAGCCGAGCACAGCCCGCGTCGAGGTCACCTCGATAACCTGCCAGGGCCTGCGCCAGCCCTGCCCGTGCAGGGTATGGGGGTCGTCCCCCAGGTTGGGCGCCAGCTTGACCTTATGCCCTTCGAAGACAAAACTGCCATTACGAATCCGGTTGGCGAAGGGCACAAGCGGGAAGCAGGCGGTTTGCAGGGCGTCGGTCGCGCCTTCGGGCGTCGGACGCAAGACATCCTGGCCGTCGCGTACCAGGCGCGACACACTGCCGGCCACCTCAGGGTTGATATCGAGCCAGGTATCGCCGGAACTTAAGCGCAGCATTTTTTAGGTCTCTTTCTTCTTTTTTTGCGCTACCGCTTCGCTGCTTTAGCGCCTTTCCCTTGCGCTACCGCTTCGCTGCTTGAGCGCTGAAAGAATAAGGGCGGAATCCCTGTAAGGTTCCGCCCCGTACTTACATAGGGTAGATTACGATTTCTTCCAGAGGCCTTCAATGGCTTCCAGCGTCTTGCCCTTGGTTTCAGGCACGAATTTCCACACGAACAGCGCGGCCAGGACCGAGCAGCCGGCATAGACATAGTAGTTCAGGCCATGATTGAAGACGGCATTGATCGCCGTATCGCCGTCCACCACCTTGAAGGAAGCGGTGACGATATAGTTGGAAATCCACTGGGCGGCGACGGCCACGGCCATGGCCGGTCCCTTGATCGAGTTCGGGAACATTTCCGACAACAGCACCCACACGACCGGGCCCCACGACAGGGCGAAACCGGCGATATAGAAGATGGCGGCATAGAGCAGCGCCGTGCCTTCGGTATGGGTCTGAAAGAAATAGCCGAGCAGGGCCATCGAGATCGCCATCATGATGGCCCCCAGGATGAGCAGCGGCTTGCGGCCCCAGCGATCGACCGTGACCGTGGCGACCAGGGTAAAGAGCACATTGGCGGCGCCGACGATAACCGTCTGCAACAGGGCGGTATTGGTGCCCGATCCCATGTTCTTGAACATCAGCGGGGCGTAGTACAGAACGGCGTTAATGCCGACAAACTGCTGGAAAACCGAGAGGAGGACGCCGACGACGATAACGCCTGCACCGAACGAAAACAGCTTGCCGGAATGGGCCTGAAGGCTGTCCTTGATTTCCGCCATGGTGTTTTGCGCCACGTCAGGACCGTCGAGCGCAGTCAGAAGCTTCATCGCCTTGTCTTCCTTGCCCTTCATGACGTACCAGCGCGGCGTGTCCGGCATGAAGAAGGCGGCCAGGAAGAAGAGCGCGGCGGGGATGGCGCACGACGCCAGCATGTGACGCCAGCCCGTGGACAGGACCCATGCGTCGTCTCCCATCTGACCGATCTTCAGATTGACGAAATAGACCAGAAGCATGCCGCCGACGATGGCGATCTGCTGGAACGTCACCAGCAGGCCACGTTGTTTGGCCGGGGCGATTTCGGCGATGTACAGCGGCGAAATCAGCGACGCCATGCCGATGGCGCAACCGCCGAGGAAGCGATAAACCATGAAGGGCGTTAAGGCATCGGGGCCCATGCCGCCGATGGCGCCCAGACCCAGCTCCGGATAACCGGCCATGATCGACGAGATGAAGAACAGGACCGCGGCAATCATCATGCCCATGCGGCGGCCGATGCGTGTGGCCAGCGGCCCCGCGACCAAAGACCCCACAAAACAGCCCCACAGGGCGATCCCGACCGCGTTGCCGGTCATGGCGTTGCGCGCCAGCTCGCTCAATTCCGTGCGCGGCTGGACAAAATTATGATCGATCGC
This sequence comes from Asticcacaulis sp. AC466, assembly GCF_000495815.1. Lineage (GTDB taxonomy): Bacteria > Pseudomonadota > Alphaproteobacteria > Caulobacterales > Caulobacteraceae > Asticcacaulis. The sequence continues at coordinate 84,539 of NZ_AWGE01000012.1, read as the reverse complement.
TTCAACCGCACCGGAAATGACGGCGGTATCGTAACCGAACAGGAGACCGCCAAGCGCCGCGCCAATGGCGAGCCCCATGACCAGTCCCATATTGACGGACTTCGTTGCTGAGGACATGTGCCTCTCACTCCCTTATAGGCGGACATGGTCCGCGTTTTCCCTAAACCCGGCGCGTTCGGACTGCGGATCTTGTGGCTTATGTCCGGTCTTCCCCGCGCGTGTGAAAAGCTTAGTCGAAAATTGGCTCTTCGCAAACAAATCAATCGAAAAGCGCGATATTTTCTAACCACTTAGACAAAAATTCGCTTTTGCTGAGCTGCAAAATGATAACGCTAACAAAACAAGCCGCAATGATGCATTGCACCATTACGGCCTGTACTCAGTGATTATGCCGCGGCATCTTCTCGGCAATTCTTTTGTATTTCAACGCGGGCTCCATGACGGCGCCGGTGTGCAATTGCGATACCGTGGCGCGGTAGATTTCCTGCCACGGCGTCTGGCTTTCCGGAATGGGTGGTAAGCCCTCCTTTTTGCGTGTTTCGATAACATCGGCGTCGACCAGCATGTCGCAGGTGCCGGCGTTAAGGTCGATGCGGATGATGTCGCCGGTCCGCAACCAGGCCAGGCCACCACCGACGGCGCTTTCCGGCGAGGCGTTAAGTATCGACGGGCTGTCCGACGTGCCGGACTGGCGACCATCGCCAAGCGTCGGCAGCGAGGTGATGCCGCGTTTCAGCAAGGCGTCGGGCGGCTGCATATTGACCACCTCGGCCGATCCCGGCCAGCCAACCGGGCCCGAGCCGCGAATGACCAAGATGGTGCGCTCATCGATGCCGAGCGCCGGATCGTTCAGGCGGTTGTGATAATCGGTCGAGCCGTCGAAGACGACAGCCTTGCCTTCGAAGATGTTCTCATTACCGGGTTCCGACAAATAGCGATCACGAAACTCCTTGGAGATCACCGAGGTCTTCATGATGGCGTAGTCAAACAGATTACCCTTGAGCACCATGAAACCGGCGCGTTCCATCATCGGCTCGGCGATGGTGCGGATCATCTCGCGATCCTTGCTGTTCTTGCCCGTATTATTCTCAGCGATCGTCTTGCCGGTAATGGTGGCGGCCGATCCGTCGATCAGATTGGCGTCGAGCAGTTCCGCCAGGATGGCAGGCACGCCGCCGGCGCGGTGGAAACGTTCTCCCAGATACTTGCCCGACGGCTGCATGTTGAGGATGAGCGGGATGTCGTGCGCATCCATCCAGTCGGCATCCGTAATCTCGACCCCGGCATGACGCGCCATGGCGACGATGTGCGGCTGGGCGTTGGTCGATCCGCCGATGGCGGCGACGGCGGCAATGGCGTTGGTGAACGATGCCTTGGTCAGGATTTTCGACGGCTTGAGGTCTTCATAGGCCATTTCGACGATGCGCACGCCGGTCTCATAGGCGATCTGGCCGCGTTCGCGATAAGGCGCGGGAATGGCCGAGCAACCGGGAAGCGACAGCCCCATGGTTTCGGCGACCGCATTCATGGTCGAGGCCGTGCCCATGGTGTTGCAATGGCCCGCCGACGGCGCCGAGGCGCAGGCCATGTCGATAAATTCCTCTTCGGTGATCTCACCCGCCCCCAGCTTGCGGCGGGCGCGCCAGATGACCGTGCCGGAGCCGACCAGATCGCCTTCGTGCCAGCCATCGAGCATCGGCCCGCCCGACAGGACGATGGCCGGTATATCGACGGCGGTGGCCGCCATGATGCCCGCGGGCGTGGTCTTGTCGCAGCCGGTCGTCAGAACAACCGCATCGATGGGGTAACCATGCAGGATTTCGATCAGGGTCATCATCGACAAATTGCGGTCGATGGCGGCGGTGGGGCGGCGGCAGTTCTCAAAAATCGGATGGACCGGAAATTCGATGCAGATGCCGCCCGCGTCGCGGATGCCTTCGCGGGTGCGTTTGGCCAGTTCCATATGGATGCGGTTGCACGGGCTGAGGTCGGAGCCCGACTGGGCGATGCCGATGATCGGCCGGCCGGAGCGCAGTTCCTGCGGCGTGATGCCGTAGTTCATGAAGCGTTCGAGGTAGAGCGCCGCCATGTCGATATGGCCGGGGGCCTCGAACCATTCCTGCGACCGGAAACGGCCATTGGGGGTCGCCGGAATGCGCTTCGGCTTTTGCGCGTCATAGTTAGACATGTGCAATCTCATACTGCGGCTGACCCGCGATGTCGGTTTGGAAGGTGAAGAGGCCGCCGGCCAGGGGTTGTGTCTGGATATCTTCGGCCGACAGGCCCTTGGCCGCCGTGGTGGCGTAGACGGTCTTGAGATCGGCGCCGCCGAAGGCGATCTTGGTGACGTTGGATACCGGGAAGCGGACGGTACGGATCAGGCGGCCATCGGGCGCGTAACAGTTGATGCCCCAGCCGAAAAACAGCGCGTTCCACACATTGCCGGCGCTATCGACGACGGGGCCGTCCATATAGCCTTCGCCATGCGCGCCCGTCTTGCCCGCCGCGTCGAGCTGCGCGAACAGCCGCTTATTGGACAGATGGCCGTCGGCATCGAGATCGAAGGCATAGATATGCTTTTTCAGCGTGTCGTTGTGATAGAGGGTCTTGCCGTCGGGTGACACGGCCGGGCCGTTGGTGATGACGTAATCGTCGTCCATGACATTCAGGCCGCGCCCATCGTAGCGATAGAGCTTGCCGGTCGGACGCTCCTCGTCGTCGTCCATTGAGCCGAACCACAGGCGCCCCTGAGCGTCGACATAGCCGTCATTGAGACGGTTGGTCGGCAATCCCGGCTCGACATGGGTCAGGAGGGTGAACACACCGCCATCGGGATTGAAATCATACAGGCCTGTCTTGCAGCCGACGATGAAGCCGCCGCGCCGTTTCGGGGCGATGAAACCGCAGGGCGATGGCGCATTGAAGGTCTGTTTCGCGCCGGTGCGAACGTCGTAGCGATGGACATGCTGCTGTTTGATATCGACGAACCAGACGGCGTGATCGCGGGCGGACCAGATCGGCCCTTCCCCCAGGGTGGCCTTGAGGTCCCAGATACAGTTTGGTTTGAAAAGCTCGGTCATGCATGTCTCGTTGAGAAGTCAGAAACCGTGCGGCTCCCCTCCCCGGCACGCCGGAGAGGGCCAAGAAAACCGCGAAGACTACCGCCAGCCAGCGTCGATCCAGTAGCCGTGGCCGGTGCACAAAGACGCATCATCCGAAGCCAGGAACATGGCCAGGGCGGCGACGTTTTCCGGCACAATGCGGCCGGGCAGGCATTGCGCTTCGACGATCTGGCGCTCACCTTCGGGTGTATACCACTTCATCTGGCGCGGCGTTTTCACATTACCGGGAATGATGGTGGTGACGCGGATATTGTCCGGCCCCAATTCGCGGGCCAGGGCGCGGGTCATGCCTTCGATCGCCGCCTTGGCGGTTTCGTAGAGCACGAGGTCCGGCAGGCCCAGGTGCCACGAGATCGAGCCGAAATTGATAATGGCCCCGCCGCCGGCCGCCTTCATGCCCGGCGCGATCAGGCGCGTGCATATCATCATGTGCTTGAGGTTGACGGCGATATTCTTGTCGAAAAATTCCGACGTGACTTCCGACAGGCTGTGCCGGTCGTCACGCGCGGCGTTATTGAGCAGAATATGTACCGGGCCGTCCGCCAGGATAACGGCCAGGGTCCGTTCAAGCGCGGGCGTGTCGGTCAGGTCGCACCTGTGAAACACAGGCGCATTATCACCCGAAAGGCCCGCCGACACGTCATCGACCAGGTCGATGAAATGGACACGGGCGCCCTGACGGACAAAGCCTTCGACAAGCCCCGCGCCGATGCCGGAACCGCCGCCGGTGATCAACACCTTGCGGCCCTTAAGGCTGGGATAAATGGCAGACGACATGGCGGTACTCACTGGTTAGGAGGCTATTTTTTTGGGTTGGGCCGTATTGCGGGCTTTCAGCAGCCCCCGGTCGGCCAGGTTTTGCATCAGGTCGGCGATACCGAAGGTCCACTCACGCGCGTCTTTCGACGTGGTGACGCGGTTTTCCAGGCGCCCGAGCTTGGGCGATGAGACGGTGACGACATCGCCCACCTTATGGGTGAAGCCACGGCCCGGGACATCGCGATCCTGAGTCGGCGCGAACAAGGTGCCGAGCATCAGAACGAAACCGTCCGGATAGTGGTGCTCGCTCATCGCCTGGGCGATCAGGTCAAGCGGGTCGCGGCTGATTTCGCTCATCGTCGAACGACCGACCAGCTCATAGCCTTCCGGACCGTCGATCTTCAGGTCGAGCACGGCGGTGCGCACGTCATCGATGGTGAAGCCGTCATCGAACAGGCGGATGAAGGGACCGAGCGCGCAGGAGGCATTGTTGTCCTTGGCCTTGCCGAGCAGCAGGGCAGAACGGCCTTCGAAGCAACGCAGGTTAACGTCATTGCCGAGCGTGGCGCCGACGGCGCGGCCCTGCGGCGTGACGACCATGACGACTTCGGGTTCGGGGTTGTTCCAGGTGGAGTCGGAACGCACGCCGACCTCATCCCCCCAGCCGACGCTCGACAGAACCGGCGACTTGGTGAAGACCTCGGCGTCAGGGCCGATGGCGACTTCGAGATATTGCGACCACAGCCCATCGGAAATGAGCGCGGCCTTCAGCTTGGCCGAGGCTTCGGACCCCGGCTTGACCGAGCGGATATCGGCGCCGACACGTTCAGCCAGGGCATTACGGATGTCTTGGGCCTTATCGGAATCGCCACGGGCGCGTTCTTCGATGACGCGTTCCACCGCCGACACGGCGAAGGTGACGCCGGCGGCCTTGACGCATTGCAGATCGATCGGCGACAGGAGTTGATTGTCACCGCGATTGCCGATCCAGACCTTCGCAAAGTCGAAGTCGTCGAGGTGGCCGAGCGGAAGCCCGCCTTCGGGCACGCCGGTTTCCGGCCACGCTTTCAGAAGCTGGGAAACGGTCGGAGCGACCGGCGACATGTCGAAAACGTCGCCATTCTTGATCAGGATCGGCGTCGGGCCGTCCGTCGTCTGGATGCGACCAATCAAGGTCGCGTTCCGCCAATCCTCAGGCAGAAAATCGGGCATTCCTATAAGTCCTTCAATAGATGTGAGGGCCGTTTACCCTCGTCTTCTCTACCCGTTTGACAGGCCCGTACATGCTGACGGACCGCTTTTTATTGTTAGCGCTACCAATCTGGTACAACGCCCCATCTGTCAAGAAAAATATGTTTTTTGTAAAACGCGTGCCGCGCCCCCTACGCCTCCGGAATCGCCGCCGACGATTGGCGCTCAATCAGTGAAAAGTCGCGCACCTCACGAACAGCTTCGAACGGCTTGCCCATACGATAGGCGCGAATCTGGTCGAGGAGAAGGCGCACCGCCAGACCGGCCATGTCGGAAATGGGTTGGCGCACGGTCGTTAGTTCGGGCCAGACGGACGAGGCCATGGCCGTATCGTCATAGCCCACCACCGTCACCTGATCCGGGACGTCCAGGCCGATGCGATGCGCGGCGGCGACGGCGCCGGCGGCCATGTCATCGTTCGAGGCGAAAATGGCCGTCGGTTTGTCCTTGTGGCTGAGCAGGCGTTCGGCCGCGTCAAAGCCGGAGCGGTAGGTGAAATAGCCCTGGCCCACAAAGTTGTCCTCGACCTCAAGCCCGGACTTCGCCATGGCGGCCAGGAAGCCATCATAACGAATCTGGCTGGCATAGGCGTTCGGATGCCCCTTGATGAAGGCAATGCGCCGATGGCCCAGTTCGATCAGCCGCCGCGTCATGGCCTTGGCCGCCTTGAAATCGTCGATGGTGACGCAGGACACGGTCGGGTCGGGCCGCGCCATGGCGACGCCAACGAAGGGCAGGTTCATGTCCTTGAGAATCTTGGCGACCCGCGTCGAATCGCTGAGCGGCGGCGAGAGGATGACGCCGTCGCAGCCACCGGCCTTCATCTTTTCCAGCGCGACGGTCGCCCCTTCCGGACCTTCGCAGCTTTCGATAAGCAGTTGCGCACCGCTTTGCGAGCTTTCCGACAGGATGCCGAGGAGAAATTCCGACAGGAAGGCCACAGACGGGTTGGAATAAAGCAAACCGATGCGGGCGGAATCCTGGGTGGCCAGGGAACGGGCAGCCAGGTTGGGTGAATAGTTCAGCGCCTCAACACTGGCCATGACCTTGGCCCGCGTCTCTTCGCGCACATTCTTTTCGCCATTGATGACCCGCGACACGGTCATGGGCGACACGCCAACATGCCGCGCCACATCATGAATGGTCACGATATTGCCTCCGCGTCGTCCCAGCTTGCGCGCCATGGGTCCCCTGTGCCGTATTCTGAGCATTTATTGCCGTGTAAACGTTTGTATAGGGCGCAATCCCGCCCTTGGCAAATCGCTTCACTTATCAAAGTCCATGTCGTGATTTTTCAAATGTGAAATAGATACTGCTTATAAAAAAATCTTGCGGAAAAAGCTTGAAAAAGGCCGGATTTTTTGACGCTATAGGGACCCAAAGGGGCGCACCAAGCCGCCGTACAACTACCAAGAACAGCCAATGGGGGAGACGACCATGACGCCTGATTTCGCGCGAATCACTGCGCTTTTTGGCCGTCCCTATTCCAGCTCTGCCCTCCTGCCTGCCGATCCGTCGCAGATGACGGTAAATCCGGCGACGCTATACCCGGCGACGCTATACAAGGAATAGACAGATGATTTCACGCCGCACCCTGATGAGTACCGCGACGGCTACGTTTTCCAGCGCGGCCCTTACGACGCTCACCGTGACGACGCCGAGCCTTGCTGCATCGAAAAAATCTACCGCCCCCTTCAAGGGCAGTTGGGACTCCCTGGCCGAACACTACCAGACGCCCGATTGGTTCCGCGATGCGAAGCTCGGCATCTGGGCGCATTGGGGCCCGCAATGCGTGCCGGAATTCGGCGACTGGTACGGCCGCCAGATGTATCAGCAGGGCAATCCTGTTTACGAACACCACGTCAAGACCTATGGCCACCCGGCCCAGTTCGGCTTCATGCAGTTCATCAATGGCTGGAGCGTCGATAAATGGGACCCTGAGCGCCTGATCGGCCTCTACAAGGCGGCGGGTGCGAAGTACTTCGTCTCCCTGGCCAACCACCACGATAATTTCGACATGTTCGATTCGAAATACCAGGCATGGAACGCAACCAAGCTGGGCCCCAAACGCGATATTGTCGGCACCTGGGCCAAGGCGGCGCGGGCGGCGGGCCTGCGCTTTGGCGTCTCCAATCACGGCGCACACGCCTGGCATTGGTGGCAGACGGCCTATGGCTACGATGCCGAAGGACCGGCGCGTGGCCTGCGCTACGACGCCTATCGCCTAAAAAAGGCGGACGGTAAGGGTCAGTGGTGGGACGGTTACGACCCGCAAGAGCTGTATACCGGGCCGCAAGGCGACATGGTGCCCCCGGACGGTCTTACGTCCAAGGACGACATGCAAAAATATAATGACCGCCATTCGGGCCAGTGGTTGGAAACCGTGCCGCCGCACGATCCCTATTTCGTGAAAAAGTGGGCGCTGCGCCAGAACGACCTGGTCGACAAATATAAGCCCGACCTGGTCTATTTCGACGATACGGCGCTGCCGCTTGAACAGGCGGGGCTCGACGCCACCGCCTATTATTACAATGCCAGCTACGCGTGGCACGGCAAGCTGGACGTCGTGGCTACCGGCAAGAAGCTCGACGACCGTCAACGCAAGGCCATTACCGAGGATATAGAGCGCGGCTATTCCGACCATCTGCGTCCGGTCCCGTGGCAGACCTGCACCTGCATCGGCAACTGGCATTACGACCGACCGCTCTATGAGCGCAACGGTTACAAGACCTCGCTCGACGTCATTCAGCGCCTGGCCGACGTCGTCGCCAAGAACGGCAATATGCTCCTGTCCATCCCGGTGCGCGGCAATGGTGAAATCGACGAAAAGGAAGAAAAGATCCTGACCGAAATGGCGGCCTGGATGGCCGTCAATGGCGAAGCCATCTTCGGCACCCGCCCCTGGGACATTTTCGGCGAAGGGCCGTTCGCGCCCCCTTCGGAAGGTCATATGGACGAAGGAAAGGCAAAGCCGTTCAGCCATGAGGATATCCGCTTCACCACCAAGCCGGACGCGCTCTATGCCCTGGTCCAGGCCTGGCCGGACACTGGCTTTGTCCATATCTATTCGATGGCCGACGGCGCACCGCAACGCAAGGGCACCATCGACAGGGTCGAATTGTTGGGCCACGCCGAGCCGTTGACATTCGAGCTGGGTATGGACGGCCTGACGGTCAAACTGCCTGGTGTCAAACCGACTTTTACACCGGTGCTGAAGATCACCGGCAGTGGATTGGTTTCCGCCCGGTCTTAGGCTAAACTGGACCAAACAGGGGAAAACGCCATGGTCCGCAAAGCCGTCATTGTCACCGCCATACTGGCGCTGACGCAATGCTCGCCCAAGCCTGCGGAGGCGCCGGCTCCAGCGGCACCCAAGCCGGTCGATTTCAGTTACGACATCGCCTTGCATGTCAAACCGGAGGCCTTAGCGAAAGCCCAGACCCTGACGGTGTCAGCCAAGTATTACGGCCTGCCCGTCCCCGAAACCATGCATCTGGCCAATGCCGGTGGCGCCATCGAATTCAACACCGATACGGTTGAGGTCGCCGCCCACGACCAGACGGTGCACATGACCGGCGACGGCATGCCGAAGGATCGTGTCAAGGACATCAACACCGGATCGCCCCTAGTGCAGATCACGGTCAAGGACACGGCGGGACGGGTCCAGTGCAGCGTGTTCCAGGACTACGTCAAGACGGCGCAGGCCAAGCCCGTCGCGATCTATTGCGGTCCCGCCTGATTTTTGCGACAGTTTTATGACTGGCGCATCATGGTAGGATCGACTACAGGCTTCTCCGAATGCTTTTTGTATCGACGGCCCGACAGGGGTCGCCAGGACCGATTTTTTGCTACAGGAAACCGTCATGCTCTTCCGTCATTTCAAGCCCGCCCTATTTGTCTCTTCGGCTGTCCTGATGGGGGTGATGCTCAGCCAATGCGGCGGCAAATCGGAAAAAGCCAGCGGCACTCAGATGGCTGATATGAGCTACGAAGCAGCCGTAACCTTCACGCCCGCGGCCGTCGCCAAACTCAAGTCTCTGGGCCAGAAAGCCACCGTCGAAGCCTATTACCACGGCTCACCGCTTGAAACTGCCAAGGACAAGGTCAATGAGGCCGGGCAAATCGATCTGGGCATGGATATGACCGATATCGACGCCAGCACCCAGACCGTCAAGCTGAGCGGCAAGGGCATCGATCCGGAGGTGCTGAGCACCGCGACTGACGGCAAACCGTCGGTAACGCTGCGGGTCTATTCGTCCCCTACCGCCGGAACAGCGAACCAGTTAAAATGCACGGAATTCAACGGCACCGTAGAGGCCGCGAAAGCCGCTCCGATCGCCATAACCTGCGACGCCGCCTGACCGCACCAACTCAGTTGAGACGGATATCCCAGCTCCGGATAAGGATGCGGTTCGCCTTCGCGGCTGCCTGGACATCAGGACGCTGCTTCAGCGCCCGCATTGACGCCACCAGCTTGGCATCCCGTTCGCTGTAGGACAGGCCCGGCAGGCCCAATTGCAGGAACGCGATGACTTGGTCGCGGCTGTCCGGATCGTTGATAGCGGTTATCAAGGCCCTGGCGGCGCTTTCGGTGTCGCCGGCGCACAGATAGGGCTTGACCTGCACCAGGCCTGATCCCTCCAGCACCTTCATGTCGTTGGCGAACGCGGCCTTGTCGCCCATATAGCCTTGCGCACAGGCGTCGTTCATCACCAGCATGACCTTGCCGTCATCGTCGAGCCCTTTTTGATCAATGCGCGGGATCAAACCCAAGGCGGTCTTTTCCTGTCCTCGGTCGATCAGAAAGTTCATATAGGACAGCATAAGATGGCTGGCCTTTTCGGCGCCCAACTTTTTCGCGCCGTCTTCGTAGGCCACACCGGAGTCGCCATAGCGGCCGACATTGGCAAGCAGCTCGGCGCGCGTGGTCAGAAGCTCCGGATAGGTTTCCGGCGAACCGAACTTGTCCAGACCATACTGATCGACCAGGGCCAGAATACCCTCAAGCTGAGTCAGGGCCAGGGAATTCTGATTATTGACCTGCTCCAAAGTCATCAGATAGCTCAGAGAGAACAGGTCGGCGGGATTGCCTGCCACAACGCGTTTCACGTCATCGATTTCGCGCGCAATGACGGGACCGACCGGCGCGGCGGCCACATCTGCGGCACTGATATCGGCATCGCCCTGGCTAAGGACGTAGAAAAGGCTGTCGGTTTTCAGACCCGCGCGATAGAGCTCGGCATGGAGCGCGTCGCCGCTCTTCACCGAGGCGCGCAGCCCTTCCAGCCGCAACAGGCCGATCAGAGGCCGTCCGGAGATGTTATGGATCTGCCAGTGGACCTCCTCGAGCCGGTTCATGAGGGCCAGGGTGCGCGCAGGCTGGTCCTCATGGAAGTGCAGCAGGACGCCGATAACGCTTACATCGGTCAGGTTGGGTCCCTGTTCAGGATATTTCGCCATCCCGGCTTCAAGCGTTGCCGCTGCCGCGTCCGGCTGATCGTTCAGCAATTGCAGGAAAACGTGCACGTCATAGGCATTGATGTCGCGCGCGCGCGATACGTTTTCCGTCGATAAGGCCAGGGCTTCGGCGATGCCGCGCGTCTGTAGGGTGCAGCCGATCAACTGAAACCGCACCTGAGCGGCCAGGGCGGGGTCATTCTGTTCCAGATAGGGATCGTGCCAGAGCTGATTGAGCGGCGCCAGGGCGCCTTCGCAATCGCCGGCCTGCATGGCGCTCGTCGCCTGCATGATGGCGATGGCGGTGCCGGAACTTGATACCGGCGGCTCGGCGACAGCGGGCGCGGCGACGCACAGACCCGAGCTACACAAAGCCAGGGTGACAGCCATCGCCGCCCATCCTTTGAAACGCGTCTCTTTGTACCGGAATTGCCTGCGCATCGAATATAGCCCCCCATACGGCCCATACCCCACACAAAAGGCCGTTAACCTAACTTAACGGCAAAACAACACCTCACAAGCAGAATCTGATAGGCGGGGAAAACAGCGTCATACCGTGACACGGCCTCCACAGTTCGCATTGACGATCACGAATTCGTGATATAGTTTTCCCCCATAAACAGAAGCGAGACGGACATGCCGAACAACGGGTTTCGCGGCCTGATCATGGCCTTTCTGGTGACCGGACTGGGCGGCTGCGGCGGTATGCCTATTGGCCCGGATCTGGCCCGCCCGCCCTCGCCGTTCGGCGACACGCCAATCATCCGTCTGGTATCGACATCCCCGGACGACAACGCGCCCCCGATTGAGATTTTTCATGGCAACGCCGCAGACATAGCCGTCCTGCCCAATACGCCCGTCAGCCCCGAAAAAAGTCTCGATGCCCTTATAACCTGGCAGGCGTTCGACGGCGGTGTGGCGGATGGACAGGCCTATTGGCTGGTGGGCGCCAATGTGTTCCGGACGCCGGATCGGTCATCCTACGCCGTCCTGCGTTTTCCAAGCTCAGCCCGGTTCACCTCCAAAAGCACAACCCATGCAGACCTCATGGTCCTTAGTTGCGAAATGCGGACGGGCTATCCGCCCCCGGCCCTGCCGGCAAGCGAAAACGCCTCCGAAGACACAGTGGCCGAAAGCATCGGGGGCGAAAATAAGGGCGAAGAGCCCAAAAAGGACTGCGATTTCAACTCACGCGAAGACATCAACCGCTTTCTGCCGCTTCTGATGACAGCCGCGCGCCAGGACAATATGGAAGGTCAGAAAAAGACCGGGGACGACAGCGAAACTCACTATCAGTGGGAAAAGATCGACATCCTTATCCCGTGACCAGCTTGACACCCACCAGGGTCAGAACCGTGGCCAGCAGGCCGCGCAGCACCTTTTCCGGCACCTTAGCCGCGAACAGAGAGCCTATGATGATGCCCGGGATCGAGCCGATCAGCAGCGAAGCCAGCATGTTGAGGTCGACATTGCCGATAAACAGATAGCCCATGCCCGCCAATAGGGTCAGAGGCACGGCATGGGCTATGTCGGAGCCGACGATCTTGACCGTCGGCAATTGCGGGTACAGCAGGATCAGCGCCGTGACACCGAGCGCACCGGCCCCGACGGACGACAAGGAAACCAGAAAGCCGAGGATCACGCCGGTCAGGACGGTCAAGATGGCGCGGCGGCCGGTATGCAGGGGCTGGTGGTCCGCCACGGCCTTTTCCTGCCGCCGGGCCGCAAGACGCTGAATCGTATCACGCAGGAGCAACATGACGGCGGTGACAAACAGCGTGTAGCCCAGGACATGGGTAATCAGAGACGACATCGCCGCCGACTTGCCAAAGTGATTTATGGCGAACAGGGTGACAATCGTCGCAGGGATGGACCCGAGCGCCAGAAGGCCGACAATCATCCAGTTTATGGTGCGCTTGGTGCCATGGATGGCCGTGCCGACGCCCTTGGTGACGGCGGCATATAGCAGATCCGTCCCGACCGCCGTAGCGGGATGGACGTGGAACAGCAAAACCAGAAGCGGCGTCATCAAGGAGCCGCCGCCCACCCCGGTGAGGCCGACCAGTACACCGACCATGAGGCCGGACAAGGAATAGAGCGGATTGATATCCAGCCCGGACAGGACGGCTGGCAGGTCGAAATGCGGCATGGCTGTCCTGTATAGGCTAAGCTTGGGCACGGCGGAACATAAAGATACCACCTGTCGATACAAATGAATTAAATTATCTGCATCCGTTAGGCATGCTTACGGTTGACCAGCGCGCCAGAGGCGGCTCAACTGGCGCCCATGCCAAATCCGCCCACCATCACCCGCCTGTCCGCCCCGATCGATCCGGCGCGTCTGGCAAAGCTCCATCGCCTCAATCAGGATCATGCCGAAGCTTTGTCATCGTTGTCGCCCGTTGCGCTGGAGCGATTGATTGGCGGGGCTTATCTGGCGGCGACGGTCGATGACGGCGACGGACTGGTCGTCGTGTGCGACCAGACGACCGACTACGACAGTCCGAACTTCCTGTGGTTCAAGGCGCGCTATGACCGCTTCGTCTATGTTGATCGCATCGTGGTTTCGGACGCACGGCGCGGCGAAGGCCTGGCCCGGCAGTTGTACGATACGGTATTTGCAGCAGCCCGGGCAGACGGCCACAGCCAGGTGGTGTGCGAGGTCAATTACGATCCGCCCAACCCCGGTTCGGATGCGTTTCACGACCGGCTGGGTTTTGTTGAGGTTGGCCGGGCCGTGCTGGCCGACCGCGGCAAGGGCGTGCGCTATCTGCGGCGGGAACTCTAACTCGCACTCTAAGCCGGGACGCCGGCGGCGATCTTTTGCCGCAACGCCTCGGGCCGGAACGGCTTGGCGATATAGTCATCCATGCCGACGCTCAGACAGCGTTCCCGATCGCCGGCCAGGGCATGGGCCGTCATGCCGATGATGCGCAACGGGGCGCGTCCTTGCGCCGCCTCCCACTCCCGGATCAGCCGTGTGGCGTCCAGCCCGTTCATGCCATGCATCTGGACGTCCATAAGCACGGCGACGTAGCTGCCCATTTTGATCTTTTCGAAGGCTTCTATGCCGTTATGGGCGACATCGATGGAATAGCCGAAATCCTCCAGAAAAGCCGAGGCGACCACGATATTGGGCTCATAGTCCTCGACCAGCAAAACCTTGGGCTGAAGCGAAGCTTCCACAGTGCTGCTCAACATCGCCGGCAGGGAATATTCCGTTCGCGCCACCTGGTCGCCGGTCGCCACCTTCAGCGGAATGCGAACCTCGAAGGTCGAACCCATACCGACCTCGCTTTCGACCGAAATAGCGCCCCCCATGATTTCGGTCAGGGTCTTGGTTATGGTGAGGCCAAGGCCTGTGCCGCCATATTTGCGGTTAATCGACGTGTCTGCCTGGACGAATTTCTGGAAGATGGTGTCCAGCTTTTCCGGCGGTATGCCTATGCCTGAATCCCGTACCGAAAGGGTGACATATTCGCTGTCCGCCGAGTCGCCGGCTTCGCAGGTGATGGCCACGTGCACGGTTCCGGTGTCGGTAAACTTGATCGCGTTGGAGCACAGGTTGACGATAATCTGGCGCAGGCGGGTCGGGTCACCCATGAAGACCCGTTCTTCGACGCACTCCCCTTCGGCGGTAAAGGTCAGCCCCTTTTCGCGCACCTGAACCGCCATCATTGAGGTCACTTCCTGCAACAGGCGGGTCAGGCTGAAGGGAATGTGCTCCAACTCGACGGTGCGCGCCTCGATCTTGGCAATATCGAGCAGATCATTGATCAAGGCCAGCAAACTGTCGGCACTCGAAGACAGAGTGCGCAGATACTCCGCCTGGCGCGGGCTGAGCGGCTGGCTTTTTGCCAGAAGGGTCGTCAGGCCGATAATGGCGTTCATCGGCGTGCGAATTTCATGGCTCATATTGGCCAGAAACTCCGTCTTGGCGATATTAGCGGCTTCGGCGGCGTTGCGCGCCTCCAGCAGAGCTTCCTGGGCTTGTTGCTGGGCCGTCATGTCGCGGCAAATCTTGATAAAGCCCTTTACGCGGCCGGCTTCGTCGTACATGGCCGACATGGTGCCGGAGGCGTAAAAGCGTTCGCCGTTCTGGCGCAAATGCCAGCGTTCGTCCGAAGCGCGGGTCTTGGTCGCCGCCATGGCCAGTTCGGTGCGCGGCGCGCCATGGGCGCGGTCTTCCGGCGTGAAAATGATCTCTATATGCTGGCCCAGCACGTCTTGCAGCCTGTAACCGAAAATCTGCTGCGCGCCCGGATTCCACAAGACGATGCGGCCCGCTTCATCCAATGAGATGATCGCGTAATCCTGAACGCTTTCGAGCATCAGGTTGAGATAGTCCTGACTTTCCTTGAGCCGCAGGGCCGCCATCTTGCGTTCGGTGATGTCCTGCACCATGCCGATCAGATGTTGCGCCCTGCCCTCTTCGTCGCGGGTAAATTCGGCCCGCCGGTAAATCCAGCGAATATCGCCATCGGATGGACGTCGGATGCGGTATTCCGTCTCCAGTTGCGTCGTGCCGCGCGCCCGATCTTCAGGGGTCGATCGGGCCGTCTGGTCCTCAGGCAGGACAAGCTTGGAAATCTCCTCCAGCGAGGCGGCAGGTGCAACCGGAATGCCAAAAATGGTGCAAAATTCTTCCGACACGGTAATCTGGTCCGCGCCCGCATTTACGGCAAAAACGCCGATGCCGCCGACCTTCTGAGCCATCTGCAATTGGGAATGGCTCTCGTCCAGGGCGCGTTCGGTGCGCTTTCTCTGGTCGATGTCGATGAGCACGCCGGGGAAACGGACGGGCGCGCCGGTGGCATCGCGCTCCACCGCGCCACTGGCCTCAACCCACAGCCAGTCATCCGCCGTCCGCAGGCGGTATTCCGTAGTGAAAAGCGCGCCGTCTTCCAGGGTGGCCCGCAAGGCTTCGGCAAGGCGATCGCGATCATCCGGATGGACGGCCTTATAGGTTTCTCCGGCAGGAAATCCGTTTTGAATGTCATCTGGCGGCAGGTTGAACGCGCGGGCGAACCGTTCGTCGCCCATGATGAGGTCGCGCGCGATGTCCCATACCCAGGTCCCGACCACCGCACCGGAATCGAGCGCCAGATTGATTCGTTCAGAGGCGCTGTCGGCCACGGTCTGGATGTTGGCGATGCGCTCGTCGCGGGCTACACGGTCCGAAATATCGACATAGGTGCAGATGACGCCCTTTATCTCACCATTCTGACGCATGGGCTGGGCGCGATATTCGACAGGAAAACGGCTGCCGTCGGCGCGAAAGAACAGTTCATAGGGAATGTGACAGCCTTCACCGGTAGAGACCGTCTGGTAGATCGGGCACTGTTGCGGCGGGTGAGCATTTTCGTCCTGGCGAAGGCGGATACGGTCATGAATGAGGGTGCCTACGATCTGATCGTGAGCATCGAATCCGAACATGGCAACGAAGGCGGCATTGCACATGGTGACGCGACCCACGACATCCATCGTGCATACGCCTTCGACCGTCGAATCCAGGACAAGACGGAAAAAATCTGCCTGCTCACTGGGCGAAAGTTTACTAAGCGGCATTACCCCGAACATCCCAGCTGATACGCATCGCCGGTTCCCATCAGCGACACGCCACAGGAAGGCATTTCGTTATAAAGCGTCAATGTGGAAAACGGCAGGCACCTATTCGATTGCTGGTCATTGACATTACCGACGGACGGGTTGTGAACTGGAACGTCAAAAAATGGATCAGTTATGCCCCGCCTCAATAGCTACAGCGCTGCCTATATCGCCGACGCCCGTGCCAAGATCGAGCTGCAACTGGCGACCTACCACGCCTTTCTAATCGCCGCTCAGACGGGCGAAGACACGGCCGCCATGGGTGCGGCCCGCGACGCCTTCGAACCGGTCTTTCTGCGCAACCTCATCCTGGCTATGGACCACTATTTCGACGCCATATCGCCAGAGGCGTACACGGAAGGTCCGATAAACGAGGTGCGCACCTTGTGCGAATGCATCATGCACAATCATCACAAGCTCCAGTCGGACGGCCATATCGCGCTTTCGCCGACGACATCCGTTCTTGGCCTGAAAGACGGCGATGATATCCGACTGACCGTCGCTGATTTCAAACGACTGGCCGACGCGTTTTTCGCTGAAATTTCCACGCTGTTTTGTGCAGGCTGACTGTGCGGACTGATTAAGGCCCGACCGCAAACCGACTAACTTCATTCAAAGGGCAAAGTCAGCGGATTGGGGCCACAATATAACAGCCCGCCGTGACAATTCGGCGGGCTGTTAACTTTCTGGCTAAGCCGCGCGAACGGTCGTCAGGAACTTGTCCATTTCAAAATTCAGACGTTCCGCCTGCGTGGCCAATTCGGCTGACGAACTGAGAACCTGTGAGGCCGCCTCACCGGTCTGCTCCGCGGCCAGCGCCACGCCCGTAATATTGGAGGTGACCTCCTGGGTGCCAACCGAGGCCTGATTGACGGCCTGGACGATTTCTTGTGTGGCTGCGGATTGCTGCTCGACGGCTGAGGCGATGGTCGTAGAGACCTGGTTGATATTCTCGATCGTCCCGGTGATGCTTTGAATGGCGCCGGCTGCCCGTGATGTGGCCTCCTGTATTTGCCCAATCTTGCTCGAAATTTCGGTCGTAGCCTTCGCCGTCTGGCCAGCCAGGGCCTTAACTTCGGAGGCGACGACGGCAAAGCCCTTACCGGCCTCACCCGCGCGCGCCGACTCGATGGTGGCGTTGAGCGCGAGAAGGTTGGTCTGGCCAGCCAGCCCGGCGATCAGGTCAACCACCCCGCCAATGGATGAGGCGACCTCATTCAGTTCTGCAACAATCCGCACAGCCTCATTGGCTTCGCGCACAGCGTCAGAAGAAATGGCCGAAGATGTTTCGACCTGGCGGCCGATTTCAGCCACCGAGGCGCCGAGTTCTTCTGCCGATGACGCGACGGACGTGACATTGGCCCCGGCCTCTTCGGCGGCGCTTGAAACGGCGACTGACTGTGCCGAAGCCTCCTGGGCGGTGGCGCTGAGCTGTGCCGCCGCGGCCTGCATTTCGGTAGCAGCGGATGACACCAGGGTGACAATACCGCCTACCGACTTTTCAAAATCATCGGCAAGCTTCAGCGTTGCGATCTTACGCTGCTCGGCAGCAGACGCTTCGAGCGCCTTCTGGGCTTCCGCCATGGCGGCAACCCGCTTGGCGTTGTCTTCAAAGGCGCGGGACATAGCGCCGATCTCGTCGCCACGTTCGGCGCCCGGCACCTTCACATTGTCCTCGCCTCGCGCCACTTTTTCCATCGCACTGGTCAAGCTGGTTATGGGGGTAACAATCATCTTCGATACGGCGAACAGGATTGCGACAATCACCCCAAGACTCGCCAGACTGCTCAGAATAATCGTCAGAACAATGCCGGACAGAGAGGACGCCAGACCCTCGGACCGCACCGTCAGCAGGCTGGATTCTGCCTCCCGGAATTCCGTCATCTTAGCCCGGAAGCTATCCACATAGCTCTTTCCCTTGCCCGTCTTCTCGTAGTCCTGCCCCTGAGCCTGGGTCGCCGGGTTCCGGCCGAGGGAAATGGCCGGTTCGGTAACGTCACTGTGCCATGAGTCCGCGATCTCTTTCATAGCGTCAAGCCGCTGCTGCTGCGCCGGATTGTCCTTGGTGAGGTCTTTCAATGTGGCGAACTGGCTGTCGAAGCTTGTCTTACCGTTTTTATACGGATCAAGATTGGCGTCATTCCCGGTGATCAGGAAACCACGCATACCGGTTTCCTGATTGACCATCGACATCAGCAACGCATCGGCATTTTGTAACACCAGATAACTGTGGTCATTCCATCGGCTGTTTTTATCGACCGCCGATTCCATAAGGAAGATGGCGAGGCTGGAGGCCAAGGTGATGAGCGCAATGGCCGCCAGCATCGCCATCATTTTAGCGCCGATTTTTTGGGTTTTTAGCATGGGAACTCCAGGGAACGGACAGTCGTATTGAATTAGAAATTTTGCATCAGTTGCAGAACAAGACGAGATTTGAGAGCATCCCCAGCGTCATGGCGATCCGTGTCGTAATATCTCAGATCGATTTTGGTGCGGGGCAGAATGGCGTAGGTCGTACCGAAATTGACGGCGTTGTAGTTGTCCTTCGGCGTCCGGCTACGCGTGCCGACAGCCCCCGACAGGGACCAGCGTGCGCTGATCGCCTGCGATAGACCGGCTTCAATCCAGTTGTCGCCTTTTGTCGCGCCTGGGGCATCGGACGTATAGACATCCGTTACGCGCACAGTTGTGCCATTGGCGAAGGTGCGGGAAACATCGGCTTGCCATTCAACGAAATGCGCATCGAAACCCGATGGCGCATTGTTCTTGATCTTGTAGCCGCCGCTGAAGTCGAGATCGAAGCCCGCGGACTGACCTTTCAGACCCAGCACATATTCCTGCTGTCCGTCGATGCCGCCGGCTTCGTGCAGATTGCGCCACTGTGCACCGATGAAAAACGGCCCGCGGGCGGCTTCAATGGCGCCTTTCAGCTGTCCGCGCCCGGCCGTTTCGGCAACATCCTTGCTAACGCCTTCGCTGGCAACGGCAAATGTCCCTGAGACCTGCCAATCGGCTGTTTGCGCCAGCCCATGCTGGGCTCCGGCCAGGAAAATAAGAGATGAAACCCCTGCCAATAGCCCAATATGTCGTGACATTACGCGCCCCACCCTACTCATACGCCCCCAAACACCGCCGTCAAATCGTATACAATCGCCCTCGCCAATCGTATACAAATCACGCCTTGTGGACAGGGGTAGGATAACAAGGTTAGCGTAAGATTAACCACGTACCGAGGCCATGGGCGGTTACAGCCCATAATTGGCGAAAATCTATCGCTTTGACACTATTTCGCGGCGCATGATGTAAAAAAGACACCTCCGATATCTCTGCCCGGACGCGTGACGTAAGGGCAAAATGCGGCCCCTTCATATTTTGTCTTGGTTCCTACGGGGTTACGCGCCTTCGCCCTGTCATACCTATGAGCGTCTCGACGAGACGACACGGACGTTCAAGGCCTGCGTGGCGGTCCCGCCGCAGACGGCGTCTGAGGTTATTTCGCTGAAAGTACCCGCAAAGCTAAAGGTGACGCCACTCAGCACGCGCCTGACCACGGCCTACGCTTCCGCGCACACCCAGATCTAAGAAGAAGAGGCCAGATAAGCGATCACCAGGGGCGACGGCCGCCATCCAGACATGTAAAAAGCTCCGGACCGTAGCCCGGAGCTTTTTCGTTTGTGCATCGATGGAAAGACTTAGGAGTTTAGGCCCTATGAATCCAGGAACGACCGCAGCTTACGCGACCGGCTGGGGTGCTTGAGCTTGCGCAGCGCTTTGGCTTCGATCTGGCGGATACGTTCGCGTGTGACCGAGAACTGTTGACCCACCTCTTCCAGGGTGTGGTCGGTGTTCATGCCGATACCGAAGCGCATGCGCAGAACGCGTTCCTCGCGCGGCGTCAGGGACGCCAGCACGCGGGTGGTCGTTTCACGCAGGTTCGACTGAATGGCGGCATCGATCGGCAGGACCGCATTCTTGTCCTCGATGAAGTCGCCGAGGTGCGAATCCTCTTCGTCGCCGATCGGGGTTTCGAGCGAGATCGGCTCCTTGGCGATTTTCAGAACCTTGCGGACCTTTTCCAGCGGCATGGCCAGCTTTTCGGCCAGTTCTTCCGGTGTCGGTTCGCGGCCGATTTCATGTAGCATCTGGCGCGACGTACGAACGATCTTGTTGATCGTTTCGATCATGTGCACCGGGATACGGATGGTCCGGGCCTGGTCGGCGATCGAGCGGGTGATCGCCTGACGGATCCACCAGGTGGCGTAGGTCGAGAACTTGTAGCCCCGGCGGTATTCGAACTTATCGACCGCCTTCATCAGGCCGATATTGCCTTCCTGGATCAGGTCGAGGAATTGCAGGCCGCGATTGGTGTACTTTTTGGCGATCGAGATAACGAGGCGCAGGTTGGCTTCGACCATTTCGGTCTTGGCCTGACGGGCTTCGCGCTCGCCCTTTTGAACGGTGCCGACGATGCGGCGGAAGTCATCGACCGCCACGCCCATGTCGGTGGCCAGTTGCGTCACTTCGCCGCGAATGCGGTTGACCGCGCCGGAGTCGTTGTCGACGAACTTCTGCCAGCGGATGCCCATATCGCGCACCTTGTCGGTCCATTGCGGATCGAGTTCACGCGAATAGTAGGCCTGAAGGAATTCCGTGCGCGAAATGCCGTAGCTGTCGGCCAGGCGCAGCAGGCGGCCTTCCAGGCCCATCAGCTTCTTGTTGATGCCGTAAAGCTGTTCGACCAGGGCTTCGATCCGCTGGTTGTTGAGCTTGAGCGTCTTCAGGTGACGGGTGATGGTCGAGGTGACCTCGTCATAGGCGGCCTTGTCAGCCGGATCGACGGGCTCGCCCTTGAGCTTGGCGCTGAGCAGCTTTTCCTGGGTGTCGCGATAGATTTCGAACTCGCCGGCAATGGCGTCAAGTGTCGCCATCACGCCGTCACGCAGTTCCGATTCCATGGCCGACACCGAAGGGCCTGCGCCGTCATCGAAGTCGTCGTCGTCTTCTTCTTCGGGCTCGGGCTTCTTTTCTTCTTCGTCCATCGGGACGTAGTCGTCGTCCTCGTCGTCCTCGCCCTTGGGTTTTTTGGGCTCGACGGGCTTGGCTTCCACGACAGCCATGGTTTCGACGGGTTTGGGCGGTTCCGGCGCCTTGACCACCGGCGCGGGCGCGGCGCGGGCCGGAACGACAATGTCGGCCTCTTCGCCTTCAACCTCTTCGCCCAGAGCGCCCGGAGGCGGGCCTTCCGACGGACCGCCGCCGTAAGTGCCTTCCAGATCGATGATTTCACGTAACAGAATGCGGCCGGAGCCCAGTTCCTCACGCCAGATCATGATGGCTTCGAAGGTCAGGGCGCTTTCGCACAGGCCCCGGATCATGGTGTCACGGCCGGCTTCGATGCGCTTGGCGATGGCGATTTCGCCCTCGCGGCTCAGCAGCTCGACCGATCCCATTTCACGCAGATACATGCGGACGGGGTCGTCGGTGCGGTCATAGTTCGACGTCTTGGTGGTTTCCACCACCGCGCCGGCCTCTTCGCGAACCACGACTTCGCCGCCCTCGGCAGCTTCTTCCTCGGACTCGATGACATTCACGCCCATTTCGGTGAGCATGGCCAGGGTGTCTTCGATTTGTTCCGACGTAAATTCTTCCGATGGCAGAACCTTGTTCAGCTCATCCATCGTAACATAGCCGCGCGCCTTGGCGGCCTTAATGAATTTCTTGACCGCGGAATCGGTCAGGTCGAGCAAGGGCCCATCGGACGGGGAGTCGTTTTCAGGTTTTTCCGTCTGTGTGCTCATTTTGTCACGCTCATATGGGTCTCCGCATTGTATCCGCGGCCTGCGGATACGGCACATGTGTCATATTCGGCATAGTCTAAACGAACCCTTAACCACATGACTCTGCACGGTTTTTAGGAGGTCTCGTCTTGCCAGATTTGTCCGCTTCGCAAGGACTTCCGCAGGGCATCGCGTTCCAGCTTGAGCCGTGAAAAAAATTCTGTCCCCACCTGTTCGCGGGCCGAATTCAAGGCACGATCCAAGGCCGTCAAACGCGAGACCGCGTTAAACGCTTGTATCCAGCGGGCGTGGGCATCAGCTTGAGATAGGTCCTTCGATAGGAATGGCGCGCCAGCTTTAAGGGCCGCCTTCTGAATCTCGCCTAACAATGCTCCAAGTCCTTGTTTGTGCAGATGGCGACTCAAACCGTCCCTGTCAAGCCCTTCATGTTGAAAACTCAATGCAACCAGCGCGGCTGACAGCGGCATCAGGGCCTCCTCGCCCAGCCCATAGGCTTCCAGCCCCTCGACCTGGTCCATCAGCCACTCGGGATTTTCGATCAATCCCTGGGCAATGCTGGCCGAGGTCGGGTCGAGGGCGGCCGACAGGTTTTGCGCCGCCACCTTCGATTCCTGCATGGCAGGCGGAATATAGGTCTCACCCTTCTTCCAATTGCCCTTGCCCCCCTTGAACTCACCGTTCGGCACGAAGGGCGCGCGGGGCTGGAAGGCGGGCCGTTGCGGCGTGACCAGGACATCGAACCGTTCCAGAAGGTCCTGACGGTAACTGTCGGCCAGGTCCTTGTCCTCGATCTGGGCGGCCAGGGCGCGCAGGCGCTTTTTCAACCCGGCCTTGCGCTCGGGCGTATCGAGCGGTTCAGCCTCGGCCTCACGCGTGAACAGGACCTCGACGAAGGGCTTGGTTTCCTTGAGCGCTTCACGCAAGGCCAGCGCGCCTTTTTCGCGCAACAGGTCGTCCGGGTCCTGACCGCCCGGCAGCAGGCAGACCTTGAATGACCGGCCAGGTTTCAGCTTGGGCAGGGCGCGGTCGAGCGCGCGGAAGGCGGCACGCTGGCCGGCCTTGTCGCCGTCGAAGCACAGGGTCGGCTCCTCATGACGGCGCCACAGGATGTCGATCTGCTCCTCGGTCAGGGCGGTGCCGAGCGGGGCCACGGCGGCGACATGGGCGCGCTGGCAGGCGATGACGTCCATATAGCCTTCGACGACAACCAGTTCGGCGTGCTGCTCCTCGGCGCCCAGCAGTTTCAGCGCCTTGGGCAGGCCGAACAGCATCTGGCCCTTATGGAAAAGCGTGGTTTCCGGGCCGTTGAGATATTTCGCCTTGTCATCGGGATTGAGCGCCCGCCCACCAAAGGACACGACGATGCCGCGCTGGTCCTCGATCGGGAACATCAACCGGTCGCGAAACCGGTCATAGGGGGCCGAGCCGTTCTCGACCTCGATCAGCAGACCGCATTCGACCAGTTCGGACACCTTGGCGCCGCGCTGGACCATGGCGTCTTTCAGGGCGGTGCGGTCGCGCGGGGCGTAGCCCAGGCCGAAGGTGGCGATGTCTTCCGCCGACAGGCCGCGCCGCTCCAGGTAATCGCGGGCGTTCTGGGCCGCCGGGGTCTTGTCCTGCAAACGGGCCACAAACCATTTGTGCGCCAGGTCCATCCAGTCGCTGAGGCCGCGCCGCTTGATTTCCGCCGCCTTGGCCTGGGGCGTTTCGACCGGCAGGGCCATGCCGGCCTCGCTGGCCAGACGCTCAACCGCCTCGTTGAAGCTCAGGCGCTCGGTTTCCTGCAGGAAGGAGATGATGTCGCCATGCTTGCCGGAGGAAAAGTCGTGATAAAAGCGCTTCTGGTCGTTGACGTAGAAGGACGGGGTCTTTTCCTTGGTGAAGGGCGACAGACCGACCCATTCGCGGCCATTGCGGCGCAATTTCACGCTCTTGCCGATGACCTCGGAGGGCCGCAGGCGATTTTTCAGCTCTTCCAGGAAATGATCGTCGAAACGCACGGGGGTGTTATAAACTTTCGCTGTGCCGGTTGGGTATCGGAATTAACACATATTAACAGATGATTCGCGCCAGGCGGCGCCCTGCTTAAGCCCGCGGCATATTCGGGCTGTATATTCGTGCCGTATACTTCGTGCCATATACTTCTTGCCATAATACTTCGTGATGTCCGACGCACAATTAACACTTGATAACCGCGGCCCATGTCCCTATGTGTGCCGCCGTTTGCGTGCACGCCTGCCGCCTGTGACTTCAAAGGAGATGATACCCCATGACAACTGAACTTCTGGAAGGTTGCACGGGTGTATTGGTCCTAGCGGACGGCACGGTTTATCAGGGCCTGGGCTGCGGCGCCGTCGGCGACGCGCTCGGCGAAGTCTGCTTCAACACGGCCATGACCGGCTATCAGGAAATCCTGACCGATCCGTCCTACATGGAACAGATTATTGCCTTCACCTTCCCGCACGTCGGCAATGTCGGCGTCAATGCGGACGATGTCGAACAGCTGGGCAACGATCCGAAGCGCGCCGCCAAGGGCGCCATCTTCCGCGACGCGCCGACCCCGCCGGCCAACTGGCGCGCCGAGATGAGCTTCAACGACTGGCTGACCGCACGCGGCATTGTCGGGATTTCCGGCATCGATACGCGCAGCCTGACCAAGGCCATTCGCGAAAACGGCATGCCGCACGGCGTCATCGCCCATTCGCCGACCGGCCAGTTCGACCTGGACGCCTTGAAGGCCAAGGCCCGCGAGTGGAAAGGCCTGAATGGGCTCGACCTGGCGATCGACGCCACTGTGGCGCAGTCGGCGGCCTATTCCACCGGCCTGTGGCAATGGCCGGAAGGCTTCAAACCCGCCACCAAGCATGATTTCAAGGTCGTGGTCATCGACTATGGCGTCAAGCAGAACATCCTGCGCGCGCTGGTCGATATCGGCGCCGACGTCGAAATCGTGCCCGCCAAGACGACGGCCGAGGACATCCTGGCCCGTCGCCCGGACGGCGTGCTGCTGTCCAACGGTCCGGGCGATCCCGCCGCCACCGGGGAATACGCCGTGCCCGTCATCCGCAAGCTGGTTGAGGCCGGCCTGCCGATCTTCGGCATTTGCCTGGGCCACCAGATGCTCGGCATTGCGCTGGGCGCGCGGACCATCAAGATGAGCCAGGGCCACCATGGCGCCAATCACCCGGTCAAGGACGAAACGACCGGCAAGGTCGAAATCGTGTCGATGAACCACGGCTTCGCCATCGACCGCGACTCGCTGCCCGACGGCGTCGTCGAAACCCATGTCTCTTTGTTCGACGGCTCCAACTGCGGCATCGCCATGACGGGCAAGCCGGTCTTTTCGGTGCAGCACCACCCGGAAGCCTCGCCTGGCCCGGTTGACAGCCTCTACCTGTTCGAACGCTTCGCCCAGAACATGCGCGCCGCCAAGGTTCCCGCCTAAGGCGATCCTGTCATCTAAGAGACGCGACAGGATTGTCGCGTTGGCGCGCGTTTCGGCGACACCGCAACCGTTACCGAAAGTGCGCGTTTCTGTGACACCGAATCGTGCTCCGTAACGGGTGGTTTTGCGCCCCGTTACGCCTCCGGCCAGTCGGTGCATGGGCCATCGCTGCGACCACGAGACCAGGCTAAAACAGCCGCGACGGCTTGCAAGCCCATTCCAGACATTGCAAAAAATCGTTTTTAAACAATATATTATCAACATTTTCCACGCCTTGCCCTGCCAAAGCCATAGGGCATGGCGATCCCTTCGGCTCGCAAACCTGCGGGCGCGCCTATCATCACCATCATCTTATTCTGGATTCTGGATTATGGTTAGCATGCTCCAAGCATCGATTATGACATGCTCCAAGCATGGTTTGAACCGCATCATGTTCACTATTTGTTCCATATCCATCATTTCATATGCGCAGCCATTTTTAGTCACCCTTTCATCTGTGAAGATGCGTGCCGGACGGTACTGGTCATGCCTGAAACGGAGGTCATACCGGACAACACCGGTCCCTTTGCGCTATTTGCCGTGATTATAGCACAAAGCAAGCCCCGTCTCCAGCCCGACGTTCACAGGCAAAATCGGTTCCGATAAACTTTCTTAAGATCAGTGCTTGCAACCCGCGCCCTAAGCCACTAAAGCACCCGCTTAGCCATAAAACATGCAGCGCCGACAGGCGTATATTCTCACCGGACTGTGCCCGTCGCAGCCCGCTATATGTGTACGAAAGACCGAGATGCCCAAACGCACAGATATCAAGTCCATTCTCATTATCGGCGCCGGTCCGATCGTTATCGGCCAGGCCTGTGAGTTCGACTATTCCGGCGTTCAAGCCTGCAAAGCGTTGCGCGAAGAAGGCTACCGCATCATCCTGGTCAATTCGAACCCGGCGACGATCATGACCGATCCGAACATCGCCGACGCCACCTATATCGAGCCCATCACGCCCGAATTCGTCGAAAAGATCATCGCCCGCGAACGTCCGGACGCACTTTTGCCGACCATGGGCGGTCAAACCGCGCTGAACACCGCGCTGG
The DNA here is from genome assembly GCF_000495815.1 of Asticcacaulis sp. AC466. GTDB lineage: Bacteria > Pseudomonadota > Alphaproteobacteria > Caulobacterales > Caulobacteraceae > Asticcacaulis. The sequence continues at coordinate 58,012 of NZ_AWGE01000012.1, read as the reverse complement.
CCCTGGAAAATTCCGGCGTGCTGGCCAAGTACAATGTCGAGATGATCGGCGCCAAAGCCGAGGTCATCGACAAGGCTGAAGACCGCCAGAAGTTCCGTAACGCCATGGACAAGCTGGGCCTCGAATCGGCCAAGTCCGCCGTCGCCCACAGCATGGAAGAGGCCATGGACGGCCTTACCAGCATTGGCGGTCTGCCTGCGGTCATCCGCCCCTCCTTCACCCTGGCCGGGACCGGCGGCGGCATCGCTTTCAACATGGAAGAATTCAAGGACATCGTCGCCAACGGCCTCGACCTGTCGCCGACCACCGAAGTGCTGATCGAAGAGTCGATCCTCGGCTGGAAGGAATACGAGATGGAAGTCGTGCGCGACACCGCCGACAACTGCATCATCGTCTGCTCCATCGAAAACGTTGATCCGATGGGCGTGCACACCGGGGATTCGATCACCGTCGCCCCCGCCCTGACCCTGACCGACAAGGAATATCAAATCATGCGCTCGGCGTCGCTGGCCGTGCTGCGGGAAATCGGCGTCGAAACCGGCGGCTCGAACGTGCAGTTCGCGCTCAATCCGCGCGACGGCCGCATGATCGTCATCGAAATGAACCCGCGCGTGTCGCGCTCGTCCGCCCTGGCTTCCAAGGCCACCGGCTTCCCCATCGCCAAGATCGCCGCCAAGCTGGCCGTCGGCTACACCCTCGACGAACTGCAAAACGACATCACCAAGACGACGCCCGCCTCGTTCGAGCCGTCGATCGATTACGTCGTCACCAAGATTCCGCGTTTCGCCTTTGAAAAATATCCTGGCTCCGAACCGCTGCTCGGCACCTCGATGAAATCGGTCGGTGAAGTGATGGCCATCGGCCGCACTTTCGCCGAGTCGGTTCAGAAGGCGCTGCGTGGCTTGGAAACCGGCCTGTCGGGCTTCGACGAGATCGAAATTCCCGGCGTAAAAACCGCCGAAGACCTCAATGCCATCCGCGACGCCGTTATCCGCGAACTGGGCCGTCCGACGCCGGATCGCCTGCGCGTCATCGCCCAGGCCTTCCGTCATGGCCTGTCGGTCGAAGACATCAATGCCGCATGCGAATACGAACCGTGGTTCCTGCGCCAGATCGAAACCATCGTGTCCGAAGAAGCCAAGATCGGCGCGCTCGGCCTGCCGACATCGGCCAAGGCGTTCCGCACACTCAAGGCCATGGGCTTCTCCGATACCCGCCTGGCTCATCTGACCGGAAAGTCCGAAAAGGACGTCCGCGCCGCCCGTCAGGAACTGAATGTGCGTCCGGTGTTCAAGCGCATCGACACCTGCGCCGCCGAATTCGCCTCATCGACCGCCTACATGTATTCGACCTACGAATCGGGCGCCCTGGGTCAGGTGCCGGAATGCGAAGCCAATCCGTCGGACCGCGCCAAGGCCATCATCCTCGGCGGCGGCCCCAACCGGATCGGCCAGGGCATCGAATTTGACTATTGCTGCTGTCACGCCGCCTTCGCCTTCAAGGAGATCGGGCTTGAGGCCATCATGGTCAACTGCAACCCCGAAACGGTTTCGACCGACTATGACACCTCCGACCGGCTCTATTTCGAACCGCTGACGGCCGAAGACGTGCTGGAACTGATCCATGTCGAACAGTCCAAGGGCACGCTTAAGGGCGTGGTCGTGCAGTTCGGCGGCCAGACGCCGCTGAAACTGGCCCAGGCGCTGGAAGACGAAGGCATACCGATCCTCGGCACCTCACCCGACGCCATCGACCTGGCCGAAGACCGCGAACGTTTCCAGCATCTGCTGCGCGACATCAACCTGACCCAGCCGATCAACGCCATTGCCCGCACGCCCGAAGAGGCGTTCAAGGCGGCGCATGAGGTCGGCTACCCCATCGTCATTCGCCCCTCCTACGTCCTGGGCGGCCGGGCCATGGAAATCATTCGCGACGACGAACAACTGACCCGCTATGTGCGTGAGGCCGTGAAGGTGTCGGGCGACAGCCCGGTCCTGATCGACCAGTACCTGTCCGCCGCCATCGAGGTCGATGCCGACGCCCTGGCCGACGGCACGGATGTCTTCGTGGCCGGCATCATGGAACATATCGAAGAGGCCGGTGTGCACTCAGGCGATTCCGCCTGTTCTCTGCCGCCCTTCTCGCTCAAGCCGGAAACGGTCAAGGAACTGGAACGCCAGACGGTCGAACTGGCCAAGGCGTTGCACGTGCGCGGCCTGATGAACGTTCAGTTCGCCATCCTGCACCCCTATTCGGACGCTCCGCAGATTTTCGTGCTGGAAGTCAATCCGCGCGCCTCGCGCACCGTGCCCTTCGTCGCCAAGACCCTGGGTCAACCTCTGGCCGGCATCGCCGCCAAGGTCATGGCGGGCGAGCCCCTCGCCGGTTTCGGTCTGACTCCGCGCGACTACCGCCACGTCGCGGTCAAGGAAGCCGTCTTCCCGTTCGCGCGCTTCGCCAATGTCGATACGGTTCTCGGGCCGGAAATGCGGTCGACCGGTGAAGTCATGGGCCTGGACTGGGTGCGGGACGGCGAAGAGATGATCGACGCCTTCTCACGCGCCTTCGCCAAGTCGCAGCAGGGGTCGGGCGTTCGCCTGCCGCAATCGGGCCGCGTCTTCGTCTCCGTGAAAGACATGGATAAGCCGATCGTCGTTGAATCGATCCGTACCCTGATCGATCTGGGCTTCAAGATCGTCGCCACAGGCGGCACGGCCGATTACCTCAAGGCCCAGGGCCTGGAAATCGAAGCCGTCAAGAAGGTGCTGGAAGGCCGTCCGAACATTCTGGACGCCATCAAGAACGGTGAGATCGACCTGGTCTTCAACACGACCGAAGGCAAGCAGTCCCTGGCCGACAGCTTCTCGATCCGCCGCACCACCCTGATGATGAAGATCCCCTACTACACCACGGCCTCCGGCGCCGTCGCCGCCACCCGCGCCATCAAGAGCGGCCGCGACAACCAACTGGATGTCCGTCCGTTGCAGGAATATGCCTGAATGGACACGGGGATTGGGGGCAATCCCGACTAAGATGCGGTCCATAGCGGTTCGATACTGATCGAACCGCTATGGACACTGAAACGTGCATTTGATACCGGTACACTGCGACCGGTTGGGGGATCAGATGTTCGACAATGAGTATAGGCCTTATCAGGCTGCGCTGCGATACGGCGTGCCCATATTTCTCTTCGCGACATTTTTCACACTCGACATTCTCAACCCCACCCGAATTGGCTGGTTACTCAATGGCGACTGGGGACAGCATTTTCTCGGCTGGCATGCCTATCGCCAGACGCCGTTGCAGTGGCCGTTCAATCACCAAACCCTGCTGGCGCACCCGACGGGCCTCAGCCTGATTTATACGGATTCAAACCCGCTTCTAGCTCTGCCGTTAAGAGTGTTGAGTCCGATTCTGCCGGACCATTTTCAATATGTCGGTCTCTGGCTGCTCGCCTGCGTATTGCTGCATTATTACATCGCCTACAGACTGGTCGCACGTCATGCGCCTGGCCCCTGGTCGGCGATTGGCGGCGCCACCCTTCTGACCTTGCTGCCCACCCTCTATAACCGTATCGGGCACGACACCTTGTGCGCTCACTGGCTTTTGTTGTGGGCGCTGTTTATCTTTTTTGAAATTAGAGACGAACGCAAAAAGCAAATCGGTTACGCGATCGTCATGGGGGTGACCGGTTTTATTCACCCTTATCTGCTGTTCATGATACTCGCCATCTGGGGCGCAGATCAGATAAGATGGTTCGTCCCCATGATCAAAGCCGGTCAGTTCATAACGGCCGCGCGAACATCCGCCCTATCGGCTTTAAGCCTTGTCCCGCCTGTCGCAGCCCTGTGCATTTCCGGCGCCTTCTCCGGTCAGAGCGCTGCCAGTGATGGCTTTGGTGTCTATGGCATGCCGCTGGACGCGTTTTTCAATCCCGGCCGTAATGATTTTTCTCTGGCCTTCTGGCAGGGCAAGCAACCGCCACGCATGGCGTTCGAAGGATTTCAGTATCTGGGGGTCGGGCTTCTGTTCCTGATCGGCGCCGCTATATATCTCTATCGCAAGTCGCCGCTTGTAAAGACAGCCCGCGAAACCCTGGCTCTGGCCCGGCCTCTGAAATGGCCGTTCGTCATATTGCTGGCTCTGGCCATTTCCGATCAGATTTATCTCTACAATTTCAAGCTCATCGACCTGTCATTTCCGACACCGGTGGTCAATGTTCTGAATATCGTACGTGCGTCGGGGCGCCTGGTATGGCCGCTAGCCTATACAGCGGTGTTCTTGAGTTTGATCTGCGTCTATCGCGCCCGCCCCAAGACAATGGGCATAATATTGGGTGTTGCCGTTGCGCTGCAATTTGCCGATATCGGCGCGTTCGCGGCACATACCAAAGCACTGACCGCAAGTGCGACCTCCGCTGAAACCTTTCGGACCGCCAAGAGTCCACAATGGGACAAGATTATCGCCCAAAGCGACCTGGTGTCATTTCAGCCGGCTGTGCAGATCCGCGACCATGGCCCGTTCTATGAAATTATTCTACGCGCACTGGATCGCAAGGTGCCTGTCAACATGATGTATGCCGCACGTGAAAATGCGGTACAAAACGCGCTGCAAAGAGACGAATATCTGAACTTCACCGAAGGCCGCCTGGACCCGCGCCACCTGTACGTACTTCTGGGCCACGCGGTCCCGGTTGGTCTCGAAAGCCGTGTGCGCCAGATCGACGGCATCTGGATCATTCCGCCAATAAGCGCGATGGCCAGCCTGACCGATACGCCGACAATCGCGCCCTTCACGCTGGGGAAAGATTATCTGTTCGGCGCCGAACACTCTGCGGTCGTCTGGGCAGGCCGGCAATGGAACCTACCTGATCCAGAAAGCCTCAGCAGCACCGATCCGCGGCCGATTGTTACGCTTCCTTACACACCGGTGACGAACGAACCCCTCAAGCTGACGATCAGCGTCCGCGCCCGTTACAAAGGGCAGCATATGGGCATCGCCATCAATGGCGCTGTCGTGTCGGAACAGGAATTGGGCAAAAAACAAAAGGATATTTCCGTCATCATTCCGACTTCGGCGCTGAAGTCGGGGCCGTTGCAGATCACCTTCATAAACGCACCGTTGAAGGATCAGAATGCCACGCGGATGGCTGGCATACAGCTCTACAGCCTGCGTCTTGATCACATCTCTTGACGGGCGGGATCACACGCTTGTGATTGCGTCAGATTTTGGTATGATTGCAGCGCAAAAAATCACTACCCTTACCGTCCAAGGTGCCGCAAAAAAGCCTTGCGGTCGGGGCAGAAGCCCCGGTTTGGCATGATTGCTGCACACTGACGACCTCCTGATCCTGAAGTAGAGACACTATGACCTTGCCGACCTGGCTCCGTCCCGGCCCGCTTTTTGCGAAAACGCAAGCCGCCGTCAGGCGCATGCCGCCGGAGGCATGGACGGGTCTGCATCGCGGCCTGTGCCTGATTGCACCGCTCCTTCTGTTTGCCGCCTTCTTCGATCTGAACGTTCTCAACCCGACGCGCATCCTGTGGCTGCTCGATGAGGACTGGGGCCAGCATGTGCTCGGCTGGAACGCCTTCCGCCACATGCCGTGGTCGACCTTCAACCACGAAACGCTGCTGGGCGCACCGGTCGGCAACACCATCATCTCGACCGACTCGAACCCTTTGTTCGCCTTTTTCTTCAAGACCTTCCGTCACTGGCTGCCCGATAATTTCCAGTATATCGGACCGTGGTTCCTGTTCTGCGTGATCATGCATTTTACCTTTGCGTACAAGCTGATCCGCCCCCATGCCCCCAACCGCTGGGCCGCGCTGGGCGGGGCGATCGCCCTGTCCGCCCTGCCCATGCTCTATTACCGCATGCGTCACGACACGCTGGTCGCGCAATGGCTCATCCTGTGGGGCCTGCACCTGTTCATCAATGTCCGCGACGATCAATTGCCGGCGGGCAAGGGGCTGGGCTTTGTCTTAAGCTGGTTCCGCAATGGCGCCAAGATGCGCGGCTATAGCGCCCTTTTGTTTGTCACCGGTCTGATCCACCCCTACATCCTGTTCATGGTTGCCGCCATATGGGGCGGCGACTGCCTGAAGCGCTTCTTCAGCGGCCTGAGCATCGTCGATCGCAAATTGCAGGCCAGGCCGTGGGTGCTGGTCGATGCCGTCGTGCGCGCCGTCTTTACCCTGGCCTGGGCCATTCTCGCCCTGTTCATTGCCGGCAGCTTCACCAAGGGCATGAGCCCGGGCGCCGGCGGTTTTGGCTATTACTCCTTCCCGCTCGATGCCTGGTTCAATCCGGTCAAGCCGGAATTTTCGTCCATCCTGAAGGCGTGGCCGCTCGATGGCGGGCAATCGTTCGAGGGCTATCAGTATCTCGGCTTCGGCCTGATTGTTCTGGTCGTCGCCTCAGCGATCCTCTATTTCACCCAGCCCGAAGCCCGCCAGTCGCGCAGCTTTATCGCTGCCCTGCGCCCCCTCACTGCGCCTTTTATCGTGCTGCTGCTCATCGCCGTATCGAACCATGCCCAGTTCTACGGATACGATGTCTGGAAATTCAAACTGCCGGATGAACTGCGTGGCCCCGCCGCCGTCCTGCGCGCCTCGGGCCGCCTGACCTGGCCGATCACCTACCTGCTGATCGTCACCGCGCTGGTGGTGCTGTTCAAATCGCGTCCCAAGACCATCGCCATCCTGCTTCCGCTCGTCCTGGTCGTTCAGGCCTACGACATAGCGGGCATGTCGCGCGCCATGCGTAAGGCGACCGCCCTGGCCGCCAGCACGGAAAAGTATCATGAAACCCCTAGTCCCGAATGGGACCAACTGGTCAGCGCCGCCAAGGGCATCGACTTCTACCCGACCAATGTCCACCTGAACGACCGCCTGTTCTACGAACTGACGTGGCGCGCCACATCTCAGGTCAAGCCGGTCAATACAATGTACGCGGCCCGTGAAAACCTGATCCAGATCGCCAATCAGGAAGCTAGCCAGGACGCCTTCAAGCGCGGCGAAATCCGTACCGATCACCTGTTCGTCTTCCTAAAGCAATGCGACGCGCCACCGTCCCTGTGGCCGAAGCTGCGCATGCTGGACGGCGTGTGGATCATTCCCCCGGAAGGCGTCAATCTCGACCTGCCAGCGCCGGAATGGACGCCATTGCGCCCCGAAGTCCGCTTCGGCTGGCTTGACCAGGGCACCTGCCTGCTCGATGAAAACTGGTCGCGTCCGGAATATGACGGTGTGTGGAGCGAAGGGCCTCAGGCCAACCTGCGTATTCCGATCAAGCACGTCCAATTCGATACGCCGCGCCCGAAGGCGCTCGACCTCACCCTGAAGGCCAAGAGCCGCAAGCCCGTTCTGGTCAGCGTGGTCATCAACAATGTGAAGATGGACGAGATCATGCTCGACCACACGGCTTCGCTTAACACTATCCACCTCCCGGCTTCGGTCATGCGTGGCGAAACGCTGAAGATCCGCTTCCTGATCGACGAACCGGGCCGCAAGGCCAAGACAACCGTCGTGTCGGCCAATGTCAGCAAGAATGTTCGCGGCCGTTCGGAGGCGCACAACCTGAAACCCGTCCCGCTGGAAGCGAAAGATCTGGGGATCAAATTGATCGACATCAAGCTGACCGATCCCGATACCGAACCCAAACCCCCTGTGCCCGGCCAGATGCAGGGCTGAACACAGGCCAGATCGGGCGTCTAAACCGCCCGATCAAAAGCCCTTTCATATTTTTGCGAATGGAACTATAAGGGCCCCCCGGTTTCGTTTGTGCACTGCGCTCAGCAGCAAAACGAACAAACCCATCACCGTCGTACAGTTACCTGACCGGTTGTAGTCGCCCTCAACCGTCGTCAGGCTTTTTGTCATTCCTCAGGGTGGAAAAGAACTTAATCGCACATGGAAAAAGTGCCGATGACCGTCGCGGGCTATCAGGTTCTCGACGAAGAATTGAAACGTTTGAAGTCTATAGAGCGTCCCAGTGTGATTGCGGCCATTTCGGAAGCGCGCGCCCACGGCGACCTGTCTGAAAACGCCGAATATCACGCTGCCAAGGAACGCCAGGGCTGGATCGAAGGCCAGATCGCGGACATCGAAGACCGGATCAGCCGCGCGCAGGTCATCGACGTGTCCAAGCTGTCCGGCGCCCACGTCAAGTTCGGTGCGACAGTCACCGTGATCGACGAGGACACCGAAGAAGAAGGCCGCTATCAGGTCGTGGGCGAACACGAAGCTGACGTGAAATCGGGTAAGATTTCGCTGACGTCACCGCTGTCGCGCGCCATGATCGGCAAGGAAGTCGGCGATGTCGTCGAAGTCCAGACCCCTGGCGGCGTCAAGGCCTACGAAATCGTCAAGGTCGAGTGGCTGTAATACCGGCATTGAGGTCGGTCACTGGCCGGGCTCAGGGGCCGACGCCTTTATGATTTTGTCGAATCGGACACAGACTTGCGCGGGACTATCCTGCGCAAGTCTTTTGCTTTCTGAAGGACCGCCAGGCTGAAGGACTGCCACGGCATTTGGGGCGACAGGACGCAGATATTTTGTTTCAGGTGGAATGAATGCCAGAACCCGTGACGATATGGGTGGTGTCTGACGGCCGCGCTGGTATTGAGAACCAGGCGCTGGGTTTGGCCGAGGCCGTTGGTCGCATCACGCCGGCAAAGATCGTTATCAAGCGCATTCGCTACGCGAGGCTGTTCGATCGCCTGCCCACGACGCTGAAACTCTTTCCCGACGCCATGTTGCGCCAAGACAGCGACCCGCTGACGGCGCCATATCCTGATATCTGGATCGCCGCCGGACGGGCCACCCTGCCGCATAGCCTGCGCATAAAGGCCCGGTCCGGCGGCAAGACATTCGTTGTCCAGCTTCAGGACCCCAAGCATGATCCGAAGGCTTTCGACCTGGTCATCGCACCGGAACACGACCATGTCAGCGGCGCCAACGTCCTGTCATTGATCGGATCGACCAACCGCATTACGGCAAAGACTTTGGCGGATGCCTATATGGGATGGGAAGACCGCTTGAGTCCCCTGCCCCATCCCCGTGTCGCGGTCCTGGTCGGCGGGCGGTCAAAGGCTTATGACATCGATGAGGCGCACGCCTCGATCCTCGCCGCCGAAATTCACAGCGCCATCACCAATGCCTGCGGCTCCGTGCTGTTGACCGTGTCGCGGCGCACACCCGACACTGCGCGCCGGATACTGACCGACGCCCTTGCCGATTTGCCCGGGCTGATATTTGATGGCCAAGGCGAAAACCCCTATTTTGCCTTCCTGCGCGCGGCCGACCGCTTCCTGATCACGGAAGACTCCGTCAATATGGCGACGGAAGCGGCCGCAACGGGAAAGCCGATCCAGATTCTCAGCATGGAGCGGCGAACTCTGGGTTCGGGTGAGAAGTTCGAGGAGTTTCATGAAACCTTGCGCGCCAAGGGCATTACGCATCCCTTCAACGCTACGCTCAGCGGCGAAGCCTATCCGCCGCTTGATGAAACGGCGCGTGCGGCGCAACACCTGCTCGACGCCTATCATAAAAAATAGGCGACGAAGCTCTCACTCTTCGTCGCCTATTTCTAAATCCTGAGAATTGGGATCAACAGGATTATGTCGTTTGCCGAAGCGGCAGGATTAGACGTGTCGACCGCGCATCATGCGACCGATGGCGATCAGGATACAGGCGCCGACAATGCCAGCGATCAGATAGCCGATAATGCCGCCGAACGAGATGCCGATAATCGAGAACAGGGCGTTCGCCACGATCGAACCGACGATGCCGAGAATGATGTTCATCAGCAGCCCTTGATTGGACTTCATGATTTGCTCAGCCGCCCAACCGGCGACAGCACCTACGATAATAGCCAGAAGCCAGCCGATACCTTGTTGTTCCATGATACTCACCTCTTTCAAAAAGCCGCGCCAAACCGCGCCAAAAAAACCGCGACAGCGGATGAGACGACCTTAATGGCCCGCTCGAATTTTCGAGATATGGATATGCCGCCAGTTTGCAAGGTTTCAGAAAATGACCGCCTTTATGCAATTCCTAATGACAAGGCGTGCGGCACTTCCTATCTAGAGGCCATTAACGATTTCGATTCCGAGTGAGTGTCATGTCCACGCCCCGTAACCTTCGCTGCGCTATCATCGGTACCGGTCCCGCCGGCTGGACCGCCGCCATCTACGCGGCGCGCGGCCTGCTGTCGCCCGTCATCTTCACCGGCCCGCAGGATGGCGGACAACTGACCATCACCACCGATGTCGAAAACTATCCCGGTTTCGCCGAGGTGGTCCAGGGTCCGTGGCTGATGGACCAGATGAAGGACCAGGCCATCCATATGGGCACCGAAATCATCGGTGAGATTGTCACCAAGGCGGACCTGTCGCAACGCCCCTTCCTACTGGAAACCGAAAGCGGCGCGCAATTCCTTGCCGAAACCGTCATTATCGCCACCGGCGCCCAGGCCAAGTGGCTGGGGATCGAGTCGGAAAAAACCTATCAGGGCTTCGGCGTCTCGGCCTGCGCCACCTGCGACGGGTTCTTCTATCGCAATAAGGTCGTCGCGGTTGTCGGCGGCGGCAACACTGCCGTCGAAGAAGCGCTCTTCCTGACCAAGTTCGCCGCCAAGGTCTATCTCATTCACCGCCGCGAACAGTTGCGCGCCGAAAAGATCCTGGTTGAGCGCCTGCTCAACGATCCGAAGATCGAGCCGGTGTGGAATGTCGCCGTCGATGAAATCCTGGGCGAAACCAATGAATTTGGCGGCGCCGGTGTGGTGGGCGTGCGGCTTCAGGACGTCAATACCGGCGAATATCGCGTCATCGATCTGGACGGCGTTTTCATCGCCATCGGCCATGCGCCCGCTTCGCAGCTGTTCGAAGGACAGTTGCAAACCAAGCAGGGCGGTTACCTGGTCGTCGAGCCGGGCACGCCGAAGACCTCGATCAAAGGGGTCTTCGCCGCCGGCGACGTGACCGACGATGTCTACCGCCAGGCCGTCACTGCGGCGGGTATGGGGTGCCAGGCGGCGTTGGAAGCGATCCGCCTGCTGGCCGAAGAAGACCATCACCACGCCCTGCTGACGGCGCGCGAAATCGATGAAGAATTTTCGCACCTGCCTCTTGAACAGCAAAAAGTCGCCACCAAATCATAAGGCGAAGGCGCCGATGACGGGCCTTCTGGTTAACAACACCGCCCATTAGGGGGTGTAGATGTTTAACCAAATCAAACCTTTACGGACTACGCCCGTGTCTGCCTGCTGTGCACACGATGTCCGTAAGGCACTCGCTTTATGCAAGGAGAGCCCTTATGCGTACTTCAGTTGATTATTCCCCCCTCTATCGTTCCGCCGTCGGTTTTGACCGCCTGTTCAACCTGCTCGACACCGCCACCCGTACCGACAATGCGCCGGGCTGGCCCCCGTACAATATCGAGCGTTTGAAGAGCGAAGCCGAAGAGGGTGACACCTACCGCATCGAAGTGGCGGTCGCCGGCTTCAAGCCTGACCAGCTCAATATCGAAGTGAAGGAAAACGTCCTGACCGTCACCGGCAAGAAGGACGCCGAAGACGGCAACCGCACCTTCCTGCATCGCGGTCTCGCCGAACGCTCTTTCGAGCGCCGTTTCCAACTGGCCGACCATATCAAGGTGACCGATGCCGAGCTGGCCAACGGCCTGCTTTCCATCACGCTTACGCTTGAAGTGCCGGAAGCCAAGAAGCCCAAGACGATCGCCATCAAGACGGCCGTCAACGATACGACGCCGGTCCTGACCGCCGCCGAGTAACGCCCCGTCGCGTGCCCCTGATATAGGCCCCTGTTTTCAGGGTTTGGGGGCACGCCACTACCCTTTGTTTCTCCCTGAACCTTTTGTGTGTCGCGCAGTCCGCCGGTGTGGCTGGATGGCGCTAAAAGTCCCCGGCCCGCTGATCTCCGCCTGCGTCCCTACAGGTGTAGCCCTAGTGGTTTAGATAGTCAGCCGCCGGGGGCTTTTTTCATGACTGAACCGTCACCGTCTGACCTGTCATAGCCTGGTTGATCATTTCGAAATCGTGCTGGCTGATTTCGCGCACGCCGAACCGCAGGCTGTAACCCCAATTCGCATCCGCCGTCAGTTCCAGACGATCTTTCAGCGCCTTTACCGGTTGCTCCCTCCCGTCCGCCCAATCGACATCGCGGCGAAAGGGCTGAAACTCGGTGCTCATATAACCGCGATAGACCTCGCCCGGCCGGATGCGGCCGATTGCGGTAAAGGACTGAAACCCGTCCTTACGCCCCATCTGTTCCGACGGAGAATAGTAGATGATGCCGTCACCGGGCACCATGCGCCGCAAAGGCCCCTGCTTGCCGTGATTGACCTGCATGAAGCCTTCTGCCCGACCACGCCGGACATGTTCGGCGCAAGCGACGGCCAGCCAGAAACGGGTGGCGCCACACGGATTATCAGCGGTTATCGGGGTCATGGTCTGTCTCCTTACCGAAGACACCTTGCCTCATGGCCGCTAAATATCTGTCAGCAGTGAAAGGCTTAACTGGCCAAGCGGCCGCGCAGGCCGACACAGGTGACGTTTTGCAGCGATTCCAGATTCATCGCCGCGCCTTCCAGGTTGGACCGCGAAATATCGGCGCCGTCCATTTGCACCAGCTTCATCTGGGCTTCCGAGAAATTGACATTCCGCATACGCGTATTGCGCAGATCGGCGGGGAGGAAGCGGGTGGCGTCGATCTTCAGCGCCCCGAGGTTGGCGCCTTCCAGATTGGCGCCGTCGAGCCGCGCCCGCGCCAGCCGCACACCGCGCAGGTCCGCCCCCTTGAGATTACAGTTGCGCAGATCCGCCTCTTCCAGATGCGCGCCCTGAAGCTGAACGCCGCGCATATCGAGACCGTAAAAGACCGCACCCTTGGCTGACAGGGCCGCCAGGTTGAGGCCCTTGATGCTTACCAGCCCACGCAGGTCGGCATTATCGAACTTCGACGGCTTGCCGTCCTTGCCCAGGGTATCGACCCATAGGGCATGATCGCGCAACATGTCGCCATAGGGCAAGGCCTTGACATCCATGCCGACCACCTTGTCGGTCAACATGCCGGTCATGTCGGCCTGGGTTGTCCGCCACATGTCGGTCTTGGCACCGATGAGGACGGCATCCTTGAGCGAGGCGCCTGACAGATCGGCCCCCGACAGGTCCGCGCCCGCCAGATCGACATTGTCCATGATGCATTGTCTGAGATTGGCGCGCACCAGCTTGCACGATTTCATGGTCGCGTCGGTAAAATCGGCCTTCATGGCCTGAATACCCGACAGCTTCGAGCGCTCCAGATTGGCGCCGCGCAGATTGGCGTAAGAGGCTTCCGAACTGCGCATGGCAATTTCGACATAGGACAGGCCTGCCTGTTTGTCGGGCAGGGCCAGGGCGCCTTCGCGCAGGTCGGCTTCGTACAGGTCGCAATCCGACAGGTTGGCACCCCGCAGACAGGCGCCACGCAGGTCGGCCCGGCGCATCGACGCCCCCATCAGATTGGCGACTTGCAGGTCGGCACAATAGAGATTGCAGGTATCCAGAACCGCCCGGCTCAAATCGCAGCCGGTGAGAATGGAGGCCGTGAAATCGGCGTCGGTCAGGACACGATTGGCCAGGGACAGGCCGGACAGATCGCACCAGGCAAAGACCGCCCGCGCGCCGCCCGGCTTCATGGCCCGGAGACGTTCGTGCCGGGCGCAAATGGCATCCACCTGCGCCTGGGTCATCTTTGTATACCGGTCGTCGCCGGCCGTTGCGGTCATGGGACGTGGCTTTCCCTCACTGTTGGAACAGAAGTTTGCCACGCAAATCTTAAAATTTGGGTTATCAGACCATTAAGCTTAATGCGCGTAGGGCCACGGCGAGCGCAGAGGCCGGCCGGACATAGAGGTGACGGTAACCGGCGGCCGCGGCGCTTTGCAATTCCGCCGTCAGGTCGCCTGTATCGGGCCGGAACTCGGCATCGAACCCCATGCCGGTCTCGCTTTCTTCCACCAGAGGCAGACCGGTCGCATGATAATGGGCAGTCGGCGCGATCAGGAAGGCGGCGTCGTGCGCCAACAGCCCGCTTTCCAGGGGGATGCCGGCCCCCCGGATACGTTCCGAGCCGATGTGGGAGGCGTAGGGCGACGGGTCTTCGCAGGCATAGATCACGCGCGCCACACCGGCCTCCACCAGGCGCTGCGAGCAGGAACAGCCGCCGTTCGATCTTTGGCCACACGGTTCCAGAGTAACATAGGCCGTGGCGCCCCGCGCTGCCTCCCCCGCCCGGTCGAGCGCGGACTCTTCGGCATGAGGGCGGCCGCCGTCGCCGGTCGTGCCTTCGGAGACGATGGCTCCATCCTTGACCAGGACACAGCCGACCGACGGATTAGGCCAGGTCTTCCCCGGCCGCGCCAGAGCAATGGCCCGGCGCATATAGTCGGCGTCCCGCTCCCCCTCTCCACTTGAGGGGAAAGACGCACCTTTAGAGACTGAAGTCACACGTTTTGCCGGATAAAACTGAAAATCATGATCGACTATAGTCCCAACGATACGGCCTTCGCAAATCGCGAGGATGGTTTCGATAAGGGTTGTCGGAGTCGTAAGCACGTGCCCGCTGGGAAACCGCGCCACAGACCAGCCGTTGGCCGTCATATAGTCATTACGGATACGGTCTTTCGGATCGTCAATATGCTGGCTGCCGTCCAGTTCAATGACCAGCCGTCGCTCGCGGCAGGCAAAATCGGCAATATATGCGCCTATGGGCACTTGCCAGCTGAACTTGACACCGTTCACAGATTGCGATTGCGCAGGGCGTGCCACAGCCTGTCTTCGGCGAGATTACCCGCGCGGCGTAAGGATTGAGCCAATCCGGTTAATTTGGATTTCCTGGTACGCAGGGTAGCGCCCCTCACCCCAACCCTCTCCCCGTTTTACGGGGCGAGGGGGATTTGCTGCTATAGCCCCCTCTCCCTGCTTGCGGGGAGAGGGCCGGGGTGAGGGGCTGCTGCTTAGAGCGCCTTTTTATCTCTAAATCACCGGCAACGGATTGGCGCGCGCGGCGTCGAGATATTTCGCCGACAGCGGCTTCAGATTGTCATCCAGCTTGAGTACCAGCGGATTGCCGGTCGGCAGTTCGACATCCAAAATCGCGTCGTTGCTCAAATTGAACAAAAGCTTGACGATGGCGCGGATGGAATTGCCGTGGGCGGCGACCAGGATGGTCTTACCCGCCTTGAGTTGCGGCGCGATCTCGCCTTCCCACATCGGCAGGACGCGGTCGAGCGTGGTCGCCAGGCTTTCGGTGTCCGGCAGGGTCGCGCCGGCATAGCGGCGGTCGGCCTTGAAATCGTAGGGGCTGCCGGCTTCCAGCGGCGGCGGCGGCACGTCATAGGACCGGCGCCAGATCTTGACCTGCTCTTCGCCGTGCTTGGCGGCGGTTTCCGCCTTGTCCAGGCCCGTCAGGCCGCCATAGTGGCGCTCATTCAGACGCCAATCCTTGACGACCGGGACATAGGACTGACCGGCGGCTTCAAGCGCCAGATTGCAGGTGCGGATGGCGCGGGTCAGGACCGAAGTGAAGGCTTCGTCGATATTGATGCCTTCGGCCTTTATCAACTCGCCCCCGCGTGTCGCCTGCGCCTCACCTTCGCTGGTCAGGTTGACATCGACCCAGCCGGTGAAGCGGTTTTCGAGGTTCCACTGGCTTTGACCGTGGCGAAGCAGGACGAGTGTGGGCATAGGCGTCTCCTATTGGGGTTTCCAGACTATCGCGCATGGCTATAGGAGGCTTGCCGCCCCAGATCAATACAGATCAGTAGACATGCAGGGCGTCGCCCGGCCGGGCCGTTCCGCCCTTGACGACGCGGGCATAGATGCCGCAATCGCGATGGCCGTACTGCGCCCACAGGGCGGCGCACAGATCGACATCGCGTTCGGCGGTATCCGGGTTTACGTGCGTGGCAACACAGCGCACGATCGGTTTCAGCACTTCGAATTCCGGCCCCTCCGTGCCCAGCCGGATATGTTTGCCGACCCAGTCATGGTCTTCGAAGGCGCTTTGATCTTCGACCCAGATATTGGCGCGCAGGCGCAGCGGATCGAGGTCGCGCCCGATGCGCTGGCCCAGATCGCGTACGGAATTGAGATTGAGGAAGGAGACGAACCCCCTGCCGGAATCGGTGAAACGGAACTGGCTGCGCACCACCTCCGGGTCGGGCGCGCTCAGCAGGGTGAGCGGAAAGGCCGCCGGATCGTAATCCTCGTGCCGGGCCAAAACGGTTTCGACATGGCGGGCAAGGCTATGCCGGCCGGCATCGCTGGCCATATCGAAGCGCCAGGTCTTACCGTCTTCGTCGACGACATCGAGCGCATCGTCGAATTCGTCATACCGTGTCCGTAGCCGCGCCACGGCTGCGAAACGGGCCAAAACGGCGAACTTCATCTTGGAAATCGTCTTCGGCGCGGACGGGTCGAAGCCGGAACGGCCGACTTCCAACGCATAGAGACGGTCGAACGGAAAGAAACCATCGGGACACAGCAGGGCTTCGCTCACCGGCTCAGGCGTGAAACCCTTGATGGGATGCCGCCACAAGGCGGATATGACACCACCCTGCGTCACGGTCTGTTCTTATATTGCGCGTAGCTGACCAGAAACAGCAGCAGGCTGAGGCCCGCCGTGATCGGCGATATCTGGGTCAGGGCCTGCCCCACCGGCATGCCGAAGGTCATATTCTTGTAAATCTGATAAGCCGCCAGGAGGAATTGCGCGATCAGCAGCATGGCCCACAGGATCAGCACCTTGCGCATAACAGACTTCGGCATCAGATGTTTCCCTTGTTTTTGTGCGACCGCCACCGCCAATAACCAAATCCAGCCAGTCCCATAAGCGGCAGATAGAGAACCAGCAAGGTCACGTCCCAGTTGGTAATGAACACATCGTGCCAGTCAACCGGATGGGTCATGACATACCGGATGGCCGTGCCGCCAATCAACAGCACACAGAGTGCAGACAAGGCCCATGTCCACCGCCCGGGCAGCATTCGCCCATTGAGCGCCAGGACCAGACCCAAGGTCGCCAGCGAAAAACGCCCGTCGCCTTGCAGCGCCAAAAAGAAGGCCAGCGCCATAAGCAGCAGGGCGATAGCCTTGTAAACGGTTTGCCTGTTCATTGTCGCGCGCCTCCCTCTGCCATCGTCGCTATATCTGGCCTGCGCCCTCACGCGCTGTTTTCGCCCTTGTCAGGTGAACCCTAAGCCTAACCCAGTTCTTCGGCAAGCATGGCCAGACGTTCGGCCTGGTCTTCGGCGATGAGGGCATTGATCATCTGGTCCATGTCGCCTTCCATGAATTGCGGCAGGTTATACAGGGTCAAATTGATGCGGTGATCGGACACGCGCCCTTGCGGATAGTTGTAGGTGCGGATGCGTTCGGAGCGGTCACCGGAGCCCACCTGGCTCTTGCGCGCATCGGAGCGGGCGGTGTCGAGCGCCGTGCGCTGCACGTCATACAGCCGAGCCTTCAGGTTGCGCATGGCGATCTGGCGGTTCATGTGCTGCGACTTTTCCGAAGAGGTCGCCACCATCCCGGTCGGCAAGTGGGTGATACGCACCGCCGAGTCCGTCTTGTTGACGTGCTGACCGCCGGAACCCGAGGCGCGATAGGTATCGATGCGGATATCCTTGTCCAGGATCTCGATCTCGACATCCTCCGCTTCCGGCAGGACGGCCACGGTGGCCGCTGAGGTGTGAATGCGCCCGCCGGCTTCGGTGGTCGGCACGCGCTGGACGCGGTGAACGCCGGATTCGAACTTCAGCTTGCCGAAAACGCCATCCCCGGTAACCGACGCGATGATTTCCTTATAGCCGCCCATTTCGCCTTCACTGACCGAGTCGATTTCGACCTTCCAGCCCTGGCCGGCGGCATAGCGGCTGTACATACGGAACAGATCGCCGGCGAACAGGGCCGCTTCGTCGCCGCCGGTGCCGGCGCGCACTTCCAGGATGGCCGAGGCGTTGACGTCCTTGTCCTGAGGCGCCAGCAAAAGCGCCACGCCATGCTCCAGTTCCGGAAGCGTCGTCTTCAGGATATCGAGTTCTTCGGCGGCCAAAGGCGACAGGTCAGGATCGTTGAGCGCCGCCATCTCTTCCAGTTCGGGCACGGACTGGCGCGCCTTCTGGAGCCGCGACACCGCATCATAGACCGGCTTCAGTTCGGCATGTTCCTTGGACAGCTTGACGATTTCGCTACCGTCTGTCGCCGATTCCATGCGCGCTTCGATCATCTGGAAGCGGTCCATGACCTGGGCCAGCTTGGCGTCGGGAAGGTGTATCAAGGTAATGACTCTCGGTAAAATTCAGGAACTCTGGGTAAAATTCAGGCCTCTGCCTAAACTCATTTTGGATAGGTATCAATAAAGCTTTGCCGCTGTTCCAAAACTTCGTGCAGAGCGGCCGCTTTCGGCGCCACAGCGCGCCAGTCGAGATGGCCAAGGCGAAAATCGCAGAAGGTGCCCGCGATCGCCAGGGTCAGCGTCCCCATGTCGAAAACGTCAGGTGACGGACAGATCGCATCGGCGGCGGCGAAGCCCCGCATCAGATTGTCCTGCCAGCGGGTCAGCCAGTAGGCGGACCGCTCACCTTCCGGACGGCGATTTTCATAGACGATCTTCGCCATCATTTCGTTCAGGCCAGCGGCGGCGGTTTCGAGACGGCGCGTCTGCCAATAGGCCGGGCCCGGGTCAGGCAACAGGCGCGCCCCCTCCCCTTGCGTGTCCAGCCAGGCGCTGATGAGTACACTGTCGGTCCAGGCCACGCCGTCGTCGTCGATCAGGGCCGGAATCTGCGACAGGGGGTTAACGGCAAGCAGGTCCGGCGCTCCTTCCACCGGAATACGGACGATTTCTTCTACCCGGTCGGTCAGACCTTTTTCACGGACGACGATACGCGTCTTGCGGGCAAAAACAGAGCTCAGGCTGATAAAGAGTTTCATGACAGCGTTATCCGGTTAAGAATTGGTCGGACCCTTCCTGACCTGCACCCCCTTTGCCGTCAAGGGTCTGCGATAAGTTTGGCTGCTTTTCGCGTCACAAACATCTTAACAATCGTTTAAATAAAAAAGGCCTTTGTTTGTCATAATTTAAGATATCTACAGTAACCTTCAGATTGAATTATCCGTAACCTCAGAATGAGGACCTGGTGAAAAGACATTCAAGTGAATTAAAACTGCTTGCACCGATGGCTTTGATTGTCATCGTGGCTGTGTGTGCTTTGGTGGGCAGTTTGTGGGTGTGGGCCGAGCAGGCCGACAGCATGTCACGCACCCGCGAAGAACGCCTTGTCCGTCTGGGACTGAACCAGATGGCGGACGATCATTCCATGCTCATGACGCCGATCACCATCTGGGACAAGGCGGTCGAAAGCACAGCCGTCAAGTATGATCAAGATTGGGTCAAGGGCAATATAGGCGAATACTTCCAGAACTTCGTCAATTTCGAAGCCAACATGCTGCTGGATGGCAATGGCAATATCGTCTTCGCCTACAAGGACGGCAAGACGGTAGACCCTGCCCTCTTCGCTGACCTGAAGCGCCAAAGCCAGAGCCTGGTCAATGATCTGCGCGACAGGCAAAATGCCCTGCGCGCCACGGGACAGTTCTATAGCGCGGCGACCAATCACGAAGGTCGCCTGATCGCAGTTGACGGCAAAATCTATATTGTCGGTGCGTCTATGCTGCTGTCGGACAAGAAGAATTCGCCGCTTAGCGCCTACAAACCCTATGTCGCCATCGGGACACATCGGCTGAGCGGTGATGAACTGATCGCGCTGTCGCAACGCTACATGGTGTCCAACATCACCTTGCTAAAGCCCGGCCAGACGCGCGCCGATGGTTCGGCGTCCGTCGCCTTCCGCGACGAAGCGACCGGCAAGGTTGCCGCCGAACTGACCTGGATGCCGGACACGCCGGGCCATACGCTGTTCATTCGCACGCTCGGCCCCGTCCTGATGATTTCGCTCGGCCTGGGCCTGATCGCCATCGTTCTGCTGCACCAGAGCCAGCGCGCCGCTCAGGGCCTGATCGCATCCGAAGCCAAGGCCAAGCACATGGCCCTGCACGACAGCCTGACCGGCCTGCCCAACCGCACCCTGTTCGCCGACCGACTGAATCAGGCAACCGAACGTCTCAAACGGCACGGCGGTCAGGTGGCCGTAATGTGCATCGGCCTCGACCGCTTCAAGGATGTCAACGATACGCTCGGCCACATGGCCGGCGACGAGCTGATCCGTCACAATGCCGCAAAGATTGCCGCGATGATCCGCTCCAGCGATACGCTGGCGCGGCTTGGCGGTGATGAATTTGTCATTATCCAGACCGATACTGACGGCAGTAGCGCCGGATCGCTCGCCAAGCGCATCCTGGAAGGTTTGACCGGCACGGTCAATCTGGATTCAGGTCAGGTGTTTTCCTCCTGTTCGATCGGTGTCACCATTCTGCACGATGGCGATATCGACCCCGCCGAAGCGCTACGCCAGGCCGATCTGGCGCTGTACCGCGCCAAGGATATGGGCCGCGGCCAATATGCCTTCTTCGAAATCGAGATGGATGCCACCATCAAACTCCGCAAGACGCTCGAAACCGGCCTGCGCGAAGCTGTCCACAATGGCGATATCGATGTCGTCTACCAGCCTCAGGTCGACCACTATGGCGTCATCGTCGGCGTCGAAGCCCTCTGCCGCTGGACCCATCCGAGCCGTGGTCCCGTCTCGCCCGCCTATTTCATTCCGCTCGCCGAAGAATGCGGCCTGATGCAGGAGCTGGGCACCCTGGTCATGCGCCGCGCCATGATGGACGCTCATCGCTGGCCCGGCCTGAAGGTCGCGGTCAATGTCTCCGCCTCCCAGATTCGTTGCGCGGCTTTTGTCAGCCACATGAAGGAGATGTTGATCGAAACCCGCACTACGGCCAGCCAGATCGAGATCGAAATCACCGAAGGTGTGCTGCTCAATGACGACAGCACCACCCAGATGATCCTGCACGACCTGCGCCACATGGGCTTCTCGATTGCGCTCGACGATTTCGGTACCGGCTATTCTTCGCTCGGTTATCTCAGCCGCTACCCGGTGGACAAGATCAAGATCGACCGTTCCTTCGTGTCGAACCTCGGTGTCGACCCGGAAGCCGAAGCGGTTATCCGCGCCATCGTCAAGCTGGCCAAGGCGTTGAATCTGAATATCGTCGCCGAAGGCGTGGAAACGCGCGCCCAGAAAAACCTGCTTCGCCAGGCGGGCTGCAACATCATCCAGGGCTATTTGTTCTCAAAGCCGGTGGCCGGAACCGTCATCGACACCATGTGGGACAACGACCGCAAGCTGGTGCCGAACGAACCGGACAACGACATTTACGCCAAGTCCGCCAAGGTGGTTAAACTATCGCCGCGCATGCCGTAGGTCGCGATGATGTCGAAGCCTGTCCGACGGCTAAAGCTTCTCGGCGTGGGCTTCGACCAGTTCGACAATATGCTCGATCATGTCGGCGTTGCTGAGCTTGTGATCGGGCTTGCCGGCCAGGTAGACCATGCCCGAGCCAGCACCGCCGCCGGTAAAGCCAACATCCGTATACAGCGCCTCGCCCGGGCCGTTGACGACGCAGCCAATGATCGACAGAGACATCGGCTTTGCGATGTGGGCCAGGCGCTCTTCCAGCTTGGTTACCGTATCGATGACATTGAAGCCCTGACGGGCGCATGACGGGCAGGCGATAATGTTGACGCCGCGGTGACGCAAGCCGAGCGATTTGAGCAAATCGAAACCGACCTTTATTTCCTCAACCGGATCGGCGGCCAGGGACACGCGCAAGGTGTCGCCGATACCCGCCCACAACAGATTGCCTAGCCCAATGGCGGACTTGATTGTGCCGGTCCGCAAGGGTCCGGCTTCGGTCACCCCAATGTGCAGCGGACAATCGATAGCATCGGCCAGGGCGTTGTAGGCGGCGACCGTCAGGAAGACGTCGGACGCCTTCACCGATATCTTGAATTCATGGAAGTCGTGATCGCGCAGGATATTGGCGTGGAACAGCGCGCTTTCGACCATGGCTTCCGGACAGGGTTCGCCATATTTTTCCATCAGGTCTTTTTCCAGCGATCCGGCATTGACGCCGATCCGCATGGAGCAGCCATAATCCTTGGCGGCCTGGATGACCTCTTTCACCCGGTCGGGCGATCCGATATTGCCGGGATTGATACGCAGGCAGGCCGCGCCCGCCTTGGCGGCCTCGATGGCGCGCTTGTAATGAAAATGGATGTCGGCGACGATCGGCACGTTGGCATTGTCGACAATGGTTTTCAGAGCGGCCGTGGAGTCCACGTCCGGACAGGAAACGCGCACAATGTCGGCGCCCGCCTCTTCCATCGCTGCGATCTGGCGCAGCGTCGCCTGGGGGTCCGAGGTCAGGGTGTTCGTCATGGACTGCACGCTAATCGGTGCATTGCCGCCCACCGCCACCTTGCCCACCATGATCTGGCGGCTGGGGCGGCGCTGGATCATCCGCCACGGGCGGACATGGGTGTGGTCGTGAGGTTGGTGGGTATCCATGCGCCAGGTGTCTCGTCTATTTCCAGAACTGTAATCAGCAAGCCATGCGGCTTATATCAGGATGTCGCCCCCGCGTCACAAGCGTGATGTCAAATAATATTACGGTGCCGCTATTGGTTGTCTGATGGCACGGGCGCGGGCGCGACTGAACTGGCGGCGGCATCCGGCACCGCGGCGGGACGCTGGCTAGGCAGGTAGGGAATGGGTCCCGCAGGCTTGGTGGGCTTCAGAGGCGCAATGGGTTCGGAAACCGCCTTGGCCGCGCCCCCGTCCGATTGCGCCTCATGCTGATCAAGCGCCGCCGACAGCAGCGATGCCTTGCTATTGACCTTGCCGATCGGCGCCACCAGCGACTTAATGCCTTCGACCGTATTCATAGTCGCCAGGCTACCGGCGTATTCTCCGTTGTAATACATGTCGAAGGCGGTCGCGTCGGACACATCAAGCAACAGGTTCTGTTGATCGTTGACGGGAACACGATAGGCCTCTCCGGCCCCCAGCGAATGCGCGAAATAGACAGTGCCGTCCGGTGAGCGCACAACCAGGTTGACCATCTTGCTGGCCTGGATGGTGACGGCGGAATTTTCCGGCGGCGCGCCGTAAACCGCACCGCGCGGATTGAACGCCTTGCGCATCTGGACGGCCGCCTGCACGGGCGCAGCCGTGGCGGAATTGGCGCGGGATTCGGCCTGCATCGACGCGAACCCGGCTTCCAGCCCTGGTGTCACGTAGGGCGCGGGCACGTCCTGATCCTGCGGTGCAGGCAGGGGTTGGCCCACGAATATCGCCCCATTCAGGGTATTGGGCAGACCGGCAACGGTCCACGGCTTGTTCGCCACCGCGTCGCCATGAGCGCCGCCGCCGAGGCGCAGATTGGGCTGGCGCTGGACGATATTCCATATCACGACCGCCGCGACCAGGCACAAAGCGGCGGCGATGTAGAGACGGTAGTTCGGTTTGACGTCATCGAGCGACGCACCGGACGGCGCATGCAGGCGTGTCGGCGCCGCCGTCACCTCACGCTTGAACATGTCAGCGAGGGTCTCTTCATCAAGTCCCAACGCCTTGGCATAGGCCTTGACGTAACCGATGGCGAAGGCGCGCGGTGGCAGGACATCATAGGCTGCCTGCTCGAAGGCTTCGAGATAGGTCCGGCGCACGCGAGTGATGTCGGCGACCTCGTCCAGAGACAGCCCCAGGGATTCGCGTGTGCTTTTCAGAATTTCGGCCAGATGAAAGCGATCCGGCAGATGACTGTTGTCACGGGTATGAAAGACCGGCTGGCGGGCACCCTGATAGAGGCCCTCATAGGGCTCATCCTCGATAATGGGGGGCTCAGACGTACTCATGGTCTTCCTGCACTGGGTCGCCGCAACAGAACCATATAGCCATTGAATAATCAACAACCGCATAGGGTTAAGAGGCTGTACCGCCGCCAATTTTTGGTGTTTGCGCTCCCCGGCAAGTCAGTCTATTGAAATACCTCCTTTGCTGACTTCCGAAAGCTCTTTCATGCCCGCAGCCTTCGACGACCTGTATATCGGCCAAAGCGTATCCATCGGCGCCGGCGTCATCTCTGAAGACGAACTGGCCGCCTTTTGCAAATCCTATGCGCCGAGCTGGAACCCGGATGACGGCATTCCCGATGCGCTGATCTTCGCGTTGTGGTCGAAACTGGAAACCGAAGCCGCGCTCCACTGGCCGCAGACCAAGCGATTGGCGGTCGATGCTCTGCGCTGGTCGCGAAATCCGCCGCCAGGCGAATTGCTGCGCGGCCGCCTGACCGTGATGGGCAAGGATGCGGTGGGCGACACCAAGGGCGTGGTCATTGCCCAGAATGACGTGCTCGACGAAGCCGGGCGGCTGGTCTTTTCCTGCCTGACGCGATCGGTGTTCCAGCGTTTGCCCAAGGCGCCGATAGAATAGATCCCGGCTTCCCCTTACCGAGATACAAGAGGGCCCAAATACAAGAGGGCCCAGATACAAGAAAGCTCCGGACAACCGCCCGGAGCTTTCTGCATTTTAGACCTTAAAGCCGCCTGATACCAAGCTTCACGACCTTTGTCTCATGACGTTTGGCCATGACGTTTGGTAAGGGCGGCCGCCCGCCGCCGCTTATGCGGCGAGCCATGCGGCGCCTGAGCTGAAAAGCGAATACCAATGAAGCGGTTCTATACCGCGCACATTGGTATGAGGTTTTAGTTGGCGACCGGTTGGGCGTTGTTGCGCTCGATCGTCATGGCGATCAGCTTGTCCCAGGCCAGCAGGGAGTTCAGGTGGGCGTAGATGTGGGTCAGGGCGCCATTGTCGCGCAGTTCGACCAGCTTTTCGCCCGACAGTTCGTTGAGCTTCTTGTCATCGACAGCGAAGTATTCAGCGATCTTTTGCGGTTCGCCCGGCGTACCGTCCGGATTTTGCGGGCGGTAGAGGGTTTCACGCGCAGCCAGCAGGTCGAGTTCACGCAGGAGGCCTACGAACGATTCGGTGCGGCGGCGCTCGTTTTCGAAATCCGAGCAGAACTGCATGGCGTTCTCGACATAGGCAGAGGCCTTGCCGTTTTCGAAGAAGGGCACGTCCGGGTTGGTCTTGGCGACCATTTCGGCCTGCGTATCGACGCAGAGGATCATGCGCTCCTGGGTTTCGTCATTGGCGAAAACGAACGGATAGCGGCGCGCGAACGCCGGCAGATAGGCGTCCGGCTTGAACTGGCCGTCCGCCGAAACGAACACGTTCTGGCCAGCCGACAGGCCCATGGCGGCGACGGGCATGTAGTTTTCACCGATGAAGACGATCGGGAAGCTCAGCGATGCCGCCGGAAATTCAGCCACAGTCAGCGGCACGACATTGGTTTCGGCGACAAAGGCGTGGGGCGCCGGAATAGCCTTAATACCCATGGCGCCGTGGACTTCGGGGGCCAGCGGCTCAGGATTTTTATAGAAAAGGACGTTCCCTGTGAGCGTCGCGTCGTTGGTTTGTTCTTGTGCCATGGTCGCTTTACTGAAAAGGCTGGAGAAAAAAATGAGCCTCGCTTCTAGCGCAACGCGCACCAGTGGGCAAGCTCTGTGACCGGCCGGGCGAACGGGGTTCGATCTTTTCTGCAACCAGGCGGCTTTTGTGCCGGTATGAGGCAACGGATTGCCGCTTTTTAAGCCAGTTGCGGAATCGCTACTCAGACCTTACCTTATAGCAATGAGCCATACGTGCGAACACATACACGATCACGACCATGATCATACACCAGATGCCGTCGCTATGCGTCTGCAGGCCGCTCAGGTGCGCGTTGCCGACGCCGGCGAGCGCATGACCTCGTCACGCCTGCGCACCTATGAGCTGATCCTGGAAGCCAATGCGCCCATCAAGGCCTATGACGTCATCGACCGCTTCCATCCCGATGGCGCCGCCAAGCCCCCGACGGTATATCGCGCCCTGTCCTTCCTGGAGCAAATGGGCCTGATCCATCGCATCGAAAGCCTGAATGCCTTCGTCGCCTGCGATACGCACGACCACAGCTTTCCGAACGGACATACGGCGGCTTTCCTGTTGTGCGAATGCTGCGGCCAGAGCGAGGAAATCGCTATCCCCAGCCTGCCCGATGTCGAAACCCGCGCCACGCAAACCGGCTTCCTGGTCAACCGTGTTACGCTGGAAGTCCGCGGCCTGTGCCACGCCTGCCGCGAGACGCATTAGCGCCTTATATCCAGCGCTTGACCTTGAACAAGACCAGCAGGCCAACAATGATCAGCCCCATGATGCCGCAAACGGCTTCGAAGGCAAAAGGCTGATGCAGGAACGGCATGTACTCGAAATTCATGCCGTAAATGCTGGCGATGAGAGTCAGGGGCAGGAAGATCACCGACACGATCGAAATGACCTTGACGATCAGGTTTTGCTCGACATTGATCAGCCCCAGCGCCGCCTCAAGCAGGAAGGCGATATGTCCGGATACGTGACTTGAGTGGTCACTCAACGAAGCGATGTCCTGGGACATGGTGCGCAGGCGATCATGAAATTCGCGCAATTCGGCGATTTTGCGGATACCCGTGGCCGACTTTTCCAGTGTGGCGGCAAAGGCGGTCAACCGCGACAAAGACACCAGAGAGTCGCGTATCTTGACGATATCGTTCTGCGCTGCCCCCAGGCTGATCAGCACGTTTTCCAGCCTGGTCTTGCGCCGTGTCGTAAAGACCGCCTTGGACAGGGCATCTATGCCGCCACTGGTTTTTTCAATGAGATCGGCGGTGCGGTCGACGATAACATCGAGCAGATTCAAAAAGGCAACCGCCCCGTCGAAACACAGGGCTGGCTGCTTTTCCAGATGCCCGCCGAAAATTTTGAACGAGGCCGGATCGATATAGCGGATGGTCACAAGCCGGCCGCCAACCAATACGAAGGTGACGGGGCCCGCCTGCAATTGCGACGCGCCGCCGAAAAAGGCGATCTGGGCCGTCATGAAGGCTGCGCCATCCTCCAGATACAAGCGGCTGGACGTTTCGATCTCGTCCATATCCTCACGGGTCGGCAACTGGACGCCAAGCCAGGCTTCCAGGCTGAGTTCCTCATCGCGCGTCGGCATATGGAGATCGAGCCAGACGATGGCGGGATTGAGCGCATCGGCGCCTTCGGCAACATGGCCGTTCTGTGAACGTAAGGTTAGCAAACGATTCCCCGGACGGTCTGCCCGGCGATAGCGCCGGACAAAAGAAAAAGGCCGGAAGTCATACCGTATAACGGCATGTCTTCCAGCCCGTATCTAGCCGCAAACCTGCGGAGGGGTAAAGATCAGTCTTTCAGCTTGGTGCGAACGCGCGAGTTGGATTTCGTCGACTTGGCGGACGGCGCCTTGACCTTGGCGACCGGACGGCCGGCGGCTTCGTTATCGGCGTCAATCTGAGCCACCAGTTCGGCAGCCGGCTTACCGGTAACGTGCGCGGTGACCTGGACCGGCTTCACGGACTGGAAGCCCTTGTGATTGCCGGGGGTGAGCGCGGCTTCGAGGTCAGCCGGCAGATCCTTGACGGACGCAGGGCTGGAAACGGGGGCGGTATTCATGGCGATCTGGGTCGCGGCCGGCTTCGGCGCGGCGACCGGTTCGGCCTGAGCGATCATGGTCGTGACATTGTCACCCATGCGCACATTGTTCGGATCTTGATAGATAAAACCGTAGGTCGTGTAGACAGTGGTGCCGAGGTCGTTCATCGGTCCGTACCAGACCTTGACCAGCGACCAGTCACCCTTTTCCGACACATCGAGGACGTTGACATTGTCTTCGACCTGGCCACGGCGGCCATTGATCGGCGACCAGTTGGCGTGGGTCACCTGAATATAGCGATCGGTAATGATTTGGGAGACGACGGCGACGTGGCCACGGCTCATCTTGCCCTGCTGACGGAAAACCAGCACTGCGCCCGGACGGGGCGCCGTGCCCTCTTCGTAGCGACCGGTGGCTTTTTCCCACCATGTCCATGCGTCGCCGAAGATTTGCATGCCGGTGAACTGACGGGCAAAGGTGACGCATTGGAGATATGCAGCGCTAGCTGGCGAGTTACGCGTAGCGACCTTGACAGCGGCCGCCTTAGTCGTTTTATGGGCTTTGGCCTTGGCATCAACGGAGCCAGCGGCACATAGGGCAAGAACGGCAAAGGCCAACGCCGAAACGGTTTTTTTCACGCAAACTACTCATTTACTGTTGATCCCGTGTCTTGGATACAACAGAAAAATTAATTTTCAAATAGCTTTTGCGCCCGCTCGGAGAAAAATTAACCTTATTTCGCCCACAAATACGTGATCGAGTTGTGAAGTCGTTCGCCGTGAAAACGGACGATTTTACGAAACGGCCGCTCGACAAGATGGTGTGCCAACATCGATAACGGCACCAGCGCGACTAGCCCCACAGACCACCAAAACAGTGGCAAAGGCTGGTGTTCAGTACCCAGGAACGCATTGGCGGCCTTCAGGTAAACCCACTTCCAGGGCACGTAGATCATATAGGTGGCGAAGCTGATTTCCCCCAGATAGACCAGGGTGCGGTTCGACATCACACCTTTTTCATTCAGGCCTGAAACAGACAGGACCAGCAGTCCCAGGGCGACAACCATCAAAATGTCCGATTGCCCGAAGGTCGCAGCACCCGCAACCGCGGCCAAGGCGATCAGCGTGCCTGCGATAGCCACGGTGCGATTCGCCACCGCGCCGGAACGCCAAGCCAGATAGAGCGCACTGCCGTACAGGAAGCTCGGGACAATGCGCAGCGCGCCCCACTGGAAGGTGGCGCGGGTCAGGTTGAAGCCGGCAAACGCCGCGAAGGCAAGGTTTATGGCTACCAGAAGGGCAATGGCCAGACTGACCGCCACGATCGGCCTGTCGCGCAACCGCCAGGCAAGGAAGGCCACCGCCGGGAAGGACAGATAGGCGAACCATTCCGCCGAAATAGACCAGGACGGATGGTTGAAGGAGGCCGTCGGCGCCAGCCCCCACGCCTGGGTCAGGGTCAGATGCGCCGGCAGCGCCGCCCAGTTTGCGGCATTGGCGTCAAGCTGCACCCCTTTTAAGGCGGCCGCCGCGATCAGCAGCAGGGTAAAGAGCAGGGTTGCGATATGAAGCGGGTAGACACGCGCCAGACGGTGGACGGTGAACTGGCCGTAGCTGAACCGCCCCTCGCCGAAGCCGTCGAGATAGCAATAGGACAGGATAAAACCCGACAGCACGAAGAACAGGTCGACACCGAGATACCCCTTGTCGACGATTCCGACGACCGGCGCTCCCGCCAGTTCATGAATATAGGTATAGAGCACGACCCAGAAGGCGGCGAAAAATCGCAGCGATGTCAGCG
Organism: Asticcacaulis sp. AC466; assembly: GCF_000495815.1. Taxonomy (GTDB): domain Bacteria; phylum Pseudomonadota; class Alphaproteobacteria; order Caulobacterales; family Caulobacteraceae; genus Asticcacaulis. The sequence goes on along the minus strand of NZ_AWGE01000012.1, from coordinate 28,579 downwards.
GCTTCAAATGGTCCTGTTGCATTCCCTGCTCCCGTCGTCCCTGACTTCAGGAACCAGCTGTATCAAATCCGACGCCCACACGGCGCCATTTCCGCCCAATGCACGAAGTGTGCCGGAGAAGGTTGCAGATTGACTTAAGCCTGAAGCGACATAGATGACAGCCGGCAAAAAACCCTCCGGACATCGTCCGGAGGGTTAGTCTTTAGCCAAAATGTCGGTTTCGAGACTATTTCTTGACCCAGGCGCCGCCGGCATCCTGGTAATATTCACCGGCATTGACCTTCGCCAGGATGACCTTGACGAAGGCGGCCTGGGCGGCGGCATCGACCGACACGCCATTCTTGGCGGCGGCCTGACCATAGACTTCGCGGCGGCCAGCGTTAATTTCGTCGACGGCGGCCTTCAGGGCGGCGTCACCGCCACCGGATACGAAACCGATATAGCCGTCGTTCTTTTCACCGACCACACCCTTTGCCTTGGCGGCATCGACCTTGGCCTTGGAAGCGGCGACATCGGCATAGGCCGGCGCCGTCATTACAGCGGCCGTGGTGATCGAACCGGCCACGAGGGCGGCAGCCAGGACGGTTTTAAGCAGAGCGTTCTTCATGATTTTTCTCACTTTCCGTAGCGCCTAGAACAGGTTCGGGTTTTCTTTGGCGAGGGCTTTCACGTCCTCATCCAGGTGAACCTTAACATCGACATCGAGCTTGGCGTAGATGGGCGCCAGATTGACATTGACGTTGACCGAGGGCGTGCAAGCCATCAGCGTCAGTCCGCAAATCGCTAAAGCTCCCGCCGCAATCACTTTTTTCATAATGGCTCCCTCTTGAACGCGCTTTGGATCGATATCGACACTATAGGCAGATATAGGCTGAACCGTGGCTGAACGAAACGGATATTTTACTTGAAACCGTGCGGCCTTTTACAGCAAAACAAGGTACGCTGCGAAAGGCCGTTCATGATTTCACCCGTGCCAAAGCCGTCGTCACCGATCATTGCGAGGCGGCGTCCCAGGCTCAATATCTGGCAATCCCTGTGGCTTCGCGCCGCGCTGGTGGTGGTCCTTCTCGGTATAGCCATGGCCGGCCACTGGCTCGATCGTGGCGGCCTGCGCGATAATACCGACAACCACGTCTCCTTTCTCGATGTGGTCTATTTCACCGCCATCACCGTCACGACGGTCGGCTACGGCGACATCACGCCCGTTACCGACCGCGCCCGGATGTTCGACACCTTCGTGGTGACGCCGATCCGGCTCTTCATCTGGATAATCTTTTTCGGCACGGCCTATACCCTGGCGCTGAAAAGTACGTGGGAGCAGTTCAGGACACACATGATCCGCAAAAAGCTGAAAAACCACATCATTGTCTACGGCTACGGTGCAACCGGCGAAGCAGCGGTCGATGAACTGCTCCGTCAGGGGGCGAACCCGGACACCGTGGTCGTTGTCGATCAAAATGCCAGCCGCGTGACTGCCGCCACCGCGCGCGGCGTCACCGGTATCGAAGGCGACGCCACCTACAATGCGATACAGGATGCCGCCTGCGTCCAAACCGCACGCGCCGTGATGGTGTCGACCCACCGCGACGATTCCACCGTGCTGATCGTTCTGTCGGCTCGCCAGATGAACACACAGGTGCCCATCAGCGCCACAGTCCGCGCCATTGAAAACGAAGATCTGATCCGCCAGGCCGGCGCCACCAACATCATCAATCCGGTCAGCATGGGCGGTCATCTGCTGGCGCGCGCCTCGGAAGGCCATCTGGTCGTAGATTGCATCGCCGACCTGGCCTCGGCTGATGGCAAGGTGGTCATGCGCGAACGTCCGGCATCTCCGGTCGATATCGGCAAACGCCTGCGCGACCTGACCACCGGCATGGGCGTGCGCATCTGCCGCGACGGCCGACTATACGGCTATTGGGAAGCACCGGCCCAGGCCATTCAGGCCGGCGATATCATCGTCGAAATCGCGCGCACGGAAGACGGTCAAAGCACCTGAGGCGCGGTTATTCCGGCTTTGCCTTCAGCGCCGTCAGGGAATTATACTGCACCGCCGCGTCGATGATCTTGTCGAGCGGTAGAGGCACTTCGAGATAGAGCTCCAGCGGCGTATTCGACGGCAGGGCGATCGGCTTCTGCATCCACTTGCCTGTAATATAGTCATACAGGCTGATATTGGCCTTTTGCTTTTGCGGCGGGTCGAAATGTCCCTTGATGTGAAAGTTGATATCGAGGATGCCGCCGTCCGTGGAATTGAGGCGGGCATCAACCTTATCGAAGGCGATGTGCTCCATGGCCTGGTAGGCCAGATCCTGAAACGGATTGAAGTTCGGATCGGCAGCGGCTTCGGCATTCCTGGCGGCCAGGGCCGCCGTCGGCGACGGCGTGTCGCTGGTCATGGATCCCGTTGCCTCGATGCCGGTAACGGCGCTGCGCCGGATCGATATATGGCCGGGCGCATCCGACGACATCGCGCCATCGGACAAACGGATCTTGCCGCCTTCGACGCGGAACGGCATACGGCCGGACATGCGCCCCTCAAAGGTCATGCTCTTGGCCAGGTCAGAAGCGGCCACCACCTTACCGAAATCGAGGCCGTCGAAGGTCAGGGTGCCAGTCACGGGCGTCTTGCCGTCGAACGGCACAATCGTCGGCTCCAGCCGCAGCACCCCGCCAGGACTATCGACACGGGCCGATTCGACGCGCATCTGGTCGCCAAGGAATTGGACGTTCAGGTCCAGATCGGTCAGCGGCACGCCCAACTGAGTCTTGGCCAGGTGAATTTTCTGGCCCGGCTCGGAGCGTAGCGGCGCCAGGGAGGTGAAGTCAATCTCACCGGTCAGGCCTTCGGACGCGCCCGTCGGGCCGATAAAGTCCATCCCCTTCGGCCCAAGGTTTTGCGTTGCGCCCATGAAATCGCGCATACCGATTTTCAGGATGCCGCCACTCCAGGTCCGCGTCTTGTCCCAGTTGAAGGCGCCTTTGAAATCTATGCCGCCGTTCACCCCACCGGCGAATATCATGGCCGCCATCGGCGTCAGTTGCGCGGGCTGAAGGCCGTCCGCCCTGAAATTCAGGTCCAGAGTGCTGACCGATAGAGCGCCCGCGCCACTGAGGTTATTATTATCGAGGTTGATGGCGGCGATGCGCAGAGGTGTGCCATCCGGCCCCTTTGCCGCCGAGGTCGCCGCGAAGAAACGACCGGTCAGGGCGCGACGGTCCTGGTTGATCGTGCCTGACAACAGCAAGGGGGTAAACCGTGTCTGGTCAGCCGGTAGTCCATCGGTCAGGGTCGCGCGGCTGAGCGCCGCCTTGAAACCCAGGCCGTCACCCAGGCTATAGGCTTCGAACGGCCCATTGCCATCGGCCAGCTTTACACTTTCGTTGGGTGCGGCGAGCGCCAATCCACCGAATGCCCCGCTGACGCGCCAGGCGTCGGAATTGTAGGTCAGGAAGGTTTGGCCGGTTTGGGTAATCGTCGCCGACAGATTTTCGAGATGATCCCCCAATTCGGCGGAGCGAACAGCGAAGGTCGCGGGGCGGCTGAGGGTCACAATCAGCCCCCCACCATTGGTCACAACAAATCGCCCCTCGCCATCGAACGTGGCCCCAGCGAAGGGATCGAAATCGAACTGAGCGGCCAGACCGAAAGCACCGGCGGCAACACCGCGCGGATCGGAGGCCAGACCATCGATGGTCAAGGCCAGTTGCGGCAGGTCCGGACCGCTCAGCGCCAAACCGAAGGCGCCGGTCTGACCGGTCGCGAATAGCGGCTTGGTAGCATGCGGCGTCAGGGTGGCCGTACCGCCGCCATTCAAATCGGCGACCGCGCTTTTGGCGCGCACGGTGAGTCGCGGCGGCGCACCGGAGGGATCACCGCTGACATCGACGCTCAGGCCCTTCACCCGCAAGGCAAACCGCTCAAGTGCGCGATCGAGGGTTATAATGGCGTCCGGCGGCGGCGGATTGGGAGCGCCGGGCGCGGGGGTTTTCGCGGCGGCGGCAGCGCGGTCAGCCGCACGGCCACGCGCCATGGCCGACAGGCCGGTATAGCTGCTGCGTACCGCCGAGATATCGCTGGTCAGACGGAAATTCCACGGACCGGCGTTCGCCGCCGCCTCCCCTTCGCCCCGCAAGGACAGGGTTGACTGGTCCAGCGCCAGGCCGGTCATAGGGCGGAACTGCCCCAGATCCGCGCGACCATTGAACGACAGTTTCGCCCCGTCGCGATCCGACGCCAGGGCGAAATCACCGAGATCGATGCGCACGGCCCGCGCCAGCAGGTCGCCCTGCTTCAGAAGCGCGGCATCGCCGCGCAACGGTCCGGTGAGGTTGAAGGCCAGGCCGGTATCACTGGAGAAACCGGTATTGAGCTGGAGGTCCTTGCCCGACACGGTGAGCGCATCGCCGGTCAGGTCCGCGCCCGTCACCGTAGCGGCCCGGGTCACAACCTCGGCGCGGCCGGAATAGGCCGTACCCTTCTCATTTGTTTTCAGGTTGCCGGCGAATTGCAGTTGCGTGTCAAAGCCCGTCGCACGCGCCCCGGCGCCGCGAATTTCATCGGCTCGCAACGCCACCGTCGCCGCGACCGCGCCGCTAAAGGCTTCGTACATAGATTTGGAATGGCGATAGGGCAGATAGGCATCGACATCGAGCGCGACATTGCGGGCAAAAAAACGTTCGTCGTCCGCGCCTATGGTTTCAACCAGATTGCCGCCGGGCCGAACGGTCCAGTTGTCGCCGCCGAGATTGGCCTTCACGTGCAACTGGTCGCCGCCCACGCCGGTATTGACGGACCGCGCCGTGATCCGGCCCTGGCGCACCTGGCCGGCGCCCAGCTTTCCCGTCAGGCGGGTCGCGGGCAGGGTCAGGTCGAGCAGCACCAGTTGCCCATCGTGCAGGGAGATTCCCCCGTGGCCTTGAAGCAGGCCATAGTCGCTGTCGAGGCGGACCTGCGCGTCCTCTATAATAATGTCGCGCGGCGGCGGTGTGTTGGACGGCGGCGCAGACAGGATATTCTGCACAAGCCGGTCAAGCGAACCGAAATGCAGTTTACCGTCCTTGATGGAAAACGCCACAACCGGTCGTGTTAGGCGCACGCGGTCGATACGCGCCAATGGTTGTCCACCGCTGAACAGACTAAGCCGGTAATCCGCCGCGAAGTGCTCTATGCTCATTTCAGGGCGCATTTCAGGCTGTTTCGCGTCGCCGATCAGGACGGAGCCTTCGGCATGGCTTAGCGACAAGGCGTCAAACGTCACCCGCGAACGGACCCCCTGGCCACGCAGCCAGCCCTCGACGACGGCAGAGGCCACCTCCTTGCGCGCGCCGACGACGGCAACGCCGCACAGAGCCACGCCGCACAAGGCGATTCCGATCCAGCCCGCCGCGCCGAACCCGCCGCCCTTTTTGCCGTTGCCTGATCCGCCGCCACGTTGAGATGTGGGTCTTCGCCCCGGCAGACCGATATCGTCTTGCGCGTCCGCCGGCGGTCCGCCATCCACCCCCACCGGACGCGTGAAGCTGTCCCCCGCGCTCGTATGCGCAGGAAACCACAAGGCTTCGTCGTCAAAGGGGATGGGTTTCGTCATCAATCGAGTCTTATACGCTTCTGTATCGCACGGGAGGCTTCTGCCTGCGGGAAGGGACCAGTATCATGCAAACCTCTTAAAAAATGTGGACACAATAACAATTTTGTCCGCAGCCTAGGTGGAATTTGAGCCCAAAATCGGACATTTCGTCAGTGAACGGTGTTTTTTCGGGAACGAAAGCGAATACCCGGAATTTTTCAAGAACAATGAAATGCTTACCGGCGAAAGGCCGGGGCGCGAATTTGAAAAGGTTAACGCGTTAACCTTCAATTAACCTCTTTTAAGCAGGATTTTAAGGATCACAAGGTAAATCCGGACCCTGCCGGAAGATCTGTAGGGGAGCCTCAAGCCTCATTTTCGCCTTATTTTGGCGTAAGCAGAGCCTTCCACATCTATGAGACTCGGGTCATTGTGCCGACTTTCAGCGAGTCTTGCCTGCCGCTTGGGCGCCAAACTGGCCTCAAGCAAAGCTAAATTGAGTATGTTTCCCCTGCCCGTCCGCGGCCTTGCCGATGACGGAACCGGGCGGGACACCACCGCTTAACAGGACGAATACGCGTACATGGCTCAACTCGATCCCCGCCGACAACCTGTCAGACTGACGCCAATGGTGTTTGCCCTGGCGACGGCCGTGACGGTCGGCACTTTGTTGTGGCGTGTCATTCAGCCCATGCCGGGCCTGTCCGCTCCCATGGACCCTGCCGCCGCGATGGCGCTCGAAACCCAGGCCTATGCAGAGGCAGCCGCCCGTCCGGGCTATAGCCAGCCAGTCGACATGCCGGTATCCGTGCGCTCCGGCGAATCCCTGACCGATGCTCTCAAGCGCATGGGAATCTCCGCTGACGAAGCCCAGATGGCGGTCAATACACTGTCGCAATCGTTCAAGGTCACCGACCTGAAGACCGGCCTGAACCTCGAAGCCGCCATTGCCCGCCCGGTTAATGGCACCGGCACGGCCCGACTGTTGGGCCTCACCCTGCGCACCGGCCCCGCCAAGCAACTCACCCTGACCACGGATCGTGACGGCACGATGCGCCTGCGCGCCCTGGAAGAATCGGTGCGCGACGAACGCCGCATCGCCATCGGTCAGATCAAGGGTTCCTTGTTCACGTCCGCCGCCGCCCTCGGCGCGACCCCGACCCTGACCACCCAGGTGGTCAAGCTGTTCGCCCACAAGATCGATTTCGAACGCGATATCCAAGCGGGTGACAGCTTCAAGCTGGTCTTCGACCGCAAGGTCACCGAAAGCGGTCGCACGGTCGAAGCCGGCAATCTGCTCTACGCCGAAATCCAGGCCAAGGGCGGCGTCAATCGCTTCTATTCCTTTGCGCCGCGCGGGACGAAAAACACCGAATATTACGATGAAAATGGCCGCAGCATCAAAGGCTTCCTGCTGGCCACGCCCATCTATGGCGCGCGCACCTCGTCCGGGTTCGGCATGCGCTTTCACCCGATTGTCGGCTTCATGAAGATGCATACCGGCATCGACTTCGCCGCCCCCTCAGGCACCCCGATCCAGGCCGCCGGCGACGGTGTCGTCATGGACGCCAAATGGTGGGGCGGCTATGGCCGATGGGTGCGCATCGCCCACAACAAGGAGTGGGAAACCGGCTACGGCCACATGTCGTCGATTGCCGTGCGCCCCGGCCAGCACGTGACCCAGGGCCAGATTATCGGCTATGTCGGCACAACGGGCCGTTCCACCGGCCCGCACCTGCATTTCGAAGTGTGGCACGACCACCATCCGATCGATCCGAAGGGGGCAAAGGTGCCCCAATCCAACACTCTGGCCGGCGCCGATCTGCTCGCCTTCCGGGCCCGCAAGCGCGAAATCGATTCCATGATCGCCGTGGCCCAGGTCAGCCCGAACGGCACCACGATCAACGACAACGCCGTGGCTCTGAACGGCGGCTATCATTACGAGAGCGAAAACGAGACCTCACGTCCGCAGGCCCTGGCTCAGACCGAGGTCAGCCCGGTTCGCGGCAATGCCCGTCCCCTGCGGTCCGCCATCACTACGACGCGCGGTACGCGTTAATTCGGTATAAGAGCGGTACGCGCTAATCCAGCCGGTCCGCCTTCCACAGGGGCGGGAACAGCTTGATCCACGCGCCGGTGACCATGAGCGAACCAATCCCCCCGAAGAGCGCGGCATTGACCGGTCCCATCAAACGCGCCACGACGCCGGTTTCGAATTCGCCCAATTCGTTCGACGCACCGATAAACAGATAGGACACCGAGGCGACACGGCCACGCATATGGTTGGGCGTGACGATCTGCACCAGTGTACCGCGGACATAGACGCTGATCATGTCGGCCGCGCCCAGGACGATCATCGCCGCAATCGACAGCCATATCATATTAGACAGGCCGAAAACGATCGTCGCCAGACCGAAGACGGCGACACCCGCAAACATCCACGGTCCGGCATGGCGGCGAATAGGCGACCACGACAGGATAAAGGAGGTCACGATGGCGCCGATGGCCGGCGATGCCCGCAACAGGCCGAAGGCGACCGGCCCGGCATGGAGGATATCCTTGACGAACATCGGCATGAGGGCGGTGGCGCCACCCAGAAGCACGGCGAACAGGTCGAGCGAAATCGCGCCCAGGATGATCTTGTTAGACCATATATATTCCATGCCTTCCTTGAGCATCGCCGTCTTCGATCCCGACGGCGCATCGGGATTGGTCGGTGTGCGGATGGTCAGAACCAGGACCGAGGCGATCAGGCACAGACCGGCGCAGAAGCCATAGGCAAAACGCGGTGAAAACCCGACAAGCAACCCGCCCAGTGCCGGACCGACGATCAATCCGGTCTGAAACGCCATGGAATTGACGGCGATCGCCTTGGGCAGGATATGTTTCGGGACCAGCATCGGCCCAATGGCCGAACTGGCCGGAGCGCTGAAGGCGCGAAGCGCACCCAGCACCGCGCTCAGGGCAAACAGGCCCCAGAACGGCGGATGCGGAATGAAGGAATAGGCGAAAAACCCCAGCGACAAAAGCAACTGGGCCATAAGCACGACGCTGACGATCTTCTTGCGGTCGTGGCGATCGGCGACAATGCCCGCCGGCAGGGTAAAGGCAAACAGGGTCAGAAACTGCGCCAGGCCGATCAGGCCGACATAAAGCGCCGATTCCTTGACGCCCTCGGTCCGCCGCGCGATTTCATATACTTGCCAGGCGATGGCCGCGCTTTGGGCCGAGGTCCCGAGCACGCCGAACAGACGTGACAGCCAGAACGAGCGGAAATCCGGAATTTGCAACGGGTGGCGATTGTCTTCCTGCAGCGGCGGCAGGTCGATGGCGGGCGTTTCAGGCGGCGTAGTCACGGCAAAACCTTGAGCAAAAATGCAATCTCGACCCTAATTTAGAGTCTTCCCCCGGCGTCTAAAGGCACTTAGAGGAAAGGCGCGGCAATTGCATGTGTTTTTTGCCGAAAAGCGGTACATCGGCGCGGAGTGTGGAATGCTTGACGTAACAACCCTGACCCAGGCTCTGATTACCCGGCCGTCGGTGACGCCGGCCGATGCCGGAGCCATGGATACGGTCGAGACCATTCTGACCGAATTGGGCTTTACGTGCACGCGCCTCACATTCGGCGAGATCGAAAACCTCTATGCCCGGCGCGGCGCCGCCTCTCCCAACCTGTGCTTTGCCGGCCATACCGACGTCGTGCCGGTCGGCGTGCGCACCTTGTGGAAATACGATCCGTTCGGCGCCGAAATCCATGACGGCCAGGTGATCGGCCGCGGTGCCGTGGACATGAAAGGCGCCATCGCGGCCTGGATCTCCGCCGTGTCGCGCATCGATGACCAAGCCGGGTCCTTGTCCTTCCTGATCACCGGCGACGAAGAAGGCGTGGCGACCGACGGCACGGTGCGCGTCGTCGACTGGCTCAAGCAGACGGGCGAGGTCATCGATCACTGCATCGTCGGCGAACCGTCGTCGTCGGCGCAACTGGGCGACATGATCAAGGTCGGGCGGCGCGGCTCGATCAACGCCACCTTTACCGTCACCGGCAAGCAGGGCCACGTCGCCTATCCGCAGCGCGCACTCAACCCCCTGCCCGTACTCGTTGATCTGCTGGCCGAACTAAAGGCGCGCCATCTCGACGACGGCTATGACTCATTTCCGCCGTCGAACCTCGAAATCACCACCATCGACACCGGCAACACCGCGACCAATGTCATCCCTCAGGCGGCGCGGGCGCGGGTCAATATCCGCTTCAACCCGGCGCACACCGGCGCGGCCCTGAGCCAGTGGTTCGACACCGTCGCCCGCCATATCGCGGACAGGTCAGGCGCGGCCATCGAGGTCCAGTCGAGCATTTCCGGCGAGGCCTTCCTGACCGAGGCCGGCCCCTTCGTCGACCTGATCGCCGACGTGATCCGTGCGCAATTCGGCCTGGACACCGACCGGTCAACGACCGGCGGCACGTCCGATGCACGCTTTATCCGCGACCTGTGCCCCGTGGTCGAATTTGGTCTGGTTGGCCAGACCATGCACCAGATTAACGAGTGCGTGGCCGTCGCCGATCTCGAAGCGCTGACCCACGCCTATTCGGCCTTGATCGAGGCATATTTTTCGAAATTCGGCTCCGCCTCGTAAGTGACCTGCGTCAGATAGAGGCCATGCGCCGGCGCAACCTGACCGCAACGGGCGCGGTCTGCGGCGGCCAGGGCTTCGCCGGCATAGGCCACCGGATAGCGCCCAGTGCCGATATCGACCAGGGTTCCCGTCATCGACCGGACCTGACGATGCAGGAAGGACCGCGCCGCGAAGACCAGATGCACTTCTTCGCCGAACCGCTTCACACGCGCGATGTCGAGCGTGCGCATCGGTGAATTGGCCTGACAGGCGACGAAGCGGAATGTCGTGAAATCATGATGCCCGGTCAGGGCCTTGGCCGCTTCGATCATCGCCTCGACATCGAGCGGCTTTTTGACATGCCAGACGCGGCCTTGATCGATGGCGGGCGGCGCTTCGCGGTTGAGGATGCGGTACAGGTACATGCGCCCCGTCGCCGAAAAGCGTGCCGAAAACTCAGCCTCGACCTCTTCCGCCGCCAGGATCGACACGGCCAGTGGAAACAGATGGGCATTGATGGCGTCGCGCACCACCTTGGCCGGGTAGGTTTTCTCCAGATCGAAGGTCACCACCTGCCCAGTGGCGTGTACCCCTGTATCCGTCCGGCCAGCGACGGTCAGGCGCAGGGCCTGACCGGTGAACTTGAAAATGGCCGCCTCGATGGCGGTCTGGACGCTCGGCTGATCGCCCTGAGCCTGAAAGCCATTGAACGGCCGACCGTCATATTCGACAAGGAGCTTATAACGGGGCATTACAGCAGGATATCGCCGGGATTGAGCAGGCCGCCGTTGAGAAAATCGGCGGCGTCCTGGGCTGCCTTGCCTTCGCGCTGGACCCGCACAAGCTCGATCACGCCGTCGCCGGTGGCGATCTTCAAGCCCCCCAGCAGGCGCGTGCCCGGCGTTTCTGCCGACACCTCATCCGTCAGGCGCGACATCAGCACTTTCAGCCTCTGCTCGCCCTTGGCGGTTTGCAACAGGCACCACGCGCCCGGAAAGGGCGACAGGCCGCGAATATGATAGTCGAGGTCGCGCGCCGGCCGGTTCCAGTTGATCCGGGCCTCTTCCGGCGTAATCTTGCGGGCATAGGTCGGTTCTCCGACCTGTGCCTGCTCATTGGCGCCACCGCGTTCGATGGCGGCCAGGGCCACCGGCAGGAGCGAAGCCCCCAGCGCCGCCAGCTTGTCATGCAGGCTCTGGGCCGTATCATCCAAGGTGATTTCGACGCGTCCGGTCAGGATAATCGGGCCTTCGTCCAGGCCTTCGCTCATGCGCATGACCTCGACGCCGGTATGGGTATCGCCGGCCATGATGGCGCGCTGGATCGGCGCGGCCCCCCGCCAGCGCGGCAGAAGCGAGGCATGCAGGTTGAAACAGCCCAGACGGGGATGATCGAGGACTTCTGCCTTCAGAATCTGACCGTAGGCGACGACGATGGCAGCGTCGATATCGAGCGCCTGGAAATCGGCAATGGCCTCGGGCGCCTTCATGGATTTGGGCGTGCGCACCTCGATCCCCAGGCTTTCCGCAAAGCTGTGGACCGGCGATGGGCTCAGCACCTGGCCCCGGCCTTTCGGCGCGGGCGGCTGGCTGTAGACGCAGACGATATCGTGACCGCTGGCCACCAGTTCAGCCAGCGCCCGGACGGCGAATTCGGGAGTGCCCATGAAGGCTAGACGCATAAAAGACCTCTCAGCAAGTCTGGGAGGTCTAATCGCAATAGACTATGGGAGCAAGCTCTTTACGCCGCGTTGCGCGTCAGCTTCTTGACCTTGGTGACGGCGCGGTCGCGCTTCAGCTTGGACAGGTGGTCAATGAAGAGCACGCCTTCCAGATGGTCCATTTCGTGCTGGATGCACACGGCGAACAGGCCCTCGGCGTCTTCTTCGACCGGGTTGCCGTTATAGTCGAGATAGCGCAGCTTGACCCGGGCCGGACGTTGCACTTCGTCGTAGATTTCCGGGACGCTGAGGCAGCCTTCTTCGTAGGGCGCGGTGTCATCCGACTTCCAGACGATTTCCGGGTTGACGAAATAACGCGGCTTTTTGACCGCTTCGCCTTCGGGGTCGTCTTCCGGCTTTTCCTGCAGGTCCATAACGATGACCCGGACGGGTTCACCGATCTGGATCGCGGCCAGGCCGATGCCGGGCGCGTCGTACATGGTTTCAAGCATATCGTCCATGAGGGCGCGCAAGGCGTCATCAACGACGGCGACGGGCTTGGAGACCTGCTTCAGGACGGGGTTCGGGACGGTAAGAATTTCGCGTATGGCCATAGCGGAGATGTAATCTCACAGGTCGAAAATTTCAAGTCAAACAGATTCACTGTCGGACGATTGGAGTGATTTCAACTTGTTAGCCACCTTTGGCTGGCTTTCGATGGCCGTCAGATCCGGCAAAGGCTTGCCCTGGTGGTCGACCTGGAGGTCTTCGAACCGCCGCGCCTGGGTCAGCACCTTGGTCTCCAGCGAACCAATAAAGGCATTGTATTTTTCAACCGCCCGGCCCAATGCGCCGCCGAGGCCCGACACATGATCGCCCATGATCGACAGGCGCGCATAGAGCTCGCGCCCCAGATCGGCGATATGGGAGGCGTTCTTCATCTGGTCTTCGACGCGCCAACCATAGGCGACGGCCTTGCATAGGGCGAAGAGGGTCGTCGGGGTGACGATGATCACCTTCTTGTCCATGGCCTCGTTCATCAGTTGCGGCATGCGGTCGAGCGCCGCCGCCAGAAAGCCGTCACCAGGAATAAACAGGGCGACGAAGTCCGGCGACTGATCCTTGAACTGGTCCCAATAGGCCTTGCCCGACAGGTCCCGAACGTGGGCGCGAAGGGCCTGGGTATGGCGTTGCAGGGCGGTTTCGCGCGCCTCGTCGTCCAGCGCATCCATGGAATCGAGAAAGGCGGTCAGGTTGACCTTGGAATCGATGACGAACACGCCATTGGACTTATCGCCGGGCATACGCACCACGACGTCCGGCCGGCGGCGGCCCTCATCCGTGTCGAGATTGTGCTGCTCGATAAAATCGAAGCGCGTCAAGCCCGCCGCCTGGAGGACGTTGCGCAGGGTTTCTTCGCCCCACCGCCCTTGAACACCGGCGCCACGGCGCAGCGAATTGGCCAGTTTCTGCGTCACCTCACGGGTCTGGTCCGAGGCGGTCAGCAATTGCTTGATCTGTTGTTCCAGTTCGCCGCTGTTCTTGCTGCGCGCCTCTTCCATGGCCTTCACCTGGGCTTCGAAGCGCGTCAAGGTTTCGGATACGGGTTGCAGGCTGGAATTCATACGCTCAAGCGCCAGCTTTTCCCGCGCAACAAAACTTTCCTCGGCCCGCAGCAACAGGGACGACGCCGATTTTTCCATGGCCTGATGGGATACCAGCTGAAACTGCTCGCTCATGGCCGTGCGGGCGTCTTCGAGGCTGCGCACCTGCGTCTTCGCCGCGGCCAGATCGGCGGTGACGTCGGTCAGCCGGTCGCTCAGTTCCTCGTTGCGCGTCCGCAGGCGTTTCGTCTCGGTGAAGGCCAAAAACCACGCCCCGGCGAAAACGACGGCGACAACAATAACAACGAGCAGACTGACGCTTGACATGTTCATGCTATGTTCCTAACTTCCGGAAACGAAAATGGCAAGCCCTATTTGCGCTTGCAGTCCGCACCGCCGCTGATACAGTTTCGCCAGAGAAGGCGTGAGATGACGGAAACCGAGGACACATAGGATGATCGACGTCAGGGCGGCCGCGCGCAAGACATTTACCGGCCGGGCGCCGTGGACCTATCTGTATCTGTTTTTGATTCCGTTCATCAACTGGGCCTATGCGGCGGTGCCGACCATTCCCCTGCCCGACCACGGCGAATGGACGCCGCTCGCCATTGTCACCGGCCTGGTCCTGGTGGTGCGCGACTTCGCGCAACGTGAAATCGGCCACTGGATTTTCATTCCGCTGATGATCGGTCTGGCTATATCGTTCAAGATGGCCCCTGCGGAAATCGCTATGGCCAGCGCGGTCGCCTTCGGGATCAGCGAGACGATCGACTGGGCCCTGTTTACCTTCCTGAAGCTGCCGCTGTCGAAGCGCGTCTTCATTTCGGCGGCGGTGGGCTCACCGATCGATACGACGGTCTTTTACCTGATGGCCGCGACAGCCATTCCCGGCATTTTCAACATCTGGGCCATCGGCGCTTCCATCTTGTCCAAGCTGGTCGGCTGCGTGATTGTCTATCTGCTGATGAAGAACCGCGAAAAGAAGGCGGCGCTGGCGGCAGGCGCCTGAACCGTATCTGACTATTGGGGGCGAAGGAAGGCCCCCACCACCACATCTCAACGCTTCGCGTCTCGTGCGGTCCCCCGCCCCGCAAGCAGGGCGGTATAAGTATATGCCTCGTCCCCGCACAAAAAGCCTGAATTTTGGATGAGAGGCTAGCCGGCTAGCGATGCAGGTATTTTTTATACCTGCGAGCGACGACTGCGACGCCTATCGCCAAAAGGCAGGCTTTTTACCGTCTGGACTTGAACGCATGGGCAATGGTCCCGTCGTCCAGCCAGTCGAGTTCCCCGCCAACAGGCACGCCGCGCGCCAGATGGGTGATGGCGATCTGGTTCCCGAACGCTTTCAGCCGGTCGGCTATGTAATGGGCCGTGGTCTGGCCTTCGACTGTGGCCGGCAGGGCCATGATGATTTCGCGCACGCGACCGGACTTGACGCGCTGGATCAGCCCGTCCAGACGCAGGTCTTCCGGGCGCACGCCGTCCAGAGCCGACAATAGCCCGCCCAGCACATGATATTGCCCGGTAAAGGCGCCCACCCGTTCCATGGCCCACAAGGCGCTATCCTCTTCGACGACGCAGATCATGGCGTCGTCGCGCATCGGATCGGCGCAGGTCGGACAGGGGTTTTGCGTCGATAAACGCCCACAGACGGTACAGGCTTCCACCTTGTCGGCGGCGTCCTGCATGGCATGGGTGAGCGGAATCAACAGCTGGTCACGGCGCTTCAGCAAGGCCAGGGCGGCACGCCGCGCCGACCGCGGTCCGAGCCCCGGCAGCTTGGACAAAAGCGCCATCAGACGCTCGATTTCAGGTCCAGCGCCCGAAGCCATCAGACGCGCCCCGCAACAGGCCGGCAGATACAGGAAGGAGGCGCGGTTTCACGCATAAATCAGAAGAATTTCGGCATGTTGGGCAGACCGCCGCCCGGCCCCAGATCCTTGGCAGCCTCCGCCATGACTTCCTTATTGAGGTCATCCAGCTTGCGGCGCGCATCGGCGTGGGCGGCGCGGATCAGATCGGCCAGCACTTCACCTTCGCCCGGCGCCATCAGGCTTTCGTCGATGGTGAGCGCGCTCATGTCGCCCGAACCCTTAAGGTCCATCTTGACCAGACCGGCGCCGGCGGTGCCATGCACCGTGCTCTCGCTCATCTTGGCCTGCGCTTCGTGCAGCTTTTGCTGGACGAGTTGCGCCTGCTTCATCATGGCGGCAAAATCCATCAGTCGTTTTCCTTATCTTCATCGGGACGTTCATCGACGGGAACCACGGGCTCCGTCTCTGTCACCACGGGTTTGGGGCGGGCGCGGACGGCAATGATTTCCGCGCCGGGGAAGGTTTCCAGCATGGTGGAAACGAACGGGTTTGCCTGGAGACGCGCCTTGGCGGCGGCGGTTTCGCGCTTGTCGCGCTCCATGATCGATTCCGCGCCGCCGGAACCTTCCGTCGCGATGAGCCAGCGGCTACCGGTCCATTCGCGCAGGCGCATCGACAGGCGGCGCACCAGATCGGCCGGGGCGCGCGGCGCCAGTTCGAATGTGATCGCACCGGGTTTGAAAGCAATCAGGCGGACAAACTGCTCGACGTCCGTGCGCAGACCGATATCGCGCTTTTCGGAGATCAGTTTCAGAACGTCGGGAAAGGTTTGCGGATTGGGCAGGGCCTGAACCTGCGGGCGCATCTGGACGGCGGTCGCGCCGCCTCCCCCACCGCCGCCACCGGGCAGGCCGCCCGGACCGTTCGGCACCAGAGGTTCACCGCCCTGCAGACGCTTCATCAGAAGTTCTGGGCCCGGCAAGTCAGCCGCGTAACAGAAGCGCACAAGCGCCATTTCAAAGGCCGCCGAAGCATCCGGGGCGCGACGCAATTCTTCGAACGCCTTCAGCATCAGAGTCCACAGCCGCGACAGTGTGCCCGCCGACAGTTGCGACCCGAGGGCGGTCACGCGCATGGCCTGCGCCTTGGGCAGGCGCGTTGCATCGGCGCCCAGAATCTTGGCGACGGAGGTCGCGTGGGCGTATTCCAGCATGTCGCCCATGATCTGGGACGGATCGGCGCCAAACCCGTACAGGGTGCGATAGGCCAGCAGCGCTTCGCTCATCTGACCGGAAATGATGTTTTCGAACAGGGCCAGCGTTGCGGAGCGGTCGGCCAGACCCAGCATGTCGCGCACCACTTCGGCGCTCGTCGTCTCTCCCGCTTCGCTCTGCACCAGGGCCTGGTCAAGCAGAGACAGGCCGTCACGCACCGATCCTTCGGCAGCGCGGGCGATGAGGGCAACCGCGTCGGCATCGATCTTGACCCCCTCCAGGGTGCAGATTTTTTCCAGATGCGGCGTCAGGGTTTCGGGTTCGACGCGGCGCAGGTCGAAACGCTGGCACCGGGACAGGATGGTCACCGGCACCTTGCGGATTTCCGTGGTGGCAAAAATGAACTTGGCGTGGGGCGGCGGCTCCTCAAGCGTCTTCAGAAGCGCATTGAAAGCGCCCGTCGACAGCATGTGGACTTCGTCGATGACATAGACCTTGTAACGCGCCTCGACCGGGGCATAGCGGACGGATTCGAGCAGGTCGCGCATGGCGTCGACCCCGGTTCGCGACGCGGCGTCGAGTTCGAGCACGTCGATATGACGGCCTTCGATGATGGCCTTGCAATGAACGCCCATCTCCGACAGATCGACACTCGGCTCATGAACCGTGTCGCTTTCGTAGTTGAGCGCGCGGGCCAGAAGGCGGGCCGTCGTGGTCTTGCCCACGCCGCGCACACCGGTCAGCATGAAGGCGTGCGCAATGCGTCCGGCCTGGAAGGCGTTGGTCAGGGTGCGCACCATGGCTTCCTGGCCGATCAGGTCTTCGAAGGTGCGCGGACGGTATTTACGGGCCAGAACCGTATAGGCTTCGGACTTGTCGATCGGCTTGGCGACCGGCAACGACTTGGGCTCCGGCGCACCGCCGAACATATCGTCGGTCAGGTCATCGCGCTCCGGCACATCCAGTTCAGCGTTGGCAAAAGGATCGTCAAGGTCAGAATGATCGGACATGGTTTCTTATATAGTGGCTTTTTACGCAAGCGTCAGCCCACAAAGCTCGATTCGTGCACAGGTGCAATTGTGAGGTTTTTTTAAGCGTCGCTGGCTTGTCTGGCAGGCCGAGACATGCGGCGTCCGAGCCAAAACATCCGCGTAAAGCGCGGAGTGAGACGACTGACCCGAAGGTGAATTCGTTGTGGCTGCTGCCTTCCGGCCCTGACCAGGTTGGCGAGGCCTTCGCCCAGCCGTCTCGAGGCCTATATGCGTATTTTTGTGGCCTGATGCAAGAGCGGATTTTAGTCAATAAATGACACCGGTATCATTTGTCTTGCGCCCCCGCCTGGGTGGTGGCACTCTCCCCCAAAAGCAAATTCAGGGATACCGACCATGCGCGCAGCCTCACTTATCGCCCTGGCGATTTTCATCGCCGCTCCCGGTCACGCCGCGGTGGTCGGCAAGACGGTGCCCGCCGAAGCGCTAACAGAGGCGCGGGTAGCCGGCAAGAGCGATTGGCAGGCCTATCTGGCACGGTCGCAGGCGCAGATGGCGGCCGACAAGGCGGCATTGGCGGCGGAACAGGCCACCAACGGGGCCGTTCTACCCGTCGCCGAGACCAGTGCCGGCATCCACACCATGCCGCTCGACCGTGAAGCCGCGTGGTACGCCACGCCGGGCGCGCGTCATGTTGCCGACGTCATTGTCAGCTTCCAGACCCCGGCTGGCGGCTGGAGCAAGAATATGCCGCGCGATGGCGAGTTGCGCAAAATGGGCCAGCCCTATGTCGCTGGCCACGCCAAGGCCATCCCGGACGACTTGGCGTGGAACTGGGTCGGCACGTTCGACAACAATGCGACAACCACCGAAATGCGCTTTCTGGCGCGCGTGGCGGCGCAAACGCCCGGACCGGATGGCGACGCCTATCGCGCCAGCATTATGCGCGGTCTCGGCTATATTCTGGACGCGCAGTATCCGAATGGCGGCTGGCCCCAGGTCTATCCGCTGCAAGGGGGATATCACGACGCCATCACCTATAATGACGATGCGCTGGGCGATATCACCAGCCTGCTGTCGGACGTGGCTGCCGGCAAAGCCGACTTCGCTTTCGTATCGGCCGCCTTGCGCACCCAGGCCCGTGACGCCGAAGCGCGCGCCCTGACCTGTATCCTCGACACCCAGGTCCGGATCGACGGCCGATTGACCGTATGGGGGCAACAGCACGACGCCCTTAGCCTGGCGCCGGTCGGGGCACGAAATTTCGAACCGGCCGCCCTGTCCAGTTCGGAAAGCGCCAACCTCCTGATCTACCTCATGGCCATCAAGGCCCCATCGCCCCGCGTGGTTGCGGCCGTCAAGGCCGGCGCCGCCTGGCTGGAAGCCTCCGCCCTGCACGATCTGGTATGGACGAAAGATCGCGAACTGATCGAACAGGCCGGCGCGCCTTTACTGTGGGCCCGCTATTACAGCCTGACGACGGGCCAGCCGCTCTTCGGCGACCGCGACCTCACCATCCACGACGATGTGATGGAGATTTCCACCGAGCGCCGCAAGGGCTACAACTGGTACAGCACGTCACCGCAAAAGGCGCTGGACGCCTACGCCAAGTGGAGGCAAGCTCACGGCGAATAAATGACAGGAGAGACGCGTGCAGACAGCGGATATGATCACGCCCAATGGCTATGTCAGACGCTGGTGGAAGGCGGCCGTGGTCTATCAGGTCTATCCCCGCTCATTCTATGATTCCAACGGCGACGGAATCGGGGATTTGCGCGGCATTATCGCCAAACTCGACCACATCAAGGGGTTGGGGGTCGATGTCATCTGGCTGTCGCCGCATTTCGACAGCCCCAATGCCGACAACGGCTACGACATCCGCGATTACCGCCGGGTCGGCGCCGAATTCGGCACCATGGCAGATTTTGACGACCTGCTGGCGGCGATCAAGGCCGCCGGCATGCGGCTGATCATCGATCTGGTCGTCAACCACACCTCGGACGAACATGCCTGGTTTGCCGAAAGCCGGTCGTCGCGCGACAATCCGAAACGCGACTACTATATCTGGAGCGATCACAAACCGAACGACTGGACATCGATTTTCGGTGGCTCCGCCTGGACGCAGGACGCGAGCGGCGATTGGTATCTGCATCTGTTCGACCCCAAGCAGCCGGACCTCAACTGGGACAATCCCGCCGTCCGCCATGACGTCTATGATCTGATGCGTTTCTGGCTGGACAAGGGCGTCGACGGGTTCCGCATGGACGTCATCCCGTTCATTTCCAAGGACAAGTCCTTTCCCGACCTGCCCGAAGACCTGCGCGCCAAACCGCAATATGTCTATGCCAACGGCCCCTATGTTCACGACTATCTGCACGAGATGAACCGGGACGTATTGAGCCAGTACGACGTCATGACGGTGGGCGAGGCCTTCGGCGTCACCCTGGTGGACACGCCGAAACTGATCGATGAACGCCGCCAGGAGCTGGACATGATTTTCCAGTTTGCGGCGGTCGAGGTCGATCGCGGCCCGGACGGGCGTTGGAGGCCCTGGCGGCTGACCGACCTCAAGGCGGTGTTCGCGCGTCAGGATGCGGCGTTGGACCGCCATTGCTGGCCTACCGTCTTCCTCAGCAACCATGACAATCCGCGCATCGTTTCCCGGTTCGGCGACGATAGCCAGCAATGGCGGGAAAAATCGGCCATGCTGCTGGCCACCCTCATCCTGACGATGAAAGGTACACCCTTTATCTATCAGGGCGATGAGATGGGATTGACCAACCGCGCGTTCAGCGACATCAGCCAGTTCAACGACCTTTGGACGCTGAATGCCTGGCGCGACGAAGTGGAAAGCGGTCAGTGGCGCCCGGAGGCCTTTTTCGCCAATCAGAACAGGCTCAGCCGCGACCATGCCCGCATGCCCATTCCCTGGACGGCCGAAGGCGGCTTTACGACCGGCACGCCGTGGTTTGCGCTCAACCCGAATTTTGCCGAGATCAACGCTACGACGGGTCAGGACATCTATGACCACTATGCCCGTCTGATTGCCCTGCGCCACGCCAACCCCGCCCTGATCTATGGCGACTATGAGGACATCGCCCCCGATCATCCGCAGATTTTTGCCTATCGCCGCACCCTCGGCGATACATCATTTCTCATTATCCTGAATTTTTCGAGTGAGGCCGTCGCCTTCGACTGTCCGGCGCGCGCACCCATTCTGGCCAACGATAACGGTTCGACGGGCGAGCTGGCGGGATGGGACGCCCGCATATATCGGCTCGACTGATGTCGGTTCTGATATTTCAGAAATGTATGCAAGGCAGTTTGCTTTTGCGGCTGTCTGTGCGATAGCCAGCCGATGCAAGATCCCGTCTTAGATACCCTGTTCCTGCCGCTCGAAAGCGGCGCTATCGATTGGCCCGCCAACGGCCCCGCCCTCTTCCTGCGCGCCCGCACCGGTGACGCGCTGGACGACATCGCGCGTGATAAATTGCTCTGTGAACAGAGCTTCAAGCCGCAGCATGACGCCCTGCTGCGTGCGGGCTTTGCCATGGCCGATAGCGATGCCGGCCCCTTCGGCCTGACCATCGTCCTGCCGCCCCGCCAGCGCGAAGAATATCGTGCCCTTCTGGCCCGCGCCCTGACGCAGACAGTGGACGGTGGGATCGTTATGGCCGCCGTGTCCAACAACGAAGGCGCCAAGACCGTCGAGAGCGATTTGAAGGCATTGGCCGGCAATATATCCAGCCAGTCGAAGAATAAGTGCCGCGTCTTTTGGGCGCGCGTCGATGCCACTCGCGCCGATGCCGCCCTGATCGCGGACTGGCGGCAACTGGACGCGCCGCGCGATATCGAAGAGGGTCGCTTCGTCAGCCGCCCCGGCGTCTTTGCCTGGGACCATCTCGATCCGGGCTCACGTCTGCTGGCCCAACACCTGCCCGCGACGTTCAAGGGAAAGGTGGCCGATCTGGGGGCCGGTTTCGGCTTCCTGTCCGACGAGGTGCTGAAGCGCAATCCGGCCGTCACCCACCTCGACGCCATCGAAGCGGAAGGCCGCGCGCTGGACATGGCGCGGCAAAACCTGGCGGCCTATGGCGACCGTGTCGGCTTCCACTGGCTGGATGCCACCAAGCCCCTTCCCGGCCCCTACGACGCCATCATCACCAACCCGCCCTTCCACGCCACGGACCGCGCCGATCGCCATGACATCGGCAAGGCGTTCATCGTGTCAGCCGCGCGGGCACTGGTTTCGGGCGGACAGATGTGGCTGGTGGCCAACCGGCACCTGCCCTACGAAGAGACGTTGAACAGCGTCTTCAAGTCGGTCAGCGTCGCCGCCGAAAACGGCTACTACAAGGTCTTCCGCGCCGTCGGCCCGAAGGGTGTCAGCAAGTGAAGCTGATCAAGCGCCTCGCCAATCTGGGCTACGGATCGCGCAAGGAGATGCAGACGCTGATCCGCATGGGCGCCATCACCGATGCCGCCGGCACGCCGCTGTCCGACGATACCGATATTGCGCACGAAGAGATCCGCTACCGGGGCAAGGCGCTGGACCCCGCCTTCGGCATGGTGATGATGCTGAACAAGCCGACCGGCTATGTCTGTTCGCTGAAGGATCGCGGGCGGCTTGTTTATGAACTTCTGCCGTCACGGTTCGCCGAACGCAAACCGGTCCTGTCGACCATCGGGCGGCTCGATGCCGATACGTCGGGCCTTCTGTTGTTTACCGATGACGGCGATTATCTGCACAAGATCATTTCGCCGAAAAATCATGTCGCCAAGATTTACGAAGTGACCTGCGCCCGTCCGATCGAAGACCATTACGCCGCTATTTTCGCCGCCGGCACACTTGTGCTGGAAAGCGAAAAGGATGCGCTGAAACCGGCCTTCCTTGAAGTGACCGGTGAAAAAACGGCGCGCCTCACCCTTTATGAAGGGCGATATCATCAGGTCCGCCGCATGTTCGCGGCCGTCGGCAACCATGTCGAAACCCTGCATCGCGCGCAGATGGGCACCCTGACCCTTGGTGATCTGAAACCCGGCAAATGGCGGCTTTTGAGCGCGGCAGAAGCGCAAGCCCTCCTGATCCCACAATAGCGGCCTACGACATCCAGGTGGTCTTGCGATTGGCGATCGTCCAGCGACCGCCATCGAGATGCAGGGTAATCATTTCACCATGTCCGCAGAGACGGCGGCAGACGAAGTCCGTCCTGACGAAGGCCTCGTCGTCGCCGGTAAACTGCGGCGCGCCGAAGCGCACACTGCGCTCTTCGCTACCGGTCATGGGCAGGCCGGCCGACCGGAACGCCGTGGTGCAGTCGATCTTGCCCCCTTCGCCGTCGACCTGAGGATCAAAATTGTCAGCCGACAGAGCCTGGCCGAGATCAGCCAGAATACGACATTGCAGGTCATCGGTAATGGCCAGGCGCGACCCCACCGGGCCCGCTTCGACATGCGGCGGAGTCTGGGCGCAGGCGCTCAGGGCAAAGCACAGGCTCAAGACAGCAATCAAAGGCATCTGTTTCATGGCGCTTCCCTTTATGTGGACCGAGACAATGCCTTTGCGGCAAAGCGCGGGCTCGTTAAAGTGCCGGCCGTGGCGAGGCCAGCGCCGTGTATAATTCCGGGCGGCGGTCGCGGAAAAAGCCCCACGCGGCGCGGTGCGTATTGAGGAAGTCGAGGTCGAATTGGGCCACCAGAACGCCTTCTTCTCCGGCGCCAAATTCCGCCACCTTATCGCCGCGATGATTGGCGATGAAGCTATGGCCATAGAAGGTCTGACCCGCGCCGTTCTGCGGCGAAATCAGGCTTTCGGTGCCGATACGATTGGAGGCGATCACCGGCATGACATTGGCGACCGCGTGGCCTTGCATGATGCGTTGCCATGGCGCGGCGGTATTTAGCTCTGCATCGTGCGGTTCCGACCCGATGGCGGTCGGATACATGAGCAATTCGGCGCCTTGCAATGCCATGGCGCGGGCGGCTTCCGGGTACCACTGATCCCAGCAGATGCCGACGCCGACCTTGGCGAATCGGGTATCCCAGACCTTGAAGCCGGTGTCGCCGGGGCGGAAATAGTACTTTTCCTGATAACCGGGACCGTCGGGAATGTGGCTCTTGCGATACACGCCCATCAGCTCACCGCCGGCGTCGATCATGACCAGCGAATTGAAATAATGCGGGCCCTCCTTTTCATAGATCGAGGTCGGGATAACGACATCCAGTTCGCGCGCCAGCTTTTGCATGGCCAGGACGGCGGGATGTTCACGCCACGGAAAGGCGGTTGCGAACCACTTCTCTTCCTGCGACACGCAGAAATATTCGCCCTGGAACAGTTCCGACGGCAGGATGACCTGAGCGCCCTTCGCGGCAGCTTCGCGCACAAAGGCTTCGGTCTTGGCGATATTGGCCGCCATATCGGGACCATAGGCGGTCTGGATGGCGGCGACGGACACGGTACGGGTCATGACTATCATACTCCATTTCCGGAATGCATCGGCAGTCCGGCATGGTCAAAAAAAGGGGGCGCGGGTCACGCCTTGATTAGCGGCACCTGCTGGCTGATGCAGTGGAAACTGCCGCCGCCGGTCAGGATGGCGCGCGACGACAGGCCCAGCACCTGACGTTCCGGGAAGAGGATCTGGAGCGCCTCAACCGCCAGTTCGCCCGGCCGGTCGTTATACATCGGCACGACCACGCAATCATTGGCAATCAGGAAGTTCATATGGGAGGCCGGGATGATTTCGCCATCCTCGTCCAGCACTTCGCCCGGTGACGGAATGCGCACGATCTGGAGCGGCTGGCCCCGGGCATCGGTCTGGGACGACAACAGCTTGGCCGTCGCGTCGTAGACGGCGGCGTTGGGATCATCACGCCCATAGGCGATCGGACAGGCCACAACACCCGGCGCCACAAAACGCGCCAGATTGTCAACGTGACCATCCGTGTGGTCGTTGAGCATACCGTCATCGAGCCAGATCACCTTACGGATGCCCAGGGACTGAAACAGGGCTTCTTCGGCGAGGGACTGGGTCCAGCCCGGATTGCGATTGGGATTTAGCAGGCATTGCCGCGTGGTCAGCGCCGTACCGTGACCGTCGTGGTCCAACGCGCCGCCTTCAAGGATAAAATCCTGCACGGTGTGGGCGAAACCATCGGCCTGGCTGATCTGAAGCGCCACCTCATCGTCGTGCTTTAGGTGATATTTGCCGCCCCAGCCATTGTTCTGAAAGCTGACCGGCAGGGCCTGATGCAAGTCATCATCGTCGGCGTCGTCACTGACATAGATCGGACCCGTATCGCGGAACCAGATATCGCCGAAACGGCCATCGACGATGTCCAGGGTTTTCAGATCGCCCAGCAGGTCCTGCGCCGCGCTGCGCGCCGCCTCCCCCATCACCATTAGTTTGACGTGTTCGCCACCCAGTTCACACAAGGTCCGCACCAGCGCCGCCACCTCGGCCTGGGCCGGGATCAGGTCTTCCTGCCACAGGTTTTCGTGACTGGGAAAGCCGAGCCAGATGGCCTTGTGCGCTTCCCACTCCGCCGGAACGATACGTGTCATGATGACTCCCGCCAATTGGCCTCTGCGGACGACGATCCGCTGCGGCTCTGGTCACTCGGAGATTGGTCTCCAGGATATGTCCGGCTCTTAGCACAGGGCCGGGCGACTTGACCACGATTTACATAAAAAAACGGCTCCCGGAAATCCGGAAGCCGTTCTTTGTTTCATCATGCGCTATGGTTAGAAAGCGGCGTGAAGCGACAGCATGACGGTGCGTGGCGCACCGACATTGAAAGACGGATTATTAGAGGCAGCGACGGTGCTGCTGATCGAGCCGAAGTAGTACTTGTTCGTGAGGTTGATCACGTTCAGTTGCAGGTAGGTGCCCGGCTTCGTGAAGCCGGTCTCCGGCAGATCCCAACGGGCGGAGCCGTTGACCACCGTATAGGACGGCGTCTTCAGATCGTTCAGATCGGTGGCGTAGCGGTCGCCCACATACTTGCCGTTCAGATCAAAAGAGAAGTCCTTGAACGGCTTGTAGCTGACGCCGAATGCCCCCATCCATTCCGGAACTTCCGGCAGAGCCTTGCCCTTGGTGTTGACCGTGGTGGTCGAACCGTTGGCGTAGTTGTCGAGAATTTCCGTATCGGTATAGGTCAGGCTGCCGTAGAAGGAAACCTTGGTGGACGGAGCCCACGCGGCCGAAGCTTCGACACCCTTAAGGTCAACGCTGCCGACGTTACGGTCGAAGTAGCTGTCAGAAGCCGGGTCATAGGAAGACACGATACGGTTTTCATACTTCTGGGCCCAAACATCAGCCTGAGCTGTAAAGGTCGGTGACGAGAAGCGATAACCCAATTCAAGCGTCTTGTTGGTTTCCGGCAGCGGATTGGCCGGCTTCACAGCGTTGTCCTGGTAGATGACGCCATAATAGTTATCGGTACGTGGCGCCGACAAGGCTTCCGAATAGTTGGCATAGAGCTGGCTGCCGTCGGCGATTTGGTAGGTGACGCCGAGGCTCGGAAGGGTTTTCGAGAAGTCAACATTGGTGTGATACGGCTTGATGAAGCGCGTATGGGCAACACCGCCGGAGGTCAAGTAGGTATAGCCGAAGCCAACCGTGCCATTACCATAATCGACCGTCGGGGCGGTGGTGGTGCAGAAGGGAGCGTAGGAGCCCGAACCGTCATCCGGCGAATAGCAGAATTGGTTCAGATCGCGTTCCATCTTTTGCTGTTTCACACCCAGCGACACGAACAGCTTATCTTCCAGGAAGCGACCGCGGTACTCGAGGAAATATGTATCGACATTGGCCAGGGAGAAGCGTTGGCGACGTTCGTGCACCGAGCCGTCCTTGCCGAGGATGCGCAGGCTCTTGTCGTCACGGCCACCGAACGGATCGACGTAACGACCGCTGGCATCAAGCAAGGTGCTCTCGCCGGTTTGACGTGTGCGACCGCGATCGAGCGAGACGCCGAAGCGCAGAACATCGCCCCGGTCAAAAGTGTAAACGCCGGTCGAGCTGATCGAATAGCGGTTGGTCGTCGTCGTGTTCGGGTTGTAAAGGCTTACGCTACCCAGCTTGCCGTCGCCATTGATGTCAACGCCCGCCAGTTCCGTATAGCGGTAGGTGCGGCTGCTGACCGACATCTGCCCGTTGGTTTCGTTGATGCTGCCCGTACCGCCGCCGTTGGCTTCAACGAATTGGTAGGTCGGATCGACGGTGAAGAAGAAGTGATCATTGATCACCCACTTCGAATAGCCGCGCAGGTTGCCGGTGTTCGACGGGTTGATGTTGTTGATGCCCGCACTGTTGTAATACTTGCCATTCGAGGCGAAGTTCGACAGGCTTTGGCCGAAGATAAAGCGGTTGCGGTTTTCATTGTAGTGACCGCGAATACCGAAGTAGGACCCGTTGCTCAGCGGCTGATAAATGTTGAAGTTGACCTGCTGCTTATCGAGCTTGCCCGTGTTCGGCTTTTCAATCGTGAAAGTGTCGTAGTTAGTCTTCGATGCCGCAAACCAGGCTTGCGTACCGAATGGACCAATGGCGCCCGTGTTCACCAGGACGAAAGCGCGGTTGAAGTTGAAACTGCCGGTAGCGATCGTCGCTTCAACGCCGAAATCTTTCGCCGTCTTGCGGGTGGTGTAGGCGACCGTGCCGCCGGAAGCGGAGGCTGTCATCGAGTCGACGTCGGTCGCGCCCGTGATGACCGTAGCAGATTGGATCAGTTCCGGGTCAAGCTGCTGGTTGGTGTAGATGGCGTAGTTGCCCGCGTCGTTCAACTGAACGCCGTCCATCGTCAACGAGATACGCGAGCTGTCAAGGCCACGCAGACGCATGTTACCACCCGACGAACCATACGGATCGTTGTTGGTGAAGTTGTAACCCGGCGTCAGGTTGAGGGTTTCGGCAATTGTCTGGCCGCTGGATTGGGTGGAAATGAAGTCCTGCCCGATCGTGGTCTTGGTCTTGGTGCCGACTTCTTTGTTAATGGGGCCCAGACCCTTTTTCGAGCCCTTTACGATGACTTCAACTTCTTCCGTCGCCGTCGACTGAGCAAATGCGACTGTGGTTACGAACAGGCCCGTCAGAGCCGTACCGGCCAGAATAATAGACTTGGTGAACTTCATAAGGAGTATCCCTCTCCAGGTTTAAAACAAAAAAGCAACACGACATAGGTATCCTGCGCGCAAATCAGGCTTCACCGCCTGTGCGTATTCGGACATTCAGAAATATTTGCCGGATTGATCTCTAGGGCTCTTTATAACTTTTTTTTTACAAATCCTATGAACGTTTTGTGACAATTGTCACATACGCAACGTGTTGCGGCATTGCAGCAACACATGCTGCGACGCAATATAAGAATGTTACTGTTTTTATTGATATATATTATCTGGCGCTTTGCGACATCAGAACAACACGAATCCACCAGGTGGAAGTCAGGCTTGGAAATCACGCCCCAATTCTGACCTTAATTGACGTGGACATGAGGCGAAAGTCGTCAACGATTACGACAGATAAGAGCCTTACGTAGCGTCAAATTGGTGACTATGTTTGAATTTGGACATCGTACAAATTGCACTCCGACCTTCAATTGAAACAACAAAAACCCGGCCTGACATTACGTCAGGCCGGGCCATTGAGTCTTAATTCGACTATTGACGAGGACCGAAGTCCCTCACTTTCAAATTAGAAGGTGATGTCGATGGTCGAACGACGGTTCAGAGGTTCCTTCACGCCGTCGCCGGTGGCAACAGCCAGGTCCGCTTCACCCTTCCAGTCGACAGCCAGCTTGGAGCCGTCAACGCCGAGGCCAGCGAGGGCATCAGCAACGGTCTTAGCGCGGCGTTCCGACAGGCGGATGTTGTAAGCAGCCGAACCGGAGGTGTCGGTGTGACCGACGACAACGATACGGGCGGCGTTACCGGCCTTGGCGTAATCAGCGGCAGCCGAGACAACCGATTGTGCATCAGCCGTCAGATCGGACTTGTCGAATTCGAAGTAAACGACAAACTCGCGGGCTTCATAGGCAGGCGCGACCGGAGCCGGCGGCGGAGGAGGCGGAGGCGCCACAACCGGCGGCGGGGGAGGCGGCGGCGGCGG
>NZ_AWGE01000011.1 GCF_000495815.1 Asticcacaulis sp. AC466 | reverse complement strand
GGTTTGCTTTTGGGTCTGATTGATAAGAGCGATCGATGCCCCAACGGTAACAACCGGCGGCATTGCCAGCTCCGGCGGCATTTCTGAAAACTTACTCTCTGATTTCAGAACCATTACAGCTACAGCTCGGCTTCCTTCTGGCGGGACCGGTCTTGCAAAGATTCCAAACAACATCACGCCTCCTTGTGTAGCAGCCTGCCGCTAGACGTAAGATTGAAAAGAGTAGCCCGGAGAAATACCCAAGCCAAAGCAGTACAGACAACGCCATACGCCCAGACCCACAAACCAGCATACGAACCCGACATAAACGCCCCGGTACGTATATACGTAAATAGGCAAGAAAATGGAACAAACAATGCCACCTGACCTAGAAAATGTTCATTCGGTAAGAAAATAAAAACAACCGCTACAAAAAAGGACGAAAGTTGGGTGATTTTTTCGCTTTTGGTCAGCAAGGCAACTGAAACAAACAGTGTTCCATATGCTAAAGAATATATAAAAATTAAAGGAAATAGTAAAAGGTAATAAATCACCGAATCCATTGGGATGGCCCCGAACGCAAGTAGAATAACCGAAAGAAAGCTAATCGATATATAAGAATGCACGGTATTGATGAGATGTCTTGATATTAAAATCATGTCGAAGCCAAGTGGGCTCGCGAAAATGCGTCCAAGGCTTCCATGGGCGCAGTCAATGAGGAATTCACGTGGAACGGCACCTGATATTCCAATAATAGACATAGATGCAAGTGACATTATCGCCGATATCAGAGTTGAAGATGCGTGGCCTTCGGGCGAAAATTTGAGACTGCGTATACCGAACATCATTCCTAACAGGATAATATTGCCTACTATATATTCGAATTTACCATTTCGGATTTCTGAGATCGTGCGATAAATTTCACATTTTAGCGCTAGCAATAATTGCGATATATAGGGGAAATGCATTTTCATAATTTAATATATTGAAACCGCAGCGTTTAAATTGACTATTGGATTTGGGTCTCGACGCATACAATGCGTAATCATGTCGCGATCTAGATTATGTCTCGTGTCAGCATCAAGTAATCCTTGAAATGCTATTAGTCTTACGTAAGGCGAGTAATGATTTCTTGCAATATTGGATATTTCCGCGACAGCCTCTTCATCTGAACCAATTAAAAGGCTAGACACTTTTAAAAGTGATAACTGTCTCAACACAAATGATCCGTAAAGCAACCCTCTAATTTTACATTCCTCCACATCGAAGGCATATTGCTCAAACTTCTTTAATGCTGGCGTGTCAAGGATTAGATTCAAGGATACCGAAGTCTCTTCCGGATATTTCTGAATATGAATATCCTTGCTTGGTCGGTAATATAAAATCTTCCCTTTCGAAAGCGTTGTATGCTCAAGAAACCTGATATCCACAACCTCTCCCACGAATCCAGATACTTTCTCACGATCATATTCGAAAATGGAAGTTGCATACCCCGCCCCCTGATAACCTACCGTCAGAAGAGCGAAGTTATGATCATGAGGTGTTGTATAGGAATAAATTTTATCAACATACCGCTGTGCCCGAGCGTTGACCACCTTAGGTTTTGACCAAATATTTGCCCGGATAGTAAATGCTCCAAGACCACCAAATATAAACGACTGACCAGATATCATTTTGGCTCGTCCGGAGGGGGCATAACCAGACAATGTGCGTAATTGATCAAGTATTGCGTTGCGGATAAACGTCCTATTATTACTTAATGCTGTAAGCATTGGACCCGCGTCCATAATGTTATCAGGGTCGGATGGATCAATATTATCATGCGCCCATTCCAATAGCTCTGATGGCGAAATCACCGCTTCTGATGCACTCTCAATTGTAATAGCCATTTTAACCTCTCTCGCCGACCATCAGATTCGCTTCAATCGATTTCCGAGCAGCCGATGCGATATGTGGATGCGGGTCTTTTGTAAGTTCAGCCAAACGTAGCAGCGCGACTTCCTGATTGAGAGTAGCGAGTGCTTGAATTGCGGCCCACCTAATAAAATGGGCGTTATGATAAGTCGCATCAAGAAGGGCATTCGTGAACTCAACATCTCCAAGTGATTTCGCCCCCTCGCACGCATCCGCAATCTGACTCACCATGAGGTCCGTTGCAATTGATTGCCAAGGCAAACCAGTTTTCAAATCGAATGACCACTCAAACGCATCGGCAGACTTTGACACAAGCTTTAAAAGCGCAGTGGGACACTCGGGAGAAAATCTAAAGATATCTCCCATCGGCACAACCTCGAGAATTTCACCAGGGTGCACGATTTTTTCGCCTGTTTTCTGTAAGACAATAGTTGGGTCATATATAGATGAGTCCCAAGTGTCTGGGAGGGCGTATATTTCGACGTCTAATTGGTGCTGCAACGGCATACAAAGGCAATATGCTGAATTTGATGTCGCAACAGCCTGACCGGAGGTATGTATCCCTACCATTAGATCAAAATTTAAAGCTTTCTCATTGGGGGGAAAGCCAGACGGCCCTGCCGTAAAAATGAAGTGGTCATTGGAAAATGATCTCGGCGAATAATATGGGTCTTCTGCTAATTTGCGCAAATGGCCTTTAATGGCATTGTGGACAGCACTTTGATCATTATAAATTTCCAAAAATAGCGGCTTACAACTCAGCACATATTCAGGCGAACGAATAATTTTATTTAATTCCAAAATATAATATTCAATGTCTCTCGTCATTGCTGCCCCCTCCCACTAAACGCAGATATGCCTCGACCAAACCCACTCCAGAAAGTTTTGAGGTTTCAGCACTGTCGAAACGGCGGCGCACTTCGCCTTTACAAATGACGGATATTTCGTCACTGATGGAAATGATCGCGTCAGGCTCATGGCTTGTGAATATTGTTATGAGGGAATGTTCTACAGTTAACTTTTTTATAAGCGCACATAATTCCGCTGATCCCACTATATCTAGTCCCAATGTCGGCTCGTCGAGTAACAATATTTTGGAGTTACATGACAAGGCAATCGCTATGTTTAAGCGTTGCAACATTCCTTTTGACAGGGTTTGTGAAGGACTGTTTCTTGCTGATAGGATTCCTACCCGATCTAACCACAACTCGGCCTCTTCTTTAGTTTTAAAACGCAGATCAGGGTTGCCCATGGACGCGAAATAGAGAAAGTTTTGAAGCACGGTAAATTTAGGGTAGTAGCCCGCATGGCCATCCATAAAAAATGTTACATCGGCCCTCGTAAGTTTGCGCCAGCCAGCCTTCTCATTCCCGTAGCAAATGCTGCCGTGATCCAGTGTCTGCAAACCCGAAACTGCCGACAGGAGTGTAGTTTTACCCGCACCGTTTGGCCCCACTATAGCGCTTACGCATCCCTCAGTGAAGTTTCCGGATAGTCCCGACAAAGATGGGAGGTGCCTATTTGGATGGTGCTTATAGGCATCTTTTACACGAAGACTATTCATTTCCGCGCCTCCACTATTCCGTTATTTAGTTGATAGTCGCATCGATCACCACAAGGGCGATGGCAACCAGAACACAAACAGGCCCGGTAACGGTATCATTGGACCCGTATGGCCCTACGGGAAATGCTAGATCTTCGACGATTAGACTACGCGTATTTGTATCAACCATTTCAAGTCTCCTTTGGATGTTTTGTTGAAAAGCACGCCACTAAACGTGGACAATTTGGCCACGATCTTATTTAGCACCACCTAAGCCTGCAACACGCATTGCGATATTCATCTAAGCGTTTGGGTGCCTATAATACCTCTAAATCCAAAATTGCCTATAAATAAAGGGCTGTCAAGCTCAATCTATGGTGGTTTTATTTTTTTGTTTTATATGGCTGAATTTCCATATTAAATAGCACTAAATTATAGATTGTTTTTTTAGCCTTAAATGAAACATTAATTTAGGATCAATCCCTCATTAATATTACATATCAAATTTTGGTTTTGCTGACTCCATCAGTGCGACCTATACTACTTTAATGAGACCTTTGCGCGGGCATGTGATTTCATCATTATTTCAATAGACTAGGCATGGTCCAACGCCCGCCTGGATTGGGCGCTCGTCGTCTGATCCGCCTGATGCCAAGCTGAGCAAAGTTTGACTCACGGGATTCCCAATCCGACCGAACTCTGATTCACTTCCAGCAGGAGGCGTCATCATGGCAGCAGCAGTTGGACTTCGATCTGATTTTTCTTCTGAGACTTTGCGGATGCATGCGCGTCAAAGCCGGGATGCGAAACAAGCGCGTCGTCTTTTGGCTTGCGGTTGTCTATGATGGTGGCAGTCGTTCGGCGGCTGCCCAGAAGGGGGGCATCGGATTGTAAATACTGCGTGATATATTAAATAGGGGAAGATGCGCCTACATCTTCCCCCGCATTACCTGAGCTGCGGCAACCCGGAGAGGAAGTTCACTCAGATAAACTTATAGCCTGAAGTTATTATTACAGGACATACAGTGTCACCTGAGTATTAGATAGAAGCCAAGACCATTTGGCTCGCAGTCGCATCTCACAGGTGGTATTTGACAAGGTGTGTTTTAACCGAAAACTTGCCTATGTCGAATGAATTATAGGTAATGTTAAGGCGTCACTTCCTTAAGTCCTGAAATATACAGCAAACATTGTTTATATTGTTACAATTTGAAGACAGTCGCAAATTCAGGCCATATCTTCACGCTTGATTTCCATATCTTCACCCTTGATTCCAATGTGCAGCTTTGCCAAAGACGCACGCTAAAAGGAGTCATCATGCCGACCGACGTCTTGGCAGATATTCACGCGTTTCTGGGCTCACGGACGCCAGACGCATGGATCGACGCCGCCCTGAAAAATCTCGACCTGCTTCTGCTTGACCACAAAAATTGCGAGTACAAGGCCGCCAGCAACGCTATCAACCTGATCGCCAAGTATCAGGAAAGCGAAGCCCTGGTCATGGCCATGGCGCGCCTGGCACGCGAGGAACTGGCGCACCACGAGCAGGTGATGAAAATCCTCAAGAAACGCGGCATAGCTTTGCGCCCCCTCACCCCGTCGCGCTACGCCATGGGGTTGCGCCGCCTGTGCCGGCGCACAGAGCCCGGCATGATGATCGATATTCTGCTGATCAGCGCCTTCATAGAGGCCAGGTCGTGCGAACGGTTCGGCGCAGTGGCGCCACACCTGGATGGCGATTTGGGCAAGTTCTATTTTGGTCTGCTGAAAAGCGAAGCCCGCCACTATCAGGGCTATATCAAGCTGGCCAGCCTGTACGGCGACGCGCAGGATATCGCTGAGCGTATCGCCCTCATCCGACCGGTCGAGCAAGCGTTGATCGCCGATCCCGATCCAGACTTCCGCTTCCATAGCGGCGTA
Source organism: Asticcacaulis sp. AC466 (assembly GCF_000495815.1). Lineage (GTDB taxonomy): Bacteria > Pseudomonadota > Alphaproteobacteria > Caulobacterales > Caulobacteraceae > Asticcacaulis. The sequence continues at coordinate 110,375 of NZ_AWGE01000011.1, read as the reverse complement.
CCCGCCTGATCTTGCCTACCTGATCTTCGCCGGCCTGATCCTGGCCACCCCGCTCCTGTCTACAAAGGAAAAAGCCGCCCCTTAACAGGAGCGGCTTTTCACTTGCGATGTAAAATCGACAATCGGAACGGTTACTGAGCCGACGCCGTATCAACCTTTACGCCAGGGCCCATGGTCGAAGACAAAGCAATCTTCTTGACATAGAGGCCCTTGGCGCCCGACGGACGGGCCTTAACCAGCGCATCAACCAAAGCCTTGATGTTGATTTCAAGAGCTTCGACGGTGAACGAGATCTTGCCGACGCCGACGTGGACGATACCGGCCTTTTCGACGCGGAACTCAACCGCACCGCCCTTGGCGTCCTTGACGGCCTGGGCAACGTTCGGCGTGACAGTGCCGACCTTCGGGTTCGGCATCAGGCCGCGCGGGCCCAGCACCTTACCGAGGCGACCAACCAGAGCCATCATGTCCGGAGACGCAATGACGCGGTCGAAGTCCATGAAGCCGCCCTGGATCTTTTCGACCAGGTCTTCGGCGCCAACGACTTCAGCGCCAGCAGCCAGAGCTTCCTCGGCCTTCTTGTCCTTGGCGAACACGGCGACGCGAACGTCCTTACCCGTGCCGGACGGCAGGTTGACAACGCCACGGACCTGTTGGTCGGCGTGACGCGGGTCAACACCCAGGTTGATGGCGATTTCGACCGTTTCGTCGAACTTAGCCTTGGCGTTTGCCTTGACGACGTTCAGAGCTTCGGTCAGGCCGTACAGCTTGCTGCTGTCGGCATTCCAGGCCTTAACACGTTTTGCGATATGGGTCATATTAATCCACCACCTGCAGGCCCATGGAACGGGCGGAACCTTCAATGATCTTGGTCGCCTGATCGAGATCGTGGGCGCTGAGATCCTTCATCTTCTTTTCGGCGATATCGCGCAGTTGGGCGCGCGTGATCTTGCCAGCAACGTCGCGGCCCGGCAGCTTCGAGCCGGACTTCAGGTTCAACGCCTGCTTGATGAAGAAGGTCGCCGGAGGCGTCTTCGTCTGGAAGGTGAAAGACTTGTCCTGATAGACAGTGATGATGGTCGGAAGCGGCGTGCCCTTCTCGACATTTTCGGTACGGGCGTTGAATTCCTTACAGAAACCCATGATGTTGACGCCGCGTTGACCCAGTGCAGGGCCGATGGGGGGCGAAGGCGTGGCAGAGCCGGCCTTCACCTGGAGCTTGATATAGCCCAGGATTTTCTTAGCCATTGGAAATCTCCTGAAGCGCCCTAAGGCGCGTTGTGAGCCGTGGTATAGTTGGCCTGGCTTAGCTTTGGCCTCCCACGGATTTATCTCCGTCGTAAAACGAAGAGCGCGCGCTATAACCTATTTGTTCAGGGGTGGCAAGCCTCATCGCGGGGACGTATCCCTGGGCGAGAAATAGCCCGCGGGCTCAGCGGCTACCATCGCCGAACCGGTAGGACAAGGCGACCTTGAGCGCGCGCATATTTGCCGCCCCTCCCGACTCGGTTTTCAACACGGCCGTATCGACGACACTGCGAAAATGAAAGCTATTGAACAGGTCGGTTATGCTAACCACCACAGCGACCTTGTCGGTCAGCGGGTGGCGGTAGGTCATGTCCGCGCGCCAGGCGCCGCTGGTCTGGCCCTGATAGGTCAACCGGCGGCCGAACCCCGTGAGATTGATCTGAAACTGGTCGCCGTTCGGTGCATTGTATTCGAGAAGGCCGTTGCCCGAACCGGAAAATCGCCCGCGCATCTTTTGCACATACCCGTCTATATACGGGGCTTGCGCGTAGTACAGGTTGGCGTTGATCGAATATTTGAGGCGTTTCGACATCTTGCCATGCAGGGTCAGTTCCGTTCCACCCGAACGGCTGCGTCCGGAATTGATTGAGGTGCTCAGGAGCAGGCCGTTAGCAGTCATCAAGCTGTAGGGCGAAAAACTACCGCGCGTATCGCGGAAATATAGGGTGGCGCCCATTGCGAAATCGCCGATATTGCGGTCATAGGCCGCCTCATAGGCATTGGTGAATTGTGGTTTGAGCGCCAGATTACCGGTGACGCCAAGATTATTGCCCCAATATTGGACATTGGGGTTGTATTCACCGATAGACGGACGCGATACCCGACGCGAAAAGCTGAACTTCACGCGATCGGTGTCTCCGAGATAACGGCTGATGTGAAGCGAGGGATAAAGGGTGAGGTCGGAAACACCAACATCCCCCACCAGATCCAGACGCGCCACCTCCAGACGCAGGCCGGGCAGAACAGTCCACCGTCCCCATGGCGTCTGCCACGTCGCATATATGGCCGATATAGTTCGCGTGCCCGAAAAGGCGTAATCATAGTCGGAAACGGCCAGGTCCAGGTCCGTGCCGCGGCTATCCAGGCGCGAGGCGTCGCGATTGAAGGTCCGATCGATGGACAGGCCCGCCGTCAGCAGACGCCGGCCGAAGCGCCGCTCATAATCACCCTGCACCCGATCGCTGTTGCCACTGATATCCGAAATCGTGCCATAGATGTCGCCATCGCCCCGATCATATGTCGAACGGGTCAGATTGGCGTAATCGGAATGATCGAAACTCAGGCTAAGGGTCTCGTTATTCTCATCGCCGCGATAATCGTACTGAGCCAGAACATCCCCATTATGGCTTGCCGACGTAACGAGAGAGGTCTCGTCGTAGTCGGCGATACCGCTGTAATGGCTCAGCCCCTTGGTCATCGCGTCGTATTTGCCGTAATTGCCCTTGACGGACAGGCTGCTTCGAGGGGATGCCTTATATTCAAGCGACAGACCGCCCGTCGCCTCGTCAGAGGCCGTATGCAAGTGATCTTCACGATCAAGGACATCGTAGCCACCGTCGGGGTTCAGCGCCGCTTGGCGCTCAAATAGTCGCGTTCGATTGCGCCAGCGGTCGAGGCGTAACTGGCCGCCCACTGACCATGGCCCGCTGTTGAGCGTCGTGGATAGGGACAGTCCGCCTTGCCCGAGCGTGTTTGCCTGAACGTTTAGATCGCCGGACAGATGGATTTTGTGGCGCTTGCGGGTGACGATATTGATAATGCCCCCCGTACCGTCCGGTGCGAATTGCGCCGACGGGTTGGTAATCACTTCGATTCGTTCGACATCGGCGGACGCCAGAACCTTCACGACAGCATTTCCGTCCGCCGGCACCTTGCCATCAATCAATATGGTCACATTGGCGCCGCGCAATTGCACTTGGCCGTCGGAGGATACGGTGACCGAGGGCAGCTTGCGCAATATATCGAGGATGACGCCCGTCTGCGCGTCCGGATCGGACGCAATATCGTAGCTGAGGCGATCTATCTTTTCGACAGTGTCCGGTTTCTTGCCGACGACCAGGACCTCAGTCGAGTCTTGAGCCGTTGCTCCGCCGGCAAGAGCCAGCCCCACCGCCGTCAGGCAGGCGCTACTCATCGCAAAACGGTTAAAACCTCGGTCAGACACAACGCAAGAGATAGCATGGCCTAAAGCGATTACGCTAGATGCCGAGCCCCAGGCTGTAGGGCACAAAAAAACGCTCCGGCATACACCGAAGCGTTTTTTTGAATTCGCGATACGAAGCGGTTAGGCGGTTTTTTCGACCTGAGCATATTCCAGCTCAACCGGTGTGGCGCGACCGAAGATCGACACGGACACACGCAGACGGGCGTGTTCCTGATCGACGCTTTCGACAACGCCGTCGAACGATGCGAAGTGACCCGACGTGATCTTGACCTTTTCGCCGATATCGAAGGACAGGACAGGCATCGGACGCTCAACCGCAGCGGCGGAATTGCCAACGATGCGATCGACTTCCTTTTGCGACACAGGCATAGGCTTGGAACCGGAACCCAGGAAGCCGGTGACCTTCGGGGTGTTCTTGACCAGGTGATAGGCCTCGTCAGACAGTTCCATCTTCACCAGGACATAGCCCGGAAAGAACTTGCGCTCCGAATTGAACTTGCGGCCGCGACGGACCTCAACGACTTCCTCGGTCGGAACCAGGATTTCGGAGAACTTGTCTTCCAGACCCTGGCTTTTGGCCTGCTCGCGCAGGGATTCGGCCACCTTCTTCTCGAAGTTGGAATAGGCGTGGACGATATACCACTTGTGATTCGGGTTGGAGAGGACCGGCGCCTCGGAGTGTGCGGGATTTGCCATGTCAGATTATCCTTGAATGCCGATCTTGGTAACGTAATTGGTCAGGAAACCGAGCGCGCCGTCAATGACAAAGAAGAAGAGCCCCGCCAGGACAACCATGATCAGGACCATAACAGTCGTGATCCACACTTCCTTGCGCGTCGTCCAGGTGATGCGCTTGGCCTCGACCTGAACTTCCTTGAAGAACTTCACCGGGTTGAACGGTTTCTTCGGCGTCTTTTCGACAGCGGCGGCCCCGGCGGGCGCCTTTACTGGATCGACCTTACCGATTGCCACCTTGCGGCCCGGCTCCACGGTCTTCGTCTTTGTACCCGCTTTTTGGGTTTCAGGTTTCTTCACCGTTAAAACGCCTATCAGTCTGCGCCGCGCACGTCGCGGCTTCCGAACAACAAAAATGAGGCTCGAAACCCAGGTTTCAAGCCTACATTTAATTTGGACCGCATTTTATCCAAAAAGTGCACGACAAGCGTGACACGTTTCAAAACGCGTTCCGAAAAGAAATGGCAGGGGCGGAGGGACTCGAACCCACGACATCCGGTTTTGGAGACCGACGCTCTACCAGCTGAACTACACCCCTGCAGTTCTCAGGGACAGCCAGACCTGAGTCTCGGCTTATCCATGGGAGGCGTGCGGTTTATCAGCCGAAAGCGCAGCGCGCAACACCCATTGTGGGAATTTTTACAGCTTAAGGCACGAAAGCCGGATCGACCACCGCCCAGAAGGCCGATTTCGGATTGCCGGAGGTGTCGAACAGCAGAGGATAGTCCTTCCGCGTCACAGGATAGGTGTCTAGCCAGGTATGATTGTCCGCCACGCCCCAGAGCGTCACGGACTTGACGCTGGCATGCGCAGCGAAAACGGCGAACAGTTCACGATATTTCAGGGCCTGTGACCGCAAGGCCGCACTATACCCTGCCGCCCCTACCGTCACGGCGGGCAGACAGCCCGTGGCGTTGGCATCGCAGCTTCCCGGGTCGGCATAGACCGAGACATCCATTTCGGTCACATGGTTGACGAGCCCCTTCGCCTCAACCGCCGCAAGAGCTGCCTCGACTTCGGCCGCGCCCGGATAAGAAATATCAATATGCATCTGATGCCCAACGCCGTCGACCGGAACACCACGGTCAAGCATTCCCTGGACAATCGTCATCAGGCGACCGCGCTTCCCAGCCTCCTCAGTCAAATATTCATTGATGAACAATTGCGCGCCAGGGTCGGCAGCCCGCGCCGCGCGAAAGGCGTAGTCGATGAAGTCAGCCCCGAAGATGCGATACCATTCGCTGTCGCGATATGTAGCTGCCGCGCTATCGCTGGTCACTTCGTTGACCACGTCCCAGCAATAGACCTTGCCCTTAAAATGGGTGACGACGTCCGTCACATAGGTTTCCAGTCGGCCGCGCACCAGGGCCTTATAGGCCGTCATATCGGTACGGTCGCCGTCGAAAAACCACGATGGCGACGTCTGGTGCCACACCAGGGCATGTCCCCGCACGGAAATTCCGTTGGCCTGCGCAAAGGCGATCAAAGCATCGGACTGGGTGAAATCATAGACACCCGCCGAGACGCCTATCGGATTGGCCTTCATGACGCTTTCGGCGGTCAGGGTACTGGCATGTTTGAGCAGAAGAGCATTGGTCGGCGCCTGGCTGGTAAGCGCCGGATCGACAGCAAAACCAATCTTGAACTTGCTGGCAAAGACGGTTTTAAGCGCGGGCGCCGTCGCTGGATCGGGTAAGGTCACCGAAGACGATGAAGAGCTGGAACTGCCGGAAGACGTCCCGCCGACTCCCCCACTGCTACTGCCACCGCCGCCGCAGGCTGCAACGAGCGCCGATGCAGCGACCGTGAACAACAGCGTTCGCCGGCTGGAGGATGCCAAACCCTTCATGATGTCTTCCCTGACGTTTTTTATATTATATCCGTCATTGACATCCGGCAGACGCACCCTGTCAAGTCAGCAGGTGGACCACGCCCCATATGGCCAGGCCAAGCAATGGCAAGCCGCCCCATAGCGCCGCGCGTGTCATCAAACCCGGCAGCCATTTGACAGGCGCACGGCCCGGCGCACAGATGCTCATCCGGTCGTAAGTGCCAATCTCGCTATATGCCCGGTCAAGCGCCATTTTTTCCTCGGCCGTCAGCCATGGTCGTAACACCGTGTAATCACGCACCGCCTCATAGCCCTGCGCGGTCTGGCGCGGGGTGAAGCTCAAGCGCAAGCCGCCAAAATCCCAGCTTCTGGCCTGGGCCGGCCAGCTGAGCGGCAACGCCGTCTTGATCAAGGTGGTGATGCGCCCTTCGCGGACATCGCCGATGTCGAACGGGAACCGACGCCGTCCTTCCGGTTCCTCCAGCACATAATCGAAGCCGGACTCAGGGCTGAAGAAAACCCTTTCTCCGTTGCGGCTGGTCGTGTGCCAGGGATTATCGGTAGTGACGAGCGTGGTGATCGTGATCTCGTTGCGCTTGCGGTCATCGGTCATTTGCGGAATGGCACACATGTTCATGCCATAGATATAGCTGAACAGGGCACAACGGTCTTCGACATAGCTGGTAAGGCTCTGGTGCCGGAGTTCCCGACGCACACCGTCAGCCCGCGCACCGCGATAGATATAGTCAATCTCTATGACCGTCTCCTCACCCGTCTTAACCGGCAAGTGAATAACCTCGCGAACTTCGTAATCCAGGCCAGGCGCCTTATCCATCATGCGGATCAGATCGCCGCCGGGCTTCAAAATCAAGGCGTAGCCAAGATCGTTCTGTGCCATGTGGTCGAGATCCCCGCCCTGCGCCACATCCGACGTGCCTTCGAACCAGTACATCCGGCCGTCATGGTAGCACATGGAGATACAGTGGTTGAACGCGCCCAGGCGGGGCTGGGTACTGGCGAGGTCGAACCCACGGCTAGTATCGACCAGGGCCGGCCAAGCCTCCACGCCCATCTTCGTCAGCATGGCCGCGATCATTTTCGAGACGTCCTTGCAGTCACCGATACGGTCGGCGAAAATGTCCTTAAGGCTACGCGGCACGAACCCGCCTTCGCCGAACGAAAAAGCGAAGTAGCGGATGTTTTCCTGCACCCAGCGCACGGCGGCGACAATGCGATCCGAGGTCGCCACATGGTCGGTTTCTATCTGGTGGATGATGTCCAGCAATCCGTCCGGATAGTCGCTATCGCCTTCGAAACCGGCGCGCATCACATCGCCGACGCGCTTCCAGGTATCTATGCTGGAAGCGTAGGCGCCCCTTACCGGCATAACCCAGCCTGGCGCATCGGACTCGTAATCGCACTCGCTCACCTGCGATGCCTCAAACAGGATTTCACTGTAACCGTCCGCCAGGACCGAGATGCGTGGCTCCGTCCAGCCGAGGGGGAACGGCTTCATGTATATCTGGCGCTCTGGTGGCACCAGCAGACGGACGTGACGCCGATCCCAGTAAATGAGGTTCTGGAGCAGGACCGGAATAGAGAACTCGCCCTGGAAACAGGCCGGATCTCCAGACAAGGTCATGGCCGTATCGATGATGTCGCCGACACGCACGTCCGGCAAGGTGACGGCCAAGGTCCACCGCCCGTCCAGCACCAGGCGCTCGAAACTGCGTTCGCGCCGCATAACGATGTAGCGCGATTCAACATCTACATCGATGACCTGATCGCCGCGCAGAATGCGGATGTGGTGGATGGTCAGTTCATCGTAATAGGGGTTGAACGGGATTGTGACATTGGCCAGATAGCTCATGGCCGACAGATTCACGACTTCCTCGATCGTGCGGTCGTAGCGGTGCGGACGAAAATCCAGCTTCGACTGGTCATCGACCAGCCAGGTATAAAAACCGTATGGCGCCTTGGACTGATCGAGCGTCGCCGGGCGGCTGAAATCCTGCACCTTCACCCAATCGGGTTCAGGTGCAAAATGAATGCGCCGCCTGACCTCTTCCTCGAACACGATCCCCACCCCTGAAGCATAAGCCCGGCGGATGCGATCCACCGGGCTCAAATCGTTAACACAGGCGTTAACCGTGTAAAGGGCTAAAGCGCCACAGTTGCAGGAGAATTCCCTTGCGCTTTACCACTGACCAACAATCACCTTGCCCGACCCCATGATCGAGCGTGAAATATTGCCGGTCACCGACTTGACGCGCACATCACCGGAGCCAACGATGTTGACTTCCAAGCTCTTGGCCTCGCCGCCGAAACGGACGTCACCTGAACCGGCAATATTGACTTCCATCGACGTGGCGACGCCGCTGTCGACCTTCACATTACCGGAGCCGCCAATATTTACTTCCAGCGGCCCGTTCAGCTTGTTGACGAACAGATCGCCATTGCCGCCGATATTGACCTCAAGGGCATTGACCGATTGCGCGGTGAAATTACCGGAACCACCGATATTGACCGCGGCGTCGGCGCTGTTGACCAGAGACACGTCACCTGAGCCGCCGATATTGATTTCGGCCTTACCGGAAACGCTTGCCAACTGCCAGCTACCGCAACCTCCTTCGCTGAACTCCAAGGATTTGCTAGCCCCAACGGTGCCGTAGGTCGCCCCGCCTGCGGCAATCTTAGCGTCCATGGGGACCTTTATGTACACTGTCGGAAGATCGGCGCTGGCCACCTGGCCCAGGCCATTAATATTGACCCCGCCGGCCTTGCAATTCAGGCCGCGGCCTTTCAGCTTGCCGTCGGCAACCAGGGTGTTGCCCTTGGTACGGACCATGATCTGTGGCACCTGCGCCTTTCCGTAAACGACCTTGAGCTCGACGTCGGCGCGATTTTCAGGCGTGACAACGACCCGCGCGGCCATGTTTTCGAGTTGCACGTCCGTATGCGCCGAAGCGGCGGATGCCGTCAGGGCGATAGCGGTAAATGCCGAGGCAGAGGCGATCAGGGCGAAGGTCTTCATTGTGTTTGATCCTGTAGGAAATGATCTGTTGAACACATTTTGGACACAGGTTACGCCGGTTACAACTTAATTAGCTGTCATGAACCGTTTGTAATCAAAGTGACGGGCCGGAGACACGCACCCGGCCCGCACGACCTTACGCCTTTGGCTTGAGCTTGCGGGTGAAGAAATCGAGCTGCAACCGGAAACGTTGCAGGTTGCGTTCGTTCCCCTTAAGGCCGTGACGCTCACCGGGGAAGAGCATCAGCTCGAACGGCACACCCTTCTTTTGCAAGGCCGCCATGACGCGCGTCGAATTGGCCAGTTGCACATTATCATCGGCCATGCCGTGCATCAGCAGAAGCGCACCGGGTTTGAGATTATCTATGCGGTTCAACACATCCGAAGCAGCATAGCCCTCCGGATTGGCCTGCGGTGTTGACATGTATCGTTCGGTATAGGCCGTGTCATAGAGCTCCCATTGCGTCGGCGGCGCCCCCGCCGCACCGGCGGCAAACGGCGTGTCCTTGGCCGTCATAGCCATCAGCGTAACAAACCCGCCCTGGCTCCATCCCATGATGCCGATATGCGCGCCATCGACATAGGGCAGGCTTTGCAACCATTTGGCGCCCATGATCTGGTCGTCGATATCGGGTTGACCGAACTTTTTGTAGATAGCGCGGCCAAATTTCACGCTGCGGCCGGGTGTGCCGCGATTATCGAGCGAGAAGACGATGAAGCCGGCTTCCTGGAACAAGCGGTTGCTGGCCGCCACCCAGGTCTTTTTGACCGTCGCGCTGGCCGGTCCGCCATAGATGGAGACGATCACCGGGTACTTTTTCGACGGATCGAAATTGCGCGGCTTCAACAGGTAATATTCCAGCTTCTCCCCGTCCGCTGCCGTCAGTTCGCCGAACTCCGGCGCACTGTAGGTATCCTTGTACGCATAGTAGGGATGCGATGCATCCAGCTTGTTTTCCTCGATCCAGCGCAGGCGTTTGCCCGAGCCGTCATAAAGCGCAGATTGCGGCGGGGTCGTCGGGTCGGAATAGCTGCCGATAAAGGCCGCGCCGCCGCCGGACACCGACGTCGTCCACCAGCCGCCAGGTGCGGTGATGGCCACCGGCTCCCCCGCCTTGCGGAAGCTGACCTTGTAAAGGCCATGCTCTATAGGCGTATCCTTCGAGGCTTCGAAATAGAGCTCGCCAGTCTTTTCGTTTATATCGGCCAGCTTGTCGACCGGCCAGTCACCATGCGTCACCTGGCGGATCAGCTTGCCGTCCGCCCCATAGTAGTAAAAATGATTGTTGCCGTCACGTTCGGACGACCAGATAAAGCTGCCATCGCTCAACGGTCTGAAATTGTCATTCAGTTCCACCCAGGTATCGGAGGTTTCCGACAGAATGGTCTTGGTCGCGCCAGTAGCCGGATCGACCTGGAGCAGATCAAGCCTGTGCTGGTCACGGCTCAAACGCTGCACATAAAAGGTTTTTCCATCCTTGGCCCAGTTGACGCGGGCCAGGTAAAAGTCAGGATTGCTCCCCAGATCGACCTTTACCGGCGCGTCATTGCCGATGGTCTTCACATAGAGTTCGACAATAGCGTTGGGCTTGCCGGCGAAGGGATAGCGCTGATCAACAATCTTGACACCCTCGCCGCCGATTTCCACGCGCTGGGCAACGGCGACGCCGCTTTCGTCGGTTTTCTGGTAAACGATCTGGGTCGCCAGAGGGGACCACCAATAGCCGGTATGGCGGGCCAGTTCTTCTTCGGCGATAAACTCGGCCGTAGCGTAGGTCGTCGTCCCCTCGCCCTTCGGCGTCAACTGGGTTTCGACACCGCTTTTCAAATCCTTCAGGTATAGGGTCTGGTCGCGGACAAAGGCCACGGCGCCGCCCTTCGGCGACAGCTTGGCATCGACTTCGTCCCCCGGCGTCTCGGTGAGACGGCTGATCTTCTTTGTGGCGCGGTCGACCAGGTAAATGTCACCGTCGAGCGGCAAAAGGATCGACTGGCTGTTTTCAGACCACTCATAGGCGACGACACCGCGGGCGGAAACGCGCATGCGTTCGCGGCGGGATTTTTCGGCCTCGGACAGTTCCTTGTTTTCCGACGACAGACTATCCGCATCGACCAGCAAAAACGGCTCACCACCCTTGACCGGCACAGCCCACAGATCCTGGACCTGGGCATTGCTGGCCTTCGGCTTGAGCCAGGTCAGAAGCGTGCCATCCGGCGACAATTTGACACCAACCGACTTGGGCCCGTTGATATCGGGGTCGGCGAAAACACGTTCCGGTGTCAGGATATTATGCGTTGCCTGCATTGCGGCGGTCGGGGATTGCGCTGTCGAGGTCTGGGCCATGGCCGCTCCCGTCATCATGGTTGTGGTCATCAAGAAAGACCCCAGAAGGATCAACGGCAAACGGGCGGATTTAATCAAGGCACACTCCCCATAAAAGAGGCGCGAACGCTAGCCCCGCCCCGGCAAAGCCGTCAAGACGGTTGCACGGGAAACGAAGGCCAGTAAGATTACAAATCCGTAATGTCAGGGTTTGATCGGCGGCAACTCGTTTTCCAGACCGGCGTCGATCAATAGGTCACGCGCTTTCGCGAACTGTTCGTCGGCAACCAGAATGCGTTTGGGGAACATGCCTATTGAGCCTTCGGCGGCGCTCATCGCCTGATCGGCGATGAAGTAAGCTAGGTCCGCGCTTTTCAACAATGACTCCACGAAGGAGATCAGGGCTGGATTATTGGTTCGGATCAGGTCTTTCATGGGGTTTCTATTCGCTGGGACGGGTCAGGATAAACAGGGCGCACACCGCACAGACGGCGGCCGGCGCGAACCGCCAGTAGCCATGCAACAGGATGGCCGAAACAACCGAGCTGACCGCCATAGCTGAGACGGCTGCGATCTTGGCCGGCTTGCCTATCGCACCGCGCTCACGAAATGCGCGGATCGGCGGACCGATTTTGGGATGGTTCATGATCCTTGCCTCCCATTCCGGATTGGAGCGGGCAAAGAAAACAGCGGCGATGATGAAGAACACCGTACTAGGCATAACCGGCAAAAACGCGCCGAGAACACCCAGCCCGACGAAGACCAGACCGCCAAACATGAAAAGAATTCTCATATGCAGACCATATCGGCAAAAGGCCGGCGCGCCTAGCCCGACATTTTGCCGCTATCCACGAAACGCATCGATTTCTGATTGCGCTGGACATCACCCTTGCGGCGCACCACAGTATCGATCTGTACCCAGTATCAGTCTGTACCAAGAGGAAAACGACATGTCTGTCAGGCCATCGACGCCGCCTACCGCTTCCGGCGTCGAATTCGAGAGGCTTGACGCGGATCTGCGCGCCGCAGGGATCGATACGTCACGTTTCGCCTTCTACGACCAGCCGTCAAATATGCCGGCAACGGACCTGCGCGAGCTGTACGCCCACTGGGTACAGATACGGCCGCGGACTGAGGCCTATGACGCGCATGTCCGCGATATCGTGCCCCGCCTGTGCGAGCGGATCATTGCCGCCTTCCACGCCGATAACTGGCACGGCGGCTGTGTGGAGGCCTCGACCATGATGTCACGCATGCTCGACCGCCTTGGCATCTGGAGCTTCAGCGTTCTGGGCAGCACCACATTCGATGCGCCGAGCGAAGGCCTGTGCTGCGGCTTCTACAAGCATGATTTCCAGGATTTTCAGGACGCTGTGCTTGGCCATGCCTGGCTGGTGGTTCCGCCCTATATCGTTGTGGACGCGACGGTGGCGCTCCAGCAATGGGGAAACGACCCGATAACGCGCCTTCTGCCGCCGTTCGTCGCGGCGGAAAGCGCCCGACAGATTTCGCCGCACGTATCGGATGTCGTAAGCTGGCGGATGCGTGGCTATTTCGACTCGATGGACGGGCATCTCGATGAGGACCTACATTTGCGCCTGGAACCGGACCTGCTGAAATTCGGCCTCACCTTCCCGGCCGTAGAGGTCGACAATGGCCCGCTCAAGGTACGATATGTACCGGTACAGATCTATTTGCCGGAATGCCCGCTGGAAGCCATAAATGAAAACGGCGAAATCGGCCGTTCAGGCGGACAGATCTGGGAAGCAGACGTAAAGCCTGAGTTTTCCTAGAGCATTCGTCGGCTCAGTTGAGCCGTCTCATGGCTCTAATTTTTTGTAACGCCTCATGTTTTTCCGAAAAGTGGGTCCACTCTTAGGCATGAGGCTCTAGCCCCTCCACAACGAAAAACCCCGCCGGTTTGCACCGGCGGGGTTTTAAGCGACTGTATCGATTAATCCAGGGACTAGCCCTTGATTATTCGACGATCTTCGACACGACGCCGGCGCCGACGGTGCGGCCGCCTTCACGGATAGCGAAGCGCAGCTTCTCTTCCATGGCGATCGGGGTGATCAGTTCAACGTCCAGCTCGGCGTTGTCGCCAGGCATGATCATTTCAACGCCTTCCTTCAGCTTCACGATGCCGGTGACATCGGTCGTGCGGAAGTAGAACTGAGGACGATAGTTGGTGAAGAACGGGGTGTGACGGCCGCCTTCTTCCTTGGTCAGGATGTAGGCTTCGGCAACGAACTTGGTGTGCGGCGTGATCGAACCCGGCTTGCACAGAACTTGGCCGCGCTCAACGTCTTCACGCTTGGTGCCGCGCAGCAGAACGCCGACGTTGTCACCCGCTTGACCTTGGTCCAGCAGCTTGCGGAACATTTCAACGCCCGTGCAGGTCGTCTTCTGAACCGGACGGATGCCGACGATTTCGACTTCTTCACCTACCTTAACGATACCGCGCTCGACGCGGCCGGTCACAACCGTACCACGGCCCGAGATCGAGAACACGTCTTCGACCGGCATCAGGAACGGCAGATCGATCGGACGCTCCGGCTGCGGGATGTATTCGTCAACCGTGGCCATCAGGGCCAGGATTTGGTTTTCACCGATTTCCGGGTTCACGCCATCGGTCGCGGCCTTGGCCGAGCCCTTGGTGATGGGGATATCGTCGCCCGGGAACTGGTAGGACGACAGAAGCTCGCGCACTTCCATTTCGACCAGTTCGATCAGTTCTTCGTCGTCGACCAGGTCGACCTTGTTCATGAACACGACCAGGGCCGGAACGCCAACCTGGCGGGCCAGCAGAATGTGCTCGCGCGTTTGCGGCATCGGGCCGTCAGCGGCCGAAACAACCAGGATCGCGCCGTCCATCTGGGCAGCACCGGTGATCATGTTCTTCACGTAGTCGGCGTGGCCCGGGCAATCGACGTGCGCATAGTGACGGTTGGCCGTCTCATATTCGACGTGCGCCGTGTTGATCGTGATGCCGCGTGCCTTTTCTTCAGGGGCAGCGTCGATGTCGGCATAGTTCTTGGCAACGGCGCCGCCAGACTTCGCCAGCGTCATCGTGATCGCCGCCGTCAGCGTCGTCTTGCCGTGGTCAACGTGACCAATCGTGCCGATGTTGCAGTGAGGCTTGCTGCGGTTGAATTTTTCCTTGGCCATACTCGTAAGGCTCCAGTTTGCCCAAGCGGGCTCAGGTTGAAATGTGACACCGTTTTGGCCAGCCAAAACAGCTAACTATAGGGCAAGTCGAAGCGAGGACCGTCCCGGCTTCTGACTTTCAACATCGGACCGCGAAAAGCGGCAGTGGCCCGAAGGCCAAAACCTTTTCACGAGATGATTTCTGGAGCGGGTAGACGGGATCGAACCGACATCCTCAGCTTGGAAGGCTGCTGCACTACCATTGTGCTATACCCGCCCGAAAGGGCCGTGAACCGCCGCCCCGGGGTGGGGGCGCCGTTTCTGCGTTTATTTGACCGGAGGACCTGTCTAGCTGACTTGAGTGATGGTGGGGGAAGCAGGACTCGAACCTGCGAAGCTTACGCAGGGGATTTACAGTCCCCCCCCTTTGCCGCTCGGGACATTCCCCCAAACACTCACAAAGTCTAGCCGGACGCCTTAAACCCGAGCTTCCGAAAAAGCTCAAGCCCTAAAGTGAAAAAAAACTTTTTGATTCACAGGCTTTGGTCGTAAAGACCGTCCGGAGTTATCAAAAAGCCTTTCCCAAGGCCTCAAATCGGAGCGCGTCTTATAGTGTCCTCTTTTCGTGAACGCAACGACCGTAAATCGCATTCAGCGAAAAACAGGTCACAAAATTTTGTGGACAGGAGCAAACCCGCGGCACCAAAGCCGCCGCGTGAAGAAGAACGACGCGTAAAACCTCAACAAAATCATAAATCTAAAGCAAATTATGATGGTTGGTTGTGGGGCGTGCACGCTGTCGAAGCCGCCTTGAAAAATTCTGCGCGGACCAGCCAAATTCGGCTGTTTTTTAGCGAAGAACGCGCGAAATCGGCCCCGCCTGCCCTTTTCAAGCGGCCGGAAATCAAGATCAGCGTTCTGCCGCCGGTCGAAATATCGCGCCTTTTGCCCCCGGATGCGGTGCATCAGGGCATGGCGATGCACGCGCCCGTGCTGGAGGGCGAATCGCTTGACGACCTCATGGAACGCGGTAACGGCGTTATTCTGATGCTGGATCAGGTCACTGATCCACAGAATATTGGCGCCATTTTCCGCTCCGCCGCCGCTTTCGGCGCCAGGGGCCTGATTCTTCAGGATCGACACTCTCCTCCCCTGCAAGGTGTCCTGGCAAAGACAGCCGTTGGCGCGGTGGACGTGGTCCCGTTCGCGCGGGTTACCAACCTGTCGCGCGCGCTCGAAACGCTCACAGACAACGGCTATGTCAGCATCGGGCTGGCGGGAGAAGGCGAGTTCAACCTTCACGACCTACTGACCCAGCAGGGTTGGGGCGACACGCTGAAAAAGCTCGTACTTGTGCTGGGCGCCGAAGGCGAAGGCATCCGCCGTCTGGTGGCCGAACATTGCGACCATTTGGCGCGTATACCTATGCCGGGCGGCTTTGAAAGCCTCAATGTCAGTCACGCCGCCTCCATATCCCTGTATGAGGCCTGCGCTCGGGTATAAGGCGTTGACACCACGGGTCCATGCCTTATCTAGAAGAACCAGCGTGAAATCCCAAGGTGTGCAGTGGCGATCGAGACCTCATTCATGGCTATCGACCCCACCCTGCTGTCGCAGGGCCTGGCTCTCGTGCAGGTCATCTTCATCGACGTCGTGATGGCCGGCGACAATGCGGTCGCCGTTGGTATCGCCGCGGCTGGACTCGCGCCAGACAAGCGACGGCTGGCCATAGTGTACGGGCTGATCGGCGCAGTCATATTGCGCATCGGCTTCGTACTGCTCACCGTAGAGCTGCTGAATATCGTCGGCCTCCTGCTGGCCGGTGGCGTTCTGTTGCTGTGGGTGTGCTGGAAGATGTGGCGCGAACTGATCGAGCACCACGAAACCCAGGCCGCCGAAGCGGCTGTCGTCGACGCGGCGAAAGCCAATATCGGACTTGATGACCCGGACATGGCGGCCAAGGTGGCCGCCGCCGAAGCTAAAGCCAGAGCTGCGGCCAAATCGGGCAAGACCAAGACCTTATTGTCGGCGACGCTGCAAATCCTGGCCGCAGACATTTCCATGTCCTTGGACAACGTGCTGGCCGTGGCCGGCGCCGCCCAGCATCACGTGCCAATCCTGGTCTTCGGGCTTCTACTGTCGATTGCCGCCATGGGTGTCGCCGCCAACTTCATAGCCAACATTCTGCACAAATATCGCTGGATTGCCTATGCGGGCGTTGCCGTCGTCCTGCTCGTGGCGCTCAAGATGATCTGGGAGGGCGGCCACCAGATTTGGGAATTTGGCCACTGCGACACCACCCTGAAATGCGTACCCGTAATGGCGCGCGACATGGGAACGTGGTGGCATCAGTTTTTCGCCGGGCTCCTCACCAAGGCTTAATAGGCTTCGCGCATCAACCCCTTCGGAGATGGTCCGAACCGGTTCGGGCCGGGTGTACCGTCAAGGAAACCGCACTCGATCAGTATCCACAACCCGCCGACAAAGGGGATCAGGCCGATCAGCATCCACCATCCGGACTTGTCGCGATCGTGCCAACGCTTCACCAGAACCGCCAATTTCATCCACACGGCGACCAGGGCAAAAAGCCCGAACGCCGGATTGTGAGAAACGAAATAGAAGCCAGGACCGTACCACGCATAGTGGCTGCCATTCATCCAGCCGCCGCCATGATCGACGTGGAAATGCCCAAACTGCCAGAAAAGCCCGCCATAGGCGACTGACAGCGCCAACAGAAACAGCCAGAGGTGCAAGCGGCGAACGCGGCCTTGAAAGCTAAACAGAAATTGGGCCAGGGACATCGGAAGGGCTCCGCACAATCGTTGATATTGCAACGATTATAGCGCTGATCGCCTGGCCACCTACTGAATTCTTCGTAACTTTATGAAGCTTCGGTAAGGTTAGGTCTCGCTGCCACCGAAACGCGCCGTCCACTCCGCCACCATGTCATCGTCAATCTTCTTGAACAGAACCTCGCCCGATTGGACGCCCTGCCCCGCTTCAAGTTTAGACAGCTCGACGCGCGCATCGGCCGATGGCCAGGCAAGCGGCAGCCTCACACCGACGCAGTCCGCGATCGATTGCGCCGCGAAGGGGATGATCGGCTGGGCCAGAACCGCGTACAACCGCACCAAATTCAGGCCGTGTCGCACGATGACGCCTGCGCGTTCCACATCCGTCTTGAAAGCCGTCCATGGCGCCGCTTCCTGAAGGTATTCGTTTCCGAGCACCCAGATACGGCGAACAGCCTGCGCGGCCTTGCGCATTTCCATTGCCTCGAGCGCTTCGGTCGCTTCGGTCAATAGGGCCGAAACATCGGCATAGAGCTTGTCTTCGAGCGGCCCTGCCTGGCCACCGGCCGGCACGACGCCGCCAAACTTCGACTCGGTGAACTTCAGGATGCGATTGACGAAATTGCCCAGAACGTCAGCCAGGTCCTTGTTGATCGTCGCCTGGAACTGTTCCCAGGTGAAAGACGAGTCGGAACTCTCAGGCGCATTGGCGATCAGATACCAGCGCCAGTAGTCGGCCGGCAGCAACTCCAGGGCCTGATCCATGAACACACCGCGGTTCATTGATGTCGAAAATTTTCCGCCGTACCAGTTCAGCCAGTTGAAGGCCTTCAGCGTATCGACCATCTTCCACGGCTCACCGGACCCCAGGATGGTGGCCGGGAAGCTCACCGTATGGAAAGCGACATTGTCCTTGCCCATGAATTCGACATAGCGCACATCGTCGGCGCCTTTGTCGAGGCGCCACCATTTTTGCCAACCGTCTGGATCGTTCTTCGCGTTATACATTTCGCGCGTCGAACCGATATATTCGATGGGCGCATCGAACCAGACATAAAACACCTTATCCTCGAACCCAGGACGCGGCTTGCCGTCCTTGGTGACCGGGATGCCCCATTTGAGATCGCGCGTGATGCCGCGATCGATCAGGCCCTCTTCCAGGTGCTTGTTGGCGATCGACAGCGCCAGTTGCGGCCATTCCGATTTGGTGGCGATCCAGTCACGGAGCTGACCTTCGACCTTGGTCTGCAATAGATACAGGTGGCGCGTGTCGCGCACCTCAAGATTACGCGAGCCGGAGACAGCCGAATAAGGATTGATCAGGTCGGTCGGGTCAAGCAGACGCCCGCAATTGTCGCACTGATCACCACGCGCCTTTTCATAACCACAATGCGGACAGGTGCCTTCGACATAGCGGTCTGGCAGGAAGCGGCCGTCATCGATGGAAAAAACCATCTTATCGACGCGCTCCTCGATCAGCCCGTTGCGGTCGAGCGCTTCGCAGAACATCTGCGTCAGTTCACGGTTTTCCGGCGAAGACGACCGGCCAAACCAGTCATAGGACAGGCCGAATTTTTCCCCGGCATCCTTCTGGATCTGGTGCTGCTCGTCGCAATAGGTCCGCACGTCCTGACCGGCCTTGGCCGCGGCCAGTTCGGCCGGCGTGCCGTGTTCGTCGGTGGCGCAGATATAGAGCACCTCATGGCCCCGCGCCCTTTGGAACCGCGCGAAGACATCGGCGGGCAACATCGACCCGGCCAGGTTGCCGAGGTGTTTAATGCCGTTGATATAGGGAAGCGCGGAGGTGATCAGGATGCGGGACATGGATATTTTCGCTCTCTAATGGTGAGAAGGCCGTGGTCTTAAACCAATTTGCCTCGCGAAATATAGGCATGATGTGCAAAAGGGCAAAAAAATCCGCATTCCACGCGTTACAGATATGGACAAGCCGCCATAGCCTCGGCATAACGCCCTTCCGCTATGTGCCGGCTTAGCTCAGATGGTAGAGCAGTTGTTTTGTAAACATCAGGTCACGGGTTCGATTCCTGTAGCCGGCACCAGCGCCCCCTCCGGTAACGTCCGGGAAAAATTGAATTTCCCTTAAATTCTGACACTTTGGCGGAGTGACGTCCGCTGACACCCGATGGCTTCCGAGCACTTCTTGAGCCATTTAGGGGTCTTTTGGGGGGCTCGAAGAAACTCCCAATTGGCCGAGCCCTCCAAAATGAGTCTTACTGGTTCCGCTGTCGGAAACGCCCGTCCGCAAAAGAAAAATAGCAAACTTTACGACGCAGGTGGACTTTATCTCCTTTTCAACCCGTCCGGCAGCAAACTGTGGCGCCTGAAGTATCGCTTTGCCGGGTTCGACAAAATTCTGTCACTGGGCCAATATCCGGACGTCACCCTGAAAGACGCGCATGGCAAACGCGACTAGGCCAGAAAGATTCTGGCCAACAATATCGACCCTGGGGACGAGAAGAATCGCATGGCACTCTAAGCCGCGATCGCCGCAGCGGGCACATTCGAAACCATCTGCGACAAATTCGTAGATCTGATACAGGTGGTCGCTCGCCTGCGACCATGGCAAAGACGAGGTGGCTTACGACGAAGCTAAACCGGATCTGGGCCGGCGTCTACTCCCGGAAATCGAGCCTTTTGAAATTCTGACGATCCTCAAACGCATGGAGCGCCGTGGAAAGCACGAGTCCGCCAGACGGGTCCGCGAGTTCGCCATCCGCGTTTTCAACTACGGAATCATCACCAGCCGGCGCCGTACCAACCCAGCCGTAAGCCTGTCCGCCGCCCATGTTTCTCCAAAGGTGAAGCAACACGCCACCAAATGACTCCAGTCAGAACAAAGGCGAGGACAACAATAAAGACGCCCAACAAGCAGCTTAGTGTAAATTTGGATAGGTTGTAATCCGCAATGACTTTGATCAGTTCCATGGGATATTCCAATACAGCGGAATGACGATAGAGGCGACCGCCCAAAGGATAAGGTTCAACGGTACGCCTATTTTCAGGAAGTCCGAGAACCGGTAGCCACCTGCGTTGAAGACAAGCGTATTGGTCTGGTATCCGACCGGCGTGGCGAAGGAAGCACTCGCCCCTAGCATGATGGCCGCCTCAAACGGTGCCGCCGCCAAGCCCAGGCTTTGCGCCAGCCCTAGCGCAATAGGCGTCAGCATGACGGCGGCAGCGTTATTGCTGAATACTTCTGTGATGCATGAAGTCGCCAGATAGAGGCATGAAATGACGAGAATGGGATGCGCACCATGGATGACTTCCATAATGCCGCCTACGAGAAGATTAAGGGCGCCTGATTTTTGCATGGCGATACTGATGGCAAGCATCGCGTAGATCAGAAGCAAGACGCTGCCCTGCAGCGCCTTGTAGGCGTCGGTTACCTTTAGACTCCGGCTCGCCATGACCAGAACCGCAGCCAGAAACGCACCCGCTGCGATTGGCACCAGATTCAAGGTCG
Organism: Asticcacaulis sp. AC466; assembly: GCF_000495815.1. GTDB lineage: Bacteria > Pseudomonadota > Alphaproteobacteria > Caulobacterales > Caulobacteraceae > Asticcacaulis. Next base: position 89,557 of record NZ_AWGE01000011.1, on the reverse strand, counting down.
CCAGGCCAACCGCCATGAAAAGGGCAAATATCGCAATGGGGGCATGCCGCCGGTTGAACGGTTCGTGTTCGGGCGCGTTGAGGCTGTTCACCTCACCGTTTTCAATCAGACTGGCCAGTGCACGCGTCTCGCCTTTAATCAGTACAGTATCGCCAACCGAGACCTTTACAGAACTGAAGTCTGTGTTGATCTTTCCGTTGACGCGATGAACAGCCAAAATTTGAACCTTGTAGGCGTTTTCACGATTGAACCCGTCAATCAGTTGCCCAACCAGGGTCGATCCGGGTGCGATGATACCTTCCATGGTGATGTTGGCCGCTGTGATAAAGTCTCCCGATAGCGAGGCAACTTTTTTGTTTTTGTCTGCGGTCAGAATGTTGCGCTGATCTGACAGGATCACCAAACGATCACCTTCTCTCAAAGCTGCTTTAGACGTTACGCCGTCATGGTCCCTTTTCGCGCCTGGGTCTTTCTTGAAAACACGCGAGACGTCGAGATATCTCAGTAAGTTCACCAGAGAGGACGCTTGATCGTTAGCTGGAATATGCTGGAGGATTTCAACTTCATCACTTTTAGACAGCCCGGTTTCCACAACCGTCTTGCCGATCAATGGGGAGTCTCGTTCAATAAGAATTTGCGACATGTAGCGCCGCTCAACCTTGTCGCCCAGTGCGTCACTAAGAGACTGGCGATTGGGCAGGAGCCTGTGGCCAATGGCGGCCATATAAAGTCCGCCGGCCGCCGCCAGGGACAATCCCGGCACAAGGATATCGAACATGCCAAATGGTTTGAAGCCCATATCCTGGGCGACGCCATCGACTAGCAGACTTGTCGAAGTCCCGATCAGGGTACAGGCCCCCCCTAAAATCGCGACATAGGACAACGGCAGGAGCAGCTTGGAGGACGCCAGCTTAAGTCTTTGCGCCAACCGGATCATGATCGGAATCATAATCAGGACAACGGATGTGTTGTTGATAAAAAACGAGCCAAAAAACACCGCCAGCAGTAGGCCGCCTAGGGCCAAACCAGTGTTTCGGTCGGCCGCATTGAGAACGAGCTTGCCGAGAAGGTCGATCACCCCTGTCTTATCCAACGCGGCGCTCAGGATGAACATGGTGGCAACGGTCATTGCCGCCGGGTTGCTGAATACGCTCAGCACGTCGGCAATCGTCAGAACACCACCCGCCAGCAGGACGGCTACCGCAACAAGAGCGAGCAATTCGACCTCTGCGACCTGCCGGATGAAACCAATGAACAGGGCTGAAATTGTAAACAGAGTTAGGCCGAATTCCCAGGTCATGTGCTCAGGCCATCCCATAAAGCGTCTGCGTCGTAGGCACTCCGTCAACGGCGCCAAAGCCTGCGATAGCATGCGCAACGACGAATTTGGGTATTTATTGGGGGAATCTCCTGATAGTGATGGGATATTGGTTTCCGGAGGTCATGATGGGCAATAGCTCGAAAAGCCCACAGCCAAACGCCGCCTCGGTTTTATGGCACAGCCTGTTGGCGCGCTTCAGCCTGCTAGATGACAAGGCCGAGGATGGGATGATTGACGAAAGCCTGCGCAATGGCATCGAATTGCGCGGCGCTACCCCATGGATTTTGATCTTTGCCATTTTCATTGCGTCTATCGGCCTGAACGTCAATTCGACCGCTGTAATTATCGGCGCCATGCTTATTTCCCCGCTGATGGGGCCCATCATGGGTATCGGCTACGGAATAGCCATTTATGATTTTGCCTTTATCCGACGCTCCTTCCTCAATCTCGGCATCGCTGCCGTCATAAGTCTGATTACGTCGACCCTTTATTTCGCCGTGACGCCGTTGACCGAGGCGCACTCAGAGCTTCTTGCCCGAACCTCGCCGACAATCTGGGATGTGCTCATCGCTCTGTTTGGCGGATTTGCCGGCATTATCGGCGTCACGCGCAAGGAGAAGTCGAATGTCATTCCGGGCGTAGCAATTGCGACGGCCCTGATGCCACCGCTTTGCACGGCCGGTTATGGCCTCGCACATGGCAACTGGGGTTATTTTCTAGGCGCCATTTATCTGTTCTCGATCAATTGCGTCTATATTGCCGTCGCTGCCGTTGTTGTGGTTGGCTTTCTTAATCCGCCGCACAAGAAATTCGTCGATCCCAAAATCGAGGAACGGGTAAAACGCGCTTTGATGGCGGTTGTTCTACTGACGGCCCTGCCCAGCGTTTATCTCGCCTATCGCCTGGTTGGCAATGAGGTCTTTCATAACAAGGCGACACAGTTCGTCCGCAGCGAATTTGCCTTTCCCAAGTCGCACGTTATCGAAATTGGCATTACTCCTAAAAATAAACACATCGAGGTGACGCTGATTGGCGACAGGTTAAAAACCAAGACTATAGAAGAAATCAAAACCCATCTGTCGCCGAAAGGGCTACCCGGCGCGATCCTGACAGTACACCAATCGGGCGACGCAAATCTCGATGTCAACGTCTTGCGTGAGGGCATCATGAAAGAGCTATCCAGCAAAGAGCTGGAGGTCGTCGTTGCCAAGGACCAGCAGATTGCGCAGCTTCAGCAACAAGTCGTCTGGAGTGACCAGTCGAATCAACTTGCATCTGAATTAAAAGCGCAGTTTCCGGCGCTGACAGATATCGTCATCGGTGAAGGCGTCCGGATTGCGCCCCCCCAAGCACCGGAAACCGAAGCGGCAGTGAGCTCGGTGAGTTCGCAAGCTGAACCGGAACCGTCGGCTAAGGTGCCTGTGCTGATCGCCAAATCGCCACGGCGACTATCCCGTCAGGACACTGAGCGGCTCGAACGATGGTTTCGTGCACGCACGCAAACCGATGATGCTCGTATTGCCATAAACTAATGACAGGCCGGGCAAACTTGTCCCCGTTTCATGCCCAGTCACACAGTAACCGGAGATCGACTATGACGAAGCCTGCTCGTTTTACATCACCAATCCTGTTTGGTTTTAGTCTATGATTGTCGCCATCAGTGCCGTCATTGTGACCCTCATCGTCACCGCATTGTTATCTTTCGGTCGTTTCACTCGCACTGAGACTTGGCGCGCAACTGTCACACCCCTGGCTTCGATCATCGGTAGTGGATTTTTGATTTGCGGCCCGCTCCTTGCCAAAGAGTTCGGATCGGCCGCCGCCATCGCCATGGCTCTTCTGCTTTTGTTGGCTTACGCCGTTGGTGCCGTAATCCGTTTCAATATCGTCCACATTGAAAACATTGGCCCGCAACTGAACCTGCATGCGCCCATGGCCTGGTTCATGCGTGCAGCCCAGACGATGCTGGCTATCGCCTACGCGGTGTCAGTAGCCTATTACTTAAAGCTGCTGGCCGAATTCGCCATGAAGCCGTTCAACGTTCCTGACAATCTGCATATCCTCACCTCAAACCTGCTCGTAACGTTGATTATCATCGCTCTGACGGCCTTGACCTTTTCTGGCAGTATCAAGAAAATCGAACACGCGGCACATGCCACCGTATCGCTAAAGCTCGGCATAATCGCCGGGTTGCTGGCAGGTCTAGCAGTTTGGTGGATCACCCATTTGGCGATCCAGACCGACACGCCCCCAATGAAGCTGAGTTGGTCCGGCTTGCCACTGCTGCTTGGCTTGTTGATTACCGTCCAGGGTTTTGAAACCTCCCGATATATGGGAGCGAGTTATGATCAGGTCACCCGTGTTAAAACGATGCGATATGCTCAGTGGTTATCTTCAGCCATCTACATGGCCTTCCTACTCTGCCTCACCCCGTTTCTTGAGCGCGCCTCGCATGCGGAAGGTGTGGCGGGCATTCTGGACATTATGACCTTTGTCGCGCCTTTGCTCGGCATCTTTGTTCTCGTTGGCGCCGTCTCCAGCCAGCTAAGCGCGGCTATTGCCGATTCCATCGGTTCAGGGGGGCTGCTCATCGAAGTCTCGCGGGGGAAACTCGGCATCAGTTTGGCCTTCATAACCTCCAGTGCACTGGCGATCGCCGTGGTTTGGCTGACCGACCCGTTCCAGGTCGTCGCCCTGTCTTCGCGCGCGTTTGCCATCTTCTATGCCATGCAGGCCATTCTGGCGCTATGGGTCTCCTTGAAGACCAATGTCGGAAGCCTGGCGGCCCGGATCGGGTTTGGAAGTTTGGCTGCAATCTGTGTCGTGGCGGCGGTAATGGGCGCACCTGCGGAATGACGGCATGCCCAGATGGTAGAGCATCTGTCTTGTAACCATCAGGTCACAGGTTCGATTTCAGTCTCGATGATGCCCGCGACGAGCCTCTACACTAACCTATTTTCCGGCGGACCGAAGTAGCTTGCGGGGAGTTTATCCTGATAGATAATCAGCTTTTGCACGATGACATTGGCGTCTACCATGGTAAGCGTGAAGTCATGTTTGCCAGCCGTCTCAATGACATGCGTCGATGTAACGACGCGGACATTATCTTTGGCAGCCTGAACCCAGCCGTCTCCCAAGAAGGTTTGAGCCTGGCGATCTTCGAATAGATCGAGGATCTGTATGGGCGCGTCATCAAACGCCGCTCCGATCCGCACACCATGATCTGGCGACGAATCCATGGTTGGCCCAAGGATGAGTTGCACATGATAGGTGCCAGGCTGCGGGAGGTAGACGGCATACAGCATTTTGGGGCCGGTCGCCGGCGGCAAGACACTCCGCGCCGTTATGGGCACGATGCCCATCGCAGCATCCCCGCGTCCGTAATTTGGAATAGCAACCCAAGCCGCATCCTTCGTGGGCACCAGCTTCGTGGCGCCGGATCCGGCAATCGCAATCGGATCGGACAAGCTGGCGTACCGGCCTTTAGCATCGCCGAGAATCTGATCCGAGGCCTTGAGCGCGCGAACGTGCACCTCGACGTTCGCCGGCTTCGCATCCGACACAGGTCGGTCGCCGGCGATCGATACGACGGCTTTGCTTTCACCCGGCGGCAACTGCGACCAGTCAACCTCCACCCAGAAGCGGCGATCGGCATCGGGCGTCTTGTCTTCCGTAAGGCGTACCCACGATGCGTCTGCGGATATCTTGAATTCCGGCGCCAGACTGCCTTGGGCAAAAACATCGATATAAGACCGCCCGGGATTGAGGGAATCGAACACCGGCAAGATCGCGTCGCCATAGTGATCGGGCCAGGCGCTGGGATCTCCCTCAATGGCCACCCCGAAATCGGCCGTATCGTGGATAAGGACTTCCGAGACGGGTGGCAACATATCCACGCGCGGCGGCTGCCATGTGTATTGGCCGAGGTGTGTCTGGTCCATCATATGGTTCCATTTGCCGCCGGCCAGAACGTGATTGTAATAATCGCTCAGTTCCCGATCCTGGCGGAAAAGATCGCGCGCCCGAGCGGCCGCGGCATTGGTGCTTGCCCGCCCCTGGCGAGCGTAAAACTGGCTTCGGCCGGCGGCGATATTCATCTTGGTGACGATGCCCGAAGCCTTCGTCGGATGCAAAACCAATTGGAAGAACGCATCCTTTTGATTGTCTGGAAGCGCCTTATAGACGGCTTCCGCCCGCGCTGTTACATCGTCCCAAGCTTTTTCGACGCGATCGGCCTCCTGATAGTGCGCAAAGCTATAGGTATCCGGCACGACCATTTCCGGCTTACGCCAACCGTTATATTTCGTGTAAAGCGTGACGATATCGGCAATCTCTGTGGCGCGCGCGTCCCCGAAATCGCGTGCCGTCCATCGTCGAGTGTACTCGTTGATCGCGTCGCGACCGATCGCTCGCGGATTCCAGGCCAGGCGAATAAAAAATTCTATCGGTAGTTCCAGAGGCTTGAGATCGCCGACATTGGCAATCCATATGTGGTTGGCCCCGTGCTCATTTGCCGACGTCATCTGTTCCCAAATCTTGGGGAACGGATTGGTGTTGATCCATTGATAGGCATAGGGCCCCCCGTGCATATCGAGGTGGTAATAGATACCGGACCCGCCCTTACGCTTACGTTCGGCCTCTGTCGGCAATCGACGCAGGTTGCCGACGTTGTCATCCGTGAAGAGCAAGGTGACATCATCGGGCACTTTGACGCCAGCGTCATAGAGCTTTTGTACCTCAGTAAAAAGCGCCCAAAGCTGCGGCACCTGGTCGGGATCGACATTCAGTTGCGTCTTCAGTATCTCGCGTTGCGCCGCCATAATGGTTTCGAGCTGCCGCACGTCCGCCTGCACGCCCCCCGCCGATGGTTTGGCGACATCGCCGTCACCACGCATACCTATCGTGACCACGTTTTCATAAGCCTTATTCCGGCGAATGCCTTCCGCCCAGAATGTCTTGAGCCCCTCCGCATTGGTGGCGTAGTCCCACTCTCCATTCCCGTATTTTTCGTGTTTGCGCGTCCACTCTTTCTGAGACCGGACCATGGGTTCGTGGTGCGATGTGCCCATGACGATCCCGTATTCGTCGGCCAGCCGCGGATTTTCGGGGTCGTCTTCGTTGAAAGCGGAATCCCACATAGCAGGCCAAAGGTAATTGGCCCTGAGGCGAAGTAGCAGCTCGAACATGTGGGTGTACATCTTACTGTTGAAGCCGCCGTATTTCTCGATCGTCCATCGGGTCATGCACGGAGCTTCATCATTGATGAAGATACCGCGATATTTCACGACGGGCTCACCGGAGGCGTACCGCCCTGCCTTGACGTAGGCCGCAGGCCGGGTCTTTGGCGGCACATCGGCCCACCAATACCAGGGCGACACTCCAAGCTGTTCTGATAGTTCATAGATGCCATAGATCGTACCGCGCTTATCGCTACCTGCGATGACGAGCGCCTGATCCACCCCGGGCACCGGGTTGCGGACAACCGTGATAACAAAGCTTTCCCATTTGCCCTTCAGGTCGATCGCGTCCAGTTTGTTCGTGGCGATGAGGTGGTCGATGATCTGGCTCTTACCAATTGTTCCAATGAAAACAACACGCTTGCCGGCCAGTGCCATCGCCAAGTCCGGGGTCACGCCTGTTACGCTGTCGACATCCCTTTGCAGGTCCGACACTGCCCGACGGACGCCCGCGAAGTCAGCGGCGTCGCACCATAGGGCGGCGGCCGTACCCTTTACCACCAATGGAAACGCGCCATGGGACGCGGCGCTATCGACAATCGAAATCCCCAACACGCCGGTCGCTGTATCACCCCCTGCCCGCCTCGGTGACGCGTATCCCTGCACAGGCACGACAGCCGTCGCGCTAGCGGCTACCGTCGAAAGGAGAAATAGCCGTCGCGTGTGCGTCATGGAGAGCCTCACTGTAAATGACCCGTTTAGTCCGGGCGCTTTATTGATAGTGATTGAAAGCAACGACTTAGGGCTTAGGTCCGTGTATCCGCCGCAACCCATGGGATACCACACCCCATCCGGCCTTACCACTAATTTAACTGGTCAGACCAATTTTCTGAATGTATGTGCGCGACCCGTTGTAACCACCGATGTGCGCCATTCGCGGCATTTTGTCCGACGAACGGGTTGATCTTTATGAGGCTCTTGCGAAAGCGGCAGGTCCGCCCGAAAGCTCAAAGCGAGTAGGAAACTTTACCCCAACGCGCCGCGTTGCCTTCGGACAGCCAATCCAGACCGCTCAACATAAGCAGGCGACGCTAGTACACGCTACGCACGGTCATCGCCGCTCGCGCAGCTATTTGGCGATTGCGCAACGATTCCATCTCTTCGATTTCGGTCGCGTCCAGCAGGTATTGGCGAACATTTTCAAGATGTTTCTGCATAGCGGCTTTGGCTCCAATCGGATCGTTACGACTTAGCGCATCCAAAATGTCACCATGTTCGGCCAGGCGCGCCGGAATCCCGCCGCCGCGTGCCTGTTGCATGATATTTGACGCCAAAAGCGAGCTCGTACGCAACTGCCACAGGCTTTCTACGACGTCTATAAGCGGCCCATTATTCGTTACAGCTGCGATGCGCGCATGGAACTGGTAATCGGCCTCCTCCGCTTCGTCTTCGTCTTCCACGGCCATCCGCTTCACGCAGTCCTCAAGATAGGCGATATCCTCAGGCGTAATGACAGCGGCGGCCACAGCGGCGGTGCCACTTTCGATGATTATACGCGCTTCAATGAGTTCGAATGCGCCAACGTTCAGGTCCTGCGGCCCGCTGGTGCTTTCCGTTGGCTCCGGTTGCGCCTGGGGTTGAGCGACGTAGATACCCGATCCATGGCGAATTTCGACCACACCATAGATTTCCAAGGCTATCATGGCCTCGCGGATGGTCGGCCGGCTCACACCAAATTTTTCGGCAAGCTCCCGTTCTCCAGGAAACTTTTCTCCGGGCAGATAGTTCCCTGCCCGAATGGCGTTTGCCAATTCATCGGCGACACGGCGATACAAGCGTGAGGAGTTACTCGAATTTATCATCTCACCCTTAACCTGGCCGGCGGCGTCGTTTGAAGTGCTAAAGATGCGCTGTACCATATATTGGTAAATTGGTCAGTCCAGCTTTTTAGTCAAAGTCGGTGACCTTAATATCTCATCAGCGATGCCACTGCCCAAAATTTCGAAATAGTAGGGTAGCATTCGTTGGCGACCCAGGACGCAAAAGGCCCGAGACCGAGGTCTCGGGCCAGTGATTGCGTATTATAGAGACTCCGGAAACGTGTTAGTACTGGGCGCGCCAGCCTAAAATCACGGTTTGACCGGGATTATTGAAGCCATATGGCAGGTTGTCGTAACCCATATAGCTTCGGAAACCTTGGTTGTCCAAATTGGTAGCATCGAGTGTAATGCTCTGCTCGATACCAAAGGCTTTGAACTTGTAGGCTGCCGACAGGTCTATCTGGTGACGCGCGGTCTGATACATATCGTAGGGGATGCTGTTGGCGGACGGCAGGAAGCCAATCTTCATCTTACCGACATTGACGTAGCTGATATGCGCGGAGAACCCACCACGCTCGTAGTAACCGGTGAAGTTATAGGTGGCGTTCGGGATGCTCAGCAAGGTCGACTTGCCAAAGTGCGTGTAGTTGAACGTGTAGCCCAATCCCTCAACCAGATTGTCGAGCGGCTGAACCCACATGAACTCCTGCCCAGTCAGCTTCGATGTCGTCGCCAAGTTGACAGTCGTCGACAGATTGATGGGATTATTGTCCACCAGTGACGGGTTTGCCAGTACGTCCGCCGACGTTCTGCCGATTGCGACGGCCATCGCGTTTTGTTGTGTTGTCCCCAGAGACGAATACGGAATGCCGATCGAGCTGAATGGGACCACGACCGTCTTGTTCACGGTGAAGTTGGTTATGTCCTTCTTATAGAAGGTCAGGCCAACATAGCCCGTAGCGCCCGTGTAGTATTCCCCACCGATATCGAGGTTGTTCGAATAATAGGGTTTCAGTGCCGGATTTCCTTGGCTGGCGTTTTGGGCGCCCGGATCGCTAAAGCCCAGTTGCGAACTCATTTGCGACGGGTTGGCACGGGTCATTGTCTTCGACGCCGCAATACGCAGGTTCAGATGGTCCGTAACCGCGGCCACTGCGTTGAAGGATGGCAGATAGTCCTGATACTTGCGTTCCGTGGTGATGCTGACGATCTGGTTGTTGATATTCGACGGTGAGGTAATCGTCTGGTCGGTCGTCTGATAACGTAGACCGAAGTTCGATTTGATCGCGATGCCACCGATGGTTGTCCGGTTGGAGGCCATGACATAGGCGCCGCCAATTTTTTCGTCGATATTACTGGCACCGGCGCCGTTGTAGGAATTACCAACGGCCACGTTACCGGGGGAGTTGATCAGCTTATCATAGTTTATGGCGCCGGCGATCTTGTCAAAGTCTGGCGTAACGAACTTGTTGAAGCCTGCTCCCGAAACGCCGTCGCGGTATAACGGCGACTTCATGGTTTTCAGGTAGTTAGGCAAGGCCGAATCCGGAATCGCCGTCGTGAACGCGGTCGTCAGGGCAGCCGACTTATCCTGGATATTGATGTGTCGGGTATAGGTATCGTACGCCCCCCCCGTCTTGAATGTCCAGTCGCCCCAGTCCTTCGTCAGATTCAGGTGAGCTGACTTGGTTTCGACATTTCGCTTATCAAGCTGCATATTGATCTGGCCCGCGAAGGTGCGCCAGCCGAGGTTCGGATTATTGAGATCGACATTGGGCGTGATCGTCGGCATGTCATTGCCGGACACATTGGCGTAAGTTGCCGTAACGTTCGACTGGAACGGCGTGCGGAACTTGAGGAAGGTCACGCCGCGTTCATAAGTGGATCGCATGTAAGCAAGGTTGCCATCGAGTTTAAAGCCGTCCGCAATCTGCCAGACCATACCGCCGTTAATGCTGTAGAAGGCCGTTTTGTCGCGATAGAAGTTGGTTTCTTCAAAGAATGTCGAATTGGCAAATGTACCGGCGGTAACAACGTTGTTGGAATCCACCTTCAGTCCAATGGGTATCATACCCCCATTGTAGTCGTCACCAGGCCCCGTATTCCGAACCGCCCACATCATGTCCGAACGTTCGGCCGTCCGTTCCGCGCCGCCACCCAGGATATCCAGGTTGAAGCGCAGGCTTTCAGATGGCCTGTATTCGAGGGCGATAGAGCCCACCTTGTTCTTGCCTGTGCCGTCGAGGAAGTAATCGCGGCCAAGGCGCGGAATGACCGCCCCTTTGATTTGCGTCTCGCTCAGGCCAGGGTTCAGCGCCATAAGGCCGGCTTCGTTCAGAGTGCCGGGCGTCAGGCCGTTGCCTGTATAGCCATAGATCGTGTCGCTGAAGCGGAATTGGTTCGATCCTTGCGGATTGATGACCGCGCCGTTGCCCGGAAACTGGGCGTTGGGGTCGCAGCCTGTGCAGAAATTGCTCAGATTTGGATCGCCCCATCCCAGGGTTTCAAATCCATCCGAAAAGATATGTTTGTCGGATTGGGTGTATCCGACAAGAACGCCGAATTTGTCCCAGGTTTTGGAATACACAGCCGTAATGCGTGGCGAAACCGCACGGGCATTGACGCTGTAACTGCCTTGCGCCGCCAGAACGATATGTTCACCCTTGCGGTCGAATGGGCGCGCATTCTGAATATTGACAGTCCCCGCGATCCCTCCTTCCAGAGCATCAGCACTAGGCGTCTTCGCGACATCAACCCGATTGAACAGCCCGGTCGGGAACATGTCGAGATCAACTTGGCGGTTGGGCGAAGAGGAACCCGTAAAGCCGAAATCCGATGCGACGGCAACGCGGTTGCCATCCATGGTGACCATTGTGAAGGCCGATGGCAGGGCGCGAACGGAAATCTGAGCGCCGTCACCGGTGAACGCGTCGCGTTGCACGACCATGCCCGGTACGCGCTGCATGGACTCAGCAAGATTGAGATCTGGGAATTTGCCGAGATCCTCCGAGAAGATGGTTTCACCAAAGTTGGTGGAATCTTTCTTTGCTTTGGTGGCACTGCGTAGAGAGGCACGATATCCCGTGACGACGACGACGGTACTGTTATCCGCAGCGGGCGCAGGCGTCGTTTGGGCGTGAACGGCAGTGACGCCTATCCCCCCTAGCATTGTGGCGCACAAAAGCGCCGAACGGATGGCGCAGCTACGCCGATGTCCCAAATTCATAATGTTTCCTCCTGGCTATATGGCACTGTCACAGTACCGTTTTATTCGTTTCGATGGAGCGAAACGGTGAGTCTGTTACCGCTCACATTTCTGTCGTATGCCCGAATTAGAAAAACGTCAATGTGGTCAGGCCAAAATGGAGGGAAACGTAGCAGATTTACAACAGAGACGTAATACTTACATCTATATATCTGTTTTTATTAGATTTATTTATTATTAGAATTTACAAAAGGGTGAAATTGGTAAGGCCATTTCATGTAAATTTGGTTCATCAGGGCCTGGATCGAAGATATTTTCATTCCCGTAAGGCCATCAATCGTGAAGGGGCGTTCGCGATACGGATTGCCAGAGGACGGTTGTGGCAGGCTGCCGCAGGTTTGTTTATCTGCAAGGCAAAGCCCCGCCTTGCCCCGCCAAAGGAGATACGGGACATAAATCAGCCGGGATGGGTTCGGGCTTGACTGCGAAGTTGCGTGCAGAGGCGCTGTCACGACGTCGAATAGCGCGCAGCCACGTTTCCCGCCAGCTCTCATGTCGCTGTATGCCTTAGACGCTTTCCGATCGGGCGGTATAAGACTGGCGTGCTTTACGCGCTTCCTTACCCCCAAAACGTCTTGAGCAAGGTGCCGGGCTAGGCTATACCGCTTTTGCATCAAGAGTTGGGTCCACCCCAACGCCAACCTGCCCTCCCAGGCAAGGTGGCAGCCTTAGGGCGATGCGGCCGATCGTCGGCAACGAAATGGGATCTACACTTGCCTCCCTTTCGAGACCTTGAAGCTTAAGGCTTGAAGCATGAATGCGCCCTCCCTCCTTCACGCGGCGGATGATAATTTTGACAGCGAATTTCCCGGCTGCGTCCTCACCCATTGCTTTTACCTGACGGGCGACCAAACGGATATTGCGGTCGCAGCGCTAACGGCCATCTCCCATATCGGCGCGAAACTCGACGGGATGAGCCGATCGCGCACAGGTGGCGCTATGCACCACAAGCTAAGGGTGACAGGCATCAAGCCCAAAGAGGCGCGATCCTTGGTGGGGCGACTTGCCATGATGCCTGGCGTTACGTGCGCCACCGTAGAACACTTGATCTCTCCGGCCCCGTCGTCTCTTTTGGGTTGATTGGCCAGGACGTCCGGGTGAGTCGGTAATTCTAATGGCTTTGCCCGGCTATCTTATTTGAAGACGCGCCACAAAGCCGCCGCGTGCGCGCATATTCAAGGTGATAGATTGATCAGGCGTCACGGGTTTAGAGTGACGGTTATAGGCATCGGGCTTGTCTTGACTATCGCTAAGTTCAACCAATTGCCAAGGGCCTTTTTGCAGGAAACTCAGCTTCACTGTTACGTCACGCGCCTCGCCATTATTAATGGCAGCGATGTACCAATCGTTCCCGCTACGGCGGGCCATTATGACGGCCTTGCCCGGCTCGCTGCCATCCAAAACAAGCGTCTGATCCCAAATGGCGGGGACCGCTTTTAATACGTCCAGACCCGGGTTGGACAAATAGGTCTCCGGATGCCCGCCCATAGACAGATAGGGCGAGGTGAAAATGACCATCTGGGCCAGTTCATGCGCCCAGCTATTTCCTTGAAGCTCCTTGGGCTCAAACACCGTAGGCGTATAGTCCCCGGGGCCCACAACATAGCGCGTAAAGGGCAGGATCGTGTCGTGTTCGGACGGCAGTTTGCGGTTATAGCGCGTAATATGCCATTCATGCCCGCGCACCCCCTCACGGGTCAAAACATTAGGCCATGTCCGCTCCGTGCCTGACGGTTTAGCAGCGCCGTGAAAATCGACCATCAAATGGTCAGCCGCAGCCTCTTTGGCTGTGTCAATATACCAGTTTGTCCATTCTCTGTTGGCGCCCTGCGGAAAATCGACCTTGACGCCCACAACACCAATATCAGCAAACCGACGGAACAAAGCCTGCCGCGCCGCCGGCGTCGCCACGTCGTTGCTGTGAACCCAAACCCAAATACCAACCCCTTGCGTGCGAGCATAGGCGACTGTATCGGTGAGAGACTGCCAAGGCTGCTGCCACTTCGCCCAGCCATCGTCGATCAGATAATACTCGAAACCAAGCTGATGTGTCCAATCAACCCATTGCTTTTGATCGCCTTCCAGCGGGTCCCCAATAGCCAGCCACTGCCACGACGAACGTCCTGGACGTATCCATTTTGCCCCTGCCAGTGCTTTTGACGGCGGCGGATTGAGGTTCTGGACCAAGGTCGTGTTCACAAGCCCCGTCAAATCGCGCGCAACTATGGTGACACGCCACGGCTGAACCACCGCCTCGTCCGTATGCCAGCCTTGAGGGTCGGCATAGAGGCTCGTCACCAGCGTACCGTCATTTAAATGGATGGAGCTGTCGCCATAATCGACAACAGCGGCCTCGCTCAACGTGACCCACAGCCCATTGACCTTTGCTGTCAGGGGCAGACCATAGTTTTTGTTGCCCAATTTATCTAATGTCGTCGCTGCATAGACATTCTCGTAATCGGGCAGGAATTCGGTCGCCCAGAGTCGCGGATTGCCACCGGCCAGGTTCCAACCCGATAGGTCGGCATCTACACTTCGTCCCGGCAATGCCGGCAGTCTAAGCCGCACGGCAACGCCATCATTGGCCACATGAACATCTGCCTCTATCGTCTCGCCGTTCGATGCCAAAGAAATGGTCGCTGTATTCGCCTTATTGCTGGCCCAGGCTTTGCCACCAAAGATGGCATAACGTTCATCTATTTTGCCGCGGCGAAACGACTTGATAGACACCGCCTTACCCAAGTCGCGCCCATTCGAACGCAGGCCTATGGGTGATGAGTCTAAAACCGGCTTGCCATCGGCCGTGACGCGATAGGTTAAGGCACCGCCATCGTCATTGACGAAAGCTGAAACCTTACCGTCTGGGCTCACGACCCTGACTTGGCGCGCCTGTACCGTAGACGCCATAAGCACCAAGGAGATCAGCCCCGCACATAGAGGCAAGATAGAGAAGGCAGGAATTTTCATGGCCGATCACACTTTTTCCAACAGGTGTTTCCGTACAAATTAGAATAGATATTGCACAGGTCATGCACGATCAATGTCTTCGCTTCTAAAGACGTCGCCGCTGTAAACGATTGGTTGGCCAAGGCACAGGGGGGGGTATGGCCAGCTGGATGCGTTCACCGTTCTGCCTTCAGGCCCCTCAAGCAGGCCGCGCCTGGTTACTGCTTAAAGCTCAAGGTTACAGGCTTTCCCGTATAGACGACGGTCTTCGTTGCCACACCCATTTCGCCCCCGGTTGCGTGGCCAGGTTTGGCGATCACGACATTCAGTGTGCGCGTGGTCACAAGACCCGGATAGGTGCCTTTACGGGCGCCGATTGACAAGGTTTGCGCCTTGTCATTCCAGACAAGATCGTAGGTGGCGTACTGGCCCTTTTCGTATTTATATGTCTCGTTATCATCCTCATAGAGGGTGAACTTTGCGTCAGCGCCGGGATATACGCGAATTTCATACGGAGCATCGGGCTTTTCCGTCGCGTATTGCTGCACGGGTCCCATAGGGATGATCGAACCGGCCCGCACATATAGCGGGATGATATCCAGAGGCGCTTCGCGGACAACTGTTTGTCCGCCGTTCAACCGGGCATTGGTATAGAAGTCATACCACCCTGCCCCCGCCGGCAGATAGGTCGCCATTTTGAGGTCAATGCCTTTGTAAGCAGCGGCTAAGGCATGAATCTGGCTCGGCGTTCGCCAGGCAAATCGCAAACCACGTTCAGCCGTCCCTTGAAAATACTCTATTTTAACCGGAACTTTCTCGCCTTTTGTCAGCGTGACCTTTGCACTCCGGTACCGCTTGGCGCCCGTATTCCAGTCTTCTACGATCTTCTCGCCCTTGACGAAAAGGCGAAAGCCATCATCGCCTTCCAAGCCAAGCTCATATTCCCCATCTTCTGGGGCAATGAGGTCGCCTTCCCAGCGCGCGGAGAAGTGCTCAACACTGTCAAGCCCGGCCGGCGGTTGCGCCAAAGGTGGCCCCGGCCATTTCAGATCGATGGTCGCATCTATTGTTTTCCCTTTGGCGGTTTCGAAGTTTTCGCCCGCGAAATATTGGCCGTCCAGCCCCGCCCGCCCAGCATCGTTCGTCAAAAACTGAGCCGGTATGGTTTCGGCCGGCGGGTTCTGGACATGATACATTGGCCGGGTAACCGGATGCACCAGTAAGGACGGCCCGAACATGAAGGCGTCATTGATGGCGTAGGTCGCCTTATCGGCAGGGAAATCCATGGGGACGGCGCGCATCAGGGTATAGCCATCAGAAGTGATTTTCCAACTGAGACTATAGATGTAGGGCAGCAGCCGGTAGCGCAGGTTGACGCTCTTCACCAGGGAACCATACATTTCCGGATCCAGATCTTTGAAAATATAGGGCTCGCGCTCAATACTGGTTCCATGAACCCGGAAGATGGGGTTGAAGGCACCGAACTGAAACCAACGGGCGAAGAGTTCGCGATAGGCCGGGTTTTGCTCCCCGCCAGGATATTCCGTTACGAAGAACCCGCCCGTATCCTGAGACCAATAGGGATTGCCGGTAATTGTCACATTGACACCACCATTGATCTGCTCGCCGAACGTCTTCCAGTTCGCGAAAATATCCCCCGACCAAGACGCGGCGCCCGTGCGTTGCGCTCCAGCCCAGGCCGAACGCGTCAAGGTAAACACACGTTTGTCACTGGTGGCGCGCTGACCGTCATAGGTGCCTTGCGTCGTCATCAGGGTATAAGGATTGAGGTATCGGGAGAAATCACCAAGCGCGTTGGTGCCGAGACTCTTGATGTCGCGAATATTGTCGTCGGGGTTCCACGCGGCTGTGCCGACTTCTACCTCCGTGCCGTCCATCCACAGCGCATCAACGCCCTTATCAAGCAAACCTTTCTTGATATATTTGAAATAGATTTGCCTGCCGAGCGGACTGTACGCGTCATAAATCCGGGCCTTTTTTGAAATCCAGTGCAGCGGCTCAAAGCGCAGATTGTGGGCATCAAGCTCATGCGCCAGTTCTGTATCGTTTCCGACAGACGGCCAGATTGAAATCATCAATTTCAAATGTTCGTCATGCAGCGTCTTGATCATGCCTTCCGGATCGGGATACCGCTCCTTATTCCAGATCATGCCGCTCCATGTACCATCAGCGTCGCTGCCCCAGTATTGCCAGTCCTGCACGATGTAATCGAGCGGAAACTGCTTTTCGCGAAATGTGCGGGCGACCTCAAGAAGGCGCGCCTGGGTTTTGTAGCGTTCCTTGCTCATGAACAAGCCGAAGGCCTGTTTGGGGTACATCGGCGCTTCGCCCGTCAGGTGGCGATATGACTTCACCACATCATCAATGCTTCGCCCGCCCATGAAATAATAGTCGACGCCGCCCGGTGCACTTTCGGCCCATAGGGTCGCGCCTTTCGCGTCATCCTTGAACGTCATCTTGGAATAGGTGTCCCAGAGAATGCCATATTTCTCAGAGGAGACCATGACCGGAATCACAATCCCTGTATTCGTCTGGACGAGCAGGATATCCTTGTTGCGGCGGTTGAGCTCACCCTCATCAATGAAACCGAACCCGAATATGCCTTCATCGGGTTTCAGGGTGAAGGTATTTTGCGCCTCATAGGTCGGCGCGCCTGATATATCGACCAGCTTCAGCGTTTCCGGCGCCTTCGCGCGCTCGCGGGTATAGACCTTGCCCGCAGCGTCCTTGAAAGTCAGGGCGCCTGAGCTTTTATCGACGACGATTGTGAGCTTTGCCGAGACGATAATCAGCTCAAGCGGCGTTTCCTTAATATCAAAAGCGACGGGTTGGGGCTTATCGACAATAACAATACTGGGCGCTGTCCAGTAATTTTTGCCCAGGTTCGCATTTACACGAACCGTTTCCGGCCCGTAAAAAATGATATTCTTGGTGATGCCGTCGTGCAAAATCTGAACGCCATCGTCAAGGCGTACAAATGATATGCCCGCGGTCACTGGCTCATACACCTGCAAGAGATGGCCGTTTTCATCCAGGCCCGTGTCGGCCATGCTGGGTGAAAATGCCAGTAACGACATGCATGTTGTTAGTAGAAGCGTTTTCATGTGCAGATGCTTCATCCAGCATTCCCCTTTTTGTGGCCCGCCTGCTGTCATGCCCCCGTCGGGAGACGATTTTTGACACGCTAAAACGCAGCTTATTTACAATATATCCGGATGTCTTTCCGAGCATATCGTACAGGCCTGCATTCTATTTTAAGCGAAGTCCTGTTTGTTTCCCGTAATCAATGTCTCTAAATTGCGATCAACGCGACCTACTAAAAAGCCTAAATTTAAACAACCGCAATAAAGGCCCGTCGTCGAATATCCACGATTATTCAGTATCGCCAATCCTATGCGGGATTCTTCTAAATTATTACCGCGGCCAATTTATCGCCCTCGCGGAATAAGTCAATCGCCATGAAAGCCATTTTTATTAGGGAAAGGTCGATGCTGAGCGGTCAGAACTCACAAAAATATGAGCGTAATAAATTTGTTATTTACCAAAACGATTTGGAAACCATTGAGGATTTAGATTAAGTTCTCCCCCATCGCGGCGGGGATTCGCCATCGATTTTTTACTTCGGTTGGTGCAGGACGGCGGGCCAGCACTCACGGAATTAGGTTTGGTTTGTAAGCTTATGACCGCATCGCACGCAAATCCGGCGCTTTTGACACGCCGCTCGACTCTCGGACTGCTGTTGGCCGGCCTGGCCGGAAACGCAGTTGCCCCACAACTCGTCAAGACTGTCGAAGTCGCCGCCACCGCTGCGGCGCCTGTCGTTAAAAAGCTGGCCGCGCCGACGCAGTCGTGGCCGTCGCTTGACGCCCTTGGCCAAGCCATGGTGGACAAAAAGCTGACCCCTGGTCTGTCGCTGAGCGTTATGCATGCGGGTGCGCTTCTATATTCAAAGGGCTTTGGGCTGGCCAATGTTGACAGCAGCACGGCTGTTACGCCCCAGACTGAATTCCGCATTGCCTCGATCACCAAGCAGTTCACCGCCGCATCCATCCTGCTTCTGGCGGAGGACGGCCTGCTGACGCTCGATGATCCGCTGTCGAAATTCATGCCGGATTTCCCGCGCGCCGCTGATATTACCCTTCGTCAGCTCCTCAGCCATACCTCCGGTATGGGCGACTATATCAACGGTCAGTCGATGGACGTCCTGACCCGGGCCCAGACACGCGACTATACGACCGATGAACTGGTCAAGATCATCAGCGCCCGCCAACCGCTTTACCGTGCACAGCCCGGTGCGACCTGGCTATACAGCAATAGCGCCTTCACTATACTCGGCATCGTCGTTGAAAAACTATCCGGCATGACGTTCGCTGATTTTGTCTTCAAACGATTGTTCACGCCGGCCGGGCTAACCCAGACCAGCATCGACAAGACCTGCACCGTCGCATCGGTTTGCAACGGCTACCGCCCAAACTATAAGGCGCCGACCAAGTTCGACACCGTCCTGCCCGTGTCGGCCAGCTTCGCCGGAGGCGCAGGCGCAATCCGATCAACAACAGAAGACCTGTCGCTCTGGCACCACGCCCTTCTGGAGGGCAAGGTGCTTAAGCCACAAAGCTTGCGCGCCATGCTGACGCCGACACTCCTGAAAAACGGAACGCCAGCCTATGAACGGCGCGGCAATGACCCGATGGAATACGGATTGGGCCAGGGCCTAGGCTCGATGAACAATCTCAAACTGGCTTCACATGGCGGCCGCATCAACGGGTTTACTGGCCATCTACGCAGTTTCACCGAACAGAAACTGACCGTCGCCATCCTCTACAATAGCGATGGCGGCGGTGCGCCTGGTTTCGCCGCTGCCCAAAGGGGGCTTAAAACCGAAGCCAGCCGCCTCGGGCTGGAATATCTGGGTCTCAGCAAGGCCTGACTTCGTCGTTTGCCTCTCCGCGGCATTTTGTCCGCTGTACACCTCGTAATTGTATGGCTTAGATGACGGCGATACATCTTCGCTGCCGGCAAGTTCCGTATCTTCTTTTTATACCGCGCTATGGCAGACTGGATGCTATTCAAGGAGCACAGACATGGCCGACATCACGTACCATATTTTCGACAACAATACCGGCGAGGAAATCTACCTGTCGAACGACTTCCGTTTCCTCGATACGCCTCAGCCGGAACACCATATCAATGACGAAAACATGCGCGATCGTTTCGGTGGCCCGGCAATCGTAAATCGCGTTGAAACCGCTGCTGATGGCTCGATAAACCTGTATGTCGACGGCACCGAAGAACGCGTCAACAGCGACAATCAGGAAGGCGATCAGGCCTACCGCCGCTCATAAGCCTTAAAGCGTATCCTGATCTGCCTGAATCGGATCGGGATACGTCCACAATCGCCCCGATACTACTGATTGCGTCAACGCGAAGGTGTCACGCGCCATATGACATTTCCAACGTCATCGGCCACCAACAGCGCCCCCTTGCCATCAATTGCTACACCGACAGGCCGGCCTTGCGCTTTTGCATCCTTCAAAAATCCCGTGAGAATATCTTCAGGTGCGCCAGACGGCATTCCGCCTGAAAACGGCACGAAAATAACCGAGTATCCGCTCGGGGGATTCCGATTCCACGATCCATGTTGACCGACAAACGCCCCATCGGCATACTTTGGTGGCATTAGTTTGCCGGTGTTGAAGGTCAAGCCGAGCGATGCGGTATGCGGCCCGAGAGCGTAGTCTGGTTTGATTGCGCTGGCGACCTTTTTGGGGTCCTGCGGTTTCACACGGACATCGACATTTTGCCCGTAATAGCTATATGGCCAGCCATAAAAGGCGCCGTCCTTCACGGATGTCATATAGTCGGGCACGAGGTCGCTGCCAATCTCATCGCGCTCGTTGACGACCGTCCACAGGGCGCCGGACTGTGGTTGCCAGGCCATGCCATTGGGATTGCGCAGACCGGAGGCAAATATCCGCTTTTGGCCGGTCGTTAAGTCAACTTCCAGAATATTTGCCCGTTCCGTCTCGGCGGGAATGCCGTTTTCAGCCACGTTGCTATTCGATCCAACCGTGACGTACAGCTTGTGCCCATCTGGGCTGGCAAGAATGTTTTTGGTCCAATGATGGTTGATTGTGCCGGCGGGTAGGTCCACGACCTTAGTGGCCGGCGCGGTAATTTGCGTATCTCCGCTATGGTAAGGGAACCTTACGACGGCGTCCGTATTGGCGATATAGAGCTGATCCCCGATCAGCGCCATGCCAAACGGCGAGTTCAAACCGTTCAACAACACAGTCTGCAACTCGGCTTTACCGTCTCCATCACCATCGCGAAGCAGCAAAATCTTATTGGGACTCTGCGGTCCCGCACCCGCCTTCTTCATGATGGCCTTCATGAAGAACCCCTTGATGCCTTTTGCATCGTCCGGCTTCGGCGGCGCGTTGGTTTCGGCAACAAGCACGTCGCCGTTCGGCAGAACGTATATCCATCGCGGGTGATCCAGACCGCGGGCAAAGGCGTCGACGGACAGGCCCGGTGCGGCTATGGGCTTTCCGCCATCTGGCCAGCCCACCGCATCGGCCACCTTTACCGTCGGAAGAAGCGTCTTGTTTGGCGCAGGCAATTTTGGATTGGGGCCAAAGCCTTCGGACAGTGGTATTTTTGCTGTTTCACCGCAGGCCGTTAAAAGACAGGCTCCTGAGAGGGCCAACAGAGACGTTGCGATCTTCATTGGGTGACCATTTGGCCGTGGGGCAAAGCTATTTGTGGCATTTGGCTCATGTCACGACAGGATTGTGCGCACCGGCGACACATAGCCGCGCACCGCTTCATTTCATCGCAGTCGAACGCATCGCAAGACTCTGCGCAAGCCTCACATATTTCCGCGCAGGCCGCACATTCAGCGAGATAATGTTCAGAGTTCCGCGTCATGAAATCCGCTGCCGTCTGGCAAGCTTGAATGCAGTCATTCATGACCAGCGCATGGTCATGTCCAACGTGGGCACCACCCATATCGAGGCAATGGTTATAAAAGGTGTCCTGACAGGTATCGCGGCATTGCCAGCACAGCTCGATGCAAACCTTAATATGTTCCGGATGATTTCGCATAACCTGCACTCCCTGACAAACGCGATGCCGCATTAGGCATTGCGTCGCGGTGAAGATGCACGGCCTATTTTACCGGCAAAGATAAGTATGTCGTAAGCAGTCTACGCCGCCCGCGTCAAGTGCACCGACTCACCGTCGCCTTTCAGTCTCAACGCCGGAATTGCGTCCAGCATCGGCTTCAGTTGAGCCAGGGACGCTGGCTTGACCATATAACCCGAGGCGCCTAGTTCGCGCGCCCGCATCTGATCCTGATCGTAGGTGGATCCGGTGCACATGATAACCGCGACATGCTTAAGGCTGTCGTCTGCCTGAAGCTTTTCCAACATTTCAAACCCGTCCATTCCAGGCATGTTGATGTCCAGCAATAGCAGGTCAATCTTCTCATCGCGGCTACGCGCCTGTTTCAGTGCCTCCAGCGCTTCACGCGCGCCATTCGCCACAGATAGGTTAAACTTCATCTTGTCACGCACCTGCAGAAAAACCCGCGTGAGTTCCACATCTGATTTCCTGTCATCGACCAGGAGGACGTTGGCCAGTTTTTCCTGAGTTGAACCGTCGGTGGCTAAATTGTCCCGGGTCATCCATTTATCCGTTCTACGGTCAATATTTTTTTGGTCGGAGTCCGGCGGCGGCAGGGTGAATATGAATTTGGCACCCTTGCCTACTGTCGATTCACACCAGATTCGCCCACCATGCAGACCGACGATCTTGCGGCACAATGACAGGCCCAGCCCAGCCCCCTCCTCATTCTGATTCAGACGCTTGAAAGGCTGGAAGATCCGTGTCGTGTCGTTGGCGGCAATCCCGGGTCCGTCGTCTAGAACGCTGAACTGCCAGCCATCCTCGCCCTGCTCGGCCGAGATATGGACCTTTACGCCTTCTGGACCGTGGTGAATGGCGTTGGCAATCAAGTTCTGCAAAACCTGCATCATATGGGTCGGGTGCGCGGATAGTTTTGGCAGGATATCGTATGTCACACCAGCGCCACGTTCAATAATCAGATGCGCCAGATTTTCCTTCGCTGCTTGAACCACATCATTCATGTCACAAGGCTTACGCACCAGACGAGACGGGTCGTCGAGTTGCGTATAGAGAAAAACGGTATCGATCAGCATCGCCATTCGGTCAGCGGCTTTTCGAATAAAATCGAAATAGTCGGGGCGGGTTTCCGGCGTACCGCCGCCTTCGACAATCAGATCGGAAAAAGAACGGACCGTGCGAACCGGCTCACGCAAATCGTGCGCCAGCGCCCGGGTAAATACCTCAAGCGTTTCATGCTGAGCCTGAATACGCGCCTGCTGCGCTTCAAGGGCTTTCACCTTTTCGCGCAGCGTATCGTAAAGCTGAATATTTTCCAGGGCGACCGAAGTGGTGTCGGCCAAGGCCTGCAAAATGGCCATTTCTTCCGAAGTCGGTGTCCGGTTAACTGCCCAATAATTGCCGATAGCGCCGATGGGCGCCTCGCGCCGAATAGGCACCATCGCCAGACTCTTGACGAACGTCGGCCGATAGGCTTCCGTTGGAACGCGCGCGTCCTGGTAAATGTCAGGAATAGTGACCGCTTGCCGATTGAGCATAACCCATCCACTGACGCACATTTCCATTGGAAACCGCTTCCCCTTCCACAAGGGCGCGATGGCGTTTTCATCAGCATAATAACAGGCGTTCCCGTCACGCAGGACGAAGGTCGCCCCATCGGCACCGGTTAGATTCCGCGCCGCATTTCGAACAATGACCGCCACTTCGCCGACGTCACGGGCTTGAGACAGTGCCTGAACCACGCCAACCAGATATTCCATCGCTCGGGTATAGGACTGCGATGGATTGTCGATTTTCGGCACGCTTTCAAAGGGGGGGTCGGCCATGCAAATACTCAATTTCCAGAAGAATTAATGTACAGTAATAAGAGTTTCCGTTTTACTAAAGACACGTCTTCGGGAGCGGTCTCGGTATAAACAGGCGCCTACGATAGCCAAACGGTGATTTGAGAATCGCCACTTTCCATGAGACCGTTCGTCATGAGCCTATATTTCTCACACATCGAAACGCCATTTGGTATGGCCGCGGCCGCCGTGGACGAAGACGGTGCCGTCATGGAATTTACGTTTCTGAACAGCGAAATGACGACTCGCTTGGCTCATAGGGACCGGGCCGAACATGCGCCGAACCGGCTCAAGGAGGTGACCCGTCAAGTCCACGAATTTTTTGAGCGAAAGCGGACAGACTTCAACCTAGTTCTGAAGCCGCAAGGCTCGCCGTTCCAGCATAAAGTGTGGCAGGCGCTGTGCGATATACCCTTCGGCGAAACCTGGTCATATCAACAAATCGCCAAGGCCGTCGGCGATATCAAGGCGACCCGGGCGGTTGGCGGCGCCAACAACAAAAACCCTATCGCATTGATAATTCCCTGCCACCGCGTCATTGGCAAGAGCGGCACCCTCACCGGTTATGGCGGCGGACTGCCGCTCAAGCAGAAACTACTCGATTTCGAAACCCCGTCGCTGTTCTAGCGCAGCTGGCGAAGCGCTCGGTCTGGCGTAAAGCGGCAGCCTGCGACTTTCATCATCGCGGCTGGATATCAAATGCAATTCCCATATCGCCAAACCTGCCGGACTGACGTAAGAGTTCCGATCTAAGTATGCATGTATCGGGACAAGATGATGAAGCAGGTGGTATTTCTCATATTGGCGACCATGGCCTTAAGCGGCTGCCAACGTACGGCGGACAATGATAACGGCCAGGACATCGCCCTAGCGCCGCCGCACATATACACCGACGCCGAAAAAGCGGCGATTCAGGCCACCTTCCCCGCCCCGTACAACACAGCCGACCTGAACGCTGGACAGATTCAGTTCGGAAAATGCCGCTCCTGCCATACGATTTCCGCCGACAAGATGAACCTGGTCGGACCACACCTGTACGGTGTTTTCGGACGCAAGTCAGGAACTGAGCCTGGCTACACCTTCAGCGAGGCGATGACACGGCACAATGTCGTTTGGGATTTTGACACGCTGGATACATATCTTGCTGCGCCGCAAGCCGTCGTGAAGGGGACGAAAATGAGCTATGCCGGCATTCAGAATGAGACCGATCGGCGCAACCTGATTGCCTATCTCAAGCTGGAAACTACTCCTTATGTTCCGCCGGCAACGGCATCGGCTGGAGCGTCGGAAACCGCTTCAAGCCAGTAGGTCCTAAGAATCATAGCCTGGCGCTTCCCGCGCCAGCCTGCGCATAAGACCAGGCCAGACTAAACCGCCGACAAAGCCGATGCCGCCCGACAGGGGGGCAACCTTGTCCTGTACGGCCTGTCCCACTTCCAGGACGCCACCGCGACCGGCGCTAAGCGCCATGACCTGCTGTCGACAGGCCAGTTCAAGGAAGTACATAATAACAAAGGCTTCCGCCGCCGTCGTTCCCCAGGTCAGGGTGCCATGATTACGCAGCATAAGAATGCGTTTCTGGCCGATATCGGCAACCAACCGCCCCCGCTCTTCCAAATCCAGCGCCACCCCTTCATAATCGTGGTAGGTGAGTTGAGGACGCAGCAGCAGGGCGTTTTGCGTTAGTGGCAACAGACCCTCGGCCTGCGCCGACACGGCGGTCATGTGATCCGTATGCAGGTGCATGACGAAATGGGCGTCGGCCAGGGCGCCGTGAATGGCGCTGTGGATGGTAAAGCCGGCCGGATTGATCATGACGGGCACCTCCGTGACCATGCGCCCGTCGATATCGACCTTGACCAGGTCCGAGGCCTTCATCTCGTTGAAGAAGGTGCCGTAGGGATTGATCAGGAAATGATCGGTATCAGAGGCCGCATAGCTTCCGTCCGCCTGTTTTACCAGCGAGTCCCGGCCCGCAACGCGGGCCGAAATGTGCGTGAAAATCAGATCGTCCCAACCGAACAGGGACGCGAGGCGGTAGAGCGCCGCTAATTCGCACCGAGTCTTCCATTCGGCATCGGAAATATGGGGGCGTAACGGACATTGATCATCATGAGCCATGTCGGGTTTCCTCTTGTCTTTTGCGACATAGGAAACCCGATTTTTTACCCTGGCAAATCAATTCTTATCCGCAAACCCCATTGCCGTAAGGGAAATATTATCGTCGCGATTATGTGCGACGAACGAAAACGCGCCCCTCGTGAATGCGTTCGATGACGACGCGATCATTCGCCGCCAGAGCGGTGCCCGTTGTTTCGACCAATACAGCCGGCCATTCGACGCCGTCGAAGCTGACACGACCGGTCCGTTCGCCACCCGCGACCAGCTCAAACCCGCTCAGGACGTGCGCCTGTTTGCCGACCATCCGGCGGTGAGGATCGTTGATATCGGCGCTGTGCGAAGCGACTTTCATGAATTTCGGCGTCAGAATACCCATGGCCAGGCTGAGAAGCGCGAACGTCAATGCTTGGAAGAAAAAGCCGAACGGTAACCCAGTCAGGCAGACCACGGCCACCACCCCGGCGGACGCCGCCGCCCACAGCAGCCACTGCGTGCCGAGAAACACCTCAACGCCGAGCAACAATAAACCGAAGACGAACCACACCCAAAAAGCGTTAATCCCCACCGGCCCTATCAGCAAAATGTTGCTTAGATCCATGGCCTTACGCCTTCCTAGCGGGCGCCGGTTTGACGGGATCAGTGGCGACGGATTTGATCAATTCGGAAATGCCGCCGATTGTGCCGGCCAGCGACGACATGTCGGCCGGAAGGATAAGAGTCTTGGTGTTGTTCGAGTCGGCGAACTTGCCAAACGCTTCGACATATTTCTGCGCCACGAAGTAGTTGATGGCGTTGACGTCTCCTTTGGAAATGGCCTGGGACACCATGTCGGTCGCCCTGGCTTCCGCTTCGGCGGACCGCTCGCGCGCCTCGGCGTCGCGGAAGGCGGCCTCCTTGCGGCCTTCGGCTTCAAGCACCGCTGCCTGTTTCTGCCCCTCGGCGCGCGCCACCGCCGCCTGTTTCTCGCCATCGGCCTCGATGATCAAAGCGCGACGCTCCCGCTCGGCCTTCATCTGGCGCGCCATCGAATCCGTAATGTCATGTGGCGGCTTGAGGTCCTTGATTTCAATTCGGTTGACCTTCACACCCCATGGCGATGTCGCATGATCGATGACATTCAGCAGCCTGGAATTAATGGCATCACGCTGGGACAGAACCTCATCCAGTTCCATAGCCCCCACCACGGTGCGCAGATTGGTCATGGCGAGTTGCGTAATCGCATTATCGAGATTATCGACGCGATACGCCGCCAGAGCCGCGTCTATAACCTGAGTGAAAACAATGCCATCAACCTTGACGTTCACATTGTCCTTCGTGATCACGTCCTGCTGCGGCACATCGAACACCCGCTCCATCATATTGACCCGACGGCCAACAGCCTCAACGAACGGCGTTAGAAACGCGATACCAGGCTTGAGAGTTCGGGTATAGCGACCGAAATTCTCGATGGTGAACTCATATCCCTGCGGCACGATCTTGATGATGCTGAACAACAGCATAATGCCGAGGACGACGATAACCAAGGTTACCGGTCCGAAAATAGAAATGGATTGCAGCAATTGGGCCTCCCCGAAACAGATACCCCTCAAATATGGGGACCTTTCAGGAAGTATACAGTCCGTTTTATGCGAACCCTAGCCAAATCGGCGTGAACGGTCAGGCAACTTCCGATTTCGTTGCGCCGGTATCATCCTGCAGGCGCAACAGGCGGGCCACCGTATCCACCAGATTATCCATGATGATCGGTTTAGAGATGTGGGCATCCATTCCGGCAGCCATGCAGGCTTCGATCTGGTCATGCATGGCATCGGCCGTCAAGGCAACGATCGGAACGTGCTTACCTTCGGCTTCTTGGGTGCGGAAGATGCGTGTGGCTTCAAGTCCGCCCATCCGTGGCATGTTCAAGTCCATAAGGATCAGGTCGAAGCGTGACATGTCCAGATCAAGAGCTTCACGGCCGTCGACAGCTTCAGTAATGACGAAGCCGAACGGCTCAAGAAACAAGCGCGCCACCTTTCGGTTCACCGGATGATCATCAACGAGTAAGATTTTCATACCTGGTAAGTCCTCGTTTTCATCGTGGGTCAGTACAGACGGTTCCGTTTCCGCGGTTTTGGTCGAGGCGACAACCTCTCCGGCTTCAAAGGTCATCACGAATGTGGAGCCGCTTCCTTCTTCGCTTGTGACGCTCAATGACCCGCCCATCAATTCCGCCAGTCGACGACTTATATTCAGTCCGAGACCAGTACCGCCATATTTCCGCGTCGTGCCAGCATCCGCCTGGCTGTAGGCTTCAAAAAGCTTGTCGAGCGTAGCTTTAGACATGCCTATACCGGTGTCTCGCACTTCAACACGGACTTTGAAGCCGCCGTCTTTGTGATGTTCGGCCGACGTCAAAATCCGAACGGTCCCTTTTTCAGTGAATTTCAACGCATTGGATACCAGGTTGGACAGGCACTGATAAACACGCAGGACGTCAAACATCATCGCCCCGCACGCATTTTCAGCGATTTCATAACGCAGCATGATATCCTTGCCGTCCAACAAGGAGCTGTAGGTATTGATGACCCGCTCGATCATGTCCTTCATTGTGGACGGCGTCGGCGCCAATTCGATCTTTCCGGCTTCAATGCGCGACATGTCCAGCACGTCGTTCAAAAGGACGAGCAGGGTCTGGCCGGAATCGACCAGTATTTCAACCTGTTCTCGTTGAACGTCGTTGAGTTCCTCTTTCTTCAAAGCCTGCGCCATGCCGAGAACACCGTTCAGCGGTGTGCGCAGTTCATGGCTCATCACAGCCAGGAAGCGCGATTTGGCGGCGTTAGCCGCTTCGGCATGTTCATGCGCGTCGCGCAGATGCCATTGCATCCGCCGCATCCGCCATACCCAAAGACCGCCGCCAGCCACGATAACAAGTAAAAGGAAAGCAATCAGTCCGGCAGCACCAAGCAGAAGGTTGCCCATCTGGACCTGCTTGACCAGAAGACGGCTTTCGGCAGTCTGGCTGTCTAGTTCCTTGCGGAGCGCCTTATACATGTCCTGAACGGCTGCGATCCCCTTGTTCTGGTCATCGCGATGCACATCGAGCGCATAGTCACCCAGATCGCGGAACGCCAACTCGTACTGACCTCCGGCCGCCTTGAGGTAGGCACCTATATATTTTTCGAAAAGGCGGTCACGCGGATAGATGGCCTCCGGGACGGTCTGTAGCTTGCTTAAATAGAAGCGCGTGCGATTGACGTCATAGAGTCGCGCATAGGCGTTGGTGATCAGGCGCAGAGTGTAGGCGTCATGCGGGCCGTTGACGACGCCTTGAATGACCGCAGATCCCTCCAGGCACTGGATAACCGCAGCATAGTTGCCGCTCTTGTCACTGACCACAGCGCACAGTTCGCGATCCCAGGCGCGCAAATCGGAAATGCTATACTTGGCGACGTAGCCCGCGTAGAGCTTTTGAAGCTTCTGCGCCAGATCGATATCGTTATTCTGGGCCGCGAAATAGGCCAGATCATACAACATATCCATTTTTTGTAGGAAGAAGGCATTGGTTTGCGATAACTGCGCCGAGGCAAGCATATGATCGGCGTAGGCTTTATAATCGCCAACATTCATCATATTATAGGCCAGACTTTGCTGCGCCACGCTAAGCAACCCCTCAGCCGCCTTGCCCTGGGCGTGCAGCCGAACGATCAGATTTTCGCCCAGATCGATGGCTTCGGCCCATTGGAAACTGTATTGCAACTGCCTGATGCGTTCCAGGGTCGTGATATTCTGCAGCGCGACATCCGAAGACGCCATGTAGGTCGCCCACTCCCTTTCGGTCAGCGTGTCATAGCCATTGGTTTCATTCTGATAGGTTTGAAGCATGAAGCGGGCGAGCAGGTCGAGATTACTATCGTTCTCGCTTTGGGCTAATTGCATGATGCGATCGTGCCAGGCCATAAGTTTGGCCTCATTCTGATTGGTCTTATAAGCATACAGGACCCGCCAGAGCGCATATATGCGCTCGTCACCGGACAAGGCCATGGCCACCTGACCATAGTTGTCGACCTCATTTGGCGTATAGACAAACGGTGTGGCAGATACCGTGTCGTAAACCCTTGCCAGCTTGTCATGGTATGGTGGGGTGGTTGCGCCAACCTCCCGCGCTGACGCCTGCCTGGACATAGGCAGTAACACACAACAGAACACGCCCAGCAGACATATTGTCAGCCAACGCCCCGCTTTTATTATCCCCCTTTTAGGGAAATCCGTGTCTGCTTCGGTAATCATTACCGGCGATTAGACCGCAAAGACCTTAGTATTCGCTTAAGCCTGGGAAATGGCGCCTGATGAGTATTCAAGTCATGAAAAAGGCGGGGAAAGCACGAAGCCTTGCCCGCCTTACATTATTCAAAAGATCTGTTCAGAACAGATCATTCGCCAATCTTAGCAATAACCCTTGACAGGATTGCAAACCGGCGGAATGGCGCTCGCCTGAGTGGCAACAAACGTGGCGCCCGCGGCAATAGCCAGGACGGTAAGGGCAACGGCAAACTTCTTCATAGCAAACTCCTAACAAACTAAAACCATGGACCAAACAGGCTCTTCGTCCCCGCCCTGAAGAAGCTCGGAGAATATCCCTGTCCGTAACGGATTACAGGAGCTTCACACTCTGCCGCCGTTAATTAATACTTAACCATGTTTTTATCATTACCACAAGATGCAATTCCTCGAGACAGAGAGTTTTCACTGCAACGCGGCCAGTTGTCGCAAATGCGAGACAGTTTCACCGACATAAGGTTGTATTTAAAAACTAATAGATTTTGCGCGACCGCAAGATCACGTCGCGAATATCTTCCTGCTTTATCAATGCAATAGCTTCACTTAACGGCATAAAGGCAGCCAGGTCCGCATCATCGCCAGCAATCGGCTCTCCCGACACCCAGTTCGCGGAATAGTCGATAAGAATATAGTGAAAGCCGGCCTCTATTATCTCGTAAACGTTGATTAACTCACCAAGTTGAGCCGTCACACGCGTTTCTTCAAACAGTTCCCTTAACGCTGCGTCAGCAAGAGATTCGCCGCGATTTATTTTACCGCCGGGAATTGACCATTCGCCCAGACGTGGCGCGCGCCCGCGACGAATCAACAGCACGTCATCGCCGCGCCAGCATACAACCCCAACCGCGGGAATAGGATATAAGTGCAACTCATCGGAAGCATTAGGTTTTGTGTCTTGCACTTCCGGCCTCTCTCCCTTAACGCAGCGCGTAAGATTGCGCTCGCCGCGCCCTGCTCATCCTATATCCATCAAGGTCAGATCGATGTCTACGCCCGCCGTCTCCGAAACCCCGCCCGTTTCACCAGAGGTCATCGCCCGGATAAAGGCCGTGGTCGGTGACGCCGGATGGAGCGAGGATCCGATGCGTGTCGATCCCAAGCTGACCGAATGGCGAGGAAAGTGGAAAGGCCACACCCCTCTCCTCGTCTTGCCGAAATCGACACATGAAGTCTCCGCGGTCGTCAAAATCTGTTTCGACAATGGCGTCGCGATAACCCCTCAGGGCGGTAATACAGGTCTGGTTGGCGGCCAAATCCCCTTTGGCGAAATCCTGATTTCGCTTGAGCGCATGAAGGCGATCCGTGACGTGGCGCCGACCGACGACACCATGGTTCTGGAAGCCGGCCTTACCCTCCTCGACGCGCAGCAGATCGCCGAAAAGGCCGACCGTTATTTTCCCCTGTCGCTCGCAGCCGAAGGTACGGCAACAGTCGGCGGCGTCATCTCGACCAATGCCGGCGGCACAGCTGTACTGCGTTACGGCGTCACCCGCGACCTCGTGTCCGGACTTGAGGTCGTCCTGCCGAACGGCGATGTCTTTCACGGCCTGAAGCGCCTGCGCAAGGACAATACCGGTTACGACATCAAACACATGTTCATCGGCGCGGAAGGCACGCTCGGTATCATCACCGCCGCTTCGCTTAAACTCTTCCCGATCATGAACTCACGCGCCACAGCCATAGTTGCCTTCGACAGCGCGCAGAAGGCCATAGACCTTCTGGTCCGCGCTAAGCAGGAAACGGGGGGACAGGTCGAAGCCTTCGAACTGATGGGGCGTTACGGTCTGTCTCTGGTATTGAAGCACATTCCCGACACGCGCGAACCGCTGGAGGGCGAGTATCCCTGGTATGCCCTCATCGAGGTTGCTTCGGGCGATCCGCAAGGAGCTTCCGCCGCCATGGAACGTCTGCTCGAAGCCGCCTTCGAAGAAGAACTCGTGCTTGACGCCGTAATCGCCCAAAACGAGACGCAGGCCGCAGAATTCTGGCGCCTGCGCGAAGATCACTCTGCCGCTGAAAAAGCCGAGGGGGCAGCCTGGAAACACGACATTTCCGTGCCGCTATCGCGCATGGCCGAGTATATGGAAGAGGGTAAGGCCGCAATTGAAGCCTTCCTGCCTGGCGCGCGGCTCGTGGCGTTTGGCCACGTCGGTGACGGCAATGTCCACTTCAACGTTATCGTGCCGGAAGGCATGGACGCAGCCAAGTTCAATGCCTTGCGCGACGAAGGCGCCAAGGTGGTTCACGATCTGGTCAATGCCTATGAAGGATCGATCTCGGCGGAACACGGACTGGGCCGCATGAAGACGAACGAGGCGCTGGTGTACAAAGACCCGGTGGCCGTCGCCGCCATGCAGGCCCTCAGATCAGCCCTGGACCCGAAGCGGATCATGAATCCGCATGTCTTATTCTGATTGTACAGGGTGTAATCAGTTGTCGAACAAGGCATCAATGGCCGCCTGATTCGATTCTTCTGGTCCTTCTTTGGCGCGGATGACGCTCTGCACCGATTTCAGAAGGTCATGCATATTGAAGGGCTTGGGCAGCAATGCATCGGCGCCGGCCGCCTTCGCCGCCGCCAGGACGTGGATAGCTGTGATCGTGTCATCGACGCCCTGAGACATGGCTACGACCTTGCAGTGGGCAAAGTCCTTTTTGATCTGGAACGTGCCTTCGATGCCCCCGATGCCCGGGATCAGCACAGCCGTCAGCACGACGTCGATCATGCCCAGATTATGATCAAAAAACGCATCTTCCATGTTTGAGGCGAAGGACACCTTGTATCCGACCTGTTTGAGCACCCGGCAAATATCGAGACGCAAGTCCTGATCGTCTTCCACCACCAAAACATGATGGTCCTTGGATCGAGCGCGGTGATAAGCATTGGTGTCGGCCAGAAGCGTCTTCAGTTTGTCGGGTGCGAACGGTTTGGCAATGACGAAATCGGCGCCGGCGGCAGTGATCTCACTCCCGGTGCCAGGCGCCTGTCCACGCCAAGCGCTGGACATAATGGCGAGGGGGGCTTCCTGGGAATGCGTACGAATCTGATCGATGATCTGCATCGTGCTGCCCTGACCATCATAGGCATCAAACAGCAGAAGGTGAAAACGACTTCCTTTTAATAGCCGCATAGCCATCTTCTGGTCGAAGCTAAGGACAGACGTCCACTTCTGATCATGCAGCATAGAAGAAATACGCTCTGCCTGGTCACGGTTGTGATCCATGACAAGGACGCTACCTAAACTCATTCGATCCTCGTCCAGAAGCCTTACTAAGGCGGGCTAAAATAAGTAATAAATCCTTAACAACTACATAACACACGAATTTACACCTATAGACGGCATATTATTCAAAATGAATGCGGCATTATTTTAATGGAAACATATCGTAAAGACTCTACGTCCCGTTGTTTACTATAATAACAACATTACGTATTCTGCCTTTCCGTTTTACGCCGGCCATCAGGTTTTTTGAGCTTTAAGTGCTTGATCGGAAAGGCGTACTTAGTAGAGAAGAACCGCATAACTGGCAGCGCTGCCTAGCTCACTCTATTGTCACCGATATCGAACCTGCCTATAAGCTGAAAAAGGAAATTCAGCCCCGCAAATCTTCAAAAAATCGGCTCATGCTAACCCTGTTATCTCCCGCGAAATCACTCGACCTGTCTCCGTTCGATGCCGGCGTCGTACCGACAGAACCGCGTTTCCCGCAAGAGACAGCGAAGCTGGTGAAGAGTGCAAAGCGGCTCAAGCCCAAGCAGATCATGGAGTTGATGGACATCTCCCAAACGCTCGGTGAATTGAATTATGCGCGCTACCAAGGCTTCGAAGACCAGACGCCGGGTGCCGCCGCTTTCATGTTCGATGGCGATGTCTATACAGGGTTGCAAGCGCGCACTCTGGACGCGGCGGGCATCAAATGGGCCCAAGATCACCTGCGCATACTTTCCGGCCTGTACGGCGTCCTGCGGCCGCTCGACCTGATCCGGCCCTATCGTCTGGAAATGGGATCACATCTGAAAACGGGGCGCGCCAATTCGCTTTACGAATTTTGGGGTGATACACTGGCCAAAAGCCTGACAACTGAACTGACGCACCACGACACAGGCATTGTGGTCAATCTGGCCAGTCAGGAATATGCCCGCGCCGCGCTGACCAAGGCGCTCAAGGCCCGGGTCGTCACTCCGCGTTTTCTTGAAATCAAAGGCAATCAGGCAAAGATTGTTTCCTTCTTTGCCAAGACAGCGCGCGGCCTGATGGCACGTTTCATGATCGACAACCGTGTGGATACAATCGACGGGTTGAAGGATTTCAACGTCGCAGACTACACCTTCCGCGCCGACCTGACGACCGGCGACGATTGGGTTTTCACTCGCCCTCAGCCAGAATTGAAAAGCGCAAAAGCCGCCTAACCGACAAAGCCGGCTGCGCGGCGAATCCGGTCATTGATCGCCTCGCCGATATCGTGATCTGGTATGGGGGCGATTTCGATAACCGATGGCATAAGGCGGTCGGCGTCGCGCAGCGCGCGGAACAGATTGGCGGCCGCTTCGTGGAGGTCACGACCAGCGCTCAGTTGAATGACCTCGCCCGCATACGCCGTTTCGCCAAAAGCGAGATAGACCGCACCTTCAGACGGTATATCAATATTGATGCGCACCGGCGCATCCGGCGCGTAATGGGTGCTGAGGCGACCGGGAGAGCGATGCCCCTCTGCAGTATCGGCAGCCAGAGGCCCGACCACGGCTTCGATCTGAGCACGCGTGACCGCACCGGCCCGCAAATAGCGGGCCTCTCCCAACAAACTGACCACGGTGGATTCCACCCCGACCCCGCAATCGCCGCCGTCGGGCGATACGGCGACTGAGGCCCCGGTTTCTTCGTAAGCGTCAGCCTGGGTGGTCGGGCTCGGTCGTCCGGAGCGATTGGCCGATGGCGCCACAACCCCGCTACCGAATGCCCGCAGGATGTCCAGCGCCATGGGATGCGCCGGCATACGCAAGGCAACGCTGTCCAGACCAGCGCGCGCCAGATCGCAGGCTTGATCCCTATCACGGACCGGCAGGACCAGGGTCAGGGGCCCCGGCCAGAACGCCTGAGCCAACGCCCTGGCCCGATCATTGAAGAGCCCAATTCGCTCAGCCAACGCCAGATCGCCGACGTGAACGATAAGCGGGTTGAATCGCGGCCGCCCCTTGGCTTCGAACACCTTGATGACCGCCTCGGGGTCAGCCGCCGAAGCGCCCAAACCGTAGACGGTCTCAGTGGGCAGATGGATCAGATTGCCGGCGTTCAGGGCGTCGACAGCCGCCTCGACCAGACTCATTTCGCGGCTTTGGCTTTCAGACTGATATCGACCTTCACCTTGGCCGGTAGAGCGTCCGTCGCCGCCCACTCACCCGACCCGACCCCGAAAGCGGTCCGGTCGATGGTGGTGCTGCCCGTCATCGTGGCGGTGTCAGTCTTGATGATGAGGCTGAACGGCAAGCTCAATGGTTGACTCTTACCGTGCAGGGTCAACCGCCCCTTGGCGACAAAATGGGTCGCATCCGTCTTCGTGAAGCTTGTCGCTTCAAATACCGCTTTCGGCGTCACGGCGACATTGAAGAAGGCATCGCTTTTCAGGCTGCCGTCGCGGTCATTGTCGCCGGAACTGACCGACGACAGATCGATCGTCACCTTTACGCGCGACTTGTCCAACTGCTCCGGATCGAACGCGATGGCGGCGGAATAGCTGCTGAATCCACCATTGATCGCCTCCCCCGACAGGCTGGTGCTGAAAGCGATTTTGGTGGCGGACTTATCAACGACCCAGTTTGTGACCGCTGCGGCCTGTGATGCGCTTGCGGTTTCAGACACAGACGACGCCGCAGCCTCGCTTACCGACGCGGACGCCTCCGGCGCCTCACTGCTGGCGACTGAGGCCACAGGTGGCGGGGCATCGTTACGCGTCTGCGGCGTCCCGCGCAGCACACCAAAACCAAGCACCACCGCCGAGCCAACAACGCCAATCGGCAACAACCAGCGATAATTCAGGATTGGTCTGGGCTTAAGACCCGGCACCATGTGCTCCATCACCGTATCCTTGTCGACAAACTGGTGCTTCAGCGCGGCCAGGACATGCAGTGGGATCATGACGTAGAACAACAGCTTGGCGATCAGTCCGTGCGCGGCTTCAAACGTCTCATGCGCGTCGTGAGTCTGCGGCACCGGCAAATGCGGCCACGTCATGCCAAAGAATGGAATGTCACGCGTCGAGGTCGAAACCATCAGCCAGCCGGACAGCGGCAGGCCAATCATCACGACATAAAAACCGACATGCAGGGCATGCGCTGCCCATATCTGCCATTTTGACATGGGGGCGGCTGGCGGCGCCTTGTAGACCAGGCGCAAGGCGATACGCAGGAGTGTCAGAAGGATTATCAGAATACCGATCGACTTGTGCAGATTGGCGCGCGTGAAGATCAGGCTGTCCTTGTCGTCGAACCGCCACCCCAGAAAAACCATGAACAGGATGAGAAACGCCATCAACCAGTGAAGATAGCGGCTGTAGCGGTTATAGCTGGTCGGCGTCAGCCCGGTCATGGGTTCAGTCATAGTCGTCTCCTCGGATATGTTTGCATACACCACACGCCCAAGAGCGTCATGCGAAAATATATGTAACAGATACTATTTCATTTCAAGCACCGGCCGGTTGAAAATCGCAGCCAGTTTAAAAAGTTGACGTTCACGTAAAAGGAACTTGCGAGGCGCGAGGCTCCGTCATAGACTGCAAGAAAAACAGGGATGCCCAATGACCTATCGCGCCAGTGTCAAAGATATTACCTTCTGCCTCGACCATGTCATTGGCATGGCAGACAGTTACAACAGCTCAGCCTTTCCTGACTTTGATGCAGACCTGCGCGACGCCGTGCTCGATGCCGCCGGGCAACTGGCCGGAGATGTGCTGGCGCCGCTAAACCATATCGGTGACTTGGGCGGGACCAAGCTTGACGGCGATCGTGTAATTGTCGCGCCGGGTTTTCTCGATGCCATTAAGGCCTATGCCGATGGCGGGTGGTATGGCCTGGCAGCCGGTCCAGCCTATGGCGGGCAGGGACTGCCCAAGATGCTGGAACAGGCGTGTTTCGACATGTTCCACGGCGCCAACATGGCCTTCACCCTGCTGCCGACCCTATCGCAGGGCGCCATAGAAGCAATCCACGCCCATGGATCTCAAGCGCAAAAGGATCTTTTCCTGCCTAAGCTTATAGCCGGGCAATGGTGCGGAACCATGAACCTGACCGAACCGGGCGCCGGTTCGGATCTTGCGGCCCTGACCACTCGCGCTGAGCCTGCCGACGACGGCACCTACCACATCACCGGCCAGAAAATATTCATCACCTGGGGCGAACACGACGGCGCGGAGAATATTATCCACCTGGTTCTGGCACGGTTGCCCGACGCGCCTAAGGGAACGCGTGGCATTTCCCTGTTCCTGTGCCCGAAATTCCTGGTCACTGGCGACGGCAAGCCCGGCGCGCGCAACAGCGTGAGTTGCGTCGGGCTGGAACATAAGCTGGGCATCCACGCCTCTCCGACCTGCGTCATGTCCTTCGAAGGCGCGCAGGCCGAACTGATTGGCCCACCTAATGGCGGCCTGGCCGCCATGTTCACCATGATGAATGCCGCACGCCTGGCCGTAGGCTTCGAAGGCGTGGGCCTGGCCGATGCCGCCTGGCAAAAGGCGCAGGCCTATGCGCGGGACCGCCGTCAAGGCAAGTCGCTCATTACCGGTCAGGACTACGCTCCGATCTATGACCACCCGGATGTCCGCTTGATGCTGGCCACCATGAAGGCAAAGACCGAGGCCGCGCGCGCCATATGCATGGCCACCGCCGCCGCCATCGACGCCGGCCGGCGCGATCCGGATCCGCGTCACAAACGTCGCGAGGATTTTCTGGTGCCAATAGCAAAGGCATGGTCCACCGACCGCGCCGTTGAGGTAGCGTCCCTGGGCGTGCAAGTCCATGGGGGTATGGGTTTCATCGAAGAAACCGGCGCCGCGCAATATTATCGCGACGCGCGCATCGCTCCAATCTACGAAGGCACCAATGGCATCCAGGCCGCCGATCTGGTCGGCCGGAAGCTGGCCAATGATGGCGCCGCCGCGCGGGATATCGAGGCGGACATCCGCTCCTTCCTGGAGGTCAATAAGCTGGAACTGGCGAACGGATTCGCCGTCGAGGCAGAGCAACTTCTAGCCGCGGTGACGCAATTTTCCGCCGCCACTGACCACCTGTTGGCGCAAAAAGCGGCTGCGCCGCTCGACGTGGCTACGGCAGCCACGACCTATCTGACCCTGTGCGGCGACCTGATCGGTGGCTGGCTTCTGCTGAAAGGCGCCCTGGCGGCGCAAGGCCTTTTGGCAAACGGCGACGTGGAGTGGCTCAACGACCGGATCAAACTGATGCGCCTCTTCTACGCCCACACCCTAAGCCACGCACCGGCGCACCTGGCCGCGATACGTTCGGGGTACGGCGCCCTGGACGGACTAAGCCTCAGCCTAGATTAGGCTAACGCCTATTGGCCTGGCGTTTGCTGGTCGCCGCCGACACTATCGGACGGACGGGCCGTTGTACGGCGGGTCATATCGGGACTGGAGGTTGTCGGCCCACCGGGTGTGCGCATTGGCGCCGGCGCCGCCGGTTTCAGATTGGCCGACGGATTGACACCGCTGGCCTCAGCCTTGAGCATGATGTCAATGGTTTGACGCACAAAGACCGCGTCCGTAACGACACCCAGTTCCAGACGCTGACTGTCGTCCTCGACCTGCTTTATCAGAACGCCCGCGATGAAGGTGTGTCCCTTTCCCGCTTGCGATGTCATGAATACCGGACCGCCCGAATTACCCGGCACTGCCGTCAGATCGATCAGGAAGGTCGGATAGGCGCTTGGCGGCGACACAGGATATGACGCCACGCGGCCCGCCCGCAGGATCGGGAAACCCGCCACGTTCGCAGATAACCCATGCGGATAGCCAAGCGTCATCAACTCGTCGCCGGCCCCGACCTTCTCGTTTGCGAAAGTGTTTTCGTCGGCCAGCCAGCTTTGTGGGATGGCGGAGTCACGGAGGGCATCGGGTACGTTAACCGGTATAACTGCAATGTCCTGGCTGGGGTGCTGATACCAGACCGGCCCTGCCGCAGAACGGATCGTCATATTGGCCGGAACGTAACTCCAGTTCCCCTTGGCCTGCGTGCGCCAGCCGATGCGCACATCCGCCGCTGGCATCTTTTCGAAGACGTGGGCGGCGGTGACCAATACGATCTGGGTGGCGCCATCCGGCTTCTGGACGGAGATCAAAAAACCCGTACCGACCATGCGCTTGGCTTCATTGATCGGTTGATCGATTTGGACGGTTGCCTTGATCAAGGCCACGGTCAAGTCAACGTCCATCATCACGCGCTTATCCCCCACAAATACGATATAGACATTTGACGGCATTTCCGGATTGGGTCAATCCTGCACCCCATAGCGTTGTTTACCATTCGCTGTCTTTTGAATGGCCTCGGTGTTTTACCGCCACACTAGAAAGTCTGATCGCCCGTGACCCTGCCCAAAGCCCCCTCGCCCGCCCGCAAGCCGTTTACCATCGAGCAACTGGGCCGGACACGGACAGACGATTACCATTGGATGAAGGACGACAACTGGCAGGCGGTTCTTCGCGACCCGGGTTCCATCCGCGCCGATATCAAGGCCGCGCTGGACGAAGAAAACGCCTATTCCGCCGCCGTCCTGGATGGCACGCAGGCATTGCAAGACGCCCTTTTCGCTGAAATGAAGGGACGAATAAAGGAAGACGACGCCAGCGTCCCTACGCCCGACGGCGATTGGGAGTACTATTCGCGCTTTGAAACCGGCGCTCAACACCCCATCGTGGCGCGCCGGCCGCGCACGCGCGGCGATTTCCACGCCGCAATCCCAGCGACGGACACGACCCGCGACGCCGAAGAGATACTACTCAACGAAGAAGAACGGGCCAAGGGCACCGAATTCTACGAAACCTCCGACGCCCAGCACAGTCCCGATCACCGGCTGTTCGCCTGGGGCG
Organism: Asticcacaulis sp. AC466; assembly: GCF_000495815.1. GTDB lineage: Bacteria > Pseudomonadota > Alphaproteobacteria > Caulobacterales > Caulobacteraceae > Asticcacaulis. The sequence continues at coordinate 49,481 of NZ_AWGE01000011.1, read as the reverse complement.
AAGACACGCAAGGCTCCGAGTACTACACCGTCTACGTCAAGGATCTGACGACCGGCGAGATCCTGCCTGACCCGATCACAAGCTGCGACGGCGGCTTCACCTTCTCGCCGGACTCCCGCTACATCTTCTGGACCTGGCGCGATGAAAACTCGCGGCCGGCCAAGGTCTACCGCCGTCCGGCGCGCGGTGGCGAAGACGTTCTGGTCTATGACGAACCCGATGAGGGCTTTTTCCTGCACGTCGGCACGCTGAGTTCCGACGCCTTTATCAGCATCGGCGGCGGCAATCATGAAACCAACGAAACCTGGCTAATTCCGGCCGCGACGCCGGAAGAACTGCCGTTTTGCGTGCAACCGCGCGAAGATGGCGTCCAATACGATATCGATCACTGGGATGACCGCTTCATCATTCGCACCAATGCCGACGGCGCCATCGATTTCAAGCTTATGGTATCGCTGGCTGAACGCCCGTCACGCGACACGTGGCGAGACCTCGTGCCCCATCGCCCCGGTATCTACATCACCGGATCGGGCGTTTATAAACGCCACATGCTTCGGGTCGAGCGCGAAAACGCCAATACGCGTATCGTTATCACCCGCAAGGCGGACATGAACGAGCACATCGTCTCGGTGGATGAAGAGGCCTACAGCCTCGGCGCGTCAGGAGGCTACGAGTACGATACCGACATCATTCGGTACAGCTACACCTCCCCGACCACGCCCGCCCAAACCTTCGACTACAATATGGAGACGCGCGACCGCGTCCTGCGCAAGACGCAGATCATCCCTTCCGGCCATAATCCGGCCAACTATGTCGCGCGCCGCCTCTATGCCAAGGCCCCGGATGGCCAGGATGTGCCTATTACGGTGCTGATGAAAAGCGGCACGCCGCTCGACGGCAAGGCCCCGCTCCTGCTCTATGCTTATGGCTCTTACGGCATACCGATGGACCCGGGGTTTTCGATCCGCTCACTTAGCCTGGTCGACCGCGGCTGGGTCTACGCCATCGCCCATATCCGAGGCGGCTCGGAAAAAGGCTATGGCTGGTTCCTGGATGGTCGCAAGTTCAAGAAGGTCAACACCTTCACGGACTTTATCGCCTGTGCCGAAAGCCTGTGCGACGCCGGCTATGGCACGCGTGGCAAGATCGTCGCCTACGGCGGATCGGCTGGTGGCATGCTGATGGGCGCGGTCGCCAATATGCGGCCGGACCTGTGGGCCGGTGTCATTGGTGCGGTGCCATTTATCGATGTGCTGAACACCATGAGTGACACAAGCCTGCCGCTCACCCCGCCGGAGTGGCCCGAATGGGGCAATCCGTTGGAAGACGCCGAAGCCTATGACTATATCGCCAGCTATTCGCCTTACGATAACATCAAACCCCAGCCTTACCCGCCGGTCCTGGCCACGGGCGGCCTGTCGGACACGCGCGTGACCTACTGGGAACCGATGAAGTGGATCGCAAAGTTGCGCGAAAAATCGACGTCGGGCGCGCCGATGCTTCTCAAGATCAATATGGACGCCGGACATGGCGGCGCCTCGGGCCGCTTCGACTTCCTGAAAGAGATTGCCTTCGATTATGCCTTCGCCATTTGGGCGGTCGATCGCCATGGTTGATATCCGCGACGCCGTCGAGGGCGATTTTGCCGCCATTACGGCCATCTATGCCCATAACGTCTTGCACGGCACTGGCACCTTCGCGCTGGAACCGGCCACCGAAGCGGAAATGCGGTCCGGTTTCCAGACGGTACACGACCTGCGCCTGCCCTATCTGGTCGCGGTCGAAAATGGCCGTGTCGTCGGCTACGCCTATGCGGCGCCCTTCCGCACACGCCCCGCCTATCGCTATGTGGTCGAGAACAGTATCTACCTGGCCCAAGACGCCACAGGACGTGGGATAGGCAAACAGTTGCTAAACCGATTGATAGACCTGTGCACCGCGCGTGGGCTTTACAGCATGATCGCCGTTATCGGCGACCGAGAAAACGGCGGCTCGATCGGTGTCCACGCGGCCTGCGGTTTCACGCACACTGGCTATTTACCAAGGGCAGGCTTCAAATTTGGCCGCTGGCTCGATGTGGTTTTCATGACCCGCGACCTTTTGCCCCCCAGCGATGTGCCACACGGCGACGGCTGGGCGGATTAGGCCCACCCATTCACGATATAGTATCGGATTTATGGAATAATACACCTCCGTGCCCCCGTATCTGAGCGTACATGCCTTCGTTATCCACCCATCGCCAGTCGAGCTGCCTCGGCATCTACGGCTTCATCTCCGCACTCGTCATCGGACTAGCCCTCGCCACACAAGGCCGGGCCGATACCGTGGCTGGCGCCGTTCTGACAACGGAAGTCGACAATGTACTGAGTGGCGGCCTCGACGTTGGATCGCGCAGCCTGAGCAATCTTGACCTGACCGCCCACTGGACGGGTGACAATGGCTGGGAAGCCTTCGGTTATATACTGGGCGATTTCGGCGGCCCGTTTTCAGGCTCTCACGCCGGCGATATCCAGACGACGTCCAACATCGATAGCATCGAAGGGTGGCGGTTGTTCGAAACCTACGGCAAAAAAACATTCCGCAAGGACAGCTATGTCATGGCGGGCCTGATCAATCTCAATGGCATTTTCGACGTCCAGACGGTCGGCGGGCTGTTCCTGAATGCCTCGCATGGCATTGGGGTCGACTATTCGCAGATCGGCCTGTCTATTTTTCCGACAAGCGGCCTGGGCATCGTCGGTCAATGGCGTTTCGATGACCGCAACAGCTTTCGCGCGGGCGTTTTCGACGCCGTGCCGGGCAATCCCAACGATGACAAGGCGTTTGCCTATATCCGACTGTCGCGACGCGAAGGCAGCCATATCGTCGGGGAATATCAGTACGATTTTGAAGGCGGTTACCTGAAGCTGGCCACCTGGCACAATAGCGCCGCCGCGGAGCGCCTTGACGGCTCTGGCTGGTCCGACAGTAACTCGGGCGCCTATGCTCAACTCGCGGTCACGCTCACCGGCGATGACACCCGCGGACTTAAGGGCTGGCTCCGCACCGGCGTCGCCAATGCTCAAGTCATGACGATAGACCAATATGCCGGCGGCGGACTGGTCTACACCGCCCCTTTTAAAGGACGCGACACAGACCAGGTGGGCTTTGCTATCGCTGCGGCCCATTTCGGCAAACCCTATCAAACGTCGATAGGAGATACGCTACAGCGGGAAATTACCTACGAACTGACCTACCGATGGGACATTCGCGACGGACTGTCGATACAGCCCGACCTGCAATATATATCGCATCCCTATGGCCGCAGCGATATCGACGACGCGACCGTATTCAATCTGCGCCTGAAAACAGACCTGATGGCTTTGCGCTGAATGGTCGCAAGCTTGTTCTATTGAGACGTCGTATCGCAATCTCCCGCCATACGGCGTTGGTAAGCATTCACAAGCGCGGTATAGGGCGGCACAAAGGCGTTTGCCGCTAAGACTTTGCCATCGCTCATGGTTTCGGCCTGAGCGACACGCACTTCGAAATGCAAATGGATGGTTGTATATTGCTGCACACCGTTCGAAACGCCCAGGTTATTCGAAATCAGTCCGAGCTTTTGGCCACGCAGAACCTTGTCGCCAACAGCGACCTTAACGGATGACTTTTGCATATGCAGGTAGCGGAAAATTCTGTGCGGGACGGCATTGCCGGTGATCGCGACCGTATATGAGCCCACCTGAGTGACGACACCGTCTTCGGCGGCGACGGCCCAGTATTGATTGGCCTTGCAACTGGCCGGACGGATATCCTGGCCCTGATGCCCACTGCCGCTCGCACAGACCGGGTTTGTCCAACTCCTGGCCTCACAGAAATTGTCGTGCCATGGGAAAGCGTAGTTTTTGCCATCACATTGGCTGCCGTGGTTGGTCGCCGATGGGCTGGGGTAGTGATCGCCACCGGGGCTATAGACCTGCGAATTTGCAAAGGCGGCGCCCTGAACCGGGAAGCAGATGCCGGGCGCCCAATTGCTGAGGTCTGAGTATCCGCTGCCTGATCCCGCGACAAGCACCGTAGGCGCCTCATGGGGGAAATCCAACGTTGACGCGCCGGCCGTAGGTTCAGATGCGCTGTCAGACTCTTCGACCGAAGATGTATCAACAAAGCTAGACACCATATCCTCTGAAACAGCCGACGCGGATTGCGAGCTCACCTGGCTGCCGGTTTGGGTCTGTGGACCGCAGGCCGTCACCACGAAAAGCAAACCGACACGCAAGAGACGGGACATGGAGATAAAGGGGCGCATTATCCGGCTCCCTTCTGGTCATTTCGTGCCGCATCAGGTGGCGTTTTTGTCAGACCGCCCGGCGGCTTGAAACGGGCCGCCGCCGCACGCGCCTTTGAGCCTATCCCCACATCGTCAAACTCGGTCAGTATCTTTTTCAAATACCCGTCCGATTTACATTCCGGCGCTGCCGGATCATCGCAGGACACATCTAAACTGTAGACGACGCCAAACCTCATGAATGTGGCCGTCCAGCCGTCTTCCATCTGCGCGACGCGAATATCCTCCGCCACACCTTTCAGTCTCATGGCGGGCCGATTGGAGATGGCTCCCTTGGCGACCTGCAAAAAGTTTCGGTTGCCATACATCGTGATATGGACGCCATTTTTTTGCGGAAGGTCCAACGCATAGGCATCTCCGAAGCTGATCAATTTCGCCTTGATCGTGTCGACGATGCCCTCACGCGGCAATATGACCGGGAGTTCAGTCTTATCAAGTTCAGATGCCACCAGCCTCACGACAGTGCCAGGCCCTTTGCGGCTGGCACGCACCCTGGCGATTTGGTCAAGGACGCTTTGCCATTGTACAGGGGCCGGCGGTAAAAGCCGAGGGGGAGACGCGCGTCCCGCGGCGGTCGCGCTGGGTTGGGTCTGCGCATATGTTTCCGTGGCGGCGTTAACACCGAGCAGGAAAACAGTTCCAACCGAAATGCTCAACACGACGGCCTTAAGATTCCACTTTAACACTTGATGCCCCCCCGCCAGCTGAGGATTAAAATCCGGCAGCACCCGTTAACCATTGTGGATCGAAATGGTCATTTGTCAAAATATATATCACGGCGAAGTCCGAGATGGACGATCGCCATATGAAACAGCTGTGTTGACTTGCTTCACACCGTGATATTCAAGACCTGCCCCGGTGCAGGCATAGCAGGTGTCGTTATCGACGCAGTCGACGGCGCCGCCGATAGGTCACGCAGCGCACCACCGAAGGTCACCGCCTGTGTCCGTGACGGATCGCTGTCGGCACTTATATTATAGGGACCAGACTTTGGATGTGACGGATCTATGTGCTTTTTCGCATAATCTACGTCCGTGCAATTCTTGCAGCTAAAGCCGTTGACCGTAACGGGATGCGGGTAGTCGCCATTGATTGACATTCTGTCCACCTGTTGTGGTTAGAAGATATTTTGCCATGAAACATCTAACATTGCCTGATGTATCAGCGGATTTTGAGCAGGCGATCCAGGCTCCATGCGCCGCCGCCGCGAGCAATGAGCAAGATCAAAAGGGCGGCCCAGCTCAAATGGGTTGGCCAGGCGTCTGGATAGACGAAAATTTCGATAACGGCCGTCATGCCAAAGAAGGCCGCGGCCGAAAAGCGGGTGAATAGCCCCAGCACCAGCAGGATCGAGAAGAGGTGTTCGGAATAGGTCGCCAGGTGAGCGGCAATGTCGGGCGGGATCAGAGGGACATGATAGTCTTCCCGAAAAAGCGTATAGGTGCCGTCGGTGATATGCAGCACTCCATCAACCTTGCTTCGCCCCGACAGGAAAAACACGCCCGCGACGCCCAGACGGGTGATGAGCAAGATCAAATCATCGGGGATTAATCTCTGCAACGCGTCACCTATCGCGTTGATGGGCCTGACGAGCGCCGGACTATCACTTGGCGGTGTTGTCATGGGGAAACTCCTTCAATTGGAAATGGGACCAATGCGGCAAAAATGCCGTTTGAGATGAGATCGGCAAACATCGCAGGCAGATCAGTGATGTCAGCCAGAGCGGAGGCCTCAGCGACGGCGGACGCCAGGCTTTGGCCAGCGCGGCACGCCGCCAGGAACGCATAGGCGTCTGGTGTCAGGGGCCGCGCCTTGACTTCGCCATAGGGCCGCCAGAGCAATACGGCCCGGGGCGCGTCCTCCAACTCAAGCGCGTCAGCCCCCTCAGGCAACCTCAAGGACTCCCATAGGGCTGGGATTCCCATCGCGAAGCTCGCCAGCCGCGCCGATGGGATGAGTTGGAGTGTAACCTGGTCATATGCGTCCGGTGACAGACTCACCAAGGTCTGCGGGTCAAATGGGTCAGCCTCCGCTGCCAGGTGCGCCTCGGTCCACAGACGGTCCATACGCGCCAGATCGGGCAAAAACGGCATGTCTCCCGCCGGTTCAAACGCATCCAGCCAGTCGGCAAACCCCGCGCCATAGTCAATTAGGACCGGATGCGCTGGCGGATGGCTGCGTGCAAACAGGACAGCCGCCTCACGCAACCAATCCTCGCCAACCACTTTCAAAACAGTTGGATAGGATGCGGCAATTGCATCCGCCAAGCCCTTGTAAACCGTATTCCGGTATATGCTCAGGCCGGCCATGCCGTGCGCATCGTCTGACCACCATGGGGCCAAGGCGGCATCATCACCTGCCAGCGCACGGGAGAAGGCATCAAAAAATGGCTCTGCCCCATCTTCAAACATTCGCCAAATCCTTGACGTTTAAGGCCATGAGACACCTATGGGCGCGATCCCGTTCCCGCATCAAATCGCTGTAGGCTGGGATATTATCGTCGCGTTCAATCAAGGTTGGCCGTGGACCGATGCGCGCGACAAAGCGCTCATAAAGTTGCCAAACCTGCTCGGAAATCGGCGCCGCATGGGTATCGATCAACATCTGGCTGCGCGGTCCGGGATCAAGTTCATGGCCCGCCAGATGAATTTCACCTATGGCATCGGCAGGCAGTCTGGCCAGATACGCCTCGGCATCGTAGCCGAGATTGTGCGCGCTGATGTGGACGTTATTGATATCGACCAGCAGCCCGCAGCCTGTCCTTTGAACGAGTTCGCCAAGAAACGCATTTTCGTCCATCTCATGTCCAGACAATGGCATATAGAGCGATGGGTTTTCGATCAGAAGCCTGACACCCAAATACGACTGGGCATGGTCGATGTTTCGGACAACGCGATCCAAAGTGCGTAAGGTTCTGGGAAAGGGCAGGAGATCGGGGGCATAGCCCCCTCGCCGCTTAGACCAGGCCAGATGCTCCGACACAGCAAACGGCCGGAACCGCTCGATCAACTGTTTCAACGCCCGCAAATGACGGGCATCGGGCAGTTCATCGGCAGCCAGCGACATGCCGACGCCATGCAGGGATAGCGGATGAGAGGAAGCTATCTTCTCAAGCCAGGCTAATCGGGGTCCGCCATCAATCATATAGTTTTCGGGGTGGACTTCGAACCACAGCCCATCGCGAACGTCTTCCGCGGCCTCAGCGTAATGCTCGGGCTTCAGGCCAACGCCGGCGGTGGGTCTGTGGCTCATATCCTATCTCCCCTGTAAACGCTTAGGCCTTAGGCGTAAGCGAGCCGAAGCCCTTGGGGGTCTTGATGGTCACGCAGGTACCCTTGGGCACTTCCTTGAAGGCCTTGCCATCGTAGTTGACCTTGGACGTGCCGGCACAGGTCGTACCCGCACCGGCCTTGCAATCATTCTGGCCGGCCTTGGCGACGCCGTAGCACTTTTCGGTTTCCGCCGGCTTCTTGTCAGCGGCGAGTGCCGCGCCGGATACGAGGGCGAGGATGGCGGCGGCAGCGATGCCGGTTTTCATATAGGTCATAGTCAAGCTCCATGCAGGTGTTGAAGGCGGGTTAAAGTTTCGAACTGGCCAGGCGTGTTGTCGGCCATGCTGAGGATTACGCCGCGAGGGGCCATTCGGTTACAGTCATAAAAAAATTCTCGCTTTTAGGAAGAAAAGGCTGAACCTGATTATGCTGTCCCCTCCCGCATTGACGGTTACAAAACATTTCCAGAGGCGTGTAACTTTCATCGACAGACCGGCGTAATCCTCATTGCCACTCCGGCAAAACACACATCTGAGAGGACTGCCCCCATGATCACATTGAAATCCGGCGCCGCCATTGCTTCCGCTGCTGCCTTCCTGGCGATGTCAACTTTCGCGACGGCCGCCACCGCCCCGGCTGGAGCCTCCGGCGCCGCTATTTCCGCGACCGACACCGTTCACTGCTACGGCATCAATAGCTGCAAAGGCACGTCCGACTGCAAGACCACGGCTCACGATTGCAAGGGCATGAACGCCTGCAAGGGCCAGGGCTTCAAGGCCGTCACCGCCAAGGCCTGCCTGGCCAAGAAGGGCACCATCGGCGACATTATGTAATCCACACTTCCACTCTGGCGCCTGACCGCGTTTGCGTCAGGCGCCTCTCCTGATCTCGGTTTCTCAATGCACGCCTTTTCGCCTATCCCAGCGTTTTCCGGCTTCGGCCTCGGCCTGCGCACACCCCATTATTCGGACTTCCTAAGCGCCCCTCAGCCGGTCGATTTTGTCGAGATCATTTCCGAGAATTTTATGATCGCCGGCGGGCGCCCTTTGTGGGTTCTCGACCAGATTCGGCAGAGCTATCCCGTCTGTATGCATGGGGTATCCATGTCTCTGGGCGCCAGTGGCGGTCTAAACAGCGAATATTTGCACCGCTTACGCATCCTAATCGACAGAGTTGAGCCCCTATGGGTATCTGATCATCTATGCTGGACCGGTATCGGTGGCACCAACAGCCATGACCTGCTGCCCTTGCCTCTGACCGAGGAAGCCCTTGAGCGCGTCTGCCGTAATATTGATCAGGCCCAGACGGCGCTGGGGCGAAATCTGCTGATTGAAAACCCGTCAAGCTATGTGACCTTTCCCGAGGATAGCTATACAGAGTGGGATTTTCTGTCGGAAGTTTGCAAACGCAGCGGTTGCGAGTTGCTTCTCGACGTCAACAATATTTACGTAAGCGCTCATAATCATGGATTTAAAGCGTCCGATTATATCGATGGCATCCCGGCGGCCCGCGTTCGTCAGATCCATTTGGCGGGTCATTCGACAAATCAGTCCCTGCTAATCGATACACACGACCAGCCTGTTCCGGACGGCGTGTGGTCTCTGTTCGAAAGCCTGGCTCCGCGCCTGGACACGGTCGCTATCATGATCGAACGCGACGACAATATACCCCCCTTGGCCGAGTTGCTCGCCGAGGTCGATCATGCCCGCGCGATCATCAACCGCGCTGTCCTAGCCCCTCAAGCTGAGCCCGCCGAATGACCTTAGCGACTACGCAAGCCCGGTTCCTTGACCTCATTCTCAATGATGCCCCGCCATCTTTGACGCCCGGTGAAGCCGTATATCATTTCGCCTACCGCAGCCGTCTGCTGGAGGCCCTGCGTGACACCTACGGCCGTGTCTGGTCCTGGCTCGGTGATGACGCCTTTGATGCTGCCGGCCGAACATATATCAGCACTCATCCACCCACGTCATGGACACTTGATGCGGTTGGCCTCGGTTTCGAAGCGACTCTGGCGGTCCTCTATCCCGATGACCCTGAAGTGCCTGAACTCGCCTGGCTTGATTGGGCCCTTCGACAGGCCTTCTCCGCCGCCGATACATCCGTTATCGACCCAACCGCTCTCGCAAATGCGGACTGGTCGGTTGCCCGGTTGCGGCTGGCATCAGGCTTTCGCCATAGGCCGCTATCCACCAATTCCGTAGCCATCTGGCAGGCCTTGTCTCACGACGAGACGCCACCACCGGTTCAGACCTTGGGCAAAGCGGCCGGGCTTATTGTTTGGCGAAACGGACTTGAGCCCGTGTTTCGTACCCTTGAGGCGGATGAGTATGCGGCAATAGTGATGCTGGAACGCGGTGCGTCATTCGCCAGCCTTTGCGCCGATCTAGACGGACGCTATCCCGAAACGGATACCACCCTCACCGCCTCGCAGTGGCTTGGGCAATGGATATCCAACGGCCTGATCTGCGACATTTACTGACACATATAGGTCTACGAATAAATTCACCATTTCAAAAGACGGCGACCGAGCAATGTTGCGAAACCGGTGAATATAGCCACGGCAAGACCGTAGATCAAAACCATGTAGACCGGCGCGTCCATGTTGCAGTGAAGCGCGTAGGCGGATGCCATCAACGAGGCAGTCGCAAGACCGCTCATGGCCGCGAGAGCCGTTGGGTGCGAGGACGCGGAACGGCGCAACCAAAAGCGCCAAAGCAAAAGAAGCCCCGCCATGCCGCCGCACAGGATCGTCGTAAAACAGACCACTACCCCGCCATTCAACCGCTCAGCCGATGCGGCCCAGCCGTCACTTATCAGTTCGACCGTCATGTTGAACAGCGTCAGGCCCAAGGCGGCAAGCACCGGCAATAGATAAATCGCCTTCATCTCACCTTCTGGACGGGTCAAGCGGGACACTGTCCACAAGGCTGTGACGCCTAGACCGAAAAAGAGCAGAGGCTTGCCAACCGGTGTGAAATGCGCCGGCAGTGTTCCTTTTGGCAGGTTCACGATTTCGGGGCGAAAACCATAAAAGGTCGAAATATAGAGGACCGCCAACAGCAAGCCACCCGCGGCCCCGGCCCATAGCAGGCTGTCACGCATCGGCCTGACAGGTTTTAAATTATCTGCCAGGCTGTCAATGATGTCATCGCGGGAATCAGTCATCGGAGACCTCACCGCTTTTCACACCGACAAGCGCCTGCAATTTCTTCAGACCCCGGTGTATGGAAACCTTTACTGCGGAGGCATTCTTTCCGATTCTGGCCGCCACTTCTTCGGAGGTCAGCCCTTCAAGCTTATGCAGTGAAATCAGTTGCGCTTGGTCCTTTGGCAATTTCGCCAGCAACACCGCGACATCGCGCTGGGCCAAATCGTTCGACAGACCATCTTCGAGGCCGAGGTCTTCGGTTAATTCGACGTGCACGCGCCGGCCAGACCAACGCACATAGTCAATCAACTTATGCCGCGCGACGGCAGCAATCCAAGGCATGAAGGCAGCCTGAGGATTATAGGTGTGACGTTTTTCATGCAAACTCAACAGGGTCATTTGTACCAGATCTTCGACATCGCCGCCTCTCAGGCGGCGGTTAAAATAGGACAGAAGCCAGGGGCGCAAGGACTGAAGCAAAGCGCGATAAGCCTTTGCATCTCCACCTTGGGCACTCAGCATCAAGGCCTGCCATTCATCTGATCTATACGTTGACATGATCGCGAAAGTTACACCAAGGCCTGAACTAAGGGCGGACGCATTCTGGACTGGCATTCCAGCCCCAACGCTTGACTGACTCTCACAGGTGAATTTTCAAAGCAAGCTCAATCAATCGAGGCCAATCCGCGGCAGACAGTGAGCCGTAAGGCGATAGTATCAAAATGTATATTTATGTATCCATTTTGTCGCTAATTCGCAATATTTTGCTTTTTGCCCGCGACATTCTGTTTTCTGTTGGACCGATACGTGCAACCAAATAGCCCTGTTCATAAAATCTAAGGGCGCCGAGACATGATAAAACGTCACACACGGATATTGATCGCAATTATCGCCGGCGTCGCCGCCAGTTTCGCCGGAACACTCGCAGTCCAGGCAAGGCCCGCGGGATATAACCATTATGACGTGGGGGATTTGAAAGCGCAGACGCCGGATCCGGTAACGGGGGGCCTTCTTCTGATCGGCGGTGGCGATCGAAACCTCGATGCCATGAAATGGTTTTTCGCCAAGGCCGGACATGGTCATATCGTCATCCTGAGCGCGGCTTACGGCCCGGCTGCCGGCAAGGAATTCAAGCAGAAAATCGGCGGTATTCTCTCGGCGGAAACCTTTGAGTTCACGGACCGCACCGCCGCCTACGATCCGAAAGTTCTGGAGGCCCTGAAGCACGCTGACGGCATCTTTATCTCAGGCGGCGACCAGTCTGACTATGTCAAATTCTGGCGCGGCACGCCGGTCGCCGAGATCATTGACGCGCATGTCGCGAGTGGAAAACCCATTGCCGGCACCAGCGCAGGCCTCGCGATACTGGGCGAAGTCCTTTATGGCTGCATGGATAGCACAAGCCTGACCTCAGATGAGGGCCTTGCTGATCCTTTTGGCCCTCGCAACACCATCGAAGGCGATTTCCTCCACATCGCCCTGCTGAAGGGTGTGCTGACCGACACGCATTTCAAAGAGCGCGACAGGCTGGGCAGGCTCTTTGCCTTTGTAGCGAAAGCACAGCTTGGTCGTCCGGCCGACGCCAGCCCAATCCTGGGCCTGGGCGTCGACGAAGGTGCCGCACTCGCCGTCGAACCTAACGGATCGGGGCGTATCTACGCAACCGATGCCAACGGCGGGGCCTGGCTGGTCGACGGATCGTCCTTGCGTGTGCCCAATAAACCCGGTCCGCTGGATGTACCGCGTATCCACGTTATCGGCATTGGTCATCAGTCGATAATCCATCTGCCCGATGGCAAGGTGGAAAACCCGTCCTTTGATCGCTATTACTCTGTCAACGGCGGGAAAATGACCATTGCCAGCGACGAGGCGGTGAAGCCATGAACGCCCTGACCGTGAATCTGAACCGCCGTTATGCGCATCTCCCGGCCGGCATCGCCAAGGAACCGGGTGTTTCCCGCAAGCCCATCTTTTCGCGTCTTGCCCTGCTGATAGGCGCTGGCATCGCCGCGGCCGCGCTTATTTTGTCAAGCAACGGCGCGGCGGCATCTACCTTAATCACAGGCGCCGTGGTGTATGATGGCTCCGGTGCCCCCGCCAAGCGGGTATCTGTGAGAGTGGAGAATGATCGAATAGCGGCCATCGGCAAGCTGCGTCCCCATAAGGGGGAAACCGTGATTGAGGCGAATGGGCTGGCGCTGGCGCCCGGCTTCATCGATAGCCACAGCCACCATGATCGCGGCGCTTACGCGGATCGCGCCATGCCACAGCTATTGGCGGAAGGCGTCACGACAATCGTCATCGGCCAAGATGGTGAAAGTTCGGGCGCTTTTGCCGACATATCCAACCAGTTCACCGCGCGCCCCGCAGCGGTGAACGTAGCGGCCTATACCGGCCACGGATATCTGCGTGCGAAGGTCATGGGCGCGGATTTCAAAAGGGCGGCAACCTTGTCGGAAATACAGGCCATGCAGCGCCTGCTCGATATAGACATGAAGGCCGGGTCTCTCGGCCTGTCGACAGGTCTCGAATATGATCCGGGCATTTATTCCAACCATGACGAAGTGGTCGCACTTGCCCGCACCGCCGCGGCCGACGGCGGACGCTACATCAGCCATATGCGTAGCGAAGACACAGGTTTCGACGCGGCCCTCGATGAATTGTTGGACATAGGCGCGCAAACGGGCATCCCGGTTCAGATTTCCCACCTCAAGTTGGGCATCGTCGATCGCTGGGGCGACGCCAAGGCCGTGCTGGCTAAGCTGGACGCGGCACGTGCGCGCGGTATCAATGTCACCGCCGACGTCTACCCATACGAATACTGGCAATCAACATTGACGGTATTGTTCCCCAAGCGCGATTTCACCGATATTTCGGCAGCGCGCTTCGCCCTGACCCATCTCACAACGCCTGAAGGCATGCGGCTGGGTGCCTACGCGCCCGATCCGTCTTTGGTGGGGCATACGATCGCCGAGATTGCGGCGCAGCGACACGAGGAGCCCGCTGTCACTTACCTCTGGCTCATTCAGACCGCTGAAACCTGGAAAGCGGCGCATCCGGGAATAGAACCCGTCGAAGCGGTAATCGGCACCGCTATGGACCCAAAGGATGTCGCGGACTTCATCGCCTGGCCTTACAGCAACCTGTGTTCAGACGGGATGATCGGGTCGCGTCATCCGCGCGGCGCCGGCGCCTTTGCCAAGATGCTGCGGGTTTATGTTCGGGAGCAACACCGGCTCACCCTCCCAGAGGCAATCCGCAAGATGACGTCGCTCGCGGCGGAGAATGTGGGCCTGAAAGGACGCGGCCTGATCCGCGTGGGTTACAAGGCTGATCTGGTGCTGTTCGATCCCGATCGCATCACGGACCGGGCCACGGTGGAAAATCCGGGCGCGATGGCCGTTGGCGTTTCCGACGTGATGGTGAATGGCGTGCTCGTTTACCGCAAGGCTCAGCCGACGGGCCAATATCCGGGCGCGTTTCTGACGCGGGAGACGCAATGATGCACAGACGTACCTTTCTTGCCGGCGCGACGGGCCTGACAGCAATTACAGCGATGCCCGCCGCTGCCGCCCCTGTCCTCTCCGCCAACAATTTTGGCCTGACCCTGGAACAGGCAAGACGCCGCAACGGCTGGATTGAAATTGATGCCGAAGCGTTCGAGGCCAATATCGACACGGTCCGCGCCTTACTCGGACCGGTCCGCCTCTGCGCCGTCATGAAGGCGGACGCCTATGGCAACGGTATCGCCCTGTTGATGCCATCCATTATCAACAAGCGGATCGGCGATGTCGCCATCACCTCCAATGATGAGGCCCGGGTTGCCCGCGAACTCGGCTATCGCGGCCGTCTGATCCGGGTGCGCACAGCCACACCGGACGAGATGGAGGATGCACTGCCCTTCGTCGTTGAAGAACTGATCGGCAATCCCGATTCGGCGGCTGTTCTTCAGGCCCTGGCGAAACGGCGGACCGGGCAAGCCAGCCTTCCGATACACCTCGCGCTCAACAGCGGCGGCATGTCGCGAAACGGCGTTGAGCTTTCCACGGCCTATGGCCAGGCGGATGCACGCGCCATACTATCGTTCGACAGGCTTCGTATTACAGGTTTGATGACCCACTATCCCAGTGAAGAAGACGCCGACATTCTTGGCCAGCTGCGCCATTACCAGTCAGATATGGCCTGGCTAAAAGCTCAAGAGTTTGATGCCGACAAGCCAACACACCATACCGCCAATAGCTTTGCGACCCTGAAACACAAGGACACATGGCTGGACATGGTGCGCGTGGGCGGCCTTCTTTATGGCGATCCCGGTTCTGTGAGCACCAGCGCCTATCTTCCCACCCAGACGATCAAGTCCAGGGTCGCCGTGGTCAATCATTACCCGGCGGGCCAAACGGTCAACTATGACCGCACCTATCGGCTGGAACGGGAAAGCTGGCTCGCCAATATTCCGCTTGGCTACTCGGATGGCTACCGGCGCGGCTTCAGCCATGCCAACCGGCCCGAATTTCCTGCCGAGGGTAAGAACCGGACTGAGGTGCTGATACGCGGCCGGCGGTTCCCCGTTGTTGGCCGAGTGACGATGAACACCCTGATGGTCGATGTGACCGATAGCCCGAACCTCGTGCATCCGGATGACGAAGTCGTTCTGTTTGGCGCGCAAGGCAACGAGCGCATCACCCAGGCCGAATTCGAAGCCAACGGCTCGGCCTACGGTCCTGAGATGCTGGGCGTGCTGGGCGCGGCTCTACCCCGCGTGCTTAAACCGCGCGGGGCTGCCAAAAAGTTGGGATAGTTGCCCTCTGAGGCGGCCTCTACGTCTTTAGGCGCCAGTCGCAGGGTGGACGCGCAGCAGATGTTGCAACGCCGTCAACTGTTCAGCTCCCATGCTGAGCCAATACATGTAAGCCGCGTAGATGAATAAGAACATGAGGCCTGTTAACCGGCCAACGCGTCGGCTACAGAATATCACTACGCAAATCGCCAGGCTCACCGCGACCAACAGGGGAATATCGACAGCCAGAAACCGTTGTGAAACGGCAATTGGAAGGAGCCACGCGGTAACGCCCAGGACGGCGAAGATATTGAATATGTTGCTGCCGAGGACGTTACCCAAACTCACCTCATTCTGACCTTTTACTGCGCCGATTACACTCACCGTCAGTTCCGGCAGCGACGTACCGACCGCCACAAGTGTGAGTCCAATTATCGCCTGAGAGACGCCCATCGAGCTGGCAATGGCCGTCGCTCCTTCGACCAGAAAATTGGCTCCCGCGACAAGCAAGCCCATACCAACGGAAATGAAGACCAGGGAAAGTGGGATGGAGAGTGGCCGCCCTGGGGCAGCATCGGTTTCGTTCAGGCGCGCCGCTTTGCGGCCGGTAATGAGCGCGATGATCAGGTAGATGCCGATAGCGCCTACCATCGCCATACCAGCCGCACTGTCAATAACACCTCTCCATGCCAGGACAGCCAGCGCAATGGAAGCCGCGAGCATTACGAGGACGTCCCGCTTAAGCCCTGGGCTTTGCGTAGACATGGGGCGAATCAGGGCGCCGAGCCCCGCGATCAGCAAGATATTTGCGATGTTTGAACCAACAACATTCCCAACGGCCACATCCGGCGCGTGGTCCCGAACCGCCTTCAGACTCACAAGCAGTTCCGGCATGGAGGTTCCAAAGCCGACAATAGTCAGGCCGATTAACAGCTTGGGCAAATGCAAGCGCTCTGCCAGCGCAATAGCCCCTCGGATCAACCCCTCTCCGCCGAAGAAAAGCGCCACGAAGCCGCCGGCAACGTAAATCCAGTTTAGATAGCTATGAATAAACCCCATGCCTTCCCCCCGCGCTAAACCGGATCACCCTATCTCAATCTGCGGACTTGCGCACTGAAATCCGACTGCAAGCCTACATACAAGGTAACTGACGGCGGTAAGCTTGTCTTTATCCGTCATGACGACTTAAATTTCTGACCCGAGGGTACCGCCGCCTTATGCGGGCGGCCCGTTTTTCCTGGCGCTTGCTCATCGCTCTCCTCACCTTCCCCGGTATGTGCTTGGCAGGGGAAATGAAGATGCGCGGCTACCGTCTGTTCGCTCAGCCGTTCGCGGCTACATTTTTGCGGAATACAAAGCGCAATTCAACGGCTCAAAGCCCATCTGAGCCGAACACCACTAGCGCAATTGAGTTTTGGAAAAAATAATAAGCTGTTTGGCTGGGGAACTAGGACTCGAACCTAGAATGACGGTACCAAAAACCGGAGTGTTACCATTACACCATTCCCCAGCATATAGCCGGTCCCGCGTGACCAAGTAGCTTGTCGCCGCGAGAGGCGTGGAGATAGCGCAAGGTTTTGACGAACGCAATCCCTTTAGCTTATTTTTTCCCCAATCTTTTTATTATCATAGGCATATGGCACATTCCGACCGAAAACCGCTATGTCTGCTGCTGCCTGGAACGGATGGGACAGGTTATTTTTCAATGCATTTCGCGGCAGCCTTGTCCCTGCATCTGGAGACTCGCATCCTGAGCTATCCGGCGAACGAAGCAATGGATTATGCGAAACTGTGCGAATATTTGCTTCCGGACATACCTACAGACCGCAATTATATCCTCATCGCCGAATCCTTTTCCGGCCCATTGGCAATTCTGATGGCCGGGATGGTGAGCCATCCGCCAGATATTTTGATATTGACTGCGACTTTCGCGGTTACGCCTTGGCCGCGAATGGCACTTCTACTTAAGCGGTGCCTGTTCCTGACAGACAGCGTGAAAGTACCGGCCTGGGTGGTCGCGATCACGCTCCTCAGTCAGAAGACAAAATTCATGGCAAAGGACATTCTCGCGTCTCTTCAAGCGATTGATCGCGACGTCTTGAGAACGCGCCTGGGCGCTGTGCTTGATTGTGATGTTCGTCCACAGTTGGCGGCTCTGGACATGCCTATCATGTACATTCGCGGGCGGCGCGACCGATTGATACCCAAACGATGCGTGGATGACATGACCGCCGTCAACCGACATATAACTGTTGTGGAGGTTGACGCGCCGCACTTTGTCTTGCAGGACGATCCAACCTATCTCGTCTCCGATGTCATCTGGCCCTTTATTCATGCCACCTTTTCTCATCCCCGCAGTTTCCGCCTATAACCGTCTGATGGCGCAAAGCTTTCATCGCTTCACCGGTCAATTCATAGTGCCGGATGCGGCTGTCTTGCCGGATCACGAGCTGGCTCGGGCGCTGTTCGACGCGCCGCAAGCCATAGTGTCTCACGGCATAGAGGCCGATCCGATCTTTCGCTACGCCAATGCGCAGGCCTTGGAGTTGTGGGAAATGGATTGGGCGGCTTTTACCCGCCTGCCCTCGCGCCTGAGTGCCGAAGGCACGCCCGATATCCAATCGGATCGAGACGCGCTGCTTAGAGCTGCCCTGGAAACCGGCGGCATCGATTACTATGCCGGGGTGCGCGTATCCGCCAATGGCCAGCGGTTCGAAATACGCAACACGGTTTTATGGAACGTCGTCGACACAGAAGGTGTCCGTCACGGTCAGGCTGCCTTTATCCGGGATTGGCGCTTCCTGTAAAATGTGATAGGTGCGCGCCATGTTTGATCGCCCGCCAAGCCCGCCCCCTTACGTCATCGCCGCCTTCTATCATTTCTTCGACTTTCCCCATTTCGAAGCGATGCAGGCGCCGCTGCTTGAGCGGCTGACTGACCTTGGCATCAAGGGCTCACTGCTGATCACGGCCGAGGGCATCAATTCGACCATGGCGGGGACGCGCGAGGCGATCGACAGTTTTTTGACCTATCTTCAAACCGACCTGATCGGCGCCCCCATCACATGGAAAGAGTCCTATGCGGACTACCAGCCCTTCGGCAAGGTACGGGTTCGGTTGAAAAAGGAAACCATCGGCCTGGGTGAGCCGGTGTCGATGAAGCGGTTCGGCCAATATGTCGAGCCTAAGGATTGGAACGCTCTGATCTCCCGAAACGACGTGGTCATCATCGATACGCGCAACGATTACGAAGTGAATCTGGGCACCTTCCGCAATGCCATCGACCCGAATATTCCGAACTTCAAGCATTTGCCGCAATGGACGCGCGACAATGCCGAAGCCTTGAAAGGCAAAAAGGTGGCGACCTTCTGCACCGGTGGCATCCGTTGCGAAAAATATACCTCCTGGCTGATCGACCAAGGCATTGAGGACGTCTATCACCTTAAAGGTGGCATCCTGCAATATTTCGAAGACGTGCCGCGTGTGGAATCATTATGGGCGGGCGAGTGTTTCGTGTTCGATGAACGCATCGCCGTCGATCACGACCTGAACCCGTCAACGACCGCCGTCCTATGCCTGCACTGCGACCACGCCCTCACCGCCGAAGACCAGGCGCAACCAAGCTATATTAAGGGCGCTTCCTGCCCGCATTGCCTGGGGCAATCCCGCCACGCCCATGACCGCCCACCGACGCAAAAGCAGACACCGCGCCAGCATACCGGTCGAATTAAGTTCTGATCGATTTGCCATCCTGGGGTTTGTTTTCAGGCCACAGCTGCGCCTCATTGCCTCTATATGACAGCGACTTCATTTGACGTTGTAGTATTAAACGTTATGGTATCCGCTGAATATATCGGGGGACTTCGGGTTAAGCATGAAACAGTTCTTTATTACGCTGGCGGCGGTCGTCACCGCCTTGCTGGTCGTCTTTGTGGTCCTCCCCATTGCATTGGTCATTGGTATTGCCTCGGCATCGAAGCCCAAGGTGGCAGGCAATGTCGTGCTGTCCCTCGACTTGCGCCAGGCGATGACGGATCAAAGTTCCAAGCAACCGCTGGACTTCCTGACCGGTGGAAAGCTGTCGACGATCGACGTGGTGACGACGCTGCATCATGCCGCCGACGATCCGAAGGTCAAGGGCGTCTTCATTCGCTTGCCTGAGGGTGGCATGTCGCCATCCGCTGCTGAGGAAATCCGCAACGCTATCGTCTATGTCCGCCGCGCCAATAAGCCGGTCCTGGCCCATAGCCAAGGCCTCTATCCCGACACCATGGTCGTTGCCTCCTACATGCTGGGCGCGTCGTCGGGCAATCTGTGGATGCAGCCGCACGCCTCTTTCCAGGTCACCGGCATTTCGACCTCGACCATGTTCCTCAAGCGCGCTTTCGACAAGTACGGCATCAAGGCCGAATATGAGCAGCGTTATGAATTCAAAAACGCGGTCAATCCATATCTCTATAGCGACTATACGCCGGCGCACCGTGAGGCGACGCTGGGCTGGATGAACAGCATTTATGGCTCCATGATAAAGGCCGCAGCTTCTGACCGGCGCACTGACGCTGGCAAGTTGAAATCCACGCTGGAAGCCGGCCCTTACGGCGCCGAGCAGGCGTTGAAGCTTGGGCTGGTCGATAAGCTGGGCCAGGTTCAGGAAGCCGAGGACGCCGCCTTGCAACGCGCGGGTGACGGCGCCAAGATTATGGATATCGGAGACTACGAGCGCACCTTGACGCCCGGCATGTCGGGCGACGTCATAGCGGTCATCGATGGCGAAGGCGCCATCATGACGGGCCGCGCCGGCAGCCGCAGCACATTCGGCGGCAGCCAGGGCATGATTTCGGATGAGGTCGCCAACGCCTTCTATAAGGCCGCCAAGGATAGCAGCGTAAAGGCCATTGTCTTCCGCGTGTCGTCGCCGGGGGGATCGGATACCGCTTCCGAACAGATCGCTCAGGCCATGCAGGCCGCCAAGGCGGCCGGAAAGCCGGTTGTCGTGTCCATGGGCGAATACGCGGCGTCGGGCGGCTATTGGGTGTCTTCGGGCGCTTCGTCGATTGTCGCCAATCCATCGACTCTCACGGGATCTATCGGCGTGTTCGGCGGCAAGTTCGCCATCGGCGACGCGCTGAGCCGTTTCGGCATTGATGATCGTGACATCTCGGTCGGCGGCACCTATGCCCAGGCCTTCAGCCAGAACCAGGCCTTCACGCCTGCGCAGCGCGCCGCGGTGTCGGGCTGGATCGATGAAATCTACAATGGCTTCATCCAGCACGTCGCCACCGGCCGTAAGCTGCCGGAAGCGACCGTTCGAGACATTGCCAAGGGGCGGGTGTGGACGGGCGAACAGGCGTTGGGGCTCCATCTGGTCGATCGTCTCGGCGGCTTCTATGACGCCATTGATGTCGCCAAGTCTTTGGCCAAGATCGATGCCAAAGCCGACGTACGCCTTATCAATTATGGCGAGCGCGCGACCTTGTTCGGCGCAGCCAAGCAAGGCGTCCATATGGGCATGAGCGGAGTGAAGGCCCTCTCCTTCCTGGGATGGGCCATGAGCGATCCAAAGGCCGAAATGATGATACAGCAGGCCAGCGACGAACGCCTGCGCGAACGCGGCGCCAATGTTCTGGCCCCGGAGCCGTATCAACCGTCTATGCGCTAATCAAGGTTCAGAATTTCAGCTGAGAAAACGTCCGGTCAATCCGGGCGTTTTTTTTGTGGCGGCTCTCGGGCGAATACTAATTGTCAGGGTCGCTTTGGCGCCGAATAGTTGTCATATAACTCGATGGCATTGGCGCAAAACCGAGACCTAACGGCGCCGAAGTGGTTCGTTTCGGGCTTGTTTCTCCGGCGGGTGTTGACAGATACGCTCTCCAAATCCTCCTCACCTGGGAGCCCCCGCGCCCAGAGGGGCTGAATGCGCATCCGATATTCTTCGAAACGACGTACAAAAAAAGGCGGTGCCTTTCGACACCGCCTTCTTCATTCAGATACTGAAGACAGGGTTAGAAGTTAACCTTGCCAGTCAGCTTGAAGTAACGGCCCATGACGCCCGGGCTGTGGAAAGCCACGTTGTAGTTGGTAATGCCATAGGTCGAGCTCGGGTCCTGAGGGGCATTCGCGTTGAACGCATTCAGGATATCCAGCTGGATCGAGTAGTTATCCGTGATTTGGTACGAGCCATGCAAGTCGACATAGGTGAAGGAGTCGACGTTACACACAACCGGAGTGGCGCCGTCGCGATAGAAGGCAGCGGTGCTTCCGTCAGCGCAGGTGCCGTAATAATCGTCACCGTTATCGGCGGCAATCGACTTGTAACCGCTGATGTAATAGACGGTGGCCGAAACCGAAGCCTTGCCGTAGTCGAAGGTATTTTGCCAGTTACCACGCAGTTTCGGCGTACCCGAACCCGAGGTGATCTGGTTGTTGCCGAGCGTGCCATCATAGCGGAGCTTGGTACCGTCCGGATAGGTCTGGGTGAAGGACTGGATGTAGGTGGCTTCGGCAGACGAGGTCCAACGAACCGGCCCCAAGTTGAAGCGCGCCGAGGCGGAGGCATCGAACCCTTCGTTATCCTGAGACGACAGGTTAATCAGGCCGTACTGAACAAAGCCAGGTGTTGGCAAAGCGGTAGGGTTAAGCTGATCCGGCGTGCCCGGGATAACCTTGAAACCGGCGGGAATCGGTTGGCCGGCAAAGTAGGCGTCCAGAGCCGGCGCATAATTGCCACCCTGGATGATGCCGTCCTTATGGATCTTATAGTAGTCCAGTGTGAAGGCGAGGTTGCGGGTCGGCGTAAAGACGAAGCCCAGGCTGCGACCTTCCGATTTTTCCGGCTTCAAATCAGCCGAAGAAACGGTGGTCAGACCGACCGAATACCCTTCGCCATAGCCATTGTTATTATGAGCGGCCAAGAAAGAATCCGGCGCGGTCAGGGTGATGAAACCCGTCGACGGATCGGCATTGGTTTCCGCGATAGCCGGGGCGCGGAAGCCCTTCGAGAAGGCACCGCGGAAGGTTAGCTTGTCGGTCGCCTTATAGCTTCCGGCAATTTTCGGCGAGAAAGACGAGAAGCCAGTCGAATAGCTATCGTAGCGTCCGCTCAGGTTCAACGTCAAGGCATCTGTAAACGGCGCGTCAAGTTCGAAAGACGCAGCAGATACAGTGCGCTGCCCCTTGGCGCCGAACGGATTGACCGTGAAATAACGCTCGCGCGGATCACCACCGACGGGGTCGGGGTTGGCGGAGGGGTTGTCAACCATTTCGTAACGGAAGGACGCTCCAACACCCAATTGCAGAGGCCCCCCCGCCAGATCCATCAGCGAACGGCCCGCTGTGAACTGGAGCTGAGCCAACTGAGACTTCGAGTTCTGGATGACAGTCGGCGCCAGGTAGTCGCGAACCGCTTGAGTATTTTGCGACGGGTTCATAAAATTGTACGACCCGTCCTTAACCACATCAATCAGGTGTTTCGCATAAAGACGACCATGTTGCTGGTATTCCAGCTCGGACTGCATCCCCGTCAGGTCAACGTTGTAATCCCAGCCCAGAGCCGTGCCTTTGAAGCCAGCGGTGAAACGAGACGTCTTCGAGTCAGTCGTGACAAAGTAGGGCAGATCCCCGAAGGAATAAGCAATTCGCGCCACTTCGCCGGCACCTGCGAACGGGTTGTTCGGATTCAGCGTGCCGTTAGCCGAGGTACAAGCAGCCGTTGTGCCACGCGGACAGACATAGATCGGCAAGTAAATACCAAATGCGCCCGGGAAATCAGCCGAACCGGCAGCCGTGCTATAGGTCGTGCCTGCGGCACCTGGCGTCGCTTGCTGGCGAATGCTGCGCGGCGAACCATAGCTGTAGGTGCTGTTTTCATAGAGGTTAAGAGAGGCATAACCTTCCATGGTGTCGCTGAAACGCTTGGTGAAGCGCATAGTGACACTCTTGCGCTCATTTTCCGGAATGATAACGCTGTACAAGTTGACGTTATCCTGTTGACAAAGAACCGTGCCTGCTGGAACACCGGCGACGGGAACGCTCAGGTTGGCGGCGCCAATTGTAACTGCCTTCAGGCTTCCGCAACCGGCTGTCGGATTAAGCAACTGCCAGTTACCGGCGGCAGACGTAGCAGCAGCATTGTAGGGACGCACGGTCGCGACTGTGGTTGTGCCTACGCCAAGGAAGCGGCCATCAAACTGGATGCCGTTTTGAACGCCGTTTGTCCGGCAGGTCTTCGCGCCGTTGACGATGCTAGTGCCACAGGTCGAGCTCTGGTCGGCGGTGTTGTACGGATAGCCGCGCTCATTGAAGCTCAGCAGGTCATCTTTTTGATATTCAGCGCTGATATAGAAGTTGTAGCCATCAGTGGCCAAATTGCCTTTGCCCCAGAGAGCAGAGAAGCCTTTGACATCGCCCCCCCCTTTTTCCGATGTCCCGGCATAGACTTTCGCGGTCAAACCCGTGAACTGTTTCTTGGTGATAACGTTAACAACGCCGGCGATAGCGTCAGCGCCGTAGGTGGCAGAGGCGCCATCCTGCAAGACTTCGACGCGGTCGATAATCGCATTCGGAATGGTGTTCAGATCGACAAAGTTACGCGTCGCGTCATCGGCCAGCGGATAATAGGCCAGGCGCATGCCATCGACCAGAACCAGGGTCGAGTTGCTGGTCAAGCCGCGCAGCGAGATCGCCGAGGCGCCCGAGGCGAAGTTGCCGTTGGCGGACCAGTTGTTGGTCATGGCGCCGCCGTTGTTTCCCGGCAGGCGTTGCGCAACGTTCTCAACAGTCGTCACGCCGCGCTTTTCCAAGTCATTGGAGGTCAAGGTGGTCAACGGCGAAATGGAGGTCAGGTTCTTCTTACGCAGAATGGAGCCCGTGACCACAACTTCGGTAACCGGCTCAGGGGCGGCTGTCGTCGTGGCGGCGTCTTGCGCAAATGCATTCGAGCCAAGACCAAACGCGACGCCAAAAATGGTCGTCGTGGCCATAAGGCCAGATCGCAAAGATATCTTTTTCACTTGTTTCTCCGGGTTACATGAGGGTGTAGGCGCACCCACCGCAGTTTCCAGCATTACACGCTGTTAATGAAGTTAAAGACCTCAGTCGCAAATCCGTCAATCACACGACACATTTTTGTCTATATCAATTGAAACCTGTTCCAATAAAGTCACATAGGTAACCTTACCTGAGGGAACGATCCGCACGCCATATTGGTGAAACTTACCGACCGAATTTTGCGACAAAAAGTATATATTTTCAAAATTTTTATTCTAATTTCAAGTGTTTATTTGCAACGACCTCAACTGCCTCCGCAAGAATTTGCCTAGGTGGAAATCACCCCATATTCATTTGGGACGGCAAAAATATTTTCACCGTCTTTTGCAACGCAAAGCCCACTACCACGCATTTTTGTGGCGGATTCGCAATTAGGATACACACCCGATACACACCTTATGGTTTTAAACGCGACGAAAGTGACACAAATCGCACTGCGCCGAATGCGACCGTTCTAATGTCTCAGCTGTATATGCACACCGCTGCTTGCAAGCTTCGGCCACGCGCTGGGCTCGCGCTGCGAATGAACAGCCGTCACAAGCTGCATCAAAGTGATACACAGAATAGCGACCGCAATACGCTGCGAACGTCTTGAAATATAAAGAAGTATGCGCGCAACCATTTCCCGTTTCCAATAATGGCAACGGGCTGAGCAAATCTTACGCCGTCAATCGTTTTGCGGAGCCGAATTGACGGCAGGCATCGGAAGCGCCTTGATAATATTCAGCACCTCGGTAACGCGTCGGCAATTGGCGCCCAAATCCGGCATCTTTATCCGGCTGATGGATCGCACATCCACACTTCTGGGATCTATACGAATGACAATGTCCGATTTGAAACCGTAGAAATTGTCCTGATAAGTGGCTTCGATGCGCCAGGGCGACGTGCCAAATACGACATAGTGTTTTGCCTTCAGCGCCTTGACGATCGCGGGTATCTGGTCCTCAGACACAATGCGATCCTGAAGCGTTTTCGCAGCGGGACAGGTTTCTTCATTAATCGCCGCCAGCGTCTTCCCTCCCCACTGAATAGACTCGTTTTTCGGCACACGAGGCAGGTCTTCTACGGGCAAGGCATTGTCGCCCCGAAGGCTCATAAATTTGTCTGAAAAACTGAGCGGGCGATCCCAGTTCGTCGCGACATCGGCAATCGGCGGGTTGTCTTTGAGTTCCTTATGATACCAGGCATACCCCCCGAGCATAGCGCCGGATAGCACGACAGAGGCCAAGGCCCAGGGGGCGCAACGGCGTGGGCACATGAAAAGAGAAATAAGCAATGAAATACCGGCAACCGCCAAGGCCGCCATGACCATGCGTGGACCGATCCCGAGGGTAAGAGTGCCGAAGCCCAGGTCTGTACTTATATATTCCAGGTGCGTCAGCATCATTGTGCCAAGCAGGAACAGAAAGGTAACCACCGACACCATGAAAGACAGGTGCGCGAATGCCAGCCCTTTTTTCCCAGGCTTGCGGGCGGTCATAGGCGAGTCTGGAGAATGTGAATCCGGCACTGGGCTTTCAGGGGTTACTTTGTTCTAGTTGCAAGTGACACAGTTTAGCCCAAAACGGCCATCGGTCACGGATTTACCTTCAAAACGCGAAAAGATATTTTCCGCTTGGAGAATCTTCAATCGACAGCCTTAAACAAACGATCCGAAATGCTCCCTGGCGATCTCAATTAACCCTAAAGCTGGCCGGAATTCAAGACGTTTAAACCACCTCGACGCGCCATGAAATCGCCGACACGTCAATGGCTTGCTGGCTTATCGCTATGTCCGCGGTCGCGTCTGACACGTCCTTTGTGCGGGCCGCGACCCGCTCCGCACGCATATCGGCGGGCAGATCAAGCCAAAGACCGTCGAAACCAAGCCCGCTCGAGACGGCCAGAGCCGCACAGCGATCCCGCCAATCGGCTTCACGGAAGGTCGCGTCCAAAATGACAGACTGCCCCGTTTCCAGACCGATGCGCGCCAAATCCAACATGTGCTCATACACCCGTGCGCTTTCGTCGGGCGCATAAGCTTCCTTCGGCAGCGTCTCATATTCCGGACAGGCCCAAAGGCGTTTGCGGATTTCATCGCTGCGCAGGATAACCGCCCCCGGTGCACGGCCTGCATGAGGCGCCTCAGCGCGCGCACGGGTACTCTTACCCGAGCCGGACAATCCACCGATAGCGGCCAGAGAGGGCAGCTTCATATCAAGAAACCGATGCGCGGCCTGGAGGTACATACGTGCTTTATCCATCGCATAGGCCCCTTCGCCGACATAGTTGGCATTGACGTGACAACGCACACCGGCCCTTACCGACATGTAGATGGGGAGCAGTTTCAATCCGGCATATACCGCGTTGACGTCGTCTTCTAAACGGGCGGCCTGTTCAAGCCAGACATTCAAAACGCGGTTGGCGGCCACATCGTGCCCACGGACGCACAAATCCATCAGCAGGAAAGCCAGATCATAGAGGACATCGATCTGGCTCAGGCGCTCGTTGAACTCGATGCAATCGAACAAAATCGGCTTTCCATGCTCGATCAGAATATTGCCCAGATGCAGGTCACCATGACAGTGGCGTACGAAGCCTGCATCGAAGCGCGCGAGCACGTGACTGGCCACGTCATCGTAGGCGGCGTTGATTGCGGCATCATAGGCGTCGACCGCTTCGGCGCCCAGTTCATCTCGAAAGACCGCAATGTTGGCGCGGTTGGAATCGATAACATATTTGATGTTATTTTGGTGTTGGGGATCGAGACAGATTTCCGAACCGGCATGGAAACGCGCCACCAATTGTCCCAGGTCATGCATGGTGTCCAGATTTGGGGCCCAGTCACTTTGCCGCGCACTCTGCTCACCCAGGACACCGGCCGTATCGAAGCGGCGCATCACCAGAACGCTTTCGCCAGCAATATCTTCCACGCCCAGGTAGATGTCCGCCGCCATACGCTGGTTATAGCGCAACTCCCGTAACAAGGCTGCGCGGCGCTTTTCCGCTGACGTGAAGTCAAGGAAACCGTAATCGACGCTTTTCTTGATCTTATAGGCCTTGGTGCCTTTGAGCACGACGGTGGCGCAGGAGGTTTCGATAACCTCGTCAGCGCCGTCTTTGAGATGATGGAGAACCTGACTCAGGGACACGGGCGAATTCCGGACGCAACATTGGATGGGTTTCGGGTAAGGCTTTTTTGTTATCTTTGCAACCAGCTTGACCTTGACCGCGGCCGGTTTGATCGTCACATCGGCGACATGACCTCCCTTCCCGTACTTGGCATTCCCCCACTGGACGCAGATGTCCAGGCGATTATCTTCGATTGCGACGGCACACTCGCCGATACCTTTGGGGCGCATTATCGCGCGTTCAGGGAGGTGCTTGCGGATTACAAGGCCAGTTTCGAGGCGGAATTCTATCTCGCCCGGTTAGGCCTGTCTCGCTATCAGCTGCTTCAGGCCCTTAGCGACGCCCAAGGGATTAGGTTCGACGATGCCGACGTGGCACGCCGTACCGCAGCGGTGTTCAACAAACACCTGGCGGCGATCCGGCCTATTCCATACACACATGACATCCTGCGAAGCCAGTACGGACGGCTTAAACTGGGTGTGGCTTCGGGTGGCCAACGTGATATCGTCGAGGCAACCTTAACCACCGTGGGCGTGCTGGACCGCCTCGATACGGTCGTAACGATCGAGGACGCCGGCGTGGGAAAACCGGCGCCCGATCTCTACCTAATCGCCGCCGACAGGTTGGGCGTAGCGCCGCGCTTTATTCAAACCTATGAAGATAGTGACGAAGGCGTGGAATCGGCCACGCGTGCCGGTATGCGCGTGATCGATATCCGGCCCTACTACCGGACAGATCCGGCCAATTGGTGATTAGGGATAGAGTTTTGTCTTTTCCCAATTCCCTGAGGTCGTATCACGATGAAACTGCATCCGGTCATGCAGCCGGAACGGCTTATCCCGCCAGAATTCCATACTGAGCGGCGAGATGCGGAACCCCGTCCAGTGCGGCGGCCGCTCGATCTTGCCCAAACCAAACTTCAAAGCATATTCAGCGACACGCTTTTCCAGGGCGAAGCGGTCTTCCATGGGGCGCGATTGATCCGATGCCCAGGCCCCAATCTGACTTTGGCGCGCCCGGCTCTGAAAATACGCGTCGGCGTCCACGTCCGATACCCGCGTCACCTCGCCCCGTATCCGGACCTGGCGTCGGAGGGACTTCCAGTGAAAAAGCAGGGCGGCCTTTTGATTTGAAGTCAGTTGTTGGCCCTTGGCGCTCAAGGTATTGGTATAAAACACAAATCCGAGCTCATCGAAGTCCTTAAGCAACACCATGCGCACGTCGGGCAATCCGTCCGCATCCACCGTGGCAACGGCCATGGCATTGGGGTCATTCGGCTCCTTCGCCCCCGCGTCCTTCAACCATTGACCGAAAAGGGTGAAAGGCTCCGCCACGTCGATCTCGGCCTCATGGGCGGCATGCGCCTCGGCATATTCATCGGCGGTCGGGCTGTGCGGAATTAGCGAATCGGTCATGTCGGCTTTAAGACTTTGAAAAGGATAATCAGGCATTAATTTTAATTGGACGGGTTCAGAAACTAGCCCGACGCCTAATTTCAGAATGGACTTCGGGGGCCAGAAACTCAAGATGCCGGCGTTAAAAAGTCACTCATTTGGCAGCAATGACCGCAGTGAAGCGCTCGATGTCCTGGGATTGCCACCCCACGCACACGGAGAGGATATCCGCATCGCGTTCCGCCAACGCCTCAAACAGGCCCATCCCGATCTTACCGGTGGCACGGACGCCCGTCTGCGCCGCCTCATTCTGGCCCGCGATCTGTTGATGTCGGATGACAGAAAACCTGTAGAAGTTGCCGCCTCACTGAGGGAATTTCAAAACACTAACGCGGTACATGACGGTATGTTGCCTTTATCCATCAATCTGCAACAGGCGATTCACGGCGGCTACGCGGTGATGGAGGTTCCCGCATTCGAAATGTCCCGCGCCGGCGAGGCTCTGACATCGCTGACTCAGACCAAAATGTTGCAAATCTATCTCCCCAAAGGATTGCGTGACGGCGAGAAAATTCGGTTGGCCGTCAAGGGCGGGCCAAGTGACGACATGTTCTTCCGCATCAATATTGAAAATGACGATGCCGGCCGCGTCTGCGGGGACGATATATGGATGACGGCGGCTGTTGACCGCCACCTTCTGACCTATGGTGGCAGGGCCATCGTAGAGACGCCGCACGGCCAGCAAACCCTTCGCATCGATTGCAACGTTCCCGAAGGCGCCAGCCTGTGCGTGAGAGGCCGCGGCTTGCCGGCGACCGACACCGCCGCCGCCGGAAATCTCTATATCCGTCTGGAAGCCCGCACCGAAAGCGTGCGCCCGGTTACTCAGGTTCTGGGTGAATTTCGCCAGCGCTGGGCGTCATAAAATTTTACAAAACGGGATTTCAGTCTTCGAGGCCAATATGGCATGCGCTCCGTACGATAACGGGAGAGCCACATGCCGCTGACCTTCGATACCCTAAGCCCTTCACTTGGCGTTCGCGAAGACGCCTACGGCAATCCGGTTGGCAAGGCCTTGCCCGAATGGACCGGATGTCAGCGCCTTCCCGACGTAGATCTTGTCGGCCGGACATGCCGTCTGACACCGTACAGCGAGATGTATGCCAACGGGCTTTATGAGGCCTATGCTCGTGACGACGGCGGCATGTGGAGCTATCTGCCTTACGGCCCCTTCGACAGCGCATCCGCCGTCAATGATATCATAAGAAGCTATCAAGAAAACAAGGACTTCCACACATTCGTTATTCTGGACGCTGAACAGCCCGTTGGCCAC
Organism: Asticcacaulis sp. AC466; assembly: GCF_000495815.1. Lineage (GTDB taxonomy): Bacteria > Pseudomonadota > Alphaproteobacteria > Caulobacterales > Caulobacteraceae > Asticcacaulis. The sequence continues at coordinate 19,071 of NZ_AWGE01000011.1, read as the reverse complement.
GCCAGCTTCATGCGCTATGATCTGCCCCATGGCAGCGTCGAAGTGGGCGGTGTGACCTTTTCCCCCGCTCTACGCCGGTCGACCGTGGCAACGGAGGCCATGTATCTGATGATGCGGCACGCCTTTGAACACGGCTATCGTCGCTATGAATGGAAGTGCAACCAACTCAACATGCCGTCGAACCTGGCTGCGCTGCGCCTGGGCTTCACGTTCGAAGGTGTATTCCGCAACGCCCAGGTCGCGCGCGGCGACCGTCGCGACACCACCTGGTATTCGGTCATTGTCGAAGAGTGGCCGCAGGTGCGCAAGCGGCTGGAAGCCTGGCTCAACCCGGCCAATTTTGATGTCAATGGCGTACAGCGCCGCGCCCTGCGAAATCTTCCGCTTTAAATTTCCGCGGCCGATACAGGCGCCGGCGGCTTGGTCAGCAGAGGCGAGTCTTTCTCGATCATACCGTTTTCACGCGCCACAAGGGTCGGCACCAGAATCTGGCTGGTAACATTGGTGGCTGTGCGCATCATGTCCAGAATGCGGTCGATAGCCGCCAGAATGGCCAATCCTTCCAGGGGCAGGCCGGCCGTCGACAGTGTCACCGTCAGCATGACCGTCGCCACGCCGGGTACGCCAGCCGTAGCCAGCGAACCGAGGATCGATGCCAGCGCGATCAGCAGGTAATGCTGTGGCGTCAGGACGACATGGAAGTAGTTGGCGATGAATACGGACGAAATGGCCGGATAAATGGCTCCACAGCCATCCATTTTCATGTTGGCCCCAAGAGGCAGGGCAAAGCCGGCGTAGGATTTCGGCAGCTTGAGGTTTTCCGTCGCCACCGCCAAAGACACCGGCAAGGTGCCAATGGACGAACAGGTGAAGAAGGCCGTCTGCTGGGCGGTGAAAATGCCCTTATAAAATCCGGCAACGCGCAGGCCATGCAGCTTAAGCAGGATCGGATAAACGACAAAGATGAGGGTCAGGCATCCGAGATAGATCAGGCCTATATAGGGAATGAGCGGCATCAGCGCGTCTAGGCCGTAACTGGCCACCACCGATCCGATCAGGCCAAACACGCCGATAGGCGTCAATTGGATGATCCAGCGCGTCAGCTTGAACATCACCTGAGACCCTTGCTCAACAATATCGCTCAAGGCTTTGGTTTTCTGGCCTAAAGCACCCAGAGCGGCGCCGACCAAGATCGCAAAGAAGACAATGCTCAGGACCTTGCCATCGGCGAAGCTCTTGAAAATGTTCGACGGCACGATGCCGGTGATGACATCGACGGGGCCGGGAATTGGATCGTGCGCTTCGACCGTCAAGGGCAAACCGGCCAGACCTGCACCGGGCTGGAAATAGATGCCGATGGCTAGGCCTAAAGAGACGGCAATGGTCGAGGTCAGCATGAACCAGATTATGGTCTGCGCCCCGAGCTTGAACGCCTTGCCTCCCGCCCCGTCTTCACCGTGCCCCAGACGCGCAATAGACGCCGCGATCGTGAAGAAGACCAGGGGCGCCACCAACATCTTGATGGCGCGAATAAAGGTGTCACCAATAGGCGTCAACACCGGCAAGGCATCCTTACCCCAATACAAAGCCACCCCGACCCCGGCCGCAAAAGCAACCAGAGTTTTCAGCCAGAACGGAATTTTGCCGAGCCACTTCATAGGGGATACTTTCGCGTGCAACCAGTTGGGCGATATATGATCCCCACTCTGCCGATTTGCACACTAAAAAATTTGCGCCTTCGCGTCATCCTAACTAAACAAGGACGGTTGTCCGACAAATAGGAGCGTCCAGATGAGAGGCCCGAAGACGATCGCCGCCCTGATTAGCGCCCTGCTTGTTGCCTTGCTGGGCGCGCTGGTAGCCGCCCTGCCCGTCAGTGCCGGTGTCGCCCCAAAGCCCCTGTATCGCGACCCGGTCCATGACGGTGCGGCGGATGCATCGATTGTCTATGATCGCCACGCCCGGACCTGGATGATGTTCTACACCAACCGCCGCGCCACCTTGACCCACGACGACCCAAAGGATGTCTCCTGGGTGCATGGCACTTCCATAGGTGTGGCGACTTCAAATGACGGTCAGTCCTGGACCTATTCGGGCGTTGCGGATATCCCCGCTGCCTGCACCGGCGCCACCCTATGGGCGCCTGAACTCTACGAAGAGGATGGGACCTACCATATGTGGTTGACCGTTGTGCCCGGCATCTTCAAGACTTGGCAGGGCGACCGGCGGATTGTCCACCTCATCAGCAAAGACCTCAAAAGCTGGAGTTGCAGCGATGTCCTCGATCTCGGTTCGGATCGCGTCATCGACGCCAGCGTGATTAAGCGCAATGACGGATATCGCCTGTGGTTCAAGGACGAACGCAAGGGAAGCCGCCTGTTTGCCGCCGACAGCCCGGACATGATCCATTGGACGCGTCAGGACACGCCGGTCGTGGACATGGCTGCCGAAGGACCGAAGGTCTTTCGCTTCCGCGGCTATTACTGGATGATTGCCGACGCCTGGAAAGGTTTGATCGTATTGCGCTCCAGCGACGCTCAGACATGGACGCTTCAGGACGCGCGATTACTGGAAACGCCAGGAACCCAACCCACGGATAGAGGCAAGGGGCAACACCCCGATATCGTTGTCACCGGTGATCACGCCTATCTCTTTTACTTCGTCCACCAGGGCAATGAACCCGAGGCGCAAACCGATCCGTTCTACACTCAACGCACCGTTATTCAGGTCGGTGAACTGCTATTCAAAGATGGTCAGCTCAGTATCGACCGCAATGCACCGGTCGATGTCCACTTCACCGCGCCCTGATCCACGACAATATGAAATTGCACCATGAGGTAATCTGGGCTACTCCCCAGACCAGATTTAGATTTGGGTTTCGTCATGTCTCACAATAGTTTCGGCCACCTGTTTCGTGTCACCACCTGGGGTGAAAGCCATGGGCCGGCGCTTGGCTGCGTGATCGACGGGTGCCCGCCGGGGATTGCCCTGTCGGAAGACGATATTCAATGGGCCATGGATCGCCGTAAGCCCGGCGGATCGCGTTTCGTAACCCAACGCCGCGAAGCCGATGAAGCCAAGATTCTGTCCGGTGTATTCGAAGGCGTCACCACCGGGACGCCGATCTCGATACTGATCGAAAATACCGACCAGCGCTCCAAGGACTACGGCGATATCGCCAAACAATTCCGGCCAGGTCATGCCGACTACACCTACTTCGCCAAATATGGCGTGCGCGATTACCGCGGCGGCGGTCGTTCGTCGGCGCGGGAGACTGCCGCCCGGGTCGCGGCTGGCGCCGTGGCGCTAAAGGTGCTCAAGGTTCTGATCGGTGAAGAGGTCAAGGTACGCGGCGCCCTGTCGCAACTGGGCGCGCACAAGGCCGCACGCGGCAATTGGGATTGGGAGGAAGTCGGCAACAACGCCTTCTTCTGCCCCGACCCGGCGTCCGTAACCTTGTGGGAAAGCTATCTCGACGGAATCCGCAAGGCAGGGTCCTCCATCGGTGCGGTGGTCGAAGTACAGGCCGATGGCATTCCCGCCGGTTGGGGGGCACCGATTTACGGCAAACTCGATTCCGAACTCGCCATGGCCCTCATGTCGATCAATGCCGTCAAGGGTGTGGAAATCGGCGAAGGCTTCGGTGCCGCAGAGCTGTCCGGCGAAGAAAACGCCGATGAGATGCGCATGGGACCGGATGGCCCTGTCTTCAAATCAAACCATGCCGGCGGCATATTGGGCGGCATATCCACCGGCCAGACGATCATTGCGCGCATGGCGCTGAAACCCACCTCCTCCATTCTGACGACGCGCGAAAGCATCGATGTCAAAGGTGCGGAGGTGGAACTGCTGACCAAGGGCCGCCACGATCCGTGCGTCGGCATCCGCGCCGTTCCCGTCGCCGAAGCCATGATGTCCTGCGTCCTGCTCGACGCCTTCCTGCGCCATCGCGGCCAGACCGGCGGCGGTCCGCATCGGGTAGGTGGATAGATAATTGGCCGTGTCCATGTTTTAGGGGAAACCATACCACTCGTGAAAGCGCCACAATTAACACGCGCAATTCTGGCTATCGCAGTAGCCATTACAGTTCCAAACGTTGCACGAGCGGATGAGAAACCTAGAGATATTGATGCGACCTGCGCCCTTACCGCCTGTCGACAAGGGGGCTTCGAAGTCATGCTCAGCACCGATGATAAGGCGCACACCTACATCGGTATTCCGGTTAGCCGATCACCCTATGTCCTGGAAGACGGGGCGATATTGATATTCCCCGGAGAAACACTGGCCTTTAAATTCAATATTGACAACGGCACGCTCGGGAAGCCTGAATTTATAATGGCCTTCGCACCTCAGATGCCGGCCCGCGTCGACATCAACGGCAAGCTTTCCGACAATCCGCTCGATGCCAACCTCCCTCCATTGCCGACAAAGGATGGCAACGTGGATATGTCTGCCCTTCCTGCTAATAGCATCATACTGTCTTATGGTGAGGCCAGCGAACATAAAACCGGAATGATGTTGTCCTCGGACAGCACATTGACGCGCGCGATTAAATTCGAAGACACAATGTATGTGGTGCACCCTGGAAAATCCGGGTACACTGAATTTCACACATCGACCTGTCCGGTACGAGCGGGTAGAGGTGTATTCGAGACTTGGCCTCACCCGATCGGCCCCATGATTTTGACCAACTTACGTTTTGTTCCGGACAAAGAAACGGTCTGCAAATAGGCATATTTGTAATAGTGTAAGTTACACTTATATAGGTCTCACAATATCGAGGGAGACTTTCCAATGATTGACAAAAGACCTTTCCATTCCTTGGGTGGCGCCAATCACGGCTGGCTCAAGGCCAAGCATCATTTTTCGTTCGCCTCCTATTACGATCCCGCCAAGATGGGCTGGGGCTCGATCCGGGTTTGGAATGACGATGAAATACAGGCCCAAACGGGCTTTCCGCCCCACCCGCACGACAATATGGAAATCATCACCTATGTCCGCGAAGGCGCCATTACCCACCAGGATTCGCTGGGTAATAAGGGCCGCACGGAGGCCGGCGACGTTCAGGTCATGTCGGCGGGCAGCGGCATCCGGCACTCGGAATACAATCTGGAAAATGAAACGACCAAGATTTTTCAGATCTGGGTAATGCCCAGCTCGCGCGGCGAAGCGCCGTCCTGGGGCGCCAAGCCGTTCCCCAAGGGCGACCGTTCCGGCAAGTTTGTCACACTGGCCTCAGGATTCGATGCGGACGGCGACGTCCTCAAAATACGTACGCCTGCGCGGTTGTTGGGCGCCACTCTATTGAAGGACCAGTCGGAAAGCTACACCCCGCTGGCCACCGAACCGGCCACGACGCGCCATCTTTACCTGGTCGTCGCCAAAGGCAAGGTCAGCGTTAACGGCGTGGAACTGAATGAGCGCGATGGCGCGGCGATCAAGGACGAAGCCGCGCTGGATATACTGGCGCTGGAAGACGCGGAAGTCGTCTTGCTCGACGCGGCGTAGAGCCCTTAAAAAATGGGCGGGCCCCGAAAGGCCTGCCCTATTTATTTCAGCCCGACCAATTTGTGCGTCTGCACGCTCATGCGCCACTGCGGGTGCGCCAGGCAGTAGTTGATTACGGCCTGAGTGTTGGCCGCCTGGTTGGGGTCGTCCTTGGGCTGCAAATAGAAACGCTCGAAATTTAGGCCAGCGAATTCTGCCGGATCGACCCCGGCCTGAGGCCAGACCAGTTTGAGTTCCTGACCGCGTGTCTGGTGCAGGCGATTGTCAGCCTTCGGGCTGACACAGACCCAATCTATGCCGTCCGGGGCATGGAGCGTTCCGTTGGTTTCCACGGCGATGAAATAGCCAGCGTCCTTGACCGCTGTGATCAACGCCGCGTCCAGTTGCAACAAAGGCTCGCCACCGGTGAAAACCACCGCCTTATCTTGCGACCGCCCCTCACCCCACACCCTGTCCAGGGCGGACACCACATCGGCAGGCGCGGCAAACTTGCCGCCATTTTCGCCATCGGTGCCGACAAAGTCGGTGTCGCAGAAGGTACAAGCCGCCGTGGCGCGATCCTGCTCGCGCCCGCTCCACAGATTGCAACCGGCGAAACGCGCGAAGACGTTGACGCGACCGGCCTGTCCGCCCTCGCCTTGCAGGGTAAGAAAAATTTCCTTGAAGCTGTACATCAGTTGTCGGCGTGCTGCCGCGTCTCAATAAAATGCTCGAATCCGGTCTTGCGCAACTGACAGGCCGGGCAATCGCCGCACCCATATCCCCAGGGGTGGCGCTCTGCCCGCACACCATTGTAGCAGGTCGTCGTCTCCTCAAGGATCAGATCGACCAGGGGCTGGCCGCCCAATTCCATCGACAACGCCCATGTCTGCGCCTTGTCGATCCACATCAGGGGCGTATGGATTTCATAAGGCCGCTCAATACCCAGTTGCAGCACAGTCTGCATGGCGCGCAGGGTTTCGTTGCGGCAATCGGGATAGCCTGAAAAATCGGTTTCGCACATCCCCCCGACCAGATGGTCCAGACCGCGCCGGTCGGCCACGGCCGCCGCATAAACGAAAAAGACGAGATTGCGGCCGGGCACAAAGGATGACGGCAGGCCACGTTCGGTCATGACAATTTCGGTTTCGCGCGTCAGGGACGATTCGGCGACGGCGCCAAAGCCACGCAGATCGCAGACATGGTCTTCGCCCAGACGCGTCGCCGCCAACGGGAAGACCTCGCGGAACCGGGCCAGGACCTGGGTGCGCGTCGTCATTTCGATGGAATGGCGCTGACCATAGTCGAAGCCCACGGTTTCGACCCGATCAAAGTGCGTCAGCGCCCAGGCCAGGCAGACACTGGAATCCTGGCCGCCGGAAAACAGAACCAGCGCAGATTTCGAAGCGGGAACATGATCCAAAGACGCGGACATGAGACGAAACTTTCTGAATAAACGGGATCAGTCATCTAAAACGCGCCTTTGACGCGATTTGCAAGTGTTTTTGACGCGGCGCAAAACAGGTTTCCTTTGACGTGAAGGTAAAGCTGGACAATCATCACGTCATGACCCAGCCGCCCTTTTCCGACATGTTCGGAACCATTATCGACAATACACCCTACATGAAGGCTATTGGCGCCTATTATGTTGGGACATCGCCCGACGGGATCACCATGGCCTTGCCATGGCGCGAAGACCTGATCGGCGATCCGGACACACGCGTCATTGCCTCAGGCGTCGTGACGGCCTTGCTCGACAATTGCTGTGGGATGGCCGTGTGGGATAAGGTCAATGAATTCAAGCCAGTGGCGACACTAGACCTGCGCATCGACTACATGCGTGCCGCCGTACCGGACCAGGAGCTGAAGGTAACGGCCAAGTGCTACAAACTGACGCGAACGATCGGCTTCGTCCGCGCCTTCGCCTATGAGGTCAGCGCCGACGATCCCGTCGCCGCAGCGCAGGCGGCCTTCGTCATTTCCAGCCCTGCACAGGCAAAAACATGATTGATAAACTGGCCGCCGCCCTGCCGACGACGCAGGCCAAGCGGGACACGACCGCCCTTTTGAAAGGCGTCCCGTTCGCCGCTTTCCTCGGTGTACGGCTGGAACTGGCCGGCGATGAACTGACGGCGCATTTGCCGTTCGCGCCACATCTGATCGGCAATCCGATGATTCCGGCCCTGCATGGTGGCGTTATCGGCGCCTTCATGGAAATCACCGCCATGGCGCAACTGGCTCTTCATAAAAATTTCGAGCAGGCGCCCAAACCGATCGACGTGACCGTGCAATATCTCAGGTCAGGCCGGGCGGAAGAGACCTATGCCCGCGCCATTGTCAATCGCGTTGGGCGGACGGTGGCCAATGTCGAGGTCACGGCCTGGCAGGACCAGATCGCCCACCCTATCGCCACCTTGCAGGCGCACTTCCTTCTGGCCTAAGACACCCGGCTTACGATTTCCCGGCCTGGTCGCCATACTCCCAGTCATAGGGCACGCCGGTATCGCCGAGGATAAACTGGACTATGTCGGCAAAGGCGGCTTCGGAACGGACGTCGTTCGACAGGATGAGGACGCAGCGCCTATGCGCTTCGATACAGATGAGCGTGTTGGCGGTCTGACCATCATGCCCGCCCTTCAGGAAGCCATGCCCTTGCGGTCCGTCAAAGACGATGACACCTAAGCCCGCGTAAAGGTCTTTGCGTTGCTGCGCCACCGGCAGTTCCGGCGCAAAGGACGGAAATTGATGGGCGGTGGTGATTTTCAGTTGCGGCCGGACCATTTCGGCGCGCGATGCCGGTGACAACCCTTGGCCGGACACGAGGGCCGCCGCGAATTTCGACAGGTCAGAGATGGTGGTGTCCATCGATCCGGCGGCGCGGACCTTACTGCGCTCATCGTGTTCGCCGACCTCTCCCTTGTCATTGAAGCCGTCTGCCAGGTTTGGACGGAAATCGGCGCGCCACATCAGTGAGGTGCGCGTCATGCCCAATGGAGTGAAGACCTGCTCCTGCGTTAGCTTGCCGAGATCGACACCCAAGCCCTGCGACGTCTTGCCGTTGTCGATAGCGAATTGCAGCAGGATTTGGCCTTCACCCGAATAGGCATAACGCGAACCAGGATCGAAATGGATGCGCAGCTTTTCGTCAGGCTCCAGCCACCAGAAATTGGCGAAGCCTGTGGAATGGGTCATGACATGGCGCGGTGTGATTACCTTCCAGCGCGAGTCCGACGCCAGGTCTTTGTATGGCCCGTATTTTTTTGGATGAATGGCTTCGGTATCGTATTCCACCAGCGGCTTGTCGAGATCGTCGGCAATCGGCGTATCGAGCTTCAGCTTGCCCTGATCAACCAGTTGCATAACCGTGTAGGCAAAAACGGTCTTGGTCAGCGAGGCGCCGTACATGACCGTGTCGGTTTGCAAGGGATCGTCGGCGGCATTACGCACACCATAGGATTTAACATAGGCGACCTTGCCATCATCGACGATCGCGATGGCCAGACCCTTGGCGTGGGTCGCCGTCATCGCCTCGGCGATACGGGCATCGATGGCCAGTGGTGCCGGTATCGGGCGCGGGGTCGCAGCGATGGCGGGTACGCTAAGCAGGGCACTGAGGACGACGGCATAACGCAGCATAGTGGCCTCATAACGTATGGGGTTTGGGGCCTGTGGCCCCAAGACTTCCCTTATCCACCTAAAAAATCCCCGTCGCAAGACGAGGATTTTTTAGGTGGAAGACAGATGTGGGGTCACAGACCCCACACCCCATAACTTTAAGCGCCAGCCAACCGGCCGTTTATCCCGTCCTCAAGCAATGCAATCGTCCGCTCCAGACCGAAGATAGCCACGAAAGACCCGAAACGCGGCCCTTGGGATTGCCCCAGCAGAACTTCATACAAGGCCTGAAACCACGCGCGCAAAGGCTCGAATTCATGCACCTTTCCGACTTCGAAGACCAGGTTTTGCAATAGCTCGGCATCGCGCGTTTCAGCCGGCAATTCCCGGAACCGCGCCACTAAATCCTGCATGGCCGCTCTTTCCATGTCGTCGGGCAGACGGAAGGTTTTCGACGGCTTCACGAAGTCTTCGAAATAGTTCAGCGCATAACCGGCCAGGCGATCCAGAACCGGCTCGCTTTCGGGCGATGCCCCCGGAATATAGGCCCGCAGGAAGCCCCACATCGTTTCCTTGTCCGATGCATTAGCTGCCGAAACAAGGTTGAGCATCAGACCAAAGGTGACCGGCGGCGATTTGATCGCGGTGTCGCCGCGCAATACGAACCAGACCGGGTTTTCGATCTGCTTGGCCTCTTCCTGCTTCGGAAACGCGTCCAGTTGCTGGAAGAACTCATCCGTTGCCCGCGGAATGACGTCGAAATACAGCTTCTTCGCCGATTTCGGCGACTGGAACATGTAATAGGCCAGGGATTCTGGCGCGCCATACCGCAACCAGTCTTCCATGGTCAGGCCATTCCCCTTCGACTTGGAAATCTTCTGGCCCGCTTCATCGAGGAACAGTTCGTAGTTGAAGCCTTCCGGCGGCGTACCGCCAAGGATCTTGCAGACCTGGGACGATACCTTGACGGAATCGATCAAATCCTTGCCCGCCATTTCATAATCGACGCCCAGCGCGGCCCAGCGCATGGCCCAGTCCGGCTTCCACTGCATCTTGACGTGACCGCCGGTGACGGGAACCTCGAACCGTTCGCCGTCTTCCTCGAACACGATCGTGCCCTTGGCGACATTGCGTTCGAGGGTCGGCACCTGGAGCACGAAACCGGTCTTCGGCGAAATCGGCAGGAACGGCGAATAGGTGGCGCGACGATCCGGCCCCAAGGTGGGCAGCATGACGCCCTGAATCTTGTCAAACCGTTCCAAAGCGGTCAAAAGCGTCGTGTCGAAAACGCCGCCCTTGTAGCAGTCGGTCGAGGACAGGAACTCGTATTCAAAGCCGAAGCTGTCGAGGAAGGCCTTGAGACGGGCGTTATTGTGTTCCCCAAACGACGGGTATTCGCCGAACGGATCGCGCACGACGGTCAGGGGCTTGTACAGGTCTTCGCGCAGGATGTCGGCATTCGGAATGCCGTCCGGCACCTTGCGCAGACCATCCATATCATCGGAAAAACAGATCAAGCGCGTAGGCCATACGCCGCCCGTCATGGCCTCAAAGGCCTGGCGAACCATGGTTGTGCGTGCGACTTCACCGAACGTGCCGATATGCGGCAGGCCCGACGGACCGTATCCGGTTTCGAAGATGACAGCGCGGCCCAGACCTTCGAACTGCGTCAGCGCCTCATCGGTCTTGCCGGCTTCGATCAGGCTCAAGGCCCGTTTCTGATCCTCATGCCCAGCGATGCGCGATTTGAGCAGGCGCGCAATCAGAGCACGGGCCTGTTCAAACGGCCAAGCACGGCCGGCGTATGCGAGGGTGGCAAGAGACGACATGATGAGGATAAAGCCTTTCTTTTTGAGAGAGGTTGGCTTTACGTCCCATGCGCCCGAAGGTCAATTGCCATAGCCACGAATTGCCAGGGCCACGAAGGGGTAATTGATTTTATCAATCGCCGGCCAAAGTCTGAAATCACCCGCCACTCTACAGGCGATCGAGGCCGATAGCGCCCTTATCGCCCAGCCATATCTTGTCGAATGCCGACAAACTGGCCTGACTTGCGCCAGCATCGCCTAACTTGGCTTCGGCCTGTGCCCTGCCCCACAAGGCATAGGCGTTGCCTGGCCGGACCGTCAGCGCGCGATCAAAGGCTCCCTTTGCCCCGGCGACATCTCCGCCCGCCAGCAACGCCCGGCCCAAAGCCGTTTCAGCCGGTTGATCCCACAACGGCGGCTCCGAATAGTCGAACTCGCCGTCGTGTTGGGCCGCCGTGCGGAAATGCCCGGCCGCATCTGAGGTGTCGCCCGCCGCCAGGGCTACCCGCCCCTGTGCCATTTCGTCGACGCGCTGCGCGAAATTCTGCCAGTCCTTCGATTTTACAGCCTTGCGCGCCTTTGCCGTCGCTGCCAGTTCACGACGGGCGGCGTCCAGGTTTCCCGATCGGGCATAGGCTTCGGCGCGAACCGCATGCCACGCCACCGTGACGATTTTCAATCGCTTGTCAGGCGCAGGCAGGGCCAGGATTTCGGCCGGGCTTTGGAACTGCCCGCGCGCCTGGAGCGTCAGGGCTAGGGTGCTTTCACTCCATTCCGATTTGAGCGCCTTGTCGAGCGACACGCCGCGCTCCATCTCGGCGGCCACTCGCAACGCCGTAGCGCGGTCGCCGACCTGCTGGGCAGCCGACATAATGAAGCGCGAATGATGGAAGTAGTACCCGTACCACGCCGGATCCGCCCCCAGATCGCGCGCCATGCCTTCATCGACCGCAATTGCCTGCTCGTTGACGCGTATGGAGTCGGCGAACCGTCCGAGCGGATAATAGGTGTGGCTTGGCATATGAATGAGATGCGGCGAGTTCGGCGCCAAAGCCCCTAGACGATCGGCATAGGCTTCCGCCCGGCGCGGATTGTCAGAATTTTCCGTCAGGTGGATATAGAGGTGGATCGCTTCGGGATGATCCGGATTGCGCTTGAGCACAGTTTCGACCAAGGCCATAGCCTTTCCGCCCCAAGGCCGGGCGGCATGGCCGCCCGCTTCCCAATAATCCCACGGATTGACGTCCATTGCCGCTTCGGCCGCCAGAATAGCGATGAAATCATCGGCCGGCCAGCGTTCAGAGGCAGCGATCAGGGCATCGGCATATTTCTGCGCGAAGACATGCCCCGCCTCCTTTGGCGGGTTTGGCGCGTAACGCACCGCAAGCGCTTCAAGCAAGACATGATCGCGGTCAGTAAGGCCGGGTGACGCCAGGGCTTTGGTGACAAGCCCCCTCGCCTCGGCGGCATCCTTGTCGCTCATGTCACCGTTGTTGATATTGGGCCCCAACGCCATCGCCATGCCCCAGGCGCACATGGCGCAGTCTGGATCGAGCCCGCGTGCGGTTTTGAAGCTGTCATAGGCCGCCTCATATTCAAAACCGTACAGCAGGGCCAATCCCTGATCGAAATAGGACTGGACCTTGGGAACGGTAGAGGAAATTTCGTAATGCACCGGCGCCAGCCCGGCGATCAGCGGCATCGCCTTGCCGCCTGCATCTCCCGCAGGCTTGCCGCACATACTGGCGGCCAGCGTGGCGGCATCCAGGGTCGGCGCCGGGGCCGTTGCGATCGGGGTCGCGCAACTACCAAGCCCCATAAGCGCGAATACCGCCGAAGAGATCATCAAGCGGTTGCGCAACATAATCTGCAATTCCCTGTTCTGTCTCAGTTCCGGCAATGACTACACGCGCACCGAACCAAGTCAACCAGAGGCAGCGCGCCGCCGGCCAGAGTTCCCCTTACGGAAACATTTTCGCTTGACGACAGCTATGAAACTACATAACTTTACGTTGACGTAAATGTAAGATTCTGCCACACTCGCCCCGAGCCAAGAAATGCCCATGGAAACGCCTGTTAAAGACCGCACCTATTCAATCCGCCAACTCTCCAAGGAGTTCGACGTCACGGCCCGTGCTCTTCGTTTTTACGAGGACAAAGGACTGATATCGCCGGAGCGCAAGGGCCAGACGCGACTGTACAGCCCACGCGATCGCGCCCGCCTTCAGCTGATCCTGCGCGGTAAACGGCTGGGCTTCTCTCTGATTGAAATTCACGAAATCCTCGATCTTTACACGCCCAAGGATCACGGTGTCGCCCAGATGCGCGCCACGCTGGGCAAATATCGCGGACAGATCGAAACCTTGAAACGCCAGCGCGAAGACATCGAAGCGGCGATCAAGGATATGAGCGACGGTTGCGTTTGGCTGGAAGACCAAATCGACCAGCTGGAAGCCGAAAACGCCCAATAAACAACGTCTACCATCTATCTTCTAAACAGGGATAATAAAAATGGCCTATGTCGCCCCCGTCCGTGATTATCGTTTTCTTTTCGAGACCGTCTTCAAGACCGATCAGTACAGCCATCTGAAAGGTTTCGCGGATGCGGACACAGCGACCGTAGCAGCCATCCTGGAAGAGGCCGCCAAGTTTACCGAAGAGGTTGTCCACCCCATCAATATCAGTGGCGACAAGGAAGGGTGCGTTCTCAACCCGGACAAGACCGTCACCGCACCGAAGGGATATAAAGAGGCCTATCACGCCCTGACCGAAGCCGGTTGGACCGCCCTGTCTGGCGATCCGCAATATGGCGGCCAGGGTTTGCCGCATTTCGTCAATACGGCCTTTTCTGAAATGCTATCCGGCGCGTCGTCGGCGTTCGGCATGTATCCCGGCCTGACCGAAGGCGCCATTTCCGCACTCACCGCCGGTGGGACGCAGGCGCAAAAGGACCTGTATCTGCCCAAGCTGATTTCCGGTGAATGGTCGGGCACGATGAACCTGACCGAGCCCCATTGCGGCACCGACCTGGGTCTTCTGCGCACCAAGGCTGTCCCGGCCGGCGACGGCAGCTACCGGATCAGCGGCCAGAAAATCTGGATCTCGGCCGGCGAGCACGATTTCACGAGCAATATCTGCCACCTGGTTCTGGCGCGCCTCGAAGGCGCCCCCGCCGGCGTCAAGGGCATCTCTCTCTTTCTCGTCCCGAAATTCCTGCCCGACGCCGACGGCAATCCGGGCGAGCGCAACAGCCTGGAATGTGCCGGTCTTGAGCACAAGATGGGCATCCACGGCAATTCGACCTGCGTCATGATGTATGACGAGGCCAAGGGTTTCCTGCTCGGTCAGGAAAACGAAGGCCTGAAGATCATGTTCTACATGATGAATAATGCCCGTTTCGGCGTCGGCCTTCAGGGCCTGGCCATCGGCCACGCCTCCCTGGTCGCCGCCAACCAATTCGCCAAGGACCGCCTCCAGGGCCGCGCCCTGACCGGCCCCAAATCGCCGGACAAGCCTGCCGACAGCATCCTGGTCCATCCGGACGTGCGCCGAATGCTTCTGGAAAGCCGCGCCCTGATCGAAGGCGGCCGCGCCTTCCTGACCTGGGTCGCCTTGCAGGCCGACCTGTCTCATGTGGCCGAAGACGAACAAAGCCGTGAAAAAGCAAATGACTATATGGGCCTGCTCACGCCGGTTATTAAGGCGTACCTGACTGAAAAGGGGCTGAAGGTCACGCAAGATGCCATGCAGGTACATGGTGGTTCCGGCTTCACTGAGCATTTCCCGGCCTCGCAATATATGCGCGACGTCCGTATCACGCTCATCTACGAAGGCACGAATGGCGTGCAGGCGCTCGACCTCGTCGGACGCAAGCTGCCGTCAAAGGGCGGACGCGCTCTGCAAAGCTTCATGGGCGAAATCGATGCCTATATCGCAGCGGAAGAAGCGGGCTCCAAAGTCCCGGCCTATATCCAAGGGCTGAAAGCAACGAAGGCCAAGCTGTTCGAGGGCACGATGTGGCTGATGCAGAATGGCATGGGTAACCCTGACAACGCCGCTGCCGGCTCGCTCGATTACCTCCACCTCTTCGGTCTGACCTGCACCGCCTATATGTGGGCGATGATGGCCAAGGCGGCTCAGGCTGAAATCGACGCCGGCTCGGACGATCCGTTCTATGCCACCAAACTCAAGGTGGGCCGCGTCTTCCTGGAACGCATACTGCCCGATGCCGATGCACATCTGGCCAAGATGAAGGGCGGCGCCGAGGCCTTAATGGCTTTGTCTGACGACGAATTCTAGTGCCGCTCTCCACCGCAACCACTAAAAAAAAACAGGCCTTCCGGAACGTCCGGAAGGCCTGTTTTCATATAGAAACCTGCTTGGCTCTACAGGTTTTCAAGCACGTATTCGGCGGATGACACGCGGAACTCGCCCTTGTCCTCAACAAACAACTTGTCGATGACACCATCCTTGATAACGGCTGCATAGCGCTGCGACCGCGGCCCCATACCGAAGCCCGAGGCGTCGAGGGTCAATCCCATAGCGGTGGCGAAATCGCCGTTGCCGTCGGCCAGCATGACCACTTCGTCGGCGATGCCCTGATCCTTGGCCCACGCCTTCATGACAAAGTAGTCGTTCACCGAGGTACAGGCGACCGTATCAACGCCCTTGGCCTTGAAATCGGCGACGTGGTCCTTAAACCCCGGCAGGTGGCGGGCCGAGCAGGTCGGCGTGAATGCTCCCGGCACGGCGAAAAGCACAACCGTCTTGCCTGCGAAAAAGTCGGCGGAGGCGGTCGCCTTCGGCCCGGCTTCATCGACCACGGTCAGGGTCAGTTCGGGAATCTTGTCTCCGGCTTTCAAGGTCATGTTGTATCTTTCTGTAAGGAAGAAGCGCCTCTTAACCGCGACGCCATCAAAAAGCGATGCGGATGGCTACGCCGGTTTGTGCCTTTTTGCAATCGCGACAACGGGCACCTATATGGGTTAATATGATATCTCTATACCGCTGGATACGAAGGAGCAGACAATGAGCGATCTGATGACCGAAGACGGCCCCCTGCCGGGCCACGTCTCCTATCAGGGCCAGCTTCTTATCGCCATGCCCGCCATGAGCGAGCCGTTTGAGCATAGCGTTATCTACGTGTGTCAGCATGACGAACAACACGCCATGGGCCTGATTCTTAATCAACCGATCAGCGGGCTGAATTTCAGCAAGATGATGAAGGAACTGGGGATCGAAAGCGGCAACCGGCGGCTGGCGACGCAAAAAATCTATCGCGGCGGCCCGGTCCAAAACGATCGCGGCTTTGTGTTGCACAGTCTGGATTACCAGATCAGCGATATTACGCTTGATCTCGGCGGCCCTTTCATCAGCCGTCCCGATGGCGAAGAACTGGGACTGGGCCTGACCGCCTCACGCGACATTCTGGTAGATCTGTCCGGCGGCGCCGGTCCCGCGCGCAGCCTGATTGCGCTGGGCTATGCCGGTTGGGGGCCCGGTCAATTGGAATCCGAATTGAGCCAGAATGCCTGGCTGGTCGCGCCCGCGACTCAGGAGCTGATTTTCGGCGGCGATCCGGAACATCTGTGGGGACGCGCCCTGGCCAGCATGGGTATCGAACCCGGCCATTTATCCGGTCTTGCGGGGACAGCCTAACGCAGAGGCCGACACATTACGCGGACATGTCCGCCTCGCATCCCAACGATGCGACCATGAAGGCTTCGGCTTCATTAAGCTTCAGTGCCTTGGCAAAGCCGTAGCCCTGCCCTAACCCGCAGCCCAGACCATGCAGGCGTTCGGCCAGGCTCATGTCCTCGACCCCTTCCGCCACCACATCAAGCCCCAAATCGCGGCCCAGAGTGAGAATGGCCCGAACGATCTTTTCGGACGATTCCTCGGTTTTAAGGGTACTGACGAAGGATCGGTCAATCTTCAAGGTATCGAAGGGCAGCCTGGCCAGGTAGCTCAGGGAGGAAAACCCGGTGCCGAAATCATCTAGGGCAATGCCCGCGCCGGCGTCGCGCAAGGCTTCCAGGACGCGTGCCGACGCCACGGGATCGCGCATGACGTCACTTTCGGTCACTTCCAGCTTCAGACATTTCGGCGCCAGACCAGCATCGCGAATCAGACGTGAAACATCTTCGACCAGATGGGGACGCTCAATTTCGGGCGCCGACAAATTGACGCTGACAAAGAAGTTGGCTGGCAGGCGATAGGCTTTCTGCCAGCGGCTCAGCGCCTTGACCGTGGCATTCAGGATAATCGTCCCAAGGTCGGTCATCATCCCTAAGTCGCGCGTCACGGTCAGGAAATTATCTGGTGGAATAACCCCGCGCTTTGGATGCACCCACCGCGCCAGGGCTTCGAAGCCCGCTATAACGCCGGTTTCCAGATTGACGATCGGCTGATACCAGGCATGGATTTCGCCACTGATGAAGGCCTTGCGCAATTCGGCTTCCAGCGCCAGACGCGTCAGCCCATCGCTTTCCAGGTCGCGCTTATACGAAGCGACCCCCCCTACGCCCTTCGACTTGGCGGCCTCCACAGCCATTTCGGCCCGCCGCAGCAGCTCCGCGCTTTCCAGAGCCGCATCTCCGCCTTCAACCGACACTGCGCCCATCGAGAAGGTCGGATGAATATCGAAGCCCGCCACCAGAATCGTGCGTTCCAACGCGTTGCGCATGCGTTCGGACACACGCGGAAAACCGCGCAAGGTCAAGACGGCAAATTCATCTTCGCCCAGCCGCGCCAGTACTGACGCATCGCCAAAGGCATCACGCAGACGCTGAGCCAGGATGCCCAGCACCAGATCCGCCCGTTCGTGGCCTAAGGCCTCATTCAGGCGGCGGAAGCGATTGAGGTCGCCCACAACCAGATCGTAATCCCCTTCCCCCAATAGGAGGGCATGGGCGGCGCTCAGGAAGCCCTGACGATTAAACAGGCCGGTCAACGGATCAATATTGACGTCGTGCAGGCTGAAACCGGTTTCGTCGCTGCGCTTGATGCGGCGCATGTCGCGGCTCAATTCGGTTACCGTACCAAGCACGAGTGCGCGGGAGACTTTGCGCCCCTTGAAATACAGGAAGCGCCGGTCTTTCAGGCGTAACAGACACTGCACATGATCGTCACCCGGCACTTCCGCCGCCCTATGGACTTCCAGGGCACGCAAAGCTACGTCGAGACGATCGATTTCGCCTTTGTCGAACACGGGCGCCAACTCATCCAGACCAAGGCTGCCCTTAAGCGGAGGGAGGTCCAATGCCAGGGTATCGCCGCGGAACTCGAAACGCCCCTGAGGCAAGTCGTAAGACCACAACAGAGAATCCGCCGCGCGCAGGGCATCCGATTGAGTGCGGGGATCATCGAGCGAGGGCACGCGATCACGCGCAGCCCCCAGCACCTCATGTCCGGTTCGGCCGCCCGGCCCGCCCATTTTCCATCCGAACAGATTGATATCCGACATAGGTCTCTCAGAAACTTTATATACCGATTAACCTCGACAGGCTTAACACGTGGATAAGATTTTGCCGACCACCGCTTAAAACACGAAAATCGTCACGCTGCGATGAGACCGGCGCCGGCGCCCATCGATTTAGGGCCGAGGAGCGCGCTCGCGCAGGTTTTCTGTGTCGTTATGCCCGCTCCGACGCGCGCCAGATCATCCCGGCTGACACGGTCTATGTCCGCAGCCACCTCATCGAGCGTAAACACTTTCCCAAAGGTCGACAACTGGCTGGCGAACGTTCCCGACCGCGATGCCGCGCCTTCGTGATTGAGAAAGAGCGAGGTCATGAACTGAGCCTTGGCCCGTTCCAGTTCCGCTACTGAAGGTGCTGACGAAAGATCGACAATAACCTGTTGTATGAGTTCGATAAGTGGATCGACATCAGTGGCGGCACAGCCGGCATAGACGCCGAAAATTCCCCCGTCGCGATATGGCGTCGTGAAGGAATCGATACTGTAGGCCAGCCCCCGCGCCTCCCGCGCCTCCTGAAACAGGCGCGACGCCATGCCCCCGCCGAGGATTTCACTGAACAGCCGTAGAGGAATAATATCGGCCTCCATACGACCTATCCCGTTGAATGCCAGCGTAATATTGGCCTGTTCAATACGGCGATGCTGAACGGCCTTGTTGGCCGTGAAACGCAGAGCCGCCGGC
>NZ_AWGE01000010.1 GCF_000495815.1 Asticcacaulis sp. AC466 | reverse complement strand
CGTGGCTTAAGCACCGCATAGACCTCTTCGGCGGAAATACCCCCCGATACGCAGACAACGATCTGGTGCGGCGCGTACAGGGTTTCGGCAAACGCCCGCAAGGCGGCGGGTTCGACAGGCTTCAGGCTCTGCTTGCTGCCCAGTATGGGACGACCCAGAGACTGCCCGGTGAACATGGCCGATTGCAGCAGGTCGAAAACATGGTCGTCGGGCGTATCGTAGGCTTCGAGAATCTCCTGCTCGACAACCTTCTTTTCGCGCGCCAGTTCGTCGGCATCCAGCGCCGGGCGGAACATCAGATCGGTGACAATTTCCAAAGCCAGCGGTAACAGGCTGTTCAATCCACGGACTTCGAAGCGGGTATGCTCATAGCCGGTCGATGCGTTGATCGTGCCGCCCTTGTGCTCGATAGCTTCCGCCAATTCCCGGGCATTGCGACCACCCGCCCCCTTGAACACCATGTGTTCCAGCAGATGCGCCCAGCCGGATTGCTGTTCGGTTTCGAACCGGGCCCCGCCGTAGATAAGGGCGCTGAGCGCGAAGGTTTTCAGACCCGGCATGGGATCGACCAACAGGCGCAGGCCGTTGTCAAAGGTATAAAGCGTCTGGGTGTTCAGGATGGTCAAGCGGTCTTGTTCTTTCTGGCGCGTTGATAGACGACGCTACCGAAAACGCCGAGCAGGGCCCAGCCGAGGCCGAACCATGTCAGGGCGTATTCGAGGTGACGATTGGGCAGGGGCGCGGTTAGCGGCCCCTGTTGCAATCCGGGGATATCGGTATGGGAGGCTTTCAGGTCAAGGACGATGAAATAATCGGTCCGCAGGTCCGCCTTCAAGACGGGGCCCATCTCAGCCGGTGAGCGCCAATACCAGTCGTTTTCGGCCACCCGGTTGACTGGCGTAAAACCGCCGGCCTTTTCGAACGGCCGCAGGCGCCCGACGGGAGTAAGCGTGATCGGCACAGCAAGAGCAAGTTTGGTTTGCGCAAAGCCGAGATCGACCAAAATGGCCTTGCCCGCAGTCGGACATGCCGTCAGAACGCGATAGCCGGGAACGCCGCCCACTTCGGTATGCATATAGATCGGGGTATCTGGCTTAACGCTGCACGGCGCCAATGCCGCCGAATGCCAATCGGGCTTGGTCTGGGCCAGCAAGGCGTCCACGGCCACTGGTGCTGCAGCTTCCGTGCGCGCCATATCGGCGATCAGGCCTTCTTTCCATTTCAGGCGTTCAAGCTGCCAGATTCCCAAACCGTTCAGGATGAGAAAGGCAATGGCGGTGGCGACGGCCAGACCGGGGGGAACCGCTTTCAGACAATCGCGAAGCGTCATCTCAGTCGCGTACCTTATTGCGCAGCTGGGACGCAATCATCAGGGCCTTGAGCGGCTGCATGAGCAGGAGACTGACGATCACCGCCACGGCCGGCCAGATCATCAGGTGTATCATGGGCGACCAGTCCGGATACAGGAAGAAGGTCGTCAGCAGACCGCCACAGGCAATGAAGCCAGCAATCAGAATGACGAAGACGACGGGACCGTCTCCGGTGTCCGCCGCCTTGAAGTCTTGTCCGCAGGCGGCACAGGAATCGGCCGCCTTAAGATAGGATTTGAACAATCGCCCCTGACCGCAGACGGGGCATTTACCGGATGCGGCGGCAAGGAAATTCACCTTACCGCCTGTGGGAAGCGTCATTAGTGGTGACCGCCGAAAATAACATAAATGAAGGCAAACAGGAAAAGCCAGACCACGTCAACGAAGTGCCAGTACCAGGCAGCGGCTTCGAAGCCAAAGTGCTTCTTGGGGGTGAAGTCGCCATTGATGGCGCGGATCAGGCAAACAATCAGGAAGATGGTGCCAATCAGGACGTGGAAGCCGTGGAAACCGGTCGCCATGAAGAAGGCCGAACCATAGAGGTTGGCGGCACCGGTGGCACCTTCGGCATCGGGGAACAGGAAGAAGTGGAACAGGTGCTCATGGGCGATTTCACGGTATTCGGTGAACTGCACCATGGTGAAGACGGCGCCCAGAATGACCGTGAGCAGCAGGCCCCAGATGGCGCCCTTGCGGTCGTTTTTTTGCAGGGCGTGGTGCGCCCAGGTGACCGTGGTGCCGGATGTCAGCAGCAGCAGGGTATTGACCAGCGGCAGGTGCCACGGATCGAGCGTCTCGACACCGGCCGGCGGCCAGGTCGACCACGCAGTGCGGACTTCCTCAATGGCCGAATGATCACCGGCACGGTGCCCGTGGAACAGGGCCATTTCGAAAAATACCCAGAACCAGGCGACGAAGAACATGACTTCCGAGGCAATGAACATGATCATGCCGTAGCGCAAACCGAGTTGGACGACCGGGGTATGGTCTCCGGCCTTCGATTCCTTGATGACGTCACGCCACCAGAAGACCATGGTCAGGCAGATCAGTGTCAGGCCCAGCAGCATCAGCCACCATTGCCCTTTTTCGATACCAAATATGCCGCGCATGCCCGCGACCATGCCAAGAGCCCAAACGACCGCCGAGGCCGAGCCCATCAGGGGCCACGGGCTGGGATTGATAATATGATAATCGTGTTTAACGCCTGGATGGGCCATTTTGTTTCAACTCACCTTTGAGACAGCGCATGCGCGCCGTCATATTTTTGCAAGGCATAACCTGAAATTTTCGTTTATGCCAATTTCCGCTCAAACACAATCCACAGACCGCTCTCACGATCCCGTTTTTGCCACATTTTGCAACTGTTTCGATTCGAAGAAGGTATAGGATAGCGTAACATCTTCAACCGTATCCGTGTCGGTGTTAGTCATAAGCTTCGGATCCAGGAAGTACACGACCGGAAACCGTTGCGACTCCCCCGGTTGCAGGGTTACGTCATTAAAGCAGAAACACTGTGTCTTCATGAAATAGGCGCCCATAGTGTCGGGCAGCACATTGTAAGTCGCGCGCGCCGTGATCGGGTGATCGGCATTGTTGCGCACATCAAACCATACCAATGCCGTTTTGCCGACGCGGGTGTCCATATAGGGCTTCTCTGACCTGAAGCTCCATGGCACGTTGCGCGTATTGGTATCGAAGCGTACGCGGACAATGGCTTGGCTATCACCGTGAAGGTTCGCCAATGTTGCCTTCGCTTTACGGGCGGTACCGTTGAACCCTGTGGCATTGCAGAAAGCGCGGTACAGGGGCACGCTGGCATAGGCCATCCCCCCCATGAAAGCCAGCGCGCCGACCAGATACAGGACAACCTTTGTGTTGCGGTCCAGTTTCACCTATCGACTCGCCGAGGCCGGAGCGGATTGCGACGCGCGTATCTCAGCCGAGCGAAGAGAATCATGACGAATCCCCTGAGCCATGCGGGCCATGGAAATAAAGAACACCAAGGCCACGAATGCCGCCAATCCCACACCGATAAAGAGATTGCGCTTCTTCTGGGCGGCGAAGTAAGCCGCCTTTCCGTCGATTTCTGGGGTCATTTCTGGGGCCATTTCTGGGTTTTGGATCATGACATGAATCCGGTAATGAGATGTTCGATGAGCAAGGTAGCGAACAACGCTGTCAGGTACAGGATGGAAAAGGCGAACAGATTACGCGCGGACAGAGCCTCCTTTTTAACATCATAAAGGCCCTGCTCACCACCTTCCGGGTGATCGCCGGCACGCGACAAAAAGACGCGCACGGCCAGATAGACAAAAAAGGCACCACCGAGAATGGACACGCCCGCATAGGCGATTCCGCCCATCTTGAAGGCGATAGGCAGGCAAGCCACAGGCGCCATAACCAGAGAGTAGAGCAGGATTTGCAAACGCGTCGATTTGGCGCCCTTGACAACCGGCATCATGGGAATGCCCGCATTCGCATAGTCTTCGGTCGTGTAGAGCGCCAGTGCCCAGCTATGCGGCGGCGTCCAAAGGAAGATAATGGCAAAGAGTATCCAAGCCTCCAGGGGCGCATGACCGGTCGCCGCGGCCCAGCCGATAACCGGAGGAAAAGCGCCGGCGGCACCGCCAATGACGATATTCTGGGGCGTACGGCGCTTCAGAATCAAGGTGTAGAAAACGACATAATAGGCGATGGTCAGGGCCAGCAGCCCCGCGGCCAGGCCATCGGGAAATGCCAACCACATCAAGGCGACGGCCAGAAAGGCAAGAACGCCACCGAACGCCATGGCGTCGGTTTTGGTGATACGGCCGGCCGCAACAGGCCGAAGGCGCGTGCGGCGCATGAGGGCGTCCGTCTCGCCTTCTATCGCCATGTTGAGCGCGCCCGCCGCGCCGGCGCCGATCGCGATACAGAAGATGGCGACAGCCGCCAGAAACGGATTGATCGGAGTAGGCGCGATGATCAGGCCTGTCAGAGCCGTGAAGACGACCAGTGACATGACACGCGGCTTGAGCAGCTGGAAATAATCCTGCGGGCTGCCGCGCATCGCCTTTGAGGCATAGGCCGCCTGGAGATTGGCGGCCAATTCATCGCGGCTCAGGCTCTTGCCAGGCTTGTTGGGTGTCTTACTCAAAGGGGAGGCTTCCATGAACAAAGGGGGTGAAGATCTTACGAACTTCACCCCCCGGTTACGTCATCCGTTTCCGGATATTAGGACCGGGTGACTGGCCCGGCAAGCTTAGACTAGTGTTGATCGTCTTCCTTGATCACCGGCAGTTCGGAGAACTGGTGATACGGCGGCGGCGAAGACAAGGTCCATTCCAGCGTGGTGGCACCTTCGCCCCACGGATTGGCCTCCCCCTTGCGGCGGACGATTGCGGCTTCCAGGCACATTATGAGGAAGACAACAACACCGACAGCCGTAATAGCATAGCCGACCGACGAGATCATGTTCCAATAGGAGAACCCGACCGGATAATCGATATACCGGCGCGGCATGCCCTGCAGACCGAGGAAGTGCTGCGGGAAGAAGATCAGGTTGACGCCGATGAACATGATCCAGAAGTGCGCGCCGCCAAGCCACTTGTTGTACTTCACGCCGAACATCTTCTCAAACCAGTAGTAGAAACCGGCAAAGATCGAGAACACGGCGCCCAGAGACAGCACGTAGTGGAAGTGGGCAACGACGTAATAGGTGTCCTGAAGCGAATAGTCGACAGCGGCATTCGAAAGCACGACGCCCGTAACACCACCGACCGTGAACAGGAAGATGAAACCGATCGCCCACTGCATTGGAACGGTGAAGGAGATCGATCCGCCCCACATGGTGGCGATCCACGAAAACACCTTAACGCCGGTCGGGACCGCAATGACCATGGTGGCCAGAACGAAATAGGCGCGCAGATCGAAGCTCAGTCCGACGGTATACATGTGGTGTGCCCACACGATGAAACCGACAAAGCCGATGGCCACCATGGCATAGGCCATGGCCAGATAGCCGAAAACGGGTTTCTTGGAGAAGGTTGACACGATGTGGGAGATGATGCCGAAGCCCGGCAGGATGAGGATGTAGACTTCCGGGTGACCGAAGAACCAGAACAGATGCTGGAACATGACGGGGTCGCCGCCGCCGGTCGGGTCGAAGAAGGCCGTGCCGAAGTTACGATCGGTCAGCAACATGGTGATGGCGCCTGCCAGGACTGGCAGCGACAGCAGCAGCAGGAAGGCGGTGACCAGAACGGACCAGGCGAACAGCGGCATGCGGTGCAGAGTCATGCCCGGCGCGCGCATGTTGAAGATGGTGGTGATGAAGTTGATCGAACCGAGGATCGACGAGGCACCCGCCAGGTGGAAAGACAAAATGACCAGATCCATGGCCGGTCCGGGCGAACCGGTGTGCGACGACATAGGCGGGTACATGGTCCAACCGCCGGCAAAGCCGTGTTCGCCCCCGGGACCTGATGGCGTGAAGATCGAAATGCACAGCAGGACAAAGGCCGCGACCAACATCCAGAAGGAAATGTTGTTCAAGCGCGGGAACGCCATGTCGGGCGCACCGATCATGATCGGCACGAACCAGTTGGCGAAACCACCCATAGTGGCCGGCATGACCATGAAGAAGATCATGATGACGGCGTGAGCCGTGACGACGGAGTTATAGGCGTGCTTGGCATGATCGGGGTTCGACAGGTTGAACAGCCCCATCTGATCCAGCATCGAGCCCTTCATGAAGACCTGAAGACCCGGCTCGGCCAGTTCCCAACGGATCAGGCCGGAGAAAGCACCCCCGATGAGCCCCGCGAAGATGGCGAAGATCAGATAGAGGGTACCGATGTCCTTGTGGTTGGTCGTGAAGACCCACCGGGCAAAAAAGCCGGGCTTGTGTTCGTGATCTTCGTGCGCGTGCGCAGCATGATCATGAGAGGCGGCATGTGAAGACATGATGGTTATCTCTCTATACTGGTCTTAGTGCGCGGCCGCCGCGCCGTTACCGGCGGGCGTTGCGGAAGCGGAAGTGGCGGCGGCGGAAGATGAAGCCGCGGCGGATGCCGGCGCTTCCGCGCTTTGGGCAGCGGCTGAGGCGGCAGCGGCGGAGGCCACAGCTTCCGAAGCCAGCATGGCGCGCGTCTTTCCGCCCTGAGCGATGATGTAGGCGTCGAAATCAGCGTCGGAAACGACCTTGATCTCGATCGGCATGTAGGCGTGATCCTTGCCGCACAGTTCCGAACACTGGCCGTAATAGGTACCGATCTTCTTGGCCTTGAACCAGGTATTGTTCAGGCGGCCCGGAATGGCGTCAATCTTGAAACCGAAAGCCGGGATCGTGAAGGAGTGGATGACGTCGGCCCCTGTCGTCTGAACGTGGATGACCTTGTTGACCGGAACCACCAGGGGGTTGTCGACTTCAAGCAGATAAGGCACGCCTGCCTTTTGAGCGGTCTTCATATCCTTGGCATCTTCACGCAGCCGCGATTCGACGTCGGTAACACCCAGCTCAGGGAAGTCATAGGTCCAGAACCATTGGTTGCCGGTCGCCTTCACCACGACGTCGGGCTTGGGCATGTTGTTGTAGTCGCGCAGCAGGCCAAGCGAGAAGATGGCGATGACCACGAGAATCAGAACCGGAACGACGGTCCATAAGATTTCAATCAGGGTGTTGTGCGAAAACTTGGCCGGAACCGGATTGGACTTCTTGTTGTAACGGATGACGACCCACACCAGAAGCGCCAGAACAACCAGGCAGATAATCGTTATGATGGGGAACAGGAGGTCGTTATAAAACCACTCGGTCTTTTCCTTCAGGTCCGAGCCCGCCAATTGCCATCCCATGGCCTTGTCGGTTGGCTGCCCAAGAGTCTGCTTCACGTCATCGGCGAACGCCTGGGCGGTCATGGCCGCTGACAAAGCCAGCGTGGCAATCGCGCCGGAGCCGGCTTTAAACAGCCCACGTCCGAAAAGCCCTTTAATGCCCATTCGAAGAACCCTCATATTGCTGGCCGACAACGCATGCGCACCCGACCGCCCTAACCTGTATATCTTTTTGACGTAATGACGGCATCTATTTGCGAATCTGACGCAATTCGGACCTGTCATCCGCCCTATCCAACTGGTTCCCATAATGCCTTCACGCCAAAATGCAAAGGGCAAAAAATGGAATTTGCGGCGTTTATGGGAGACAATTGTGGCGGCCTCGTTAAAACTGTGGCGAAGATGCGGTCTTTTGTCGCAGCCACGTCTTCTTTCACTACCCTACCTCAGAGGACTATCGCCGCCCGCCATCACGCTCAGCCAAGTGAGTCGCTTCCTGAAAATTTTATCGAAATTTCAATTGCCCATAGCTATATCCTCCGCGCGTCCTTAAATAGAGCGTAGATTTCGTAACCTACGCAGGCAGAATTCATGGCCCTTTCCTCCCCCACCGACACTCATTCCCTGGCTTGGGGTGATTTCGATTTAACCGGTGCGCACGCCGTATTGGAGGAGTCGCTGAAAGGGGCGGATGACGGCGAAATTTTCATAGAAAAGCGTGAATCCGAAGCGCTTTTGTTTGACGACGGACGGCTGAAATCGAGTTCCTATGGTGCCGATCAAGGCTTCGGTTTCCGAATCGTCGCCGACGAAACCATTGGCTTCGCCAACAGCGCGGAACTGTCGCTCGATGCCGTGCACCGTGCCGCAGAAGCCGCAGTCCTGGCTAAAAAGGGCAAGTCGATCGATGTGCATCTCAACACGGACAATCCGGCCCGTTCGAACCAATCCTATTACCAGGCCCACGATCCCCTCGCCGAACTGGCATTTGCCGACAAGATCGCCCTTTTGCAGGCTATGGATGCCTATGCCCGCGACACGCACAGTGGCGTGGCCCAGGTGTCCGCATCTCTGGTCTGCGAAAAACGCGCCATCACCATTTTGCGCAGCGGCGGCGAGATATACCACGACTATCGCCCCTTGGTGCGCCTGAACGTCAGCGTTTCCGTCGAAAGAAATGGACGCCGGGAAACCGCGTCGCAAGGCGGTGGCGGCCGCATATCGTGGTTCGATATCACGGCGCCGGAAAAATGGCAGTCGCAGGTCGACGAAGCCATTCGCCAGGCGCTTGTCAATCTTGACGCCGTGGCGGCCCCGGCGGGAGAGATGGACATCGTGCTCGGGCCAGGCTGGCCCGGCGTGCTGCTGCACGAAGCGGTCGGTCACGGCCTGGAAGGTGATTTTAATCGCAAGGGCACTTCGGCCTTCTCCGGCAAGATGGGCAAGCAGGTTGCGGCAAAGGGCGTGACCATCGTCGATGACGGCACAGTCCGTGATGCGCGCGGATCTCTCAACATTGACGACGAAGGCACACCAACCTCCTGCACGACCCTGATCGAGGATGGCATTCTGGTCGGTTACATGCACGACCGCCTGTCCGCCCGCCAAATGGGCGCGACGGCGACCGGCAACGGACGTCGCCAATCCTATGCGCACCAACCCCTGCCCCGCATGACCAATACCTTCATGCGGCCCGGCGCCGACAAGCTGGATGACATGATCGCCAACACCAAGACCGGTCTCTACGCCGTCAATTTCGGCGGTGGGCAGGTCGATATCACCAATGGCAAATTCGTCTTCCAATGTACGGAGGCTTACCTGATCGAGGACGGCAAAATCGGCGCCCCGGTCAAGGGCGCCACCCTGATCGGCGACGGCCCCGCCGCCATGCGCCAGGTCGATATGATCGGTGACGATTTCAAGTTCGACCCCGGCGTAGGCACGTGCGGCAAGGCCGGCCAGAGCCTGCCCGTCGGCATCGGTCAACCCTCCCTGCGCATCCGTGGGCTGACGGTCGGCGGCACATCCTGAAGCCATGATGGCGATTTTTACATTAAATCGAGGTAATGTACCAACCGCCATCATCTACGAAATTTGCCGTAGGCATATTTGTTACGACATTGCTTTATAAAGATTTTTTGTCGACTCGATTTTCAAAATCGGCAATTTTTCGTTGAAAATGTTACAGCCATTTAACTTGCCATAGAATTGGCCGGCGATATGCCTGTCCCGACGGAGTGTCCAGTCTCGGCCCCTCCTACCGGGGAAGATATATGCGCCTACATATAACCACCGCATTGGCACCCGTTCTGCTGGCCTTGATGCTCAGTCAGACCGCCATCGCTCAGACCGCCGTTACCGAAAATACCGGCCTGGCGACAACCGTGCCCGTTGTATCCGTCAGCGGTGCCGGGCAGGTAACCAGCTACAAACCGGACTATTTTACAGAATTCCAGGTCTCGACCGCGCGCGACATGGTTTTTCATATTCCAGGCTTTACCTTCCAGCAAGGTGAGCAGGTGCGTGGTTTTGCCGGCGCCGCCGGTAATGTCCTGATCGATGGGCAGCGCCCTGCCAGCAAAAATACGCTGAACATGACGCTGAACAACATCTCAGCAGCGCAGGTCGACCATATCGAACTGATCGTCGGCGGCGCCCCGGGCATAGACATGCAAGGCTATAGCCAGATCGTCAATGTGGTGCGTAAGCAGAGCGATAAGCCCAGCATTTTCTTCGGTGGCAACGTGAAGTTCTTCCGCGAAGATTCGAAACCCGCAGGCTTTTTCAACTACTCGTCCAATAAAGGCGGCAAGACCACGAACTTCTATGTTGAGGCGTTTGAGTTCAAGGACAATGGCGTAAGCGATACGAAACGCTACATCTACACGCCGGACCTTAGCGATCCGATGCCAAAATACGTCTTTATCCCCCAGGTTGGTCGCGGCACTGGCCATGCGGAAAAATTCGACCATTCACGCCCCTTCCTGGGCGGAAAGCTGTCGTTCAATGCCAACTACAACCCTATCTATTACGACCTGAACGCCGACTATATCCGAGACGGGGTGTCTTCGCCGGAGCACATGGACCTAAAAGAAACCGAAAGCGAGATCGGCCTCCAATACGAGCGCAAACTGACCAAGACAGTCAGCCTGGACCTCAATATGCTGAGGCGATACGACCGCGAAAGCATAGAGGATATCTATCGCGAGACGGATTACAGCGCCCTTTACAAATCGCTAGCTCAGTCGTCGGAGCATATCTTCAGCGGCAAGCTGACTTGGCAACCGAATGACACGCTGACCTACAAGGTCGGCGCTGAAAATGTCGTCAACCGGCGCGACAATGCCACTAGCTATGT
The DNA here is from genome assembly GCF_000495815.1 of Asticcacaulis sp. AC466. Taxonomy (GTDB): domain Bacteria; phylum Pseudomonadota; class Alphaproteobacteria; order Caulobacterales; family Caulobacteraceae; genus Asticcacaulis. Next base: position 19,396 of record NZ_AWGE01000010.1, on the reverse strand, counting down.
CGAAAACAACCTGGTGACAGCCGTACCCTTCGATACCGTCCGCGTCGAGGAAGATCGCAACGAATATTACATTATTCGAAACTGGCAGGCGACACCCAGCCTGAACGTAGAAACCGGTTTAAAGGTCGAGACCTCGACCATTTCTGTCAAGCAGGAAGACCGGTCGCAATCCTTTGTCTACCCGAAACCGAAGGTCCAGATCGTTTGGACGGCGAACAAGGACCTGAAGGTGACGTGGCGGACCGAGCGCGTCGTCGGCCAGCTCAATTTCGACGATTTCGCCTCTTCGGTATCGCTCGACACCGCCGTCATCCAAGCCGGTAATCCAGAAATTGTTCCCCAGAAAGAATGGCAGAACAGCCTCGCCTTCGATTACAGCTTCTGGAGCAAGGGCGCGATCAAGTTTCAACTGCTGTACTCCGCCTTGCAGGATACTCTGGACTACAAGCCGATCGTGACCAGCGACGGCGTGTTCAACGCCCGCGGCAATATCGGCGACGGCACCTTCGCGCAGGCTGGCGTCTGGGTCACCCTGCCGCTCGATAAACTGTATATCAAGGGCGGCGAACTGAAGTTCGACTATGAGGTCAACCACACCCGCGTGACAGACCCGATCACAGGCAAGGATCGTCGGATTTCGCGAACCAATCCAAATAATTATAACATCAGCTTTAACCAGAACCTGACGAAATATCGCGCAAGCTGGGGTGTCGAGATTGCGAGTCAGAACGATAAGTATCAGTACAACGCCACCGACGCCTACACTTATAGGTCATCGCCGTGGGTCTCCGTCTTCGCCGAATACAAGACGAAAACCAACCTCACCTACGCCATCGTTATTCAGAACCCAGCCGGGCGCTACGATAAATACGACCGCACGGTTTACGAAGGCCAACGGGCCACCACACCGGTTTCCCGTGTCGAGCGCAACTCCGCCTACAGCAAACCGTGGTTTATCCTGAAGTTGAAAAAGGAGCTGTAGCGCTTCCGTAAAAAAGCCCGGACATTGCTGTCCGGGCTTTCTGTCCGGGTAATCTTAGCGCTGCGCGGGATCAGGCTCTTCTATCGCAGCGTCGGTATCGCTGGCGCCGTGGGCCCAGCCCTTGATCAGGAAGGACAGGCCGAAGAAAGCGGCGCCCAGGATCACGCCGGTCCAACCGATGGTGTTGAACGTCTTGAGCGAGGTTTGCAGTGCCGCGCCCGCATCAAGCACCTTGCCACCGACGGTTTCCGTACCCGCCATACCTGCGATCCAACCCGCCAGGTACTGGCCCCCAGACGTGCCTAGGAACCAAACCGCCATCATAGTGGCGATCAGGGTCGGCGGCGACAACTTGGTCTGCTGCGACAGCCCTACCGGCGATACGGCCAACTCGCCCCACGTATGGATAAGGTAGGTTAGGAGCAAGAACATAAGCGGCAGTTTGAACGCACCGTCTGCCAAGGGTGCTGCCCATACCAGGATCAGGAAGCCGAAGCCTGCGCAGGCCAGACCGAAGGCGAATTTCTTGACCGGGTCCGGGTCTTTGCCGCGCCGCGCCAGATAGCTGAAAATGGCGGCAAAAACGGGCGCGAACATCAGAATGAAACCGGCATTGAAGCTCTGGGTATTGGACGCCGTAATGCCCATTTCCACCCACAAGGTGTTCTTGGCAACATAGCTAAGCGACGCCAGTTGCTCAGCAGAAGCGAGAATGACCGTTTTGCCCATCATCGCGAACGAGATCGGGGCGGCCAGGATATTAAGATTGGTGTTGCGCTCTGCAAACAGCGATAGCGACGACCCGGCCTGTTCGAAAAGAGACCAGAAGACGACAGATGCCAGGGTAAGAATCATGGCCAGGCCGAGTCGGTAGTTTTCAACACGGGTAAACTTGGTGACCATCTGGAAGACAATATAGATCATGATCAGGCTGAACGATCCGAGCAGGACCCAGCGGACATAATCGTTGCGTTGAATGAGAAAGAAGATGACGGGGATGGCCAACAGGCCACCCGCATAGATCAGCCACTCTTTGGAAATCCCACCAACCTTGGGCGCGATGGCCGCATGTTCAGGCGCTTCGCCCTTGCCCTCCAGCCACTTACGGCCGAGCACGAACCACAAAAGCCCCGTCAGCATGCCGATACCCGCCAGTCCAAATCCGGCCCACCAGCCATATTTGTTGCCGAGGAAACCGCACAGGATGGCCGCCCAGAAAGAGCCGAGATTGATGCCGAAATAATAGAGCTGAAAGCCGGAATCGCGGCGCGGGTCGCGATCCTTGTACAATTGCCCCACCAGGGAGGAAATGTTCGGCTTGAGAAAGCCTACCCCCATGACGATGAGCGAGATGGAGATGAAGAAGGCGCTTTCCGACCACGGCGTCGTGCGCGCCACGCCGAACTCATAGGTGCCCTTCGGCATTACCGCCGGAATATCCGCATTGGCCGGCAATCCCTTGATCTCAAGACCGCCATCCTTGGTCGGAGCATAGTCGTACAACCCCTCGCCCAGTTTCAAACGGACGTGACGATCGCCTTCGCGGCCGTCGGCGACGAATTCATATCGATGCCCGCCATAGGTGAGTGTCTGCGTATTGGGAGAGCCTTCGAAGGCCATGCCAAAGTGCCCGAAGACCAGCAGCAGACCGCCGAAAATGATGGCCTTGCGCGTACCGATCCAACGGTCCGCGACCAGACCACCGATCAAAGGCAGCATGTAGACCAAGGTGGTGTAAGACCCGTACTGGGAATTGGCGCGGTTATCATCGAAGAGAAAATGCTGCGTCATGTAGTAGATCAGCAGCGCCCGCATGCCGTAGTAAGAAAATCGTTCCCACATTTCGGCAAAAAAGCAGACAAACAAGCCCTTCGGCTGGTTACGCATCTGCATAAGGACAGGAATCGCCGTCAGGACCGTGATGATCAGTCCAGCAAAAATAATAAAACTCATTTTGAAGCTCGCAAAGGGAGGTGGCTCGGATCCCCAGTGCGAGGTCGTTGCCTTTTTTACGACAAGACCAGCAATTTAATCACTTGGCAAGCATAACAGTCGCTGCAAATGCGAAATAGTATACGATTATTGCCTGACTAATAAGCTTCCTGCGCATAGAGCTTGCTGAGGTCACCTTGCCAGACGCCATTGTATTTCTCCAGCAGACGATCTGCCGGTGTCAGTCCGCTATCGGCGATTTCGAACAACTCCCCCAGATAGCCGGTCTCATCGACCATGCCGCCGGACAGCCTGTTGCGCCGCTTCAACCCATCCTTCGCGATGTCGAGCATGTCCATGGCCCAGTCCTTTACCGGACGGCCGGCGATGTCGCCCTTCAGGCCGGTTTTTGCCGCCATGTGACGCAGGGTGTTGTGGTCGGCGCTTGTCCAACCCTTGACCAAGTCCCACGCCGCCTCAAGCGCCGTCTGATCATAGAGCAGACCCGCCCACAGCGCCGGCAGGGCGCACAGGCGTGACCACGGTCCGGCGTCGGCGCCGCGCATTTCGAGATACTTCTTGAGACGCACCTCGGGGAACAGGGTCGTGAGATGATCCGCCCAATCGTCCATGGTTGGCAATTCGCCCGGCAAGGCCGGCAGCTCACCTTTCAGGAAGGCTTTGAAGTCCTGGCCCGACGCATCAATATAGCCGCCATTTTCGGGCACATCGCGCTTGACGAAGTACATAGGCACATCAAGCGCATACTGGGCATAACGTTCGAAGCCGAACCCTTCCTCGAAAACAAAATCGAGCATGCCGGTGCGATCCGGGTCCGTATCAGTCCATACATTGGCCCGGGCGGAGAGAAAGCCGCTCGGCTTGCCTTCGATAAAGGGCGAATTGGCGAATAGCGCGGTCGCAAGAGGTTGAAGCGCCAGCGACACGCGGAACTTCAACACCATGTCCGCTTCGTCTGCATAGTCAAGATTGGCCTGGACCGTGCAGGTACGCAGCATCATGTCGAGGCCGAGCTTGCCCTTTTTCGGCATGTAGGACCGCATGATGTTGTAACGCCCCTTCGGCATGACCGGCGTTTCCTCGCGCGTCCACAGCGGCGAGAAACCAACGCCGAGGAAGCCCAGTCCCAGCTCCGAAGCCACAGCCTTGACCTCTGCCAGGTGTTGGCCGGTCTCATCGCAGATGTCATGGATGGTTTCGAGCGGCGCGCCGGACAGTTCAAACTGGCCGCCTGGCTCAAGAGTCACCGAAGCGCCATTGCGCAGAAGGGCGATCAGTTTTCCCTGCTCACGATAGGGCGTCCAGCCGAACCGCTGTAAACCGGTCAGCATGGCCTCGATACCATCGTGGCCATCATACGCCGGGCGCCTCAGCGTATCGAGGTGGAAAGCGAATTTCTCATGCTCGGCACCGATGCGCCATTTTTCGCGCGGCTTGTTGCCGCTTTCGAAATAGCTGACCAGATCGGAAAATGTGCGGACAGGTTCCGCCTTAGAAGTCTCAGCCACGCGTCCTGCCCTCTCATTTTGCAAGCGTGGCCTATATGGGCCGGCTTTATGTGACTGGCAAGGCTACACTTTAATTTTACCGCCAATCGCCGCAAACCGACTGGTAAAGCGTGAGGGCTGCAATGGCAGCGGTATCTGCGCGCAGGATGCGCGGCCCCAGGTTCACGGGATGCACATCGGCGCGCGCGCGAAGGGTCTGACGCTCGGTATCGTCGAAGCCGCCTTCGGGCCCGATGAGGATGGCCGCAGAGCCTGTCAATGTTGACAAAACCTTATGCAAGGGCCGTGTCACGCGTTCGGCCTCATGGGTGGTCTCTTCATCACCGAACAGGATCGCATCGCATCCCGGCGCGCTCAGGAAGGCATCGAGCCGTATCGGCGCCAGGATGTCAGGCACATCGAGGCGTTCCGTCTGCTCAGCCGCTTCTTGGGCAATCAGCTTCAAACGTTCAACCTTGGTATGGTCGGCATTGGATCGTCGCGTTATCAATAGTTGAATCCGCGCGGCACCCAACTCCGTCGCCTTTTCAACGATGTACTCGAGCGGCGTACGCTTGATCAGGGCGACGGCGAGCGTCGGCCCCAAGGCCTTGCCTTGTGGCCGTGTTTGAACGACCAGCCTCAACACCACGTGTTTTTTGCCGGCTTCGTGGATCACGCCCAGCCATTCACCGTCGCGGCCGTTAAAGACGGATACCTCGTCGCCGACCTGGCGGCGCATAACGGACATGAGGTAGCGGCTCTGATCGCTGTTGAGCGCGATGGCCAGATCGGCGGCGAAGACCGGTGTGGGTTCGGAAAGATAGAGACGGATCATATGCCGGGTTTAACGCCGAACCGCCGTCAGACCAAGTCCTATGTCGTAAAAGAGGTCAAGCCAAAGACCTGAAATAGGCCCCGCCGTTTCCGGTGGGGCCTCGGTTGGTGCTATTTCTTTTCGGCCAGAATATCGTCCAGCAAGGCCGGCGTGCCTTCGACCCGTTGCAGAACAGGATAGCGCAGCCCCCCCGTATAGGTCACCTTTATGACGCGGTAGGTTTCGTCCATCTTGACGATCAGTTCGATCGGCTTACCCGACTTGGCCTCGGTAATGGCGCGCTTCATTGCGTCATTGTCATAGGTTCGACCGTTGATGGCAACCAAGGTGTCGCCTGGCGTCAAACCGGCATTGAAGGCAGCGCTGCCCCACAAGACGGATGTCAGGGTGTTATCCTTGTTACTGACCGAAAAACCGATCGAATAGTTGAGGTTGGTGACCTTCCTTATGCTTTCGACACCCTTGTACAGATCGCTCGGCGTTTCGGTATAGACCAGTTTGTAGCCGCCGCGCGTAATACCGTCGAGTGGCGCGCCCCCGTTATTGGCTTCGCCATGGCCATCCAGGCGGGTGCGCAAGAAGGTCGCCCAATCATAAGGGTAAACGCCGTTGAGCGTTTTGACCACATCGTCGAATGTGTAGGTCGCCTCACCCCATTCACCGTTCTGAATGCCGAAGAAATCATGGGCGAAGACGTCAAGCGATTTCTTGCCCTTGGTCTTTTCCCGGATCAGGGTATCGGCGTCGAGCCAGATCAGCAGGCCTTCGTTGTAATAGTCTTCCGAACGCTGGTAAGAGGTCCAGTTTTGCGGCGCGCGGGCTGAGATCACCGGATCGTTGGTGGTGTCCTGAAGCGCGCGCCATTTACGACCCGGCAGGTTATCATAATTGGCCGCCGTAAGGGCCAGGTTCTGCAAGGCTAGTTCCTTGGTATTGAGGCCCGACCGGGCCGCTAGAACCTGTCCCCAATACTGGGTCTGGCCTTCATAGACCCACAACAGGCTGTTGCGCATCGGCACCTGGAAATTCGGCGTCCACAAATCGGCGCCGCGGCGGAATTTACCGTTCCACGAGTGGGTATATTCGTGCGCCAGCAGATCACGGCTGTAGCTGACCTTGGCTTCGGTCAGGTACTTTTTCTCGACACGGTTTTCGGAGCTGCGATGATGTTCCAGGCCGATGCCACCCAGTTGGTCCGACGCGGCAACCAGGAAATCGTAGTGGTTATAATGGTGAGAGCCGTACAGCTTGTACGCCTGTTGAACCAGTTTCTTGTGCACGTCGATAAAGGCCGGCAGAGCGTCAAGCTGTTCTGGGCTGTCTGCAACAACGTTCAAGCGAACCGGCACAGGACCGCCCGGATCCAGGTCCCAGGTTTTGAAATAGCGACCGGCGAAGATTGGCGAATCGATCAGCGTGTCGTAATCGGTTTCTTTGAAGGCGACCGTATTGCCGGTCTTGCTGTCAGTTTCCAGACCGGTGGCATAGCCCCAGCCCTCAGGGAAGGTTACGGTCGCCTGGATCGGAATCCGCTTGGCGTAGTAGCCGGCGGGATAGAGGCTGGCGAAATCGAATTGAAGGTTCAGCATGTCCGGCGTCATCACCTGCCGGCCAGCGGCGGCGGTCGTAGGCGCCAAATACTGGAACTCGACGTCGACAGCGGTCACGCCTTCCGGCACGTTGATGTGGAACGCGGTGACTTCGATCTGGTCACGCACCCACGTCAGCGGCTTGCCGTTGGCCGATACCATCAGCCCAGCGATCTTGCTGATTTCGGAGCGGTCGGAATGGTGGCCCGGCAACCATTTCGGCAACATAAGGATCAAGTCGCCCGCCTTGCCGACCGGCACGGTTTCCTTGACGCTGAATATCTTGCGATCGAGATCGGTGGCGTCAATGCTGACCTTAAGAACGCCCGGATAGGCGATATCCTGAGGTGGCGCGATCACGGGGTCGGGCGGTGCCATGGTCTGGGCACCCGCAGTGTTCGCTATCATGCCAACGCTTAGCGCGATTGCGCTGACAAAACCCAAAACTGTCTTCTTCATGGAACCTATCTCGCTGATACAACCCCGGAAGGGCAAACCAAGCCCAGATTGTTACATTTGTAAAGGCCCAAGCCTCACAATGGCCCCGTAATCTATCGATGCTATTCCATAGCGATTTATTCTGGCAACGGAATAAACTCCTGATCGTCGCCGGGCACCTTGGGGAAAGCAATGCCGTCCTGGGCCTTCCAGTCCGCCTTGGCCTGCTCGATTCGATCCGCGCGCGATGACACAAAGTTCCAGTAGATATGGCGCTCGGTCAGGGGCTCACCGCCGACAATAACAAAATGGCTGTCCTCGATGGCAGTAATGGTGGCGGCCACACCGGGCGTCAGCACGGCCATCTCGTATGGGTTCAGGCGGTGACCGGCAATATCTACGGCGCCTGAACACAGATAGACGGCACGTTCTTCGACCGCCATTGGCGCATCCAGACTCTTACCCGCCGGCATGTTCATTTCGGCATAGAAGGTCACAGCATAGGTTTTGACCGGAGATTGCAAACCGAACGCACTCCCCATCATGACACGCACATGCGTGCCGTCTATGTCGGCCTGCGGAATGTCGGCGGCATCATAGTGGAAAAAAGCCGCGTCCACCTCTTCATCGGCTTCCGGCAAGGCCAGCCAGAGTTGCAGGCCATCCAGACGACGCGGATGCGCGATGGCTTCGGCCTCTTCGCGCTCCGAATGGGTGATGCCCTTGCCGGCGACCATCAGGTTGATGTCGCCCGGCACGATCACCGACCGCGTTCCCAGTGAATCGCGGTGCAAAATTCGCCCTTCAAACAGATAGGTGACGGTCGCGAGATTAATGTGGGGATGGGGCCGGACATTGATGCCGATGCCGGGGGCGAATTCCGCCGGCCCCATATGATCGAAAAATATCCACGGTCCGACCATGCGTCGCTTGGCGACGGGCAGGACACGACGGACCTTGAAACCGCCCAGATCCTTTTCGCGCGCCGGGATTATCATGGAAATGGCTTGGGGCAATATATCGCTCATGGCGGAGTTCCTTGTCAGCGTCGGTGTTTGCGGCGGTGTTTCTTTTTCGATTTGGGCACAGCGGCAGTTGGTGCAGCGGTCACGGCCGGCGCGCTTTGCGCCGATACGGGGGACACGGCGAGCAGTTCGACCTGGGTTTGCAGGGGGACCGCGAGTTGCGCCACCTCGTCGCGGGCCGTTGCCTTTATGGTATAGATACCCGGTTTATCTTGCGGTTCGAACTGGATCAACACCACCTTGTCGCGGTTGTCGTAAACGGCCTGGCCGTCGCCGATCGGCCCACGACTGCCTGCCAGATGGTGATAATCACTGCCAGCGTACAGGGTGCCGTCGGGCTGATAGACCTGTACATCGTAGGTGACTTCGCCGTTGCCATTCTTGTCGGCCTTCAGCCCGGTATAGAGGAGCTTTATGGCCAGGACGGCGCCCGCCTCCGCGCGATTGACGCGACTGAGTTGCCGCCCCTCGCCCGACGGCTTGGCGAATTGGGACAGCTCCTGCTGGGGGACGACCACCAGCATGGCGGAAAAGCGACCGTTGCGGTCGGGGAAGCCCTGCGCCGGATTGTAATCCGTAGTGGTCGTCGTTTGCGGAACGACAACAGCCGGTTTGGCGGGTGGCGGTTTGGCTGGGAGCTGGGCCGCCTGAGCGGCGACACCGAACGCAAGGACCATATAGCCGCCGACCAATATAGCTGCGCTGAAAGTCTTCATTTCGTGATCCTTTACCGCCGTCGTTATGTCACGCCGGCAAGGGGCAGACAAGCACTCCATTCCAGTCTATCGGTGGCTGCGGGCAACGGAAAGAACGAATGGCGGGCAACAGAATTTCATTCGTCGATGCCTTCCGGTTCTGGCTGAAGCTCGGCCTGATCAGCTTTGGCGGACCGGCAGGGCAGATCGCCATCATGCACCAGGAACTCGTCGAAAAACGGCGCTGGCTTTCGGAAAAACGCTTTCTGCACGCCCTGAGCTATTGCATGGTGTTGCCGGGCCCCGAAGCCCAGCAATTAGCGACCTATATCGGCTGGTTGATGCATCGCACACTTGGCGGTGTTGTTGCCGGTCTGCTATTCCTCCTGCCCTCCCTCATCCTGTTGATCGCACTGTCGTGGGCTTACATGACCTTTGGCCACGTGCCGTGGATCGCCGGCCTGTTTTACGGGGTGAAGCCAGCCGTGATAGCCATCGTCGTGCAGGCGGCACTGCGCGTGGGGGCGCGAGCACTAAACCATTGGAGCTTCTGGGTAATCGCGGTGGCGGCATTCGTCGCCCTGGCCGTCTTTCATCTGCCCTTTCCGCTCGTCATCTTAACCGCTGCCGCCATCGGGGGCATCGGCGGCCGACTGGTGCCGAATCTATTCCGCGGCGCCGGGCACAAGACCACGCAGACGACGCACGCACCTGCCATTATCGATGACGACACGCCCTCGCCTGCACATGCCAGATTTCGTTGGCCCCGCCGGCGGGCCGATTGTCGAATCGAGCCGCGGCGATCTGACCTTTACGGCGCCCCTTACGGCCATCACAGCGGCGGTCGTCGGCGTCATCGCCAATCTGGCGGTGTTTTTCGCCGGACATGTCCTTTGGCCAAAGGGGATCAGCGCACCGATCGACCTGACTGCCCTGGCCATGATGATAGCCGCCGCCGTCGCCCTGATCCACTTCAGGGCCAACATCATGGCCGTTATCGCCGCCTGTGCGACAATCGGCATGATTGTGAGTACCTGACTATAAGATCAGGTCATAAAATAAGCCCCGACGGCATCCGTCGGGGCCTTAAGTTAGGGATGACGTCCGAAGTTAGTTGCTGGCGTTATCCGGTACGGCGCCCAATTCGCCGCTCTCGCGGGCCTTTTTGCCATATACGAGTTCGAAAACCGGCGACGCCATGACCGTCGTCACAATGGCCATCATGACAAGCATGGCGAACAAAGGCAGCCCGATGATGCCCTTCTGGAGGCCGATATTGATGATGATGAGCTCCATCAGGCCACGCGAATTCATCAGGGCGCCGATACCCAACGCTGTGCGGTTGTCTTCGCCACTAAATCGGGCAGCGGCGTAGCAGGCGCCGAACTTGGCCAAAACCGAAACGACTAGGATGGCCCCCGCGACCATCAGCATCGGAACAGAGTTGACCATGTCCATGCGCGTATTCAGACCCGAATAGGTGAAGAACATTGGCAGCAAGACGATGACCGCAAACGGCTCGACCTTCTTTTTCAACTCCTCGACGAACTTGCCGCGCGGCATGGCCGTGCCCAGGATGAATCCGCCGAAGATGGCGTGAATGCCGACCGCATCCATGGTGAAGGCGGCGACAAAGAAGCAGATCATGGTGATGGCCAGAACCGTATGGCTCATTTCACCGCGGGCATCTACGGCGCGGCCAAGCGGCGCCAGAAGCTTCGGACCGACCAGAACGGCGAACAGGGCAAATGCCAGACCTCCACCGATGGCGAGAATCGCCACACCGGGACCGGCGCCGAACGTCGCCAGCACAACGGCCAGCACGCACCAGGAGACGGCGTCGTCGAAGGCCCCAGCCGTCAGCGACAAAGTGCCGAGCGACGAGTTGGCCAGACCGCGTTCATTGATGATACGGGCCAGCATCGGGAAGGCCGTAAGCGCGATACACGCCGCCATGAAAAGCGTGGCGTTGAACCGGGAAATGCCTTCTGCGAACAGCCCCGGGATGGTCAGCAGCCAGGGCGTTATCAAAATGGCCAGCACGGCCGGCGCTGTGATACCGGCCAGGGAGACTGCGAATGCACTCCTGCCCTTGGATTTGAAATGATCAACGCGGAACGATGTCCCGACTATGAACATGTACAAGCCGACGCCGAGCTGAGCGCCTGTATAAAGGATATTCTTCATTTCCTTGGGGAAGATAGCCCCCTGAATTTCTGGAAAGAGCAGGCCGAACAAAGACGGCCCGAGGATCACCCCCGCAATCATTTCACCAACCACCTGGGGCTGCCCCAGAAATTTCTGCCCGATCCAGCCGACGACCCGGCAGGTGGCGATGATGACGGCCAGTTGCAGGAAAAAGTGAATGGAATAATCGCCGGGTGCATAGGCCTTGGTGATGCCGTCGACACCAACCGCGCCGTGAGGCGATAGAATATTCGCTACTTCATGAGCGAGGCTTTGCCATAGATCCATGGCCATGAGATCGAGGATCATTGAGTTTCCCTGAGGCAATTAGAGGTCTTATCCGTGGCCATTCGCCCGACTTGGTAGCAAGGCATCTCATAAATCCGCGTTACGTCAACCGAAAAATTTAGGCACAACTCCTTTATTTTATTGAAAAAACCTTCTGTATTAGCTTTGATATATTGTAGAAACAATGCTACTTTTCCAATTGACCGTCTGTAGCAATGTAGTTCCATCTTGCCGACGCGTCAGCACCATCCTATGGTGAGGTAAATATCGATGGTGTCCCAATGACGACGATTAACAGCCGTGATTTCAACCAGGATGTAGGTCGCGCGAAGCGGCTGGCCCGGCAGGAGCCGGTTTTCATCACCGATCGCGGTCGTCCGTCCCACGTGCTGATGAGCTTCGAGGCGTTCCGCCAGATAAGCGGCCAGACAGAAAACATCGTCGACCTGCTGGCCATGCCGGACACTGAGATCGAACTTGACGCTCCCCCGGCAGACGCAGGCTGGGATCGTACCGAAGCCATGGATGACGGAGCGAACTGATGTATCTATTGGATACTCCGGTCATCACCGAATTGCGCAAGGCGAAATCCGGGCGCTGCGACGACAATGTCATGCGCTGGGCGGCCGGCGTGGCGCGGCAAAACATGTATATGTCGGCTATCGGCCTGCTTGAGCTTGAAAACAGCGTCGTAAAGATAGAGCGGAAGGATCGCAACCAGGGCGCCCCCTTGCGGCTATGGCTAGACGAACAGGTCATGAAGGCCTTCGATGGGCGCATCCTGGCAATCGATGCCGTGGTCGTCAAAAAGCGCGCCGCACTGCCTGAATACAAATCTGATCGCGATGCGTTGCTGGCGGCCACCGCTCAGGTCCACGGCCTCACGCTCGTGACCCGTAATGTCGCTGTCTTCAAGACGACCAAGATCAAACTCTTCAATCCCTGGGGCTACGCCCCGAACGCAGATGTCGCCGGCGATGACGCTGACTGGCAACAGGCGGCCCGGACGGGCTCACAGTGGCTTAAGAGCCTGTTTCTTAGATAAGACCGGCAAGGCAAGGATAAGACTGGTTTAGCGCCGCTAATCAATTTACATTAGAATTATAAGCTTTAAACACCATTGACGCGCTTTTGATTAAACACTACCCATTGGGTGTAGATTTATCGGCGCTTACGGAGAGGCAACCCATGCTATCCATGAAAGCCAAATACGCACTTAAGGCGCTTATTCACATGGCACAAATGGACAAACCTAGCCTGCCCAGCAAACAGATCGCAGAGGCAGAGGATATTCCGCAGAAATTCCTCGACAACATTCTTCAGGAGTTGCGCCAGAACGGAATCGTCGATTCCAAACGGGGCATCTTCGGGGGGTATTTCCTGGCAAAAAGCGCCAGCGAGATTTTTCTGGGGGACATTATCCGCATTATTGACGGACCATTAGCGCCCATCCGCTGCGCCAGCCTGACCGCCTATCAAAAATGCGAAGACTGCCGCGACGAGGCGGCCTGTCAATTGCGCCACCTGATGCTCGACGTCCGTAACGCCATGTCCAGCGTGCTGGACAACCGATGTTTGCAAGACCTCGTGCGTACCCCTGCCCTAACCGCATAGCCTGGTTTGAGGGCCGACCTGACTTTAGGGTCACGTCGTCAAAATATCAATAAATTTCAATGACCTATCAGACGAGGACCACCATGAGTGTACCGTCCAGCCCCTCCGTGCGCCAAAATTCCGGCTTCGCCGCCCATACGACTAGCCAGGACCTGACCGAAATCGAACGGCAGATATTGGCCAGCCTGCAACAAATCCGCTTCGGATCACTCGAAATCATCATCCATGATTCCCGCGTGGTCCAGATCGAACGCAGCGAAAAGCTGCGCTTCGACGCCAAGGGCAAGCCCCTAAACGAAAGCCTGTCGTAGTTCTTCGATAGCCTGTCCTAGTTCTTCAAGCGTACATAAAACCATCCATAAAAACATAATTCGCTGACCGGACCACCGGAAGTGATGCACCCGACACAGGAGTCATCCTTTATGCGAATCTCTGCTTCTTTCGTCAGCCTCGGCGCTGCTGCCGCCGCCCTGACGTGGGTGGCCGCTCCCGCTTACGCGCAAGACGCCGCTCACCCCACCGACGCCGCCCCTCTTACCACGGACGAGCGTATTTCCCGCCTGGAACAGGAACTGGATACGCTCAAGCGCCAGCGTGAGCTGGACCAGGAACTAACCACCGCCGCCGCTGCGAAGACACCCACCGCCGTGCTCGACAAGAAGGGGCTTTTGTTTACCTCGGCCGACGGCAAATATGCGTTTGGCATCAACGCTCAGGTCAATATCGACGCCCATTCGTGGGGCAATGACGGCGGCACGCTCCAGGACGAAGTCGTCGCCCGCCTGATCCGCCCGACCTTTTCGGGTAAGGCCGGTAACGCGTCCTTCCGCATTACGCCGGAATTGGGCTCCTCCTCCTCGGCCGCCGCATCCATCGTCGACGCCTATATCGATTACAAGTTCTCTGACGCGGTGCAATTGCGCGCCGGTAAGTTCAAGTCGCCGCTGGGCCTGGAACGTCTGCAATCCGACGCCGACGTCATCTGGACCGAACGCGGCCATTCGACCAACCTCGTCCCCAATCGCGACGTCGGGTATCAGGTGTTCGGCACCTTCCTCGACAATAGGCTGGAATATCAGGTCGGCCTGTTTGACGGCGCCACCGACAACGCGAACCTGAATAATGACACCGATAACCACAAGGATATCGCTTACCGTATCTTCACCCAGCCGTTCGCCAATTCAAGCGTCGTCTGGCTTCAGGGCCTCGGCATCGGCTATGCCGGCTCTGACGGCAAACACATCGGCAATGCGACCAACACCCAATTGGCCAGCTATCGCACGCCGGGTCAACAGACCTTCTTCCGTTACAATACCGGCGTCTATTCGGCCGGCAAACAAACGCGCTCCAACCCGCAGGCCTGGTTCTATCTCAACAATTTCGGCCTGCTGGTCGACTACGTGACGAGCCAACAGGACGTTCAACTCGGCACCGCCCACGCTAAGCTTGAGAATTCCGCGCTCGACGTATCGGGCTCCTGGGTCCTGACGGGCGAAAGCGTATCTTACAAGGGCGGTGTCAAGCCGGCGAACGAATTCAACTGGAAGAAGGGCACCTGGGGCGCCGTCGAACTGACGGCGCGCTATGGCTATACCGACATCGACAATGCGGCCTTTACGGGCGGCTTCGCCTCCCTGACCTCCTCGGCGTCGAAAGCAACCTCCACGGGCCTTGGTATCGGCTGGTACTGGAACGAGAACATCAAGCTGGTCGCCGATTGGGATCAGACCAAGTTCGATCGCGGCGCAGCCGGCACAGCCGACCGACGTATCGAGAACTTCGCATCCGGCCGCGTCCAGTTCCGTTACTGATCGCTTTTTATCCCCGACACGGCACGCTGCCCACCTTCGAGTACGGCCAAATCTGCCACACCCTGACAAAAGGAACCTACACATGTCTTCCAGCACTTTCAGCAATGATTTTGACCGCCGGCAACTGCTGGGCGGACTGGCCGGAGGCACCGCCCTCCTTGCCACAGGCTTGAGCCTTCCGGCCCTGGCCGCCGGAAAGACACGCGAACTGCTTAACGTGTCATACGATCCAACGCGCGAACTCTATGTTGCTTATAACCAGGCCTTCGCCAAGCATTGGAAGGCCACAACCGGCGAAGATATTGTCATCCGCCAAAGCCATGGCGGCTCGGGCGCCCAGGCCCGCTCCGTCATCGACGGCAGCCCGGCCGATGTCGTGACACTTGCCCTCGCCGCCGATATCGACAGCATTTCAGCCAAGGCCGGCCTGCTCCCCGCCAACTGGCAGACGCGCTTCCCCAAAAATTCGACGCCTTACGCTTCGACCGTCGTGCTTCTGGTCCGCAAGGGTAATCCCAAGAAGATCAAGGACTGGGACGACCTTATCCGCCTTGATGTCTCGGTTATCACGCCAAACCCCAAGACATCCGGTGGCGCGCGCTGGAACTACCTGGCCGCCTATGCCTATGCCAAGAAGCGCTGGGGGACCGACGCCTTGGCCAAGGAGTTCCTTGGTAACCTGTTCCGCCGCGTCCCCGTGCTTGACACCGGTGCGCGCGGCTCGACCGTCACCTTCGTCGAACGCGGCGTCGGCGACGTGCTGATCGCCTGGGAAAACGAGGCCTGGCTGGCCCAGAACCAGCTCGGCAAGGGCAAGTTCGAAATCGTCTATCCGTCGATTTCCATCCTGGCCGAACCGCCGGTCGCCGTCGTGGATAAGAACGCGAACAAGAAGGGCAACCTGGCCGCCGCCAAGGAATATCTGAACTATCTCTACAGCGACGAAGCCCAGGACATCATCGCCCAGAACTACTACCGCCCGTCCAACCCGGCCGTGCTGGCGAAATATGCCAGCCGCTTCCCAAGCATTCCTCTGGTCACGATCAATGACTTCGGCGGCTGGAAAAAGGTGCAGTCGGAACAGTTCGACTACGGCGGCGTGTTCGATCAGATCACCAAAAGGTAACGCATCGGCGGCCGAAGGTCACGAGACCGCTATTTGCTAAACCGCGCCGCTATAACCCCCAACAGAGGCGATACGATGACGGGACAACCCGACACCGCAGCGACTGAACCGGTCATACCCGACCACTTCCAGGCGCCCCACCCGGCAAAAGGCACGACCCGTGTCCTGCCGGGTTTCAAGATCACACTGGGCCTGACCCTTTTCTATCTGAGCGCCATTGTCATCATACCCTTGATCGCGCTGGTCGCGCGGCCATGGGAACACGGCTGGCAGGGTTTTCAGTTTGTCCTGACCGACACGCGCGTTCTCCATGCGCTGCATCTCAGCTTCATAACCGCCCTAGCCGCGGCCGTGGTCAACGCTGTTGCGGGCCTGGCCGTCGCCTGGGTTTTGACGCGCTATAATTTTCCGGGCCGAAAGCTGCTGGATGCCCTGATCGACCTGCCGTTCGCCCTGCCGACCGCCGTCGCGGGGATTGCCTTATCCAGCCTGTACGCCTCCAACGGCTGGATCGGCTCGATCACCGAGCCTCTGGGCCTGAAAATCGCCTACACGCCCATCGGCATTTTTCTGGCCCTGACCTTTATTGGCCTGCCCTTCGTCGTGCGCAGCGTTCAGCCGGTATTGGCCGAATTCGAGGCAGAGGTTGAGGAAGCGGCCGAAACTCTCGGCGCCACGGACTTCCAGACCGCCTTCCGCGTCATTCTGCCCGCCCTGATGCCGTCGCTGGTCACCGGCTTTTCGCTGGCCCTGGCGCGCGGCGTCGGTGAATACGGCTCCGTTATCTTCATTGCCGGCAACATGCCCTATGTCTCGGAAATCGCGCCCCTGCTGATCGTGATCAAACTGCAGGAATTCGACTATGCCGGCGCCGCCTCCGTCGGCGTCATCATGCTGGCCATGTCGCTCGCCATCCTGCTGGTGCTTAACATTACCCAGCGCTTCTTTGCCAATGTCGGGAGCGCCAAATGACCGCCAGAGCCGCCAAAGCCCCGAAAACCGCCGCCGGTTTCGCCCTGCTCGCCTTTACGCTGTTGTGGATGGGCTTCATTATCCTTCTGCCACTGGTCAACGTGCTGGTGACCGCCTTCTCGCAAGGCATCAAACCGTACCTGGCCGCCCTCGATACCCCCGACGCCCATGCCGCAATCTGGCTGACCCTGCTGGTATCCGCCATCGCCGTTCCGCTCAATGCGGTCTTCGGCATCTGCGCCGCCTGGTGCATCACCCGCTTCGAATTCAAGGGTAAAAGCCTGCTGCTTTCCATCCTTGACCTGCCGTTTTCCATCTCGCCCGTTATTTCCGGCCTGGTGTGGATTCTGTTGTTCGGGGCGCAAGGCTGGTTTGGCTTTCTGCTACGCGATCACGACATAAAGATCGTGTTCGCCCTGCCCAGCCTGGTATTGGCAACTGTGCTCGTTACCCTGCCCTTCATCGCGCGTGAACTGATCCCGCTTATGGAGGATCAGGGAACAGACGAAGAAGTCGCCGCCCGGACCCTCGGGGCGCGCGGCTGGGACATCTTCTTCCGCGTCACTCTCCCCAACATCAAATGGGCGCTGCTCTACGGCGTGCTTTTGTGTACCGCCCGGGCCATGGGTGAATTCGGCGCCGTGTCCGTCGTGTCCGGTCATATCCGCGGCCTTACCGATACGCTGCCGCTCTATATCGAAATCACCTACAATCAGTATGACACCATCGGCGCCTTTGCGGCGGCGTCCATTCTGGCGGGTCTCGCCATTGTTACGCTCGTCCTCAAAACCATTCTGGAATGGCGCTTTGCCGGCGAGCTTGCCGCCGCCCGTCGACACTAGGAAACAGTTTCATGTCGCTCATCGTCAAGAATATCAACAAGACCTTCACCAACTTTCCCGCCCTGCGCGACGTCACGTTCGAAGCCAAATCGGGCGAATTCATCGCCCTGCTTGGTCCGTCGGGATCTGGCAAAACGACCCTGCTTCGGCTTCTGGCCGGGCTGGACACCCCCAATACGGGTGAGATTAGTTTCGAAGGCGAGAACTACCTTAAACTCAATCCGCGCGACCGCCGCGTCGGCATGGTGTTCCAGTCTTACGCCCTGTTCCGCCATATGACCGTGGCGCAGAACATCGCTTTCGGGCTCAATGTCCGCCCGGTCAAGGAACGCTCGTCCAAGTCGGAGATCAAGGCGACGGTCGAGCGCCTGCTCAAGCTCATCCAGCTTGAAGACCTGGGCAAGCGCTATCCCAGCCAATTGTCGGGCGGCCAGCGTCAGCGCGTCGCCTTGGCTCGCGCGCTCGCCATCAATCCTCGCCTGCTGCTGCTCGACGAACCGTTCGGCGCACTGGATGCACTGGTGCGCAAGGACCTGCGCCGCTGGCTTAAGCGTATCCATCACGAAACGGGCGTCACGACCATTTTCGTAACCCACGACCAGGAAGAAGCCCTGGACCTCGCCGATCGGGTCGTCGTGCTGAAGTCCGGCAAGGTGGAGCAGATCGGAACGCCGCTCGACATCCACTCCAATCCGAAATCGGCCTTTGTCTTTGACTTCCTTGGCTCAGCCAACAAGGCACAGGGCTCCGTTAAGAGTGGCGTCGCTCAATTCGATGGCTTTTCCGCTCCGGTGATTGGCGCGGCCAACGATGGCGACTATGTACTGCGCTTCCGCCCCTATGAAGCGCAATTGTCGCGCGGTGGTCCTGGGCTTCCCGTCACCGTCACCGCCGTTCTGCCCGCCGGCAGCACACTGCGGCTGGAACTGACCGGGACCGATGGCGCCCTGTTCGAGACCCAACATACGCATGGCAGCGAGGCGCAGGGCTTTCAGGTCGGCGACACACTACGCCTCAAACCAGAACGCGTTTATGCTTACGCCTGATTTTTTTGGCGAGACCCGACCGGCTATCCCCGGTCGAGATTAATCCGTGTGCTGCGTATTGGGATATAAAAAACCTACATATTTTCGCAAGATAGCCATAGACGCATTTCAAAACATACAATCAATCTTGTACTTTCAAAGACTTACAACCCGGCAGCAGTCATAAAACTGTCATAAAAACAAATCGACTCTTGCCTGCTCTCCTGTCAAAGAGGCGCCAATTCGTTTCCAGCGGCGCCAATAGTTCAGGAGAGCCCTCATGTTCGATGCGTCCGCCGAGTTCAGAAAGTCCGAGCCTGTGGTCACCCCACCTGAACCGCGCAAGCCCCGCCCGTCGCCCTCTCTTCTATTTATCATCCCGATCCTGCTGGGCCTGCTCTATGTCGGTTTCTGCGTGCATGAAGACGCCCTGGCCATCGGCCAGCCGATTGCCGTCGGCGCCTTCCTGTTCCTGGGCCTGGCCCTGCTGATCGCTTTCGGCTTCGAATTCGTCAACGGCTTTC
>NZ_AWGE01000009.1 GCF_000495815.1 Asticcacaulis sp. AC466 | reverse complement strand
GATCTACACCCATTCGATGAAACCGCTGACGGCGGTGATCTGGTCGGGCGTATTCAACTTCCTGGGCGTCCTGGCCTCCACAGGCGCGGTGGCCTATGGCATCGTCCTGCTGCTGCCCGTCGAGCTGATCCTTCAGGTCGGCACGGGCGCCGGTTACGCCATGATCTTCGCCCTTTTGATCTCCGCCATCATCTGGAACCTTGGCACCTGGTTGCTGGGTATCCCCAATTCGTCGTCCCACGCCCTGATCGGCTCGATCATGGGGGTGGGCATCGCCAACCAGCTCATGACCTCGGCGGTCAACGCCACGTCCGGGATTGACTGGACCCAGGCGGCCAAGATCGGTAAGGCCTTGATCTTTTCGCCCCTGATCGGCTTTGTCGCCGCCGGCCTGCTGCTGTTCGCCATGAAGCTTCTGATCCGCAATCCGAAACTATACGAAGCGCCGGTTGGCGAAGCCCCGCCGCCCCTGTGGATTCGCGCTACGCTTATCGCGGCCTGCACGGGCGTGTCCTTCGCACACGGTGGCAATGACGGCCAAAAAGGCATGGGCCTGATCATGATTATCCTGATCGGCGTCGCGCCCGCCACCTATGCGCTGAACCGCGCCCTGCCAGACGCGCATCAACCGGCCTATATCGCCACCCTTCAGGCCGGTGAAGCCGCCTTTGCGGCCCATGCCAACGACGCCACGGTCCCGACCCTCGACATTGCCCGTAGCGCCGTAAATGCCGCCGTGCGCGCCCGAAAGATTGATACCCCGGACCTGTATGCCGCTCTGGCCATGATGACGAACCGCATCGAAACCGAGATCACGGCCCACGGCGCGATCCGCAATGTCCCGGCTGCCGACATGTCCCAGCTTCGCAACGACATGTATCTGGTCAATGGCGCGGTCGGCATCCTGAAATCGGCCAAGACCAGCGCCTCCGAAGCCGAAGCCAAGGCGATTGACGGCCTGCAAAAGACGCTCAACGACATGACGCGCTATATTCCCGATTGGGTTAAGGTGGCCACGGCCCTGGCGCTTGGTCTCGGCACCATGGTCGGTTGGCGGCGGATTGTCGTCACGGTAGGCGAAAAGATCGGCAATTCAAAGATGACCTACGGCCAGGGCGCGGCAGCCGGTATCGTGGCGGCCGTCACCATCTTCGCCGCCGAACGTCTGGGCCTACCCGTCTCCACCACCCATATCCTGTCCGGCGGCATAGCCGGCACGATGACGGCCAACCGATCAGGCCTGCAATGGAGCACGATCCGCGGCATCGCCATGGCGTGGGTACTGACCTTGCCCGCCACCATTGTTATCGCCGGCGCACTCTACTTCGTGCTGCGTCAGGTGCTTTAATTAATCCATAAAAAACATATAGCTAATGACAGTTTAAGGATAAGCCTTCACGTTTTGAAATCCTTAAGACTCTAACATCGGTTGTGGTCCAGCGTTTTCCGGACGGTCGTACCAGATGATAGGAGTCACTCCATGTCCCCTGCCCAGTCACTCGAAAAGACCATTAATGTTGCCCAGGCCCTGACGGCCCAGCTTCATGTTACCGAAGAAGCGATCGATACCGCCCTCAGCGAAGCGGCACATCTGATCGAAGCCTATGTCGCGTCACGCCGCGCCGTTCAGGTATCTACGGCGATCACTATTGACGTGCATGACCACACGCTGAAAGCCATGACGGCGCTGAACCAGGCACAACACCACATGGCCGCCGCCCATTCTTCCCTTACCCGTGTCCAGAAACGGGTCGGACTGGCACCCGATGCCATCATTCCACCCTATGACAAACCGGAGGACGACAAGACCAAACCCAAGCCGGCAGGGCGTTTGCTGCCCGCCAACTCCCTGGGTCTGGCCGCCCCCTAGCTTTTTCTTGCGGCGCTTCCCGTTCCCTGTATTAGTGTATTTCTGGGCGAAATCGCACGGATCTGGGGAACGGGACGATATGTTACAGTCGGTGGCTACTCAGGTCGGCGCGGCCGCCATTCTGATTGTATGCCTGTCTGCGCTGATTTTCGGCGCTTGGCGTGAAAAATACGCCTCCTTCTTCTATCTGTCAGCCTATGCTCTGACCCTGGGGTTCGGCCTGATTTCCCAGCAAGACCGCCCGCTTTATCTGCTTCTGGTTGATCTGCTGTGCGTTCAGGGATTTGTCGTTGTCGGCTGGAAATCCCCGCATCCCTGGCCGCGCTGGGCGCTGGCCGGACAAGTCATCTGCATGGCGGCCGCCCTCGCCCACCTGTCCGGGCTGGGCATTGGCATCAAGACCTTCTGGACCATCGAAACCATCGGCGGCTGGGCTGTGCTTCTGGCGCTTCTGGTCGGCACCATCGCCGCTGTCCAGGCCCGCCGCATCGCGGCCAGGACATAGACGCGGCAGTTGATCGGACTACCCACGCGGTATTCCTTCGCAAAACAAAAGGCCCGCCCCGTCGGGCGAGCCTTTTAATTTGATGGCGGAGACGCAGGGATTCGAACCCTGGGTACCCTTTTAGGGGTACGCTCATTTAGCAAACGAGTGCCTTCAGCCTCTCGGCCACGTCTCCGTTATGGGTGAGTTAGCGTATTCATTTTTAAAAGGCAACGGTTTAGGCGAAAATTGCACAGGTTTTGACGGCATGCCTGCGACGGCGCGTGGCCCGGCTCTTGCAACACCCCTTTCCAAAACAAGGAGAGGTGCCGAAATGAGCGAGCTAGCCTACGATGTCCGCGCCCAGCGCCGGACCTGGACCGAAACCGCCCTGAGCGTTGTCCTGCTGCCGGTCGCCCTGGTTATCCTGGCGGGGATGGCGATCCGAGAATACCTGTAGGCTCAAAAATTCAGCAAAACCGCCCGCCGTTAACGGTAGCCTAAGCGCAATCGACTAGTTTGCCCTTCCAGGTTTAGAAAAAGCCACAAGGTCATGAACGCCCCCCTGTCCCGCTCCACGCTGACTGACGTCGTCTATGTCGACCCCAAGGCCGCACGGCCCGAGGATCGGCGCGGTCCTTTCCGTCCGGAACGGCTGATTTCGGCACGCGAACGGCGCAGCGGTGAGATGTTCGTACGTCTGTTCCGCTCCATCGACCTGATCGCCCTCGTCGCTTTCGCCCTTTTGTCGGCCAAATCCGTCGCGCCATTCGGTTTCTCTATTGCCCCGCTTGGCAACATCTTTCCGTTCATCGCGGCGACCGGCGCGCTTTACTGGATGCTCGAAGCCGGCGGATTGTACCGATTTGGCCGCAGGGGCCGGGTGTGGAAGCAACTGCTGAAGCTGGTGTGCGTTTTCACCGCCGCTTACGTCATTGCTGCCTTTTTTGCGCAATTCTCGGTCAACGACTATGCCGTGGACACGGCCATACGTATATGGGCAATGGTCAGTCTATGCTTTTTCATGCTGCTACACCTATTGTGGTGGAGCCTCATCGATCGCTGGCGGCGCCAGGGTAAGCTTATTCCGTCGATCGTGATTGTCGGGGCGACACGACACGCCGAAAAGCTGGTCGAGGCGGCAATCGCGGAACGCCACGTCAATATTCTGGGCATATTCGACGACCGGCTGGCGCGCAACCCGTCCGCCATCGCCGGCGTGCCTGTGCTGGGCGACGTGCAATCGCTGCTCAGCCACAAGATCACACCCTATGTCGATCAGATCGTCGTGGCGCTGGACACCTCCGCCAAGGCACGCGTCAAGTCTACCGTCGAAAAGCTGCGCAGCCTGCCAAACGAAGTGTCTCTGTTCATCGATGTCGATATGGACAGCCCCACCGCCCGCCAGGCCGCATGGTCGCGTGTCGCCGACATTCCCCTCGCCCGCGTTTCCGGCATCTCCGAAGACGACCGCAGGGCCATGCTCAAGCGCGCACAGGACCTGATTATCGGCACCCTGGCCCTGTTCATCTTCGCGCCGCTGATGCTGGTGGTTGCCGCCCTGATCAAACTGGACAGCCCCGGCCCCGTCTTCTTTCGGCAACGGCGGCACGGCTTCAACAACGAAGCCATCATGGTGTGGAAATTCCGCTCCATGTACACGCATCTGACCGATCATACGGCCGCCCAGCAGGTGACCAAGGGCGACCCGAGAGTCACCCGCATTGGCCGGTTTATTCGCAAGACGAGCATCGACGAATTGCCGCAACTGTTCAACGTCCTGGCCGGGGAAATGTCGCTGGTCGGCCCACGTCCCCACGCCATCGGCATGAAGACCGGTCCCGACGAAAGCGCGCGCCTGGTCGCCGAATACGCCTGGCGTCACCGCATGAAGCCCGGCGTTACCGGATGGGCCGCCATCAAGGGGTCGCGCGGTCCGCTCGACAATGCCGACGATGTGCGCCGCCGCATCGCGCTCGACGTCGAATATATCGAACGCCATTCGCTGTGGTTCGACCTCTATATCATGGCCATGACCATTCCGTGCCTGGCCGGTGACGCGAAGACCGTCAGATGATGCCTGAAACCATACCGACGACGCGGGGATCGTAAACATGTTCGTTCGCGGCCTGCTCGGCTACCTGCCTGCCAATATTCTGCAAGGCCTGATCGGCTTTGCGACCCTCATGGTGTTCACGCGCGTGCTAACGCCCGCCGAATATGGCCAGTACGCCATGGCTTTCGGGATTTCCAGCTTGGCCCAGACCATCTTCTTTACCTGGATCGAAGCCGCAATGGCGCGCTTCTATCCGTCGGAAGCCCGCACCGACGTCACGGCCCCGCAACTCTATGGCACAGTCTATTGCCTGTTTGCCGCGGCGATGGCCGTTTTCGCCATTGTCTGCGCACTCGGCCTCTGGCTGTGGCCGATGGAAGGCACGCTAAAAATGGCCATGGGCCTGAGCCTCGGCTGCGTCGTCTTTCGCTCGCTAGTCAAACTGGTCCAGGAACAACGCCGATCCGAAGGTCGGGTCGGCGCCGCCTCGATCCTCGACATGGTTCAGACGGCCGGCGGTTTTGGACTTGGGGTGCTGTGCGCCGTGCTGGGCCTGGGGGGCGCGTCTCCCATTGTCGGCGGCGGATTGATCGCGCTGATGTGCCTGCCATTCATCGTTCGCGAAGACTGGGGCCGCGCCCTTAAAGGCACGTTCAGCGTCGAAAAAACCAAACAGTACGCCCATTATGGCTTTCCGGTTTCAGCCAGCCTGATCCTGACCCTTGCGCTCTATACGGTCGACCGGTTTCTGATCGCCTACTTCCTCAATGATGCCGAGGCCGGCGCCTACCATGCCGGCTTCTCCCTGGCCTCACGCATACTCGACGTCCTGTTCATCTGGTTCGGCGCCGCAGGCGGGCCGGCCATGGTGAACGCCTTGGAACATGAAGGCGAAGCGGGCCTTCGCGCCAATGCCCGCCTCCAGATCCGCACCATGGCCTTTGTCCTGTTTCCGGCCGTCGGCGGTCTGATCATGGTGGCCCCGGCCCTGGGCACCCTCCTGATTGGCGAAGGCCTGCGCCAGCAGGCCTTGCTCGTCACGCCGTTGATTAGCCTGGGCGCCCTGTTTTCCGGCCTGAATACCTATTACTTCCTTCAGGCCTTCACCCTGTCGAAGCGCACCCGCTTGTTGGTCGTCGCCATGGCCATTCCTGCCGTGAGCAATATCGCCCTGAATGTCCTGCTCATTCCGATGTTTGGCCTGATCGGAGCGGCGCTGGCGTCTTGCCTCAGCTTTGGCCTGGGCATGATCGGTGCCTGGCTGCTCGGTCTCGACACCCTGGCCCTGCCCGTTCCGGCTGCCGATCTGGCGAAGACAGCCGGCTGCGTTGCCGTGATGATGGCGGTGGTCGCCCTGATCCCGCATTTCGACATAGCCGTCGTCGAACTGATCCTGAAGGGAATAACCGGCATATTGGTCTATGGCATCCTGGCCTGGCTGCTTGACCTCAACGATATCCGCGAACCCGCGCAAAAGGTTTTCGCACGCCTGCGCCAACGGGTGGCCGCATGAGCTTGCCGTCTCCGTTCAGAAACGCCGCCTTCGCCGCCGTCATGCCCCGCCTGTCGGTGTTGATCCCGTTTTATCGGGAATCACCGCTCGACCTGTTACGCGCCTTGCAAAGCCGCGATCCGTCCGCCCTGGAAATCATACTGATCGACGACGGCTCGGCCATGGCGGACCTGACCCATGCCGTCAGCACGTTTATCGCCCAAAGCCCGCTGGCTTGCGAACTGATCACGCTTACGGTCAACGAAGGCCGCGCGCGCGGGCGTAACCGCCTGACCACGGCGGCGCGCGGCGACTATTACTTGTTTCTCGATTCCGACATGCTGCCCGACGACACAGCCTTCCTCGACCGCTGGCTAGCCCAGGCCGACGGCCACAATGCCGTCGTCTTCGGCGGCTTTTCCCTTCGCCAGGCGCCGGATACGCCCGCCTTCGCTATCCATAAGCTGATGGCTGGCCACAGCGACTGCCTGTCGGCGGCCGAGCGCGCCGAACAGCCGGAAAAGTACGTCTTCACGTCAAACCTTCTGGTCCGTCGCGACGTGTTCGCCGCGGAAGCCTTCGACGGCGCCTTCACCGGCTGGGGGTGGGAAGATACAGAGTGGGGCATGCGTGTGGCCGCCCGATACGGTGTTGGTCATATCGACAATACTGCGACACATATGGGGCTGGATACACCGGAAACCCTCGCACGCAAATACGAACAATCGGTGGCGAACTTTGCCCGCGTCATCGACCGCCATCCGCACGTGATAACTCAATATCCAAGCTACAAAGTCGCGAAACTGTTGAAGAAAATTCCCGGACTTAATGTGTTGCGTCCGTTGATCAAGGCCGTCGGCCTGTCGTCGTTGGCGCCTTTGAAACTACGCGCCTTTTCTCTGCGGCTATATCGCGCCGCGCTCTACGCCCAGGTGGTCTGAATGGATACGCCCTACACCGCCGATCGCTCACTCTACGGTAAACTGCGCCGCCGCCTGGCGCGTGTCGTCCATGCGCGGCCGGCGCAACTCAACCTGACGCGCCCGTTGCTGACCGTGTCGTTCGACGACGCCCCATCGTCAGCGGCCGATACCGGCGCGGCCATACTGGAACGTCACGGCGCGCGCGGCACTTGGTTCATTTCCGCCGGACTGATGGGCCATGACAATCATCTCGGCACCATGGCCGGCACAGATGAGATTCGCGCCCTCGCCGCCGCCGGTCACGAAATCGCCTGCCACACCCATAACCATATCGACTGCGGCAAGGGCTCCAGCCCGCAGATCACCAGCGACCTAGATCTAAATGCAGCAGCTTTTAGACGCGAAGGGTTCCCAGAAGCGGTAACCTTCGCCTATCCTTACGGCGACGTATCTCCGCAAGCCAAGGCAATTCTCAAGGAGCGTTTCACTGCTTCACGCGCCCTGCACCACGGCCTGATCACCACCGGCACCGACCTCAACCAAGCCCCCGCTGTCGGGATCGAAGGTGCTGACGGCGAAGATGTGGCGCGAACCTGGCTACAGCGGACCGCCGAACAGACCGCCTGGCTGGTCCTCTACACCCACGATGTCCGCGACACGCCGTCCAGCTGGGGCTGCACCCCCGCCGTTCTCGACCGACTGGTTACTGAAGCGGTAGAAATGGGTTTCGACATCGTGACCTTCGCCGAAGGGGCGCGCCTCGCGGCTCCGGCGGCGGTTAAGCGCGCAGCGTAAAATTCTTACTGTCTTCGTCACGCGGCAAGGACACCTTGACCGCGACAATAACAAACAAACACCAGCGCAGGTCGTTCCAACTGAGCGCCATGCTCTCGGTCAGGCTGGACAGTCCGTAGATGCCCAGCATGGGTAAGGCAAAATAGCCGCCCGTCCCGCGGAGCATCCGATAAAAGCCCTTTAGCCAGGCCTCGGCAAAAACCAGCGCCCAGTTGACCAGCCCTACGAGGCCAAGACCAAGCCAAACCTCGTACCAGCATGAATGGGCGTGAAATGCGCGAAAACCGGCGACATGCGTAATTTTGGCCAGCGGGGCGTAATCGCTTTCGTCACTCCACACCACACCGTAGCCGTAGCCCAATAGCGGCCTGTCCTGCATGACGCGAGTAATGCCGTCCCATATAAAGGTGCGGCCGGTCAGGGTCGCATCCTTGCCAAGCAATAGATACAACTTATCGGGCGCGTACAGGATCAGCGCGCCCAGGCCCAAGAGCACCGTCAAGGCCAGCCAGCTCAGCAGTATGCCAAGGATAGGCCCTTTTCGGGCCAGATAGATGAAACCGATCCCACCCATGCCAAGCACTAGGCAAACCAGAGAGGTCTTGGATGTGGAGAGCAAGGTCAGGAGGACCATGCCCGCCGTCATCCCCCACCAGAATGTCCGCCTTTGTGGATTGTGGAGGGCTGCCGCTGCGGCCGCGACGGCGCCGATGGACATAAACGAGCCGAGATTATTTTTTTCCGCCCACAGGCCCCGCCAGGCACCGGGAAACAAATCCTGCATGAGGCCCAGGCGCGGCAGAAACAGGGCGAAGACATAGGACCCGATCATCATAATGACAAAGGCCGCAGCGATCACCTCAAGCAGTCGCGCCCACTGAAAACGTACCGCAAGAACGTAGCCGCCGAGCATGGTCATGAACAGGGCAATGACGCGGCGAAATGTCCCGCTGGGGTCTATCGACCACAGGTATGAAGCGGCGCACAGCCCGCAAAGGCATAGCAGTAGCGGGGTGCGCCAGACAGCGCTCAAAAGGCCACGCCAGCAGACGACCGCTACTGTTACGGCCATAAGATAAAAGGGATAATAGAAATTTCTAATCAGCCCCCCAACGGCGGGCGATTGATCGCCGTAGCCGAACAAGGGGCACAACCAGGCTTGGGAAAAGGCAAATAGCAGGGCCACGCCCATGATGAGCGACAGCCAGTCGTCGCGCCAGTCGTCAATAAGACGGGGCCAGAAGTCGCGTAATTCGGCCTTCAGGCCGCCGGCGCTCACCGCCCCCTCACAGGGCCGCGAACCGCCCCAGCGGCCGCCGCGTTCCGCCGGTCACGCGGCGAGCGCGATTATAGACCATGCCAAGCAGCGTGCCGCCGGCTTGTTCGATATCAGCCTTGAGGTTGACACGTGCCTGTACGTCGCCCTCGCCTTCGCTGACCACAAGGATCACGCCGTCCATTTGGGGCGCCAGTTGCAGCGCTGCGGTCGACCGGTCGAGTGCGGGGACATCCACGACAATCGTCTGGGCATGCTGACGCAACGCCTTCCAGTATGTCGTCTGTTCGAACAGCTTTACGCGTTGCCCAGGCGCCATGTTATTTTGTCGAAAACGCGTCACCCAAAGGCGTTTACCGAGAAAGGCGCGCGCCACAAGGTACTGTGAGTCATGAATGGGCGCGCCACGATCGTCGCGCCCTGGCGGCGATAACGCGAAAAAAGCGGACCCGTCGGGCGAGGCCTGGCTGAGCGGCCCGGGCTGGCCAAATCGCTCAGGGTCCTCGGTCAGGGCTTGCATCTGACCTTGTGATGCAAGGTCAGCATCTACCAGCCAGACGGGCTTCTTGGTAAAGGCCGCTTCGCAACGAGCATATTCGCGCGCCACCGTCGACACACCCTCGCCGCCATAGGCTGACACAAACATCAACGCACGCCCCCGCGCAGATTGCGGGCGGCCGAGTGCCGACATCACATCGGCCATTTCGCGTGTCAGATCAACCATATAAGCCACTGTAAGCCGCACGGTGACCCTTGCACCGAATCGGTATGTGAAGTGTCGCAAAGCCGTCGGTTGCCCGCAACACGATTGTTACTGCGTCAGGCGGCCTTTCGTGTCGCCTGAGCCAGGATCGGCAGATCCAGGGTCCGGGCCGCCATTTCCGCATTGACGAAGCCCTTACGCGTATAGACGCGCAATAGCCCGGCACACAGGGCGGTGAAGCCGGCGAACAGGAAGGAAAGAATGAGGATAATTCGCTTTAGGCTTTTCGGTTTGTCCGGCATAGACGCCTTTTCCACCACGCGGACGGTATCATCTGAGCCCTTGGTCATCTGTTGCGCGGCTTCGTTTTCCTGAATGCGCTGGGTAAAAATCTTTATGTTGTCTTGCAAGGCGTTGCGTTCGGTCGACAGCATATTGTACTGCGCTTCCAAACCGGTCAGAGCCTGCAACTTCGCCATGACCTGCCCTGCCTGTTGCTGAAGCAGATTGAGACGCCCCGTTACCGAAGCGATATCCGCCTCTAGGTCCATTTTCTGGGTCAGCAATCCCTGATAGACGGTGTTGACGCCCATCTTGTGCGTAGCTTCGCTGACACCGCGTCCGGAATTCATCAACGTCTGAAGCGACGCGATCTGCGCCTCGATGTCCTTGACCGGCTGCGCGCCCGGTAGATAACGCGACAGAAGGTCCTGACGCTGCTGCTGAAGGGCGAAGATCTTGTTGGGAACCGACAGGTCCAAATCCCGCTCGATGCTCATCTCCGGGCTCATGCTGCGCAGATTGCTGCTTACCTCGGTCAGCTTAGCGCGATCTGTCGCCAGTTGCGTCTGGGCGGCATACATATCCGTGGTGACCTGATCGTAGATCTTGGCGTAGGTCGTCTTCGCCGTTTCGTAGTCGCCAACGCCGTTGCGTGCCAAAAAGGCCTGATAACTGGCATCCGCCTCTGCCAGACGGCGGTCGAATGCGTCCTTCTGCTTTTGCAGCAAGGGCCCGGTCGCATCGTTATATACCTGCTGACGATAGACCTGGTATTCATCGATCAAGGTGTTGAGGATCAGGGACGCCGATTGGGCATTTTCATGCTTGAAGGTCAGACGCACGACATTATTGGCAGGCGATGTCGCCGTCTGAAATCCGCCCTGAATCACCTTAAGCGACGCCTGCTCGGCATCGGCGCGCTGACCGTCCGTCGCCGGATGCCAAAGGCTTGGACTGGACGGCAAAATGACCTTATAGCCAAGCTTGGCGATTACCCGGCGCTTCAGTTCGGTGGAATTGAGGATTTCGACCTCCGACTGGACGACCTGATCGATAGTGGCCGTCGCGCCGCGCGCCGCATCACCTGCGATCGGCTCATAAACATAGTTCTTGCCCAATTGCATCAACAGACTGGCGCCGGCAGTATAACTCGACGGCATGGACAAGGCCGCGGCCAGGCCGACGCCGAATATAACGCCGAAAACGACAAGCATCAGCCATAGCTCGCGGAACAGCAGGGCAACCATATCTCCCAAACCGATATGCATAATTCCGCCCGTCCCCGTCGCGCCTGTACTTGCGGCCATACGTGCCCTTTGCTGACCTGTGCGGGCACCGCCCGGACGGCGCAACCGCACCACCTTGTCGTCCTCGTCATCCCGCACGTCGTAAGTGTGCATTGAGTCTCTCGTTCCGTGCCAGAATTTTCCCAGAGTTTTCAAGGTACCCGCCCCGCCTTCGCACCACTACCCAGGCGTCGAACCTCAGAAGCGCTCAAACTAACCCTGCGCCGTTAACGAATGTTTACCATTTCACACCTTATTAATCTTCCGACACCCCCTCATCACGGATTATCCCGGCCCATGCTGAATCGCCGCTCCCTGCTAACTGCCGGTCTGGGCTTAGGTCTGGTTGCCGCTACGCGCGCGACCCACGCCGCAGCTAGGGATAGAATGCCCGAAGCGCCGTTGATTGGCTTTGCGCAATGGACGGACGACGAGCCCTATTACCTGCTCTACCCTGGCGACAAGCTGGAAATAAGCGTCCCTGGCGCACCGGAATTGAGTCGCCAGACGCAGGTCGGCCCCGACGGTCGCATTACGCTGGGTTTGGTTGGACAGGTCATGGCGGCCTACAAAAGCGTGCCACAGTTGCAACAGGAAATTCAGGCTGCCTATCACGGCGTGCTGCGCGACCCGCAGGTCACGGTGTATCCGGGCGACACGGCGCCGATGCGGGTACTGGTTGGCGGAGAGGTACGCAACCCCGGTTGGGTCGATATGCTGGCCGACATGGACGTGCTTCAGGCCACTATGGCCGCCGGCGGCCTCACCCATGGCGCGAAAAGCCAAAATGTTATGATTATCAGGCGCGGCCGAGACGGTCAGGCCATGTTGCGGATCGTTGACCTTAAAACGCCGCTGAAAGGCCATGACAGCCGTATGACGGCTCTGCGCCGTTTCGATATCGTTTTCGTGCCGCGTACCAATGTCGCCGAAGCCGGCGTCTTTATGGAGCAGTGGGTCAATAATTTGATCCCCGGCGGCATACTTAACTATTTTACTTACAAGTCATTCGGAAAGTGATGGCATCGCCACAGTGCATTTCTGACTGTTGACAGCCCGAATGCTGACAGACAGGCGGACGCGCTATGAATGCAATAGCTGCACCTGCACCGTACGTAGCGAATGTTACGCCGGACCTCGAACGCTTAGGCGGCGCAGCCGATACGACCTTGATCCAGCCATTGACGGGCGGCCTTCTGGGCTTCGGCGATATCTTCGCGATCCATTTCGCGTGACAGTTCGCGACGGTAAACCTGGGCCTCGACCGAGCCGCGCATAGCGGCCAGATTGAACATCATGTGCGCCGATATGAGATCGATCGGGGCGCCGCCCTGACCGGTGGAATACATCAGGCCCAGCTTGAACAGCTCGTCACCGCCCATTTCAGCGGTAGGCAGGGGAATGAACTGGCTTTCGACTTGGTTGATCATCTTTGATGCCGCGCTTTTTGCGCGTCTCCATGACTGTTGATAAGTCGATTTTTTCACCGTCTAATAAAATTAAAGTTAATGACGATATTTACGTTGAATATTTTTCGTAAATCATACATTAATGTTAATTTTTTCGTTAATTATTTTGTGCAACTTAGTTAATTATTTAAGAAAAATATAGAATTATTTGATTATAAGTTATGAAAATTAAATCTATACTTTAGATACAGGGAAATTACACAGTTAACAACATAAAATAAGTTCCAGATGAATGACGGGCGCCGAAGCAAACGCGCCCATATAAAACAATTCTTAAGACTGGAATCTTGACTCACGTCCCCCTACAGCTGTCATGGTTTGTTCAGCTTCAGTTCAGAGAGCATCTGTCATAAACATGTCAACGCGATAATTTTTATCGCCGCGCGTCTCAGATCCGCATATCCTGAGTATCGGGGATGATCTGCCTAGTCAGCGAGGACGAGAATGAACAGCAAGTTTGCAAAAATGGCCGCTTCCGGCTTGGCGCTTGGATTTTTAATAGGCATAACCGCCACACCTTCCTACGCCATCCCCCCCACCAAGGACGATATCGGACAACACGGCGGTAATCGCGGCAACCGTGGTGGTGGCGACGGCGGAAACCGTGGAGGCGAAAACCGTGGAGGCGGCGACCGAGCCCAATCCCGACCGAATCCTGCCCAGCCTGCGCCCGTTGTGCAGCCAAGAGCATCCGGCGGAGATCGCGCCCGCGGTGGAAATGATGGCCAACCGCGTGGCGGCCCAAACGGCGGGCACAATGGTGGACGCGACTGGAACCGCGGCAACGATGGCCAACCCAGCGGCGGTCGTGATTGGAACCGTGGCAACGACGGACAACCCGGCGGCGGTCGTAACTGGCACCGTGGCAATGACGGCCAACCCAATGGTGGACGCGACAATGCGGGACACTGGACCGGCGGAAGTCGGCCCGACCAACCAAGCGGTAATGGTGGACGCGACCCGAACAATGGCGGCGGGGGACGCGACCACAACGACCACAATAATAACAGCGGCTGGCACGGCGGCGACGGCAATGGCGGCTGGAACGGCAATCGCGATAGAGACCGCGACCGCGATCGCGGGCACAGTGGCCGTAACTGGGACCGCGGTCACGGTAACTATCATTTTGATTATCGCAACGATCACCGTTTCCGTGGCTATACAGGATTGCGTATGGGCTTCTACTTCGCCCCGACCTACGGCTATTATCGCGTCCCGAGCCAGTGGTACGGCCACCGCTGGGGCATGGGAGAATACCTTCCCGACTACTTCTTCCGCTACCGCATCTACGATTATATGTCCTACGGCCTGCCACGCCCACCGTACGATTGCGGTTACTTCTTCGTCGGCCAGGATATCGTTCTTGTCGACATGAGCACCGGCGAGATTATAGACGTCTTCTACGACGTTTATTAAGACCGTCCTATGCCAAGGATGAAGCCCCGGCGTCCACGCCGGGGCTTTTGTCATTTATAGGATTGGCATAAGTCAGTCGCGGCGCCCCCATACGGGACTAATCACGCTTGGCCGAGGCTCTATTTTTCAGCCCGTAGATCCCAATCCAATCATTACTTTTCCGCCCAATTTGCGCCGACCGATGCGCGGAAAATGCCCCAAAGAATTTCTGCACCACGTGAGACCCGAGATGTCTTCACCGATCGCAAATGATCATGGAGGGTACTATGATTTCGACACACCTATTCGCCGCCTTGGCAGTCAGCGCCGGCATGGCACTTCCGACCGTCTCGCATGCCCAGCTTTTTGGTAACGGCCATATGGCCGGTACGGTCGGGGAATTACAAAGCGGAACAGCCGCCTCCACCAACGCCGATCTTGCGGGCGCAAGCGAAGCTCGGGGCAACCCGGCAGATGCTGGCCGAGGCCATCTGCGCCAGGCACGCCGTCAAACCGCAGATGGCTTTAGCGCAAACTCCCTTAGGCCGTCAGGCACACCTTCTGAGGCGCGGGTGGATAATCTTCGCGCCATGATCGACCTGGAGGCAAAGAGATCGCAACCTACTACCTTGTCTGCGGATGTAGAAGCCCAAACCAACGACGATAACCGCTGAGACCATTTTCGGAGTCCTGTCATGAGAAAGCTATCACTAACCCTGCCCACCGCCCTCCTCTGCGGAAGCCTTCTGGCCCTTCCCGCCCTGGCGCAAAATACACCCCCAAACCTGCCCCAGCCCCCTCAGAAGGTGGTGGAAACACCAACAGGGCCGACGCTATTGCTTGCCGCCCCACCACCGAAAGGTAGTCCGGCCGAAGAGGCTCAACTAAAGCGCGAACACGATCGCGCACTAGCGGCCGGCGACCTTGCCAATGACCCGAACAATTCGACCAGCAGCGACACGTTAAACAGTCGGCAACTCGCTAAGGCACGCGCCCTCGGCGATGGGCCGGTTTACCCAACTGAAACCGGTGGAACGGAAATGCCACGCCCCAATATCCAGGATCCAAGCGGCATTACGTCTGGCACACTACCAGCTGATCCTGACCCCAGCGTCGTAAAGCCAGCGTCGTAAAGAATACATCACCCGCGCCCGCCAGGTATCCACTAAAACCTGTCTCCCCTGTGCCGTCGGCTACTTCAAATCATCAAAAAGCTCCGCGTCCTAATATGGCGCGGAGATCTAATTAAGACTCTATAAGGCGCCCCTTATTTAAAATAAAAAAATAATAAATATAAGTATATTTGATACATTTAACACAAATACACCCCTTCAGAGACAAATTTGCGCCCCATTCCTACGAAAAATTAACACTTGTCGAAAGCGCAACTAGGCAAATCTCAGCTTCGGCACGTATAATTTGAATTACAATAGTGTAGTTCCAAGAGTTACACAGTAACGACTCCCAAACAGAGAAAGACTTTACTATGAAAACTTCCGTACGCATTGTTGCCGCCGCTGGTTTCGTCGCTGCTCTCGGCCTGGCGCCGCTTCTGTCGGTCGCTCAAGAAGCACCGCCTGCAAAGACCGCCGACGAAGCTGCATCGTCTTCCAGCAGTTCTTCAAGTGCCAGCGTGTCTGCTGACGCCTCCGCTAGTTCCGATTCGGCCAGCGCATCGGTAAGCACAGAAGCCACGGTTCCGGACACCACGACTGTGCCCGCGCCGACCACTCCGGACGGTACGACACCGCCCGCCGCACCCGCTCATTAAAGACCGGCTATCTAATGTTCAAAACCCCCGATGCTAGGCATCGGGGGTTTTTCTCTACCATCCGCCGGGTCAGGCCGAAGGCTTTTCCGTCGCGATACGGAACAAGGTCCCCCAGGTCAGTTTACCCCCGGTAAGCGCGCCTTGGCGGAAGGCCTTACGCCCCACCATGATCATAAATCCGCCGACCAGCAGCATTCCGCCGAGGGTGAGGACGATTTCCCACCATGGCAACGGATTCAACAGCCGCAACGGCATCAGGAAAGGCGTAAATATAGGGACGTAGGACAGGTATTGTATGATGGGTGAATTGGGCGCCGACAGGGCCGCCTGCATACACAGCATCGGGATCATTAAAACCATCATAACCGGCCCCATAATCGCCTGGGCATCCTTCTGGGTTTCGCAGAAAGCGCCGATCGCCGCGAAGCTGACGCCATACATCAGATAGCCACAGACAAAGTAGACGGCCAGCAGCACCAGATGCAAGGGCGAGAAAAGCCCGCTGAAAGCCGCCTTGATACCGGCCGCCACCCCGGGCGGGGCAAGAGAAAGGCCGTACGAGCCGAGAATCAAACTGAGCCCGCTCCAGATCATGCCGACCGTCAGCAATACGCCGGCCACGCCCAGCACCTTGCCGATGAGCAGGCTTTCGGTCGATGTTGAGGCCAGCAGGACTTCCAGGACCTTGCTCGATTTTTCCTCGATGACGCCCCCCAGCAGAATCATCGAGGACGAGAAGATCGTCATCCAAGTCCCGAAGCCAATCAGGAAACCAACAACACCCGGCCCCTGATCTCCCATGAAATTGCCCAAACCGCCACCTGCCCCCTTCGACGGCACTTCGCGGTGCGTCAGACTGTTGACCACGGCAGCCTTACGCAAATCCTCAGCCAGCTTTGCATCGACACCGTGGGCGCGGGCCCGTCTGTAGTAGTTCAGATCCTGCAGTTCCTCTCCAATGCTGCCGGCAAGACTATTCTTTTGCGACTTGATCGACCAGATATCGAAATGCAGCACGCCGGCCTCGGTATAGGCCACCAGAATGTTCGATGCCCCGACTGATGTCTTGTCCAGCAGGGCTGGAATTCTGGCCTCCGCCTCGGCGCGGGGCATGGCAGGCGTGAGCCCAGTCGGCAAATCTACCAGCCGCACAATATCCGGACGGGCAATGCTGGCGGCAATCTTGCGCATACCATCTGTCTGAGGCTCAGCTTTCGGCGGCGGCGCTTTTGCCCGAATGATAGACCGCAGATCGCCTTCCAGGCCCTCCCCCGTCAGGTCGAGGACCGCCACGGACAGGGTCTGCACCGGCGATGTCTGACGCAGCAGCAGCGGCACCAGAATGATACCGGTAATCAGCAGCGGCAAGGTGACCAGGGACAGCCAGAAACCAACCGTACGGACGAAGGCAAGATATTCGCGCCTGGCGATCAAAAACGTATTACGCATGTTCCGGCCTCATGGGCTCGGACGGGGTGGCATCGGCCTGGCGGGCATCACCGCCGGTCAGGACAATAAAGGCGTCATGTAGGGTGGGCTCGCGCGCCTCGAACCGCCGGACATCCAGGCCTTTCAGAAAAGCGGCCTTCAGGGCCTCGTTCGGCGCCCGACCTTTTTCCAGTCC
The DNA here is from genome assembly GCF_000495815.1 of Asticcacaulis sp. AC466. Classification (GTDB taxonomy): domain Bacteria; phylum Pseudomonadota; class Alphaproteobacteria; order Caulobacterales; family Caulobacteraceae; genus Asticcacaulis. The sequence goes on along the minus strand of NZ_AWGE01000009.1, from coordinate 126,828 downwards.
GCATCGCCACAGGTGCGCCCCCTCCTCAGCCTCCCCCAGATCGATGACGGAGACGATGCCCGGCAGGGTACGCAGATCAGATTCGGCCAGGTCCCCCTCGAGATCGAGGTGGCGAGGCGCGGCCGACCTCGCTTCCTTCAACGTACCCTCAAACACCTTTTGCCCCTTGGCCAGCAGGACAACTTTTTCACACAGCCGCTCGGCGTGCTGCATGACGTGGGTAGAAAACAGCACGGTCGCACCGCGCCTGGCCAATTCGCGAATAACCTCTTCAAGCCCCTGCTGGTTGACCGGGTCGAGACCTGAAAAAGGTTCGTCCAAGATGACCAGTTCCGGTTCATGCACCAGACATGAAATGAGTTGCACCTTCTGCGACATGCCTTTGGACAGGGAGCGAATCTGCTTGTTCATGAACGGCCCGAGGCCCTGCGCTTCGAGCATCTCCGCGCCGCGTCGGCGCGCCACACCCGCCGGCACCCCTTTGAGACCCGCCAGGAAAACGATCACGTCGATCGGCGTCATCTTGCGGTAGAGCCCGCGTTCCTCCGGCATGAAGCCAATCCGGTCCAGCACCTTGTCCGAGGCGCCCCCCAGGACGCGAATCTCCCCTGACGTAGGCTCCGACAACCCTAAGATCATCCGCACGGTCGATGTCTTCCCGGCGCCGTTAGGCCCCAAGAAGCCACAGATCGTGCCCCGCTTTACCGCAAAACTGAGATTGTTCACCGCGCGGAAGTTGCCGTACGTCTTCGACACCCCCGTCAGGCTCAAGGCCAAATCGTCCATTCAAGCCCTCCGCTATAGTGGCACAGCATATTCATACGGATCGCTGGTGGTCAAAAGATTAAAGCATCCTTGCAAAACCCAGATGAAAGAACGCCGTCATCCGGCTGTCTAATTTACAGCCCTATCGATAGCTTATCACCGACTGGATGCAGAATTCAGCCGTTGAATTAAATGCAGAGACTCGATCAAGGAACGAACATATGAAACGCATTCTGATTCCTGCCGCGGCCCTGATCATGGGCGCCACATGCCTGACACCCGCCATCGCCCAAACCACGGTCGACGCAACCGCGAAGGTCACCGGCAAGACAACCACCAAACAGGCAAACACCATCACCGCCGACCTGAACAAGCAGCAAGCTCAAGGCGTCAGTGGCACCGTCAACGGCCAAACTGACACGCAACTTAATACTACATCTGGTGTCAATGCGGCGACGGGCGGCGCAACGCCTGCGACGGGTAATATGGATTCGACAGCAAGCACAACGCTGGACAATTCGGTCGCCACCGACGGCACTGTAAACAGCACCGGTACGGCTAACACCAATACCAAGGCGGGCATGGACGCCACCACCGACACAACCGGATCGGTTACAGTACCGACACCGTCCGTGCCCCCGGCGCCGACGCCCGTCACACCAACCTTGCCCGTCCAATAGTGCCCGATAACCCCGGTCACGGGACCGGGGCTTTTCTGAACCGCCCTGAGCTCAACTTGATCAGGCCGGCCCGCCATCCATAACGGAGGCGATCTGCAAGGAGTTGTCCATGTCCAAAATCCTGATATCCGCCGCGGCCATCGCTATTGCGTTTGCAAGCTTCACTTCGGCCGCTCTTGCCAAGGAAGCGGCCAATCAGACGACTAAGCGCTTAAACCAGCAGCAGGCGATGAATGCGCCAGATGGGTCCGTCATGGCGCATCCCATGGCGCGCCCCGCTGCAAATGAAGCCTACGGCACCAAGCCTGAGGTCCAGACGCAGACGCTGGCCGAAAACGCGCCGACCGAAGTGTACGTCGCGGGCGCCGCGCGCACGTCGACCGACGCGGTCCGCGGACCGGATACCAACCCACAATCGACGGGCACCGCCATGGTCGATACACCATATGTGACGGTTGTTCCGACCCAAAAATAAGAACCAAAAAATAAGAAAAAGCCCTGCTCATCCGAACAGGGCTTTTTATTTAGATGTTCAACAAGATTACAGGCCGAGTTTCGCCTTAAGCAATTCGTTGACAGCGGCCGGATTGGCCTTGCCCTGCGTCGCTTTCATAACCTGACCGACGAACCAGCCCAGCGCCTGAGGCTTGGCGGCCACTTCGGCGGCCTTATCCGCGTTGGCGGCAATGATTTCATCGATGGCCTTTTCGATGGCGCCGGTATCGGTCACCTGCTTGAGGCCATGCTTTTCGACGATTTCCGCCGGGGTGATCGATCCCTTGCCTTCCCACATGTGTTCGAAAACCGTCTTGGCGATTTTAGACGAAATCACATTGGTTTCGATGAGCTCGACCAAACCCGCAATCTGTTCCGGCGGCAGCGGCGATTCAGCGATCTCCTTGCCATCCTTGGCCAGGCGCGCCAGAAGCTCGTTCGTCGTCCAGTTCGCAACCAACTTGGCGTCACCGCCCCCAAGCTCTTTAAGTTTCAGGACAGCGGCCTCGTAATAGTCGGCACGCGACTGCTCCGAAATCAACACCTGCGCGTCATAACCCGACAGACCATATTGCGAAATGAAGCGCGCCTTCTTGTCGTCGGGCAATTCGACCAGATGGCGACGGATATCCTCGATCCAAGCCTCTTCCAGTTCGACCGGCAGAAGGTCAGGGTCGGGGAAGTAGCGATAGTCGTGCGCTTCTTCCTTGGAGCGCATGGAGCGGGTCTCGACCTTTACCGAATCGAACAGACGGGTTTCCTGATCGATCTTACCGCCGTCTTCCAGAATTTCGATCTGACGGCGGGCCTCGAACTCGATTGCCTGCTGCATGAAGCGGAACGAATTGACATTCTTGATTTCGCAGCGCGTGCCGAAGGCTTCACCCGGACGGCGGACTGAGACGTTACAGTCGGCGCGCATATTGCCTTTTTCCATATCGCCGTCGCAGGTGCCCAGATACACCAGGATAGTCCGCAGCTTTTTGAAATAGGCCACCGCTTCGTCGGACGACCGCAGATCCGGCTTGGAGACAATTTCCATCAGCGCAGTACCGGCACGGTTGAGATCGACATAGGTCGCGTTGGGGTCGAGATCGTGAATCGACTTACCCGCATCCTGTTCCAGATGCAGGCGCTCGATGCGCACAGTAAAGCTGGTGCCGTCGTCGCGTTCAACCAGCACCTCGCCCTCGCCCACGATCGGGTGGAAGAGCTGTGAAATCTGATAGCCTTGCGGCAGGTCGGGATAGAAATAGTTTTTGCGGTCGAAGCGCGAGAAGCGGTTGATCTGCGCCTTCAGACCCAGCCCCGTCTTCACCGCCTGCTCGACGCAGTATTTATTAAGCACAGGCAACATGCCAGGCATGGCCGCGTCAACCAGGCTGACCTGTTCATTCGGCCCCGCGCCGAAACCGACCTTGGCGCCGGAAAACAGCTTGGTGTTGGAAGCGACCTGAGCGTGGACTTCCAGGCCCATGACGACTTCCCAGGGACCGGTACGGCCCTGAATGAATTTGGACGGATCGGCCGGCCGGCCGGAATCGAGAGGAGAAGCAGGGTTTGTCATAAGGGTGGATATAGCGGGAAGGCGTTTGCGGGGGAAGAGGCGCAAACGGCTTAGATTGCAATATTTATAGCCAAAGCGTGTCGGATGACCGAAATGGAAAGACCCCGGACGGCCTGACCGTCCGGGGTCTTTACGATAGTGCCTCTCAGGGCTTAGCGGCCTTTGTAAGGATAATCCCGGCCGTCGCGGCCACGGGTATAGAGATCGACATTGGCGGGGCGTTCTTCGAAGAACACCAGACGGAAGCCTTCTGCCGCCTCACGCGGCTCATAATAGCCCTTGCTGTAGACATAGTAGCGGCCCTTGCTGCAACGGACCTTTTCCTTGGAATTCTTGGCGACGATGTAACCTACGCCCGCACCGGCCGCAGCGCCGATAGCGGCGCTCTCGCCCTTCTTACCCTTTTTGCCGAGCAAGCTACCGGCAACCGCACCGACACCAGCGCCGATCAGGGCATTCTTACCGGTGATGTCTTCTTTCTTGGCGTAGCAATATCCATCATACTGGGTCTGCGCCGAAACGGCGATCGGCGCGATGGCGGACAAGGTGAGTGCGACAGCGCCCAAAGCCAGGGCGGGCGCTTTCAGGGAAGCAAGGCGAATCATGGTGTTCTCCAGAACAGGATTGGTCTGACGCAAGGATTTCGACAATAAATGCGGTATTTGCAAGGCCGCATTCTACGCCTCTTTCGTGTTTTGGATAGAGGGGCGGCTTACGCCTTTCTTGTGACCGCAGCAGACGAAGCAGACCTCCCGCTTATATGAAACCGTCTAGCGTCCCCATTCATCCGAGGACACCAGACATGCGCATGAGCAAGCCGGCGGCGCTCACCCTTTCGCCCGTAGCCCCTACACGTCGGGCGCGGAACCCGCTAACCGACTGGCTCAGGGATTTCGAATGGCGTGAGGGCCGGTTAGGCATCCGCAAGACCGGCATACGGCTCGAAATCACCCTTGCCCTTATCAATGAGATTATCCTATGGGCCGGATATCTCGCCTTGCTCGCGGTTGCGTCCTTGCGGACACGCCTGTCGTCCCGGCCGCGCCCTAAACTGTGGTTCGCGCCGGATGTGCCGCGCCCCTGGTATCTGCTGAGAGGCACCGCCATCTGGGCGGGCTTCGACACCGCATCCTCGCCCATGGATGCGGTGGCAGCGTTCTATTTCGACGACGCAACCCACGGCGACGCGCCCCCCGCCGTTGGCACCATGCGGTTCAATCACGGCTGCACCGATATTTCCAAAAGCCACGTGGCACGCGTGTTCGAAGAGGTCTTTGGCTATCCTCTTATCGTCGACCCAACAACCACACACGGTGAAATCGTCGAGAAATCGGAAAAAAATGGCGTTCATGACGGGCGGATCGTCATGGCCCCTCTGGCGCCGACCCCCGGCTGCGCTTACCAGCGCGTCGTCGATACACGTGGTGATGACGGGTGCTGCCATGATCTGCGCACGCCTTGCGCCGGGGGCGATGCCGTAGTGGTATGGATCAAGATCAAGACGCCAGAGGGCCGGTTTTCGATCAATAACCGCCGGGCCATCCTGGCCGATCCGGCCGACATCTATTCCGCCGAAGAACGCCGGCTGATCCGCGCGTTTTCGCTACGCATCGGTTTGGACTGGGGCGGCCTTGATATCCTGCGCGACCGTAATTCGGGACGAATCTATATCGTTGATGTTAACAAGACCGATCTGGGCCCCGTCATAGCCTTGTCCTGGCGCGACAAGATAAGATCCATGAACCGATTGTCGCGTGCGCTGAAACGGCTGGTAGAAGCCGCTTGAAGAGGCCCAAAAAATCGCAACGCTCATTTTGTCTGACAAAATAGATTAAATCAGACAAATAAAATTTACGCGCAAAATCAGTGCCTCCTCCCGTTGTTGAGTAAAGGACTAGGCTGTTCGTCGATATGCTCAGTGTAAATCCCATCTCGGCATATTGGGACCGGCAACACGGCTTTCATCAAACTTTTGTGCCGTAAAGAGTCCTGAATCCCATAAAGACATTGTCTTATTCTCCGCTTGCGGGCGGGCCGCGCCTTACCGACATCCTCCTTATCCGCGTTCGGCTAGTTTACGACATCGCCTTCGAGGCCAAGTAAACAGGTGCAGGATAGACCATGCTCGAGTTGGAGACCCGGCCAGATAGTCGGCCAAATAGCAGGCCCAAAAACCCGCAAGAAAGTCTTAGCGACGCCTTTCGGGCCTTTGTGAAAGAAAAACAATTTCCGTGCGTCGGCGCCAAGTCGGCACTGGCCCGTGGTCAGATGACCATCGTCGAAATGGGAGATATCCGTTGCCCACGTGACGACGCCCGCATTTACGATCAACTCAGCGAATTCGCCGCCAACTTCAAATCGGCGCCTGACTTGTTCCAGACCTTTGTCGTCATTTTCGACACTCAGGCCATCTTGAGTGAAGTCGTCTTCGAAGAGGCCTTGTGGACACGCATTCAGGCGCTTCACGACATAGACGTCGCGCGCGGCAATGCTTACGATCCGCGCGTTTCGGCCGACCCGGCGAGTCCGGCCTTTTCCCTGAGCTTCGCCAGCGAAGCGTTTTATCTTGTCGGCCTTCATCCGGGCGCCAGCCGGCCGGCCAGACGTTTCCGCGTTCCCACATTGGTTTTTAACGCGCACGACCAGTTCGAACAATTGCGCGCAGATGGCCGCTACGAGACGTTGCGGGCCAACATCATCGATCGCGACGTCGCCCTGGCAGGCAGCCCAAACCCAATGCTGGCCAGGCATGGTGATAGGTCAGAAGCCGCGCAGTACAGCGGCCGGCCGGTAGGTGATGACTGGAAATGCCCGTTCAGACCGTAGAGGGAAGCCCATGGAACATATCATTTCGCCCCGTACCGGTGTGGCGTTTCGCCTTAACGCGGGCCAGAGACTGAGGGTCATAGATCCGCAGGGCGAACAAGTGTCCGACATGCTGGCCTTCAACGCCAATGATACGGATGAAGTGATTTCGTCCGGGCGAAGCCTCGATTATGCCTCCAAACTCTTCCTTACGACGGGCGACCCGCTCTACTCCAACCGCAGCAATGTCATGCTGCGTATCCTGGAAGACACGGTTGGGCGGCATGATTTCCTGCTGACGCCATGCTCAAAAGACACGTTCCGCATCATCTATGGCGATGAACATCCCCACCACGGTTGTTTCGGCAATTTGTCGCACGCCCTGCAATCGTACGGAATCAAACCGGATCAAATTCCGGTAGCCTTCAACATTTTCATGAACGTACAGATAGACGGGGAGACTGGCGAATTGCGTGTCGACCCGCCGTTGAGCAAGGCGGGAGATCACATCCTGTTCGAAGCGGAGATGGACCTGATCGTGGCGCTCACGGCCTGTTCGGCTTTGCAGTCAAATAACTACGCCTTCAAGCCGATCCATTACGTGGTCGAAACAGTAGGCGTACCGGTCGGTTAAGGCCGTTTCCCCTACGGCTGCGTTACAGAAAATGCGCCGACCGCGCGATTTTTGGCTTTACCGATAACGATTCGGCTATACCTTGTTGGCATAGTTCAGGCATCGGCCGATATCTCCGGGGAGCGGAAAGCGTATGCGTCTTGTCGCCAATATGAAGCGTGATTTCGTGTTCATGAAGCGCTTGATCCGCATCTTGCGCCGCATACGCCCCGTCAGTCCGGATTCCCCCAATCTGGTGTGCGACGATTTCGAAGCGGCCGCTACCCGTTTCCCCGCCCAGACGGCAATCAAGTTCGAAGGCAAGTCCCTCACCTACCAACAACTTGACACCATGGCCAATCGCTACGCCCATTGGGGGCGTCAGCGTGGCCTGAAAGCCGGCGATACGGTCGCCTTGTTCATGCCCAACCGGCTGGAATATCTGGCGATCTGGATCGGCTTCAACAAGATTGGCGTCGTCACCGCTCTTATCAACAACTCTTTGACCGGCAATGGTCTGGCGCATTGCATCAATATTTCGGTGGCCAGCCTGACCATTGTCGATCAGACAACTCGCCCCTGCTTCCAGGAGATTGAAAGTCAGGTTGAACGCCACCAGGCTCTATGGGTTCTGGATCTGCCGCGCGAAGATGAGACCGAAAATTGCCGAAGCCTGGACGCCGCGCTGAAAGGCGTGTCGACCGTCCGGCCTGACCGCCAAATTCGCGCCAACCTGACCGCCCACAGCACCGCGCTGTACATCTACACATCCGGCACGACCGGCCTACCGAAGGCCGCCAAGATTTCCAATGCCCGCGCGCAACTCTACATGAAGGCGTTCGCTGGTCTCACCAACATGAAGCCGGACGACCGCCTCTACTGCGTCCTGCCGCTGTACCACGCCACAGCCGGCCTGTGCGCCGTCGGCGCAGCACTCATGAACGGTGCGACCTTGGTGCTGAAGCGCCGGTTCTCAGCTTCGGCCTTCTGGAGCGATGTGCGCGGCGAAGGCATCACCCATATTGTCTACATCGGGGAATTGTGCCGCTATCTGGTCAATTCGCCCCCTGCCCCCAATCCTGAGGACGAAACCAAGCATAAGGTGCGCATGGCCTTTGGCAATGGAATGCGGCCGGAAGTATGGGATCATTTCAAGGCGCGTTTCCACATCAAGGAAATTCTCGAGTTTTACGGCTCTACCGAAGGGAATGTGTCGCTGTTCAATCTGGACGGTCACTCCGGCGCCATTGCCCGTGTACCCAAAATCCTGAAGAAGAGTTTCAATGTCCGCCTGGTCCGCTTTGACGTCGAAAGCGAACTGCCTGATCGCCGCCCAGACGGTCTGTGCTACGAATGCAAGCCAGGCGAAATCGGCGAAGCCATCGGCATGATCGCGCACGACGCACGACACGCCTATTCCGGCTACGCGGACAAGGCCGCCAGCCAGAAGAAGGTCCTGAACGACGTCTTCAAGAAAGGTGACCAATGGTTCCGCACCGGCGACCTTATGCGCCAGGACAAGGCGGGTTACCTCTATTTCGTCGATCGTATTGGCGATACTTTCCGCTGGAAGGGAGAAAACGTGTCGACCTCGGAAGTGGCGGAATATTCGGCCTCGGCACCCGGGGTAGAGGAGGCCATCATCTACGGCGTCCCCGTCCCGAACCATGACGGCAAGGCCGGTATGGCCGCCATCGTCGCCCGCGACGGCTTCGATTTGAAAACCTTCAAGAACCATGTCGATGCCAAGCTGCCCTCCTGGGCGAGGCCCAAATTTGTTCGCATGTTGCAGGAAGTCGAAACAACCGGCACCTTCAAGTATAAGAAGATGGATTTGATCAAGGTGGGATATGACATCGCCCAGACCCGCGATCCCATCTTTGTCTGTCACGGCGATGATTACGTGCCGGTCACGGCAGACATGATAAGCGACATCGCCAACGGCAAGCTAAGGCTTTAGCCCCGTTTCAATGCCCAAAAAATAGCGCCTTATACGAATAACAAAAAACCCCGCGGATCGCTCCGCGGGGTTCTTTTTTACCGGATATTTCGTCGATCAATACTTGACGCGCAGGGTCACACCGTAGGTCTTAGGTGCGCCAATGAAGGCGTCATAGGTGTTGGAGTCGAGCGATTTGTTGTAGTAGGTGCCCGGATTGGATCCGGCCGTCTGCACCGTAGACTGGAAGCCCGTCCCTTGCAGCGGTGCGTTGATGACCACCTGACGATAGTTCACGTCGGTCAGGTTCTGCCCCCAGATTTCGACCGTCCATGAGCGGTCGGCAGCGCCGATCGACAGACGGCCATTGACCAGGGTGTAGCTGTCCTGGGATTTGTACGGGACCAGGTCGGAGCCCGTATTGTAATCCGAGGTATACTTTGCCGTTAGGTTGGCCGAGGTGCGCAGATTTCCGAAGGTATGCCCCCAGGTCAGGGCCGCCGAGGAGGTCCATTTAGGCGCGAAGGACACCTGGGCGCCCGGCAACAACGACAGGCCGGGGAAGTGGGCCGGATTGTCCAGGTCGGCGGCGGTGAAGTTGCCATACTTGGTGTCGGCGTAAGAGATGCCGCCCTGGAAGCTCAGGCCAGGCACCGGGGTGCGCCAGTACATGTCGGCATCAAAGCCTTTGGACGTCAGTGACGGTATGGATTCAACCACAAAGGCCGTACCGAGGAAGGTATTGAGCTGGAAGTTCTGATAACGCTGATCGAACGCCGTGACATTGACAGCCAGGGCATCGTTGAACAGCGACGTTTTCAAACCGACTTCGTAGGAATCGACGGTCTCCGGTGCGAAGGTCAGGTCTGTGTCTGGTGTAATGCCAGTCTGGGCGCGGTCCAGGTTAAAGCCGCCGGCCTTATACCCCCGGGCGTAGGATACGTACAGCATGGCGGTGGGATTCAGGTGCCAGGCGGCTTTCAAGGTTCCGGACAGATTGCTGTTGGCTTTGCTGTCGGACACACGGCGGTTGTTGAAGGCCGGATTGCCCCAGAACGGACATAGCGCGCCCACCAGGGTCGGTGCCTTTCCGGCGGCAATCGCACCCGCCCAGTACGGGTTAGCGCCCGCGATGACCGACTGCGTGACGTTGCCACCCTTGGCTTGCATAATGGCGGCGGCCTGGCCGTACTTCTGTAGTCCGGCTGCGCAGCCTGCGCCGCTGTCGCTGTTGGTGTACAGCGCCGTCATGTCCTTCTTCTCGTGAGTGTAGCGCAAGCCCATGGTCAGTTCGATGGCTTCGGTCACCTTCCACGAATTATTGGTGAAGAGCGCGTAGCTTTCATCGGATTGCGTGTAGTGATCGCGGGCCTGGGCACCGGCAGCGAAGTTGGTGCCGTAGGGGCGCCCGGTCAGCTTGGAAACGAAGGTTGGGTCTTGGGTGCCGGTCACCTGGCTAGACAGCAAGAGGCCGAGATAGGGTTCATAGGCGGAGCCGTAGACATATGAGTCGGCGCGCGTCATGTCTTCCTTGACGTAGAAGGCGCCGACCAGCCAGTTGAGCTTGTCGGTAGCGCCGGCCAGGCGTAATTCCTGGCTGAATGTCTTGAAGCGGACATTGAAGTCGCCGTTGTCCTTACGGTACAGGATATCGGCACCGGAATAGTCGAGATCCTGACCGTTGGTCGCCTTCCAATCCCGAATACCGGTGATGGTGGTGAAGGTCGAGCCGCCAAACGCGCCAATCTTGAAATTGCCTTCGACCGAGACGCCGCCGTCGCGAACGACCTGGTGCGTGTCGCGGTTCGAATAGGCCAGGCGCGCATCAGGATTGGCCGTAGCCGCGATGCCGTGCCCGCCAGCCAGCGCGTTGATCGCAGCCCCGGTCGGGCCGGAGAGCGTCTGGACGGCAACACAGCAATACTCATCGCGATGGCTGAAATCGCCGATAACCCGGATTTCTGAATCGGAATTCGGTGTGAACAGCAACTGGCCGCGGACCGTGGTGAAATCCTGATCCTGGTCGGACTTCAAGGTACGCGGGCCTACACCCGTATCGACGTCGGTGTAACCGTCGTGCGAGCGCTTGGCGATGTAGAGACGCCCGGCAACCAGATCATCGACGATCGGGCCCGTAACGGATGCGGCATAGCCTTGCGCACCGTAATTACCGAACGTGGCTTCGCCATCGGCGCCAAAGGTAAAGGACGGCTTTTTGGTGATGATGTTGATGACGCCCGCCGACGTGTTCTTACCGAACAGCGTGCCTTGAGGGCCTTTCAGGACTTCGATGCGCTCCATCTCGCCCAGGTCGCCAAACCCGACACCGTTGCGGGGACGATAGACACCGTCGATCACGACACCGACCGAGGATTCCAGGCCGGGGTTGTCGCCAACCGTGCCGACGCCGCGGATACGAGCCGTTGTCAGGGTTTCGTTCTGGGTCGAGGTAACAGTCAGGCCGGGCGTCAGGATCTGCATATCCTTGATGTCCTTGACACCGGCGTCCTGCAACAACTTGGCGGACAAGGTGGTCACGACGATAGGCACGTCCTGCAGACGTTGCTCGCGCTTCTGGGCCGTGACAACAACCGTGACAGTGTCGTCCTGAGCGGCCGGCGCGGGAGCTGGCGCGGCAGGCTGGGCGAAGGCGGCCACGGGGACGGCGGTCATAAGCGCGACGCCGGCAACGCCCGCCATCAAGGCACGGGTTTTAAGTAAACGAATGGCCTGTTGCATTTCTTTCCCTTAGGTAAATTTCATCTCTGCTTAAGTATTTTATTTTTGTCTTTGTGGCGAAGCACAGCCTGTGAAAAACAGCGCTATGATTACTCATAATTCCTAACACATTACGCGCACGGAAACAAATATCGAATACACCATTACTGCAGCGCACAAAATATTACGCCGTGAGGTCTTAATTAAGCCTGAGAATTTGACGAGAATTGTTGTGGAAAGTATAGCAAACCATTGTCGCAGTTGACGTAAACGTTAAGTTTCCGCTAGGGCTCTTTTTCACCCTTAAATTGCTGCACCTGCGCAAGACAAGAGTATCAGACCTGAAACAACCGCCAATTTCACCGCAATTTGCCCTCCAACCCCCTCTTGGGCCGTAAGAAGCCTCCGCTGTTGCGACGTATTGTGATGCCTATGCCGCATAAAAGACACACCTCTACAGCGCGAGCTCCCTAAGGGCGGCCGGAAGGGCGGTTGTTTTTACATCGCCTAGCGGGCGACACGCCACTACGCCCGCGATTCGGGATAGATTTCTGATAGGCTTGCAGGCTAAGACAGTCAAAACAGGCATATGCACCATGACATCGGTATTCTCGTCGCTTTTCTTTCTGTTCCTGACCAGCGCCACAGCGGGCGCGACCCAAACGCCCGCACAACCCGCCCCGCCGATTGTCGGCGGTTTTCAAGCGGTAGACGTCAAGGACACCGACGTGCAGGCGGCGGCGGATTTCGCCGTTCATAACGCGCCCAAGCCCGTCAGCCTTAAACACATACTGTCAGCCCGGCAACAGGTGGTCGCCGGTATGAATTACAGTCTATGCCTTCGGATCAAGTCGCCTAAGCCTGGCTTGTTTGCGCGCGGTCACCTCGTCTCGGCCAAGGTGTTCAAAGATCTGAACGCCCAGTACAGCCTGACCGCCTGGACCGATGTCGAGGCTTGCGATTGACCTACCGCCCGGCCCCCCTGCTAAGCCTCAGTCCCCTGGCGGTTCACGATCCGGTTATGGCAGCCGACTTTCCGCAAGCCACCTTGCGCTACCGCAACGACCGCGCCGCGCAGTCCATTGGCCTTGAAGGCCTGAGCGATGCCGACTGGATCAAGCATTTCGGCCGTTTCGCCCCCTTGCCCGACAATCAACCTGTGCCGCTCGCCCTACGTTACCACGGCCATCAATTTCGCTATTACAATCCCGATCTTGGCGATGGACGCGGCTTTCTGTTCGCCCAGATGTACGACGATAAGGGACGCCTGCTCGATCTGGGGACCAAGGGCTCGGGCAAGACGCCCTATTCGCGTGGCGGCGACGGCAAGCTAACCTTGAAGGGTGGCGTCCGCGAAGTGCTGGCCACCGCCATGCTGGAAGCGCTCGGCGTGCCAACGTCAAAATCCTTTTCGCTTATCGAAACCGGCGAAGCCTTGATGCGCGGCGACGAGCCCTCGCCTACCCGCTCCAGCGTCCTCGTGCGCCTGAGCCATAGCCATATCCGCTTTGGCACGTTCGAGCGCCTGGCCTACCATAATGACGTCGCAACCATGCGCGACCTCGTAGCGTTTTTGATCGCCAACTATTATCCCGCCTGCACAAACGCCGAAGACTTTTTCGATGCGGTCGTTTCGGCCACGGCCACCCTGGCGGCGCGGTGGATGACCGCGGGGTTCGTGCATGGCGTTCTCAATACCGACAATATGAACGTCACGGGCGAAAGCTTCGATTACGGCCCCTACCGATTCCTGCCGCACTACGATCCCGCCTTTACGGCGGCCTATTTCGACGAAACCGGTCTGTACGCCTATGGCCGCCAGCCGGACGCCGTGTTGTGGAACCTCGGTCAGCTGGGCCGCTGCCTGACCTTGATCGGCGATCAGACGACCCTGGTGGCCAGTTTCAACGCCTTTTCCGAACGCTATGACCGTGAATTGCAGTTGGCCGTTTGCGCCCGTTTGAATGTGGTGCCGACCGCAGATGACAGCGCGCTGGTCAGGACGCTTTACGACCTGCTGGCGGATCTTCGCGACGACGGCAGTTTCGAAGGGCTGTTCTATGACTGGTTCGGCGGGATATCTGCCGAACCTCGCGCCCTGTCGGGCCCGCGCGGCCACACCTATACCGGTGGCGCCTTCGCGGCATTTCATGACTGCCTGAATAGATACAGGCCCGCAGCGCCGGACAGGATCGATCATCCCAGGTTCGCGGAGTCTGAACCCGAAACCCTGCTCTATGACGAGATCGAAGCCATCTGGGCGCAGATTGCCTTTGAAGACGACTGGTCGTTGTTCCACGCCAAGCTGGACCAGATAGAAACCTATCGCCAAGCCTTGGCGCTTTGAACGAACTTGCCGTTCGGGCCTTTAAACCCCAGCGCGTTCGCGGCGAATGAAGTTCAAAAGCTCTGTTTCCAACGGATCGCGCGCACCATCCGCCTGAATGCGCGCCGTCAGCCAGCTTTTTTCATTGGGTGTAATCTGTGCGTCGGTGACCCGCGCGCGGCGATCGTTTTCAATGACGGCGCCCGCCCGTGGATCGGTCGTACGACGCCCAAAGGCCCGCTTGGCGAAACGCGCCATCGATAACGAGGTATCGGCGACATAGGCGTCCAATTCGCGTTGCTGATGATTGGTCAGGGGTTGGTAACTGGCGTGGCCCATCAGGTGGTTACCTACCGCCTTAACGAACAGGTCCGCCCAGCCAGGCGCATTCTTCGCGCCGATAGTGGCGTCCTTGATACGGAACAACATCTCCGCTTCGGCCTGGCTGACGATATAGGCGCCGTCACCGGCAACGGCGAAGACCGCCCGACGCAGAAGGCCGACTTCGGTGTCATTGACGTAGCGGGGATCCAAATGGCCGTCGCCGTCATTACGCTGTGTCCGGGTGGGCCCGTCTCCGGTCAGGACGGCCAACTCGATCTGAAGCAGGACATAGCTGCGCAAGGCTTCGGGCACTGCGGCTGCCACCTCGATAATTTTTATCAACAGCTCCAGCTCGCCCAAGGAATCGACGCGGCCGTCGCGATTGATCCAGCCCATTAGCCAATCGGCCTTGGCATCGTCCACATAGTCGACCGGCGCCTGCTGCTTGACGACATAATCTACCATGACCTCGACGAAATAGTCGATCCACTCTTTCGACCGAACGTGACAGGCCGAATTGAGGGCCATGATGGCGTTTGCCTCATCCGTGCTGATAGTGGCGTCGTTACCCCAGACGAGTTGGCGCAAGGCCAGAACATCTTCGGCCGCGATGGCGGATTTGGCCCTCAGGGCCTGAGCGAATAGAGCGAGTGCGGACATGAGGTTTTCCCAAATTTCGCCGTGAGTCTAACCGACAGGCCTTAATTTCAGGTTTCTTGGAACCGTAGCCTGTTCGAATAGACCGGCCACGCCTAAAGACCCTACAACACGGAGCAGTTGGTCAATTGGCTGAAGTGTTCCAGCGCCGCTGTCCCCACGACGCTGGTACCAAAACGATCGAGTTCCGGCGACCATACGGCGATGGTTGCCTGTCCGGGGACCACCGCCAGGATGCCGCCCCCGACGCCACTTTTGGCCGGCAGTCCGACGCGGTAGGCGAATGAGCCGACACTGTCATAGGTGCCGCAAGTCAGCAGGAGGGCATTCAGCCGGCGGGTCAGGCGCGACGGAAATATGGTTTCTTGGGCGATAGGGGAAAAGCCGTCGGCCGCCAACGGCAAGGCCGCACGCGCCAATTGCCGACAGGAGATGGTGATCGCGCACTGGCGGCAATAGGCCGATATCACCGCCTCTGGGTCGTGAGACAGGGTGCCGAAGCCGAGCATCAGATTGGCGATGGCGCGGTTCTTGTGCGCAGTTTCAATCTCCGATTGGGCTACCGCTTCGTCGATTTCAAGCTGGCTGTCGGACAACATGCCCAAAAAATCCCGCACGAGCGCGTCCGGCGACGGCACCGTATCGAGCAGGATATCGGTAATCGCCAGGGCCCCGGCGTTGATGAACGGATTGCGCGGCACGCCCTGCTCGTGCTCGAGCTGGGACAGATAGTTGAACGGCGTGCCGGACGGTTCCTTACCCACCCGCGTCCAGACCTCGTCGCCAATCTGGTTGAGCGCCAGCCCCAGGGCAAACAGCTTGGTGATCGACTGCGCCGAAAACGGCACGTCGGCGTCACCCACATAGGCTTCATCGCCCTTTACGGTACAGACGGCCATGCCGAATTGGCGGGGATCAACCCCGGCCAGTTGCGGGATATAGTCTGCCGGGCGGCCCTTGCCAAAGTGCGGCCGCACCATGGCGACAACTTCAGCCAGAACCTCATCTATGGAAATGCCTGATTTCAAACGCTCGCGCTCGATGAATTGGCGTCGAGGGTTTCGACGAAGGCCAGGGTGTCGAAGACCAGCTTCGTCACGTCGGCGATGATCTTGTCGCGCCCGGCGTCATCGAGATTACCGCCAGAGGTATAGATGGACAGACAGACTGGCGCCTTGCCCGGCAGCCAGACAACACCGACATCGTTGACCGCGCCATTGGCGCCAGAACCGGTCTTATGTGCCACCGTCGCCCCGGCCGGAACACCTGCCGAAATGCGCCCCTTGCCCGTCGTCGTGGCGATCATCCACTCCTTTAGCCGGTTCAGGCTGTCCGGTTTCAGAACGTCACCGCTATAGACCTTGCGCAGAAGGGTGCTCATGGCCTCAGGCGTGGTCGTATCCTGCGGGTCGCCATCGATGTTGCTGTTGAGCGAGGGTTCCGTGCGATCGAAACGCGTGGTCTCATCGCCGATAGCGCGCACAAAGGCAGTCAGCCCTGCCGGTCCGCCAATCAGAGGCAAGAGCAGATTGGCCGCTGTATTGTCGGATAGCGACACCGCCGCCGAACACAGATCGCCAATAGTCATACGCCCCTTGGCCACCTGCGCAGTCGTCACCGGCGCGTAATCGAGCAAGTCCTTTTTACCATAGGTGATTTCCTGCGCCAGCTTCAGCTTGCCCAGATCGACCTGCTGAAGGATGGCAGCCGCCAACACCCATTTAAAGGTCGATGCCATGGCGAACCGTTCACTGGCACTGATGCTCAATGACCCATTGGCCTCGGTATTAGCCGTCGCTGCCCCAGTCAGGGCCGATACCCCGACCCGCCCGCCATGGCGCTTTTGAATTTCCAACATACGCTGAGCAAAGCCCATGACCTTCTGCACCTTTTCAGAACAGCCGGCCAAGGGCACCGCCAAGGCGACGCCAGCCAGGGCAACACCCCCTGCCACCATACCGCGTCGCGACAGCATCACTTCGCACCCTGGGTCGATTTGGCGCCGATATGGGTATCCAGCCAGTTGAAGACCGTATCGTGCCACTTGACCGAGTTGGCAGGCTTCAGCACCCAATGGTTTTCATCGGGGAAGCGCAGGAAGGCGGACTCCACGCCCTGCCGCTGAAGGGCGGTGAAGGCGCCTATGCCCTGCTCGACGGGAATACGGTAATCCTTGTCCGAGTGGATGACGAGCATCGGCTTGGACCAGTCCTTGGCATGAAGCGCCGGATTGAAAGTATCGTACTTGGCGGGATCGTCATAGACCACCGCACCCTGTTCCCATTCCTCGAACCACAGTTCCTCGGTCGAATAGCCCATATTGCGTGCGTCGAATACGCCGTCATGCGACACTAGGCACTTCCAGGGCTGCTTCCAGTTGCCGGCGATCCAGTTGACCATGAACCCGCCATAGGACGCACCCAAAGCGCAGGCGCGGTCGCCGTCCAAGAACTTGTACTTGTCCAGAGCGAAAGCCCAGCCCTTTTGCAGGTCCTCCAGTGGACGGTCGCCCCAGTGCTGCGAGATGGCGTCGGTAAAGGCCTGGCCGTAACCGGTCGAACCGTGGAAATCGATCA
The DNA here is from genome assembly GCF_000495815.1 of Asticcacaulis sp. AC466. Lineage (GTDB taxonomy): Bacteria > Pseudomonadota > Alphaproteobacteria > Caulobacterales > Caulobacteraceae > Asticcacaulis. The sequence continues at coordinate 109,363 of NZ_AWGE01000009.1, read as the reverse complement.
TCACCACCGCATAACCGGCGCCCGAATAGGTTTCCGGATTCCAGCGATATGACCAGCCATCGCCGAACGAGCCTTGCGGTCCGCCGTGGATCAGGAAGGCGACCGGATAGGACTTGCCTTCGACATAGCCCGCCGGCTTGATGACATAGCCATGGACGTCTTCGTTATTCCACCCTTTGAAGACGAATTGCTCGTAGGCGCCCGTGGTCAAGGCGCCGGCGGAGGCGTTGAATTTGGTCAGGTTCGTCGCGCCCTCGTCGATGAAGGCGGATTTCGCCTTGGCCTGATATAAGGCGCTCGGGTGGGTCAGATCGTCCTTGAGGAAGACCATGCCGCGTGGCGTTTCGGCATAGACATTGGTATGCCCGGTCCGGGTCAGCGGCGTGACCTTGCCAGTCTTGGCATCGACGCGGAAGACGATATGCTTGCCGACATCGTCGGCATCGACCAGCAGGCTCTTGCCGTCCTTTGACCACTGTATGCCGCCGACCGACCGGTCCCAATCCGGCGCCAGCTCGCGCGTCTTGCCCTGCTCATCCATCAGCATGATGCCAAAGCGGTCGGCTTCGAAACCGGGACGCTTCATGGCGACATAGGCAATGGTCTTGCCGTCCGGCGACACGCGCGGACTGCCGTCCCAGGCCTTGTTCGACGCCGTGCGGTTGACCGGCGCGGCGGAACCATCGATGGGCACGGTGTAGATGTCGAAATTGGTGCTCCACGGCTCGGATTTGCCGGCTTCGCGCGCCGAGAAGACGACCGTCTTGCTGTCCGGCGATATGGTGTAGTCGGCTTCATCGCCAAAGGGCTTGGACGGAACGTCGCCGTCATAGCCGTCGGTCAGGGCGATCGGTACGCCGCCAGCCAGCGGAACGTAGAACAGATGATTGCGCGTCCCGTCGGCCCAGGTGTCCCAGTGGCGGACGAAAATCTTGTCATAGACCATGCCGGACGACTTGTCGGCCTTGCGATCCGCCTGACGCTTGACCGTGCAATTGACTTCGTCCCCCTTGCATTCGGGGAAGACGGCCAGCCCAACAACCACGCCCTTGCCATCGGGCGTGATCTGGTAGGCCTGAACGTCGAGCGGCAGGCGGGTCACCTGGGTCGCAGTGGCGCCGGTGATATCCGTTTTCCAGACCTGATCTGTGCCGCCTTCGCCGCGACCGGAGATGAAATATATCGTACCGTCAGGTCCGAACTGAGCGTTGGACGCCCCGCCATCGGAAACGGCCAGCTTGATTTCCGGCGCTTCGGGCTTGCTCAGGTCCTTGAGCCAGATCGACTGGATGCCCTTGTTCTTTTCCATGTCCGTGACGCGGATGTTGAGAACAGCATAACGGCCGGTCGGATCAAGCTTGAAGCCGTTGATACGGTCCATCTTAATCATGTCCGTATAGGTAAGTGGCGCGGCGAAGGCCGCCCCGGCAAGTGCCGCGAGCGAAACGGAACCGGCCAGCAGAAGGGCCGAGAATTTACGAGAGACAGACATGGACCAACCTGTGTCAGTTGTTACGATTGGTACGTTTAAAACCCTCTTTGCCTCCGGAGTCGAGCGCGGAGGCAAAAACATTGCTGAATTTTAATGTTGGCGTTCAGCCTCGCTAAGTGCCACGACGCTGCTCCTGGCAAGCAAGGCGCGGACGTTTTCCATCGTCTGAACCGTTTGTCGCGGCAATTTCATGCGAAACATCGGTGTCATCAGCTTCGCCATGAAGGAATGCGGCGTGATTTCAATGCGATGTGTCAGCCGCGTCCCCTCGCCATTCGGCGCCATGCGGAACTCGACGGCTACCGCCATCATCTTGTCGAAATAGCGATACGCCATATGACGGTCCGTCTCATAGGCCGTAATCACCCCATCCATGAGTCCGTGCCTGCCCGCTTCATTGTAGGCGTAGCGCAGCTTGTCGCCGACCTTGTTCGGGCCGGTGCCTTGTTTGGCAACGCCTTCACAGCGCTTCAGCCACAAAGGAACTTTCGAATAGTCATCCAGCAGAGTGAAAACCTCATGCGGCGAGTGCGGCAGGTCGATACCGTGTTCGAAAGTGATAGCCATAACGCGAAACCTCTTTCTACTGCCCGAATCCCATTTGACAAGCGGCAGATCGAAGAGCCTAACATAGGGCCGCGAACTTACAAGAACCTACCACCAAGGACAGACATGGCGGGCATTCTGGATCTGCACGGCATCCGATACCTGCGACAAAAACCGCAGCTCGTTGTCTCCCTGGCCGTCGGTGTCGGCGTGATCGTCGCCTGCACCCTCCTGACCCGTATGAGCCCGATAACCAATGCCTTGATCGGCTGGAACAGCTTCACGCTGCTTTATATAGCCTGGGGCTTGCGGGTCATGTTGAGCGCTACGCGCGAAACGCTGAAAAACCACGCCCATCTCTACGACGACGGCGAAGGCATGATTCTGCTCCTGTCACTGCTGGCGGCAATTTTGAGTTTCGTCGCCATTGTCGGGGAACTGGCCACGACCAAGGGACTGCCGACCGAGCTTAAAACCCTGCATGTTGCGCTGTCTGGCCTCACCCTGCTTACCTCATGGACCTTTATCCATGTCGCCTTCGCGTTTCATTACGCACATGGTTACTATGCCGAACTCCCCCGTAACAATGGCAAACCCTGCCTGATATTTCCAGGTGAGAAGGCGCCCTATTATACGGATTTTCTGTATTTTTCATTTGTCATCGGCACTTCGGGCCAAACGGCCGACGTCGATTTCGCCACAATGGAGATGCGCCGCGTCGGCCTTTTGCACTGTGTCGCCGCTTACCTGTTCAACGCCACCGTCTTGGCCCTGACCATCAATATTGCCGCCTCGCTGATTTCCTAAGCGTCGCATCAAAAACCGCGCCCGGAAAACGGACGCGGTTTTCAGGATTTCAAAAGCGGTGCCAGAACGCGTTGTTACTAGAACGCCTTGTTCAGGGAAATCAGCGCGGTTTGGTCCTTCTGATTATCTGACCCAAACGTGCCGCGATATTGCGCCTTAAGCGAAAATCCGCTGAACCGCGTTTCAACGCCGACACCGACCAGCGCGCCGGGACTGCCGACATCACCCATTGAAACCATATAGGCCTGGGCGGTATTGCCGATGAGCTGGCCGCGCAGATCGCCGGCATCCCCGCTGAAGACCCCTTCATAGCCTATGACGCCGCTAAGCCGCGTATTTGCGCTCAACTGACCACTGGCCTGAAGCTCGACAGCGCCGGAAAACGCCGATACCTGACGGTCTTCGAACGCGACTGCAGCGACAACCCCCTGCTCGTTGAAGCTGCCCATCTTTGCGGCGGCGTAGGACAACCGCGCCACGGGCGTAACCGTCCAGCCGCCCATATCCTTATCAAAGCCGGTTTGCACGGACGCCGAATAGGCCGTGGTATCGACATGGTTGGCGGTTTCGCGGAAGCCGTCAATCAGGGTATGACGCTCGTAATTGCTGTACGAGGTAATACCGGCGCCCAAAGTGCCGGTAACGAAGTAGGCGCCCGGACGCCAGTCGAGACCGACGTCGACACTCAGATCGGTCGGCTTGGCCTGAACCATCATCGCCTTGGCATCGCCGGTCATCGCGGTCACGCCGATAGCGAAACTCAGGCGATCGTTGACAGGCTGGACCGCGCCGGCGCGGATACCGCCCAGACTGTAGTCGTAGGCCGATTGGTCGCTGGTGCTTGTGGCGCCGCCAATTGTCGATTGCATGGCCACGTTCATATGGCGCTCCGCCTGGGAGCCGACGACCTGAAGGAAGTAGCCGCCCTTACTACCGTTCGCATGGAACAGGCCGCTCATTTCCGACTGCACCGAACGGCGCATATTGTAACTGCCGTCCGCCAGCATACCGACGCCCTGAGTCAGGGTCGGCGTATAAATATACTGCGCCGTCAGGGCCGCGACCACGCGGTGCCCCCCGGCCGTCGGGTGCACGCCATCCCAGAACAGATAGGTGTTGCGCGTGTCCTGGCTGCCCGTCACGCACGCCGTCACATTGATGCAGGCCTGCGTGACATTGCTGAAGCCGAAGGCGGAGGGGTTGGCGACAATAGCGGTGAAGGCCGATTTGATATCGACTTCTATGATATTGGTGCCTGTGTGGGAGGCCGCCTGCGTTTTGAGGCCGGCATCGAGCGCGGTATTGAATACACCGCTGGTCAATGATGTCAGCGCGGACGTGGATGGATCTACGTTGAAATTCGGCGTCGATCCCAGATCCGGCAAATTCATGACGACGATCGTCTTGGCGCCTGCCGTCGACAACTGACCGACCTGGGTCGCCACATTGCCTGCGGCCGTCGCGGCGATACCAGTCATATAGGTCGATGCTGTCGCTGGATTGGCCGCGGCGGTCGGCAGCGCCTGGAAAATATCATTGGCGCCGGCCCACATGGCAACCACATCATTGGCACCGAAGGTGCCACCGCGCGACAGGAACGCCCCGATCTGAGTCGGCGTGCCTGGAATAGGGCCGCTGGAATTTGCCGCAGAATCGGAGCGCGCACCGCCCCATCCGTAATAGACATTGCCCGTGTTTATGGTGGCGGGCGGAGTGAAGAAGCCCTGACCGCTGCCGGCCAGATATTCGTTCCACACGAGATCATTGGTAAAGCGCTTGTTGTAGGGCGGCGGCGGGTTTCCCGTTGCGGTGTAGAGGTTTCCATTGTCGCTGAGCGAGTCGCCGAAACTGACGAGACGGGTATAGGACTGGGCGTGGGCAGCGAACGGCGCTGCGGACACCATGGACGCCAGAAGCGCCAGAGTGAGCGTTTTTTTCATGTATCCCTGCTGCGTATCTTTTTGATTATGATCTGACCATGCGGACAGGCCTTGTGAGCAAGCATCCGACCAGAAACCAGAATTGGCAATACTTACGCAGCGTCAATCATCATCTTATTTCGCGCCCCTGTAACAATAAAGACGCACGACTACATGGCGCTTTCATGTTTTCGCGGAGCGGGCCTGCTTTATTTTCCTTGGCTCAGTCAGACGACGGCAGGACGGCCAACATGAAAAAGAACTGCTCGATATTGCGGACCACTTCGGTGAAGTTGTCGAGACTGATGGGTTTTACGACATAGGCGCTGGCGTGATTAGCATAGCCGCCGGCAATGTCCGCCTCAGCCGACGAACTCGACATGATAATGACCGGGATATGTCGCAATGCCTCGTCCCCCTTGATCGCCGCCAGGACATCATGGCCGCTCATCATCGGCAGGTTCAGGTCAAGCAGGATCAGGTCGGGAAGCCGCATGGTCGCATACGCCCCTTCCCGCCTCAGCATGGCCAGCGCCTTTTCTCCTGTTTCCGCGACGGTGACATTGTTGTCGATTTCCGCCTGCTTGAAGGCCCGCGAGGCCAGGAGTGCGTCGCCGCGATTGTCTTCTACCAGCATGATTTCGGCCGCGCGGCCTTCACGAATAAGCAGATTTTTCAATATTGCCTCCTATGCCGTCTGCGAAATCTTTGGGAGCGTAAAAAAGAAAGTCGAACCGACATCCAGTTCTGATATGGCCCAGATGTGACCGCCGTGATTTTCGGCGATTTTGCGGCACACAGAAAGTCCCAGTCCGGTACCGGGAATATTATCCCAACTATGCAGTCGGCGAAACGGTTCAAAAATCTGATTTATAAAAACCTGATCCACGCCGATACCATTATCCTGCACACTGATTTCCCAATGATCGCCCCGATCCTGACAGCCGACATGGACGACGGGCAACCGCTTTGGTCGCTGGTATTTGACGGCATTGCTGATCAGGTTTTGCATCAACCGCATCAACTGAACGCCGCTGCCTTCCACGATGGGCAGATCGTCATAAGTGATGACAGCCTGGCTTTCGCGTGTCAGTGCTCGCAGGTTTTTCAGCACGTGCGCCAATTCCGCGCGAAGGTCCACCGGTGCGAAACGAGCGACCTCCTTGTCAAGTCGGGCATATTCAAGCAGGTCCTGTACCATGTCACGCATACGGGCCGCTGCATCGCCGATGATTTTTAAGTACTCCTTGCCATCGTCGTCCAGTTTGTCGGCATAGTCGTTACGGATGACCTGACTGAAATTAATGACCATGCGTAATGGCTCCTGCATGTCGTGCGAGGCCACATAAGCGAACCGTTCCAGTTCAGTATTCGAGTCGGTCAAGCGTTTCAGAAGCTTCTGGCGCGCGTCCTCTGCCTGTTTCGCCTTGGTAATATCACGAATTATACCGGTATAATGCCGGCGTCCGGATATTTCAAAGGCGCTGACGGACAGATCGGCGGAAAACTCAGAACCGTCTCGCCGCCTGGCCATGACCTCCCGGCCACCAGCTGCGGTGCCTACGTATTGAAGAACGTAGCGGTCGTGTTCGGCGTAGTTTGGATCGGGCATTAGCAAGGATACAGGCTGTCCCACCACTTCGTCGGAGGTATAGCCAAACAGGGTCTCGCAAGCCGGGTTGAAACTCTGAATGCGATTATGATCGTCTATGGTGATGATGCCGTCGATAATATTGTCGACAACGGCGCCCAGCATCATCCTGCCTTGCTCTTCGGTCGCACGGTAGAGCTGCTCAAGTTTGCGATTGGCGTCGGCCAATTGACGGGCGCTGTGAATTTTGAGCGCACGCGGCACCATGGCGATCAAGGCAATGCAACTGAAGAATACCGTCATTGCATAGATCAGCCGAAGAACACAATCGGCCAGACCATGCGAACGCCATAGCGTCCCAATATCCATCAGGGCGGTCAGACCCGCCAGCAGCATCAATACGCCAAATACCGTGAAAAGCGACCGCATGGTCAGGTCGGGTCGCCGGAACCTTACGAAGAACAGAGCCCCCGCCATGCCGAAACAAGAGAGCGTAATGACAATATCTGTAAAGCTATGCAGCCACAGAACGGGCGGCGGCAAAATACTGGCAAGATCCCCCGTCTTATTCACAAGCCCATCCTCTCACGTATTCCCGCCTATACGCAAACGGTTATATCACCCCTCAGTTCACCCGTTGCATGTATTTTCAACCTGTTTTCAACTCAACATAATCAGCGTGGCAGATTGGCGAAATGTGTCACCATGACGGAAAGCGCTTGCGATACGCGTAGATTCGTCGGACAAACCGATAGAAGACGAAACTGACGGGACGGACGGCCGCAATGACGAAGCTGATCGATAGAGCACGGATCGCGCGAGTTATGCTGGTCGAAGACAATCGCGGTGATGCGATTCTGGCACGTATGGCCTTCAAGCGAGCGGAGATGCAAAGCGATATCGTCGTGGCTGAAACCGGTGAAGAAGGGCTCAGCATCCTGCGTCGCGAAGGTGAACATGCCGATGCACCGCGACCCGACCTGATACTGCTCGACCTTAACCTGCCCGCCATGCACGGGCAGGATTTCCTTTACAGAGTAAAGGAAGATCCCACCCTAAAACGCATCCCCGTAATCGTTTTGTCGAGTTCTGCCGCCGACAGTGACATCATCACCAGCTACGATCACCATGCCAATGGCTACATTACCAAACCCATCAACAACGCAACCTATGACGATATCGTCGCGCGCATCGAACAATATTGGTTTGGCCTGATGCAATTACCGCCGGACCAGACGCCTGCCCCGTTTTCCTGACAGGCTGTTTTCTTGATTTCGGGGTGGTTTGACGCCTGAGTCTCGCCTACATTGGCGTTATGACCAAACTTCCCCGCGTGCCGCGCGTCCCCAAACCGCTCAAACCCCAACCGCAAAAAGCGCATCAGGGCCTTCCCGACGACCAGACCCTTCTGGACGCGCTGGCCGCCGCGCGCGAAGTTGATATAGGCGACCTGGCCCGCCAATTTGGGCTGAAAGGCGACGAGCGTCGCGCCCTGCGCCAACGGCTGAAGACGCTATCCGAGTCCGGCAAGCTTCATAAAAGCGGCCGAAAGACATTCGGCGCGGTGGGCGCCTTGCCCGATACCGGCGTGTGCGATGTCGTCGAACGCGATATCGACGGCGAGTTGTGGGTCAAATGGAGCAAGGCCGACTCCGCTTCGCCGCTCGCCCGGCTGGCGCCGCTCAAAAAGGCTGCCGCCCAGACACCGCCCGGTATGGGCGATCGGATCTATGCCCGCTTTGAAAACACGGCCGATGGCTGGGTGGCGCACCTGATCAAGGTTTTGGACCAAGGCGCGCCTAAGATCGTCGGCGTGGTACGAAAGGGACGCCGCGAGATCCGACTGGAAAGCGTCAACCGCAAGGAAAAAACCGCCTGGACCCTCACGGGCCAGAATCTCGAGACATTGGAAGACGGCGATGTCGTGGTCGCCGCACCCGTCGGTGGCGTGCATCGCTACGGGCCCAAACCCGCCCGGGTTCTGGAAGTCATCGGCAAGGAAGACAGTCCCAAGATTGCCTCGGTCATGGCGATCCACAGTCACGGCCTGCCGCTCGGTTTTCAAAGCAGCACCGAGGACGAAGCCAAATCCGCCCAGCCGCCCAGCCTGGGCAAGCGGACAGATCTGCGCGACCTGCCCTTTGTCACCATTGATCCGGTTGACGCCAAGGACCATGACGACGCCGTCTACGCCCACGCCGACGACAGCGAATCCAATCCGGGCGGCTGGGTCGTATGGGTCGCCATCGCTGACGTCGCCGCCTATGTCACACCCGGCTCGTCGCTTGACCGCGATGCGCGTGAAAAGGGCAATTCCACCTATTTCCCCGATCGCGTCGAACCCATGTTGCCGCACGTTCTGTCGTCAGGCCTGTGTTCGTTGCAGGAGGGCCAGAACCGCGCCACCCTGGCAGTGCGCATGGTGTTCAATGCCGCCGGCAAGAAGCTTAGCCACAAATTCGTGCGTGGCCTGATGCGATCCGCTGCCAAGCTATCCTACGAACAGGCGCAGGCCGCGATCGACGGCATGCCCGACGACACCACCGGGCCGATCCTCGATGCCCTGCTCAAACCGCTCTGGGCCGCGCACGCCTGCCTGACCAAGGGCCGCAACATCCGGCAACCCCTGCATATCAACTCTCCTGAGCGCCGCGTAAAGCTGGACGCCGAAGGCAATGTCGTCTCCATCGAACAACGCGTATCGCTGGATGCCATGCAATTGATCGAGGAGATGATGATCCAGGCCAATGTCTCGGCCGCCGAAGAACTGGAAAAGCACAAGACACCTTTGATCTATCGCGTCCACGAAGCCCCTTCGCTGGAAAAGATCGGCAACCTCGCCGACTTCCTAGCGACACTGGGGATTCCCTGGAACAAGGGCGAACCGCCGCGCACCGACCGCTTCAATGCCCTGCTTGACGGACAAAAAGACGGTCCCAATAATGAAATTATCAACGAAGTGGTTCTGCGCACCCAGATGCAGGCGCACTACTCACCGGAAAATTACGGCCACTTCGGACTTAATCTCGACCACTACGCTCACTTTACCTCACCGATCCGTCGCTATGCCGACCTGATCGTTCACCGCGGCTTGATCCGCGCGCTCAAGCTGGGTGATGACGGGCTGACCGATTACGAAATCAAAACCCTTGGCGACACCGCCGAACACATCACCGCCACCGAGCGCCGGTCGATGCAGGCCGAACGGGAAGCCATAGAGCGCTATATCGCCGCCTTCCTGCATGACAAGATCGGCGCGGCCTTTACCGGGCGTATCGTCGGGGTCACGCGCTTTGGCCTGTTCGTCAAGCTGACGGACACCGGCGCCGATGGCATCGTCCCCGTATCGTCGCTTGGTAACGACTATTTCGTACACGACGATGTCCAACACGCGCTGATCGGCGAACGCACCGGGCAAAGATGGCGGCTGGGCGCTACGGTCGAAGTTGAACTGGCCGAAGCCATGCCTATCACCGGCGGGCTGGTGTTCAAGATGCTGTCGGAACCCGAAGCCGCCGATCCGAACGCGCCGCGCGCGCGTCTGGGCGTCCGTGCGCGGGGTTCGGGTTTTCCGCCCCGTGGCCCTGGTTCGAAAGGCGCGCCGAAAAAAGCCGGCTTTCGCGACAAGACCGCCGGCGCGAAGCACGGCGTCAAGAACGTGAAGAAAAAGAAGAAGCGGTAAGTAATTAGTGCCGGAACTTGTAAGTCTGCTTCAGGAGGACAAGGTCTCCGCTGGATACGCGCAAGAACAGATGATGGACGCGGGCGGACAATTGCACGTCATGGCTTTCCATGACTTCGCGTCCGGTCGCATCCTTGCGATACAGGTCAAAGCTGACGCGGTTGCCCGGTGTCCAATGAACCCGGACATCGAAGGCTTCGCCCGGTGACGGCGCCAATTGGAAGGCGTCTGGTTTGCCCGCGACATCGCCGATATTCTTGCTGACCGCGCCCTTGAGCAGGCCGTCCTGGGCCGTAAAGCCAATCTGGGCGACGTCGTTGCCTTCTCCTTCCAGCAGAAGCTGAAAGGCCGCCTGATCGCAATTGGCCGTAGCGCAGGTAAACTTCAGGGCCAGATCCATCTGCGTCACATCGGTCAGCGGGTCCGATTGCGCGGTGTTCTGCTTACCCGCCTCCGCCTTGAGGCTAAGGGGCGCGATGGATTGATAGGGGGCGACCGGATCAGCGGCAAAAGCCGGAGCGGCGGACGCAGCCAGGAGGCCGACAAGAAGCGAAGTCGTTTTGATCATATGCCTGTCCTATCGCCAGATTACGTCAGGTTTACGGCATCACCGCGCCCGCCGCCGGCCAGTCGGTATCGGCCATGCGCTTGAGAGTCAATTCTATGGTTTTGTGCGCTTGACCACCGGCAATGTATTCGCCCGTCTCATGCCATTCGCCTTTGCTGAAATCTATGGTGAAGCGCATAATGGCATCCGGCCCGGCCGGCATTTCCCATACGGCGCCCGTCTCCGTCAATTTGAGCGGAAATGTCCCGCCATGACCACCCGTGTAAGCGCGGAATTCATAACCACCGCTTTGCGCGTCGTAAGAAATGACACCAAAGGCGTTGAACGCGAGCTTACCACCGTCACCGTAGCCCCGGCCCTCCACCACCAGAAGCTGGCCGTCGAGCATAGGCCCCACCCGTTCGGTCTGGACAATGGTAAAAGGCTTGCCGTCCCGTCCGACGCCCTTGGCTTCCCCTCTCCACACACCGGTCATCATCGTCAGCGCCGCCATACCCTTTGGCGGTTCAGCATGGACACCACCGGCGAACGCAAGAGTGGCAAACGTCAGGATCACAGGCAATTTCAACATGTGGGCTCTCCTTATGCTGTCACGCTATCATGTCTTGGACGCGGCGTTTTGAACAAATCGGTCATCATGCTCGGACATATTGTGGTGACTGATCTGCCGCAGGTAGCCGACCAGAAGGTGGGGCGACATATCGAACACCGCCCGCACCTCACGGCTGAGGTGCGGCTGATCGGCGTAACCGTGATCGAAGGAAATATCGGCTACCCGGTCGCCCGCCTTGTGGATTAGATCCACACAGGCCCTGCGCACTCGGCGCAGGCGCGAGAACGCTTTAGGGGGCAGGCCCGTCTCACGCAGGAAACGCCGCCGCAATTGGCGAACCCCTATTCCCATATCGACGCCAGCCGCTTCGATAGCCGTTGTGCCACCGCTTTCGATCAGGCGCTGCGCAAGGCGGCATACGAGGCGGTCCGGCGGCTGTTCCAGTCGACCGACGGATACCGCCTGGAAAGCGCCTGCAAAGGCTTTCAGATCGCCCCCAGGGCGGCAGGCAGACGCCAACTGGTCGGCCAGATCAGGCAGCCGGTCCCGTAGCGGTACGATACGCGCCACTAGGTCCAACGGCTCGATGCCAAGGAATGACCGGGCGGCGCCTGCGCGGAAACGCACACCGTGATAGACGACGCCCGCGAACACCTCGATTCGTCGCGCCGTTATTGAGGGGCCGATCAGGTTGAAATTCGGCGGCTGACCGGGTACGGCGGTCATGGACAGTCCAATCGTGCCGTCGGGCACGATGATATGAGTCAACTGCGATGGATCCTGCGGTTCCAGGCCAAAGCTCCAGAATCGTTCGACACAGGACGAGAAGCTTGCTTGGGGCGCCAATTCTTCGTATCGCATGTGCGGATCCTGCCTGGAAACACCGTCGTGTAAAGACGATTGCGCGAAAAAAGCCGCCTTTCGGGCAATTGGCCATTGACTTCCCGCTGTTCCTGAGTATTTTCCGCCCCTCTCGTTTATTCGCGTCGTCTGGCGCACCCGAACCGTAAGGATTTACGTCATGGCTAAGCCAGCCTCCATCAAGATCCGCCTGAACTCGACGGCTGACACCGGCTTCTTCTACGTTACCAAGAAGAACGCCCGCACCAAGACTGAAAAGATGGTGCTGAAGAAGTATGATCCGGTCGTGCGCAAGCACGTCGAATTCAAGGAAGGCAAGATTAAGTAATCTTGCCATATTAAGGTTTGTCCTTCGGCATCCCCCCCTCGCCGAAGGACCTTAAAGGAAGCCGCGCCTGAGTTCCCCCTATACTCGGCGCGGCTTTTTTGCGTCCTAATGGGCCCATGCGCTTCGCGCCGTGAACCTATGCGCTATAAGCAGTTGAAGGGTGACCGCGCTAAGCGGCGTTGCGGACGATCACACGGTTGCGACCGGCCTGCTTGGCTTCATAAACCCCTTCGTCAGCTCGCTTCAAAAGGGTTTCCGGCGTATCGCCAACGCCTTGCGAGGTGGCCACGCCGATGGAGATCGTAACGTCGAGCTTACGCCCGTCAGCCAACATGAAGGGGATGTCTGCGACCTGGGACCGGACGCGTTCGGCGATATGGACGGCGTCCGACGAGCCGGTTTCCGGCATCAGCACGACAAACTCTTCCCCGCCAAACCGGCACGCCATGTCGATGGCCCGCACATTCAAACCCAGGCGGCGAGCAAATTCGCGAATCACTTCATCACCGGCATCATGGCCATAGGTGTCATTGACGCGCTTGAAATGGTCGATATCCAGCAGCAGCACCGACAGTTCAGGACCGCCCTTCACATGACGCGCCATGGCCAGGCTCAGGTGGTGATCAAGGAAGCGACGGTTATTGAGTCCGGTCAGGGGGTCGGTGACCGCCAATTCCAGGGAGCGGTCGAGCGTATTGCGCAGGAAGTCGCCATACCGCTTGCGCTTGATCTGGGTTTTTGCGCGGGCGCGCAGTTCGAGCATGTCAACGGGACGCGGCACAACATCGTTAACACCGAGGTCCAGCGCCTTGAACACCTGCTGGCGTTCATCGGCATTGACGATGGCCAGGACCGGCCGGTTGCGTGTGACTTCGCTCGTTCTCAGATGGGCGACCCAGCGCAGGGCGTCGAAGGACTTGGCCGTCAGGTTGAGCACAATCAGATCGACGCGCCCGCCGGCAATCTTCATGGCGCGCGCCGGATCCGTTTCGAAGGCACAACGGTGATCTTCGCCCAATTGCATCATCAGGCGCTCGGCCTGGCGGACATTGTCATCGAGAATCAGTACGTTCCCCGTCGCCGACAACTGACGCAGGTATTGTTCGTTATCTATCAGGCCAACGCGGCGCGATGAGGCTTCGCGCCGGCGCAGGTCATCGACCATCTGCTTCAGCCTGACAAGCGCCTGCAAACGCGCCATGAGCATCATGTCATCGATAGGCTTGGTCAGGAAATCATCGGCGCCGGCTTCAAGGCCGAACAGGCGATCGTCGCGGCCATCCAGGGCGGTGATGAGGATGATGGGGATGTGACGGGTTTCGGGATGGTCCTTGATCTGGCGGCATACTTCATAGCCGTCGATTCCCGGCATCATGACATCGAGGAGAATAATGTCAGGCTGTTCGGCAACGGCCATGTCTATAGCCACCTGGCCGTCATTTGCCGTCAGTACCTCGTAATAATCCGCCTCCAGCTTGGCCTGGAGCAAGCGGACATTGGCCGGTATGTCATCGACGATAAGGACGCGCGCGGTCATGGACTGTCTCCGTTAGCCCAGATACTTGCGCACCGTGTCGAGAAAATGCGTGACCGAAATAGGCTTCGAAATGTAGGCTTCGCAACCACCTTCGCGAATGCGTTCCTCGTCGCCCTTCATGGCGAAGGCCGTTACAGCCACAACCGGAATATGCGACAACTCATCGTCTTCCTTAAGCCACTTGGTCACTTCCAGGCCCGAAATCTCTGGCAACTGGATATCCATCAGGATCAGGTCGGGGCGATGCTGGCGGGCAAGAGTCAGGGCAGACAGGCCCTCGCCCGTCTGGAAGGTTTCATAGCCCTGTGCATCGAGCAGGTCATGAAAGAGCTTCATGTTGAGTTCGTTGTCCTCGACAATGAGGACCTTCTTTTGCATCATTCCCGAAACCTATAAGCCCGAAAGCCTACCCACTCTATCTTGTGTTTTTGCCGAATCGGTCACCACCGCGCCGCCGGCTTTTGATGAGGGTCAATCTACAGGGACTCTCTTAAGCTCAGGTGAAGGCAAAGGTAACAAATGGTAAAAATGGGGATGGAGGGGCGGTATGCAAATCGGCTATAGAGATTAAAGTCCCTTTCCCCATTGGGGGCCTATCTCTTATCTGATCAAGGATTTTACATGTCGACATGCGAAGACCGCCTGCGGGCGCTCGGCATCACCCTGCCCGTCCCCAACGCGCCCGTAGCCAATTACGTCCCGTTTGTCCGCACCGGGAATCACGCTCACATCTCCGGCCAGTTGTCGAACGATGCCAATGGCGGCATCAAAGGCACGGTAGGCGTCGACGTCTCGCTTGAAGACGCCGTCGAGGCGGCGCGCCTGTGCGGCATCAATCTGCTGGCTCAGATGAAGGCGGCGGCGGGCGGCGATCTTGACGACGTCGTGCGGGTGATCAAGCTGAACGCGTTCGTCCAGGCCGGTCCTGACTTCTATAATATCCCGCAGGTCATCAATGGCTGTTCCGACCTGATGGTCGCCGCCCTTGGCGATGCCGGAAAGCATGCCCGGTCAGCCGTCGGCATGTATAAGATCCCTCTCGGCTTTGCCGTGGAAATCGACGCCCTGATCGAAGTCATCGATCGCCGTTGATTTTAGGCCTTAATTTTAAGGTTGCGGCGCGCCGGTACATGCGGCGCGCCGATTGTGCAACGGCGACAGGGGTGTTAGCCTCGTTCTTTTACGGAGGCCCCTATGCGCCTGAAGCCCCTGCTCCCAGCCCTTGCCGTACTGGCCTCCACTGTTTTGGCGCTCCCCGCTATAGCGGCCGACACTTCCGGCACGGGCGAACCGGCCTTTCGCGCCCTCTATAAAGAACTGGTCGAAACCAATACCGCGCCGGGCGAAGGCAGTTGCACCCTGGCGGCCCAGCGCATGCAAGCGCGTCTGAAAGCCGCCGGCTATACGGACGCAGACATCCACCTCTTTATTCCCGACAGCGCGCCGAAGGACGGCGGTATCGTCGCCGTTCTGCGTGGGACCGGCTCAAAGAAGAAGGCCATCCTGCTTCTGGCGCACATCGACGTGGTCGCCGCCAAGCGCTCGGACTGGACGCGCGATCCATTCACCCTGATCGAGGAAGGCGGCTATTTCTACGGCCGCGGCACATCGGACGACAAGGCCCAGGCCGCTATTTGGACCGATTTGCTCATCCGACTGAAGCAGGAAGGCTATCGCCCCAAACGCGACATAAAGATGGCCCTGACCTGCGGAGAGGAAACCGAGGGCGTATTCAACGGCGCCCACTGGCTGTCCACCGAGCACAAGGACTGGATCGACGCCGATTTCGCGCTCAATGAAGGCGCCAACGGACAATTGGATGAGACCGGTCGAAAGATCGCCCTCAATATCGAGGCGGCGGAAAAGGTCTATCAGGACTTCAAGCTGGAAACTACCAATCCGGGCGGCCATTCGTCGCGTCCCGTGCCCGAAAACGCCATCTACCAGATGTCGACGGCCTTGCCGAAGATCGGCGCACTTGAATTTCCGGTGATGCTCAATGACGCGACGCGAGCCTATTTTACGCGCATGGCGCCGATCGTCGGCGGCGAATCGGGTGCAGCCATGCTGGCCATCGTCAAGAACCCGATGGACAGCGCTGCCAACGCCATACTGTCGAAGAACCCGCAATGGCATTCGATGCTGCGCACGACCTGCGTCGCCACCTTGATCGAAGGCGGACACGCGTTGAACGCCCTGCCTCAGCATGTTTCGGCCAACGTCAATTGCCGTATCTTCCCGGGCGTCAGCGTGGATGACGTGCAGGCCGCCCTGGTCCGGGCCGTCGCCGATCCGGCTGTCAAGGTGTCGGTCGTCGAACCGCGCAGCCTGGCCACGCCTGCACCCGCGCTTGGTCCAGATATTCTGGGCCCCATCGAAAAAGTATCCGCTGAGCTCTGGCCAGGCGTCCCGGTCGTGCCCACCATGACCACGGGGGCAACGGACGGCATCTACACCTCCGCCGCCGGCATCCCGACCTATGGGGTGGAGGGCCTGTTTGTCGATCCTGACGAAGGCCATATTCATGGCCTCAACGAACGGGTGGGCGTTCAGTCCCTGATGGACGCCCGGCGCTTCATGTACAGGTTGGTCAAGCTTTACGCGGCGCAATAGGCTCCCCATATACCGCCCATGACCACCGCAACACGTCCCCTGAAGCTAACGCTGCACAACACAATCGCCGATATCGGCCAAAGCACATGGGATGGTTTAAGGGAGGACGACAACCCCTTTACATCGTTTGCCTATTTGCATGCGCTTGAAGATACAGGTTGCGTCGATGAGGCCAGCGGCTGGCAACCGGTACATATCGCGTTGCGCGATGAGGAAGACGCCGCGGTCGGCGTCATGCCCCTCTATGTCAAATATCATTCCATGGGCGAATATGTCTTCGACCAATCCTGGGCGCGCGCCTATGAACAGGCGGGCGGCGCCTATTATCCGAAGCTGCAAGGGGCCGTGCCGTTCACGCCGGTAACAGGGGCGCGTCTGATCTCGCGCAATCCAGGCGTGCGGCGCGCCCTTGTCGAGGCCGCCATCTCCCTGTGCGACAGCAACCGGCTGTCGTCGCTTCACATCACCTTTCTACGCGAAGACGAATGGCGGATGATGGGGGAAATGGGCCTGCTTCAACGGCGCGATCAGCAGTTCTGGTGGGACAATGCCGGTTATTCTGCGTTCGACGACTTTCTGGCAGCCCTGTCGTCAAACCGGCGCAAGGTTATCCGCCGCGAACGCCGAGATGTTCAGTCGGCTGTTGAGCTGCGTCATATAACTGGTCGAGATATAACCGAAAATCATCTTAACCTGATGTACGCGTTTATTGAAAGCACCTATGACCGTAAGTGGGGCGCGCCCTATCTGACCCGTGCCTTTTTCAGCCGAGTGGCCGAAACCATGCGCGACAAGGTCGTCCTGATCTTCGCTTATCAAGGCGAACAGGCTGTGGCTGGCGCCATCAATTTCATCGGCGGTGATACGCTTTATGGTCGGCAATGGGGCACGCATATCGACCTGCCCTTCCTGCACTTTGAAGTCTGCTATTACCAGGCCATCGATTACGCTATCGCGCATGGCCTGCAAAGGGTCGAGGCCGGCACCCAGGGCGAGCACAAGCTGTCACGCGGCTACCTGCCGCACAGCGTCTATTCGGCTCACTATATCCGCGACCAACGCCTGCGCGGCCCGATCGAAGACTATCTCAACCGCGAACGTGATGCGGTGGTCGAGCAGATGCAGATCCTGGCTGAGGAAGCGTCACCGTTCAAAAAGGAGGGGTGATCCTGCGGGTGTGCGGCCGGCGATAAACCGTGCTACACTTGGTCAAAAGGGGATGAAGCCATGGCCGAACGCTACAAAACCTATTCCGCCTTTTTCGATTTTTACCTGAGCGAGCACAGCCGCCCGGCCACGCGCGCCGTCCACTATCTCGGTTCTGTTTGCGGGCTTTCCGCGCTTGCTCTGACCGTGTCGACCGGGCATTTGTGGTGGATCGCGGCGGGCCTGGTCGCGGGATATGGCTGCGCCTGGGTCGGACACTTCTTCATCGAACATAACCGCCCCGCCACATTCAAATATCCGTTGTGGTCGCTTATCGGCGACTATCACATGTTTGGTCTGTGGCTGACCGGGCAATTGTCGAAGCGCCGCGCCCTGGCCGCATCAAGAATGTAACGTCCGATTTCGCTGTCAAGTGTCGGTGGGAGCCAGAGACTTGAACCAGATTTCCAGATTTTCGGCCTGACGCTTCATATGCTCCGCCCGCTTGGCAGCCTCTTCGTCATGCCCCCAGGTCTCACTCTGGAAGTCCTCACCGATGCGCGACGCCGCAAAGGCCTGCGCGCCCGTGAGATGCCCCCGCCACAGCGCCAGGGCCAGCACAACGGAGCCTAGTAAAGGTATGGCCTGCATAATGCCGGCTTGTTCATACACGCTTGCGTTGGCGATCAGGGACTGAATCCGGTGGATCGTTTCCGCCGGCTGAGGCTGATGGATAATGCTCTTGTTCTGATGAAACTGGAGATCCAACTCTGTGTCGGCCCATACGAGAATCGGCTTCCACGCCGCGTCTTCGCGGGTCACCAGTGCCTGAGGATATTCGGCTGGATAACACACCAGGTCTGTTTCCGAATATCGCGTGACTTCGACCAAAGTGTCGTCCAGCACCTCGCCCATGCGGTCGACCGCGGCAAAGCCCAGGCGCGTCATCGGCATCTCGCTGAACTCGACATGGTCGCCGACGGCGGCCCACTCGGCTTCGACCCGGCGGGCAACGGTGTCATTGGGCAGAACCAGCGCCTCCCCCTTGGGTGTCTTTACCGCCCGGCCATCCAGACTGACTGTATATCCGCCGGTGATTTCAGTCACAGCCACGGTCTTCCAGAACCGCTTAGGGCGGAACCCGAGGGAATCGGATGTCTTGTCCGGGGCTTTGGCTTCGTATGTCATATCAATAGCTTGCCATCTTTTGCTCAGAACGAACCTCCGGCGTGAACGCGTCCAACGCCGCTTTCAACTCCGTGAAATCGTGGACGATATCGTGCGCGCCGGCCAGTTGCAGTTCTTCGACCGTATGAAAGCCCCACGACACCCCGATGGCGTGGACCTGGGCCTGACGCGCCATCTTCATGTCATGGCTGGCATCACCGATCATCACTGCCTCATGCGTGCCGACGCCCAGGGCATTGAGATTGCATTGAAGCATATGCGGATGGGGCTTTGAGGGACCGTCGTCGGCGCAGAAGGTGACATCGAACAGGTCGTCCCAACCGTGCTTTTCCAAAGTCCTGCGAACGCCACGGCGCGAATTACCGGTGGCCATCCCCAAAAGCCAGCCTTCCCTTTTGAGGGCCTGCAAGGCCTCTTCGGCGCCGAGATAAAGCGATTCCGTGAATGCGGGGTCGGCATGAAAGCGCAGAAAGGCCTGTTGGAACTCATGCGTGTAGGCGGCGATGGTTTCCGGATCGAGGTCTGGACGCATCATGGCCAGAGCGTCGAAAAGCGATACCCCGACAATGGCCCTGACCTGATCGTAGCTTGGCGGATCAATATTGATCGCGTGCGCGGCCTCGACCGCCGCGCGAAAAATACTCGACCGGCTGTCGATCAGTGTGCCGTCCACATCCCAGACCGCCAGTTTCAAACCGTCACTCAACACGAGACTACTCCGGACCTACCGCTTTTTCTTCTTCATATTGGCGAAGGGATCGTTCTCCGCCTCGTGCTCATCGAAGCCAAAGCGGTCGAAACCAGCCTGAATGACCGGATCGAGCGGCGCCTCGACAATCAGCGTGCCTTGCGTCGGATGCGGCAGTTCGATGCGGCGGTGATGCAGTTGCAGGTTCAGCCCTTCGGACAGGGACTGGCTGGCCTCATTGCCGTATTTCGGGTCGCCCAGGATCGAATGACCGATGGCCTGCATGTGGGCGCGCAACTGGTGCGTTCGGCCGGTGTGCGGACGCAACGCCATCCACGATACGCGCGGACCGGCGCGCGAGATGGTGACATATTCGGTTTCCGCCGCCTCGGCACCCGGTTCGTTGGGCTCGGCCGGCTGGACGATTTCCCGGTCGTGAAAGCCCTTCTTGATCAGGGGCGTATCGATATAGCCTTCTTCCGGCTTCGGGTTGCCGACCACCAAGGCCCAATAGGTTTTCTGCGCCCGACGCTTGGCGAAGGCGCCCGACAGACGCGCCGCCGCCTGCGGAGACTTGCCCAGCAGCAGGACGCCCGATGTGTCACGATCGAGACGGTGGACGAGGCGCGGACGTTCCAGCCCCTCGCCCCAAGCCGACAGCAGCCGGTCGACGTGGTTCTTGGTCTTGGTGCCGCCCTGGACAGCCAGGCCCGACGGCTTATTCAGCGCGATCACGTCTTCGTCCTCGTACAGGACCATCGAATGCGCAAAACGGATTTCCTGCGGACTCAGCATGGCGCGTTCGCGCTTTTGCTGATCGACGTCAGGGGCATCCGGCAAGGGCGGGACGCGGATGGTCGAGCCGGCGGTCAGGCGAGTATCGGCCTTTACACGGCCACCATCGACGCGCACCTGACCGGAGCGCAGCAGTTTGTTGAGCATCACGTGGTTCAGATGCGGCCAGCGGCGCTTGAAAAAGCGATCAACGCGGATACCGTCCTCGCCGTCGGTAATATAGAGGGTTTTGACTTCCTTGCTCATTACGCAAACTTTCGGATCAGGAACAGGCCGGCCATCAGCGCGGCAATGGACAGGACAAGCGACAGAGTAATATATCCCGCCGCCAGCCCGTAGGCGCGACGTTCAAGCATCTGAACGGCTTCCAGCGAAAAAGACGAAAAGGTCGTGAAGCCGCCCAATACCCCGACGCCCAGCAACAAGCGGGCGCGTTCAGTATCCAGCACGCCTTTCAAGGGGCCAAGCAGCAGCCCCATGAGCAGCCCCATAAGCAGGCCACCAATGACATTGGCCATGAAGGTCCCGAGAGGCCAGACGTTCAGCGGCCAGGCTTCGCTCGCCCACCAGCCCGCCGTCAACCGCCCCAGACCATAGCGGGCTGCGGAGCCGAAGGCGCCCCCCAACATGACAAGACACAGATTGAACATAGGCGCGTAATACCCCTCTTCACCTGATCCTCATAGTCCTTTAAGCTTGGAATCGGAACAAAATACAGGGTAAACCCATCCATGAGCCTGGCCGCACACTACGACCCCACTAATATTTTCGCCAAGATTCTGGCGGGCGACATCCCGTCGGTAAAGGTCTATGAAGACGATCGCACCTTGAGTTTCATGGATGTTTTCCCGCAGTCGAAGGGCCATACGCTGGTCATCCCGAAGGTCGCGGCGTGCAATCTATTCGATATTCCAGCGGACGACCTGCAAAACCTGATCGTCCAGACCCAGCGCATCGGGCGCGCCGTGCGCGACGCCCTGACGCCAGACGGCATCCGTATCGCGCAGTTCAACGGCGAGGCGTCGGGTCAGACCGTGTTCCATATTCACTTCCACATCATTCCCGTCTGGGACGACACGGCGGAGCGTCCCCACGCCGCCGGCAAGATGGCGGACATGGCTGAATTGAAAGACGTGGCTGCGCAAATCCAAGCCAAACTGTCATGACCTTCTACGTCCTTCGCCACGGCCAGACCGACTGGAACGTACAGGCCCGCCTCCAGGGATCAACCGACATTCCGCTCAACGACACCGGGCGCGCCCAGGCGCATGTGGCGGCCGATATACTCAAAACTCAGGGCCTGACCCGGATCGTCGCCAGCCCGTTGTCGCGCGCGCTGGAAACGGCGCGGATCGTCGGCGCGGCCTGCGCGCTCGAACCGATCATCGATGACCGGCTGATAGAGCGCAATTTCGGCCTATTCGAAGGCATGACCATAGACGAGGTTCGCCAGCACCGCGAAGACATGCGCGAGCATATGAACCCTGCTGCCGACCTGGATGGTAAGCATTATCCGCACAATGCCGAACCGCTGGGTCAGGTCATTGATCGGGTTTATGACTGCATCAATGACCACAGGGCGGACGAGCAACTAAGCGGCGGAACATGTCTGTTCGTCTTCCATGGCATCCCGTTCCGCGCTGTCACGCGTAAGTTCCTCAACGACATGTATTCGAGTCCGAACGCCGCGCCGGTCCGCTTTGAGGAAAGCGACGGCAAATGGCGCATGATTCCGCTCGATCCGAATAATGCGCCCATCCAACAGATCTACAACGCGCAAACCACCATGGGCCGCATATAGCGTTACGCCGAACCCCCATGGTTTGACCGACCAAGCTTATGTGATAGCCTCCCGGAAAGGGAAATCGCATGACCAATTCAGGACTGAACGCGCGCGAAACGCTTATCGTCCGGCTGGGTGTCGGATTGGTCTTCGGTGGAATTCTGGGCTGGCTGATCAAGCAGATCGAAGCCCACGACAGCGCCCCCGTACTGTGGCAACAGGTTTTGGCCAGCACCCTGATGCTTGGCGCATTCGTGCTGTGGGCCGGTGCGGGCGCGATGCGCCGGATCAGCCTAGCGGTATGGGGTGCCGCCGCCCTGGCCGTGATCGCCGTCATCGCGTGGAACCGCGCGGCGCACAACACCGACGCGTCCTTCAATCCGTTCTTTTTCAACCTGTCCTTCCTTATCTACCCCTTCCTGTTCATCAGTCATGAACTGGTGTCTTCCGCCGACCAGGCCGGAAAGCCTGTCGCGCCCTACCCGCTCTATTTCGACGAGGCGTGGAAACGGGGCGTGCAACTCATCCTGGCCATGATATTCACCGGCCTGTTCTGGGGGATATTGTGGCTTGGCGCCGCCCTCCTGGGCTTCATCGGTTTTACCTGGTTCAAGGATCTGCTGGCCAATGCCTATTTCGCCTGGCCGCTAAGCGGCCTGGCCATCGCTTCGGCCGTCAATCTTGGCGACGTGCAAACCCGGCTGATGAGCAATTTCCGGTCACTTGTGCTGGGCGTTCTGTCCTGGCTGCTGCCAGTCATCGCCTTCATTGGTGTCCTGTTTGCTGTATCGCTTTGTTTCAGCGGATTGGAGCCCCTATGGAAAACAAAGGCCGCGACAGCTTCCCTGCTCACAGCGTGCGTGGCTCTCGTCCTGCTGATCAATGCCGCCTATCAGCAAGGGGACGCGGAACGTCCGGTCCATATCGTGTTGAAAGTGTCGTCCCGGATCGCCTGCGGTCTGACGCTGGTGTTCGCCGGGCTGGCGGCCTACAGCCTTTATTTACGCATCGAACAATATGGCCTGACCCCGGAACGCGCCATGGCGGCGGTTGGCGTCATCATCGCCTGCCTGTTCGGCCTCGCCTATACCGTTGCTGCTGTTTGGCGTGGCCGTTGGCTGCGCGGTATCGAGTTGGCCAATATTGCCCTGGCCTTCGTCATGGCTGGCCTTTTCCTGGCCGTACTGACGCCCATCGCCGATCCGTATCGCCTGAGCGCCGAGGCCCAGGCCGCGCGCATCGATGGCGGCAAGATAACACCCGCTGCCTTTGACTGGCGCGTCCTACGCTTTGAAACCGGCACCTATGGACGTGATGCCCTTAAACGCCTGGGCCAAGCCGGACATACGCAAGCCGTCCGCGATGCCGCACGCACCGCCCTGGCTCTCAAGGATGAAGACCGCTGGGTTCTCGCCGATGCCGCCAAACCGTCCACGCACACCCCGGACGTAAAACAGTTCGTCGTGTCTCCTAAGGGCACCCTGCTGCCCGCCGATTTTCTGAGCCAGGCCTATCCGGCGCAAGACCTGCCCGACTGCGCCACGGCTTCGGCGGCGGTGCCAGGCTGCTATGCCGCTTTAATCGACCTCAATCACGACAATATCCCAGAGGTCGCCATCCTGGATGGCAAGGCCATGTCGATCTTCCTGAAGGACAGTCAGGCGAATAATCAATGGCGACTGATGAGCAATGTCTACCTGACGCCCACCGACGCCGAAGCCTTCCGAAAGGGCCAGGCTTTAGCCCAGCGCCCGATATTCGACGACCTGAAAATCGGCGATAAGATCATCGATATCCGCGACAGCCACCGCAACACCAAGACAGGCGAAGACCTGGTCTCCTACTGAACCTTTTGCATGAAAGGCAAGCCAGCGAACAACTCAACCGACTTGAGACGCGCCGCGACGCTGTGGATCGGCATGGAGATGATCAGTTCGTCTGCCTGAGTCTGGTCGAGAAAGCTCCCCAGGCGCTTTTCGATCGTCGCCGGCGATCCAACCATGGCGAAACGCAACATGTGGTCGATCATCGCCTGCTCATCCGGCGTCAGGTTGGCCACGGCGTCGTAGTCCGGACGCGGAAACGGCTTACGGACATTACGGCGCAGATTGGCGAAGGATTGCTGCATCGAGGTATACAGATAGTCGGCTTCGGCGTCCGTATCCGCGGCCACGCCCATTACACCGACCATTGTGTGCGGCTTGGCATAGGCCTCCGACGGACGAAAATGCGTCCGGTACAGGTGCAGCGCATCGAACAACAGTTCCGGTGCAAAATGCGACGCAAACGCGTAGGGAAGCCCCAGTTGTGCCGCCAGTTGCGCGCTGTAGAGTGATGACCCCAGCAGCCAGATAGGCACGTGCGAATTCATGCCGGGTACGGCTAAAATCCTCTGGCTGTCATCCGGCGTCCCAAGAAGGCGCTGCAACTCTATGATATCGTTTGGAAAGCTTTCAACCCCTGCTTCCTGATGACGACGCAGGGCGCGAGCCGTCGCCACGTCCGTGCCGGGAGCGCGGCCAATCCCGAGATCGACCCGGCCGGGATACAGGGCTTCGAGCGTGCCAAATTGCTCCGCAATCACCAAGGGCGAATGGTTCGGCAACATAATGCCGCCGGAGCCGATGCGTATCTTCTGAGTCGCCGCCCCGACGTGAGAAATGACCAATGAGGTCGCGGCCGAAGCGATGCCCGGCATACCGTGATGTTCGGCCAGCCAATAGCGGGAATAGCCATTCTCTTCCGCCGTCTGCGCCATTTTGGCCGAACTGGCGAGCGCGTCTGAAATCGTGCTGCCGTCTGAAATCTGCGACAGGTCGAGGATCGAAAATGGGATCATGGTACTCTCCGTGAGGTCAAGCTTATGTAGGTGCTCGGGTTACAATTTAAAGAGCCCCCCGCTGCTTGCTTCACCGATCCATCGGCACAAAAAAAGCCCCTGAAACGTGCGTTTCAGGGGCTTTATTCCTTTGACCGTCAATTACTCGACGATTTCAGCCTTGGCGCCAGGCTTATCGGCGCCCTTTTGCGACGGCGTTATATCGAAGGCAATCTTGCCGTCCGTCAACTTGACCAAGATATGTCCACCCTTGACCAGCTTGCCGAAGAGAATTTCGTCGGCCAGCGGCTTCTTGATGTTTTCCTGTATGACGCGTGCCAGCGGACGGGCGCCATACAGTTCATCATATCCGTTTTCGCTCAGCCAGGCAGCCGCTTCGTCGGTCAGTTCGATCGAGATGTGGCGGTCAGCCAGTTGCATTTCCAACTGCATAATGAACTTCTGGACAACCTGCGCAATCACGTCCTGCTTCAGTTGCTTGAAGGTCACGATGGCATCCAGGCGGTTGCGGAATTCCGGCGTAAACAAACGCTTGATCGCAGCTTCGTCTTCGCCGGAGACCTTTTCACGGCCGAAGCCGATCGAGTTCTTCTGGTTATCAGACGCCCCGGCATTGGTGGTCATGATCAGGATCACATTGCGGAAATCGACCTTCTTACCCACCGCATCCGTCAGCACGCCATGGTCCATAACCTGAAGCAGGATGTTGTAGATGTCCGAATGCGCCTTTTCGATTTCGTCGAGCAGGACGATCGAGTGCGGTTGCTGATCGACCGCATCGGTCAGCAGGCCGCCCTGATCGTGTCCGACATAGCCCGGAGGCGCGCCGATCAGACGCGAAACCGTGTGGCGTTCCATATATTCCGACATGTCGAAACGCAGCAGGTCGATCCCCATGGTCGCGGCCAATTGCTTCGCCACTTCTGTCTTGCCGACACCGGTCGGTCCGGAGAACAGGTAACAACCGATCGGCTTTTGCGGATCGCGCAGACCGGCGCGGGACAGCTTGATCGCGGTTGACAACTGCTCGATGGCCTCATCCTGCCCGAACACAACGCGGTTGAGATCGGTTTTCAGATCGCGCAGCGCCTGGGTATCGTCACGCGACACCGTCTTGGACGGCACGCGGGCGATCTTCGAGACGACATATTCGATTTCTTTCGGACCGATCACCTTGCGGCGCTTGTGTTCCGGCAGAACCATTTGCAAGGCGCCCGCTTCGTCGATCACGTCAATCGCTTTGTCGGGCAGCTTGCGGTCAGTGATGTAACGCGCCGACAGCTCGACCGCGGTCTTGATGGCGGCGTCGGTGTATTTCAGATGGTGGAAGGTCTCGTAGTATGGCTTGAGGCCCTTCAGAATCTTGATGGTATCGTCCAGGGTCGGTTCATTGACGTCAATCTTCTGGAAGCGGCGAACCAGGGCGCGATCCTTTTCGAAGTGCTGACGATATTCCTTATAGGTGGTCGATCCCATGCAGCGCAGGGTACCGGCGGCCAGGGCAGGCTTCAGCAAATTGGAGGCATCCATGGCCCCGCCGGAGGTCGCACCCGCGCCGATAACCGTATGAATTTCGTCGATGAACAGGACGGCATTGGGATGCGCCTCCAATTCCTTGACGACCTGCTTGACGCGTTCTTCAAAGTCACCGCGATAGCGGGTGCCGGCCAGTAACGTACCCATGTCGAGGGAATAGATGGTGGCGCCCGCCAGAACATCGGGGACCTCACCGTCGACGATCTTCTTGGCCAGGCCTTCGGCGATGGCCGTCTTGCCGACGCCCGGATCACCGACCAGAAGCGGATTGTTCTTGGTACGGCGGCACAGGATCTGGATAGCGCGCTCAACCTCCGCCGACCGGCCAATCAGCGGATCGACCTTGCCGTGACGCGATTTTTCATTGAGGTCGACGCAATAGGCGGCCAGCGCGTCAGTGGAACCGCCCTTGCCTTTTTCCTCGCTGGTGTTGGCATTATCCTCGGTAGCGCCGCGAACGACGCGGGCTTCCGTCGCGCCCGGCTTCTTGGCAATGCCGTGGGCGATATAGTTGACCGCATCATAGCGCGTCATTTCCTGCTCTTGCAGGAAAAAGGCGGCATGCGATTCGCGCTCGGAGAAGATGGCGACCAGGACATTTGCGCCTGTGACTTCGTCGCGGCCCGAGCTTTGGACATGGATCACCGCGCGTTGGATAACGCGTTGGAACCCGGCCGTCGGCTTGGCTTCCTCCGATTGCGGCTCGACCAGTGACTTCAGATCGGTCTCGATATAGGCGTCCAGAGCGGTACGTAGCTTGGCGAGATCCACATTGCAGGCACTCATGACGGCGGCAGCGTCGACATCATCGATCAGCGCCAACAGGAGGTGCTCAAGCGTGGCATATTCGTGGTGATGCGCGTTGGCATGACCGACGGCCCTATGCAGGGTTTCCTCTAAAGCGCTTGAAAAAGACGGCATGACAACCTCCTAAAACCTTAAAACCCCAACTCAACTTACTCAACTAACTCAACTCAAAACCCAAAAGGTTTAGGATGATTTACCATAATCAAACTGAACCCTATCTGAACCCACGCCACACGTAACTGTTACTTCGGGGGCCCTTTTCGCGTCTCCGGCGGATACGACCCTTGCCCAGGTTATACCGAGATCGGTGTCGCCTGGATCAGTCCTTCTCCATCGTGCATTGCAGCGGATGCTGATGACGGCGGGCCATGTCAACGACCTGAGCCACCTTCGTTTCCGCGACCTCATAGGTATAGACACCGCATACCCCCACCCCCGTTTGGTGCACATGCAACATGATCAGCGTGGCTTCTTCACGCGACTTGTTGAAAAAACGTTCCAGCACATAGACGACGAATTCCATCGGCGTGTAATCGTCATTCAGAATGAGAACACGATACAGGGACGGCTTTTGCGCCTTGGGCTTGGTATCAACCAGCAAACCGGTTGACTGACCCGGACGGGTGGTCATGCCTTTTTCGGCGGCCATCAATGTATCTTCTAAAACCAACTTCATCTCAAAACGTCTCGGGTCCTGTCAGGTTAGACCTCTGCCTTAATAGATATGCAGGAGTCGCTTCATTACAAGATAGACCAAAAGGACCGAGTGTTAAGGGGTAAATGCACGAACCTGCCCACAAACGATCACAGTTTTAACGCTGTGATATCAATTTGTGATGGACACGGTGACACCGTCCATATGGGAGGCGGCGCAAAAAATAAAAGCCCCATGCCCGGGCGGACATGGAGCTTCAAATTTGGCCGCAGCGTCGGCGTTAACCGACGTCGGGGTTTAACGGTAGGACTGGAACTTTTCAACAGCGGCAGTCATGCGCGCGTTGATCGGCTTGAAGGTGTCCTTGAACGACGCCGACAGGGTTTCGGTCAGCAGGTTCATTTCCGAGACATAGGCTTCCATCGAAGACTTGGCGTACTTCGATTGCAGCTCGATCACTTCCTGGACCGACTTGGCGCCGGACAGTGTCTTGGCAGCCGCGACAGCTTCTTCCCAATTCTTCTTGGAGAAGGCGATGGCTTGGGCACCAACCGTTTCCGCGCCCTTAGTGGCCGCGGTCAGCGATTCGACGACGGCTTCGACATTGCCCTTGGCAAGGCCGTTGACTTCGTTCAGCGCGCCGAGGCTCTTTTCGACACTCTCCTTGAAGGCTTGGTTGCCGGCGGTGGTGTATTTGTCAAAGTTCGACTTGATGGTTTCAGCAGCTTCCGACATGGGTAACTCCTTTTTCATGTGAGCTTGAGCACCGCGCGCCGTAGTTAACGCCGGAGCCCGATTGGAGATATGTATAACGCAAGTGCAGCATGGGGTCAAGCTTTATGTTGCGCTGCACAAAATCTAACATGATAGTGAAGAGACAAATTCCCCATATATGAGAGATTCTTGGCATATTCAGATGCTTACTGGTTGTCTGATATGGTGGGCAGGACCGAATGGGCCTGAACTGGTTCGAGTTGAGTGAGATATTAAGGAAACGGCTTTCGGTCACGAAGCGGTGAGCTTAAGGGTTGATTAAGGAAACCGCACGACAGACTGAACATAGCGCGTTATGATGATACAGCTCACAAAATAAGAACACATTGTTTTCTTATTCTGTGAGCATCCGGCGGAAAATCATGATGTGTGCAATCGCGTTTTTGTAACGAGTTGAGGACAGCTTTGATGCGTAAAATCGGGCGGATGTTTACCCCAGTTCAATCCGGTCAAGAACTGACCAAGGCAAAGGGGGCACGTTCCTTTTTCCTGATGATTGCCAGCGCCCTGACGATTCTGGCGCCCGCAACCTACGCCAATGCTCAGGACCTCACGGACAACACCAAATACGCGGCCATTGTCGTCGATGCACAGTCAGGCGAAGTCTTTTACGCCCGCCGCGCCGACTCAGCCCGCTATCCGGCGTCTCTCACCAAGATCATGACCCTGTACATGGTGTTTGATGCCCTGGCTCAGGGCACACTGAAGCCGACCGACCAGATCACCATTTCGGCGCGCGCCGCCAGCCAGGCGCCGGTCAAGGTATATCTCAAGGCCGGCGACACCATCGACGTCGATACCGCGATGCGTCTGGTTGCCCTCTATTCGGCAAACGATCTGGCGGTTGCCCTGGCCGAAAAGGTCGGCGGTTCGGAAGAACGTTTTGCCGCCATGATGACCATTCGCGCACAGGACCTGGGCATGACCCAGACGCGGTTCGTCAATGCCAACGGACTGCCCGACGCGCGCCAATTGTCTTCGGCCCGCGACCTGGCCATATTGGCACGCGCCGTGATGCGCGACTACCCGCAATATTACAGCTACTTCAACCTGCCTTCGCAAGAGTTTCGTGGCCGGACCTATGTCAACCACAATCCGTTGCGTGGCATGGATGGCGTCGACGGCATGAAGACGGGCTTCACGAACGCCGCCGGTTATAATCTGGTCGCGTCCGGTGTGCAAAACGGCCACCGTTTGATCGCCGTCATGCTGGGCGGCTCAAACAAAACCCAACGCCGCGAACACGTGACCGCGCTCATGAATACCGGTTTCGACGTCATAAACCGCCGCAACCGTGGCGAAGTCATTACAGTGGCCCAGAACGAATTCAACCGCGCCATGGACGTCGAGGCCAAGTTGCCCGATGCACCCCAGCCCTACACCATCCTGGCAGACAATGGCCAGCCGGTGAGCGGGGGCCAGAACGCGCCCCTGACCGACGCGCAATTGCGTGAGACCCTGGAAGGCAGTGAACAAGCCAATGCGACGGATGTGGATGTCCGTCGCGCCAGTTCCACGGTCCGTGCGCCAGATGTTGTCCAGACCTTGAATTCAACCCCCACCGTCGCGGCTTTGAAGCCCGCGCCGAAGGTAACAGCCAAGGCTGCGGCGGCAGAGGTGGCGACTAAATCGGAAACCAAGGCCGCCAAGGGCAAAAAGGCGACTGTCGTGGCCGATGCCGAAAAGCCAAGCAAGGGCAAAAAAGGCAAGAAGAACCCGAAAGCGGTCTATTCCATTCAAGTTGGCGCTTTCAAGGACAAGTCCCTGGCGTCCGATTGGGTCAAGAAGATGCAGTCTCGCTTCGGTGAACACCTGTCCAACGGGACATCGCAAATCACCAAGAATGATAATGGCTGGTACCGCACGCGGTTCGCGACCCTGACCAAGGAAGAAGCTTCCGCCGCGTGCAAGAGCATTTCGGCCAAGCATCTCGACTGCATGGTTATCAAGCCTGACGCATAGCCACCTGGCGCGTCGCCTGAATGACTATAGAGAAGCCCGGTGTTTTCGCCGGGCTTTTTTTTGCGTCAGACGCACTCTCAGCGACGCCGTTTAAGTAAAACGTCCCGCGCCGCATTGACCGCGCTGGCGCGATTGACATCTCCTCCTTGGTCCGGATGTGCCGTCTTCATGAGACGCTTCCACGCCTCCTTCACCGCCTTGCGGTCGGCGCCTATGCTAAGCCCCAGGGTCTGATATGCCTTGATTTCCTCGCTGGAATAGCTCGCCGCAGCAGGCGGCGGGCCGGCTTCGCGTCGGAAATAGGTTTGATAGCGCACACTGCCGCCCAAGACGAAGGCGCCCAGCAAGGCGCCAAATCCCAACCCGATTTGCCCCCTGAGAAAAAGGGTTACGGCCAGCATCAGCAGGGCCATGCTGATCAGGCTGCGTACCGCGCGGAACTGGCGAATCCATGGTCCAGGACGGGCGTTCCGGCCAACATAGACCAGCAGGAAAAATACCCCCAATGCCCCCAGAACCCATATCATCAGACGTCCGCGCCCTCGTATTCCTCGGCGGCGGGAATCTCATCGCCCGCTTCGAGGCCAAGCGACGCCATCAACGATCTGAGTTCCGTCCGCGCCGCTATGTGCGATAGAGATACCGCCACAGGGCGGATATCACCGGACAGGTCGGCGACGGTCAAGCCGAACGGAAACAATTCACGATAGATAACCCGGTCGCGCAAGCCAGCCAGGACACGAAAACCGACCCGCTTGCCCAGGGCCGCAACGCGTTCATCGACCCGCTTTCGGTTGCGTGCTTCGTTGGCCGCCAGACGGTTACGCAGCACGATCCAGTCAATGGACTTGCCGTCCCAGGTGGCGCGCGTCTTACGCGAATTCCAAACCGTTTCGGCGTAAATGGATGGCCGCTTGACCTCCAGAGTGACGGGATCGACTTCGCCGAGCAGGTCGAAATCGATAAAGCTGTCATTCATCGGCGTAATAATCTGGTGCGCCACGGCATGGGCGCGACGCGACAGGACGTGATCGCCGCCCGGCGTATCGACGATAATATAGTCGGCCTGCTCGATGGCCTCATCCAGTGCGCGGTCGAAGATGGCGCGCGCCTCGGCATCCGGCAGGCTCAGCAATTGAGCGGGCTTATCGTGCAGGTGCGGTTCGAACGCCTGCGGCAAGACCTTTTCATTCGCCGCCGCCCATTTGGCGCGGTTGGAAAAGAAACGGGCCAGCGAACGCTGGCGCAGGTCGAGATCTATAAAGGCAACGCGTTTGCCAAGATGCAGCAGATGCACGGCGACGTGCATGGCAACGGTCGATTTCCCCGCCCCGCCCTTTTCATTGCCGAAAACTAGAATACGCGCGTCCGAACGCTCTTTAGACATAGTCCACTCCCGTCCCTGCGCATACTGACTCGCGGGACCTCCTCATTTAGGCGCTTCCGCGACGCGCCGCCAGAGGCTGTTAACGAAGTGTTAAAATTTGGCGTGGGTAACTTAAGCCCTCTGCCCACTGGATTTGCGGCATCGACCGGATTATATTGCGCCCATGACAACAGATTCAGACTTCATGCTCCGCTCCGACACCATCCGCATCCACAGTGATGAAGATTTCGCAGGTATGCGCAAGGCCGGCCGGGTGGCCGCCGAATGCCTCGACATGCTGATTCCCTATGTGGTGCCCGGTGTGAAGACATCCTATCTCGACGATCTGGCGCGCGAATTCATCCTGGACAATGGCGGCTTGCCGGCCTGCCTGTTCTATCGGGGCTACCAGAATACGGTCTGCATTTCGCCCAATCATGTGGTGTGCCACGGCATCCCCTCCGACAAGCCGCTGCGCGAAGGCGATATCGCCAATATCGATGTCACCTGCATTATTGATGGCTGGCACGGCGACCATTCGCGCATGTATGAAGTCGGCGAAGTCGCTCCCAAGGCCAAGCGTCTGATCGATGTCACCTACGAAGCCATGCGTCTCGGCCTGGCCCAGATCAAGCCCGGCAACACGTTTGGCGATATAGCGCACGCCATTCAAAAATATGCCGAGGCCCAACGCTGTTCGGTCGTCCGCGACTTCTGCGGCCACGGGGTGGGGCGTGTGTTCCACGACAATCCCAATGTCCTGCACTTCGGCAAGGCCGGCACCGGTCCGGTATTGAAGAAGGGCATGTTCTTCACGGTCGAGCCGATGATCAATCTCGGCAAGCCCGATGTGAAGGTGCTCAGCGACGGCTGGACCGCCGTGACACGCGACAAGACCCTGACCGCGCAATGCGAACACAGTTGCGGCGTCACGGACGATGGCGTGGAACTGTTCACCGCCTCACCGACCGACCAATTCCGTCCGCATCCTGTCCTGGCCTGATATGTCCGACGGAGGGGATGGCGGCGATGTGGCCCTGCCCGATCACGGCGGTCATCGCAATCGCCTGCGCCAGCGTGCGCGGGCGGGTGGCGTTTCCGCCCTGCCCGACTACGAATTGCTCGAACTCTGTCTGTTCCGTTCCATTCCGCAACGTGATGTGAAGCCCCTGGCCAAGGCACTGATTGCGCGTTTCGGCGCGCTGCCCGCCGTCTTGTCTGCCCCGCTGGAGGACATGTTGCAGGTCTCCGCGCTCGACAACAAGGGCAAGGCGTTGAAAATGACGCCGGACATCGCACTCGA
This sequence comes from Asticcacaulis sp. AC466, assembly GCF_000495815.1. GTDB lineage: Bacteria > Pseudomonadota > Alphaproteobacteria > Caulobacterales > Caulobacteraceae > Asticcacaulis. Next base: position 76,024 of record NZ_AWGE01000009.1, on the reverse strand, counting down.
CCTGGCGCTGATGTTCGAAGCGACCCGGCGCATGATCGCCGAGCCTCTGAAACGTTCAACCGTCATCTCAAGCTGGTCCGCCCTTATAGCCTACCTGAAGGTGACCCTGGCGCATGAACCGCGTGAGCAGTTCCGCATCCTCTTCCTCGACAAGAAGAACCAGTTGATCGCCGACGAAATCATGGGACACGGCACGGTCGATCACGCGCCGGCCTATCCACGCGAAATCATGCGGCGCGCGCTGGAACTGTCGTCAAGCAACGTGATCCTGGTCCATAACCATCCTTCCGGCGACCCCATGCCGTCTCAGGGGGATATAGATATGACGAAGCTGATCGTGGCGGCGGGTAAACCGCTCAAGATCACCATACATGATCACCTGATCGTTGGCCGCGAAGGCGTCACCAGCCTGAAGCAAATTGGCGCCTTCTAGCCGTTGCGCTCGCTCCAATATTTCGCGTGGACTATAGCCGAAGTGTTCGTCTCATGATAAGTGCGTTATATCGTAGTTATACACGATCGTAAGCGTCTAACGTCAGGCAACGCACCCTAACCTTGGGATCGTCTTGATCCGGGTTACTCTGGCCACAACCGGCTGGAGTGGTGCACGTTTAGCAAAAGACGATCCCATCTTATCAAGTGAGATAGAGATGAAGCTTACGAAACTACCTGCCAGATATGCCACTCTTGTCATGCCCCTGCTGTTGTCGGTCATGATGACTTTTGTTGTGTCGGCTATTTCCACCTTTAAAAACATTGGGCTCGCCAACAATTTTGCCGCCTGCTGGATGGCCGCATGGGGCATGTCATGGGTTATCGCCTTTCCGACCCTGTTGTTGGCCCTGCCATTGGTCAGACGCCTCGTCGCCATGCTTGTCGCGCCCTCACACGGGTAGACGCAAACGAAGGCGGTGCCTCATCCACGAGGATGAGGCACCGTTTCCTTTGGATGCTGAAGCCGGCCCCACCATCGGTGTCTGTCGCGTTCCCAGCGCGGGCGGGGCAGCCGCGCAGACCACCTTTGCAAGTCAATCGCAACTTATCCGTATCCAGGACTTAAGCGTCATCCGGTCCTGCCGGGTCCATCGCCGCACTACGCAGCCCTGTCAGGCTTTTGTCGCCTGAGAGGCCAAAGGCCGGGCAGCCGTGACGGGAATGATCAGGTCCGCCGCCTTAAGCCCCGGTGCGGTGGCGCGCAGCCGAAGCGTGCCAGCCTTGCCGCCCGCCTGAACAATCACTTGGGCCAGGCCATTGAACAAAGAACGGACATTGCCTTTTTCGGGTTCGAGGCTGGTCGGGTCGCCATTCCCCAGACCGATAATCGCGCCGTCATCGATTTCGAAGGTCACCCTGTCCTGCGCCAGCGGCACCGAACGGCCCTTGGCATCCACGGCTTCGACGCGGACCGGCTGGGCATCGAGGCCGGTTGCGGACAATGACTTGCGATCCGCAATCAGCCTTAAAGCTATCGCTGGGCCCGTTGTCTCAACGCGCACGGCCTTGACCAGCTTGCCTTTGCGATAGCCCCGCGCCTCGATGTGGCCGGGTGCATAGGGCACTGTCCAATAGTTCATCTCAAACCGGTTACCTGCCTGGCGCCCCGCCAACTTGCCATTTACAAGCAACTCCACCTCATCAAGATTGGTGCAGGCCATCACGCGCACCTTATCGCCGGACTTCCAGTTCCAGTGCGGCACAAGCGCCAGGACGGGCGTGTCGTTGATCCACTGCGCCTGGTGAATATAGAAGGCGGCCTTTTCGAAGCCGCACAGGTCCATGATGCCGAAATAGGAACTGTTGGACGGAAAGGTGAATGGCGTCGGTTCGCCGTGATAATCAAAGCCTGTCCAGACAAATTGACCGGCAATGTAATCCCGTTCCGCGACCGCCTTCCACGCCGCCCGGTGGGTTTCACCCCATGGCGCCGCTTCGTCGTCATAGGACGCCATGATGTGCTTGTCTTTGTTGGATATATATTCGCCACGCGTCATGAAGGCGGACGTATCTTCCGACGACGAGACCGGAATATTAGGATGCGCCGTATGGAACAGGTCGTACTTGTCCTGCTGATAATTGATACCGACGACATCGACGGCGTGCGCGACGCTTAAAGGTGCATCCAGACCGCCATTCATTGCCGCCGTCACAGGTCGTGTCGTGTCGAGCGCCTTCACCACCGCGCTCATGCGGCGAACCATCTCATATCCCTGCTCGGTTGCCTGCATCGGTTCCTCGTTGAACACGGACCACAGAATGATGCTGGGGTGATTGCGATCGCGCCGGACCAGCCATTCCAGTTGCGCCAGGTAGTCGGGCGAGGCATTGAAATTGCGGTTTTCCGCCATGACCAAAAAGCCATGTCGGTCGCAGGCATCCATCAATGCCTTGTTCTGGGCGTTATGCGAAAACCGGATGGCGTTACATCCCAATGCCTTCAGCTTGCGCAGACGGAAATCGATCACGCCGTCCGGCACCGCCGTACCGACGCCGGCATGATCCTGGTGCAGACAGACACCTTTCAGCTTCATATGTGTGTCATTGAGGAAAAAGCCCTTTTGCGCGTCGAAACGTTCGGTGCGGAACCCACACGTCGTCGTCACCTTATCCAGCGTTTTGTCGCCATCCAGAATATAGGTTTCGACCCGGTAGAGCTGGGGATCGGCCGGGCTCCATAGGCGCGGACGGTTATGGTGCAAAGTCAGGTGCGCGAGTGCCTGCCCAAGCGGCGATACCGTCGCCGTCACCTTGTCCTGCACCAGCAGCCCGACGGTATCGTCCCACAACTCGCTGACTACGGTGACCTGACCGGTCGCCTGTCCTGCGTTATTTAGGGTGACCTCCACCGGGATCTTCCAGTCAGCGGGGCCATCGGGCGATGGAACCGGATGAGCGAACGCGCCGTCAGTTGCGATATGCAAGGCGTCGCGTTTTACGATCCAGGCGTCACGATATATGCCGGCCCCTTCGTACCACCAGCCCTCCATAGCCTCGGCATCCACCCGCACGACCAGAACGTTCCAAGCATCGCCATAGGTCGCATAGGGCGTCAGGTCGATATAGGTCGAGTTGTACCCGCTCCAGTTTCGCGCCACCAGCGTCCCGTTGAACCAGACCGTGGCGAAGGTCGCAATGCCATCGAGTTGTAATTCAATGTGCCGCCCCTTGTCGGCCGGTGTGAATTTCAGGTGATTGCGATACCAGGCGATGCCGCGCTTTCGATAGCCCTGATCGACATTGGCGTCCGCCACGATCGGCTGGAAGCTGGCGAAATCATGCGGCAGGGTTATCCGATCCCAGCCGGCATCGTCATAGGTGGGGCTGGCGGCGCCGCGCGCCCTGCCCGCCTTGGCAGAATTGTAGGTGTCTTCATGGGTTACCAAAAGCGGCATAGCTATGTCGCCCATATGGAACCGCCATCCGGTATTGAGCGACAAGACCTCACGCGGATTGGCTGTCGTGGCGTGAGTGTCGGGCACGGGCGACACAGGCTGGGCGAAAGCCTGGCTTGATACCGGGCCGGATACACCGGCCACAAAAGCGGCAGCACTGATGGTTTTGAACAATTCGCGGCGGTTCATGTCTGTCTCCCTGTTTTCCGGAAGTTAGACATGGAAACGGCGCGCTTTGAACCCCAAAACGCGCCGCCTGCACAATTTGTACTATTTTTTTGCTATACCCAACGCTTACTTCAGCGGCACCAGTGGCACACCGAGCAACCTGACGGCTTCGACGGACGGCTGTCCTTGCGGGAGGTCGTTGTCGGCCTGGAACTTCTGCATGGCCGCGACGGTCTGCTTACCCAGGTGTCCATCGATCGGTCCCGGCTGATACCCCCGGGCGGCCAGGGCGCGCTGCACTTCCATAATCTTTTGCGTCGACGTGTTCTTGCCGCAGATCACTTCGCGCCACACCAACTCTGGCTGGCCTGCGACACGCTCACGTTCGACCTCATCGTAAACGGCGGGCACCGTGTAGGCTTCCGTACGACCTTCACGCACCACCTTCTTGACATGGCGCTTTTCTATCACCGCCGGTATCACAACGTCTTCATAGTGTTCGGCAACATCGACGACGGTATGCTTGACGCGGCGGGTCCTGGCCGGAATATCGACACGACGAACCTGCTCGGGCGTGACTTCGACACGCGTCGTGCGCTTTTGATAGACGCCCGGCACTTGCTCAAGCGACCAAACGTCTTGCGGCGCTCCATGGGCCATATAGTCGGCCACTTCGTCGTCGACCGGCACGCTTTGCGGCGTTTTACCGGGCCAGGTCAACGTCCCATCGGCGCGATACCGCACGGGCGCGTGATCTATCGGCGTGACCATAGGCGCTGCCAACGGCACACCGTCATGGCGCTCCCATTCCCGCCGCGGCGCATCGACCATGACGTGTTCGGTCCGCTTCTCGTAGCGCGGCGGCACCACCTCTTCGCGATAGCTGGCCGGACTCACGACTTCCTCGACCATTTCGGTGTGGGTGACGGCCGGCACCACGCGGCGTTCGACGCGTTCCGGTTCCACGACCACGGTTTCCTCGACCATTTCGATGACCGGCGGCACGGTGCGGGTTTCCGTGCGTTCCGGTTGAACCATGACGTGTTCGCGGTAGGTTTCCACCTTCGGTGCACGCATCAGCCGTGAAAAACACTGGCCCGGAATGGCATTGCGCCGCAATTCCTCCGGCACCTGTTGCCACTCCGGCGAATTGATATCGCCCTTCGGACAGGCGATGGGCTGAGCCGCCGCCTGTTGCGCGGTCATGGCGATGACCTGTTCGACGTGACGATCGCCTTGCGCCTGCCCGTCATAGGCTTCGTCACCGGCGCCGGTTTGAACCACATCCAGCGTTTTGACCGCGACGTCGCGCGATTCTTTGCGGAACTGCTTTGAGACGGGCGGCACGGCGGGCTTGGCTGATGCGACAGCATCCACCGTGGCGAAAACGGGCACGGCCAGGGACAGGCCGGCCAGAACGATAACGGCGGCGCCGGATTTCAGAAAAAGCTTGCGCACAGCAACGGCCCTCAGGAGTAGGAATCTAAAAAACAACCCAAAATTAACCCTTTGTAAACCTTAACGCCAAGCCTGCACACTCTATTAGGGTAAATTAACCCCGATTTTAATCCGACGCCTGAACGTGCCTGCAACGCTTTTAGGCTTGACATTGCAGCGCCCTGTTCCCATTCCCAGCGCATCTTTTTACAGACAGGGTCCCGCCATGATTTCTCGTTACGCCCGCAAGGAAGCCGCCGCCATCTGGGATGCGGCCATGAAGTACAAGATCTGGTTCGAGATCGAAGCCCATGCGGCCACCAAGATGGCCGAGCTTGGCGTCATCCCGGCCGAAGCGGCGCAAACCTTGTGGGAAAAGGGAAAGGATGCAGATTTCGACGCCGACCGCATCGATGAGATCGAACGCACCGTGAAGCATGACGTCATCGCCTTCCTGACCCACGTGTCGGAAATCGTCGGGCCGGAAGCGCGCTTCCTGCACCAGGGCATGACCTCTTCGGACGTGCTGGACACCTGTTTTGCCGTACAACTGCAAAAATCGACCGACCTGCTCATCGAGGATGTCGATCTGGTGCTGGCAGCGTTGAAAAAGCGCGCGCTGGAACACAAGTTCACCCCGACTGTCGGCCGTTCGCATGGCATCCACGCCGAACCAGTGACCTTCGGTCTCAAGCTGGCCGGCTACTACGCCGAGTTCAGCCGCGCCCGTAAACGCCTGGAAACCGCGCGGGAGGAAATCTCGACTTGCGCCATCTCCGGCGCGGTCGGCACCTTCGCCAACGTGTCGCCAGAGGTAGAAGCCTATGTCGCCGAAAAGATGGGCCTGGCGGTGGAGCCGGTCTCGACCCAGGTCATCCCGCGCGACCGTCACGCCGCCTATTTCGCGGCGCTCGGCGTCGTGGCGTCCTCGGTCGAGCGCCTGGCCACCGAAATCCGCCATTTGCAGCGCACCGAAGTGCTGGAAGTCGAGGAGTTTTTCTCGGCAGGTCAAAAGGGCTCTTCGGCCATGCCGCACAAGCGCAACCCAGTCCTGACCGAAAACCTGACCGGCCTGGCCCGTCTCGTCCGATCGGCCGTCGTCCCCGCCATGGAAAATGTCGCCCTGTGGCATGAGCGCGATATCAGCCATTCATCGGTCGAACGCGGCATCGCCCCCGACGCCACCATCCACCTCGACTTTGCCTTGAGGCGCCTGGCCAATGTGGTTGATAACCTTCTTATTTATCCGGCCAACATGGAAAAGAACCTGAACCGCCTGGGCGGCCTGGTGCACAGCCAACGTGTCATGCTGGCCATGACGCAAAAAGGCATGTCGCGTGAAGAGTCCTATGCCGCCGTACAGCGCAATGCCATGAAGGTGTGGCGCGGCGAAGGCAATTTCCTCGACTTCCTGGCAGCCGATGAAGACGTGTCCAAGTTCTTTACGCGCGAACAGCTCGAGCCGTTCTTCAACCTGGACTACCATACCAAGCACGTCGATACGATCTTCACCCGCGTTTTCGGCTGATCCCATGGCCAGCCTGCTGACCGACAGTTTCGACTATGACGGCTACCAAAGCCGCTTCACCGGCAAGGGGCGCATTCGTCTCGAAGGCGCCCTGGCGGCGGAGGACGCCCTGCGCGTCCACCATGCCCTGGAGCAGCAGACCCCGTGGGAATTGCAACTGGTCAACCGCGACGGCAAACCGGATATCCTGTCCGCCGCTGAACTGAACACCCTGTCTGCCGATATCATCCAGACGCGCCTGCAAGATACAGCGCAACGGGCGCAGGACGGCTTGTCCTATCTACGCCTCGGGCTGGACCTGATGGATAGCGAGACAATCGCCCTGGAATCGCTCACCGCCGTGCTCAAATCGGCGGATTTCGCCGGCTTCTGCGAACGGTTGACTGGGCTGTCCGGGCTGGAACTGATCAGTCTCAGCGCGGTCTGTTATCGCAATGGCGACTTCTTCACCCAACATACCGACCAGCATGTCCGCCTGGGTTTCGAATGGAATTTCACCCAGGGCTGGCGGTCTGACTGGGGCGGCCAGATGCTGTTCCATTCGCCATCGGGCGACATCGAAGGCGGCATCATGCCGCGCTTCAACGACCTGTCGCTGTTCGCTGGCGATCAACCGCGCTCCATAGCATCGGTGGCCCCCTACGCCGGCGGCCCGCGCTTTTCGATCACCGGGCGTTTCGGCTAGACCCGCTACGGGGTTTAAGACCCCGTGACCGGCGGCGGCGGCGGCGGCGCATCGACCGGCTGGGTTTCCAACGGCGGCGGCGGCGGTGGCGCGCCAATAGGCTGGGTGTCCAGCGCATGCGGCTTAGGGACGGCCGCGCAACCGGCAACGGCTGAAATCACGGCGACGGCCAAAACGGCTTTCAGAATGGAGTCTATTGTTCTCATCGGATGCACTCTAACCTCGGCAGATGGATATGAGTTTACCGACACTGATGGCGCCATCCAACGTCTTGTTGGCTGTCAGTGTCGCTATGGCCTTGCCGTCCTTCTGAATAACGGGCGGTTTGGTCGCATAGGGGTTAAACGCGGACTGCGGCGACGATGCCGATCCATAAACCCCATAGGTGTTGAAAATCGACGTCTTGGAATACGGGCTGCCATAGACGCCATAGGAATTAAACAGCGAATCCTTGTCCTGAGGCACCGCGATCTTGCCCAGATAGGTGCCGTCGTCGGCAAGGACGCGGCCGCCCATATATTGTGGGCACGCCGCCTGAACACCGCCCGCCGTCATGAGAACCAAACCTGTAACGAATGCCATTTCCTTCATTACCGACCCCGGTTCTGCGATTTTTAAAGCTTAGCTTTTTAACGCTTCTCTTGCCTGGGCCAGGAACTCCGCCGCCTTGGTGCGCACCTCCGATTCACGGATAGCGATGTTGGACGCAGTCAAGTCACCCAGAACCTTGCGAATCACATCTTCTTCGGACGGCTGCTCACCGTCGGCGCGCACAACAGCCTGGGCATAACTTTCCGACGACTTCCCGGCAAGGCCCATCTTTTGCGCCGCCCATAGCGCCATCATACGGTTCCGGTTCGCCGCCGCCTGAAACTCAAAGGCATCGCTACCGGCAAGCGGTTGTTCAACAGGCAGTTTATCAGGATTGGCAGGCGGCATGTGACGGAGAACCTTTCAGGCTTATTAAGTTTTAGTTCTCCTTTCGTCCCGACGCAACTGGAACCAACAGTTATCGACCAAAATCTTCCGGGTTGGGTCTGCCGCGCCGCAGCCGATGCAAAAAAGAGATGAAATCATCCGTTCCCGCCCTGTACAGAACACAAGTTTTTGTTTATTTGCGGCGGCAACGCGCATCCCTTATGATGCACAGCCAAAGCGCCCGGTCCCATAACCATTGCGCGGCCGATGTCAGCCGATGCTTCTCATGGGCGCCGCACATCTCACGGCCTTTTTGGCTGAACCCATTTTTTGGAAATTTTTCCAAGCCTGGACATAGTGAAATGACCACCAAGAACCGCAAGAAAATCTACGAAGGCAAGGCCAAGATCCTGTACGAAGGGCCGGAGCCCGGCACGCTCGTCCAGTACTTCAAGGATGACGCCACCGCCTTCAATGGTGAAAAGAAGGCACAACTGGAAGGCAAGGGCGTCATCAATAACCGCATCAGCGAGTTCGTGATGACCAAGCTGACGCAGATCGGCGTTCAGAACCATTTCATCAAGCGCCTCAATCTGCGCGAACAATTGATCCGCGAAGTCGAGATCATTCCGCTGGAAGTCGTCTGCCGCAATGTGGTTGCCGGCTCGATGGCCAAGCGCTTCGACCTGCCCGAAGGCCAGGCCCTGCCACGGTCGATCATTGAATTCTATTACAAGAATGACGCGCTTAACGATCCGCTGGTCACCGAAGAGCACATCACCGCTTTCAACTGGGCCCAGACCCAGGAGATCGACGACATCCTGGCCATGACCCTGCGCGTCAACGATTTCCTGTCCGGTATGTTCGCCGCCGTCGGCATTACCCTGGTCGATTTCAAGATAGAGTATGGTCGCCTGTTTGAAGGCGAGTTCTCGCGCGTCATCCTGGCTGACGAGATCAGCCCCGACTCCTGTCGCCTGTGGGATACGGCCAGTGGCGAAAAGCTCGATAAGGACCGCTTCCGTCGCGACATGGGCAATGTCATCGAAAGCTATACCGAGGTCGCCAAGCGTCTCGGCATCATGGGCGATATGCCGCGCGTGATCGAAGGGGGAGCCCAATAATGAAGGCCAAGGTTCACGTCTATCTGAAACCCGGCGTGCTCGATGTTCAGGGTAAGGCCGTCGAAGGCGCCCTGCATGGCCTTGGCTGGGACGGCGTGTCAAACGTCCGCGTCGGCAAGCTGCTCGAGTTCGACCTGGACGGGTCCGATGCCGAAGCCGCGAAGGGCGAGTTGAAAGCCATGTGCGAAAAGCTGCTCGCCAACACGGTCATCGAATCCTACAAGGTTGAGGTCGCGTAACATGGCATTCAAAGCCGCCGTTCTCGTTTTTCCCGGTTCCAACTGTGACCGCGACTGCAAGACCGCCGTCGAAACGACGGTTGGCGGCCAGGTCGATATGGTGTGGCACGAAGAAACGGCCCTGCCGTCCGGTCTGGACCTGATCGTCATCCCAGGCGGTTTTTCCTACGGAGACTACCTGCGTTGCGGCGCGATGGCCTCACTGTCACCGATCATGCAGGCCGTAAAGGCCGAGGCCGCACGCGGCGTTTCGGTGCTTGGCATCTGCAACGGCTTCCAGATTCTGTGTGAAAGCGGCCTGCTGCCCGGCGCCCTTCTGCGCAATTCCGGCCTCAAATATGTCTGCAAGCCGATCGAGCTGAAGATCGAGAACCGCAATACGCGTTTCACCTCGGCCTATGGCAACGCCCAGAGCGTATGGATGACGCAAGGCAATGGCGACGGCAACTTCTTTGCCGATGACGCCACCCTGGCCGCAATCGAAGACAACGATCAGGTCGTCTTCCGATATGCTGAAAACCCCAATGGGTCCGTCAACGACATTGCTGGCATCGTCAATGCCAAGGGCAATGTTCTGGGCATGATGCCGCACCCCGACCGCGCCTTCGAAGCCTCGCTGGGGTCTGCCGATGGCGCGCCCCTGTTCCAAAGCCTCGTCAACAGCCTGCAAACCGCCTGATAGGCTAAGGTCGCTTGCTAATCGCGATCCACGTGATAATCGTATACGATTATCACGTGGAGACGATCCGATGACGATGCGCACCCTTCTGGCAAGCCTGGTTCTCAGCGCCCTCATGCTCGGCCCGGCGAACGCCGCCCCGTCCGTCAGCGACGCTGATGTCACTCTCCGCGACTTCCATTTTCATTCGGGCGAAACCTTGCCCGCCTTGCGGATGCATTACCGTACGCTCGGTACGCCACACCGCGATGCCCAAGGCCGGATCGACAACGCCGTGATGATCCTGCACGGCACAGGCGGGTCCGGCGCTCAATTCCTGGCACCCTATTTCGCCGATGTGCTTTATGGGGCCGGCCAGCCGCTCGACACCACAAAATACTTTATCATCCTGCCCGACAGCATCGGTCACGGCGGCTCGTCCAAGCCGAGCGACGGCTTGAAGATGGCCTTTCCCAAATATGACTATGACGACATGGTTGAAGCCCAAAGGCTAATGTTGAAAGACGGGCTTGGCATTACGCATCTACGCCTGATATTCGGCACATCGATGGGGTGCATGCATATTTTCGTCTGGGCCGAAGCCCATCCGGATTTTGCCGACGCCCTTATGCCAATGGCTTGCCAGCCGGTAGAAATCGCCGGGCGCAACCGCATGTGGCGCGTCGGCGCCATGGATGCAATCCGTGCCGATCCCGCCTGGCAGAACGGTGACTATAAGACTCCGCCTGTCCAGGGCCTGCGCACCGCCGCCAGCCTCTCCCTGATCGCCGGCAGTGCACCGGAATACCTACAGGCCAACTTCCCCACCCGCGAAAAGGCCGAAACCTATTGGCGCGCACGGATCGAGGCGGATATCGCCTCACGCGACGCGAACGATTTCCTCTACCAGTTCGACGCATCGCGGAATTACAATCCCTGGCCGGACCTTGAAAAAATCACCGCCCCCATGACCTGGATAAATTCGGCTGACGATTTCATAAATCCGCCGGAACTTGGGGCGCCCGATCTGGCGCTCAAACGCCTGAAAACAGTCCGGTTCCGGCTAATACCGTCGTCGCCCGATACGCGCGGACACGGAACCCATACCTGGGCGAAATTCTGGAAGGACGACCTGTCGGACCTGCTGAAACGCACCGCCAAATAGGCGGCGCTTTACAAAGCCGCCACGACCTGTAAACCTCGTTTCAAGCGTAACAGGGGTCCGGTCATGTGGCGGTCATTGAGTTTGGTATTGGCAGCGGCCTTCGTCTTGGTGGGGTGCAACCCTAAGGTCGATACAACCAAGCTGGGCTATCACAAGCAGACCTGCTCCATTCTCTATTTCGGCATCAAGAAGGTCGAATGCGGAACCCTTGTCGTCGAAGAAACCCGCGGCGCGAACAATGGGCGCACGGTTGCCCTGCCCGTCGTCATTCAACGCGCCACGGCTGCCAATGCCAAACCGGACCCGGTTATCATGCTGCACGGCGGCCCCGGCGGCGGCATGGTCGATAACCTATGGCTGGCCCTGCGTAAAACGGATCGCGTCACGGCGGATCGCGACTGGATTTTCTTTGACCAACGCGGCACGGGTAAATCGAACCCCAGTCTGGATTGCGGTCAGGCGCCGCTGTCCGACGCGGGCGTGACCAGCGAGGCCGGCGTCAAACAATTGCAGGCCTGCGGCCAGAAATATGCCGCCCAGGGCTTCGATCTGTCGCAATACAACAGCGCCGTCATCGCCAAGGATATCCATGACCTGCGCATGGCGCTGGGCATCAAGGCCTATAACCTCTACGGCGGCTCATACGGTACGCGCGTCGCTATGGCCGTGATGCAGCATGACCCGGCCGGTCTGCGCGCCGCCGTCCTGTCGTCGACATGGCCGCCGGAAGCCAACGCGACCGCGCCCCTGCCCGCCCTGGTGTCGCGAGAAACCCGCCAGGTTCTCGGCTATTGCGCCGCCGACGCGGCCTGTAATGCAAAATTCCCCAATATGGAAAAGCGGCTGGACGACCTGCTGCGCACCTGGCTGGTCAAACCGGCCACCGTCAAAGGCCACACCTACACGGCCGATCTGTTAGCCGCCTTCCTGCTCGATGAAATCTATTCCCGCGAGGGTGCGCAAAGCCTGCCCCTGACGCTCGACACCTTGATGAAGGGCGACTACACCGCGCTTGCCAATTTTGAGAAAACGCAGGCGGGCTATACCGAGGGCCAGTTCTTTACCACCCTGTGCAAGGAGGAATTTGCGTTCGAAAATCCCGCTGATCTCGACAAGGTAAACCCGAACGATCCTATCGCGGTTGCAACCGCCCACGATACCCGGCGGTTCTTCGAGGTCTGCAAGGCATTTCCGGTCGGCGCGCCCGATCCGGTCGAAAACCAGCCCCTGACCAGCGACATTCCAACCCTGATGCTGTCGGCTGATATCGACGCCGGGTGTCCATCCGAACTGTCCGATGAAGCGGTCAAGCGCCTGAGTCGGGGAAAGAACTACTTCTTCCCTAACCGCACCCACACCATCGCCGGCAGCACTTGCGCCAAGAAGATGATTGCACAATTCATCGAAACCGCCGATGCCAATGTCGATGCGACCTGCATCAAGACCGACCAGCCGAAATTTCAATTCAATCTCGGAAAGAAATAAGGCGTTTTACCGTTGAGTGCGCGGATTGAATCCCCTATATCCGCGCCATGAGCACACACGCCCCCGCCCCGCAAAAAACCATGGCCGAAAAGGCCGCTGAATATGGCCTCAAGGCTGACGAATACCAGGTCATACTGGACCGTCTCGGCCGGGAACCGAACGACGTCGAACTGGGGGTCTTCTCGGTGATGTGGTCGGAACACTGCTCCTACAAATCGTCCCGCCTGCACCTGCGCAAATTCCCGGTCACCGGCCCGCGCGTCATCTGCGGTCCCGGTGAAAACGCCGGCGTCATTGATATCGACGACGGCCAGGCCTGCATTTTCAAAATGGAATCGCACAACCACCCGTCCTTCATCGAGCCGTATCAAGGCGCGGCGACGGGCGTGGGCGGGATCATGCGCGACGTCTTCACTATGGGTGCTCGCCCGGTGGCTTTGCTCAATGCCTTGCGTTTTGGTGAACCGGACCACCCCAAGACCCGCCGTCTGGTCGAAGGCGTCGTTTCGGGTATCGGTGGCTATGGCAACTGCGTCGGCGTGCCGACGGTGGCCGGCGAGACCAACTTCCACGCGGGCTATAACGGCAACATTCTGGTCAACGCCATGTGCGTTGGCCTGGCCGATGCCGACAAGATCTTCTATTCCGCTGCGCCTGAGCCGGGCCTGCCCGTCGTCTATTTCGGCTCGAAAACTGGCCGCGACGGAATCCACGGCGCCACTATGGCGTCGGTCGAATTTTCGGAAGACTCAGAAGAAAAGCGCCCGACCGTGCAGGTTGGCGACCCCTTCGCCGAAAAGCTGCTGATCGAAGCCACCCTGGAACTGATGGCGTCAGGCGCCGTCGCCGCCATTCAGGATATGGGCGCGGCCGGCCTCACCTCTTCGTCCGTCGAAATGGCCGGCAAGGGCGGCCTGGGCATCACGCTCGACCTCGACCAGGTGCCGCAACGCGAAACCAACATGACGGCCTATGAAATGATGCTGTCGGAAAGCCAGGAGCGCATGCTGGCTATTCTGAAGCCGGGCCGCGAACAAGACGGCTATCGCATCTTCAAGAAGTGGGGCCTGGACGCCGCCGTCATCGGCGAAACCAACACGTCGGGCCGTATCGTGCTCAAGCACAAGGGCGAGGTCGTTTGCGACCTGCCTTTGGCGCCTCTGTCCGACGATGCCCCCCTCTATGACCGTCCGTGGGTCGAACCCACCGTTGAGCCGGAACTGACCGAAGCCGATGTGCCCGCCCATGATCTGAATTCTGCCCTGCTCAAAGTCATTTCCTGTCCGGATGAGGCGTCCAAGCGCTGGCTGTGGGAACAGTACGACCGCCATGTCATGGCCGACACCCTGGCCGATTCCTCGACCGGACACGATGCCGGCATGGTCCGCGTCCATGGTACGCGCAAAGCGCTGGCCGTCACGTCGGATTGCACCCCGCGGTACGTCAAGGCCAACCCCTACGAAGGCGGCAAGCAAGCCGTGGCGGAAGCTTGGCGCAACCTGACGGCTGTCGGCGCCGAACCTATCGCCATCACGGACAACCTCAATTTCGGCAGCCCCGAAAAGCCCGAAACCATGGGCCAGATCGTGCGCGCTATCGATGGCATGGCCGAGGCCTGCCGGGTACTCAGCTTCCCGGTCGTGTCAGGGAATGTGTCGCTCTACAACGAAACCAATGGCGTTTCGATCCCGCCTACGCCGACTGTCGGCGCTGTCGGCCTTTTGAAGGATTACGATCAGCGCGTCGGCTTCAATAAGGTCCAGCCGGGCCAGGTCATTGTCCTGATCGGCGAAACCAAGGGCGAAATGGGCTCGTCGCTTTACCTGCGCGAAGTCTGCGGCGTCGAAAAGGGCGCACCGCCGAAGGTCGACCTCGAAGCGGAAAAGAACAACGGCACTCTGGTGCGCCGCCTCATCAAGTCAGGCGTCGCCAAGGGCGTTCACGATCTCAGCGATGGCGGTTTACTGTCGGGTGCGGTCGATATTGTCTTGTCGTCAAAGACCGGTCTGAACCTGAAGAACCCAACCGATCTGAGCGATCATGTCTTCGGTTTCGCCGAAGATCAGGCGCGTTACCTAGTGGCCGTCGACGAGGCGTCCGCGCATCTGGTCGTCGCCCAGGCCGCAGAGGCCGAAGTTCCCGCGGCTGTCATCGGTGTCGCCGGCGGAACGGACCTGAGCTATGCCGGGCTTTCCCTGTCTATCGAAGCTCTGCGCCAGGCGCACGAAGCCTGGCTCCCGGCCTATATGGCGGGCAATGAAGCTTAATCGCCACCTATATGATGTCCAGTTTACGGCCGCGTCAGCGGCCGTTTTCTTTGCGTGCCATACCTAGCAGGCTGCTCTGAAATTGCACGTTTTGCTGGTCGATTTAAACCTCTCTTAACCGAATTACGGCCTAGTCTAAACGCGGTGTCGTTCGACCCTCAGCCTTCCACAGTGCATTTTGACGATTTCAATCGGGGCGATTCTGATCATGACCACGATGCGCGTGCCTTTCGCCAGCTGCGGCCTTTTTGGCGAGGGGCTGTAATATGCGCTACCGTCCGTTCGGCCGCTCCGGTCTGGCGCTTTCGACGATAGGTCTGCGCCTCAGCTTCGACAAGCTCAACAAGAACCGTGCGCTCCTGCAGAAGCTGATCGTTTCCGCTATGGAAAACGGTATCAATACCTATTCCTTCGATACCTGCGATGTCGGCTTCCTGAAATGCGCCGCCGAAGCCTTTTCGGTGGTGGAACGCAAGTTACTGTTCATTTCACTGACTGCCCATGAGCCGCACCAGTCTCCCAGTGAAGACACCTATGCCCTCGCCGGACTGAAAGATCGTCTGCGCGGCGCGGTTAAGGAAACTGGCCTGCACTGGATCGACCTACTGTTTTTCGGGCAGCCGGGCGCGGGAGCCCTACCCGAAGCCAGCCTCAACTTCCTGAAAAGCCTGCAACGCTCCAAGATGCTGCGCTATCTCGGCGCCATGGCCGAAACCGAAGACCTGGCCGCCGTAATCAAGACGGGCAAATTCGACGTCGTAAAGACCAGCTTCGATATCGACTCAAGCTGGGACAAACGGCGTCAGATCGATTTCGCTGTGACACGGGATATGAACGTCATCGCTACGGATTTTTTTCCGTCAATGTACCGCAACGCCGAGGATGTTGTCCCCAAGGAGGCCAGACGCGGCTTCTTCGGATTCAGCAAGGCAAAAAATCCGCTCGCCGGCGCCGGAACGCACGCTTTCCTGCATCAGACCGCCGATTGGACGCCGGAACAACTGTGCCTGGGCTATGCTTTGTCGCAACCCAGCATGTCGTGCATACTGATTGATGCCGAAAGCCCGGAGCACCTAGAATCCCTGGCGGGCGTGCCGGAGCGCCACCTCCCCTCTTCCGTTCCAGCACAGATCGAAATGGCCCGCTTCAACGAGCAGCCGAGAACTGGCTGATGGCAAACGTCTGTCTTTGTGGGGCGCACCGATATCAGGCATCGGCTTCATTTGGTGTGAAATCGTACATCGGGTCTTTATTTAACGCCTTGCCGGGCCTATATGCTGTGTCAGTTCATTGACAGGAGAGCGTAGCGTGAGCGCGGAAACCGACGTCCAAACCTTTATCGACACCACCATCAAGGGTCACAATGTCGTCCTGTTCATGAAGGGCACGCCCGATCAGCCGCGTTGCGGGTTCTCCAGCCTCGTGGTCCAGGTACTCGACCATCTCGGCGCGGAATATATCGGCGTCGATGTCCTCCAAGACAATGATCTTCGCGAAGGCGTAAAAGTCTATAGCGACTGGCCGACAATTCCCCAACTGTACGTCAAGGGCGAATTCATCGGCGGCGCCGATATCGTGCGCGAAATGTTCCAGTCCGGTGAATTGAAAACCGCGCTGGCCGAACAGGGCCTGATTGAGGCCTAACCTCTCCTGTAGCGTCTCGACATAACCTATCGTATATGGTTACCTCGACATATGCTCGGGGGACCATATTATGCTTGTCTTGCGAAAAGCGACTGCCGTTTTTGCCGCCGGCCTGATTGCCTCAGGCGCCGCGCACGCTGAAACCGCCAAATGGCTGCGCGCAGACAGCCCGCATTTCACGGTCTACAGCGACAATAGTGAAACCGTCACACGCGCCTACCTGCATCGTCTTGAACAATACCGCTACGTTTTAGGCATTTTCCACAATAGAGATGCGGAGGACGATGCCAATACGCCGCGCATGACCGTGTACTTCGTCGACGGCCTGGCCGACATCCGTAAAACCTGGCCAGACGTCAAGCAAGGCGTCATGGGCTATTACAAGGCGTGCGACCAGGGGGCGGCCGCTTTCGCCATCTATCAGGATGATTTTACGACCCGAAAAGCCTCAAGTGTCGAGAAACAGAAGGAAAACCTGAGCCAGGTCGTTCTGTTCCACGAATATGCGCATACCTTCATGATGCAGAACAGCGACGTGAAGTATCCAAAGTGGTTCATTGAGGGCTACGCGGAATTTTACAGCACGATCCGCCTTGAGGGCGATAAGGCCGAAGTGGGTACAGCATCGGCCATGCGTGCCGGCGATCTGATCAATTCCGCTCCCTTGCCCTACGAAGACATTCTGCGTGACAAGCCTTATATCCACAAGGCGCCGGCCGACATAAATAGGTTCTACGCCCAGTCCTGGCTGCTATCGCACTACATCCTGTCCGATCCCGCGCGCAGACAGGCTTTTGATACCTATCTCGAAGCGTTCGACAAGGGGGAAGACCCGGTGTCTGCCTTCGAAAAAGCGTTCGGCATACCGATCAAGACCCTGCAGAAAACCCTGCGTACCTATATGCTGAAGAACCTGATGGCGACGGTTTATCGCATCAAGGATATGCCGGATTCGGACATCACAATTGCCCCCATGCCGGTTTCCGCCAACCGCCTGTTGCTGTCGGATGCCGCTGTACGCGTTTGCCCGTCGCGCGATTTCGGTCAGGTCCTTTTGAAGTCTATCGAAACCGAGGCAGCCAAATATCCCGGCGAAGACTATGCCCGTATGGTTCTGGCACGCGCCCAGATCATTGTCGGTGATGAAAGTCAGGCGCTCGGCTATCTGCGCGCCTACGCCCAGGCCCATCCAGATGACGCCGAAAGCCATTACCGGCTAGGCCAAACCCTGTTCCTGATGACTGTTCACGGGCAAATCGAGAAGGGCGAGACGCGCGCCAGCCAGATGAAACAAGCACGCCAAACCTTGTACAAGGCCTATAAGCTCGATCCCCTGAACGCGCCGAACCTCTACTACTATTCTCGGACCCTGGGCGATGACGGCGTGACCGACAATGCCATCAATGCCGCCGTACAGGCACACTATCTGGCGCCATCCGTCGACGAGTATGCCGTGCGCGCCGCCTGGCTTCTGGTGTCGCGCGATCGTGCTGAAGAGGCCAAGGAGATGCTTTATCCCTTGGCGAACAATCCGCACAATCAGGATATGTCGCAGTGGGCGGGCAATATCCTGACCGCCATCGATCGCCACGCCTCAAAGGAAGAGTTACTGAGATTGCTAAGGGGCGAGCGCAAGAGCGAAGACCACGACGAGACGCCAGGTGGAGACGCCACCCCCGCAAAACCCGACACACCTGCGAAATAAGAAAAACCCCGGAAGATCGCTCTTCCGGGGTTTTCCAATTCGGTATTCCGAAGCTTAGGACGAATAATATTCGACGATCAGGTTCGGTTCCATCTTCACCGGATACGGCACTTCGGCCAATTCCGGCAGGCGGACCAGACGGGCCTTCATGGCCTTGGCGTCCAGTTCGATATAGTCCGGCACGTCACGCTCAGGCGATTGCAGGGCTTCGAGGACCAGAGCCATGTTGCGCGAACGCTCACGGACTTCGACGACGTCTTCCGGCTTGACACGGTAAGACGCGATGTTGACGCGCTTGCCATTGACCAGGACGTGACCATGGTTGACGAACTGACGGGCCGCCCAGACGGTCGGCACGAACTTGGCGCGGTAAACCAGGGCATCCAGGCGAGTTTCCAGCAGGGCGATCAGGTTTTCCGAGGTGTTACCCTTGCGGCGATCCGCCTCTTCATAGGTGCGCAGGAACTGCTTTTCGGTGATGTTACCGTAGTAACCCTTCAGCTTCTGCTTGGCGCGCAGCTGGACGCCGAAATCGGAGATCTTCGACTTACGGCGCTGACCGTGCTGGCCAGGGCCATAGGAGCGCTTGTTGACGGGGGACTTGGGACGGCCCCACAGGTTTTCACCCATGACGCGGTCGAGCTTGTACTTGGCGCTATGGCGCTTCGACATATCGTACCTTCGATATCTAACCCCGACCGGCCTATCGCGGACTTGCGACAGGCGATTGCAACGGCGGCTCAGGATCAACCCGTAATAAGCCCCTGGCCTGGGGCCGGGACTTGAAGTGGCGCCTTATGTCGGATTGGAGGGCGGAAGTCAAGCGCCATAAGGCAAAAATCACGCAAATCCGCCCTTGCGCCCTCCGGGCGACTGGCTTTAACTGGCTGGCAGGATCATGACGAAATCTGGCCTGACTAGGCATCGTTTGGCTAGGCATCGTTTGGAAGGACAAGGTATGGCAGCCGAAACCCCCATCCGCGTCCGCAGCCGGGAAGAACTGGTCTTCCTGCTCGCTGAAGCGGCGGAAATCGAGCACAATCTGATGTGCTGCTATCTTTTCGCGGCGTTTTCCTTAAAATCGGAAGCCGATGGTCTTACACCAGAGCAGGCCCGGGTGGTCGCTGGCTGGCGGCGCGATATCATCGGCATCGCCGTCGAAGAAATGTCTCATCTGGCGCTGGTCGCCAACATCACCATAGCGGTTGGGGGCTCTCCTCATTTCGGCCGCCCGAATTTTCCAATCGCTGCCGGTTATCACCCGTCAGGCGTCGTCGTAGAACTGCATCCGTTCAACAAATCGACGCTCGACCACTTCATCTATCTGGAACGCCCCGAAGGCGCCGACCGGCCGGACGGCGCCGGTTTCGATGCGGTGAAAGCTGAGTATGATCGCAATATGGACGGCGATCGGCTGATGCCCAACGGCCAGGATTACGCCACGGTCGGCCACCTGTACCGGGGAATCCGTCAGGCGCTGGAAGACCTGAGCGCCCGACTGGGCGAAGACAAGTTGTTTATCGGCGACATGTCTTTGCAGGTTGGTCCGGATCTCACACCTCTGCCCGGCCTGACCGTTGTCAAATGCCTGAAGACCGCGCTGACCGCTTGCGACACCATTGTCGACCAAGGGGAAGGCGCCAATGGCGACAATGCCCGCTCCCATTACAATCGCTTCCTGGCCATGTGCGACGCCTATCACAAGATGGAAGCGGCAGACGCGGGCTTTACGCCCTCCCGCCCGGTCGCCGCCAATCCCGTCATGCGCAAAGGACCGGCCAGCCGCAATGTGTGGGTCGATGCACCCGAAGCGGCGCGTGTCATGGATCTGGTCAACGCGATTTACAATATTATGCTGCGGGCGCTGACACAGGGGTTTGCCGACCCTGACCCGGTACGCAAGCAGGCCTTCATCGACGTGGCCATCGACGGAATGTATGCCTTGACGCCGGTGGCCGAGCACCTCACGACGCTCAAGGCGTCCACGACCGTGCCGGACGTGACTGCCGGTATGTCCTTCGCCACCTTGCGTGATGTCACCCCGCTGCCTGACGGCAGGCCCGCCCTTCTGTTCGTCGCCGAACGCCTTGAAGAACTGTCCACCGGTGCAAGGCGCGTTCTGACCGGCGCACTGGCGGACGGCACGGCCAGCCGGCTGGCCACCCTGGCCGAAAAATTACGCCATATACGTCCATCCCCGCCACAGGAGTCTCCCGTCATGGCCGAACCTCAACCCGGAAAAGCGGAAACCAAGGGGTACGAAAACGGCCAGGCGCCCGCTGTCGAACGGGCCGAGGGCAAGGATGTCATTATCGAATTCGAAGCCAAACGGTGCATTCATGCCCGGTTCTGCGTCCTGCAGCAGCCCGGCGTCTTCAAGGCCAATGTCGTCGGCCCGTGGATTGTTCCCGATGACGCCGACTGCGCTGACAATCTGGTGACGACTGCCCAGAACTGCCCGTCCGGCGCCATCCAGTACAGCCGAAAGGATGGCCGTCCCCAGGAAATGCCGCCTCAGGTCAATCTGATCCAGGTGCGCGAAAACGGGCCCAATGCCTTCCGGGGCAATCTGATACTCGATGGTGAACCGATCGGCTATCGCGCCACCTTATGCCGATGCGGGCGATCAAAGAACAAGCCCTTCTGCGACGGACAGCATAAGGAAGGCGATGATCCGTTCCACGCCACCGGAGAGCCCGACACCGGCGACGTCACCGCCCTGGAGGTGCGAGACGGCGAGGTTCACATCGCGCCGCAGAAAAACGGCCCCTTGCGACTGTCGGGTAATCTGGAGGTCTTAAGCGGCACCGGCCGAACGATCCGCAAGGCACAAGCCTTGCAACTATGCCGATGCGGTCATTCCGCCAACAAGCCGTACTGCGATGGCAGCCATGCCCGCGTTGGCTTCGTCAGCGAGTAGAGATAGTCAAGCCGCCTGTGGATATAGTTAATCATTGAGCAAGGGATTCAGGTGACAACTGGACCATATATCGTTGCCACAGGTCCCAATCATGTTTTCACGCTCTCTTCCCGTCAAGATCGCCATCATCAGCGCGGCATCGCTGGCGCTCGTTTTTGGCGCAAGCAGCTTCATCCTGTCGCAAGGGACGAATCGTAGCCTGAACGGGCAGACGGATGCCCTTCAGGCCGATGTCGCCGAAAAGGAAGCCAATACGGTGCGCAACCACCTCGATCAGGCCGCGACCGTCGCCGATGATATCGCCGCC
The DNA here is from genome assembly GCF_000495815.1 of Asticcacaulis sp. AC466. Lineage (GTDB taxonomy): Bacteria > Pseudomonadota > Alphaproteobacteria > Caulobacterales > Caulobacteraceae > Asticcacaulis. The sequence continues at coordinate 54,385 of NZ_AWGE01000009.1, read as the reverse complement.
GCATCCCTGGCTGTACGAGGCGCTGGCAGCGACGAACGCGCGATGCAGGATAATCTGCTGAAGGGGATTCTGGAAAAGCACCCCGACATACTGGGCACCTATACCGCCTGGGAACCAAACGCTCTCGATGGAAAGGACGCCGCCTTTGTCGGCAAGCCCGGTCACGACGCAAGCGGTCGCTACGTTCCGTACTGGAACCGCGGTGCAGGTAAGGTTGTCCGCGAAGCCCTGATCGACTATGACAAGCCCGGCGCCGGCGACTATTATCTCCGCCCCAAGACCGAGGGACGCGCGGTCGCAATGGAGCCGTATGTGTATCCGGTCGGCGGCAAGGACGTGCTGATGACCTCGTTCACGCGCCCTCTCACCATTGATGGGCACTTTGTCGGCATTGCCGGTGTCGATGTCGATCTCGGCACCTTGAATGCACAGCTTGGCGCCATTAAGCCGTTCGATACCGGACTTGTCGCCTTGGTCAGCAAGACCGGATTGGCCGTCAGCTATCCCAATGCAAAGGCGGTTGGCAAACCCCTCAAGGAGGTTGACCCCGGTGCGGCAGATGCGGCAGCGAAGGCGATTTCCACTAATAAGGTCGTGAAATTCGACGCCAAGGGCCCCGATGGCAAGCCTTGGCGATACCTGGCCTCTCCTATCGCTGCGGCTGGCACTCAGGACACCTGGGCCGTGGTGGTTCAGGTTCCCGTTTCTACGCTGACGGCCCAGGTCGATCACAACAACCGCTTCATGCTGGGCATTTCCCTGTTGTGCATACTGGTAGCGGCGGCGCTCGTCTTCTTTGTGCTCTACTCCCTCGTCGGCAAGCCGCTGAACAGCCTGAAATCCAGCTTCGACCGTATGGCTGGCGGCGACCACAACGCCGATGTGCCCGAAGCTCGGCGCATCGATGAAATCGGCTTGATCGGCAAAGCGGTTATGGCCTTCCGTGAAGGCCTGCGTAACCGCGCCCATGAGGAATCCGAAGCTGAGATACAGCGCCAGCTGCTCTCCGAGCGCGAACGCCAAGACGCCATGAGCCGCCTGGCCAGCGAATTCGAACGGGCGGTAGGTTCGATTGTCAGCGAGGTATCCCTCGCCTCCGGTGAAATGAAAACGTCCGCCGAGGCGCTCAATTCCATCGCCTCGCGGACCTCCGGCCAGACCACCTCCATTGCGTCCGCTACGGAGCAGGCGGCGGCAAACGTCCGCACGGTTGCCGCCGCATCAGAAGAATTGTCGAGCTCCATCCAGGAAATCACATCCAAGGCTCAAATGTCCTCTACCATCGCCTTGCAGGCGGTCGAACAGGCGAACCTGTCCGACGCCCGCATCAAGGACCTGGAAGCGGCGGCGGGCAAGGTCGGTGAAGTCGTCAGCCTGATTCAGGCGATCGCCCAACAAACTAACCTGTTGGCTCTCAATGCCACGATCGAGGCCGCGCGCGCGGGTGACGCCGGCAAGGGTTTTGCGGTTGTAGCGACCGAGGTGAAGACGCTAGCGGCCCAGACCGCCAAGGCAACCGAGGATATCAGCTCGCATATAGGTACAATCCAGTCAGCCACCACCGGCACCATAGACGCAATCAGCGCCATCCGAGCCACTATCGATGAAATGAACCAGATCGCCCAGGCCATTACGGGCAACATGGAACAACAGGGCGCGGCGACGACGGACATCGCGCGAAATGTGCACGAAGCCGCCAAGGGCACGGATGAAGTCGCCAGCCACGTCTACGCCATGGCGGAAGCGACCCAGGAAACCGGCCGCGCCTCGACCGTAGCCCTGGACACGGCATCCCGGCTGGTGGAACAATCCAGCCATATGCAGGAACAAATCGCCCGCTTCGTATCCCAGATTCGCCAACGCTGATCGCGACCTGCCAGAGCAGAACAGGAACCGGGTGTCAAAACGTTTTCGGCGACTAAATATTAATCACGCCGGGTTATCCACATGAACGCATTCCGTGTTTGATGGTAAATCCGCATGACAATCAAAGCGAAAATCCTGTCCCTGGTCGCCGCTTTTACCCTCTTGGCCGGGGGCATTACGTTACTCGGGTTGAAAACCATGTCGGACTACGACCGGATTATCACCGACTATAATCGAACGGCCAGCAACAGCTTCCGGGGCGAACGCCTGAACCGCTATCTGACTCGCGTCGCGTTGGAATTTCGCGGCATCTATATGTCTAAAAGCGAAGATGAAGCCCGCCAGGCGGCGGATCGCGTCGACGTCGCGGCAAACCAGCTGGCAGGCTTTATGACCGATTGGCGAAAAACACTGAAACCTGGCGAAATTCCCGAATTTGACAGCGTTCAGACCAAGGCGATGAAACTCGTCAACGGAGGGCACAAGGTTGCCAACGTTACCCGCACCCAGGGCCTGAAAGCCGCCGACGCGTTCGGCAACACAGCCGATCACGTCACCTTCCGCGAAAAAATGCAGGCGGAAATCGACGGCATGGTGGAGCGCCTGGCCGTAGAACAGATACGCAGCCAGCGAGCACTGGACCATTTCAAGCAGACTCGTCAGTACCAGTTCGTGCTGATTGCCGGGTCCGGCATCCTCCTGATGCTGACTGGGTCACTGTGGATCGCCATCGGCGCCATTGCCGGGCCGCTAACGCGTGTCCGTCAATCCATGATCCGTATTTCCGAAGGCGCTTACGATACGCCCATCCCTCAAGGGGGTGACAGTGAAATCGGCGAGGTATGGCGGGCCCTAAGTATTCTCAAGGACCGCGCGGTGGATGCCGAACATCACGCAAAGGAAAAGCTGAAAGCTGAACAGTCCCTACGCGAACTTGTTCTGGATTAGGGTAATATACAGCCTTATGTCTGAGCGTGATGGCATATTGCCTCTACGTCCCTAACAAAAGTGCCCCATATAGGCACGTCAAGCGTCCTTTTTGTGGAACAGAAGTTTGTCGATTCTGCGTTCGTCCATGTCGATGATTTCGACCTTGTACGCACCAATGGCAACAATCTCACCTTCGCGTGGAAAGCGGCCAAGCTTGTGCAGGACCGCGCCGGCAACGGTATGATACCCGGCGCCTGTTTCAAAATCCTCACCTATCGCATCGCCCAGTTCCACCAGGTCGGCGCGCCCGTCGACGAGGAAGGAACCGTCTTCGCGCCGAACGATCATCAGGCGGTCTTCGTCGTGTGACTCGTTGAAATCGCCTGCGATCATTTCCAGCAGGTCCGTCGGGGTCAGCAGTCCTTCAAACCCGCCGTATTCATTGACCACAAAGGCCATGTGCATCTTCGATTCCTTGAAGCGTTCAAGCGCTTGCAACAGCGAGGTTGTTACGGGAATGAAGATGGGTTCCTTGATAAGGCTGGCGAGGTCGAGGCTCTGCCCACTCAATAACGCGTCCGCGACATCGCTCTTGTGCGCAACACCGATGGGCTCTTCGACGTCTTCCCCGGCAACGACGACAAAGCGCGAATAGGGACAGGCGCGAATGCGTTCGACAACCGTTTCGGCAGCATCATCCATGGCGACGCGATATACTGCCGTTCTGGGCGTCATGGCCACGCGGACCGGCCGGTCGCCCAGACGCATCACTTCGGTGATCATTATCTGTTCGGCCGGCTCAATCAGCCCCGCGCCCATACCTTCCGCCAGGGCAGATTCAACTTCTTCCTGGGTAATCGTCTCACCGGACCTCTCCTTGATGCCTAACAGACGCAAGAGCAGACCGGTCGAAAAGGTCAGAAGCGTGACAAACGGGCCCATGGCGCTGGCCAAGAAAGACAAGGGCCGCGCCACGATACTGGCTATGGACTCAGGAAACAGCATGGCCAGGCGCTTTGGCACCAGTTCCCCGATGATCAGCGACAGATAGGTCAACAGGACCACCACCACCGCCGTGGCGATGGGATTGGAATAGGCTGCCAGCGCTGGAATGGTATTCAACGTCTTGTCGAGTTCAGCTGCGATCGTCGCCTGACCATAGGCGCCGGCCAGGATGCCGATCAGGGTAATGCCGATCTGGACGGCGGACAGGAAGCGGTTGGGATCACTCGACAGTTTTAGCGCCGCGGCGGCGCCCAGATCGCCCTTGTCAGCGCGGCTTTGCAATTTGGCGCGGCGGGAGGAAACAACCGCCAATTCGGACATGGAAAAAAGGCCGTTCAGCACCACAAGGAGGAGCACGACGGCGCTGGCGAAGAGTAACATTAAGGGAAAATCCGGCGAAGCCTGATGCGGCTACTCGTTAAGCCTAACGGGTAAAGGCTTCCCGCACATCTGACATCTGCGTGATTATTTGGAAATGATAGCCAGCTTCAGATTTGCCACCGGCGCATTGGCGATCTGAATCGCATATAGCCCCGGATCCAGCTTGAAATCCACGGTCTTGCGAACCGTGGTGCAGGCGGGCCCATGATCGTGGGATACGGATTTGACAATGGCACCGTCCTTCACGACATCGATCCACGCCTTGCCATCCAGGGCGATGCCGTAGGTTCCGCCCTCGGCGAGCTTGAGCGACAGCAATCCGCCGAATGTATTGGCAACAAGCGGCTTATCCGCAGACACGGGATAAATGATCTGGGCAACCGGTGACAGAGTCAATGCATAGGCGTGTCCAGGGGTGACATCGGGCGACTTCGCCGCGTCGGTGGCGGGCACCAGGCTCTGCGTCGCCTTCCAAGCCGCCCAGCTCGCTGGCAGGTTATCGTCGGACGGCGCGGCACATGTTGCGGGCTTAGTCGCGTCCTCGGCATGAGCCAGTGGCGCAAAGGCGGTGATGGCGAGTATAAGGCCGACACGCATCATGGAAACCTCCTATAGTCGCGCGGCGTGAAAGGCGATGTGGTCGTCGATGAAGCTCTGGATGAAGTAGTAGCTGTGATCGTATCCATCATGATAGCGCAGGGTCAGTTTCTGACCGGCCGTCGCCGCAGCCTGCTCTAACAAGTCGGGCATCAATTGCTTTTCAAGGAACGGATCGGCGAGTCCCTGATCGACCAGGATGTCGTCAAACGCCTTTCCCATACCATTCGCTAGAAGCAGCGCGGCATCGTGCCCCTCCCAGACGCTATGATCATTACCCATATAGGCGGCGAAGGCCTTCTGACCCCAGGGGGAGCGGCTCGGCGACGATATGGGAGAAAATGCCGAAACCGACTTGTAGAGATGCGGATGCTTCATCGCCAATGTCAGGGCGCCGTGCCCACCCATGGAGTGACCGAAAATACCGCGCCGCTTCGGGTCGGCGGGAAAGTTGGCTTCGACGGCTTCGATAAGATCCTCGGTAACGTAAGATTCCATCCTGAAATGTGGCGCCCACGGCGCCTGGGTGGCGTTGACATAAAACCCCGCCCCCTGCCCCAGATCGGCGGCGTCATCATCTGCGACCGAAGCCCCGCGCGGGCTGGTGTCCGGCGCGACAATGATCAGGCCTGCCTCGGAGGCCTTGCGATAGGCGCCGGCCTTTTCGGTGAAATTATTGGCACTGCATGTCAGGCCGGATAGCCAGTAGAGCGTGGGAAACGGCGCATCCGTGCGCAGTTCGGCAACGTCCGGCACGAATACGCTGGCCGACATAGACGTACCGGTGGCGGCGCTGTCATGCTTTATAAAATAGAGAATACCGTCGTAAATACGGTGCTGGGATAGAAATTCCACTGAATACATGCCTTGCGCCCTGTTATGAAAAACAGCCTCAGATAACACGGCCCACCGTGACGCGGCGGGCCGGAATTTTCTGTAAGATTTACGCGGACGGAAACGTAAATTTCGATAAAAAACGGTCGGCCTAAAGCCTTCGTCGGCTCAGTTGAACCGCCTCATGGCTCTCATTTTTTGTCCCACTCTAGAAAACGACGACTGAGCGGATGCTTTCCCCCTTATGCATCAGGTCGAAAGCTTCGTTGATACGTTCAAGCGGCAGGACATGCGTGATCATAGGATCGATCTCGATCTTGCCGTCCATGTACCAGTCGACGATTTTCGGCACATCGGTGCGGCCACGCGCGCCGCCAAAGGCCGAACCCTTCCATACCCGGCCGGTGACCAGTTGGAATGGGCGTGTCTTGATTTCGGTCCCGGCAGGCGCGACGCCGATGATGATGCTTTCACCCCAGCCACGGTGACAGGCTTCGAGCGCGGTGCGCATGACCTCGACATTGCCGGTGCAATCGAAGGTGTAGTCGGCGCCGCCACCGGTCAGCTCAACCAGATGCGCCACCAGGTCGCCGGACACCTTTTTCGGATTGACGAAGTGGGTCATGCCAAAGCGACGCCCCCATTCCTCCTTGGCGTCATTGACATCGACGCCGACAATCTTGTCCGCGCCGACCATTTTCAGCCCTTGAATCACGTTGAGGCCAATCCCGCCCAGGCCGAACACTACGGCGTTGGCGCCCGGTTCCACAGCGGCGGTGTTGACCACGGCGCCAACGCCGGTCGTTACGCCGCAGCCGACATAACAGGCCTTGTCGAAGGGCGCATCATCGCGGATCTTGGCCAGGGCGATTTCGGGCAGAACCGTGTGATTGGCGAAGGTCGAGCATCCCATATAGTGATAGATCGGCTGGCCCTTGTACGAAAAACGCGTCGTGCCATCGGGCATTACACCCTTGCCCTGGGTGCCGCGAATGGCGGTGCACAGGTTGGTCTTGCGCGACAGGCACGACTTGCACTGGCGGCATTCGGGTGTGTAGAGCGGAATGACGTGATCGCCGGGTTTCAGCGAAGTAACGCCCTCGCCGACTTCCAGAACTACCCCTGCGCCTTCGTGGCCCAGAATAGACGGGAATATGCCTTCGCTGTCGAACCCTTCCAGCGTGTAGGCGTCGGTGTGGCAAATGCCCGTGGCCTTTATCTCGACCAGAACTTCACCATAGCGTGGGCCTTCCAGATCCACCTCGACAATTTCAAGCGGCTGATTAGCGGCGAAGGCGACGGCGGCGCGGGTTTTCATGCAATACTCCTCAGATTTTCAGCCCACTTGTGCGAAGCTTCGAAGGCTATTTCAAGCCTTGCGGACTATTTTCCAAAAAAAAGTCCGTGATTGCCCCAGCGGAGCACAGAGGCAATGGCGCAATGAGAAACTCGCCCTTTACGCGAACGTCACTCAGATTTCGTTAACAATAAACAGCTAGAACAGTGTGATGTGAATTTGCGTATCCTGGGGAGTAAACATGACTATAAAATCCCGCATTCTGGCCTTGGTGGCGTGCTTTGCCCTTATGGCGTCTGCCATTACCGGACTAGGTCTGCTGACCATCAATGACTACAACGGCATGCTGCAGTCCGTCGACAAGGCACAGGACAACGCGTATCTGGGCGAGCATCTGAATCGGCTGGTGACCGCGGTCGTTAGTGAATCGCGCGGCGTCTATATGTCCAAGGACACAACCGAGGCGTCAAAATTCGCTGGCGGCGTCGACAAGAATCTCGACGAGATGCAAACCCTGATCAAAGACTGGAAAGCGGATCTGGCGCCAAACGAGCTGCCGGAATTCGCCGATGTCGAAAAGAAGGCCAACGAGTTCATCAGCCTGCGCCGCGCGCTCGCCAAACTGGGGCGGGAGACCTCGCCGGAAGCGGCCGCCATACTCGGCAATAACGAAGCCAACCGTGCCAACCGTAAAGACTTCCAAGCCTCGATTGATACCATGGTCAAGCATATTCATGCCAACCTGGAAGTCAGCCAGGCGGACATGACCAAGTATATGCATACGCGCGTCTGGCAATTCCTCACAATCGCCGCCGCCGGTACACTTCTGCTCATAGCCGCATCGCTCTGGGTCGCGGTCAAGTCGATTTCCCGCCCGCTTAACCACGTAACCCAAAGTGTCATGCGGATTTCGGAAGGCGCCTATGATACCTCCGTTCCCGAAGCCAAGGGTAAGGACGAGGTCTCATCGCTCTGGCGGTCAATCCGTACCCTGCGCGACCGGGCGCTTGAAGGTGAAACGCTCAAGGCGCACCAACAGGAAGAAGAAATGCGCATTGCCGAGAACATGCGCGACGAACGCAACCGCATCGCCTCGGAATTCGAAACCAGCATGGGCGAACTGGCCCAACGCTTCGCTGTTTCGTCGCGCACCGTCGCCGACTCGGCCAAGAGCCTGACCCACAACGCCGACGAAGCGTCGGCCCGTGTCCATTCCGTCAATATCGCCGCCGTCGATGCTGCCAACAATGTGCAGAACGTGGCCGCGGCCACCGAAGAACTGTCGGCCAGCGTCAACGAAATCAACGAACAGGTGGCCCGTACCTCCCAGGTCACGCAACTGGCCGTCGATGAAGCCGCCAAAACAGAAGCGGCAATTCGTACCTTGTCGGCCTCGGCCGCCCAGATCGGGGAGGTAATCAACCTGATCCAGGCGATCGCCGCCCAAACCAATCTGCTGGCGCTCAATGCCACGATCGAGTCCGCTCGCGCCGGTGAAGCCGGTAAGGGCTTTGCCGTCGTCGCCTCGGAGGTCAAGCAACTGGCGCAGCAAACAGCACAGGCCACCGACGAAATCCGCTCCAAGATCGGCGAAATCCAGTCGGCGACCAATACGACGGTCGACAGCATCGACACCATCGTCAAGACGATCGAACAGATTGGCGGCCTGACCACGGCCATCGCCGCCTCGGTCGAACAACAAGGCGCCGCCACCCAGGAAATCGCTTCCAATACCAATCGCGCTGCCAACGGCACCCGCGAGGTCACGGGGCATATGGCCGGTGTGGGCGATGCCGCTGCCCAGACGGGTGAAGCCGCTCAGGCCCTGCTTGGCCTGTCATCCGATCTGGAACACCGGTCCGAAGACCTTCAGCATGAAGTCATGGCCTTTGTCGGACGCCTGCGCGCCGCGTAAGAGACAAACCTTGCCCCTTATGAAGCGCCGTCCTCGATCTTTCGAGGGCGGCGTTTTTGTGTCATATAATACCGATGCGGAACGGCCCCATTTAGAGGTGCCCCCGTGTGGAGAAGGAATTCAGCAATGGCTACCTTTCGTACCCGCGTCGACAAGCCTGAAGACCGCATGGTGACAGGCATTGTCGTGCCGCCGGAAATCATCGAGCATCTGGGTCAGGGCAAACGCCCGCCGGTCAAGGTTACAATTAACGGCTATACGTACCGCACAACTGTCGGCGTCATGGCCGGCCGCTTCATGTTGCCACTAAGCGTCGAAAATCGCATTCCCGCCGGAGTCGAAGCGGGAGACGAAGTCGATATAGACATCATCCTCGATACCGAGCCGCGCACGGTTGATGTGCCGACCGACCTGGCTACGGCCCTCGATGACGCCGGCAAGCGCGCGGCATTCGACACACTGGCCTACACCCATCGCAAGGAACATGTCCGCGCCATAAACGACGCCAAAACCGCCGAAACCCGAACGCGCCGGATTGCAAAGGTCGTGACCGGGCTCAGCTAGGTTGCGCAAAGCCTTAGGCTTTCGGCGCGTTGGCGAACAGATCCTTAAGCCCCCTCGGCTGGCAGCGCCAATATTGCGGCGGGGCGTCGGCATGGCCTCCCAACTCTGCCGCGGCGTGCCACGGCCAGCGCGGATCGTAGAGGATGGCCCGCGCCAGGGCCACGCAGTCGGCCTGACCATTGGCCACAATATCTTCCGCCTGGCGAGGCTCGGTGATCAGGCCGACGGCGAAGGTGGTAACGCCTGTTGCCTTGATGGCTTCGGCGAAGGGGACCTGATAGCCAGGCGTAAGTGGGATTTTCTGCTGCGCCGCCAGACCGCCCGAAGAGGCATCAATCCAATCGACGCCCCGTACCTTCAGTTCGCGCGCCAGGACAACGGTTTGTTCGATGTCCCAGCCGCCGTCGACCCAGTCACTGGCCGAAACGCGGAAGCCGACCGGCTTATCAGCCGGGAAGGCGGCGCGCACGGCCTCGAAGACTTCGAGTGGAAACCGCAGGCGGTTTTCGAGAGAGCCGCCATAGGCATCAGTCCGCCGATTGCTGATTGGCGACAGAAATTCATGCAGAAGGTAGCCATGCGCACCGTGCACCTCAATCCCATCGAGACCAAGCCTGGCCGCACGTTTCGCCGCCATAACGAACGCCGCCTTGATCCGCGCCAGGCCGGCATCGTCCAAGGCAATCGGCGCCGCATCGCCGTCGTGAAACGCGATGGCTGACGGGGCATGGGTCCGCCATCCACCGGGCTGATCCGGCGCAATCTGGGCGCCGCCTTCCCACGGCACGCGACTCGATGCCTTGCGGCCAGCGTGAGCCAGTTGCACAACGACCGGTATGTCGGAATAGCGGCGTATCGCCGCCAGCACCGGAACCAGCGCCTGCTCGGTCGCGTCATCCCACAGCCCCAGGTCAGCTGGCGTGATACGCCCATCAGGCTCGACCGCTGTGGCTTCAAGGATCAACATGCCCGCGCCCGACAGGGCGAGATGCCCCAGGTGGATCATATGCCAATCCGTGGCACGGCCATTATCGGCCGAATACTGGCACATGGGCGATATGATGATGCGGTTCTTCAGAGACAGGCCGCGCAGGACCAGAGGCGAAAACAGAGCCGACATGGGGAGGTCCTTTCGTTGTGGACAGAATGTAGGGCCGCACGCGGTCTACCGCCAGCGTGGCTCAGGATTTATTGACAGGTGCCTTGATTAAACCGTCATGTCCATCTGATATGGCGACGCTTTAAGGGGAGATTCATGACTATAGACCGCCGCCGTTTCCTGCTGTCCGGTGTTCTGGCGGCGACCCTGGGCAGCCTGCCCGCCTCGATCGCCCGCGCGCTCGATATCCCGGCCAGGTCCACCACCGGCACGATCCAGGATGTCGAACATGTCGTTATCCTGACCCAGGAAAACCGGTCCTTCGATCATTATTTTGGTACCTTGTCCGGTGTGCGCGGTTTTTCCGACCGTTTCCCGATTCCCACCCGCAACGGCGCCGTCTGGTCCCAGCCGGACGAAACGGATGCGGCGCGTCTGATCGCCCCTTTCCCGCTCAATACGACTCAGACCTTCAAGAACATGCGCCTGGAAGGTACGCCGCACACCTTTCCCGATGCACAGACCGCCTGGGACAATGGTCGCATGAGCCGCTGGCCCGAGGCCAAGCACAATCACAGCCTGGGCTATTTCACGCGGGCGGACATCCCGTTCCAATTCGCCCTGGCCGAAGCCTTCACGATCTGCGACGCCTATCATTGCGCCCTGCACGCCGGCACTAATCCGAACCGCCTGTTCATATGGACAGGCACGAACGACCCAACCGGCGAACATCACGGGCCCGTCATAGACAACGGCTACGACAACCTGAAATCCGATCCCGCCCACCATGGCGGCTATACCTGGGTCACTTACCCCGAGCGTCTGACCGCCGCGGGGATCAGTTGGCAGATTTACCAGGACATGGACGACAATTTCACCGACAACCCCCTGGCCGGTTTCAAGCTGTACCGCTTTGCCGACAAGGCAAAATCCGGCCCTCTGGCCGAATTGGCGCGACGGTCACTCAGGACACGCGCACTCGACGGACTAAAAGCCGATGTCCTGGCTGACCGGTTGCCGCAGGTATCGTGGATTATCGCGACCGCCGAAGGCTCGGAGCATCCCGGTCCATCAAGCCCGGTCCAGGGCGCAGACTACACGGCGCAGGTGCTTGACGCCCTGACCGCCAACCCGGACGTCTGGGCGAAGACCGTCTTTTTGGTCAATTTCGACGAAAACGATGGCTTTTTCGACCATGTCCCGCCACCGGCTCCGCCCGCTCCGGGTTTTGGCGACAGCCAGATCGAGACGACAGGCGAATATCATCAGGCCGAGGGCAAGTGGCAGGGGCGTCCCTACGGGCTGGGGCCGCGCGTGCCCATGTATGTCATCTCCCCGTGGAGCAAGGGCGGCTTCGTCAATTCTCAGGTCTTCGACCATACCTCTGTGATCCGCTTCCTCGAAACCCGTTTCGGCGTTCACGAACCGAATATCAGCCCGTGGCGGCGCGCCGTTTGCGGTGACCTGACAAGCTGTTTCGACTTTGCCCATCCGAACCGTGAGGATTTTTTCAAGACCTTGCCAGAGACCCGTGCGGATGCGGATCGCGCGCGCAAACTGCTTGGCCAGCCAAAACCGAAGCCGCCCGTCCAGGTTAATATTCCGGTCCAGGAAAAGGGCCCGCGCCCGGCACGTCCCCTGCCCTACCGGTTCTCGGTTATAGCCCAGCCGTCGCCGATTGGCGCGGGCCTGTCCGTGGACCTGGTCAATGACAGCGCCAATGTGGCGGTTGTCTTTCACCTCTACGATCTCAATAGTCTGGAGACGCCGCCGCGCCGCTATACGGTCAAGGCGAATGGCAGACAAGCGGTCAGTTTGCTGGCGCAAAACGATCGCCTGAATGTCCTGATACTGGCAGCCGATGGGTTTGCGCGGCATTTCACCGGGAACGGCCAAGCGCCCGTGACGCTGGCCGCGGGGCGGGACCTGACGTTGCGCACGTTTAGCGACAAGCCTGTCACGGTCACAATCACCGACAACGCCTATGGCCGGCCGCCCCAGACTATGAGCTTGCCCGCGCCCGCGGATGCGGTGAGGTTCGACCTGTCGGGCAGTCGCGGCTGGTATGATGTCACACTGTCCGGCGACGGGTTCGCGCACCGTTTTGCCGGGCGCATAGATGATGGCAAGCCGCCGATAAGCGATCCAGCATTGGGCGGCCCGGCGGTCATGCACCTTGTCTAGGGCGGGAAAACCCGTCATTTAGGGACATGTCGAATCTGATCGCCCGCCTGAAATCACCGCTTGCCCTGATCATCGGTGGCCTGATGGTCCTGCGCCTGATCACGGCGGCGCGTGCCGGACTGGTGCCTGACGAAAGCTACTACTGGCTGTGGGCCCAACACCCGGCGGCCGGATATTACGACCACCCTCCGATGGTCGCGTGGTGGATCGCCGCCTTTACGGCGATCAGTGATGCCGCGCTACTGGTTCGTCTGCCCTTCGTGTTGAGCTTCGCCGCCTTGAGCTGGCTGATGTTCGACGCGGCACGCGTTATGTTCAATGACGCCGTCGCGCGTCGGACGCTGTTATGGCTCAATGCCTGTTTGTTGCTCAGCGTCGGCAGCGTCATCGCCACGCCCGATCCGCCGTCTGTTCTGATGTGGGCTTGCGGCCTGTGGGCCCTGGCTCGGCTTCAGACGTCGGGACGGGGCATCTGGTGGCTGGCCTTTGGTCTGTTCGCAGGCCTGGGCGTCGAAGCCAAATATACCAACCTGTTCCTGGGGCTGGGCGTGCTGGCCTGGTTTGCCCTGGACAAGCCCGCGCGCCGCTGGCTGCTGACGCCGTGGCCATGGCTGGGCGCGGTCATTGCCGGTGCGGCCATGGCACCGAACCTGATATGGAATGCTCAGCACGACTGGCTAACCTTTGCCAAACAGTTCGGTCGCATAGAGGCCGGTCACTTCACCGTCAAATACCTGATCGAATTTCTCGTTTCGCAACCGCTTCTGCTCAATCCCTTCATTGCCGTCTTTGTCGGACTGGGTGTTGCGACCTGGATCAGGACGCGCAACGATTCCCGGCTGGCCCTGCTGGTCGCGCTACCCCTGCCCCTGTTGGCTTACATGCTGATCCACGTGTTCCACGACCGTATCCAGGGCAATTGGCCGGCGCCTATCTATCCAGGTCTGGTCCTTCTGGCCGCAGCGGCGGCGGACGGTACAGAAAAATTACGCAAGGCACGCGCTTGGGCCGCGCCCTTCGGCATAGGCATAAGCGTCATCGTGCTGGCCTATCTGGCCCTCGGACCACTTGGCCCTCAATTGCCAGGCGCGGCCGGCCTGAGCCAGGGCTGGGATACGGTCTCGAACGCCGTCGCGGCGCGGCAGGCTGAAACCGGTGCAGGATGGATCGCAACGACGGATTACAATACGCAAGGCGAACTCAGCTATCATCTGCCTGAACACCCGGTTATCGGCATGGCGGAGCGTGATCGCTATCAATGGCCGGCCCCCGCCAACCTGACGCGGCGACGCGCCCTGATCGTCACCGCCGCCGGCGATACCCCGGACCTCACGCGCTGCTTTTCGGATCTGAAAGACCTGGGCACGGTGTCCAGATTGAAAAAGCCCGGCAGGAAGTCGGATTTCCAACTTCATACCGGGCTTTTGAAATCATCTGAGTGTGAAACTGACTAAGCCCCAGACTAAGCTAATGTGGCGTCCAGGGTAATTGGCACGGACGATAGCGCCTTGGATATCGGACAATTGGCCTTCGCGCCGGCGGCGATCTGGTCGAACTGGTCCTTGGAAATGCCCGGAATTTTAGCGTTCAGCTTCAAGGTAATGCCCGAGATCGCAAAACCGCCATCGGCCGGTTCCAGCTTCACGGCAGCCTCGGTGTCAATGCTGTCGGCGGTGAAACCGGCGGCGGCCAGGGCAAACGCCAGGGCCATGGAAAAACAACCGGAATGGGCGGCTGCGATCAGTTCCTCCGGATTGGTGCCGGCCTGACCATCGGCATTTTCAAAACGCAGCTTGAAGCTATAGGGTTGGCTATTCAGAACTTTGCTCTGGGTGGTCAAAGTGCCTTCGCCTTGTTGACCATTGCCTGCCCAATGGGCCTGTGCGGTACGGATCATCAATAAACTCCCTCTGTTGGTGTATAACTACCCCGATTTTACCCCCGAAAAGGCGACAACTCAATGAAGGTTGGTTTAGGCAACGGCTTTACAAAGCCTAAATATAGAAAGAGCCCTCCGGCCGGGGGAAACCGGAGGGCTCATAACAAGATCAAGCGGGGCCTAGGGGGAAGCTATTGCTTGATCTTGGATATCTTGGTGCCTTCAATCGAAACTCCGGCCATCAGGCCTTTCTGGTCGAAGATAAAGGCATAGGCGTCATCTTTAAGGGTGGACGTAGACAGGTTGCGCGCGACACCGTCATCGACCACGACCACGGTCGGGCCTACGCCAATTTCAAGGCCCGACGAATCATGCAGGTATTTGACCGCGCTATCGGACATAAGGAAAACGGCATATCCGTAGGACTGCGCGCCGGCCTGAAGGCCCCAGGATCCGGAGAAGGAATTGTAATAATCCGCGACGCCGCCATTCTGAAGCAGCTCGCCTTCGCCATATGAGCCACCAAAGACCAAGCCGGCTTTAACAATGCTCGGGAAGATCAGGATGGCCTTCGCGCGGCCGCCTATCAACTTGGCGGTTGGATTACCCGCATAAAGTTTGTTCAGCGCGGCCATCGCGTCGTTATTGATGTCGGCCTTTGTCGCGGCTTGAGCCACTTGCGGCACAAGGGCCGGAATGGCGGCTGTGGTCGTCAGAGCCAGGGCAAGAGCCAGGCTATTGCTTTTCAGCCAGGAAAATTTGAACATCGGAAAAATCCTCATTGGTGTGGTCTTCTTCTAGTCGCATCATCCGTTGCCACGCCATGCGGCAGGACATTTCAAAAAATCAGGAAACTGTAAGCCCGGCGACAGGTGGCCGGTTGATACATGCTGGCTTTACAGGCACTATGGAAAAAAGGGAGTCCGATGCGTTACCTTACCCATCTCGCCGCCTGCGTCGCCTTGTCGGCTGCCATAGGATCGTCTGTCATGGCAGAAGACTGGCGCCCCCTCCCCACGCCATCGAGCGACAGCCGCGCCATGATATTGACCGGGCCCATGCGGGGTTTTTACGGCTGGCACGGCGGTATCATTCCCCTGCCCCAGACGCCAACCGAAGGCTACACACGCTTTGCCTGGGCCGATCTTGAGCCCCTTGAGGACGTCTATGATTTCGGCCCGATAGATCGCATGCTGACTGGTCTGAAACCGGGGCAACGTCTCGCCTTCGGTATCCTGTCAGTCGATACCTGCTGCAGCGCCCATCGCGGGCTTGACCTGCCGGGCTATCTGCTGCCGCACATGCCGAAAGCCTTCTGGATGAAGGCCGATCCCGGCAATGACGGCCATGTCGAAAACGTCTATGTGCCCGATTGGAATAGTCCGTATTTCCTGGATCGCTATCGCAAACTCTTCATGGCGCTTGGCAAACGCTATAATGGTGATCCCCGCATCGCTTGGGTCGATATCCGCGGCTATGGCAATTGGGGCGAAGGCCATCTGGCGGGCGCCAATGCCTATCACTGGACGCAATTTCCCTACGATGATCCAGCGGTAAACCGCAATGGCACCGAACGCGGCACCCTGGACACGCGCTTGGCCATGGCCGACGCCATCATAGACGCCTTTCCTGACACGCAGTTGCTGGCCATGACTGACGACAAGCCGGTTCTGGTCCATGCCTTGAAGCGGTCGGCGCGGATAGGCATGCGTCGTGACAGCTGGGGCGCCCGGATGTTCGGCGACAGCCTCCTGGGGGACCTGACCGGCGCCGACGCGCAACTGGTGCTGAATCGCTGGCGGACGGCCCCGTTCATCGTCGAATCCTACGGCTGGGAAAAGGTCTTCGAAGCCGGACTGGACGGCATTGTCAAACAGGTCGAAGATTATCACCTTAGCGCTATCGGCAACGGCAATTTCAACGTCACGCACTGGAACGACCTGTCCGCCGACAAACAGGCGGCCCTGCTGCGGTCCGGGAACCGCGCCGGTTACAGGTACACGCCTATAGCAGTCAGTTATCGCACCGATGCGCAAGCAGGCTGCGGACTGGCCCTGCGGATAGATTGGCGTAACAACGGCGTAGCGCCATCCTATGAAGCATGGCGCGTTCACGCTTGGCTCACGGGCGCAGGGGCGACATGGGATGGGCGGGCGACAAGCGATCTGCCGCCCATTCAGCCGGATGCTCCCCAAAACACCAAACTGTGTTTCGACGCGCCGAAGCTGCCGGCGGGACAGTATCACATGTCGATTACGGTTTTGGCCACTGCGGATGACCACCGAACCATGCCTTTGCCGCTGGTATCGGAAGCCGGCCGCTATCCCTTGGGGACGATCACCGTTTCAAATCATTGACCCCGGCCGTGCGCATTTCCTGTTCAATCGGCGCATAAACTGCGCGCCATTTTCTCTTTATAATCAGTTTTTTAAAACGGCACTTGCGACTGAAATTCCAGTGCCGCCCCCGTTCGGGGATGAGGCAGGACGAGTGATTGCGCGTGCAGCAACAGGCGGTCGCTCATCGCCTGCGCATCCGGCGGCGCGTAAAAGACGTCGCCTATGATCGGATGTCCGATGGCCATCATGTGGACGCGCAACTGATGCGACCGGCCAGTGACCGGCTCCAGGCCTACCCGGCTGGTGCCGTCACCTTGCGACACCGCACGATAGCGGGTCAGGGACGGCTTTCCGATGGCGTGGTCCACCATCTGGCGCGGACGGTTCGGCCAGTCGGTAATAAGCGGCAGGTCGACCTCGCCTTCACCTGCCAATTGGCCTGCCACGACCGCGACATAGCGCTTGGCGACCTGACGATCCGCAAAGGCCTGCGACAGGGCACGATGCGCATCGGCGCCACGTGCAAAGACCATCAGGCCCGATGTCGCCATATCGAGACGATGCACCGTCAGGGCGTCGGGATAAAGGCCCTGCAGGCGCGTCACCAGGCAATCCTTGTTTTCCGGCAAGCGACCGGGCACGCTCAACAGACCGGCGGGCTTTTCGGCCACCAGCATATGATCGTCAACAAAGATGATGGTCGGCCTGTCGAAAACAGGAACGCTTTGCGGCATCACACTGCCCTACAGAAAGTGTGAGATGGATGCAATAAGGGTTTGATATACATACGTTATGCCGCTTGGTTATAAAGCGTCATGACCGACACGTAATCAATGCGTGAAGGGTAGAATATTCGGCGTTTGCGCCGGACGGAGCGTAAGATCAGAGGTGCAAGAGAACCAACGCAATGATGGCCGGCACGGCCTGGATGATCAGAATCGACTTCTTGACGGTCAGGCCGCCATATAATCCGGCGACAATGACGCAGCTCAGGAAGAAGACCTTGATGTAAAATCCGTCGGGAGTCAGCAAGCCCCAGATCAGTCCGGCAGCCAGAAACCCGTTATACAGTCCCTGATTGGCCGCCAGCTTGGCCGATTGTGCGGCAAAATCCGGGGTCAATCCAAAGGTCTTTCGGCCGAACGGGGTCTGCCACAGAAACATTTCAAGGATGAGAAAACCGATGTGTAGTCCGGCGATCACGCCGACGATGATATTGGCAATGAGCTGCATATAAAGGCCCTCCCATAAAGGTGACTATCCGCCGCGCGGCGCACCATTGCAAGGCCTTGCGCATTTTGCTCTAACTTACGACCAGAAGGAGTCCAAGATGAGCGGCATTTACGATATTCCCCTGCGTACCCTGACCGGTGAAGCGACGACGCTCAACCCATATCGCGGCAAGGTTCTGCTAGCAGTCAACGTCGCCTCGAAATGCGGACTTACGCCGCAATATGAGGGTCTTGAGGCGCTTTATCGCGAAAAGTCAGGACAGGGCCTGGAAATCCTCGGTTTTCCGGCCAACAACTTCCTCGGTCAGGAGCCGGGCGGTGATGAAGACATCGCCAACTTTTGCCAAACCACATTCGATGTGACCTTTCCGATGTTCAGCAAGGTGAGCGTGGTCGGAGACGACAAGCACCCGCTATATGACATCTTTACCCAGGCCCAGCCGGACGCAGTGAGCGCCGGCCCCATGCGCGAACGGCTTGTCAAGTTCGGCATACCCGTCAGCCCCGAAGGCGAAGTCCTGTGGAATTTCGAAAAATTCCTGATCAGCAAGGACGGACAGGTTGTCGGACGCTTTGCACCGGACGTAACCGCAGACGATCCGCGACTTTTGGCCGCCATCGATCGGGAATTGGCGAAGGTGTAACGCCGGTTATTCTTGCGCTAAATAGCTGAGACCGCAGCGCGTCGCTTCGGCATTGATGCCGTGCGTGAGGCCAGGAATGATATCCAGAGTATTTGGCGCGCCTAAAGCCGTCAGTTGATCGTGCGCCCTGATCGACCAGGCGCTGGCGACCACCGTATCGGCGTCTCCGTGGATGAGATGAATATCGGCATCCGGCTTGCGGCGCGGCGGCGTACCAAAACGACCGGAAAACGCGATAATCCGCGCGGCCAACCCTTCTTCCGCCTGGGTTGCCTCCAACGCCATGATGGCGCCCTGGCTGAACCCCAGCAAGGTGGTATCCGCCGCGCCTGTGCCCGTTTGCGCCTGCCAGGCCTTAACGCAGGCTGTGAAGCGAGGCATAGCGGCGGCGATACGTTGCGGGCGGCTGTCTTCATCTATATCGCGCACCGAAAACCACTGATAGCCACTGCCCTGCCCTCCGGGGCCAAGATCGGACGGATCGGGTGAAGCGACGCTTATCACCGTCCAGTCGGGATGCGCATCGGCAATGGCGCGGCCAAGCGTGACCATGTTCTGTGGAATGGCGCCGACGCCGTGGAAGAGAAGCGCAAGGCCACGCGGCGAAGATGGGATGTGGACGGGAATGGAGTTCGACATAGAGCCTATATGTGGACGTGGTTAGCGCCGGTCAATCGCAAGGCAGGTCAAAAACAGGCTTATCGCTTCATTACGTATTCCAAGCCATTCCGGCATTTCGACAGAACGAGAAAAATCCTTACCCTTGACTTCACCTTAAAATTTTATGGGAGGTTCCAATGGGTAAAGGTATTTTGTTGTGGCTGCTGGGTGTGCCGATCCCGGTTATCATCATTCTTGCGCTTTTGTTCCGCTGATAGGGGATAAGCATGGCCTTGCCAAATCCCGCACCGAACGACGGTCCTAATCTGGAATCGTCGGCTTCCGGTATTCACTGGACATCGATATTGGGCGGCGCCTCTGTCGCCATCGCGATATCGCTTATTCTATTGCCATTAGGCGCTGCCCTGGGCTTCGCCTCGTTTTCAGTCTTCAACCTGACAAAGGCGAGTCTGATTACGTTTTCCGCCGGCTGGGCCATATGGCTTGTCGTCACCCAGTGGATATCATCGGGCGTCGGCGGCTACATTGCCGGCCGCCTGAGGGTCAAATGGGCCGATACGCACAGCGACGAAGTCTTCTTTCGTGATACAGCACACGGCTTTATCGCCTGGTCCGTAGCTACCATCTTCACAATCGCGCTGATCGCTTCGGCGGGCGCGATGACCGCCAAGACCGCCGTTGATGCAGGTGCCACAGTGGCTGCTGGCGCCGCGGCGGCAACGGCGGACGACGCTGGCTACTATGCTGACAGTCTGTATCGCTCCACCACGGCGGCGTCCACGGCCACGGCTGCGGATGTCAGCGCGGAAACCGTCCGCATCTTATCGCGCGACACGGTGACAGGCGGCGATCGTGCTTATCTCGCGTCGCAGGTCGCAGCCCGTACCGGCCTTAGTCAGGTCGAGGCGGAGAAGCGCGTCAATTCTGTATTGGCTGAGGTCGAGGCAGCCAAGCAGAAGGCGGCCGAAGCCGCCGAAGCCGCACGCAAAACCCTTGTTGGTGTCCACTTTATCTTGTTCCTGTCGCTCTTGATCGGCGCCTTTATCGCCAGCGTGTCTGCGGCCCTAGGCGGCAGGCTACGCGACAACTACTAAGCGCGCTTCCGGAAAAAACAGATAAAGCATCGAATTATAGCGCCGATCTGATGTCGTCAGATCGGCGCTATAATATTAGTAGGCAAGGCACTGGACTTGAGCGAACCGCACTCAACCGGTTCGAACCTGTAGAGGGTTCGCATTGCCTCCTTATGCCGTGGACGATTTAGTTGCGAGCAGGAGAAACGCCATGACCTATACCATGCCACTCAGCACCGCCGATAAATTGGAAAAGCTGCGCAAGGGCGCGCCTGGACGATACGAATTTCATCTCGTCCAAGGCGAGTCCTATGAAGCCTTCGAGGCGTTAATGGCCGAAGCCAAAGGTGTGGCGCATCAGCAAGGTGGTATCTGGGAGGTCGTGGAAGGAACACAGGCGCACCACAAATCCTTCATTGTCACACTTCTTGCCCCGGCAACCATCGATGAAAATCGCCACCTTTAACGTCAATGGCATCAATGGTCGTTTGCCCATATTAT
The DNA here is from genome assembly GCF_000495815.1 of Asticcacaulis sp. AC466. Classification (GTDB taxonomy): domain Bacteria; phylum Pseudomonadota; class Alphaproteobacteria; order Caulobacterales; family Caulobacteraceae; genus Asticcacaulis. The sequence goes on along the minus strand of NZ_AWGE01000009.1, from coordinate 33,424 downwards.
TACGCTGGCTGGCGCAAAGTCGACCGGATGTCGTGTGCCTTCAGGAACTCAAGGCGCCAGATGAAAAATTTCCGGCGGCGGCAATAGACAGCGCCGGCTACGGCGCGGTTTGGCATGGCCAAAAAAGCTGGAATGGTGTCGCCATTCTGGCGCGAAACGACATGCCGGTGGAAACCCGGCGAGGGCTGGACGGTGATCCGGACGATCCCCACAGCCGCTATATCGAAACGGCGGTCAACGGCATACTTATAGGATGCCTGTACCTGCCGAACGGCAATCCGGCACCTGGGCCGAAGTTTGAGTATAAGCTGAGATGGTTCGAAAGGCTCTCGCGTCACGCCGCCTATTTGCTGGAAACCGGCGCCCCAGTGGTCCTGGCGGGCGATTACAATGTCATGCCTACGGATCTGGACGTCTATAAACCCGAACGCTGGGTCGGGGACGCGCTCTTTCGGCCGGAAGTTCGCCAAGCCTTCCATCAACTGATGACCCAGGGCTGGACAGATGCCCTGCGGCATCTGCACCCGGATGAACGTATCTATACGTTCTGGGACTATTTCCGTGACGCTTACGGCCGCGATGCCGGTTTGCGGATAGATCACCTTCTGCTCAGTTCCTCCCTTGCCCCGCGTCTATGTCAGGCGCAGGTAGACCGCCATGTGCGGGGATGGGAAAAGGCAAGCGATCACGCGCCGGTATGGATCGAACTATCGGACCGTTGACACCTACCGGTGCTGAGACACCTCGAATTCTTACGCCAGCCAGGCGAAGCTTGCCATTCAGCAAAAGGAATGCCCTATGAGCCAGCTCACCCTCAAAGATATCGCCGACCACGTAAAGCATATCGACATTTGCATGATGACCAGCAAGACACCCGGCGGCGGACTGGAAGCCCGTCCGATGAGCAACAACAAGGATGTTGAATATGACGGCGACAGCTATTTCTTCGCCAACGATACTGCATCCGCCGTGCGTGAAATCGAAAATGATCCGGAAGTAAACCTTGCGTATAGCCGCCTGCCCGGTCTGCTTAGCAAGCCGTTTTTTCTATCGGTTTCCGGCAGAGCACAATGGATCCGCGATCGTGCGGTCATGGAGCAGCATTGGGTGCCTGATCTTGAGGCGTGGTTCAAGGACGGTTTGGATACGCCAGGCATCGTACTCATCGCAGTCAAGGCCTATGCCTTGAAGTATTGGGACGGCAACAATGAGGGCGAGTTGTCTGTTTAGCCAAATTTGACGCACCTGACTGCGCGGCCTTCCTCCGGGTCGACAAGCATGTCTCAGTGTCCGTCAAACCGGCCTGAGCGCCGGGCCTTTCCCAAAAATTCAGGTTATGCCCGTTTTACCGGCTTCCGTAGGTTTCAGACGGCATGGCTTCAGTGCGCCTTCACGGGGCACATCTCGCTGACCGGATTGGCTCCGGCAGCAGTAATCAGGCCCAGTCGATAAGGCAGCTTAAGATAATCCGGTTCCTTGCTGTCGGGCTCCAGTCCCTGATAAAGGAACTGAAGTGGGCGGCACGGATCGATCGACAGGGTCTGATCAAAACCTTGGCGGATCATTTCACCATGGGAGACGCCCTGTGACCAGACTTTGCCGTCAAAGCGGACATTGTCCGCACCCGCGAAGACATTTTTAGAGTCGCCGATAGGACTCCACTCACCATCCAAGCGGTCACTTTTCCAAACCCGAAAATACCGTCCCTTCGGGCCAATCGCCTCGACCAGTGTGATATAGTTTTTCGAGCCCGCCACCTTGTAGGTGTTGCTGGCCTCAAAAATATCATCCTTGAGACCGGTCATGACGCGGGTCGTGTTGTGGAAACCCGCCGGAAAGGAACTAAGCGTGGTCTCGGCCCGATAGAAATCACCATTATCATTGGTAAAGAAAAGATAGCACTTCGCCTCATCGCAAATAATCCAGAAATCCAGCCAAGCCGGATTACCGTCCGGTTTCTTGACCAGGTCCGGGACGGCATCGAAGAACGGCTTGGGTGCGCTCCACGACCGCGGATCGCTGATATTCGGGCTCGTCGAATACAGCGGATCGCCGCCCTGGTAGACAATGTACCAGAGCTTCTGCGGTGCGAAGTAAAAGACCTGCGGCGCGGCGCGATATCCCGGCCCCATTGGCGACTTATCCAGCGGCACAATCGGCGATGTTTTCGCCTGCGACCAGTCGCGGAAATGGGTATATGCCAGCCCCCACCCGTTCGTACCAGCCGTGGTCATAAACACATGGTATTGGCCGTCGTAGAAGACGACCGATGGGTCCTTGACGCCGTAATAGTTTACGCTGTCGCCTTTCGGAGGCACAATCAACGGCGGGCTGGATGCCCAGTCGAAACCTTCGGCGGCGTTCGCCTGCGCCATCCCGGGTAGGATAGCGAGCGCGATGACAGCGGAGAGGATGGGGTTACATTTCTTCATTATGACCTCAGAATTCCAGGCTAAACCTGGCTATCAGTGTATTTGCATGGCGAAAGGGGATGCGGGCAGGTCCGCACCGTCATAGAGATTGAGATACGGCACGTCGGCCCATCCGAAGCGCACCGATCTGGCCTCGGCGCGGCCTTCACCCGGCAGCACGATCGAATTGCCTTCAATATGCGCACTTGCGAAGTGACAGGCATCCGCGCAAACCTCGAAGCCCAACACGTCCTTACCGCCATAGGCACGAAGCGACCCGTTGACGCCTTGAAAATCAACAACCATATCATCGCCGCGGCGATAGACACGCGCCGGACGCGGCCCCAGTTTCAATGCCTCGCCATAGGCCACCTTGCGCGCCGCCAGCGCCAGCCTCAGGCCGACTTGCCGCTTTTGCGTCGGGTGAATATCGAAACGGTCGCCGACATCGTAGCTGACCGCCATGCCGACGTGCGGGTCATTTTGCTCCAATTGACGCTGGATATCGCGAATTTCTGCCCAGCCCGAAGGGACCGGCAAATCCTGTGGCGCGCCGAAAGCGCTCAACTGCACGACGAGGAACGGCAGTTCAGGCGACTTGAACCGTTCGCGCCAGTCTTGCACTAATGCGGGCAAGAGTCTGGCATATAAGGCGCCAGCCCCCGCATTCGCCTCGCCCTGGTACCAGGCCACGCCCTTCAGGGTGTAGGGGACTACGGGCGCAATCATCCCATTGTAAAGCACCGCAGGCGCTGCTGCTTCCGACCACGGCGCTGTCGGCGGCGCGCCCGTCTTCTTGATGTCGGCGCCGATATGGTAATGCCACGCCGCCGGCAGGACGATAGATGCGCCACTGTCCAGCGTCAGTGTCCGTTTATCCGGCATGCCGTAAAGCCCGCCGCCGCCGCCCGAATCCAGCACGCGAACGGCGATAACGTTTATCCCCGCCTTGAGCACACCTTTCGGCAGGGCGTAGTGGCGCGGCAGATTCCAGCCGTCGGTTGATCCGACCCATGCACCGTTTACCCAAGTTGTGTCGGAATCATCGACCGGCCCCAGATCGAGTGTAACGGCATGAGCGGCCTGATCAGCCGTCAGGATGACCGTCTGGCGATACCAGACAATACCGTCAAAGTTTTTCAGATCGGCGACGCCGCTGTTTTCCCAGACGCCCGACGGCACGAGCGATGGCCAGTTCGTATCGGGCAAATCTTTCCCGGACCATTGCCCGACCAGACGGTAGTCTGGATCGTGGTCACGCCACCAGGCCTGGGTGTAGGTCTTCCAATAGGATTGAGCGGCTGCGGGATCGGTGCGGTACAAATCTTCCACCTTGAGCGCCTCTCGCATTTCGTCAAAGGCTGACAGGCTCTCGCGGCTGATCCAGAGCTGCGCCGCCGTGCCACCCCAGGAGGCATGAATCATGCCCTGGGGCACGTGCAGAGTGTCGGCGAGTTGTCGGGCCATGAAGTAACACACAGCCGAGGTGTCGGCGGCAGCGGCCGGCGATGATACCTTCCATTTCGCCTCTTTTGCGAAACCTGTGACGGGCGCTGCCTGTGAATTTCTCGGTACGTCGAAGATACGTAACAGCGGGTCCGATGCCCCGGCCGACTCGCCGGCGCCATTGTTGGCCGCCTTGAGCGGAAACTCCATATTTGACTGGCCCGAACACAGCCAGACATCGCCGATCAGGATGTCGCTCAGGGTTTGCGTATGCCCGCGCGTATCCGAGACCGTCAGGACATAGGGGCCACCTGCGGGCTGTTGCGGCAGGGACAGTGAAAAGCGACCCGATGCGTCCGCCTTGCCGCTGGTACTGGTCACAACGCGGCCTCCTTCGGACAAGGTCAGCTTGACGTTTTCACTCGCCAGCGCCTGCCCCCAGACGGCTACCGGTTTGTCGCGCTGCAGGACGGCGTGATCGGTGAAGACCGGGGCCAGACCGAATGAATCCTGCGCATTCGCTGCCGTGGCGCCGCCAAGCGCAATGGTAGCGGCAACTATCGCATTGGCAACCGTGTATTTCATCGACCACACTCCTTGGGCGCAAGACCTTTTCAAGGCGGCGCCGCTAGTTAAATTGCGACTATGCAAACAGCTTCTCCTGACGTGCGAAGTTGAGGAACAGCGGCAGCCACAGGCCATCGGGACTGCCTGGCTGACCGCCCACACCAAAGCCGTGACCACCATGGGCGAACAGGTGGGTCTCGACTGTGATCTTGGCTGCGGCCATGGCTTCACGTAGCCGCACCGTATTGGCCACGGGTACAGTACCGTCATCCTCGGCGTGGACCAGGAAGGTTGGCGCAGCCGCCGACGTAACATTGCGGTCCGGCGACCACTCGCGGATCTGCGCCGGCGTCGGCGAGCCGCCAAACAGCGACGGCGCCACGCCGCCATAGGCATAGGCCGGATCGACGCTTTGCACGGGGTAGATCGGTGCCGCCAGAAACGGCCTCGCGCTGAGTTGGTCTGTCGAGTCAACTGGCGAATAGAGGGAGGCCCCGTATCGGGTGGCAAGGGTGGTCGTCAGGAAGCCGCCGGCACTGAATCCGAGAACGCCAACCCGGGCCGGGTCAAGGTGAAAGCGGGTCGCTTGAGCGCGGATGACGCGCATGGCGCGCTGAGCGTCGGCCGGCCCGACCTTGGCCGGTTCTTTCCAGCCGTCTTGGGCCAGACGGTAGATCAACACGAAACACGAGATGCCGGCACGATTGAGGATGTCGGCAACCTTATAGCCCTCGTGCTCGAAGTAGTTCCACTGGAAGCCGCCGCCCGGAATGATAAGCATGGCTGAGCCGTTGGGCTGGGCGGCTGGCAATGAGATCATGTACGGCTTGGAAATACCATTCGTGCGCCGGCTGCTATAACCTGGACTTGTCGAGGTCTGCTCAATGACTTCAGTCATGCCGGGATGGAGTGCCCCTTCCGGCGCATGCGGCCACAATTCGATAATGTCCTGTGTAGCAGCCGCGCGGGCTTGAGCCCGGACTTCCGTGGCCGCCATTCCGATTACTGATGCGCCCGCCAGAGCGAGGGGAGATTTTACAAGATCGCGGCGCGACAGGCTCATAGTGAACACTCCTCAAATTTCCTGAACTGAAACGGCTTCCTTCATGCCCTTGTAGTCGAACGGCATAGTGGCGCGCAGGCTGACTCGCCACTGATGGCGCCGTTGACCTGCTTGGCCTACGAAAGCACTGCATGTTGCGCCTGCACCTATGCAGATGTAGGCGCATTGCGCCTACAACCGAGGCCGAACTCTGCATGCATACCCAGATAGACCGCACCGCTCAGGGAGCCTTGCAGTACTGGTCGATGAAATCCTGATGCGAAGTGACCGCCTGCGCCGAACGCACGATCTCTTCGCGGCGCAATTTCATGCCCTTGCGAATCTGCTCCAACGGATAGAGATCAGCCGCTACGGCGTAGCGCGCAGGAACGACACCGTTGCCCAGCAGGATCGCGAGCCAACTCGGCTCCATATAGGATTCAAGATCACCCAGCGCGATTTGCCCGGAGGCATTCCAGACCTCGAGCTTGTGCCGAAGGCTGTCCGGCACTTCGATGTTACGGCACGCCGCCCACAATGGCTCGGGCCGGCGTGAGAGGTAATAGTGCGCAATGATGAAGTCGCGTATGCGCTCGATCTCGCGAGTGGATATCCGATTATATTCGTCGCGCAGAACGGGGTCTATGATCCTCTGGGGAAAGAATTGCAGCAACTTCAAGACTCCCTGGACGATCAATTGTAATCCGGTTGACTCCAGCGGTTCGAGAAAGCTGGAGGCGAAACCGATCCCCACACAATTGCGGTTCCAGAACTGCTTGCGGTGCCCAGATGTAAAGCGGAAGACCCGTGGTTCGGCCAGAAGTTCGCCATCGACATTGCCTGTCAGGGCGTCGCGCGCTGCGTCGTCGCTCCAGAGATCAGAATTATAGACCATGCCGTGGCCACAGCGATGTTGCAGTGGAATAGTCCAGCGCCAGCCCCCGGCGTGGGCGGTGGATCGCGTAAACGGCATGGGCGCGCCGGTACGTTTCGACGGGACCGCCATGGCGCTGTTGCAAAGCAACCAGCGCGACCAGTCAACAAACGGCGTTTCCAACGCCTTTCCCAGCAATTCGGACGCAAAACCCGTGCAATCCAGGAATAGGTCGCCGGGAACCCTACTGCCATTGGCAAGATGGATGGCGGTAATATTGCCAGAGGCGCTCTCCAAATCGAAGTGCGTCATCTTGCCTTCGATACGCTGCACGCCCTGCCCGGTCGCCACGTCCCGTAGATAGCGGGCATATAATGCGGCATCAAAATGATAGGCATGGTGATAGCGCGGATTCTGCGGATCGGTAGGCGCAAAATTGTTGTTCTTCGCGACCGCGTAGGCGAACGAATAGTCATCGATCGGATGCGCATCACCGGATTGCCGCAATCTCAGCCAGTAGTGGTGGGTCGATACGCCGTCAACTTGGTGACCATAGTCGCTGAACGCGTGGAAATGCCGGTTTCCGGCAACGCCCCAGTCGCAAAATTCAATGCCCAGCTTGAACGTGCCCTGGGTGTTGCGAATAAAGTCATATTCGTCGATACCGAGCAAAGCGTTGCAGTGCGCCAGCACCGGGACCGTCGCCTCCCCGACGCCGATGATGCCGATTTCCTCGGATTCAACCAAAGTGACGCGGGTTTGACTGCGATCCGTCTTCCTGGCCAGCAGCGCGGCCGCGATCCACCCCGCCGCACCGCCGCCCAGTATGACGATTTCCTGTTGCTGTACGCTATTCATAAACATACCTCGCCATGAACGCACCCGACACCATAATCTGGCGAAGGGGCTTCAGGCCTTTGCGGATTGGAGGCGTTCAAGCCGCCTACGCCTGTGCCCATGCCTGTGATAAGCGACCGGGATGGTCCGGCCGCAAGACTACATTTAAAAAAGGAAGGGCGCATTCCGTTGAAGCGCCCTTCTCCGTTCAGACCGTTAGTAGCGCGCCCGCACGGTAACCTCGTAGCGCTGATCGCTGACGTTATAGTCGTACGGCTCGAACACGCCAGGCACCGGCTCCTGTAGCGTTCTCGACTTGGTGTTAAGAAGGTTATTCGCGTTGAAGGAAACGGAAATCTTCTCGTTCACCCTGTAGTCAAAGCCCAGGTCCAAATAACCGGCCGCGGCCATGTAGGCAGGGACCATGTTGTACACGGGATAGGAATGGGCGCTGTCAAAGTTGGTCGGGCTGGTGTTGAGGATGTAGGGGTTGCCGCCGCTTGTCGCATAGGACAGCGGATTGACGTTGGTCGATAGCAACGCCTTGTCGCGCCAGTTGTACGCCAGACGGAAATTGACCTTGTCGCGGCTGTACAACAACTGGATATTGTAGGCCCACTTCGACAACCCGGCGTAGGGGAGCTTGGGGTAGGTCTGCGGCACTGTGCCGTCCGGATTGAGGCCCGGCAGGAAGCCGCCGGCCGGAGGGGGAGTCAACACGCTGTTGGCCTGCTGGGCAGGGTTTCTGCTGTCGATATAGGTCAGGTTGCCATCAAGGCCAAACCCGCGAAGCCATCCTGGGAGCTGATCGAAGAACGTGCGGCCACCGATCTCAAAGCCCTTGATATAGGCCTTCTGCTTCGACGTCTGGTTCTGCAGATAGAGCCACGGAAGATTGAGCTCTGTCAATGTCCCCGGATCCGGATCCCCTGCGTTGACCGGAGGGGTGTCACCATTGGCGTATGCCTTCGCCGGAATGGGAAGATTGTTGGCGATGAATGAATGGAATACCGGGTGATCCTCGATCTGCTTGGCGAACAGATCGAAGTACAAGAAACTGGACGACGACGGATAGAATTCGAACGTAACATCCTGACTGTTGATCATGGTCGGCTTCAGGTCTGCGCCCCCACCGTTGACGGAAACACCCGTGAGAATAGAGGGTGCCTGCGGGTTTAAGGCAGAAATTGATCTGGCGCCAATCGTGCCACCCGCACGGATGTCATTGAGATTAGGCGGAGCAGACGCCTTCGACGCAGCAGCGCGAATGATGAACTTGTCGGTTACGTCGAACTTGATGTTGAACGAAGGCAGAATACGATGGTAGCTGTAGTCTCGGACCTGTGTATTATAACCTTGAACAAACGAATAGAGCGTCGGGAACGTCGGCGATGAATTCGGATCATTTGCCAGCGCCTGCTGGGCGTTGAAGTAATCCGTGCTGTCCTTCTCGGTTAGAGCAAGGTTCTGAGCATTCGGAGTGCTCAACAGACCGCTCGCATGCAGGGTTTCGTTGAACGCGCGAACGCCGATATTACCCGAAAACGCCGGAATGAATCCGATAGCATCGTGCGCAAACTTGGCCTGGATATAGACAGCCTTAGTGACGATGCGGCTATCGGTCTTGTTCAGCCCCTGATCAATATACCTCGTCCAATATTCATCCGCTGTCCCGTTAGCGATCTGCCCGTTATACGTCTGGAGCAAATGGTACCAGTCATAACTTTGCACGAGCGATTGGCTGGGGACGAGAAGCTGAGCCGGAACCTCCGCCTTGCCGCCGAAGAAATTCTTGAAGGTGGAGACTTCATAATCCTCCGACGGGACGTTTGTATTCGTCAGATATTGAATATTCCCCGCGCCATAGGTCGGGTCTCCGGGATGCGCCCCCCACGGATTCGACAGCCATGACTGGCTCAAGGGCGCCCAATAGGTCCCCACGTTGTCGTCGTTTTCGGTGCGGGTGGCGATACGAGCACCAAAAGTAACGGAGCGCAGGAATCCATCATCGCTCGGCCGGTATTCAACATCGAAGTGGGCAGCGAGCATCTTCCCCTTGTTATTGGGTTTATGATAGCCGAAATTGCCTAAATACGCCTTACTCTTATCGAGTAGGCCAGCGGTGGAAAGACCGGACAACATCGGCAGCGCCCCCGTCAGGTCGGCATCAATCGACGTCACCAGCGGGCTCGTCTGAGCGAGGCCAACAAACATGTTTTCCCCGGTGGCGCGGGAACTGACATATTGCACGCCGCCACGCACCGTCGTCCGTTCACTGGGCGTCCAGACGAAACTCTGCGAAATATCCAGTGTCGAACTTTTGCTGCGCGACGCCGACGCCCCGCCGCTCGGGTTAAACGTGCCCGCGGGGCCACACTGCGCCAAGCGCCTACCGTCCCATCCTGCAGGGGGATTCGACGGATCAACACCGGAATTAGCCGACCAGTCCCACTGGATCGACGATGCGGGACCGCCAAAAGTGGCGCCGCAATCGAGTTGGTACCAGCTGGGCAACCAGCCGGTGTTCATAGTCGTGTTCTGGAACTCCACCGAATTGCCGGTGGACCCGACCGTGAGGCCGCCCTTCACGAAGGCGCCACTGGCATCGTACTCAACCGGGCTGCCCACCCTGGGCATAACGGCGGATGCCGCGGAGGGACTGGACCCCACGGAACCGCTGTTCGACCAACCATTGTCGACGTATTGCGAGTAGAACACCGTGTTGGTCAGCGTCAGGTTATCCGTCGGCTTCCACTGGATGGCCTGGTAGGCGCCGTACCGGTCGCGCTTATCTATATTGTTGCTCCAGGTGAAGGAGCTGGGAACAAAAGCCAAATGATCGTCACGCGTGGAGGTCGGCGCATATTCGCCGAACATGGCACCGACCTGTAGGTCGCTGCTCTGCTGGTGCAGACCGCTGTAGGCGAGATCCCACAACACGCCAACTTCACCGAAGCTGGTGTCGAAACGCTTTGAGAACATGGCGGAAACGCGGGGCGAACCCTTGCCAACCTGGCTGCCGTAGCTCCCGCCAACGGTGATGTTGCGCTGGGTTTCCTTGAAATCGAAGGGCAGATGGGTGCGAAGATTGATCAAGGACGCCCCGCCTTCAATGAGGTCAGCGCGGGACGCCTTATAGACATCGACACCGGCCATCAATTCGGGCGTGACTTCATTCCAGCTGATAGCGCTCGCGCCATTGGCGCTGAATAACTGCTGGCCGTTAAGCATGCTGGAATTGAAGGGAAGACCGCGCACGGTGACACCCGTCCCCTCGATCTGGAACGCGGAGCTGCCTCCGTTGGTCGAAGTGAAACGGGATATCGACACGCCAGATACGCGTTGAAGAACTTCAGTGATGGAATTATCGGGCAACTTGCCAGCTTCGTCGGCGACGATCGAGTCGACAATTGTGTCGGAGCTTCTTTTGATTTCAATGGCGCTCTTCAGAGCCTTCCGACGCGCCGTAACAATAACGAGCGTATCGTCCGCGCGGGGTGCGGCGCCATCCGCGCGTGCGGCGGTATCCTGCGCTGCGGCGGTGACAGTCGTGGCAATCAAAACGATAGCCGATACACTTGCGCCGAGCACAAGCTTTCGTGTGATTCTCTTCATGGTGTTCCCTCTGTGCGATTCCGATGGACATCGCTTCATTATTATTGACGGCAGCCAATGTACCATTTGTAGGATAATAGTCGGACGATATGATTCAATGGTAAAAATTCATTTTACCTAAGAATTGCGCCTTTTGTTGCGCTGAAGACACAAACGGCCCGTACGTCGCTGAGCGAAAAAGACCCCCTTGCGCTGCGGAGCAAGGGGAGTTGGAAGAAGCGCAATCCGTTGGGACGATTGCGCCCTACGCACAAGCTTGCTCGAAACATGCCGCAGCGGCCTGTCAGGACCTCAGGCCTTAAAGCTTATTGTACGACAATACATCCAGGCACCGCCTTCATCAAATATAATTTTCTATTTTGCAAATAAATTATTGAAGGTTTTTTATGGACGCCACGCTTTCTGCGACCAGAAAAATTGGACATTTACGGCAAGATCGACCTTCCGCCAAAATTTACAAATTACATATAAAATGAGCCTTACTGTAAAACATGACCCAGTGGTGGTCCCTGATGCCAGGATTTCCGGCCAAATGCGATGCTCAGACCCCCACCGCACACGCCACATGCCTCCTCTGTTCGCTCGGCGGTGTTTAAACCGTATCGGTCGCTCAGGAACCGCACATGGCCTACTCATTCTGAGCCTGTGACATCCCGTGCTGAAACGTTAAATGAAATTTTCTTATGAAATTTTATTTTATTAATGGACTATGCCTTACGCCTCAAATAAGTTTCTCGTAAGGCCAGTGGTCACAATGATTGGCTGTTCATCATGTGGGTTGGAATATGAAGAGAATAAGCAAGCGCAGCTTTCTAAGCGCGCCCCTCCTGGCGACTGTCGGTTTTGCAACTGCGCCGCTGGCCTTCGGTCAGGCCTCCGCACAAGCCGACGAAGGCAGCGATTGCAAGCCATCCGAAAAGCGGGTCGACTACAAATTGCCAATCGCTAAAGGACCGTTTACACCGGAAATGCCCTCGCTGGAAACGTACCAGGCCCCGGACTGGTTCCGCGACGCAAAGTTCGGCATCTGGGCGCATTGGGGTCCGCAGGCCGTGCCGCGCGCGGGCGACTGGTACGCCCGGCAAATGTACATTCCCGGGCATCCTCACTACGACCATCACCTGAAGAATTATGGGCACCCGTCCGAGGTCGGTTACAAGGACATCATTCCGCTGTGGAAGGCGGAAAAATTCGAGCCCGAGGCCTTGATGGACAAATACGTGGCGGCCGGCGCCAAATATTTCGTCAGCATGGGCGTCCACCACGACAATTTCGACCTGTGGAATTCGAAGACTCACCGCTGGAATGCGGCCGCGATGGGCCCGAAACGCGATATCGTCGGTGCCTGGAAGACGGCGGCAAAAAAACGCGGCCTGCACTTCGGCGTGTCCGAACATCTCGGCGCCAGCCATAACTGGTTTTACCCAAGCCATATGTACGATCAGTTCTGGCCAAAGCTCGGCGTGAGCTATGATGGCGCCGATGCGCGTTTCGCTGATCTTTATCACAGCAATAATAATGAACCTTATCGCGGCACATCTACCTGGTATACGCGCGATCCCGCCTTTCATCAGATGTGGTTCGATCGCATCCGAGACCTTATCGATAATTATCAGCCGGACCTGCTCTATTCGGACGGTGGACTGCCCTTCGGCATTGTCGGGCGTTCGCTGTTGTCGCATTTCTATAATGGCGCTGCGGACAAAAGCCGCGGAACGCAGGCGGTCTATAACTGCAAGGCGATCGGGTCCGGCGAATACAGCAGTAAGATGTGCGTCCAGGATGTGGAACGCGGCGTGCTCAAGGACATTAACCCGCTGCCCTGGCAAACCTGTTCATCCAATGGAGATTGGTTCTACAGCGACAACTATACCTACAAGACGGCGCCTGACATTATTCATATGCTGACCGACATTGTCAGCAAGAACGGCAACCTGCTTCTCAATATCGTGCTCTACCCCGATGGCAGCCTGCCACCCGAATCGCAAAGCCTGCTCGATGAGCTCGCAGCCTGGATGTCGGTCAACAGCGAGGCGATCCACGGCTCGCGCCCGTGGATAATCTATGGCGAGGGTCCGACAGAAACTGCCGATGGCGCTTTCATGGAGAACACCGTTTATACCGGCCAGGATATCCGTTTCACGACGAAGGGCGATGCGCTTTATGCCATCACGCTTGGCGACCCGGGGGCGACATGCCGTATCGCAGCACTCGGACACCAGGCAGGCCATCTGAGCCGACCGGTGCGCAAGGTTGAACTCCTCGGACAAACAAAAGCTTTGCGCTTCCGACAAACAGACGACGCTCTCGTCGTTGACATGCCGGCGACTCTGCCGACACGTCATGGCAGCGTTCTGAAACTGAGCATTTAACCATCTGCCCCCCGAACCTCGAGACGCCCATGTTTGACCGCCGCAGCCTGATCACCGGGGCGCTGGCCATGCCTTTCGCCGCCTTCCCCCTAAAGGCCCAGAACCTAACCGACGAGCAACGGTCCGCTCAGAAGACGGCCAATGCCGATCCGACCCTGGCGCCGGATCTGTTGCTTCCTGGCCGCAAGATGGCCTGGTGGCGCGACGCCAAGTTTGGTGTCTTCGTCCATTGGGGACTCTATGCCATTCCGGGTCGCGGCGAATGGTACATGTTCAATGAGAAGGTTGCGCCCGAGGATTACGCCAAACTGGCGCAGGAATTTAATCCGCGTCACTACGATCCAGATAGCTGGGCGCGACTGGCGAAATCTGGCGGCGCCCGTTACATGGTCATGACGGCGCGCCACCATGACGGTTTTGCGTTGTGGGACAGCCCCGCCAGTTACGGTCATTATGACGCCATGCACTCAGCCGCCCACCGCGACCTGATCGCGCCTTATGTCAAGGCGGTTCGTCGGCATGACCTGCGTGTCGGCCTCTATTACTCACCGCTCGACTGGCGCTTCCCGGCCTATTTCCATCCGAAGGACATGCCCGAAAACGCCGCCCAGCTCAAACACCAGACCTATGCCCAGGTCGAAGAATTGATGCGCAACTACGGCCATATCGACATCCTGTGGTGGGACGGCGGCTGGCTGGCACATACCGGCACCGATGCCGACGCTGCCTGGTTCTGGGAGCCGGACAAGCTGAATCGCATGGTCCGGAAATACCAACCGGACATCGTGATCAATCCACGTTCCGGCTGGCAGGGCGATTTCGACACCTCCGAAGGGCCCGGCCCAATCACCGGCCCTATCCGTGCCCGCCCTTGGGAGAAAGCCTTTTCCATAAATAACGGGGCGTGGGGCTATACGCCCGAAGACAGCGTCATGACCACGGATCAGCTCGTGCGACTGCTCGTCGATGCCGTTGTTCGTAATGGCAATGTGATCGCGAACCTCGGACCGGACCGGGATGGCCTCATCCCGCCCAAACAGGCTGAGACCTTGAACGGTGTGGGACTGTGGTTGAAGCGGCACGGCCGTTCTGTTTACGGTACGCGACCGGGACCTTTCCAACCTGTGGATGGTGTCTATGGCGCTACCATGGCCGGCAAAAGCGTGTTCATTCATATTGTCGGCTGGCCGCAGGATCAACTGGTGTTGCCGCCGCTGGCCGGCACGATCGTAGATGTCCTCAATCTGTCGGGCGAAACGGTAAAATGGTCCATGACTTCCGATCGCCTTGCCCTGTCCGTGCCCACCATGTCGCGGGGCCCGGCCGTCACGGTTATCGAATTGAAGCTTGCCTGATCATCTACACTCCTGGTTGCCCCCCCCTATTCGGCCGTCAATACCCAGGTAACAATATCCACAGCCGAGCCGCCCTCGACGGTCAGAGTGTTTTTACCAGGGCTCAGGCGGACATTCCAGGTCGCCATATGGTTTTCAAACGGCTGAGCGCCTAGATCCCGACCGTTCAGCCGCAAGCGAGCCTGGCTCACATTGCCATAGACCTTCACCGCTACATCCGCCGTATGGCGCGTCACGGCACGGCGAGAGGTAATATACACCATCGGGCTGGACGTCCAGTTCGCCTTATACCAGAAGTAGGCATCCTTTCGGATGCGTCGGTCATAGGTAATCAGCCCCTTGTCGTTAATGCCCGACCGGTCGCCTTCGTTACGCCCATCCGAAGGGAAATCGAAGCCGCACCAAATGAAGCTGGCCCATAACCACGGCCTTTGTGCGATCTGAGACCACGCCCGTTCGTGGTAAAGGGCCTGATACTGCTCCGGATGCCAGTGCGATCCCGGTCGGGGCCGCGACGGCGGGTCTGCCTGGTGGTAGGGACTGCCGCCGGCGCCATATTCACTGACGGCCTCGGGCGTTGCGGGACGCTTGACATGGTTGGCGTCTAGCCAGGGGCCGAGATCATCAAACTGCCCGTCATACCAGCCATAATAGACATTGGAGCCAATCGTATCCGTGTGGCTTGCCTGCGGTCCGTCGATGGGCGCGCAACAATTGGCATAGGTCGTCGGCCGGTCCGGATCTTCCTTATGCGCAAGCGCCTGAAGACCATCGAGCAAGCGCGCGCTGTCGGCATCGACACTATAGATTTCATTGCCGAGGCCCCACACAAAAACGCTGGGGTGGTTTCTGTTCTGCCGTATGAGTTCGCGCAACTGATCCTGTAGATTCGCCTCAAAACCTTCATCCGGCGACGCCTTGGCGACAAACGGGACTTCCGTCCATACCAGGATGCCGCTTTCATCGGCCAGATCATAACCCCGCTGCGGATGCTGATAGTGCGCAAATCGCAATCCAGTGACACCGAGATCCTTCAGCAGGCGAAAGTCACTGTCTATATTGCCGTCCGTGACAGCTGTTCCCCGCTCCGGCAGCATGGTCTGGTGGATATTGACGCCATGGACGCTATAGGGCCGGCCATTCAGGAGAACGCCCTGATCCGGGCGGATCAAAATTGAACGGAGGCCGGTGGCGACGGTGGCGCTATCCAGACGCTCATGTGCGTAATTCTCCACAGATATTTCGCTTTGGTAAAGATGCGGATCAGCCACACCATTCCATAGATGCGGCGATGCAAGTTCACCCGCGAGATCGGCCACCGCCACGGCGCCGGCCTGCACGCTCAGCGATGTCTCCAGGCTGAGAACCGTCGCGTTACCATTCCTCAGATTCACGCGCACCCGGACCGCACGGTCCACCTGACCATCGTTGGCAACTCTCACCCGATAGGCCAGTTTCGCTTGCTTTGCTGTCACTTCGGATTGGCGGATCTCGATACCGGAAGAACCGTAGTCCAGCATGTCAAAATGGACATCGTGCGTTCGGATAAGCCGGACGGATCGATAGATTCCGCCGTACACAGTAAAGTCGCCGCCAAGAGGCGCGACCTGAAGCGAGGCGCTGTTATCGGTACGCACAAGCAACTGGTTCTCACCGGGTCTAAGATAGGGGGTCAAATCGAAGCGAAAGCGCGCATATCCACCCTTGTGCTGTCCAACATAGGTGCCATTGACCCAAAGATCGGTGACTACAGCCGCGCCGTCGAATTCGATAAAGGTACGGGTGAACGCCGAACGAGCAGGCTGGAAAACGGTTTTACGATAAAATGCAGGTCCGCGGTGATAGTTGCCGCCGTCATCGCCATCGACCGCGTTATAGGTGTGGGGAAGATTGACGTTTCGCCAGCCCGTTGGATCAATGGCCGACACTTCGGCCGACCGACTGCCAAGCTGAAAGGTCCAGTCAGCGTCTATTTCCAGGGTTTGTCGCGTCTCGTAGGCAAAGGCGGGGCAGCCTGCGACCGCCATTAAGACCACTAAAAAACGCGCCAATCGGATGAAACCGATTATTGAACACATGTGCCTGGACGATTGTGTGGTTCCCACAGTGGACATCACTATCAGTTCTAAAAATCTGTTCAGGCCCGCGGCAAAAAGTCCCCCGCGCCACGACGCGGGAGCAGGCCAGTGCATAAGTGGTACCATTCCAGGGAGAACAATGTACCGAAGCCGATTCTAGCCCATACATGTCGTGGAGGGCCGGGAAGTCCCGCGAAAAGGATATTTGCTACATATCTCACCCCACGAATACCGTCAAATATAAAATATCTTTTTATGTGTGAATTGTACGCGCCGAATTTTGGTCCCGGCGTCGAAACCTTGGTGCTTCTATACGACGATTACGGAAATGGACAAATTTTTCCGCGACATGCGCGTTGCGACCCCGCGCCGTAAAGCCGGCACATGAGGCCCGACAAAGGCAAGCCCGGGCCATTAATGTCAATTTGGCTCCCGGCACTGCTACGATATTGAACTCGAATAAACTTATATTTTAGATTTAAATTTAAAATTCACTTATAGTTTTCTTGACCGCGAGCGGCTTAACCGTTCTGATCGGCCTATCTACTATAAGACTTAAAAATGAGCGTTTTCATGACATTTCCCTCTCTGAACCGCCGGTCGGCGCTTTCCGGCCTCACCTTGACCAGTATCCTAACGGCCGTATCGGGCCACGCATTTGCTGCGCAAACGACATTGCGGCGCGCTGTCCTCGATCTGCGTCAGGCCAGCCAGCCGCTCGACCGCTTCTTCGACCTGTCCGTCGGCGCGGATTATCCCGGAACGACTATCCGCAACGCCAATCTGGCGCAACTGAAGGACGCTTCGGATGAGTTGGGTTTCCGCTATATGCGTTTCCACAATATCTTCGCGGACGATCTGGGGACGGTAAAAAGGCAGGACGACAAGCTGGTCTATGACTGGACCCGCGTTGACTACCTCTATGACGCCATGCTGAAGTTGGGCGTCAAGCCGTTCGTCGAACTCGGCTTCACCCCTGGTGCGCTCAAAACCTCCGACCAGACGATCTTCTATTGGAAGGGAAATACCTCCCACCCTCGCCTCGACCTGTGGAAGCAACTTATTGAGGCTTTCACGCGGCATATGATCGAGCGCCACGGCCTTGATGAAGTACGCTCCTGGTTCTTCGAGGTGTGGAACGAACCAAATCTGGACGGTTTTTGGCAATATGCCGATCAGGAAGCCTATTTCGCCCTCTATGGCCTGACGGCCCGTACCTTGAAGGCCATCGATCCGCAATTGCGCGTCGGCGGCCCGGCCACCGCCGGTGCGGCCTGGGTGCCGGAATTTCTCTCCTACGCCAAGGCGACAAATTCGCCCGTCGATTTCATCACGACCCACACCTATGGCGTGGATTACGGCTATCTTGACGAGGAAGGCAAGATGGACCTGCAACTGTCCAAAAAACCGGACGCCATTATCGGTGACGTCAAAAAGGTCCGGGCGCAGATCGACGCCTCCCCTTTTCCGGGCCTGCCACTCTATTTCTCGGAATGGAGCACCAGCTATAACCCCCGCGACCTCAGCCACGATTCCTATATCGCCGCGCCCTATATCCTCAGTAAGCTGAAGGCCGTCCAAGGCATCGCCCAGGGCATGAGCTACTGGGTCTATTCTGACCTCTTCGAAGAGCCCGGCCCGCCATCAAAGCCATTTGAGGGCGGTTTCGGTCTAATGACAAAGGACGGCGTCCGCAAACCGTCATGGTTCGCCTACAAATATCTGCATGCCCTGCAAGGAAATGAAATCCCTTGTACGGACAACCAGGTCTGGGCCGCGCGTGATGGCAACGCGGTCTCTGTCGTCGCCTGGGATTTTCAGTTACCCGACCAGCAAGGCCGCAGCAACGGGACCTTCTTCAGCCATCTCGTGCCCAATACGCCATCGCAGCCGCTTAGTCTCGCGTTCGAAGGCGTGAAGCCCGGCGTCTATGATCTGAGCGTGCAACGTACCGGCTACCGCCGTAACGACGCTTACAGCGCCTATATTGCCATAGGCGCGCCCGCCGCCCTGACCACGGCCCAACTCCGCGATTTTCAGGCCCTTACGCTCGATCGCCCTGAATCGCGCCGCAGTCTCAAGGTGGGCCGCGACGGCAAGGCGCGAGTCGAGCTGGCTATGAACAGCAACGACATCGTGCTGGTGCGTTTGACGCCGAAAGCGTAAATAACTACCGGGCGCAGCGTTGACCGCCGCGCCCGGACACACCCTATTTTGTGACTATCAGAGCTTGGCTGAAAAAGGGTAGCAGGCCCACGCCGAGCCCTAAGATCATTGTGGTTTTTACATGCATCTAGTCGTCGCCTTGTCCCACCCTATCCGAGACGGCGTTCAAAGTTAAATATTGCGTCGCCAAACCTTCAATCTCCACCGCGACACGCACCTCGCCCGCCTGGTTCAGGCTGCGCAGAACGAAGGCCAGCTGACCGTGAAAAGTAGCGCGCTGGCCGGACTGGAAGCTTGAGGCATCCATAGGATTGCCGTTGCCCATCCCTGCCAAAGCGGCAGCACCCGAGACATGCACCGTCACCTTCCGGTCGCCGCTGCGCGCATAGATGGGCGTCCCGTTGTCATCAAGCAGCTTGAGGGTGACGTAGACCAGATCCTCGCCATTGGCGACAGTCTGCGCCTTATCGCTGCTGAGTTCCGCCCTTGCAGGATTGCCAGCGGTCCGCAATTCCCAACGGCCCGCTTCGCGCCCATCGCGGTATCCGATCGCCGTCAGCCTGCCCGGTGCATAGGGGACCGAATAGATCGCCTTATATTCGGTGTCGACGCTAACATTTTTCCGCCCAAGGCTCTTGCCGTTGTGGAACAGCTCGACCTGCGGAAACTCGGAATAGACATCGACCTCCAGCCTCTTGCCCTCCTGGCCCGGCCAGGTCCAGCTTGGGTGGACATCGTCCAGCGACCAATCGAGATGTGGCGGCGTGGTCGGGAAAAGCCGGCGATCGGGGAGATCGTCCGTGCCTTCCGGTTGGCGGACAAAGGCGGAAATCGGATCTATGCCCGTCTTCCACAGCACCTCGCGGTAATACGCCGCCGGACGCTTGCGGCCGATGGCATCGATCTCGCCGCAATAGGCCAGGTGCCACGGATAAGGCCCCAACTTTTGCCAGTCTTGGCTATAGCCCATCCAGCCGATGCCTGTTTCGCCGATATAGTCGACCGCCGTCCAGACAAAATCGCCAATCACCCACGGCATGGTTTCCACAGGATGCCAGTATTCGAACGCATCTTTCGAGGTCGATTCCGACGTGAACATGACGCGGTTCGGGAATTTTTCGTGATCGCCGGCGAAGAGGTGAACGTGGTAATTATAGCCCGCCACATCGCCGGTGGCGAACTGCGCATCGTCCAGCGGCGGTTCGGCGTTCACACCTTGCGTCACAGGTCGCGACGGGTCGAGGCTGCGAACAAGGCTGGCCAGTTTATGGCCGGTATCAACCCCCAAAGGCGTGCCGCTTTCCGGGATTTCGTTGCCAATGCTCCAGAACAGCACGCACGGGTGATTGCGGCCGCTGACGACCAGGCTGGTAATGTCCTGCCGCCAGTTGTCAGCGAAAAAGCGCGCGTAATCCTTTGGCCGTTTATCCCTGTTCCAGGCGTCAAACGCCTCGTCTATCACCAGCAGACCCAGTTCGTCGGCGGCGTCGAGTGTGGCCTGGCTGGCGGGATTGTGGGCGATGCGTATGGCGTTATAGCCTGCCGCTTTCATCAGCGCGACCTTGCGCTTGTCGGCGTCGGGAAAA
This sequence comes from Asticcacaulis sp. AC466, assembly GCF_000495815.1. Classification (GTDB taxonomy): domain Bacteria; phylum Pseudomonadota; class Alphaproteobacteria; order Caulobacterales; family Caulobacteraceae; genus Asticcacaulis. Next base: position 13,075 of record NZ_AWGE01000009.1, on the reverse strand, counting down.
CCTGCTGCTCCCAGCATATAGTTGTCATGGTGAATATTGCCGCCGCGCAAAAGGACCGGTTGGCCATTAAGGCGCAAGCCATGAACCGCATCGACGCTGATCGTGCGGATACCGAAGCGGGTGCGGCGTTCATCAACGACGGCGTTGTCGGCGCGCACCTGTTGGACCAGGGTGTAAAGGTTGGGCGACTCTATCGACCACAGCGCAGGAGACGGCACGGTCAGGCTATACGTTCGAGAGACGCCGCCCTTTGCAGGGGCCGAGAGCGGTACGACCGAACGTGCCATGACCTTTCCATCCGCCGCCACAACTTCGCTGACCAGTTCCACGGATTGCCGCCTTGCCGCACAGTTTGTAACCGTCGTCGCAACCACTACCTCCCCACTCTGCGCGGTGGCTGCCGGAGTTGTGATCGCGACATTGTCCGGTTCGATATGGACACAGTTCGACAGGTCCAGCGAAACCGGCCGGATAAGCCCCGTTCCTGCGTACCAACGCGAAGACGGATCTTCATGATTGACGCGCACCGCAATCAAATTGGCACCCGCGCGCAGCTTACCCGTCAAGTCGACGGAGAAGGCGGTGTAACCATAGCGGTGGCTGGCCACCGACTGTCCGTTGACCCAGATTTCGGCATCCATGTAAACGGCTTCAAAGTTGAGCCGTGCGACTTGTCCAGCCTGTGCGGCACTCAGGTTCAGATGCTTACGATACCAGACCACACCGCCCGGCAGATAACCGGAATCCTGCCCGGCTGCGGCTTGAGCATCGAAGGGCGTCCCGTCCGGTCCATCCATGATCGAGGTGTCGTGCGGCGCAACGACCTGCGCCCAGTCCTGATCATCATACCCGGCCTGACCCGCGCCGACGACCTCGCCCTTATGGACCCGCCAGCCCTGCGACAGGTTCAGATGCTCGCCCCTCGCCACCGCAGGCTGCACCGCAATAAACGCAGTAAAAAGCAGAGCGTTAGTGGCGGTCATGAATTTCAGCACAGTCTTCCCTTTCCTGGTTCAGGCTGGCAATCGATCTTTTTATTGCCTATGACCGCAATCTAATGACACAGTCATAAACTTTTTCAAAGGTAAAATATAATTTTAAATACAAATATAAACAAAAAAAGTTGAGTAATTGAAATGAATGTTAGTCACCAATCATACGGATTTTTTTTCGAATAAAGTTAGCAACTTACGTCTAAAACAACGCCTAAAGCTTAAACACAAGACGTTTCGTATTTTTGCTTTTCATATGTGACGACGATTTGATATGACTCTTTCAATAGCGAAGAGCGGCGTGCTTGATCTCATGGGATGGCCGACAACGCACAGACTCATTAAGGCACATTATGGCGAAGCAAGACTTACCGGTTCAGGACGACATGGATGATAGCGAACTCAAATATCGCGCTCCAGCACTCGAAAAAGGGCTGGATATCGTCGAACTTCTCGCGACGTCGCCCAAACCTATGCCGCCCAAGCAAATTTCGGAGCAGTTAAATCGCTCCGTCAGTGAGTTGTTCCGGATGATTGCGGTGCTGGAACACCGTGGTTACGTTGCTATGGCCGAAAACCAGAGCGGTTACGAATTAACGAACAAATTGTTCTCGCTCGGCATGTCCCGTGGCATTAGCAAGAATCTCCTGGATTACGCCATTCCCGCAATCCGCGCGCTCAGTGATGAAATTCTACAGGCGACACACATCGTCGTCGCTTCCGATGACCAGGTCGTGGTCATCGGGCAGATGGATGCGCCGGCCGCCCCCAGTTTTCATGTCCGCGTCGGCTATCGTCAGGAAATTGTCGAGGCGACCGCAGGCACCGTATTGTACGCCTTCCAGAATCCGACGAGCAAGGCGGCCTGGCGAAAAGCGCTGCAGCCCACCGTATCCGAAAGTGAGTGGACGCGTTTTGAGCAGCAAGCCATACGCGCCAAGGAAAACGGCTTTCTCATCGCACAAAGCGCATATTCGGAAAGCATCACCGATATCGCCTGTCCGGTTTTCAATGACCGTGGCTTGGTTGCTGCCGTCACAATTCCCTACATTCGTAGCAAGCTGAGCATTAGTGTCGAAGCCTGCGCGAGCGCATTGGTTGACACCTGCACGTCGCTGTCAAACGCGCTGGGCGCTGCGCCGCGCGACGCCTTTTAGCTTTCTGGCATATCCTTCCCGCCAGGCAGCCTGAACAGAAACACCGATGACCAGGACTCTGTCTGGTCAAGCAGTCGCAGGTCACCACCATGCGCCAGCGCGATCTGTCGAGCGAGTGAAAGGCCTATGCCCGCTCCTTCCGCCTTGGTTGTTATAAAGCCATGGAATATACGGTCCCGCATCGTGAACTCAATGCCGGCGCCATTGTCCGCAATCTCCATACCCATATCTTTGTCCAGGCGCTGCACCGTTAAATTCACATGGCGCGGCCCGGTATTATCGCGCGTCGCTTCGGCCGCATTGGTCAAGACGTTTATCAGCGCCTGTGCCATAAGGGCTTCATCCATTTCCAACCACAGCGCGCCTGCCTCCATCTCAAGGGCAAGGGTTACACCCTCGGCCACGGCGCTTTGCTGGAATACACGTACCACATCGGTGACAAAACTTTTGATATCAACGCGACGCAACTCAGGCTGGGGCAATCTTGCCAGCGAGCGGTATCCCTCAACGAACCGCTTAAGCCCCCTGGCGCGCCGTTCCAGCACGGCAAGCGCTTCCCTGGCATACTGAACACCGTCGGGCGCGTCACCTTCAAGGTAGTGTTGCGCCGTCTCGGCGAGAGAGGCGACAGGTGTTAGCGAATTCATGATCTCGTGACTGATGACCCTCAAGGTATCCCCCAAGGCCGTTGCCTCCGCGATGCGCATCTCGGCCTGAATATCCGTCAGACTGATAAACCGCTCCTTACGTTCTTCAAAAGACAGCTCGCTAACCCCCAGGGCGTACACGCTGTCGAAAAGCCGTATCGAGGCCCGCGCCCCTCTTTCTGCACGCATCACCGCGGCCACCATCGCTGGCGGAGGATCACTTATAAAGGCGTCTACTCGAAAAAGCCGCCGCGCTGCCAAGTTTAGGGCGTAGAAGCCTTCCCCCTCGACAGACTTCAACAATGGCACCGGAACCTGGTCCAGCAGGGCCGGAAGGGTTTGCAGTGGGGTTTCAGAACGGGTGAGAGGCTCAACAGCATTTCCCCCCTTAAGCCCATCCTTCTCACCGACCAAAAGCACACTTGCGCTCACCGCCAGGCCGATCAGGCACAAAGCCAAATTCGCCCACATGTGATCGTGCGCTGACGCGAATGCCAAAATCGCCGTAACCGCCACGCCTGACACACACAGCAATCTGATAATCACGCGCCTAAAGACCATGGCGGCTCATTCGGCGGTAGAGGGTCTGCCGTGTTACTCCCAGCTCGGCGGCGGCTTTGGAGACATTAAAATTATTGCGCTTTAAGGCCGACTCGACGACGAATTTTTCCGTGTTTTCCAGACTTAAGGCGGTGGTGCGAGGGTCGATATCCTGAATTGAGGGCATATGCAGGTCGTTGGGCGCCAGCAGTGGCCCGTCAGACTCAATAACCGCACGCTCCACGACCTGGCGCAGCGCGTGCAGATTGTCGTTCCAGACAGCCGCCTTGAGATGCGCGATAGTTTCCGGAATCAGGTCGCGGTGCGACAGATTCTGCTTGTATGCGCACAGGTTGGCAAAATGTTGGGCCAGGATACCGATATCCTCCACACGCTCCGCCAACGTAGGCACATTGATCTCAAGAGTACTAAGTGCGTAAACAAGACCGCGCGGCAGCTGCATTTCGCCGCGCTCATGCACTGAGGTCACCACCACACGCACGTTACGACGCTCAAACTCTGGCAGCCAATCCAGCAGCGCCTGGTAAAAGTCGGTATCGAGCCTTTCGATCGCTTCGATAATCAGAGTTGCGTCCTGCAGTTTTTCGGCATCAACGGCGGATATCGACGACGCGTCGACGACTTTGAGATGTGTCCGACCCGAGCGGTTATGCAAGGCGCGCGCGATATGCGATTTTCCCGTTCCCGCCAGCCCCGAAAGTAAAACCGGAACGGTCAGAGGCGCATAGCGGTCTACCAGCGCCTTTATACGCATCATGGCCTCAGTGCGGCCGATAATGAATTCCGCACCTGAACTCTGAGGTGCTTCCAATATAAGGCCGTCATCCACATTCGGCTTCCGACGTCCCTGGTCAATTCCCTCTTCTATTGCCGCAATGAATTTATCGTTGCTCCAGGGCTTCATAATGAAGTTGGCGGCGCCGGCCCTCAAGGCGCGAATGGCAACGGTCAGGCCGCTATGACCAGTCACCACCAGCACCGGCACACCTGGTGCAGACCGACGCAACTCCTGCAAGGAAGCCAGACCTTCTTCACCCGAGGTCTGCGCATGGGAAAAATTGAGATCAAGCAGGATTAAATCAACTGTCTGGGTGGATAAAAGTGCATAAGCCTGCGCTGGCGAAAGGGCTTTAAGGAGGGTATAACCCGACCTGCCGAGCAAGAGCTCGGCCGTCTTGAGGACGTCGGCGTCATCATCGATAAACAGCAAGGTTTTGTGCGTTTGGGACATGTACGATTCCGGACAGCTCGGACACTTAATGCCTCAAACTTCACTCAAATTCAAAAAAAGTCAAATAAAATTGGCGCCTTAGCTTATTTTCCAAAATCCGTTAAACTGTAAAAAAGAACAACGATACGTACAGCGCGGAGAAGCATCCATGACGATTGTCCAAAGAAATGCCTTTTTTTTGAATGCCCCCTGCGAAGACGTGGCAGGAAATGCCTTACCGGTTCTGGATCAGCTTGCGGAGACCTTGCGGCAGTCCTGTCAGCTTGTGGTATGTCAGGAGAATACCTTCCGCGTTATGCTTCAAAGCATTCCGTCGACCGCTTTCTACGTCAATATGCCCATTGGGATGATTTACCAGGTTCGGGAAGACGAAGACGGTGCCTCGGATCAGTCATGTCAGGCCGGCCAGCAGCCAAACCCTAACCTACCTGACGTTACAGATGTCTATGCCCCTGTCTTCCACGGCCCCAAACAAGTCGCCCTGCTTGTGTCGTCCTGCGTCAGGCGCCGCAATGCGCCTTCTCTGGAAGAGTGCCGGACGCAGGTCACGGCGGCAGCGCATCGCTTGAGTGCATCCTTGGTTACACATGCGTTGGTGGCTTAACTTCGCACAAAACCTGTATTAAGCTCGTTAACCAGACGCGCCTTGCCGATCCTAAGGTTTTCAATTGCCAGCGCAAAACTCAGTACCGCATTCGACAGCCCCCCTAATAGGTTTGCGGGGCGTTAATTTTACTTATCGAACCGCTGGGCGGCGCGTCGAAGCCCTACGTAATATTACGCTCGATATCGAACGCGGTGAGTTCGTTTCCATTTGCGGTCCGTCCGGCTGCGGTAAATCGACCCTTTTGAACATCATGGGCACTCTGGATCGCCCGGAGACAGGGAGCGTGTCATTCCACGGCCAGAACGTCGCGGGCGCCGCCCCTGGTGCACTGGCCCGGTTGCGCGCCGTGGACATCGGCTTCGTTTTTCAGAGTTTCAACCTGATCGATAGTCTCAGTGTTTACGAAAATATCAAATTGGCCCTCCTTTATCGCCACCGTGCCGACGTCCACATCGATGAACGGGTACAGGAGGTCATGGACCTTGTCGGCATCGCCCACAGGGCCAGCCATCTGCCAAATCAGCTTTCCGGCGGGCAACAGCAGCGCTGCGCCATTGCTCGCGCCATCGTCGGCAGGCCATCCATTATCCTTGCCGACGAACCGACCGGAAATCTGGATTCTGAAAATGCCGCGCAGATTTTCAATATCCTGAAAGCCGTCAACGCCGAAGGATGCGCACTCGTTATTGTGACACATGCGCCGGCACAGGCGGATCACGCCGAACGCATTGTTGAAATGCTGGACGGTAAAATTCAGTTCATACGCCGGCGCCTATCATGATGCGCCTGGCGCATGGTTTCGGGCAGCCGGGACGCATTCTGAGCCGGTACTGGGGCATGAGCCTGCTAAAAGTTTTGGGCCTGGCGATCGGCTTTGCCGCCGCATTCATCGTCGCGCTGGAAGTCAGAAGCGAACTCGGCTTTGATCGCTTCCTGCCAGATGCGGACAACATTTATCTTCTCAGAACGCTTTACCCGCCCGATGGTGCCGAGCGGGTAAGCAGCGACCAGTCACCCGCCGGCATGGCCCGATGGTTGGTAAAAGACAACGCATCCATAACTGCCACGTCGCGACTGGTTCCGGCCGAATGGCCGATGCAAACGCCACGATATACGTCGCGCCAGCCATTCTACTGGGCAGATTCAAATTTTTTTGACCTCGTTCCGCTCAAAGCTGTGGCGGGAGATTTGCGTCACGCCCTGCAAAAGCCGGACAGCATGGTCCTGACTCAGAGAATGGCGCGTCTTTTTTTTGGACGCGAGGATGTCGTCGGACGGACCGTCACATTAAGCAATTGGCTAACCGTCACAGTTACGGCGGTGCTTGCCGATTTCCCCGACAATACAAGCTTCGGACGCCAGATATTTATATCCAGCGAAGCGGCGTACAGTATGCTTTCCATTCTGGACACGCATCCGGAATGGAACTGGACGTCTTGCCTCACATTCGTACGACTCAAGCCTGGCGCGTCGGTGTCGATAGAGTCTCTTACAGCCACGGCGGCCCATCACGGTATTTCATCACGCGAACATCCGATGAAATTTGAAATCGTAGCGCTGCCCAAGGTTCACTTTCTACCCAGGGCCGATGCTCCAATTGCGCCCCGCGGACATCCCGACACGATCACCGCCATGATTGCCGTCGCCGTTCTCATCGTTGTGCTGGCCGTGGTCAACTTCAGTGAATTAATGGCGATACAGATCGATGAACGACACCACGAGATGGCTATCCGCAAGACCCTCGGCGCAGAAACATATGAAATCTGTCTGCAGGTCCTCATCGAGGCCGGCATCCTCATCTCCCTTTCGCTGACCCTGGCCGCGGCCGCCGTTGAGCGTTTTCTGCCGGTGCTCGATCCGATTATGCGAATCGGGAAGTCTCCTTGGTCAGAGGTCTGGTTTCTTTGGGGAAGTTTGTCACTCGGCTTCACAATCGCCATGCTGGGGGCCCTGTACCCCGCCCTGGCTCTGGCTTCCGCTCACCCACGTCGCAGCCGTAGCCGTCCCCCGTCGTCAAGCGGCCCTTCTCTGTCACGTTCACTATGGACGGTGGCGCGATTTTCCCTGCTGATCTTATTGTTAGTCACTTCCGGCACAGTTTATCAACAGTGGCGTTTTGCAACGAGCGACACGCTGAATCACGAAGCCAGCCGCATCCTGCTGATAAATACCTCGTCAGACATCCCGGCAGATCTGAGTCTCAGGCAACCGATAACCGCGCTTAAGGGCGTCGAAAAAGCCACCTACTCACGCAGCCTTCCGGAACAGACCAATATCTGGCCGGACTGGATCCGGAGAACGGATGGAAGGATCATTCAGGCCCAGCGTCAGTCCGTCGATGCACACTTCTTTGGTTTTTACGATGTCCGACGTCTCGCAGGCCGCACGTTTTCAACAACCTATCCGGATTTGGCACCTGCACGCGATGTGGTGATTAATAAAGCCGCCCTGCTGGCACTCAATTTTAGCCATCCACAAGACGCTATCGGCCGCAACATAAGCCTGGCACGTGACGACGGGGATACGGTATCGCGCATCGTCGGTGTGGTCGACAACATCCGCTTGGCAGATATCCGCGAAGACGCACCGCCGATGATCTTTGACAATCAATCCACCTTCTTTAATCGCCTGAGCGTGAAACTAGCTCCCGGCTCGGAGGCAGAAACGCTCCGCCAAATCGACCAGATATGGAAACAGGCTTATCCGAGAGCTGGTCCTCTAAAAAGGCAGCTCTATTCGGAATATGTCCACGCCGAATACGCCGACATGTATCAGCAATGGTATGTCTTCGGATTGTTGTCGGTTATCGGTGTGGCCGTTTCCATCTTTGGACTGATCGGTCTGTCTATCCACATTTACCGGACAGATCGCAAGGAAATCGCTATTCGCAACGCGCTGGGCGCCAGCAAGGCCGACCTGATAGTGCTGCGGCTGAAACCGTACCTACGACCACTGCTGATAGCCAACCTGATCGCGGCACCGGTCGCCTGGCTCATCGCCGTCGCCTGGCTGCGCACATTCGCCCTGCACGTAAACCCGAGCTGGATTGCCGTCGCACTGGCAAGCGTGTCGACATTTATCATTGCCTTCGGAACCCTGGCGATTCACACGGCGCTGGCACAACCCGCGCGGTCAAGCGGCCCGTTAAGAAATTTGGAATAGTTCATTTATATTTGAATAAAAATTTTACATACAATACAGCGACTGAGATATATATCATTGATGGTAACGGGAAGAAAAATGAAATTCATGAGCCGCCTGATAGCGTCTTTGCTAATCGCCGCAGCCATTCCCGGCGCTGGTCATGCAAAAGCGTCGGCAGAGCATGTCAGCTGGCCTGGCGCTGGTCAGTTATTTGTCGGCACTTGCTATCAGCCGGTCGACCGGACGCCTGAGCAAATTCACCGTGATATTTCGCTCATGAAGAAGGCCGGATTCAATATTGTGCGCATGGGCGACCTGTCCTGGGATTATTTTGAACCCGAAGAAGGGGTCTACACCTTCGAGGCGTTTGATGCCGTTCTGGCCGAGATGAAAGCCAATGGCATACGCGTTATCCTTGACATCCCCGGCCTGCCCGCGCCGTTGTGGCTTCATCATAAATATCCGGGTGTCGACCTCTCAGCGCAAAACGGCACGCGGCTGAACCCGGCAGAACGCTACATGGATAATATCAGCGATCCAGACTACCGCCGCCTGGTGGTCGATTTCGCCGATAAGCTGACGAAAAGATACGGTGCCGATCCCACTGTTATTGCCATCGGTTTTGATAACGAGATCGGCAACGGTTTCATGTCGTATTCGGAGGCGGACCGACAGCGCTTCATCGTTTGGCTCAAAGCCCGTTACAGAGACTTGGCCAGTCTAAATAAGACCTGGGCCACCCAGCGCTGGTCGAGACGCATCGGTTCATGGGATGAGGTCCAGTTGCCCTATGGTGACGGTCCAGGTCCGGTGGAGCGCTATCTGGACCTGCATCGTTACTGGTCCGACGTAACCATCGACGCCCTCCAAGATTTAGAAGCCATTCGCAAGCGCAATGCCCCGAACAAGCCAGCGATTTCAAACCTCTGGGATAGTTCCGACCGTAAGGGGTTCGACTATCTCTCGACTTACCGCCAATATGTCAATTACGGCGCCTACGGCTATTATAACGGCGACCCCATCAGCGGTGGGTTTGAAACCTCGATGATGCGGGGAGCCTTGACGACTCCCGTCTGGTTCAATGAATTTCAGGCCGGCGGCGGCGGTTTTTACGGCACTAAGGGGCGATCACGGATGTGGGCCTATTTCGGTCTTTTGAATGGCGGCCAGGCCGTCCTCGCCTGGACATTCAACAGCCATCTCGGTGGAGAAGAACAGGCTCTGTTTGGGCTGATCGATCACGATGACACTCCCTCCTGGAAACTGGACGAATTTGGCGTCATCGCCCAGGAATTCCGTAAGATGCAGACCCTAGGCTTTCCCCGGCCGGTTTCGCCTGAGGTCGCTGTCGACTACTCGTTTGATGCACGCGTCGCCTCCAATCCCAATGGTCCCAGCAACACGGTTCGCGCCTACTATACGACGCCGTACCTAATGCAAAAGCACAGTGCTTTCGCGCCTCTCTACAACGACAACATCGATGTAGCCGTAATCAACGTCGCGCATGAGGATTTGAACCGATACAAGCTTGTGGTTGTGGCGGGCGAATACATAATGGACAAAAAGGCGACGGATGCGATCCGTTCCTATGTCGCCAATGGCGGCACGGTCGTGATGACGGCCTTGTCCGATAAGGCCGATGGAACCGGCCAATGGCACGATACGCCATTACCGGGCAGATTATCGGATGTTTTCGGCCTGAAAACAAACGCGTTCTATCGCACTGATATGCCGCTGACCGGCCGTATTGGCGGCACCGATTTCAGCACCACAATCAATTTTTATGAAGTGCTTGAACCTTCGACGGCAAAAGTCACGGCCAGGTTTTCAAACGTCGAAGGATCGCCGCCAGCCATAACCGTGAACACCTATGGCAAGGGCCGTGCGATCTATGTGGCTACGCCGGCTCAAGCGGCCGTCTTGGCACCATTGTACGAAAGCCTGTACGGCGAGCTGAAAATTGCCGTCGGTCCGAAAACACCGGAAGGGGTCTATGCCCGTGACGTCAACGGCCGCACCCTTTATGTAAATACCACTGCAGCCAATAAGGTAGTGGCGATTTCCGGTCGAAAAACGGGGCTCATAACACATACAAGCTGGGATACGGAAGTCCATCTGGGGCCGTATGGTGTTGACCTCCTCCAATAATGAGGCGCCTTCCGCCCACTTAAGGTGGATTGCAAAACGACATTGCCTTTAAAAGAAATAGCTGAGATCAAATATTTTATTTGCAAATAATTATTTTATTGGCAAATTATTATGCCCCGCCTTAGGTTGGCATCAAGGTCGTTGGTTGCAGTCTTATTCAGCCAACTCGACTAGGGGATAACAAAAATATTGAGGGAAAACATGATACTCGGCAGGCGTGTATTTCTGTTGTCGACAGCGGCCATTGCAGGTACCTGCAGCGCGTGCGGCGGCGGGTCAGGATTGTCCGGTTCGTCCGGCGGTGGTCCCTCGTCATCTTCATCTTCATCTTCATCTTCATCGTCATCTTCGTCTTCTGCGAGTTCTTCATCTGCTGGTCTTTACCCGAATTACAATACAAGCCCGCTCTCAGCGGACTCCACCGGAATGACTAGCACCGCGGCTCAGATTTCCAGTAAAATCAAGCTGGCCATCAATATTGGTAATACGATGGAAGCCAGCGGTGGGGAAACCGCCTGGGGCAATCCGCTGATCACGCAGGATCTGGTGAATAGGTATAAGTCTCTCGGGTTCGACGCCATCCGCCTGCCCTGCTCATGGGATCAGTATGCGGATAAAACGACGGCGAAGATTTCTTCCACCTGGCTCGACCGGGTGAAGGCGGTCGTCCAATACTGTATAAACGCCAATCTTTATATCGTGCTGAACATCCACTGGGACGGTGGTTGGCTGGAGAATCATATTGATGAGGCAAGCAAGGTAGCCGTCGCAGCCAAGCAAAAAGCCTTCTGGCAACAAATTGCCACTCACCTGCGCGACTTCGACGAGCACCTCATTTTTGCCAGCGCGAATGAACCCGCCGCCGATAAGGCGGCCCAGATGGATGCGCTAATGGCATATCACCAAGCCTGTATCGACGCGGTCCGCGCCACGGGAGGCCGGAATGCCTATCGGACCGTGGTCGTTCAATCACCCAGCACGAACACGGAATATGCCGTTTCGCTCTGGACGAACATGCCAATGGATACCGCGACCGACCGCCTGATGTTTGAAATACACTATTACGCGCCGTCTCAGTTCGCTATCATCACCGAGGACCAGTCTTGGGGCAAGATGTTCTACTACTGGGGCCGCGACAACCACTCGACTATCCAGCCAGACCGCAACGCGACCTGGGGCGAGGAAGACTATGTAGATCAGCAGATGCAGGCGATGAAGACACATTTCATCGACAAAGGCATACCGGTCATTATGGGGGAATACGGTGCTTGGCGCAAAACCACGCCGCTCGACCTGCCAAAACACAATGCCTCAGTAACCTACTGGAACAAGTATGTCACCCAACAGGCATTGGCAAATGGCGTGGTGCCGTTTCTTTGGGACACGGGCAGCCTGATTGATCGAACGACGCTCGCTATAAAGGATGCAGATATACTCGATGCATTGCTCACGACGGCCGGCAAAAAATGAATGGCGCCTCGCGCTGTCAGGATTTCTAAAGCCAGAGACGCTGGCCTTGGGGCAGGTCACATGCTTTAGTCCTTGTGCATTTTGAGAGTTTTGGGGTTATCTTGGGCTTTACGGCCTTGCGTTGGACCGCAGAAAAGCCCGCTTGCGCGGGCTTTTAACTGATGGTCTTCCTTGTGTAATTTGGTTGCGGGGAGGGACGCAACCAACATAACTACTACCCTATTTCATTTTTTCAACGAATTTTACGCAAACCTCGATAACCTCGACAACCTCGACAACCTCGAACGGTTGGTTCAAATCCAGGCATGAGTATATTCCGAGCCTAGCCGATGAGGCACCGTACCTTAAAGTGCAACACGCATGTCCCTGCTAGCTTTGAGGGCACTTACAGACAGACCTGTCTAATGAGGACGTCATGCGGCTTTTGATCGCCGGCAACTGGAAAATGCACGGATTGAACGTGCAGCTTTCAGAAATTGTGGACCTCGCGGCGAACGTGAAAATGCACTCACCTAAGGTGGACATCCTCATTTGCCCGCCCGCCACTCTAATCGAGCGCTCGGTTCGGGTGGCAGGCGAGCTGATTGCCATTGGCGGTCAGGATTGCCATAGTGCCGTGTCCGGCCCTTACACCGGTGATATCAGCGCGGAGATGCTGACGGATGCTGGCGCAACCGCCGTCATTATTGGCCACTCCGAACGCCGTCAGCATCACGGCGAGACGAATACCGTTGTACATGAAAAAGCCATGGCCGCCCGTCGCAGCCGGCTAATGGCTATCACCTGCATCGGGGAAACCATTGAGGAACGTCGGTCGGGTCGTGCCATGTCGGTATGCGCCGATCAGATCATCGGCAGCGTACCCATCGGCACTACAGGCGCGTCAATGGCCGTCGCCTACGAGCCACCCTGGGCTATCGGCGCCGGGGATACGGCGACCTCCGATGAGATTATGGAAATGCACATACATATTCGTACGGTACTGGTGACGCACTTGGGCACAGAAGGGAACGCCGTCCGTATTCTTTACGGCGGATCCGTCAATGCGGACAACGCCGGGGGCATACTTATCCTTCCGGATGTCGGCGGCGCTTTAGGCTTAAAACCTAATCAGCCTA